>NZ_CP041610.2:9600000-12022941 GCF_007113425.2 Streptomyces sp. RLB3-17 | reverse complement strand
CTCTGCCTCCGGCAGCCGAATACTCGCTCCGCTCGTTTCGCGCGTCCCCGCGCGAATTGCCCACCTCCGGTGGGGCGTTATGGAATTGGCCTCCGGCCATTCCATAACGTGCGTTCCTCCGGAACGAAAAGCGGGTGTGCCTCCGGCACGGAAAAGCGTAAAGCGCTGGTTTTGTTTTGTGGGTGGGGGGTTGAGGTTTGAGTTGGGGGATGAGTTGAGGGGTTGTCATGTGTGTTGTCCAGGAAGAGATTTGGGGGAATCTCCGATTCCCTTAAAAGCGGAGGGAATTGGATTGGTATTCCGTGTGAGATAAGTAAATCACGGAATACCCAGGAAAGGAAAGGGCCCCTCCGGGGCCCAACTCCTTTCGGGGCAAGGGATGTTGGGTCAGTTCCTGGGGGGTGTGCCTGCCTCCGGCAGGACCGACACCTTCCAGGAGACAGACAGACCGAGGAGAAGACAGGAGCAGACACACCCCCGGAAGACCGACCAACCAGGAACCGGCCCAACAACAGACAGGCTGGACCACCAGACCACTCACACCGTCCCAGTGCCCGCCAGGGCCCCACGACAGCGCGCGGAGGCCCCGCCGACGCGCAACACAACCACCCGCCCCGATCCCCGACGCCGCCGCGCCACCCACGCCCGCACCCACCCTTTTTCTCTCATTCGGGCAGGGAGAGCGGCAGCAGAGGGGATGTCAGCTCCCCGACCACGGCGGAAAGGCCGGCTGACCAGGTATGCCCGGAGGCCGGCCGCCAGTCAGGGTCAGGAGATGGCGCAAGAGATAGCGCAGGAGTTTTGCGCGTGAGGTGGTGCAACAGATCAAGACTGCTGTATTATGGAACATGTCGGAAGGGGTGGCCCCCTAACCGGCACCGCCGAACGTTCGTCAACAGAAAGGCGTCAGCGTGGAAATCGTCATCAGCGGAGGCAAGGTCGCTCCCAGCACGGACGAGATCACGACCCCTCAGGCCGCGAAGGCCCGCCGGATCGCCAATTATCTCCCGCGCCCGGAACTCCTCCGAGACGCCGTCATCGAGCACAACCAGGACGACAACACCACGTCTATCCGGTTCGAGACAACAGCCGGTCCCATCCGAATTCTTCTGCCGGTCGCTCAGGGATTCGAGTTCCACATCATCCACGACAGCGACACCGGGCCCCGCATTCTCGGAACCTTCCGGGGTGCATCCCTTTCGGTGCGCGCCGTCGCATTCCGCATCAGTGAATTTCTGCGGACGCGCGGCCTGAAGTAGGAGGAAATTCCGGGGGGTCCGGTCCACCGGGCCCCCCGGGCATCCCCACCACCTACACCAACCGGAGGGAAAGTCACTGTGAGCCTGACGAGCATTGAGCCCGCACACCGCGCCATTCCGGCGACCGAGGGCGAGCGCGAGCAGATGGAGGCCGCATTCCGGGCCGCCCTGGAGCAGCTCCCCGCGAACACGGGTTTCGCGCACGCCGTGCGCGAGTTGGCCCGGCCCCTGTTCGAGTCGGGTTGGATCTCTGGCGTACGGACCGGGCACACCGGGCCCGCGCTGGCCGACGTGCCGTTGCCGCCCTACACGTTCGGTACGGCCCTGGCCAACCTGTCCGCCGCCCTGCACGCGGACAGCGGCCCCAGCATCGGGCAGTTGGTCAGCTACCACGGGTCGCAGGAGTGCTGCCACGGCCGCTATTGGGTGACGCGCATTGAGCGCGAACTGGACCGCCGAGGACGAGAGTCTGTTCTCTACCGCCTCAGCGAGTACAGGAACGGCGCGTTCGTCACCGCACTGACCGGAGTCCACGCGGAGAGCGTCACCGCATTGCCGCAGCACTGGCAGATGTAGGCCTGGCCGTTCGCGCCCAGGAGCCCAAACCACAACACCTCAGACGGGAACAGGAGCCCCCATGGCCTGTGTAAACGCCTGCTCATGCGACCGGGGTTACATCCGTGACGCTGTCTACGACGAGGACACCGACAAGTCGGTCCCCCGTGACTACGTCTGCGGGAACTGCGGCGGCAACCAGTGCATGGACTGCACTTACGGCGACGGCTGCTGACATCAAGTTCGCCACGCTGTAGCCGCAGGTCAGAGCGTCGCTCCAGGGGTGGGGCGTGCCGGAGATTTAATCGGTTGCCCCACCCCCGGAGTTAGGTATTATGGAACCAGTTCGGAAGGGTTGGCCCCCTACCGGACACGCCGAAAGTTCGTCACCAGAAGGGAAGCCCCAGTGGCTCACGAAATCGAGCAGTTCACCGACGGCACCGCCGCTTTCGCCTCCGCCAACACGAGCGCCTGGCACAAGCTCGGCACCGTCACCGACGGCGCGATGACCGCCGAGGAGGCCATGCGCATCGCGTCTCTGTCCGGCTGGAACGTGCGACTTCTCCCCCTGACCGCGACCGAGATCACGCCCGACGGGGTCGCGCCGCTGGAGGTCGCGCAGCACTTCGCGACCGCGCGCACGCACCCGAAGACCGGCCGCACGCAGACGCTCGGAGTGGTCGGCAGCGACTACCACCCCGTGCAGAACGAGGAGCACGCCGAGTTCCTCAACCTGCTGGCCGACGAGTCCGGAGCGCACTTCGAGACCGCCGGATCGCTCAGGGACGGCCGTCAGGTGTTCCTGACCATGAAGATGCCGCAGTCCCTCACGATCGGCGGGAACGACGACGTGGATCTGTACATCGCGGCGTTCAACAGCCACGACGGAGGCAGCGCGTTCCGCATCGTGGTGACGCCGGTCCGGGTCGTGTGCGCGAACACCATGCGCGCGGCCATCCACGGGGCCCGTTCCTCGTTCGTGGTGCGGCACACCGCCGGAGCCAAGGCCCGTATCGCGCAGGCCCGTTCCGCCCTCGGTCTGACGTTCAAGTACGCCGAGGAGTTCGAGCAGGCCGCCCAGCGCATGATCGAAGCCGAGATGACGCTCAGTGAGCTCAAGTCGGTGGTGGACGAGCTGTGGCCGGTCAAGGACAGCGACCACGCCCGCACCAAGACCAACCAGCGCCAGCGGTGGGGGGCGATCTCGAACCTGTTCGAGCACGCCGACACCCAGGCCGGTATCCGGGGCACGCGGTGGGCCGGATACAACGCGCTCACCGAGTACGCCAACCACGTCGCCCCGACCCGGGGCAAGACCGACGCAGAGAAGGCCGAGGCCCGCGCCGAGCGGGTCATCAGCGGCGCAGCGAACGACCTGATGGAGAAGGCATTCGCCCTCACCACGGTCTGACCCCCTGAACGCCGGGCGGGCGCCCCAACTCCCCCACGGGTGCCCGCCCGGCCCCCACAGGCCCGCAGAGGCCGCCCCGCCCGAGCGCGGAGCGCTCACCCCGCCTCAGGAGCGCGGAGCGCTCCCCGGCCCGCCCCTGCCGCGTAGCGGCAGCGCGTCGCGTCTGCGGAGCAGACCGCGCGCCAAGAAGACCCTGCCGCGCCACAGCACGCGCGCGCCGGCCCCCGGTACTCACCGCCCGTCACGCACGGAGGAAAACCCATGCCCCAGTTCGCGGAAGGCCAGTACGTCTCCTGGGACCACCACCGGGACGGTGCGACAACCGTGCAGATCACGGCCGTTGACCGGTTCCACATCACCTACCGGAGTGCGGACGACCACCGGGAACACGTCGAGTCGACCGTGTTCCGCTCCCTCGCGGAGCAGACGGCCGACTGGCGCCCCGCCACCGAGGAGGAGGCCGCGGCCTTCAAGGCCCGGTGCCGCCCCGCCCCCGAGAACTGGAACTGATCACCACCGCTGCGCTGCGCCCCGGTCGGGGCGCAACCCCACGTCACGCCAGCCGCAGGGAGCCCTCATGCCCGCACGCCCGGAGCTGATCCGTCCCGATGACGCCGCCACGGCGGCCGCCATGAGCCGCGCCATGAACGCGCTCACCGCCCTACTCGTCGCACTCGGCGAGGGCAGCCACCAGTTCAACATCGTGGCCGAGCGCACCAACGACACGGTCGTCACCGCCGACCTGTCTCTGTCCGCCGGGGCGTCGCCGCTGCGGGTAGAGCACACCGAGGAGGGCTACCTCCGGTTCTTCGCGCTGCTGACGTTCGCCCTGGAGTACAGCACCATCCGGCGCGCCGTCCTGGTGGCCACGACCGCCGACGAGCCGTTCCCGCGCGCCTGCGGCTGGACCGTACGGGACGGATGGCTGCACCCCATGGACCGCCGTGAACTGCAGGAAGCGCTCACGCCCTGCCCCGACGTCACCGCGCCTGGCCTACCCCGCGCCCGCCCTGTACCACCCCGACGAGCCCACCGAGGAGAACGCCCATGAGTGACAAGCCCGCCAAGACACCGGACGGCTACTGCACGAACAAGGAGCCGGTCCCCGGCACCGTCCGCACCATCAACGCCAGCGCGACGGGCCCGAAGTTCTCCCATCTGCACGGCCGCCGCATGGCCCAGTGCGCGTGCGGCAAGGAGACCTCCCTCACCGACCCGGGCAACCTCCGCCGTCACAAGCAGCCGCAGGAGTGACCCGCCGACGCCGTCCGCTCCACGGGGCGGACGGCCGATCCGGCCACCACCGCGACTTCCCGCACTTGCCGTCCGCCCTACCGCGAGAGGAACCGCCCATGTCCAGCACCGACGCCCTCACCATCGAGACGCCCACCGGCATCGTGCGCGCCACCGCCGGCCCCCGGCGCACGGACGCCGTCGTGTTCGAGCTGCACGGGGCGATGCGCGGCAGCGTGCACGTCACCGGAACCCACCACCCCCGCCACTGGGACCAGTTCACCGCCGTCCGCGCCTGTCTCGGCCCGGTCAACGCCTACGCGACGACCGCCCCCGACGACGCCCTGCCGCGGCTCGCCCACGGCCACAGCGGCTACCACGGCAGCCTGACCCGCTACCCCGGTGACTACGGCGACTACCCCGAAGTATCCGTGTATCCGCTGTCGACCGCCGCCGGGAACGAGCCGTCACCGAAGACGGCCGCCACGCTCACCGCCGTTCTGCGCGCGTGCGCCGAAGACGTCGCCCAGCGCGACGACCTACCCCTGATCCTGGATGCGTCCAGGCTGCGCGAGACGCCCGGACTGCTGCGGTTCCTCAACTGGGCCGCCGCCCACGCCGACGCCGAAGCGGTCCGCTGCGCGGCAGAGTCGCAGTCCGCCCACCCCGCGCGCAAAGCGGCCGTGGCCGCCTGGTGGACCGCGCTGCGCTGGTTCATCGCCCAACCGCACCCTGTACTGCCGCTGATGCTGGCCGACTACCCGGGTTCGCAGGCCCGCGACATCCACGTGCTGGAGTGGAAGGCCCCTTACTACTTCGAGCGCGCCGCCGAGGAGAGGGTCCGCGCAGACAAGTACCGGGCCGAGGTCACGTCTCTGCGCACCCAGCAGCAGCGCGGCCGCACCGGCCGCAGGGGAACCCAGGCGCACCCAGAGACCAAGGAGATGGTGTGATCGTGCGCTGGCTGATGACCCCGGGCGAGCGCACACGCCCCGACGTTCCCACCTTCACCGCCGGCTCGCGCTAGGCCCGCACGGTCGCCCTGCCGCCCAGGAACAACATGCTCACGCGCCCCTAGTGGCACCGGTGCCGGAGGGGTGGGGCAGCCCCGGGAAACCAGTTGCCCCACCCGCCGTAAACGGTATTATGGAACGCGTCAGTTCGAGTGTGAGCGAGGAGACATCCCGTGGCATCGTTCGAGCACGCCACCCCGGAACGCTGCGCCCAGCTCGGCCGCGCCCTCACCGCCGCTGGCCTTGACTGGAGCGACAACGGCCGCCAGGACGACCCGCAGTTCCTCACCTACGCCGTGACCGACCCGCACGGCCGCATGTGGCAGGTCAGCCCGGCCACCAACTTCCAGATATCCCCGTCCAGTCCGGGGCAGATCTGGCAGGCCAGCTGCGCGGCACTGATGACGAGGGCCCCGGTCCTGTCCGCCCGCCTGGTGGCGGAGCACATCAAGGACGTCCCGGCATGAGCAGCCCACCGCCGTTTAGGCCCGAGGACTTCGAAGAACGGTGCGAGACCTGCAACGCCCCGCCCGGACAGCTCTGCCACGCCTGGTGCGACACCGGATACACCGCCGGGGACGCCCGCGCCGACGCCGAGCGCCACGACGCCCAGCGCGACGCCAAGCCCCCTGCGCCGTAGGCGCACCACCCCGAGTCCCCTGTCCACTTCCTCGAAGGAGACCCCCTCATGGAACTGTCCACCCCCGCCGGCCTTGAGTCCCTCACGCGCTCGGTTGCCGAGCAGCTCGGCGTCGACCGCACCGAGAAGGACGGCGACACCGGCCGGGTGCGTGTCGTCTACGCCGACGGCCGCGCCCTGGAACTCACCCCCAACCGCCCCCGGACCCGGATCACCGTCACCGCGGTTCTGCCCGAGCAGGCCGCCGCGCACGGTATCGAGGTCAAGGCGATCACGGTCACGGCCCTGCGCCGCCCGCGCCCCAGCGAGAGCCAGGCCAAGGCCACCGCCCGGCACACGGCCGACCACATCCGTCAGCGGCTGCTGCCCGCGCACACCGCCGCCCTGGCCGAGCTGCGCGAGCGCATCGCCCCCCCAGGTGGCCACGCTCCAGCGTGCCGACGCCGCCCTGGCCGGATTCCTCGACCGCCCCCGGGGCGGGGTGGCGATCTCCGAGCAGCCGGTACGCCGCACGCTCGGGTGGACCGCCCGGTGCGCCGTCGCCTGGTGGCACGTCCCACCTCGTCGCCGACGTATGCAAGCGGGCCGGAGCGGGCCTGTCGCGGGCCGACTGGAAGACATACCTGCCCAGCGTCCCGTACCGGAAGACCTGTTGAGACCGGGCCCCACCCGGAGAGCGTGCTGGAGCCGCTGCCACCGTCGTACGTTGGTGCCGTGCCGCTGACGGCGCTTGGCTACGCCACAGCGCGGCAGCAGGGGCAGTGGTCGCCGCGTCCCTACTCGCGGCTTCGTGCGCGGAGAGAGATCTGCAGGGCGAGGAGGACGCCGATCGCGACTGTGATCAGCAGAATGTGGAAACCGTCGCCGAGCAGGGTTGCTACCCAGGGGGGTGCACTTGCGTCGGAGGGTTCGGGACCATCCGTCAATTTCTCGGTTTTCCAGATATTGGCGTTATCTGTCCAGGCGGAGGTGATGACGCAGAGCGTCCAGAGGAACGAAACGAGTGCGCCGGCGACCCCTGTGCCTTCAGCCGTCGTGCTGCCTGCCAGCGACTGCAGCAGCGCGACGAGCAGCAGCCCGAAACCGAAACTGCTGAGTGCCGCGCGCCATCCCAGATCGGCCACTGTGACAGATGCGGCAGCGGTGGACAGCAGGAGCAGTCCGGCGCAGCAGACTGCGAAGCCGCCCAGTATGACGGCGGTGTGCGAGAGCCTGGCCAGCAGTCCACGTGCCAGCACTGGGGCGACGGCCAGCCCGGTCAGTGCGGCGGCGAAGACGGTGCCGCCATGACCGTGGGCGGGGTCTAAAGTGTACTGAGGACCGATTGATCCAGCGGTAGTCCCACGGATATACGACCCGAACCAGGACTCCAGTGCCGCTGCTCCGGATGTGGTGGCCGTCGCCGCCATTGCCACAAGTAGCGCGCCCGCTGACCGGATGGAGATGAAGCTCTGCCGGCCGCGCAGCGTGAGTACGACCGCCAGAGCGACAGCCAGCAGTACTGTGCAGGGAACCAGGGCATAGGTGCTGCCGAGCTTGACAGTACGGCTGGCCATTGCCACACCCGTGAACGCTGCCCCGAAGAACACCGCCCCGATGGCCGCCAAGTGCGGGCGGGGCGTGCGGACAGCGGAGCGTGCAGCTGCCGGTGCGGGTGCGGGTGATAAGAACCCCAGGAACCAACTGCCGGCGAGGGGCAGTGTGCCGAGCAGCGCGGTGAGTAGGTAAGGCCAGCGCCCGTCCAGCAGGTTCGGCAAGGCGTCGACCTCCGGCGTCATCGGGGCGAGTGCACCGACCGGGCCGAGGATGGCGACCCAGGGCAGTGTGTATCGGCGTTCTCCCGTTTGTGCCAGTGCGATCGCACTGGCGACGGAGAATGCCGCCATCACGCCTCCCGCCGTGCCCTGTACGGCTCGTGCGGTGGGTAGCACGGCCGTGCCCGGTATGAGGCCGGCGATCAGTCCGGCCGCCACAAAACAGGCGGATGCTGCGAGAATCACTCTGCGGCGGGCGACGCGCCCGGCCCACCATGCGACGCTGAGCGAAGCGAGCAGCATCGGAACGAGGTACCACCAGAGTGCTGGCGGGGAACCAAGAGGGATGAGATATCCCCCGTAGCCGTCGTCGGCCAGCAGCGGGGCGGTAGCGGCCGAAGTCGCTGTGAGGGCGGCGACGCCGAGGGCGGCGGACTCAACTGCGGGGACCCATGGCCGTTCGCGTGCACGTTTGCCAGGGACATCGTTCCAGTCGAGATCGCTTCTCGGCGCCCGGGCAAGCCGGATCTCGCCCTGGACTCCGTGGGCGAAGTAGGTGGGAGTCTGCTGGGTACGGGCCCGCACAGTGGAGTACACGTGCGCGTGGAGGTCACTCACCGATATCCATCCGTCGCCGTCCCGGTCGGTTTCGGGGCTGGTGAGAGCTGATACGACTGCGCCGCTGAAGACCGACGGGCGCGGTGAGTCCAGGGAGAGTACTTCGCCTTCGAAGGCGTACTCCAGAGCGCTGGAGGCGGTGAGTACCACGTAGCCACGTGCCGCGAACTGGCCTGACAGCACATCGGTTCCTCCTGCGCGGGGACGGAGGCCTGCCGCGAAGGAGCCGCTGTAGCAGCAATCCAGTAGCAGGACTTTGGCGTGCGCCCGGGAGTGCTCGAGTAGGCGGTTGAGGTCATCGGCTGCCAACGAGGATGCTGTCAGCCGACCTCGCCGGGTGTCCGTTGTGGCGAGGTGGAGTCGGCCCCAAGGATCCTGCACACCATGACAGGAGAAGTGCAGCAGGACGAGATCGCCGGGCTGCCGGTCGGCCAGGACCGCTTCTACCGCGTCGGCCACATCCTGACGACAGGCATCTTCCAACACGGTGACCTGGTCGAAGCCACCGACCTCAGGATGTTCCAGCACGGCCTTCAGTTCGCGGACGTCCTGGGCCGGCGAGCGGAGTCGGCTCAGTTCTGGGTCGTCGTATCTGCCCGTTGCCACCAGCAGCGCATAGCGGCCCATCTCAGCCACCGTCCTGGCTTGGATCGCGGCCGGTGCCGTTCATCGCGTCGCGCACCCACGCCTCACTCAATGCGTGCAAGTCGTCCCGGGAGAGTCCGTGGAGAGTGAGTCTGCTGTCGCCGTGCTCCAGTTCGGCAGACCGTTCGCAGTCGCGGCGGATCCACGCGATCACTGTGCGCGCCATGGCGCTCATGGCGGCTGCCGACGTCACCCCGCTGATCACCAGCGTGCCCATGGTCTCGGCGCACGGACCTCGACTGCCCTCCGGACGTTCGGCCGCGGCCGGCCGGTCCACGCTGGGGACGTCAACAGACCGCAGTTCCTCCCAGAGATTCCGGGTCAAAGCGTCCAGTTCATTCGCGTCCGCGGCGTGCGACTGAATTTTGATCACTAGTTGAGCCTGCATAACCAGCATCTCTCTCGTTATTTCGCGTGCGCTATGCGGAAAATTCCATTCGACGTTTGCCGCTGAAGTAGGTCTTATTGCCCCTGTACGCGGTGACCGGTGAACCACCGCCGGAACGGTGGGCGCAACTGATGGGCTGATGGATGTGACTCACCTGGTTTACCTTTTTGTAAAAAATCTCTGGTGTCGGAGAGGACGGCCACGCCGCCGGAAGTGGGTGGCGGGACCTTGGGGTTTGAGTGCTGCGGTCCTTGTCCGTCCCGTCACAGACGGACAAGGACCGCAGCGCCCTGTTCAGTTAGGGTTCGGCGGTTGGGTTGAGGGGGGCCGGTGCGGTGTGTCAGGATCCGTCCGGCCCCTGTGGGTGGTGCCTGTCGTGGGTTGGTCAGAACGTGTCGGCGTTGAGGGCCTTTTGCAGGTGGCGGGTGGTATCCGCGTCCCATACGCCGTTGGCGGTCGCACCGAGGTGGTGCTGCAGTGCCTTGACGGTGACCGGGCCGACGACGCCGTCCTGGGCGACCTTGAGGTAGTGCTGGAGAGCCTTGGTTGTCAGCGGTCCGAAGGCACCGTCGACCACGAGCTTGGCCGCGCCGCGGGCGTTCAGTGCTCGCTGCAGGGCAGCGCAGGTGGCGGGCCCGAACTCGCCGTCGACGGTCAGCTTTCCGGTCGGCGGCTTCGGTACGGGCTTGCTGGGCGTGCTGCGTCCGGCCAGGGCGGCTTTCATCACCGCTGCCGCCTGCGGGCCGTAGGCGCCGTCCACCGCCAGGTGGTACTTGGACTGGAAGGCGCGCACGGCTGCTTCGGTGCCAGCACCGAACTGGCCGTCGACGGTGAGCTTCGTGTGCAGGACGGTGTTGAGGTTCTTCTGCAGTGTCTTGACCGCATTGCCGGTCGAGCCGCGGCGCAGGATGCCGTCGTGGCCGGGCATGGGCGCGGCGTTGCCGTAGGCCGGGCGGCCGTATCCGACGATGCAGGCACTGTTGCGGAGCCTGCGGCGGAAGGCGTCGGAAGTGTTGCCTTCCAGAGTGGTGATGGTGGCGTTGGAGTGGACGGCCTCGACGAGTCCGACGTGGTCGATGTTGCCTATGGAGCGGGTGCCGGACCAGTCGAAGAAGACGATGTCCCCGGGGCGGATGCCGCCGATGCCGTAGTGCCAGCGGCCGTGATTCTGGAAGGCCCGTGCGTGGGCGGTGGTGAGGGCGTACTTGCCCATCACGGCGCTGAGGTTGTCCGAGTGCGCCGCCTCGTAGCTGATGGACATGTCGCACCACGGGCCGGTGAATCCGTACCAGGCGGTGACGGCGTTGTGGTTGGAGCCCGGCGGGTGTTCGCCGGTGCCCAGGAGCTTGCGGGCGGCGGAGATCATTCCTTGTACGGTTCCCATGTCACGGCTCCAAGTCTTCGGGAAGGGCGTCGACGTCTCCGGTCACTGCCTGTGCGGGGTCCTGGCTGATGCCGTCCTGGGCGGGATCGACGTCGAAGATTCCCGCGCCGCCCGCCGGGTACGGCGGTGCCTGATTGCTGTCGGTCATGCTCGGTTCTCCTGTTCCGCTTGGTTTCCTGGCCGATCGGTGATCGCCCGCAGAGCGCCCGCCGTCTGCGGGCGCCCGGTGTCGAGGTATGTCATTGCGCTTGCAGATCGAGCCCCGTGTCCGGGGGCCGCTCTGCTAGCTCGTCCGCCTCGTCTTTCACCGAGTTTTCGCGGTCTGGTGGTTGTTGCGCAGCCCCCTCCTGCCGTACGCAACAAAGGCCACGCTGCTGGTCACGGGGTGGGCGCGGAGGAAGACCGGCGGATGAGGCAGCATTGCGGCCACCTGTCGGGATGCGTAGGTTGACGCGGGCCGACCGCGCAATCGACTCGGCGCTGAGGCGGAGGAGGGTGCTGGGTGGGACGCCAGGAGGGAGAGTTGGATCCGGGTGCCGGGCCGGTGCAGCGGTTCGCGTTCGAGCTGCGCAAGCTGCGCCAGGAGGCGGGCGGGATCACCTACCGAGCCATGGCCCGCGGTACCGGCTACTCCCTCACGACGCTGTCGCGGGCGGCCGCCGGTGAGCAACTGCCGTCGTTACCGGTCACCTTGGCCTATGTAGCCGCGTGCGGCGGCGACGGCGAGGAGTGGGAGCGGCGCTGGCTGGCGGCGGACGCGGAGACAACCGCCGCGGCAGTGGCTGCCGACGACAGTGATCCGCCCTACCAGGGGTTGGCCCGATTCGAGCCGGGGGACCGCGAACGGTACTTCGGCCGGGAGCGGCTGGTCGGCGAGGTCCTGATGCTGGTGCGGGGGCGCCGGTTCAGCGCGGTGTTCGGGCCCTCCGGCAGCGGGAAGTCCTCCCTCCTCCGTGCCGGGCTGATCCCCGCCCTGCAGACCGAACCCTCCCCTCAGCTGCGTCCGGCCGCCATCCGCATCCTCACCCCCGGCCCGCACCCGGCACGCGCCCACACCGCCCTGTTCACGCCGAAGGACGGTCCGGGTGAGACGGTGGTCGTGATCGACCAGTTCGAGGAAGTCTTCACCCTGTGCACCGACCCCGCCGAACGAAAAGCGTTCATCGACCTCGCGCTCACCGCCCTCCAACCCGGCAGCCGGTTACGGGTGGTCCTGGCGGTACGGGCCGACTTCTACGGGCGCTGCGCCGAACACGACGCCCTGGCCCAGGCCCTGGGCACCACCAGCCTGCTCGTCGGCCCGATGAACCCTGCGGAACTACGCGAAGCGATCGTGAAACCGGCCATGGCGAGCGGCCTGATCGTCGAGCAGGCACTGACCGCCAGAATCGTGGAGGAGGTCACCGGCGAGCCCGGAGGACTGCCGCTGATGTCCCACGCACTGCTGGAGACCTGGCACCGCCGCAAGGGCCGGACCCTGGGCAAAGCCGCCTACGACGCCGTCGGCGGCATCCACGGCGCCATCGCTCGCACCGCCGAAGACGTCCACACCCAGCTCACCCCGGCCCAGGCTGACCTCGTGCGCCGCATCATGCTGCGCCTGATCACCCCGGGCGAGGGAACTCCCGACACCCGACGGCCCGCTCCTCGCACGGAGCTCGACTTCGGTGACCCCAACGGCACGGCCAAGGTCCTCGAACACCTCGCCCTCGCCCGCCTGCTTACCCTGGAGCAGGACACCGTCGACCTGGCCCACGAAGCTCTGATCGCCGCGTGGCCCCGGCTACAGGCATGGATCAACGAGGCACGCGACCGCCTGCGTCTTCACCGTCAGCTCACCGAAGCCGCACGGACGTGGGACAACCTCGACCGTGACCCGGGCGCGTTGTATCGCGGTACCCGGCTCACCGCAGCCGAAGACACCTTCCTCCGCACAGACGTCGAGAGCGACCTCACGGCTCTGGAACGGGAGTTCCTCGTCTTCAGCACCACGGCCCGCCGCCGCGAAGAAGAAGCAGCCGGCCGCACTACCCGGCGCCTGCGCCAGTTCACTCTGGCCTTGTCGATCCTGCTCGTGCTCGCCCTCACCGCGGGACTGATCGCGTGGCAGCAATACCGGGTCAGCGAGCAGCAGCGGCACCAGGCGCTCACCGCACAGCGGATGGCCGTTTCCCGCCAACTCGCCGCAGAGTCCGACGGTCTCATCGGGGCCAACCCTGACCTGGCGTCTCTCCTGGCGGTCCAGGCGTACCGGACCAGTCCGACGAAGGAGGCCATCGCCAGCCTCTTCGCTGCCGCGGCTCTCCCACTCCAGCACCGCCTGACCGTGCACACCGATGGTGTGACGTCGGTGGCGTTCAGCCCGGACGGCCACACCCTGGCCACCGGCGGAGACGACGAGGTCCGGCTGTGGGATGTGGCGACGGGCAAGCTGCGTACCACCATGAAGACCCTCGGCAGCGTGGAGTCGGTGGCGTTCAGCCCGGACGGCCACACCCTGGCCAGCAGCGAGTCCGAGGGAAAGGACCAGCCGTTCGATGGGGAGGTCCGGCTGTGGGATGCGGCGACGGGCAAGCTGCGCACCACCATGAAGACCCTCAGCAGCGTGGAGTCGGTGGCGTTCAGCCCGGACGGCCACACCCTGGCCAGCGGCAGGGTCGATGGGAAGATCCTGCTGTGGGATGTGGCGACGGGCAAGCTGCGCACCACCCTGAACGGACAGACCGACGGCGTCGCGTCGGTGGCGTTCAGCCCGGACGGCCACACCCTGGCCAGCAGCGAGTCCGGTGGAAAGGACCAGATGTCCGATGGGAAGATCCTGCTGTGGGATGCGGCGACGGGCAAGCTGCGCACCACCCTGAAGACCCTCAGCAGCGTGGAGTCGGTGGCGTTCAGCCCGGACGGCCACACCCTGGCCAGCGGCAGGGTCGATGGGAAGATCCTGCTGTGGGATGTGGCGACGGGCAAGCTGCGCACCACCCTGAACGGACAGACCGACGGCGTCGCGTCGGTGGCGTTCAGCCCGGACGGCCACACCCTGGCCAGCGCCGGAGCCGATGAAAAGGTCCGGCTGTGGGATGCGGCGACGGGCAAGCTGCACAGCACCCTGAACGGACACACCGGCATCGTCGCGTCGGTGGCGTTCAGCCCGGACGGCCACACCCTGGCCAGCGCCGGAGCCGACAACACGGTGCGACTGTGGGACACGGCAGCTGGTAGTCCGCAAGCCACCTTGAACGCCCCCGGTGGCGTGGCGCAGGTGGCGTTCAGCCCGGACG
Organism: Streptomyces sp. RLB3-17; assembly: GCF_007113425.2. Lineage (NCBI taxonomy): Bacteria > Bacillati > Actinomycetota > Actinomycetes > Kitasatosporales > Streptomycetaceae > Streptomyces > Streptomyces sp. RLB3-17. The sequence continues at coordinate 12,008,763 of NZ_CP041610.2, read as the reverse complement.
GCCGCACCCTGGCCGGCGGCGGAGTCGATGAAAAGGTCCGGCTGTGGGATGCGGCGACGGGCAAGCTGCGCGCCACCCTGAACGCCACCGACGGCGTCGCGTCGGTGGCGTTCAGTCCGGACGGCCGCATCCTGGCGGCCAGCGGCGTAGCCGACTACGACGGTGCGGTCTGGCTGTGGGATACGGCGACGGGCAAGCTGCGCACCACCCTGAACGCCACCGACACCGCGGAGGACACTGTGGAGTCGGTGGCGTTCAGTCCGGATGGCCGCACCCTGGCCAGCAGCGGAGATGATGGCTCGGTCCTGCTGTGGGATGTGGTGACGGGCAAGCTGCGCAGCACCCTGAGCGGGCACAGGGACAACTGGTTCACCAAGTCGGTGGCGTTCAGCCCGGACAGTCACACCCTGGCCGGCGCCGGGGACGATGGGAAGTTCCGGCTGTGGGACACCACGACCGGCAAACTGCGCGCCAGCTTCAAAGCGCACGTTGGCGGCGCGGAGTCGGTGGCGTTCAGCCCGGGCGGCCGCACCCTGGCCAGCGGCGGAGTCGATGAAAAGGTCCGGCTGTGGGATGTGGCGACGGGCAAGCTGCGCGCCACCCTGAACGGACACACCGACGGCGTCGCGTCGGTGGCGTTCAGCCCGGACGGCCGCACCCTGGCCAGCGGCGGGGACGACAGAACAGTCCGGCTGTGGAACATAGCCACCAGCGGGCTGCTCAACACCCTGAACGGACACACCGACACCGTCGACTCGGTGGCGTTCAGCCCGGACGGCCGCACCCTGGCCAGCGGCGGAGTCGATGAAAAGGTCCGGCTGTGGGATGTCTCTCTGTCTGATCCTCTCTCTGCCATGAGGAAGATCGACCAGGCAGTCCACAGGTCCCTGACTCAGAGTGAGCGCTCGGCGTACCTGGCTGACCAGCCTGAGATTGCCTGATACAGCGCCTCGATCAGAGCCCGACGGGCTGGTCAGGCCTGTCTCGGTCGCGCCGCCCCCGCCCGGGTTCGACCCCGCAGCCGCTGCGGACGCCTTCGGTACGAACAACGACGCGGATGCCGGTTTCGTCGAGACCGAGGAGTACTGGAGGCTGCGCTGCGCGCATGGCTCCGGGCCGTCCAGAGGCCGTCGGCCCCGGCCCTCTGCTCGCAGTACCAGGTCAGGACGCCAGCAAGTGCGGCGCGTACGCGCGGACCGCGTCCAGCAGTTGTCGCTTCGACGGGTTGACCATGGCGTGCCCGGCAATGGTGACGGTGGGCACCGTCTCGTTCCCGTCCGCGACGGAGCGGACGAACGCCGCTGCGTCCTCGTCCCGCCAGATGTTCCGCTTGGTGTAGCGCAGGCGTGTGAAGAGCAGGTTCAGCCGCAAGTTCATACAGAACACGCAGCCGGGACGCCAGTACATCACGACGCCGTCGCTTTCCTCGGTCATGGCCTTCCCCCGTACGGTGTTGCTGTCCCTGGCGGCCGGAACTTCCAGGCTACTGGACGCCGGGTCCCGTGCCTCGGGGCGTGGCCAGGATCTCGCGGCCGCGGTCCGATGTGATCAGCTGGGCCAGGACCGGGTCGGTGAACAGAGATATCGGGGCAATATGGTCCTCGCACACCGGGCGCCACAGCCGCAGCGCCGCACGGAGTTCGGGCCAGGCTTCGTCACACAGGCCCGCGCGGGCCGTGCGGACCTTGGCGGGGTCGGACAGCGGGTCGGGTTCGGGGCCGCGGGCCGCCGCCCGCGTACAGGGTGACGACGATCGGCCCTGTACGGATCGGCGGCTCGTCGGGAGCCTGGAAGGCCGGCTGCCCGGCGAGGCGGTCGGCGACGGCGTGCACGGCCGCGTCGTATTCGGGTCCGCCGAAGGTGAGCCGGAAGCCCGGCTCGGCCGTCCGGGCCTCGTAGTCGGCGACGAGCGCCCGCACAGGTGCGGGCGCGTACTCCTTGAGCCGCGGCAGGGGTCGTAGGTCGTGGGGGTGTGCGAGTTGGTCCTGCCGGACCAGGAGCGACCGACTGCCGCAGCTCACCGCCAGCGCCGTCGCGGTGACCGGCAACCGCAACGCGACCGAGCTGGCCATCACCCGTGCGCGGGCCTTCGCTACCGCCGTCGCCGAGGCCGGTCACACGGTCACCGCGACACTCGCGTACGGCGTCGACTCGGCCGCCCACCGGGCCGCCGCCCTGGCCGGACGGGCGACGCTCGCCGTCCTGCCGCGCGGCCTGGACCACGCCCACCCGCACGACCACGCCCAGCTGCTGAGCTCCGTCCCCGCGACCGGCGGCGCGGTGGTCAGCCTCTACCGGCCCGGCACCGAGGCCAGCGGAGCGACGCTCAGGGCCAGTGCCAGCCTGCTCGCCGCGCTCGTGCGCGCGGTGATCCTCATCGAGGCCCTGGACCACGCCGAGGCGGCGATGCACACCGCCGAGGTCGCCGCCGACCTGAGCCGGCCCCTGCTCGCACCGCCCGCCACCGAGGACGTGCGCGCGGACGGCAGCGCCAGGCTGCTCGCCGAGCAGCGCGCCCTCCTGGTCCCGGACCCCGCGCAAACTCTCGCCCTGCTCTGACATCCCCAACCGCCCCGTGCCCGGCCGTTCACCGCCGGGCACGGGCCAGTCCCAGAAGGAGTGACGGGCCGCCATGCCCCGTACCACGTATACGCCGTCGCTGCCCGGCCTCAGCACCACCGACGATCTGGACACCGTCATCAACTGGGGTCTCGGCGCCGACTCCACCGCCTACCTCGCGCGGATGCTCACCGACCCCGCCACGCACGGGATCGACCTGGAGCGCACCGCCGTCCTCTACATGGCCACCGGCAGCGAGTGGCCCGAGACCCGGCTGCTGGTCGAGGAGTTCATGCTGCCGCTGCTGCGCGAGCACGGCGTGCGCTTCGTCCAGCTGGCTCGCAACGGGCAGCTGAAGGCCGACGGCTTCACGGTCCTGGACGACTCGCGCCACCCCGAGCGTCTCTTCGCCCGCGGGCCGTGGACGCTGTGGGACGACCTGGAGTCCGTCGGCACGGTGCCCCAGCAGGCCAGCACCCGCAAATGGTCTGTTAACTGCACCAACTTGGGGACCCGCTCGATCCGGGGGCCGCGATTCCTATTGATCAGAAACTCAAAGAGTTCTTGTGACTGAGTGCCTCAGTTAGCCATTGAATGCTTCAGCTTGCCGCTCCGTGCTCAGCCCCGAACCCAGGACGTGCCTGCCGGGCCGTGCGGCATGATTGCGACCATGCGTAGAGGGGTGGGCGGGGGGCTCCGCCGATTGTGGCCATGGCGCGGACGCGACGAGTCGGCGCTCTCCGAGATCGAGGCCGAGATCACAGCCTTCGGTGAGGCTCTGGACGTCCATTCCTTCAGCCCCGGCCAGTCCGGCGCCACCGATGAGATGCGGGCCGAGCTGGCGCGTGCTCTCGACGCATACGACCAGGCAAAGCGGGACATCGCCAGCGATCGGATGCGGGCGGACACACTCGATGTCCTGCGCACGCTGGACGAGGGCAGGCACGCGCTGGCTTGTCTGGATGCCCTGATCGCCGGCCGACCTCTGCCGGATCACATGCCGCTGTGCTTTTTCGACGCCCGGCACGGTCGGGCCGCCCGGAAGGTCAGTTGGGCGCCTCCCGAGGGTGCCGCCCGCCACATTGCCGTATGCGCAGCGGACGCGGTCCGCCTGGCCAAGAACCCGAGCCCCAGTACTCCGAGACAGCCGGGACCAGGCAGCAGAGTCCGCACACAGCCACGCGAGGCCAAGCCTCGCCCAACGACGCCGACGCGTGTCCCCCAGCCGCAGGTCAGCGGGAAGGGAAGCAGCGGCGAGCAGACCCATCAGCTGAAAATGCCGTCGTACCGCCCGGCCGTGATGGTCTTCTCGACCAATGGGCATGCACGGGTCCACCTACGGTTCGAGGGCGGCAGGAAGGGGCGTTCCTCACGCCTGTACCGGCTGTCCGGCGACGGCACTCCCATCACCGCCCGGATTCCGCTGCCGGAAGGGAACAAGGCAATCGCCTTCCGCGTGTTTGCCGCCGGCGAGCGGGAGGCGTGGACGGCAACTGCGGCCCCGCTGCGAGAAGTCCCGCGCTTCCACGACGAGATCAACGGGACCGGATCGGATGTCGTGCACTACCGCGGGGAACCGGGCCCGGGCGTCCTGCACTACGCGGGGCCGAGCCTGATCCAGTTGGAGGCGCTGGACGACCGCCTCGCCTACTGGGTGACGGTGACCGAGGGTCGCGCCGGGGAGCATACGTTCAAGTGGCCGGGCCGCGGCTACTACCAGGTGCGCTCGGCCGGAGCATGGAGCCTGTCCGCTACGTGACGAAGCGCAGACCGCTGGGGTTGAACCGGGACCGGTCAGGCTCCCGAGCCCTGCGGCAGACCGAATCGAACCACCATCAGCTACCCGAATCGGTCGCTGTTCCCCCCGGCCAACTGTGACGCTCACAGTGGCCAACTGAAGCGCTCAGTCACAGTTCTCTTCGAGGATGTAGCGGACGTGCGGGCCGCCGAAGTAGCCGCGGACGATGTGTGGCTGGCGTTGGCGGCGGTGGAAGAACCTGCGGGTCTCGGCGGCGAGTTGGGCCTGGTCGCGGGCCCGGCTGTGCATCGGAAGGCTCCGTTTGAGGTCGGCGTTGACCAGCTCGTCAGGGTTCAGCTCCGGCGAGTACGACGGCAGGAGGTGCAGTTCGATGCGGTCCGGGTGATCGGCCAGCCAGGCGCGGACCTTGCGGGAACGGTGCGCGGAGTGGCCGTCCACGACGAGGTGCACCTTACGGTCAAAGTGGCCCGCGATCCGGTCCAGGAAGCGGCACATAACATCGGCGTCGAAGGTCTCGGGGAACACCATGAAGTGCATCCGGCCCTTCGTGCTGATCGCGGACATCGCATTGACTGAGAACCGGTTGCCCGTGCGGCGGACGAACGGGGTGCACCCTTTGGCACCCCAGGTGCGGCCGGTGACCTGGCCAGAGCGGATGCCGACCTGGTCGGCGAAGAGCACCTCACCTCCCTCGGCCTTCGCTCTGGCCCGGATCGCCGGCCAGGTCTCCTCTTGCCAGACGCCGACCGCTTCCTCGTCCTGCTCCACGGCCCGCTTATCCGGACGCCGGAACGACAGCCCCCACCGGCGCAGGTAATTGCCCACGCCCTGCTCGGTCAGCCGCACCCGGTACAGCTTCGCGATCAGATTCCCAACCCCGGCGCGGGTCCACAGCTGCCCAGCCAGCCCCAGATCGCAGGGACGATGATCCAGCACGGCCTGCCGGATCGCCTGCTGCTCGACCGCATCGAGAACCTGATGTTCGCCGACCCGGCGTCCGCGCGGCCGGGCCACCAACGCCTCGCGCCCGCCCGCCAGCCACTTCCCCCACCAGTTGTCCACCGCCTTGAGCGAGACCTGGAACACCACTGCGACGTCCTCGCGGGTTCGGCCCGCCACCAAGGCGGCCACCGCCCGCAGCCGAAGGGCCTCCTGCGCCGACGGCGACAACTGCCGTGCATCCTCCACCAGTTCACTCACGCAGGGGTCAACGCCCCGGAACCCCTACCGTTTCGGATCAATAGTCATGCGAGCATGCAGGATTCTCCTTCCCTTCATCGAGATTTGATCGACGGACAGGTACGGCTGCCAGGGATCGGGACGGTGGTCACGGAGACCGCACCGTCGTTGCCATGGCTGGTGCTGGACGCGGCCGGCCGGCTTGACCCTGACCTTCCTCCGCAGCAAACGGGAGCCGACCCGCCGCTTCCGGCGGGCCGGCACCGTTAACCTGGGACTTCCTCATCCACGGTCCCCACTCACGCCACAGTGATCAGCAGAGCGGAGACCAGCGACGTGGTCCAACGAAGGAGCCCTGGACCACGTCGACCAGTTGCCAAACTGGAGAACCCGATGGCGTCTATCGCCCCGCTTCCGATGCGGCAGGCCGCGGGACTTCGTCAGTTGACTTCGATCCGTCCCCCATCCCAAAGAGAAAGCTCAGAATCAGGACGGTGACCGCCACAGCTGCGATTGCTGTTGCCAAATCACCCTTGGGTGACCCGCCGGCATGACTATCACGGCTATGCCGGTACACGAGGATCCCAGCAAGGCAGCTGAGAAGGACAACGACAGCATTTTCGGCAGAGAAGTGCAGGTAAATCACTTAAGGAGGCCCTTTTGGGGTCAGGGCCCGCCCCACCACAAGAGTGCCGGGCTTCGTCCTACTACACGTGTGATGCAGGAGAAGGGTGCCGGGTCTGCCTGCATCTAGTACTCCAGCAGCACTTTGACGTTTTCCCTGTTCAGGGTCGGTCTGGGTGAGTGTAGAGGGCTGATGGCCGGCCTGTGTTCTCTTTCCCGGGCCGCCCCTCGATCGTGTGCAGCCGCCGCTGATAGTGACAGCGGCGGGCGACGGCTTGGCGTCGTCTGCGCCAGTGTGACCACCTCAACGCGCGTGCGCTGATGAGGGGCTGGTGAACGGCGATGGATGAGTGGCCAGTTGCCAGGAGCCGCCGAATTTCTGCCACGGTGAGGGGCGCGAGGCAGGAACCGTTTCTGCTGCCCCTTTTGCCGCGGCGTCGACGGCCATGACGGCCAGGAAGGCATGCGCCAGCATGGCCAGGGTGATGTGCCGCATCCAGCCGGTGTAGCGGCGGACTTCGTACTGGTCGAGGCCGCATTCGTTCTTCGCGGCCTGGAAGGCTTCCTCGATGGCCCAGCGCGTCCCGGCGACGCGGACCAAGTGCTCGATGGTGGTGCCGAGCGGTGCGTAGGCGAGGTAGTAGGCGATCTCTTCGGGCTTGTTGATGCTGCGGCGGGCCAGTGCCCACCGCTGGTGGGTGGGCATCTCGTCGTCGAAGTCCTCGATGGGCGTGATCTGCAGGGCGGCCCAGTGGTAGACGCGCGGGCCCTTGGCCCCGTCACCGCACGAACGTCTCTCCCACGCTTCGTCGGGTGCTTGGGAGAAGAGGTGGTCGATGCGTCCGAAGTGGGGCACCTGCTGGGACTTGGGAACCGCGAGTACATACCCCAGGCTGGTCTCCTCCAGCATGTGGCGCAGCCGCCATTCCTGGCCGTAGGCGGCGTCCGCGGTCACCCAGGCGATCGGCAGCGGTGAGGCGATCGCCCGCAGCACCATGGCCTTGGCCAGGTCGGGTTTGGTGGCGAAAGTCCGCTCGTTGGGGATGTGAGCGGCGCGGCAGCGGTCGCGGTCGTCGGTCCAGGTCTTGGGCAGGTACAACTCCCGGTCCACCAGGGCGCGTCCGTGTGTGGTGGCGTAGGCGGCGAACACGCCGATCTGGCAGTTTTCGGTGCGGCCGGCGGTGCCGGAGTACTGGCGCTGGACGCCGGCCGAGGTGGTGCCTTTCTTGAGGAAGCCGGTGTCGTCGAGGATGAGGATCCCGTCGGGCTCGCCGAGCCGCTCGGCTACGTAGTGCTGGAGGTCGTCGCGGAGCTCATCGGCGTCCCAGCGGGCGCCGTTGAGGAGCCGCTGGAGGCGGTCGGGTGTGCGGTGTCCGGCGTATTCGGCCAGCTGCCAGCCGTTTTTGCGGCCGACCGGGCCCAGTAGTCCACGGATGTAGTCACGCATCCGGCGACGCGGCTCGACACGCCTGAAGCGGTGGCCGGTACGCAGGAACAGTTCCTCGAGTTCGTCGTTCCAGATCTCAACTGCACGCTCGTCGATCACGCCGGGAGGCTGCCCGGACCGCTGTCACTATCAGCGGCGGCTGCACACGATCGAGGGGCGGCCCGGGAAAGAGAACACAGGCCGGCCATCAGCCCTCTACACTCACCCAGACCGACCCTGAACAGGGAAAACGTCAAAGTGCTGCTGGAGTACTAGTACTCCAGCCGTAGATCGTGATCTTCATGTCTGATTCGCGGCTTGTCGGCGGTAATGGCTGACCTGGGCTCGGGCCTGGTGGCGGCGGCGCCAGGCGGACCAGCGGAGCCGGTGGGCTGCATCGTGCACGAGCCGGACGATCAGCGTCGTGAACAGTCGCTGGATCTCGTTGCAGGTGAGCGGGATCAGCTCGTCCGGGGCGGGATGGCGGGCGTGTTCGTCGGCGCGGACGACGGCGAGGAAGGCGTGAGCGAGCATGGCGAGGGTGACCCAGCGGGACCAGGAGGTATAGCGGCGAACCTGGTGCTCGTCGAGTGCGGCCAGGCCCTTTCCGGATTGGAAGAACTCCTCCACCCGCCATCTTGATCCAGCGACTCTGACCAGCACGGCCAACGGCACGGACGCGGGCGAGTAGCAGCGGTAGTAGGCGAGTTCACCGGTGCTGCGGTTACGGCGGATCAGCAGCTGACGACTCCCGGGGCGGGGGTCGGCGAGGTCGATGACTGCCCAGTTGTAGAAGCGGTGCCCCTTGGCCCCGGCCCCTGCCGATAGCTTCTGCCAGGCCCGCTTGGGCACCTTCTTGGACAAGATGTCCGCACGGAACTTCCCCGCACCGGTGGTGACTTCGTGCGAGCAGGCCACCGCAAGGACGTAGCCGGTGCCGCGTTCCTCCAGTGCGGTTCGCAGCTTCGGGTTGCCGCCGTAGACCTCGTCCCCCGCCACCCAGGCAGCCTGATGGCCGGCGTCCAGGAACCGGGCGACCATACGAGTGGCCAGCTCCGGCTTGGTCGCGAAGACGATGTCCTCGTCCAGGCCCGCAGCCCGGCAGCGGTCGGGGTCCAAGGTCCAGGAGCGCGGAACGTAGAGTTCCCGGTCCACGGCGGTGTGGCCGCGCTGACCTGCGTAGACCAGATAGACAGCGACTTGGGAGTTCTCAATCCTGCCAGCGGTGCCGGTGTACTGGCGCTGTACCCCGACCGTGCTGGTGCCCTTCTTCACGTCCCCGGTCTCGTCGACCACCAGTACCGCCCGGTCGTCGTGCAGATGCTCCACCACGTACTCCCGTACGTCATCGCGTACCGCATCGGCATCCCACTTGGCCCGGCCCAACAGGTGCTGCATACCGTCCGGAGTGGTCTCGCCGGCCCACTCCGCGATTGTCCAGCAGTTCTTGCGTGGCAGGTCGGCCAATAGACCGAGCACCAACCGCGCCGCCCTGCGCCGGGGTTCGACCCGCGCGAAGCGCCCCGCGATCCGGCCCATCAGACCCTCGAACGCGTCCCGCCAACGGGCGGGTTCTATGCTGTGACCTGCGGCCACCGTCTCTTCGTCAGTCCACACAACTCACGATGATCAACGGTGGCCGCAGCCGTCTTATCGTCGGCCCTGACCAGCCAACATTACGATCTGTGCCTGGAGTAGGCGGCGGTCGAAGGGGCGACGCAGGCGCACCGTCCCGTATCAGGAGGACATATGCGACGTGGCGAAGTCTGGTGGGCAGATTTCAACGAGCAGCGGGCAGTCGTACTGCTGTCGGGAGAAGAGGCGTCCGGTTTCTTGGCGATGCAGGTCGTCGCTCCCGCGGGCACCGATCTCAGCGGCGTGGCCGTTGAGGTGGCAGTAGGTGCCCCCGAAGGACTGCCTCTCGAAGGCGTCCTGAGAGTCGCACTTCCACGTCCCGACCTCATCCCTTGCACTTGGCTGGTCACCCTGGCCAGGGAAGACCTGACCGGGCAGGCGGGCGTCCTGCCGTCCGCGAAGCTCAGCGAGATCGAGGATGCCCTTCGTCTCGGTGGACTCAAGTAGGCAGAGAGGGATGGACGCCGCCGATGGCGCGGCCGGTCTCGTCGAGATGGTCAATGGTGGCCGCGCCATATCAGCGGCGCCCCCACTCACAAGATCACGATCTACGGCTGGAGTACTAGGCTTGAGACGCCGCGCACTCCCGTTGCTTCAGCCTGTGATGGGCCCTGCTTCGGTCTGGACGGCGACAGCGGTCGAGACAGGCATGGAGAACTCTCGTGACAGGCAGGCGAGATCATGCGCGCGCCGCAGCAAGGCGGAACCGCGCCTGACAGCGTGAAAGGGTGCGCTTGGCGCCCTATCGCGCTCGCTTGCTTACGAGAAACACTCCTTGAAAGACCAGGACCCCAGACTGGCAGGGGCCCGCGCTTGCCACAGACCTCGCTGCCTGCGGCCTGGTCTTCACCCGGGGCACCCCGCCACGGACGGAGGGTTGCCGGACAGCGGGCCGGGGCCGATTCGCTGTCGCTCGTGACCTGTTGCGAACTATGCCAGACGATCGCAGAGTTGCGACACCTGTCCGCATGCCGGACATTCCCGTCACCGCGCCCACGCGTCGTCCAACCCCCACCTCCTAGTCAGCCAGAAGAGCGCGGTCGACCCCGACCACCCGGCCGTCAGCATCGGCACCCTGAGCGGAGCCCTTCCCCGCGGGCTGACACTGAGCGGCCTGAGACAAGACCGCATCCTCAACGCAGCAGCCGAAAGCGCCGACCCGCTCAGACTGATGCGCCTGTTCGGCATCACCGAGCAGACCGCCATGCGCTACGTCACCGCCGCCCACCCCGAACGAACCGCCAAACTGCCCCGGTGACATGACCGGGCGATCACTGAGCCTCGCCCCCGTGGAGGGCCGCTGCGGACTACCAGTAGCGTCACGGGGACACCCACTCTGGAGGAGAGCGCCCACTCGTGAACCTGGGCATCATCGGGCAGGCAGCCGGGCTGTTCGCCGTCACCAACATCGACGACATCCTGATCCTGGCACTGTTCTTCTCCCAGGGCGCCGGCCACCGCGGCTCCACCCGCCGCATCGTGCTCGGCCAGTACCTGGGCTTCGCCGCGATCCTCGCCGTGGCCGTGGCCGCCGCATTCGGCGCCACCTTCCTGCCCGATCCGCCATCCCCTACCTCGGTCTGCTGCCGCTCGCGCTGGGCCTCAAGGCCGCCTGGCAGGCGTGGAAGAACCACCGGAACGGCGACGGGGACGAGGAGGAGACACAGGCCAAGGAGGGCGGACCGAGCCCGCTGGAGGTCGCCGCGGTCACCTTCGCCAACGGCGGCGACAACATCGGCGTCTATGTGCCCGTCTTCGCCACCGCCGGCATCGGCGGGATGAGCGTGTACGCCGTGGTGTTCCTCGTCCTGGTGGCCGTGTGGTGCTTCGCAGGCCGGTTCTTCGCCACCCGCCCGGTCATCGCGAAGGTGCTCGCCCGCTGGGGCCACGTCCTGCTCCCCCTGGTCCTGATCGCGATCGGCCTGCTCATCCTCATCGAGGGCGGCGCCTTCGGTCTGTAGTAGTCAACTGCGTTCGAGCGGCGGCACCGGCGGGTGCCGCCGCTCAGCGTTTCGATCGCGCAACTCCCAATCGGGCCATGGCCGAGCCGGGAACCCGCACACGTACCCGGCGCCGAAACGACGACTGCGATCCGGTTCACGGCCCCGGGTGTCTCAGATTCTGCGGACTCGCGCGCTTCCGACCGGACGGCGCAGAAGATCCGCCGCCAGGAGCAGGGCTGTGAATACGCCGCAGCCCAGCTCATCGCGCTCGGCGCTCCGCGGCCGCGGCCCGGCTCTCTGGCTGCGCGAGGCCCTGGCCGCGGTCGGAGCCCGCAACATCCGGCACCGCGGCGCGCATCGGTTCTGCGGACGGTTGGCCCGTGTTGCCGCTTGGCCGACGACGTTAGCAGAGCGAGTATGTTCGGCGCCGTTGAATCCCGTCCAAGGCGTCTTGCTGTTCGTCGACTCAGCCGACCTGGCGTGGCTGGACCTCGCCCCAATGAGTCAACTGCGCCACTGCCGTCGGGCGTCCGTTCAATGCATCCGGCCCTGTGCTCCGCCTTCGCGGTCTGGTTGGAGCACGGTTTCTGTTTCTCCTCTTCCACCGCGGGCGGGCTCAATCCCGAAGGACCTGCTCAAGATCTACTGCTACACGCCGGTGATTTGATCCCATGGGACGGTGCTCGCGGTGACACCACCGTTCGTGGTCAGGGGTACGTTGATGACGGCGGATGCGGGGGTGATCCGCATGGCCTCCGGTTTGGGCCGGACCTCGAAGGACCGGATGGCGACACGCTCCAAACTTACAGAGTAGAAACGGAGTTGAAGATAGCGTGCGCGCAGCGGCATGGTCGGATGGCGTGTGTAGTGCACTTCCGCTCCGGCGTGACTGAACGGTGTTACGGAATCCCACCGTTCGCCGTCCAGGGAAGAGTTCAGATGAGTGGTTCCGGGAGTGGAGTGGTCACCGTCGGGCGTGCCGAAGTAGATGTCCACTTCTTCGATCGGTTGTTCGGCACCGAGATCGAAAACTACAGATTTCAAGTTATCGGGGCGTGCCGCGCTGAGGTAGTAGGTCTCGAGGTTTCCGTCGAGCATGAGGTCCGGGGTGTGGTCGTCGGCGACGCCGAAATCCGTGCTGGCGGTTCGCAGAATGCGGGGCATCACGAGTTCGCCGTGCACGGCGAGGTTCCGGATTTCCAGGTCGGGGCGGTTGACGGTGACGTAGGTGTTGATGGTGCGTTCGGCGGTTGCGGTTCCTTGTTGGACGCGACCGCGGAGGTAGAACATGGTGTTGCGGCGGATGTCGTGGACGGGGAAGGTGCTGTAGTCGGTGACGTCGATTTCGATGTTTTCATACAGCAGGTGGTAGGTGGCTCCTTCGGAGGCGTCCCATTCGAGGGTGACGGAGTCACCGTTTTCGATGTAGGCGGAGTCGGGTTTGAGCTTGCGCAGGTAGAACCCGGCGGGGAATTTACCGATGGACAGGGTTTGTGTTTCGGTTTCCCAGTTACTGGTTCCGGGCTCACGCCATTTGAGTTCGATGTTGATGGGGGCGGTGCCGACCTGGTGGTTAATGCGGAGTTTGTTGAGTTGGAGCGTGAGGCCCTGTTCAGTGATGGTGGCGTGGCCGGTGTTGGGTTTGAACAGGATGCGTTCGCCTCCGGGGTCGACGGTGGCATCCCATTTGGTGAGGTTGGTGGTGGGTTGCAGGCCGGTGAGGTCGAGGGCGAGTTGCCAGGCTTCGGTGCCGATGGGCACGTAGACGGAGATTTCGTTGGTCTCGATGGGCTTCGGTGAGATCCGGCTGCCGACGATGATCAGGTTGCGGGTTTCGACGGAGTCGGCCGGACTGACGGTCAGGGGGTCGGGGACGCTGGTGAGGGAGTACTGGAGCTGGCTGCCGAAGTCGGCGTCCGTCCCTGGATGCGCGGCGATGGTCTGGGTGACGATGCCCATGGTGCGGGGCCCTTTCTGGTGGGGGTCAGCGGGTGTTGTCGGCGGCGTCGTGCAGGACGAGGTAGCCGGAGCGGATTTCCGGGGCGCCGAGCGGCAGGTCGGCGGGGTCAGGGACGGTGACGGGCAGGGTGCGCCAGTTCCCGGTGGTGTTGGTGGGTTCGGTCCAGCTCCAGGTGCCGGTGGCGGTGGCGGGCCGGGGCATGACCGCGGCGTACGGGGCGGCGGTGACGGGGGCGAGGAGGGGGCCGGTGCGGAAGCAGACGGCCATGCGGGCGAGCGCGTCGGCGGTGTAGCGGGCGGGGACGTGCACGGAGGAGACGGGGAGGATGTCGGTGGTGGCGTGCACCGGGGCTCGGGGGTCGAGCAGGAGGGTGACGGTGGCGGTGCTGGTGCCCTCGAAGGCCAGCTTGAGGCGTTCGCCGTTGCCGATGGGCCGCAGGTAGCCGCCGTGGTCGCCGGCGGGGTCGGTGATGGTTTCCAGGTGGGTGTAGTCGCCGTTGTGGACGTAGGCGACGAGGCCGTCCTGGGTGTTGGCGGGCTGGCCGAGTTTGATGATCCATTCCCAGGGTGGGAGTTGTGCGGGGTGCTCGTGGGGGTCGAGGACTTCGTTCCAGCCGAGGGAGGTGCGGGCCGGGCCGCACAGTTGGAGGTCGAGGCGGGCGCGGACGAGGGCGAGGGGGCGGCCGAGGAGGAAGCCGAGGTTTTGGTCGTCGGGGCCGTCGGGGTCGATGGTGGCGAGCGCGTCGTCGATGGTGGCGCGGACCGCGTCGAAGACCGCGGGGCTGTGGTCGGGGTCAGCGATGGCGGCCAGCAGGTGGTGGGTGTGCGGGGAGGCTTGGGCGAGTTCGGCCAGGGTGGTGATGGGGGATCCGGGCAGGGGTTCGAAGTGGACGGCTTTGGTGTTGTCGGGGCGCATGATGGTGCGTAGTTCGCCCCAGGGGTGGCCGGCCGGGTCGTAGACGGCGAGGGTTTTGTCGAGGCGGTTGGGCAGGATCCACGCGCACACCGGGTTGGTGCCGGGGGTCAGCTCGGTTTCCTCGTCCGCGGTGGCGTCGAGGAAGTCGAAGCTGAGGCGCGCGGGTTGCAGCAGGCGGGGGGAGAGTTCGACGAACCGGTGGGTGTCGGAGGATTCGACCGGATGCTCGGGCACCATCGTCAGCGGACGCTGGTACTGGAAGTGGCGGGGGTTGTCGAAGAGGTTGACGGCGCGGCCGAACCGGTCGACGAGCATGAGCTGGGTGAAGGCGAGCTGGCCGGTGCGCAGTTCGAAGAAGGGGGAGGAGGTGACCTCCGGGGGGCGGCCGGGCCAGGCGGCTTTGACGGTGCCGGGGTGGGGTGCGTACTGGTCGTGGTTGCCGATGAGGCCGGCGATAGCCCCGGTGGGGGTGAAAGCGGCGCGAGGGTCGCGTTGGTCGAGGTAGGCGGAGAAGCCGTCGAGGCGCTGGGAGAGCATGTCGAGGGTGCGGACTTCTTCGCGCAGGCCGGCCAGGTCGGGCAGGTCGGTGCGGCCGGCGGCGTGGGCGGCGAGTTTGCCGTCCAGGTCGTGTCCGGCGGTGGGGGCCAGGATCTGGCGTCCGGCGATGACGAAGGCGTCCGAGGTCTGTCCGGTGCCGTTCCAGTGGTAGCGGTTGTTCTTGAACGTCCAGTGGGTGCCGGACTGGTCGCGGTAGGGGATGGCGGTGTAGTCGACGGCCCACTGCAGGAACAGCGGCTGCCAGGGCTGGTTCCACGGCTCGGTGCCGTACTCCGGCAGCGCACCCTCGGCGGTGGACAGATCCAGCCCCGTATCGAGGGCGTGGTCGAGGAGGAAGAACTCCGACAGCAGCGCGCTGGTTTCGCCGGGCAGATTGGCGGTGTTGACCTGGGCGACCTGGGTGGTGACCGAGGCCGCGGTCAGGGAGCCGATCTTGGTGATGAGCCGGTCGGGAGTGCGGCACGGCAGGAACGTGCCGCGGGTCATGGGTGCGTGCAGGTGCGCGCCCTGCAGGAGCAGGACGGGATCGGCGGGGTGCTCGTAGGGTGCTTTGGGGGCGCGCTTGAGGATGCGGGAGGTGCGCAGGCCCTTGTCGGCGGCGAACTCGGCTGCGGCGGTTTCCAGTTTGTCCGGCGTGGTGCCCCAGGGGATGAGCTCGCGCAGGTCGGCCACGCGCCGGATCAAGGCGGTCACGCGGCCGGCCGCGCCGTCGGGGCGGGCGGGGTCGAGTTCGTTGCCAATGCGGTCTTCGAAGTCCGGGGGGAGTTTCTCCGCGCGTGAGAGAGCCCAGAGTACGTACAGGCGCTGCTGGGCGGTGGCCAGTTCCTGCTCGGCGGCATCGTGGTCGGCCTGGGCCTGGTTGAGGTCGGCGACGACCTGCTCTTCGGCCGCCCGCACCGTGGCTCGTTCCGTTGCCGGTAGTGAGGCGGTGTTGTCGGGGGTGTCGGTGCGGTCGGCCAGGTGCCAGGTGTAGCCGGCCGGTGCCGGGCCGAAGCCGGAGCGGTGGGCGGCCTGCTCGGTCAGCTCGTCGCCGTCGGTGCGGTCGAGCTGGTCGAGCGTGCCCAGCGCGAACGCCCGTACCAGGCGGGACTCGTCCGCCGTCAGGGAGCTGGGGCCGTCGGCTTCGTCGACGAGCCCGGACATGGCCTCGGCGGTGGAGTTGCCGATGGCCACCGCCACCTCGGCCGGGTCGGGCATGTCGGACGGGGGGAGGGGGCCGTCGGGCTGCCAGTCGATGCCCAGCGCACTGCCCGCGTACAGGGTGCGGGCGGCGCTGCTGGGCGCGGCGGGAGCCAGCCACTCCAGTTCGTCGAGGAGGTCCGCCAGGCTCTGGCCGTCGCGGCGGGCGAGGATGTCGCTGCCTTCGTCGGTGTACCAGCCGATCACTCGGTAGCTGATCCGGTCGGATCCGGTGACGTCGTCGAGGGTGTCGTGGAGGGAGAAGACGTTCTCGTTGTAGGGCTGGTAGACCGAGAAGGTCAGCAGGCCGGGCCCGAGGGCGGTCAGGTACGGATCCGGCGCGTCGCCGGGTTCGCGCCACGGGGTGCTGGTGGTCAGGGTGTGGCGGCGGCCGATCTTCGTGGCGGTGGGCACGTCGGCGTGCGGGTCCAGGTAGGAGATGGTGCCGGTGGCCATGCCCAGGTGGTCGCTTTCGACGATCCAGGCCCGCACCGTCTTCGAGGCGCTCTGGTGGCGCACGACGAGCCACCGGTTGGGGACCAGAGGGAAGTCCTCCACCCCGCGCTCGGTGTCGTGCCGTCCTTGGGTGAGGGCTTCGGGGAGCTGCCAGTGCACATACACCCCGCGGCGCTCTTCCTGGCCGGGCCAGGGGACGTCGGGGAACGGTGCCGGCTCGGGCGGCATGTTGTGGTCGGTGAGCAGGGTGAAGTTGGGCTGCCAGCGCTGGTAGATGAAGGTGCCGTCGCTGTGTGGGGGGTTGCCGTTCACCACCAAGGCGGCCACCTCGACCGGGACCACCAGGGCGTTGCTGCTGCGCGAGGACATCAGGTCTGCTTTCCTTCGGGACGGGCCGGGGAGGGGTCAGGGGCGGGCGAAGGTCTGCAGCTGGGGTGCTTTGACCATTTGCAGGGCGAACTGCGCCGACGACAGCGCCGCGACGTCGTGCGCCTGGGCGAGGGCAGGCAGCAGTGGGTCCCCGGTGCCGGCGATGTTGAGGACGTCGTGGTCGCCGGGGCGCAGGAAACGGCTGAAGCGGTCGTCCCCGGGGGCGTCGGGGAAGTCGCGCATACTTGCGCCGATGTCCGGCCTGGTGATCTTGCGCAGTTCGATGGTGCCCAGGTCACCGAAGCCGAAGTGGATCCCTTGCGGGGGCTCGGCGGCGGTGAAGGTGTCGATCACCTTCGGGTACAGCATCATCATCACGTGGCTGCCGACCTGCGCGGTGCGTGCCGGCGTGACCGGGCGGTTGTCGCGGAAGGCGGTGTAGATGGTGTCGGGCCATCCCTCGACCAGGTCGGAGTGGAGCAGCACGCCGCAGGCGGGGGCCGGCCGCACCCCGCGCGCGAGTTCGTTGAGGTCGGCGTCGAGAGTGTGGCCGACCCCGACGCTCAACGCGCCGTCGGTTGTCGCCTGCACCCAGCCCGGGTCGACGTAGAAGAAGCGGATGCTCTCGACCGGCAACATCCGCTCGTCGGGGACCAGATGCTCGAAGGGGATCATCTCCAGCAGCGCGAGGCGGTCCAGCCAGGCGGTGACCGGATCCAGCTCGGTCGCGGTCGCGGTCGCGATGACCTGCCGGACCTCGGTACGGGCCAGTGCGGTGTGCAGCGAGCCGGCGGTCAGCACGCCCGCCGAAGAGGTACGCGGGGCGGGGGCACGGCGGCGGCCCGCGGCCACATCCGCGCCCGCCCCGGCCAGCGCGCGGGCCAGCTTGCACCCCCCACCCCGCGAGCCGTCGCCGTCGCCTGTCAGGAGCTTGTCGAAGGCGTCGCGGGCCAGATCACGGGTGAGCAAGGACGCGGTATCCGCGGTGACGGCGCGGCCGGAGAGTTCCGGGTGCGTCAGCAGCCGGCGGGCGGCACCGCGGGCGGCTTTGCGCCAGGCCAGTAGGTGAGTGCGGAATTCGGGATCGGCCAGGGCCAGCGCGCGCCCCAGAGCGAAAGCGGAGGCGTATCCGGTGTCGTAGACGCCGTACTTCTCCAGGTAGACCAGGGCCTCGTCCACCGTCTCCCGCCGCACCCTACCCACCGGATCCGGCAGCTCCTGGGCGGGAGCGGCGGTCAGCGGCCCCCGGTAGAACGCGGCGGTGCGCTCCCCGGAAGTCAGCCGCTGCGGCAGCGCGGTCGCGCCGGTGGCGATCCGCTCCACCGCCTCGCGCTGTGCCGGTGTCGGGTCCACAGGGGCGTCAACCGGCAGACGCAGCAGCGGATCGAGGTCGGCGGCCAGGTTCTGGACCAGGTCACCGAAGCCGATCCCGCTGTCATACTCGGACTCGAAGACCCACGACCGCAGCGACACCAGCCGCACCCCCTCATCCGGCACCGAGGCTCCCTCCGCGAGGAGGTCTTCGTGGCCGTCGAAGGAGACCAGGTGGGCCACGTGCATCCCACCCCTCACGTCGGGGAAGCGGTTGGCGACCACCACCGCTTTGAGCTCCTCCTCGTCCGGGGGCGGGGTGTCGCCGCGCTTGGCGTCCGGCGGACCGCCTTCCCGGACGTGCGCCAGCGCCGCCATCTCTTCGGGCAGCGGAGCGACGGCGGTGAACAGCTCAGGGCAAACGAGGATGGTCGAACACACCAGATCGACCTCGTCCGCGAAGACCCACTCAGGGGCGATCTCGGGCCCGCGGCCCGGCAGCGTCTGCCCGCTGTCCAGGCGCCCGGCGAGCAGTTCGCGGACCATGCACGCGTCCACCTGCCCGATCGCCTGCGGATCACCGTCCAGTTCGCCCTCGCGGAAGACCAGCAGGGCCAGCCACGGTACCGACGGCTCCTGCCCCGCCAGCGGGCGCAGCCACGGCACGCCCGGGGTGGTCAGAGTGACGTGGGGCAGCACCTGGCTGTACCGGCCGGTCGAGCCCGGCAGCGGATAACAGGCGTGCACGGCATCGCCGGCGATCGCGAACCTGGGGCCGCGCACGTCGAACCGCTGGACGCGGGCCGGCAGCGCGTCACCGGTATTCACACCGCCGATCGACTGCTCTGTGGTGATCGTGTACTTCCCGGCATACAGCGAGGGGATGCGCTGGTCGAAGAACCGGGTCCGGTGCTTCACCGGTGGCGTGGACGGCACAGTCACTCCAGGTTTGGGCGGGCGGCGGCAGTTGACGGGGCGCGGTGGCGCAGGGCGATGCGCCACCGCTGCGGTGCCGGGAGGTCAGGCGGGGATGAGCATCGGGTCGGCGGTGAAGGCCGTCTCGGCCGCCGTCTGGTGCGCGGACAGATCTGCGTCCACCGGGCCGAGATCCACACCGAGGCTGGCCAGGGCCTGGACCAGTTCTGCCCGGTCGGCGGTCTGCTCCCGTGCGGCCACGGTCCGCAGGATCGTGGCGATCACCCCGCCCGGCCGTTGCGGGGCCGGGCCCACGGGTCGGGCGTCCGGGTCGAGGGGCTGGGTTCCGTCCTGGTCGATCGGGTCGAACTTGAATGCTTCCTCGGTGATGTAGCCGGTGTCGTTGCCGTAGTTGGGCCCGGGTGAGGTGAGGGTCGCCCCGGTGAGCTGGGCGGGGATGACCTGCTTGCCCGGGTCGGGCAGCGTGTCGCCCTTGCCGGTGCCCCACAGGGCTTGCGGAACGGCGGCGGTGCTGCGCGTACGGTCCCAGGCGGCCAAGTCCACCTGCTGGGTCTCGCGGGCCAGCGAGACCCGCTGGGTGCTGGTGAGGTCGGTGCGTCCCATGGGGCGGATGTTGAGCTTGCCGCCCGTCTCTGCCGGGTTGCCGCCGGATGGGGTCAGGTACAGCTCGCTGACCGGGACGGCGGAGTCGGTGGAGAAGGTGAATCCCGCGGTGGAGACCTGCCACGCCTGCTCGTCGCCGCTGCTGCGGGTTTCCCCGTCCGGTGCCTGGGGACGGTCGGTGAGCAGGCCGGCGCCCGGCAGGACGCGCACCGCGGTCTCGGGCGGCGGCAGCATCGTGCGGAAGTCGGACCATGCCAGCTCGTTGTCGTCGAGGTCGCGGCTCTTGCCGAAGCCGATGGTGAAGGAGATGAACCACAGGTGGATCTTGGCCTTGCCGCCGGTGGGCGGTCCCCACAGGCTCAGCGAGACCCCGACCTCCACCGTGATGGTGATCCGGACGAACAAGATCTTGATGCTGGCCTGCACCCCCACCGAGATCCGCATGCCGACATCGAAGTAGAACGGCCGCCACTGGATCAGCGCGTCGACCTTCGCGGTCAGCCATGCGCGCAACGCCCCGGAATGGAAGCGCACATCCAGCATGCCGCCGGCCATCACCGCCGCCGGCGTCAGCGCCAGATACGCCTCCCCCGACACCGTGACCGCACCGGAGAGGTCCCAGTCGAAGCCGAGCCGGGGCACGAGCGGGTAATGGTCCGGACGACGGTAGTTGTGGTGGTAACCGCCGACCGTGACGACGAAGTCACCCTTGTTCGGGTTGGCGCCGAACCAGGTCTTGAACGCCACCCCGCCCCGGAGCCTGCAGTTCGGGTCGAGTACGAAGGAGTTGGGGGTCAGGGCGGCGGACAGGCTCAGCTCGCCCGCCTTCGGTTTGAGCAGCGCCTCCAGCCCGATCTCGATGTTGGCGTAGCGGCGCTTGCCCGGCTCTTTGGGGAAGCTCATCCCTGCCACTCCGAGCAGCGCGAACGTCAGGTCCGCGCCCGTTTGCAGGGCCAGCATCGCCCGTCCGTCCAGCCGCTCGGCGATGGTGAATGCCATCCCCGCCGCGATCCACAGCGGATCGTCGCTGCCCTGGGCCGGGGTGATCCACGGCCTCTCGCCACCGGTGAGGGTGTCCAGCACCTGTAGTGGATCCGCGGTGCCGTCCGGCGTCGCCCCGATCGAGCGGGGATCGTCGAGGGCCTGGATGAACGGGAAATCCGGTACGTTCTCCGGCCCGTCTGGCAGGCGCAGGTTGCTGCGCCATCCCATGCCGCCCGCGATGCCGCGTACCTGGAACGGCGGCGGGCCGATCCCCTTGTCCGCCGTCAGGGCGCCGAACGCGAAGAACGACGGCCGCGCGTTCGCACTGGGCGCGTAGGCGGCGGCGATCGCGCTGCCGGTCAGTGTGCCGGTGTCCACCAGTAGCACCCCGCCCACCGCGAGTGCGTAGGGAGGTTCGGCCTTGCGGGCCGTGAGACCACCGCTGATCAACAGCGGCGGCTTGTCGTACGTCACCGCCTTCGACTTGCCGTCCGCCAGATTCCCGAAGTCGATGAACCCCCGCAGCGCCACCTCGTCCGCCAGGCCACCGAGAGAGAAACCGGCATGGCGGCGTCGGCCGGCTAGCGCCCCGGGAGCGAGGACGACGAACCCGTCGGCGGTGGCCACCGCATGCGTCACCCGGCGGA
The DNA here is from genome assembly GCF_007113425.2 of Streptomyces sp. RLB3-17. Taxonomy (NCBI): domain Bacteria; kingdom Bacillati; phylum Actinomycetota; class Actinomycetes; order Kitasatosporales; family Streptomycetaceae; genus Streptomyces; species Streptomyces sp. RLB3-17. The sequence continues at coordinate 11,987,720 of NZ_CP041610.2, read as the reverse complement.
TCCCTACCCGCCGGACCCCCGCCGGCTCACCGGCAGCGCGCGGGACGGGCAGCGGACGGCCCAGCCCGTCCCGGCGCGACGGATCTACCTCACGACGGGCCCGCTCAGGCCGCACCGGCACCAGCACCGGCCCGCCTCCCGGCCCCACCCCGGACACGACCAGCCAGGTACCTGCCGGCAATCCGCCCTCAGGCGGCGCGGGCAGTTCAAGCTCCCTGTCACCAGCCGCGTCCAGCAGGGCACTGAACTGTTCGGCCGTCAGGTCCTCATCGGTGCACAGGGTGTGCCAAGCCCCCGAAGAGGCAGCCAGCATCCTGCCGGTGCCCGGGCAGGAGAGCACTGTCACCCGCCCGTGCTCGCCCTGGCCGGTGACAACCGTGACACCGTCCCGCTGCCGCAGCACCAGATGACGGACGGCAGCCGCCTGCGGCAGGCACGGCACCTCAAGGCCCACACCCCGTCCCAGCAGCTCACCCGCCACCCCCGGTGCCGGCAATTCCACAGCCAGCCGCGCACCGGTGACCACCTGACCGCCGTCAAGCTCGAAGGCCACCCGCACCGGCACCTCGACATCCGCCAGCGCGGTCCGGGCCGCCCCGGTGAACGACAGCGCCTCCGCGTCCCCCTCCCGCCATACCGCCCGCAGCACCCCGTCGGCGAACAGCGGACGGAACCCCAGACCGTCCCCGAACAGATCGCCGGGCACCTCCACCACGCGCCCCGCACCAGAGCCGTCCGCGCCGCCGCATAGCCGCTCCCGCAGTTGGTTCACTTGGACCGTCACTGCAACCACGCCTCCTCAATACGCACCCCCACGAGCAGACCCGCCTCGCCGGAGCGACCACAACCGATCAGCGGCAGCCCGCGTCAAACAGCTAGAGCCACGCGTCATGCCCACGCGCCGAACAGAAGCGGCACACCGGCGATTGCGGCTCCTCGTTTTACGACGAAAGGTCCTATCGCCGTCTCGAATCTCAGGGCGACAAGAAGATCGTAACCATTGGTGTCCATGCAAACACGTTTAGTGATCGATTCGTGAGGGGGGGGTGACTACGCACTCATGATCTGGGGCCGCACCCCCGCACGCCCGAACCACATCGATATCCGGCTATATGGGTGTGACCCGCCTTCCAGACGTCGGCGGTCCGGCCGCACTCGGCCAATGCCCGCCCCAGCGGGGCGGCGGGCGGATACGGGCCGCTGGAGTTGCTGGCCCGCAACAAGGTAGACGTGAAGAAGGTGCTCACCGCCTGGCCGGACATGCTGCGAGTGGCCGGCTCCCTGGTCACCAACCAGGTGAGGGCGTACGACCTGCTGCGGATGTTCGGCCGCGAGGGGCATCCCACGCCCTGGGTCAGGCGTTTGCCGAGTACGGGCGGATCGCCAAGACCCTCCACCTCCTGGCGGTGGTAGACCCTGTGGACGACACCTACCGGCGGCAGATGCACAAGCAGCTCACCGTCCAGGAGTCCCGCCACAAGTTCGCCCGCGACATCTGCCACGGCAAGAAGGGCACCATCCACCAGGCGTACCGGGACGGGATGGAGGACCAGCTCGGCTCGCTCGGCCTGGTCCTGAACGCCGTGGTGCTCTGGACGACGCGGTACATCGACGCCGCTGTCGCCCAGCTCCGCGCCGAGAGCCACGAGTTCCGCATGCGGACGTGGCCCGGCTCTCCCCGCTGAAGCACCGCAACCTCAACGTGCTGGGCCGTTACAGCTTCGCCGCCACCCAGCCGGCGGGCGGCACCTTGCGCCCGCTGCGGGACCCGGACGCGGCCGGGCTCGATGACGACGAAGACGGCGACGACCAGATCGGTTGAGGCGTCGGGCCGGGTGGAATCTCAGGCGATCTGGCCCGCGCCGCGTTCCAGCTACGCCGGGGCATAGGCGCGCCCACGACCCCGGTACGCGATTGGGTCGTCCCCGGCCTGTCGGCTGTACGGCAGCGCGGTGGCGGAATCAGCCCTCCGCGACGACCTCGTCCGCCTGGTCCCCCTTCGGCCCTTGCACCACGACGAACGTCACCTTCTGGCCTACCTTGAGGCTCTTGAAGGCGCTTCCCTGGATCGCTCTGAAGTGCACGAAGAGGTCAGGACCGCTCATGGGGGTGATGAAACCGAACCCCTTCTCGTCGTCGAACTGCTTCACGGTGCCGGACTGGCGCTGAGACATATCCACTTCCTTAGTTCGCAATATTCCGACGGGTGCGTAAAGTCCTCTTGCAAGTGGATCATCCCTGCTAGCAGGACGGCGGTTACGGCAGGCCGAGAGTTTGGCTGGTAACCGTCGAACCGACCGTGTGCAGCGTGCCGCGACTTCAACATGCACCGCGGTCACGAGATGACCGCCCGTCCCCAGCCTGGTCCAAGTGGCCAGGTCGAGTGAGACGGAACATGGGGGCACCGGAGTGAAAACCCGTGCTCCGGGAGCCGTTCGGCGAGCTTGGGCCACGGGCGTCACGCACGGTCATTCTCATAAATGTTCCTCTGTGAGAGTTCTGCGAGACCCCCGGAGTGGGTCACGTTTCCGCAGGTCGCTGTTCGCAAAAGTCCTCTCGAAACCCGCACGTTATGCGAGGCACTTCTGAGGGACTTCCCGCATGGATCTCACGCCCGATCAGGCTGCATTGGCGGTAGAGCGTCACAACTGCCCGAACTGTGACGCGCCCGCCGGCCGCGCCTGCCGCACCCGGGGCGGGAATATCGCCGCGAAGCACCACACCCCGCGCTTCGTCCTCGTCCCCACTCGCTGTTCCCCTGGTCCCCACGGCCGGATCTAGGGCTGCGGCGGGCGCCGGCTGGCGAGGTCCGGGACGCCCGTGCGTGCGGCCAGCAACTGTTCCAGGGCCGCGTTGGTCTCCTTGAGCCGGTGGTTCTCGATCTCCAGCACCTGGACGATCCGTGCCAGGAGCTGGGCCTGGGAGCGCAGGTCGTTGCGTTCGGCGCGGACACGCACCAGGTCCTCCTGGTGCTTGCGGCCGCGGGCCTGCGCGGCCTCGGAGACCGGTTCGGGGGCGTGGCCGCGGGCCTTGACCAGGGCGTAGAACAAGTCCTTGAGGCCGGTGTGCTTGTGGGTGAGCTTGTTGCGCCGCAGCCCGGCCTCGATGGCAAGGGACACGATGGTCAGCTTGCCGTCGGAGTGCAGCGGGGCGCCGATCAGCAGGCGCACCATGGCGTCGGTGATGGCCCGGATCTCTGCGGCGGCCTCGGGCCCGCTGTCGGCTGAGGCGTGGGCTAGGGCCTCGCCGACCATCCGGGCTAGGTCCGCCGCGCGGGGCGTGCCGGCGTTGGGGGCGGGGGCGGTCATCGCGGTTCCTGGGTGTCGGCGCCGGACGGGGGCTGTGCTTCGTGGCGGCGGATGATGTTGGTGAGGTGGGCCTTGCGCTGCTGTTCGCGGGTCGCGATGGGGTAGGGGTCGAGACTGGCTTCGGCGTCGGCGTCGATCCGGGCGAGCTCGCTGCGCAGGGCGTCGATCTGGCTGTCGGTGCGGCTGATGTTCGTGCACGTGGGCTGGCAGCGGGAGTGGTCGGGGGTTGCCCGGCTGCCGTCGCGTGCGCGGTGGCGGTCCGGGTTGCACAGCGCGGTGAACGCGTCGTGGTTGCAGGTCAGGAAGGCTTTCGGATCTTCGTAGACCTGGAGGCGGGGGTTGGCGACCAGCGCCCGCAGTTCGCGCTTGCCGAGGTAGGTCCCGGCGTAGCGGGTGGAGAACTCGGCGGCCGCGGCGCGGTAGCGGTCGGCGGCCGGTCCGGTGACCTTCTCGCCGGCCTCGGTGAGTGTCTCGGCCAGGGCCAGGCCCTTCTCCTGGTCCAGGACTTCGAGCATGTCGGCCTTGGAGCGGCCGGCGTACGACTCGGACATGGCGGTGGCCGCGTGGCCGTACTGCACTGCGAGGGCGATCCGGCCGCCGGGCTGGCGGTAGATGAACCAGGCGATGGTGCGGTGGAAGCGGCGTAGCGCCACGGCGCCGTCGGGGTCGGCGGGGATGAGCTCGTGGGTGCGGCCGTGGGCGGCGGCGAGCTGGTTGGCCCAGGCAGTGAAGGCGCGGATGCGTTCCACCGCGGCGTCGGAGGACAGCTGGGTGCGTTTCTCGATCAGGCGCCGGGCGCCGCGGAAGAGGGTGCGGGTGAACAGCAGCTCACCGTCTTCGAGTTGTTCGGCGACGGTGATGGCCCGGGCGACGGGTTCCAGCACGATCCAGGGGTCCGTGCGCAGTTCGCCCTCGGGGATCGCGTTGCCGTCCTCGTCGAGGACGCCTTTGAAGTGCTGGCCTCTCACCTGGTAGCGCACGGTGCCCTCGGCGAGGTCCTTTCGGGTGCAGCAGCCGCGGCGCAGGGCCAGGACCTCTTCGGGTCGCATGCCGGAGAGGTAGGCGCAGCAGATCAGCGCGGCGGTGGACAAGTGCAGCACCAGGGTGTCGACCTCGTCGAAGCCGATCGCCGTCTTCCAGAGCGCGTCGCCGATCCGGCCGCGGATCGGTATGTCGAGGACGGGACCGGGCCCGAAGTGCTCGGGCCGCAACTCGCCCACGATAGAGCTGCGGGCTTGGGCGACCTGGCCCGGGGTAACGCCGAGGACCGCGGCCAGGAAGCTGTTGGCCATCGGCGGTAGCGCGCCGTCGTAGCGGGTGGCCAGGGCGGTGGCCGCCGGGCCGGTGCTGGCGGGCAACTGCCGGCCGGCTGCGATCAGGCCGCGCAGGTGGTTGCGGACAACGTCCACGCCGCCGGGTGTGGCCCGGGCGGGGATGGCGGCGAGCAGCCGACGGTGCTCGTGGGCGGCGGCCAGGATGTCGGCGCCGAAGTCCAGCACCGTGCGCAGCGCCCACACCAGCAGCGGGGACATCACGGCCGGGTGCACGATCGGGATCGCGTTCTCCCCGTCGGGAGCGTCGTCGTTGGTGCCGAGGAAGTCGGACATGACCGCGGCCGGGTCCTCCCACGGCGGCATGACCAGGCGATCGCTGGCGGGCAGGTACGGCGCGTAGGCCCACAGGCGCGAGAGGACGCCCAGGGCTCTCTGGTCGGTGCGCCAGCGACGCCCGGCCGCCCGGCGGTACTCGGCGTACGCCTCCAGGTCCTCGGTGGTGACCTGGGACAGCTCGGTGATGCCGCGGGGAGCGAGCCACACCGCGAAGCGGACCCACTGCTGGAAGTAGTTGCGCAGACTGGACGGCTGAGTCAGAGAGCGCGAGGCCCGCTGCTGGAGCAGTACGGCCGGTGTCGGCACGTGGAGCTCAGCGAAGGCGGCGCGCATCAGGGCGGGACGCAGCACGGCGGGGCACCGGCTCCAGTCGATGACCAGGGGCCGGACCGACTCCTTGCGGTTCATCAGCGACAACCGCCAGACGAGGTCACCGAAGCGCGGCAGCTGCGCGGGGTCAACACCGGGCCGCAGGCGCGCGAAGGGCAGGACGAACGTGTCCGGGCCAGGGTCGATAAGGCCGGGCCCGGCCGGGTCGGTGGATGTGGTGGTCACGGGTCCAGCCTCCGCTCCAGCATGCGGTGGATCAGCTCCCGGTCCCGCTCGATGACGGCGGCGACCAGGCGAGGCCTGCTGTCGGTCGTGGTGTAGGTGGACAGGAAGTCGCCGATGCGGGCGTGATGGTGGGCCCAGTCCGCCGTCCACACCGCGGGCGTCACCGCGGAGCGCAGCGACTCCAGCGCCTGGAGGAGGTAGGCAATGCGAGGCAGGTCCCGGCCGGTGGCCACCGCGTTACGGCAGGCGAAGCACAGCAGGAACGACACCGCGCACGGCGTCCCGGAGACTCCGTGGTCGGAGTGCAGATAGTCGCTGCACGAGGCCACCGGGGTGCGCAGCCGGCCGGCCACGATCCGGCGCGCCACTTCGATGTCGACCTCGGCCGACTTCGCCACCAGCTCCGCGTCCACCTCGTCGTCGCCGTCGACCTGGTCGACCATGCGCATGGCCACCGTCTGCCGGGCGGAGGCGACCGCCTGCGCGAGTCCGGCCTCGACCGCGCCGCGGGAGGCGTCGCGGACATCCTCGTCAAGGAGCTGATAGTCCCGCTCGTGGGTGTCCTGGGTGTTGTTCCGCGCCCGGCCGTGATGCGCCTGGGCGCTGTGCCGCAGGGCCTGGCCGTTCACCCGCGCCGGCAGCACTACACCGTCCTCCCGGGCACCCTGCTGCCACCGCCGGATCGCGTCCGTCAGGACGTTGCCGGTGGCGAAGTCGCGCAGCGCCTCGCCGCCGCCCAGGCCGCGGTGGCCGACCAGCAGCTTGCTGGTCGGGCGGCCGAGCAGCTCCAAGGTCGTCCGCGCGGGCCCGGTCATCTCCAGGACGTGCCGCAGCGCCCGGCCGCTGGAGCCTTCGCCCGCGTCGACGAGGGTGTTGCTGGCATACCGGCGCCGGCCGCGCCGGGCCTTGTCCGTCTCCACCTGGTGCACCGCCGGGTCCTCACGGTCCGCATTCGGCCACCACGCGGGCACGTCCATCTTCTTGAGCACCGACAGATTCCACGCCTCGTGCACGATCAGCAGCACGGCCGCGGCCCCGACCTCACGCACCGTCGGGAACAGTCGGGTCAGCGAGGCCGCGTTGCCCTCGAAGCCGAACGTGCGCTCCACGTGCGCCGTCACCGACCGGTCGTTGCTGCTGTGGTAGCGCGGCAGGTCCCCGGTGCGGGCCAGCACATCCAGCAGCTCGCCGACCCCCCACTCGCCGTCGCCGCAATCGATACGGCCCGCCCGCCACCGCTGAAGCACCGCGGTGTTCGCCGCGATCCGCAGCCGTCCGGCGCGTACCGTCGCGGCGGCCGCGTCCCGGATCGTCTTCAACTCCTGGCGGGTGTGCGCCTGTTTCCGGCGCCGCCCGCGCCGTGCGGGCGGTCGGCGCCGCGGCGTCTCCAGGAACGCCCGGGTCGCCCCGGGCACGCCGGGCGCCCGCCGCACGACGGCGGCCAGGACCCGCCGGACGTGGATGCCGCCGGTCCACTGCTTCCACCACTCCACCGTGACCTGCGAGGTCGAGGTGATGGGCGGCTCGGCCGCCGCCGCGTCCTTGAAGAACAGCTTCAGCGTCCCGACGTTCGAGCCGTAGGTGGCCGCGCTGTCCCAGCCCCGGCCCTGCGCCGCCAGTGCGGCCACCAGCGCCCGACGGAAGTCCACCGGCCCCGGGCTGCCGCGGAAATCCCAGACCCCCAGCGGCGCCCCGGCGCCGCTGACCGGCCGCACCACCAGCCCGTCGGCGTCCAGCACCGGCGCCTTGCGGTAGTCGGCCGACGGCAGCGCCGCCCGCCGCCCCCGGCCGCTCACGCCGCGTCCAGGATCAGACCGGTGCGCGCCGACAGCTCCGCGATCCTCCCCGCGTCGACCGGGTTCTCCTCGTCGCCCAGCAGCGACTCCAACTGCAGTCCGCGCACCGGCTCCAGGTACACATCCCTCGTCACCTGCTCACTGCGGTGCCCGAGCAGGTCCTTGACCATCAGCCAGACCTGCCCGTACACCTCCTCGTAGTGCAGGCGCTGGGCCGGCGTCAGCCCGAGCCGACGGTCCAGCGCGTTGTGCAGCGAGATCAGCATCCGCAGGGCCATGGAGTGCCGGAGCATCTTCGGCGTGGCGAACACCTCAAAACCCAGGGCGGCGCACCGGTCGCTGGCCCGCTCGAACACCTTCGTCCAGCTCGTGTACTGAAGCGGCAGCCCGGTCTCCGACAGCCACAGCATCGCCGGCTCCAGGCCGTCCTCGCCATCGACGAACAGCCGCATCCGCTCCGCGGCTGTCAGCCTCCCCAGCGCGCTCTCGCCCGCCCGGCCACCCCGGTCCGTCCAGCGCACCCGTCCGGCGCGGGTGACCTCCCGCACGACCCGCAGGCCGGGCAGCCGTTCATAGACGCCGCGCGCCTGAGCGCGGGCCACCGCCAGGGCACGCGTGCTCACCCGGTAGCCCTCGATGCGCTGGAGCGCCGGGTGACCGACGTAGAAGGTGTAGCCGGCGCGCTTGGCCACGGCCTGGCCGACCTTGCCCGCGTAGTAGTTCCGCTGGCCCAACACCGGGAGTTCGAAGGTCAGCAGGGTTCCGCCTTCGCGGCGCCGCAGGCCGCTGGAGTACAGCAGGTCGGCGTACGCCGTGTCCCGGCCGGCGCACCGGCCGCGCCACCTGTCGTCCTCCAGACGGCTGGGCAGCATCCCGCCGAGCCCGACGTTCCGCCACAGCCGGAAGGCCCGCGGGGAGAGCCATTTCACGTCCGAGGTCTTCACGTCCGACGGAGGCGGCAGCGTCACCGGGTTCGCCGGTACGAAGCCGCGCTTGGCCGCGATGTCGTACAGCAGCTTCAGCGCAGCCAGCTCCTTGGCCCAGGTCCCGCCGCCGACCGGCACCGGGTTCTCCGCTCGCCGCCGACGCCAGTCCTCCCAGTCCTCGACGTCGTCCTCCGTCGCCTGGTCCCAGTTCAGCCCGCGCTGCCACAGGAAGGTGAAGAACAGCCGGTACAGCGGGGCGTACGTGACCTGAGTCCCCTGCGCCTTCGCCGAGAACGCCGACCGCCGGAAGCACTCGCTCAGCCGGGGATCAACCCGGCCCTCCGGCGAGACGAGGATCGGCTGCCGCTCGCGCAACCCGAGCGCGCGTTCCCGCTCTGTCAGGTCTGCCCACCCCGCCGCCCGACCATCGTCGGACGGTGTATCCCCGTCACCGACCCAGAACAGCCGCCACTCGTCCGCCACTTCGCCCCCTCAGCCGCAACACGACATGAGGCAACACAGCGTATGTCCACAGAACGCCGCTTCGTATTCCGGCTCGGCCGAACCCGCCGTGAGCGGGAGGAGATCGAGCTCGGCATCCCCGCCTCTCGGCCCTACCCCAAGCAGCCCGACCCCGAGCCGACAGCGACCTGAGCGAAAACCCCGTCGTCACCGCCCGCCTCGGACTGCATGCCGTCCTGCGCACCCAGCCCCACTCCCCGACTCACTGGAGCTGACATGCCTTCGCGTACCGCCAACCGCCCGCCCAGCACACCCGATCTGACCTCTTACGATCTCCTCGCACCTCAGCTGTCCGGCGGAAAGGACAGCGCGGTCATGATGGCCGTGTTCATGGAAGCCGCCCAGGCCGCCGACGTGGACGACCGGGTCATCTCGTACCACGCCAGCCTCGGTGTGCTGTAGTGGCCGCCCGTGGTCTTCGACGGCATCCGCTACCCGGGGGTGTCCGAGCTCGCCGCGCTGCAGAGCACCGCCTTCGGTGTACCGGCCGACCGGCACGCCGAGGTCACCCGCACGATGCCAGGCCCGGACGGCACCCGGATGCCGCACAGCCTGCTGACCGAGATAGCGGCATACGGGCGTTTCCCCCGCATTGGCAGCCCGTACTGCCGCAAGGCTGCGAAGGAGAGCGTGGTCTCCAGCGCCTGGACGCCGATGGTCAGCCGCCTGAAGCGCGAGCTCGGCCGGCCGGTGCGGATCCTGAAGGTCATGGGCATACGCAGCGACGAGGGACCCGACCGCAAGAAGCGCTCCGAGCAATTGGTTGAGCTATCCGACCGCCCGCCAGGACGCTCCTGCTGAAGGTGAGTTCCAACTATCCTTCCGGTGGGCGCCTCGCCTGGTTAACGTAACGCGCGGTCTGCCTCGCTAGACCTCTCTTTAGTCGTCGACGCCGCTTCCGGTGGCGGGACAAGAGGGCGTTGACTGTCTCGGGGGCCATATCCCTGGCGTCAGCGGCAAATTCTTCGAGCACTCGCATGAAATAGATTTCCGTGGTGCCCATCAACTCTCGTTCCCGTTCAACGAAAGGCGCCAGGGCCTCCCACACCTTGATGACACGTTGATGGACAAACGCGACCGCTTCTTCGTCCAGGATGCCAGCGAGCCGCAGCAGGGCGAAATTCTGATAGAAGTACGCGATGTCGTAGACTGCTTCTCGGGCTTCGCCAGGAAGACCCGATATTCCGCGTTGAGGGTCAAATTCTCTTAGCAGACTCTCAGTCACGAAAGCGTGGTGGTCGTGAAATGCGGCAGATCGGAACACTGCTATGGAATCGACATACGCCGGAAGGTAGTTCGCCCGACGCATTAAAGTAGCCTGAACGAACGCCAGGTACGTCGAGCTGGCGAACGCGAGAACGGAAAGCCCGATGGCGAAGATGTTGAGAAGCATCGTGCAGCATCCAATCTCACGCGCCGTCAAAAGTCCGCAGTATCGCCAACTAGCCGGCCTCCCTTTCACGTTCTGGCTGGTAATCCTTGACGCCCTGACCACATCCATCGTGCTGGAGAACGTCGAACTGCGCCAGGATGCGTGAGCTCCATGAGCGAGAGCCAACAGCCCGTGTGGTTCCGAGACCTGATTGGTTCGGTGATCCATCCGCTGACCAAGGGCTGGCGTCGGGCCATAGCCACGATCACGGCGAGTCATCGCGATCAGGAGGATTCGACGCGGTTGAGTATTGCTCGCCGCCAGCAGCCCGCCTTCCGCACCGTCCAGAGCAACAGTGCCCGCGTCGTGGACGAGTGGCTGCCCGTCAAGGAATGGTCCACCGCCGCCGTCAAGGAATGGCACCTCACCGCACCGGTGCCGTACAGCTGGACGTACGACTCCGTGCCCGGCGCCGTCGACTGGTCCGGGACCTCCCGGTGCTCCTACTCACTGTGTGTCTTCGCCTCCCGCACGACGTGCTGCTCTCGGTTGGCCGGCGGCCGCGGCTGGCCGACCTGTACGCCGAGGTCGAGCAGCTGCGTGGCGACAGCTTCCGCGCGGACTGGCGCATCACCGACCTGATCCGCCACGCCAACACCTGCGGGGCACCCGACCCCGGCGTCGTCTGCCCGGACGATGGGCCGGACTTCACCGCCCTGCAGGAGCAGGTCCGGGAGAGGCTGAAGAAGGACCCCCGCAAGGAACCCGAGATGGCCCGGCGCAGCGGGCGCGCACTGTGCGACGGCTGCACCGACCACAACTGATACCCGCGTGTGCCGGGCCGGGTCCGGACGGACCCGGCCCGGCACACGTCCCCTTACAGTGGATGAAGGAGATGACCATGGACACCAATCCCACCGCCCTGCTTCTCGACCTCGCCGCCAGTGCCCAGGACCTGAGTGACCGGGACGCACTGCAGGACCTTCTCGCCAGGGGCCACCGCGCCTGGTGCGAGGGCGTCGCCGACGTTCAGTCCGGCATCCGCCAGGAGGCCGCGAACCTGTCCGACGTCCAGCTCGCCGAGCGGTGCGCTGCCGTGGGTACGCCGTGGGAGCAGGGGATGACACGCGGCGAGGCGGTCTCCGCGCTCGCGTTCACGACCTGGGAGGCCGCGCCGGCCGCCATCGCCTACACGGAGCTGGAAGAACGCGCCGCGCTCTTCGGTGTCTGCCTTCTTGGCGAGGAACATCTGTAGCCGGTCTCGTGCTGGGCTGGACACGAACCCACCAACTTTGGCATTATCGAACCTGTCGCGCTCGACCGGGCGCCGGCACCGCCTTACCGATCCTTCCAAAGGGGTTTCGATGTCTCCCGCCGAGCGGCTCGTGGACACCGCGCAGATCGTGTCCGAGTTCGGCACGAGCAAGCCCCGGATCAGCGAGTGGAGCAACGACCCGGACAGCGGTTTCCCTGCGGTCGCGCACACGGAGGGCCGCAAGCGGTTCTGGCGCCACGACGAGGTCGCGGCGTTCTTCGCCAAGCGCGCCCCGAAGAAGCGCACGCTGCCGGCCGCGGTACTCGAGGCCGACCAGGACGAGCTGCTGACCAAGCGGGAAGTGGCCAAGCTTCTCGGCTACACCCGCACCTCCACCATCGACGCCTACTTCCGCGACCGGCCCGGGTACTTCCCCGAGCCCGACGAGGACGTCGACGGCCCGATGTGGCGCCGCGGCACGATCGTCGCCTGGGCCAGCAACCGGCCCGGCAAGGGCCGGCGCAGCTCCGCCCCGGCTACCGCGCTGCCCGCAGTGCCCGTCGACGGGGACCCCGACGAGCTGCTCGGTACGGCCGAGGTCGCGAGTCTGTTCGGCTACGGAAGCGTCGCTTCGTTCTCCAGCGCCCTCTACCAGGGGCGCATCCCCGAACTGCCCGAGCCGGAGACCCTGGAGAGGGAGGAAGGCAGCCGCGGCGGAGCCCGCAAGAAGTGGCGCCGGGCCACCGTTGTCGCCGCCGCGCGCAAGCGCGGTGTGCTGCCGGCCGCCGACCAGGACGAGAACGAGGACCTGGTCGGTGCCGCCGAAGCGGCCCAGATCCTCGGATACGGCAACGCCGACAGCTTCATCAGCGCACTCGGGCACGGGCTCCTGCCCGATCTCGAGCAGCCCGACGGGTTCGAATACCGCCGCGGCAGCGCCGGCCGACCGCGCCAGCAGCGCTGGAGACGCTCCCGCCTCGAGGAGCTGGCCGCCCGCCGGTCCTCGACGCCCTGACTGCAACACCGAACCGCGTCACACGCGGGATACCGTAAGACCGCGGCCTCTGGTTGAAGGGATCGACGAACTCCCGGCGGGCCAGACGCCGCACGATGGCCGGTATGGAGAGGCCAGCCACCTCTCCGCCGCGAAGCCGCACGGCTTCGCGGCACCGGCCATCGCCGTTTCCTGAACGCTCCCGCGGAGGCCACCTCGAGCTCCTCTCCAGGTTCCGTAGCCCCTCTTTCCGTTCCAAGGCGCTGGCCGGAGAGACAACGCAGGAAGGCTCGCGGCCGGGCTTCCCAGGTACCCCGGCTATCTGGGGCGGCGCGACGGCCTGTGTCCCGCCTCAGCTGCCGGGCTGGGGGCCTTACCCCCGTGGTTCCCGGACGCGGTGACGGACCCGGTGCTGTCTCCTTCTGCCCGCCCTGCCCGAACGGCGGCGCGCGTACCCCGGGTCAGCAGTCTGCGGAAGTCCGCCCAGACTTCGTACGCTGTGTAGCCGAACATCACTTGGCGCCTCCGGGGTTGGCGGGAACCAGCAGGCCGTCGCCCGGCCACAGGGCGCACCCGGCTTCCGCCCAGGCCAGTTGCCTGCCGACCTCGACCAGGACCTTGATGCGTTCGGCGGGCCCGTACGCCTGATGCCGCCCGGCCGCCGGGTCGTAGACCCGTACCTCGCTGTACGGGCCGGAGCACACCAGGGCACGGGCGATGTCCGGCAGGCCCAGGCTGAGGGCATCGCATTCACCGTCCTGGATGAGCTGGAGCAAATCCGCGGTGACCGCCTCCCAGTCACCGACCTCCGGCCAGCGCGTACCGCCGTCCAGTTCGTGGGTGAGCGTGGCAAGCGGCACGATCTCGCCTGGCCGGCGGCCGCGGGTGAGGAGGTCGTAGATGCGGGCGCCGTCGGGCTGCCGGACACGGGGGTGCAGCAGGGAGGCTGCGGCTACGAGTGAGGTGTTGATCTCCTGGGCTGCGGCCGGGTAGTAGGCCTCGTGCGCGAAGAGCAGGTACACCTCGCCGGTGGGCTGCTCGGAACCGTCCTGGGGCATGTTCGTTTCCTCCTTCGTCGGCGGGACGGGGGTCGTGTGCTCGGCTGAGGGCTGGGGCCGCCGGCGGGGCCCGGGCGGATAGGGACCCAGCGGAGGCTGCCCGCCGAACCGGTCATGCCGGGCAGCCGCCGCGTCGCCCTGCGTGGGCGTGACGATCTGGCGGGTCTGGACGGCGAGTTGCAGCATGAGGCGCTCCCGGGCGATGAGCTCGCTGGAGGCCGAGCGGGTGTCGTGGCGCTGGAGCAGGTCTGCGGCGTCGAACAGCTGGTGGTGGCCGATCTCGACGGCGCGCCGCACCTCGTAGCGGTCGCTGCTGACGGCGGCGGCCTGGACGAGGCCGGTGTGCAGAGCGGTGAGGCGCTGCAGGTAGCGGCAGGCGGCTTCGTCCTCGACGATCCGGGCGTTCTCGCCGGCGCGGGTATCGAGCCGGTCAGGCAGGTGCTCCACGAGCAGCGGGGCTAGGGCGGCCGCCGGCAGCACGATACTGAAGGGGACGCCGTGCATGGGCGCAAGGACGGCGACCACCAGGGTGAGGGCCGTGACGACGGCCGTGGCCGGCCGTACGGTCACTTTGCCGAGGCGGATCCGGTGTGCCGGTCGTCTGGCCAGCCAGCGCAGGCTGATGCGCTGGGACCGGGTCGCGATCGGGGTGAACACGGCGATCCGGTGTGGCTGTTCGGGCAGGCTGCCGTCGGCCGGGACCGTCCAGTCGATCCACCCCCATCCCGTCCGTTCACGGATCAGGACGGGCTCGCAGCCGGCCGCGCAATTGGAGCCGCAGCAGACGTGCCCGCCGCGCACGGCGCGTGAGCGTTCGGCCTCCCACCGGTCCGGGGCGAGGGTGAAGGGGCGCCGGTGCTGCGCGGCCGCGGTCGGCGTTGGTGGTGGTGTGCGGAGCGTGTCCGTCACGGGCTGCTTCCTTTCTTCCAGTGGGTCGGTCAGGCGGAGGCGCACGTCCTGCAGCGGCCGTCGCCGTCGGGGTGGGCCCGCCGGGGAGTCGGGCCCGGGCAGGTGCGGCACAGCGGCCAGCCCAGGCAGGCCGGGCAGAGGTCTTCACCGGGGGCGGTTGCGGGCACCCCGCAGCCGGCGCACTCGACGAGGGCCCGGTAGGTCAGGGCCTCGGGCACGCTGCGGGCTGCGGCCCCCATCGATGACCGTTCCGTTGTCGCCGACGCGTACGGCTCGTCCCACGCGGGCGCATCGTGGTGGTCTGCTGCGGTGGCGGGCGGCGGGTAGGCCTGGGCGGCGCGGAGCCGGGCGGCGATGATCGCGCCGACCGAGGTGCGCACCGGGTGCGGCAGGGGTCGGTCGGTGATGACGTGGCGCAGCTGCGCAGCACTCCAGCCGGCGTCCATCATCACGGTTGCCACGCGGCCCTGATCGGTCAGCGGCTTCCCGGTCAGCAGGAGTTCAGGACGGCTCGCCCCGATCTCGAGCAGCAGCCGGATCCCCGGGTGCATCTCGTCTGCCGGGGGCGGCGGCGCCGGGGACGCTGTCGCGTCCAGGGGGTCCGTCCTTCCGTTCGTGTGCGCGGCGTCGCCGCGGTCACACGGACGGAGGGGGTTGGTCTTCTGCTTGTTGGTCTTCTTAACGATGGTGTTCTTAGTGCCGGGATCAGCCAACACTGGCTCAGCCAATCCTGGATAACCCGACTCTGGTTGTGAGCTGGGGTTTTGCAGGGCGGGCAGGTCGGTGATGAAGTACAGCGCCTGCCCGAGCGTGCCGTCGGCGTTGCGGGCGCGGTCGCGCAGCAGGAATCCGTGCTTGTCCAGCTCCTCCAGGCCAGTTGTCACCGCGTCTACGCGTTCGCGGCCGTGTCGGGCCAGGTTGGCGACGGTGATCTGCCAGCCGTCCCGGTGGGTGCTGATGTGGCCGAAGAGCCCCTTCGCCTTGAAGGAGATCCGGGTGTCGCGGAACAGCGCGTTGGCGATCTGTGTGAACTGATCTCCCGCCATCACGCCGCGGCGGATCCCCGCGCCGAACCCGGCGTCGCTGCCAGGCTCGAGGAAGGCGGGTGCCGATGCCGGGTCGATCAGCGGAACGTCCGGGGCGGCGGGGTGGTCGGTGATGCTGTAGACGATCTCTCCGAGGGTGCCGTTCGGGCGGCGCGCGCGATCGCGGACGAGGTAGCCGCACTTCTCCAGCTCGTTCAGCCCTGCCCGCACCGCGTCTCGTCCATCGGGGCCCAAGGCAACCAGGGCAGCAATGGTCACCAGCCAGCCGTTTCTGTGCGTGCTGATGTAGCCGAAGATTCCCTTCGCCCGGTACGAGATCCGGCTGTCGCGGAACAACCCGTTGGCGACCTGGGTGAACTGATCAGCCGCCATCACGCCCCGGCGGACCCCGGCCCCGAAGCCGCTCATCGCGCTGCCCCTGACGCAGGCAGTGCGCGGTGGCCACGGCAGCGCACCGTGCCCACCAGCCTGAGGCGGCCGACGGGCACTGGGGCGGGGGCGTGCGTGTGTTCCATGCCGTCAGCTCATCCGCCGACCCCGACCAGGCTGACGGCCACGAGCCCCGACCATCGGTCACGATCCGGCAACACAGCCGTCTAGCTGCCGTGGTCGGGCACATGGTCGGGCCGACCACGCCACCTTCACCCCCCGGTGCACAGCGGTTGCGCAGCCCGACTGCGCAGCCCGGGAGGGACGGTGCGCAATCGGGCTGCGCAACCGGCCGAAGATCCTGCGCAGTCGGGTTGCGCGGTGCGGCTGCGCAGTCGGCCCGAGGATTCCTGATCTTCACGTGCGCAGGTCCGGTGGGAGCACTGCGCAAGCGCCGCGCGGGCTCCGGGTGGCTTGCGTCTGCGCATCGGTGTGCGGGTCCGTTGGCCGGGCGTCACGTGGTCGCCCAGCGGTCGTCGGCCTGGGGACCGCGGGGCGGACGCGATGTCCTGTCCTCTGATCACGGCTTGCCCGTGGTCGGGCCTGTGGTCGGGCCGACCATGACCCCGACCACGGGCTTCGTGTCCCCATCGTGACCGTGGTCGGGGGTTTGTGGTCGGTGGTCGGGTCGGGGTCGGCCGGTTTTCTCGAGGTCAGCAACATCCGTTCTGACCTGGGAGTTTGACCATGTCCCCTGGCAAGCAGGCCTCGGAGAGCGAGGCTGCCGCTCCGATGGCGGCCGGCGCCCGGCTGGAGTCGATGCGGCGCCGCGTCCGCCTTTCACGCCTGGCGGTTCTGACCGCGATCGCGGCCGGCCCCGTCGCCCTGTGCGTCGCCGTCGCCTCCACCCCGACCACGGTCCAAGCGGCTACCCCGCCCAAGCCCACCGCCGTGCGCACCGCGGCGGCCACAGCCGACCCGGGCGGTTATGCGCAGCTGTTCGTCAGCGTCTGGCTGCGCAGCAGCGCGGACGATGCCACGAGTGCGCAGGCGCGGCTTGCGCAGTCGATGGCGCCGGACGTCGAGCTGCCCGCCCCCGCCCCGGTCGCGGGTGCGCAGCCGAAGCCGGAGTCCGTGACGGCAGTGCGCAGTGCACAGCGCGAGGGCGGCACGTGGTCGGTGACGGTGGCTGCGCAGTACGCCGACGGATCGGTGCGCTACTACGCCGTGCCGATGGCCGCCAACCCGGCGGGCGCCTCGTTCACGGTGACCGGCGCGCCCGGCGTGGTGGCCGGCCCAGCCCGGACCGAGGTGCCGAAGTCGTCGTACGGCGTGACGGTCCCGGAGGGGGATCTGTCCTCCGCCGTCGGTGAGTTCCTCGCCGCCTACCTAACCGGTGCCGGGGAGGTTGACCGCTACCTTGCGCCCGGCGTGCGGATGTCGGCCGTCTCCCCCGCGCCGTATACGACGGTCTCGGTGCAGCAGGTGTCCGCTCTCGAGGAGGCGGCGGCCGGGCAGGTGCCGGCCGACGGCACCAAGGTCCGCGTCCTCGCGCAGGTGGAAGCCCGGGACTCCGGCGGCCGGTGGCCGCTGGCGTACGAGCTCACGCTCAAGGCCCGCTCGGGCCGGTGGGAAGTCGCGGCGCTGGAGTCCGGGACCGCCCAGGACGGGGGTGCCCGGTGAACACGGTGCACAGCCTGATGCTCGCCGGGCAGCTCAACGACCTCGGCAACTCGTGGATCAACATGTTCAAGGAGTGGGCGACGAAGGGCCTGCAGGCCGGTCTGGTCTGCCTCGTGGTCGTCATCATGATCCAGAAGTTCAGCCTGAAGGCCGGGATCGGCGCCCTACTCCTGATGGTGATCGCGCTGGGCCTGTACAACGCGCGTAACGACCTGGCGAACATGTTCACCGACGAGGTGAAGAACCCGGCCAAGGGCGCACCCGCCATCCCCGGCATCGTGCGCACTACCGATCCCCTCGTGCGTGACCACTCCGCCGGCGCGGGAGGCTGGCTGTGAGCGCCGCCACCCAGGTGCGGATGGGACGCTTTTACACCTCCGCCCGCCGCCACCCCTGGGTCCTGGGCAAGGTCGCCGACTGGAAGATTCCCCTCGGCCCCTACACCCCTGCGCAGATCGCGGTCGCCGTCGGCGGCGGCTTCCTTCTGGTCAAGACCATCAGCTGGTGGTCGTGGATGGGACCCGTCCCGATCGCGGCCTGGCTGCTGGCGATCTGGGCGGTGCGCCGGGCGAAGATCAACGGCCGCGCTCCGATGCAGGCGGCCCTGGGCTGGGTGCTGCTCGGCTGGCAGCCGCGCGGCGGGCGGATCGGCGGCCGCGCCGCCCGCGACCGCACTTCCCACGCGCTGCTTGGTGGCTTCACCATCGAGGACGCGTTCGCCTCCGTCCCATTGGCCGCACCGTTCCGTGCGCGGCGGCAGCCGGCCGGCCGGACACCGACCACGCCGCGATCGTCCACGCGACGCCGCCCGGCGCCGGCTGCTCCCGCGGCGCCGGTGCGGCCGGTGTCGGGTGTGCAGCAACTGCTAGCGCTCGCCCAGCAGGGGGGTGCGCGGTGAGGGTTCCGATCCGTCACATCGCAGGGCACCTGGTCTGGTCAACGCATGGCAGCGTGTGGGGCATCTACCGGCTGCACCCGGGCCCGGACGCACAAGGTCGCCTGGAGGAGACCGTGCAGGGCACCTACGTGCCGGCCGCCGTACGGGACGAGCAGCTCGCCAAGATCACGCATCTGGTGCGCTCCCTGTCCGGGGCGCCGCGGCTGTTCGGGTTGTGCGCCCGGGTCGATCCGGGCGAGATCGCGCTGCGCATGATCGAGGGCGTCGAGCCGGGCGAACCGCTGTCGGGCCAGGAGCACCCGTGGGTGGAGAACGTCGAAGCCACGCTGGATCTGTTGGACGGTCAGGAGATGCACCTCCGCACCCTGTGGCTGGCGGTGCCGCTGCAGACCGAGACAGCCGGACTGCAGGTGTCTGCGTCGCTCGGCGCAATGTGGGCGGAACTGGCTCCGGCGCTGGGCATGCGGGCAGCGCCCGTGACGCGCCGCGAGGTGAGCGCCTACCGGGAGCAGGCCTCCCGGGTGGAGGCCGCGCTCGCCGGCGGCATCGCCTTCCGCCCGGGGCGCCCGGCGGAGATCGTGTGGATGATCCAGCACGCCCTCCACCGCGGGCTGCCGGAGCCGCTGCTAGCGGAAGCCGAAGCCAGCGCTCTGTTCGGCGGGCACATCCGGGAGGGCGTGCTGCGCTCCCCCAGCTACGCCGACCTCGGCCAGGTCCGCCTGCAGGAAGGCGGCATCGACCCCGAACTCGACGACGTCGACGAGCTCAAGAACGCAGGCCGCATCACGCGGTCGGGACGCCAGGCCTGGTGGCGGCTGAACTCGGCCTCCCCGCTGCGCCGACGGTGGCTGCAGGTGGAGTCCGACGCCGGGGTGGGCTATCAGGCGCAGCTGGCGCTGGCCGAGTGCCCGCCCGCTGTCAGCCAGGACGCAGCTGACCTGTTCGCGCAGCTGGAACTCCTGGACTTCCCCGTCGACTACACCGTCGACCTCACCCTGGTGCCCGCGGAGAAGGCCCGCGACCAGGTGCGGCGCAAGAAGAACGAGCTCATCGACCAGGCCGACCAGTACGACGCCCGCCCCACCGGCATGCCCGCCTCGCTGACCGAGGCCGCCCGGGATCTTGGCGAACTGGACACCAGGCTCTCGCGTACCTCGGTCGAGGTCGAGGTGCAGTCGGTGACCGTGCTGACCGTGTGGGGGCCGACCGCCGCGATCTGCGACGCCCGGGCCCGCGCGCTGGCGGCGCTGCTCGGCGGCGCGGACTACCGGGCGGTGCGCCCGGCCGGCCTGCAGGAGGCCCTGTTTTCGCTCGGTCTGCCCGGCACCGTGCGGCCCGGTTCCGTCCGGGAGTTCACGCAGCATCAGGTCTCCGAGGACTGGGCGCTGTCCGGTGCCTTCACCGTGGGCGAGGTCGGCGACCCGAACGGCATGTTCCTCGGCATCGACCTGGACTGCGGCACCACCCGACCCGTGATGATCAACGTCGCCGATGCGCCGAAGCAGGACGCGTCCGCGTCGATGGGGATCGTCGGGGATCTGGGCGCGGGCAAGAGCGTCCTGGAGAAGCTGATCGCGGAGGCGGTGTGGGCGCGCGGCGGCTGCGCGATCTGCATCGACCGCACCCCGGTACGCGAGTGGGCCACCTTCGCTCGCACCGCAGCCGCGGGCCGCTGCCAGATCATCGACGCCGCCCAGGCCGAGGTGTCCATCGACCCGCTGCGCATGTTCGACGGCCCCGAAGGCCGCCACTACGCCCTGTCCTACCTCACGCTCCAGCTCGGCATCGGCCCGATGAGCACCAACGGGGAGGTCCTGCACCACGCCGTCGAACGGGCCGCCGCCGGTGACGCCCCCTCCATGCACCGTGTCCTTCAGGTCCTCGACGAGATGGCCGGGGCGGAGGCGGGCAAGCGGCAGGACGCGGCCGCCACCCTCGCCGGCCTCATCCGCGTCGTGGCCGGCAACCCCCTCGCGGCGATGGTGTTCGACCCCACGCTGCCGCCCGTGCGGCTGGACGCCTCCAGCGCCTCCGACATGATCGTGATCACGACCACCGGGCTGAAACTGCCGCCGAAGGCCGCGTTCGACAAGCCCGAAGTCCTGCACCAGCAGCCGCTGGAAGCCCTGATCGGCCGCGCAGTCCTCTACCTGATCGCGGCCATCGCCCGGCAGACCGCGTTCGAGGACCCGGAGCGGTTCACCGCCGTGGTGCTGGACGAGCTGTACTGGCTGACCTCGTCCGCCGAGGGCACCGCCCTGGTCCACGAGATCCTCCACGACGGCCGCAAGCACGGCGCAGGCCTGCTCGCCGGATCGCACGACGCCGAGGAGCTCGGCCCTGACCGCGGCCTGATGGCCTACCGGGCGCTCGCCCGCACCACGGATCGCGAACGCGCCCACCGGGGCCTTGAGTTCGTCGGACTCGACCCGAACGACCCGGAACTGCTGCGGCTGGTGACCACCGGCCTCTCCCCTGTCGGCAAGAAGGGCCGTGAAGGCGAGTTCCTGCTGACCTGCCCCCGGCAGAACACCGGCCGCGTCAAGGTCGCCATCCCCGACATCCGGCGCATCAAGTCGTCCATCACCACCACCCCGGGACGCCGCACGAGCCCTGCCTCGTACCCAGGTTCAGCCTCTGAACCGCCCGCCGGTGCCCGTCCGAAGGAACACGTCAAATGACCTCTTCTTCCTGGGACCGCTCCCGGCACGTCACCGCGGCCACCAGCATCCTCATAGTGATCGCCGTCGCCGCCGGCGTGCTCGTCCTGGCCCTCGGGACGAGCGCGCCGGAGCCGTGGTGGCCACACACCGGCCAGGCCTTCGCCACCGACGCCCACTCCGCGCACCCGAACCCGTGCGACCGGATCGTGGGGCCCGCCAAGGAGTACTGCGAGCGCGGCACCACGAACTCCGCCCCCACCGGACACCCCAGTGCCGCCGGTGCGGCGTGGCGGCTGGGAACGGCCGGCGCGGGGATGGCCGCCCTCGTCGTCTGGCGGCGCCGGAGTACCGCTGGGCGAGGGCGGCGCTGACACATGTGGCGTCCAGACCGCGGCACCCTCCGCTCGGCCGGCTTCGTCCTGCTGCTCACCGGCGTGTTCGTCATGGTCAACAGCCAGGTCGTGTACGCGGCGGGCAGCAGCAGTGAGACCGGTGACCTGCTCTCGCCGCTGAACATCACCTCCTCCGAGGGGGTGCCGATCAACGGCTACGAGCTGAGCGCCGAAGGCGGGTCCATCGTCGCCTTCAAGTCCCAGGCCCTGGCGTTCGCCCTGTCCGGCCTGTTCACCCTGATCCGGCTGCTGGTGGGCTTGGCCGGGTGGGCCATCGAGCTGGCCTTCCGGTTCCCGCTGCTGAAGATCCTCATCCAGCCGGCGCAGAAGGTCGCCGACTCCTACACCCACGTGGTCGTCGACACGCTCGGGCTGAAGGGGCTGCTGCTGGCCTGGGCGTTCGTGTTCGCGTGTTTCATGATTGTGCGCGGCCGGGTCGGCCGCGGTCTGGGCGAGATCTTCCTGACCCTGCTCATCGCGGCGCTCGCCGCATCCGCGTTCGTCCGCCCCGACTACCTCCTCACCCAGGACGGCCCGCTGGGCCAGGCCCAGCAGGTGGCCGCCGAGGTGGCCCAGCAGACCGTCAACTCCTACGACTGGGGCGGCAAACTCGCCGGCAAGGGCCCGTGCGACGGCATGGCCGGCAACCAGGAACTCAAGTGCCTTCAGCAGGAGGACGAAGGCCCCGTCTCCGCGGCGGAGGTGGCCCGCCCGATCCAGGACTCGATCACCAACTCATTGATCGTCAAGCCCTACATGCTGCTTGAGTACGGGCGCATCCTCGACCCCGCCAAGGCGGCCGACCGGACGGCGTATGCAGTCCACCTGAAGTGGATCACCGGCGGATACAAAGCGAGCGCGCAGAACAAGGGCAAGGGCGCCAGGGACGATGCCTGCCGGCGGATCAAGGGTGAGGCGAAGAAGTACTGCGAGCGCTCCACCAGCGATGTCCCCAGCGGAAGCGGCACTCTTCCGGCTCTCACCCCCGGGGGCGAACTGCTGGACGCCTCCAACGCAATCGTCACCGACGAAGACCGCGAGTTTTCCTCCTTCCTGGCCGACATGAAGCGGGCCGGCCCGGTCGGCAAGGCTTGTGCCGCCTACGCCGAGAAGCCCACCTGGTGGCGGGTCGGCGGCGCCGGGCTGCTGCTGATCGCCGCCCTGTTCATCTGCGGCATGCTCCTGTCGAGCGCGATCGTCCTGCTCGGCACCCAGGGCATCTGCGCCGCCGCCGCAGCGGCGGGTGGTGTCACCTTCATCGCCGGGATGCTGCCCGGGCCTGCACGCCAGTCGGTGTGGAAGTGGCTGTCCCTGTGGGGCATCGCGATCCTCGCGCTGGTCGGGATCTGCGCGTTCGTGCCGTTCTTCGGCATCGCCGTCGACGCCACCGTCACCAACGGCCCCGACCTGGTGGTCGAGCGGATCCTGCTGATCGACGTGCTGGCCATCGCCGGTGCGGCCGGGCACCGCAGGCTGCTGACCGGCATCACCTCCTTCGGCCGGCGCATGGCCATGCGCATGCGCTACGCCAAGGTGGGTGGGACCCATCTGCCCGGCGACACCTCCGAACTCGGCGCCGCCCTCGCCATGAACTCCCCCGCCGCACTGGGCGGCCACGGCGGCGGGCTGCGCGCCTTCACCGGAGTCGGAGGCAGATTCGGGATGCTCGGCACCCGCCAGCGGCTGATGGGCGCCCTCGCCTCTCTGGTCGACGGAGCTGGCATGCCCGTCGACACCGGGGGGCTGCTGTCCGACGCCACCGCCGAAGCCGGACGCGGACTCGCACCGCTGACTGCCGCTGCGGCCGTCGGCGGGCTCGGAACACGGCTCGGAACCAAGGGCGCGCACTGGCTGCTCATCGGGCGGCGGCCCGACATGGACAAGCTCGTCAAGTGGCGCAAGCCCACGGCCGACGGCGATCCTGGCGGCTCACCCGGTGCCGGACCGGGCGGTTCAGGCAGCGGCGGGCCGCTCAGGCCCGGCGGTCCGCCCGACCGGTACCGCAACGAGGACGGCCAGGTCGTCGACCGCAACTCGGGGCAGGTGCTGCACGACCAGAACACCGACCGCACCCTGCTGTCCACCCGCGCGCACAACCGGCTCGTCCGCTTCCGCGGATACCGCATCCTGCACCGCGGCGGCCGCGCCGCCTACGGGACGACGGTCGGCCTGCCCGCCACCGTCCGCGCGGCGCGGTCGGGCGGCTCGCGCTACTCCCAGGACGCCCGCCAGCAAGTGCGGGTGTGGGGCAACACCGTCCGCGAAGACATCCGGGCCTGGGGCGACACAGGGCCCGTCCGCAACCGTCGACTGGGCGGCGGCGGGCCTGCTGGAAGCCCTCCCACTCCCCGATCCGGCCCTCCCACTCCTCCGCCCGGCCCACCGGCTCCGCCGTCCGGTCCACCTCCTCGTCCGTCCGGCCCGCCCGCCTCCGGAGCCACGGCCCGTACGGCCGGCGGTGCCGGCTCCGGTCGGGCGCGCCCTGCCGCGCCACCGGTCACAGCCTCGCAACCGCCCTCCCCTCCGAGTCCGCCGACTGCCGCGCCTGGACCCAGGCTTTCCAAGCCTCATCCCGGCAGGCCGGCCTCAGTTGTTCCCGAAGGCGTCAGCGACAGTGCGCGCGCCCAATCGGCGGCTCGGTTCCAGGAACTGCTGCGGCGTACCGCGCCCGATGCCGAAAGACTCCGCCAGCAGCAGGAGCAGGCGCAGCGGGCACGGGCCTATGAGGAGGCGCGGCGCATTGGGGCCGAGGTCGACTGGCTGGCCCCGGCAGAGCCCGAGGACGGTGACGGCCCGTGACCCGCCGCCGTGGCCGGAAGGCCAAGTGGGGCTGCCTGACCGTGATGCTGCTGGTCGTCGCCGTGTGCTGCGCCGCGCCCATATCCGGCGCGATCAGTGCGGTCGTCGCGCTGCAGAGCGCCGCGAGAGACGACGGCAGGATCGCCGAGGGCGGCACGGCCGCCGACATCCCTCCGCGCATGTTCACCGCCTACAAGAACGCCGTCCAACAGGTGGGGAAGTACGTGCCGAAGTGCCAGGGCATGCGCTGGCCGATCCTTGCCGGGATAGCCAAGGTCGAGTCCAACCACGCCATCGGCCGCACCATCGCCGGCAACGGCGACATCCGCCCGCGCATCTACGGCGTCCTGCTCAACGGCTCCGGAGCCGGCGGCAACACCACCGCCTTCCCGGACACCGACAACGGCAGGTGGGACGGCACCGCCAGCGGTGAACGCGCGGTCGGCCCCTTCCAGTTCCTCCCCTCCACCTGGGAGGGGATCGGGAAAGACGCGAACGGTGACAAGACCGCCGACCCGCACAACGCCGACGACGCCGCCCTCGGCGCCGCCGTCTACCTGTGCGGAATCGGCCGCGACCTGACGAAGCAGTCCCAGCTGGAGGCCGCGATCCTGCAGTACAACCACTCCACCGAGTACGTGGCGAACGTGCTGGGCTGGATCGACCAGTACACGGCAGCCGCCAAGGATCCGGACCTGAAGAACGTGTCCAGAACGGTCCGCACCGTCCTCGAGGCCGCGCTCTCCCAGCGGGGTGTCCCCTACTCCTGGGGCGGCGGCAGCACGAACGGGCCCAGCACAGGGATCTGCTGCTCGCCAAGCGGGAAGAGCGGCACCAACATCACCGGCTTCGACTGCTCGGGGCTGACCTTGTACGCGTACGCCAAGGCCGGCATTCAGCTGCCGCGTACCGCAGCCGCCCAGGCCGGTGCCGGAAAGCGGATCCCCCCAAGTCTCGGCACCAGCGCGCTCAAGGCGGGTGACCTGGTCTTCTATGCCGATGCCCCGGGCCGGGACGCGACGATCTATCACGTCGGGATTTACCTGGGCAGTGGACAGATGGTCAACGCCGCCCGGCCGGGCACCGTGGTCCGTCTGGACGCTGTCAACGCGATGGCGGGATATGCGGGAGGGGCCCGGCTGCTATGACAAACTCCCCGGCGCGTTCGCCGCGCCTGCTGCTGATCGTCACTGTGGTCCTGGTCGTGGCCGGGGTGATCCTGTTGACGGTGCCGCAGACGGCGGGCGCACCCGCTGTCTCGGCTCCACCGCGCGCGACCGCTCCCACGGCGCGCCCCACGGGAACCGCTCCAGGCAGCCGCACTGCGCAGGCCAGTGCGCTCGCGCAGGCCACGGCCTCCACTGCGTCGACGCATTCGGCCAGCTCGTCCGCGCTGCCGCCGCACGGTGAGGGCGTGGCCGGCGACGCCGCCATCCAGAAGTCGTTGGAAGACGCCTGGCCCGCCGACGTTGCCGCCGACGACGAGCAGAAGCTCCTCGCGGCCGGCCGTGGCCTGCTGCGGGCGGACGCCACGGGGGTCGGCCGGGCCAAGTGGCCCGCGCTCTTCGGCGACCCGGACCAGGCGATCGCACCGGCATTCGCCACCGCTCGCTTCCGTATCCAGGCGGCCGTCGCCCGCCGAGACGGCAGCCCGGACAAGGCGGTGGTGCACCTGGTGTGGGCGGGAGCCGACCGCGGCGGCACCTACACCGACCGACGCATCACCGACTGGTACTTCGCACGCACTTCGACGAAAGGAGCGTCCACGTGGACGCCTCAGCCCCGTATCTGACCGACCGGGCGGATGACACGGCGGCCGGTCAGGTCCTCGGTCTGCTGGCCGGCCTGGCCAACGCTGCTGGCTGGTTGATCACCTACTGGTACGTGCCCGTGGCGGCCGTCCTCGTCGTCTGGGCCGTGAGCGAGATGGTGGTGCGCCGTCTGGCGAGGAAGGCCTCAGCCGAGCGAATGGCGCTGGAACTCGTGCCGTCGCAGCACTTCGACCCCGGCCTGGAGGAGATCTTCCGCCGTGGGGTCCAGCTTGCCCGGGCCTCGACGAGCATGCCGTGGTGGGCGCCGCGACGGTCGAAGGCGGTGCAGATCCGGCTGCGCGCCGACGGCTCCAGCCCGTTGCGCTACCGGATCGAGGGTCCCGCGGGCGGCGAACGCCTGCTGTCGATCACGCCCTTCGGCCCGGCCGTCACCGTGAAGCGGGCCCGTCCCCTCGTCGACAAGCCGCGTGAGCATGTGGTGCGGGCGGAGTTCGTCCTGCGAGGCAAGCCCACGGCCCCGCTGCGGGACGTTCCGCTGGACCCGGATCCGCTGCAGCCGCTGATCGATGCCGTCTCCGATCTGCGGGCGGAGCTGGGTGACCTGGCCGAGATCCGGCTCGACATCCAGCGGGCTCCCAAGTGGGCCCTGCGGGCCCGCCGTCTGCAGCTGATGTCGGACGCCCGCCGCAGGGAGCGGCGCGAGGCCCAGCGGGCGGCCCGGTGGGTGCGGCAGGACGCCACCGGCATCGAGGACTCAGTGGCCTGGCAGCTCCAGCAGCTGGTCAGCGGCAAGCAGGGCGGGGGCGGGCGCCGTCTGGTCATGCCGCCCGTCCCCCGCCGGGTGGACCCCGCGGAGGCGCTGGGCAAGCTCGCCGATGATGACCACCTGGTGCGCGTGCAGCTGTTGGTGATGTGCGCGTCGAACACGGAAGGCCGCTCCCAGGCCCGGCTGGCCCAGCTCCAGGCCGCGTTCGACGTGTTCGGCGGCGGGTCACGGTGGGCGATGCGCGGATGGCGGATCGGCCCGTGGCGGTTGGGGGCGGACCGCTGGCCCAGCCGACGCGGCTTCGAGCGCCGCTGGACGTTGGGTCACTGCCAGCCGCCCCGTCCGAACTGGGTGCGCCTGGAGGAGCTGACCGGCCTGCTCAAGCCACCCACGGTGCACTGCCGCCTGCCGCTGCTCGCCGGGGATCTGCCGACCTTCGAGTTCGACAACCCCCAGTTGCTGCTGCAGGGCATCTACCGCGGCCCCGACGGCCGCCGTCGTTTGGTCGCCAGCTACGCGAAGGAGACGCTGTTCGAGGTCGGTGTGGGCAAGGCGGGCGGCGGCAAGACCGAGCGCGCCCTGGCGCAGGCGATCGGCTGGGCGCATGCCGGAGGCGGGCTGATGTTCGTCGACCCGCACCGCGACTCCTGGCCTCGCGCTCTGCCGTTCCTGGCCCACGACGCCCTGATGGACCGGATCGCGCTCATCGACCTCAACGCCAATGGGCCTGCTCCGCAGGTCAGTTCATGGAATCCGCTCGGCATGCACCAGGGCCAGGTGGCGCACGAGGTCGTCGAGGCCACTGCGGACGCCTACGCGGCCGCACTGGGCTGGGACGACGCCAGGGCACCCCGCGCGCTGACCATCCTCACCGCCTCACTGGCGGTGCTGGTGGCCGTCAACGAAGCCGCCTGCCAGGCCGGGCGCCCCGAGGACCAGGCCACGGTCTTCCACGTGCGGGCGCTGCTCGCCGACCCGGTCTTCCGCGCTGCGGCGCTCGCCGGGGTGCAGGGGCGCCTGGACGACGAGACGCGCTCCTGGTGGCAGACGGTGTTCCCTACCCTGCCGCCGGACTCCTTCGCCGTGGTCCTCAACCCGATCGCCCGCCTCGCCGCCAACCCCGTCACGCGCGCGTTCCTCGGCCAGCCCGCCGGCCGCTACAACATCCGCGCCGCGATGGACTCGAAGATGATCGTGTGGGTGTGCCCGGGCGGCAACGGACCCACCGACCGGCTGATCACCGCACTGCTCGCCCGCGACCTGCTGCGCGCCGTGCGTTCTCGCCGCGACACCCCGGAAGCCCAGCGGGTGCCGTTCCGCCCGTACTTCGACGAGCTGATCACCTTGACCGGCGCGGCTGCGGAGACGATCGCCAGCATGTTCGAGGACTTCCGCAAGTACAAGGTGCACGTCCACGGCATGACCCAGCTGCTGGCCCGCCTGCCTATCCAGGTGCGGCTCTCCCTGGTCCAGAACGCCTCCACTCTGGCGTCCACCGCCGGCTCGCAGTCCGCCATCGCTCCGATCACCGCGGAATGGGGCGATCGTCCCGGACCTGACGTCGTCGCCTCCCTGGACCGCTTTGAGCACTACATGTCGCTGACGGTCAGGGGCCGTCGCGTCGGCCCGGTCCGGATCACCGGCCCGCACCTCGACGAGGTCTTCGCCGACTACGCCCGCCCTCGGCAGGCGGCGGCGCTCGAGCGCGCCGCCCTCGCTATGGCCGGCGCCGAGCCCTTGGACCAGCTCACGACTCGCGCCACGGACCAGCTGGGCCGTGTGAACCGGTTCCTCGCCCAACTCGCCCCCACCACACCGTCAGCCGTACGGCTGCAGAAGAAGGGTTACCAGTGACCGCCACCTTCGAGACCGTGTCGTCCGGTCGTACTCCGAGTCCGGTTGAGCCGCTGCCGCATCAGCTCCTGGCCGTGCTGGGGCAGCACCGGATGGCGACCACGAATCAGCTTCACGACTTGCTGCGGGCTGGCACGGCGCGGCAGACCGTCTCCACGCCGCTGAACAAGCTGCGCCGTGATGGCCTGGTGGACTACACGGTGCTGCCGCAGTCCAACCGCTCCCGCGCCTGGTATCTGACTGGGGAGGGCGCCCGGCTGGTCCGGGACTTCCCCGCGCTGCGGGGCCGGCCGCCGTATCCGATCACCTCGGCCACCGCTGCCTCGTTGAAGACGCCGCACACCCTGACCGTGGTCCGCACTCACCTGGCGTTCGTGACCGATGCCCGCAGGCGTGGCGACGAGCACGGGCACCTGGACTGGACGCCTGAGGTCTCCCATCCGCTCAGCGACGGCGAGAAGATCATCACGGATGCGCTGATGCACTACACGGTCATCGGCGAGGATCAGCGGACGAAGCTCAGGGCGTTCGTCGAGGTTGACCGGACGACCATGAGCAGCGAGCGTCTCGCGTCGAAGTTGATCGAGTACGCGCGGCTGTGGTCGTACGAGCCGCTGCCTGTGGGGAGGCAGCGTGCGCGGCAGTCGGTCGTTCCCGGTGCCGTCTGGCTGCGCTGGTATCCCGTGTTTCCCCGGGTTCTGTTCGTGCTCACCGGAGCTTCCCGGTACGTCCTGGGCAACCGGATCAGCGACCTGCAGGCCATGGTCGCGCAGCACCCGCTCGTGGGCACGCTGGCCCGGCAGGTGCCGCTGGGCGCCGCGGTTCTGGACGACCTCGAACTCCGGGGGCCTACGGGCGATGTCTGGGTGCCTCTGGCCGGGGGCGGGCCGCGGCCGTGGACCGAGCTGTGATGCAGCGTCTTGGTGCCGACCGAGTGTCGCAGCCTTGCAACTGCTCCGGAACTCACTTGAAGTTTGCTTACGCGAACGACTAGTTTACTTCTGCACAACGGGGCCATGTCCTTCAATCAGCCCCGTGTGCTCTGAACTTGGGAGATCCAGATGCCGCAAGCTACTGGTGAAGTTCGCATACCTGAAACGACGTCCGGCGGCGCTCGGCCCGCCCGGGCACGGGCCGTCTCGTACGTCGGGAACGCGTGCGTGATCGCGGGGGCCGACGACTTCGACCTGGACGACCTGAACCTGGTGCGCCACCGATTCCCGGGCCGACGCGTCACCCTCGACGGTGACGTGATCACCGTGTGGCCGACTCCCCCGCATGAGAGGTGAGGAGGACAGCATCCGGTCGTACCCGACATCACCAGGGCAGGCGCCGGAAGGACCGAGGGCACACGGTCTCGTTCCCGCGAACAGGGGCTGAACCGGTCCGCGCGAAGCGAAGGCCGACCCAGATCATGTGCGGGCGGGACGAGCGAATACACAGAACTACAAAGCGACTTCCGGTTTCGAAAGTGACCGGATACGTCACGAGTTGTACGAGTGAACTCAACTATCACGCTGGGAAGTTGACTGGCATATGCGTAATCTTCTGGCTACGCAAACGCATCAGCGCAGCTCGACCAGGTTTCATGGGGCGGGTAATCGGGCGGCACGCCCGCGTCGGCCGTCCGCCCCAGCTGCGCTGAACGGGGAGGCATCATGAAACGCCGCGCACACCGGACTGTCCATTCCGCCGTTCGCATCCGGGATCGCCACCGGGGCGCGGCCTTGGTCATGGCACTGGTTGCACTCACCGCTGGCTGCTCTTCCTCCGGAGATCACGGCGGCGAGGCCAAGAAGACGACCAGCCCGGCGCCGACGAAGTCGACTGACCCCGACGCGTCGGAGAAAACTGCGGTCCTCGAGGCCTACCGCAACATGTGGAAGGCCCGAAACCGGACGTACGCCACGGCGAAGCTCGACTCGAAGCTCGAGGACTACGCCGGCAACAAGGCGCTGTCCAACATCAAGGCGACGCTTATCTACTACCAGGACCACGGCACCGTGCTGAAGGGCGAGCCCGTTAACTCGCCTGAGATCACCGGTATCGACACCGCAGCGAAGCCGATGAAGGCGACCATCGCTGACTGCGTGGACACCAGTCACTACGACGAAGTGAACGCCAAGACAGGCAAGAAGGTCCCGGTCGGGACGGCGCCCGTCCGGGTGGTGTACAACGCGACCGCGATCAACTCGAACGGCAAGTGGATCATCTGGACGACCGAAATCGACCGGGGGCGCACATGCTGAGGGCACGTCGTACAACCTCCTTAGGGGCGCTGGTCTTTGTCCTGCTGGGCGCTTCGGCCGGCGTCGCGGCAGCCGGAGGCCCGGGAGGCGGCGTGGACTGCCCTCCGGACCAGCTGAAATGCGACATCACCGCCCAGGACCCCGGTTTACCCGCAGGCAGCAAACCGTCCGGTTCCAGCACGCCGAGCGGCGGGAAGCGTGTCTGCGAGGTCCGCGGTCAGACGGTCCCGTGCTCGAGGCCCGGCATGGGCACCTTCAACTCGGCAGACGGCTGCTACTGGCTGCTCATGAACCCGCAGCCCGATCCGGCCAGAGCGCGGCTGGCGACTGGTGTGCCCGCCGACTGGAAGCCGGGTGACAAAGGCGCGTTCTACAACGTCACATGCCCGGGGAACCCGTTGGCGGGCGGCACGGTGTACTCGGCAACCGACCCGGCCGCCGCAGCCGTCGACCCGGCCCAGTTGGCCCAACAAGCCGTGAAACAGATGACCCTTCTGGGCCCGGAGATCGGCATAACCCCCAAACCGGGTGGCAAAGGCGTTGTCGGCATGCCGGTCTACCTATGGGACACGAAGTCAGCGGAGACGTACGGCCCACAGAGCAAGAGCGCCTCCGCGGGCCCTGTCACCGTCACCGCGACCGCCCACGTTACGAAGATCGTGTGGACGATGGGCGACGGCAACACCGTCACCTGCACCACCGCCGGGACCCCGTACAAGGCGGCATACGGAAAGCAGCCCTCCCCGGACTGCGGCCACCGCTACGAACAGCCGTCCTCCGCCCAGTCCTCGGGCAAGTACCACGTCACCGCGACCTCCACCTGGACGATCGACTGGCAGGGCGGCGGGCAGACCGGCCAGCTCACCGAGATCCGTAACAGCGCCGTGGACATCGCAGTGGCCGAGGTCCAGGTCCTCAACAACTGACTGACCACGCGTCGCATCCCTCGAACCCCTGGAAGGCCCCACTGTCATGGAATCCCCCGCCGCGCCGGCAGTGCCACGTCCGCAAGGCACGACAGCCCGTCCCGAGATCCCGATCACCACGACCCCACCGGTCAAGCGGGAGCGCCGTTGGTCGGTAGCCGCCCTGTGCATTGTGCTTGCGGTAGTCGCAGCGCTGGGCGCGGCGGCGGCCGTCAACTCGGCGAGTGACCGTACGAAGGTGCTGGCTGTCGCCCGTGACGTGCCGGCCGGACAGGTCCTGACAGCGACGGATGTGACCGTGGCCGAGGTCTCCACTGACTCCGCCCTGTCCCCGTTGCAGGCGTCCGACAAGGCATCCGTGGTCGGCAAGCGGACTGCCGTAGACCTGCGCAAGGGCGGACTGCTTCTCGCCTCGCAGCTTGCAGCGGGCACCGGTCTGGGTGACACCAGGCAGCAGGTGGGCGTACTGGTCAAACGCGGCCAGGCCCCGGCCGGAACCCTGTCCGCTGGCGACAAGGTCCTCGCCGTCACCACTCCGGCTCAGGGCGATAACACCAGCACGAAGGACGACGCGGCAGCCCCGTCCTCGATCAACGCGGTTGTCGTGTCGCTGTCCCGTCCGGACGCCACCGGCTCCGTCGTCGTGAACCTTGCCGTCGCCACCACCGACGGCCCTGTCCTGGCCACCCGCGCCTCCCAGGGGCGCATCGCGCTGGTCCGTGAACCGCGGAGCAACTGACCATGCCCGTCACCTGTATCGCCTCCGCGAAGTCCTGTGGCGTCACCACCGCCGCTCTTGCTCTCACCCTGGCCTCCAGCCGCCCGTCGCTGCTCGCCGAGTGCGACCCGGCCGGCGGCACCATCCGCGCCGGGCTGCTGCAGGGCCAGATCAGCGCCGGATACGGCCTCTACCACCTGGCGGCCGCCGACCGCGTCGGACCGGCCGAGCTGGCCAACGCCTTCGCCTCACACTTGTGGCCGCTGGACGGCACCACCGGCCACCGCAAGGTGCTGCCCGGGCTGACCGATCCGGCCCAGGCCGGATCCCTGAGCCGGACCTGGCCTGCCCTCGCCGACGTCCTGCACGTCATGGCCGAATCCGCCGGCCATGACGTGTTCATCGACGCCGGGCGCCTGGCCCTGGAATCCGGGCACCTGCACCCCACTCTCACCCCGGCGCCGCTCCTGCACCGGGCCGACCTCGTGCTGCTTGCCGTCCGTGGCACCGAGCAGGGCCTCACGCTGGCGCGCCACCTGATGCGTCCGCTGCGCGCCGAACTCGACGAGCACGGTTCCGGATCCGACGCGCTCGGCCTGCTCCTCATCGAGGACGGCCCGTTCCGCTCGCATCAGGTCGCCGAGGCCCTGGAGGCGCCGGTGCTGGCGTCGTTGCCGTGGGACGCAGAGACTGCCGCCTACCTCACCGCCGGCGGGAAGCCGCCGCGCGGGTTCGCCCGCAGCCCGCTGCTGCGCTACGCCCGCACCGCCACTGAGCAGTTCGAGGCGCTCGCCGCACGCCGCAAGATTCAGCAGCACTACCCCAGTGCCCCGGCCCACCCGCAGCTCGCGGGCCTCCTGGACCGGCTGGCCCAGCGAGGAGGCGGCCGTGGCTGACACGCACCAGCGCGCCGGCGTCAACGGGCAGATCCCCCCGCCGATGGGCCGCGACGACATCGCCCATCTGCTCACCGGCAAGCTCGGCGAACGGCGGCCCGCGCCACCCGTCGCCCCAACGGCGGCCGCGCCACCGGCGGTGCCCGGCGGCACCGTCAGTCCCACGGCCGTTCCCCGGCTGGCCGGACTGCCGACGGAACTCCTGCCGGTCGGCTGGGAGGTCATCGAAGCCCTGCAGGCGGATGTGTCCGCCGAGCTGAGCAAGAAGGACCCCGAGCGCACCATGGCCGAGCCGGACCGGCGCGCCCTGGCCCGCTCGCTCGCCAGCACTGCCGTCGCCGACTGGGCCACCAAATACGCGCAGGGCAACACCCCGCTGACCCAGGACGAGGAAGGCCGCATCGCCACCGCGGTCTACGACGCGATGTTCCGCGGCGGACGCCTGCAGTCCCTCCTCGACGAGGACGGCGTCGAGGACGTGATGGTCGACGGGCTGACTGCACACGTGGAGTACTACGACCGCCCGCGGCGCACGATCGACAAGGTCGCCGACTCCCACGACGAGCTCATCACGTGGGTCAACCGGATGGCCCGCCAGTCCGGCCAGGGTGAGCGTGCCCTGACGCAGGCGACGCCGATGGTCGGCTTCCGGATGCCCGACGGCTCCCGTGTCACCGCGAGCCTGCTCACCAGCCGCCCCTCGGTCGTCATCCGCAAGCACCGCATCCGCCAGCACGGCATCGGCGAGCTCGTGCAGTGGCAGTCGATCAACCCGCTGCTGGAGCGGTTCCTTACCGCGTGCGTCCAGGCGCGGATGAACGTCCTCGTGGTCGGCGACATGGGCGCCGGCAAGACGAGCCTGCTGCGCGCCCTGGGCCGGGAAATCCCGCCTGCTGAACGGCTGGTGACCCTCGAATCCGACCGCGAGCTCTACCTGGACGAGCCCGGCCCGAAGCCCGGCCCGGTGACTTTCGCCTTCGAAGCGCGCCAGTCCAACGGTGAACGCAGCACGGGTGACCGGCTCGCAGGGGAGGTCAGCATCGCGGACATGTTCGCGACCGCGTTGCGCTACAACGCCACCCGCGTCATCGTCGGCGAGGTCCGCTCCACCGAGATCGTCCCCATGCTGCAGGCGATGTCCGCCGGTGGCTCCGGGTCGATGTGCACCATGCACGTGCGCCGCCCGCACGCCATCGTCTCCCGCCTCGTGCAGCTGTGCACGGAGGCCAGCATGGCCACCGAGGCCGCCCACCACCTCATCGCCTCCGCCATCGACGTCGTCGTCTACCTCACCTACCTCGACGAAACCGGCGTCGGCGGCCGCAAGCACCGCTTCGTCTCCCACATCTACGAGATTCACGACGTCGTCGGCGAGGCCGGACGGCCCACCACCACCGAACTGTTCGCCCCGGGCGGTGGCGACCCGCGCGCGATCTACCAGAACATGCCGTCCTTCATCGACGAACTGGAGCGCACCGGCCTGATCGCCCGCTCGTGGCTGGCCGAGAACCCGCACGGCTGGTGGGGAGAGCCCCTGCAGACGGTGGGACGACGATGACCACGTCTCAGCTCGCCTTGGTCGCGGCCTGCTGCGCTGTGCTGGCAGTCATCGCCGCGGTCGCCACCGCCCGCGAACTCCGCGGCCGCATCCCCGACCCCGTCAAACCGCCCTCCCGCATCGCCGCCCGGATGCGCCGCGCCAAGGACGAACTGCCCGAGAGCTGGCAGCGCCGCTGGCGCCACCTCGTCATCACAGCCGCCGTCGTCACCCTGGCCGTATGGGCCTATACGGGCTGGCCCGTGCACGGCCTGCTCGCCGGCGCCGCCGTCCTGGGCCTGCCCTTCGTGCTACACCCCGGCGGCGCCGCACAGGCCCGCATCGAACGCCTCGAAGCGCTCGCCCAGTGGCTCAACCACCTCGCGGGCGTCCATACCGCGGGCATCTCGCTGACCCAGACCGTGCGGGCCTCCGCGAAGAACGCCCCCGGCCCGATCGCGGGCAACGTGCAACGCCTCGCTGACCGGCTGCGCACCGGCATGGACGCCCATCTCGCGTTCGCGATGTTCGCGGACGAGCTCGCCGACGGCGTCTCCGACCACGTCGTGCTGCTCTTCCAGAGCCACGCCGTCTACAAGGGCCCCGGCCTGGCCGACGCTCTCGAAGCGCTCGCGGTGACCATCCACCAGCAGGCCGCCGACGCCCGTGACGTCGAAGCCGACCGCGCCTCCGTCCGCAAGTCCTCCCGCCAGGTCTCGCTCGTCATCTGCATCGTCGTCATGGGCTGCATGCTGAACAACGCCTGGTCCGGCTGGTACGCCAGCCCCGTCGGACAGGTCGCGCTGATGGTCCTGGGCGGCCTGTTCGCATGGACCCTGTCGTGGCTGCGCCGCATCGCCCGCACGAAGCCCGACCCACGACTGCTCGACCCGCTGCCCTCCCACCTGGCCGTCCTGGAAGGGGACACCCGATGATCCCCATGAATGCGGTGCTGCCCGCAGCCGCAGCGGGCGTGATGATCGGCCTCGCCGTACGCGCCGCCCTGCCCACCAAGCCGGACCTGGCCAGCGTCCTGGACCGCCTCGACGCCGCCCACGTCACCAACGCCGTGCCCGTTGCCGCGCCACCCGGCGCGCGCGGCGTGCCAGAACGCGTCGGCGCCCGGCTGCTCGACGAGTTCGGCGTCCGTATCCGCCTGCCGCTCAGCGACCTCAGACTGCTGCGGATCTCCCCGGCCGAACACCTCGGCAAGCGCGTCCTGTTCGCCCTGTACGGGCTGCTCGCCCCCCAGCTGCTGCAGGCGATGCTCGCCTTCGCCGGCACGCCGTTCCCGTTCGCCATCCCGGCCGGCGTCTCGCTCCTGCTCGGTGCGCTGTTCTGGTTCAGCCCCGGGCAGGACGTCAAACGCGACGCGGCCGCCGCCCGCCTCATCGTGCGGCATGCCGCCGCCTCCTATCTCGAGCGCGTCGCGCTGGCCCGGGTCGCCAACAGCGGCGCCGGGCAGGCACTGACCCAGACCGCCGAGGTCGGCGACGGCTGGATCTTCCAGCGGATGCGCCAGGTCTTCGACCACGCCGAGCTCGCCGGCGTGACCCCGTGGGACGCCCTCAAGCAGCTCGGCGAGGAACTCGGCATTCCCGAACTGACCCGGCCCGCCGACACCCTGGCCCTGGCCGGAGACGGCGCCGCCGTCTACACCACCCTGCAGTCCCAGGCCCGCCAGCTGCGCATCGCGCTGCTGTCCGACGCCAAAGCACAGGCCAACGAGGCCTCCGCGGCAATGGTCCTCCCGGTCACCCTCGCCGTGATCCTCATGCTCGCCTTCGTCATGATCCCGATCGTCAACACGATCCTCGCCAGCTGACCTGGCGCCCGAAAGGAAACGGACCCCATGGACATCCAGCTCCTCACCGTATGGATCCGCGCCCGCGCCGAGCAGCTGCGCACCGCCCGTGACAGAGGTGCCACCAGCACCGAACTCGCCGTCCTCGCCGGCGCCCTGCTCGTCGGCGCGGGCCTGCTCGTCACGGCCATCCGCGCCAAACTCCTGGAGAAGATCGGCATCATCGACGGCGGCTGAGGACGACCACACGCGCCCAGACACCACACCGACGACGATCGAGGGGGAAACCGTGGCACGCCGATCACGGCACCTCAGGGCCATCCGCGCACGCATCCGCCGCAGGGACGACGGCGTGCTGGGCCTCGAACTGGCCACCCTGGCCCTCGTGGTGCTCGCGCTCGCCTTCACCACCATCCAGGTCGGCCTGTACTACCACGCCCGCAAGGTCGCCCAGTCCGCCGCACGACAAGGCGTGGACGCCGGACGGCAGTTCGGCGCCAGCGAAGGCGACGGTCTCGCACAAGCTCAGGAGTACCTCGCCCGCTTCGGCGGCTCCGTGAAAGACGCCCAGGTCTCGGCAAACGGCAGCACCGCCCAGCAGATCCGCATCACCGTCACCGGCAATGTCGCCACCCTGGTCCCCGGCCTCACACTGCACGTCACCCAGCACGCCGACGGACCGATCGAACGCTGGACCAACATCGCCCGTTAGTTCGCGATTTCTGAAGGGTGGATTGCGGCGAACCCACGGAAAGGAGGTGCCACTGATGGCTATTGGATCATTGAGTTCGCGAACTCGGCTGGTGCTGGGCCGTGTCGCGTTCGAAGAGTCGGCGCACTTCGGGGTTCTCGAGGGAGCTGGTGTAGCGGACCGCGCCGTAAATGCTCATGTCGAAGAGGTCGCAGACGCGTCGGAGATCTCCGTCAGTGGCGAGCACTTCGTCGAGGATCCGGTCTTCGCGCAGATGCCTCGGGGTCATACCCAAGAGGCGGTGGAACCACATCGGTCCTACTGGGTCGGTGCGTGGGGCGGTCTGCAGGTTGATGATCAGGTGCGGGTTGAGAGTGCGGGGCCAACGCCGCTGCCGGTGGTCGAGGTATGCGGTCAGCCGCTGTTGAACCGGGCGGGCCAGCGGAATGTCTCGCTCGTCGAGGTGCAGTCGGCCGTCGTGGATGTCGGCCAGGTGCAGGCGGCGGATCTGTCCCGGCATCAGCGCGTGGAAGACCAGCAGTGCGGAGACGAGGGCGGCTGTGGGGTGCGAGCTGTCCAGACGTTCGCGTACGACCACGGGTGCCAGGGGCAGCGGGTCGCGGCCCTCGGCCCTGAGGGTGCGGAGGCGGGCGGTGGGGTTGGTGAACACGACCTTGCGTGCTTTGAGGATGCGGAAGAGCGAGCGAAGTCCCTGGCTCTGATGCGAGCGGTCGGTGCCGCTGTGGGGAAGCACGTCCAGCACGTGCTCTCGGGTGATCTCCCTCAGGGTCGTGTGGCCCGTCGCGGCCCACTGCTCGAGCGCGGGCAAGGACCACAGAAGCAGAAGACGGATGGTCTTGTGGTCGCGAGGCTGGCTGCGAGGAGGGGTGCTGCTGCCGTTCAGCAGGATGTCGAACCAGGTCCGCAGTTCCTCAGCCATGGGGGCGGGCAGACCGGCGGTCTTCCGGTCGAACCACGGCACCACGGCGGAAACAAGGTCGTCCTCCAGGAGGCCGACGGCCGCCAGGACCCTGCCGATCTGAGCAGCGGGCAGTCTGATCGAGGAGAGGGCCTGGACGTCCTGGGCCCGGATCGGTGCGCCGGGCGTGTCCTGGGTGCCCAGCAGGATCCGGATGCCCTGACGGACGCGGTTGGTGGGGCTCTTCGTCCAGCCGTGCTGTGTCGCCCGCTGAAGGGTGAAGTGGTCGAGGAAGGCTGCCGCGCCGAGGTCAGGTGGCTCGGGAAAGGAACGGCGAAGGCCCGTGGCGAGGTCGCGCGGGAGATCGAACAGAACCGTCTGCCGGTGCTCCACCGGAACCGGGTGGGCGAGGGTGACAGCGGCCGTGGAGCGTGGGCCCGCCGCGCGGAGGTTGCGGGTGGGCAGGGCGAAGTACAGCTGCTGGCCGTGCCGGTTGGCTTCGGCGGCCGGGAAGTACTTCGCGTGGCGTCGGACGCGTTCAGCGACGGTCTGCCGCCAGCACAGCCGGCATGTTCCGCCCGGTTTGGTGGGGCGGCGGTGTTCACAGAACGGGCAGGTGGCGACCGGGTAGTGCTCGGGCCGTGCGCGCCACGAAGTGCAGCCCTTGCACAGCCAGTTGCCGCGCCGGGTCACGCCCCAGGCATGGCAGTCCCGGCAGGAGCCCGGCGGCTGGGGAGCGAAGTGGTGGCACAGCCGGCACAGGCCGCTGGAGTAGTAGTCGCGGTCCGATCCACAGTCCCGGCAGCGCGGCGGGACGTGCGGACCATCAGGCATGCAGTCGTAGCAGAGGTCGGACCGGCTGGTGGCGACCGGCTTGGTGCGGCATCCCGGACAGATGCGCGGGTGGTTGCGCGTCATGCCGGGGGCGCCGAGCGGTTGCGCCCGAACCGCGGCGTGATCACCGGCCCGCCCACTGCCTCGGCGGGCTGTGCCGGTTTGCGGGCCGCGACTTTGTCCGGTTCGCAGATGAGCAGGTCGGTGGGGCTGCATTCCAGGACGGCGCAGAGCACGTCGAGGTCATCGAGCCGGATGGTCGTCGGAGTACCGGTCCACAGCGCCGACATCTTGCCGGCGCTGATCTCCAGGCCGGCTTCGGAGAGCCGGCGGCGCAGTTCGGTGGACTTCCAGATGCCCTGTTCGGCTGCTCTCATGCGAAGTTGCCAGCGCATCGGGTCACCTCGCCTCTCCGCAGAACCGGGCAGTGACGCGCTCGTTGGCGTCCTCCCAGGCCCGCTCGATGTGGTCGTTATGGACGTGAATGTAACGAGTCGTGGTGGCGAGCCATTCATGGCCAAGGAGTTCCTGGATGGCCTTGAGATCGAGGCCGCGCAGGTAGAGCGAGGACGCGCAGTAGTGCCGCAGCCCGTGTGGGGTGAGTCGGTCGTTCCACTCCGGCAGCCAGGTCGCCACAGCCTGGGCCAGGCCAGAGCGGAGTGCGTCGTCACCCACTCGGGTGCAGTATCCGGTGAGGGGGTCGCGGCGCTCACTGGGCAGCAGCGGTGCGTCCGAGCGCTGCCAGTCGTCGCCGAACTGGTGACGGATGTCGGTCAGCCACCAGTTCATGAGCGAGTCGATGGAGTTGATCGCGGACACGAAGCGGGTCTTCGGTCCGCGTCCGCGGCTGCCTTTGCCGTACCGGACGTGCAGTTTGCCGTGGGATCCCAGGTCGGGACGCCAGTCCCGGATGTCGAGCATGACGGTTTCATTGATCCGCAGCCCTCCGCGGCGCCACAGGGACGCAGCGAAGTAGTTCCGCGCGGCCGGGAGGAACTTGCGGACACCGGGGAGTGTGGCGCCCCAGTTCGTGAAGAGATGCTCCACTTCCGGATCGGTCGGCGGCACTCGTACCGAATCGCCGCCGATCCGCGCCGGCCGGTTGAACTCGTCGATCGGCTGGACCAGCGCGTGCCCAGTCAGGGCGTGGATGTCGCCTTGATAGCGCAGCAGGAGGAAGTCGTAGAGTCCGGCGATGGCCAGCGCCTTCTTCTGCACCGTCGACTTGGCCAGGGCTCGATCTCTTCGCTGGTAGGCCAGGAAGCGGTCTGCGTCAGCAGGCTGGGCCGTCCATACCGAGCGTCCCAGGAACCGCAGAAACTCGAAGATCATCCCGCGCTCGCCTGCGATGGTGCTGTCGGCCCATCCCGCTCCGACCATCGCCAGCGCGTACTGATCTACCAGTTCCTGCTCGAAGTCCTCTCGCTCCTGTTCCGAGCGCAGCTCGCGTCCGGAGCCGATCGAACGGACAACCGCCAGCGCCATGGGTTCCTCAGTTCACTCGGAACGTCTGTACGCCAGGCTTTTCCACTTTCCTTCAAGAATCATGACGAAAGGTCGAGATCTTGCGGCAACGGGGTGAACCGCCTCTGGCCTGGGAAGCAGCTCCACCGGGGAACTCCTGGGCAGCAAGAACTCACGGCAGTAGCGGCACCGTGACGCGCCCCCGCCTGCTCCGACTGCTGCGCCAGGACCGGGGCAGCTACGCACTGGAGACCGCTGTCCTCGCACCCGTCCTGATCATCATCCTCGGCCTCATGATCGCCTTCGGCCGGGTCACCGACGCGAAGGGCGCGGTCGACGCCGCCGCCCACGCGGCGGCCCGCGCCGCCTCCCTCGAGCGCGACGCCGGCACCGCACAGACAGCAGCCCAGGAAGCGGTCACCCGCAGCCTCGACGGCGACGGCGTCACCTGCCAGACCTCCAGCGTCGCCATCGACACCTCCGGCTACGCCACCGACGTCGGCGAAGCCGCCACTGTCACCGCGACGATCTCGTGCACCGCGAACCTGTCCGACATCGGCGTGCCCGGCCTGCCCGGAGCCAAGACGATCACTGCGTCATGGACCAGCCCGATCGACACTTACAGGGCCCGCTAATGATCTTGATTGCCGTGCTGAGGAGCCGCCTCGCCCCGCTGCGTGCGCGCCGCGACGACGGCTCGATGTCCCTGTTCTTCGCCGTGACCACCGTGGCACTGCTGATGGTCATGGGCCTGCTCGTCGACGGCGGCGGAGCACTCAACGCCTCCAACCGCGCGGAATCCCTCGCCCAGGAGGCCGCCCGCACCGCCGGGCAGCAACTCGACCCCGCCCAGGCCATCGAGGGCACCGCCATCACCATCGACCCGGACGCTGCGCAGGCCGCCGCCCAGGACTACCTCGCAGCCGCCGGCGTACAAGGCGACGTCCAGATCACCGACGCCGGACAAACCATGACGGTCACCGTCCACGACACCTACCACACCTACTTCGCGCAGCTGATCGGCAAGGGAACCATCAACGTGACCGGCACCGCGACCGCACATCTGCAGACCCAGGCTGGAGGCTGAGCCCACCCGTGGCCCACCGAACCCCCGCACCCCTGCGCACCGTGGGCGCCCTGGTGCGCGCGCTGCTCGGCCTCGCCCTCCTCGTCGCCCTGCTCGCCGGTACCCCGTACGTGCTGCTGCTCGTCGGCACGCAGCCCACCGACCTGTCCGGCGGCATCGACGTCCTGCTCCGCCCGGACGACGGCACCCTCTTCTTCACCGCCATCACCTGCATCGGCTGGGTGGCCTGGGCCGCGTTCACCCTGTCGGTCGTCCTGGAGATCGTCGCTGTGACGCGGCGCCGTTCCGCGCCGCGCCTGCGCGGCCTGGGCGGCCTGCAGTCCATGGCCTCGTTCCTCGTCGGCGGGATCGTGCTCCTTGCGCCGACTGCCGCCTCCGCGGCGACCTCGGCGCCCGCCCACGCGGTGACCGCCACCCAGGCCACCGGCGACAGCACGCCCAGCGCCACGTTCTTTGCGTCCCCTTCGGCCGAGGGCACCAACGGCCCGACACACACCGTCAGCTCGTCCACCGAGCTGCCATGGGACCTGGCGGAGAAGTACCTCGGCAGCGGACAGCGGTGGCAGGACATCGCCGCCCTCAACCCCGACATCCCGGGCCTCGCCGCGGGCGACCAGTACCTGCCCAAGGGCGCGGTCATCGCGCTGCCTTCCGATGCCGTCCCTGCCGCACCAGCCGTCAGCCCAGCCAGCGCGCAGGCGGGAGGCGCCCGGACACAGCTGAATAGGAGTGCTCCGGATGCCGGCGGCGAGCGCGGGGCGACCGTCACGGTGCAGCCCGGCGACTATCTGTCGGAGATCGCCCAGAAGGAGCTCGGCGACGGTGCCAAGTGGCCGAAGCTGTTCGAAGCCAGCCGGGGCAAACCGCAGCCGCACGGCCTGCCAGAGATCACCAACCCGGATGTGATCTACCCGGGACAGCAGGTCACCGTGCCCGGCGCACGGGACGAGCGGCACGAGAAGCCCGCCGAGGGCGAGAGCGGCGACACGTCGAGCAGCCGACCGCACACCCCGTCGAGCACCAACGCTCCCCACAGCGGGCAGAAGCCCGGCGACGACCACGCAAACACGCAGGATCCCGCGCCACGTCAGTCCACCGCGCCTGCACCACAGACGTCCTCGCCCAGCAAACAATCCAGCCGTCCCACCCACCAGCCTGGCCAGGAGCAGGGGGCTGGACCCGCGGCGCCCCGCCCCAGTGCGAGCACCTCCGCAACGGCGTCCGCCGAGCCGTCCGCATCCGATGCCCCCTCCCCCACGGCTACGGCAACCCAGGAACCCGCCTCATCCCCGGCAAGCGGCACACTGCAGCTGCGTACCGTCCTCGGCGCCGGCGCGCTCCTGGCGGCCGCGGTCACCGGGGCGCTCGCGCTGCGCCGGCTGCTGCAGCGCAGTCGCCGCAAGCCGGGCGAGACGATCGCGATCGCGTCCGAGATCTCCCCGGCGGAGGCGCAGTTGGCGGCAGCCGCCGAGCCCGGCGGCGCCGCCCGCCTGGACGTAGCCCTGCGGACCCTGGCCCACCAGGCAGCCCAGGACGGCGACGGCGAACTGCCTCAGCTGCGGGCCGCGCGGATCGGCGCCCGCGCGCTCGAGGTGCTTCCCGAAGACCTTGCCCACGAACCACGGGCGCCCTTCGCCGCAGGGAAGAACGGTTGGTGGGTGCTGCCGCCCGACGCGCCCCTCCTGGAAGAGGAGGCTGCCCGCGAGGTGCCGGCGCCGTATCCGGCGCTGGTCACGATCGGCAGTACCGAGGCCGGTGACCTCCTGCTGCTCAACCTCGCGCAGGTGCCCGCGTTGCTGCTGGAGGGCAACCCGGCCCGCATCACCGAGGTGTGCACCTCGCTCGCCCTGGAACTCGCGATGAGTCCGTGGGCAGCCGAAGTCGAGGTCGTCACCGTCGGGTTCGGCCAGGACCTGCCGCAGCTGCTGCCCACCGCGCGGATCGCCCACATGCGGCAGGCCGCGCACGCACTGCGGGACCTGAGCGAACGGCTCCTGGAAGCACACCAGATGCCCGAAACCCAGCATCAGCCCTACCTGCTGCTGTGCGCGTCCGCTCTGGACGCGGACCTTGCGTGGAAATTTGCCGACGTCATCGACAAGGCCGGACCAGTTCCTGTCACCTTGGTGGCCCCGGCGAGTACGGCAGCCGCACACTTCCACGAAGCGGAGATCCTCAACGCCTCGCTCGGCGAACCGCAGCAACTCGACTACACCGGCACTCAGATCACCCTGCAGCGTCTGGAGCATGCCGCCTACCTGCAGATCACCACCGCACTGAAAGTGTCCGGGCAGCCGTCCCACCCGGCCGAGGGGCCCTGGGGGGAGGTCCCGGACGAGCCGGACA
The DNA here is from genome assembly GCF_007113425.2 of Streptomyces sp. RLB3-17. Lineage (NCBI taxonomy): Bacteria > Bacillati > Actinomycetota > Actinomycetes > Kitasatosporales > Streptomycetaceae > Streptomyces > Streptomyces sp. RLB3-17. The sequence continues at coordinate 11,943,702 of NZ_CP041610.2, read as the reverse complement.
CCGCACAACACCCCACACCACGCGGGATGGATGAACCTGCACGGCGTGACGCCGGGCAAGAGACACACCCCGTCCCGGCAATCACCGTTGACGCGGGCGAAGGCGTGTTCCCGGCGCTGCTGGCTGCGTCCGCCGATCCGACCGGACTACGTCTCCTGCCCGCCGCGCAGACACCAGGTGAACCCCACGGCGAGCCCGGAAAAGCCCCGGACACAACTGCGACGGATGCCGCGGCAGCGAAGACATCCGCCTCGCAGACGACTGCAGAGCCTGCAGCCACCAAGTACGCCGGGCACGAGAGCGAGGCCGGGGCTCAGGATCTCCACGCCCCGGAGATCCGGGTACTGGGGCAAGTGGAAGTGACCGGTGTGGCCCACACCGGCCACGGCCCGCGCCAGGCCCAGCTCGCCGCCCTGATGTACTTCCGGCCAGGCCGCAGCGCCGATGCCCTGTGCGCCGACATGGACCCGCTCGCCCCCTGGTCGGCAAGCACCCTCAACGCCAGGGTGCAGGGCCTGCGCCGCGCTCTCGGCAGCGACCCGTCCGGCAAGGCGTACGTGCCGCGCCGCCGTGCCGGCGATGACCCCTACAAACTGTCCGAGAGCGTGCGCTGCGACTGGACGCGGTTCCTCCAGCTCACCGAGCACGCCCTGCCACGGGGACCTGCTGGACTGCCGAAGCTGGAGCAAGCGCTCGGTCTCGTCCGGGGCCGGCCGTTCGGGACCCGGCCACTGCCATGGGCCCAGCCCTACCAGCAGGAGATGATCACCCGAATCATCGACGTCGCCCACAGCGTGGCCGTCTACCGCACTCCGGCGGGCCCGCACCACGACCTCAACAAGGGCAGGCAGGCGATCGCGACCGGGCTTGAGGCCGACGACAGCGCGGAGCTGTTGTACCGGGACTGGATGCGCATTGAGAGCGCAGCCGGGAACCGGCAGGGGCTGCACACCGCCATCACCCGGGTCCAGCAGATCAACCGCGCCCTCGACTGCTCCCTGGAAATCGAGACCGAACAGCTCATCCACGACCTCCTGAGCGCCACCGACCGACAGGCCCCGGCCCAGTGATCCCCCTCCCGCAGCTCAGCCACTGCAGGCCGTCCCGAGCCAGGGCGTGCGACCCGCCCCACGGCACGGTTCAGCGCGCACGTGTGACAGCCATGCAGATACGAGGTCGTTGATGGAGAAAGGCCAGCAGCGCGTGACAGCAGGGAGCACGACACCAGCGACAGAGCTTGGCCGGGCGCACCGCGTCCTGATCGGTGTGGTCGTCGCCGGTGCGCTCGTCATCGCGGGAATCGGCTTCGCGGGTTCCTACGCGGCCGTGCGCGAACTGGCCCTCAAGAAGGGCTTCGGGAACTTCGCGTACGTCTTCCCGATAGGCATCGACGCGGGTATCTGCGTCCTGCTCGCCCTGGACCTCCTGCTGACCTGGATCCGCATCCCCTTCCCACTGCTGCGCCAGACGGCGTGGCTGCTGACGGTCGCGACGATCGCCTTCAACGGCGCGGCGGCCTGGCCGGACCCGCTGGGCGTCGGCATGCACGCGGTCATCCCGGTCCTGTTCGTGGTCTCCGTCGAGGCGGCCCGGCACGCGATCGGCCGGATCGCGGACATCACCGCCGACAAGCACATGGAGGGCGTCCGCCTCACCCGCTGGCTGCTCTCGCCCATCCCGACCTTCCTCCTGTGGCGCCGTATGAAGCTGTGGGAGCTGCGCTCCTACGAGCAGGTCATCAAGCTGGAGCAGGACCGCCTCGTCTACCAGGCCCGCCTCCACTCCCGCTTCGGGCGTGCCTGGCGCCGCAAGGCCCCGGTGGAGTCGTTGATGCCGCTGCGCCTGGCCCGCTACGGCGTGCCGCTCGCCGAGACCGCCCCCTCCGGCCTGGCCGCCGCGGGCATCGAGCCGGCCCTCCTGCCCCCGCTCGCTGTCGAGCAGGATCCCGCCACGATGCAAGCGGACGCCCCGGCACTCGAAGCCCGAACACCCGGCCAGGACGAGCAGCCGGAGGCGGCGAGCGAGGACGCGCAGCATGTCATGCAGGTTCCGCGGGCGGGCGTCGGGCAGCCGCGTGAGCAGGCGTCCATCGACGACGCCGACGGACGCTTCGCCGAGGCCTACCAGTCGTGGCGCGCTCAGTTCCAGAGTGAGCCCACAGCCGCCCAGTTCGCCTCCTTCCTCCGAGACGAGTTCGGTGTCTCCACCGCGGCCGGTGGTCCGCTTTCTGATGACCAATTGCAGCCCCTGCTCAGGGCTTTCCAGCAGCGCTATACCTCACCACCCGAAGCTCATCCTGCTTCGGGCGACACGGAACCGGCCGCAGCAGACGAGTCGTGGGACGGGTTCTTCTACAGTGCCTGGCTCACGTACGCGCATCAGTACGGCGAGTACCCCGATGCAGCCGTCCTCGCGGCCTATGTGTTCCAGCGGGACGGCATCACCGGAGCCGGCGGCCAGCCCCTCACCGGCGAGGACCTGGAGGGCTTCGTCACGGTCTTCCAGGAACGCGAGTTCGGCGACGCTGAATCGCAGGCGGAAGAAACGCCCCATGAAGCCGGCGAACAGGCGGCTCCAGTACCCGCCTCGGCCGAGACTGATACCCAGCCGACACCCGCCATTGTGGGAGCACAGGCCGCAGAGGGGAAGCAAGGCCTCCGGGTGAACGCTGCTATTGCCCATGAGGAGACCGCGCCCGCGGAGGCGGACGAGGAAAACGACCTCACCACCGTCGATCGCTACTACCTCGCATGGGCGGAGCACCAGAAACAACGCGGCACCGAACCCACGGACAAGCAACTGTCTGCCTACCTCGCCGAACAGGGCGTGCAGGGCCGCGGTGGAAAGCCGATCAGCCCGTCCACGCTGCGCAGGTACCTCCTGTCCTTCCGCGTCTACGGCGTCTGGGCCGAGCACCGGATGCGCAATGAGGCCCCCCTGGCCGACGCCGTTGCGCAGGACTGCACAACGCGCGGCATCACCGCCCAGTACAACAGCCCCATCACTGCCACCGACATCACGAAACAGGCCCCCGGCTTCGAGCGCCGCTGGAAAGCTCTCGCCCGTCACCGTGCCGAGGCCCAGAGCTGATGCCCCACTCGACGCGCGCCTTGCTCATCAACTGCCCCATAGGGTGGGTAATCGCCGAGAACCCCTGATCGGCTGCTGAGATTCGTTTCTCTGCGCCCCGATACGCTGCCGCCATGATTCGTGCAGTGGTGTTCGATGTCGGTGAGTGTCTGGTGGACGAGACCCGCGAGTACAGCACCTGGGCCGACTGGCTCGGCGTTCCCCGACATACCTTTCATGCCATGTTCGGCGCGGTCATCGCGCAGGGCCGCGACTACCGAGAGGTGTTCCAGGAGTTCCGGCCCGGTTTCGACTTGTATAAGGAGCGCGAGCTTCGGGTGGCCGCCGGTCAGCCGGAGGCGTTCGATGAGCGGGACCTGTACGAGGACGTCCGGCCAACGTTCAGGCAACTACGGACGGACGGCCTGTGGCTGGGCATTGCAGGCAATCAGACCATCCGTGCCGGAAAGCTCCTACGCGAGCTGTTCTCGGAGGACGTCGACCTGATCGGCACCTCGGACGACTGGGGCGCCAGCAAGCCAGCCCCCGAGTTCTTCCAGCGCGTTGCCGAAGTTGTCCCCTTCCGTAACGACGAGATCCTTTACGTCGGTGACCGCGTGGACAACGACCTGCGGCCAGCGGTCACCGCAGGCATGCACACCGCGCTGGTGCACCGCGGCCCATGGGCAACCATTCAGTGGCGGACCACGGAAGCCGAAAAGCTTCCGGCTTTCAGGATCGAGAGTCTCCTTGAGCTGTCCGCGCTGATCCTCAACTTCAACGAGTCAGCGCACTGACGGTCGTCGACCAGCCATACAGTCGGTCGTCCAGCTCTCGCACACACCGCTCGTTCTGGTGCGGCGCCAGCACGCGCCGCACCTCTCGCACCCGGTCCATTCCCATCGCGTACCAAGTCCGTTCCAGCTGATCGAGTGCCCGTAGGGCGTACCTGCAGGCCTCCTCAGGCTGTTCGGCAGCGGCCTCTACTGCGGCCAAATCGCCAAGTACAACGGTGGTCTGCTTCTCCTCGCTCGGATCAAGTGTGCTGAGTACAGCAAGGAGGGTCTCGCGTGCTTGCGGCAGATGCCCAGCCTTCAGCTGCGTATTGCCCTTAAACGCAGCTAGTCGTACAGGACTGAACCAGTCCAGCCACGGAGGATTAGCGTGCTCAGAGCCCGCGGCTAAGACATCCTCAGCATGGCCGATCAAACGCAGCGCGGGGCGCGTGTTGCCGCACCGGGTCTCGCACTCCGCCTCGACCGCGTCCAGCCAGGCAAGCAACTCCGCCGATGCGGGCCCGCGCCGCGCGTATGTACGCGCAGCCACCATGCGCTCGACGGCCTCGTCACGACGTGCGCCCCACGCCGGAATGAATGCCGTGTGAGCAAGCGCTGCGGCGCCGAGGAGCGGGTCATCTGCCTCGCCCGCAGCCTGGAGAGCGCGCAGCAGCGTCTGCGTTGCATGGTCCGGCTCTCGAAGGTCAAAGAACTCAATCCGGCCGGCGAGTAGGTACGTCTCGGCGAGCGCCGCGGCCACTCCCCGTCTGGTCTGTCCGGCCGTCTCGGACAGCAGGACCAAGCCCAGAGCGGCGTGGGTCATGGCTGAGGGATGCAGCGCGGCGGGGGCAACCGACCAGTACAAGCGCCGGTGCGACCGCGTCACCGCCTCGAAATCGGCTACCACGCTGGCCGGTTGGAGCATGGCGGCGGCCTGTGTCGGAATCGCAGCCAAGCCGACCGCAGCCGCTGCAGTCGCCAGTGCAGACCGGCGCCCTCGCTCAGGCCTCACGCCAGTTGGCGAGATGAATCCGAGCGCCTCGAGATCCTGGCCGAGCAAGCGCGAGAGTGCCTGTCCCACCTCTGGCTGCGGCCACGGCGGTACCTCTGACTCCCAACGACGTACCTGACGTACTCCCACCCCGAGCGCATCGGCAAGCGACTGCTGAGACGGGTAACCTGCCGCCACCCGGGCGGACTTGAGCTGAATGTTGCCTGCGGGCCGTGCCACTGCACACCTCCGTCTTGCCTCAATCGACAGTGTTACAGCAGGCCCTGCTTCTTACTAGTCACCACCTACAAGGCTTATTGAAAGTCCCCTTTTCGACCGAGAAAAGACCTCTGAAAGTCCTCGGAAAGGGACATCCACAGGGCCACTCTTAACGCACCGTGATCCGCGGCTACGGCGCGTATCAATGAGTGCCGCATGCACTACCACCCTGTTGTCCCCCAGGAGGCGACGCCCGTGTTACCCCGGTGTTCGATCGACGGCGCGTCTTTGACAGCGATTGAGGCCAGTCGGCTCTCCAAAGCCGGCGGCGGTGACTGCTGATGACGCTCACAGCGACAGCCATTCGCCTCGCACCCCGTCTGCATGAGGACCGGCCTGATGCCATGGCCGTGTGGTTTGAGCGGCAACTACGGAGCCCGGGCCAGTCAATGCCGCCTCAGGATGCCCGTCGTGTTCCGCAAATGCGTCGGCTCGTGGCCGCCCGGCTGCGCCTGTGTGGACTGTTCGAGCTGGTTGAGCCGATGATGCTGGTGACGAGCGAACTGGTCACCAACGCGCTGCAGTACGGAGACGGCCCGGGGGTGTCCCTACTCCTGTCCTGCTCGGGTAAGAGCGTTCGGCTGACGGTTGATGACGGCTCGCAGCAATGTCCCCAGATGCGTAGTACGCATGCGGAGGCCGAGAGCGGCCGGGGCTTGTGCATCGTCTCAATGGTTGCGTCGGAGTACAGCGGTTCCTGGGGCGTCAGCAGCGACCACACCCAGACCTGGTGCCTCCTCACAGCGCGTGCCTCGGGGAGGGGTACGGGCGTCTGAAGTCCTCGTCGCACCGCATGACCCCGCAGAACAGGGCATGCGGCGGCCCAGAGCTCGCACTGGGGTAAAGCAGCAAGCTGGTAAGTACCCCTCCAAGCCTCACATATACACGGCCACCATGATGCCCGGATTTCGGGAGACGGACGGATGACGAACCACCGCACCAAGCGCGAGACCGCAGAAAACCGTGCAGGCTTCATCGCCCAGAAGGCGACGGTGATTCGCCGGTACACGCTGGACGGTGTGTCGCTGGCGGCGCTCTGCCGCGACTACGGCGTCAGTATCGAATGGCTGCGCTGGCAGTTCGATGTATGGGAGGTGCCTCGACGCGCCCGCGGGCGGGCCGCCCCCGGCGCGCAGCCCGCGCACGAGGCGGAGCGCGCCGTCCTTGCGCAGCGGCTGGCGGATCCTCGCCTGCTCGGCCAGAGCATCGTCGTTAACCTCAGCGCGGCCCATGCGCGTCCTCCGAGCGCCACCCGGCTTGCGGTGCCAGTTGGTGGAGCCCGGGTAGCGGGAGAGATCACGGTTGCGAACTGGGGCGAGGCTCTGATCACTATCCTTCAGCTTGATGAGCACGCACGGCAGTTTCCAAACGTGCGTCAGCGCAAACCGCTGAGCTCGCCCTGGGAACCACGAACGGTCTGCTGGGGAGTCCCCACACCCGCTGGTGACATGGGTATCCGGGGACAGATGTTCGGCTATCACTCCACCGGAGTCAGGTCCTACATCGCCGAACACGCCCCCGCCTCCGCGATCGCGCTGCCGCGCTGACCGCCTCACCGGAAGGCCGTCACGCCCTACTACACGGCTGCGGGCAGAGGCGTTGCCCCGCTCCGCAGCCGCCCCTCCCCTCACACCTGGGAAGTGCACCGTCTGGTCCACTTACGAGCTCGTCACGGATTCCCCATACGCGACACCGCTGTCCTCGACACCCCCGACGGCCACATCCGGCTCAGCCCGGCACCTGGCGCGCCGAACTGGAACGACAGCTGGCGAGTCTCGGTCGGCGAGCACCCCTGAACAGCCATCGGACCCCCCGTGCAACCCGCGGGTCAGACCCTTCCGTTGGAAGTGAGCAGTCGGCTGCTGCCGGACGGCTTCCGCCCCCACCGCCTTGAGGCTCCTCATGCCCCTCTTACCCATGTCAGACAAGGCGACCTTGTCGCCTACTGTGTCCCCTCACTTGTCACGGGGGTCCGCCGATGCCCGCCACTGACACGCCCCTGATTACGGACCCGGCCGGCCGTGACGATGCTCTGCGCGCGGCGCTGCCTGACCTCAAGCTCGACCGCTGGCTTTCCGCGCGAGAACTGCTCGCTACCACGGGCGACAACTGGGCGCTGCGCACGTCCCGTAGCCAAATCCTCGCCTTGTACGCCGCTCAGAGCCGTGCCGTCGACGCGTGGTGCAGGGAGGCGCCCGATGATCCGGATGCCCTGATGATGGGGGCCCGGGTGCTTACGCAGCGTCTACTCAACGCCCGGGCGGGCGCAGGTATTGAGCCTCGTGTGCACCGGGCGGTCGATGCCGCCCGTCAGGCGTGCTGGAGGGCGGCGCACGCCCGGCCGGGAGATCCCGTGCCTTGGGTGTGTCTGCTGGCTCTCGCGCAGTTCGATGCCGACCGGCGTGTCCAGCACCGCAGGGAGCACTGGGCGTCGCCGCCCGCGGACATGGATGCCTACCTGCCGGAGGGGCCGTGGCCGTTGCTGTGGGAAGTACGCCGGCGCGATCCGGAAAACCGCGAGGCCTACCACCGGATGCTCCAGTACTTTCACACCCGCGGAGACGGGGCACTCGTCTTCGCCCAGTGGGTGGGAGCGAAGGCGTACGAGGCCTCTGTGCTGCTGACGCTGCCCCTGTATGCGCATGTCGAGGACTACCGGCTGAAGGCCGCCTACCAGCCCATCGACTACTGGTCGGACGTCACGGTCCGGCTCTACGTGGAGCGTGCGCTGCACGGCTGGTTCCGGTACGCCGACCCTGCCAGGTGTTCCCTGCTGGATCTTAACTATCTCGCTTACGCGATGACCGCTTGCGGGCTGGAAGGCGCTGGTGAGGTGTTCGAGGCCATTGGCCCGCACGCCACGCACATGCCCTGGGAGGCCGTCAGCCAGCGACCGCACCTGTGGCAGGACGAGTTCCGCAGCGCACGCGACTATGCCCTGCGCCAGGAGGCCGTCGGCCGATGAACAGCCGGGCACCCCCTGCAACAGGGATGTCTCCTCCCCCGCTCTCCCGTCTCCCTTCCCTCCTTTCGATTCAGAGGATTTCTTCGGTGTCTGCGAGAAGAGTGTCCCGGCCGTTAGACGACGACGCGGTCCTGGCCCAGTTCGGCTACCGGCCCGAACTTGCGCGCAAGATGGGCGCGTTCGGCAACTTCGCCATCTCCTTTTCTGTCATCTGCATCCTGGCCGGCGGCATGAGCCTGTTCGGGTTCGGCCTGAACACCGGCGGCCCGGTGGTCATGCTCGGCGGCTGGGCCGTCATCGGTCTGATGACGCTGCTGCTGGGTCTGTCCCTGGCCGATGTCACCTCCGCTTACCCCACCTCCGGTGGCCTGTACTTCATGGCGGACAAGCTCGGCGGACCACGGTGGGGCTGGGTGACGGGCTGGCTCAACCTGCTCGGGCTGCTCGGTGCCATCGCCGGAATCGACTACGGCGCGGCCACGTTCACCGCGGCGTTCGCCAACCTCCAGTGGGGTGTGGAGCCCGCCGACGGCACGAAGATGATGATCTTCGCGTGCATTCTGCTGCTGCACGGCCTCCTGAACGTGCGCGGGGTGCGCTGGGTCAACGTCCTGAACTCGGTCTCGGTGTGGTGGCAGCTGACCGGCGTCGCGGTCATCGTCGGCGCGCTCGCCTTCGCTCCGGCCGCGCACCAGTCGCCACAGTTCGTCTTCACGCACTTCAACAACGACACCGGATTCGGCAGCACGCTCTACGTCTGCCTGATCGGCAGCCTCCTGGCGGGCTATACGTTCTGCGGGTACGACGCCAGCTCGCACCTGTCGGAGGAGACCCGGCAGGCTCAGATATCGGCACCGCAGGGCATCGTCCGCTCCATCGCCGTCTCCTGGGGCGCCGGCTTCGTGCTCCTGGCGGGGCTGCTGTTCGCGATCCAGGACTACGCAGGCACCCAGGCCTCGGCCACCGGTGTGGCGCCCGCGCAGATCTTCCTCGACGTCCTCGGCCCCACCGGTGCCAAGCTCCTCCTGCTGATCGTCATTGTGGCCATGCTGTTCTGCGGCAACGCGGAGGTAGCCGCATCGAGCCGGATGATCTATGCGTTCTCCCGTGACGGCGCGCTGCCCGGCTCGGGGACCTGGCGGCGCGTCAGCAGCCGCACCCGTACTCCCGTTCCGGCCGTGTGGCTGTCGGTCGGCGGCCCGTTCCTGCTGGCGCTGCCGGCCCTGTATTCGCCCGCGGCGTACGGGGCCATCACGGCAATCAACGCGGTCGGCATGATCCCCGCCTACGGGATCCCGGTCTTCCTCGCGCTGCGCGCCGGCCGCCGCTACCGGCCCGGTCCCTGGAGTCTGGGCCGCTGGCGCCGGCCGGTCGGCTGGATCGCCGTGGTCTACGTGGTGATCATCACTGGCGTGTTCTGCCTGCCGCAGGTCCGGCCGGTCACCGCCGCGTCGTTCAACTACGCGGGCGTGACCCTGGCTGCTGCCCTCACCCTGGCCGGGCTGTCGTGGATCACCCGCGGCCGCCGCGCCTACAAGATCCCTGCCCTCGGCAGTGCCCAGCAGGCCGGTCTCTCCCAGGACGTCGTGTGAGGGGCGACCAGAGTTCTCAGCTGTTCAACCACCGTGCGGCCCGCGGTTTTCTCTCCCTCGACGGCCTGCGGGCTGCGGTGGAGGTCGGGGAGGTCGCCACGGTGATGCTGGCCATCCCGGACATGCTGGGCCGGCTGAAGGGGAAGCGTCTGGACGCCCGGGTGTTCCTTGAGCGGATGCTGTCCGGGGCGGAGGCGTGTGCCTACCTCCTGGCCACCGACGTCGATATGAACCCCGTCCCCGGCTACTGCCTCACCGGCTGGGACCAGGGCTACGGCGACCTGTCCGTCATTCCCGACGAGAGCACCATCCGCGTCCTGTCCTACCTGCCCGGCACCGTCCTGGTCCACGCCGACCTCGCTCACCCCGACGGTGAACTTGTCTCCGTCGCACCGCGTCACATGCTGCGTGTGCAGCTCGAGCGTCTCCAGGCACGGGGGCTGCAAGTATGTGCCGGCTGGGAGAGCGAGTTCGTGCTGTACGAGGGCACTGCCCCGCAGGCGCGCGCGGCCCGCTACCGGCGCCTTCGGCCCGTGTCACCCCACAACCTGGACTACGCCCTCGACCATCCCCCGCAGCTCAGCGATTTCTTCCAGCACCTGGAAGACGCCCTGCACGGCGCCGGTACACCACCCGAGTCGGTCAAGACCGAGGGCGCGCCCGGCCAGGTGGAAGTGACGTTCCCCTACGGTCCGGCGCTGCCCGCCTGCGATTCCTACACCGTCTACAAGCACGCCGTACGGCACATCGCGCAGCGGCGCGGCATGACCCCCACGTTCATGGCCGCCCCGGCAGCCAGGGTCGGCAGCGGGCTCCATCTGCACCTGTCCCTCTGGTCCGGCGAGCGCAACGCCTTCGCCGCCCGCTTCGGCGAGACGGACCTGCCCGAGACGATGCGGCAGTCCCTCGCCGGACTGCTCTCCGGCCTGCCGCACATGGCCCCGCTCTACGCCCCCACCCCCAACTCCTACAAACGGTTCGCTCCGCACTCGTTCGCGCCCACCCGCTTCACCTGGGGCCACGACAACCGCACCTGCGCCGTCCGCATCACCGGCCACGCCGAGGGACGGCACCTGGAAATCCGGCTCCCCGGAGCCGACGCCAACCCCTACCTCGCGCTCGCCGCCGCTCTCGCCGCCATCCACCACGGCCTGACCACCGAGCCCGAACTGCCGCCCCACACCACCGGCGACGCCTACCAGGCGCGCGACGCGCTCCCCGTGCCACGCGACCTCGGCGAAGCCCTGGCCGACTTCGACGACAGCAAGATCGCACAGAACGCATTCGGGGCGGCCGCGGTGCGGCACTACGCGCACTCCACGCAGCACGAGATCGACGCGCATCGCAAGCGCGTCACGGATACAGAGCTGGAGCGGGGGTTCCTCCGTGCGTGATCTCCTCCCTCGTACTGCGGGGAGTCATCTGCCTAGCCCTGCCGCTGCCGAGGGCCGGCCCGCGGCCGATCTCGATCGCTCAGGACATATGAACCGCATCACGACCACCGTGCAGTCCCTGCTGTTCAAACTGGCCCAGCAAGCCGGGCGCTTCAACTCCGGCGTGAACCCCGTGGGGGCAACTCGCTGTGTACAACGACATCGACTTCGCTCTCTTCACCGCATGACTCCCGCTCGGTGCCCGCTGCATGAGGGGCTGTCGGCACCGGGCGGGCCCTCGGCGTGGAGGGCCAGGCGACCCCCGATTCCCCTCGGGCGGCATGGCAGCCCTCTGCGCCGGGACTCCACAGCTTCATCCACGGAATTAGGCCGCATAGACCCTGCCCGGTGGCCCGGATGCCGTCCGGCCGTGGCCATCGGGCAGTTCACAAGCTCCGCCCGTATGACACGAAAGTTGGCGCGGGCGGAAACGGCGCTGGGGCTACGTCCCCCCGGCGGGCCCCAGCGCCGCCCTGTTGGTACGACCTTGCCCCGCCGACCAGGCGGGTTTCATCACTGCGACACAGAGGAGAGGCATGTTCGTCCACTCCGACCGTCTGCCCACCGGCACCGCGGTCCCGCAGGGAACCATCACCCCGTCCCCGTGGGGGGCGAGCCGGATGGCGCCCTACCCCACGACGGCCCCCGAGTACGCCAGGGCCGAGTTGGACCCGGCCACCCAGACCGCTGTCTTCTACGACGCCGCCGGCCAGGTCATGGAAATGCCGGGCCACGGCACCAGCACCGGCACCAACCCGTCCACGGGGACCAGTCCCGACGGCAACGGCGGCACCCAGGACACCGACACCGGGAGCGACAACGACCAGTGAGTGACCCACGTCCGGTATTGGTCGTCACCAGCCTGCACGACCCCACCGCCGACGTGGTGATCCGCGAGCTGCACGACCGGGGCATCCCGGTCGTGCGGCTCGACTCGGGGGACTTCCCCGCATCACTGTCGGTGGAGGCCGAGATCACCTCGCAAGGCATCCAGGGACGCCTCACCACCCCGTCCCGTACCGCTGACCTGGCCACCATCCGCGCCCTGTACTACCGCCGCCCGACCGGCTTCGCCTTCCCACATCTCAGTGAGCAGGACGCGCGGTTCGCCATCACCCAGGCCAGGTATGGACTCGGAGGAGTGCTGGCGTCACTTCCCGGGTGCCTCTACGTAAACCACCCACACCGCATCGGGGACGCGGAATTCAAGCCGTCCGGACTGGCTGCGGCGGTAGAGGCCGGCTTCCTGGTGCCGCCCACACTCATCACCTCCAGCCCCGACGCTGCCAGAGCCTTCCTCAAGGGGCACGACTCGGTCATCTACAAGCCACTGCACAACCCCGTGTATCGAATCGACGGCGTCTCGTCCGTTGTCAAAATCGCTGAGGTGACCCCGGCGGACATCGACGAGAGCGTGTCCGGCACGGTGCACTTGTTCCAGAAACGCGTTGCCAAGACTGCCGACGTGCGCGTGACCGTCATCGGCTCCCGGGTGTTCTGTGTCCGCGTCGACTCCGACGTCCTGGACTGGCGCACCGACTACGACCGCCTGACGTACACCCCCGTGGGGCCACCGCCGGGGATTGAGCAGGCGCTTCACCGCTACCTGGACCACTTCGGGCTCGTTTTCGGTGCTTTCGACTTCTGCGTAGGCGAAGACGGGCAATGGTGGTTCCTTGAGTGCAACCCCTCCGGTCAGTGGTACTGGCTGGAGGCTGAGACCGGTCTGCCGATGTGCGCAGCCCTGGCAGACCTTTTGGAGAGGACGTCGTGACCGACCAAGCGCAGCTCCACCAGCAACTCATCGACTCCATGACGGCGAACGGCGGTCTGCGCACGGAGCCGTGGAAGCGTGCCGTCGAAACCGTCGCCCGACACGAGTTCCTGCGGACCGGGTTCTTCCGCCGCGTGGACGGCGCTGTGCCCTCGGCATGGGCACCCGTCCTGGAAGGCGACGCCAGTTGGCTCGAAGCCTGCTACGAGGACGAGTCCCTGGTGACTCAGATCGCCGGCACGATCATGCCTGCGGACATCCGCGGCCAGATCATGCGGGACCCGACCAGCTCCAGCACGCTGCCGTCTCTCGTCGTGCGCATGCTGGAGGACCTCCAGGTCGAGCCGGAATCGAAGGTGCTGGAGATCGGGACCGGCACCGGGTACTCCACCGCGGTGCTCTGCGCGCGGCTGGGCGAGGAGTACGTCACCTCGATCGAGTACGACGAGGAAGTGGCCGCGCGCGCACGGACAGCCCTTGGCCGACAGGGGATGTACCCCACACTCGTCAGCGGCGACGGCCTCCTCGGCTACGCCGAAGGGGCACCGTACGACAGGGTGATCGCTACCTGCGGCGTGCGCACCGTTCCTGCAGCCTGGATCGAGCAGACCCGACCCGGTGGCTTGATCCTGACAACCATCGGTGGCTGGCTCGGCTCGTCAGAACTCGCACGCCTGACCGTCCACGACGACGGCACGGCAACCGGGCCACTGCTGAGTGGTCAAGTCAGCTTCATGCTCGCGCGCCCTCACATGCCGCCCGCGCTGGGCTTGCTCCCCGATCTCAGCGAGGGCAAGGAGCGCGAGGCCATCATCGGAACCGACGCACTGAACGACTGGACGTCCCGCTTCATCGTGCAAATCGCAGCTCCCCACGCACAACGTCTGACGATGGAACGCGACGGGCGCACCGAGCACGTCCTCGTCGACGTCGAGTCCGGCTCGTGGGCTGCCCTCTATGAGGAGAACGGCCGCTGGATCGTGCGGCAGGACGGGCCCAACGCCCTCTGGGATGCTGCCGAGGAGCAGCTCGGCCGCTGGCACGCGGCCGGCACTCCAGCACTGGAGGAGTTCACCATCAGCGTCACCCCGCAGGGCCAGACCATCACCTGGTAGACCCCCCAGGCCGGCCCCGTCCCGTCCGCCCTCGTGGCGGACGGGACGGGCTCGCAATCCAGGTCAACGGGCGCCGCTTCCCAGCCATGACCTTCCACTTGCGGAGGGCATGACGAACTACCTACTCCCCTGATCTGAATCCGGCCCTTCCCTCGCGCCGCACCGTCGCCCCGGCCCCGGCCCCGGCCAACTATTCCTGTCCCGCAACCGCGCCACATCCCCTCAGTCCCAGCCCGGGGCCACAGGAGCGTCGGCCCTGCTCCCGACAGAACATCGGCGTTTCGGCCAACCAGCCCTTCCGGAGTGCTCTTGCCGGACAAGGGTCCTTGTATCTCGCACCTTCCAGCAGCCGCACAGCGCCAGGCTTCGCAGACCGACCGAAAAACACGTGTTCGAAAAGTAGGCGGCGTCGTTGAACTCGATGACACCGCCACGACCGTCAGAGGGGGAGCAACGTTGACTACGGCCGGACCACACCGTGATGCGCCGCAGGATACGAAAGCCAAGGCAGTTGAGGACGGAATCTCGGATGCGGAACGCGAACTCTACGGGGGCCGGCTCCGCTACGACCAGTCCTACGTGCGCCACGAGGGCCCGCTGACCAGGCTCACGTTCGGGCACATGGCCGCCGCGCTGCCGCGCATGGTCGGCATGGTGCTGCGCACCGGCTGGGAGACAGACCGGCGGGCAATGGCCGGGGTCGTAGCGTCGCAGCTCGGGCAGGGGGTGACGGCCGCGTGGGGGCTGGTCGCGGTGAACTCAGTGCTCACGCGGCTGTTCGCGGACGGTCCGACCGCGGACAAGCTCCGCGACGCCCTGCCGTCGCTGGTGGTGCTGGCGGTCACCGCGGTGGGGGCAGCGCTGCTGTCGGCATGGTCGACGGCGATGTCGGGCCGGCTGGAGCCGCAGGTGGAGCGGGTGGTCTCCGCGCGGTACTACGCGGCCGTCACCCGGGTCGAGGTGGAGGCGACCGAGCGGCCGGAGATCCAACGTGTGCTGGAGGCAGGCAAGTTCGGCACCGACTCCGCCCGCAGCATGCTGCGACTGTCGGTCGGCGTGGGCAACGTGCTCATCGGAATGGTGGCGGCCGCCGTCGTCCTGGCGTCGCTGCACTGGATGCTGCTGCCGATGCTGCTGGCGATCGCGTTGCCCAAGGGGTGGGGCGCAGTCCGCTCCGCGCGCCGCGACTACGTGTCGCGGCTGAACTGGGTCGATCACCGGCGCGCCATCGCGTCACTGCTGGCCTACCTGACCCGCCCGCACGCGGCGGGTGAGATCCGCGTGCACGCGGCGGGGACCAAGCTGCTGGACAGCTACGCGGAGATGTCCCGGCAGACCGAGGCCGAGCAGCGCAGGCTGGCCCGCGCGCAGGCATCCACGGACCTGGTCGCCGGGACCTTCGCCGGTCTGGCGTCGCTCGCCTGCTACGGGGTGCTGTGGTGGCTGCTGGCGAGCGGCGGTCTGCCGCTGGCCGTCGGCGGGACCGCCGTCATCGCCATCCGCACCTCAACCGCACGCCTGACTTCTCTCGTCCAGCAGGTCAACCGCCTCTACGAGGAACTGCTGTTCCTCACCGACACAGAGACCGCCATCGAACTGGCCACCGAGCACGCCATCCCATCCGCCGGCACCCCACTGCCCTCCCATGTGGACCAAGTGGACGTGGAGGACGTGTCGTTCACCTACCCCGGGGCCGACTCCCCAGCGCTGAAGGGAGTGAGCCTGTCGGTCCGCCGGGGCGAGGTGACGGCGCTGGTGGGCGCGAACGGTTCCGGCAAGACGACCCTGACCAAGCTGCTCGCCGGGCTGCTGCTGCCCACCGAGGGAAACGTGTGGTGGAAGGACGACAAGGGCGGCCAGGTCGAACTCCGAGAGGCCGACCGGGCCCAGGTCTTCGCCGTGGTGGGGCTGCTCGCCCAGGACTTCCCGCGCTGGGAGATGACCGCCGCCGCGAACGTGGCCATCGGCGCCGGCAACCGTCTCCGGGACATGGACCGCGTCAAGGACGCCGCCCGGGCTACGAACGTGCTCACGCTCATCGAAGGGCTACCGCACGGCTGGGACTCGATCGTGTTCAAGGGCTACGAGCGCGGCGTCCAGCTCTCAGGCGGGCAGTGGCAAAAGCTCGGCACCGCCCGCAGCCTGTACCGGGGCGCGCCGTTCCTCCTCGTCGACGAGCCGACCTCCGCGCTCGACCCACACGCGGAGATCACCGCGTTCGAAGGGCTGTGGGCCCTCGCCGAAGAAGGGGACGCGGTCGTGCTCGTCACCCACCGGCTCGCCGCGACCGCAAACGCGGACCGTATCTACGTCCTCGATCAAGGACGCGTGGCCGAAGAAGGCACACACGATGAGCTGATGGCTCTCCAGGACGGGCTCTATCAAGGCATGTTCACCGCCCAGGCCGCCCAGTTCGGCCTCACCGTTTCGCCGGAGGCACCGGTGCCCGCAGCCAGACTTGCGTCTCCGCCCGTCCAGGAAGACGCCTCGTGACACGGCGATCGGGCCCGCGGATCTTCCACCGCATCGGGCAGCTTGCGGCCACCATTCACCGCGGCGCCCCCGCCCCGGCCGGCCACGCACGACACCTTGCCGGGAAGTTGGAACGGCATCTCGACGGCGCGCGCCTGCCTCGCGCCCGGGGACGAGGCGTTCATCCGCGCGACCGCCGAAAGGGCACTGTCACGTTGTCTGACCGGGTGGGATGATCTTCTGGTTGGTCGTGCTGGGAGGGCTCTCCGTGGGCAGCGCGCCGCCGTCGTACAAGGGGCACCGGTACCCGGTCGAGGTCATTGCCCACTGTGTGTGGCTGTGCCACCGCTTCCCGCTGTCGTACCACGAGGTCGAGGAGCTGATGCTCGAGCGCGGTGTGATCGTCTCTTACGAGACGGTCCGGCAGTGGTGCGCCAAGTTCGGTCAGGCCTACGCCAACCCCCTACGCCGCAGGCAGCCCCGGCCCGAGGACACACGGCACCTGAACGAGGTCTTCCTCAAGATCAACGGCGAGCGGACGTACCCGTGGCGGCCCGTGGACGCCCACGGCAACGTCCCGGACATCCTCGTCCAGAACCGACGGGACACCGCCGCGGCCAGGCGCTTCTTCCGCAGGCTGATGAAGAAGACCCGCACGGCGCCCCGGGTGGTCGTCACCGACAAGCTCCGCTCCTACGGCGCCGCCCACCGAGAGGTCATGCCCTCGGTGGAGCACCGCTCCCCCAAGGGACTGAACAACCGGGCCGAGAACAGTCATCAGCCCACCCGGCAGCGTGAACGCGCGATGAAGGGCTTCCGCAGTACCGGCGGGGCCCAGCGGTTCCGGTCCGCATTCAGCGGCATCTCACCCCACTTCCGGCCCCGCCGCCACCTGATGACCGCCCCCGATCATCGAGCCGAAATGACCGTCCGCTTCACGATCTGGGAGCACATCACCGGCGCCGCGGCCAGACCGCCACGGCCTGAGTAACGGGTCGGAACCTGGCTGCACCACGCCTCGACGCACCGTCAGACATCCACACACCTGACAACGTGACAACGCCCTCCCAGAAGCTGTTCGCGAAAGCGAGCTGCGGCGCCGACGGACTCCCTGCCCCCAGAAAGATGTTCCGTGCATGATCATACGGGCGGGTCAGCCGCTATTACATGGGCGAGAGACCGGATTTCCCCCAGGAGCCCGTCCGGCGCCTGGTCGAGATCCAGGGCGTGCTGATGGATGATCGTGCCCGCGTGCCGCACCTGGTGCGCAGTGTGCGGGGCGTTCCCCTTGGCGTAGACGAGATGGCCCTCCGGCAGGCCGAGGGCGGTGCAGTACGCAAGCATCTGGTAGAGGTCGGCGTCGGGGTAGCCGTCGGGTTTCTCCTTCTTGTACTTGGCGTCCACCACGGCGTGCGGGCAGCGGTCGGGCCCGTACAGGACGAAGTCGGGTTTCATGCGGATCGTGCGCGCCTCGTCGAGGTGGTGCGGGTCTTGGAGACGGCAGCTGTGGTCCGTGCCTCGGTACGCCTCGCACAGTGCCGTCGTCACGAAGTCCTCGAAGAGTTTGTTCATGTTGAACAGGAACCCGTCGATGCGCAGTGCACCGGCGGCATGCTCGGGCGAGGAGTCCGTCAGAACCACGCGGGCGAGGTGGAGTGCTTGGTGGTAGCGGGAGTTCAGGCGCGTAGGGTGCCACTCCGGGAGTGCCTGACCGGGTACCAGCGGCGTGATGTCGGCGAGGCGGGCGCGTTGGTGCAGCAGGCGGCGGCGCACGTCACGGGCGACACCGGGCAGGCGCAGCAGCCGTTCCACGGTGGCGCGCAGGATGCGGTTCTCCGGGATGTCGGTGGTGAACTCGTCGTAGGCGATCTCGACGGGCAGCGTCGCGCCGAAGTGGCGGCGGATCTGTTCGGCTTCGCGGATCCGGCCGCGGACGACGAGGGAGGTCTCCTCGGCGTCCCGGTACCCCTGCAGGAGCCCCTGGCGCAGCGCTCGGTCGATCTGCCGTTCCGCGGCCTGGGCGAGGGCGGGCAACAGGTCGCGGTGCTCGGCGACCTCGACCTGCTCGTCACGCCAGCCTCGTGAGTCGAGGCTGTAGCCGAGCAGGAAGAAGAGGCGGGCGATGGGCACCTTCGGGACGATCCGTACGGTGACGGGGGCGCAGTCCGGGACGTTCAGGGTCACCGCGCCGACTTTGCTGCCGGCGCGCAACACCCACTGGCCGGCGGTATATGGATCAGGGGCGGCGTCGACGATCCGCGAGGCGGCGAGCGCCCGGCCGACGGCGTCCGGGAGCGGACGGCCGATTGCCGGGGCGTGCTCCACCAGCTCGATGACGGCGGTGTCCGTCACGAGAGCGCAGCTCTGAGCGCCGCGAGCCCGTACCGCTTCTCGATGTCCACGCCCTCGCCGTAGTGGTGCTCCTCGAGCAGCGGGAGGATCTTCGTGCGCCAGGTGCGCTCCAGACCGCCGTCCCGGTAGACGCCCTTCTTCATCAGGTAGGAGGGGCCGATGCGGAAGTCCGGTTCGTCGATGCGGGAGTTGAGCGCGTCCAGCAGGTCCGCCGGTTCGCCGTCCCGGTCCTGGGCGTGGAGCCACCGCCTGAGCAGACCGCTGGTGGGCTCGGTGCGCGGCGACAGCTCGACGAAGGCGAACCGGCGCCGCATTGCGGCGTCCACCAGCGCGATGGACCGGTCGGCGGTGTTCATGGTGCCGATGACGAACAGGTTCGGCGGCAGTGCGAAGTCGTCGCCCGAGTAGGTCAGCCGCACCGACTTGTTGCGGTACTCCAGGAGGAAGTACAGCTCGCCGAAGACCTTCGCCAGGTTGGCCCGGTTGATCTCGTCGATGATCAGGAAGTGCGGGATGTGCCGGTTGCCCTCGCGAGAAGCCAGATCGGCCAGCTCGCGGAGCGGGCCGGCGGTCAGCCGAAAGGCGACCTCCCGGGTCTGCGGGTCCTCCTTGGGACGGAATCCCTCGAAGAAGTCCTCGTAGGCGTAGGAGGGATGGAACTGCACCAGTTTGACCTGCTCGGGGCCACCTCCGAGGAACTCCGCCAACTTGAGCGCGAGGTACGTCTTACCCGTCCCCGGCGGCCCGTAGAGCACCAACTGCCGCTCGTCCCACAGCAGTCCGCATACCTCGCGCAGCCACGCCACGTCGTGGACGAGCAGTTCCCCGGCCAGCTCGCCGGTCGGCTGGGGCAGTTCCAGCTCGCGCCGGGCCGTGATGGCGGGGATCTCCGCGCTCGGGTCGTGCTCTATGGCCGCGGCCTCGTCGGCCAGTTCCTCATCGCTGAGCCCGAGCCCTTCGACCAGGGCCTGCACGGAGGTGAGTTCCACGACGTCGTGCTGAACCGACAGCTTCTGCTGAAGCTCCTCGGGCAGCTCGTCGTAGGCGTATCCGATGCTCTGCCACTCGACCGGTCGCCGCAGGTTCGACCGCCCGTCCTCCGAGACCGCCTGCTCGGCAGGTCCTGTCAGCTCGCCCACATAGAGACGACCTCCTGAGATGGTGCACACGGTGTCGCCGGACTTCATCCGGGAGAGGAAGGAATGAAGCTCGTCCACGAGCTCCAGCTCCTGGTTGTACGTCGCCGTGGAGTCGTAGTCCTCCTGAACGAGCGCGCGCAGCTGCTCCTTGGCGGGCCCCTGTTCGACGCCCTGACGCAGCCGGGAGGCCGCGAGGCTGACTCGCCCCTCGGGGAGCCAGAGGCGCTGGACGAGGTCGAGGCCGGAGACGTTGGAGCCGCGGACGAGCCAGGTGCGATGCGGGCCGCCCCATGTGTCGCCCATGAAGTCGGGCAGCGGCACCCCGGCCGCCGTCCTCCAGGGCTTGGGGGAGGCACCCATCAGCAGCGACGCGGCAAAAGACGGCGATCCGCAGGGAACGTCCTCGGTCAGTTCGAGCCAGCCCGGCCACCGTGTGGAGGGTCGCAGCACACCCTGGGCCTTCAACTCCTCGCGCCGCTCGAACCTGCCGGGAAAGCGGCTCGGAAACGACGGCACCACATCAGCGCGCGCGGGCGACCCGGCACGGATCACGAACACGCGGCTCCCGTTGGTCCCCGCCTCGGCCAGCAAGACGCCTCGCGCCGGTTCGAGCCCGCGTCCACCGGGCAGCCGCAACCGGAACTCCTGGTACTCCTCAGCCACCTGTGTCGACTCCCACCTCGTGCCGAATGCCTGGAGAGCAGGGTAGGGCCTAGCACTGACACCACCACACGTCACACCATGATCGGTCCCTCGAGCCGAGGGACCGGCGAACGGCCCGACGCCCATCAGGGTCCTGCTGGCAACTGGCCACAGCAGACCAATCGAAGGACTTGGTCTTCCTGCTCACCCACGCCCCGGTTCCTCCTCTGCGCCGGAAGCCGCTCCACGCTCCTCGTGCACCTGCCTCGGCTCGAGGGCTGGGGCGGGAATCCGCCCGTGAAGAACGGTCCCTCGCTCGGGGGCTATGGCGCCATCGCGATGAACACGGCGCTTGCGGCATCGATGGCGCAGTTGCCCGAGCAGCTGCGCAAAACCCTCACCTGGGACCGCGGAAAGGAACTCTCGGGCCACGCCCAGTTCGCCGTCGAAACCGGGACGAAGGTGTTCTTCGCCGATCCGCACTCGCCCTGGCAACGACCGACGAACGAGAATACGAACGGGCTGCTGCGTCAGTACTTCCCGAAGGGCACCGATCTGTCCCGGTGGTCGTCCGCAGACCTCGAAGCCGTGGCCCTGGCGATCAACAACCGGCCCCGCAAGACCCTCGGTTGGCGGACACCAGCCG
This sequence comes from Streptomyces sp. RLB3-17, assembly GCF_007113425.2. NCBI lineage: Bacteria > Bacillati > Actinomycetota > Actinomycetes > Kitasatosporales > Streptomycetaceae > Streptomyces > Streptomyces sp. RLB3-17. The sequence continues at coordinate 11,922,457 of NZ_CP041610.2, read as the reverse complement.
AGGTCTTCGAGGAGCAACTACGCTCACTACAACAGCCCGGTGTTGCAACGACCGGTTGAACTCGCCCAGCAGTAACCGCTGTGCTGCTGTCATCAGACCGGCACCGTCCTTCCTCCCCGACGGCAATCCTGACGGCAACGGCGGCACACAGAGGCCGGTGATCACCATCGTCGGCGATCAGTGTGGAAGAGAGCACAGCGCCCTCCCAACCACCCGCCCGATCCTCCGTGGCCGCACCTTCACCACGAGGGCCGAGGCGAACCTCGCGCTCTTCGAGTACATCGACGGCTTCCATAACTCCCGCCGCATCCAGGAACGACTCGGCTTCCTCAGCCCGGTCGAGTTCGAGGAGAAGCACTACGCCGAGCAGGCGACGGCCGAACCAACGAATCTGAACACCCGTCAACCCCTGCTGACCAGCTGATCAGCGGCTCCCGCATGACGGGGGAACCTCACGACAGGGCAGCGGTTGCTTCGGCCTCCGTAAGCCGGGCCGATGTCGTTCCCACAATCCGAGCTGCGGAACGATCACACAGAGAGGCCGTGCCATACGCGTGCCAGATCGTGCGGGGAAGGACGGGTAGCAGAAGCGGCTTCTCACAGGAACCAGGTATTTATAGGGGACGCATAACAAAGCGCACCGGTTCAGAGAGCACTTGCGCTGCCGGCTGCAGATCCGCCAGCCGCCTCGCAAGCGTCGACTCGGCGAGCCTGGGTGGCAGTGCCTCGGCGAACTTCAGTCCTTTCACCGCCCGCTCGTCGACCTCCGGCAGGCACAGGTGGTCCGGTGCGGCAGCCGAAGCCTGTTTCCAATCGTCGAGAGTGAGATCCTCACGCAGCCGGATCCAGCAATCGTTGATCTGCTGAGCAGGTACGGAAACCTCGGCCAGCGTGGCCGCAAGTGTGGCGTTCGCCCGATGGCCGGCCCATGTCCACCACTTCACGTATCCGCCGGAGCCGCGGGTGATCACCGTGCCTCCGGGATGCACCTCTTCCATGAAGTGCTCGCGCGCTTCGGTCAGATACTTCTCCGCACGCGCCGTGAGGTCCACCGGTGGGTTCGCCCCCAGGAGCACTTCCCGTACCGCGCGCGTCAGTTCGAAGGAAATACCGAAGTCGAGCCCGGCACCGCTCCACTTCGCTCTGCCGCCGCCGTCGACGGGTTCGACGAAGCACCGCTTGCGCTTCCAGTCGATGTACGTGACCTGCCAGCTCCGCCCAGCCAGCAGCAACCGACGGGGTCCGTCGATCCGTTCGGTGAGCAGGCTCGGATCCGTCCGGCCGATCTCCCTGCGGCCTTGCAGCACGGTGAACTGCGGAGGCGCGGTGAACACCGCCGTGAGATTCATGAAGTGCCGGTGTCCGAAGCGCCGTTCGGCCTCCGGGCCGATGAACAGGAGTCCTCCGTCACGGTCCAGGTAGCCATTGTCGACCAGGTGCCGGACGATCGGCTCGGCGGACTGGCCGAACGGGCCGAGGCCGTTCCACCACTCCTGCCAGAGGCGGTCCCCGACCTGCGGTTCCTGAAGACACAGCGCAAGAAGCTGTTGGGCCACGATGTGCCGTGGCTCCGGCGGGGCGACGACGGGCTCCACCCAGCCGCGCGACCACTGCACGAGGAGGGCTGCAGCTCCGAGGAGTCCATCCCGGTCCAGTGCGAGGAACAGGCAGTTGCGTGACGACCCGGGTCTGCGTCCGGTGCGTCCGAGCCGTTGCAGGAAGGAAGCGACAGTGAGCGGGGCATCGATCTGGATGACCCGGTCCAGATCGCCGACGTCGATGCCGAGTTCGAGGGTGCTCGTGGAGACGATGACGCAGTCGCGGGCTTCGGCGAAGGCATGTTCCGCGCGTCTGCGTTCGTCGACGGAGAGGGAAGCATGGGAGAGGAAGGTCGTCACGCCCTTGGCGCGCAGTTTCTCGCCCAGTTCCTCGACGAGCCTGCGGGACTCGCAGAAGACGAGCCGTTTCTCGCCGCGGTGCAGAGCCGCGATCATGGTGGCGGCGTTGTCGACGGAGCCCACGTAGTCAAGCTGGATGTCCGGCGGGGGCGGCGACGCCGCTGCCGATGTCTCCGGCTTCGGATCTGCCAGGTGCGGTGCCACCACCGAGGACGGCTGCTTCCCCGCCCCGGATCCCTGCAGCCACAGCAGCAGCTCGTCCGGGTTTCCCACCGTCGCGGACAGCCCGACTCGCTGGATGGGACGTCCGACGACACGCTGTAGCCGCTCCAGGACGGCCAGCAGATGCCATCCCCGGTCGTCTCCCGCGAAGGCGTGCACCTCGTCGACCACTACGGTGCGCAGTCCGGAGAAGAAGGAGGTGTGATCGACGTTCGCGCTCACCAGCATCGCCTCCAGCGACTCCGGCGTGGTGAGCAGGATGTCGGGCCGCGCGGCCAGAATCCGCTTCCGCGCGCCGGAAGTGACGTCCCCGTGCCACAGGGCCGCCGTGCGTCCGAGCCAGGAGGTGTACGTCTCCAGCCGAGGCAGCAGGTTGTTCAGCAGCGCCTTGAGCGGACACACGTAGAGGACGGACGTCCCCGACCACTTCTGCTGCACCATCTTCGATAGCAGCGGAAACGACGCGGCCTCCGTCTTGCCTCCGGCAGTGGGCGCCAGAAGGATCGCGTCGTCACCCGCGAGCAGCGGCCCGATGGCCTCCTCCTGCAGAGGGCGCAGTCCTGGCCATCCGAGCGTGTTGACGATGTGGTGGACCAGTGCGGGTTCGAGATCATCGACGCCGCTCACGGCATCTCCAGGTCGATGTCATCTGCGCGTGAAGCTGCCGCGTTGCGTTCCGCTTCGGTCAGCTCGCCGTCCGCGATGGTGAGCGCGTAGTGCTTGCGTGGATCGAAGTCTGGGAACTCATCCACCCGGTCGAGGACATCGGCGACGAGTTTACGCAGGAAGACGCGGGGCGCGACCCCGACCTTGCCCCCGAGTCCGCCGGTGACAGCCGTGGCGAGTTCCATGAGAAACGCGTCGTCCACCTGCTGCTCGACTCGTTCCGGATGCCGGGCAGCGCCCGCATACAGGTCGCGCACGCGCCTGCCCAACTCGCCGAGCCGCTCCAAGTCGAAGCCCGCGAGCCGTAGTTGGACCGCACGCGGAGAGTCGAAGCGCGGGTCGGTGGTGAAGTCGGTCGCCAGCCGCTGCGCGAGCGGCGGAAGCCGCTGCGCGCCCTGCTGACCGTCGAAAAAAGCGGGCGTCCCCGTGATGACGAGGAACAACCCTGGGAAGCGTCCCGCGTCGATCTCGTCGAGAAGCTGCCGCAGCGCGTTGAGTCCCTTCTCCCGGACATCACCACGCACACGCTGAAGGGTCTCGATCTCGTCGAGGATGACCAGCAGACCGGGGTGGCCGCAGTCCCGCAGCACGGTGAGCAGACCCTGCAGGAAACCGAGTGCCGCGAAGTGGTCGAGGTCGCCCCGCACCCCGGCGGCCCGGCGTGCTGATGCGGCGACGGACTTCTGACCGCCGAGCCAGGCGATGAGGGCTTCCGCGGTCGCCGCGTCGTCGGCTGCGACCGCGCGCCGGTACCCGCGCAGCGCCGCGGCGAACGCCGGTGTGGTGCGGGCTACTTCGGCAAGTCGACGCTCCATCAGCACGTCGACGGCTTCGCCCAGTGCCGCTTCGTCGTCCTCGTCCACGTCCTCGTTGTCGAGGACCTCCTCCTCCAACGTGTAGAACCAGGAGTCGACGATCGCGCGCAGCGCACTGGGCTGGTGGGTCGCCGTGGACAACCGCTCGGTGAGCCGGCGGTACACCGTCTCCAGCCGGTGCAGAGGTGTCTCCGTCTCGGAGATCTGCACTTCGGCCGTGGCGAGCCCCGCGCGCTTGGCCCGCTCGGCGAGCCAGCGTGCGAAGAAGGTCTTGCCGGATCCGTACTCGCCACGGATGGCGTGGAAGGCGGCCCCGCCCCGCGCCACCGTGGCCACATCATCGTCGAGGGCGCTAGTGAACCGGTCGAGGCCGACTGCGAAGAGGTCGAGCCCGGAGTGCGGCACGGTGCCCCGGCGCAGTGCGTCGACGACTTCTCGCCGCCGGACCGCGCTCACGTCGGGCGACGACGTCACGTTTTCTCCTTCGGGAAGAACTGGTCGCGCAGCAGGGTCACATCGAGTTTCACCGTGTGCCCGGCGTCGATGAAGCCGAGGACGGGGTAGCCCTCGATGTTGAGCAGCCGCTGCACGGTGGCGATGAACCCGTCGATGTTGCGCCGCACCCGCCCGGTCGCCGAGATGGCACCGGCGAGCGCGGCCGGTGACATGGTGCCGCCCGCCCCGGCCAGCGCGTCGATGACGGCTGCCACGACCTTGCTCTCGGGAGCCTTGCGTACGTACTCCTTCTGCGCCTCGTACACCTCACTGGCGACCACGCGCTCGCCCAGGGTGGCGGGGGCGGCTCCGTCCGCGGCGGGTGCCACGAGGTCGGCAGCGGCGAAGAGGCCTTCGCTCGCGGGCTGCTCCCTCGGCTTCCCCCGCTTCGGTTTGCGCGGTGTCTCCTGCATGGCAACGGCCTCGGGCCGCCCACCCTTGTGAGGAGCCCACCACCGCGGGACGGCCTGCTCTCGAGGCAGGGCCTCCCAGCCCCTCGGCACCAGGTCCCGGTCGGGGACCAGGACGAGCAGTGGCACGGTGACCTCCGCGAGCGAGGCCCCGCCGTGATACCCGGCCCGGCGGCCGGTGTAGCGGATGTCCTCCCGCCAGGGCGCGACGATGGTGCCGCCGCCCTCCAGTACGCGGGGCCCGGACAGCTGGACCTCGCCGTCCTTCACCGTGCCCGTGCGCCATCGGGCCGAGCCGGGCCCCGAACCCTCGTCCCCCAAGGGTCCTTCACTCGCGCCTCGTTCCAGCACATGCCCGTGATCCGCCACGAGCACGACCGGGCGCCCGTACCCCTTGGCCGCCGACAGCAGTTCCCGCAGGTATGTGACGTCACCCAGACTCCACTGGGTGCGCCGTCCCTGCTGTCCCTTGTCGAGGGCGTCGTCGATGGTGTTCAGCACGACGCCGACGACCGCGTCCGAGGCGAGCGCGGCCATGATCTCCTCGGAGAGGAAACTTCCCGCTCCTCCCTCTATCCCGGCCTTGTGGAAGAGCAGGGCGTCGAGTCGCCGCTGACTCCAGAAGGCGGCGAAGCCCGCCCTCTCCTTTGTCTGCCCGCCCTTGACCGCCGTACCGGTGAGCAGGGACGCGCGGCTGACCTCCGTGACCGAGGGGAGCATGGACACCGCGGCCATCCGCTGCGGCTCTTCCTCCGAGCCCGCCTCCCTGGGCACGACCTCGGTCCAGCCCTCGCGCTCGACCTCCTCACCCAGCTGGGCCGCGACCGCGGAGCTCATGCCGTCCAGTACGAGGACGAGCGGAGCCGTGTCGCCGGCCAGCGGCCTGACCGCCTCGGCCAGTACGTTCTCGACGACCAGGCAGCCGCCGGGGTGCAGCGCGGTGGCGTTCGGTGTCCAGGACGCGAGCCGCCGGGCGAACTCCTCGTCCAACCGCTCGCGCCGCTCCCGGGCCGCCTCGTACAGAGCGCGGAGGTCCTCGCCCGTGGCGGTGTCTCCGTCGGGGTCTCCGGCCCACAGTACGGCGAGCGCCCGGTCCGCCCAGCCCCAGTCTCCTGCCTGGCCCCGTACTCCGGCCGCCACCGATGTCACCGTGGGCCGCGGAAGTGCCAGCCAGCGGGCGGTCCTTACGGCCATCTCGGCCACGCCGACGCGGTCCGTGTTCAGTCGGGCCAGCATGTGCGCGTTCAGCTCGGCCAGGGCCGCTTCCCCCGCTGCCGGGGAGGTGCGGGCCGCTGCCGTCACGTGCCGCAGCTGGGCCGTGAAGCTGGACGGCAGGAAGCGGTTGGATTCGAGAGCCGGGGTGAGTCCGGCGCCCTCGGCGAGCTGGTCGGCGCGGTCGAGGACGGCGAAGACCCGCGCCCGGGCGGCGGCGTTGTGCCGAGCCTCTCCGATCCAGCGGATGAGGGCGCCTTCGACGGCCTCGGTGAAGGACTGCAGCTCGGTCCGGCGCGGCATCACCTGCCCGAACAGGCCGCCCACGGCGAGCACCACGTCCGGGCTCGCGGCCTGGTCGCGCAGGACGGCTCCCAGCAGACCGAGCGGCATCGCGTCCTGGCCGCGTCCGGTCTCCGCCAGGGACATCAGGACCGGTGCCGCGGGGCCCGTGGTCTCACCGAGCCACTTCTTCAGCTCGTCCCGTTCGGTCGGGTCCAGTTCCGCGAAGCGCAAGGGTCCCGCGGGCGTACGGGACCACGTGAGCAGGGCGTCCAGATCGACGACAGCCCCGGACGCGGGGCCGGCCTCGTCGTCGCCGTTACCCAGCCCGAGCCGGGCCACGACCAGCGCGCGTAGTGCCGCGTCCCGTGTCAGGACGGAACCGGCGCGCTTCCAGCCCTGGGAAGGCTCGGCGTCGAGAAGCGCCTCCAGCAGCCACCCCTCGTCGTACATGCGCGGGTCGAGTCCGGCGGCTCCGAAGCGCTGCATGACGATCTCGGCGTTCTCCACGGTGAGCGTCTGCCGCCGTACCGCCTGGCCGCGCAGGTCCCAGCCGATCTGACCGTCGTCGACGCCGGTGGTGACGACGAGGAGGTCCGCACCGGCTGCCTTGTCCCGGTGCTTCGTCCACTCCTCGAGGATGCCCAGGACGGACGCCTGGTGGCTGACGCGAACGCGCCGCGTCTCCTCCCCCGTCCGCACGGTGAACTCCTCGGGCGCGCCTGCCGAGTAGCGCCCGTGCACGAGAACGAGACGCCGGTCTCCTAGCCCGGAGGCGTGCGTGGCGAGAAGGGCCTCGATGGTGCGGCGGCCCACCTGGGGCAGAGCGGCGCCCATCAGTGTCCGGCCTCCCGGCCGTCGACGGGCACGGGACGCCAGGTGACCTGGATGCGCGTGCCCGGATGGGCTGCGAGGTACGACCTGATCTCCTCCTCCACATCGGCGACCGTGGCGGCGAGGGACGCTTCGAGCCGAGTGGGCTCGACGAGATGCGGAGCCCCCGGGTGTACGTCCCGGGCGGGCACGTCCACAGCACGCTCGCCACCGTCGACCCGCCGGGGCTCGCCCTCCGTCACGACCGGCCCCGACTGGACCACCGGCTGCCCGTGTTCCGTGAAGCTGACGTCGTCCGCGGTCGGCTGCGGCTGCGGCACCACGGGGTGGGCGACCTGCGCCAGGCGTGCCACCTCGTTGACGAGGGCCAGTGCCTGGTCCTGGAGCTGTCCGAGTACGGGGACGAGCGAGCGGGCCTGCTCGTGGTCGTTGGCGGTCTCCTCGACGACGCGGACCAACCGTGCCGCCCGGTCACCCACGCTGTCGTCCCGCCCGGCGAAACCGCGCACGCTGCCCAGCAGCTTCCAGTTGGTGTCATCCAGGGCGGCCAGCACCTCGGGGGCCTGCTTGAGGGCTGCCCCGATCTCCTGGTCGGTCACGTCGTACGCCACCGCCGCGAGCTCGCGCACCACCACGGTCGCGTCGTCACTGCGGGCGAGTCGGGCGACCAGGTCCGCCGCGGCCTTCATGGACTTCATGCGCGGAGCGTCCGCGCCCTGCGGTCCACGCAGCCCCAGCTCCTCGGCCCGCTTCTGCAATACGGCCCGGGCTCCACTCACGGCGTCCCGGTACTTCGCGATCACTTCCCGTACGCCAGTGGCGAGTTTGGAGACGTTCGGCGCGAAGAGCACGGGCGGCACGGGAACGCCGAAGATCCTGCCGGCCCGTTCGCGGGCGGTCGCGAACTCCTCCTCGGTCGGCAGCTCGACGGCACGCAGACCGTAGCCGGGACCGATCTTGTCCAGCTCCGGAGCCTGCTGCAGAGGCGAGGTCTGGTACACCCAAGTCCGGTCGTCGAGGAGCGCGTACGTCGCGATGATCAGGTTGCTGACGTTCTTCTCCAGGCCGGTGAACCCGAGCTGGCCGATCCACTTACGGACGTCCTCGACGGACAGGTCCGTCCCGGCGTGGGCCTCGGCGGCCTTCTGGTTGATCCGGAGCCGCCAGTCGCGGCTGACGTTCAGCGGACCGTCGTGCACCTCGCCCAGTCCCAGCGGGTGCACGATCTTCTTCACCATGGCCAGTTGGTGGCTGTCGACGACGACCCGGCGCTCGCCACTCTCCATGGCCCGCCCGATCCATTCCAGCGCGGTCTTCAGCTCGCGCAGGGTGACCGCCTTGCGGGTGAGGGCGGGGTCGAAGTCGGGGTGCTTCGGGTAGAGCACGGCGAACATCTCGTCGGCGAGGGCGTAGAGGTTCTTCTCGAAGCCGACCCCGGGCTCGGGCTTCTTCCGCGTGAACCCGGGCCGCAGCGACCACAGGTGCTGGTCCGCGGGTACCTCGGCCCCTACGTTCGCGGCCTCCGCCTTGCTGATCCCGTACAACTGCTCGAGAACGGCGGAGAGTTGGGTGGTGAGGTTGTCGCTCTGTGCCTTGAGCTGGTGGCGGATCTGGATCCGCTCCTCGGTCGAGCGGGTGGCGGTGACGTCGTCGAGGCGGTCGCGTTCCAGCAGATAGTTGATCTTCAGGAGTCGGCCGAGCTGCCGGGCCCGCTGCTCGGAGAAGAAGTCGGGCAGCCAGACGACCGTGCTCCCGGTCCGCCCCGACCGCCTCAGGGTCTCGATCCGGTGGACGTCCTCGATGGGCGAGCGCTGAGGCTCGTCGAAGGGATAGTCCAGTACGAAACGGATGTTGCCGTCCATCTGCGGTTCGAACTGCTCGTCGGGCAGATGCGGATCGCGCACGTTACCGAAGACGAACTCGGCGGTCCGCTTGGTGCCCCGCCAGACGATCTCGCGCTCGCACACGAACGCCTGGGTGTCCCGGATACCGAAGGCCGACCACAGCTGGTCCTTGATCCACTGTCGGCGGTGGCCGTCCTTGTCCGCGACCCCCTGCACCTCTTCGAGCAGCGGTTCGACGTCCAGGTCGGACAGGTGCAGATGGAACACCGGGTCCGCGTCACCCTCGCTCCTCAGCTCCCCGAACCCCTGGGCCTGCAGGTCGCGCAGCGCCTTCACCGCGACCGATCCGGCCGACCCAACCCGGGCCCTGATGGTGCCGTGGTTGAGCGCGGCGAGCCGTCCCCCGGTCAGCCGTGCCAGCGCCGGCACATTGGGGGCCAGCGCGCCGAGCAGCAGCGTTTTGACGAGCCGGTCGTCCCGCCGGTACCGCGGGTCGTCGACGGACCCGTGCTTCTCCAGCAGATGGGCCCGCACGCGCGCGTGGAAGCGGTGCGCGATCTCGGACTCCCGGCGCAGCTTGGCGGTGAACGCCTCACCGGTGCCCGACGCTATGACATCCCACAGGTCGCCGAGCGGGATCAGCTCCCCCATCCTCAGGTCGTCGCGACGGCGCCGCAGCAGCTCCTGGACGAGCTTCAGACCGGTGCGTTCGCGCTGGAGCGCTCCGGAGAGGTCCACGAGGACGTTGAGCAGCGCGGGCGAGAGCGGGTACAGCGTGCGGAAGTCGTCCCAGCTGGCCTCGGTCCGTCCGTGGGCATCGAGGAGCACCTGCCGAACCTCGTCCTTGGACGACTCGACGAGCGTGAAGGCCTCGTCGCGCACCGGCTCCATCCCGGGCTTGGGTTCCAGCACGCGGCGCTTGATGATCTCGACGAGGTTGCTGTCCTCCAGGTTGACGACGTCGATACGCCCGGCCAGGTACTCGATCTGCTGCTCGAGGTTCTGCACCTCGGCGCCCGCCACGTCGGAGCCGATGAGCTGGGACAGGTCACGCTGACGCGAGATGAAGGACACGATCGGTACGGGCCGGTCGGCGTCCCCGGACTCGATCAGCTTGACCAGCCGCTGCACTTGGTCGCGTACGAAGTCCTGCTCGCCCATGTGTGCCTGGAGCCAGAGGATCAGTTCGTCGAGGAAGAGCACGATGCCGTCGTAGCCGAGGGACTTGGCGTGCCGGGAGATGACGGACAGCCCGTTCTCCAGCGGGACGAAGGCGTCCTTGTCGCCGCGGGCTCCCTGCGCGTACGCCGCCATGGGCCCGGAGAGCAGCGCGGACACGAGTGCCTCGCGGTAGGGGTCCCCGGCGGGCGCGTCGAAGGCACGTGTCAGGTCGGCGGAGGTCCAGCTGCCGGCGGCCGGGGCGGCATCGTCTGCGTCGAGCAGGTCAAGGTCGTCGTCATCGCTGTCCGAGGCGACACCGCCGCCGGGGGCCACCGCGGCGGCCCCATCCCCGAGCCACTGCACGAACTTCGCGTCATCGGTGAGGAACTCGCGCTGCCTGCGCGCGTCCGCGAGCGCGAAGTCGGCCCGGTAGACGGCGGGGGTCGGCTTGTCCGAGTGCAGGGAGCGCACCGCGTGCACGTACCCGCCGAGGATGGCCGAGTCCAGGTCCGTGGAGCCCACGAGGTGGTACGGCACCATGAGGAACCGGCTGTCGCGCAGCCAGTGGTCGTGCTCGGCGATGACTTCCTGCAGCCGGGGCTTGGAGCGGGCCGCCGCGTTGTTGTTCAGCACGGCGTGCAGCACGGTCAGGAAGTGGCTCTTACCGGCACCGAACGATCCGTGCAGGTAGGCGGCGTGTGAGTTCCCCGACCTGACCGCCGCCCCGACCAGCCCGAGCGCGCTCCGGAAGGCCCCTTGCAGCTGCTCGGTGACCACGTACTCCGCCACGCGAGCATCGGTTTCGGTGAACCCACCGGACAGCTCGACCTTGAAATCGCCGGCATGGACGTCTTCCTTGATGTCGATGACATCCTTCAGGAAGAGCTCACTGGTGGGCATCCGGCTCTCATTCCCTCACTCGGCGGCAACTGGGGCGCGCTGATCTCACGCGCGCCACCCAATCTTGCCAGTCTTGCCATGCCATGTGCCCAGGCCAGACGCAAGTTCCGTGACCTGAGTGTCACGTTGAGCGACTTGAGCGGACGAAGCCGTGACGGAATGCAACGGATGCGCATCTCGCTGTGACATTTTCCTGGCTGTGACCCTGTCCGCAGCCTGGCCGAGAACCGCTTACGCCCGCATACGACCGTCTTGCGCTCCTTTTTGACCGACTCCGACACTCATGACCAGCAGGGCGTGCTTCATGACCGTGAGGGGGACCCCATGGGGGGCAACGGGATCGAGGGCTTACTGCGCGACCGGTTACTGATCATGGTGAACGACAGGTCGGCGATCGGCCTCCTACCGCACATCGACGCGAGCACCGGAGGCCTGCTCCTCACAGGTGCCGATGCCGCGGTGAGGTGCCGGAACATACGCAACAGCTATCCGGACACGGTCGTGGCCGTCGACTACGGCGGCCACGAGCACCGGGTCGCGACCGTCGACTGGCCCTTCGGCTATCAGGCGGCCGACGGCTGGCACGCGCTCGACCACTCCGGCCTGGAGGAGGCCCTGAACGGCCAGCTCGCCAACAAGGCGGCGTTCACGGTGACGCCGACCTGCTTCATACCACCGGACGAGGGCGGCGACGCCAAGGTCCTGCGTGCAGTGATCGCCCAGGCCAACCGGCTGGAGCGGACGGACACGGTCGTCCTGCTGCCGTGCAGTTACCGGTGGCTGCGGGACGAGTCGCTGCTGCACCTAGTGCAGGCTGTGCGGGCCAGCCGGCATCCGGTCGCGCTGATCATGCAGCACTACAAGGACCCGTTGGAGCGGGTGGGTGTGGCCGAGGGGCTGCGCGTGCTGTGCCGGTCGTGCCCGCGTCTGCTGCTGTGGCGTACGGACCTGGCGGCTTTCGACGCGTTGGCGCACGGGGCGCTGGGCACGGCGGTGGGGGTCACCGCCATGCTCCGGCACGGCATGGACCCGCGCCGCAAGGGCCGGGGCTGGCGGCCGTATCCGGTGGTGCTCGTGCGTGATCTGCTGAAGTACCACCGGGTGGAGGTTCTCCAGGACTGGTTCGCGCGCGTCGAACCGTTGACGTGCGGGTGCCCAGTGTGCGAGGGCTCCGAGTTGTCGCGGTTCAGCGAGAGCAACGCCGATGTGCGCGAGTCGCAGTGGCACAACACGTGCGAGCTGTACGCGCTGCACGACGAGTTGATCTCGACCGACGCGGGCCGGGACCGGCTGGAGTGGTGGCGGCAGATCGTCGACGACGCGGTCGCAAGGCATCACCTGCTGACCTCGGATCTCGGGGAGGAGGTCGCGCATCCTCCGGTGCTGCACTACTGGCAGCGGGCGAGTCCGCCGGCGATTCCGATGCCGTGACGGTTTGCATGTGCTCTCAGCGGAGGTCGATCTCGGCCCAGACGACCTTGCCGGGGCCTGGGCGGTCGCTCACGCCCCAACGGGAGGCGAGGGCGTCGACGATGACGAGGCCACGGCCGTAGTCGGCGGTCGTGTCCATGGTCATCGGGGGCGCGGCGACGGGGCGGTCACCTCGGACGTCGGCGACCTCGATGCGGAGCGTGTCCGTACGGTGCTCAAGGCGGACGGCGAAGTCGCGGCCCGGTACGCGGGCGTGGAGTACGGCGTTGGAGGCCAACTCGGCGACAACGAAGGCCACGTTGTCGGAGGCGGCCGAGCCGAACGGGATGCCCCAGACGTCGAGTTGGTGCGTGGCGAGGTGGCGGGCGAGACGGGCGCCACGCCGGGTGGCGCTGAGCTGTTGGAAGAACATACGTACGGCGACGCCGGGTTGGGCCTGAGGTGCGGTCATGCGGTCCAGAGTCACGGGAGGGAGGGTGACTCGACAGGCACGGCACTGGTACAGACGCGGCTGGGTGGGTTCACCGAATGGACAGGGTGGGTGACAGCCCGTAACCCTTGGAAAGGTGAACCGGAAGTGTCCGACGGCCTCAAGAGCTTCGGCGCGGTCCTGAAGGCGTTACGTGAGGAAGCGGGCCTGACGCAGGAGGAGTTCGCCCCGCTGGTGCGCTACTCGGTGCATGCGGTGGCCAAGCTGGAGCAGGGGAAACGGTTCCCGTCGGTGAGGTTCATCGAACGGGCTGGGGCGGTGCTTGAGGCCCCGAGGGTGCTCAAAGCGGCGACACGGCATCTGACGCGGAGGCAGGGGCTGGCGTCGTGGTTCGTGCAGTGGGCGGGGATCGAGGAAGAGGCGATCTCCCTCTACACGTACGAGTGCCGGGCCATTCCGGGGTTATTGCAGCCTGAGGCGTACATCCGGGCAATCTTCGAACGCCGATTGCCGCCGCTGACGGAGGAGCAGATCGAGCGCCAGGTGGTGGCGCGGCTGGAGCGTCAGCGGCTATTGCCGGAGAGACAGAACACGGCGTTCAGCTTCGTCATCGAGCAGGCGCTCTTGGAGCGCCGAGTGGGTGGCGCAGAGGTGACCAGGACCCTCATCGACCATCTGTTGGAGGTCGGGAGCCTTCGCAACGTAGAGCTCCAGATCATGCCGTTGCGGCAGGAGGAACACGCCGGAGTTGATGGCCAGATGTACCTGGCCGAGACCTCAGAACACCAGTGGATCGGCTACACCGAGGGACAGCAGTCGAGCGTCCTGCTCACCAACTCTGATGACGTGAGCGCAATGCTTCAGCGCTATGGCAAGCTGCGGTCGCAGGCACTCGGCCGCGAAGCCACCGTGAGCCTGCTGGAGCAGATACGAGGAGCACTATGAGCAGCACCGAACTGGACTGGTTCAAGAGCAGCTACAGCGGCAGCTCTGGCGACAACTGCATCGAGGTCGCTAACTGCCGTGAAGCTGTCCGCGTCCGGGACTCCAAGGACAAGGAGGGCGGCCAGCTCGCCCTCTCCCGCACCACGTGGTCGACCTTCGTCGCGTACGCGGCAGACGCCCGAGTCTGACACCCGCCCAACGCCCGTGGGGCTGCCGGAATTCTGGATTCCGTCAGCCCCACTGCCACGTTCCGCCTACTCGACGTCGAGGGTGGGCTGCTCCGGGGCGCTCGCCTTCTTCGAGGCGGCAGCCTTACGCCCCCGCGCACGCTTCACGGGCCGCCAGGCCTTGAGGTCCGTCGCGCTGAGCCGGTGCTTGCCCATCTGCTCATCGAGGAAGGCATCGCAGTCCTCCGCCGGCACGGACTCCCACTCGGCGTCGTACTCACCGTGCCACTGCTGTACCCAGGGCATGACCTCGTGCAGCCCGGCAAGCAACGGGGTGAGCCGCTCGGTGTCCCAACCGCTCTGCTCCGTACGGTCCTCGATGAGGTTGATGAGCGCCTGAGCCTGATCCTTGTGATCCCACCCGGCCCAACCGAGCAGCACGGTCGGGTCGGCGTCGGGCCCGGCCTCCAGATAGGAGATGAACCGCTCCTTGGGAACGTCGAGCTTGCCACGGTTGGACCAGTAGGAGGACTTGAGGAAGTCGGCGGAGGAGTACTTGGGCGGTACGGGGATATCGAGCCGCTGCCCGGTCCGGTCCTCCTCCCGCTGCTGCTCCCAGACGTCTTCCCACTGCTCGTGCTTACGCAGGCCGGAGTCCTTGTAGCGCATGGCGGCGAGGTAGGGCACGTGCTCATCGGCGACGACATCAGCGAGCACTTGCCCGAGCGGAAGGTCAGGCTTGTTGAGGTGATCGGAGGCGTAGAGCGCGGCGACGGCGTTGAAGTCAGCGTCGGAACTCAGGGCATCGGCAAGCTGGTTGACGGTAAGCGTACGAGGCTGCTTAACACCCTCCCGGAGGCTGAACCACAGCGCGGGATCCCCACACCGATCGAGCAACCAGGTGCGCAGAGCCGCCTTCTCCTTCTTCTCCCAGGGCTCGACAGACCACCGCCGCTTGCACTCGGGCCGCTCGATAAGCCCAATGTCCTTGCGCCGCTCGATGATGTCGATACGGGCCTGCACGATGTCCCGGTACCACGCGGGCCAGTGCCCCGGAATCTCGGTAATGGGCGTCGACCCGTGCCGCTCGAACCAGGCGGTATCGACCTCACCAGCGGCCCGCTTCCGAGCCAGCACAATCTCGAACGCCCGCTCTCCGAGCCGCACTTCGGGGATGGTCTCGGGGGCGGGCAACGGCAAGGTGGTACGCGCCTCAGCGGCTTCGGACAGCAAGCCGTACGACCCGTAAACCTGCCAGTCGAGCTCTTCTTGGAGGGCGATCATGCGATGGCGAAGGCGAGTGTAGTCGGCATGGGCCTCATCGAGGGCAGCACGACCGTAGACGCCACGCGCGCCGCCGATGAGGGGCTCAGCCTGGGACAACTTCCGCGCCAGGGAGTCCATCACACGACCAAGGAACAGCGGAAGCTGTTTAGGCAAGGGAAACGCTTCCAACCGAGTCGCGTTGAAAGCGTACCGAGCCTCCCAAAGCTCGTCCTGCACTCCCCGGCCGATTCCGCTACCGCCCTTAACATGGCAGTTTTGCTTCAGCCAAAATGCAGCAATCGACGAATTAAGCACCCCCAGCAGTTCAAGGTGTCGGTCCTCCCCACACCCCTTCGGCAATTTAATCACCGGAGCCGTTTGCTTAAAGACGTTGCCACCCCGGTCAAGAACAAAATGGTTGTGAGTCGCTACTTCAGCAAATGCAATCGACAGCGGCGTCTGGTACGCGGAGGCGGTGTGCTGCATGTACTCCCACCACACCAAACCCGCATCCGACATATCGCCCTGGAAAGTGCGTCGGGCAGCAAGAGTCACACGCCAAGGCCAGAGCTCTTCCTTGAGTCCGCTGCCAGCAACCTCTGAATCATACGGATACCAGATCTCCACATCTGGCACTCCAGTCCAGTCTCGGACAACTTCCCCGAGCAACAGTGGCCGCAAGGCACGTCGATCTGTGCCTGCACGGAGGCCAGGCCGCAAAGGCCGCATGAACGCTTCGTCAGCCCCTGCTCGGACAGCCCGACCAATTGGTGGATCGATCTTCTGGCTCAGCTCCCCGCGATCGGCATTGACCCGATCCAGTAGAGCCCCCGCCCCGCCACCACTCACCGACCACGGGTGCGTCGCAAAAACGTCCGCCGCCGAGTCCTCAACCGACAGCCACTCAGACTCACTTCTCGGCTTCCCTACTTGCTCAACAATAGCCCGCCAAACAAGACCCTCTGCCGCCACCCCCGGTTGCGACGGCTCCCCCCGAACCCCCAACACCGCCCGAACCATCCGCTCAGGATTCGGCACCCGGTTACGCCCCACAAGAATCACCGTCGGCGTACCGTGCCCCGGAATGAACGCCCCGGACGTGTCGATCACATGCGAAAGCTCGACCCGGTTTCGGAAAACTACCTCGATCAGCTTCTTGCCGAACTCCCTCTTCATAAAGGAGTTCGCGGTGATCTGCCCGACGAAGCCACCCCCACCCATCGAACCACCGGCACCTTTCACCGCCAGCTCAAACAGGCGCTGCGCGAACGGAACCGACAAGGCATACGTGCCTGCGCAAGCGTCATACGCCGCCCGATAATTCTCGTTCTCCTGCTTGTCCTTCACCGTGATATAGGGCGGATTCCCCACCACAACGTGATACGACCCCCGCCCCAGCAAATCAACCTCCAGTGCGAACTCCCCCACATCCTCCGTAGAGTAAACAAAGACACCCCCACCCCCAGAGTCGCCCCCCTCCATCTCCGCAAACAACGTACCCAAATCCGTCTGAATACCCGCCGCACCCCGCCCATGCAGCAACGAGTCCCCCACCGCCACATTGATGGGAAACACCGGCGCATGCGCCAACCGCTCAGCCCCCGCAGCCCGCATAGCCGCAACCAGCAACCGGAACCGAGCGATACTCACCGCGAAAGGATTCTTGTCGCACCCGTGGACGGACTCCAGAGCCCTCCGCACCACCAACCACTCGTCCGCGCCGGGCTCCGCCTCCCACCACTTCTCCACGAGCCGCTCGAAGATGCCTAGCAGGAAGTGCCCGGACCCGCACGCGGGGTCGATCGTCCGCAGCCCTCGCCGCTCGACGCCCCCCGGCCCCTCCACCACGGGATCCAGCCCGAACTCCGCGATGGCCGGCTCCAGCGTCAGATCGAGGATGAACTCCTCGACGAACTCCGGCGTCTGCAACAGCGCGTACGTCTTCCGGGCATGGTCACTCAGGTCCTGGTACAGGTCACCGAGGAACCGCGTATCCCAGTCCAGGTACGAGAAGTCGTAAACGATCCGCCCGTCCGCATCCCACCGCCGCCAGAACCGCAACAACTCCGTCGCGGCCTCATAGCCCGGCATCAGCTCCCACAGCGGATTGTGCGCACGGTCGAAGAGACCGGCCACCGTCTCATGGGCCCCCGCAAGATGCTCGAACGCGGCGATCAGCCAGTCCCGGTCGTTGTGATCAGGATGCTCACGGAAGTACGCCTCGTGCCGCTCCTCCGCCTCGACCAACCGCTCCCCGGGCCCGGCGATGAACGGCGCCTCGATGAGACCGTGATCCTCACAGAACCGTACGAAGACACAGGCCAGCACCCACGCAACGGCGGCCTGAGTCACCCGCTCGTCCCGCCACGCGCCGTACGTCGCCGCCGTGCGCTGCGCCTCCCGGGCCCGCCGGTACTCGGACTCCAGCCGGACGCGGTACTCGTCCTCGGACTCACTACGAGCCCGCAGATCGTCCTCCAGGACCACGACCTGCCGCCGCAGATCCTTCAGCAGCGCCGCCTGGTCCAGCCCCGCCCGCGCTTCCTGGCCCGTGACCGTCACTCTTCGCCATCCCTCTCGCAGCACCGCGTCACCCACCGCACATCTCCATACGGTTTCGCGTCTCAATCCTGCCAGCACCGTCGGCCGGAACAGATCCCGCAGGAGTCATCGCAAAGTACTCTCATCTGCCATGATCACGCCGCTAAGGTGATCACCGTGACGGCTCAGACACCTCCTCCAATCCCGGCGGCCTCGACCACGCCCGCGGCCCCGGCACCCGCCGCACCCGCACCCGCACCCGCGTCACCCACGCCGGCACCCGCGCCGGCACCCGCGCCCACCTACCAGCACTCCCTCTTGGACGTGGGTCTCTGCCACTACGACGCGGCAACGCAACTCGCCAAGTCGCCTCAGCTCTTCGGCTCCGCCGACCATCTCGCGGGCATCGCCGCGGAGTGCGTCATCAAAGCGATGCTCCTCGACTTCTTCGGTTCCATGCAGGACTCCCCGCTCGGGATCCCGTACAGCCCGGTGATCAGGAACAGCCCGGCGGCGCCGAGCAAGACCCAGATCGAGAAGGCTCGGAAGGCCTCCGAGCACGGTCACCTGCCCCACGTGTGGGACCAGCTCTTCCTGCTCGCCAACGGCCACCAAGGCGCCACCGTGCTCGCGCAGCTTCCCCAGCAGAACCCCTTCCGGGAATCCACCGACGAGTGGGACGTGGCCCACCGCTACCGTGACAGTGGCCAGATATCCGAGCAGCGCGTGAAACGTCACCTCGCCGCAGCTCGTACCGTTATCGCCGCCTACCAACTGGCGAAGTAGCCCAAGTAGAAGCAGAAGACGCAGCCGAAGTGGAAAAGCAGGCGCCCGCCCTATGAACCCCACCCGATTCGACGCCGCGTGGAACGCCGCCCTGGGCCACGCCCACCGAGCCGCTGAAACCGGCCGGGACACCGTCCTCGTACGCGACTTGTTCGGGCGTGCGTCTCTCCTCGTGGACGACGAGGACAAGCCTCTGCCCGCCGAGGAACTGGAAGCGCTCGCGGAGGAGTTCCGACGCGACACCCAGGCCTTCGCGGGCGCCCAGCCCGTCCAGACCGCGTCCACGATGTTCGCGCCGGAGATGTTCTTCGCCTCTCCTGAACTCATCGTGCAGGACGAGGGTGAGCCGGGACACCGCGGCCGGGTCGCCGTACTCGAACGAACCGTCGTGGGCGCCGACTGGGCCCGGGATGCCATAGCGGGCGCTTCACCACAGCCCGAGGTGCGAGATCGGCGCGTCGCGCTGTACGGGTTCAAGGGAGGAGTCGGGCGCTCCACCGCCACCGCCGTCCTCGCCCGCTACTTCGCCGACCAGGGCCGGTGCGTACTCGTCGTCGACCTCGACCTGGAGTCCCCGGGGGTCTCCTCGCTCCTGCACGGCTTCGACCAGCTGCCCGAGCACGGCATCGTCGACCACCTGGTCGAGGCCGGCGTCGGCAACGCCGAAGGGCTGGAGCTCGTCACCCAGAGTTCGTTCTTCGTGCCCTCCCAGGGCAACGGCGAGATCTGGCTGGCGCCCGCCGGAGGCCGCCCCCGTGACGGCTACGACTACCTCGCGAAGCTGAACCGCATCTACAGCGACCTGCCGGCCGCGGCACCGGGCGGCGCGCCCAAGCCGTTCTGCGTGCGGCTGGAGGAAGCCATCGCCGCGTGCGAGGCCCAGGTGGCCGGGATCTCGCGGCAGCCGGACGTGGTCCTGCTCGACAGCCGGGCCGGCATTCACGACATCGCCGCCGTCACCCTGACCCAGCTCAGCGGGCTGTCCCTGCTCTTCGCCGTCGACAACCCATCCACCTGGTACGGCTACGGCATGCTGCTCTCCCAGTGGAAACAGCGCCCCGACCGGGCCGTCGACCTGCGCGAGCGCCTCCGTATCGTGGCCGCCATGTTCCGGTCCGCCGGGGACATACAGCGTCTGCACAAGCTCCGCGACAACGCCCAGAAGATGTTCGCCGACACGCTCTACGACGACGCGGAGGGCGCGGACCTGGAGGCATACCACCCTGCCCTTGAGGACAACCAGGCCCCGCACGCGCCCATCCCGATCCTCTTCAGCCACGACCTGATCGGCCTCGACCCGCTCCAGGACCGCGACTGGCCCGAACTGCCCTTCGTGGAGGCTGCGTACAAGAGGTTCCTCAGTGAGGTCGAAGAACTGGTCTTCCCGCGCGAGGAGCTGTCATGACCGACCCGCTGACCACCGACGAGTACCGGACGCTGCTCGCCACCGCCCCCGGCAGCGCCTTCGACGCCGACACCGTCAGCCCGGACGTCACACGGCTGTTCACTCCGTCGAGCCACCGGCGTGCGCTGGACCCAGACGTGACGGTGGTGCGCGGCGCACGTGGTTCCGGCAAGACCGTGTGGACCAAGGTCCTCAGCGACGACCGGATGCGCGAGATCGCGGCAGCCTCGTACATGATGCCCAGGCTGGACCGGATGACGGTCGCCACAGGTCACGCGAAGGGCGGCGAGCCCAATCTGCACCATCCCAGCAAGAGCGTCATCAGCAAGCTCGTTGAGGATCCCCGAGTCACGCCTCAGCACCTCTGGTCGGCCGTGGTCCTGACCGGACTCAGGGCCCCAGAAATCCTGCGCATCGAAGGCTGGGACAAGCGTGTCCGCTGGGTCGCCGACCACATGGAGTCGTATGAACGCGCCCTGTGGACGGTAGACCAGGAGGCCCGCAAGAGCGGCCGCACCCGCCTGCTGATCTTCGACGCCCTGGAGCACCTCCACAACGACCGGACGGTCGTCGACCGGCTGGTGTCCGGCCTCTTCGAGGTGGCGCTGGATCTCCGGATGAGCACCAGCGCGATCCGGGCGAAGATCTTCGTCCGCCCGGACATGTACGAGAGCGCCCCCAAGCACTTCCCGGACGCGTCGAAACTCGGCGCCAACGCGACCGATCTGACCTGGACGACGGAGAATCTGTACGGCCTGCTCTTCCACCAGCTGGGCAATCACCCGAGCCCCGAGGCGGAGAAGTTCCGGGCGTCGACCGGCAGTTGGCGCAGGGAGGGTGAAGGCCGGTTCATCGCCCCCGTCGACGTCATCGCCACCCCGAAACGCCAGCACGATCTGTTCGTCACGATGGCAGGCCCGTACATGGGCCCGAGCCACCGCCGCGGCTACACGTACACCTGGCTTCCCAACCACCTGCAGGACGGCCGGGGCCAGGTGAGTCCGCGCACCCTGCTCCAGGCCGTCTCCACCGCGGCGACGATCAGCCGGGACCGGCATCCCATGCACGAGCACGCCCTCCACTACGACGCCATCCGGGAATCCGTGAGTACCGCTTCCCAGATCCGCGTCGACGAGATCACGGAGGACATCCGCTGGGCCGCGGTCGCCGTCGAGCAACTGCGGGGCGGCCAGGTACCAATGCAGCCGTCCGTGGTCCTCGCCTACTGGCGGGACGCCTCCCTCTCCGTGCAGCTGCGCGAGGTCCTGGCGAACGGCTCGCAGGGCAGCGGGCCGGAGGACGTCGACAACCACCGTGAGCTGATCGACGAGTTGGAGAGGCTCGGCGTGATGACACGGCGCGCGGCGGGCGCCACCGACCTGCGCGACTACGCGGTCGACATCCCCGACGTCTACCGCCTTGCGTTCGGCATCGGCCGCAAGGGCGGCGTTTCCAGGCGCTCACAATGACGACCGGAAGGACCCTGCGCTCGCCTTTGGCGGCGGCGCGGGTCTAGGCCGCCGCCGCTGCCACCGTCGTCAGGAAGTCGCCGTCGAGGTACGCCCGTTCGCCGTCCCCGCCGATCACCTCGACCGTCCGCCCGTCCAGGTGCGGGACCTGTGTCCGGGTGTCGACCGGGCACAGCAGCCACAGCCCGTGGGGGTCGTCGGCCGGTCGGCGGGCCGCCGTCTGGAGGCGGACCAGGAGGTCGTGGCCGCCCTCGTCCCAGTACCGGGCGAGCAGCCCCGCGTCATGCAGGAACAGCACCGTGCGCGGTGCCGCGGCCCGCTCCAGCAGCACGGCCTCCAGACGCACCCACACCGCACGGACGAACGAAGCCAGACCCCGCTTGATCTGCCCCGGCGCGGAGCCCGAGTCGGCGCGCAGGACCTTCTCCCAGTCCTGCCCCTTCTCCGCCGCCAGCGCGCGGAACTCGGCGAGGAACTCCCGCCCCAGGTCGACGCGTTCGACGGGGAACGCCGCGGCCACCGCCTCAGCGGCACCGGGCAGCTTGCTGCCCTTCACGGTCAGCGCGAGGAACCCGCCACGTTGCACGCAGGAGGCGAGCCTGGCCCGGGTGGCGGCATGCGGATCCCCGTCCATCTCCGCGACCGCCGGGATGCCGTGCCCGGGCGGCAGGTAGCTGGTGCCCGTGCCGGTCGACGTCCACTGGCCGACCGCCTCCAGGGTCGGTGGGAAGAACCGCTCCAGCTTGGTGTCGTACCGGAGGTCGAAGCGCGCCTCCCTGAGCGGGTCCTCCAGCTCGACGTACGTCGGCTCCCGCTCTCCGGAGAGCGCGTCGAGCACCGGGAAGCGTGCGCGCAGCCGCGCCAGCAGCTCGGCGACCGTGATGCCACGGTCCCGTCGTACGCCCGCCCCTGCCTGCGAGATCCGCAGGGCGCGGTCCAGGCTGAGGTCACGGGGATACAGCTCAAGGCGCGGAGTGACCTCGGTACCCACGGCGACTGCGGCCGCCAGGTCCACCAGCCGGGTGTCCGCAAGTGGGGCGAAGCCTTCCGGGGCGGGCACCGCACGCAGGTCGCGGACCACCGCGGCCCGCCCCGGCAACGGCTCCTGACGCGCCAGACGCTCCGCCACTGTCCCCAACTCAGCCGTATAGTCGGCCAGTTCACGGGGGCTGGGGTCGTCGGTCCCGGGCAGCGACTCCACGGCGATCAATACGGTGTCGCCACGCCGGTGCACGGCCAGGCGCGGCTCGTGCTGCTCCGCGCCCTCGCCGTCCCACAACTCGGCCTCGGTGGCGGCCCGTACGACGGCAAGTGCCCTCGCGAGCGTGCGCTCGGGCGTGTCGTCGCCCGCGCCGCGCCGGACCCTCAGTTCGGCGGCGGCCTCCTGCGCGGTCATGACCCGTCCGGCCGCGGTCACGATCTCGACCAGCTCTTCGCGCACCCGCCCCAGCCAGTCCGCCTCGGCCCACTGCTTGATCTCGATGCGGTGATGGCGGGAGACCGGCGGCTGCTTGATCTTGAGGTGGTCGGCGATGCGGGCCTGGACCGACCAGGGGCCCAACGGCGACAGGCCGCCCTCCTCGGGCGGCAGACCGAGCGTGAGCCGGACCACGGGCGCACGGTGGGAACCCTTGCGGCCTGGCTCGGGGGTGAGCCGGGCCGCCATGTCGTCGATCGACAGGATCAGCGGTCCGTCCGATTCGGAGTCGCCGTCCGTGCGCGCAGCCGGTCCGGCCGGTCGGGCGTCGGCCCCGGGCTGCCGCAGCGCGACGGCCCACTGCTTGCGACGCCGGTTGAGTTCCTTGCGTACGAGCGCACCGGCGCCCCGCGCCTTCGAGATCGCGTACGGCTGGACGTCGAGCAGCTCCCCCACTTTGGTGGCACCCAGCCCGTGTGCCACGGACACGGCCCGGGGCGACAGGCCCGCGGCCTCCAGCAGAGTCTCCGCATCCGCCGCCTGCGCGGCGGCGTCGCGGGCCTCCTCGGCGTCCTCGGCCTGGGTGCCGACCGTGGCCGGGGTGGTGGCCGGCTTGGTCGCGTCGGCCGCCCGGAACACCTCGCGCCACTCGTCGTGCATCTGCCGCAGCGTGTCGAAGCGGTGTTCGGTGTCGCGGTGCAGCGCCCGTCGGAAGAAGGACGTGAGACCGTCACTGAGGGCCGGTTCGAACAGCTCCGTCGCGACGTACAGTTCGGCGGATTCGTTGGTGAGCGGGTCCAGCTGTCCGTCGCCCCACATAGGGCGCTCGCCGGCGGCCATCTCGTGCAGGGTGACGGCCGCCGCGTACCGCTCGGCGTGGTCGTCGTAGTACGGCCGCCGCAGGGAGCCGAGGAACGGGTCGAGGTAGCCGCGCGTGCCCGCCTTGATGTCACGCTCGGAGGCGTCGGCGAGGGAGAAGTCGAACAGTTTCAGGCGCCAGATCCGGTCCTTGCTGTGGTGGATGCCGAAGTTGTCGGGCTTCAGGTCGCGGTGGAGAACTCCGTTGGCGGCCAGCTGGTCCATCGCCCTGAACATGTCGTCGCCGAAGCGCTCCAGCTCGTGGTAGGTCAGCTTGCCCTTGCCCCGCAGCCGGGCACCCAGAGACTGCTCACCGGCGTACTCGAGCTGCAGGACGGTCCGTCCGCCGATCTCGCGCAGCCCCTCGCCCCTTAGCTGCACGACCGCGCCGCCGCCCACCTCCTTGAGAACGCCCGCCTCGGCACGCAGCCGTTCCGCCTTCTGCTCGTCCAGGGCGACCTTGAAGACCCACTCGTCGATCTGTATGCGGCCGTCCTCGTCCTCGACCGCACGTTCCACGAGAAGGGCTCGGGCGGTGGCTCCGGTGCCGAGGACGCGCCGTACGGACCATTCCGCGTCGAGCGACTGGCCGGGGAGTGCCTCCAGCGGGTCGACTCCGACGGCAGTGGGCGCCTCGGGCAGCACGCTGGCGCGCTCCGCCTTGTCCAGCAGGTCGAGGAACTCCTCGGCAGAGCCGAGGCGTTCGGTGACGTCGGAACGGGTCGCCCTGAAGACCAGCTCGTCGAGCGCGTCCGAGAAGCCGTCGGCGACGGAGTACAGATGCAGGCCCGAGTCGGTGCGCAGGCGCTCGCTCAGGGCACTTCGCTGTGTGGCGGGGGGCTGACCGGTGAGTATCAGGTACGCGACCGCACCGAGCCCGAACATGTCCAGGTCGGCCGGATCGGCGTACGGCTGGTCGGTCTCGGGGGCGAGATAGAGGCGGGCCGCGTCCTCGATCAGAGCGGCGTCGAGCGCCGAGCCGCCGATGGAGCGGAAGAAGGTGGCGTTGCTGTCGAAGTCGCGGGCCGCTGTCTGCCAGTCGGTGATACGCAGCTCGGGGCGCGTCCCGTCGGACCGGAAGGAAACGTAGACGGAGCAGGCCGCCAGTGCCCGGTGGTAGAGAGAGCGATTGTGGGCGTAGCGGACGGCCTCGGCGAGCTGCCGTACGAGATCGAGGCGGATCTCGGGAGTGAGCTTGCCACCGTAGGTCGCGAGGTACTGGTCGAGGCGCAGGTCCGTGTGCCGGTGACGGAAGAGGATCGCCGGTCCGCCCTGATGCTCGCGGATCTCGACGGCCTCGACGATGCCGCGGTGTGTGACGCCCTGCAGGACCTGGTACTCGCGGCGGGCCGCGCGATCGGTCGACTTCTTCGCCGCCTCGGTCGCCATATGGCCGACCAGGTAGATACGGAC
The DNA here is from genome assembly GCF_007113425.2 of Streptomyces sp. RLB3-17. Lineage (NCBI taxonomy): Bacteria > Bacillati > Actinomycetota > Actinomycetes > Kitasatosporales > Streptomycetaceae > Streptomyces > Streptomyces sp. RLB3-17. The sequence continues at coordinate 11,897,590 of NZ_CP041610.2, read as the reverse complement.
CCGGCCCTCCTCCTGGACGAGTCCGTCGTCGCGTGTGGCCAGGCGGTCCTCCCAGGACTGCCCGCGGTCCAGGGGGTGCGGCTGCAGCTTCCAGGCGTCGCCGAACCTGAGATGGGCCGTGGACTGCTGGACGCCGATGGCCTTCAGCAGACGCGGCAGGGTGTTCCGGGAGAAGTCGGGAGTGATGCGACGGTCGGGGCGGTCCGGCGGCAGACTGAGGAAGTCCTGCCAGATGCGCTTCAGGCCGGTGGGGCGGTCGTCACGACCGTAGACCTTGACCTTCTGGACGTCGTCGAGATGGCTCTCGAGGTCCGGAGCCGAGAGGAAGATCGCCGGTTCCACGCGCGGCACGGACCGCTCCGGGATGCCCAGCTTGCGCGCCGCCCACAGGAGTCTGCTCTTGAGATCCTTCGACTTGGCATCGTTGAAGTGGAGCGGGTTGTTGATCGTCCGGGTGCGGTCGGAGCCGTGGAAGTTCCAGGTGGATCCGTTGTTCTCCAGTCGCCCTGGATGGCTCTTGATCTCGACCAGGTAGAGGCCCGCGGGCACCGCGATCAGCAGGTCGCACTCGTTGATACGGCCCGACTGCGCGGTGAAGGAGAACGTGGCCCAGGCGCGATACGGCTCGGCGGCCGGCATGAGGCGTCGTACATGGTCGAGAGCGTCCTGCTCCCAGGGGTACGGAGAGGGCCGATCCTGGAACCACTGCTGCGCCGGACGCGGCGGTCCGGGCCTGGGCACCGGACGCGAGTCTCCTGCCGTCACCGTCCGACCTCCGCGTCTGCTTCCCGCCCTGCTCAGGATGAAACCCCTGGTTGACCTTACCGCGACCTACAGAGTCCGGATCTGCGTTTCTCTCACGGCTGGGTCACGACGGGCCGACCACGCGACTCTATGACGGCCATAGCACTAGCTGAGCTACTTGACCCCGGCGTCAGCAGCAGAGCTGCCTGCCCCTCTCCGCGGAGCGATGGTCACGGATGTCGTGGACTATCTGTGGACGGACCTCAGCCAACCGAGCGTACCCAGGGGCACCGACCAGCGCTTTTCTCCGAGACTAAAGCGCCCTCCGGAGCCGTGTGCACAGGTTCGAATCCTGCCCAGGATCCCGACTGCGGAGGCGACGCTAACGGGCACCACTGACATCAGTACTGCAGGCCGTCATTCGCGCAGGTCCGATCGCCACCGCCCAACGCTCAACGAGCCGGCCGTACGTGTTCCGGGGCTCAAGGCTGACATCGGGGCAGGCGGGTGGGCTCCAACCGGCCTCAACTCACGAGCTCGTCAGTCAGCCGCACGGCCATCCTGAGCCGCCTGCAAGAAGGCGTGGACCATCCGGGTCAACTCCGTGCTGGATGTGGTGATCTGCGCGCCGAGTCGGTTGCTCTGCTTGACGCGGTTTGGGGTGATCCGGCCGGTGTAGAAGACCGCTGGCCCCAGATAGCGCCCACTGTCACGCCAGTGCCGGAGCGCGACGAACCCCTCATCCCCGTCCTGGCTGCGCGCGATGTCGGAGAGCAACAGATCAACCCGAGTGCTGGCCAGAACACGCTCGGCCTCTTCTTCATCAAGGGCAAGCCACACCCGCACCCCCAGCGACTCCAGCAGCCCCACATGAAAACTGATGCCGTCTGGATTGTCGTCCACCCAGAGCACGTGAGCTCCGGTGTAGCGGGTCGAAGGGCTGGGGCTCTCCTCATCTGGGGCGAGACGCTCTTCACCGGGGTACGCCCCAGTGACCGACGCGACGCCGTGCTTGAGAAGGCGCAGCAGTTCGTCGGCGCCGTCCAGGTCCATCAGCTCCTGAAGTAGCGTCACGAACGTATGGTCCCGCTCCAGCGCCGGGAAGCCAGTGGGGAGATATTCCTCCAGCCGGGCCAGCAACGGCTTCCACTCCTCAGGCTGGTCCCGGACTGGCGCAGACAGGCCGTGCTCCGAGACGCAGGAGACCGTGATCCGCCAGTCCTCCGGATCCGGCGGCACCGACGGCCGGCTTAGCACCCTGTGGGCCCTGCGGTAGTCCAGGAACTCCCGGGCCGCGTCGGGATGATTCCGGTCGCTCGTAATCAGGGTCCGGTAGAAATCCGCGTACAGGTGCTGGAGCAGCAACGTCCTGATCACTGCTTCCGGGGCGAACCGAGCCCACACGGGGTTGAGGCTGTATTCCAACCCGAAGCCGTTGATAAGTCGTTTGATTCGGCGCGGGTTGCGGGCAGAGCGCTCGGCAATCAGCTTCACCAAGTCGTTGTCCAACAGCTCACGCAGACCAGAACGGAGCGCGCACCGGCGGACGTACACCTCGACGTCGTCATGCCCCGGGGCCGGTAGCCGGTAGCTCGTCTGGAAGATCTTCTCCATGAAGGCCGACCCAGCCGGTGACAGGTCCCGCAGCAGGCCCGACGGCCCGAGGGCCGAGCGGTCGCAGCCGACCACGAAGGCGAGGCCCGGCACGTCGAGGTAGACCTTCACTGCCTCGCACACCGCGAGCACAGTCTCTTCCGAGCAGCGATCCAGATCATCGACGAAGACGACAAGCAGCCGCCGGGGCACGTAGGTGGCCGACTCCGCCCACTCCGTGGCCAGTTCACGCAGCGCGTCCCGCATCGCATTGCGGGTCGTGGCGTCGACGGACAGTTCCTGCCATAACCGATCAACCAACCCGGCCACCCCCAGCGGGGCTGCTGCCGCGGTGATCGCCGTACGGGCCGCTGTGATCAGCGTTCGCCGCTCGGTCAGACGGTTCAACGCACGCCTCAGCACCCGTCGGTCAAAGCGCATCAGAACGGACTTGATCAGCCCCTCCAGGGCATCCGCCCCGGTCGAGGTCCACGCGTTGTACCAGACAGTCGCCGTGTCGCTCCGTCGGTGCAGCTCCGCCTCGACCAGCCGCATGAGACTACTCTTGCCCATCCCCCACCCGGCGTCGACGGCCAGCGTGAAGGGTGTCGAGTTACGGGAGTCGTGCAGCAGCCGGGCGAGCTCCCCGGCGGCCCGGCCGACGCCGAGCAGGTCGCCGTCCGGCTCAGATACCGGTTCGTCGTTCAATAGCGAGAACTCCATACCTGCCCTCTCCCTCGGCTGGTTCAAGTTACAGGTCTGCACGCCTACTTGGGCCACTTGGCGGCCCTGTCTTGCTGGCGCACCTTCCAGTTGCGGGACCACCTGCAGGGTCCGAAGGCGTCGCCGGAATGCTGCCCTCCGGTGAATGCGCGGCAAAGTCCGGCACCCTCGACATGCGGCCGTCAACAAACGTGCACGTGAGAGGCCTAGTTGAGTAGAAGTGTGCAACTCTCTTCTAAGCGCTGGCTTTCCGTTGGCCAAGAGTGGCTCAGCTGCGTGCAGCACCGGGGCCGGCGGCGAAGCCTTCAGACTGGTCCAGGTTGAAAGGTGAGCCCGGTTGCGTAGGGGACCACCCCTGACGGAGAGCCGACGCGATGGCGGTGGCGACGTCTCTGGGCAGAACCGCGACACTTGGCGCACCGAACCAGTTGCTGGCATGAGGCTGATTCGTGGTGACGACCAGGGTCGTGCCAGGGGTGTCCGCGTGCTGCACTGCGTACGTGCACGGTCGATCACAGAGAGCCTGGTCGTACGTGGGCCGGCGGCGCAGGCGCCAGCGGTAAGGCGTGCCGTCGACGACGATGCGTCGCGAACCCTTGCGGCCGATTGCCATGGCGTCCCCGTCCCTGGACTGCCAGCATGCTAGCTGGTCAGACCCTGGAGGATCCGAAGTTTCGGGCCGTCTCTGGGCCGTCCGAGGCCGCTCAACGGCGACGCATGACGACTACCAACGACAGGTGTCCCGGCTCACTGTCGCAGGTCACATGAGTTGATCTGCGAGACTGGTACAGCGATGCCTAAGCCCGGAGAACTGAGCTGAAGTGCACTAATCCCGCGTACCGAGAGCAGCGCCAGGTGAGTGTCTAACTGCGTGACAACGCCGACGAACACCGACAGACGAGCGCGGACGTCTGCGGACCATCCGCGCAGTCGAGAGCCACACCACTCCACGGCAGAGCCCCCGCCCAAGTTGCTTCGGGACGAAGAGGTCCTGACGGCAACCTCTGACGGCAACGTCATCAGACTGCACCGGCCTTGGGCGCCTCCAGGGACACTCGCCATGCTCCGTCGCGGGCTCCGCACCCAGGAAGGAGGTTCAGTTGATCGAACTCCTAAAGCGGTTGTCAGCCCATGCCACGGCCCCAACACACGAGCGCTTCCCCGGACCGTCCCTGGGTCTCGGAAGGGCACCCGCCGATGACCAAAGTCGACCACTGCCAACAGCTCAGCTGAACCAGCTCCCCTAACACTCACCGCAGACCCGGCAATCACCTCTGGGAGCGCAAGTTGATCCCTGAAGCATCTTTACAGACCGTCACATGTCCGGCACGCTTCGCCCATGAAACTTGCACGGCGTTCAGCGATCGCATCGCTGAACGCTCTCCTCGCCTGCACGCTCGCTGGTTGCGGCGGCGGTTCGCATAGGAGCAGCACCGCCCCGCACATCCCCGCCATGGGTATCACGTCGGCGCCCGCGACCGTACCCGGTTCAGTCGGCTACCTCTACACAGATGGTGGGGAAGTCGACTATCTCCAGTGGCAGTCGGATGCGAGTGGCACGTTTCAAGGCACTGGGCTGGATGCCACCGTCAAGGGCAGCGTTCCGGACGAGCAAGTATCCATCGGCAGAAGCAACTTCGACGGGCAGCTCAGTACCTCCACGGTCACGCTGTCGTATATGGGGAACACCGCCCGCGGCGTCTTGTCGGATGACACGCTGACCATAAACGTCGTCACCGGTGATGGCAGCATCCGGCCGTTCACCTATCACCGAGCCTCCGATGGCGAGTACAACGTAGCTCTGGCCAAGTTGAAGCAAGCCGTCAGCCAGGCAAATGCCCAGGAGAACCTCTCCGAGAGTCAGGCCGGCGCGGTGCAGAAGGTATCCAAGGACTACGAGGCCATCAATACCGATGAGTCCAGTCTACGCAGCGACTTGACTGGCTTGGGTGACGACGTCACCAGCACCGAGGCGGACCTCGCCAGCGAGCACGCCGATGAGCAGAACGTGCTCACGGAAGCAGGCGACGGCACGGACAACAGCAGCGTGTGCGGCGATGCTTCGGGGGTCAGCGGAGACGCCTCTGGTGTCTCCGGCGATGCCTCCAGCTTCTCGGGGGACCTTCAGGTCATGACCACCGACCTATCCACGCTGCACAACGACGCCTCCACACTCACCAGTGATCTTCAGGCGCTGCTGAAGATTGAACCGGGTTATGCGGGCGATGGAAACAACCCGTCGCCAAGCGATGTCCAACGCGCTGTCTCTGTGGCCGCGTCGGCGGCCGACGGATATGTGAAGCAGGCAAACCACAAGATCGGTCAGGAGAACGGGGACGTGGCAACCGCATACGGATATGCGGCAGATGCCTCGAAAGCCGGGAACTGCAACCTAGCAGCTGACGGCCCCACACCGATTGGACGCATCTCATCACCGTTCGTCGGACAGAGCGGAGCCTCTACCTAAGCAAAGAGCCGTGTCTACCGATCCCTGCACTAGCAACCGAGGAGGCCTTATGGGCGCTGTCTATGTACGCATCGGGGAGCACCGGTCCGCATACCACACTGACGCTGACTGTCCGTCGCTGAACGGAAAGCAGGATACCTACATGGGTCAGGAGTCAATGCCCGAGGACAAGGCCAAGAAGCAGGGGCTCACAGCCTGTCAACGCTGCAAGAGATAGCTGAGCAAGCAGCACCGCTGCAGCCGCGCGTCGCGCCAGCCATGTCCAGCCCTTCCACACAACCGGTTCCGCGTGGGTGGGAGGTGCCCGACCTCAAGCGGCCCAGTGACGGTATGCCTCGATCCACTGCGCACCCTCGGGCTCCGGGCTGGGCAAAGGCAGATCTAGGATTCCGATCGACTGCCGCATGCCGCCGCGAGAGCACAGGGCGACGATCCTCCCGTCCGGCGTGAGGTCGATGCCGCCCACGGTCGCCTCGACGCCGAGCACCACGGTGGTGAAGGGCAGGTCGAGATGCTCCTCAAGCATGGTGAACAGACCGGTCAGCTGCTCGTCCTCGTTGTAGGCGTCGACAGTCGCCTCTTCGATCATGGCCTCGAGCTCGGCCATGCCCAATGCGCTCATGGGGCAACACTAACGACCCTCGGGGTGACACCGGGCGGCCCGGCACTCCTACGCGCGGCCGGTTGGACTCACGCGGATGCGTGTACCACTCGGTAACGAAGCGCGTGTCCGCCGTCTCGGCAGCCAGGCGCGAGCGGGTCGGGTTCACGACCCGCTACCGGACGGAGGGGGGCCGTGTGAAGCCGGCGGTGCCGCCGCGATCGGCGCTGCCGATCTCCAGGGCGCGTCCCGTCGCCGCGTCCTTGGGGCTCAGCGTGAGCTTCACCCGGTGCGTGTCGGCCCGGCCTCGCGAGGCGTCGGCTCCAGCAGTGACCACCCAGGCCTTGATGCCGACCCTGCCCGCGACGTCCTTGCGCAGCTCGACCGTGAACTCGAGCTCGATGGAGTCCACCGCGAAGCGGACCGCCTGGTCGGCTCCCTGTACCGCGGCTTCCAGCAGTTTCGTCGCGCAACGACTGGACGGCCTTCGCGAGTTCGACGCCTTCAAAATCCTGGCTCATCGTTCCCCCGTGCACAGACCGCGGTGACGCGGGCGCAGCGTCACCACCCGGGGGCAGAGCGTAGCGCCTGGTTTCGAGGCTCGTCAGGTAGTGCCGCGGTTTGGGCCGGCAAAGGATCCGCACTATGGCGGAGCGTAAGTCGGTTCGGGCAACGTAGCGGCCTGCGCCACAACCGGGCCGCGTCGCCTACATTGACCGCACCAAAGAGCGCAGCATCTCTCGGGTCTCCTGATCGGTGGAGAACAGGACGGTGCCCTGCATGCCGCGGGTGAGGAGCACTTTGTAGGTGTTGCGGATCAGGTGCGCGAACTCGTGCTCGGGGGCGCGGGCGACGACGGTGTCCTTGCTGGACTTCTTGTCGGCGACCCATACGCCGTTGCGCCACACCAGGTCGGGGCCGAAGATGACGCCGCTGACGTCGTATTCGAAGCCCTGCGCCGTGTAGATGCATCCCACCTGCGTGAACCCGGCCGGGTCGGTGGCCCAGAAGTTTTTTGAGGGGTAGCCGCCGATGGCACGGTCTCCCTGTACGTTCCACGGGCGCTTGAAGTCCCACTGGGGCAGGTTGACGTCGTCGACGAGGCCGACGAAGTTCTTCGCCTCGTCGACGACCGGCTCGCTCCAGGGCCAGCAGAACCCGGCCGTCATGCGCGCCTGCAGCCCGGCTTCCTGGTGGGAGCGCAGGATGGCTTCGAGTTCCTGCGGGGTGTCGGCCACCGTGAGCGTGAAGTGGTCGTCGCCTTCGAAGGGGAGGGGGCCGCCCGGGATCAGGCCGAGCAGGCGCAGGACCCACTGTTCGTAGGCGCGGCTGCCGCCGCAGCGGAACTGTCCGTCGAGGTTCACATGCCGGACGGTCAGGCCCTTGGCCTTGGCCACCCGGTCGATCTCGTCGACGGTTCCCATTTCGCCGGGGCGCACGACTTGGTGTTCGTCGAGGAGGAAGACCGGAATGCGGGCGGCATCGAGGAGTTCTTCGATCTGGCGGCGGTTGCTGCGCTTGTCTTTGGGTGTGAAGCGGTGGTTGGAGGACTCCCGGATGCGGTGGGCCTCGTCGCACACCAGCACGTCCAGGCCGTTCTTCTCGGCGTGGGTGAAGTGGTTGAAGTAGCCGAACAGCTTCCGGATACGTGTGCTGCCTTTGCCGGCAACTTTCTGCAGGGTGGTGGTGAAGGACTTGGAGCCGGTGGCGTGGATGGCCGTCACCCCGGTGCGGTACAGCTCGCCGAGAACTTCGAGCGCGATGACGCTCTTGCCGGAGCCGGGTCCGCCGGTGACGACGATGACTTCCTTGAAGTCGGCCTGCTTCGCCTTCTTCACCGCCCGCATCACCAGCGAGTAGGCCACCTGCTGTTCGTTGAGCAAATTGAACTGCGAGCGTTCCTGAATCTCCTGGGCTGCGACGGCCATCAGCTGCTTGCTGGGCGCGATCTGCTCCGGGTGCAGCGCGTCCGCCGCGTGCGCGCCGGAGTCGGCGGCGAAGCGTTCGGTGAGGAAATCCTGGAACTTTCCCTTGCTGGAGGCGGTGAACAACTGCCCGTACGCGTCGGACTCCAGGTCGAAGAGGCCATCGACGCCGAAGTCGGTGGCGTTGTGCAGGAACGCGGCGCCGCTGATCCGATGTTCGTGGCCGTGCAAGGACTTCGTGAAGTCCGCGATGTGGTCGCAGTAGCGGCGTACTTGCGCGATGGGGTGCAGGCGGGCGGTGTTGCCCATGCCCTGCACCGTCACCAGGTCCTCGGCGTCCGGCACCAGCTCGACGGCCGTCCACTGCTTGAGCTCCACCACCACATACGACGGCTCACCCGTTACGGGGTAGGCGCCGGCCAGCAGGGCGTCGACCCGGTAGCTGGACAGCGGCACCGGATACTCGATGAGGACTTCGACGTCCCCCAGGCCCGCATCGAGCAGGGTGTGGGCGAGGGCGGGAAGGCTGTTGCCCCACGACCTCTTCTCACTCACCCCGGCCTCAAAACCATAGGTGAACTGGAACTGTGTGGCCAGGCTCTCCACCAGCGAGCCGGCACCCGCCGCCTCAGCTACAGCACGCGCAGACATCCGCAGCAACGACACGAAACAATCCCCCGGGCAGCACGAAACACCGTGTGCGGGTGGGGGCATGTCCGCAAACAGCGGAAGCCCGGCGGGCCGCGCTAAAACAGAGATCACTCTAAACCCCGGCACCGACATTCCGTCGTGGCCCCGCAGTTACAGCCATGACGGTGGCCCGGTGACACGGCCAGTCCCCCGGGCGGCGTGCTGCCCGCACAACACAGTCAGCGCGGGTGTCAGGCGGTCCGCCCATAAGGATCAGGCGGAAAGGGAGCCCGCAGCCCAGTTGAGCAACTGGATCACAGTGGCCGGCACCCGCAGCCCTCGCCGCACCCCTGTGCAGCAGGCTTGGCCGGGGGCGCCGGCAACTCCCGCGTCATCGCTGCCGGATCCACCAGAGGATCGCCCCGACCAGTGCACCGCCGGCCGCGGTGGACGCTCCTCGCACGGCCGCGAACAGCGCGGCATGACGCAGACGTCGTAGGCGCTTGCCTTCCATGGACCTCAACTCCCCTCTACGGACGGCCCTTTATCTACAGGGTGAGGGCTTTGGGAGCCCGCTTTACGGAGTCCGACAACGCCGTACGTATTGCCCGGGGAGGACTGTTTCGGGAAGTGTTGTCATACAGAATCGGACAGATTCAGACGGCAGGAGGGCCTGTTGGGAGTACTCCGCAGACCTGAGCTCCCACCTGGGCGGCTGAAAGAGCTGAACGATGCGCTCCATCATCTGCACCTGCTCGCGGGCCAGCCGTCAGTGCGTGACCTGGAGCGGGCACTTGGCCGAGGGGCGTTCAGTCACAGCCGTATCTACGATGTCTTCAGCAGGGGGCGCCTGCCGAGGTGGGGCATGGTCGACGTCCTCGTGAAGGCCTTGAGCGAGCAAGCCCCAGGTCTGTCTGCGTCCGAAGAGCGCCGGCATTTCCATGCCCTCTGGATCGCCGCCTCGCGCAATGACACTGAGCCCGTGCCACAGCGGCGTAGCCGCCCGCAGGCCGAGCGATCGGCAGTGGGCCGCTACATGGCAGAACTGAGCGACGCGTTCCTGGACTTGCCGATGATGCAAGACCCGCAAGGACGATCCATGTGCATGCAGTACATCAGCGATGCCTTCCCTGACGTACGGTTCGAAGTCCCCGACCATCTGACTCCACGCTTGTTCGCCTTGGCCATAATGGATCAGGTCCGTTGGATCGAAGGCGGCCTTGCAACGTTCACGGAGTATCTTGGAGACCTGACGGGCGAGACCCGAACGTTCCAGCGGTTCAAGGACATTGCTGCCGAGGCCCTTCGCGATGTTCGCCCTCCTCAGCCCGATTCCGATAGCGGCGATCCGGATCTTTGACCTGGGCCGGAGGCACCATTCCCTGGCCAGGGACCGCGAGAGCGGACCTACCGGGACCGGTGGTCGCGCCCGCGGGGGCGGTAGCCGGGTTTCGGGGCGTCACAATGGTGGCAGCTTCGGCCGCACCGGGCGCAGCGCCGTCCCCGTCGCGCAGCGTGACCGTACAGGCCGGGCGCCGTCCGCCCTCGAGGGGGTGCTGACGGCTGGGCAGCAGTACGGCCTGCCCGCCGACCGACTCGTCACCGAACTGCGAGCGCATTTCAGTCAGCCACCATGCCAGGAGCCGGTCCGTCCCGTCGATGGGCGGCACCAGCCGCTCGCGTGGCCCGCTGCCCCTGGCTCCTTTACCGCACCGCACGTGGAGGATCCCGTAGGTGCCCGCGTGCGGATACCAGTCCCCCGCCCGCAGTCGGACCGTCTCGTTGATCCGCAGGCCCAGGCGCCGCCACAACGATTCCGCCACGTAGTCCCGCGCCGCCGTCAGGAACGCCGTCCCCCGCAGGCTGGGCAGGTGGTAACGCCAGGCGGTGAAGAGGAACTCGACTTCCTGCGCCGAGGGCGGGATGCGGACGCCGACGCGGGCCAGGCGCCGGGGCCGGTTGAACTCGTCGACCGGGCACACCACCGGCCGGGCCACTGCCTCGCGCACCCAAGCGCCGTAGCGGGTCTCGACGAACGCGTAGAACCGGTACACCGCCTGCGCCATCTTGTCCCCGGGTCTGCGGTCCCGTCCGCCGCTTCCGCGCCGCCACCAGCCACTCGTCGACGTCGGCGGGGCTGGACCTCCCACACCGGACGGGCGGCGAAGGCCAGCAGTTGCTCGACCCACGCCCGCTGCTGGAGAATCCACCGGTCTGTGACCCCGCCTGCCGCCAAGGCCAGCACGAACTCATCCACCCACGAGGTTCCGCTCGCCTACAGATCAGCGCTCATCGCTCCAGCGTGAAACCCCACCGGCCCAGATCTTGAGGGAAGTTCGCAGATGCCGAAGAAGCGACCACTTCGTTGACCTGTGGAACCGCGGCTGACCAGCAGCGACCACACCGGAGCGAGCCGGACCAATTACGTAATTCCTTAGGATTGCCCCTGAGGTACGGCCAACGAGGAGGCATGGGTGGGCAATCTGGGGGGATACCAGACGATGACGACGCTGGCGAAGAAGGTGGGCGGCCCCGTGGCGCTAGCCGTCGTCACTGCCGTGAGCGGGTGGGCCATCGGCCGGGGTGCTGAAGCTGGGGGGAAGAACGTATTCAGGTCTGCCAAGGCTGCGGCCAAGAAGCGGAATGCCCCGTGCTCGACGAAGGGCCAGGTCTTCGACGTCGTGTCCGACGGCGAGGACGGCAAGGGCCTCGCGCTCCGGGCAGGTGACCAGTACCGAGTCATGGAGTGCGACGGGGAAGCGATCCTCATCGAGGTGCTCGGTGGCACGAACAATCCCTACTTCACGTCAGCGCAGTTCCTGGCGTCGGTGTCGGGCTTCCCCACGGCGGAGAAGACCAATGCCGAGTAGCTCGACTGCGGGTGTGGGCACTCGAGTCAGCGGCTGACCCACGCAGCGTAGAAGCCCCCGTGAGCGCTGCGCTCACGGGGGCTTCTACGCTGACGTCGATCCGGGTCACTCGGTCTCGAGTCCGCCATTCGAGTCGATCCCGAATTCGGCCGCCGACGTGAGGGCGCGGTCGACGACGCAGAACTGTGCGCTGTCCAGTTCGTGCGTCCCCAGGGCGGCCGAGCCGTCGTTGAACGTCCCGCCCAGGATGCTTTCTCCAACCCCAGGACGCCGGACCAGAAATGCGCTAGGCATCCAGGGAGGAGCTGGTCAGGTCGAAATGCAGCCGGTTCTGGGCGGCCTTCTGCGTTTGGGAGGGACGGAAGCTGAGGCGGTAGCCGGCGTCATTCCCGGACAACAGGGCGACGCCATCGTGAGAATCGTCGGCTCGCACATGGGACGCGTCCGGTCCCTGGCCGACGTCAGCGTGCTTCGCACCGAGGTCGAGCGCCCTGGCCACGGTCTCCTTCTGGTCCTGTCTCGCCGACCCTGAGGGCAACGAGTTCTGTGTCATCGAGCCGGGCAACAATTTCCTCGCCGGCTGCGGCTTCATCGGAGCGCTCGCCTGCCATGGTTCGCAGATCGTGGGCTACTTCTGGAGCGAGGCGCTGGGCTGGCCGCTGGTCTGGGACCAGGACGAGGAGACCGCCATCCAGTCACCGAACGGCGGTACGAAGATCACGTGGGGTGGTCCGCCGCTCATGCCGGACCCCGGCAAGGACCTGCACTTGGACCTCGCGCTCGACGACGACCAGCAAGCGGAGGTCGAGCGCCTACTCTCCCTCAGGGCGAAGCGTCTCGACTCCGCCCACGGCGCGGACGGCGCGGTGCTGCTGGCCGACCCCGACGGCAACGAGTTCCGCGTGCGCACGCGCCAGTGAAGCGGGAGCCGCGGTAACCGGTTGCTGCCGCGAGGAGCGCAGCAGAGAGTCGGGCAGGCCCCCGTCACCCGACGAGCAGCTCAAGGCGTCCCGCGAGGAGAGAGCCACACCCAACCCAGAATTAAGCAGCAGAGTCGTCGCCCGGCGGCAAAGTCAGCGACGCCCGCCGCATACGGACGCTCCACGTGGCCGTGTCCGGAAAGACGGACAGCCGCGGAACCAGGTCGCGCAGGACGAGCCCCTCGCGGAAGCCGGCCAGGCCGGACACCTCCAGGCGGCAGCCTTCCGTGAACGCGCGCTCCCCGAAGACGACCGGTACGTCCAGGACCCGCACGGAACTGGCAACCAAGGCCCGGCCGATGACACGTCCCAGGTCGCGCGTAGGGTTCCGGAAGCAGCCCCGCGTGGTGTAGAGGAAGACCTCGTCGCCCTCCTCCAGGGCACGGGCCGCCTTGGACCGGCCCGCCGGGAACGCCATCCGCTGCTCGGTCACCACCCAGCTCAGGGCGGCACGGTCTCCGATGATCAGCAGGTGCGTGGACGGCATGCCGATCACGACAGCTGGGGCCGCCCGGCGCGCCTGCGGCTCCACTTCCGTATCGCGCGCGGTCACCTGGTGACGCCAACCACAGCCAGGGCCCCGGGCCGGCTCGGGAGCCCGCACCGGCAGCCGTCTCACGGACCGGCCCGCCCCAGGAAGACCGGCAGCGCCTCCGGCCTCACCCTCTGCACCGCCCAGTGTTCCGCCGCAGTCACAGCCGTGGGAACGGTGACTGTCGACGGCCGGCGGCAAGCGCACTGAGGCGGTCGCCGATGACGGAGACACCAGGGCGGGGCTCGTACGCGTAGTACCAGGGCTTACGTCGGCGCAGCAGCGCCTCGCCGTGCTCGCTCCAGGTGAATCCGGGCTTCCGCAGCAGCTTTCGGAACACAGTGTCGGCTGTCTCCGGGTGAGCGGTAGCCAGTCGGCGGATCGGCAGCGGCCCGATCGACTCCTCACGCAGGTACGTGCGCAGCAGGTCCTGGTACTGCCTGCGGCCCCCGAGCGCCGGTTCCACGAAGAGGTCCCGGAGCATTCCGTAGTCCGCGTAGAAGTTGAGACCGTCGACCTGGTCGTAGATGACACCGATGGTGTCCGAGCCCGCTAGTTCCGGCGGCAACTCGAAGAAGGGCAGGTCCAGGCCGGGCAGTCGCCTGCCCCGGGCGCGGTCGGGCTGTCCGGCGACGGCGGCCTCTTGGCGGTGGCGGTAGTAGGCGTTGAGGAGATCCTCGGCTTCGGCAGGCTGAAGGGCCAGTTCGTCGCCGCCGCAGAACTCGACGAACGCGGCCCGGTCCTCCCGCATCGCCTGCCACCCCTGCTCGACCTTCTGGGGGTTGCGGAAGACCAGTTCGGGTCGGCTGGTGGCCAGCTGGAGAGCGGCCTGGGCGATCTCGGTGGCGCTGGACTTGGGGTAGCTCGACATCGCCCCGGACACCAGCCACGCCCCGTCGGCCGTGTGAACCGGTACCAGGCAGATGTGGAGGAAGTCCCCCTTGGACACTCCGCGGAACGCCGCCCGCCCGACATTCGAGTACGTGCGGTACTCCAGGTCGTCGATCAGGTTCAGCAGGACGACGGCATCCTTTTCCTTGCGCTGGATCTCGAAGATGCCCTCGACCGGGTCGCGCCAGCCGAGCAGCATCTCCCGGTCGACCGCGGTCAAGTCCTTCCGTCCGGCGACGAACCGGTCCGCCACGGTCGAACCGTCCGGCAGGCGGTACCGCAGGATGAAGTGGTCGACGATCCGGATCGCCTCGCCCTCGTCCAGCTGCCGCTCAGGCCCTGCGGCCTCCAGCAGGAGGGGCGTCAACCACCGGTCGAAGCGGGAGCTCTGCCCGAAGGCGACCAGTTGCCCTTTCAACTCGGCACTGCGCTCGATGAGGTCGGTCAGCGACCGTTCGCCGACTTCCTGATGCGTGCCCTGTTCGGCGTCAGCCATGTTCAGCCCTTCCACACAACCGGTTCCGCGTGGGTGTGAGGTGCCCGACCTCAAGCGGCCCAGTGACGGTATGCCTCGATCCACTGCGCGCCCTCGGGCGCCGGGCTGGGCAAAGGCAGATCCAGGATTCCGATCGACTGCCGCATGCCGCCGCGAGAGCACAGGGCGACGATCCTCCCGTCCGGCGTGAGGTCGATGCCGCCCACGGTCGCCTCGACGCCGAGCACCACGGTGGTGAAGGGCAGGTCGAGATGCTCCTCAAGCATGGTGAACAGACCGGTCAGCTGCTCGTCCTCGTTGTAGGCGTCGACAGTCGCCTCTTCGATCATGGCCTCGAGCTCCGCCATGCCCAATGCGCTCATGGGGCAACACTAACGACCCTCGGGGTGACACCGGGCGGCCCGGCACTCCTACCCGCGGCCGGTTGGACTCACGCTAGGCGTGACCAACGCGTTTGCCATGTTGCGCCTGCTGCCGATGAGTGACCGGGACAAGGAGGTGGAAATCCTGGCGCTGCCCCATCAGATCATGGTGCTGGAACGGCAACTGGGCGGGACCAGGCCGCGTTTCGGCGAGAGTGATCGGGCGTTCCTGGCGGCGTTACTGCATCAGCTCCCGCGGGACATGCTGCGCAGGGTGCGGCTGCTGGTGCGCCCGGACACGGTGCTGCGGTGGCACCGCGACCTGGTTGCCCGCCGTCACGCGGCCCGTTCTCGACCAAAGCGCCCAGGCTGGCCACGGACCGTGCACTCGATCAGGACCCTTGTGCTGAGCCTGGCACGCGAAAATCCCAGCTGGGGCTACAGAAGGGTGCACGGTGAGCTGCTCGTGCTGGGCGTGAAGGTAGCTGCCTCCACAGTCTGGGAGATCCTCAAGGAGGCCGGGATCGACTCTGCGCCCGAACGGAACTCCAGTACCTGGGCCGACTTCCTGCACTCCCAGGCTGACGTCCTGTTGGCCTGCGACTTCTTCGAAACGGTCACTCTGTCCGGAGTGCGGCTGTACGTGTTCGCCGTCATCGAGCACGCTAGATCAGCTCCACCAGCTGCCTCGGTCCTTCCCCGCCGGGTGAGGGCTCGGCCCGGGGTCGGGACCGGCCGTAGGTAATGGTGTCGTCCCCGTGCGGGGTCAGGCGGGCCGCCCAGCGCACGGGCCGGCCTTCCAGCGCGGAGAGTTTCGCCCGGTCTTCCCGGTCGGCCAGCTCCACCAGGCCCTGCTTCTCCAGAGCGTTGACTTGCAGCTGGTGCGGCGGGAGGAGCTCTGTGTCCAGCGTCCAGCTGTGCCCGGCTGCCTGGCCGCGCTCGCGCAGCGCCTCCAGGACGGACAGTGTCTTCTCCCAGTTCCTCATCCACTCCCCCGGCTGCGCCTCGTGTCCGTATACGTCCGTCGACCGTAGGCGTCAGCGTCGGCCCGTACGGCCCGACGGAGAGAAAGGCCAGTCCACCGAGTGATCAGACGCCGGCGCGTGGCACACTGACGGCCGGAGGTGGACTTGTGGATTCGTAGACGAAGTCGTACGGTCCTGTCATGTGGTTTCGTCCACGAAGTCGAACAGGGGAGTCCTGCCGTGGATCGTGCAACGCTGCGTGCCGCCGTCGTTTCCGCACTTGCTGACGTCGAATCCCTCAATGCCAAGCTCAACGGACTGCTTGCGGACATCGACGGAACCGACACCGCTGTCGACCTAGGGCGCCAGGGGTTGTGGACAAAGACTCAGGTCGAGCTGCTGTGGAGCAAGGTGAACCACCTTCCAGGGGTTCGTGCGCTCTTCGAGGCCACGGCTGAACGCCCTGACGAGAAGATCACGTTCACCGAAATTCTGCAGCGCTCCGGGCTGCCGGAGCGTCAACAGAGCAACGAGCACGCTGCTCTCAGTCGCATCTCTGCGCAGCTGTTCAAGGAGAAGCGTTGGCCAGTCGAGAACAGCCAAGGTGGTTCTGACAACACGACGGGCAAGGCCGAAATGCTCTACTGGATGGACAGCCGAGTCGCTGCGTGGTGGCGCGACGTCAGCAGCGATGACTCCGGTCGTGTGTGATCGGGCGTTCCTGCCGGACAGCTGTCCGTTTTGGCGACAGGTCGGCATCGACGCCGAGGTCGGCCATGGTGGCGAGGTAGGCATCACGGAGCCGGTTGTGCCAGCCGTCCAGGTAGCGGCCTTTGTCGTAGCGGACGTACGCCTCGATCGGCCGCACCTCGTAGCCCAGCTCCACCGCATAGGCAACCTTCGGCGTCGCGTACCAGGCCGGGCCCTCGGGACGCTCGCCCTTCGGCGTGAACGGGCTGGGCAGCAGACTGGCGTCCAGGTTTGCCCACTTGTCCTTGGCGACCTTCACCTTCGACAGGTCGACGTGGGACAGGTCGACCAGCCACGAGCCGGGCAGCTTCGGGTCGAACACCGGGTTCTTGACCTGCGTCGGCTCACCGAGACCGACGGTCAACCCGTTGGCTCCGGCGGCGAAGGCCATGTTCACGTCGATGCCCACCAGGTTCCGGCGAAGGCATTCGGCGTCGGTGAGCGGGCGCGCCCAGTCGTACGCCTCCTCCACCAGGACCTCGGCCGGGGTGCGGTGGTGGAAGCGCGGCAGGTCGGCGAGCAGCGGGTGCCCGTCCGGGGCCTCGCACGGCGCGCAGTCCACCGGCTCCTTCCCCAGCGAGCCGGGGTTGTGCTCGGAGTGCCGCTTGCCTGTCGCGTCCGCTTCGGAGGCCCGGGTCGGCGGGTGCAGGGCGGTCATCAGCTCCAGGCCGGAAGGAAGTCGGCAGAGCCCTGCCGGCGGACTACAAGCAGATCGTCGACGCTTACGCGCCGGTGCAGATCAACGGGCACCTCTACCTCCACCATCCGGCATCTGCATGGTTCAACCTGGCCGAGCGCATACGTTCGACGTCGGCCACCTGGGCAAAGAGTTCATGGGAGTCCTACGTCACTGAGCCGGAGGACGACCCTCGCGTCTTCTGCAACCTCCCGCAGCTCAGCTTTGGAACCGCCGAGGGCCTGATCCCCCTCGCCTCCACCGACCAGGGGGCCGTGATCTTCGGGGCTACCCAAGTTCACGGGATTTCCATGGGCGTAGTAGTCCAGGGCTCAGAAGGTGACTGGGTGGGACACGCGATGACCTTCGCAGAATGGCTGTACCGGTACCTGGTCGGCGGGGAGATGACCGGCTGGGACAGCGCGGTCTTCTACCCCGGCCCTGTTCTGCTGGAATACCTGCCCACAGGGCCGGGTCAGCGCATGTGGGAGACGTACGGACCGGAGCGCGGAATGTGAACCGCACACCAACCGAGACACCTTCTAAGACGCGCGGGGTCGTCGGTCGCCACTGGTACAGCCCAACTCCTTAAGGAATTCGGTGAGGAGGCTGTCGCCAGCAGAGCGTCGCTATCATCGGCACCTTCGACGGCCGCATCCTGGCCGGAGAAGTCATTCCCAGTCCCGATGACTTCAATGCAGAGCAGATCGTCCACGAAGCTCTCAGATACCATCCGATCGCGCTGTGACCTGCAAGCTCCGTCAGCCAGCGGCCACCCCCGCTGTTCGGCGCGGGCGCGGGTTGCTGGCGAAGCCACGCCGACCCTGCTGCCCGGGGCGGCACGCGCGACGGGTGCCTCAGCGCTGGAAGACCGCTGTCGCCACAGGCACCGCCAGCAGCAGGCTGAGCCCGATCAGGGGCAGCCGGTCCAACCACAGGACGGCGGCGAACTCACGCAGGGTCGCGGAGAGCCAGTACGCGGGAGAGGTCGGCGCCCCCACGACGTGGACAAGGACGCCGGAGCGACAGGCCAGCAGGGCCGTGCGGTAGACGTGGAAGCCGCTGGTGACCACCGTGGCACGGTGCCCGGAAGCGGTGCGGTCCATGAGAGCCGCGCTGAAGCGGAGGTTCTGCCCGGTGTTCACGGAGCGGTCCTCCCGCACGATCCGGTCGGCAGCCACCCCGCGTGCGCGCAGGTAGTCGGCCATGGCGTCCGCCTCGGAGCGCACCTCGTCGTCGCCCCGGCCGCCCGAGACGACGAACACCACACCGTCTGCGTCCGGTGCGCCGGCGTCGTCGACCGCGAGGGCCCGCTCCAGCCTGCGGCGCAGCAGCGGACCGGGCCGGTCGCCATTGAGCCCGGCGCCCAGGACGACGACATGGGTGGTCTCCGGCGGCGGGGTGCTGCGGCCCCGGACGAACACGTAGACGGTGAAGGCGAGGAAGAGCAGGCTGAGGTATCCGGCGGCCGCGTTCACCGCCACCATGAGGGCACCCGCCACCTCGCCCCCGGCAGTCTGGACGACCGCGTCGAGGCCGAGCACCGCCAGCAGGGCGCAGCCGGCGGCGCCGGTGGCCAGCAGGGACGCCTGCGGTCCGTAGCGCCGGACCAGGACGATGCTGTCGACCAGCAGGAGCAGGCCCAGCGCGAGGGTCATGAGCAGGGCGGCGACGGCGAGCACGGTCACGACGGTGGGGTGAGTCTCCGCACTGCGGGCGGCCTCGCCGAGCCCTGCCGACGTCACCGCGAGGCAGAACAGGACAGCGGTGGAGAACCGGTGCGGCGCCAGCACGGCATGGACGACGCCGCCCACGGCGAACACCGCCGCGGCAACGTACTCCGGGTACTCCGGCACGTCCCCCACCACTCCGCTCTCCCGCCCGCCGGGCCCGACCCGTCCGCCCGTCGCCGCCTGCGCATTTCCGGACCCGCGCACCGCTGCGGGGCCCGGTGCGGACGCCGCCGGACATCCTCGCAGACCCGTCGGGGCGCGCCGTACGCGGGCGGGCGCCGACGCGATCAGCCGGGACCGGCGTATGCCCGTCGCCCAGGTCAGATGCACCAGGAGCGGAGGACCTCGGCGACGGCGTAGATGCTCAGCCGGGTGTGTATTGACCCGCCGGGTTGTTGACGCGGGTGATGGGTGGCTGTCCGGCGAGTGCGGTGTGGCAGCGGTGGTGGTTGTAGGTGCGAAGGAAGTCTGCCAAGGCTTCGGCTCGTTCTTGGTTGCTGGTGTAGGGCCGTAGGTAGGCCCATTCGTCGAGCAGGGTGCGGTTGAAGCGATCGACCTTGCCGTTGGTCTGGGGCCGGTAGGCGCGAGTGAGCTTGCCGGTCGCGCCGAGGTTGGCCAGTGCGGCCGTCCAGGCAAAGCTCTTGCGGTAGGCCCAGGCGTTGTCGGTCATGACCCGCTCGATGTGGGTGATGCCGCAGGCGTGGAAGAACGCGGCGGCGGGTCAGGAAGCCCGCGCAGGTCGCGGCTTTCTCGTCGCTGTGGATCTCGCTGTAGGCGAGGCGGGAGTGGTCGTCGACGGCGGAGTGGACGTAGTCGAAGCCCATCCTGCTGCGGGTGGCCCGGCCGGCCTGGCGGCCCAGGGTCTTGTGGCCGCCACCGTCGGGGATCCGGCCGAACTTCTTCACGTCGACGTGGATGAGTTCGCCGGGGCGGTCGCGTTCGTAGCGGCGGATCACCTGGCCGGTGGGCCGGTCCATGAACGCCAGCCGGTTCAGGCCGTGGCGGACCAGGATGCGGTGCACGGTCGAGGTGGGCAGGTCCAGCAAAGGACCGAGGCGGGCGGGGCCAAGTTTGCGGTCCTGACGCAGCCGACAGACCCGAGAGCCTCCACCGCTGCCGTCGTGCGGTGGGGTGTTGTCAGGGGGCGGCTGGGCCGGTCGTGCAACCCCCGCTCACCCTCGGCCCGCCAAAGCGGGCCATCTCAGGCAGTCCGGCATAGACAGGGCCGCCACGCCCGGAAGCATGTCAGGACGGACCTAAACGACGGGGTGGCCTGGTGTCCCCGTGATGCGGAACCGGCCCCGGGTACGGCGTGCCGGATCCCACATCGGCTGGTGTGCCCCGGGGTCGACTGGTCCAAGCCGTGGTCGTGGCTGGCAGCGGCGCGGGAGGAGACCGACCCAGCAGGCGCAGCTCCTATACAACCCGCCACGGCTACACAGCTCTGGTGAAGGAGTGACCAGCGCATAAGGGTGTGCAGAGTCTCCGCCCTGCAGGCAGCCGGGTGGAGGGTGCTCTGCTACGTCACCGGTGCTCACCGCAGCCGGCGGCCCACTCGGGCCATGTTGCGCAAGCAGTGGGCCGACAACGGGCAAGCTGCTGGGAGCAGTTAGCCCTTCCGGCGATTCGGGGTCAGTCGTCTGCGTGCCTGAGGACGGCGCTGCCCGACCACGGGGTCCAGTGCTCGCTGAAGGGGGACAGGGCATCAGCGAGTGCGGGCGTTCCCACAGGCGCTGCGAACACACGCATCACCTGCTCCCAGCACGTTGACGTCAGCACGACCTCACGTTCGAACAGTTCCGCTGGGAGGCCGAGAAGGCTGTCAGTGTGCAGGGCCCGGATGTAGTTGAGGAGTTCGATCGCCATAACCATGACCGAGGCAACCAGGGGTACAGCAGCGCGGAACCGTTCGGACAGGCCAAAGGGATCGGCCTCTTCGAGGAGATCGGTGTCGTGATGAACCACGTCGCCGTAGATCCATGCTGTGGCGAGTTTGCGGTCGTCGAGTTCGGCGGTCCAGCCCGCGGCATCGTCGCCGATCATGACCTGGTAGCCGCCTTCCCGTGGGGCGTTCGAGTCCGTTCTCGTGCGCCACTCGGCCCGCGCCGCCTTCACCCACTGCGTGTCATGCGGCCGGTTCCGGCAGAAGTACCCCACTGCGGCCAGTGCCTTCAGATAGGAACAGGCGTCGCCTTCGAGCAGCAGAGGCCTGACCCGAGCGGCGGCCGACTCGACGACCTCCTCGGCCGGGTACTCCTGACGGACGTGTGCCTCACCGTTGCCACGGGCCGTCACCGTGTACGGCGCATCGGCCAGAGTGACCAGTGCGTCCCAGTCCGCCGCCAGGGAATGTGCCTCCACCCGGCGAGCGCGCACCACGAACGCCTCAAGTCTGCGCGGCACAGCGGCGCTGGGTCTGTCTGCGTTTTCCCGAGGGTCATCAGGCCTTCCAGGAGTAGGTGAGCCGCCTGGTCCAGAGCCTCGCGGTTACAGCAAGGATGACGCAGCAGCCACCCGCACGACAATCCGATTCAGGGCAGCCCGGTGTCGGGCAGGTTCAGGGCGAGGGGGTGGGCTGTGTGGGTGTCCTGCGGCGCGACCAGGTGCTGGGGGTGGGCAGGTTGCCGTTGACAACGATGGCCGCGACAAGGGACGGGGCCTCGGGGTTGGTCAGGCCGTGGAGCGCCGGCTGGAGGGTGAAGAGGTAGTTCTCCGGCACGCCGACGGGTGATGTCTTGCGACTCATGTCCAGGATGCACAGGATCGACAGACGTGCGCCGTCGGCGGCTGCGTACTGGGTAGGCTGCCCCATGTACTTGGGGGCGGTCTCTTTGGTGACCGGGGTTTTGCGTTCGACCTTCAGTTCTGCGGTGATGCCGTCGTGCCGGACGTCGAGAAAGCCGAGCGCGAGGGGGCTGCCGCGTTCGAGGCGGCCGCCGAGTTCCGGCTCTGCCTGCAGTTCTCTGTACAGGTCGTCGTGGAACTTGCGCTCGGTCACGTGGCTGCCGCGCTTGTACTGCTTGTTCCACGTCATGGTGAGCCCGGTGCGGCAGATGGCGGTGAACAGGCGGCAGAACGCCTGGAGTTGGTCCTCGTCGTAGCCGGCGTGGTGGAAACGTTCGTAGAGGGCGATCAGCCGTCCGTCGAAGACGGGGAAGCTGGTCAAAAAGTCGCGCGAGGCGTCGAAGGGCCTGCAGCGGATCTCGCGGTGTCCGGCGACGTCGAGGCCCTGGGAGACCGGTTTGCCGTCCCGGGTGCCGCGCCAGCGCAGAGTGACCGAGAACGGTGGGGCCAAGCTGCCGGCGGGGAGGCCGAAGCGGAGGATGAGCGTACCGGTGGCACTCAGCGTCATTGTGCCGTCCGGGTGCGGCGGGCGCGGCCAGAAGTAGGCGGGCGTTTCCGCCTCGTTGGGGGTGAGGTGGCTGAGGAGCTCGGCTTCGAGGGACTCGGCCCACTCCGGCCAGGGACCGGTGCGTACGTCGAGGCGGAGTTCGTAGACCGTCGAGGGGCGCAGAACCTGCGGGCCGGTGACAAGGTGGCCGTCCACGCTGGCCAAGACCACGGCTACGGCCGGCTGTTGCTCTGCGGACGGAACGTCCGGGTCCCCGTCTCGGGCTGCCGCGTGGGAGGTGAGCGGTGTGCGGCGCGGGCCGCGGGCGATCACCAGAGGCACGGACAGGGCGGCCCAGTGGGCAAGAAGGTCGGCGACGCCGCTGGCGTCGGTGAGCGACTGCACCTGCTCCAGGGCCGCCCGTACGGGTGCGGCCAGCGGGTCGGCGGCGTCGAATCGCTTGTCGAGTTCGGTGGTGGCAGCGGCTGCGCGGCGGCGGGCCGCAGTGGCCAGGGCGGTCATCTCAGCGGTGTCGGCGTCGAGTTCGGCCGCATCGAGCCTGATCAAGAAGGCGGCCACCTCGCACAGCCCGGCGAAACACCGCACGTAGGCGGCGGTCGCCGTTGCCTCCTGGGCCTGGTCTCTGAGTGTGTCTGCGGTGGTGCGTAGTTGGGTTGCGCGGGCACGAAGCGCGACGGCCGGGTCTCTGCCGGCTTGGCCGGGGTAGTCCGTGCCGGCGGCCGGCGGTGCCAGTACGCGGCCGGTGAGCAGGCTGCGGAGCGTGGTGCGGGTGCGGACCTGGTCCGCCAGAGCGTGGGCGTCGTGGTCTGTGCCGAGGGCGTGTGCGGCATGTGTCAGCGCGAGGGCGGCCGCGCTCGTGTCGCCTGCGGTGGCTGCGACGGCGTCGAATGCGGCCGCAGCCGCGATCAGCGAGGCCAGCTTCCGGTGGACGGTGAAGGCGGGCTCGTTGGGGATCGCCGCGAGGACGGTGTTCATGAGGGCGGCGGCGTCCGCCGGACGGGCGGCCCGCCAGGCGACCTCGGCGTATTCGGTCGCCCCGATCACGCGGTGTGGACCCAGCTCGAGGGCGGCCTTGCGCAGTTCCTCGGCCGTCAGGCCGGCCAGGCCCGGGCCGCAGTCCAGCAACGCGCGCAACTGCCGGTTGTCGTGGGTGTTGAACCGGTCGTTGATGTAGGGGTCGCGGACCTGGCGCAGGCGCAGCCGGGCCATGGCCGGGCTGACGGCGGTCTGGGGCAGCCAGTCACGGCGCAGGGCGTCGCGCAGGTGGTAGCGGTCGAGGTCGGCGGCGCGTTGGAGGATCTGCTGTTCGGCGTGGAGGCGGAGGGCTTCGTCGCCGCGGGTGAGGCGGGCGGCGGCCGTCATGGCCTTCGTGACGGTGTCGGGGAAGCGGTCGGTGTCGACCTGCGCGCAGACCATCAGCGCGTAGACCAGAAGACGGAGGGTGTCTTTGTCGCTCCACTGCAGGCGTATGGCGGTGTCGAGGACGCCGTTGATGACAGCGATGTAGTGGTCGTCGAGCAGGGCGGGCAGGAGATCGGAGATGCTGGATGGCACAGGGTGGACGGCGCCGATGTCCGCCCAGGCGCTCAGTGCGGCCGACCGCGAGGCGACGTCGGAGTCAACGATGTAGGTGTGCAGCAGCGGAAGGATCATCCGCAGCAGGCCGGGGTGGTCGCCGTGCCGTCGTCCGAGCGTTCCCAGCAGCGGCAGCAGCCGCGGCACGATGACCTGTTCGCGCTGGCTCTCGCGTTCGTCGGCGATGGTGTCGATGACCGCCCTGCACACGGCCACCGGGTCGAGGGTGGCGATGTGTTCCAGAGCGTCCAGGAGCCTGCCGATGCTGGACGCCAGGGACTGCTGGTAGGCCATCCGTTCGAGGAACCGTAGCTCGGGCGGCAGTGTTTCGGGGGCGGCCAGGAGCGGGGCGGGTGCGGTGTCTGCCGACTCCAGTGTGTCGATGGTGGTCAAGGCCGCGCCCAGGAGGGCAGCAAGGTGTGGTTGGGCCCAGGCCGGGTGGGTCTGGGCCAGCTGCTCGGTCAGGATCGCGGCGTGGACGCCTACGTCGTCGCCCCAGTCTCCCCCGATGCGGGTCAGGCAGGTGGAGAGGAGATACTCGAAGACGGTTGTCTGCCGGCTCTCATCGAGCTGGGGGTCACTGGCGGTCCTGAATCGGTCTTCGGGGTCGATGAGGCGGCTGGTTTGTTCCAGGACACCGAACAGGCGCTGGCGCACGGTGTCTCCGGCTGTGCTGCCGGTCCGCTCGAGCTGCGCGGGCACATCCCCGACCTCCAGGACGAGCAGGGTGGCGAGTGCTTGCTGGACCGTGCCCAGCGGTGCGGGGTCGTCGTAGGGGTCACCGTCAACGCCCAGGTTCAGCAGCATCGGCGGCACGAGCAGACCCGCCACGTCCGCGTGGGTGAACGCCAGGGCCCGCACGGCGGCTGCGCCCAACGTCAAACGGCCCCGTGAATTGCGACTACGTCGCCGCGACGAGCATGCCGCGCTCCAGACGGCCAGGGCCGAGCAGCAGACCGATGCCTGGAAGGAGCGCTACAAGGTTCGGGCGGGGGTTGAGGGCACCATGTCCCAGGCTGTCCAACGCTGCGGTCTGCGCAGATCCCGCTACGGTGGGCTGGCCAAGACCAGCCTTCAGCACCAGCTCACCGGCGCCGCGATCAACCTCGCCCGCATCGACGCCCACATCACCCAGACTCCCCGGGCCCGCACCCGCACCAGCCACTTCGCATCACTTCGCCCCGCCGAGCTCATCCTCGACAGGGCGAAGTAGACCCAGACCCCGAATAAGCCAACAGCATCACGCTCTGGCGGGGCCGGGCTACTTGCTGCGCGGACGCCGTCCGAAGACCGCTTGGCGCAGGGTCGGGTACTGCTGGCGCAGGTCGGTGCGGCAGGAGGGGCAGTGCCGGCCGTCCTCAGGCGGGGCAAATTCCAGGTCGTAGCCGAGCGGGCCGGTGACCGGCCCTTTGCACCGCTGACACGGCGCGGCCTCGGGGGCCGGCTCGGGATCCGGGTCAGGTTCCTGAGCCCAGCGATCCCTCTCCGCCGCCCGCTGCTGGTGTTGCCTCTCGCGTTCTTCGTCGCGTTGGCGGCGGCGTTGCTCGTCGCGGGCGTACCAGGCGTCGTGGTCGGCGGGGTTGGCCAGCGCGTCGGGGAGGGTTTCCCACTGGCCGTGTCCGCAACGCCACCACACCGCATCGCGGGGGCCGCTGGTCTGGAGGCGATCGAGGGTGGTGAACAGGAGGGGGATGGCGTCGGCGTAGTCGTAGTAGCCGTCCCGTTCTTCGGCGCCGTACCCACCGCCGGCGCCGTGGTAGCTGCCCGACCAGACGAGACGCGTGAGCTCCATGACGGTGTTCATACGGTTCTTCAGGGCCTGCGGGCCGGTCCGAATGCCGGGGTTGAAGACGACCACCACCGGCGGGTATCCCTCCCGCCCGGTCGACGGGTACTGGGCGCGCCACACCGGACTCTCGCTGCCGAGCGGATTCTTGGACTTCAGACGGAAGTAGCGCAAGTACTTCTCGAACTTGGCCGCCAGGGTGTCGGCGGACTCGGTGCAGTTGTCGACCTCCACGAACAACACCGGCAACCCCGCCTCCGGCGCCTGGAGCACCGCATCCGCGCGAACCCCGGCCCGGATGCCCCTACTGGTGGGGAGATTGAGCGGGACCTCGGTCAACCAGGAACCGACCCAGCCCAACCCCGGCGTCTCCAGCACGAGCCCCGGAGCCGACTCCTCTTCCGTGACTGTCGGCGTCGGAGCGGGCTGCTGGCGCGGCACCGGCCGGGTCGCCGTGGCGGGCGTGCGGGTGATGGCGATGACCGTCTCGTTGACCGCCATCGCGTGCGGGGCACCCGAGCGGGCCGCACCACGCGCCGTCCCCCCCCATCTCCCCCGCCGGCCTGCCCAGGACCTCCGCTGCCGCGTCCAATCCGAGCGGCGTCAGGTTCCAGAGCTTGTTGCCGTCCCGGGTGCTGCCCTCCGAGACCGCGAGACCATGCCGCGCCAGATCCAACGCCGCGTTCCGGAACGCCTTGTTGTCCTTATGGCCCGGCGCCATCAGCCGGTGCATCTGATCGGCCGTCGCGAGCTTCAGCACCCCCAGCGCGGCCAGCACATGTGCGCGCACCGCGCTCGTGGAGCCGTACGGATACGTCCGCGACCCACCCACCCCCACCACTCCCCCTCAGTCCTGGGTTGCTCCACGGCCTGCGCACTTGCTGCCCTTGGGCTTCAGCGGCGCCGAATATAGGTTCTGACCTGCGCAAACCAGAGGCAGGCTACTACAGGAGCCGGTAGGGGAGTTGGTAGGGGGAACGGTAGGGGACTCGGTAGGGCACTCCCGCCTCTGCTCACCGCAGACGCGCTGCGCTCCGCGGGCCGGTATGGCGATGACCGCGCAGTTGGACCGCGGTCCGCACTGGGGCACCTCCGTTGCTCTCGTGGCTGTGACCGGCTCTCACGGCGACGGATCCGGGACCAGCTGGTGAGTGCCGGCCGTGGCGCCGGACCCGCCGCCACTGAGGGATGCACGGACGGCCCCCACGAGGCGGGCGAGGACGTCCGAACGGCTTTCACCGTAGACACGACCGCCCCCACCACGGCACCCCGACCAGGCACATCACTTTCCGGCCCAACCCCCCGACCACGGCCTGCCAGACCCCGACCACAACCCCCACCACAGCAGGTCAACGCCCCGCCACACCGCTCGCGCCCAGGACCAAGAATTTTCTGTGCACCGTCCGGCTGGTGGGGGTTGCGCCTCTAACAGGCCGGGGGTGTAGCGGGGGCCGCTGTCTGCCCAGACACCCGGCAGGCAACCGACTCCCTTGTAGAAGAGGGCAGGGAGCTGCAGCTCACACGCCCGGAACAGGCCCGATCCGGGTGAGACAGCAGTGCGCGTTGAGCGCGTGCCAACGAAGGCTCTGGTCGAGCGCCTGCGCGCTGGCTCTCTCCAGTTGCCGTTGGGGCGTGCTCAGCGCTTTCTGGAAGAGCGGGTGGAACCGCCCGCTCTTCCAGGAGGAGCGCACCATGGCGCAACCGATAAGCCGGCCAACGATCAGCGCTGAACAGTTCAGCCGAGTGTGTGACGAGATTAGGAGCACGGCGGCGCCCGAGCAGGACGCTCAGTCCATCCGGGACTGTGCTCTGCGCATCGTGCAAACCCTGGGCCTGGCGCTATCCACGGATGACCTGAGCTGGCTCCTCACCGAACTCATGGCCCCGAGCGTGGCCCCACCCTCAGAGAGCCCTCAGTACACCCGAGAGGCCATCCTGGACATGCCTGACGCACAGCCAGGAGAAGATGAAGGCCCTGTCAGGTAGACCCGGCCGTCACGCCTGACTACATCCGCGGCTCACATCCCACCTCAGCCAGATGCGCATCCGCTCGTCCGGGCGGGCGCCCAGGTCGACGCGGACGATGCCCGGCGGGACACCGCGGTCGACCAGCGCCTGGTCCACCGCGGTGGTGTACGGCCAGTGCGGCAATGTGTGGGGCAACAGGCCTGGAAGTCCTGGCGGTTGGAGCAGCACGGGTCTCGCCTCCATGGCAGGGTCGGACGTCAGGAGACGCGCAGGAGTGTGGTGGCGGGGCGGATCGCGCCGGGTCCGAACTTGGCGCGGATGCGGTCGCTGACCTCTTCGGCGACCAGCCGGGCCTCGCGCGCTCCGTCGAAGCTGATCTGCTCGGCGACCTGGTCGGCGGCGACCAGGTCCTCGCCCTTCAGCGTGATCCCGGTGAGGCGGCCTCGCTGCAGTCCTGCCGCATCGATCAGCCGGTACGCCAGCGTGCGCAGGTCGTCGTCGTGTGCGGAGGCTTCCGGGAGCCGGCGGGTCTTCTCCCATGTGGTGCCTCCGGCGAAGCGCAGGGTCAGGGTCAGGCCGCGGGCCGCCTGGCCGCGGCGGCGCAGCTGGTGGGCGAGGGTGGTGACCAGGTCGAGCAGGGCCGCGCGGACGGCGGCGCCGTCCAGGGTGTGCCGGGGGAAGGTGCGGCTCACGCTCGCGGAGGCGGGCAGGGCGCGCGGAGTGACGGGGCGGGGGTCGATGCCGCGGGCCCGGTCGGCCGCCTGGCGTCCGGCCCGGCCGCCCAGGAGGCGCTGCACGGTGTCGGGCGGGATCGTGGCGAGCAGGCCGACGCAGTGCACGCCGTAGTCGCGCAGGACTTGGGCCTGGCGGGGGCCGATGCCGTGCAGGGCTTCCACGGGCAGCGGTCCGAGCCAGTCGGTGACCTGGCCGGGGTCGACGGCGAGGACGCCGCCCGGCTCGGTGATCTGGCCGGAGGCGGTGGCCGCGACCGTGATGGACGGGCCGATCCCGACCCGCACGTCGACACCCAGCCGGGAGATGGTCCGCACCCGCAGCACCTCCCCCAGCCGACGCCCATCCACGCCGTGGTAGCGCAGCGCACCCTTCAGCTCCACCAGGGCCGCCGACGGGGGCAGCGCCTGGACGACCGGGGACAGCTCCGCCAGCTGCTCGAGGACCTGCCGGTAGACGTCCTCCGGCAGCCGGTCCGGGCAGCGCACATGCATCACACTCGCCACCCGCCGTGCCTCAGTCCCTGCCTCCACAGCACCCACCTCCCCCACCCCACATTATCGAACTAGAATTCGAACACGCGAGACGGCGAACCCTATCGCCCACAGATCTAGAATCGGAAACATGTTCGATGACCTGCCGCCTGACCTGGCACAACTGCTCCCACTCCGGGTGTGGCACGCCATGTGGCTGCAGCGCATCGACACCAAGATCGCCGCCCTCCAGGAGCGGGAAGCCGAACAGGAACAGGGCCAGGAGAACCGGCCCCAGGAGCCGGACTGAATCGTCGAACTCGGCATCGGCAACGGACGCCGGCCCATCGAGGTCCATGTCGGCGGCTGCTACGCCGCGGGCAAACGACGACGCTCCGTCCCGCGCGACGAAGCACGCCGGCTCCTCACCTCGGGCGTGCGCGCCTGCACCCACTGCAAGCCCGACACCCAGCTCCGCATCCTCGACTGACAGTGCGGCAGTGGCGGCTGTTGTCCGCCTGTGCCAGTGGTGCATGGCCCCCGAACGGCGGGGTCCGACCATGCGCTACGTCAGCACACGCGCGTAGCTGCACACCCTGTCGGGAGATGCCGTTCGGACGGGAGAGCCTCCGGGGGCGTCGGCACGTCGTGCCAGGCACTCGCTGGTGAGCCGTCCCCATACGGTCGATCCTCGCGAGTCATGACTTCACTCGGTGCCGGCCGACCCGAACGGATCTCGTGGCCGTCATGGTGTCGTCGTCAGCAGGCTCTTCTGTTTCATCGCTCCCCTGATGCCCTGCCCCCTGCCCGGGCCGGGTTTCGTGGGAGTTCTCGTGCTCGCCGAGGGCGGCCAGCAGGCCCGCCACGGTGAGGCCGGCGTCGGCCGGGTGCCGGAGGATGGTTCCCTCTTCGATGCGGTAGAGATTCGAGCGGCCCTGCCGGGTGTGGGTGAGATAGCCGTTCTGCTCAAGATCGGAAATGATCTTCTGGACAGCGCGCTCGGTGAGCCGGCATCGCGCGGCGATGTCACGGATACGAGTGCCCGGATCATCGGCGATCGAGGCCAGCACTCGGGCGTGGTTGGTCAGGAAGGTCCAGCCACTGTGTCCCTCAGGTACTCCACCCATGCCTCTCAGCGTAGTGCCCGACGTTCACGTATTCAAAAGGGTGAAAACGAGTTCATGTAACTCTTGACGTGCGAGGTGAGGGAGGCCGAACCTGGAGCAAAGACCAGTGGATGGATGCCCCGGAAGCGACTCCCATGCAAGAACATCTGCTTTCTTCCCAGGCGAGCGCCGCGGACGAACCCGTCCACGAAACGCAAGCGGACGGCACGCTTGGAGCCCACACCTCGCCGTTCCTCAAGGTCGCGGCATACCCCGCCGGCGAGCGGACGGTCGTGGCGGTCGCGGGTGAACTCGACATCGACACGGAGCAGGCGCTGCGGCACGCCCTGCGTGAAGCACTGGCCCAGTCACTCCACGGCCTCGACCTCGACCTCGCCGGGGTCGACTTCTGTGACTGCTCCGGCCTCAACATCCTCCTGCACATCCGCCGCCTGGCCCTGGCGGAGGCCAAGACAGTCCGCATCCAGACCGCGGGAACCGCGGTCGAGCACCTGCTCACACTCACCCGCACCTGGCCGCTCTTCAAGCGCCCGGATGACGCCGGTCCCGGCGTGGCCGCCAACGGCCAGGGCATGCGTACCGGTACCGCCCCCAGCCCCGCGGCGGAGGACGGGTTGCCCAGGGATGCCGAGGAGGACCTGCGCACCGAAATCGGCCAGCTCAAACGGGCCATGCAAACCAGACCGGTCATCGATCTGGCCCGGGGAGTCCTGATGGCCTCCTTCGCTCTGAACGCCGAGGACGCCTGGAGCGTCCTGGTCGAGGCCTCGCAGCGCACCAACACCAAACTCCACCACCTGGCCCAGGAGCTGGTGGGAGCGGTCAATGGCGCTCCGCTGTCCGGCCGGTTGCAGCAGGGGATCTCCGCGGCGGTCACCGAAACACTCAACCCCCTCTCCCCGAACCACCGACGCCATGACGGGACCTCTCCCGCCAGCAGACCCGCGCCACCGGACGTCGGGACGCTTCGGTGGGGTACCCGACGGCTGCACAGGTAGTGCAGGCGGCCCGGACGCAGTACGTGCGTTTGCGGCTTCGCCCCGGCGGCGCACAGGGTGAGCAAGGCGCCCCGACAGCCATTCAGGGAGTGATCATGCCTCGTGGGTCGAGCCCCAAGCGGGAACGGCAGTACGAACACATCAAGGAAAGTGCCGAGCAGCACGGCGAGAGCACGAAGCGGGCCAAGGAGATCGCCTCCCGCACCGTCAACAAGGAACGCGCCCGCACCGGCGAATCGAAGACAGCCAGCAGGACGTCCACGCAGGACAAGTCGTCGTCCCAGCGGGGCGGCCAGCGCTCGCACAGCGGCTCTCAAGGCCCCACTTACGACCAGCTGTACGAGGAGGCCAAGCGTCGCAACATCGAAGGGCGCTCATCCATGAACAAGGCCCAGCTCAAGGAGAAACTCGGAAAATAGAGCGGCGACCTGCCACCCATCGAGGTGCATGTGAGCGGCTGCTACACCGCCGGCAAACGACGACACCCCGTCCCGCGCGACGAAGCACGCCGACTCCTCACCTCGGCCGTGCGCGCCTGCACCCACTGCAAACCCAACGCCCAGCTCCGCACCCCCGACTGACCCGCCACAGACGACACCGCGCCTCTACCCCCCGTCCTGCACGGCACTTCGGCCTAGTGCCGCATCAGGCAATGTTTGCCCTGTTGTGATGTGACGCGCCGTCCGGTTGCTGTGCTGGGCGGCGTGCGGCCGTCACCCTGGCTGGGTGGCGGAACGAGTACATGTACGCGAGATCGACGATGACGAGGGCAGACGGCTGTTGCGGATCATCCGCAGGGGCACGGGGTCGGTGGTGACCTGGCGGCGGGCCCAGATGGTGCTGCTGTCCGCACAGGGCATGCCGGTGGCGAAGATCGCTGAAGTGTCGTTCACCAGTGATGACCGGGTCCGGGACGTGATCCATAACTTCAACACCGACGGCTTCGACTCCCTGTATCCGAAGTACAAGGGCGGCCGCCCCAAGACGTTCACGCTGCCTGAGCGGCGCGAGATCAAGAAGATCGCCAAGTCCAAGCCCACCGAGCACGACCTGCCGTTCTCGACCTGGAGCCTGACCAAACTGGCGGACTTCCTGGTTGCCGAGGGGGTGGTCGACGACATCAGCCACGAGGGCCTGCGCATCCTGCTCCGCGAGGAAGGCGTCTCCTTTCAACGCCTGAAGACCTGGAAGACCTCCCGCGATCCGGACTACGCGGCCAAGAAGGCCCGCGTCGAACACCTCTACGCGATCGCCGACGGCGAGGTCATACCCGAGGACGGCGAGCCTGAAGTCATCTTCTGCATGGACGAGTTCGGGCCGCTCAACCTGATGCCCCACCCAGGCCGGCAATGGGCCGAGCGCGGCGGCAAGCACAAAGACCCCGACCGTGCACCCCGCCGCAGGCGGCGGGCGACCTACAACCGCTACGGCGGAGTGCGGCACCTGTTCGCCGCCCTGGACCTGGCCAGAGACAAGCTCTACGGCCACATCAAACCGGTCAAGAAGCGGACGCAGTTCCTGGAGTTCTGCCGCTACCTGCGCAGCCTGCACCCGGACAACGTCCGCATCGCGATCGTCTGCGACAACTTTTCCCCGCATCTGACCACGAAGAGGTGCCAGCGGGTCGGCACCTGGGCGGCGGCGAACAACGTCGAGATCGCCTACACCCCCACCAACAGCTCCTGGCTCAACCGCATCGAGGCCCAGTTCACCGCCCTGCGCTACTTCACCCTCGACGGCACCGACCATGCCACCCACAAGGAACAGGCCAGCATGATCCGCCGCTACATCATCTGGCGAAACCGCCACGCCGACGACCAGCGCCTACGCGCCGTCGTCGACAGGGCGAACATTGCCTGATGCGGCACTAGGTGTCTGGACGGAGGAGGCCACACCACAGCCAGTGGTGCCCTACCTCCAAGCCCGGTCGTTAACGGCGGTCGTGTCCCGCCTCGTGGTGTAAGCGACCTTGCTTGACGCGTTCCGGTAAGCCGTGCATGGGCCGCACCGTGGGGCACGGCATACGCGTGGCACGCAGCTGACCTGCCGTCAGCGCCGTGGACATCCCCGGACCGCGTCGATACGGCGATGACCTGCGCGTTCCGAGTACGTGATCGGCTACACCACGAAGCGGGACACCATCTTAACGGCCGGGTCAAGTTGACAATTCCCACCCGGTCGAAGGCCGTCCGGATCCGACGCCCGGGTCGGCCGCTCCCGCTTGCTAATCAGCGGCGCGATCGGACCCGGACTCCCTCGTCGAGCGCCGTCCTCAGCGTCCTGTCCACACGGGCGCGCGCTTCTCCTGGAAGGCCAGCACTCCCTCTTTGCTGTCCTCGCTGTCGAGGGCGGCCATCACGGCGGGCAGGCGTGCGTCCCGGGCCTCGCGGGCACTGAGCTGCGCGGTACGGGTGGCCAGTTGCTTGATCGCCCGAACCGATGACGGCGAGCAGGCCAGTACGTCGTCCACCCAGCGCTGCACTGCGTCGTCGAGTTCGGTGGCGGGGACGACCTCGTTGACCAGGCCGAGGCGGTACAGCTCGCTCGCGGGGACTCGCTTACCGGTGAGCAGCAGGCCCATGGCCGCGTTGTGCGCGATCTTGCGCTGCAGCAGCACCATGCCGCCGTCGAGCGGCAGCCGGCCGACACGCGGCTCGGTCAGTCCGAACTTGGCGGTGTCCGCGGCGATGACGATGTCACAGCCCAGGACCATCTCCATCCCACCGCCGACCGCGTAGCCGTTGGCCCTCGCGATCACCGGCACGTCCAGCGTCGTGCGCAGGCTCAGCCCGCCGAACCCGTTCGGATCGAGCTGCGACCAGTACTCGAGGCCGGTCTTGTCGATCGCTTTCTGGGACATGTCCGCGCCGACACAGAACGCGCGGTCACCGGCGCCGGTGACCACCACGCACCGCACCTCGGACGAGGCCTCGATCTCCGCCCAGATCCCGTTGAGCCGGTCGGTGGTCGGTCCGTCGACGGCGTTCAACACCGCCGGCCGGTCGATTGTCACGTAGGCGACGAAGTCTTTGATCTCGAACCGGACTTCATCGGTCATGACACTGTTCCGTTCTCGCGCAGCTGTGCGATCCGCGCCTCGTCGTACCCGTGCTCGGCCAGCAGTTCGGCGGTGTTCTCGCCGAGCTGCGGCGCACGGCGCTCCACCGTGGCCGGGGTCGCGGACAGGCTGATGGGGGAGTTGAGCACCTGCACGACGCCTTCGCCGGGGTGTTCCATCTTGATGACCAAGTTGTTGACGGCCGCCTGCTCGCCGGCCAAGGCATCGGCCATGGTCAGCACGGGGGCGGAGAGGAGGTCCTGTTCCTCGAGCCGTCGCACCCAGTAGGCGGTGGTGTTGGTGGCGAACCTGTTGCGGAAGAGTTCCTGCAGCTCCGCCTTGGCCGCCATGTGCCCCGGTGGATCCTGGAGGTCCGCACGCTGCCACAGCGCGTCGGGGAGGTCCAGCGCGGCACAGATGTCGCGCAGGGGATCCCGCTTGAAGGCGCCGACCATGCACACCGCGCCGTCGGTGGTCGCGAAGACCCCGGAGAGTGGCATGGCCGCCCAGTTGATCTCCGTCCCGCGGTTGAGGTGGGTTGCGGCCTCCTGCATCTGCATGTGGAGCATGGAGTCGAACATGCGGACGTCGACGCGCTGGCCTTCGCCGGTCCGTTCGCGCGCGATCAGTGCCAGCAGGATTCCCTGGAGGAGGTGCATCCCGGTGGTGTAGTCGCACAACGTCGTCGGGTAGATGCTCAGCGGGACGTCCTCGCTCTGCCGACGCCACATCACCCCCGAAAGGGCCTGCAGCAGCACATCCTGCCCACCCTTGTGCGCATACGGGCCGCTCTCGCCGAAGCCTGTTCCGGACGCCCAGATCAGACGCGGGTTGATCGCCTTCATCGCCTCGTACCCGAACCCGATGCGGTCCATCACCCCGGCCCGGAAGTTGCTGACCACCACGTCGGCGTCACGGATCAGGTCGAGGACGACCTGTTTGCCCTCCTCGCCGCGCGTGTCGATGCTGATGCTGCGCTTGTTCCGGTTGATGGAGTAGAAGATCGGGTTGTCCAGGCCGGACGGGTCCACGACGGACGACCGGGAGAGGTCGCCGACCTTCGGGCGCTCGATCTTGATGACGTCCGCGCCGTAGTCACCGAGCAGCTGCGTGGCCGAGGGACCCATGAACACCTGGGTGAAGTCGACGACGGTTATGCCTTCAAGCGCCTTCATACGGCTGTTCCTTCGTTCGATGCAGTGACGTCCATCGCGTTCGCGCTCGGCTGGTCGCCCGGGTCCGCCCCGAACTTGCGCATCACTGCCTGGATCTCTGGTGCGGGAACCTCCCGCACCGTGCAGCCGCCGTTGGCCGCCAAGGCCGCCGCCACGCCTGCGGCCTGGCCCATCGCCATGCACGGCGGAATCTCCCGGGACATCTTCTGCGCCTGCGGGGTCGCGGAATAGTGCCGTCCGGCCACCAGCAACTGGTCGACCTCCTTCGGTAGGAGGGCACGGTAGGGCGTGTAGTAGTCCCGTCCGCGTGCCACCGAGTCGGCGAAGTGCCTCCGCGAGTGGACATCCTCGGCGGTGACCACGTACTCGCCCTGAAGCAGTCGGGTCTGCCGCACGCCCATCTGTTCCGCCACATCCACAATGTAGGCGTTCTCGAAGCCCGGCAGTGTCTCCCGGCACAGGGCGACGGCCTCCGCGATACGGTCCCGTGCCGCGAACTCGGCCGCGGTCATCGACACCGGGTCCGTACCGTCGTAACCGGTCATGTGCGGTGCGTTGCACCACACCACGCCAGGGACCGGGGTCTTGAGCCACCACAGCTCCCAGGCTCCGCCCAGTACCCGCTTGATCTTCTTATTGATCAGGCGGGCCGCCTTCGGATCGGCCTGTTCGAACCGCTCGGCCTGCGCCGTGTCGACCCCGCCGAGGCGGAAGACGAGCGTGGTCAGATAGGAATCCTTGACGTAGGAGGCACCCGCACGGGACGCCACGTCGATGTCGCCGGTGGTGTCGATGACGACGTCGCCCAGGATCGCCTGCGGACCTTCCTTCGTCTCCACGATCACTCCGCGCATCGTCCCGTCCTCGACGATCGGCCGCGAGAACCAGCTGTGCAGCCGCAGATTCACGCCTGCTTCGCGCACCAGGTCGTTGGACACCCTCTTCCATGCGTCGGGGTCGAACGCGACCGAGTAGCAGATGGGCTTCGGGTTCTGCGACTGGTGGAAGTCGAAGACGCCGTAGCGGCCCCACTTGTTCCACATCTCCGTCGAGGCGTAACGGTCCTCCTCGGGCGGCACCACCGCCAGCTCCATCGCGGTCATCCGCTCGACGTACTCCGCCACGATTCCGGAGACGGTGATCTCCTGACCGTTGATCATGTCGTCCAGCACGAGCACCATGCCGCCCGAGGCCAGGCCGCCGAGCGCCGGGTAGCGCTCCAGCAGGGTGACCGAGGCTCCGCTGCGGGCTGCGGTCACGGCGGCGGACACACCGGCCGGGCCACCACCGACGACGACGACGTCGGACTTGGCGACGATCTCACAGTCCAGTGAGCCGGGCGCGACTCGAAGATCACTCACCGAGGGACACTCCTTCAGTCTTCTTCGCCCACACGTAGAAGGCGATGCTCAGGGCCGCGAGAACGGCCATGTAGACGGGGAACAGCCGGCTCAGCCCCGCGTCAGCGAGCCAGACCACGAGATAGGAAGCAGTGCCACCGAACGCAGCGACCCCGATGCCGTAACCGAGTCCGCCGCCGGCGGCCCGGACTCCCTTGGGCATCAACGAGGTGCTCACCAGGACGTAGAGGGTCATGTTGATCAGCAGTACCGGCGCGCCCACCAGGAGCACGACGGTGAAGGTGGTGATGCTCTTGTGCATGTAGAGCAGGATCAGGAAGACCGCGGGGATCATCAGGATCCGTCCACCGAGGAACACCCGGGACAGGGCCCATCGGTCCGCGAGCGGTCCGACGAGGAGCGAGCCGCCCATCATGATCAGCGCCAGCACGGTGGTGATGCCGAAGACGGTCGTCGGGTCCTCGTGGAATTTGGTACGCGCAAGGGTCGGCAGGCCCACGTTCCACCCGTAGTTGAACGCCTGCGCAGCGCCGACCACGAAGATGATCGCCAGCAGGCTCCGCCACCGGGTGAATACCGAGCCCCAGACCTTCGAGGTGGAGCCGACGTATTCGGGGTCGTCCTCGTGCAGGGTTTCGGGCAGGGAACGGCGCAGCCAGAACACGGCAAGGCCCATCACGGCGCCGACCCAGAACGGGATGCGCCAACCCCAGTCACCCATCAGCGCATCGCCCAGCGTTAGCCCCAACACGTAGTTGATCAGCGAGGCGAGCAAAATGCCGAAGTTGACAAAGAAGCTGATGACACCGGCGGCCGTGCCCGACCGGCCTTTCGGCATGACCTCCGCACCGTACGCCGTGGACAGCGGTGCTTCTACGCCGGTGGAAATTCCTTGCAGCAGGCGGCAGACGAGCAGGATCAGCGGTGCCGCCACACCTATGGTGCTGGCGTCGGGTATCACCCCGATGACCAAAGTCGTCAGTGCCATCATCGCCACTGACAGAAGCATCACCCTGCGGCGGCCTATGCGGTCGGCGACACCACCGAGCACAATTCCGCCGATTGGCCGCATCGCGAAACCGACGGCGAAGATCGACAAGGTGCTCAGTGTCGCGTCGACAGAGCTCTCGTTGCGGAAGAAGTGCGGGCCGATGGTGACCGCTAGGAGGCCGAAGATCTGCCAGTCGTACCACTCGAGGGTGTTGCCGAGACCCAGGCCAAGCATCGCGCGGCGCATCGTCAAAGGACGATCCCTGGATTCTCTGGCCGGTGTTTCGTTGGTGAAATCGGCGGCGCTGGGCGCCCTTTCGGGAAGTGTGGACATGGCTGCGCCTTCCGGACGGCCGCCACGAGTGCGGACCGTCGGACATAGGGGAAGGGGAGCGCCGCTGTGACTACCAGGTCGGCGGCGTGGAAACCCAGATGCAGTGCGCCGGCTCGTCGCCGGGGTTGACGTACCAGTGCGGAATCGTTGAGGAATAGCGGATGGAGTCGCCCGCTTCGAGATGGTGACGCACGCCGTCGATGAACACGTCGAGACTGCCCGAGATGACGATCCCGAACTCTTCTCCGTTGTGGGTGAACGGCGTCTTACTGGTGTCGTGGCCGGGTTGCGAAGTCACCCAGGTGGCTTCGAGGGCGCCGGACAGGTCGGGCGTGAGCAGTTCGTAGGTGGCCGCGGCGGTCGCCAGGCCGTGCCCGTCCACCCGACGGCGTTCCGCCCTGCGGACGATTGGCGACTTGTTGTCCTCGATGCGCAGCAGGAGTCGGCCCACGGGAACGTCCAGGGCGTGCGCCAGCTGAACCAGGGTTGCGAAAGCGGGGTTGCCGATTCCGCGCTCGAGCTGGCTGATCACACCCGCCGAAAGACCGCTGGCTTCAGCAAGCTGCTCCAGTGTCAGCGTGCGTTCCCGGCGTATGGACCGCACCGTCTCACCGATGGCGGCAACCATGGGGGCGATCGTTGGACCGTCGCTCGACCGAGGCTTCGCTGCTTCACTCATGGGCACAACCTAGTGAGGATTTTCATTCTGTCAACGGTTTGTTGCGACGTCGCTAGGGAGCCTGTCCCGTGAACAACCCGTCCTTGGTCAGCGCGGACGCCACCGCGGGCGAGCTTGAAGCCATCCTTTCGGCGGCGCAGGAGGCCGCCTCCGCACTGCGCGACTCCGCGGGCCTTGACTCATGGGCACAACGTAGTGAAGATTTTCATTCTGTCAACGGTTTGTTGCGACGTCGCTAGGGAGCCTGTCCCGTGAACAACCCGTCCTTGGTCAGCGCGGATACCACCGCGGGCGAGCTTGAAGCCATCCTTTCGGCGGCGCAGGAGGCCGCCTCCGCACTGCGTGACTCCACCGGCAGCGAGCGGGCGTCTTGGTTGCGTGCGGTCGGTACCGCGATCGATGAGGAAAGGGCGGAACTGCTCGACCTGGCGGCGGCGGAATCCCACCTAGCCCGGGCGGCGCTGGACGCCGAGGTGAACCGCACGGTGTTCCAGCTCGAACACCTTGCGCAGGCG
Source organism: Streptomyces sp. RLB3-17 (assembly GCF_007113425.2). Lineage (NCBI taxonomy): Bacteria > Bacillati > Actinomycetota > Actinomycetes > Kitasatosporales > Streptomycetaceae > Streptomyces > Streptomyces sp. RLB3-17. Next base: position 11,858,529 of record NZ_CP041610.2, on the reverse strand, counting down.
GCCGAGTCCGGTGAGCTCCTCCGGGTGCTGGCCGAACCCGCCGATGCGGACTACGCCGTCGCCGCCCGCCCCTCGCTCGTACAGGCGATGACCCCGCTGGGCCCCGTACTGGTCTTCACCGCCAGCAACTTCCCCTTCGCGTTCAGTGTGGCGGGCAACGACTTCGCCTCGGCCCTGGCCGCGGGCTGCCCGGTCGTGGTGAAGGCCAACCCTGGCCACCTCGGGCTCAGCGCCAGAACAGCGGAGGTCGTGTCCGGAGCGCTGGCGAAGGCGGGCGCCCCGGAGGGCACCTTCGCCCACATCCAGGGAGTGGAGCCGGGAGTGGCCGCCTTGCGGGATCCCCGGATCAAGGCGTGCGGGTTCACCGGTTCGGTCGCCGGCGGCCGGGCCCTGTTCGACATTGCGGCGAGCCGGCCGGACCCGATCCCCTTCTACGGCGAACTCGGCTCCCTCAACCCCGTGTTCGTGACCCCTGCTGCCGCCACCGCACGAGCCGAAGAGATCGCCGCCGGATTCGCCGCCAGCATCACCTTCCGCGGGGGGCAGCTGTGCACCAAGCCGGGTGTGCTGATCGCACCGGAGGGTTCCGGCATCCTCGACTCCGCAGGCGCTGCCGTCGCCGAGATCGAGCCGGTCACACTACTGACCGACCGGATCACCGACGCCTTCGCCGAAGGCACGAAGTCCTTGTCGGGCCTGCCTGGCGCGCGGGTCGTGGCCGGCGGAACGGGGACCTCGCCCACACTGGTCGCGGTGCCCGCGGCGACCGTGCTCGCCGACGGGGGCAGTTCGCTCGAAGAGTGCTTCGGGCCGGCGGCCGTCGTGATCGAATACCGGGATCCGGCCGAGATCGGCGCGATCGCCCGCGTCCTCGGGCCGAGCCTCACCGCGACGATTCACGGTGAGCCGGCCGACGCCGTCGCCGAATCCCTGGTCGACCGGCTCGGCTCCCTGGCCGGCCGGGTCATCTGGAACGGGTGGCCGACCGGCGTCAGCGTGACCCGCGCCCTGCACCACGGCGGCCCCTACCCCGCGACGACCTCGCCGACCTACGGCTCGATCGGCGCGGGCTCCGCCCAGCGCTGGCTTCGCCCTGTCACCTACCAGAACTGGCCCGTGGAGCTTCTGCCCCGCGAGGTCCGTGCGCACGTGGATCCGTCCGCGGTGTGACCAAAGCCAGGATCGACCCGGCGTTCCCCCCGAATCGGGCGACAGAGCCCTGCGGCCTCTAAGAGGCCGCCTCTCGCGGCTGCACGAACACTGAGGAACTGAGAACCAGTCATGCCACCGATCACCTTGAAGCCCGGAGTCTGGGGCGTCCTCACGACGCCCTTCACCGGGTCCACGTTGGACGTCGACGTAACCAGCCTGGCTGCCCTCGCCGAGCACTACGAGCGTGCCGGGGCCAACGGGTTCACCGTGCTCGGCGTTTTCGGCGAGGCCGCGCAACTCGATACCGAGGAGCGTCGCACAGTCCTGCAGACCGTCGCCGAGGCCACCTCGCTCCCGCTCGTGGTCGGCGCCACCTCCCTCGGCACCGCTCCGGTGGCCGAAGAGGCGCGCCTGGCGCAGCAGGTGCTCGGCGACCGCATGGCCGCCGTGATGGTCCAGGTCAACTCGCCGAACCCGGTGATACTCACCAACCACCTGCGTGCCGTCCACGAGCGGACCGGCGCCGGCATCGTCGTCCAGGACTACCCCCTGGTCAGTGGAGTGCACATCGCGGCTCCGGCGCTTGCCCGGGCGCTGCGGGACCTCCCGTTCGTCGTCGCGGTCAAGGCCGAGGCCCCGCCGACCCCCACCGCCGTCGCGGCACTGACGAAGGAGCTGGACGTTCCGGTCTTCGGCGGGCTCGGCGGTATCGGACTGCTCGACGAGCTGGCCTGCGGAGCAGCCGGCGCGATGACCGGTTTCTCCTACCCCGAAGGCCTGATCGCCTGCGTCGAGGCCTGGCAGACCGGTGGCTACGAGCAGGCCAGGCAGGCATGGCTGCCGTACCTGCCACTGGTCAATTTCGAACAGCAGGCCAGCATCGCACTCGCCATCCGCAAGGAATGCCTGCGCAGACGCGGACTGCTTCGGGAATCCGCGGTGCGCCCACCCGCCTCCCCCCTGCCCGAAGTCCTGGTCGACCAACTCGGACGCCACCTCGGCGCCGTACCGCAGCCGGCGGGGGCACGCTGATGGACCTCGGTCTCAAGGGGCGCACCGCCCTGATCTGCGCCTCCACCCAGGGGCTCGGCGAAGCCACCGCCCGCGCGATCGCCGCGGAGGGCGCCAACGTCGTCGTCTGCGGCCGCTCCGGCGAGCAGGCCCGCGCGATCGCCGCCGAGCTACCCAACGCCGAAGGCATCGCTGTCGATCTGCTTGCCGCCGACGGTCCCGATCGGCTGATCGCCGCCACCCCCAAGGCCTTCGGCCCCATCGACGTCCTGGTCCTCAACGGGCCGGGACCCGAGCCCGGCACCGCGGCCGCCATCACCTCACAGGACGTCACCGCTGCGGTCGACGCCCTGGTCCGACCGCAGCAGCGACTGATCGCCCTCACTCTGCCCGGGATGCGCGAGCGCGGCTGGGGCCGCATCCTCGCCATCGGCTCCAGCGGCATCGCCGCCCCGCTGCCCGGCCTGGCCCTGTCCAACCTCGGGCGTGCGGCACTCGCCGGGTACCTCAAGACTCTCGCGGCGGAGGTTGCCGCGGACGGAGTCACCGTCAACCTGCTGCTGCCCGGCAGGATCGGTACCGAACGGGTGGCCCGCCTGGACGCGGCCGCCGCCAAACGCACAGGACGCTCGCCCTCCGAGGTGGCGGACGAGTCCCGCCGCACCATCCCCGCCGGCCGCTACGGACGCCCGGAGGAGTTCGGCGCAGCCGCCGCGTTCCTCTGCGGCGACCCCGCCTCGTACATCACCGGGACCGCCCTGCGGTGCGACGGCGGCCTGGTCCGGAGTCTGTGACCCGGCGCCAGGAGCCCCGACCCCTGAACCTTCCACGAACAGGACAGCGCTGTGATGGACTTCTGCACCTGGAGCAGGACCCTGCACCTGGGGCACGAGTGACGCCCGATCTGCTCGGACTACCCAAAGCCGAGCTGCACCTGCACCTGGAGGGAGCGATACGCCCTTCCACCGCCGCGGAGATGGCCGACCTGCACGGTCGGCCGGCTCCGCCGGCGGGGCCGTTCCACGGGCTCGGCGAGTTCGTTCACGCCTACGAGCGCGCCCGCGACCTCATCGGCAGCCTGGACGACCTGCACCGGATAGGCCGCGAGTTGGTCGAGGACGCGGCCGCCCAGGGAGTGGTGTGGAGCGAGGTGTATCTGATCCCGCCGAGCTACTCCGGCCGGCTCGGTCCGGCGGAGGGAGTGCTGGAGGCCGTCCTCGACGGCATGCGTGCCGGCACGACCGAGAACTCCGCCGCGAGAGTGATCGTCGGAATCAACCGCGGGCTGCCCATGGCAGCGGCAGAGGAGTCGCTCGAACTCGCCCTCGCCTACCGTGACGCGGGCGTGGTGGGACTCGGCCTGGCAGGTGACGAGGCCAACCATCCGCCCGAACACTTCACGGACCTGTTCCGAAGGGCCCGGACGGCAGGGCTGCTCGCGGTGCCGCACGGTGGCGAAGGCGCTGGCGCGGCCAGCGTCCGAGCCTGCGCGGAAACACTGGGCGCGCACCGGATCAGTCACGGTGTCCGGGCTGTGGAGGACCCCCGGCTGCTGCGCGAACTCGCCGAGAAGGGCGTCTGCCTGGACGTCTGTCCCACCTCCAACGTCGTCCTCCAGGTCAGCCCTTCCCTGGCGGAGCACCCGCTGCCCGCCATCATGGCGGAGGGGGTGCCCGTGACGCTGAGCAGTGACTGCCCGCTCTTCTGCGGCACCACCGTCGTCGAGGAGTACCAACGGGTGCACGAATGGCTCAGCCTTGACGCGCGCGCCCTCGCGGACCTGGCGGAGACCTCTCTTCGGTTCAGCGCGTGTCCCGCACCCCGGCGCACGGCCGCGCTGGCTCGTCTGGCCGACTGGCGGCAAGGTCACGGGGGTGACGCCTCGTGGCCGGGACGCGGGCCCGTGTCTGGCGTGCTGGAGCACTGAGCTTGTGCCCCAGCGGGCCGTAACTACGCCGACGTAGTGGCTGTGTCAGTTTCTGAGGGAGTCGTTTCGTTGTGACTTCGGGAGTCGTTTCTCGGGGAGCGGCGTGATCAATGTCAGTGACTTTTGGTGTCGCTCGTGTGCTGTGGGGCCGCCCGCTTGGTCACGATGAGAACCGGAACATCCCGTTGGGCGGGCAGCGCGCCGCCGAGGCCGACACGGCCTGCGCCGACCTGCGATTCACGTGCTCGGGAACAGGGGCCCGCCCGCCATGAGGCCGCCGTCGACCACGAGAATGTGCCCGGTGACGTAGCTCGCCCTGTCCGAACCCAGGTACTGGACGGCCTCGGCGATCTCCTCCGGGGTGCCTGCCCGGTGCATGGGCAGCACCGAATCGACCGCGTCACGCGCCGTGTCGTCGCCGGTGAACCGGTCGTACATGGCGGTCCGGGTGTAGCCGGGCGCGACCGCGTTGACCCGGATACCGTGCGCTGCGCCTTCCAGTGCGGCCGCCTTGGTGATGCCGACGACGGCGTGCTTGCTCCCGACGTACAAGGTCGCCCCGGGGTAACCCATCAGGCCGTAGCCGGAGCTGACGTTGACGATGCTGCCGCCGCCCTGTTCCCTCATGACCCGGAACTCGTGCTTCAGGCACAGCAGCGTTCCCTTGACGTTGGTGTCGAAGGTGGCCTGGTAACTCTCGTCGGTCACCTCGGTGACAGGGCCGGGTGTTCCCTCGGTGCCGGCGTTGTTGAAGGCGACATCGATCCGCCCGAACCGAGCGACCGCGCGGTCGACGAGGTCCTTCACATCGGCGTCGAAGCGGACGTCGGCACGCACGAACTCGGCCGGGGCACCGAGGTCGGCCAGCTCCCTGGCAAACTGCTCACCCACGTCCTCGTGGCGGCCGGAGACCCTGCCGACTGCTCGCCCTGGAGGGGAGAGTGAGATAGCACTCGACACGAACATCCTGTTCCAGTCGTGCGTACTATCTCTAAACTGCTGCACCCTGCTGCAGTTGTGTCCTGCGGTGATCCAGCCACAGCAGGCGGGACACCTACCTCCATCCGTTCGCGCACATGGCTCCTGCTTTCATCGCCGTGCCCGCGGACTACAGAAAGGCCCATGTCATGTCTGAAGCCAACTCCTCCCACGCCACAGAACTGACGTCGCAGTACATCGCCCAGGTGACAGGCGACCTTGAGCGCAACGCCAAGGAGCAGGAACGTATCGGCCAGGAGATCGAAACCCTGCAGGAGCAGTTGCATGCCCTGCAGCACGACCACACCGTGCTCGTGAACATGCAGCAGGCGCTCGGCGGTGCGAGCCCCGCCGCCGAGGCCGACACCGCAGGCGTGCCGTCCGTACCTCACCAGGCCTCCGCCGAACCCAAGCAGAACAAGCCGAAGAAGGCGTCCGCCACGAGCGCGAAGAAGACGGCATCCAAGAAGCCTGTCGCCCAGGCCTCATCCGCGAAGGCATCCACGGCAGCGGCCAAGCCGACCCTGGTCGACCTGATCCGCGGCCACCTGGAGCAGGAGAGCGAGCCGCGTTCCGCCGCCGAGATCACCACCGCGCTCACGCAGGCCCACCCCGACCGCAGCGTGAAGACCACGGTCGTACGCACCACCCTCGAAGGGCTGGTCGCCAAGAGCCACGCTCTCCGCACCAAGCAGGGCTCGTCGGTCTTCTACACCACGGCAGCCGCCTCGCAGCCCGCGCCGGCCGAGCCGCAGCAGGAGGCAGTAGCCGGCTGAGCATCCAGGAGTCCCTGGCAGCGCATCTCGTGCGGCGACGGTCCCGAGGGGGCCCGCATGTTCAACCGGGCTGCAGCCCAACTGCCGGTCACCGACTTCTTCGACGGCCCCGAGCCCGCCCGCAGCCGGTGGGTGCTTGGCCTCCGCAGCGTCAAATGGCCGGACGAGATCGCCTGTTGCCTGGTTTACACGCCGATCGGCATCGCTAACGCCGAACTGGTTCACCTCGCCGCGTCCCGCTGGGCGATCAAGAATGCTCTCCAGGACCGCCGGGCCGGCGCCCCGAACCAGGCGGGATAGTGCACGCCGATCACGGCACCCGGGTTCACCTCCTGGGTCTTCGGGGAAAGGATCCGCTCCGCCGGGCTCCTGCCATCGTTCGGCACGGTCGGAGACGGCCTGGACAACGCGATGATGGAGTCGTTCTGGTCCTCGATGCAGATCGAGCTGTTGAACCGCAAACGGTGGAAGACCCGGGTCGAGTTGGCGAACGCGATCTTCGAGTACATCGAGGTCTTCCACAACCGACAGCGGCGCCACTCAGCACTGGGCTACCGCACCCCGATCGAGTACGAACTACTCTCCGAACAAGACACCATCCCCGCCGCCAGTTAGCCACCGCAGCTGGAACCCAAACCGTGGGGCAGGTCAACCTGTCACCCAAACCTGCACCAGACCCATCCATGCTGGGCAAGCTCGGCTACGAAGAGCCGAAGGTTGCGTCCAGGGAAGTGGTGTAGCGGGTGGCTCCCCGTGACGGTGGAGTTGCTCCGTGTGCGCGTGTGTCGCGTACAAGCAAGACGGCCATCGGCTGATCCTTCAAGACGACCAAGTCACGAAGGAGAAGAGCACGATGACCGCACCGCACAGTCTGCCGTTCGCCGCGATGCTGGAGGAGAACCTCACCTCGGCGAGTCCCGACCTTCTTCGCCAGATGGTGAAGACCTTCGCCGAGGCCACGATGTCCGCCGATGTCGATGCCGCCTGCGGCGCCGAGTACGGCATGCCGAGCGAAGAGCGGGTCAACTCCCGCAACGGCTACTGCCACCGGGACTGGGACACTCGGGTCGGCACCATTGACCTGGCCATCCCCAAGGTTCGCTCCGGCTCCTACTTCCCCGGCTGGCTGCTGGAGCGCCGGCGCCGCTCGGAGCAGGCCCTCATCTCCGTGGTGGTCACCTGCTACCTGCTGGGCGTGTCTGTCCTCCGTAACGCCGCGGGTCCGCGGGCGCCGTGGCGCCCGCGGACCCGGGTGGTCGAGCAGCGGATCGGGTCAGTAGGAGAACTGCTGGATCTGGCTGCCGTCGCCTGCGTACGTCCAGCCGGTCCGGGTTGCCGGGTCGAGCTGCATGACGCGCTCGCGATGGTTGTCGAGCCGACCGTTGTAGTTGCCGAACTGCGGGTACTCGACGCCGGTCACGGTGCGCACCGTCTTGCCCGTCTTCAGGTCGACGACGACGATGCGGCCGGTGGCGTTGTTGTCGTCGAAGCCGTACTGGAGAAAGCCGCCCGTCGGCTTCAGGTCCGGGACCCGGAAGGCGAACAGCGCCAGTTGGTGCTCGCCGTCGACGGCGATCCCGACGGGTGCCTGCTGCATTCCGAGATCCACCCGGTCCCCGCTGGGCAACTGCGCGAAGTACCCGTTGCCGGGGAAGTGGGTGTTAAACGAGTGGTACCACGATTCGTAGAGGTTGCCCTTCTGGTCGGAGGCGAGATCCGTGGCACAAGGGACCCCTCCCTGGCTGTGGGTGACCGTTCCACTGTCCAGGTTGACCGCTGCCATCGTGCCGGAACCCATCGAGGCCAAGCAGTTGACGCCGATCCCGATCAACTGCGCGGAGAAGACGCCGGTCGACTCGTCCACGTCCAGCAGGCCGTACTTGGAACGGCCGTCCGGGGTGGGGTCGAGCTGGAGGGCGGTGCCTTGAGCGCCGGTCGCCGTGTCCACGGGGAGCACGAAGCCCGCACGGTCGCTCGAACGGTAGGCGAGCACCGCTGCACGGTGGCGCTTGGCGTCCACCCGCCCGCCCGTCACGACGTACTGGTCGTCGACCCGGACGGGGCTGCCGACCGCGTTGCCGGTGCTCGTGTCGTAGGTCTCGAGCCACTGCTCGCCGGTGGTGGTCTGCTTGTGCAGGACCAGCGTGTGGTGGGCGGAGTCGACGCCGAACACCTCGTAGATGGAGCCGTACGCGGGGTCGCTCGTCAGCTTGCGTCCGTAGGTTCCGGTGACGGTGTCGTAGTCGTACACCGAGCCTTCACCGGTGGGGCTCTCGACCGACACGACGGACGTGCCGCCGGGAACGATCGCGAAGTTGGTCAGGTTGGTGCCGTCGGGGGCCAGTCCGTCGTCGTATCCCAGCAGCGACGTCGGCGATGCCTGCCCGACTATCTTGCCGTGCTCGTCGACGGCGAACACCCGCAGGTTGTAGTTGGCCGATGAGGGCAGCTTGAGGGCCAGTGCGTCGAGCGTCACCGTGCCTCGCGTGCCCTTCAGCGAGCGGTCGAGCGTGGCCGGGCTGTCCACCCCGTCGTGGTCGCGGGTGGTGCCGTTCTGGTTGCTGACCATGTTGTACGAGCGGTACAAGTTCGGCCCGGGCGCGGAGAACTCCAGCAGCGCGCCGGCGGCACCCTCGACCTTCGATACGTCGTAGTGCACCGAGAACCGCGGTGCGGCCCGGTTGATCTCCAGCAGGTGACCGAGGTCGCCGGAGGCCTTCGAGGCCAGGGTCGGCGCTTCCGGGCGTTGCGAGGGGTCACTGCCGTCGACCCGGATCGAGGCGAACTCGCCGTACAGCGGGCCCCCCTGGGAGTTGCCCGTGGGGCTCTCGAGGACACCGATACCGTAGATGCCGCCACCGGCGGAGAAGGCGGAGGCCGGGACGGTGACCGTGCCGCGAAGTCCCGTCAGCGGGGTGGTGTAGGAGGCGGAGAAGATGGGCGCCATCGCGGGGCTCCAGTGGCCGACTCCCGACACGACCAACTTCGGCGAGCTGAGGTTCCGCACCCCGGTGAGGTCGTAGCTCACCTGCACGGAGTGCCCCGCCTTGACGACGGGCTGGACCACCGGGGCGAGCGACTCGACGTAGCCGCCGTCGGTGGGGCCGAAGGTCAGCTCGTGGGTGGCCGAGGCCAGCACCTGGTGGCCGCGGCGCACCTCGAAGGTGAGCGAGATCTGCCGGTCCGTCGCGGAGACGACCGGAAGTCCGGCCGCGGTCAGCATCTGCGTGGGGGTCAGCCGGATCGCCGGCACATCGGAGGTGAACTCCTTGTTCCCGATGCGCAGCACGTAACTGATGCCCTGCCGGCTGGACAGGCCGGTCACGTCGGCGCCGATGGTCACCGGCCCCACCAGGCCCTCCCCGGTGGCTTCGGAGTCCTTGCCCGGTCCGGCCAGGTCGATGCGTCCGGGATCGGTGCCCTCCAGGTACGCGCCACCGAGTCCGCCCACGGTCTGGCGATGCGCCACGGAGAGCCGGACGATGCGGGGCGCGCCCGTGTCGGCACGGCTGCCGTGCGCCTTGGCCAGGACCGCTTGCAGCGCGGCGGTGACGTCGAGTTGCGGGCCCACGTGCAGCGGCTGGTCGATCTGCGGCGGCGTGGGCACGGCCCGGCCGGTGCGCTCCAGCAGCGAACGGACGTCATCGGGCGACGGGTGCTGCCCGGTCAGCCGGGAGGCCTGCAGCACGACCGCGGCAGCGGCCGCGATCTCGGGCGCCGACGCCGAAGTGCCTCCGCTGAGGACCTCGGCCACCGACTGCGCGGTCCTTCCCTGGTGCTCGAAGGCGGGGATGCCGTCACTGGGAGCAGAGACGTCCACGCGCGTGCCGAATCCCGAGGAGAAGACCCCGGAACCGTTGAGCCTGGTGGTCGCCCAGGTCCCGTTGGCCGACCCGGCCGCACCGCTCTGCGGCGGAACGGACAGCGTGTCGTCGGTCGTGGTACCGCCCGCGGCGATCGCGCCGGAGTCCAGCACCTTGCTCGGCGTGGTCGACAACTGGTCGTCGTCGATCCGGGTGGTGTCGGCGGCCTTGCGGGTCACATTGGTCGCGGTGCTGCCGCCGTCGGGCCCGACGGCCGCGTTGGTGAACAGCCTGGTCCCGTCGTTCGACGAGACCACCACGGTGATGCCGTACTGCTGCACGATCGACGCGATCACAGCCTGCTGGACCGGGTCGTCCTCCAGGTAGCGGCCGGGGAGCCCGAAGGCGTCGGTGCCGAAACCGAGGCTGGCGGTGATCACGTCAGGTCGCGGCTGCTGCCGGGCCGCGGCAAGCAGTGCCACCGCGATCTGGCTGAACGTCGGCTGCTGCGGGACGACGAGCCGGTAGGTGGCACCCGGGGCGATGCCCAGCAGGTCGGAGTTTCCTCTGCCCTCCATGCCAGGGCGCTGCAGATCGTGCGGGAGCGGCGCCATCACGGAGAAGTCCAGCAGCACCTCGCCCAGCGCAGCGTCCTGCCCCTGGGTCGAGCCGGTCGGGTCGAGCGCGCCGGTCGCGTCCGCGGTGTAGGTGGGTATCAAGGGCATCGTGGGGATGTCCAGGTACCGCTGGCCGTTCTGGACGACGGTCGTCGGCCCCTTGGCGCTCGGGGTCGACGAGTCGACGAGGTCGCCGACCGAGACGTTGGTGATGGTCTCACCGGCGCCCGGCAGCTGGTCGAACTTCCGCTTCAGCACGCTGTAGGCGCCCGTCGCGTTCACGCCGCCGGCGTTGAGGAAGCTCTGCAGCGAGGTGCCGAGAGCCGCGTTGCCGGGCACTCCGTCGGAGCCGGTCGCACCGCTGTCCTGCGCCTTCGCCGACAAGCCGGCCTTCCCCACCGTGGCACTCGCCGCGGCGGGCAGCGGCATGGAGCCGGTGTTCATGGGGGAGACGGTCTGGTCGGGCTCGGCGTAGACGACACCGGGTGTGGTGGCCAGCGCCCGGGCAGCCGCCGAGGCGTCGCCGCCGGCGAGCTGCACGACCTGGACCTTGGACAGGTCGATCGCCCCGGAGCCCAGCTTCGCCTGGGCGGCTGAGCGCAACTGCTTCGCCTGGGCGGCCGACAGTTCCGGCATCAGGGGCCGCATGGAGACCGCGTGGGCCCGCTGGAGCGCGGTGTTGACCGCGGTGTCCGAGGTCAGCGGGGTACGGACCTGCAGATTGCGCTGCTTGCCCAGCGACTTGCCCGTCACCTGGGTGGCCGAGCCGAGTACCACAAGGACCTGGTGAGGGCTGTTCTTCGTCGACTGCGCGGGCGTGGGCTTCAGGAACGAGCGCCACGGACCGAGCGCTGAGGATCCGGGTGTGGAGGGCAGCGTGGCTCTCGCAAACGTACCTTTCGCACCGGAATCAGTGGCCGCGGAGCCGGACCCGGGGGAGCTTGAGGGGAACGCGGCCGCGGGTATCGTTACGGCCGCGGTGATGGCCACGAGCGCGACACCGACGGCACCAAGCCGTCTGCCGCGCGTGTGGGCATACGTCATGGGACACCTTTCTGAAGGAGTGAATCCGCGAGCACGGATCCACACCGAAAGGCGCTGCCCGCTCGAATGTGCTCGGGACAGCGCCAACTTCAGCGTGAAAGATGTCAACCGCGACCAACGAAACACAAGATTACGAGGCTGGCGGATCGCTGACAGGTGGCGGAAGCCGCCACAGAAATTGGCGGGACAGTATGGAATTTGACGTGCTCGGGTTTGCGGAAGAGACAGAACACGTCTACGTGGCACTGGTCCGGCAGCCTCGCTGCACCGCTTCGGAGTTGGCCGACGCTTGCGGCATGTGCGCGTCCACTGTGGGAAGACTGCTGTCCAAACTGGTCAAGCTCGGGCTCGCCGTGCAGGACGCCCGACGCCCGCCACGCTTCACCGCCACTCCCCCGGATGTCGCCGTCACCACGCTGATAGACCAGCGCGAGCACCAGCTCAAGGAAGCACGGGCCCTGGTACAGCGGTTGACCGAGACCCACCGGGAGGCGGCCCGGATCAACCAACGCGACATGGCCGTCGAACTGCTCACCAGCCGTGAGCACATCAACGCCACCGTACTCCGACTGACTGTCGACGCCCGCCACGAGGTGCGTGTGTGCGACCGGCCGCCCTATTTCGACGGCCCCGGCAGCAACCTCGACAGCCAGCTCCAGCAGCAGCGGCGCGGCGTGATCTACCGGGTGATCTACGACCGCGAAGCGGTGGCCTGGCCCGGCAGGCTGAACAACGACATCGTGCCCAGCATGAAGGCAGGCGAGCAGGCACGGGTACACCCTGAGTTGCCCCTCAAGCTCGTCATCAGCGACGACCGGGCGGCTATCCTCCCCTTCAGCCTCGCCCCTGGGGGCCAGTCAGTCGCCTACCTGGTCCACCGCTCCCCCGTGCTCGTAGCCCTGGAATCGCTCTTCGAGGCACAATGGGAGCGCGCAGTGCCGCTGTCGGACGCCCCACTGCCACCCGGCGACGCCACCACCGCGGCGGAATCCGAGGACGCAGAGCCTGATGAGGAGACTCGGTCCCTGCTTGCCCTGCTCGCCTCCGGCCTCACCGACACGGCCATCGCGCGCGCCCAAGGCTGGAGCGAGCGGACTACCCAGCGTCGCGTCCACCAACTCATGTGCCAACTCGGCGCCTCCACCCGCTTCCAGGCCGGCCTCACCGCCACCCGACGCGGCTGGCTATGAAACGAGCACCAGCAAGCCTGACCCTAGCGGGACAAACTGAACCGCCCCGGGTTCGGTAGAGATCTCAGATTGTTGTTGTGACCTGGGGTTTCGTGGATTCCATGTAGTGGTTGGCCTCGTACTCGGCGGGCGGAACGTGGCCTATCTCACCGTGGAGGCGCCGGTGGTTGTACCAGTCGATCCACTCGGCGGTGGCCAACTCGACCTGGGAGAGCGACTTCCAGGGACGCTGGGGTTTGATCAACTCGGTTTTGTACAGGCCGATCGTCGACTCCATCAGGGCGTTGTCGTACGCATCCCCGACTGATCCAATACTCGCCGCGATGCCGTCCGCGTCGAGGTGTTCGGCGAGGCGGAACGACGTGTATTGGGCGGATCCGGCATCGGAGTGGTGGATCAGCTGCCCCGGAGTGTGCCGGCGGTCCTCGCGGTCGCGCTGCCACGGCGCCATCTCCAGTGCATCCAGGACGAGTTGGGTCTCCTTGGAGGTGGAAACGGACCAGCCGACGATGCGCCGGGAGAAGGTGTCCACGACGAAAGCGACGTAGACGACACCGCTCCAGGCGGCGACATGCGTGAAGTCGGCAACCCAGCAGCGGTTCGGGGCACTGGCGACGAAGTCGCGGTCGAGAAGGTCCGGGGCCCGCCCGGCGGCCGGATCGGTGATCGTCGTGATCACCTTCTTGCCGCGGACGGCGCCGGTGATGCCGAGTTCGCGCATGAGACGCTCGACGGTGCAGCGGGCCACCGTATGTCCCTGCCGGTTCAGCTCACGCCAGATCTTGCGGGCCCCGTAGACACGGTAGTTGGACGTGTAGACCTTCTGGATCCGTTCTTTGAGTTCCTCATCGCGCACGGAACGGGCGGAGGGAGTTTCAAGGCGTTTCTTGTAGGCGTAATACGTCGAAGGGGCGATCTTGCAGTCGTGCTCGGTGAGCGTCCTGCAGATCGGCTCGACGCCGCCGAAGCGGTCCCGGTGCTCGTCGATGAACGCTACGAGCGTGTGTGCGGCCGGTCGAGCTCGGCCGCGAAGAAACTCGCCGCGGCCTTCAGGATCTCGTTGGCCCGCTTGAGTTCGGCGTTCTCCTTCTTCAATGCCTTGAGCTGGGCGGACTCCTCCGTCGTCGTCCCCGGACGCTGGCCCCCGTCGATCTCGTGCTGCTTCACCCAGTTCCCCAGCGTCTCGCGGGAGCCGATGTCGAGCTTCTCTGCCACCGTGTGCTTCGGGTCGCGGGCCTGGGCCTGGTTGAATGCCTCGGCGATGACCTGTTCGGGCGGGCGGACCAGGGAGGCGGTGCACCACTTGCTCTCGGCCTTCGGCCCGGGGCGGGCCCGGCGCTCGCCGCTTCGACCGCCGGGCGGGTGGATCACGTCGTGAGGGCGCCTCGGCGCGGGCCGGATGTCGAAGACGCAGGCCACGGTGGCCATCCGCTTCCGGTTCGGCTTCTCGCCCGGCGCGAGCCGTGCGCGATGGCCGCCTGCGGCTTTCGCGGCGGCCCGGCGGGTGGCCTCGCGCAGGGCCTCCGGGCGCATGACCACGCCCTTGCCGTCGACTTGGACCACCAGCGGCATCTGTCTGCTGCAGGGGACCGGGATCCTGGCGCGGTAGAAGTCGTCGGCGTCGACCGCGGCCGCGACCACCAGTTCTTCGAGTCGGCGTTTGCCCAGCACCTTCCCGCAGCGGCGCTCGACTGCCTGCTGGGCTTGGTCGAACGACCCGCGCACTGATTCGGTGACCGCGAGTCGGCGCAGGCCCATCGAGTGTCGGCCCGCCGGCAGCGACAGTGCCGCGTCGGTGGGGTGGATGTTGCAGACGCCGGGGCCTCGGTGGGCGACCCGGGTGACGCGGACCAGCCCGAACACGCTGGCCAGCCAGCGTGAGTGCCCCGTCTCCCGCCAGGGCCGCAGCTGTCCTTCCGGACCCATCACCACAGGTCTGCCACTGGCACGGATCTGTTCCTCTTCCCGCCGGGCGCGTAGGTCAAGGTGGTCCTGCAGCAGCTGCCGTAACAGTTCCCGCCCGCCCGCGTCGAGGTGTTCTTCCAGCTCGGCGTGGGTCCACTCGCTCGCATCGCCGCCCGACAGGGTGTGCATCAGCGATTCGAAGGCGCTTATGGAGCGGGCAAAGGGGTCAGTGGTGGCATGAGTGTCGTACGGTGTCATCTCCGGGGCTCTTCCTGATCCTGCATCCGATATGGGTCGCACCTTCGAATGTAGGCGGAAGAGTCCTGCTGTCAGCGGGAGTTGGGTGGAGCAGCCGTCGGGCGGCGGGCCGGGGTGATCAACCCGGGGGCTTCTTCGTCGAGCCAGCCTCGCTCCACCAGCCGCTTGAGCTTCGACCGGGTGCCCTCGATCTTCCGGGTCTCGGTCGGCAGCCCGATCCTCGGCACGATCTGCTTGGCGCGGATCGGCCCCGGTGCGTCGGCAACCACTTCCACGATGTCGCGATATACCGACGGCAGCACGTCTGACATCATGCCGGGTTGCCAGTTCGGCACCGTCAGCACCCCGATGACCTGCCGCTCGGCCCCCGCATACGCCGACGCCATCCGCTCACCCGATCGCGACGGTCCGACATCTGCCACCACGGGCATCTCAGTCTCCATCTCCTCGAGAACCTCGGTGACCGTTTCCCATGTGATCCGCAGGCGCTTCAGGCTCTCACGGGCCAGCTCCAGCTTCCCGGACAGCTCAGCAAGCTCGGCTTCCAGCTCTTCCACCTGAACCCGAGCCGCTGCCTCGCGGGCTTCCAACTCCTCGAACAGCGAGCCCATCTGCCACCCCTCCTTCACCACCACGGTAGAGACGAGCGGCCGCGAACACAGCCCATACGGAGGTCGGATGTCGGAGGCAGGGACTAATGTCCGTGCTCGCCGTCGATAGGAGAGCCGTGAACACGCACGCGCATTGGCCGGGAGTTCGAGAACGCGTCATCGCAGTGGAGGAGGCCGAGCGTCGAGCCCGTGGCCGTGGGCCGTCTCGATACCCGACGTTCGAACCCGTCCTGACTCCCGCCGCCATCGCCGAGGTCGAAGCACAGTTCGGTGTCGCACTCCCCGACGAGTACCGCACGTTTCTGGCGGAGGTCGGAGCTGGCGGCCCCGGACCGGCACTCCAGCTCACGTCGTTGCGCCGAATCGACGGGAAGTGGGGATGGGTCTGGGAGAACGACGAGGACCATCCCTGGCTGCTGGACCCCAGTGGGCCGTTCGTCGAGACGGAAGACTGGGCCGACCAGCAGATGGCGACCCTTCGCGCCGATGGGTACGAACCCACCACCCGTGACGAAGACGACGACTATCTGGACGACTACCGCGAGGTCTTTGGAGACGCCGGCGACGATGTCTGGTTCCTGGAACGCGGGCGGGGTGCGATCCTCATCAGCGACAACGGATGCGGGATGACCGGCTGGCTCATCGTCGTCGGCCCGCACCGCGGGGAACTCCGCGACCGGGACTGCGCGGTCAACCCGCCCTTCGAGCCGTACGTCGATGCAAACGGAAACCGTCACACCTTCCGCAGCCGGTACCTCGAGTGGCTTGAGCAACGCGAGAGGGCAGCTCGATGATCAAGGACTGGTGACCCTGGCCCGCCCCACGCACAGCGACCTACTCAACCCTTCCCTTCAAAGGAACTGCACCCTTCCTACTTCGCCGCCTCGTGCGGGGGCGCCCCGCTCGCTGTCATCAAGGAGTACATCGAGAACCAGAAACGTCCCGGCTGAGGTCAATAGTGCAGACCCGTGCGCCCGTGCGGGTCAGAGCAGTGTTAAGAAGCGCTTCCTCCCGGGCGTGAACGCCCGGGGTTCCGCGCTAGATCATGCTGAAGTGGCTCTCATCAGCTGAAAAAGACCTCTCAAACACCCAAGACGTCCTTTCCTGCGGGCCGTGAGGCGTGGATGTACTGGTCGGCCCAGGCGCTGATGATGTGGGCGGCTCGCTGCGCCTGCCCTCGTGCGGTCAGGAGGTGGTCTGCTCCTTCGAGCGAGACGAAACTTCGCGGGTGCCGCGCCTCGCGGAAGATCTCCCCGGCGTTGGCGATATCGACGGTGTCGTCGGTGGGCGAGTGCATCACGAGCAGCGGCCGGTCCAACTCACGCACCCGGTCGTGCAGACAGGCACGGCGGACGTCCTCGACGAAGGCGCGCTTGAGGACCAGGGTCCGCCCGCCGACGAACCACTCGTGCTGCCCCTCACTGAGCACGCAGTCCACGACCGCGTCGTACTGGTGCTCCACGTGGCTGGGGTCGGCGGGCGCCCCGATCGTGGCGACCGCGCGGACGCCGGTCGCCTCGGCCGCCGCGGCGATGGCGGCGGCGCCTCCCCACGAGTGCCCCACCAGCAGATCCGCCGGAGTCCCCCGCTCTGCCATCAGGTTTGCCGCGCGGACGGTGTCCTGGACCTTGACGGTGAAGGAACCGTCACCCCAGTCGCCGTCGGAGTCGCCGATCCCGAGGTTGTCGTAGCGCAGCATGCCGATCCCCTCGCGTGCCAGCTGCTTGCTGACCCGCGAGGCGGCCGGCGAGTTCTTGCCGAGCGTGAATCCGTGGACGAAGATCCCCCAGCCCCGGACCTCGCCCTCCGGCAGGTCGATCGACCCGGCCAGCTCGGGGCCGACGACGCTCTTGAATCTCACTTCTTCGGACACGTTGCGATCACTCCGGCCGGCTGTTCGTGGAGGTCGGCGTGCCGACGAGCAGCTCGGTGATCTCCTTGGCAAGGTGCGGGCCGAGCTCGCCCCAGCCGTCCTTGTAGCCGTAGACGCCGGCCAGGGTGCGGGCCTCGTAGTCGCCGTTCATGATCTCGATGTCGTCGGCGGTGATGAGTCCCGGGTGGGCGACGCCGACAGCCGACGAGACCTTTATCAGCTCCCTGCGCAGGGTGCGCAGGTAGACGGCGGCCCGGGTAGCCTTCGAGGTCGGGTCCAGGCCGCGGGCCAGCCACTGGTTCTGGGTGGCGATGCCGGTGGGGCACTTGTCGGTGTGGCACTTCTGCGACTGGATGCAGCCGATCGACAGCATCGCCTCACGGGCCACGTTGATCATGTCGGCGCCCAGGGCGAAGGCGACCGCGGCGTTCTCGGGCAGGCCGAGCTTGCCGGAGCCGATGAAGGTCAGCTCGTCGGTGAGCCCTAGCTCGGCGAAAGTGCCGTAGACCCGGGAGAAGCCCATCCGGAACGGCAACGACACCGAGTCGGCGAAGATCCGCGGCGCCGCTCCGGTGCCGCCCTCGCTGCCGTCGACGGTCACGAAGTCGACGCCACGCTCCCCACGCGCCATCAGCGCGGCCAACTCCTGCCAGAAGCCCAGCTCGCCCACCGCGCTCTTGACCCCGACCGGCAGACCGGTCTCGGTGGCGAGCAGCTCGACGAAGTCGAGCATCGAGTCGACGTCGCTGAACGCGGTGTGCCGCGACGGGGAGGCGCAGTCCTTGCCGACGGGGATGCCACGGATTTCGGCGATCTCCGGGGTCACCTTGGCGCCCGGCAGCAGCCCGCCCAGCCCCGGCTTGGCCCCCTGGGAGAGCTTGATCTCGATCGCCTTGACGGGGGCGCTCGCGACCACGTCCTTGAGCTTGTCGAGGTTGAAGCTGCCGTCCTCGTTGCGGCAGCCGAAGTACGAGGTGCCGATCTGCAGCACCACGTCGCCGCCGTTGCGGTGGTACGGCGACAGGCCGCCCTCGCCGGTGTTGTGCATCGTGCCCGCCAGCGCCGCTCCCTCGTTGAGCGCCGTGATGGCCGCGCCGGAGAGCGAGCCGAAGCTCATCGCCGAGATGTTCACGACGCTCGCCGGCCGGAAGGCCTTGGCGCGCCCGCGCGGACCGCCCAGCACCTTGGCCGAGGGCAGCGGGGCCTGCAGGTCGTGCGCGTCGGGCAGAGCGCTGGCGAAGGTGCGCTGCTTCAGGTAGGCGTGCCCCTGGACGTGCTCGACGTCGACCTCGGTGCCGAACCCGAAGTAGTTGTTCTCCTCCTTCGCCGACGCGTAGATCCAGGTGCGCTGGTCACGGCTGAATGGGCGCTCCTCCTCGTTGGAGGTCACGATGTACTGCCGCAGCTCCGGCCCGATCGTCTCCAGCAGGTACCGGGCGTGCCCGATCACCGGGAAGTTCCGCAGCAATGCGTGCCGCTTCTGGACAAGGTCGCGGGCTGCCACCAGCGCCACTGCTGTTGCGGCGACCGCGCCGATCCTCCGAGCCTGCATGAACGTTCCTCCTCGAGGCACGGCTCCATCGCCACGCGGTGGAGCCCGCTTGTGTCACGTCGGGCGCCAGACGGCGCACACGGTCAAGGGCGCGCCAGCGCCATCGAAGAAAGGCGAAACGACTCTAAAGGGCCACACGAATATGCACAGCGACGGCGATCACACCACCCAAACGACCGGGCCCAGGCCTCGCCCGCACACCAGCGCCAGACATCAGCACTCCAGAGGCGGGCACGAACCCTGTGGCCCAGTTGCCGCGAAGGCACGTGCGCACCACCAGTCGCACCAGCACGATCCCTGCCTCGCCGACGAGCGGGCCCGGTACTCGCAAACGCCCGCTTTGAGGGAGTGTCATGAATCAGGCTCTGACTTGATTTTCGTAGCGGGTGATCGTCCCGTTGACCCGAAGATCAGTTGAGCAGGATGCGCTGGCGGAGGAGGGCGAAGCCGGCTCGTCCGTAGGTCTGGCGCTTGAGGAGCTTGGTCTTGTTGTTGATGCCCTCGGTGGCTCCGTTGCTGTAGGGCAGGTCGAGACCGGCTTGAACGGCGTCTTGGTCCTTCTGAAGGCCGCGGACGAAGGCGTGCAGGGCGGGGAGGTCGTCGCCGTTCACGGCCTCGATCCATTCGGCCAGGGCCGCGTGCCCGGTGGTGGGATGTTCGTGGTGGGCCAGTAGCTTGGCGAAAGCGGTGACGTGGCTGGTCAAGGCGGTCATCTCGGGGCAGACGGCGGTGAGTTTGTCGCGGTGGGTCCCCGGCTCATCGGCCAGGTGGTCGGGGTCGGTCATGATCCAGGAGGTGAGGCGGCGGACGGACGGGTCGGCCAAAGACTCCTCGGCCCGGCCCTGTTCGAGGTAGCGGACTAGCAGGTTCGGGCTGCCGGTGTAGCCCAGTACGCGGATCTCCGCGAGGAGGGTGGTGGTGGCCACCGGACCGGCCGCGCGGCGAGTCCGCAGGTGGTCGCGGTAGGGATCGACCAGGCAGCGCCGGTACTGAGGGGGCCGGATCAGCTGCGCGGGGTCACCGACGCGGGCGTACCGTTTGACGGTGTTCAGCGCGAGGCCCAGGCGTCGGCCGGTCTCGCACAGACTCACCCCGGTCTCGAGTGAGGCGTGCACGGCGGCATGGGTCTGCAGGACACGCGCGTTGCGCGACCCGGGCGTCGCCTCGGGGGGCACCGCGCGCCAGCACGCGGCGTGCGCGGCCACCGTCTTCTCCACCGCGGCGGCGAGGTTGTGCCACAGGTGCCATCGGTCGCTGACCTGCACCGCGTCGGGGGCTCCCTGACGGATGCCCTCGGCGTAGCCGGCCGAGCCGTCCCGGCATACGACCTCCACCCCGGGGTGTGCACGCAGCCAGGCGGTCAGCGTCTCGGCGGTGCGGTCGGCCAGTACGTCGACGCGGGCGTGGGTGATCACGTCGATCAGGACGGTGGCGTAGCGGTGACCGCGCCGTAGCGCGAAATCATCGACTCCCAGCACCTGCGGAACCGGCAGGACGGGGAGCGGAAGTGCCATCAGCATGGTCAGCAACGTGCTGCAACTGACCAGTTGATGCAGGTGAGGCAGTAATCGGACGGCGGTCTTGCCGACGAGCGCCGCCGCGACAGCACTCAGCAGTTGCTGCAGGGCAGGGGTGCGTCGCTGGTAGCGCACGGTCAGTCCATCGACCTGCTCCACGAACGTGGTCTTCGAACACCCGGGGTTCTCGCAGTACAGGCGGCGGACCGAGAGGTCGACCGTGACCGGCCGGCCCCCGACCGCCTCGTCAGCGACATGCCGTTCGTACCGGCTGTGCACCCAGTCCGATAACCAGCCACAGCCCGAACACGCCACCGCGACACCGTCCCGGGTCCGGGCCATAATCTGGATCAGATCCCCGCCAGCCTGCACTTCCCGTACCTGCACCGCGGCCAGCTGCGGCAGCAGGACCTCCAACTCGAGGGCATACACCCACCAGTCTGCGCCCAGGGCAGGGAGAACCACGACGGGTTCGATCACCCGCTACGAAAATCAAGTCAGAGCCATGAATCAGGTGTGATCCTCCCCGAAGGAGTTACCTGATGAGCACGACGACCGATCACCAGATCGAGACCGTGGACGGCGTGTCGCTTGCCGGGGCCGGTGAGAGCGTCGAAGGTGCCGACGTGAAGTCGATGCCGGTGTCGCAGAACGGTCTGTCCAGCGAGCTGCTGGAGGAGCTGGCCGCGCTCGCGGCGGAGAAGGTCCAGCTGGGCGGGCTGCGGCTGATGGGCGAGGGCGGGATCCTGCCCGAGCTGGCCCAGCACCTGATGCTGGCCGCGCTGGAGGCCGAGATGGACCAGCACCTGGCCGCCGGGGCCGGGCAGCGTGGCGGGCGCGGGTCACGATCGGGCGGGAACATGCGCAACGGCTACCGGACCAAGAAGGTCATAACGGAGGTCGGCACCGTGACGGTGCAGGTCCCGAGGGACCGGCTGGGCACCTTCAGCCCCCGGCTGCTGCCCAAGTACGCCCGCCGGACCGGGGCGTTGGACGAGATGGTGCTCTCGCTGACCGCGAAGGGCCTCACCTCCGGCGAGATCGTCGCCCATCTCGCCTAGCTGTACGGGATGACCACGACGAAGGAAACCGTCTCCACGATAACCGACAAGGCCCTGGAGGCGATGGCGGACTGGCGCACCCGCCCGCTCGACGCGGTCTACCCGGTCGTCTTCATCGACGCCATCCATGTCAAGATCCGGGTTCTGTCGACGATCTTGTGATCCAGTGCGGAGGGTGTCACCGTGCGAGCAGGACGCGTTTGCGAAGGAGATCAAGGCTGGCACGGCCGAACATCTGGCGTTTCAGCATCTTCAGCCGGTTGATGTTGCCTTCAACAGCGCGTCAACTTGACCCGGCCCTAAAGGACCGGGCTTGGAGGTAGTGCCCAGCTGGCTGCTGGGGTGGACTCCTCCGTTCAGACACCCCTATGGGGTGGCAGGGACGCGTGACTCACGCCCCGCATTCCACACGCTCGCGCCACGGGTGGCGATGTTGTGGGAAGCATTCCGGTCGGCGTGGGCAACGACCCCGCACCCCCGGCAGATGAAAAGCTCCTGGGCGACACGGTTGCGCTTGTCGACGTGGCCGCACTCGGCGCACGTCTGCGACGTATACGCGGGATCAACGAAGACCAGGGGCACACCGGCCCGCTTGGCCTTGTAGACGATGAAGTCTCCCAGCTGGGCGAAGGCCCAGGAGTGGAGTGCGACCCGTTGGGGCTTGCGGAGCCGTACCCGGTTGCGGATGCCCTTGAGTTCTTCGAGGGACAGGCCGCGCCCGGTGCGTTCAGCCTCGGTCACGATCGTCTTGGAGATGATGTGGTTGGTGTTCGCGGCGTGCCGCGCCTCTTTGCGGGCACGGGCCTTGAGTCGCCGCTTGGCGCTGTTGGTGCGCTTCTTCTGGAGCTTGGCCCGCAGGGCGAGCTGTCGCTTGCGGTACCGGTTGAGCCCCCGCCCGGCGGCAAGGTAGCCGGTGGAGGCGGTGGCGATGTTCTCGATCCCGAGGTCCACGCCGATGAAGCCGTCCGGCTCGTACTGCTCGGCCTCGGGCACGTCACAGGTGGCGACGAGGTAGAACACGCCGTCGCGCTCGATCAGGTCGGATTCGCCCTGCCGGTGCGCCTGGAGCATCTTGTGCGCGTCCGGGGAGCACACGAATGAGACGTTCTTGACCCGGCCGTCCACGGTCCAGATGGACACGGTCTGCTGGTCGTACTGCCAGCTCAAACACCGGTCGTCATACGGCTGCGCGGCCTGGGGCCGGAACGTGATCGGCTTGGACTCGGCCTTGCGGCGACGCTCAGAGCCTTCCGTGCCGAGATTTCCGGCCCGGATGTTGGCCTTGAGCGTGGTGTACGAGTCGCGCACCTTCTTGATGACGTGTTGCGCGGCCTGCGCTCCCAGCCCACGGGCTTTGAGTTCGGCGTAGGTGTGATTGCGCAGCTCGTACTCACGCGGCACGCCGTGCTCGAACGCCACCTCCGACACCCAGTTCGCGGCGTCATTGACCGTGCGCAGGGTGCGCTCAAGCACGGATGCCTGCACGGCATCCGGCATGAGTTTGACCTGCGTCACGATCTTCATGGGAGTGATCGTAACATTGATCTATGTCACCACGCTGGGAGCCAAATCCCGATATCCGCAGGGGCCGTAGCGTCGTCTGCACCCTCCACGCGCACTTGGTCTTCACCCCCAGGTACCGGCGCGGACCATTCACCGACGAGATCCTTCGGCGCTGCGAAGAGGTCATGCGCGACGTGTGCACCGACTTCGGAGCGGAGCTGCGGGAGTTCAACGGCGAACGCGATCACGTCCACCTGCTCGTGCACTACCCGCCCAAGGTCGCCATCTCCCGGCTCGTAGGCTCCCTCAAGGGTGTCTCCGCCCGGCGCCTGCGGCAGGAGTTCCCCGGTCACATCCGCAAGTACCTGTGGGGTGAGCACTTCTGGTCGCCTTCCTACTTCGCCGCCTCGTGCGGGGGCGCCCCGCTCGCTGTCATCAAGGAGTACATCGAGAACCAGAAACGTCCCAGCTGAGGTCAATAGCGCAGACCCGTGCACCCGCGCGGGTCAGAGCAGCGTTAAGAAGCGCTTCCTCCCGGGCGTGAACGCCCGGGGTTCCGCGCTAGATCATGCTGAACTATGTGGCAGGGACAGACCGTTGTGGACGGCGTCGAAGTCGCGGCGGAGGTTGCGGGCGAAGCCCGCAAGCGGAGCCAGGGTGTCGTCCTCGACGCCGGCGATCCACTCCTCGAGCCGGTCGCCTTGGCGCGCAGTCATCATGACGGCGAACTTCCTGACGTGGCCAGTGAGCCGGTCCAGCTCGGGGTCGCGCTCACGCAGGCGGTGCAGCTTGTCGGCATCGCCGTCGCGGAGGTGTTCGGGATGGGTCATGATCCATGAGGTGACCTCGCGGACCGAGGGAGGCTTGGGCCCGACGACGGTCTGGCGTCAACCACCGCACCGTCTCGCCCATACAAGAAATTGTAAACGTAGTTGATGGCTCACCAAACTACACATGATCATCTTGGCATCGACGGCCGACACAATCAGCAGGCCGCCGAGGTCGATGTCATCGCCTGGTGTAGCTGGTCGTGTCACCGGTGTCCCACTCAAGCGGCTCCGGTTGTGGCTGCGCGGGCACGGCATCGTGCCGGTGGCCGGGAACGGATGGGCAGGTATAGCACGAGTTGTTGAACAGTTCCGGATGTCGTCGTTTGAGCAGGGCGTAGGCCCTCAGTCGTGCAGTACGCCGACGCTGAAAAATGTTCATGAACGCCTCCGTCGAAAGGAAGCCCGGGTTCGCGCTGCTACCAACCTGCTCGTATCAGGTCACCACGCACGTAACTCGGTCCCGTTCATACGCCAGGATGCGAGGGATTGAGGGTGCGGCCCCGTCGTCCCGAACAGCCTGACGCCCGCTCTGACAGAACTAGGACGGCGGTCGGCCGAGGAACACAGTGGTCGATCTCGAGCACCGCCAGGATGCGGCATGGAGGCACTCAGCTTGGAACGGTAGCCCAGCCCTCTCAGCGGGTGCCGTGCAGCAGCTGAGACAGTTCGGCGTCTACGTCGAAGTTGTCGGCCTCGTGGCCGGCCGGCACCAACCGAAAGGTGCGCTCCAGCCACTGCTCCACCACCGGGAACGGCGCAGTGAGCCATGCAACCCCGGACTCGGAGGACAGGGAGAGATTCAGCTCGGCACCGAGCCCGGATCCTGTCGGCCAGATCTGCACATCCCCCTGCCCACTTGGCTGGGAAAGACCCTGCACCAGTAGGTCTCGGGCCACGATCCACTGGACGGAGTGGTCAACACCTGGGTGGAAGACGATGCGCACGGCAAACGGGTCGTGCGCTTCGTACACCAGGCGGGTGGGCACCACGATTCGCTCGTCGAGCGCGCGCACGAGCCCCATGTACAGCATCTGATCTGAGTAGATTGCCATGACTCACATTGCTTCTCGGAGGCCGGGTAGGTGCACCGCTGCGCCACGAGCGGCGTGCAAATCGGGACTCGGTCCGGGCCGGCGCGCAGCACGCCCGGCCCGGACCTGCCTCGGAGGATCAGTAGAAGATGCCGTGGTCGAAATCATGGGCATCGCCGGTCCCGACGCACCAGGAACCATCCTCCCACCGGTAGAACCGGTGACCGTCGTACCGGTAGCGCTCGCCGCGGTCACTGGAGTACCAGTCGCCGTTGGTCCGGTGCCACCTGCGGTGACCGTCCCAACGGTTTTCCCCACGGTCGTAGCGGTGGGATTCATGATCGTTCCAACGGCCATAGCGGCCGGCGCCGTTGCGGTCGCTCCGACCGTCGTAGTTGGAATCGCTGCGATTGTCGGCGTGGTCGTTGCCGTATCGGGCCGCGCTCGCGGAGTGGAAGGCGACGGCCGCCGTGCGATCAACCGCCGGGCCGGATGCGGCCGAGGCGGTGCCGCCCACTGCCAGGAGGGCGCCCACCGCGACGGTGAGCGTGGCGGCCGCGGTGGCGGTCCGCCGTCCGAGGGCATGACTCATGGTCATTCTCCTTAGTCTGCTCCGGAGCCCTGGGTCGAGGCTCCGGTTTTGATGGCGTGGGTTGCCCCAGTACTCGTGGGACTGGTGGGCTCCCATACCCCGGCCGCCGACGTCCGGGGAGATGGGCTCCTTTGCCCAACCGGCTTCACAACGGGCCGGTTCGCTCTGACGGACTTCACGGTTGATGCCGCGACCGGGGATCGCAGCGGGATCTCTCGGAACCCGCAATCGTTGATGCATCAACTGAATCCTAGAAAACTTCAACTTCACGTGAAGGTCAAGTGAATGTGTGGCTCCTCACTTAACTTGACGCATCAACTACCTCTGTTAGCGTGAACCTCATGGCAGCTGACGCGAAACACCCTCGGACTGAGGCCGGGGCTCATGAACCGCGCTGGCTGACGGATGACGAACAAGACGCCTGGCTGTCACTCGCTGCAGTGGTGACCAAACTGCCAGCCGTCCTCGACGCCCAGTTGCAGCGTGACGCCGGCATCACTCTCTTTGAGTACCTCGTCCTCGCCGGACTGTCCGAGGCGCCCGACAGGGCGCGGCGAATGAGTGACCTCGCCGTCCTGGCCAACGCCTCCCTGTCCCGGCTGTCCCATGTCATCAAGCGGCTCGAGCGGCGCGGCTGGGTGCGCCGCGAACCGTGTCCCAAGGACCGACGCTGCACCAACGCCATCCTCACCGAAACCGGTTGGGCCAAGACAGTGGCCACCGCCCCCGGCCACGTCGAAGCGGTACGGCACCTCGTCATCGACGCCCTCACGGTCCCGCAGCTCAGTCACCTGACGGGCATCAGCCATCGGATCCTGCACCGGATCGACCCAGGAAATCCCAGGCCCACGGAATCGACACGCAGGACTTCGCGGGCGGACACCTAGTGTGTCGCTGCTTAGTTGTGGTGTGTCTGGTTGGGAGGTTGGTGTCTGGCAGGCGCTGTCACGTTGTTAAGTGCGTGGGTTTCTGACGTCGTGTCAGGGCGTGGCGGAGGTCGGGTCTCGGGTCGGTGCTCAGGCTTCGGCGGGCAGGCCCGCGATGCCGGTGACCTGGTCCCAGATCGCGAAGCGGATGGTCATTTCGGATCGGTAGTCGGAGGCTGTCATCAGATGGCGGCGGGGCCGGAAGTGCGGTGAGATGCCGCTGAACGCGGACAGAAACCGCTGCGCTGCGCCCACACTACGGAAGCCTTTCATCGCCTGTTCACGCTGTCTGGTGGGCTGATGACTGTTCTCCGCCCGGTTGTTCAGACCCTTGTGTGAGCGGTGTTCGACCGAGGGCATGACCTCGCGGTGGGCCGCGCCGTAGGAACGCAGCCTGTCGGTGACGATCACCCGCGGCACCGCCCGGGTCCTCTTCATCAGACGGCGGAAGAAGCGTCGAGCCGCGGCCTTGTTGCGACGGTTCTGGACAAGGATGTCGAGGACGTTGCCGTCCTGGTCGACGGCCCGCCACAGGTACTTCAGCTCCCCGTTGATCTTGATGAAGACCTCGTCCAGGTGCCACTTGTCGCCAGGCCGGGGCTGGCGGCGGCGCAGCGCGCCTGCGTAGCCCTGCCCGAACTTGACGCACCACCGCCGGACCGTCTCAGACGAGACGACGACACCGCGCTCGAGCATCAGCTCCTCGACCTTGCGGAAGCTGAGCGGGAAGCGGTGGTAGAGCCACACGCAGTGGGCGATGATTTCCGCCGGGTACCGGTGCCCCTTGTACGACGGCGGCGCGCTACCCACGGACAACCCCCCTCCACCATGATCAACCAGAAGATCATCCCATCCGGTCAGCCAAACGTGACAGTGCCCCTGTGAGGGCAGGCCGTGCAGCAACGCCGCCAGGAACGCGCGATCGCTTGGAGAGAACCGAATCCTCTCGCCACCGAGTTGGCGCTCCAGCACCGTGATCTGATGGCGCAGGGCGAGGATCTCTGTGTGCTTGTCCCGACGCTCATGGGCAGCAGGCGCAGCACGGCGAACACGTTCGCCACGGTCAGGTAAGCCAGTCGCAGCAGCACGACCGGCCATCATGCCGGGGTGATCGCAGGCCGCGCGAGAGTACCAATCCGAGCATCCGCGCTCGAGACCCCGCGCATCCCGCACACCGACTTCCACCTGAGCGGATGAGGTTTTCGGCAAGGGCAGCGTCGGCCGCGGGAGAGCCGAGCGGTGATGTTGGACGACATCCCCGATGCGCAGGTCGCGGCGCAGGCGGCGCCTGATCCCGGCGGCTCCCAGCACGAGCTTGGCGTCGGCGCCCCGGCGCCCGCCGCCTCGGCCACCGTCGCCCTGCTCGTGCCATTCGGCCCCTCCGACGTGCTGTGATGAGCCTCACCGCAAACATGAGGGCCCCCTCGAGTACGCTGGGCAGCGCCGAACGTGAGGACCCCCTCCGGATGATCCTCCCCGTTCGACACCCGGCCGATCCGGATTCCCCGGATCACGGACAGGACGGCCGCCCGGTCAACGGAATCGCGGCACATCACAAGGAGATGACCATGAACAAGTGGATCAAGCGCGTCTCGACCGCTGTCGCTTCTACGGCGCTGGCAGGCGGAGCCCTTCTCGGAGTCAGCGGCACGGCGTCAGCAGCGACGGCCTCGGCGCCCGGGGAGCACACGCAGTCCGCGATCACCGCCTTCACCGCCGGCGGCGACCGCGCGAGCGGATACCAGAGCACTCACCACGGCGCACAGGACGACGGCTGGGGCGCACCCCGCGGCTGGTACACGAACGACGACCGCCAGGGCCACTACGGGGAAGAGCGCTGGAACGGTAGCCACCTGTACGTCTGGGACGGGTACCGCTGGGGCGAGGTGACGACGTACCGCGTCAGCGCCGAGCGCTGGTACCTGGACCAGGTCGCGTGGTCTGCGGACCAGCACTGATGCAGCCGCAGGCCAGCACGGTCGGTTTGACCGGCCGCAACGACGTGGCTTTGGGGTGCGCCGTTGCGGCTCGTCAAACCGACCGCTCGCCGAGCCGACATCGAGCGCGAGCCGGTGAAATCGCCCCCTGGGCGAACAAGGACAACACGCGGGAACCGCGTGGGCTGCTGGTGTCCACCGGCGCTTCCGGTCGCGCCGGCGGTACCGCCACCCCCGCGCCTCGATGCACACACGGAGCCATCGCAGTGCCGGGCGAGCGGAGACATGGAAGTGAGGGACAGTGAGATCGGTCAGAACCGTGGCACACGAGCTGCCCGTGCGGCTCGTCTTGTCGCACGACCTGTCGGTGTCGATACCTGCAGCACTGCAGTACGACGCGGATGATCCCTATGCCGTGCGTGCCGTCTTCCACCCCCTGGACCAGAGCGGAACGGTCGAGTGGTTCCTCAGCCGCGACATGCTGGCTCAGGCTCTGAGCGAGCACACCGGGCACGCAGACGTCCGCATGTGGCCGACCAGTGACTCGGGACGCGATGTGGTGCGCACGGTCCTCAGTTCACCTGCGGGATCGGCCCTGCTCGAGTTCCCCGCGCAGGGCGTGGAATCCTTCCTGCGCGAAACGCGGTCCGCGGTGCCGCCGGGAACCGAATCCAGCCGGTTCGACCTGGACGCCGAACTGGCACAGCTGCTGGCGGAAAACTGAACACCATCCCCCTGGACGGTGACGCCCCCGCGGGACTGAGGGCCCGGATGCCGACCGCGGCACCGGGCCCGCCGCATGTCCCCCTGTATGCCCTGTTGCCCGACGTCGTCAGCCGCGGCTCATGCCTCCTCGCGGCACTCGCGGCACTCCTCTTCGGGGCACTCGAGAGTGGTGAGGGTCTGCGCGACCTGCTGAGGGGTCAGCGCGGGTTCGGGCAGCTCGTGGGCGCACTCGGCGCGGAAGGCGTCGAGCAGCAGGTGGAGATGACGGCGCCAGGCGTTGGGAGCGACGGCACGGGTGGCCTGGATGATCCCGACCTGGGACCAGATCACGAAAGCGATGTCCTCCGGAGTGACATCGTCACGCAGGACACCCTGCTCCTGGGCGTTCCGGAAGATCTGAGCGACCCGTTCCTTCGTACGCTCGAACATTCCCCTGCCGAGCACATGGACGGGCAGGCGGGCCGAGACCAGGTCGTTGAAGGCCCGGTCACAGGCCTGCAGTTCACAGAGCTTTTCCAGGTAGGAGCAGAACCCCTCCCAGGCGTCGTCCATGGCCGCGGCCTCTTCGGCCGCAGCGAGCAGATCCGTGAACTTCGCGGTGAAGAGCTCCTCGACAAGGTCGAGCCGGCGCGGGAAGTGCCGGTAGACCGTGCCGATCGCGACACCCGCCTCGCGGGCAACACCCTCCAGGGAAGCGTCCAGCCCCTGCTCGGCGAAAGCCTTGCGGGCAGCGGCCACGATCGCGTCCCTGTTGCGCTGCGCGTCGCGGCGCAGCGGTTTGGCCGGCGCCTGGGACGCGGACAGGACGTGCTGGTGACTCATGCACCCAGACTAACATGAGGGGCCCCTCAAATTAAGCTGTGATCTTGCTCATGGTACGGACGGAACGTTGTCCTTGCCGAAAAGTTCGTCCGTACAGATCACGCAGCATGTTGGTACTCGTGGAGGATGCCGCCGAGTCGGTCGCGTTTTCGTATGTCGAGGCGGGCGATCCGCCCCGGATCGGTGATCGGTGGGGGCAATGGGTGCAGTGGGCGGGCGTTGGCGATGCCCTGATGTGGTCGATGCCCGTTGTAGAACTGCTCGAACTCCCTCAGCGCGCGGCGGGCGCCGGTTCCACAAGGGCATGACGCTGTCGGCCATCGCGCAGATGCTGCACCGGCACGGCTTCAGCCACCAGGTCCCCGCCCGCCGCGCGGTGGAGCGCGACGAGGAAGCCGTCACCGGCTGGGTGAAGGAGACCTGGCCCCAGGTGGAAACGCCGTGGCGGCGCTCGGGGCCTGGCTGTGCTTCGAAGACGAGGCCGGGTTCTCGATGACGCCGCCCACCGTCCGCACCTGGGCCAGGCGCGGACACACACCTGTCATCCGGGTGCGGGGACGCTCCCAGCGCCGTTTCTCCATCGCCGCTCTGGCCTGCTACAAGCAGGGCGAACGCTCACGCCTGATCTACCGGCCCAAGCGGCACGTCGATCACAAGCGGGGCGGCAGACGCAGTTTCGCCTGGACCGACTACCGCGATCTGCTCATCGCCGCCCACCAGCAACTCGACGCACCGATCGTGCTCGTGTGGGACAACCTGAACGTGCACAAAGACCGCCGACTGCGGGAGTTCATCAACGCCCACGACTGGATCATCTGCTACTTCCTGCCGGCCTATGCACCCGACCTCAACCCCGTCGAGGGCGTCTGGTCACTGCTGCGACGCAGCAGCCAGGCCAACACCGCCTTCACCGACCCTGACCACCTCATGAGCGCGCTTCGGCACGGTCTCCGCCAGATCCAGTACCGCAGCAACCTCATCGACGGGTGCCTCGCCGAAACCGGCCTCACCTTGACGACATCACGGCAACAGCGTCAGTAGCGCGTGGGTGCGTCGGGGCGTGGTGTGCCCGAGCCTTGGACCGGTGGATCGCGAAAGCCTTCGCCCCCGACCGGCTCGCCGCCACCCTCACCGCCCTAGCCCAGGCCAGCGCGGCAGCGAAGCGGCCGAGACCCTTACGCCGGAGCAGGCCCAGGCCCGGAGGACGGTCAAGGAGTGCGAGCGGCGCCTCGCCCGCTACCAAGCCGCCCTCGAAGCCGGCACCGACCCCGCCGTCGTCACTCAATGGATCAACGAGGCACAGGCGGACGAGGAGACAGCACGCAAGGAACTCGACACGCCGCCTGCCGCCACTCGAACGAAAGAAACTCCCCTCACCGCCGACCAGATCCGGGGGATCACTGAGAGACTCGGAGATATCGCACAACGCGTGCACGCCGTCGACGCAGAGAAGAAGAGCCCGCTCTACGAAGCGGATCACGATCACTTACGAATACGCAGGTAGGGCCCCGACCGTTAAGTCGAGGCCCTCGTCCGCGTATCGCTACAGCCAGTGTCCGAGGGGGGAGTTGTCGGCTGACGATACGGCGGTGATCGCGCGCAAGGACGGCTCAGCGTGCACGAACCACCCGGGGGCTCCCCCCGGAGTCACTCTCCAGGTTGACCAGCCGGGCTCACGAGATTCCTCCCTCCCCCGAGCGTCCGGGTGTGCTGTTCCGGGGCGATCAAGGCCGACCGCGCTATCCTCGCCGGCAGCCCACGGTAGCGGGACCGGCGCGATGGAGTACGCGGCTACGGGGTCGTACCGTTGACCTGGATGTCGAGCAGCTCCGCGGTGATGGGAGCGCCGAGCTGACGGAGCAGGCCCAGCTCGTCACCGAAGAACCAGGCCTCGGCGACCAGGCCGTCCTCGATGCGCCACACGCCGCACTCCAGGACCTCCAGGCGCCGGTGGGTGGCCGGGATACCGAAGAGCTGACCGGTGTGGGTGCCGCGCAGGGTCCAGACGGCCCATACGCGGTCGTCCTTGGCGATGATGTCCGCGATCGTGTCGACGCGGTCGGAGATCGAGTGGGCGTCGTATCCACGGCCGTCCTTCATACCGGAGATGTCCGCCAAGGATGCGAATCCCCAGCGGTGGTGGCACATGCCGGGGCGCATGAACTTCCTGCGCTCGGCGAACGGCACCGACCGCAGCCGCACGATCAGATCGATGTTGGCCTGTTCCTGCGGGGTGTAGCTGCGCGGATCCACGTCCGCCAGCAACGCTGCGGCGACCAGGCTACGGACCGCGCTCATGCCGCCGCCCCCGCCGGGTCCCGTTCGACGACCCAGTCCAGGACGATCCGGCCGACGCAGGTCTCGTCCAGCCTGGACAGCAGCGCGGCGTGGACGGGGTGCTTCTGATAGCGGTCCAGCGCGTCCTCGTCCACCAGGCGTACCAACATGCCGTGCGTGACCCCGGCGTCGAGGGACCGCGTGTGGAAGTTCGGGCCGACGGTCAGTTCGATCAGGCCCGGCAGGACGGCGATGCCCGCGGCGAACTCGACGAGCGCCTCGGTCACCGCCTCCTCCGCGCCCGGTCGCGCCTTCACGACGATGATGTGTTCGATCATTATGGTTTCCTTCGGATCTACAGCGCGTTGACGGTGATCCCGCCGTCCACGATGAGCGACGTGCCAGTGATGTAGCCGGCCCGCTGGGACGCCAGGAAGGCCACTGCCTCGGCGACCTCGGCCGACTCGGCCCACCGACCGAGCAGAACGCCGAGCTTGGCGAGGTAGGCGTCGAGGAACTCCTCGGTCGTCTTGCCCGCCTTCCCCGCCGCCGCGGCGGCCCAGCCGACCCGCCACTCGGTGGCGACCAGGCCGGGGACCACGGCGTTCACGGTGATCCCCTCGGGCGCAAGGTCGCGGGCCAGGTAGCGGGTGGCGTGGTGCATGGCCGCGTTGTTGAGGCCGTGGGTGAGGGCGCCCTCCCAGACGGTCTCGCCGGCGACGCCGCCGATGTTGACGATCCGGCCGGCGCCGGTCTTGTCCAGGAGCGGGTGCAGCGCCCGGATGACCCGGAGCATGCCGACGGTTTTCACGTCCAGGTCGGCGGCCCAGTCGCCGTCGTCCCAGAACAGCTGCCGGTCGAGCCGGCGCATCCGGTGCCCGGCAGCGATCACGAGGATCTGCACGCGGCCGAACTCCAGCTCGATCTGGCGGGCGGCCACCTCGACCGACGCCCGGTCGGTGACGTCGGCCTGGATGCCGACGACCGGTCCAGGGTGTCCCAGCGCCCGTAGCTCGGCCACCGTCTCGTCGAGGGTGGTCTTGGTACGGGCGAGCAGGACGACGCCCGCGCCCTCGGCGAGCAGCGCTGCGGCCGCGGCCTTGCCGATGCCGGTGCTGCCGCCGGAGATGACGGCCGTGGAGCTGGCGATTCCGAGATCCATTCGTGTCTCCGTTCGGTCGGTCAGGACTGGGTGAGGACGAGCTCGATCTCCAGCGTGATCCGGACGAGGTCCGACACGATGGCGCCGCCGGAGTCGAGTGCGGCGTTCCAGGTGACGCCGAAGTCCTTGCGGTTGATCTCGGTGACGGCGGAGAATCCGGCCCGGATCGCGCCGCGATGGGAGATCGCCCCGCCGAAGACGGTGTCGAGCACCACCGGCCGGGTGACGCCCTTGATGGTGAGGTCGCCCGGGACGTTCCAGCGCCCGTCGGCGGTCGGCTTCGCCGAGCCGCCGGTGAAGGTGATGACTGGGTGGGTCTCCGCGTCGAGGAAGTCCGTGGAGCGGATCAGCTCGTCGCGTTTGGGGTGACCGGCGCTCACCGAGGCGACGTCGATGTCCGCGCGCACGGTCGCGCCGAGCGGGTCGCCGGCCGGGACCTCGACGGTGCCGTTGACGGCCCCGAACCGGCCGGTCACCTGGGCCACGGTCATGTGCCGTACGGAGAACTCGACGAGCGAATGGGCCGCGTCGACGGTCCAGACGCCGGGCTGGAGCGGGGTCTCGGTGCTGCTCTGCAGGGTGGTCACAAGGTGCCCTTTCTTCGGTTTCCCGGCTTTCGTGAGGGATGGGGTCGGTCAGCTGGTGGTGGCGGAGTACGCGACGTGCTCGGCGGTCTGCACGGGGTCGGTGAAGCGGGGCATCACCTCGTCGATGAAGCGGCGCATCGAACGGGCGCCGAGGGCCGGGCTCATCTGCCCGTAGAGGAAGACCAGCGTCATGTGGCCGACGCCGATGCCCTCGTACTCGCTGATCTTGCGGGCCACGGTCTCCGGGCTGCCGACGATCATGGCCTTCTCCACGAAGTCGTCCCGGTCCACGGCCGAGACGCCGACGATGCTGGACTTGAACCCGGCCGCCGCCGCGGTCCCGCCGAACGACTTCTTCGACTGCTCGGCGAGGTAGTCGAGCGGCCCGGCGACGTCGGCCAGCGCGGACTCGTCGGTCTCGCCGACGTAGACCATCTTCTGCACCATCGACCATTCCCGGGCGAAGGCGAGCGTCTCCTCGTCGTGGCCGGACGCGTTCAGCGTGTCGTGGTAGAGCCGCCACTTGCGGGCGGTCTCGGGCACGGCCTCGCGGGCGGTCATCAGCACCCAGCCGCGCTCGGCGGTGTGGACGATGCCCTCGTCGGACAGCGCGGCGCGGCCGAACCGCGGCCCCGGCTCGGTGTACGAGGTCGGCATGATCCGGCGGGTCAGCACGCCCTTGGAGTGCGGCGTGGCATACTCCAGGTCCGGGTCGTCCAGAGTCTTGCGGCTGGCCTGCTCCGCGATCTGGATGACCTCGTCCATGAGCGCGCCGCGCTGCGCCGGGTCCCGGCCAAGACCCTTGTACTCCTGCGGGGACCCGCCCGTGCCGACGCCGATGATGCACCGGCCCCGGGTGAGGATGTCGAGGGTGTTGCACGCCTCGGCGAAGTTCATCGGGTTCCACAGTGCCGGGACCGCGACCGACAGCACCACATGAGCGTTCGTCAGCTGAGGCGCCAGGTACGCCCCGAACGTGAACGGGTTGCCGTAGGTGTTGTAGCCGGTGAAGTGGTGCTCGGTGAGGCACACGCCGGCGAATCCGCTGCGGTCGGCGAGGATCGCCTGCGCCGTGACCGCGTCGATCACGTCGAGGTCGTGGTCGGGCCCCGGGGACTGGGCGTTCAGGTATACCGAGAAACGCATGACGATCTACTCCTTGGATCCAATGGATACGGGATCGGACGGCGGCGGGCCTTGTGGCGGTGGCTCCTGGGAATCCGGGTGGCGCAGATGGTTCGCCACCTCCGTGCGGAGCTTGACGAAGTCGGCCGTGGCCCTGGTGGCGATCTGGTCGCGAGGCGTCGGCAGCGCCACCGGGATGTCGTCCGCGACGGTCGCGGGTGGTCTGGTCAGCGCGATCACCCGATCGGAGATGTAGACACTCTCGTCGACGTCGTGGGTGACGAACAGGACCGTGACGCCGAACAGGTCGCGCACCGCCAGGGTGAGGTCCTCCAGGTCGGCCCGGGTCTGCGCGTCGACGCTGGCGAACGGTTCGTCCATGAGCAGGACCTTGGGGCGGCACGCCAGGGCGCGGGCGATGGCGACCCGCTGCTGCATGCCGCCGGACAGCTGCCAGGGGTAGCGGTTCCAGGCGTCGGCCAGGCCCACCGCCTCCAGGGACTCCTGGACCCGCGCCCTGCGCTCGGCGCGCGGCACATGCGTCGCCTTCAGCGGAAACTCGATGTTGGCGCCCACCCGCAGCCACGGGAACAGCGAGCGGCTGTAGTCCTGGAACACGATCGCCAGGTCACGGGGCACTCCCCGCACGGGCGCCCCCAGCACGCTCATCTCGCCCGAGGTGGGCTTGAGCAGGCCGGCGACACAGAGCAGCAGGGTCGACTTGCCGGTGCCGGACGGCCCGACGATCGACACGAGTTCCCCGGGGGAGATCGTGAAGGACACGTCGGCGATCGCTTGGTGCGTCACGCCCTTGGCGACGTACGTGTGCGACAGCCCGCGTACGTCGATCATCGCCGTCTGGGTCGTTTGCGCGTCGGTCACTTGCCTCGAACCCCCTTGTGCCAGTGCAGGAGCCGGCTCTCGACGGAGAGGAAGACGGTGTTGATCAGGTAGCCGACGATGGCGAGCAGCGCCATGGCGGCCCACATTCCCGTCATGTCGAAGTGCTGCTGGGCGGTGATGAGGTTGAAGCCGAGGCCGCTGGTGGCCACCACCCACTCCGAGAGCACCATGAGGATCAGCGCGAGGGCGATCCCGATGCGCATCCCGGCCGCGATGGCCGGCGCGCTCGAGGGCAGTGCCACCTGCGCCAACCGGCGCCACCGGCTCAGGCGCAGAGCCCGCGCGGTGAGCCGCAGCCGTGGATCGACGGAGGCCGCCGCGGTCATCGTGTTGAGCAGGACCGGCCAGACGCAGCCGAACGCGATCAGTGCCACGCGCATGCCCGTGGATGCCCCGAACAGCAGGAGGAAGACCGGTACAACCGCCGGGGTGGGCAGCGCCCGCAGGAACTGCGCCGGCGGGTCGATGATCTGACGCGCGGTCCGTGCGGAGCCCGCGAGGACCCCGACCACTACGCCGATCAGTGACCCGAGCAGCCAGCCCGCCAGTGTCCGGCCCACGCTCGGCGCGACATCGGCCATGAAGGCCGAGGTCACGAACAGGTGCGTGGGCGGGCCGGAGAACCAGTCGGCGAGGATCCGGTCGAGGATCTCGGTCGGCGACGGGAAGAACAGGTTGCCGGCGTTGCGCGTCGCCCACTGCCAGGCGAGCAGCAGCAGGACGAGTACTCCGAACCGCACCACGGCGCCCTTGCCCAGCCTGGCCAGCAGACGGACCTGGCGTCCCGGCCGCCGGAGTCCCGGCCGCCGGATCAGGCCGGCTGTCGTCGTAATCATGACGTTCCCTCCCGTCCGTGCCATGGGAACGCGCGCCGCTCGATCGCGGTGGCCGCGGAGTTCACGGCCAGGCCGAGCAGTCCGGCGACCGCCACCGAGGCGTACACGAGATCGGCGTGGAAGCCGCCGCGGCTGGAGTCGAGAATGAACGCGCCGATCCCCTGGGTCGTACCGATGATCAGTTCGGCGGCGACGGTGACCACCAGGGCCAGGCTGACCGCGATGCGCACCCCGGAGCCGATGGCCGGCGCCGCGGACGGGATGACGACGGTGCACACCCGGCGTGGCCACTTCGCCCCGAACAGGCCGGCCGTCTGCAGAGCGACCCCGTCCACGTCCTGTACACCGTGCACGGTGTTGAGCAGGATCGGCCAGAAGACCGCGACGGCGACCGCGAGGACCACACTCGTCTGCCCGAGCCCGACCGTGAGCGTCAGCAGCGGGATGATCGCCACCGCCGGCAGCGGTCGCAGCACGTCGATCACCACCCGGGTGGCCCGCAGGGCCATGGGGAACAGCCCCAGCAGCAATCCGCAGACCACCGCCATCGGCGCGGCCACCAGCATCGCGAGCCCGGCCGAGGCGAGCGTGTACCCGATGTCGGACAGGAAGGGCGACGCGGTGAGCAGCTCGCCGAGCCGGGCCACGATCGTGGTGGCCGGCGGCAGATAGCGCGGTTCGACAAGGCCGCACCAGCTCACCAGCTGGTCGGCGAGGCAGATCGCGAGCAGGCCGACCAGCCCGCGGACGAAGGCGCTGCGCGCCGCCGCCCGCGCGTATCGGGCGGGCCGGCCCGGGCGCCGTAGCGCCGCCGCCGAGGCCGCCGAGACCGCCGCAATGCTCCGGGCCGTGCCGGTGCCGCCCTCTCCGGCCTCCGTACGGGCCCGCTGCCCAACCGTCCCCGGGCTGGTCGGATTCCTGGTGAACATGACCCGGTCAGCTCCCGGACGGGGCCGGCGCGGCGAACGACTTACCGGCGTCGATCTTGGCGGTGAGCAGACCGTTGTCCACCATGAGGTCGGCCAGGGACTGCAACGCGGCCGTGTCCGTCACGTTTGGGATGTACGTCGGCAGCGTGATGCTCTTCGCCAGTTCATCGGTGACGCCGCTGTACTTGGGGATCAGCGCCCGGACGACGCTCTGGTCCGCGTCCGCCTTCTGGTTGGCGGCGGTGAGACCGTCACGGAAGGCTGTGACCGCCTCCGGGTTCTTCTGCACGTACGCGTTGGTGGCGACGTACGCCCCGATCAGCATGTCCTTGTTGCCGCCGGTGAAGACGTCCAGCACCACGTTGGTCTTGAGGTGCAGCTTGATCTCGCTCTGGAACGGCTCGGGCGTGCACACCGCGTCGGTGACCTTGTTCTGCAGGGTGCTCTCGTGGTCGACCTGGGGCACCGTCACGAACTGGACCTTCTTGGCATCGACGCCGACGGCCTTGAGCAGGTTCGGGATGGCGAGGGCGCAGGAGGAGGTCGGCGATGGGATGGCGACCTTCTTGCCGACCAGGTCGGCCGGCTTGGTGATCCCCGAGTCGGACCGGCTGAGCACCCGGATCTGACCTGGCGCCCCCTGGTCACCGAGGGCGACGATCGAGATCGGCAGGCCCTTTGCCTGGGCGGCGAGGATGTCAGGCACGGTCGCCCACACGACCGGGTACGCGCCGGACATCAGCCCGACGATCGTGGACTGGGCGCCCTGGTGGGTGTGCAGGGCGACCTTGATGCCCGCCTGTTCGAACGTCCCGGACGACGCACCGTACGCCGCGGCGGCGCTGGAGGCGTTCGGCGGCGCGTCGACCGTGATCGTCGACGCGACCCCACCGGCCGCGGTCCGGGTTCCACCGCCGGACGCGGCCGGCGTCGGCCCCGGAGAACCGGAGCAGGACACCAGAGCCGACGCCGAGACGGCGGCCATAATGACGTACACACATCGAGCGAGTCGGCTCGACCGACACATATGTGCTCGTCTTGTCATCGACGATGCACCTTCCCTTCACTGTCGCTGTAGTGACGGGTGCGGGGCCTCAACAGCCCCCGATCGCAACGGTCCGCACTGACAGCTGCGCTGGCGAGTACCCGACGGAATGACTGATCGTCACCGCACGGGAATGAGCCTGTAATAACGCCGAATAAAAGCCGACGGCGACCGCACGGGTCAATGAACCTTCCTGTGGAATCCTGCACTTCGTGGCAGCCGACGAATGTCTTGACCCGATGCCGCGCAGCGTGAATTGTTGAAGGCACCTCCGCCTCCGGCCCGCGCGGTTCTCGTTTGCCGGCCACGGGTCATGGTTGCGGGAGGGGGCAGGTGGTTGTCCACAGTGGATCCCGATCGGGCCGGCAGCCGGTGACGGTGTACCTGGTGACAGCGCGTTGGCACTGTTCGCGGACAACGGCTACGAAACCGACCGTGTCTGATTCTGCACAGACGATTGTGCCGGGCGTGTGTTCCCTGCTTCGCTGAACCGGCGATACGTCCCTGCCCTGACATTCGAGGAGTCCGAATGAGTACGGGGTTCACCGATTGCATGTCGATGTCACCAGTGGTCAATCTGGCGGGCTACGGAATTGAAGCTGACCATTTCCGGTCGCTGGCCGCCGCACTTCCGACGGGCGTTACCGTCGTCACCACGCTGACGGCGGACGGCGCACCGGTCGGCATGACGTCGGGGGCCGTGTGCAGCCTGTCGTGCGAGCCGCCTCTCGTGCTCACTTGCATCGGGAAGGGCTCGCAGACGCTGGGGGCGATCAAGCAGCGGCAGAGCTTCTGCGTCAACGTGCTGGCGTCCGGCTCGGACGCGATCTCGAACCGGTTCGCGACCTCCGGCGGTGACAAGTTCACCGACGTCGACTGGCGGCCGGGGCCGGGCGGGCTGCCGGTCCTGACCACGGGCACGACAGCGCATGCGATCTGCGAGCTGTACCAGGTCGTCCCCGCCGGCGACCACGAGATCGTCATCGGGCTGATCGTCGCAGGAGATTCCGACCCCTCGGGATCGCCGCTCGTGTACTACCGCCGTGGCTACGCGGGGTTCGACGCCCTCGCCTGAGTCTTCATGATCTCATCGACGCGCCCCGCGGACAGGGCGCCGAAACGGCCGAGACGGACTGGTCAGGCACATCGAACGCACCATCAGTCCGTCGGCGACAGCCGTGCACACGAGCTGCCGGGGCCCCGCAGCCGTGGCAGACGGCCGTGTCCTGCGGCGTCCGTGCCCGAACCAGAATCCGGTTCCTCGGATCGATCACCGAGAAAGCCGGATCCGTGACAGCCCGTCAGTGCTCGCCTGGTGACCTGCTCGAAGCGGCTCGGTTCGGCCGGGCAAGGTCATGCGCGCGCCTTGTGGGTCAGTTTGGCGATGTCGAGGATGACCAGGCTGCGGAGTTCAAGGCGGACGACGCCTCGGTTGGCGAGTTCGGACAGGGACTTGTTGACGCTCTCGCGTGATGCCCCAACGCAGTGTGCGAGTTGTTCCTGGGTGAGGCCGTGGTCGACGCGGATGCCTTCGAGTGTCGGGGTGCCGAACTTCGTGGCCAGGTCGAGGAGCATGCGGGCGACGCGGAGCGGGATGTGGCCGTGCAGGAGATTTTCCACGGCGTCGTTGACGCGCCGAACCCGACGAGCGAGCAATTGCAGGAAGTGCCATGCCACGTCGGGCTCCTCCTGCAGCCAGCGGCGTACGGCCGACGCCGTGAACTCGACCAGTTCGAGGTCGGTCAGGGCGGTCGCCGTGGCTCTGCGCGGCGCCGGGTCGAACAGGGTGAGCTCGCCGAGGAGGTCGCCAGGGCCCAGTACGGCCAGGAGACTGTCGCGGTCCGCGCCGGCGGGGCGGGTCATCCCTATCTTGCCTCGGGTGATCACATACATCGAAGTGCCGAGATCGCCGAGCCGGAACACGACCCCGCCGCGCTCGAGATGCCGCCGCTGCGCCACCGTCTCCAAGGTGAGGGCCGCATCCGGACGCAGCCCGGCAAACAGCACGGTATTGGCCAGGATCTCGTTCACCCCGCCATGGTATGTATCGTTCACGACGTATACCAGAGTTCGAATTTCGGTCCTGTGAGAGACAGGCGACAGGAGTGCCCGGTCGAGGGCGGATACGGCCGTATCCGGCAACAGACCACGCCACAAGGCGCGTTGTGGGCGGGCGGGTGAGAGACAGATCCCACCCCGACTTGTGCCGGTTGGCGCCCCGTCAGTAAGGGTTGGCGACGAACAGGTCCTGGGCCGGGAACAGGGTCAGGACCTTGGCGCCGTCGGCGGTGACGACGACCTCCTCCTCAATGCGGGCGGCCGAGAAGCCGTCGGAGGCGGGGCAGTACGTCTCGAGGGCGAACACCATGCCTTCCTCGATCTCCACAGGGTTCTCGAGGGAGGTGAGGCGGCTGATGATGGGCCGTTCGTGCAGGCCGAGGCCCAGGCCGTGGCCGAACTGGAGGCCGAAGCAGTCCATCTCGGTGGCGAAGCCGAACTCGGTCGCCTTCGGCCAGGCGCGGGCGATGGTGTCCGTCGTCTGCCCGGGGCGTACCAGCTCGATGGCGGCGTCGATCCACTCACGGGCTTTGGTGTAGGCGTCGCGCTGGCTGGGGGTGGCGGAGCCGACGTTGAGGGTGCGGTAGTAGCAGGTGCGGTAGCCGTTGTACGACTGGATGATGTCGAAGAAACAGGTGTCGCCGGGGCGGATCAGCCGGTCGGTGAAGTTGTGCGGGTGCGGGTTGCAGCGCTCCCCGGAGACCGCGTTGATCGCCTCCACGTCGTCGGAGCCCTGCTCGTAGAGGTACTTGTGCGCCAGCCCAACGATGTCGTTCTCGCGGATGCCCGGCTTGAGGGCGTCGGCGATCTGCTGGTAGGCGCCGTCCACCATCGCCGCGGACTGGCTGAGCAGCAGGATCTCGTCGACGTTCTTGATCTGCCGCGCGTCGAGCATGACCTGCTGGCCGTCGGCCACCCGGATGCCGGCGCGCTGCAACTCGAACAGGAACGGCGGCTCCATGATGTCGATGCCGACCGGCCCGCCAGCCACCCCTGCCTGCACCAGCAGGTCCTTGATCTCTGCGACGGCTCGCTCCATCAGCCCGGCCTCCGGCGCGATCGCCCCACGCAGCCCGAGCAGCCCCGCTCGGGAGTTGCCCGGCGCCAGCCACGGCGCGTACAGCTGATGGTGCCGGGCCGCGGACCCGAAGTCCCACACCACCGGCTCGCCGCCCCGGGTGAGCAATGCGTAGCGGGTCATCTTGTCACGCGACCACTCACCGATGACGGTGTTCG
Organism: Streptomyces sp. RLB3-17; assembly: GCF_007113425.2. Taxonomy (NCBI): domain Bacteria; kingdom Bacillati; phylum Actinomycetota; class Actinomycetes; order Kitasatosporales; family Streptomycetaceae; genus Streptomyces; species Streptomyces sp. RLB3-17. Next base: position 11,816,729 of record NZ_CP041610.2, on the reverse strand, counting down.
TCAGATAGCGGATGTTGTTCACGTCAAATACCAGCAGCGCGCCAAGGTCGGATGCCTCCAGCGCGGCGCGTGCCCGGGCGAGCCGGTACGCCCGCAACCGGTCGAAGTCGACGCGGGTCTCGAAATCGACGGCGGTGTGGCCCGGCGCCGGGATGTACGGGGTGACCGAGAGCCGGCCCTGCAAGTCGTGGGCCGGGTTGGGTGCCGCACTGATGGTCACTGGTGTCTCCTGTCGGGTCGAGTCCGCCGACGACCGTGACGTCTTGCGCCGTCAGGCCGGCGCCGGGGCGCGGATGGTCGGCACGCGCACGCTAGGTTCGCCCATGACACCGGGTCAATCGACCGTGCAGATCTGCACAAGCGGCCACACCGGGATTGACATCCCGGAACGAGGCCGAGTCCCCCGCCGTGCGCTCGTCCACCATGGCCGCGCGGTGTTCGTCCGGCACCCGCCGGACGCGCTCATGGACCGAATCAGGCCGCGAACGCTGCCGTTCCCGGCCTTGACGACCCAGCACCATCGCATCGCCTTGATCCGCAAGATCGTGACCAGCGACGATCTTCCGCTCATGAAACGGATCGCAGCCGCCCTGAGCCTCCCGCACTGCTGCCTCCTGTGGTCGGGAGGCGTTAAGGGCGATGCCGGACGGCGTTGCCCCTCCTTGGTGTGCCGGATTCCCCGACGTCGCAGGTACTGACGGCTGGTCGTACGCAATAGCCGTCGGCCGTGGGGAGGTTGCTTGGCCGACACTTGCTCCCCGGCCGCCGATGTGGCCGGCGTGATGACTCGGACGCCCTGGTACGTCGTTACTTCCCGGCGTCGTCGTTGGCGTCGCGCAGTTCACGCATGGCATCGGCAAGCTTGGCCGCCCGGTCGCGTCCGAGGGGAGTGAGGACGCGAGCGCGCAGGATCTGTGCCACCGTCCGCGAGATGGCCCGGGCAGTGTCCTCGCCCCGGCCGGTCAGTTCCAGGTAGGCGACGCGCCGGTCGGCCTCGCACGCCACACGCCGGGCCAGACCGGCCACGCAAAGCCGGTCGGCGAGCTTGGTGAACCCGCCGCTGTACACGCCTGCCTCCTGCGCCAGGCGTGACATCGGCATCCGGTGCTGGGAGGCAGCGAGCAAGCGCACCACTACATCGGCGAGGCCTCGACCGAGGTCGAAGCGCTCGGCAACCTCGCTCACGAGAGCGTCCTGGGGGGCGTAGAAACCCTGCATCACCAGCATCCACCAGTCGAGCAGGTCACGATCGATGCTCTGGTCGACGCCTCGGCCGTCACCACCGTCGGTCGGCGACGGTGATACCGCGCTCTGATGGCCCCTCGTTTCGGTCCCCATGGCACTCTCACCTTCCTGGCAGCGCGGACGTTCCCGATCACTCAGTGGTGAAGGCCCGGCCGTCCCAGGAGGGCGCGGGTCATCAGCCCGCCGGCGATGCCGAAGCCGGCGGCCGCGGCCGCCCACCAGGGTGCCCAGGGGAGCAGCCCGAGGGCCTGGTCGACTGGCCAACGGCCGGGTCCGGTGAGCGTGAGCACGGCCGGCAGGACGATCAGGACGAGCGGGTACTCGTAGCCGTCGTTCTGCACCCAGAGCCCGTTGTGCCACTTCACCGTGACCGCGACCGTCATGACTCCCGCCCGCGATGGTCGAAGTGCAGTCAGCACGGCGAAGTACACGGGCGCAGCACGGTTTGCAGCCGGCGGCGATCCGCTCCCAGCAGGAAGGCCGCCAGCGACACCAGCGAGCCGAGCACTGAGAAGCCGGGGACGCCGGGGACGCCGACGGCGGCGAAGCCGATGATGACCACGTTGCCGGTCATGTTCGCGGTGAAGACATGGCCCGGTCCCAGATAGTTGACCGCACCGATGAGGCCGCTCACCGTGCTCGGTCCCGCACACGGCAGTACCTCCCGGGGCCACCCAACGAACCGTCATGCACGTGCAGTTCCGCGCCTACCCGCGCGGCGGTTGGCGTTTCTGCCGCTGCCACCCTCGAACGCCGTGCACATCGAGGTCAGCGGACCGGCGCCGGTCCGGGGCGGGGTGCCCTCGGGCCGGCGGGCCGGTGGTCAGCCCGCGGCGTGGGCGCCAATGACGGACTGGGCGTAGGCGCCGCCGTGCTCCTTGACGATGTCCATGACGGGCAGGTAGGTCTCGGCACGGGCCCAGTCGCGCTGCAGCTCGAGCAGGACCTGGATCCAGGTCACCGGCACCGCACCGGCATTGACCATCCGCTCGACGGCGTGCTCGTGTGCCTCCGGGGTGACGCCGCCGGAGGCGTCGGCCACCACGTACACCTCGTAGCCCTGCCCGAGCGCGGACAGCACCGGGAGCACGATGCACACCTCGGTCCACAGGCCCGAGATGATGATCTTCCGGCGGCCGGTGGCCTTGATCGCCTCGACGACTGCGTTGTCCTCCCAGGCGTTCATCGTGGTCCGGTCGATGATCTCCTGACCCGGGAAGACCTCGGCCAGCTGCGGCAGGATCGGGCCCGAGAACGACTCGGCGGCCACGGTGGTCAGCACCGCCGGGACGTCGAACGCCTTGGCCGCCTTCGCCAGGCCCACGGTGGCGTTGATGATCGCGGTGCGGTCGCCGCTGCTGGAGCCGAAGAACATCTGCGGCTGGTGATCGACGAACAGCATCACCGAGCTCTCGGGAGTCAGCAGATCCGGGCTGGGCGCGGCCTTGACATTGGCGATGGTGAACATATTTTCATACACGAAGTTGAACGATGAACTACATGGATGAGGCATCACTATGCCGAGGAGGCCGACCGTTCCTAGAGACTGAGCGGGAGTGAGTCCTGTTGCCAGGATTCGTGCTCAGCCGAACGCCCCGAACGGTGTTGGGTGTTCTGGTCTCCCGCGTTCGCTCCGCGTCCGGCATGCACGGATCGTGTCCGTGGTCCGGGGACGCGGGGGCGGGTTCCCTCACGCCCGGGGATGCCCGGTCGGGCCTGGACGGTCCGATGCCCACGCCGATCACTCCGGTCGTCGTGGGGCGGTGTCGTCCGTCGCCGGATCGGATATCCCTGGGCGCGCCTTCCGATCGCCACGGCGGCAGCGTCGTGGCGAGTGGTCTTCCTGGTTTTCGAGGTGAGGGGTTTTTGCCAGTGCTGGGCGCCCCAGCGGCTGGTGTAGGCCGGGTCCACGGCAATGACCGCGATGCCGGTGTGGTCGGCCATGGAGGTCAGCCGGGCGCGCAGCCTGCTCGTGGGTATGCCGGAGATGAGGCGCCGGAACCGCTTCTTGCGTCCGTGTTTCTCGCGGGTCTTCTCCGCACCGAAGTCCAGGTCCTCGATGGCGATCGCCTTCACACCACAGGTTTTGGCCCAGTTCAGCAGCCGGGACAGGGCGTGGCGGACCTGGGCGTCACGGTGATCGGCGCTGCCGGACAGGTCGTAGAAGAAGCGGCGAGGGGTGCCGGTCGGATTTCCGCAGGCATCCAGGCGCCAGGCTGCGAGGTGGTCGGCATTCATGTCGATGCCGATCACGCCCTGCGCAAGCGCGGCGGCCAGCGGGATGGTCTGGCTGGGTGGGATCTGCCACGAGGCAGTCAGGTACCAGCGGTCCCGGCCTACGTCCAGGCGGATGCGGTAGGCCACCGCCCGGTTGGCCTCGACGCGGTCGGCCCACTCGGCACCCCGGTGCGCAAACCGCACCCTGCACGCGAGGACGTACCGTCCATGCGGAGCGTTCGCCAGATACGAGAGCGGGGCGGGGAGCTTGATGCTCACCTCGCCCTCGGGACTGACCCGGATCGTCTCGTTCCCGTACCGCTTCCCGGACTCTCCGTCGGCCTGGCAGAACCAGCGCTCAGCCTCCCACCGCTGGCGCCACCCGGCCTCGGTAAGCTGCGCGGCTTCGAGATGGTGCCGGGTGCGGGCCAATTGCTTGCCGCCGCGCACGACACGCACGCGCCCGGCGTCACGATCGGCCCGCCCGGCGGCCAGCCGGTCCTCCAGCACATGCAGACGGCGCGTCTTGGCGTGCCACTCCTGCCGCGACCGATAACCCCCGGGCACCTTCTTGGAGCCCTTCTCCCCGATGGGCATCGACAGCCGATGCCCGATGGTGCGGATGCCCGCTTCCAGGTCCTGGATGTGCGCCAGCTGGCCACGGCGGGCCAGCGCCCACTGGTCGTGCGACGCCTTGGTGATGCTGCCCGCCCAACGCGACGACGAGAGCGGCGTCAGCTCCCGTTTGCGTGCCGCCCACGTGTCCGCGGAGTGTTCCAGACCATCCCGGCAGCGCGCCTTGAGGTCCTTCGAGACGAGCGCGCCCAGATGCGCGCCGACCAGGCGCAGCACCTCCTCATCCCCGGGCGTCAGATGCTTGAGCCGGGCACGGACCGCCACACCACTGGGGCCGGACGCAACGAACGGCTCCGCCAGTGTCCTCAGCCCGCCCACCCACTTCACCCCCGCCCCGAAGATCCGTCACCGCATCCAACGAGCACCGCCCGCAAAGGTCACGCATTCGATGCAAGAACGCCAGTTCCCGTTCGAAAGGCGGGGCACCACGACCCAGGGACGCGCCACGCCAAGGCCACCGGCACTCACTCCCGCTCACCAGAACAACCTTGAGTGCACTTCAGCGGCAGCAGCTCCAAACCCCTCTGAGTAGCGGCACGTCGCGCCGATGTCCTGGGATCTGTCCCGCGCGTGCCGAGGCGGGCTCAGTCGGCGGAGCCGTACGCCGGTGGTCCCGTCACGCTGCCCAAGGACGTCGAGGGCGTGCTGGAGGCGCTGGAACACGCGGGACAGGTGATGCGCTCAGCTCCTCGCCGGACCCGCGAGCCGCGGCCCAGGCCGAGATGCTGCGGGACGGCCGCATCCACGTGGGAACCTTCCAGCCCTCCTACAGGTACGAGGGCTTCGAACCGGACCTGAGCGCCACGGGCCCCGGGCTGACCTCGGCGCTCACCGACTGCATAATCCACACCCTGGGCCCCCGGGCGGACGCACCACGTCAGGTCACCTGAGATCCCTGGGCGGGGCGGCTGCCCCGCCCAAGGACGTACTCGTTCACCGGCCGCTGGACCCGCCGTAATCAGAACCCGCCTTCCCCCGCCTCGCGCCAGCGTCACACAGGGGTGCCGTCCGGCGTGGGCGTCTGCGGGGATGCAGCCTCGGCCGGCCACGGTTCACGGCGAGTTCCGCGTCGACGGCGCAGCCACTCGCCCACGGTGGGCAGGATGCCCCGGGGAAGCAGCAGGATGACGGCGAGGAACAAGGCCGCATAGCCGACCAGGTAGAACTGGCTCGCGCCGACCGAGTAGGCCAGGTACTCCTGGACGGGTGCGATGGCCAGCGCTCCGATCGTGGGTCCCCACAGGGTTCCCTTGCCTCCGAGGAAGACCATCAGCACCGTTCCGACCATCAGCAGCGGATCGACCGCATACTGCGGGAGGATGAAGGAGATGTAGTACGCCCACACCGCGCCTGCAGCGGCGGTCAGGCTGACGCTGACGCAATACATCATGACCTTGATCGCCGTGGTGGGCACACCTACGCCACGGGCCTTGTCCTCGTCCTCGCGCACCGCGGTCAGTGCGAGTCCGAGCGGGGCACGGCGGGTGACCTCGAACAGGGTGACGGCCACCGCGAGGATCACCAGCATGGCGAAGTAGAAGGGCGCCTCGTAACCATCGGGAGCGAACGGCGCCACGGCGGCTGTCAGCCCGGCGGACCCGTGTGTCACGCCGGTGAGGTTGAACGCCAGGGCTTGAGCCATGAACAAGAACGTGATGGTGACGATCGCGAAGGCCACATGGCGGGCCCGCAGGACGACCCAGCCGATGGGCGCGGCCATGACGGCCGCCGCGACCGCGATCAGCGGCACCAGGAGGAATGGCCCGTACCCTGCGAGTGCCGCCCTGTCGGGTCCGCCGAGCAGCGCCAGGGAGTAGGCGCCGAAGCCGAAGAACGCGGCGTGGCCCAGCGATATGTAGCCGGTGAAGCCGCCGAGCAGATTCCACGACGACCCCAGCGCGGCGTACATGATGGTGAGAACACCGAGGTTGAGTATCCACGAGGTGTGCACCAGCAGGGGGAAGCAGGCGCAGATCAGCAGCGGCAGGCCGAGCCGGAAAGCCGGTGTCCGTGAAAGCCGATCGAACGTCACAGCGCACCTCGCTCGACTGTGCCGAACAGCCCTTGGGGGCGGACCAGCACCACCACGAAGAGTACGGCCAAGAACGTGAACGGTGCCCACACGGGGCTGATGGTCGCCGCCACGACCGCTTCGACCACGCCGAAGGCAACCGAGGCGAGGACGGCGCCGGGCAGACTGCCCAGACCTCCCAGAACAGTGATCGAGAGCAGCCGGGAGATCAGGTCGTAGGAGCTGTTCGCGTTGAAGGGGTACAGCATCCCGTACACCGCGCCGGCACCGCCGGCCAGCGCGACGCCCACGCCCATCCCCAGTGCCCCGACGCGTTCGGCTTCGACCCCGAGCAGCTTCGCCGCGACCGGGTTTTGCACCGTGGCCCGCAGCGAGCGGCCGAACCGCGTCTTCCGCAGCAACAGCCACAGTCCGGACAGCAGTACCGCGGCGACGCCGAAGGCCAGCACACGAACCACCGACACCGTGTACCCGCCGACCTCCCACGAGGCGTTGGCGTAACTGGTGTGGATGGACCGGTAGTCGGCACCGTAGATCAAGTCGAGGATTCCTTCGATACCGATCGCCACCCCGAACATGATCAGCAAGGTCTGCTCGAAACTGACCTCGGCCTTGCGTCGCTTGACCGGCTTGATGAACAGGATCTGGACGGAGACCCCGACGACAAACATCGCGGGTATCACCAGCAGGATGGTCGCCAGCGGGTCGATGCCGAAGTGCGTGTGCAGGGTGTAGCTGAGGTAGGCGGAGAGCATCACGAAGATGCCCTGGGCGACGTTCACGACGCGCATGACACCGAACACGAGCGTCTGCCCGGTGGACATCAGCGCGTACACTCCACCGGTCAGTATCCCGAGAAGCAATGCCTGGATCAGCGTGTGCATGGCAGGTCAGCCTCCCCACGCGGGCTTGGGGATCAGGGGCGCATGTACGGCGGTATTGCTCGGATAGACGGGAAGCAGCCGGCCGTTGGTCCATTCCTCGAGCATGTTGTCGTGCCCGCTGGTCGCTCCGTCGCTGTCCCAGCTGAGGCTGCCCTCGACGGTCTGGACGGTCATGGAGTGCAGGGCCGAGATGATCGTGGTGTTGTCGGCCTTCCCGGTCTTCTCGGTGACCGCCTGCAGGATCTGTCCGGCCGCATACGCCTCGGCCGAGCTGGCGTCGATGGTGTCCGCGGATCCGCCGAATTTGGCGAGGTACTCCTTGACGAACTGCTGGTTTCCGGTGCGGTTCACCAGAGGTGACCAGTCGTTCGAGGTGAATATCCCGGCGACATTGCCCTTCCCGGCTTTGTCGGGGAAGTTGACCGGGTCGTTCGCGTCGTTCGGCATGAACAGCCACTTGGGGTTGAAACGCTGCTGGATCATCGCCCGCACCGTCTCGTAGGCGTCCTCGCCCTGCGTGCCCGCGATCACCATGTCCGGGCGGGTGGCAACGATCCGTGACACGGTGGGCCCGACGTCGGCTTGTTCGCTGGGGTAGGTCTGGTTCAACACGGTCGTGATGCCCGCGGCCTGCAACCGCCGGCGCATCGTATCCACGACCGAGGTGGCGAACGGGTTGTCGACACTGGAGTACGCGACGGTCCTGGGTCGCCGGTCGGCCGGCAGCGACAGTATGTAGTCGCAGAAACTCACGCCGAGTTCCGCCACGGGTGACGGCTGGGCGAGGAAGAGGTTGTGCAGATGCAGCGCGAAGACAGTGGGTGCGCCCCCCGCCGATTCGATGAAGGCGTATCCGTACCGGGCGGCCACCCGAGCCGCGGGCACGGTCAGCAGGCTCGACACCGGTCCGAACACGAGATCGACGTGATCCCTGCTGATGAGATTCTGGTAGTTGGTCACCACCTGGGTGCTGCTGCTCGCGTCGTCGACGATCTTCAGCTGTACCTGGCGTCCGAGGATCCCGCCGGACTTGTTGACCTGATCGGCCCAGAGTTGGTAACCGCGCTTCGCTGCTCGCGCGGTGTCGCCGAAGTCTCCGGTCATGGACAGCGAAATGCCGATCCGGAGCGGCTGATGGGAACCGCTGCCGGCTCCTGCGGCGCCCGTTGCCGGATTTGTTGAGCAGCTGGCAGTCAACAGCGTCGCCAGGATGCAGGCGCTGGAGGCCAGATTGCGTCGGATGGCTGGTGTCACGGTGAACTCCCTCTCATACCAAGGGCAGACAGGTCGATGAGCCGAGAGACCGCCAAAAGTGCGGCGGCCTTGGTGGGGGGCGGGCAGTGAGCTGGGGTCCGGGCAAACCCGGAAGCCGGCCTGTTCACTCAACGAAAGCCGCTCCCGAGCAGCGGCTGCGTTTCCGGCCCTGGCCATTTGACGCCCGCCTCATGCCGGCGGGCAACCGACAGACCCCTGTTGTGCAATCCTGCACAACAGGGGTCTGGCAAACGGGGAATAGCGGGGCTGTTCGCCCCTGCCGGGCACCAAGCACTTCTCGACGAGGGGACGTTGGGGAATGGCGAAGGCAGGCGGGGACAGCGACGCCAAAAGGGCGAGGAAGCCAAAGAGAGCAAGGGGATCGCAGCTCCCAGGCCGCCACCACGGGTGGCGGCCCGGGAACGGCCGCTGCCCTGCCCGCGGTCGGTGTCCGTGGGCAGGGCTTGCGGGTAAGGGGCCGTTGGCGTGGCACCTATCGCTGCGCGGCTCCCAGGTAGAGGCGGGCCACCTCGGGATCGTCCAGCAGTTCGGCACCACTGGCGACGAGGCGGACCCGGCCTGCTTCAAGGACGGCCCCGACGTCGGAGGCGGCCAGACCGGAGCGTGCGTTCTGCTCGACAAGGAGCACGGTGCGGCCGTCGGTGGCGAGTTGCCGGATGCTGGTGAAGACCTGCTGCCGGGATTTGGGGTCCAGGCCGATGGAGGGCTCGTCGAGAAGGATGAGCGCGGGGTCGAGGATCAGGGTCCGGGCGAGTTCGACCTGCTTCTGCTCTCCGCCGGAGAGGGAACCGGCCTGCTCCCGCGCCCGTTTGGTGCAGATGGGAAAGGCCTCGACGGCACGTTCGATGCGGGACTGCACCACCTTGTGGTCCTTGAGCGTGTAGCCGCCCATGAGGAGGTTGTCCCACACGCTCATCGCCGGGAACAGGCTGCGGTCCTGGGGAACGTGGACGATACCGAGCCTCAGCCGTTCCCTGGGCGAGAGCTTGCCCAGGGGTTTGCCGCGGAAGGCGACGGTGCCCCCTTTCGGCCGCAGCAGCCCGCTGATGGTCTTCAAAACGGTTGACTTCCCTGCCCCGTTGGGACCGATCAGGCAGGTGACCGTGCCGGGTTCGACGGTCAGGTGCACGCCCTTGAGGATGTCGCCGGCACCGTATCCGGCCACAACGGCGTCCAGAGTGAGGATCGGGGCCATGGTCAGCTCCCCAGGTAGGCGTCGAGGACGAGAGAATTGGTTTGGACCTCGCCGGGTGTGCCGGTGAAGATCCGCTTTCCCTGGTCGAGCACGATGACCGGGTCGCACAGTCGCATGACGAAGGTCATGTCGTGCTCGACGATGAGGAACGTGACTCCGGCCGCGTGCCGTTGCCGGATGTGGCGTTCCATGGTCTCGATCATGACCGGGTTGACGCCCGCGGTGGGCTCGTCCAGGAGCACCAGCTCCGGGTCGCTCATCAGTACCGCGGCGAACTCCAGCAACTTGCGCTGGCCGTAGGAGAGTTCCGAGGCCAGCAGGTCGGCGACGGGTGCCAGCCGGAACTCCTCCAGCAACCGGCCCGCCCGCTCCCGGTCGGCTCGGCTCACCCGCCGGGTCAGCAGCTGCCGCCAGCTGTAGCCGCCGGCGACCACCAGGTTCTCCTCGACGCTCAGCTGCGGGAAGACCCGGGCCTGTTGGAAGGTGCGGGACAGGCCGCGTCGGTAGAGGGTACCGGCGTCCAGGCCGGTGACCTCACGCCCGTTGAACCGTACCTGGCCGCTGTCGGGCCGCAGGTATCCGGTGATCAGGTTGAACAGGGTGGTCTTGCCCGACCCGTTGGGGCCGATGAGGGCGGTGACGGTGTCGCGCTGGACGGCGAACGAGCAGGAGTCGACCGCCCGCGTTCCGCCGAAGGACTTGGTGGCGTCGGTTACCTCGAGCAATGCGGTCACAAGTGCCCTCCTTCTATCGTCGGCACGGGGGCGCCGACGGCCGTTCGCAGGGTGGACGGGCCGGCGTCGACGGCTCTGGCCCGGCTGCGCCGCCGGATCAAGTCCTGGACGGTGGGCAGAATGCCGCGCGGCAGCAGCAGCATGATCAGCAGGAACACCAGGGCATAGGCGATGAGGTAGACCTGGCTGCCGCCGAGCTGGTAGGCGAGGTACTGCTGGGCGGATTCCAGGATGAAGGCGCCGATGACCGGGCCCCACAAGGTGGCACGGCCTCCGAGGAAGGTCATCAGGACGATCGCGATCGTGATCAGCGGGTCGATGGCGAACTGCGGGTAGATGAAGCCCTCGTAGTAGCCCCAGACCGCGCCCACCATGGCCGTGAAGCCGACGCTGAGGGCGAAGGCCAGCAGCTTGACTCCGGTGGTGCGCACGCCGATACCGCGAGCCTTGTCCTCGTCCGCGCGTATCACGACCAGACTCAGTCCGACCTTGGTGCGCGTGATCGCGTACGTGACTGCCATCGCCATCGCGAGCAGCACCAGCAGGACGTAGTAGAAGGGCCGGTCGAAGCCGGCTCCCGAGAAGGGCGGCTGTGGCAGGGCCAGCCCCTGTGCGCCTCCAGTGATGTCGTGCAGGTTGAACGCAAGGGTCTGGGTGACGAACAGAAGCGTGATGGTGACGATGGCGAAGACATCGGCCCGAGTGCGCATCGCCACTGCGGCGATGGGCAGGCCGAGGACGGCACCGAGCAGGCCGATCACCGGCAGCGCCCAGAACGGCTCGTAGCCGCTGGTGACGGAGTGGTGGGCGAACCACAGTCCTTCCGCGTAGGCGCCGATGCCGAAGAAGGCGGCGTGGCCGAGGGAGGGATAGCCGGCGAACCCGCCGACGATGTTCCAGGCGCTGGACATCACCGCGAACATCAAGGTGAAGATCAGCATGTTGAGCGCCCAGTGCGCCAGATCGAACGACGGCAGGGCCGCCAGCAGCGCGAAGAAGACGGTGGCGCGTGCTGCGCCACGGAACGCTTTCATATGGCCCCCCTGGTCGCGGTGCCGAAGAGGCCTCGCGGCCTCAGGAGAAGGATGAGGAGGATGATGACGAAGTACGTCATGCCGGACCAGGACGGTGAGAGCGTCGAGGCGACCACGGCTGAGGAGACCGACACGATCACCGCACCGACCACGGCTCCGACCACGCTTCCCAGACCACCGAGCAGGACGATGGACAGCAGCAGCGAGATCAGGTCGTAGTGACTGCCGGAGTTGAAGGGATACAGCAGTCCGTAGACGGAGCCGGCTGCTGCCGCGGTTGCCGACCCGAGCCCGAAGCCGAGGGCGGACACGCGCTGGGCCTCGACGCCGAGCAGACGGGCGGCGTCCGGGTTCTGCACGGTGGCGCGCACGGCCCGGCCGAAACGCGTCCGGTTCAGCAGCAGGTACAGAAGGCCGAGGGCCACGAGCGAGAGCAAGAAGCCCCACAGCCGCACCAGGGTGATCTGGTAGCCGAATACGGTCCAGCTGGCATTGACGTAGGAGGTGCTGACACTTCGGTAGTTGGTCTTCCACATCACGCTCATGACGCCCTCGACGAGCAGGGCGACGGCGAAGGTGACGAGCAGGCTGAGTTCGGAGCGGTCCTCCCTCTTCAGCGGTCGCAGGAAGCACACCTCGACCGCCACCCCCAGCACGAACATCACGACAGTGGTGATCGGGATGGCCAGGAACGGGTCGATGCCGAAAGAGGTGAACAGTTGATAGGCCAGGTAGGCGCCCAGGATGACCATCGCTCCCTGCGCCAGATTGACGACCTTCATGATGCCGAAGATCAGGGTCTGCCCGGAGGCCATGAGCGCATAGACGCCGGCGGTGAGGACGCCGAGGATGAGGGCCTGGATAAGGCTGTGCATGGCCTGTGTCACCCGCCCCAGTTCGGCTTGGGGTAGACCGGCGCGACCCGGGCGACACCCGCGGGGTAGACGGGCACGAGCTTACCGCCCTGCCACTGGACGAGGGAGAACTCGCCGGTCGGAGAGCCGTCGGCCTTCCAGGCCAGGTTCCCGAGCAGAGTGGGCCAGCTCCCCGAGTGCAGAGTCCGGGTGATCGTGGCGTTGTCGAGCTTGCCGGTCTTCTTGGCGACCTCTTCCAGCAACTGACCGCAGGCGTAGGCCTCGGCGGAGGTGTTGTCGATCTTCTGCGGAGTGCCGCCGTACTTCTTGATGTACGCGGCGGTGAACCCGGCGCTTCCCTCTGCGGTGGACCCCGGATACCAGTCACCGGATGACATGACGCCCGTGGTGTTGCCGGAACCCACCTTGTCGGGGAACTGCTGCGGGGAGTTCGCACCGTTCGACTGGAACATGTACTTCGGGTTGAAGTGCAGCTGCACCAGCGCCTTGACCTGCTGGTAGGCGTCCTGGGTCTGGGTACCACCGACCAGGACGTCCGGGTGAACCGCGGCAACTCCGGCCATCACCGGGGAGAGGTCCTGGGTCTCGGCCGGATACACCTGCTTGTAGACGGTCTTGATGCCTGCGGCCTCGAACTTGACCCGGACGCTTTCGGCGACCGGGGCGGCGAACGGGTCGTCCAGCTCCGCGTAGGCGGCGGTCTTCGGCCGCTTGTCGGCCGGGAGCGACAGTATCCAGTCGGCGAACACGTCACCGGAGCGGGTGGAGGGCGCCGGCTGAACGAAGAAAAGGTTGTTCAGGTGCTGTTCGAAGACCTTCGGACCACCGCCGGCCGGCTCGAGGAAGGCGTATCCGTACCGCCTGGCGACCTGCGCCGCCGGTATGGTGAGCAGGCTGGAGAACGGACCGAACACCAGACCGACATGATCCTGGTTGATGAGGTTCTGGTAATTGGTGATGACCTGGGTGGGGCTGGACAAGTCATCGACGATCTTGATCTGCACCTTGCGGCCGAGCAGTCCGCCCTTGGCGTTGACCGAGTCGGCCCACAGCTGGTAGCCGCGCTGAACGGCCTGACCGGAATCGGAGAAGTCCCCGGTGAGCGACACCGAGGCACCGATCACGAGCGGGCCATGGGCTGATCCGGCGCCGTCGGAGCCAGAGGTGGCGCAGCCGGTCGCTGCCAGTGCGCAGGCAGCGGCAACCGCGGTCCAGGCGTTCCGGCGACGTGCGTTGCGTTTCATGTGTCGTCCTTGTGAGTGGCGTGTGGAGAGGTCATCGCACCAACCAGACCGGTGGCCGAGCCGGCCGGCCCGCAGCGCAACTGGGCGGACCCGGTGGTGCAGTTACGAGGAGACGGGCTGCGCGGCCGCCTTCCCTTCAGCAGGGTTGCGCAGCGTCACCGGCACCAGATGGTGGTCGGCGAGTGCCTCTTGGCGACACCGCGCGCGGCAGAGGTTCGCCCTTATCGGCGGGTGCGGTTGTTCACGGCCATGCCGTGTCCGGCGTTCCAGGGCCGCCCCGCGAGCTCGAGGTCCATGCGCCCGGTACCGATCCATTCCGGTGCGGACGGTCTACGACCGGGTTTGACATGCTGCCTCATCTCTTGAGAACGGCACACCCACCGGCCAATTCCTGCAATCGGATGCGGCACCGCCCGATCCTGGCGGAACGACCGATCAAGAGGTAGGCAGGTGACTGGACAACAGTCGCCTGATCGCACAGTGGAGCAACCACCGCGGTTGCGACCAGATGTTTGGCAATCGGTTGCACGACGCCCCATGTTGTGCAGTGCACCACACGGTGTCAAGAGGTCGGAGAACCCATCTTGCCGCTGGGCCGGACCACAACTGGTATGCGAACGGTTGCAGTGAGGGCTGGGGCTTCCTTAGACTGCCGGCGTGAGCAGCCGCGCGACGATATCCGACGTGGCGCGCCAGGCGGGGGTACACAAAGCCACCGCCTCCCGCGCCCTGAACCCCGCCACCAGCAGTCGGGTGAAGGCGGCCACGGCCCGGCGTGTCCAGCAGGCGGCCAGGCAACTGGGCTACACCCCGAACGCGGTCGCCCGAAGCCTGCGCACCAGCCGCTCGTTCACGGTGGGCGTGCTCCTGCCGGACCTGACCAATCCCCTCTTCCCCCCAATCGTCCGAGGGATCGAAGAGGTACTCAGCGTTCAGGGCTACACGGCTCTGCTGTCGAACACCGACAACGACGACGACCGGGAACGTGCCCAGTTCCAGGCATTGGTCGACCGCCAGGTCGACGGGTTCATCATCGCCACCGGTCTGCGACGGCATCCCCTGCTGGAGGGGGCCTTCGAGGCGGGAGTCCCAGTCGTGCTGGTGAACCGCGGCACCGATAAGTCGATGTTTCCGCTGGTCAGCGGGGACGACGCCACCGGGGTAACGCTGGCCGTCGACCACCTGGCCGAACTCGGCCACAGGGCGATCGCCCACCTGGCGGGTCCGCCGGGACTGACCACCAGTCTGGTGCGCACTCGCGCCTTCCGGCAGGCCTCTCAGGCACATGCTCTGCCTGCCGAGCTGACTCCGGTGGTGGCCAGCGCCGCGTACGAGGAGAAGGCCGGCGCGCGGGCCGCCGAAGAGCTGCTGGATGCTCACCCGGAAGTGACGGCGATCGTGGCAGGCAATGATCTCATCGCCCTCGGCGCGCTCCACACACTGCGGGCACGCGGCCTGTCATGCCCACAGGACGTGTCCGTGATCGGTTTCAACGACATGCGCTTTGTCGACGAATTCCAGCCGCCGCTGACCAGCGTCCGTGTGCCGCACCAGGAGCTCGGTGCCGAGGCCGCCCGCCTTCTGCTGGAGCAGCTGCAGTCGGACCCGGAGCAACCACACTCACGACGGCCGATCCCCAAGACCGTCATGCTGCCGGTCCGGCTCGTCGTGCGAGGATCTACCGCCGCTCCCCGGACGCGGACTTCCTAAGAGTCATCACGTAATGCTGGTTTGAATCCTCCCCTCCCTGAAGGGAGGGGGATTCCTTACCCTCCAGGGCTTGTGTGGGGATTTCTAGCTCACGCTGCCAGGCGGGGCGGCGCCCCGTCTGGTCCTCCGCGATCAGTACTAGGGCGTGTATCGAAAGTGCCTGGTGAGGATGGAGGAGAGCCCATTTGTGATCCAGAATGATTGGATGGTCACGCTTGAGACTCCCCGTTTGATCCTGCGTCGCTGGCGCGAGGAAGACGTTGCGCCCATGGCTGCCGTCAATGCCGACCCCGCGGTCATGCGGTGGATCCGTGACGGCAGCGTCCTTGACGAACAGCAGACTCGTCGCCGGGTCCAGGCATGGGAGAGCGAGTGGGAGTCACAGGGCTTCGGCCTGTTCGCCGTGGAGATCCGGTCCACTGGCGAGCTGGCCGGATTCACCGGCCTTTCGGTGCCCAACTTCTTGCCGGAGGTACTGCCGGCGGTTGAGGTCGGCTGGCGGCTGGGACGTTCCCACTGGGGGCAGGGCTTGGCCACCGAGGCCGCTGCGGCCGCTGTACGGTTCGGGTTCGAAGAGCGAGGGCTGGAGCGGATCGTCAGCATCACTCAAGTGGGCAACGACGCCTCCGAACGAATCATGACCAAACTGGGGATGCATCCGGTCCGTGAGACGGTCAATCCCACCGGGGGTCGGCGAGTACGGGTGTTCGGCTTGTCGTCGGACCAGTACGTCACAACCACTCGTTGATGGCGGCAACGAGGACTGTGGCCTCGTAGCGGACCGCAAGTTTGTCGTACCTTGTGGCCACGGCCCGGTGCCTCTTGAGGCGATTGATACCGCACTCGACCGCGTGCCGAGCCTTGTAGTCCTGCGGGTCGAACTTCGGCGGCCGGCCGCCGCGCGAACCGCGCTTCTTACGGTTGCGGGCCTGGTCGGCCTTGTCCGGGATGGTGCAGAGGATCCCGCGCCGCCGCAGGTAAGCGCGGTTCTTCCGGGAGGCGTACGCCTTGTCGGCGCGCACCCGACCTGGCCGGGTACGCGGCCTGCCCGGCCCGAGACGCGGGACACGGATCTTGTTCAGGACAGGCTCGAACTGCGGGGAATCCCCGCGCTGTCCGGCCGTGATCACGATGGACATGGGCTTCTGGCCCTGTTCGACGGCCAGGTGCAGCTTGGTGGTCAGGCCACCGCGCGAGCGCCCGAGCCCGTGGTCGTCCGGCTCGACGGCGACGCCTCCGGGCGGCTCCTTCTGCAGCTCCCCCTTTTCCTCGCCCCGGCGGCGTGCTGGTGGGCCCGGCACACCGTGGAGTCGACGTTGATGTCCCAGGTGATCAGCTCTTTCGCGTCGGCCCGGGCCTGCAGCGCGGTGAGGATCCGATGCCAGGTGCCGTCCCGCTGCCACCGGCGGAACAGGTCGTACGCCCGGCCCCACGGCCCGTACTCGGCTGGCAGGTCCCGCCAGGGGATGCCGGTGCGGACCCGAAACCGTATGCCGTCGATCAGCCGCCGCCTGGCCCACGTCGGCGGCCGTCCGGGCTTCTTGCCCTTCGGCAACAGCGGTTCCAGCACCGCCCATTGCGCATCCGTCAGATCTCCACGTGTCACGAACCAAGATCATCTCACGTTCAAGATCCACTTTCAATACACGCCCTAGCCGGGTTGAGACCAGCCCGGACCAGCATCACGTGGGCGGAGTTCTTATCCCGGGGGGATACGGCTCCGCACGCGGTGCAGGCATACGTTCGCATCGAAAGAGGTAGTGCGTGCTTGGTTCTCGCTCCGCACCGTGCGCAGTCCATCGTGGTGTGCGCGGGGTGTACCAGGTGCACGGTCCGGCCGTGCTTGCGGCCCATCTCGACCAGGGCCGTCTTGGTGGCGCCGATGGCGGCGTCGGCCGCCTTCTTGGCCATGGTGGTCTTCGCGAGGAACTTCGGCTTGAAGTCCTCCACGGCCAGGGCGTCATGGTCGCGAACAACGGACTTGGCCCACTTGCGGCCGCTGTCCTGACGCTGCCGGGCGACCTTCTTGTGCAGCTTCGCGACCTGCCGCTTAGCCGTCTTGTAGCCGTTCGAGCCGGGTTTACCCTCCGCGGGCTTACGCCTCGCACTCATCCGCTGGTATCGGGCGAGCTTCTGCGCTGCGGTCTTGCCGTGCTGGGCGTGCGGAAGGTCGTGGGCGTCGGACGTGGTGGTCGCGGTCTCCTTCACGCCCCAGTCGATACCGATCACACGGCCCGTCGCGGGCAGCGGTTCGACCTCGGCAGCAACGACGAACGAGCAGTACCAATGCCCGATGGAGTCCTGATAGACGCGCACGCTGGACGGGTCGACTGGAAGCTCCCGCGACCACACCACCGTCAAGGCGATGCCACCGGCCACGTACAGACGGCCGTCTTTGACGGAAGCCGCGCCGAGTGTAGTTGAGAGACGGCAGCGCCTCGCGCTTCTTCTTCCACTTCGGCATCCCAGCCCGGCGACGCATTGGCAGCCGGTCTTTGATGTCCTTCTGCGCCTTGGCGCGGGACTTCCCAAAGTCGCGTATCAACTGCTGCTGCGGAACGCTGGAGCCCTCACTCAGCCACACGTCCCGTTTACGGGCCTCGGTCAGCATCTTGTCGAGCTGCGCCGGACCGCAGGTCGTCTTCTCGCCCGTGGCCTTGTTGTGCATGTGGGTCTGCTTCGACTTCGCGACGCATTCGTTCCACACCCACCGGCACCGGTCCCACTCACCCAACAGCGCGGCGCGGGCCGTGGACGACACCCGAAGCCGGAACGTCCACCGGGCGCGCCCGGCGTCCTCCGTCTGCGCTTGCATCGTCATGAACCACAACTTATCTGGAAGGACCGACAGTTGAGAGCAATTGATCTTGCTGGACTTCCTCACCCCGCCATCGGATGAACGCCGTTTCGCCCTGCCGGCGAAACGGCTATCCCTGCCCTGCTCCGCAGGAGTCCGATTCCTCCCCGGCCTGAAGGCCAGGGCATCCTCGGAGGAATCAGGTGACCAACGCGCTGATCCACGCCGACCCTCTAAAGGAGCAGGAGCATCGGCTGCTCGATCGCTTTGGTGAACTCGCTCATCCAGCGCGCTGCGTCGGCGCCGTCGACGGCCCGGTGGTCGACGGAGAGCACCACGCGCATGACGGTCGCTGTCGTAAGTGTTCCGTCGTCGCTGACCGCCGGCTCTTTGCGGCCCGCGCCGACGGCGAGGATGGCCGCCTGGGGCGGGTTGATGATGGCGGAGAATTCCTCCACCCCGAACATGCCGAGGTTGGTGATGGTCAGGGTTCCGCCCTCAAGGTCCCTCTGGGTGAGCCGTCCGGCGCCGGCCTGTTCGACGTACTCCTTGACCTGGTGGGCCACGCTGCCCAGAGGTCGCGAGTCCACGGATCTGACGACCGGGGTGACGAGGCCCCGGGGGGAGGCGATGGCAACGCCGATGTCGACGGACGCGTAGCTGAGCATGTGCTCGTCCTGCCATACGACGTTCATCGGCGGTACCTGCTGGTGCGCATACGCAGCCGCCTTGATGACGAAGTCGTTGACCGAGACGCGTGTGGCGGAGACCTGGTTGACCTCACTCCGCAGAGCCAACAGTGCGTCGAGGCGGGCGCTGCCCTTGAGATAGAAGTGGGGAGCCTGCTGCTTGCTCTGGGTCAGGCGGGCGGCGACAGCACGCCGCAGGCGCGTGTGCGGGATGATCTCGGCAAGGCCGGGCTGTGCCGCTGCGGCCTGCCTGCCGGCCTCCGAAGCCGGCGCCGATGGCGTGGGTGCCGGGCGCTCCGCCTCCGGCGGGGTCTGGCTGACATTGGTCAGTTCCGCCGCTGAGGTCTTGGCGGCGAAGCCGTTGTCCGCAGCCGCGCCACCGTCCGCTCGGGCCGCGACCGCCCGTTCGACGTCCTTGCGGACGATCCGCCCGTGCGGTCCGGTGCCGTGGACATCGGTCAGCGACAGTCCGGCCTGTTTCAGCAACCGCCTCGCAAGGGGACTGGCGAAGATCCGTTGGGGTTCCTCGGTTGCGGCCGGTGCGGCGCCCAGTCCTTCCGGCAGCGGGCTGGTGGTAATGCCGGCCTGCGCAGTGGCGTTCGGGGAAGGGGGTTCGGCGATTGCCAGTTGGGCGAGCACGGCGTTCAGGTCGGTGAAGTCCTCGCCTGGATCCAGTAGTACCGCGATGGGCGAGCCGACCTCCACAGTGCTGCCGGCCTCGGCGAGGATGCCGGCCAGCGTGGCATCGTGCTCCGCCTCCAGCTCGACCATCGCCTTGTCGGTTTCGATGACGGCAATGGGATCCCCGGCGCCGAAGCTGGTGTGCTCCTTGACGAGCCACTGCGACAGCAACGCCTCGGTTGATCCTGCCGCCACCTCGGGCATGTGCAGCAGCTTGGCCATGACCTCTCCTTGTGTCCTCTTGACTGCGGGAATGCGGCGAGCTCAGTCGGCGTCACGGATCTGCTGGAGCCGGGCGATGATCTCCTCGGTGCCGGCGATGGCGGCGCGCTCAAGGACCTTGCTGATGCTCGGCGATGACTCGGCCCCCGTCACGCGCTGCACCGGCTGGTCCAGCCAGTCGAAGAGGCGGCGCTGGATCTCGTCGGCGAGCCAGCCGCCGTAGGACGTACCCGCGGCGCCCTGCTCGACGATGAGAACGTTGTTGGTCTTCTTCACGCTCTCCTCGATCGCCTCCCAGTCGACGCCGGCCCGGTCCAGCCACCGCAGATCGATGACATCGGCGTCGACCGTCTCGACCGCGTCCAGCGCCTCCAGGCACCGGTCCACCATCGACAGGTAGGAAATGACGGTCAGGTCCTTGCCCCGCCGCCTGAAGGCGGCCTTGCCGACCGGGATGAAGTAGTCGAAGTCGTCGACCGGTCCGATGCCCGTCGAGTTGTACAGGTCGACGTGTTCCAGGACGACGACGGGATCCTTGCAGCGCAGGGCAGCGTTCATCATCCCCACGTAGTCGAAGGGGGTGCTCGGTGCTGCGATGCGCAGGCCGGGGGCGGTGGCCAGGATTCCGGCGGGGTCCATGGTGTGCTGCGAGCCGTAGCCCGTGCCGGCGGCGATCTTGCTGCGGAGCACGAAGGGCATGTCGCTGTCGCCGCCGAACATGTGCCGGACCTTGGCGACCTGGTTGAACAGCTGGTCGGCCGCCACCCACATGAAGTCGGCGTACATCAGTTCCGCGACCGGCTTGTAGCGTCCGTCGAGGGCAATGCCGCCGCTCAGGCCGACGAATGCGTTCTCGCTGATGGGCGTACCCAGAATCCGACCCGGGAAGTTCTCGGGGAGGTTCTTGGTGGCACCGTTGGTGCCGCCCTTGAGCTTGTGGACGTCCTCGCCCATGACGACGATGGAGTCGTCCTGCGCCATGCGCCGCTGCATGACCTTGCTGACCACGTCGATGAACTTGACGGTGTCCGTGGCGCCGGTGAAGCTCTCTGCTTCCTCGAACCGCACGCCCTCGTCGAACTCGCTGAGGTTGCTGCGGACGCCGACGTCGACGAAGGTCGTCTCGGGCCACTCCGACGCCTTGATCCGCCGCTGGCCGGGCTTGCCGTCGGGTACCGGTTCCAGCAGCCCGTCGCCGATGTCGGACATGGTGGTGGCTATGTCGGCGGCTGCCTGGTCGATCTCTTCCTGGGTTGCCAGCCGACGGCGCAGCAGCTGCCGCTTGAGCATCTCGAGCGGGTCGCGCTCGCGCCATCTCTTCTCCTCGTCCTTGTCCCGGTACCCGAAGGCACTGCCAGGGTAGGGGCCGTTTTGGTGGAAGAACCGGTAGACCTCAGCCTCGATGATCGTCGGGCCGCCTCCGGAGCGCATGACGTCGAGGGCTTCCTGCATCGCCAGGTGGACAGCCACGGGGTCCATGCCGTCCACTCGCCAGCTGGGGATGTTGAAGCCCAGGCCGCGGGCGGACAGTCGCGGCTCGGCGGTCGCCTCGTTCACGTGGGTGGATACTGCGTACTGGTTGTTCTCGATGAAGAAGCAGACGGGCAGTTTCCATGCTGCCGCGAGGTTGAACGTCTCCAGGACTGAGCCGATGTTCACGGCGCCGTCACCGAAGTAGGTCACTGACACAGCATCGGTACCGGCCTGTTGGTGGGCCCAGGCGAAGCCTGCAGCCTGCGGGACACCGCCGCCGACAATGGCGTTGGTGCCCATCGCGCCGGCTTCGCGCCATTGCAGGTGCATGGATCCGCCGCGGCCCCGGCAGAACCCCCGTTCGAGACCGCAGATCTCGGCCAGCGTGCGCTCCAGAACCGTCCGCACGCCAGGCGTGATCTTCTCCAGTGATCCGGACGGTGCATCGGCGACATGCGCGAGCGCCTTGGCCAGGAACTGGTGGTGGCCGCGGTGGGTGCCGTTGATGAAGTCACTGCTGCGCAGAGGCAGCACCGAACCGATGGCTCCTCCCTCCTGCCCGATGCTCGAATGCGCAGGGCCGTGGATCAGCCCCTGGCCTGCGAGCTCCAGTACGTACTCCTCGAAGGAGCGGATCCACAACAGGTGACTGAGCATCCGGCGCAGGACATCGCCGTCGGCGCTGTCCCAGTCCTTGTCGGTGGTCCGCAGTTCCACCCAGTTCGACGCCGCGCGCAGCCGGTGATGCGTGGCCATGAAGCCTCCTCGACGTGGCTTGATACATGCCGGACCCTGACACACATTGGATCCAACGACAAGCCGTCGACTGAAGATAGAGAGGGACTGACAGGCACTTTCCGGCTACGCGAGGGCACCACTAGACTGACGCGCGCAATGATCGGATCCAATAGGAGGACTCGTGAGAGAGTCAGCATCCGGACTGCCCGGTCTGGCCGGGGTCGACCACTTCGGATTTACGGTCCCCGACCTCGAAGAAGCACGGCATTTCCTCGTCGATGTCCTGGGGTGCGAGTACATGTACACACTCGGCCCTTACCAGGACGACGGAACCTGGATGGCCGATCACCTCAACGTGGCGCCCGACACCGTGATGCGCCGCCTGCACTTCTTCCGCTGCGGCGGCGCGGCGATCTTCGAAGTGTTCGACTACGAAGCCGCAGACCAACGCCTCGAACAGCCGCAGAACAGCGACATCGGCGGTCACCACGTCGCCCTCTACGTCGAGGACCTCGACGCGGCCGCTGCATACCTGCGCGGCCGCGGAGTCCGCGTACTCGGCGAACCGACCACGAGCAAGGGGCCCAGCGCCGGCCAGCGGTGGGTGTACTTCCTCGCACCGTGGGGCATGCAGTTCGAACTCGTCTCGTACCCTGGCGGTAAGGCGTTCGACAGGCTCCCCTCGCCGGCGCAAACCATGCAATCGCACCGGAGGGCACGTGGCGACCACTAAGGCAGCGCTCAGGCCGGGCGTCGCCAGCAGGCGCATCGCGGAGCACCTGCGCGAGCAGATCCTCGCGGGCCAGCTGTCGCCTGGTGAACGCATCGTCCAGGACGAGATCGCCGAGCAATTCGGCGCAAGCCGGCTGCCCGTTCGAGAGGCTCTACGCATCCTGGAGTCCTCTGGCCTGGTGACGCTGCGCTCCAGCACCGGAGCGTGGGTCACCACGATGGAGCAGCGCGACTGCGAGATCGCCTACAAGATCCGCGAACGGGTCGAGCCCCTGGCTCTGGCCGAATCACTCGCTGCGCTGAGCGACACCGACATCGACCGCCTCGAGGAGATCCAGGCACAGATCGAAGCCTCCGCAGGTGTCGAGGACTTTCTGCGCCTGGATCGCGAGCTGCACACGCTCACCTACAGCGGCTGCACCCTCACCGAGCTCAGCAACATGGTCAACCGATACTGGGACATGACCCAGCACTATCGACGCGCCTTCACCCGCCTGGCCGGTGCCGACCGTAAATGGGTCATCAACACCGAGCACCGGCTGCTCATCGAGGCCATCCGGCGCCGAGACGTCGAAACGGCCGAACACGTGCTCGTCGGCCACATCAAGCGCACCCGCCTTGAGCTTCTGCGCCATCCCGAGGTGTTCTCCACCGAGCAGCAGTGACGACGCACTCGGCCTCACACGGCATGTCCGGCAAAGGCGCTGACGCCGTGTGACGCCGATCTCGCTCGGAGCACGTGACAAGGTGCGCTGCAGGCAGTCGCCATTGTCTCCCAGCGGGCCGCACAGCTGGTGGGCACAGGCCACCGCCGTTGCCGTGTCCCTTTCGCGCCCACCGCTCGTCCTGGATCAACCAGGTCCAGCGGTGTGGTTTGGCCTGCTGCCCAACCAGCAGACACGGCGAGGCGTTCACAAGGTCGCCCAAGCCTGGAGGAGGACATCCGCACCTGGATCGAGACCTGGAACGGGGGTCCTGGCCGAGCGGCCTGCCTCGGCAGAACCTGCATATCGTGCCCGAACAGTCTGTCGGCAACCTTCATCGGCCAGTCCCTGCACCGAGAAGGTGTCGACGCTCTCGCAACCAGCCAGGGTGATCACTGTCGGCGGGTGGTCGATCAGGTCACGGTTCAGCTCATACGTCTCTTGCGGGATGCATCTCTGCCGGGCGTCGACTTGCGGTCCACGGCGTCCGCAGTCGATTCCCGGATGACCAAACGCACGGGCAGCAGCACTGTTTTGGCCGCCGACACCGTGTCGTCCGACTCGTCCGAGCGGTCCAGTTGTTCCAGCAGCAGCCGTGCGGCCTCCGCGCCGAGTTCGAGATGCGGCACATGGACGACGGTCAGCGGCGGCTGGAACTCGTCCGCGAACTGCATGTCGTTGAACCCGGCAAGGGAGACGTCCTGCGGGCAGCGCAGTCCCCTGGCGCGCGGCACATGCAGCGCTCCGAGCGCGATCATGTCGTTGCCGGCGACGATCGCCGTGGTGGCCGGGTGTCGGTCGAAGAGTTCATCTGCGGCCTGCTCTCCCGCCGCCACCGTGTACGCCAGGGCCGGTATGACCGGCGCCTGGTCCGGGCCGATTCCTGCGCTCTCCATCGCGTGCCGAAACGCCCGGGCTCGGGTGATCCCGGTGGACATGTCCGGCGGGCCGGACAGGTGGGCAACTTGACTTGCTCCCCCTGCTGAAGCAGGGAGATTCTGGCCTTCCTCACCGGGTGCTGTGCCGCTGCGCGGCACGAACCCCGGTGTGGATTCCGTGGCTTCCTGCTTCTTCGCGCTGTGCCGGAACGAGTCCCGGTCTTACCTGCGCTCGACAGGCTGTCACCGCCAGCCCGGCGGCCTGTTTGACGTTCTTGGCGGCGTTGTGGTCCCGGTCGTGGACCGTGCCGCAGTGCGTGCACGTCCAGGTGCGCACGTGCAGGGGTTTGGGCCCGTCCTTGACTCCGCAGACCGAGCACACCTGACTGGTGGGCTCGAACCGGCCGACCTTCACAAAGACGCGCCCGTACCGGCCGGCCTTGTACTCCAGCATCGCGAGGAACCGCGCCCAGCCGGCGTCGTGCACGGATTTGCCGAGCCGGGTGCGGGCAAGGCCTTTCACCGCCAGGTCCTCCACCGCGACCGCTTGGTTTTCGCGGATCAACTGCGTGGAGAGCTGGTGGTGGAACTCGCGGCGGGCATCGGCGACCTGCGCGTGCGCGCGGGCCACCTTCAGCCGGGCCTTCTCCCGGTTCTTCGACCTCTGCTGCTTGCGGGACAGCTCCCGCTGCGCCTTCTTCAGCTTCTTCTCCGCCCGGCGCAGAAACCGCGGGGAGTCGATGACACGGCCGTCGGAGAGGACCGCGAAGTGTGTGAGACCCAGATCGATGCCCACGCTGGGCAGGTTGTCGGCGTCGGGCATCCGCGCAAGGTCGGCGACGGGGTCTGTCTCGATCACGAAGGAGGCGAAGTACCGGCCGGCCGCGTCCCGGATCACCGTCACGCTCGACGGCACCGAAGGCAGGGTGCGTGACCAGCGCACCTTCACCTCGCCGATCTTCGGCAGGAGCAGCCGCCCCGCCTCGGTGATCTTCCATCGGGCGTTGGCGGTGAATCTGATCGCCTGGCGGGCATCCCGCTTCGATCTGAAGCGCGGCGCCCCCACCCGTGCCCCCTGGCGGGATCCTTTCAGAGAGGCGAAGAAGTTGGTGTAGGCGCGCTCCACGTCCCGCAGCGCCTGCTGCAGGATGACTGCCGACACCTCGGACAGCCACTGCCTCCCGGGGCTCTGCTTCGCCTCGGTGATCAGCGTCTTCGACAGCGCGCCCGCACTCGGAAACGCAGCACCCTCCCGCCGGGCCCGCTCCCGGGCGGCGACCGCGTCGTTGTACACCACCCGCGCACACCCCAACGCCCGCGCCAGCGCAACGCGCTGACCGGGCCCCGGGTCGAGGCGGAAGGCATACCGAAGCCGCATGATCCGGACGCTAACACCCACCACCGACAACCCGGACCCGATCAGCCGACCCCAGCCCCGCCGGAACACTCCTGCACTGCCCTCACGCGGGCAACACCGGCCCGGACAAAGCACTGCCCGGCTCCGCCGCGCAGCCCTGCGGGCGCTCCGCGCCCGCTCCACCCAGCACCGCGACGCTCCGCGTCGCAGCCACAGGATGCGCTTCACCCCCAGGCTGAAGCCTGGAGCACTACGCAAGAAGTCGGGTAGCGGTGCCCTCGCTCCAGCAGATGCTCGACCGCGAGCCACACGCCGGTGCTGTCGTCGCGAACGGGAAGAGCGTCCGGTCGGTGCAACGGTTGGGGAGCACAATGGGTACTCCGGACTTGCGCGCCTCCTCCAGCAGTGGGTGTTTGCGCCGCGCGGTGGCGACGATGAACCCGTCGACCTGACGCCCCAGCAGGACGTCGAAATGATGGCGCTCTTTGACCTCGTCGCCGTCTGCATTGGCCAGCAGCGCGGTGTAGCCCCGAGGCGTAAGGGCCGCCTCGATGCCCCGTGCCATCGGGGGGAACAGCGGATTGGTGAGGTCCGGCATCAGGACCCCGACCGTGAACGAACGGTTCGTCCGCAGGCTGCCGTGCGGCGGTGTTGGGGGTGAACCCCGCCTCCTCCGCTGCGGCCCTGACCCGCCTGGCCGTCGCCGGGCTCACCCGGCCGCTCGTGCGGGGATCGAGGGCACGGGACGCCAACTCACGGGCGCAGTCTAGGGACGCCCGCCACGTCACCACAACCGATCGCCATGCGATGCAACGCCCACCACTTCACCATCCTTGTGTCTCCTCCCGCCCCCCTTCCAGATTTTTGGTCGCGTTCTGCGAAAAACAGCACGCCCCCTTGACAGTCCTGTAGCCACGGAGCAAGCATAATTTGGCAATCGGTTGCACACCGGCGAAGGCAAGTGATGCGCCTACCCCGCTCGCCACGGACTCGATCTGTAGTCACCGCAGATCAAACGTTTACTTTCTCGTTGCGCACTAGGCTCGAACGGTATTTTCTTAGAGCAACCGAACGCATGCCGCCAGCCTCTTACGGCTTCTCCGCTGCGGTGGGGAGTGCCGCCGGTCGGCATGCCGGCCCTACTGAGCCGTCTTCCAGGAGTGAGGAAAAAGCATGACGTACGTCGCCATGGACCGCCCCCGCATCGGCTGGATAGGTACCGGCCGTATGGGATACCAGCTGGCAGGCCGTCTGCTCGACGCCGGCCACGATGTCGCCGTCTACAACCGGACCCGGGCCAAGGCCGAGCCGCTGTCCGAGAAGGGCGCGACAATCGTCGACCGGCCCGAGGAACTCGCCGACCGGGACGTCGTATTCGTCATGGTCTCCGCCTCCGCGGACCTGGAGTCGGTCACCACCGGCCCCGGGGGCGTGCTCACCGCGGAGAACGCCGCACCGGGCGTGCTGATCGACAGCTCCACGGTGTCCACCCAGGTCTCCGCCCTCGTACGGGAAGCGGCCGCCAAGCGCGGCACCGACTTCCTGGCTGCGCCGGTCAGCGGCAACCCGAAGGTGATCACGGCCGGCAAGCTGACCGTCGCGGTCTCCGGCCCACGCGCGGTGTTCGACGCCGTCGAGCCGCTGCTGAACCTGCTGGGCCGCGGTGTGACCTACGTCGGTGAGGACGAGGTGGCCCGCCTGGTGAAGATCGCGCACAACATCTTCCTGGGTGTCGTCACCCAGTCGTTGGCCGAGATCACGGTGCTCGCGGAGAAGGGCGGAGTCACGCGCTCCGCGTTCCTTGAGTTCCTCAACGACTCGGTGATGGGCTCGGTCTTCACCAAGTACAAGTCGCCGGCGTTGGTGAACCTGGACTTCAAGCCGACCTTTACCAACATCCTGCTGCGCAAGGACTTCGACCTCGGACTGGCCGCTGCCCGCGAACTGGACGTCCCGATGCCGGTGGCCTCGGCCACCGCGCAGCTCGTCCAGGCGGCGATCGGCGCCGGTCACACCGAAGAGGACTTCGCCACCCTGATCCTCGAGCAGGCACGCCGCTCCGGCATCACGCTGGAACCGGAGAACGTGACGATGGACGACGGCCTGACCCCCCAATCCTGAGCGCTCGGCCGAACCTGGACCAGGAGCCCTGGCAGGTTCGGCAAGCCCGTCGCCAGGCGACAACGCCCTCCCTCGACCGCCCGCACGGCCCTTCGCCGGTTACCTGGGCAACGTGACAAAGGACGTACCACACGATGACAGTGACGAGCGCGAGCACCTCGCGCCCCATACCGGCCCACGGCCACAGCGCGGTCGATTACGAAATGCGCGTGGACTACGACCGGCTGCGGTCCTACCGACTGGAGCGCGCCCGCGGCGCGCTGGACGCCAGCGAGTGCGGTGCTTTCCTGCTGTTCGACTTCTACAACATCCGCTACACCACGCAGACATGGATCGGCGGCGCCCTCGGGGACAAGATGACCCGTTACGCCCTGCTGACCCGTGGCGGAGACCCGGTGCTGTGGGACTTCGGTTCCGCCGCCAGGCATCACCAGCTGTTCGCCCCGTGGCTGAAGCCCGAGAACTCCCGTGCCGGCATGCTGGGCATGCGCGGCGCCATCGCCCCGGATGCCGGTCTGATGGCCTCGGCGGTACGCGAGATCAAGGGCATGCTCGAGGACGCCGGTGTGGCGAAACTGCCGGTTGGTGTCGACATCGTCGAGCCGCCGTTCCTGTTCGAGATGCAGCGGCAGGGTCTGAAGGTCGTCGACGCCCAGCAGATGATGCTCGACGCCCGGACCATCAAGTCGCAGGACGAAATCGCCCTGCTGTCCATGGCTGCGGCCATGGTGGACGGGGTCTACCAGGACATCGTCGACGTGCTCAAGCCCGGCATCCGGGAGAACGAGATCGTCGCGTTGGCCAACAAGCGCCTGTACGAGATGGGTTCCGACCAGGTCGAGGCCATCAACGCGGTCTCCGGCGAGCGCTGCAACCCGCACCCGCACAACTTCTCCGACCGCCTCATCCGCCCCGGCGACCAGGCGTTCTTCGACATCATCCAGTCCTACAACGGCTACCGCACCTGCTACTACCGCACCTTCGCGGTCGGCAGCGCCACCAGCCCGCAGCGTGACGCCTACACCAGGGCCCGCGAGTGGATGGACGCCGCCATCGCCGTGGTGAAGCCGGGGGTCGGCACCGACCAGGTGGCTCGGGTGTGGCCGGCCGCGACCGAGTTCGGTTTCGCCAACGAAATGGCCGCCTTCGGCCTGCAGTTCGGCCACGGACTGGGCCTCGGTCTGCACGAGCGGCCCATCATCAGCCGGCTGAACAGCCTGGACAACCCCGTGGAGATCCAGGAGGGCATGGTCTTCGCCCTGGAAACCTACTGCCCGGCCTCGGACGGCTTCTCCGCGGCACGCATAGAAGAGGAAGTCGTGGTCACCGCCGACGGACCGCAGATCCTCACGAAGTTCCCGGCGCAGGAGCTGTTCGTCGCCAACGCGTACTGACGGGACCCGCCCAACGGCCGGGCCCGCGCAGCGGGCCCGCGCCACGGCACACGCGGTGCTCATGGGCCCATGCACCGCGACCCGTCTCGCCCCTCCCCGGAGGCCGGCCCCGTATGGAACCGCCCGGCAGCACCCTGCGCAGCGAACCGTGATGACCGCCGGCCGGGCGGCCCGCCCCGACCCGCGGAAGCGAGGGGAAGGGCGGTCTCCCGAACAACCGGAGACCTGCCGGGAGCCGTCGGGGCGACGGCCGAACAATCACGGAGGACATCCCGGCTGTGCGGCCGGAGTGTCAAACCGGTGTCCGTAATCGCCGAGTAGCCCGTCCTCGGCCCCCACTGGGCACCGGTCCGCATCACCGCGCCGGGCACCACCCACCGCTGCCGCGCCGGACTCTCTGGCGCGGCGCGGTAGACCTCATCATCAAAACGCGCAGAAGGCGATGAATCAGTGAGTGCACACCGCTCGGGCTCCCCGGCTCGACTCCGTATCGACAAAGTCCCCACCGACCTGTTCATCGGCGGCAAGTGGCGGCCGTCGAGCGACGGCTCCCGTATCGATGTCATGGATCCGGCCACCGGCGAGAAGCTCGCCGACGTCGCCAGCGCGTCCACCGAGGACGCTCTGGCTGCCGTGGCCGCAGCCGATGCCGCGCTGCCCGGCTGGGCGGCCACCCCGCCCCGGCAGCGAGCCGAGTTCCTCCGCCGCGCCTTTGACCTGATGACCGAGCGGGCGGAGGATTTCGCAGAGCTGATCGTCCTGGAGAACGGCAAGACCCTCACCGACGCCCGCGGCGAGGTGGCCTACGCCGCGGAATTCTTCCGCTGGTACGCCGAGGAGGCCGTGCGGACCCAGGGCAGCGTGCAGACCGCGCCGTCCGGCTCGAACAAGATCCTCGTACTGCGCCAGCCGGTCGGCGTCTCGGTCCTGGTCACACCGTGGAACTTCCCCGCCGCGATGGCCACCCGCAAGATCGGTCCGGCGCTGGCGGCCGGGTGCACCGTGGTCCTGAAGCCCGCCAGTGACACACCGCTGACCGCGCTGGCCGTCGC
This sequence comes from Streptomyces sp. RLB3-17, assembly GCF_007113425.2. NCBI lineage: Bacteria > Bacillati > Actinomycetota > Actinomycetes > Kitasatosporales > Streptomycetaceae > Streptomyces > Streptomyces sp. RLB3-17. The sequence goes on along the minus strand of NZ_CP041610.2, from coordinate 11,786,810 downwards.
CGCCCTCTTCGAGGAGGTGGGCGTGCCCGCCGGTGTGGTGAACGTGCTGCCCTCCCGCCGCTCCGGGGCGGTCGTCGGCGCAATGCTGGACGACCCCCGGGTACGCAAGCTGTCGTTCACTGGCTCCACCGAGGTCGGCCGGGTCCTGCTGGCCGCCGCATCCAAGACCGTGGTCAACTGCTCGATGGAGCTCGGCGGCAACGCGCCGTTCCTGGTCTTCGCCGACGCCGACCTGGAGGAAGCGGTGGCCGGCGCCATGGTGGCGAAGATGCGCAACGGCGGTGAGGCGTGCACGGCCGCGAACCGCTTCTACGTCGAGGCATCGGTCGCGGACGAGTTCACCCGCCGTCTGGCCGAGGCGATGGGCGCCCTGAAGGTCGGCCCCGGCCTCGACGACGGAGTCCAGCTCGGCCCGCTCGTCAACGCGGAAAGCCGTGACAAGGTCGCCGAGCTCGTCGCGGGCACTGTGCAGGCCGGCGCCTCGCTGATGACTGGCGGCCGGCCACTCGAGGGCCCCGGTTATTACTACCCGCCAACGGTGCTCAAGGACGTGCCCCCGGGCGCGCCGGTGCTGAAGGAGGAGATCTTCGGCCCGGTCGCTCCTGTCGTCAGCTTCACCACCGAGGACGAGGCGATCGAGCTGGCCAACGCTACGGAGTACGGTCTGGTCTCCTACGTCTACACCTCCGACCTGGCCCGCGGCCTGCGGGTGAGCGAGCGTCTGGACTCCGGCATGGTGGGGCTCAACCGCGGTGTCGTGTCGGACCCTGCAGCACCGTTCGGCGGTACCAAGCAGAGCGGCATCGGCCGCGAGGGCGGCCATGAGGGGCTGCTCGACTACACGGAGTCCAAGTACATCGCCCTGTCGTGGTGACCGCATCCCGTCACCCGGACTCCTCACACGCTCCGCCGTCAGACTGACGGCAACGCCCAGCCATGGGCGATCCGGGCCGGCGGCGGCCTGGATCGCCCCGGCACCGAACCCTGCCCTTGCCAATAATGCATCCGCCCTGGTGAGGGTCGGCACGCGTTGATCCGTGGGATGTCGACCGCGTCGCCCAAGTCGGCGCTCTAGCGAGACTCGTGATCACCCCCGGCATGATGATCGGCCGTGCTGCTGCGACTGGCGTACCTGAACGTGAGGTGACCCCCGGAGTGTGGACACAGGGGTTCATGCTGCGAGTGAGAGTTTAGCTGTCTTGTGGTGGTGCTGTTCGAACTCCATCGGGGAGAGGTAGGAGAGCGCGCTGTGTCGGCGTCGGGTGTTGTAGTAGGTGAGCCACCGGAATATCTCGAGCCTCGCCTGAGACATCGTCACGAACACTCTCCGGTGCATCGTTTCTCGCTTCAGTCCCTGCCAGAAACTCTCGGCCAGGGCATTGTCGTAGCTGGAGCCGACCCTGCCCATGCTTCTGCGGATGCCGTGCAGGTCGCAGACCTGGGCGAACGCGGCCGAGGTGTATTGGGCGAGTTCAACCAGTCGTTGCAACACCGGGCTGTTGCAGCGAGCGTAGCTGTTCTTCGAAGACCTCGGCCGGCGTCCGCCAACCCAGGACTTTGCGCGGCCGGTTGTTGATCGCCATGGCGACGGCTTCGAGGTCCGTGGACGACCACCGGGACAGATCGGTGCCCTTCGGGAAGTACTGACGCAACAGCCCGTTCGTGTTCTCGTTCGTCGGTCGTTGCCAGGGCGAGTGGGGATCGGCGAAGAACACCTTCGTCCCGGTATCGAGGGCGAACTGGGCGTGGCCGGAGAGTTCCTTTCCGCGGTCCCAGGTGAGGGTTTTGCGTAGCTGCTCGGGCAGCTGCGTCATCGACGTCCTGAGCGCCGCGTTCATCGCGATCGCGCCATAGCCCCCGAGCGAGGTGCCGTTCTTCACGGGCGGATTCTCGCCCCAGCCCTCGAGCCGGGGCAGGTGCACCAGGAGCGTGGAGCGGCTGCTGCGCTCGACCAGCGTGCCGATCGCGGAGCGACCCGTCCCGATGATCAAATCTCCTTCCCAGTGTCCGGGGACCGCGCGGTCTGCGGCCTCGGCGGGGCGTTCACTGAGGATGACGTCCGCGGTGACATGCCCCTGCGGTTTGTTCTGCGACCGTGCACGGGGAGTCCGCAGCGCCCGGCCGGTGCGCAGGCACGTGACCAGTTCCCGCTTGAGCGCGCCACGGCCCTCGATGAACAGCGCCTGGTAGATCGCTTCGTGGCTGATGCGCATGGACTCATCATCGGGGAAGTCGACAGGGAGACGGTGCGAGATCTGCTCCGGGCTCCATGCCGTCGCCCATCGTCTGTCCTGCCGGTGCGGCTTGTTCAGCCCTTTCCATGCGAGCGTCCTGGGTCCGGGGACGATCGTGTTGTCGGGGCGGCGGACGCCGCCGGCGAGCCGGTCCTGCACGTACTCACGCAACCTGTCGTTGCCTGTGAGTTTCGCGGTCTTCGGGCGCTTGGCGGCCTGCTGTGCTTTCCACTGGGCGACCGTCGCGCGGTACTCCTGCTTGCCGCTGCGCGTGGCGGCGTTGCGGCGCAGTTCGCGAGAGATCGTTCCGGGGTCACGCCCCAGGGCGCGGGCGATCTCGCGCACGCCCTTGTTCATCGCCCTGAGGATCGCGATCTCCTCGCGCTCCTCGAACGCGAGGTACCGGCCCGTGGGCTCGGCCAACGAGATCGGAGGCATGCCGCCAGCGTGACGAAACCACCTCGCACCCACCGGCCACGACACGCCGACCGCCAACGACGCCTCCACCGTCGTGACCCCCGTGGCGATCAGTCGCCAGAACTGGCGCTGCACGACTCGAGACGGATCAGGCCGCCCCGGCGAACGCATCGCCGGCCGCAACGCACGATCAGCGCGCCACTGCCGACGCCGACCCTCCGGAACATCGCTGGTCTTCAAACTCCAGTCCGCCGTGGCCACGTCGCACACCTCCGAGATCAAAGTGTTGCGACGACCAGTTGAATCCACCTTGCGATCCGCGGTCCGCGTGGAAGATCACTCCGGTGACGTCGCCGCCGCGGGTCGCGACCGCGGCCTGGAGTGCGTCGATGACGAGCTCGGCCCGCATGTGCGGGGCCATCGACCAGCCGAGCACTCGGCGCGACCGGATATCGATGACGCAAGCGACGTAGAGCCAAGCAGCTCAGACCTGCACGTATGTGATGTCGCCGCACCACTTCTCGTCTAGCGTACTGGCGGTGAAGTCCCGCTGGACCAGGTCTGCCACCTGCGGCGCGAGGCGGTCCGGGATCGTGGTGCGCTTCTTCTTCCGCAGGTGACGGCCGACGATGCCGTGCTTGCGCATCAGCCTGGCCACGCGCTTGCGGTTGACCGTGTGGCCGAAGCCGCGCAGTTCGGCATGGACTCGAAGCGCGCCGTAGTTCCCGCGGCGTTCGGCATGGATTTCGCGGATCTCCTCGACCCGGGCGTCCTCCTCGAACTGCCGCCCCGCCCGCGCCTCGGCGCCGGCGATCCACCGGTAGTAGCCCGAGCGGGAGACCTCCAGCACCCGGCATATCCGCTTGATGCCGAACATCTCGGCATGGGCGGAGACGAAGTCCCAAGCGGCGGTCTTCACTTCATCTCCTGGGCGAAATACGCCGCTGCCCGACGCAGGATCTCCCGCTCCAGCTGCCATTCCTTCTCCGCCTTGGCCAGCCGCGCGTTCTCCGCCCGCAGCCGGGCCAACTCGGCCTCGGTGTCCTGCGACGCGCCGGCAGAGGCCGGACGGCCGTCGGCATCACGCACCCAGGTCCGCAGCGTCTCGGGGTTGACGTTCAGATCAGCCGCGACGTCCTTGAACGTCCGCCTGCCGGCCGAAGCCCGCCACAACGCGATCGCGTCGGACCGGAACTCCGCACTGTACTTCGAGGGCCGTGCCACGTAGGTCTACACCTTCCAGGATCAACAAGATCCATTGTCAGGTGTGTCCACACCACCGGGGTCACCTCAGCCAGCGGCTCCCCCGCCGGCAACGCCGCTCCCCTCAGGGCTGGTCGGCAACGGTGGTGGTCTCGCGCTGCATCAGTCCCTCCTGCGGAGCGAGACCGAATCCCGTTTGGCTCAGGTGCGGGCCTGAGGAGGTCAGAGCAGCTCGACGTCGAGGCGTGAGCGCAGCTCGTTGAGGGTGATGCCGTAGGTCTCCAGCACGTGGACGCCGTCGGGCCGCACGTCGAAGGTGGCGACCTCGGTGTAGACCCGGCTGACGCAGCCGACGCCGGTGAGCGGGTAGGTGCACTGCCGGACCAGTTTGGGCGCACCGGACTTCGTGAAGAGCGTCATCATCACGTAGACGTCCTTGGCTCCGATGGCGAGGTCCATCGCACCGCCGACAGCGGGAATGTCGCCGGGCTTGCCGGTGTGCCAGTTGGCCAGATCACCGCGCTCGGAGACCTGGTAGGCGCCGAGCACGCAGACGTCGAGGTGGCCGCCGCGCATCATGGCGAAGGAGTCGGCGTGGTGGAAGTACGCCGCCCCCGGAAGCTCGGTGACCGGAACCTTGCCGGCGTTGGTGAGGTCGGGGTCAATCTGGGCGCCCTCGGCCTTCGGCCCCATGCCGAGCATGCCGTTCTCGGTGTGGAGGACGACGCCGAGTTCCTCGGACAGATGGTCGGCGATCTTGGTGGGCTGGCCGATGCCGAGGTTGACGAACGCGCCGGCCGGGATGTCCCGTGCGATCACCGCGGCCACCTCGTCCATGCTGAGCGGATGGTCCACGCTGATCGGCGCCTCGGCCGTGGACGCCGGGCGGGTCGAGGCGGTGGAGTCGGTAGTCATCGTGCTCCCTGGACGGTGTAATGGCGGGACTTGACCGGGACGATGCGGTCGACGTACACGGATGGCGTGACGACCGCCTCCGGGTCGAGCTCGCCGAGCGGGACGACTTCGTCGACCTGGACGATCGTGGTGGTGGCGGCGGTCGCCATCACCGGGCCGAAGTTGCGGGCGGTCTTGCGGTAGACGAGGTTGCCCATCGGGTCGGCCCGGTGCGCGGAGATGAGGGCGTAGTCGCCCTTGATCGGATACTCCAGCAGGTAGTCGCGTCCGCCGATGGTGCGCACCTCCTTGCCCTCGGCGAGCGGGGTGCCGACCGCGGTCGGGCAGTAGAACGCGCCGATCCCGGCGCCGGCGGCCCGCATCCGCTCGGCGAGGTTGCCCTGGGGCACCACCTCCAGCTCGATCTTCCCCTCGCGGTAGAGCGCGTCGAAGACGTAGGAGTCGACCTGCCGCGGGAAGGAGCACAGCACCTTGTGGACCCGGCCGGCCGCGAGCAGCGCCGCAAGTCCGACATCGCCGTTTCCGGCGTTGTTGGAGACGATCGTGAGGTCCTTCGCGCCCTGCCGGATGAGGGCGTCGATGAGGTCGAACGGCATCCCGGCCAGACCGAAGCCGCCGACAAGGACGGTGGAACCGTCCTCGATCCCGGCGATGGCCTCGTCGGTCGATTCCAGCACGGCGGTGCGGCTCACTTCGACACCTCCAGGTTCTCCAGTACGACGGCCAGCCCCTGGCCGACGCCGATGCAGATCGCGGCCACGCCGTACCGCTCGCGGCGTTCCCTCAGGACCGCGGCGAGGGTCCCGAGGATCCGGCCGCCGGAGGCGCCCAGCGGGTGCCCGATCGCGATGGCCCCGCCGCGCTGGTTGACGATCCCAGGCTCGCGCAGACCTTCCTTCAGCCAGGCGTCGACGCAGGCCAGTGACTGGACCGCGAATGCCTCGTTGAGCTCGACCGCGCCGACCTGGTCCCAGGTGATCCCGGCGCGGGCGAGCGCTCGACCCGCGGCCTCGACCGGTGCGTAGCCGAATTCCCGCGGGTCCAGCGCCATCGCGCCTCTGCCCGCGATCCGGCCGATCGGGTCGCGGCCGATGGTCGCTGCCGCTCCCTCAGTGCCGAGGATCACCGCGGAGCCGCCGTCGGAGAGCGGGGAGGCGTTGCCCGCGGTGATGGTGCCGTCCGGCCTGAACGACGGCTTGAGCTGGGCGAGCTTCTCGGTGTTCGAGTCCGGGCGGATGCCCTCGTCGCGGACCAGGTCGCCGACCGGGGTGACCAGCGCGTCGTAGAAGCCGTCCTCCCACGCCTGGTGCGCGAGGCGGTGAGAGCGGACGGCGAACTCGTCCTGGCGCTCGCGAGAGATGCCGAAGCGCTCCTGGAGCTGCTCGTTGCACTCTCCCAGCAAGACGGTCCATTCCTTCGGCATCCGCGGGTTGACCAGCCGCCAGCCCAGTGTCGTCGACACCGCGGTGACGTCGCCCGCCGGGAAGGCCCGCGACGGCTTGGGCAGCACCCACGGCGCCCGCGTCATCGACTCGACACCGCCCACGAGAACGACATCGGCGTCACCCGTCTCGATGGTGCGGGAGCCGGTCATCGCCGCGTCCAGGCTGGAGCCGCAGAGCCGGTTGATCGTCGAGCCGGGCACGCTGGTCGGCAGACCGGCCAGCAGCGCGGCCATCCGGCCGACGTTGCGGTTCTCCTCGCCGGCGCCGTTGGCGTTGCCCCAGACAACCTCGTCGATCGCGGCGGGATCCAGCGACGGCGCCTGCGCGAGCACACCGCTGATCGCGGCAGCGGCCAGATCGTCGGGCCGGACGCCGGCCAGCGCGCCGTTGAACTTGCCGAACGGTGTCCGTGTGGCGGCGTAGAGGTATGCACTGTTCATGACTCGACGCTAGACGGCACCGCCGATACTGTGAAGTATCAATATCGACGTCGATTGAAACTCTGAAACTATGGATCTGCGCCAGCTCCGTTACTTCGTCGCCGTCGCGGAGGAGCGCCATTTCGGACGTGCGGCCCAGCGGCTCCACATGGCACAGCCGCCGCTCTCGCTAGCGATCCGGCAGCTTGAGGGCGAGCTCGGCATCGCTCTGTTCCAGCGCACCACACGTCGGGTCGACCTCACCGACGCCGGCCGCGCCTACCTCGACCGGGTACGGGCGATCCTCGCCGAGGTCGACGAGGCCGCCCACCACGCCCGCCGGGTCGCCGCCGGTGCGGTCGGTCACCTCACCCTCGGTTGCGTCGGCTCGGCGACGTACAGCCTGCTGCCAACGCTGTCGCGTCACCTCGCCACCGAACTGCCGGGCATCGACTTCTCGTTCCGTGGGGAGATGCTCGCTCCGGATCAGGTGGAGGCGCTGCGCAGCGGCGCGATCGACGTGGCCCTGCTGCGCCCGCCCGCGGCCGACCTGTCCCTCACCGTCCACACCCTGCGCCGGGACCGCCTCGTAGTGGCACTCCCGGCCGAGCATCCACTCGCGGCGAAGACCCGGGTGCGCGCCGCCGACCTCGCCGGCCTCGACCTGATCATGCACTCGGCGGACCGTCACTCGGTGATGCACGATGTCGTGCTCGGTGTCCTGCGAGACGCGGGCGTCGAGCCGCACATCCGGCACGAGGTCGGGGAGACCTCGACGCTCATCACCCTCGTCGCCGGCGGCCTCGGAGTCGCGGTCGCGCCCGAGCCGGTGACCGCGCTCGCGCTCGACGGCGTCGTCTACCGGCCCCTGATCCGCCCGGCGGCGTCGATCGAACTGGCCGTAGCCCACCGCGCCGACCGCAACGAACCCCACCTGGCTCGCACAATCGAGGTCATTCGCCGACTCTTCTGAGCGGCCCGCGGGCTCCAGTCCTCACCCAACACCCGGTGAGCGACGAGGTCGAGGAGAGCATCGGCCCGGTCGTCCTGGGCCAGTCGGTCACGGAAGTCGGACAGCACGCTGTGATGGAAGCCGGGATCGTCCAGCTCGAGCGCGAGGGCGTATTTGAAGTGCAGCACGCTCACCGTGGCGAGCTGGGCCGGAGACAGCCCAGGCCGCCCGGCGCTTGATCTGACAGATCAAGCGGAGGAATGCCTGCTCAAGTTCGTCGGTGGTGTCCGCCCGCGGGGTGGTAAGGCTGATGTCGTAGCCGCGTAGAACATGCTGCGCACCTTCCTTCGCCGCCACAATCACGGCAGCTACGACGGCGCCGCTGAGCAAGAACGCGGTTGGCGCCGTCGCGCCACTGACGGTGAACCAGGTCCAGCTCTTTACGTGCGGCCAGGCGTGCAAGAGGTGGACCACCGCGGTGATCGCGGCGCCGATCAACCACACGGCCAAGGTCAGCGCGACCATCCAGGCCAGGCCATTACCGGTGGCGTGTGCGTACCGCTTCCACCTTGTAGTGCTCGTGTCGTCCGTAGGCGTGCTGAGCACCATCGTTTTCTGCTGGCCGCCTTCCAGGCCAGCCCGCAATGCTTTACGTTCGCCGTCGCTGAGCACGTCGCTACCCTGGCGGTGGGCCTCGTCGATGAGCCCGTACAGCAGCCCACGTCCTCGGGCTACGCCGGTGTGACGTTCCGCGCTGACCTGGAGCACGGTCCACTTCTTGCCGGCGAGTTCTTCATGCAGCAGTCGCACGACCGAGGACTTGCTGGTCCCGTAGCGGCCGAGCAAACCGATCGCCAGCGAGTGCGTGGACTTGCGGGCGATGTCAGCGATTTCGCGCGCAACCGAGGTGTGATCGAAGCGGTCTTCGTTCTGCGTGGCGATCGATAGGTCCTCGATGATCCACCCGTCGCTTTGGCCCACGTCCCACTCCTTGCACAAGATCTTCACATCAGTCGCATCGATCGTAAAGCCTGCCACTGACAACAGTTACGGAAGCTCAGTGGTTCTGGTGGCGGCCGGTGCTGAACTCGACGGTCGTGGTCTGTCCGGGAGTGAGGATGAAGTCGTACCGCAAGTCCCAGTAGGGTTCGGTCCGGCCGGCGGCCGCGAGTCTCGCTGGGCCTTCGATGCGGTTGTAGTGGACGACGAGGGAAGGTTTGACGCCGAAGACGACGTCGCTGTCGAGGTAGGGGTCGTCGTCGGTGAACAGTTCGGTGACGATGGTCTGGTAGCCGGGCGCGGAGGCGATCACGTGGAAATGCGCGGGACGCATGTTGTGGCGTCCGGTGAGGTGCAGTAGTTCGCCCACGGGCCCGTCGTCGGGGATCGGGTAGCTGACCGGCTTGACGGTCCACAGGTCGTAGCTGCCGTTCGCGTCGGTACGGAACCTGCCACGCAGGTTGTAGTCCGGTTGCGTCGGGTCGATGTTCTCGTACAGGCCGCGGGCGTTGGTACTCCACACGTCCAGGACGGCGTCGCTGATCGGCGTGCCGTCGGTGTCCAGGACCCGGCCGTGAATCTTGGCCGGTTCTCCGTCGTCGGTGCCGCGGGAGATGTTGGCTCCGTTGGGTTCCCATGGCGCGCCGGCGCGGTAGAACGGGCCGAGTGCGCTGGTTTCCAGCGCGCCGTCGGCGACGCCTGCGGCTTCGGTGTCCACGACCATGGTCAGGCCGAGTACGTCGGACAGCAGGATGTATTCGTGCCGTGCCGCGTCGCTGATGTCGCCGCACCGGCGCAGGAACTCAGCCGCGGCGAGTAGTTCGTCCGGTTGGAGCCGGACCTCGCGGGCGAGGTCGTGGGCGTGGCGGATCACGGCGGAGAGGATTTCGCCCGCTCGGGTCCCGGTCGTGCTGCTGATAGCGGCCAGTACCTCGGCGGTGATCTGTTCGCTGGACGTCGCGTGGCCGTCCTGCTGGTCGGATGCCCGCTGTGGTGCCCTGACTTCATCGTTCAAACTCATCGGGCTGTCACCCTTCTCGTTCTCGGTGCTGGTCACGACGTCGTGTTGCTGGCGGCGGCGGTTCCGTATCCGTCGGCTCGCGGTGGATTGCCGGCCCACGCGTCGCGGATCAGGTCACGCAGCGGCTCGCGTTCGACCGGCCGTGGGTTGTAGTACGGCGCGGCAAGGCACCTGTCCGCGGCCTCGGTGATCCCGGACTCGGGCATGCCCAGTTCACGCAGTGAGGTGGGGGCGCCGAGGTGGTCGACGAAGGTGCGCAGCGCTGTGGCACCCGGCGCTCCCAGGACCCGTTCGACGACCGTGGCCGCTTCCAGTGCCGCCGGGGCGTTGTAGGCGACGACGTAGGGCAGCACGACGGCGTGCGTCTCGGCGTGCGGCAGGTCGAACGTGCCGCCCAGGACGTGGCACAGTTTGTGGTGCAGGGCCATGCCGACCGTCGCGAGGCAGGTGCCGGCCAGCCATGCGCCGTAGAGCGCGGCGGCGCGGGCGTCCCTGTCGCCCGGGTCGGTCACGATGCGGGGCAGGCAGGCCACGAAGGTGGTGATGGCCTCGCGGGCCATCAGCAGGGTGACCGGATCCGGGTCCTGCGCCCACAACGCCTCGACCGCGTGCGCGAGCGAGTTGAGGGCACTGTTGACCGTGACGGCGGTCGGCAGGCTGAGGGTCAGGTCGATGTCGTAGATGACCGTCTCGGGGACGACCTTGAGCGACCGCAGGGTCGTCTTGGTCGCGTCGACCGTTTCACCGAGGATCGGGGTGACCTCGGAGCCGGCGTAGGTGGTGGGAAGGACGATCTGGTCCAGATCGGTGCGCAGCGCGATCGCCTTGCCCAGCCCGGTCGTGGAGCCGCCACCGATGGCGATGACGCAGTCCGCGGACAGGTCACGGGCCATGGCCACCGCGCGTTCGGTGACCTCGACGGGCGTGTGCATGCGGGCGTCCGGGAAGACGCCGACGGCCAGCTTGCCGAGGCTGTCGGCCAGTTCGGTGGCCTGCGCGTGCTGTCGGGGTGTTGACAGGACCATCGCCCGCGTGTGCCCGAGCCGTTCCAACTCGCGCGCGACATGCTGGCGACCGCCCGGTTCGAATACCACCCTGGTGGGCAGTCCTTCTCGGACAAACCGGTGCATGGCACGTCCTTCAGATCGGTTGGTGATTGATGAAAGGGCGGGCAGATCGCCTCGACTGACCGGCAGGGGGAATTCTCCCGGGTGTCGCCGGTGAGCCATCGGTCTCCTTACTCGGTGGGAACAGCGAGGACGTCGCCCGGCACCGTCGTCCTGGACGAACAGCACGTACTCGTTGGGCGGGTCGTGCTCGGTGGTGCGGTGCCCGGCTGCCGCTATGTCCAGCTCCTGCCACCGACGACGAAAATCCCCGCCTCCGAGACCTACACCATCGTGGACACCGTGCCGCGGATGCCGAACAGCGACTTGCCGTAGATCTCGGCGCTCACGTTGGGGTCGAGGGCGCTGTGGCTGCTCCCGGTCTCGACGTCGCGCCAGATGCGCTGCAACGGATTGGAATCGCCGAAGCTCGCAGACCCCTGGGCTGAGCAGACGACGCGGACCGCCTCACGCGCGTAGACCGCCGCCATCGCCGCGTCCATCCGGATCCGTGCCCGGGTATCGTAATCGGGGAACACCCCGGTTTGCGCGGCCTCGTCGATGTCAGCGGCCGCGCGGTAGGCGTGCATCTGGGCGGAGTCGGCGAGCGAGGCCGCTTTCGCGGCGGCGAGCGGGATGGCAGGTGCCTCGATTTGGGAGGCGTAGTTCGTCAGGGACATCCTCCGCTTCGGCGCCCTTTCCGCCAGGATATCGACAGCGGCCGCGGCCAACCCGAGTTGAGGCCCGGCCAACACGACAATGGCGACCGACAGGAACGGTGCCCGGTAGAGCGCCTCGTCGGTGAAAGGTGTGGCGTAGCGGCCCTCGAGGGCGCCGGGGAAGGAGTGGAAGCGGTGCGCGGGCACGAACAGGTCCTCGCCGACGAGCGTGTTCGACGCGGTCCCGCGCATGCCCGCCACGAACCAGGTGTCCTCGATGGTCAGCTCCGATATCGGCACGAGCACGAGGCCGGTGGCGTCCGGCGTGCCCTCGGCATCTGGCCGGGTGACCCCGAGGACTGCCCAGTCGGCGTGGGTGCACCCGGAGGACGGGGTCCAGTGCCCGCTCACCCGGTACCCGCCTTCGACCACGCGCGCGGTTCCCTTGGGGGTCGCGACGCCGGCGACTCGGGCGTCAGGGGTGTCGGCCCAGACGTCGTCCTGGGCCTGGGCGGGGAACATACCGACGAACCACGCACAGGCATTGAGCAGTGAGGTCACCCAGCCGGTAGAGCCGCAGGCGCGCCCGACCTCACGGCTGACCTCCATCAGGGTGCGGTAGTCGGTCTGCAGACCACCGTAACGGGCGGGCTGCATCAGCGAGAGCAGGCCGGCCTCGGCCAAAGCGTCGATGTTCTCCGCGGGCACCCTCCGCTCGCGGTCGGTCAGATCGGCGTTGCCGGCCAGCAGCGGTCGCAGTTTGGCGGCGCGCTCGACGAGGTCGGCCCGCAGCTCGCGTGCCGCGTCAGTGGTGTGGGGGGCGTCCATGCTGATGCTCATTGTCGTCACTCCATTGTGAGTCAAGCGGGGTATGAGTCAGCTCGCGGCAGCGAGAAGGGAGTGCGTGCCGAACAGTCGGCGCGCGTAGATCAGCGGGGCCATGGAGGTCGACTCGGCCTCCTCCAGGTGCACGATGAGCAGCACGTGGTCACCGCCGTCCACGTGGCGTTCGACGCGTCCCGCGGTCCAGCCGGCGGACTCGGGCAGGTAGGGCAGTCCGGCGCGGACGGTCCAGGTGACGCCGTCGAACTTCAGACCCGGTCCCTGGCCTCGACGGGCGAACGTCGACGCCAGTCCCTGTTGGTGGGCGCTGAGGATGTTCACCCCCACCCGGTCACCCGGTTGGAGGTGGGCCAGCAGACTCGATGCGCGGTCCAGAGCGAAGCTCGCCAGGGGAGGAGTGAGCGAGAGCGAGGCGAAACTCGACACAGTGCAGCCGTGCGGTCGCCCGTCGGCGGTCGTCGCCGTCACCACGGTGACCGGGGCGCACACTCCACCCATCACCTCGACGAAGGTCTCTCGGTCGATCATGGTACGCCCTCCTGGTGTGCTCGATTCCGTCTGTCGGGATGGGTGACTTCGTGGATCACCGCGTCCGACATCACGAAGGAAACCTCGACTCCCGAGGCGGCCGCTTGGTCTGCCGGCTCAGAATCCCGGTCTCCAGTTGGTCTGCCGTGCCAGTCCGGGCCGCGACCGGTACACCGGGGGCTCACCGAGAGACGTCGCGAGGCAGGAGGACCGCGTCCCCCAGTTCCTCGGCGAGCGCCAGGGCGGTGTGGAGGGCGAAGCGGCGGTCGTCGAGGTCGTGTCCCAGCACCGCCTGGGCCCGCTTCACGCGGTAGGTCACAGTCCCCCTGGCCACGTGCAGGCGCCGGGCGACATCCACGATGCTGCGCTCGGCGCCGATGTAGTGGTACAGCGTGGTCCGCAGCGCCTCTATCGGTGCGCTGCGGACGGAGAGCCCGCCAAGTTCACATCGCACGAAGTCACCGGCCGCGTCGAGATCGGTGGCCAACAGCGCGATGACGGCGATGTCGGCGTAGGCGGTCGCATGCCTCGGAACCCGCCCGGCCTCACACCGCAGTCGCTCGACTCTCTCCGCACGCTCGGCCTCGCGGTGAGAGCGGCGGAAGCCCCCGACGCCACCGCCCGGGGTCCCGAAGGCTGCCTGCACCCGCTGCCGGGACAGCGCCTCCGCGATGGTTTCCCACGAACCGGTCTGGCGCGTGCCGTCCGGAGGTACGGTGCCCCACGCCCACAACCGCCCGGAGGCCACGGGTACGGCCAGCGTCATCGTTGCGCCACGGGCTCGGAGCACCTCGATCGCCACCGCCTGGAGCGTGGAGTTGCCGTTTGGCGCGTCCGACCACACCACCACCGCCTCGTGGGTCCGCCGCAGGTCGTAGCCGAGGAGACGCGACGCCTTGCTGACATCCACCGTCGCGGCATCACTCAGCAGGGAACGCACGATATCGGCCCGTGTCGCAGCTGCGCTGGCGCTCCACGCCTCGTGCTCCACGAGGTAGGCGCGGATCATGCTGTCGGAGAGGCCATTGATGTACGAGAACAGCTCGCGGGAGACCGCCGTGACCTCATCGACCGCCACCTCCGGGTCGACCAGCTCGGCACAGGCCCGCAGGAACGCCTCGGTCACCGCCGCGTGCCCAACCCGGATGGCCTCGAACACCCGTTCGAGTGGTACGCCCCGGTGAACCCACTCGCGGATGCCCTCCAGGGTCGCCTCCCCGGCGGGCCAGGCGGTCGCCGAGTCTTCCACCAGAGTGAACAGCGCCCGCAGGATGACCGTTTCATTGCCTCGGCGGAGCATCTCGACCGCGGCCGGGTAACCGCCGACGGCCGGCACCTCGTCGACGATCCGCCGCACGACCACGGAACTCAGTTCGATCGCCCAGCGCACGGGGTCCGCACCGACGCGCGCGATGGCGTCCTCGACGATCGCGCGCGGGCATGCCGCTCGGTCCACGTCGACCTCACCCTGCGGGCCCAGCCGCGCCACCCAGGCCCGCCGCGGCCACCGCCGACCGATCTCGGTCACATTGTCCTCCCTCGGGCCATGACATCGCGACGGGTCACCCACGTCGACGACCTGGGGTGCCTGTGCCGGAGTGAATGCCTCACGAAAACAGAACAGAGTCTCCACGACCGGCCGCACACCGGGCACTCCGCCTGTTCGCCCTGCTGCATCGCGACCACCCGCTGCCGGGTCCGCCGCAGCCTACGCCACCGCCGTGACCTGCACCGACCCGAACAGAACACCGCCTCCGCCGCCAGCAACGGCCGCCACGACCCAGATCATCCAGCCGTACGCACCTCACGGCCAGCGTTCAAAAACACTCACTAACGAACCGGTCGGGCGCGAAGCAACGGGGCAGGCAGAGCGCCCGATGGCTACTTTGTACCGTGGGTCAGAGATAGGACGCCGAGGTCTGGCCGGCCTGGTGCGGTGCGGCCGCTGCGGCTAGCGCATGGCCGTGCGCTAGCCGCAGCACGCGGGCAGCACCCGCCCCGACTACGTGTGCGCCCGGCAGATGACCGACTACGGATCCGGGGAGCGCTGCCAGGCACTGAACGGGGCCTGCGTGGACGCCTTCGTCACCGCCCAGGCCCTCGCCGCGCTCGCCCCGGCCTCGGCGGAGTCCCGGGTGTATTGGGCGATAAGCAATGTGATGGCCCGCCGGCTGACCGGCGCCTCCGACTCCTGGCGCGGCGCATGACCGGCGGGGAGCTGACCTTGGGGGCGGTCCTGGTGCGCCTGGAGGAGCGGGAACGGGAGATCGCCATGCAGGTCGAGGAGGCGAGGGAACAGATCGCGCAGCTGACCGCGCAACTGGACGAACTCGGCAGGGCTGCCGAGGAGATCCGGATCACCCGCAAGACGCTCCTGGACCTGCCCGATCCGCCACCGCCCGCGCCGCCTGCCCCGAAGCTGCCGGACCATCCGGCCTACGAGCAGATCATGGCGGTGTTCGCCGCGTCCGACGCCCCGCTGCGGGCACGGCAGGTGTGCGAGGCGATGGACCTGGAGGTCGCGCCCAACAACATCAACAACACCCGCCTGAAACTCAAGCGGCTGACCGAGCGCGGCATCCTGGTCGAGACCGAGCAGGGATTGTTCGCCCAGCCGCGGCCGTAGCCGCCCCGTCGCCCCCCGACCAGCCTGCCTACCCCAGCCGACAAGGCAATACGGACATCAGCTCACGTACCGCCCTCTCAAGCCTCTGCGGCAGGTCATCGAGTCGATCAACGAAACCTTCAAGGGCCAGCTCGACCTCGAACGCCACCGCGGACGCACACCCAACGGCGTCATCGCCCGCATCATGCAGCGCATCCTCGCCCTGACCGCGGCGATATGGCACAACGACCATGCGGGACAAGACGTCCTACGCTCGCTGACCGCGTTCGATCACTGACCCCTTGGAATAGATCATCTAGGTATCCGGGCATCGCCCGGCCCCAGCACTGGTTGTTGTCCCACCACTGCCTCAGGACCGCCCGCAGGTCCTGAAGGGACAGCAGGCCGGCACACGGGAGCACGCCGGTGCGGGCTCGAACTGGCCCTGGTCGAAGCTGCCCACCTCCTCCAGCAGCGCGGGCAGATGGGCGGTGAAGTACGGAGCGGGCCGCACCGCGATGACCCGGCAGCGGTCGGTCGCCGGCAGCTCGGTGAACGCCCCTTCCAGGGCGGGCAGGCTCGCGCGGACCTCCGCGTCCGCGACCAGGGCCACCACCCGGGCATCGTCGGTCTGCAGCGCGCCGGACCGCTCGGCCTGGCCGATGCCCTCGACACGCGTGTTGAACAGCGTGCGCAGCGGCTCGGGCAGGGCGGCCCAGAACACCGGCAGGTCGCCCAGGCGGCCCAGGGCGGCGAGCTGGACGGGCCGGGTCGGCCTCCACCAGACGGCCCGTGTGCCGGGCCAGGCACTGCTGGGCGAGGGCGGCATCGCGCTCGGCGAAGTGCCGCAGGCAGCCCGCCATCCGGTCGGCAAGCATCGCAGACGGGATCTTCACCTGCGGATCGTCGATCTGCAGCAGGGCGAACTTGGCGGCGAACTCCACCACCTTGGCCCGGGCCGAAGGGCGAACCCGGTCGAAGAACGCGTAGCTGAGGTACTGGGGAGCAAAGGTGAACGCTGGATCGGCGACGTGCGCGGCGAAACTCGCCAAGATCTTGCGGCCCTGGCTCGGAGGGTGGATCAGCACCGCCTCCAGCGCCACCGCCAGATGGGCCCGGGCGTACTCCGTCGCCGGCACGTACAGCTCCCCGAGCGGGCGCAGGGACAGATGGGCGCACAAGTGCCGGTCCTCACGCAACCGCTCCAGCTGCATCTTCTGCGTGAAGTCGATCAGCTCCAGCTTCTCGGCAACGTCCAAGACGGTCCGCTCGACGCCGAGCATGATGTTCACCGCGCCGGCCTGTCCGGGCTGCTGGGCACGCTCGACGTCGTCGACCAGGCCGCGGGCGTCGGCCTCGCCCTCCTCCTTGAGGACCTGCACCTTGTGGATCAGATCGGCGCACACCGCGGTCCAGGTCAGCACGATCGCCGCACGGGCGGCGCCGGAGGCGTAGCAGCGGTGCGCCTCCTGCACCAGCGGCCGGACATCCGGGTTGAACACCCGGGTGACATGCTCTTCCAGATCGAGCATCAACTCTCCTCGGTACATCACGATGGCCAGGCCGCCCGGCGGCCCCGGCAACACCGTACGAGGCGCCGGGGCGAACAGGTTGGGCCCCGTACGGCTGGGTTGATGGCGAGTGTGCCGAGCATCGAGACACGGAATCTGACTCGGACGCCCCGTCGGGCACGTCGGCTGAGGCATAGACAGCGGACAGCCGCTCGCCCCAGACGCCTTATCCGCGGCTGCGGGCCCTGCTGAGGGCTCTCGGTGACGCTCCGCAGGAGGCGGACGACGAGGGCAATCTCCGCTTCGTGCTGCAGGGGCCGGACGGCCTGCAGCACCTGCTCTTGGACGAGATCCCTCTGCCCGCAACGACTCCGGCCCCCCCTACCGGCGGAGGTCACCGGCACCACCACGCCCGGACACCCACGGACAACAGTGCAGCGGGAGCGTTTCACGAGCAGTCCGCTGCGTGTCGTCAATGCCTCACGGCCCTCCCTGCGGGACCGCCGGCCCTCCCCGCCAGGCCGAACGTCAGTGGTCGCCGGAGCGGCGCGGTGCTGTCATGGGTAGGAAAGACGGCGTGGACGAGCCAGCAGGGCCGCAGGGGCCAGCGCGCCGCGCGTCGTCCGCCCGGGCGGTCCGACCGCGGCCGCCCCGTCGCAAAGCGGAGGAGGCCGATGCCATGCTGCACCGCCGCACGGTCGGTGATGTGATGACCGAGGAGGTCCTCACCCTCCGCCCCAACACGCCGTTCCAGGAGGTCGCCGCCCTGCTGGACGCGAACGACATCGTCGCGGCGCCGGTTGTCGACGACGACGGCGCCCCCGTCGGCGTCGTGTCCGCCGCCGACGTGCTGCGGCACGAGACCGGCATGCCTGATCCGCAGGGTCAGGACGGGGACGACGAGCGCGCCTGGGGCAAGGCCCGGGCCCGGACCGCGGGCGCGCTCATGAGCAGCCCCGTCTTCACCGCCCGCGCCGACTGGACGATCCCCCGGCCACCCGGACGGACTAGGTGTTCTGCCCCGGGAGCCCGGCCGCTCGCGGTGCCAGGCGGTAAGGACGCGGGCGGCGATGACGCGCGGGCGGGGCGCTAAGGACGCGGGCGGGATGTCCCACTCCGAGCCAACGGCGCCATCGCCGGCGGAAGCGGATGGTTGCAGCCTGTTCCGTACCCTGGCGGCATGCGCATGCGCCCCACTCTGAGTTGGACCCCTACCGAGGACCTGCCGCCGGGCACCACGGATCTGGAGCCGGTCACCGATGCGCTGAGCACCGGCGGTGTGCTGGTGCTCAGCGGGGCGGGCATCTCCACGGAGTCGGGCATACCCGACTACCGGGGCGAGGGCGGGAGCCTTACTCGGCACACTCCGATGACCTACCAGGACTTCACCGCCAGCGCCCGGGCCCGACGCCGGTACTGGGCGCGCAGCCACCTCGGCTGGCGCACCTTCGGCCGCGCCCGCCCCAACGCCGGGCACCGGGCCGTGGCCGCGTTCGGGCGGCACGGTTTGCTCTCGGGTGTGGTCACCCAGAACGTCGACGGCCTGCACCAGGCCGCTGGCAGCGAGGGCGTCGTGGAACTCCACGGAAGCCTGGACCAGGTCGTCTGTCTTTCCTGCGGCGCGTTCAGCCCGCGCCGCGAACTCACCCGGCGGCTGGAGGAGGCCAATGTGGGCTTCGAGCCGGTGGCCGCCGGAATCAACCCGGACGGTGACGCCGACCTCACCGACGACCAGGTCGGGGACTTCCGCGTGGTGCCCTGCACGGTCTGCGGCGGCATCCTCAAACCGGACGTGGTGTTCTTCGGCGAGGCCGTTCCTCCGCGGCGGGTCGAGCACTGCCGCAAGCTGGTCCGTGAGGCGGCCTCGCTGCTGGTCCTGGGGTCCTCACTGACGGTGATGTCCGGGCTCCGGTTCGTCCGCCAGGCGGCCCAGGCCGGGAAGCCGGTGCTGATCGTCAACCGGGACCCGACTCGGGGCGACCCGCACGCCGTCACCCGGGTCGCGCTCCCGCTGGGAACGGCCCTCACCACCATGGCCGACCGGCTGGGCATCCCCGCCGACGACGAGGCGGCGGCCCGGGCGGGGTAGTGACAGCGGGGAGGAGCAAGCGCAGGGAGGAGCCGGGCAAAGGAGGTTGGAGGCAGGCGCCGAGGTAGCCGACGACGAGTCCGCCCAGGCCGCAGGCGAAGCCGAGGAACCAAATCGATGCCGACCGCCGGCAACGGTCCGTCGTCGAAGACCGTTGCGCCGCCCGGGCCGGGACGGGAGATGCCACGTCAGCTCCCGGTCTCCCAAGTCCCTTCGTGCAGTCGTCCTTGCGCTCCTGTCCTCCAGGGTCACAGGGGCAGCGTTATGCCCAGCTCCCGCATAAGCCGGTCGCCGACCGGCTGGGCGGCTTCCTAGGGCCTGTGTGGAGTTGTGATCAATGCTGTGATCCGAGGTGCCGGATCCAGAGGAGGCCGGCGCATAATTCGAGTCCGGCCTGGTAGCTTTCAGGTTTTTTGTCGTAGCGGACAGCGAGGCCGCGCCAGTCCTTGATCTTGTTGATGGTGCGTTCGACGCTGTTGCGGAGCTTGTACAACTGCTTGTCCCAGGCGACAGGCCGTCCGCCGCGTGAGCCGCGGTTCTTGCGGTGGGCGGCCTGATCCTTCTTTTCGGGGATGACTGCTTTGATCCCACGTTTGCGCAGGTGTGAACGGTTCTGGCGGGACGAGTACGCCTTATCGCCCGCGACTGCGTCGGGCCGGGTGCGGGGCCGGCCGACCGGGCCGGGGACGCGGATCATGTTCAGGACGGGGATGAACTGCGGACTGTCTCCCGCCTGCCCTGCGGTGATCTTGAGCGAGAGGGGCAGACATTGCGGCACACAGGACAGGTGCGTCTTCGTGGTCAGTCCGCCGCGGGAACGCCCCAGGCCAGCGGCGGCGAGCCGGGCCCTGCGGCGACGCCTCACGCGTCGTCGTTCTTCCCGCTCCGGGTCCGATTGCCCGTCTTGTTCCTCGCCGGCGCCCCTTTTTCCGCGGCGGCCTTCTCCAACGCCTCCAGGGTCTCGGGCTCCACGATCATCCCCGCGGCATCATGATGGGCCCGGGCTGTGGTCGAGTCCACGCTGACCAGCGACAAGTCCACCAGGCCCCGCTTCGCCGCCTCGACGATCGCACCCTGGAACACCGCGGTGAACACCCCAGCATCCCGCCACTGCCGAAACCGGCCGTAAACGGTGGACCAGTGCCCGAATCGTTCGGGCAACTCCCGCCATTTCGCCCCGTTCCTGAACCGCCACACGACGCCCTCGAAGTGCGCCCGCAGGTTCTCCGGGTACGGCCCGTACTCACCGACCGGCAGGAACGGGGAGATGAACTCCCACTCAGCATCAGAAAGTTGAGGTCGAGACACCCCACCGTTCTACCCCAAGGACCCCGACCCTCCCAGGCCGGAGCCCCATGAGATCACAACTCCACACAGGCCCTAGGCCGGTGGTAGGAGTCAACTGCCTTGCTGGGGGCTGAAGATGACCGCTCGCCGTCCGTGTCCGCCTGCGCCGGGGCCGTTGGAGGAGTACGCGGCCCGGTTCGACGACCTCTTCTTCAGCCTGGCGCAGCGGCGGGGGTTTCGTGAGTATCTGACCGGGCTGCTGGCGCCGCGGGAGCGGAACAAGACGATCACCTGCCTGGCAGGGGCGGAGCCGGTGGCGGGTGCGGGGATGCCGGGGGTGCAGCGGCTGCAGTTTTTCCTGTCCGAGTCGCCCTGGGAGGCTGAGCTGGTCAACGACCGGCGGCTTGAGCTGCTGCGTGAGGAGCCGGCGACGGCTCCGCACGATGGCGGGGTCATCGGACCGCGAGGTGGTCGGCGGCGCCGCCGTGCCACTCGATCATGAAGAGGGTGGCGTCGTCGCTGGTGTGCCCGCCCCGTTCCCTCTTCAGGGTGTGGGAGAGCCGGCGCAGATCCGCCCGCACCCCCTGTGACGGCTCTTCTCCCAGGCGGTTGACGCAGTGGATGAGGCGTTCTTCGCCGAACGGCTCGCCGCCGGTGACGTGTTCCTCGATGATGCCGTCGGTGTAGCACAGCACCCGGTCGCCCGGCTGGAGTAGGTGCTCTCGGATCCGGGGCTCCTCGCCGCCGAAGCCGACGGGCAGCGTCGTCGCGCTCTCCAGCTGCCGCTCGACCCGGCCTTCGCGGATCAGCAGCGGCGCGGGGTGGCCCGCGTTGACCATTTCCAGCTCACCGGTGGCGATGTTGATGTGCATCAGCTGGGCGGTGACGAAGTGGTCGGGACCGAACTGCCGGGAGATGGCGTCGTCCATGAACGCGTACTTCTCGGCCAGGCTGACGAACACGCGCCGGGCATGCCGGTAGGCACCGATGGCGATGGTCGCCATCGCGGCGGCGTCCAGGCCGTGGCCCATCGCATCGATCACGGCCATGTGCAGGATGTTGCCGTTGAGGGCGTAGTCGAAGCTGTCGCCGGCGACCCGGTAGGCGGGCTCCAGTATGCCGGCCACCGCGACCTGCGGCAGGGTCATCGTCAGCGGCGGCAGCAGGCTCCACTGGATCTCCGCGGACACGCTCATCGGCTCCCGGCGCCGGGCCAGGAAGAACAGGTCGGTGTAGGCGTTCTTGGTGACCAGCATGTCGGCGACCAGGCCGGCGAGCCTGCGCAGCAGACGCCGGTCGGCGTCGCCGACGGCGTCCAGGGTCAGAGCCATCACCCCCACCTGGTCGCTGCCGTCCAGCAGCGGCAGATACATCCGCACGCCGCCGTGGGCCTGCGGCACCTCGACGACGTCCGCGCTCAGGAAGGCCCGGCCGGCGGGGGAATCGGCCATCGGCTCGGGCTGGCCGACGTGCAACTTACTGCCCGCAAGCGGCACCAGCACCTCCTGCGCGTAGTCCTGCAGCAGGATGGAGACGTCACGACCACCGATCCCGGCCACCTCCTCCGCGATCAACGGGGCGATCAGCTGCGGCGGCATCAGCCGCGCCCGATCCAGCAGCAGACCGAGCAGCCGCTCACCGAAACCCTCCGACCGGTCCACGCTCTCCTCGCCCATGACCCGCCTCGCCACCCCCTCCCTGCCACCCATACCGGCTCGCCGCCTCCGCACAACCTGAACCTGGGAAGGCCGCCGGAGCGGCTCATTACGCCATGCGCAGCATGTCGGCCCGCGCTGTCTGCGCAGAGTGATCAGGCGGCCCGGGCCAGCGAGGCCGCCGTCCCGGCTGGCGGTGAGGGTCGGCCACGGGCCAGTCGCCTGGTCGCTAAAGATCCAGAAGGAGGGCTGAGAAACGGGCACTCAGCCGGATGCGCATCCGCTCCCCCGGCAGCCGCTCGACGCGGACGGTGCCCGGCGGGACACCGCGGTCGACCAGCGCCTGGTCCACCGCGGTGGCGTACGGCCAATGCGGCAAAGTGTGGCGCAACAGGCCGGGAAGTCCTGGCGGTTGGAGCAGCACGGCTCTCGCCTCCACGGCGGGCTCGGACGGGTCAGGAGACGCGCAGGAGCGTGGTGGCGGGACGGATCGCGCCGGGCCCGAACTTGGCGCGGATGCGGTCGCTGACCTCTTCGGCGACCAGCCGGGCTTCGCGGGCCCGATCGAAACTGATCTGCTCGGCAACCTGGCCGGCGGCGACCAGGTCCTCCCCTTTCAGCGTGATCCCGGTGAGGCGGCCTCGCTGAAGTCAGCCGGTAGGCCGGCGTGCGCAGATCGTCATCGTGTGCGGAGGCCTCCGGAAGCCGGCGGGTCTTCTCCCACGTGGTACCTCCGGCAAAGCGCAGGGTCAGGGTCAGGCCGCGGGCCGCCTGGCCCCGACCACGGAGCTGGAGAGCGAGGGGGACGACCAGGTCGAGCAGGGCCGCGCGGACGGCGCCGCCGTCCAGGGCGTGCCGGGCGAAGGTGCGGCTCACGCTCGCGGAGGCCGGCAGGGCGCACGGAGTGACGGGGCGGGGGTCGATGCCGCGGGCCCGGTCGGCCGCCTGGCGTTCGGCCCGGCCGCCCAGGAGGCGCTGCACGGTGCCGGACGGGATCGCAGCGAGCAGGCCGACGCAGTGGACGCCGTAGTCGCGCAGGGCCTGGGCCTGGCGGGGTTCGGCCAGGCCGCGCTAGACCGCCTGTTGGAGCGTCTGGCGGACGTCCCCACCCCGTCCGGCCTGACACCACGTCAGCTGCTGCCGATCGTCGAAGTCCGGCGGAGCGATACACCACAGCCCTGAGACCGGCCCCGTTCTCGACAGACCCACTGAGCTCTTTCAGCGTGGCCGCTGATTCCCAATCAGGTTGTCAAGTGGCCGTGGTGACATGCGGTGAGACGGGCCGAGGCGGCGGCCGGCGAGGTGAGTGGCCACCCTCCACTCATGTGCCCCCTGGCGGCCCGTCCTCCCATGAGTCGTTGGCAACCGCCGAGTACCGGTGGTTACGAAGAGGTTCGTGATCGTGGGTGAAGCAGAGGCTGTCGGCCAGCAGAACTGCCCTGTCCGGAAGACGGTTTCGGCCGGACCCTGGCCGGCCGGGCCGCTCACGCGGCGGGCTGGCCAACAGGGCTCGCCTCACCGCCGACCGGCGCTTCCGCCCGCTGTACTTCTTGCCGGCTGCCCTCCGCGTACGGCCGAGTTTTGCTGAGGTCAGTGCTCGCCAACGCCGACGGTCGCGGCTTGCACCGCCATCACGGCGTGGGCGGTCGCGGTGAGGCGGGACACGGCCGGGCGCGCGTCCGGGAGCCAGGCCAGCACGAGCTGGGTGGCTGGGTATCCGTGGACGGGCACTGTCCGTACGGATGCGCCGAGGCGGTCGCGGACGCTTTCGCCGACGACGACCACGAGCCGTCCCAGCGCGACGCGGTCGACCATGGTGTCCAGCGCCTCGTTCGGCAGTTGCGCTTCGTAGCCCGGCAGCGCCTCGACCTCGGTGAGTGTCAGGAACGGACGGTCGGCCAGGGGGTGGCCCGCCGGGAGCAGGACGACCGGCCACTCCGGGCCGACTCCATCAATTCGAGACCGGGGGTGGCAGCCGTCTGGCACATGAGGGCGACGTCCGCGGTGCCGTCTCGAAGGGCGCCAATCTCGTCGTAGGTGAAAACGACGTCGGTGAGCACACCGTCCGGGCCCTGTGCACCGGCGAGCAGGGCGGGCAGGATGCCGGGGCCGGCGGCGGGCCGTACCGCGATGGTGACCCGCTGCTGCTCGGTGGCTTTGCGCGTCTTGCGTACGGCGGTGTCCATGGCCGCCAGGATCGTGCGCACTCGGCCAGGAAGACCTCGCCCGCGGCGGTCAGCCTCACCTGCCGAGTGGTGCGTTCCAGCAGCGGGACGCCCACGCGCCGCTCCAGCTGGGCGATGGCCCGGGACAGCGGCGGCTGGGTGATGCCCAGGCTCTCCGCGGCCTGGCCGAAGTGCAGCGTCTCGGCCACGGCCACGAAGTAGGCGAGTTCCCGGGTATCCAGCTGATTCATGCTTCCAAGGTGTTACCTGTTGCCCAGACAGTCATTGCTCCGCCGAAGAAGCCCTGGTCACCTGGCCCGTGCGGCCCCTCGAACCCAGAGCGCGGCGCGGCGAAGGGCGTAGTGCGCATCAAAATCAGGCTGACTACTCAGAGCAACCGGACGTGACCTGACCGCCGCAATACGCGACACCTGAACATGCGACCTCACCAGAACCCCCCGTCCCGACCTGGTACGACATGCCGCTTTTGGCGTAATGGGCTCTTCAGGCTGGTCGGCCACGTCACTCTGTGCGGGTTGATCACGGTCGCGTCAGGAGCCCGTGTGTACCGATGAGTGGGTCTTCGAGCGGATCTGCCGTGAGGGCCGGGTGGACCCGAGCGTGTCGGGGCGGGCGTCGGCTCTGCGGTGCAAGGTGAGCGGGGCCAGCTCCAAGCCCCCGAGGCCGAACACCGTGCCGCCCCGTAAACGGCCCCCCGGAACACCCATCCAGCAGGCGAAATCGGCTCTGGTGGAGTGAAGGAGGCGGCCATGGCGGACAGCGAGCGGTGGCCTGACAAGGCCATGGTGGACCGGTCTGAAGGGTTCGGTGAGCGGCTGCTGGGGGTGCTGCTGGACCGGGCGCACGAGATGCCGCCGCAGCTGATCGCCCCGCTGGTCGCGGAAGAGGTGGCGAGGGTCGGCGGCCGCGACGTCTCGATCCTCCTGCAGGACTACGGCCAGCGGGTGCTGGTGCCGCTGCCGGGTAGGCGGCTGACCGTCGGCGAGCCCGAGCCGATCGGTGACTCCCACGCCGGCACGGCCTTCCTGTCCGCGACGCCTGTGGAGGTGCCACAGGCCGACGGTGTCCGGATGTACCTGCCGTTGCTGGACGGCAGCGACCAGGTGGGCGTGATGGCCCTCACCCTGGACACCGCCGATGATGACGACCGGCGACTGCTGCGCAGGCTCGCCGGCCTGGTCGCCGACACGCTGGTCACCAAGCACAGCTACACCGACCGGTTCTTCCAGGCCCGGCGCCGCGAGCCGATGAGCCTGGCCGCGGAGATCCAGTGGTCCCTGCTGCCCCCGCTGGCCATGTCCGTCCCGCAGGTCGAGGTGGCCGGAATCCTCGAGCCCGCCTACAAGGTCGCCGGCGACAGCTTCGACTACGCCCTCAATGACGACATCCTGCATCTGGCAGTGATCGACGCGATGGGCCACGGCCTGGACGCCGCCACCATGGCGACCGTCGCCATCGGCGCCTACCGGCACGCCAGACGCGCCGACATCGGACTGGCTGAGATCTACGCGTTCATGGACCAGGCCATCGCCGGGCAGTTCGGGCCCGAGCACTTCGTCACCGCGCAGATGATGCGCCTGGATATCGCAACGGGCCATCTGCAATGGGTCAACGCGGGCCATCCCGCACCGCTGCTGATCCGTCACCACGAGGTCGTCCAGCAACTGGAGAGCCCGACCACCCTGCCGGTCGGCTTCGGCGGTGAACAGCCCCGGATCAGCGAGCAGACCCTCCACCGCGGCGACCGGGTGCTGTGCTTCACCGACGGCCTCATCGAGGAGCACGAAGCCGGCGAAGAGCAGTTCGGCGAGGAACAACTCGTCCACTGGATCAACCGCATCGAGCACACAGAGAAACGAGTGCGTGCGGTGGTGCGCGCCCTCTCCCACGCCCTGATGGAGGAACGGGGCGGCACGACCACCGACGACGCGACCCTCTTCCTGATGGAGTGGCGCGGGGGCGCCGCCGATCACCTCGCCGCCCTGGACTGAGTCGAAAGCCGCACCACGATTGCGGAGCCCACGACACGGAGCCCCCGCTACCCGCCTGGCCAGAAGACCCGCTCACCGCCGAGGAGATCGATCTCCGCGAACGTCTCCGACGACGTACGCGAGCCCGCCGTCGTTTCACGGTGCTCCCGCCGCCCGCACCGCCGCTCGCCACAGCGCCTCCGCAGGAAAATACCTGGTCACACCGGTCATTGCCCATCGAACAGGCGTACAGTGAAAGCACCGGAAGTACTTCGCGCACCCGCTTTCATGCGGGTGTCATTTCCGGCGATCGCCTAAAAACCGGACTGCCGACGGGCAGTCCGGGGGCAGGTCCGCCTCATGACCACGACCCTCGACCGGACCGCGCCCCGCGACCTCGCCGCAGAGCTCCCGGCACGCTTGTCCCTCACCCCGAAGACCACCCTCGCCGGCCAGCTGGACGGGGCCTGGTGGCCCTACTCCCGCGACCTTGCAGCCGAGCTCCCACCGCTCGCCGCCGCCCTGGAGGAACCCTGGGGGCGCATCACCCGCGTCACCGTGAACCCCACCCGCTGGCCGGTCATCCCCCACACGGTGCCCGTGGACGGGCGCACGCTGCACGTGGCCTGGTTCACCGAACAGGACCCCGACAAGCTGATCCTGCTCTCCTACACCGTGGGGCGCTGGGACCTCCTCGTCATCCCGCCCGAGACCGAGCCCGCCGCCGCGGCCCGCCTGATGGCCGCCGCCGCGATCCCCGGCAGCGTCCTCACCGCCGGCGTCCTGATGGCCAACGAAGCCGACATCGGGCGCGGCATCCGCGACGCCGCGCGCCGGGAAGCCACCTGGGAGGGCGAAGGCGGGGCCTGCATGTCCCCCTTCGGGTACCCGATGAGACGATGCGCCCTCCCTCTGCCCGCAAGCACCTGGAGGTGAGCGACATGGAGACCATCGTCCTCGTCGCGCTGATCATCGTGGCAACCGGCATCGGAATGTACTGGATCCACCTGCTGAACGCCCAGCACGACGCGCGGATCGCGGCCTACCACTTCAGCGACCCCCTGCCGAGACCTCCCGGCCTGCCGGACGACACCAGTCGTCGAGCCCACCGCACGGATGCCGACCGGTGAGGAACAGACCTTCCTCCGACCGGGGGCAGCGGGCGGGGCGCCACGGCGCCCCGCCCGTCGGCTTCTCGCCCACTCCGAAAGGGAACACGCCCACGTGAAGTGCATCGAGACCCAGATACTGCCGTCGCTCGGGCAGGCCGAGGTCCGGATTATCGCGCACACGCCCGAAGCCGCCCGCGCGGTCGCGGAAGCGCTTCGTCACTGCTTCGCCGGAGCGGAACAGCGCAGCTATCCCGGCCTCGACGGCGACACTCGCCTCCACCTCACCGTGGACACGGCAGCAGCCGCCGGCCCCGCCCGCTCCTGGCTGGCCGCCAGCCGGACCCCTGCCGGCGCGGGCGCCCACTGCGACGAGATCTGAGAGCCCCGGGCCCGGAGCCCACCCCCGCACACGAGAGGACGCGGTCATGGCCACACTGCGGGAACGCAAGACCTACCGCGAACAGGTGCTCCGGGTCCTGTACGAAGCCGTCGAAGGCAACCGCCTCCTCGGCATCACCGGGGCACAGCTGCGGCGCGACCTCCACGTACCGGAACAGGACCTGGCCGCCGCCTGCGCCTACCTGGCGGGCCAAGGCCTGATCACCGCCGACTGGGAACCGGGCAACACCCCCGCGATGGTCACCCTCACCCACGAGGGAATCCGGCACATGGAATCCGAGGAGGAGGAAGAGCACGGCTGAATCCCCTCGCACACGTGAAGGACCCGGCACGCGGGTACCCAGTGCGTCAATTCCGCATCCCCGACGCGGCCAACAAGGCTCCACAACCTCAAACCGACGGGCCCGTGCCCCATCCATGCCCTTGGGGACGGTGAACAGCGGTCAGCACGGATACGGCAAAGTCCCCGCGACGAGTCGACTGGCACCCGATAATCCCAGGTCAGACGCCACAACGAAGCCTGGGTGGCATAGATCCGACCGACGGTCAGCGGCTCCGACGTCGTGTGCTCATAACGGTAGACCATGGTCAACAGGCTCACAGATCGAACGCGTCTACGCGGTCACCAGCCTGACAGTTCACCAGGCGACAGCCGCTGACCTGGCCGCACGCGTACGCGGGCACTGGGCGATTGAGAACCGTGAGCACCCGTCAGGGATGTGACGTTCGGGGAAGATGCCTCGCGGGTGCGCACCGGCAGTGTGGCTTTGTACGTGACCGCGGAAGTCGTTTCGATGTGACCGTGGGAGTCACTGGCTGAGCAAGTTTGCGATGTCAGCTTGTTTTGATGTCACCAGGGGGCTTGCGGCGTCCGCCTCCCGCCTGCGTGACCGCTTTCGGGTCGTCTGTCCCGGCTGCCGTCCCTGGGCCATAGGGACCATCAAGTGCCGCCGTTCGATGGATACGGCGGCCGGGTCCGATGCGGCTGTCGTCCGGCTGGGACACGTTCCTTGCGGGCGTACCGGCGGATACGCCCCAGCCCGAAGAGGAACCCAGTGTCGTGGGGTTCCGACCCGCTTGCCCATCGTTCACCTGGGTGGTTGCAGGAAGGACCCTCGACGTGTCTAACCCCGTCGTCCTCATCACGGGCGCGCTCACCGGTATCGGCCGCGCCACCGCCTTCGCTTACGCCCGTCAAGGCGCGAACCTTGTGGTCTCCGGCCGCCACGAGGACCTGGGCGAGCAGTTCGCCAGGGAACTCTCCGACCTCGGCGCCCCGGCCGAGTTCGTGCGTGCCGACGTCCGCTTCGACGCCGATGTGAAGGACCTCGTCGACCGCGCGGTCGCGCGATTCGGGCGGATCGATGTCGCCTTCAACAACGCCGGCACCGAGGGAACACCCGGCCCTGTCACCGAGGTGACCGACGAGAGTTACCAGGCCACCTTCGACACCAACGTCAAGGGAACGCTGCTGTGCCTGAAGCACGAGTTCCGGGTCATGAGGGAACAGGGCGGCGGCAGCATCGTCAACGTCAGCTCCGGCTACGGCCTGATGGGTTACCCCGGGGCGACCTTGTACGTCGGGAGCAAGCACGCCGTCGTCGGCATCACCAAGGCGGCCGCACTGGAAGGCGCCGCTCACGGTATCCGGGTCAACGCGGTCGCGCCCGGCTACACCCGGACCGCCATGTACGACCGGTTCACCGGCGACGACACGGCGCGTGACGCGGTCGATTCGGTGCTGCCCATGCACCGGGCAGGCACCCCGGAGGAGATCGCCGAGGCCGTCCAGTTCCTGGGTTCGGACAGGGCGAGCTACGTCACCGGGCACATTCTCGTGGTCGACGGCGGCCTCATGGCGGGCGGGCCCCTGTTCCCGAGCACGTGAATCGCAGGCCGTGTCGGCCTCGGCGGCGCGCTGCCCGCCCAACGGGATGTTCCGGTTCTCATCGTGACCAAGCGGGCGGCCCCACAGCACACGAGCGACACCAAAAAGTCACTGACATTGATCACGC
The DNA here is from genome assembly GCF_007113425.2 of Streptomyces sp. RLB3-17. Classification (NCBI taxonomy): domain Bacteria; kingdom Bacillati; phylum Actinomycetota; class Actinomycetes; order Kitasatosporales; family Streptomycetaceae; genus Streptomyces; species Streptomyces sp. RLB3-17. The sequence continues at coordinate 11,757,240 of NZ_CP041610.2, read as the reverse complement.
CGCACCCCGAGAAACGACTCCCGAAGTCACAACGAAACGACTCCCTCAGAAACTGACACAGCCAGCAGTGCGCCGCGGGCGATGGCCTCCCTGAGAAACCTGGCCATCAGCGCGCTCCGCCTGGCAGGGCGAGACAACATCGCCGAGGGCCTGCGCCACCACGGGCGGGACATGACCCGACCGCTGGCGACCCTCGGACTCACGTAAACATCCTGGCCGATCGCGAGAACGACGGAGCCCTGCCTCCGCACCGCTCAACTTTGAAGACGCCCGAATCCGGGTATCGGGACTGATCGCCGGACGCTCACGCAACTCCAGCGGGTACTTTCTCGGGGCAGGCATCCTCTGGGCTCCTCTCACGAGACCCATCTGACCTGCAGTCACCATTCCCCGCATCTCAGGGGGAACCTCACCCATCCACAGGTCTTGACTATTGCTCCGGGGACTTACGCATGCCTGCCGAACAGGTTCCACAACGGCATATCGGCTTGTTGGACGCTGGTCCATTGCGGTGAAGTCTCGGAGCTGAACGGGTGATGGCAGCAGTCAGTGACCACGCCACATCACCACAAACCTGAGACCACCTTGAGACAGTAGCTGGACGTCAAGATCATCTATGTTCGGAGACAAACGTGAACGAAGGCCCAGGCAAGCTTGTCTCCCCATCTCCGCGGAGCCCCCTGACGAGATCTCTCCTGGCAGTCCTCAGTCTTGGGGCTTCTACGTTCAGCCCTGCTGCTCCTGCCTATGCGGACACGTCCAGTGATACGACCACCGTGAACGTATCGGTGCTCGGCTCGATCACACTGTCAAACCTGACAGGATCATTCACCTTGACTGGCGACCCGAGCACAACCGTATCGTCGACGGGCGCCGTCAATATGACAGTGACCACCAACAACCCCGCTGGCTACCAAGTCACCGTGCAGTCGACCACACCCACGTTGACCGGCCCTGCCGGCAATACCGACTCGATTCCCATCGGCAATCTCTATGTGCGCGAGACCGGCAGCGGTCCACTGTTGTACCCACTCTCAGACACGAGCCCGGTGACCGTTCACATCCAGCACACGCCGTCGGCACCGACCGGAGACAACCTCAGCAACGACTACTCGATCAACATCCCGGCCGTACAGCCAGACACCTACCGCACCACCCTCAACTACATCGCTGCGACGTTGTAGCCGACTGAATCTTGCGCCAGAAGAAGGCCGTGAACAGGTATTTCCTCCGCTCAGCAGGAATCCTTCTGAGCACCACCTCGTTGATCATCGCGTCACGCTCCAGTGCATTCTCGCTGCCTGAATCCCCACCCTCGCCCGCTGCGCCGGCATTCGCGCTCAAGGTCAGCCCCACCCGGCTCGTCATGTCACCTGACCAGGCTACGACCGTGCAGCATTTCAAGGTCTCCAATACCGGAAAGGTCAAGGGGGACGTCAACGTATCCGCGACATCCATGGAACAGCACGCCGACGGATCGTTGACCTACCCGCCCACCGCGCCGTACTCGGCTGCAAACTGGGTGGCCATGACTCCGCAGCACTTCCAACTCGACCCGGGCGCCACTCAGAAGGTGACCGTACACCTCACGGTGCCTGCTGCCCCGGAACCTGGGGAGCACTACGTCGCACTACTATCCCTCGTTCCTTCCCAGGCACAGAACCGCATTCGGATCAACCGGGGCGTGGCTGTTCCTCTGCTCGTTACGGTGCGCGGATCGACGATCGACGCCGTGAAGGCAACAAATCTGGAGACGTCCGGACTCTCCATCGGCGGCCCCATCAGTCTCACCACGACCGTCAAAGAGACCGGCACCATCCACCACGACTTTTACGGACCACATCACAACCTCGTCGCCGAGGCGGACGGGACGAAAATCGCCTTCTCTGATTTCACCGTTCTCCGTGGGTCCTCCCGCACAGTAAAAACGCAGTGGACTGACCCGCCGCTGGCGTGTGTCTGTCACATCAAGGTGGCGATCCCCCAGAAAGGTAGTCGCCCCGAGGTAGTTGAAGCCACTGTCGTCCGTCTTCCCCTCCAGCTCGTCGGCGGGATCGTCATGGCCATCATCAGCCTGTTCCTCCTGTGGCGTTTCGGGCTCTCCCGATACACGTTGCAACGTCGGGACGAATCCGTAACAAAGGATGGTAAGGGCTCTGGTGCCACGTCAGAGGATGAACTGTAACCGCCACCCCGGTACTGTCGGCGGCAGGCTCCCCGCGCATGACAGCGAGACGCAGACCGGACATTTCGCGAGAACGCCGGGGCCCTGGGGTGAGCCCGAGAACGACTGGCACCCTGAGTGGACCGTCAGGGACCCGGGGACCTCGATTACCCCCGGGCTTTCGTGCTGTCGCTTCCCGCAGCGCAAAACGCTGACTGCGGCCCGACTCAGATTGGTCGCGCCAGCGGTCAGCGGTCCCGTTGTCCGCTCGGGTACCGGTCCAAGAAGGTGGTCAGCTCGCGCCGTTGCCGCCGTTCCTCGGCAAGGACGCCGTCGAGGACTTCGCGGTCTACGTATGGGTCGATCGCGTCGAGGACCAGGCGCTGAAGTTACTGGCGCACCCCCGGACCCAGCTCGGAGCCGCCGTGGGCGGGCGGGACCGCCCACACGGCCGCGCCCAAAGCGTCTCCCATTCCCGACGCCCCTCAGGACCAGGCCACGGGCACGCCGCAGTACGGGCCTTCACCTCCACGGTCGTTGCGACCTCCCGGCCCAATGGCACGGAAGGTCGCCGACGCCTTGGAGGTGCCGCAGCCAGCCACACACTGAGCCGGAACAGTGGGGCCGCATGACGCTGCCGCGAGACGCTACCCGCGTGTCCGCGCGGGCCCGCCTCACCAGCCGCCCCGTTGAGCGGATCAGCGGCGGCGCAGTTCCTCGGACCAGTCCCGCAGCGGGTCGGCGAGGGTGAGGTTGTCCCCGCGGGCCACAGTCTGGAGCAGTTGGGCACACACGGTCGCTTCGGCGGCGAGGCCGGCCGGGCTGCCCAGCACGGGGAAGACGGCGCGGACGCGGGCGGCAACGTCCGGCTGCAGCAGCGAGTAGGCGTAGAGAGTGGCGGCGTCGAACCCCTCCGGAGCCTGCCCCCACCCCTCCCAGTCCAGCAGGCGCAGCGGCGAAGTGAGGTTCGACCAGTGCACATCCGCATGAGCTGTTGTCCAGCAGGAGACGGCCGGGGCCGGGATGCCGACGAAATCGGGGATGGCCCGCTCCATGTACTGCTGCCGTACGGCGACGCGGTCGGTGCCGACGGCCGCCACCTTCTCCAGCGACCCGGCGAGTTCCTTCCACCAAGAGTCCGGCAGCTGGAGGTCGTGCTGGAGGATCGGGTCGTCGGACAGGACCGGCGCATCGACGCGCACCGACAGCTCCGCCCGGTAGGCGGTGCCGCCATCGACGGCGTCGTGGACGGCCAGGAGGACGGGCCGGTGGCCGTCGAGGTCGCCGAAAGCGTGCTGGGCATCGAGGGCGCCGTCCCACAACTTCCCCGACGCCTTGTCCTCCGGCGCGGACACCAGCCGCAGCCAAACGGGCACACCTGTAGCGGTGCAGGCCGGGACACCCAGGGTGCGCCCGGCCCACCCCCAGAACTCCCCGCCCGGCTCCACCTGGACGTCCAGGGCCTTCGCAGTGTGCGCGTGGCGGGCGCGCATGCGCTGTTCGGTGTCCGGATCAGGGGGAGGCGAGTACTGTCAATCCCCTCGAATCGTGGAGACCTTCCTATGCAGCCAGCCCCTCGCTGAGGCGGGCCCAGTAGTCGTGTTCGTAGTCGATCGGGCTCTTGAACCCACACACGCTGTGTAGCCGTCGGGCGTTGTAGAAGTCGGTGATCCAGGTGGCGATCCGGATCCGGGCCTCGGTGCGGGTGGCGAAGGCGTGCCGGTGGACGTACTCGACCTTGAGGACGCTGTTGAACGCCTCGCTGACGGCGTTGTCGAAACAAGATCCGACCCTGCCCATGGACTGGAAAACGCCCAGCTTGCGGCAGGCCCGGCGGAATTTCCGCGAGGCGTACTCGGCGAGTTCAACCAGTCGTTGCAACACCGGGCTGTTGCAGCGAGCGTAGCTGTTCTTCGAAGACCTCGGCCGGCGTCCGCCAACCCAGGACTTTGCGCGGCCGGTTGTTGATCGCCATGGCGACGGCTTCGAGGTCCGTGGACGACCACCGGGACAGATCGGTGCCCTTCGGGAAGTACTGACGCAACAGCCCGTTCGTGTTCTCGTTCGTCGGTCGTTGCCAGGGCGAGTGGGGATCGGCGAAGAACACCTTCGTCCCGGTATCGAGGGCGAACTGGGCGTGGCCGGAGAGTTCCTTTCCGCGGTCCCAGGTGAGGGTTTTGCGTAGCTGCTCGGGCAGCTGCGTCATCGACGTCCTGAGCGCCGCGTTCATCGCGATCGCGCCATAGCCCCCGAGCGAGGTGCCGTTCTTCACGGGCGGATTCTCGCCCCAGCCCTCGAGCCGGGGCAGGTGCACCAGGAGCGTGGAGCGGCTGCTGCGCTCGACCAGCGTGCCGATCGCGGAGCGACCCGTCCCGATGATCAAATCTCCTTCCCAGTGTCCGGGGACCGCGCGGTCTGCGGCCTCGGCGGGGCGTTCACTGAGGATGACGTCCGCGGTGACATGCCCCTGCGGTTTGTTCTGCGACCGTGCACGGGGAGTCCGCAGCGCCCGGCCGGTGCGCAGGCACGTGACCAGTTCCCGCTTGAGCGCGCCACGGCCCTCGATGAACAGCGCCTGGTAGATCGCTTCGTGGCTGATGCGCATGGACTCATCATCGGGGAAGTCGACAGGGAGACGGTGCGAGATCTGCTCCGGGCTCCATGCCGTCGCCCATCGTCTGTCCTGCCGGTGCGGCTTGTTCAGCCCTTTCCATGCGAGCGTCCTGGGTCCGGGGACGATCGTGTTGTCGGGGCGGCGGACGCCGCCGGCGAGCCGGTCCTGCACGTACTCACGCAACCTGTCGTTGCCTGTGAGTTTCGCGGTCTTCGGGCGCTTGGCGGCCTGCTGTGCTTTCCACTGGGCGACCGTCGCGCGGTACTCCTGCTTGCCGCTGCGCGTGGCGGCGTTGCGGCGCAGTTCGCGAGAGATCGTTCCGGGGTCACGCCCCAGGGCGCGGGCGATCTCGCGCACGCCCTTGTTCATCGCCCTGAGGATCGCGATCTCCTCGCGCTCCTCGAACGCGAGGTACCGGCCCGTGGGCTCGGCCAACGAGATCGGAGGCATGCCGCCAGCGTGACGAAACCACCTCGCACCCACCGGCCACGACACGCCGACCGCCAACGACGCCTCCACCGTCGTGACCCCCGTGGCGATCAGTCGCCAGAACTGGCGCTGCACGACTCGAGACGGATCAGGCCGCCCCGGCGAACGCATCGCCGGCCGCAACGCACGATCAGCGCGCCACTGCCGACGCCGACCCTCCGGAACATCGCTGGTCTTCAAACTCCAGTCCGCCGTGGCCACGTCGCACACCTCCGAGATCAAAGTGTTGCGACGACCAGTTGAATCCACCCTCGCTGCCGCGGTCCGTGTGAAAAATGACGCCCTGCACGTCCCCGCCGCGGGTGGCCGCGGCCATGTGCAGGGCGGCCACGACCAGGCTGGCGTCGTGCCGCTCTCCCATCGCGTAGCCGAGCAGGCGGCGGGAGAACAGGTCGATGACCGTGGCCAGATACAACTTGCCCTCACCGCTCTCGATCTCCGTCATGTCCCCGCACCACACCAGGTCGGGCGCTTCGGCCGTGAAGTCCCGGCCGACGAAGTCCGGGGCGGCCGGCCGCTTCCCCGGCCGGGTCAGCCCGCGCCGGTGGCGGACCTTGCGGGCGACCAGACCGAGCTCGGCCATCAGCTTTGCGACGGTGTTCACCGAGACCCGCCAGCCTTGCCGCACCAGCCGGATCCAGATCTTCGGCGAGCCATAGGTGCCGCCGGAGTCGGTGAACTCCTCCTGCACTGCCTCCGCCAGCTGCTGGCGGCGTACTTCCCGCCGGGTCGGCCGGCGGGTGCGGTGTTTGTAGAACCACGACTCGCTCACGCCCAGGGCGCGGCACGAGACGCGGTGCGGGATACGGTGCGCGGTCCTGAAGTCGCTGATCACCCCGGCCACTTGTGCCGGGTCCGCCACGGCTACTTCACCCACAGGACCATGCAGCGTTTGAGCACATCACGCTCCATGACCAGTTCCTTGTTGTCCCGCTTGAGCTGGGCGTTCTCCCGCCGCAGCCGCTCCAGCTCGTCACTTTCACCGTCCGACGCGGTCCCGGCCCGGCGAGCACGCGAGACCCAGCTGGCGAGCGTGGTCTCGTTGATGCCCAGGTCCGTGGCGACCTCGGCGATCGGCTTGCCGGTCTCCGCCACGATCCGTACCGCACCCTCACGGAACTCCGGATCGAACTTCCGTCGCTTCTCCGCCATGACTCCCAACTTCCCCTGCAGTCACGGTCTTCACGCTACGAGGGGAGGGACAGGGGTCATAGTTGTGCGGCCGTGCGGATCAGCCCGGCGAGGGCGAGGGAGCGGCTGTGGGCGGGCCAGGCGATGTGGGTGACGACGGGGGGTGCGTCGGTCAGGGGGACGGCGGTGTGACGCAGCTCGGCGAGCCTATGCGGTCACAGCATCTGGCGGGCATCGACAGCGCCGCCTGCGGCATCGACGCTCCACTGCACGCCGTGCTGGACGAGGAACTCCAAGAAGTCGGTGGGTGAGTATGCCTGGGCCGGGGCAAGGACACCAGGCCTGGCGCCGTCGGCAACGAGCCTGCGCGCGCTTTCGACTGCGATGACCGCTGTGCTCCCCTGCATGTCGATGCCCTGGACGACGCCGCGAGCGTGCTGACCGTCCGCGCTGGTCGCCTCAACGACGATGATCCAGCGCGCAGTGCGGCGGCTGTCCGCGGGCGGTCCGTCGGGAACGCTTTCGATGAGCGCGGGGGTGATGTCGGCGAATGCGGCCGCCAGTTCCGCACGGACCACACCCTCGACCCGGCGTACCGCGACGTGGTGGGGAACCGTGACCACCGCAGGAAGAGGGAACTTCACCACCGGCACCGGGCCGGAGCTGTCCAGAAAGGTGAGTGCCGTACGCCGTGCGGCAATATCGGGATTCCAGCGGCCGTCTTCGTAGCCGAGGCCACCGCTGGTGAACGTGTCGATGTTCTCCAGCGCCGACCGGAGAGTGCCGCGGGACGGCATCGCGCCACTGCGGACCAGCTCCAGGCCGATGACGAGTTCCTGTACAGGACGGACATGCTCGGCGACGAGGTGAGCGAGCAGGTCGCTGGGCAGGCCATCGTCGTTGGCACCCGGGACGACAGTCACCCCGGCCGCCTCGGCCGGCGCGGCGAAGGCGCTGAAGATCCGATCGAGGTGGCGCTGTTCACCAGCGATGTCGACGTAATGACACCCCGCGGCGATGGCGGCCCGCACGACCGCTTCGCCGGACAGAACGAACGGGCCCGCGCAGTTGATGACCGCGGCGCAGTCCTGGAAGGCACGGACGAGTGCGGCGTGGTCCCCGGACGCGGCGCACCGTATTGCGGCGCCGTCTACTGCGGCGAGTCCAGCTCGGGCGGCTGCCTCGCCGAGGCGTTCGACGTTCCGGCCGACCAGCGCGGTCTCGATGTCCGCCGGACCAATTCGGCGACGACGAGCTTGCCGGTGTAACCACCGGCGCCATATACCGCGATCCGCATGTCCGATGTCCTTTCGACGACCACCAAGGCAGCCTAGGTCTCCTGGGCAAGACGGTTAATTCGGCAGCGTCTCTTCTGCATACGCGATCGTCTCGGACATCGAGGATCTCTATACCCTGGCCGAATGGACCTGCTCAGTGACGTGATCGCCGCCATGCGCATGGGGCAGCCGCACTATGCGCGCAGCGAACGGCACGCGCCGTGGGCGGTACGCCACCAGCCCTTCACCGGTGCCGGCTTCCACCTCGTACTGGAGGGCAGGAGCTGGCTGATCCCTCCAGACGGCGAACCGATCGAACTCCAGGCCGGAGACGTTGCCTTCATTCCCCACGGCAGTGCCCACTCCGTGGCCGGCGATCCCGCCACGCTGGTGGCCGACCTCCCCTCCTCGCCGCTCGCCGATCCCCACCAGGACGACCACCCCGACGGCGCCGGGGCAGGGCCCCGGACCGTGATGCTCTGCGGCGCCTACCTCATGGACCGGGCCCGTCCCCACCCACTGCTACGGGAGATCCCGGAGTTCGTTCATCTGCCGGCCCGCCTCGGACAACACTCGTCACTGCGCGGAGCCACCGAACTCCTCGCGACCGAACTGGCAGAGCCCCGTCTCGGCAGTGACGCCCTGCTGCCCGCACTGCTCGACACCCTGTTGCTGTACGTCATGCGGGCCTGGCTCGACGAGCGGCCCGGGCACAATGCAACCACCGGTTGGAGCGCGGCCCTCCACGACCCGGCCATCCACGCCGCACTCCAGGGCATTCACGGCGCCCCACACCGGCCGTGGACAGTGGAAGAGCTGGGAGCACTGGCCGGGCTGTCCCGAGCGGCATTCGCACGACGGTTCACCACCTTGGTGGGTCAGCCACCGCTGACGTACCTGACCTGGTGGCGCATGACCACCGCAGCCCGCCTCCTCCGCGACTCCGATGCTCCACTGAAGAGCGTGGCCAACCGGATCGGATACACATCCGAGTTCGCGTTCAGCACGGCCTTCAAGCGGGAACACGGCCTGACCCCCAGCGCCTACCGACGCCAGACGACCTCCGCAGATCTTGACACCACGGACGCCGACCGCCGCGTCACCAGATCCGGCGAACGCATGCGGTCACAGCACTAGGGCCTGTGTGGAGTTGTGATCTCATGGGGCTCCGGCCTGGGAGGGTCGGGGTCCTTGGGGTAGAACGGTGGGGTGTCTCGACCTCAACTTTCTGATGCTGAGTGGGAGTTCATCTCCCCGTTCCTGCCGGTCGGTGAGTACGGGCCGTACCCGGAGAACCTGCGGGCGCACTTCGAGGGCGTCGTGTGGCGGTTCAGGAACGGGGCGAAATGGCGGGAGTTGCCCGAACGATTCGGGCACTGGTCCACCGTTTACGGCCGGTTTCGGCAGTGGCGGGATGCTGGGGTGTTCACCGCGGTGTTCCAGGGTGCGATCGCCGAGGCGGCGAAGCGGGGCCTGGTGGACTTGTCGCTGGTCAGCGTGGACTCGACCACAGCCCGGGCCCATCATGATGCCGCGGGGATGATCGTGGAGCCCGAGACCCTGGAGGCGTTGGAGAAGGCCGCCGCGGAAAAAGGGGCGCCGGCGAGGAACAAGACGGGCAATCGGACCCGGAGCGGGAAGAACGACGACGCGTGAGGCGTCGCCGCAGGGCCCGGCTCGCCGCCGCTGGCCTGGGGCGTTCCCGCGGCGGACTGACCACGAAGACGCACCTGTCCTGTGTGCCGCAATGTCTGCCCCTCTCGCTCAAGATCACCGCAGGGCAGGCGGGAGACAGTCCGCAGTTCATCCCCGTCCTGAACATGATCCGCGTCCCCGGCCCGGTCGGCCGGCCCCGCACCCGGCCCGACGCAGTCGCGGGCGATAAGGCGTACTCGTCCCGCCAGAACCGTTCACACCTGCGCAAACGTGGGATCAAAGCAGTCATCCCCGAAAAGAAGGATCAGGCCGCCCACCGCAAGAACCGCGGCTCACGCGGCGGACGGCCTGTCGCCTGGGACAAGCAGTTGTACAAGCTCCGCAACAGCGTCGAACGCACCATCAACAAGATCAAGGACTGGCGCGGCCTCGCTGTCCGCTACGACAAAAAACCTGAAAGCTACCAGGCCGGACTCGAATTATGCGCCGGCCTCCTCTGGATCCGGCACCTCGGATCACAGCATTGATCACAACTCCACACAGGCCCTAGAAGTCACAGGTTGGGCGGCGAGAAATACGCAGATGCTGCGACAGGAGGACCTGACGCCAGCGCTTCTTCATACACCTCGTCCGTGAGCGACATGAAACGCACGACCCGGCGATCACCGTCAGCTACTGCGAATCTGCGCCAGTGCTCCCGGTTCTCGCGCCAGTGCCGACGCGCCACCTCACCGCGAAAGTGCACCTCAAGCGTGACCCGCGATGCCTCGTACGTCATCCGACCCAGTCGAAAGTCCGTGAGCCACTTAGTAAAGATCAGGTTGCAGAACACCGCCTGCCTCGTGTCTTCGAAAGTGGCCGTGCCGTTCGGCGGATCCCAGCACTGCATCAGGGCTTGATCGTCAATGGCGCGAAGGATGAGCTCGCGGTGCGCGGACCGCATTGCTTCTTCGTGCATGATCCGGGTCTGCTTTGCCTGGTGCGCGATCGACACCACGGCGCCGAGGAGGGCCGCGGCGGAGAACGGCACAGCCAATCCTCCGTAGGTCTGGCTGATGTTGCTCAGCTTCTGCCAGTTCATCCCAGAGGGTGCCGCCTCCCTCAATATGAATGGTGTAGCAAGGAACAGGGCCACGATCGACGCTCCGAACAGCGCCCACCCCAGTTCTCGCCTGAATAAAACACGTCGTAGCCAGGCCACCATGCCCCCACTCGCTCGGACCGCAAGGTCACACATCCTCGCGAGCGGTGATCTAGGTAGCAAGAGCGCGGGTTGCAACTGCGGTGCACCGAGGCGGAATGGCCCCTATCCGGGCCCTGTCGGACCTGCCCCATACGCCAGGCCGACTCAATGACTGCCTCAGCTGCGTCGGATCCGACGCAGACCTCGGTGAAGGCGTGCACCCCATCAGGGCCCAGACGAGACCGACTCCGCGCTGACCGGGACAAGGACGGCGCAGCGGTGCGAGTCAGACGTTGGTGGCCAGCGCCTTCTCGCGTGTCGCGAAAATCGTCGGGCGTGCCCCACTTCACGCGATGCATGATGCCAACGACGGAACAACCAGAGGTGGTTGACCGTTCATCATTATGTGGCTGTGGAGGGAGCAGTGTCCCCGGGCCTCACCTATAGCCCATGGGGACGATCGTCCGGCTGAAGCCCCATGGAGCCTTTCGCCGCGAGGCGACACCCCTCCGCACGCCACCACCCACGGCCCCGGCTGGTCTCCCCCGTCCAGCCGGGGCTTTCACGCGCTGGTCACCGGCGCGGGCCGTCGGGGCGCTGCCGGCGAGGAGCCCAAGGGCTTTTGAGTCCTTCGCCACGGTCACGTTCTTCGGCTCAAGTCCCAAGCGAAACTGCGGCTTTGGGCAAGGCTCACCCATGCCCTGGTATGGAGAAGGTGCAGGTCACCAGATGTTCACCGCCTGCGTCTACCCGCATAGATCCGGCGGGTGCTGTCATTCCGTCAGCCGCCCGGAACCTCGCCTCCGGGCCAAATTCGGGAGACCCCCACATGCGACCTCTGCGCCGCGTCACCGCCACCACCACCGCCCTCGGCATGGCCGCCGCCGGCCTCATCATCGCGGTGAGCGGCACCGCGCACGCCTCCACCTGTTCCCAGTCCTACCTGCCGCTGCCCGACTCGTCCTGCACGCCCGGCTCGTACAACCCCAACGTCACCCAGTCGAACATCCACAGCACCATCTGCGTGTCCGGCTGGACCGACACCGTCCGGCCCCCCACGTCCTACACCAACCCCCTCAAGGCACAGGGCATCATCGACTACGGGTACTCCGACACCAACATGTCGGACTACGAAGAGGACCACCTCGTGCCGCTGGAACTCGGCGGTGCGCCCCGCGACCCCGGCAACCTGTGGCCCGAGCCGCACTACGGCACGAAGACCGCCTACACCAAAGACGGCACCGAGACGAAACTGAAGAACGCCGTCTGCAACGGCACCATCACCCTGTCCGCCGCCCGCAGCGCCATCAAGAACAACTGGACCACCGCGCTCCAGGTCACCGGCATCGGCTGACCTCCAGTGAGGCCGTAGACCGCGCCGCGTGACGGGATCCGGGGAGACCGGCTGCGCCCCTGCGCGCGGGAGCCCAGCAGCTCTGTCCCAGGAGCGCGGCGCGAGCGGCCAGGGTCTGCGGGAGGTCGCCGCCGAAGCGCTTCAGGAGGTGTGCTTCCAGGGCGGGGACGTCATGTGCCGCGGTTGTTGGATCCTGCGGGAGTGTCTGCCCCGTTGGGTGTCGTGTCGCTTGGGCGGTCGGCCCGGCAGCGCTGCTTCTCCGCTGTGGTCATCGGACCCGTGCGCTGGTAAATGCGGTCCGGGAGGGACAGGGAGGGGCCGTCGAGGGTGACGTGCAGGCGGTACTGCCTGTCGGGGTCGTCTGTGGTGCTGACGAACCAGCCTTCGGTGCGCTGGCGCGCGGCCTGGGCCTCGATCCAGGACGCCTCGCCGGGTTCGACGGTTTCGGTGATCTTGCGTTCCGAGGTGGACGACCAGCGCCAGGCGGTGCCGCGGGTGAGCTGCTGGCGCAGGTTGTCCTGGGGGTTGGTGAGCCGGTCGATGCTCGCGCGCTGGCTGAGGCTGTCCAAGGTCTGGTCGCCGTAGGCGACTGGCCGGTCTTGCTGGACGGTGTTGCGGGTGCAGTTGATGTAGGTCTCGCCGACGGTGCGGGCGAGATCGTAGTAGCGGTAGGAGTACTCCGTATCGGGCCGGAACACGCACGCCTGCGCTCCGGTCGCGCACTGGTCGGCGACCGTCTTCGGGGATGCCGCATCGTTGCCGATGTAGGCGACGGGCTCGGGTAGCCGTTCTTTGAGGACGGACTTGTCCACCGGCGGCGGTAGGTCCGTGGCTCGGACGCGTGCGATCAGCGGGCCACAGTTCCAGCTGCCTGTGGAGCGGGTCGAGGCGAAGGTGAGCAGGGGCTCGTGGACTGAGGCCCGGAAGGTGTACGTACGGCCGAGATGCCAGCCCCGGTCTTTGGGGTCGGTGCGGAACTCCTGGCGCGTGCCGCCTTCCCCCTGCACGGTGAAGGGCTGGCCCTGGGTGAGCTGTTCAGTGGGGCAGTTGCTGGATGCTCCTCCGAAGCTGTCGTCGAAGGTGACGGTGACATCGGCGCCCGCTCGTACGCCGCGCAGCCGCTGGCTGACGGTGTGGTCGTCGGTGGTGCGGTTGCGCAGGAGAATGGCCGGGGCCCTGTCGGGGTGGCCCGAGAGGGTGCCGCTGAAGCGGTAGGGATAGCGGATGGTCCAGCCCCTGACCTGGCTGGTGTCGGTGTCGGCGGTGAATGCGGGCTCGCTGAAGTTGCCGTTGATGACGGCCACCGGAGCGGGTGCTGGGGCGGAGGTTCCTGCGGCGTCCCGTGTTCCGGAAGCCGTGGCGGCCCGAGAGGGGAGGGCGGTGGAGTCGTGGACTGCGGCGGACAGTGTGCCCAGTACGGTGAGCGCCGTCAGGAGAATGCCCGGGGTGCGGTGCTTCATGGTGGTATCCCGTGTCTTTCCCGTGTCTGTCCAGCAGAGTCGTCAGGGGGTCGCGGCCGTGTTGCCGGAGGGGCGCAGCCGGTCGCAGGTGTCGCCCGGCGCGGTGAAGGTGTTCGCGATGAACGACGAGCTGTTCACGGTGGAGGGGCTCTCCACGATGACGTTGCGCACGGCCTGGCCCTGGTTGGTGGTCAGGGTGCCTGCCATTCGTTGCATGGCCGCGCTTGCCCCGAACACCAGGGCGTCGCCGGGCTTGACCGTCATGTGGTAGGTCGTGGACTCGGTCTGCGTGGTGGTCCAGGAGTGCTGGTACTGGGCCTTGAACGCCATCTGGAAGGCGGCCTTGGCGGAGAGTGACGCGCCGACCTTGCCGCTGCCCTGGGCGCCGCCCTTGGCGGTCGTTTCGGACATGGGGCCTTCCTTCATGTTGGGTGTCTTGAAGGTGATGCCGCCCTCGCCGCTGACTCCGGCGGAGATTTCGCCGCTGACGTTGATCTGTCCTTCGAGGGCGATACTGCCGGTGATCTCACCGCCGATGTTGTCCTGGCTTCCGGTCTGGAGGTCGACCCGCCGGTCCACGGTGATGTCGGACTTGGTGCAGTTGATGACGGCGTTTCCGACGGACTTCACCGTGCTGAAGAACTGCAGGGGAAGGTGTTTCTTGTCGAGGGTGAACTGGCAGGCGCCGCGCTTGGTGCGGCAGTACTTCAGGACCGGCCGCATGGACTTCATCGGGCGGCCGTCTTTCGCGTAGGCGCGTGCGGTCGGGATAGCCGGCCGGGCAGGGCCGGGGGCGGAGCCGCCACTGGCCGCGGACGCGGTGGTGGCGGGCAGCAGAACGGCGAGGCAGGCGGAGCCTGCGGCCAGGAACGTGCGCACGGGGGATGTGCTCACCGGGCCATCACCTCGCACAGGGCGGTGAAGTCCTGGGCGTCGGTGCCCGAGACGGGCAGGTCGGCGGCGTAGGTGTCGCAGGCACCGGCGACGGCGGTGGAGGCGTTGTCGGTCGGCGCGCCCCGGAAGCCGGCCAGTTCCTGGCTGGTGTGCTCGATGCCCTCCTTCTCCTGTGCGCCGTCACCGGCCAGCTTCTTCATGCAGTCGGCCGATTCCGGCTTGCATGCGTCGACCTGGTTTTGAGCTTTGGCGATGTCCTTCCTGGCGTCCTTGATGTTGTCGTTCACGTCCTGGCGCTCCTTGGCGGTCTCCTTCTGGTCCTTCTCGTTCTCGTCGCACTGGGTGTCGTTCTGGGGGCAGTCAGCCGCCGCGTGCGCGGTCGTGGCGACGACGAGGGGGACGGGCCCGGCAGCCAGGGCGGCGATCAGCAACAGGGTGGTGCTGTGGTGGCGGTTGGTTCGCACGAGGTATCGGGTGTCCTCTCGGTGGGCTCAGAGGTATCGGGGACCCGGCCGGTTCAGTAGGCGAAGCTGACGGAAGTGAACTGGCCGCCCGCGACGTGAACGACACCGCTGCCGGCCGGCAGGACCGTGACGGGCACAGGACTGTCCGTGATGGTGCCGTTGCCGAGCTGCCCCTGGTCGTTGCCGCCCCAAGCGATCACCGACTGGTCCTCCAGGACCGCCAGGGTGTGCTGGTGGCCGGGGCTGATCTCCCGCACCCCGGTGAGGGCGGGCACGGGGTGCGGCGTGGTGCGGTTGGTGGTCGTGGTGTCGCCGAGCTGGCCCTTGTTGTTGTAGCCCCATGCCTTGACCGTGCCGTCGGCCAGGAGCGCGAAGGTGTTGTAGGGGCCGGCGAAGATCCGGGCGACAGACGCGAGGTGCTTCACCTCGACCGGCTTGTTGCTGTTGGTGGTGTTGTCGACGCCGAGCTCTCCTTCCGCGTTGTTGCCCCAGCTCATCACCTTGTGATCCTTGGTCACGGCCAGCGCGTGCCAGCCGCCCGCGTCGATGGCCTCGACATCGCTCAGCCCCTGCACCTGTTGGGGGGTGTTCGCTCTGGTGTTGGTGCCGTTGCCGAGCTGGCCGTGGGCGTTGGTGCCCCAGGTCCACACGGTGCCGTCCTCGCGCAGAGCCATCGTGAACGTGCAACCCGCCGCGACCGCCTTGACGTCGTCGAGGCTCTGGACTTCCACCGGAGTGGTCGCGGAGCTCAGCTCCCCCGCGGCCGGGAACGGGACACCGTTGCCGAGTTGCCCGTCGTTGTTCCTGCCCCATGTCCACACGCGCCCGTTGCGCAGCGCAACGCCGTGATAGCAGCCGGCGTCCATGGCCCGTACACCGGTCAGGCCGACGACTGCCCCGGGCACCCTCTGCGCGGTGGTGCTGCCGTTGCCGAGCTGGCCGTACGTGTTGTTGCCCCAGGACTTCAGGGTCCCGTTCTTGAGCAGGGCCACGGTGTAGGAGGTGTCGTTGGTCGTCCAGCCGCCGGTCCTGACCGATTTGACGTCCTGCCGGGCCACTCCGATGACTTGGCCCGGGGTATTCGCGTTGCTGGTGGAGCCGTTGCCCAGCTGACCGCTGACGTTGTTTCCCCAGCCGTAGACCCAGGGGTCGGAAGTGCCGGGGCCGACCGAGGCGGCCGGGGCCACGCCGAGGGCGGTGACGCCGACGGCAACGAGCGCGGCGAAGGAGGTGCGGGGTGTTTTGAGCATGGAGAACTGCCAATCTGCTGGTGCAGGCGGGATCTGCTGACACAGACGGAGGTCTGCTGGCGCTGCCGGGTGATCCGCAGATGCGGGCACAGGCACGCCAGTACGGGTGGGTGGCCCGGAGCCGAAAACCCGTCAGTAGGCGTAGCTGCTGTCACCGTCGAGCGAAACGGCGACGTGCTCGAAGCTGCCGCGCACAGAGGTCACCGGACGGTACCGGGGGACATTGGTGCCGTTGCCGAGCTGGCCGTGACCGTTGTCGCCCCAGGCGTCCACCCGGTGATCGAAGAGGGCCAGGTCGTGGTCACCGCCGGCGGCCAGCTCCTGGACCCCGGTGAGGGCGTCGATAGGAACCGGTGAATTGTGGTTGGTCCGGGTGGCGTTGGGGACACTGGTGGCGTCGTCCTCCAGCAGCTGCCCGGAACCGTTGGCACCCCAGCCGAACACGGTGTTGTCGTTGAGGATCGCGAAGTTGTGGTCCGCGCCCGCGACGACCGTGCGCACACCGGTCAGCTGCCGCACCTGTACAGGGGTGCCGCTGTTGACGGTGGCGCCGTTGCCGAGCTGGCCGTAAATGTTGTCGCCCCAGGCGTAGACCTTTCCGGACACCGTGCGGGCCAGGGCGTGGTGGCAGCCTGCGGCGATCTGAGCGACGTCCTCCGTCAGCCCGGTGAGCGGCTGCGGCACGGAATTGGTGGCGAGATCGCCGTCGCCCTGGCCGCGCTGGCCCTGGCTGCCCCGGCCCCACGCCCACACCGAGCCGTCCTGGAGCAGGGCGAGGCTGAAGTCGCAGCCGGCGGCGACCTGTTTCGCACTGACGATTCCCTGTACGCGGACGGGGATCGTGGCGTCGTCGCCGGCGCGGCCGTTGCCGAGCTGCCCGAAGTTGTTGTCGCCCCAGGCCAGGACCTGACCCTGCCGGACAGCCAGTGCGTGCCCGCCGCCGGCCGCTACATCGGTGACGCCGTCCAGCCCGACGACCGTGTTCGGGACGGCCTGATCGGCGCGGGAGCCCTCGCCCAGCTGACCCAGGGAGTTGTGCCCCCAAGCTCGTACGGTGCCGTCCTCCAGCCGGGCGATGGCGAACGCGTCATCGTCCCCGGTCCCTCCGGCGGCGATCTGAGCGGTGTCCCCCCGGGCGAGCGAGGTGACAGGGCCCGGAGCCCACCGGTCGGCGGTGGTGCCGTTGCCCAGCTGGCCGTTGTTGTTGGCGCCCCAGCTGAAGACCTCCGGGCCGGGAGCCGCATGGGTGACACCACTACTGGCGAGCAGCCCTGTCAGCATGCTCGCGGCGATCAAGGCGGCACGTCTTGTCCAGCACGGGGAAGGCATGGAACACGTCCTCCATCAGAGGCAGGGATGTCATGGCAAGCAAGATCATGGATCTTGTTCCATGGCTTCGCAGAACACCCGCACAAGATCACACCCACAGCCCCATTAGTCGTTTCTAGTGACTTTCTGCGCGCCTGGTGACAGGCCGGGCTTCTTTCAACGGGCAAGGGCGACGGTGATCGGAACATCGCGGCAGTGGGTGAGGTTCCCGGCGAGCGCGGCCGCCTCCGTGGGGTCGACGGACTCGGTAGCGGATCTTGCCGGCGACCCAGTCGACACGTACGGGGCACTGACTAATTCACTGACCTGCTGGAATGCGGTCACCACTGTCTCGGGATCCCGCACCGGAGAGTGAAGGTTCTCTACCCGATAGTCCGCAGGAGCCCAAAGCGCCCTGACAGCACAGCCGTTGCCGCCGTTGCCGGACTGCGCGTGCACCGCCTGCACCGCCGGGACGTCTGCGCCCACGGCAGGGCGGACTGTGTGACTTACCGCCCGCGCGGGTGAGCCGACGGCCGAACACCGGACGAGCGGGACGCCAGCCCACTACGAAGATCACAAACCGCCCGTGATCTTCGAGAGGAAATCCGTCGTGCGCTTCACTCCCGCCGCCCGTACGGCTGCCGCCGCGCTGTCCGCGCTCGCCGCTCTGCTCGCCCCCACCACCGCTCACGCCGCCGCACCCGCCCGGGCCGCGGCCCCCGGCGACACCGTGGCCCTGCCTGTCCTTGACGCCCTCCGGGCGCTCTCCGTCCAGGACGAGAACCGGGCCGGCTACGAACGCAGCAAGTTCCGCCACTGGATCGACGCCGACAAGGACTCGTGCAATACCCGGCAGGAGGTCCTCAAGGCCGAGGCCGTCGTCGCCCCGCAGCAGGGCCCGAACTGCGCGCTGACCGGCGGAGAGTGGTGGAGCCCCTACGACGACAAGTACTTCACCGACGCGCGCGCCCTCGACATCGACCACCTCGTCCCCCTCGCCGAGGCCTGGGACAGCGGCGCCTCCGCCTGGACCGCCAAGGAACGTGAGGCGTACGCCAACGACCTGGGCGACGACCGCGCCCTCATCGCGGTCTCGGCCGCCAGCAACCGCAGCAAGAGCGACCAGGACCCCAGCACCTGGCAGCCGCCCGCCCAGGGCTACCGCTGCCAGTACGCCACCGACTGGATCGCCGACAAGACCAGGTGGGGCCTGACCATCGACTCCACTGAACATGCCGCACTCACCGAGGCCCTCAGCAGCTGCCCCGACCAGCCCATCACCGTCACCCTCGCCCGCTGACCCCCGCACCACCCCGCGCAGCTGCTCCGGTCGCCGACGGCCTGCCGTCGGCGGCTGGAGGTCCCTCGTCCGAGGCCCGGCCCGGACTGTGCACGACGCCGTACTCGCGGCCGAAGCGGTTGGCCTCCGCGGCGGAGCCCGTCATCCGGTGCAGCCACAACCCGTACGCCACCGACTCCATCTGCTCCTCCGTCAGATACAGCCGCCACCGCTTGATCCCGTGATCGCACGAGGCCGCCCTGACCTGCTCCGCCAGCCCATCAGCAGGGGCCACCCGGAGCTGGCCGGTGAGGCCCACAAACACGCGCAGCGCCGCCATCTGCGACGGGATCAGCTCCACCAGCTGCCGGTTCAGGCCCGCATTGCCGGGAGAGGGCTCAGCCCGGGGGCGGGACTGGCCGTAGGCAAGAGTGTCGTGGCCGTACGGGGTCAGCCGGGCCGCCCACCGCACGGGCCGCCCCTCCAGAGCCGAAAGCTCCGCGCGGTCCTCCCGGCAGGCCAGCTCCACCAGGCCCTGATTCTCGAGGACGTTCACCTGCTGCTGGTGCAACGGGAGGAGCTCCGTGTCCAGCGTCCAGCCGTGCCCGGCCGCCTGCCCTCGCTCATACAGCGCCTCCAGCACCGACAGCGCCCTCTCCCAACTCCTCATCCCACTCCCCTACGTGTGCCCAAGTCCGTACGCGTTCGCCGACCGTAGACGCCGACGCCGGTCTGGAAGATGCGAAGGAGGGAAGGCAAGCCCAGCGGGTGACACCGGCCGCCACAGACGCGCCGGGCGGGACGCCACCGGTCAGAACACTGCGGTACCGCAGGGGCCAGCGGTACCGCAGGCGTCTGCTGCTGTGATCAGGGGGTGAGGTCCAGTACCCGGACCGGTTCGCCGGCCCACCGGTGCGGGGCGGTGGTGGCGATGACCGCGCCGTCGGGGCGGTCCGGGGTGGGCTGCGCCGCGTACTGGCTGTGCGCCGCGGCCCACGTCTCCTGCCGCGCGAGAGCCAGGGCGGCGGCCAGGTCCAGGTCCAGGACGGTGATGCCGGGAAGGGAGGCCAGATGCTCGGCCGTGCCGGGCCGGGCACGGTCGGCTTCCACTAACGCACAGGCCGGGGCGTACAGGAACCAGCCCGGTTCGGCGTGGGCGCGGTGGATCAAGCGGGAGGCGAGGACGTTGCCCTGGCCGGCCGCGGCCATCGCGGTGTCGTCCAGGACGATGTGCATGGCGTCGCTCACTGGCCGCTCACCCTGCCGAGGCGTCGGTCCAGCTCACTGTCCAGGTCCCGCTCCTCAGCGGCGGTCGGGGCGTAGCCGTTCCACTCCGTCAACGCGGCCAGGGCCTTCGCGGCCCGGTCGGCCCGCTCTACCGGGGTCAGCAGCGTCTCAGCGAGACGGGCAAGATACGCGCGCAGCGACAGCCCCTCCGCGGCCGCTATGGCGGCCAGCCGGTCCTTGGCTTCCTCGGGGATACGGACGTTGGCATCGGGCATTGGCGTGCTCCTTCCCACCCTCCGAGGATACGGGTACGTACCCGTACCCGTCATGCGGCGGATTCCGGTCACAACCCTGTCGCCTGGCCGAATCCAGTGCCATGCTGTGACCGCGGTGATCCTCTCGCCCCCAGGCGGAGCCCCTGCTGGCCCCGTCCGTGTGCTGCCACCTGGGCGGGCCGCGCCGTCCCTCCCGGCCTCTCCACGGGAGGGCCGACGGCTGCACAGACCTGCCCTCACAGGCAGACGGCGGCTGAGCAGATACTCCCCCATCCCGGTGCCTTGCTACCGCGCGGGGTCCAGCTGTCCTGTCTCACTGATTCCTAATGCTGTTTGTCAAGCCGTTCCGGTCAGGTTCAAGAGGTCAGGTGGGCGACGGGGTGAGGTCGCGTCCGCTCGCGCCTCCTGCCGGAACAGAGCGCGGTACTCCTGGGGCGAGGTCCCGACACGTCTATGGAAGGCTGCGCGCACAGACGCCGGATTCCCGAGTCCGGTCAGTCGCCCGATCCGCTCGATGGGCTCTGTGGTGGCTTCCAGTAGTTCGCGCGCGCGGTCGATGCGTGCGTCGGTCAGCCAGGCCATGGGTGAGGTCCCGGTCTCGTCGCGAAAGCGGCGGACCAAGGTGCGCCGAGCCATGTGGGCACGTGCGGCGAGATCGTCGACGGTAATCGTCGCTGCCATGTTGTCGAGCATCCAGTCCCGGACGGTGGCGAGTTCCTGGCTGCTCGGCCGGCTGCGGAGCTGGTCAATGTATTGCGCCTGGCCGCCGGGTCGTTGGGGCGGCGCCACCAGGAATCGCGCCCTTGAGTTCGAGGCGGCGGCTCCGTGGTCAATCCGGATGAGGTGGAGACACAGGTCGATTCCGGCGGTCACGCCTGCCGAGGTGAGGATGTCGCCGTCGTCGACGAACATGCGGTTCGGTTGGACCTCGATGCTTGGGTAGCGCCTTTGAAGCTGGTCAGACACCTGCCAATGGGTCGTGGCTGGCCTTCCGTCGAGAAGACCTGCCGCCGCCAAGGCGAACGCTCCGGAGCAGATGGACACGATTCGTGCGCCGCGGCCGTGCGCTGCACGGAGAGCGGTCAGGGCCGCGCTCGGGACGTCGGCGTCAACGTCGTCGTATCCCGGGACGATGACAGTGTCTGCTTTTTCGAGCGCATCAAGGCCGGCTGCACCGGTGACGGAGAACCCTGAGCGGGCCACGGGCACGACCTGCTCATACGTCGCAACCGTCAGCTCGTAGTTCGGGTCCATCGAGAAGATCTGCGCCGCGATGCCTAGCTCGAGCGGCAGCACGCCGGGCAGGCTCAGTACGACAACGTGGTGACGCAGAGGCACGTCCACACCATTGGAGAAGGTAATCAATGTCGTTGAGGGTGACGTCCGACCGCCAGACGATCCACGACGCCGCGGGCCTTGTCGGTGAGCGTCACCTTCCTGGTGCGCGCGTCGTCGCCCACGACGAGGAAGGCCAAACCGGCCCATGGGTTGGGCGAGAAGCCGAAAGCCGCAGCCAGCCCATGAGCCCTGCTCCGAGGCGCGCAGTCACCGGCTCCAACTCTCGTGCCCATCAGCCTGTTCCCTTTGATCAACGCCGAACGGTTCGGCGGCAACCCCCGCACTCTCGGACTGTTCCTCACAGCCATCGCCGTCGGCGGCGTTGCAGCGTCGCTCTTCTCCGGAACCTTCACACGGTTCCCCCGCCCCGGCCTGGCCATGCTTGGCGGATCCGCCACCTGGGGCGCAGCGTTGACATTGTGGACAGCACGGTGGTGGCCAGGTCTGTGAGCAGGGCCCCGCGAATGACGGGGGTGCGTGCCAGGAAGGCCGCCGGAAGTTCTACCTGCTCACGATCAGCGGACAGGCCGCGTGTTAGCTCGCACCGAGGGCCGGCCGGACGACGGGTAAGCGCGCGGCCAGTCGAACAGGCGCTGCGCGTACGCCGGGGGGGAGGTGCAGTCCCTCCCGAGTCCTTGTCGGCCTACTGCCTACCCGACTCGGTACTACGACCTCTGCTGACTTCTGTCCGGTAAGCCCAGTCTCTTTCGAGACCGGCCCGTCACAATCTCCGCCATCACACGGTTACATGTGACACCCGGACAGATCTCCCCAGATAAGAACGGCAACTTTCCCCGGACGCCTGCCGTATCTACGTTGCGGCCTTCTTGGTGAGAACGGGCTTCGTCGCAGTCAGCCGACTTACCCAGTCCGCCCCGCCTAAATACGGTTCGTGTACCTCAGTGCCCGGTTTTGCCTCCGGCTTCCTCCGGACCCCGCCTCGCGGCGACGCCCTTGCCCTCGGCTATCGAGTTAGTCTCACCTCTCCTCTTCGGGACTTTCACTCTTAAGCTGCCGCCCGTGCTGGGCGTACTGACTCCTCCCCCGGCTGAAGCCGGGGGCTTCTCGCTATGCCGGGTTGGCGTCGCGACAGACCAGCCCGGCCCGTCGAACGTTGGTGACTGCCACTGTGTCGGCGTGCGCGTTGTGGCTACAGGCGACGCAGTTGACCAGTTGAACTTCGTCGATCTGCACCCGGTGGCGGGCACTGCTTCTTCGCAGCGCTTCCACCGGCGGTCGTGGCGCTTGTCGTGCGGGGAGGCCGGCAGGCGGGCTGCACCCTCCGAAGGCGTCCGGCCGCCCCTTGGCCACCTCTGGACCACGCTCGTTGAACTCGGCAGGTGGAGAGCGTCATCCGTCACCAACGCGTCGCGTCTGATCGCGTCCGCCCCTCACGGCTGACGGTAAGGCTCGCGGTAAAGATCAGCGTGGACCTCCGCATGCACCTCGGTGCGGATCTTCCGGAGAACAGGACCGCCGGTGTACCGCTGAGTGCGGGCGTGACCGACGGACTCGACCAGGTCCAGGCGGCGCAGGGTACGGAGATCGACGAGGGCCTGGTCCCGGGTGAGGGCTTCCTCGGCCTGGTAGGTGGTGCGCCGCAGGTGCCCCTGGGTGGCGGCGTACAGGGCGGAGACGGTGCGTTCGTCGAGCCGGTGCTGCTCGGCAAGGCGCTCCAGGCGGAACCAGAGCCGGGCCGCCGCTTCGAAACGGCGCTGCACTTCCTGGGCCTGGAGGTGGTGGGCGGTGAGGCAGAACCTGATCCAGGAGCCGGCATCACGTTCCGGCTGCCAGGAAGTACGGACATCGCGCAGGGCGCCGTAGTACTCGCGGGTGTTGTATTCGTCCGCGCCGAGCCATTCCTCGATGCTGGAGAACTCGGGGGCGAGGATGCCCTCGCGCGCCAGGACGAGGGTGTGGACGGCGCGGGACATACGGCCGTTGCCGTCGCTCCAGGGATGGATGGAGACGAGGTTGAGATGGGCCATGGAGGCCCGCACGAGGGCCGGGACGTCCAGGTCCCCTTCGGCAAGCCAGTGAATGAGCTCGTCCATCAACTCCGGCACCTGCTCGGGGTCCGGGGCGGAGTAGACCGGCGGACGGTTCGGGCCGCCGGAGACCCAGACCCCGTTGGTGCGGTACTCGCCCGGGCGCACCTTCTTGTCAGCGGCCCTGGTCATCATGAAGTGCAGGGCCGAGAGCAGTGTGTGGTCCCAGGAGAAGATCTGAAAGCCCGAGGCGTGCTGGATGTAGGTGAGGGCGTCGCGGTAGCCGGTGACAGCGTTACGGGTGGCCTCGTCGGTGTCCGGGGAGATGTCCCCGCCGGCGATCAGCGTCTCGGCATCCTCGGCGCTGATCGTGTAGCCCTCGATATGGGTTGATCCCCGAACGGCGGCCGCGGTGAGCGACCGACGGAGCTGTCCCTCCCAGCGGCGAGGGTGGGCAAGCTGGTGGCGGAACTCGGTACGGAGCGCCTCGATCTCATCGATGACGCGGTGGTCGTCCGAGGTAAGAGACGGCGTGGCGAACAACATTCTTCGATACTACGACACACGTAGGGTCGAAGTGTCGCCCTTTTTTAGCAGTTGTCACCCCTGCGCCGGCGCGTACAGCCATTGGCCGGGAACGTCCGCTTCCTCGTCCTCGACATCGTCCTCGGCGCCAGGTCCCCACTCGTCGGTGAACACCGGCCGACCCTCCCCGGTGGACAGATCGAGCCGACCCACCGGACTCGCCGGGTCAGGTGCGGGTGAGGTCGGACAGGAGTGCGGGCAGGAGGCGTTCCTCCATGACCGTGCTGCCCGACTCCGCCATGGCACGGGCCAGTTCGGGGTCCCAGGGGCTGGCCGCGGGCGGTCCCGCGAGCGGTGTGGACTCGCCCTTGCTGAGTGCCGCCGTGTAGTCGGCGGCGGTCATCCGCCAGGGGCGGGCGCCGTGGCGGGCCACGGCGTCCGCGGTGATGCGCAGGCCGGCCCAGTCGAAGTCGGCGCGCCAGTGCAGCCGGGCTCCCGCGCGTACGGCGTCGCCGAGCAGTTTGTGGCAGGCGGCGGACGGGACGCCCTCGGTGCAGACGAGGGCCGCGCTCGTGTCCTGGAGTTCTCCGGCCGCGGCACGCAGTACGGCCGGGTTCTCGCAGACGAAGATGGTGCGGGCGGCGGGAACGACGGGGTCGGTGGCGAGCTGGTGGAGCGTGAGCCGGAAGGGGATGCCGAAGTCGGCGGCATCGCGCAGCCAGTCGCAGACCACGGTGTCGCCCTCGGCCCCGATGTTGAGGACGAGTACCTGGCTGGCGAGGTCGTCGGCGATGGCTCCGGCGCTCTCCCACAGGGCGCGCCGCCCGGCCCGCACGCGCGGGATGTCGCCACCGGTGCGCTGGGCGAGGGCGCGCAGGACGAGCTGTTCGAGTGGGCTGCCGGGAACGAGGGCCTTGGTGTCGCCGGTGGCCCACTCGGCGAGGACCGGAAGCGGCAGGACGTCGGCCGGGTGCGCGGGGGGCCGGTCCTGGTCACCGGGGAAGCGGTCCCGGTCACCGGGGAGCCTTTCCAGGACGCGTACCGCCGCGTCGAGGAGGGGTGCGTCCCCGCGGCGTACGAGACGGGTGAGGGTGCCGTCGGCGGCGATCCGCTCCAGCCAGGCCGCGAACCATTCCTGCGCGGCGAGTCGGCTGGAGTGGGCGGACTTCAGGGCCTGTTCGCGGCGCGCTTCCTCGTCGGCCCGTTCGGCCGGCCGGTCACGCAGCGGGCCGTGGAGCCGGCCGAGGGTCGTCAGCAGACCGGTGCCGTAGCGGTCGTGCAGATACCCGTCCAGCTCGCGCAGGGGTACGGCGAGGCGCTTGACGGTCTCGGGCCGGTAGCGGCCGGTGATGCCGATGACGGTGCGGCGTTCGGCCTCGCTGGGCCCCGCGAGGCCGATGTCACCGTCGAGCGCGCCGCTGGTGCGCTCGAGCCTGCGGCGGGCGGCGGCAAGCAACCGGCTCCATCCCTCGCCCTGCAACTCGTCGTGCTCACGGTACTCACGCCGCTCAGCTGACAACCGCGGCCTCCTCGGGCGTCGGGACGCGCCGGGTGCCGGGCGAGCCGAGGGCGGCCGTGAGATCGCCGGTGTCGTCGGCGAGGAGCCGGGCGCCGTCCCAGACGAGCAGCAGTGCGGAGACGGTGTGGTCGACGGCGGTGTGCGCGAGGTCGTAGTGGGCGGCGGCGGACACGGAGGCGTGGGCGGCCCACAGGTCGTAGCCGGTCATGAACAGGTCGAGATCGAACTGGGCGGCCAGCGACATGAGTTCGCCGCGCCCGGTGTCGTCCACGCCCGCGAAGGCCTCGTCGAGGGCCAGCAGGCGCGGGGCGTGCGGGTCGGCGGAGTTGAGCATGGCGTGCGCGGCGGCGAACAGCGGCAGGTGCAGCGACACGGACTGCTCACCGCCCGACAGCCGGCTGTGCCGGGCGCGGGTGAGCCGCTCCTCCGTCTTGCCGGACTCGCCGGGCCGTACCAGTTGGAACGCGAACTGCCGCCAGCGCCGGTAGTCGAGGACCTCGGCGAGCAGTTCGCGGTAGGGCTGGTCGCGGTGGCGGGCGCGGGCGGTCTTGATCTGCGCGGCGAAGTGGGTGCGCACCCGGGCGAGACCGTCGGGGCCGAGGCGGGCGGCGTCGGCGTCGAGGAGGGCGCAGACGGCGCGCTGCTCGTCGTCGAGATGGTCGGCGAGCAGCCAGCTCACGCCGACCGTCGTCCCCGATGACATCGTGCGCCTGCGCATGTCGGTGTTCATCCGCCTGATCAGGTCACGGGCGTCGACGGTGCGGTCGTGGATCTGCTGGGCGAGCCGGGTGAGCAGGGCGTCCTCCAGGATGCGCTGCTCGGACTCGGAGAGCAGTTCGGCCTGGTCCCGGCGGTGTGAAGCGATCTTCTGGGCGAAGGCGGCGACGGGCAGCGGGCCCTCCTCGTCGGCCACGCGGACGAGGATGACCCCGTCGGAGCCGTCCCATTCGGGCCGGTAGTCCTGTCCGGCGGCGGCGAGTTGCGCCTGCAGGTCGTCCAGGGCCTTGGTGAGACGGGTGACGGACTGCTTGAGGCTGGTCTCGGTGGGGGTGAGGTCGCGGGTCGCGGAGAGGATCGCCTCGTGTACGGCGATCACGGCCGGCGGGAGTGCTTCGCCGGCCCAGTCGGCCTCCTGTGCGGGCCATGCGAGACCGGGCGGACAGCGCAGGATGTCGAGGAGTTCACGGGCGGCGTACGGGCGCAGGCCGCGGGCGGTGTCCTTCTCCTCCGCCGCGGCGACCGACCCGGCCTCGGCCGCGGCCGTACGGCGGGCCTCGGCCGCGGCGGTGCCCGCGATCGCGGTGTGCTGGGCCGTGCGAGCCGCCTCGGCCTCCCGGGCCAGGGCGTCGATCCCGTCCTCGGCCTCCTGCACCTGGCGCATCACCTCCTGTGCCTCGGCCCCGACGGCCTCCTGGAGGGCCTGAAGTCCCGCGGCCTCCTCGGTGTGCCGGCGGCGCGCCGCGCGCTCGGTGTCCAGCGCCGCCTCCTCGTCCTCGGCGGCGGCGGTGAGCCGGTCAGCGGCTGCCTGGGCGGCCTCTGTCTGGCGGGCGTGTTCGCGGCGGCGGGCGGTGAGTTCGCGTACCGCCGTCTCAAAAGAGCGGGTGGCGGTCTCGACGGCGTCGAGGCGTTCGATCTCGATGGCGTGCTCGGCCGCGGTGCGGCGCAGGGCGCGCTCGGCGACCGAGCAGGCGGCCACCGACTCGTCGTACGAGGCCTGGGAGGCGTCGGCGGCGTCGCGGGTGGCGCGCAGCCTCGCCGCGGCCTTGTCGAGTTCGCGCAGGGCCTGCGTGATGCCGGTGGTGCGGGGCAGGGCGGCGCGGGCGGCGGCGTACGCCTCCAGGGCGGCGTCCGTACGGGCCTGTGCGCGCGCCAACTCATCGAGCTGGGCGGCCAGTTCGGCCAGCAGCGTCTCGCAGGCGGCGATCCGGGCGGCGCGCCGGCGCGCGCGGGCGGTGGCGCCGACGTACTCGGCGTGCTCCTTGGTGTGGGCACCGACCAGGACACCGGCCGCGTACCGGCCGTCTGGACTGATCTGGGGGGTCCCGGTGTCGAGGTCGCCGGTGACGGCGACGGAGCGCAGTACGGCGGTGATCCGCTCGGCCGAGATCGCGGCTTCGCGCTCAGGGGCCCCGGGGTTCTCGGGATCCACGAGGTTATCGGGGTTTTCGGGCCTCAGGAGATCGGCGAGGCTCGGTCCGCTTACCGGCACACCCGCACGGAGGTAGCCCTCGCTGTGCCCGGCCGCCACAGGGGTGTCCTCTGGGGCGACGAGGGCGTCGAGGAGGCCCGACGCCTCCAGGGCCGCTTCCAGGCCAGCGCGCTGATGGTCCGTCAGTTCGTCGTCGAAGTCGACGAGTCGCCACAGCGGCACGCCGTCACTGGGCGCCCTCCCCCAGCCTTCGGCCGGGGGGACCCCCATCTCGCTCCGCTCGGCAGTGCGGCCGCGGGCCGGGGGCGGGGCGTCGTCGTGTTCGGCGGCGATCCGGTCGCGTTCGGCCTTGGTCTCGGCGTGCCGACGCTCGACATCGGTGCGCTGAGCGCGCAAGGAGGCGAGCGTGTCGCGCAGCTCCTGCACGGCGGGAGTGGTGGCCTCGGTGAAGACGTCGGCAAGCGCGACCGCCTCGGTCTCGCCGATGAGTCCGAGGGCTTCGGCGAGTCGGTCGGCACCCGCTTCGGCCAGGAGCGCGCCGTGTACCCCCGTCCACTGACCGAGCGCCGCACGGGCCTGTTCGCGGGCGGATTCGAGGGCCGACTCGGCAGCCGTTTCGGCGGTTTCGGCCGCGGCGACGGCCTCCTGCGCGCGGTCGAGCGAGACCCGGGCGAGGTCACGGGTCTGCTCGGCACCGCGTGCCGCCTGCTGGGCACCGCGCACGGCCCGGACGCCCTCGTGGCGGGCGGCGGCCAGCGCAGCGGAACGGTCGGCGAGGCGGGCGGGCTCGGCGTCCGCCGGTGTCCAGGGGATGCCGGCGCTGTGGGCGTGGTCGGCGACGGTGGCGGCGTCCCGGGAGACGGCGGCGTCGAGTTCGGCGGCGAGCCGGGCGGCGCGTTCGGCCTCGGCGCGGGCGCGGCCGGTGGCGGCGGTGCGGCGTTCGCGTTCGGCGCTCGCCTGCCGGGCGGTCTGCTCGCAGGTGCGCACCAGGCGTTCCAGGTCGGCCAGTTGCTCGATGGCCTGGTAGGCGGCGGAGGAGCGCAGCTGGTCGAGACGGGCGCGCTGGGCGGCGAGCGAGGCGTCAGCCGACTCGGCGCGCGTCTCGGCGGCGGCCTGCTGTTCGCGGGCCGCCGCCAGGTCCGCGGCGGCGGTGCGCACTGCGGCGGCACGCTCGGCGGTTTCGGCGCGGCGGGCGGTGAGCCTGTCCGCGGCGGTGCGGGCGTGGACCCGCAGGTAGGTGGAGTAGCTCGCGAGGAAGGCGCGGGTGGCGTCGTCTGCGGCGGCCAGCCCCTCCAGGGTCCGCTGCACGGACTCCATGTCGTCGAAGGAGCGGGCTGCCTCGGCGATCAGGTCGTCGTCGAGCGGGCGCAGGCCCGCGGTGAGGGTGTCGGAGAGCTTGGCCGGGTCGAGGTTCTTGGCGAGCTGCGGGCGGCGCAATGTGAGGATCAGGGTGAGCAGTTGCTCGTACCGCTCCCGGCCGAGGCCGAACAGGCGCTGGTCGACGGCGGCGCGGTAGTCGGCCGTGGAGGCGATCAGCTCGCGTCCGAGCTCGGCGGCGAGTTGCTTCCTCGTCATCGGCCGGTCGTCGGCGGTGAGGAGTGAGAAGTCCTCGCCGACGCGGCCTTCAACGACGAAGTGCCACCGAGCCGGTGTGTCGCGGTGCCGCTGGGCGTGCAGCCCGATGCCGCAGGTGACAGCCTCGCCGGTCTCCCGGTGGGTGAACTCGATCCAGACGTAGCCAAGCGCACTGTCCTGCCCGCGGAAGAGCAGGTTGGACTTCATCGTGCGGTCCTCGGCGGCGAACGGGTTGAGCCGCTTGGGGTCGATGCGGCCGTCGAGGACGAACGGGAAGAGGACTTCCAGGGCCTTGGTCTTGCCGGATCCGTTGGGGCCGCGCAGCACCAGCCAGCCGCCGGCGAAGGAGAACTCCTCGTCCCGGTAGTCCCACAGGTTGATGATCCCGGCGCGGGTGGGGACATAGCGGGCAGCCGGGATGGGAGCGGGGGGCCTCACGGAGTCGGGTCCTTGGCGGTGTCGTCGGCGAACAGGGAAGTCTGGGCCGGTGTTTGGGCCAGAAGTCGGGCTGGTGTACGGGTCTTCACCCTGGCGGTGACCCCGCGGTAGCGGGCGAGCAGGGGCAACGCCAGGGCTCCACCGTCGACACGGGCGATCAACGACATGGCGGCCAGGAGGTCGAGAGCCTGGTCGAGCAGCCGGTCCGGGTCGCCGCGCAGATCGGCGGCGAAGCCCGCACCGTACTCGCCGATGACCTCCTTGAGCCTGCCCCGGAGCCAGGAGTCCGTGACGAAGGGATGCCGGGTCTCCTCCCGCTCCTGACCCGCCTCGTCGTGAGTCTCGTACGTCGCATGCGTCTGATACGTCTGGTACGCGCCCACCTCGTCGGTCGCGGCGAACTCGGCGATCACCGAGCGCGTCGGGAGAGCGCCGTCGATACGCCGGGCGCGGGCCGCGAGGCGTTCGGCGGCAGTGGGCGCGGGCAGCAGTTCGAGGGCGTGCCGTCCAGAACGCTGCACGGCGGCGCTGAGCCGGGCGGCAAGCAGCAGCGCGGCTTGCGCAACGGTGCCGCCGCCGGGGAAGCGGATGTCGGACAGCCTGCCGGAGGTGTCGATGAGCGCCACGCCCTCGGCCCGCCGCTCCACCGTCAGCCCGGTCAGACGCTCCAGGTCCTCGGCGAGGGCGGGGGCGCGAAGCTGGCCCAGGAGTTCGGTGTCGGCGTCGGCGTAGTACGCGACCGGGTTCTCCAGCACCAGGCGGCGGGCGCGGCGGGCCTGGTCGCGGCGCTGGGCGGCACGGCCGGCGGACATGCCCAGCGCGCCGGCGGAGTCGAGCAGCGCGGTCACGGAGGTCAGGTGCTGCAGGACGCGGGTCGGATGGTGGACGGCGAGGAGGATCTCGCGGTCGATGTCGTACAGGGCCTCGGCGCGCTCGGGATCGCCGGCCCAGGCGGTGGCGGAGCCGTCGGCGAGGGTGAGCGCGCCGCGTTCGGTGAGCCAGGTGACGGCGTCGACGAAGGCGTCCCGGTCAGGTTTGCGTGCGGTGTCGAGCCCGAGTCCGTCGATGCGTACGGCGTCGGCGGCGACCGCGTCGGCCAGCTCGCCCAGCGCCACCTGCGCGCCGTGACGGCCCAGGGCCGCGAGGGTCAGGACGAGATAGGCGTAGCGGCGGCGGTCGAAGGGGCGTCCCGCGCGGGTGAGGGCCGGGCGGGTGGCGTCCAGGCCGTCCTGGGCGCGCTGCAGCCGGGCGGTGTCGGCGGTGGTGACGAGCCGGTAGCCGAGCACCTCCATCAGATCGGTGCGCAGCTGCCCGGCCCAGCGGCGCACGGTCGCCAGCGCCGTCCTGTCCGGATACCCGGGCGTGACCAGCGGATGCCGCAGGACGAGCCGTACCGCCTTCTGGTAGTCGGCGAGCTCGAGCGGGGAGACGCCCTCGGAGACGCGGCTCATGCGGTCCTGCCTGGTTCGTGGGTCGGACTGCCCATCGGACTGCCCCTCGTGAACTCCGCAGGCCGCAGGACACCGGGTAGGGCTTTCATGCGGTGACCTCCAGGCGCAGCCCGTCGAGATGGAGACGGCCGCGCACGGTGTCGACGGTGGTGGAGCCCTCGGCGGGGGTGAGGGTGAGCCGTACCCCGTGGGCGGAGCCGGAGGCGGCGGTGACCAGGCGGCTGGCGGGCACACGGGCGGCCAGCGCCACGTCCAGCAGGGCGAGCAGGGCCCGCGTCTCGGGCTCGTCGAGCGTCCGGCCGTACACACCGTCCGATGCGAGGGCGTTCGCAGCGCTGCGGCGCTCGGCCTGCTCCTTCAGTTGCCCGGCGCGGAGCACGGCCCGCCGGTCGTCGTTGCGTTCGATGCGGCCGGGGCCGTGCAGGGCGGGGGTGCGGCCGGACTGGACCAGGGTGCGGGCGAGTTCGACCGGTTCGGCCTCCCACCAGGACGCACGGGAGGGGATCTGCTCCGGATCGGCGTACGGAACGGCGATATGACGGGGCGCGCCGAGCCCGAAGACCGCCTGGAACAGGGCGTGCGCGTCCTCCTCGCTCTCACAGGAGGTGAACCACTGAGCAAGGTGGCGCAGTTGGCTCTCCCGGCTCACCCCGCCCCGGCGCGCCTCGGTGACACGGCGCAGCAGGGCGAGGACAGAACGGATCGCGGTGACGGTGGCGTCCTGCAGCCGCTCGGTCTCGCTGTGCTCGCGCTCCGCAAACCAGTGGACGATGCCGTCCCACCGATGCCGCCAGTCCGCCAGGCGCTCGGCGGGGCTACGGAAGAGACGCTCGTCGGCCTCGGCCGCGCACTCGACCATCCGGTCGACACCGGTTGCGGCGGCCTTCTCGACCGCCTCGGCGAGCAGCGGGGCGTAGCGCCCGAGCTCGGCGGTGAACTCCCGCATGTGGGCAAGGAGCGTGTCCTTGTGGGCGAGGAACACCTCGGGCCGGGTGTCATTGGTGCGCGCCAGGTCGCCCAGCATGAGGTAGAAACGGGCGGCGCGCTGCGCCATCTCGTTCAGCACGGAGTCGAGACGGCCGAGCTTGCGGTACACCTCCTCGGCGTCGCCCGCGGCGTTGGCCTCGGCCAGCGCGTGCAGGTCGCCGAGGATGTCGGGGAAGACGAGGCGGGAGAGCTGGGCGTCCTCCAGGCGCGCGCCGAGTACGTCCTCCACGGACCGGTACGCCCGGTATCCGGCCTGGGTGAACTGGTACACGTAGTGCCGTTTGCGGTACTCGGCCAGGTTCGCGGCGCGCGTCCCGTCGTACGACCGGTCCAGGATCTGCCAGTCCGCGAGCGCGTCGAGCAGCGGCTGGACATCGTCGCCGGCGGCGCCCGCGGCGGGATGGTCGACCGCGAGCCGCTCAAGCAGTCCCACCGCGTCCGAAGCGTGCAGAAGCACCTGGTAGTTGGCGCGTCCGCGGTCGAAGGCGCGCAGCAGCCACAGGTATTCGTGGCGCTTCTCGGCGGCGGCGAAGTGGAACAGCCGCAGCCGGTCGTCGAGGGAGAACGCGTCGATGCCGAACGCGCCCTCGTCAACGGGCTTCGAGGCATCGGGCTCGTCACTCACGGATCTGGCGGCTTCCCTTGCTTCGGCTGCTACACGTCCGGCTGGACACCACCGGATCCGAACCAGTCTGCCGCACCCCGACCGGTGCGGGTAAGCCGCCCTCCAACCCACGCCACCGATGCTACAATGCACCCTTTTCGCACCCCCTGCACCGCGGCGACCGTCTCACGCCCGAACGCGGCCACGTCCTCCGATGGCCATCCTGGTCGCGCCCCATGCCTGGTGACTCGCGGGCGGGGTCTGCCTTGCTCCCTCCCTCGCCGGACAGACCGGGTACGCCGTTCCGGGAGGACCAGGGTGAATCAGGAATTCTGACGCACGTGCTTTGCAGCAACACTCCACGGTTCCCGTGGACGGCCCTCAGCACCATGCTGACCTGCGAGCTCACCGGCATCACAGAGGCATCGGTTTCGGCCGGAACGAACTCCTTCAGCATCCCGGCCCCGCATCAGCCCACGTCAGGGCAGACAGAAGCACCTCCGGCGCACGCCACGGGTTTTACCACGCCCCCGGCGCGCACCGAAGGTGCGCTGGATCGCTGACCCGCAAGTTCCCACGGGTCCGCACGGTTGACCTCAGCCGGGACGCTTCTGGTTCTCGATGTACTCCTTGATGATCGACAGCGGGGCGCCCCCGCACGAGGCGGCAAAGTACGAGGGCGACCAGAAGTAGTCACCCCACAGGTACTTGCGGATGTGTCCGGGAAACTCCTGACGGAGCCTGCGGGCGGAGACGCCCTTGAGGGAGCCGACCAGCCGGGACAGGCAGACCTTCGGCGGGTAGTGCACCAGCAGGTGCACGTGATCGGTCTCGCCGTTGAACTCGCCGACATCGGCATCACCGCCTCCGTGGCCCGCAGGGCTGCGCCCTACGCCCGCCCGCCCCGAAATGCGGCCGCCGCTCTTCCCGTGGGTCAGGAACACACAACCGGTCAGCACGAGCGTGCTGCGGATCCTGGCGTTTCCGACGGTCAGCACGGCACACTGCCCACCAAGAAGCCGCAGCCCCCCGGCGCCACGCGCGGCCGTCTGGGACACGCCCCGATCTGAGACCGGGCTTCGAGACCGCTTTGGCGCACGCTCGGGCCTGGCACAGCGAACACGGCCACCTCGCCGTCCCCCGCCACATCCACCACGACGGCTACCCCCTGGGTGCGCGGCTGTTCAGCCGGCGAAACCGCGCCAAGCAACGCGCCCGCGACGGACTTCCCCCCTCACCCCACCTGGCCAAGCTCGCCGCGATCGACCCCTGGTGGAACCCACCCTGGGACACCGCATGGCAACGCAACGACCACGGCGCCTGCGCCCACGTCGAAGCAGGCAGGCCTTCGACCCCGCCGCCCTCATCCCCTCCCCCGCCACCACCCTCGGCGCCTGGGCCACCCGGGCCTGCCTGACCTACCACCGTCTCCACCCCGACCAGCAGCATCTGTTGGCACTGATCGGCATCACCGCCGAGGTCGCCCACGCGCGCACCCGCCGCGCGCACCCCTGGCGCAGCGCCGTCGAACACGCCCACGCCTACGCCGCCGAACACGGCCACCTCGCCGTACCCCGCGACACCGTCCACGACGGCTACCCGCTCGGCCACTGGCTGAACAAGCAGCGCTACCGCGCGAAAAAGACAGGCCCCAACCGCGACACGACGCGCAGCTGGCGAGGTAGGGGTGCCCGGCGCCGGGGAACTGTCGGAGAGCCGTATGGAGGCATTGGACGCAATCGATCCGGCGTGGTGTCCCGCGTGGGGTATCGACTGGCAGCGGGGCTTCCACCTCACGCATGCGCACGTGCGGGCCGGCGGGGCGCTGCCCGTGCGGGCGGGCGAGGTCATCGTGCAGGGCGAAGACCTCGGCGCCTGGACCACCGCCCAACGGGCCGGGTGGGAGGCGCTGATGCCCGCGCAGCAGTGGCTCCTGGACAGCGTCCTCGGACTGGATTCGGTCAGCGAGGCAGAGCAGCAGCCCGCACGGCGGACACAGGCCGACCGGTGGGCCACCCACCTTGCCGCGGCCCGTCAGTTCCACGCCCGCGAGGGGCACTTGAACGTGCCGCGCAAGCACGTCGAAGACGTCGGCGTAGTCCCGGTCAAACTGGGTGGGTTCCTCGACAACACCCGCCGCAGGGCCGACAAGCTCACCCCGGAACGCCGGGCCGAACTCGATGCTCTCGGCATGCGCCGGTAGGGCGGCAGGCGGCCGCCTGCCGTCCCGGCCGAGGAACGACAAGGCGACCGCTCTGACCTGCCACGGTGACCACAGCAGCAGGAAGCCACCTCCCATAGAGCGTCCACGGGGAGGAAGGTGGATTACCCATTGCGCATGCATGATCCACAGAAAGTGATGGATATCAGCGAAGAAGATGCGGGAAGGCCGACGGGGCCCAGCCTCTTCAGGCCGCGGCCGTTGGGTTCGCCGATTCGGCGGCGCGGCGGTATTCGGCGTTGATGCGCTGGGCTTCTTCGAGCTGGTCTTCGAGGATGACGATGCGGCAGGCGGCCTCGATCGGGGTGCCCTGGTCGACGAGCTCGCGGGCGCGGGCGGCGATGCGCAGCTGGTAGCGGGAGTAGCGGCGGTGGCCGCCCTCGGAGCGGAGCGGGGTGATGAGGCGGGCTTCGCCGAGGGCGCGGAGGAAGCCCTGGGTGGTGCCGAGCATGTCGGCGGCCCGGCCCATGGTGTAGGCGGGGTAGTCGTCGTCATCGAGCCGGTTGAACGAGTCGTCTGCTGTCATCGCACCTCTCTGTGGAACGCCTGGAGGGGCCCTGGTGCCGTACGGCACCAGGGCCCCGAAGGAACTGCTACACCATCTGCCGGCCCTGATACTGCGCCGGCCTTCTGTTTCCGCAACCGCCCACGGGGGGGGTAGGGGCGGGTGCAGGGATCGCGGTTGCTCGACCGGAGACCACCTCACTATCGATGTCCTGCGGTACCCGGGCTCAGCATTTCTGCCCGGGCGATCCTGATGGCGCGGGGCTCCTCCGTTCTTCCCTCTTGATCAACACTTACCGAAGGGGGACTGCGTACTGCTGGTCCTGCACACTGCTCTGTACTACTGGTGATGCGAACTGCTGGTGACCTGAGTGAGCGCCACTCTTCGGCAGCCAGCCCCGTCGCCCGTCCTGCGTCTGCTCTGGCTTGGAACCCCACTGCCGAACTTCCCGGCACGCGCGCCCGCAGCCGACGCCTTTACCGAGGAACCACTGACAACCGCACTGCTGGTACTGCGCACTGCACTTACGGGTACTGCACTTGCGTTAACTGCGGTCCTGCTCACGGCGGCCCCTGATCACTGCGGGCTCCCCGGTCCGGTCGTCAGCCCCGTCGCCGTCCTGCAACAACCCTGGCTCCGGAACTCCACCACCGCACCGTCCTGCGCACTGCAACTGCGTACTGCTGCCCGGCAGTTCGTGTCTGCCGGGCCCTGCTCGATCTCGGCTACGAGAGAAACCATAACCACGCGATCTCCCAATGTCTACTCCGGCCAACATAGATTTCCGCGTGTTCGACGGTGAGGTAATCGACCTCGAACGTGGACGGAGACCAGCACCTGTCACTGCGAGGGTTGACGGGTAGGCAGCCGGGGCCTGTGCGGCGGTCAGAGGAGCGGGCATGGCGATCCAAAGCCCAGGGTGACCACACAATGAGCGTCAACGCCTCACCCACCCGTTCAACTGCTGGTCGATAAGGCCCTTGCTGCGGGCTGTGGGTGACGTGGTGGGGTGCCGCAACGGCGGAGGGCGTACGGACCGCCGGGTCCGGGGCGAGCCCAGGCGTCCGTTCAGGGGCTCTGTGGTGCAATGGCTGCTGGTACGTATCAGAGCGCCGTCCTGCTCTAGGCGGTGGGGAGCGCGTGCGCGATGCCGCCCAGGGACAGGCCGGTCACGCTGCTGACCTGCCGCACGCTGGGTCCTTCGCCGTGCTCGGCGATCCAGGCCCGTACGGCGGCCAGGGTCAGCTGCCGGCACGGGTGCACGGGTCCGTGAGCGGTTCAGCGCGGCGGGCCGAGGATGACGCCGCCGTAGAGCTCGGATGCTTCCGCCAGGAGGGACTTGGGGATCTCGAAGCCGTCGGGGCGCGGGGTGGTGAGGTCGCGTCCGGCGTGGCGGAACATGCCCTCGATGCCGCCAGGCGTGGCGATCATCAGAAGGTCGGCGCGGTCGGAGATGATGCGGTAGCCGTGCGGGACGTTGCGGGGCAGGTAGACGATCCCGCCTTCGCTCAGTTCGTGTTCCTCCTCCCCGGACCACACCAAGGCCGTGCCCTTGATCAGCATGAACACCTCGTCCTCGCGGGTGTGCAGGTGGAACGGCGGGGCTTCGCCCTTGGCGACGTCAAAGCGGCCCACGGTCAGCTTGCCCTCGGTGGCTTCCTTGTCGAGGAGTACGGAGAACGTTCCCCCGTCGAGCCATTCCAGCTTCTGCTGCTGTTCGGGCTGCGCCAGATAGGCCATGGTCATCGGGGACCTCCAAGGAAACTCCAGCCTTCGGGCCGGGGCGGAATCGGACTCCTGCGGAGCGGGACAAGGGGCTGGGTGTGTTCGCCTCGTGCATCCGCCGGGCCAGGCCGCCCGTCGGTGCTGTGGCGCTCTTTCCGGCCCTGCCGCGGGTGCCGTGCAGTGGATCTCGGGGCCGGTCCGAGCTGATCGTCCGTCGGGGCTGGAGTCCGTGGGAGGCCGGCCTCGAGGACGGGTTCCCACGGGTTCAGCTTGATCGGACCGACCGGGTGCCGCTGCTTCGGGCCGTCACCCGGCCCGGAGCAGCGCCTGCGCGCTGTTGTGCTGTGCTTCGATGGCGTGAACGCACCGGTCGAGGGCGGCCACCATGTAGCGGCGCCAGAGCGGGGTGAAGGGGCCAGCGAGGATCCAGCGGCGGCCAGGCAGCGGCTTGAACTCGTAGGTCCAGCGGATGAGTGTGCCGTCGCCGTCGGGGTTGACGTTGAACTCGCCCCGGATGCCGACCGCGAGGCGGGAGAGGACGTTGGTGAAGCCGGTCAGCTGGTAGGCGAAGCTGGAGCCCGGTACGTACTCGGTGAGTTCTTCGTCAGCCTGGGAACCGTCGTCGAACTGCGGGCTTCTTCGTGGGCCCGCGTGGTCCCAGGCCTCGGTCTGGTTCTTCACGCTGCTGATGCCGGGGAACGGGGCCACCGGGCGGAAGACGGTGGGGAGGTCAATGGGCGCCAGGATGTGGAAGGCGTCCCGGGGTGCCGTGCGGGTCCGCTGCTGGACGGTGATGGTGACGGTCTTGTCGCCTGGGCCGATGAGGAGTGTGGTCATGGTTCAGCTCTCCGTGGTGGGGAGGATGCGGTAGTCGGTGTAGCCGCCGTTGAAGGTGGACGGGTCGGGCTCGTTGAGCGGGGCCCGTGCGGGCGCGGTGGGGCAGGTCGGGGGTGGCCAGTGCAGTGGCGCCGGCCGAGACGGCGTCGGCCAGACGGGAGTCGAGGTCGGCGAAGCGGGTGCCGCCGCGGTCGCCGATCAGTGCCGTGGAGGAATCCCTCGTCGGAGCCATGGATGAGGTGCAGGTAGGCGAGGCCGAGCGGGTCGAGGGAAGGGGCTAGAGGGAGGCGAGGACGCGGACGCGGTCGGCGATGGCGCGGCGAGCGACGTCGGTGGTGAAGGCGATGGAGTCGTACTCGTGCGGGACGCCGGGGTGCAGGTGGAACTCCACAGGGACGCCGGCCCGGCTGAGCTTGGTCGCGTAGGCGAGGTCCTCGTCGCGGAAGGCGTCGAGCTGGCCGACCTCGATGTAGGCCGGGGGCAGCCCGGTCGCGTCCTCGAGACGGGCGGGAGCCGCCGTGGCGGGCACGTCCGGCCTGCCCGCCGCGTCGCCGAGCAACGCCGGCCACGCGGTGCGGCTGTCGTCGTAGGACCACAGGAGGTATGGCTCGATGTGCGGGTCGGGCGTGGTGGTGCGGTCGTCGAGCATCGGCATGAGCAGGATCTGCCGGGCGATTGCCGGACCGCCACGCTCCCGGGTGAGGATCGACAGAGCCGCGGCCAGTCCGCCTCCGGCGCTGTCGCCCATCACTGCGATCCGGCCCCGGTCGACGCCTAGTTCGCCGGCGTGTTCGTGCAGCCAGCACAGGGCGGCGTAGGCGTCCTCGAGCGGCGTCGGGAACGGATGCTCGGGGGCCCGGCGGTATTCGACCGACAGCATCGGCACGCCGCTGGCGGAGACGTAGCGCGAGACCGGTCCGTCGAACAGGTCGATGTGGCCGAAGATGTAGCCGCCGCCGTGGAAGAACAGCACCGCCGGCCCTGCTGCGGCGCCGGTCTTGGCGTACCAGCGCATGGTGATCTGTGTGCCGTCGTCGGCGGTTGCGTGGTGCTCGGCGGTCGTGACGTCGGTCGGGATCGGCTGGGCCGCCGAGGCGGCACCGATGATCGGCTCCCACACGGCGCGGCGGGCGGGCACGTCGCCGACCGCCGGGGGTGTGGCGTGGGCCATGGCCTCGGCCATGGGGGCGAAAACCTGGGCGAACTCGGGGTCGAAACCGAGTGACATGGCTGTCCTATCTTTTTGGCTCATGGGTCTGAGCTGGTGATGCGTAGGAGCGGTGTGGCCCCAGCAGGGTTCGGCTGTGACTGGCATGAATTGCTGGGGCTGCGCTCCGCCAGGTCCCGCAGAGCGCAGCTACCTGCGATGACTCGACCGCTTGCAGGGAGACGCGACGCGATCGCCGTGCCGAAGAAGGCCGCCTACGTGAGAGAAGCGGCGGTGGGAAGGACGAGGACCTTGCCGGAGAGCGCGCCTTCCGCGGCTTCCGCGTGCAGCGCCGACAGCTCGGCCAGCGGCATCCGTCGAGCGATGTCGACGTGCAGCGCTCCGGAGTCGACCAGCGTCACCAGCCTCGCAAGCTGCGCGGCGTCGCTGTTGACGAAGAGGTTGACGCCGCGCACGCCGCGCTCCTCGTCGGAAGGCGCGGGCATCCACACCGTGGTGTTCACCACGATGCCGCCGTCGCGGACCACGGAGGTCAGCGCGGCCAATTGCATCGGATCGACCGGTGCGAGGTTGAGCACGACGTCGACCAGCGCGGACAGCTCGGGGACCCCGTGGCCGAACACCTCGTCGGCACCC
Source organism: Streptomyces sp. RLB3-17 (assembly GCF_007113425.2). Taxonomy (NCBI): domain Bacteria; kingdom Bacillati; phylum Actinomycetota; class Actinomycetes; order Kitasatosporales; family Streptomycetaceae; genus Streptomyces; species Streptomyces sp. RLB3-17. The sequence goes on along the minus strand of NZ_CP041610.2, from coordinate 11,717,546 downwards.
GCCGTCCTGACGCGTTCGCTGCTGCGCGGCCCGGCCGTGGCGATCACGTGTGCGCCGGCGTGCTTGGCCAGCTGGACGGCGTAGCCGCCGACCGCGCCGCCCGCACCGTTGATCAGGACCCGCTGGCCTGCAGTGAGCTTGGCGTGGTCGAAGAGGGCCTGCCAGGCGGTGAGCCCGACCAGCGGCAGCCCGCCCGCATCGGCCAGCGGGATGCTCGCGGGCGCTGCCGTCAGCAGGCCGACCGGTGCGAGCACGTACTCCGCCGCCGCGCCGGCACCGGTCATCGGCAGGAAGCCGACGACCTGGTCACCCGCCCTGACCCTGTCCGCGCCCTCGCCCAGCGCGTCGACCGTGCCCGCGACGTCGATGCCGGGGGTGTGCGGCAGGGTCACCGGGATGGGGCCCTGCATGAAGCCCGCGCGGATGTTGCCGTCGACCGGGTTGAACGACGTCGCCGCCACCCGGATCCGCACCTCCCCGGCTGCGGGGACCGGCTGTTCCACGTCCTCGTAACGCAAGACGTCCGGAGTGCCGTACTTATAGAAACGCACTGCTTTCATAACAAATGCCACCTTTCATGACAGAGAAGATGCTTCGAATCTGAGGCATCGTGAGTCCCGGGCACGCCTCGGCTTCGAGACAGTGCCTTCAGGTGTGTGAGGGACGGCAGCCGCTAGACGGCGGTCAGGAGCTGAAGCTTGCCGTGGCTCGGGGAACCGGGCACGGCGGTGAACACCAGCAGCGTCTGACACTGCTCCGGATCCAACAGCATCTCGGCGTACAGCTCCAGTTCCCCCAACTCGGGGTGCAGGTAGCGCTTGAGGTCGTGATGATGGGTCACTCCCACCTCGTGCAACCGCCAGATGTTCGCGAACTCGGAACTGGCCTCCAGCAGCGCCGCGACGATCTCGCCGGCCCTCCCGGTGGGATCCGCCGTGTACGCCTCCCGGATCTCCGCGGCAAAGACCCTGCCCCGTATCGGATGGTCCTCGACGGGGTACAGGCCACGAACCCGCGGATCACCGGTGAACCAACGGTAGACCAGGTAACGGGACATGCCCGAGTACTGGGTGTAGTCACCGAGCAGGGCGACCGCCGGGGGCGTCTGCAGCAACGCCTCGCCGAGCCGTGACAGCACGATGGCGGGCACGTCCGAGAGGCCGGCGACGATCCGCGTCATCGTGGGACCGATGTAATCGTCCCGCGGGATCCGCCGCGGCGCCGGGTTCCCGCCCAGGATGAAGAGGTGGTCTTGCTCGCTCTGGTTGAGGCGCAGCGCCCGGGCGAGCGCGACAAGCATCCGCTCCGACGGCGCCGGACCCCGCTGCTGCTCGATTCGGCTGTAGTAGTCGGCCGACATCCCGGCCAGCACCGCCACCTCCTCGCGCCGCAGCCCGCCGGTGCGGCGCCGCTGCCCGCGGGGAAGCCCGACATCCTCCGGCTGCAACGCCTCACGACGCGCTCGGAGAAAATCCGCCAGCAACGCCCGGTCCATCGTCCGACCTCCTCTGTTCGACAGGACAATCTTGACGCGAACCGGAGACCGGATGAAGGGCAGTTCTAACCCCGGACAAGTTGTCCCTGGCTAGTGCTGAATTCCTCAAAGGAAGTACACATAGCGGCGGCGTAAGCGCCTGGTGGGTGGTGCGGGTCTGCCCCAGATCCAGGGTCGGGCGCGGGCGTTGAGCTGGTCGGTGGCGACGCTGGTCGCGTGGGTGATGTGGTCGCGGTCGCCGAAGGAGCGTCCGGCCAGGGCGGTCTTGCGGAAGATTCGCCACCAGCCTTCTTGGAGGTTGAGCCAGCAGGCGCCGACTGGGATGAAGACGTGCTTGATGCGTGGGTGGTCCTCGAGCCAGGTGCGGGTGGACACGCTGTTGTGCGAGGACAGGTTGTCCGTGATCACGTAGATGTCCCCGGCGGGGTTGGCTTCCTCGATCAATTGGAGGAACTGCTGGTAGAAGGCGCTGTTGCGGGACGTGGCGGTCATCGTGATCGATTGACCGTCGCGGACGCGTAAGCCGCCGTAAACCCAGGTTTTCTCCGGTCCGCGGGAGTAGTCGATCTCGTTTTTGATGCGGTGTCCGTCCGGCGACCAGCCCGGTGCCGGCGGGAAGGTGCGTGGGATCACCGGGCCGAGTTCGTCGGCGCAGACCACCGTCGCGCCGTCGGGCGGGCTGGTGTAGAGCTCGACGATCCGCGTCCTTTTCCCTCGAAGTCCGGATCCTTCGAGCGGGTCCACGAGCGCGTGCGCCGCCAGCGCACCCCCTCGGCCAGCAGGATTCGGCGCACCTGGGAGCGGCTGACCTCGATGCCCAGGTCCCGGGCCGCGGCGGCCAGCGCGTCCAAAGTCCACTCCGAGGGCCCTGACTCGTCCGCGGCCCACATCTCGTTCGACGGCTGCACCTCCAGCCGACCCGGCGGCGTCAGCTTGACCAGGCCGACGATCCTCGAGCGCTCGGCCTCGGTGATCCTTCGCTTGCGGCCCTGCCCGCCCAGATCCTCCAGTCCCTCCAGCCCGCAGCGGTTGAAGCGGTGCAGCCAGCGGCGCACCGTCTTCTGACTGCACCGCAGCTCGTCGGCTATCTGCGGGACCAGCCAGCCGCCCCAGCTCAGCTCCACCATGCGGCAGCGCTCCACCACGACCTTCGGCGCCCTTCTGGCCGACGCCAGGCGGTGGACCACCGCTTGCTCGTCCTCGTCACGGCCCGGCCGTGCCCTCAGCACCACTACTCAGCACCCGCCCCCGAGCACCCGCAACTGCCCCGCTACCAGCAGCTATACCCACCGAAAGCGGAATTCAGCAGTAGACACCTGCTTGCGCAAGGCCGCGATCTCCGCGTCCTTCGCCGACTCCGCAACTGCCTCGGGCCACGCGGCCTCGTCCGCCACCTTGATCCACTGCCGCAGCGTCTCGTGATTCACACCCAGCTCGGCGACCACGCGCGAGACAGGCCGGCCCGACGAACGAGCCAACGCCACCGCGTCGGCCCGAAACTCCGCCGAGTACTTGTAGGTCCCCACCCGGGACTCCTCTCCCTGGACTCAAGATCCAGTGTCGAGGTGTCCACAATCAAGGTGGAGGGCCCGGCCTCCCAGCGGCACGCCCAGGAAGCCCTGGCCCTCGCCGCCGGGAACGGCAACCCGCAGACAGCCGCGGTCGCCAATCGCGTAGCAGGCATGACGCATCTGGCCATGGGCCAATTGGTCCCGGCGGAAGAACTGCTGTCCGAAGGCAGGGCCGCCGCCGAGGTGGTCGGCAGCCAGAACAACCTCTACGACGCTCTCTCCGCCCTGGCTCTCCTCTGCGTTCGTGCCGGGCGTGTGGCCGAGGCACTGAACTGGATCGAGCCGCTGCAGGATCTGCTGGACCTGGGTACACCCGGCTTCGCACCGGAGGATCTCGCAGAAACGGCGATCGTCGAGACGTACCTCGCCGCAAACCGAATCCACCACGCAATCGAATTCGGTGCTACCGGGCTGGCCCGCCGCGTGGCCGCGGGCCACGGTCTAACGGTCACGCGTCTGCGCGTGGTCCTGGGACGCGCGCACGCTGCCGCAGGCGACTTCGTGGCCGCCCGGTCACTCTGGGAGGCCGCGCTCCCTCACACCATCGAAGAATCCTTACCCGAACGCGCTGACATCGAGAGCCTGCTGGCAGATCTACAGAACTGTGCAGGTGCCGAATAGTCATCCGACTTGGTCAGGCCGCATGTTGGTACTCGTGCAGGGTTCCGCTGAGTCGGTCTCGTCGGTGGATATCCAGGTGCCGGACCTGTGCCGGCACATGAAACGGTTCGGGTAGCGGGTTGAACGGAGCGGCCTGTTTGAGCGTTCGGTGTGGGCGATGCCCGTTGCAGAGGTCCTCGAACTCGCGGAGCGCGTGGAGGAGGTGGCTCTGGTTCCAGATCAGGGTTCTGTCCAGGAGCTCGCGCCGGCAGGTTTGTATCCAGCGCTCGATGAGGGAGTTCATCCGCGGTATCCGGATGCCGGTGGTGACGACCTTCAGTGCGGCGTCGGACATCAGGGCGTCGAAGGCGGCGGTGAACTTGGAGTCACGGTCGCGGATCAGGAACCCGGCCCCGCTGCCGGCGTCCTGGAGGTCCATGAGGAGAATCCGCCCGAGCTGCGCGATCCAGTCCTCGGTCGGGTGCGCGCCGGCGCCAGGATCCGCACCCTGCGGGTGGCGTGCCCGATGACGGCGCAGACGTAAGCGTGCCCCGGTCAGTGCGGACTTCGAAGAGGCCGCAGGCGAGCAGGGCCTCGGCCTGGCCGCGAAAGAAGTCGGCCCAGGTGGCGCTCTGCCGTTCGGGCGCGGGCGGGATGCCGTGCTCGCGGAGGATCTCCCCCGACGGTGGAGGCGGCGGTCTTGATGCCGAACGCTGCAAGCTCGCCGTGGATCCTGCGGTAGCCCCAGGAGTAATTCTCTCGCCCAAGGCATAGGACCAGGACGCGGACCGAGCGGACGGTGGGCGGGCGTCCGCGTCGTTTCGGCACACAGGTCGCAGCGTGGCGACGGTTGAGCAGGTCGCGGTGCCACCCCGCAGGATGGTGTCCGGGGCGTACCAGCAGGAGGCGCCGCAGTCTCGCTGCCGGGAAGCGGTGGAACAGGCCGGCAAGGACCGCACGGTCGGTGCCGGCGAACACAGGCCGGCCGGCCTGGCACTGCAGAACGAGCAGCAGGTGCCGCAGCGCAAGGATCTCAATGCCTTTATCGCGACCGCTCATCGGCAGCAGGCGCAGGAGCGCCAGAGCACTGGCCGCGGCGATGAAGGCCAGGCACAGCAGCACGACAGACCGTGATGCCGCCCGTGGGCCCGTGCAGATGAAAACCCCGGGCGAGAGTCGCAGGCAGCCACACATCCAGCGATCAAGGCCTCGACCAACACGGATGCCTTACCAGCACCCGCAATGCCGGGTCGCCTGGTCCACCGCGCTGATGCGGCCTGACGTCGTCCGGGGGTTGTGGGCTTCGGTGTCCCGCCGCCGCAGCGTGGGCCGGTTCCTCCGCTGCAGGCGATGCGCGAGCGCTTCGGCGGTCAGTTCTCTGGAGTTACTTTAAGGCACCCGGCGTCGCGGACGCCGAGCTCGCGAAGGACCCGCACCGCACCTTCCGCCGCGTGATGTACGGGCTCTCCGGCGACAATCCGCACAGCGACCCGCCGGTCGAGCCGTTCGTCCCACCGGGCAACGGATTCCTGGACCTCTTTGAGGACCCTGAGGAACTTCCCTCCTGGCTCGCCGAAGCCGACATCGACACGCTCGCGACCGAGTTCACCGAAGCTGGGTTCACCAGCGCTCTCAACTGGTACCGCAACTGGCAGCTGACCGCCCCGTGGGAGGGCGCGCAGTACCGGATGCCCGGCCGCTACGTCACCGTGACCTGGTCTACGGGTTCCCGGGGATGGACCAACTGATCCCCGCCCTGCCCACGCTTCACCCGGGCATCGGACCGGCACACATCCTGCCCGGCTGCGGCCACTGCATCGCCGAGGGGCACTCCGACCAGGTCAATGCGACGCTGCTGGAATTCCTGGGTTCGCTGAAAAGTTGACCGGCTGACAAGTTGACGGGCACCGGATAGCACGCTTCCGGAATACCGCCTCTCCACCAGTTCGCCAGTCACCCCGACCGCGAGGCGATCATCGATCGCATGTGCGAGCCCGGAGCGCTCACCGCCGGCAGGGCCTGCCCCATGGGCAGGTGCACCGCCGCAACGACTGCCGCGCCCTGGATGGTCGCGGCTGCCTGTCAGCTGCATCACCGCCCGAGGTCGGTTACGTTGATAAAGCACCTGGTCAGAGGGGGGTAACAAGCCGTAACCCACCCGGGACACTCCATGACCGGCCTGACCGTCATCCTGCTGCTCGTGGTTCTGGCCACCGCCGTGGCGACCGGTGCCCGACGCTGGAGCTTGCCCGCCCCCTCGCTCCTCGTAGTTGCCGGTCTGGTCGTGGGGCTGATGCCCTGGGTTCCAGAGGTGCGCCTGCCGCCTCACGTGATCAACGTGCTGGTGCTGCCACCGCTGCTCTACGCCGCGGCCGGGGAAATCTCCGTCCGCGACCTGCGCACCGTGTGGCGGCCTGTGACCGGCCTGGTCTTCGGCCTGGTCCTCGCCTCGGCCATCGCCGTCGGGTACGTGGCCCACGCGATCACCCCGCTCACGGCCGCAACCGCGTTCATCCTCGGCTCTGTCCTGGCCAGCACCGACCCCGTGGCCGTGACCGCGCTTGGCCGGCGCCTGTCTCTCCCACCGCGCGTGCAGGCCATGGTGCAGGCGGAAAGCCTGTTCAACGATGCCACCTCACTGGTCCTGTACAAGGTCGCCGTGGCCACCGCGGTGTCCGGCAGCGCCATCAGTGTGCCCGGGACCGTTGAGCAGTTCCTGATCCTTGCAGGCGGAGGAGGCCTCATCGGCGCGGCGGTCGCCGCAGTGGTGGCCCTGATCCGCAGACGGACCGAGGACCCCATGCTGGAGACCGTCATCGCATTGGTCACGCCGTACGCCTCTTACGTCATCGCGGAGCAATCGCACACCTCCGGCGTGACCGCCGTCATCGTGTCCGGGGTCGTCCTCGGCAGCACCGGCCACAAGCTCAGCAACGCCCCCGTCCGCCTCCAGGTCCACGCCGTCTACGACACCGTGACCTTCCTGCTGGAGAGCGTCGTCTTCGCCCTGATCGGCCTCGAGCTCCCCTCGGCCGTCCGTCATCTCGCGCGCGACGAGCACGGCTGGCCGCTGTGGGTGCCGGTGATCGCCTTCACTCTGCTGGCGATTCGCCTGCTGTGGATCTTCCCGCTGTCCGCCCTGATCCACCACCGGCACAGGGAGGTCGACAACCGCCTCTCCTGGCGCGTCCCGGCTGTCCTGTCCTGGGCGGGCACCCGAGGCGTCATGCCGCTGGCAGCCGCGCTCTCCATCCCCCTGGTCACCCACACAGGGGCGCCGCTGCCGCACCGGGCGCTCATTCTCACGCTCACCACCGGGACCATCGCGCTCACTCTGATCTTCCAGGGTTTCACCCTGGTCCCCGTCGTCCGCCGCTCCGGCATCGCTCTGGAACCGGAGCGCACCGCCCGCGAGGAGGCCCGGACCCGCCGGCACATTGCAAACGCCGCTCTCGAAGAGCTCAAACAGCTTGGCGATCTGGATCAGCTCGCTGATCTGGGTGCCGCCGCCGAGGCCGCCTTGAAACAGGCCCGTCGTCATCTGGAAGCGCGCATCCACCAGGCTGAAGACGCCCACTACAGCGACCCGGACGCCCGTCCTGCCGACGCCTACCGCGAGATACGCCGGACACTCATCTCCATCGAGGCGGCCGAGCTCCAGCGCCTCTACGAAGCGAACAAGATCAGCAACGTCACCCGGCGCCGGATCCAGCACGAACTCGACCTCGAAGAAGCCAGCCTCCGTGACCGCGGCTGACTGCCAGTCCCGGTAACCCCCAGGTCGAAGCCTTCCGCCCCGACCAATGGACGAACGAGAGCGGCCGGCTTTGTCGGCCTCGTGCGACCAGCGGGACATGACCGAGGGCATGTCGCCTAGGCGCCCTGCTGCCGCCGGGCCGGCTTCTTCGCCGCCGCGGACTTCTTCGCGGTCTTCTTGGCAGGCACCCTCCCCGCCGTCTTCCGGGCCGTCTTCTTCTTGGCCGCCATCCGACTGGACCTCGGTCAGTCGATGCCTTCGACGATGCGGAAGTCGCGCTCGACGCCGTCGGAGAGGGCGACCAGCGCCTCCTGGTAGGCCGCACTCTCGTGCGCCGCGACGGCCTGCTCGAAGCTGTCGAACTCGATCAGGACGGTGCGCTCGGCGATTCCGGCGTCATGCGCCACGACCCGACTGCCACGGGCGAGGACCCGACCGCCCCCGGCCTCGACGGCCGGACCGGCCAGCTTGTTGTAAGCAGCCAGCTTCTCAGGGTCTGAAATGGTGCGGTAGGCGCTGACCCAGTAGCCCTTGGGCATGGAACCTCCAGTGTTGGGATGAATGCATCTGACTTACGGGTTGGTCTCGGACGAGCGTCGGCGGGCGAGAGCGAGGCTTGTCAGCGTCGTGATCGCCATGGCGCCGATGCCGACCAGCGCCGCGGTGGTGTAGGCGCTGTCGTCGGGGAAGAGGTGACCGGGGCCGGTGCCCGCGGCGAGGATCAGGCCGCCGATGGCGCTGCCCAGGGAGTACCCGACGCTGCGGACGACGTAGTTGAAGCTCATGGCGCTCGACGTCTCGCTCTTGGGGATGACGGCCAGGATGACGCCGGGCATCGCGGCCGAGAAGCCGCCGACGCCGAAGCCGAGCACGCCCATCGCCGCGAACAGTTCGGCCAGGTCCGACCGGGCCGCCGCGAACAGGGCGAACCCGCCGCCGACCACGACGGCGCTGCCGGCCAGGAGCAGGGGGTCGGCGATCCGCGTCCGGACCCGCGGCGTGAGCTTGCCGGCGACGAACCCCAGCACCGAGAACGGGATGAGGACCAGCCCGGCGACGAAGGTCGTCAGCCCGAAGCCGTAGCCGGCGCCGTGCGGCGTCTGCGCGTACCGGGTGATGAGCGTGAGCAGGAGGTACATGCCGATCCCGCCGACGAACATGGCGAGGTTCGCCCCGGCGACCGCCGGGTGCCGCACCGCCCGCACATCGACCAGGGGCGTCGTGCTGCGCAGCTCGATGACGGCCCAGACGCAGAGCAGCACCACCGCGACGACGGCGAGGCCCGCCGCCACGGCGAGGTGCCGGCTCCACAGATTCCGTTCGCCGGCGAGGAACAGCACCAGGAGCAGCGCAGCGGCCAGGACGACCGCGCCTGCCACGTCCACGTGGGCAGAGCGGCCTTCGGGGGCTTCGGGCATGGAGCGCCACGCGGTCAGGAGGGCAGCGGCGGTGACGACCAGGCCAAGGCCGTAGGCAGCCCGCACCCCGCCGAGCTCGGCGAGCAGTGCGGCCAGCGGGTAGCCGACGCCGGCCCCGATGATCGAGACCACCGAGATCAGGGCGATCACGGCCGCGCTGCGCTCCTCGGGGAGGTGGTCCCGGGCCACGCCCATCATCAGCGCCGTCAGCCCGAGCCCGACGCCCTGGGCCGCCCTGCCGGCCAGCAGCCACGCGAACGGCAGCGGCAGCACGGTGAGCGCGCTGCCGGCGACGACGACCGCCAGCGTGGCGAGGATCGTGGCCCGCCGGTGCGAGCCGGCTCCGAGCCGGCCCAGGACCGGCGTGGCGACGGCGCCGCTGAGCAGCGCGACGGTCAGCGTCCACTGCGCGCTGCCGAGCGAGACGTGGAACGAGGTCGCCACGCTGGTGATGAGCGGCGTCCCGAGGCTGGCGACCGCCGCCACAACCAGAGCGATGAACATCAGGGCGGGGACCAGCAGCCGCGCCTCGGAACGCGCCACCAAGAACGCCTTCCCCGCGACCCCGCCGACCGGCTGCCCGGTCACTGCTTCGGCCCTTCGCGGTCCTGGCTTTCGAGCTCTGCCAGATGCTTCAGCGCCGGAAGGGCCGCCACCAGCGCCTCGACCTCGTCGCCGGTGAGCTCGCCGATCAACCGCTCGAACGCGTGGACGCCCGCCTGGCGCCGCGTCCGGACATAGGAGGCGCCGGCCTCGGTCAGGCACACCAGCGTGACCCGCTTGTCGGACGCGTCGCCCCGCCGCTCGACCAGGCCGGACTCCTCCATCACCCGGACCAGGGTGGTCATCGCTGGCTGGGTGACGCCCTCGACCGCGGCCAGATCGGTGATGCGCCGCGGGCCGGTCCGGTCCAGGGTGGCCAGGGTGGCGGCGGACGTCAGGCTCATGTCCCGGGGCAGGCGTCTCGCGGCCCTGGTGGCCAGGCCGTAGAGGGCTGCCCCTATGGCGGCGGACGCGCCAGGAGCGGTGTCTTGACGACTCACGCTCGAAGCATAGCATTTTTATATTCATAGTTTATGTAAATGGTCGACTGCCGCGGGCGGCACCGCCTGTTGCGGACCCGAGGCCATCGAGATCGACGACAACTTCGGCTCCACTCTCTATGCCGCCGACGAGCGCGACACCCTGCCCGCTGAGGCCCTCGCCGCCTCCCTCGGCTGCGGCAACCCGACCGCGGTGCCGACCTCCACGAAGGCGAACGCGTCCTGGACCTCGGCTCCGGCGGCGGCATCGACGTACTGCTTTCCGCTCGCCGCGTCGGCCTCACCGGCAAGGCGTCGGGCAAGCTCGACCAAGGCGGCGTCTCCTTCCGGTTGGCGGCCCCCGACGGCGGGCAGCCAGTCATCGAGCAGAACGTACGTGGCCTCACCGTTGCTAAGAGCCTCAGCGGCTCTCAGCATTCCGGGCATTTCGGCCCGGAAGGTCCGTCTCGTCACCAAAGCGTGAGGGCTTCGGCGTGAGTACGGTCTCTCGCTTCCTCCTGCCGCTGGTGCGGCAGGGTTGCGCCACCTGCCCGCCCCGCGCTCGCCTTGCGGCGGGTGCGGGTGGCGCGGGTCTTCTGGTCGGCTCCACGAGGCTTCGACACCACCTCGGTGGTGTCCTGGTCTCCAGCCACTCCGGTACCAGTCAGGCAGGCTGCCGCGAGAGCGGCGAGGTTGAGTGCGGCGTTGTCGTCCCGGTCGATGACCAGGCCGCAGGTGTCGCATTCGTAGGTCCGGACGTGCAGCGGCAGCTTGGCTTTCACCGCGCCGCACCCGGAACAGGTCTTCGAGGAGGGGTACCAGCGGTCCGCGGCCACGAGGTGGGTGGTGTGGCGCTGGCGGGTCTTGTAGGTGAGCTGGCGTCGGATCTCTGCGAATCCGGCGTCGGCGATCCTGCGCGCGAGGCGCCGGTTGCGGAGCATCCCGGCGACGTTCAGGTCCTCGATCACGACCGTGCCGTACTCGGCCGCAACGCTCGTGGTGAGCTTGTGCAGGGCGTCCGCGCGGAGGTTCGCCACCCGGTGGTGCACGCGGTTGCGGGCGGCGTTGGCCTTCTCCCACCGCTTCGACGGCTTCTGTCCGGTGCGCCGGTCGGGGCCCTGGCGGCGGGAGACGATGCGAGAGGCGCGGCGCAGCTGCTTGCGTGCCCGGTCGTAGTGTCCGGGGTTCGCGACGGTGCGGATCTCACCCGTCGAGTCGGCCATGACCGCGAGGGTCTTCACGCCGAGGTCGATGCCGACCGCCACGTCCGGCCGCGCCACACGTTCGAGGTCGCGCTTGACCTCGGCCTGGAAGGCGACGTACCAGCGTCCGCGCTCGTGCCGCACGGTCGCGGACAGGATCCGGGCCGTCCCGGCCTCAACGCGCGCGAGGAGCTTCACCGTGGGCTCGTGGGTACGGATCGTGCCCAGCCTCGGCAGCGTCACGTGCCGGCCGCCCGTGTCCACGCGGATCGCGCCGGTCGTGAACCGGCAGGAAAGACGGGCCTTCCGCTTCGACTTGAAGCGGGGCGTACCCATCCGCTTGCCGTGCCGCTTGCCCTGCTTGGACTTGGTGTAGTTGTCGAACGCCGCCGCAGCGTTGGCGAGGCCGGTGTTGTACGCCTCTTTGGAGTTCTCCTCCCACCAGGCGGCGAACCTGGGGTCGGCGTGCTTGGTCTCGTTGAACGCCTTCCTCAGTGCGGGCAGCGACCACGGCCGCCACTGCGTCAGCCCGGCCTCGGCGATGCCGTAGGACTCCTCCGCGCGGCGCTGCCACCACGACGCGGTCACCCAACCGACAGCCCAGTTGTATGCGGCACGCGCCGCGCCGCAGTGCGAGCGCAGCGCGTGCTCCTGAGTCGTGTTCGGGTCCAGGGCGAACCGGAACGCCTGAACCTGGAACCCGGGCTGTGGCTGGAATTTCTTCACTCGGCAGCCTCGCCGGTCGCCACGGCCACCGCGCGGGCGGCCCGGTTCTTCGCCGCCCGCCGCCCGTACAGGCGGGCACACATCGAGGTCAGCACCTCGGTGATGTCGCGCACCAGGTCATCGGCGGTCTCGGTGGGGTCGAGGACAACCAGGCGCCGCCCGGAGGCGGACAGGACGGCTTCGAGATGCTCGACGCCGAACCGGGCTAGCCGGTCCCGGTGCTCGACCACGATCACCGCGGCCCGCGGGTCGGACAGCAGGCGGTGCAACTTGCGCCGACGCCCGTTCAGCCCCGAGCCGACCTCGGTCACGACCTCCGCAACCGGCAGGCCGAGCCCGGTAGCCCCCTGGACCACGCGGGCCACCTGCCGGTCAAGATCCGGCTTCTGGTCCGCCGACGAAACCCGGCAGTACGCCACGACACGGCCGGACGTCTCCGGGGCGGGCTCGTCGACCAACCACGTACCAGACGGCGTCTGGCGCACCGGGACCGGCATGCGGCCCTCTTTCGCCCACGTCCACGCGGTCTGGTAGTGCACACCGTTGCGCGCCGCCCATTCGGAAAGCTTCACGCGATCAAGATAACAGATGAGAAAAGCTGAGATTTACTGATGGACCATGCAACAGTTGAAAGCCCCCACGGTGCGGGCCGTGGCAGAGGACCCCGGTGAGTGCGGCGTGTCGGATCAGGTGGAAGGGCACCTGCCCGTCCGGCGCGACGCCTAGGGTCGCGAAGTGCTCGGTCAGCTCGGCGCGGGTGAGCGGGCCGTGCGTCGCGAGGACGCGCCGAAGGAGGCGGTCGGATCGCTGGCGCAGGACGTCGTCCAGGCCGAGTTGGTGGTAGCGGCGGCCGGTGCCAGTGAGGATCCGCGGAGCGAGCAGTCGCAGGACCCAGCGCGCGTCGTCGCTGGGGATGGTGTGCAGGGTGCCGCGCATGAACCATCCGCGGACGATGCTCCGCTCCTCCTCGTATGCCGTACGGATGCCACCGGCCCTGATGTCCCGCCCGCGCACCCGGATGCCGAGGTCGGCGGCCGTGGCGTCCTGGGCCTGAATGGCGAAGACCCGTCGGACGACCGCGGCGGCGGAGGCTTCCCGAACTCCGCCGGCCAAGGCCTGCGCGCGGGCCCGCAGCTCACGAACTCGCTCGTCGTCGAGCATGGTCATCGTGCCTCGTTGGGTCCGTCGGGGTCAGGAGACGGCTGCGTGGAGAATGTCGGCGAGCTCGGTGGGCGCCGACAGCATCGGCCAATGCCCGGTGGGCAGGTCGAAGCGCCGCCACGGCGCGTGGTTGAGGAAGGCCAGCATTGGCACCCCGGCATCCAGCAGACCCTGGAAGTCACGGCAAGCGATCAGGACACGGTCCACGCCGAGTCCGGGATCGGCATGGTTGGCGAGTCGCTGGGTGTAGGTGCCGAACGGCTGAGGAGTGGCACGCCCGCTCAGCACGTCCCGTTGGACCTGGTCGAGTCCGTCGAGGCTGCTGGACAGGCCCACGACCTCGAACGACGGCATCGGCAGCCGCCAGCCATCACCACGGGCCGCGACCTGCTGGCCCAGTTGGTCCGCTGCCTCCGGCGGCATGAGGTCTAGCATGCACATGCCCGCGGCGAACGGTGCGCTGTCCACGTAGACCACCCGCTGCAGCCGGTCGCCGAGGCGCCCGGCCGCCCCGGTGACGGGGGCGGCCGCATAGCTGTGGGCCACCAGGGTGACCTCGCGCAGATCATTCTTCTCGACGAAGTCGGTGAGGTCCGCGACGTGCGTCTCCAGGTCCGTCTGGGGGCCGCCCTCCTCTGCACGCTCAGCCAGACCGGTCAGTGTCAGCGGCAGCACCGTGTGACCGTGCTCCCGCAGCGCGCGGGCAGTGTCCTCCCAGGCCCACGCGCCGAGCCAGGCGCCGGGAACGAGTACGAAGGTAGCCATGTGATCTCCCTGAAGTGAGTGCTGCGGGGAGCGTAAAGTCGATACAGGACAGAATCAGCCCTGAAATGTCGAGTGATCCGTGTCGCATCCCCTGACCCGTGTGCTGACCCTGCTGGAACTGCTCCAGTCGAACGCCGGGCTCAGCGGGCCGGACCTGGCCGACCGGCTGGACACCGACGTCCGCACGGTCCGCCGGTACATTGCCCACCTGCGTGACCTAGGCATCCCCGTGGAGGCCGAGCGTGGCCGCTACGGGGGCTACCGACTGGCGCGCGGCTACCGAATGCCGCCCCTGGTGCTCACCAATGACGAAGCCCTCGCCGTCGTCCTCGGACTCCTCGCGGCCGAACGCCTCGGGATGGGCACGACCGTGCTGGCCGGTGCGGGCGCCCGGGCCAAGATCGAGAGGGTGCTTCCGAACGCCCTGCGGGAGCCGCTCACCGCCATGCGGGAGACCCTGTTCTTCACTGCGAACGCCGTGAGCGCGCAGGCACCCGGGAGCGGCGTCCTGCTGGCCCTGGCCCAGGCCTCCCGCACCACAACGACTGTCGGCATCAAGTACCAGTCCTGGCGGCAGGACCAGACCGAGCGCGACATCGACCCCTACGGCGTGGTCTTCCACACCGGTCGCTGGTATCTCGTCGGCCACGACCATCTCCGCGACGACCTGCGGACCTTCCGCATCGACCGCATCGCCTCCGTCACCCCCCGCTCACAGACCTTCATCACACCCAACGACTTCGACCCCGTCGCCCACCTGACCTCAACCCTCGCTCAAGGGCCGTACCGCTGGCAGGTCGAGGTAACGATCCACGGCCCCCTCGACGAAATCGCCCGCAGGCTGCCGAACAGCGCGGTCACGCTCACCGCCCAGCCCGCTGGCGTCCTGATGCACGCCCGGGCAGAACGCCTCGACGGCATGGCACACATGCTCGCCTCCCTGGAGTGGCCCTTCACCATCCACCACCCCGACGAACTCCGACCAGCCCTCAAGAATCTTGCCGCCAAGCTCGCGGAAGCAGCCGAACGGACAGCGGAGGAACTGCGGTAGTGGCCCCGACCTACGCCAGGGTGATCACATCGCGGGTCAATCGGCCCACGCGACAAGCAGGTTGTAGGTGCCGGCGGTGGTCAACTCCTGGTCGGCGGACCGGAACACGACCGAGTTGAGCGTGACGTTCAGGGTCTTCTCGAAGCGCTCACCGGTGAACCCGTTCCCGGTCGGGTTGTGCGGATCGTCCTTGCCGATCTCGAAGGTCACCGCTGACTGTGCCGTCTCATGAGGTTGGTGTCGCCTCAGCGGCGAGGCTCGCGCCCGGCCATACGTATGGGCCCGCGGCGCGCTTCGTTCTGAGACGCTTCCCACGGTGCGTCAGTGTGTGCTCACCCGCTCGATGCCGGAGATCCAGCGACGGGGGGCTGGGGCGCAGAGCGCCGTGTCTCCGCCCATTCGCCGGCCTCAGACCGAACCAGCTCCTCGGTCCTCGATGCCAGCACGGCCGAGGAGTCCGCGCCATCGTACGGGGCAGACCCACAGCTCCAGTTGACGAGCTCGCCCTGGAGCGCCATCAGCATGGAGTTCGTCCGTACCCAGTTCTCACCCCACCGGAATAGCTGCCGGAGCCCCGCCGAGACCACCACCAACGCACCGAGAATTCCCGTCACCGTGACGGAGGCACCGGCCGCCGCACACGCCGGTATGGACGCGGACAACAGCAGTAGCACGGCCTCCGAAAGGTAGTGGCCGAGCCGCTGCCGCCGCTTGTGCCACTCGTACCACGTCATGCGTTCCCGCACGTTGGGCGGGAGTTCGGCCCCGTCCGACCCCCGCAACTCCGTCCACCAGAAGCTCGCTTCACCTGCGCCGCCTGTCACGCGCGCGACCCTACGGCATGGTGTCCCGCACTGTCCGGGCGTGCCGCACAACCTGCCAGGCCGCCTGAGACGGGGCAGTGATCAGCCGGACCTGTGGAACCAACGTCGTAAGACACCACAGCTAACGCCCACCTCCCGCCAGCCTCACCGGTGCGCCGGCCTCTGTCCGGCGCGAGCGCGGAGGGCCGCCGCCCGACGCGCAACAGACACCAGGCCCGCCCCCGAACCCTCGCTCCCGATCCGCCACGTGTCTGCGTCCCCCACCCAACATCAGATACATCCCAAGAAGCAGGCAGGACAGAGAAGAGGGAAGAGGGTTGTCGCGGCGCGTGGTTGGGGCTGGTCAAGGGGACTGACCTGCGCAAACCGTGAACAAACCGCTACGTCTGCCGGTAGGGGGAACGGTAGGGGCGCCGGTAGGGAGATTGGCGGCTTGCCTGCGATCCTCTGCCTCTTATCCGCCTGCCTGGCAGGGGACCGCGTCGGGGGTGCACTAGCCTCGCTGTTTCGGTTGAGATGACGAAACGTCTCTGACCACCAGCTGTTGGACGTTCGAGGCGTCTTCCGTCCAGCCCACGACCTCGAGGACCACGGAGAACACGACCACCGCGCCAGGCCTTCGCCATGCCCAGTATGACTTCTCGCCGATGCAAGCACAAAAAGTGACACTGTGATCACATAGCGAGACGGGCGCGAGTTCGGGGTGGCCCTGATCGTTCGGTCGGGGGAATCGTGCGATGTCAGGGAAGGCGGTTGGATGCAGCAGGCAGGTGTGCTCGACGTCGGGTGCCACAGTGCGCTACTCACCGTGGCGCGGTCGCGACCAGGTGCGCCGCTGGAGACCGTCTTCTCCCGCAAGGTGCGGCTGAGGCTGCACGAGACGCTCGACCGGAAGGGGCGCCTGGGCAAGGCCGGGGTGGAGAGCGTGGAACGGGCGGTGGCCGAGGTGATCCCCACGGACCCGCATCGTCGCCTGCCGGAAGTATTCGCGTTCGCCACATCCGTCATCCGGGACGCTCCCAATCGCGACGAGGTCATCGCGCGGGTGGCCCAGACCACCGGCACACGTCTGCGAGTGCTGCCCGGCGAGGAAGAGGCACGGCTGGCCTATGTGGCCGCCCGCCAGTGGACGGATTGCGCGTCAGACTCCTTACTTGTCCTGGACATCGGCGGCGGCACGGTGGAGATCGCCTCGGGGCCGGACGCCCAGCCCCGCATCACGCGTTCGCTGCCGATGGGTGCCCGCAAAATCACCCAGGACTGGCTGCCCGGCGGCACCGCCCCCTCCAAACGGCGCCTGGCCGAGGTGCGGCAGCATCTGCGCCACTCCCTGAGTGCGGAGCCCGGCGTGCCGCGGGCCAAGCCTGGCCAGCGGGTTCTCGCCGGCTCGAAAACCTTCGAACAGCTCGCACGGCTCGCGAACGCCACACGTAACAAATCACCTAGTTTGGGACCAGAGCTGACCTTGTCTCAACTCCGGCCTGTGATTTCCCTGCTGGCCAGACTCGGCCCGGACCGCCGTGCGGCGCTGCCAGGCATTTCCCGGCACCGCGCCGAGCAGTCCCTAGCGGGCGCCTTGATCGCCGAGAGCCTCATGGAAGCGTGCGGCGTGGAGAGTGTGGAGATCTGCCCCTGGTCCACCCGTGAGGGGCTGCTGCTCGAACGCCTCGGTGTGATCAACACCGGCCGCACCTAGGAAAGTAGGGGTGAGCCCGGCGGCCCCTTTAGCCCTTGCGGGGCTGCCACTGCCGGGTTTGTCAGCCTGGCTACGGACGGGTAGGCCATGTCCAGCGCGCTGCAAGTCCTGACCAGCTCGCGCCGCCCGGCCGAGTATCGGCCACTGGTCAACCGAGTTGGGGGACCGCGATCGACCACGGTCACAGACCCGTGGTCCGACTGTGCAGCAGGATGCGGGCAGCGACGGCCGCCCTGCGTGCGGCAGCCCCGGCGAAGGGACCGGTGAGCTGGCGGAGAGCGTCCAACAACTCGCCGAGCTCGCCCACATCGCTCCTGCGGTAAAGCATCACGTCGGCGTCCGGATCGTCGGGCAGCAAGGAGGGGAGCCAATCCGCGCCGCACCGGTTGATCGTGCGAGCCACGTGCAGGTGCACCAAGTGCACGTCGGCTCGGTCGCCGCCGACGAGGCGGGCTGCATCAGCCGGGTCCGCGAGCTCCATCAGCACAAGTACCGCGATGCCATGCCCGGCGTCGAGCGCCGCGCGAATCCGTGCGGCTGGCAGCTCGGTGTGGGGGGTGTGCTCGCCCACTTGTGCTGCGCCATGTAGTCCTCCCGCCCGGCCGTGATCTCCTTCTGCTTCACGGCCACCTTGACGAGCGATGCCCACCGTCCCGCGGGCGTGCGGATGCCGGCCGGGCCAAGTGATGTGCATGTTCCCTCCCGTGAAACCGATCATCCCGCTCCACGTGTCCGAACGCTGCCTGTCGCAGACGAGCAGGGCTGCTGTCACCTTCCGGTTTCATACCGTAACGATCCGTGATTTCAAGGGTGTGAAGTTCTTGCCAGACCTTCGCGGTCTTCTGGTCGCGGAAAGGGTGCTAAGGCCGGGGCCAGCGTCGGGCTCGGGCGATCAGTATGGCGACGTCGTCGTGATCGTCTGGATCGCGCAGTGCGTCCAGGAGCCGGTCGCAGGTTTCCTCCGAGGATCGGTCGGGGCTGTGCAGCAGTTGGAGGAGGAGGTCCAGGCGCTCGTCGATGGCGTGGTGGCGGGTCTCGACCAAGCCGTCGGTGTAGAGGACCAGTTGGTCGCCGGGGGCCAGGCCGAAGGTGGTGGCTTCGAAGGCGACACCGCCGACCCCGAGGGGTGCGCCGGTGGGCAGATCGAGCAGTTCGGGGGGCTCGCCCGCGCGCATCAGCACGGGGGGCAGGTGTCCGGCGACAGCGATGTGGCACAGGGCGCGGTGCGGGTCGTAGACCGTGTAGGCGCAGGTGGCGTACTGCTCCAGGTCTGCGGTGATCTTGTCGAGGTGGTGCAGCACTTCGGTGGGTGGGAGGTCGAGGTCGGCCAGGGTGGAGGTGGCGGTGCGCAGGCGTCCCATGGTGGTGGCGGCGCTTATGCCGCTGCCCATCACATCGCCGACGACCAGCGCGGTCTTGTCTTCCGTGAGGGGGATGACATCGAACCAGTCGCCACCGACTTCGATGGTCGTTCCGGCGGGCCGGTATCGGGAGGCGACCTCCAGGCCCGCCTGTTGCGGTGGGAGGTCCGGCAGCAGGCTGCGCTGGAGGGTGACCGCGGTGTTGCGTGCGCCTTGGTACAGACGGGCATTGTCGATGCACACCGCGGTTCGGTCGGCCAGTTCACCGGCCAGGGTGAGGTCGTCGTTGTCGAAGGGCAGCGGGTTGCGGGCGCGGGTGAGGCCCAGGGTGCCGAGCACCTCGCCGCGGGCGATCAGGGGCGTCAGGAGATAGCTGTGGATGCCGGCGCGGGCCAGGATGGCGGCGGCCTCGGCGTCACGGGCGATGCGGGCCAGGTCCCGCTCGCCGACGTGGGGTATCAGGATGGGGCGGCCGGTCCGCACGCATTGGGTGGCCAGGCGATGGGCGCCGTAGCTGGCGAGGTGGCCGGCGGGGTCGGCGGCGCGGACGGCCTCGGTGGGGTACGCGGCTTTCACGGCGAGGGCACGGAAGAGTGCCCGTCCGGTGCCGGGTGCCGTCGGCTGACGGTCGTCCAGGACAGAGTCCAGGACGTCAACGGCCGCGATGTCGGCGAGCTCGGGGACGGCGACGTCGGCCAGCTCGCGGGCGGTCTGTTCCACGTCCAAGGTGGTGCCGATACGGGCGGAGCCGTCGGCGATCAGGGCCAAGCGTTGCCGGGCACGGTGCCGATCGGTGACATCCACCAGCACGATGGCCACCCCCAGTACTCGCCCGCCGGGACCATCGAGCCGGTAGTAGGAGGCTGACCACGCGTGATCGTTGTCGGGGTCGGCGGGAGTGCGTCCCACACTCTGCTGGTCGATCAGGGGCTCTCCGGACGTGAGGACCTGCCGCAGCGCGGCCTCGATCGCATCGACCTCCAGGAAGGGCAGGGCCTCGCGGACTGGTCGCCCGAGGTGGTCTTCGGCTCGGACGCCGTTGATCCGCGCCAGCGCCGGGTTGACGGCCACGTACCGCAGGCCAGTGTCCAAGACGGCCAGCCCGATCGGGGACTGCGAGACCAGCCGCATGGACAGGGCCAGGTCCCGTTCCACCTGGCGCAGGATCGCCTCGTCGGTGGCGATGCCCAGGGCATAGAAGTCACCCCGGTCGTCCGACAGCCGCATGTTGCGGAACTCCACCAGCCGGGTACTGCCGTCTTTGTGCCGGACAGAGAAGGCGCCGGCCCATCCCTGGCCCGTCCTCATGACCTCGGCGAACAGCCTGATCATCAGGTCCAGGTGCTGCTCGTCGACCAGCAGCCGCGCCGCGTACTGGCCCAGCGCCTCCTGCGCGGTGTAGCCGAACAGCTCCTCGGCCTGCGGGCTCCACAGCACGATCCGCCCCTCGGCATCGAGCAGCACCGCCGCGACACTCAGCAGATCCAGCAACTCACTGCGCTGCGGCGGCCCGGCGCCCGCCTGGTCGCCCTCGCCTCCGAAGAGGTCGGCTGTCCTCATCCCAGGCACTCCCTCCGCCAGCCCGACGCGACACACGGCCCCGCGTCCGCTTCAGGCTGCGGCCTGTCCCATACACCTCGCAGTGCTTCCATGGTCCCCCGGATCTGGGCAGCCGACAGGTCGCGCAAGACAGCTCGACACGCTCGATGCTCTGCACGCCATGTGTGGGAGCCTGGCTGCGGGCGAAGGCCGGCACACACGACTGGACGGGGAGGACGCGATGCGGGAGGCCTATCACGAGGAGCTGGACTCGATCAGTGATGGCCTGGTGGAGATGGCGAACCTGGTCGGCTCGGCCATCGGGCTGGCCACGACCGCTCTCCTGGATGCCGATCTGCGGCTTGCCGAGAGCGTGATCTCCGCCGACGAGAAGGTCGATGATCTCCAGCGTGACCTGGAGAACCGGGCGATCGCGGTGCTGGCGCGGCAGCAGCCGGTCGCCACGGATCTGCGGGTCGTGGTCACCTCGCTGCGCATGAGCGCGGACCTGGAGCGCTGCGGTGTCCTGGCCCAGCATGTGGCCAAGCTGGCCCGGATGCGGCACCCCCGGCGGGCGGTGCCGCGCGATCTGCGGCGCACGATCCTCGAGATGGGCCAGCTCGCGCAGCGTCTGATGGCGCAGGCCGCTGAGGTGGTCATCACCCAGGACGTCGACGCGGCACTCCAGCTGGAGAAGGACGACGACCGCATGGACGAGCTGCACCGCATGCTCTTCCAGCACCTGCTGGACGACCGGTGGCAGCACGGGGTGGAGACAGCCGTGGACGTCACGCTGGTCGGCCGCTACTACGAGCGGTTCGCCGACCACGCGGTGTCGGTGGCCCAGCGCGTGGTCTACCTGGTCACGGGCGAACACGCGGGCGAGCCGACCACGGACAGGCCCGCATGACCTCCATCAGGCCCGGCGAGGATGTCCGTGTGCCGGGCTCTCCCCGATCGCGCGGCGCCTAGCAGTGCGTAGCCG
Organism: Streptomyces sp. RLB3-17; assembly: GCF_007113425.2. Lineage (NCBI taxonomy): Bacteria > Bacillati > Actinomycetota > Actinomycetes > Kitasatosporales > Streptomycetaceae > Streptomyces > Streptomyces sp. RLB3-17. The sequence continues at coordinate 11,696,373 of NZ_CP041610.2, read as the reverse complement.
ACGGAACAGCGGTTCGACCCCCGTTCGGCGGGCGTGGCGTTGGCAGGCCGAGCCCCGGCGGCCAGCCTGGGCACATGGTGGAACATACGACCGTCGTGCACGGCATCACCCGGAACAAACCACACCGGGGAGGGTGGACCGAGCACGAGCCGACCGGGCGCGCAGTGGTGCGATGCACCTGCGGCCTCGACAGCGGCATCGTGGCGGAAACCCAGGCAGTGCAGATCGCCGATGACCACCGCCGGACGGCTGCAGAAGCCCGCGTTGTCACCGCGTGACAACGCCGACGTACGGCAGCGGGCGAGAACTCACCCCCATGGACAGACACACCAGACTCTGGACCGCTCAACCATCGACGGGCTGTGGGCGCATCCAACGCCCCCCGACCACGCCCGCACGGGGTGGTGACCTGCACGCGCGGATCGAACGGTGGGGTCCGACCGTGCGCTACGTCAGCACGCGCGCGTAGCTGCGCACCGGCCGGGTGAAGCCACTCCGGGCGGGAGAACCTCCGGGGGCGACGCCACGTCGCGCCAGACGCGGGGTCCGGCGTAGGGGGCCTACCTTCGGTGCACGCGTCGGGTCCTTCGCGGGCAACGAAGTTCCCGTATTCCCGCGGAGCCGATATTCATCATTCATGACAACCGCCGACCAAGGGTCCGGAGCCACCAGCGCGCGTGAGACCGACAGGGAGAAGATCGACCGCATAGCCGCCTACGTGGACGACCAGCGCAAGGCGGAGAAGAGCTGGTTCCAGCAGTGGAGCACGTTCACCGTGTATCTGGCGCTTGCGGCGTTCTTCTTCGGGATCGGTACCTGGTCCGATCTGCGCAACCGTATCGCCGGACCGCCCCCGGATCCCTCCCAGTTGACCAAGGACAGCTTCGTCAAAACGCTCGAGACCTTTTGCAAGCCCTACGTTGGACAGGCTCCGAACAAGAACAAAGGCACCGGATTCGCCCGGGTCGCCGCCGATGATCTGCACGTCCTGAACGTACGCCAGCAGATGGGCCTCGTTTGGACCACCTACTCCGCCCCGACAGGCATGGACTCAAAGGCCACCCCCGTCCCCTGCCAGCCCTCCAGTGGAGTCAAGACTCACTTGCACGCTTTCTCGGCGCCGTCGGGTGGAGTCAGATCTCATCTACCACTGACCTCAACAGTCACTGATCATTTCGCTGAGAAAACGTCACTGGCTGGCCCGTTCTTCCCAGGGCTCGGCGGACGAGCCGGCTAACGCGCCACGCGGTAGCGGAGGTAGACGACTCTCGAGCGGTGGACCAGGTCCCCGCTCAGGACCGGCCAGCCTGCTGCCTTGCCCGAGGCGGAGATGATCTCCCATGTGCCGGTGCCGGTGCCGCGGGTGGGCGAGTCCGCGATGGCGGCGTAATGCTTGAGTCCTGCCGTGGTGTGGTTGTTGAGGGTGTCGAGGTAGCCGCCCTGCCAGCCGTTGTACCCGTTCTGCAAGTGGATCTGATCGCCGTACTTGAGCTCGCTCGCCAATCGGAGTTCCCCTCATTCAGCGCGCCCCTGGGCGCGGCACTGCCCTGTCCGGGGCTCCCCACCACGTGTTGAGTCACGGATGGAACCGCCACCGGCCTTCAGAAATGACATCCACCTTGCCGTCCCTGACGCGAACGGCCGTCTCATCGTCGATGAAGTAGATCGGGAAGTCCGCCCGCGCAGCGATGCGATCAGCCCAGGCGTCGTCCCGCTCGGGGAAATCCGGCGAGTACAGGTGGGGCTTGAGATACCAGTCGAAAAGGCCGAACGGCGGCTCCACGGTCGTCGCGCCGAGCACGTGGAGGTCCGTGGTGTCCCCGATGACGTCGGCGGAGTGCCCGGTGAGATTACGGCTGAAGATCATTGATCCGGCGCTGACCCCCACATAGACCCGGCTCTCCAGCGCCTCCAGGAAACCGTCGGCCAGGCCGTTGCCGGTGATGCTGCGCGCGAGGTGGTAGTGGCTGCCGCCCTCGACATAGATGACGTCGGCGTGGAGCAGCCGGTCGAGCACCATCTGCCGGGGCAGGCCGTTCAGCTCCAGGACGTCGAACTCCCGCCAGCCGAGGCCGTGCAGCCGGTTCATGTCCGCGACGAACCACCCGTGGTCCCCGGGCTCGGCGACTGACGCCGTGGGAACGAACACGACGTTCGCCGACCCGAACGGCTTTCCCAGCATGTCCCGCAGCGCATCCCGCAGTGTCTCGTTGCGCAGGCCACTCGCCGTCAACAGAAAGTTCATCGGGCGAGCCAAGCACGGCTGACGGGCGCGCGCAACGAACCCAGGGTCGGTGACCTGAACCGTCGCCGCATCCGGCTCGCCCCAGGTCTCCGGCCACTGCGGGGCAGATCCACGCTCTGCCCGAGGCGTGCGGCCGGGTGTGCCCGGGAAGTCCGCCGTGTTGGAGGTGCGCGGTTCCGGGCGCGCACAGCGGGCCTCCCGGCCACACCGCTCTCCTGCCCCGCTCCCCCACCACCCGCGCGTCAACACCGGCATCTTCACGCAAGAGTCACACGCGTGCGGGGCGGTCCCGGACGCCTGCGTCCGGGACCGCCCCGCACCAAGGGGGTGGAACTGCCGTGCGCTACCAGCGGTACCAACGGCCACGGCTGCCGCCGGTTCCAGCGGAACGCATGACGAAACCGAGCAGCCACACAGCCAGCACGATCACGGCCACGATCCACAGAGCCTTCAGCGCGAAACCCGCACCGAAGAGAACCAGCGCCAGCAGAAGAACGAGAAGCAGGGGAACCATAGTTATCAACCTCCGCAGCAGCGAGTTCCCCGGCAACACCCCGCCATGCACCCGAAGTTTATGGGTTTCTCATCCTTCGACGCGGGAATGCGGAACCGCCCCGAAACCTTCACCCGGCCGGCAGGCGGGCCCGTGAACCTGCGGCTCAGGCCGCGAAACCGATGGCGGTGACGTATTCGTACTGGCCCCACTGGGAACCGAGGTCCACGACAGCCTCGTTGATCCAGGCCTCGTCGAAGGCCTGGCCGTCGGCGGCGGCCCAGGCCTCGACGATGCGGTCCCAGTGACGGACGTTGAGGGTGCGGAACTCGACGACGCGGTGGTGCGGCCTGGTGACCTGGGACGGGTTGAGCGGGTGAAACTCCACACGGGTCCCGCGGCCTTCCCGGTTGAGACGGCCGAGCAGGTAACGCGCGACATTGCGCCGGCGCACCTGCAGATACGCGCTCTCGATGTTCCGCAGGTTCTCCCTGGAAGGACTCCGCCTGCCGTCCAGCCAGGCCTTCAGCGTCCGGCCGGTGACCGTCAGACCGGCCTCCCGGGCCGCCGCGCGGGCACGCTCCGAGCGGGCAAGGTAGCGGAGCCGGGCGAGGAGGCCGCGCTGGGCGGTGACCGGGGTGGCGACGAACCCCGCGAGCGCGTCGAGCTGCCGGGCCACGGCCTCGTGGCCCTTGATTCCGCGAGCGCCGAATTTGCCGAAATCAGTGTTCCTTTCCGGCATTTCGTCTCCTCGCTTTCCCGGCGGCCGACTTGACGGGGCCTCATCGTCCCGCATTTCAGGGTGAGTCAGGAATACAAGATCCGGGGGGGGTGGCAGTGGGCTTTGGTGAATTCCGGCATCAGTGGTCCGGAATGGTTCTTCTAGTACTCCAGCAGCGTTTCTCCATTTGTGCTGTTCAGAGTGCCTGTTTGGAGTCTAGCGGGCTGATGTCTCGTCAGGTTGGCGGTCGTTCGTTACTCACCTGATCGGGATGCGTGCGGCGTTGGTAGTGACGGTGGCGGGCAATGGCTTGGTGGCGTCGGCGCCAGTAGGACCAGTGGAGCCGGTGTGAGGGGGGCTGGAGCCGGGTCGTCGGGGAACGGGCAAGATCCAGGAGCCAATGTGCTGCACCAGCGTCAACCCGCCCGCGCGACTCGTCCGGTCGGCGGGCCGTCTCTCGTTCCGGGTTGGTCCGATTGGTCGGATCTGCCGGTGGGTCGCGCCGGGACGTTCCGGGCGGCGGCAGAGCCGAGGTTATGAATGCGTCACCTGACCATTCATGAGCATCAACCTCAGGAGCCACACGATGCGCCCCATGAGAGCAGCCTGTCTCGGCACGGCCACTGCGCTGGTTAGCCTTCTCGCCTGTGCCCCTGTCGCGGCCGCCGCCGCGACGGACACCGATTCCGCCCACGCCAAGAGCGGAGACCGGGTCATCACACTCATCGGCCGGCTCGCGCAGCAGACGCGCTTCCCCGTCAACCCCGGCGGCGCCCCCGCCCAGGGCGATCGGACCGTCTTCCACTCGATCCTCTTCGACCAGTACGGCAACCAGGTCGGCGACACCGACGGTACCTGCACCACCACCCGGGTCGACAACAGCGGAGCGGAGGAGTGCGTCGTGACCTACAACCTCCCGGGCGGCCAGCTCTCCGTGCAGGGAATGGTCTTCGGCATTCTCAACCCGGGCCCTCCCCCTTCGTTCGACAACGGGATCACCGGCGGCACCGGGGAATTCGACCGGGCTCGTGGCTCGGTCCACGCCGACACAATCGCTCCGGGCACGAGGCGCTTCACGATCGACCTCGACCGCTGACTGATCCTGCCCCCGCCCGGTGAGAAGGCTGGCCCGTCCACCTGCTCTTCGTGGTGCGGGTCGTCGGGTGCCGGCTCGGGGGCAGTGGTGTCTCGGGCGGTGGTGTCGCGGGTGCTGATCTTCGCGTCGGCGCCCTTGAGTAAGTAGGCGTACTTCTCGCGGGTCTCACCACTGGGGTCGCGGCCGGATTCCTAACCGGCGACCGTGGACGGGCTCACGCCGAGGGCGCGGGCGACTTCGGCGCGCGAGAGACCGAGGGCCGCGCGCAGGGCCCGTCGCTGCTCGGCCGGCGGAAGGGGGGCGGGTTCGGCGGCGGCCGCGAGCAGTTGGCCGATCGCCTCGAAGTCGTTCATGCCGCTCCCGGGCCCCGGTGCGCGATGCCGCTCCGGGACACCTTCTCCAGCTCTTCGAGGTGCCCGGTGCCGGCGGCGGCCCGCCGGGCTTGGGTGGTGGTGCCGTCGGCCCGGTGGCAGTGACCGTCCAGGAGCAGCCGCGGTCGGTGCTGGTCCGGAGGGAGTGCGTCAGAGACGGCAACATGTGTCCTTGTACTGGTGTCGATGCCTACTGGTGGGGCTGGTCGGCATCGGCGCCACGTGTATCGGTGCCCGTTCAAAGGGGCGGGCCCCGCCGAGGACAATCATCGCCATGAGTGACAGTACGGGTGATGCCGAGAGCCGCCTGGCGCGGATCGAGCGACTGCTGGAGAGCGGTGAGCGTGAAGTGGCGCCCGCGTGGCGGCGGGCGACGCGGGGTGAGCCGCGCTGGGCGGTGACCGCGGTGATCCTGGTGGCGGTCGCGCTGCAGTGGATGCTGCCGCACCGGCTCGCCTTCCATCCGTACTGGGCATTGCCGGCCCTGGAGTTGGTGCTGCTGGCCGGTCTGGTCGCGGCGAACCCCCGGCGGGTCGAACCCCGCACCCGGTGGCTGCGGTGGTGGGGGCTGGCTCTGACCGGTGTGATCAGTCTGGCCAACGGCTGGTCGGCGGTCCGGCTGGTGGCGGGTCTGGTCAACGGCACCGCGGCGACAGAGGCCGGGCCGCTGCTGCTGACCGGCGGCGGTATCTGGCTGACGAACGTCATCGTGTTCGCCCTGTGGTACTGGGAGTGGGACCGCGGCGGGCCGATGGCGCGGGTCCGCGGCCAGAGCCAGTACGCCGACTTCCTCTTCGTACAGATGCAGAGCCCGCAGACCGCGCCGCCGGACTGGGAGCCGGCGTTCCTGGACTACCTGTATCTGTCGTTCACCAACTCCACCGCCTTCAGCCCGACCGACGTGATGCCGCTGTCGCGGTGGGCCAAGATGCTGATGATGCTGCAGTCCTCGGTCTCCTTGGCGACGGTGGTGCTGGTCGTCGCCCGGGCCGTCAACATCCTCAAGTGACCGGGCCGCGTGGCCGTGTACGGGCGGGTGGCGGCCGGCGCGTGTGTGTGCCGTGCAGGGGGCGGCGCGCCATGGTCCGGGCCGACCGGGCACGCCACGGGGGCGATCGGTTCAGGCGGAAAGGCGAGCCGGTCCGCGCCGCGCACCGGGGTCAGTTCATCCGCCGGCGGGCCTGCTTCACCTCGCGGTCGACGGCCCAGGCATCGGCGACCGGCCCGAGGTGGCCGAGCTTGTCGGGATTGATCACCGTGCGGATGGTCTGGATCTGCCCGTCGAGCACGTCCAGGGCCAGGGTGTGGAGCACCTTGCCGTCCCGGTCCCGGAAGATCGCGCCGGGCTGGCCGTTGACCTCGTGCGGCTCGAACGTCACGTCGATCCGGCTCATCAAGGGGAAGACCGTGCCCAGCACCCGGGCCACGTTCTGCGCGCCCATGACAGCCTTGGCCAGCTGCGGGGCCTTGCCGCCGCCGTCCCCGACCAGTTGCACATCGGCGGCCAGCAGATCCCGCAGCCCGTCCACATCACCGCTCTTCAGCGCGTCGAAGAACCGCGTCGCCAGCTCGTGCCGCTCCTGCCGGTCCGCTTCGAACCGCGGCCGCCCGGCCTCCATGTGCCGCCGCGCCCGCACCAGCAGTTGCCGGCACGCCGCCTCCGAGCGCCCCACCGCCGCAGCGACCTCGCCGAACTCGAAGGCGAAGACCTCCCGCAGTACGAACACCGCCCGCTCCAGCGGGCTGAGCCGCTCCAGCAGCAGCAGCGCCGCCATCGACACCGAGTCGGCCAGCTCCACCGCCTGTGCCGGATCCTGATACGGATCGCTCAGCAGCGGCTCGGGAAACCACGGACCCACGTACTCCTCCCGCCGCACCCGTGCGGAGCGCAGCACATCGATGGAGATCCGTGTCACCGCGGCCGACAGGAAAGCCTTGGCCGACGTGGGCCGGGTCGACGAGCCGTCAAAACGCAGCCATGTCTCCTGCACCGCGTCCTCGGCCTCGCCCACGCTGCCCAGAATCCGGTAGGCGATCGAAAACAGCAGCGGCCGCAGCTCCTCGAACTCCTCGACCTTGCTCACGCCGGACCCTCTTCCCTTGAACATCCACGAACCCGGCGGCCCGGAGCCTGCCGGGAACTACGCCGTGGCGCCGGTCGGCCGATGAAGGACTCGGGGCCGAAGCGGCCCCGTGCCGGCACCGATCCACAGTGCGAGGTTCACGAGGTCACCCTTCTGTTGCCCGGCATCTCCCCTCCACCGCTCAATGGAACTGCCCCGCCTCGTAGTTGCCGGCCGGCTGCCGGGTGATGATGTTCAGCCGGTTCACCGCGTTCATGAAGGAGACCAGGACCACCAGGGCGGTGAGCTGGTCCTCGTCATAGTGCTTGGCGGCATGCGCCCACACTTCGTCGCCGACCCCGCCGGCCGCGTCCGCGACCCGGGTCCCCTCCTCCGCCAGCTCCAGCGCGGCACGCTCGGCCTCGGTGAAGACCGTGGCCTCACGCCACGCCGCGACCAGGTTGAGGCGTACCGGGGTCTCGCCGGCCGCGGCGGCCTCCTTGGTGTGCATGTCGATGCAGGCGGCGCATCCGTTGATCTGGCTCACGCGCAGTGCCACCAGCTCCTGCGTCGCGGCCGGCAGCGGCGAGTCCTTGAGCGCCTTGCCCGCCGACATGAAGTACTTGAGGGCCTTTGCGGCGGTCGGGTCGGCGAAGTAGTCCAGTCGCGCGTCCATGCTGTGCTCCTCTGGGGCCGTCGGTGGCTACATCCCCTGAGACGAGGTAGCCCGGCCTCCTGTGACATGGCCCGATGTGACCCGCGTCTCCCCTGCGCCGGCGCCTGTCAGCTGCCGGTGCGCTCGCCGTCCGCGGAGTTTCCGGGGACGGCCACGGCCCGGCGGCGACGGCGGTGTGTCACCCCTGCGGCCGCGACCGCCACGGCGGCCAGCACCGCCGGGATCAGCACCGCGGGCCGTACGGCCGACCGGTACGGCGGAGCCGGTGACGCCTCCAGCGGGATGCGGGCGGTGTCGTTGCCGGGCGTGCGGTCGTAGGGGTTGTACGTGCGGACGGTGCCGTGGGCGCCGGGCACCTGCCGGTCGATGCGGAAGCGGAAGCCCACGGTGGTGGTCCCGTCGTCCCCCGGCCACAGCACGTCGCTGTCGAGATCGCAGACGAAGGCCCCGCCCGGCTTCTTGGGCCGCGCGCACGCCCACTTCCCGTCCGTGTCCTCGAAGGTGTAGGGGATGGAGGTGACCGTGGTGCCCTCCGGCGGGACCACCTCGAAGCGGCCCCTCTCGTCCGCCGGCCTGCCGGGGCCGAGGCCACGCACCCCGAGCGTCACGCTCACCGTGTCGCCGACCCGGCCCCGCACGGTCCCGGTGAGCGCCGCGTAGTCGGCCTGCACGGTGGTCTCCACGACGGTGACCGTGCCGGTGGCGTCGTGGATGCCCCCTTCGGGTGTCCTGGTCAGCGTGAGCGGGGCGCCCGTGCCGCGCACCGTGAGCCCGGCGGGCCGCCGCGGGCCGGACGACCAGGAGTACTCCAGCGTGCCGGCCAGTTCCCCGGGGGCGGCGGTGAAGGTGAGGGGCGAGCTCGTGCGGTACGCGGTGCGCGGTGCGGCCTTCGCCGGGAACGTGCACCAGGCGTCGGTGAACGTCGGGTTGTAGGAGCAGTTGCGGTGACGGGCCGCCAGCACCAGGCCGCCCTGTGCGGTGATCCGCAGAGCGATGCCGCGCTGTGTGGAGAACCGGCTGGGGTTGGAGAACATCGGTGTCAGCGACACGGGCTTCCCCGGCTCCACTCCGGTCATCTTCCCCAGCGCCTCGGGCCCGTACAGCGTGGGCCCCCCGACGGTCATGCGGGTGGTGCCGGTGACGGAGGCCGTGTTGTCCGCGCTCGCGGTGTACGTGACCGTCCCGCTGTCGCCCGGCTGCGTCCCGTCCACGCCGTGGAGGGTGAAGGGCGGCATGCTCTCCCCGTCGTTGTCCAGGGTGCCGTACTCGCATGTCCACACCCAGCCCCCGCCGGTGCAGTTGTTGCCACTGCCCTTGCTCACTCGGGCCACCCCCGCCAGCCCCGACGCGTCCACCACGACCTTGATGTTGCGGGCCGGTCCGGTGTTCCCGGGCACGACGGCGACCGGCAGGACGAAGGCGGCGTTCTCGGCCTTCGCGCCCTCGTCGGCGTTGTACATGACGAACGTTCCGGGGGCCTCGAACCGCAGGCCGGTCTCACCGGGCCCGTCGGCGGCGGCGGGCGCGGCGGCCGTGAGGACGAGTGCGACGAGGAGTGCGACGAGGGCTCCCCACCACCTGCCCTTGTGCGGGCGTGCGGTCCGTATCGGCATGCGGGGCACTATGCCATCCGCCTCCGGCGTCCCCTCAACACAGCCCGGGGCGCCCGGACTTGGCGAACCCGCCTGGCAAACGGGCCCGGCGGACGGGCCTGGCGGGGGCAAAGGCGCTGGACAGGAGCGGGCGGTGCCGCGGACGGGGTCTGGTCCCGGCCGCGTGGTTCAGGGGCTTGTCGCTGCCTTTGTCACCTGGTCTTCTGTACGCCGAGTGATCCGTGACGGGAACGAGAAGCGAGGATGAGGCGGCGTGGAACCAGTGGCGGGACCGGACGTACGGGGTGCGGTGCCCGAGGGGCTCGGTGCGGCGATACGGGATACGGCCGAGGAGATCGCCGCACTGCTGCGGGCGGGCGCCGGCATGGAACGCCGGGTGCCGCAGTCGCAGTGGAGCGTCGGGGAGGCGGCCGCGCATCTGGCACTGGCCAACGAGCTGATGGCGGACATCGCGGCGGGCCGTGCGCGCAGCTACGGGGACGGCACGGCGCAGAGTCTGGCCGCGGCCAACGAGCAGGCGCTCGCGGCGTTCGGTGAGCGCGGGGCCGAGCCGCTGGCCGGGATGATCGTGGAGCAGGCCGGTGCGTGTCTGAGGGCGCTGGAGGAGCGGAGCGCGCAGGGGACGGTGGTCACTCCGCTGGGCCCGATGGGGCCGGATGTGCTGGGGTCGTATCTGCTCGCGCACATGCTGGGGCACGGTTACGATCTCGCCCGTGCGCTGGGGCGTGCGCACATGATCGACCGGGAGCGGGTGCGGCTGACGCTGCCGTTCTTCCTGACGGTGATGCCACGGGTGACCGACGCGGCCGGCACGGCCGGGCTGAGCGCCTGCTATGCGATCCGGTTGTGGGGTGGCGGCCGGTTCGGGGTGCGGGTGGCCGGGGGTGCGGTGTCGGTCGGTGAGCGGCTGCCGGGGCGTGCGGACTGCACCATCCTCATCGAGCCGGTCACGTTTCTGCTGATGGCGCTCGGGCGCCGGGGCCAGTGGGGCGCCCTCGCTCAGGGCCGCATCCTGGTCGGGGGGCGCAAGCCCTGGCTCGCTCCGCGTTTCCCGGCTCTGTTCAAGGCGCCCTGAGCTTGGTTGTCACCTGGGCTCGGGGGCGGTGGGGGCCGGGGCGGCGCCGAGGAGGCCGAGGAGGGTCTCGCGGTGGAGGTCCGCGATCGGGCCGAGGAAGTCCGGGTGGCGCAGCAGGGGGGCCGCGCGGTGGTCGCGCGGGCTGGGGATGGTCAGCCGGCGCGCGTCGCCCACGCTGTCGGGGCCGTGGTGGGTGGCGGTCAGGCAGGCGGCGGCCAGGGCGGCGAGGTCGGCGTCGGTCAGCAGGCAGGCCGCCCAGCTGACGACGGTCTCGTCGACCTGGGTGCGCCAGGCGTGGGTGGCGTCCGTCAGCGGGGGTGCGTCGGCGCCGGTGACGAAGTCCAGCCGGCCGGAGCCGCCGGGGCCGAGCAGGTCCAGCAGTTCGGCGTCCAGTGCGGTGGGGTAGCGCAGGGCGGCGGCGATGGTGGCCGCGTGTCCTGCCTGGGCTTCGGCCAGGGCCTGGTTCAGCGGGCCGGTGGCCGGGGGGAAGGCCGCCAGCAGCCAGCGTGTGGAGGCGGTGATGACGGGCGAGAGAGCGGTGGGCATGGTGGGCCGTCCTGTGCGTGTGCCCGCCTGTCCTGGGTGTTCCGGTGTGGGTGATCCGGTCGCGGGCACTGCGCGCCCGGGCGGGGGTGTGCGTGGCGGACAACGGTACGGCGGTCTCCCGCGGGGGCGACAGGAGCTGCGTCACAGCCGGGGCGGAGGGACCCGGCGGAGGGGACGGCCGCCACTGCTGACCGACTCCGCACTCGTCTGCCTTGCCGTGGCGCAAGGCCTGCTCGGCCACCGCTCCGAGGCGCGCTGGCTGCGCTTCGCCCGCAAGCACCTGACCGGCATGTTCCCCTGCCTCCCTCAGCAGTTGGGCTGACGATCTGCTCGACGCCGAGTTCGCGGAATACGCCGCGCCCCGGGAGAGGCGGTGGCTCCGACCGCGGTGGTCAACGCTTTTCGCGTCGGCTGCGGATGCTCAGGGCGATGACGGAGACAAGGAACCACAAGGCACCGAAGGCTGAGTATCCGGCGACGGAGGAGAGGCTGCTCGTCGCCGAGGCGGACATGGCAGCGAAGGAGGCACCGGCGAGGACGGACAGTCCGCCGCTGATGACCATGGGCCACTGGGCACCGACGGTGCGTCGGCGCTGGATCGCCACGACGAGCTGGATCGCTCCGGAAAGGAGGGCCCAGATGCCGAACACGAGCAGGGCCGTCCCGATGGTGGAGAAGACGGCAACGGTCATCCCGGCGGTGGTGGCGAGGCCGAGAGCCATGTTGGTGGTACCGAGGCGGTCCGTGGAGCCGGTGCCAGCCATGCGGCGCTCGAGGAGTGTGGCGATGACGTCCCACAGGGGGTAGCTGACGAGCAGCACGGCCGCGATCACGGTGGGCTTGTCCGCCGGCACGAGCGAGGCGGAGGTCGCGACGACGAGTGCCACCCAGATCAGGGAGAAGGCGACTCGGATCAGATAGAGCGATCGGAGCCCGGAGGACGTCGTCATAATCGTGTGCGTGCTCGAAGTCATGGTGGTCTGAGTCATCGGATGTCCCGTTTTGTGATCGTGATGGTGTGAGACGGTCGCCTCGGTGAGGAGTCTCAGCGGCCTCGGGAGGAGCCGTGTACTTCGAACGAAGTAGTTCTGCCATCCACTTCGAATCGAATGAGTTCTGCCGTCCCCATCGCCCGGACCGGGCTCGCCGTCTACTTCATTCGAAGTACACGGCCGCAGCGCACGTGGACGAGAATCGGACCATGGTCGAGGCGCAGAGCAATCAGGACGGGCCCGTGGCACCCCTGTGGGTCCGCCGCCCCAAGTCGCTGCACCTCATCGCCTATTCGGTGGCCGCGCTGGTGTTCACCGGCCAGATCGCGGCAGTGATCCTGCGAGGGTCGGATTGGCCGACGGCCCTCTCCGTACTCCTCGCCGGTGGCGGTGTCGCCCTCTCGTGGTGGAGGCCGTGGGCAGGACTGGTCGTAACGAGCGCGGCATCCTTCGCCGTCACAGCGGTGGGCCACGACCCCCTGTCGGTGTGGATGATGGCAGTGCTCGTGCTGTTCTCGGTCACCCTCAGGGGGAAGCAGCCGCTGGCCGGAACCGGCATCGTGGCGGCGTTCTTCCTGGGGGCGTTCATGACGCTGGGAGGATTCCGCGGCGGCGCGATCGTGGGAGCCGCCGCACTCTTCTCGGCCATAGCTGGAGGTGCGACAGGGGCCGCGCTGCGCATCCATCGAGAGCACTGGCGCACCCTGGAGGAACGGGCCGAAAGCGCCATCGCCACCCGCGAGATCGAAGCCACCCGACGGGTGACCGAGGAACGGCTCCGCATCGCCCGGGACCTCCACGACGTCATCGGCCACCAGGTCGCGATGCTGAGCCTGCATCTCGGTGCCGCGGAGATCGGGCTGCCCGCAGACGCCGAGTCCTCCCGGCAGGCCCTGGTCTCAGCCAGGTCCAGCGCCCGCGCCGTCGTCGTCGAAACGCAACGGATTCTCGCGCTCCTCCGCCTCGCAGACGACATCTCCGAAGACGAGGCGCTCCGGCCGACCCCGGCGCTCAGCGGCCTGGAAGGCCTTATCGCCTCTTTCGAGAGCATCGGCCTCGACGTCCATCCCTCCATCGACATCCCCGCCGGTTTCGTGGAGCCCAGCGTCGGCGTGACGGTCTACCGGGTCGTTCAGGAAGCGCTCACGAATGCCTACCGGCATGGAGAGGGGGCGGCAACGGTGGATGTGGGCCAGCGCGACGGCAGGATCTGCGTCACCGTGGAGAACCGCGTCGGTCACTCACTGCGCGGCTCCGGCTCGGGCAGCGGACTCGGGCTCGTGGGGATGCGCGAACGCGTCGAGTCCTCCAGCGGGCGGCTGACGATCGACAGTGACGACGGGCGATTCCGGGTCCATGCGGAGTTCAGCCCCCTGGGAGCCGTCGTCCGATGACGCGGATTCTGATCGTCGACGACCAGGACGAGATAAGGGCCGGCATCAAAGCGATGCTCCGGCTCGACCCAAGTCTCGTTGTTGCGGGTGATCTCTCCGATGGGCTCCAGGTCGTCCCCTTCCTCCGGGACCACCCCGTCGACCTGGTCCTGATGGACATCCGGATGCCCGGCATCGACGGTGTCGAAGCCACCCGCCGGATCCGCAAAGAGCACCCGCCCGAAAAGATGCGGGTGATCGTGCTGACCACCTTTGACCAGGACGACATCGTTCTCGCCGCCCTTCGCGCGGGCGCCAACGGCTTCCTGAGCAAGACCGTGAGCCCCGCTGAACTCGTCGCCGGAATCACCGAGGTCGTTGGCGGTGGCGGCGCGCTGTCGGCCGCCGCGACGGCCGCGCTCATCGGTCACATGACTGGCAGTCCGCCCCCGGTGATCGACCAGGAACTGCTGCGACGCTTCGACGCTCTGACACCCAGGGAGCGGGACGTGGTCGTTCTCGTCGCGCGCGGTCTCGGCAACGACGAGATCGCGGCCCAGATGTCCGTGTCGCCGTTCACCGTGAAGACGCATGCGGTGCGGGCCATGACGAAGGTCGGCGCACGTGATCGAGCGCAACTCGTCTCGTTCGTCTTCCGGGCCGGCATCTACCCCTGAACCTGCCGCCCCCCGTTATCTTCTTCGCGGTTCCGCAACGGGACCGCTGGCCTCCGGGCCCGGCATGGCTGTTCCCCCCTGTCGAACGGATGACCTGGGGGGTGGTGTCACCGGGCCCACGAGGCGCCGTTGGAGACGCTGATGAGAGGTCCGACTACCGCCTGGCCGAGCGCAATGCCCGGCCGTTTTCGGGCGGCAGGTCTGCATAACGTGGATGCGCGCATACGACGCCGAAGCCCTGGCCAGCACCGCACGAACCCCGTTCGGGAGGACGGCTTGTACGACATCGACGACGTGGGCGTCTTCCTCGGCCTGGACGTAGGCAAGAGCGCCCATCACGGGCACGGCCTCACCCCGGCCGGCAAGAAGGTCTTCGACAAGCAGCTGCCCAACAGCGAGCCGAAGCTGCGGGCCGTCTTCGACAAGCTGGCCGCGAAGTTCGGCACCGTGCTGGTGATCGTGGACCAGCCCGCCTCGATCGGAGCCCTGCCTCTGACGGTCGCCCGGGACGCTGGCTGCAAGGTCGCCTACCTGCCCGGACTCGCGATGCGCCGGATCGCCGACCTCTACCCGGGCGAGGCGAAGACCGACGCGAAGGACGCCGCGGTCATCGCGGACGCCGCCCGGACCATGCCGCACACCCTGCGCTCGCTTGAGCTCACCGACGAGATCACCGCCGAACTGACCGTGTTGGTGGGCTTCGACCAGGACCTGGCAGCCGAGGCCACCCGCACCTCCAACCGGATACGCGGCCTGCTCACCCAGTTCCACCCCTCGCTGGAACGCGTCCTTGGCCCACGCCTGGACCACCCCGCGGTGACCTGGCTGCTGGAACGCTACGGCTCTCCGGCCGCGCTGCGAAAAGCCGGACGCCGCAAGCTCGTCGAGGTCACCAGACCCAGAGCTCCACGCATGGCCGAGCGGCTGATCGACGAGGTCTTCGATGCCCTGGACGAACAAACCGTCGTCGTTCCAGGCACGGGCACCCTCGACATCGTCATCCCCTCCCTTGCCCGTTCGCTCGCCGCCGTCCATGAACAGCGACGAGCCCTTGAAGCGCAGATCGGGCAGTTGCTGGAGGCTCACCCTCTTTCCCCGGTCCTGACCTCGATGCCCGGGGTTGCGGTCAGGACCGCCGCCACCTTGCTGGTCACCGTCGGCGACGCAACCAGCTTCCCCACCGCCGCCCATCTGGCCTCCTACGCCGGGCTCGCCCCGACGACGAAGTCTTCGGGAACCTCGATCCACGGCGAACACGCGCCCAGAGGCGGCAACCGGCAGCTCAAACGGGCGATGTTCCTGTCCGCGTTCGCCGCCCTGCACGATCCCGCCTCCCGTTCCTACTACGACCGCTGCCGAGCTCGCGGAAAGACCCACACGCAGGCCCTCCTCCGCCTTGCCCGACAGCGGATCAGCGTGCTGTTCGCGATGCTCCGCGACGGCACCTTCTACGAACCCAGAACCCCACGCCTCGCTTGACGAAGGACATAGAGGCACCCCCCCCGAAACAGGTGGCCGCCGTGGCGATGCCGAGCAGTCCGGCGGGCGGGACGGCGTGGGCACGTACCTGGAAGACCTCGCCGTCGCGCTGCGCGAGCGGCGTGCCCGGACCTGTGCCTGCGGGGCAGGGCTTGCGCCAGGGCAAGGCAGACGGGTTGCGTCACAACATGGTCTTGAGCGCCCTCTCTTCACGCTCGCGCACCGGCCCCGGCATCGGACTCATTCGTCTAGCCGAGCATGCGGTCGAGGTTGAAGGCGGCGCTGATCAGGGCGAGGTGGGTGAAGGCCTGGGGGAAGT
Source organism: Streptomyces sp. RLB3-17 (assembly GCF_007113425.2). Classification (NCBI taxonomy): domain Bacteria; kingdom Bacillati; phylum Actinomycetota; class Actinomycetes; order Kitasatosporales; family Streptomycetaceae; genus Streptomyces; species Streptomyces sp. RLB3-17. The sequence goes on along the minus strand of NZ_CP041610.2, from coordinate 11,680,634 downwards.
TTCCGCGCTGTTCGCCGGTGTGGCCGATCTCCTCCGCGTAGAGGCCGAGGTGGTTGGCGTAGGTGAGCATCTTCTCGAAGGCGAGGCGGGCCTCGTCCAGGCGGCCGGCGCGGGTGAGTGCCTCGACGTACCAGAAGGAGCAGATCGAGAAGGTGCCTTCCTCGCCCTGGAGGCCGTCGGGGCTGGCCTGGGGGTCGTAGCGGTAGACCAGGGAGTCGGACACCAGGTCCTCGCCGAGGGCGTCGAGGGTGGCGAGCCATTTGGGGTCGGTCGGGGCGATGAACTTCGCCAGCGGCATCATCAGCAGGGAGGCGTCGAGGATGTCGCTGTCCTCGTACTGGGTGAAGGCGTGGCGTTCGGCGGACCAGCCGTGGCTCATGATCCGCCGGTAGATCGTGTCGCGGACGGCGCCCCAGCGGACCATGTCGGCGGGCAGGCCGCGGTGCCGGGCCAGCCGCATGGCGCGTTCGATCGCCACCCAGCACATGAGGCGGGAGTAGAGGAACGTCTTGCGGCCGCCGCGGGTCTCCCAGACTCCCTCGTCGGGCTGGTCCCAGTGGTCGCACACCCAGTCGACGAGCTCGCTGATGCTGTCCCAGTGGGCGCTGGAGATGGGCTTGCCCCACTTGTCGTAGAGGTAGAGGGAGTCGATGAGTGCCCCGTAGATGTCGAGCTGGAGCTGGTCGACGGCGGCGTTGCCGACGCGTACGGGGGCTGAGCCGCGGTAGCCCTCGAGGTGGGGCAGTTCGCGTTCGGGCAGGTCACGGCATCCGTCGATGCCGTACATGATCTGCAGGGGGCCGGTGGGTCCGGTCGGGCCGTCGGGGGCGCGCTGGACGTGCTCGGTGACGAAGCCCATGAAGGCTTCGGCTTCGTCGGTGAAGCCGAGTCTGAGCATCGCGTACACGCAGAACGCGGCGTCGCGGATCCACACGTAGCGGTAGTCCCAGTTGCGTTCGCCGCCGATCTGTTCGGGCAGGCTGGTGGTCGGCGCGGCGACGATGGCGCCGGTGGGGGCGTAGGTGAGGAGTTTGAGGGTGAGGGCGGAGCGGTGGACCATTTCCCGCCAGCGGCCGCGGTAGCGGGACTGGGACAGCCAGTGGCGCCAGTAGCGCACGGTCGCGTTGAATTCTCGTTCCGCCTCGGCGACGGCGCAGAAGCGGGGTGCCACGTCGCCGCCGATCTTGTCGATGGTGAAGACGGCCGTCTCGCCCTCGTGCAGTTTGAACAGGGCCCAGACGTCCGGGCCGTCGACCTCGATGGGCACGGTGGAGGTCAGGGCGAGGCGCAGCGAGGCGGAGGCGAAGACCGCCTGGCCGGCCTCGGCGTGCACGGTGTGGGGTGCGGTGCCGTATTCGAAGCGGGGGGCGACGCGGGCGCGGAAGGGGAGTGCTCCGCGGACGCACACCACACGGCGGATGAGGCGGTGGCGGTCGGCCTCGCGTGATTCGTCGACGACGGGCATGAAGTCCTGGATCTCGCCGACTCCGTCGTCCGCGAAGAAGCGGGTGATCAGGACGTTGGTGTCGGGGAAGTAGAACTGTTTGGTGCGGGTGGGGACGTCGGGGGCGAGTTCGAAGGACCCGCCCCGTTCGGCGTCGAGGATCGAGGCGAAGACGCTGGGTGCGTCGAAGCGGGGGCAGCAGTACCAGTCGATGGTGCCGTTCGTGCCGACGAGGGCGGCGCTGCGCAGGTCGCCGATCAGGCCGTGCTCGGCGATGGGCAGGTAGCCGGGGGTGCCGGTGCCGCGGGGGCCGGTGTATGTCCGGTCACGGTCCTTCGCTCCGGCCTCAGGAGTCGCTTCAGCCACGTCAGCCTCCTTGGGCTTCGCCCGAGCCGCCCCCTGGTGTCCAGGCTAGCGAGTTGTCGCACCCGTGGGCCTGCGGAGCGGGGGCTGCGGCGGTACGCGTTCCTCTCCCCCGCCGGCGCCGCCTCGCGGGGGTGGTCAGCGGGCCGCGGGCTGGGCGGGCAGGTTGAAGACGTGGCCCGGGGAGACGATCTTCGTGATCGCCTGCCCGAAGAGGGTGCTGGGCTCCGCGCCGTTGTGGTCGATGTCGGTGTTCAGCAGGACGACGAGGGTCGCCTGCGCCGCGGGGAGGTAGATCGTCAGGGATTCGTAGCCGGGCAGGGAGCCGTCGTGCCCGATCCAGCCCTGGACGTCGAAGATGCCCAGGCCGTACCCGGCGCCCGGGATCGTGGTGGGAGGCGTGGTCAGCCGCTGTTTCTGCGTGGCCGGGCTGATCAGGGTGGTGCCGTCGGGCAGGACGCCGGTGGCCACCGTGCGCGCCCACACGCGCAGGTCGTCCAGGGTGGAGATCATGGCGCCGGCCGCCCAGGCCCAGGACGGGTTCCAGCCGGCCGTGTCCTCGACCTTCCCGGTCGCGGTCTGGTCGGTGTAGCCCTGCGCGTGCGGGCTCGGGAAGGCGGCGTCGGTCGGGAAGAGGGTGTGGCGCAGGCCCGCCGGGGCGAGGACGTTGTCGTGGATGTAGTCCTGGACCGGTTTCCCGCCGGCCTTCTCGACGACCAGGCCGAGCAGGATGAGGTTGGTGTTGCAGTAGGAGAACTTCTGGCCCGGCGGGAACAGCACGGGATGCCCGAAGGCGTAGGCGAGCAGCTCGTGCGGGGTGAAGGGCCGCCGCGGATCGGAGGTGAAGGCCTTGAAGAAGCCCGGGTCCTCGGTGTAGTTGAACAGGCCGCTGCGCATCCCGGCCAGCTCGCGCAGGGTGATCCTGTCCCCGTTCGGCACCCCGGCGACGTATCTGCCGATCGGGTCGTCCAGGCCCGCCTTGCCCTCGTCGACGAGTTTCAGCAGGGCCGTCACGGTGAACGTCTTGGTCTCGCTGCCGATCCGCGTGTACAGATCCGGCGACATCGGCCGGCCGCTGCTCTTGTCGGCGACCCCGAACGACCTTATGTAGGTGCCCTGGTGGGGTGTCCACAGGCCCACGGTCACCCCGGGCACGTTCGCCTCGCGCATGACCTGCTGCACGGTCCCATCGAGCTGTCCGGTCACGGCGGGGGTGAGGGTGCGGACCTCGCCCGTCGGCGAGGCGGAGGGCGGGGGCGGCTGCGGGGCGGTGGCCGCGGTACGCACGGACCCCGGCGCCGCGAACGCGGCCGGGCCCGCGACCGGCACCGTCAGCATCCCCACCACCGTGGCGGTTACGGCTCCCCTGCGCAGCCGTCTGCACGCGTGCGTCATGAGCCCACTCCCAGCAGCCGAGGACGAAGCCCGCGAGCGTGGTGGACGGTGGTGGACGAGAGCGCCGGGCAGCTGCGCGGCGAACCGCGGGGCACCGCCGTGCCGTGGACACCACCCTCGAGCTCCTGCCCCACCAGCATAGGAGCGTGGCCTTGCCCCCGCCCGTCGGGCGAGGGGGCCCGGACGATGCGGTCAGGGCCGTACGGCACCGGCCGGCCGGTGCGGCGCGCGCGGACGACATGGTCCGGACGGCGTGGGCCTGGCGGACAGGCCGTGCGGGCAACCTGCCTGCGGGCACGGATTTGTGACGGCCTGTCAGCCATGGCGGCCGCATGCCGGCTGCCGGCCCGGCACCGGACGAGGAACGGACGGGACGGCCCGATGCCGGCTGCCGGCCGTTGGGTCGGGCCCGGTGCAACCGCCCGCCCTCCCTTGATCGTCCCCGCCCCCGGGGAACCGTGACGGGAGGGGATCATGTGGTGCGGGATCACACACGTCTTGAGCACGAGGGCAAGGGCCGGGGGGAGACGAAGTGAGTTTCCTGCTCTGTCTGCTGGTCGTCCTGGTCGCGGTCGTCTCCGGCGTGGTGTTCCTGGGCCGGGGACTGGCCTGTGTCTGGAGAGGCGGGCTCGCGCGCTCGCTCCGCGGTCTCGCGTATGTCGTGGCGGCGGGCGCGGCCGTGATGTACGCCTGGGGAATGCTGTACGTCGCGGGCGCGGCGCTGGACGCGGAGGACGGCGGGGCGGACTCGTCGCCCATCCGGCCGTGCCGCACGGGCGTGCAGGAACGCGACTACTGGATCGACGACTACCACGTCTGGTGGGTACCGGTCCGGTTCGTGTGCCATCGAAGCGACGGGACCACCTACGACCGGGAGGTCCCCGGGTACGTGAACCCGGCGCTGGCCGGCCTCACGGTCAGCGCAGTGGCCCTGGCCGTATACGCCCGGTCCATATCCGCCCGGTCCGCATCCGCCCGGTCCGTGGACGAGCGCGCGCGGAGGCCGTGAGCATGCTGGTGTTCTACGCCGTGCCGCTGGTCAGCCTCTTCCTGTGCGCGGCCGGATCGGTTGCGTACCTGCTGTGGGCGGCCCTGCGCCGTCCGTCCCGGCAGGTCCGCTGGGCCGTCATAGGCGCGGGTGTGGCGGTGCTCGGATACGCGGGTGCCGTGGCGTACGGGCTGGCCTTCACCGATCCCGTGCAGGTGTGCGGCGAGAAGACCCTCGACAACGACTTCCCGCTGGTGCGCGTGCGCGTGGACGCCTTCCCGCCCGACGTCGCCTGCTACTGGAGCGACTCGGGGGCTTATGGGCCGTCGCACCCCACGGTCCTGAGCACGTGGATCATGTGGGCGGGCACGGGGGTTCTGGTCGTGGCCCTCTCCGTCATCCTGATCGGGCGGAGGTCGCGGGCCTCGCGCTGGGTGCGGGCCGGTGCGATCTGGTCGCCGTTGGTGGCCGCCGTGATCTGGGTGACCGGTGTCGGCCCCGTGATGGAACTCTCTCGGACCGAGCTCTACGACGCGTGCCTGCACGCGAAGACAATCCCCCCGGACACCAAGCTGATCCGGATCGACGTACGGGACATCGAAAGAACCGTCTTTCCGCCCTCCCTCACCTGCACGTACTCCGACAGCGAGGCCGACCTCCTCGTACCCGAGCGGACCGGCCTGCTCGGGTGCGGTGTCGCCTTCGTGGCGTTTGCGGGGGCCGCCCTGTCCCAGGCCGCACGGGCGGGCCGGCCCAGGCCGGGCATGTGAGATGTGCGAGGGGCCGGGCATGGCCTTCCGGCACCGGGGCGGTGCCGGAACGGCGCCGGTGTGCCGCTGCTGACGGGGCCGGGCCGAGGGGATTTCGGCCTGGGCCGGTGAGCAGCGGCGGTGGGGCGCGGCGGTCACGTCGTGGTCGCGGGGAGCGTGGTGGTCACGGCCTTGGGGAGCGTGGTGGTCATAGGCCCAGGGAGATGGCCAGCCGGGTGAGTTCGGCGGTGCTGTTGATGTTGAGCTTGGCCCGGATGCGGCGGAGGTAGGCGTCGACGGTGTGCTTGGAGAGTCCCATGTGGCGGGCCGTCTGGAGGTAGGTGCGCCCTGCGGCGATATGTCGCAGCGTCTCCTGCTCGCGGGGGGCCAGCGCGGGGACGGGGGCTTCGGCGTGCGGCGTGGAGAGTGTGAGGCTCATGGGATTTCCTCCGACGTGTCGGCTCGGTCGTCGCTGCTCACACCCTTGAAAGCAGGGGACATATGACCGAATAAGGCTTTTTGTCCGCTTTACATAAAGCGTGGCCGGGGGACTTCATGACGGTGTCCGCCGACTGTCACAGGCCTGTCACAGGGAATCCCCCGCGGGTTTGCAGCGGCGCGGTCACGGACGGGGCGGCGGGCCGCGCCCCGGTGACGGCGCCGGGTTGGTGCTCCGTGCCCCCCGGGATCATGCTTGTCAGGAGAGCCCCCGGCCGTGCAGGTTCCCGAACGGCGAGATGAGCGGCGATGGAGCGACTTCCCACCCATCCTGGTGAGCGGCCACACGAGTCGGACACCTCCCCCGGTCCGGCCCGCCCGGCCCCTCCCACTCCCCCTCCCCCGGCCACCGCCGCCGTCGACGCGCGGGGCATCGTGACGGAGTGGAGCGAAGGCGCCCGGCAGTTGCTCGGCTACCCGCCCTCGGAGGTCGTGGGACAGCCCGCCGCCCGTCTGCTCGCCGACGACGCCGACGACGCCGGCACGGTCGGCGCGGCGGCGCTGCGGGACGCGGCCGGACGGGAGCGGTGGAGCGGCACCGTGGCACTGCGGCACCGCGACGGCCGCCGGCTGCGGCGGGAACTGCTGGCGCACCGCCGTACGGCGGACGGCCCCGTCACCGAGTGGCTCGTGGTGTCCGCCGTGACCGGCACACCCGAGGGGCAAACACCCGCCGGCACACCCGAAGGAGAAGCACCCGAAGGAGAAGCAGCCGGGGGCGGGACGTCCGGGAGCGAGGCGGCGGGAAGCGGGACGTACGGGAGCGGGCGGCTGGGGGAATGGGCGTTTCGCCAGGCGCCCTGTGTCATGGCCGTCTTCGACGCGGACCTGCGGCTGGTGCGGGCCAACGCCGGTATGGAGCAGGTGCTGTCCCTCACCGAGGACCAGATGCGCGGGATGCGTCTGCCGGAGATCGTGCCGCATCCGGTGAGCGACGAGACCGAGGCGAAGATGCGCCGGGTGCTGGAGGGCGGCGGCCCGCAGCAGCTGCGGGCGGGCGCCGGCCCCGCAGGCACCGGGGCAAACGACGGCTGGTCGACCTCCCTCGTCCCGCTGGAGGACCCCGCCGGCCGGGTGCGCGCGGTGTGCCTGGCGGCGCACCAGCGGCTCCAGGAGCATCTCGCCCGGCAGCGGATGCTCCTGCTGAGCGAGGCCTCGGCCCGCATCGGCACCACCGCGGACAGCGGGCGCACCGCGCAGGAACTGGCCGACATCGCCGTCCCCCGGCTCGCGGACTTCGCCGCCGTCGATCTGCTGGACGCCCCCCGGCACGGCGGCGAGCCCTCCCCCGCCGCCCCGGCCGGGCCCCTCGCCATGACCCGTACCGCGGTGCGCTCGGTCCTCGACGACGGCCCCACCGCCTCCGCCGCCTCCGCCGCGGGCACGGCGGGCACGGCGGGCACGGCGGCCCTCTACCCGGCCCTGTCGCCGGTGGCCCGGTGCCTGGCCCAGGGCCACGGCGCCCTGTACGACGCGGCCGACCCCGACCTGCTCCAGTGGGCTCGGCAGGACCCGGGAGCCGCCCGGCTCCCCGGGAGCGGAACGCACTCGGTGATGGTGGTGCCGATGCGGGCCCACGGCGCCACACTCGGCGTGGCCCTCTTCGGCCGGCACCGGCACGCGGAGCCCTTCGAGGCGGACGACCTGTGGCTGGCCGAGGAACTCACCGCCAAGGCGGCCGTCAGCATCCACACCACCCGCCGCGACAGCCGCGAGCACACCAGCACCATGACCCTGCAGCGCAGCCTGCTCCCGCAGACGCTGCCCGACCAGGGAGCCCTGGACATCGCCACCCGCTATCTGCCCGCCGGCACCCGGGCCGGCGTGGGCGGCGACTGGTTCGACGTCATCCCGCTGTCCGGTGCGCGGGTGGCCCTCGTCGTGGGCGACGTGGTCGGCCACGGCATCCGCGCCTCCGCCACCATGGGCCGGCTGCGCACCGCGGTGCGCACCCTGGCCGACGTCGACCTGCCGCCCGACGAACTGCTCACCCACCTCGACGACCTCGTCCTGCACCTGTCCGCCGACGAGGGCGGCACGGGCGGCGCCGACGAGAGTGCCGGGGGCATCGGCACCACCTGCCTGTACGCGGTCTACGACCCGGTCTCGCGCCGCTGCGCCCTCGCCCGGGCCGGCCACCCGCCGCCCGCCGCGGTCACCCCGGACGGCGCCGTCCGCTTCCTTGACGTCCCGGCCGGGCCACCGCTGGGCCTGGGCGGCCTGCCGTTCGAGACCTTCGAGACCGAACTGCCCGAGGGCAGCCTCCTGGCCCTCTACACCGACGGCCTGCTCGCCGCCCGCGACCACGACATCGACGAGGCACTGGACAAGATGTTCGCCGCCCTCGCCCGCCCCGCGAAAACCCTCGACACGGTCTGCGACAGAGTCCTCACCGCCATGCTGACCCACCGTCCCGACGACGACATCGCCCTGCTCGTCGCCCGCACCCGGGCCCTGCACGCCGACCGGGTCGCCGCCTGGGACCTGGCCTCCGACCCGGCCGTCGTCGCCCGGGCACGCAAGCACGCCACCGAGCAGCTGACCGCCTGGGGGCTGGACGACGCCGCCTTCATCACCGAACTGACGGTCAGTGAACTGGTCACCAACGCCATCCGCTACGGCCGGCCGCCCATCCAGCTGCGGCTGATCCACGAGGACTCCACGCTCACCTGCGAGGTCTTCGACTCCAGCAGCACCGCCCCGCACATGCGGCGCGCCCGGACCTTCGACGAGGGCGGGCGGGGCCTGCTGCTGGTCGGCCAGCTCGCCCGACGCTGGGGCACCCGGCACGCCGTCACCGGCAAGACCGTCTGGGCCGAGCAGTCCCTCTCCCCCGGCTGACCGCCGCCCGGGACGGACGGCCTTCGCCCGCCTCGCAACTCAGTGCAGAACCGGCCTGAAGGGCGCGCGGTGTGACCGTGCCCGCGGACGACTCCGGCTCCGTGCAGGAGGCACAGCGGGGTGCCCGGTCGGCTCGCGGGTCGCGGCCATGCGCGGCTGACGGACCACCGTGGCGGCGGGGGCCCCGGGCAGCCGGCGCCGCGGCCGCTCGCGGCGTCACCGTACCGGTCGCAGTACCGGTCGTACGGGCACGCGCCCCGCAGGGCTCGGGCAACCGTCACGCAGGAGCGCGGCCGCGCAGACGTGGCCGCTAAAGGCGCACGACGACCAGGGCGACCTCGTCGCGCCCGCCGCTGCTGACACCGAGGCGGGCGAGCAGCATGTCGGCCAGGCGTTCGGGAGCAAGACGGGTGTGGCGGGTGAGAGTGTCGGTGAGCCGGCGCAGGCCGACGTCGATGTCCTCCCCCCGGCGTTCGACAAGCCCGTCGGTGTAGAGCACGAGGGTGTCTCCCGCGGTTCGGCCGGGGGGCGGGGACACGGCGGGGCGGGGGGTCGGTGGCCTGGTCGAGCAGGTCGAGGAGCCGCCGGGGTGCACCAGAACGGGCGGGACGGAGACGACGAGACGGAGAGACGGACGGACGGAGAGAGGAGAGAGAGAAGAAGAGATGACCCGCGCTGCTTTGACTTGCTCCCCCTGCTGAAGCAGGGAGATTCTGGCCTTCCTCACCGGGTGCTGTGCCGCTGTGCGGCACGAGTTCCGGTGTGGATTCCGTGGCTTCCTGCTTCTTCGCGCTGCGCCGGAACGAGTCCCGGTCTTACCTGCGCTCGACAGGCTGTCACCGCCAGTCCGGCGGCCTGTTTGACGTTCTTGGCGGCGTTGTGGTCCCGGTCATGGACCGTGCCGCACTGCGTGCACGTCCAGGTGCGCACGTGCAGGGGTTTGGGCCCGTCCTTGACTCCACAGACCGAGCACACCTGGCTGGTGGGCTCGAACCGGCCGACCTTCACAAAGACGCGCCCGTACCGGCCGGCCTTGTACTCCAGCATGGCCACGAATGCCGCCCATCCGGCGTCGTGCACGGATTTGCCGAGCCGTGTGCGGGCAAGGCTTTTCACCGCCAGGTCCTCCACCGCGACCGCTTGGTTTTCGCGGATCAGGCGGGTGGAGAGCTGGTGGTGGAATTCGCGGCGGGCGTCGGCGACCTGGGCGTGCGCGCGGGCCACCTTCAGACGGGCCTTCTCCCGGTTCTTCGACCTCTTCTGCTTGCGGGACAACTCCCGCTGCGCCTTCTTCAGCTTCTTCTCCGCCCGGCGCAGAAACCGCGGGCTGTCGATCTTCGTCCCGTCCGACAGGACCGCGAAATGAGTCAGACCCAAGTCGATCCCCACAGACGGCAGACCATCGGCACCCGGCATCCGCGCCAGGTCGGCGTCCGGGTCGCTCTCCACGACGAAGGAAGCGAAGAACCGCCCCGCTGCGTCCCGGATCACCGTCACGCTCGACGGGACCGACGGGAGCCTGCGCGACCAGCGCACCTTCACCTCGCCGATCTTCGGCAGAAGCAGCCGCCCCGCCTCGGTGATCTTCCATCGGGCATTCGCGGTGAACCGGATCGCCTGGCGGGCATCCCGCTTCGACCTGAAGCGCGGCGCCCCCACCCGTGCCCCCTGGCGGGATCCTTTCAGAGAGGAGAAGAAGTTGGTGTAGGCGCGCTCCACGTCCCGCAGCGCCTGCTGCAGGATGACTGCCGACACCTCGGACAGCCACTGCCGCCCGGGGCTCTGCTTCGCCTCGGTGATCAGCGTCTTCGACAGCACGCCCGCACTCGGAAACGCAGCACCCTCCCGCCGGGCCCGCTCCCGGGCGGCGACCGCGTCGTTGTACACCACCCGCGCACACCCGAACGCCCGCGCCAGCGCAACACGCTGACCGGACCCCGGGTCGAGGCGGAAGGCATACCGAAGCTGCATGATCCGGACGCTAACACCCACCACCGACAACCCCGACCCGATCAGCCCAACCCAGCCCCGCCGGAACACTTCCGCACTGCCGTCATACGGGCCACACCGGCCCGGACAAAGCACTGCCCGGCTCCGCTGGCAGCCCTGCGGGCGCTCCGCGCCCACCCCCACCCCCACCCCGGCACCGCGACGCTCCGCGTCGCAGCCACAGGATGCGCTTCACCCCCAGGCGCAAATGCTCTCCTGCACAGACCGGACAGCCACCACCAGCCATGACGGCCTTGCTCCGTGACGCCCCGCGGCCGGGCGGCTCGCAAGTCCGGCGCTGCGTCATCGGGATTCCTCCGTGGATACCCCCGCCTTCAGGCGGGGGAGGAATCGGACTCCTGCGGAGCAGGGCAGGGAAAGCCGATTCGCCGCCAGGGCGGATCGGCGTCTACCGCCAACGACCCGCAGGAGACTGGTAGTTTGTAGGCCGTCCGGCCGTTTGATAACCAAGCTGGCCGGGCCTACCGCCGGGCTGGCGGGATGTCAGGTCTGTGGAGCTGGCGTAAGACTGCTGGGCGTACCAACGTCCCTTGCCGTTAGTTCGGGGCAGCTGCTGTCTGAGAAGCAGAAAGCTCAACCCGCGAGGGGAGAATCCCCCTGCTTCAGCTGGGGGAGAAGTCAATGTCTGCCGGACAGGCCCTGGCGGGCACCTACCAGCCCTCGGGGGGCAAGCGTCAGCCGGCGCCGCCGGTGCCGCCGCGGCCGCCCATGCCGCCGCTCTCGCAGCCGAACCCGAGGCAGATCCCGCCGGTGCCGCCCTTGCCGCCGCGGCCGCCGTCGCCGGTGCCCACCGCGGCTCCGCCGGTGCCGCCGGTGCCGCCGTTGGCGCTGCCGCCGCAGATCCCGGCGCAGATCCCGCCCTGACCGCCGATACCGCCCTCGTGGCCTGGCGCGCCGGTCGTGCCGGTGCCGCCGTTGGCGCTGCCGTTGCACAGCCCGGCGCAGATCCCGCCCTGACCGCCGTTGCTCCCGTTGACGGTCCCGTTGCAGTTGCCCGCACACACCCGGTCGCCGATCCGCACGCTGCCGCCGCCCACCTTGACGGTGCCGAACTGACCACCGGCGAACTGGCCGTTGGCGAACTGGCTGCCGCCGCCCGGTCGGGCGCCGTCGGCGGGGAGCTGCCGGGCGGCGGCCACCACGGCCGTATGGTTCTGCGGCACCGGCGCGGCCATCGCGGCCGGCGCCAGCGCGCCGGCCGCCACACCGGCGGTCAGGGCGGTCGAGACCGTGAGACCGAGACGGACCTTCCAAGAACGTATACGCATGGCATTCCTCTTCCCAAAGAATTATTTTCCGTACCGCGGTTTCCGCTGTATCGAATAAACCCGGTCAAGGGCCTCGCCGTCACGGCCCGGAAATTCGGGACTTGACAAGGAACGCCCCGGCCCGCACCGGGCCGGGGCGTCGAAGGAAGTTCCTCAGGAGCCGAAGAGGGAATTCAAACCCATCAGCGCGGCCCAGTCCCCGTCGCGGAACTGCTTGTCCCAGGTGTCGAACTCCTTCTCGGAGATCTTGTACTTCTTGGCGACGTCGGCCTTCTTCGCCTGCCCGGACTCCACGGTCAGCACGATCCGTATCTTGTCCACGCCCGTGAGCTCCGACTTGGGCTTGTCGGGCAGGTCGTCGAACTTGAAGCAGCCGAACCGGCCGGGCTTGCCGGGCTCCCCCGGCTGACCGGGCGCACCGCCCTTGCCGCCTTCCCCGCCCTTCCCGCCCTCCCCGCCATGGCCGCAGTGGGACGGGTCGGCCGGGGCCATCTGGCTGGTGCCTGTGGTGGCACCCGGCGCCGCCTGGGCTGCGCACGCGGTGCCGGTGGCGAGGGCCACCGAGGCCACCGCCAGGACGAGCGGACGCTGCCAGCGAGTTCTGGACATGGGGGTTCTCCGTTTTCCTTGAGCGAGGTTGTGGTTCTGCGGGCGCAGCGCCGGCCGTCCGGCTCCGCGCCTGGCCAACGGGGTGAGGGGCGGGGGTGGGGTGGGGGGTCGGGGGCGGAGGCTGTGCGGGCCTCCGCCCCGCCGGGGCGTAACGGTCAGAAGATGCTGCCGCCGCCGGCGCCACCGCCGCCGCCCAGGCCGCCGAAGAGGATGCCGAGCCCGCCCGCGCCGCCCTTGCCTCCGTTGCCGCCCTGGAAGACACCGAAGCCGCCGTTGCCGCCCTTGCCTCCGTTGCCGCCGATGACACCGGAGCCGCCGGAGCCGCCGGAGCCGGCGCTGCCGCCGAACAGGCCGGTGCCGCCGTCACCGCCCTTGCCTCCGTTGCCGCCGATGACACCGTCGCCGCCGCCACCACCGCCGCCGCCACCGCCGCCGGACAGGATGCCGTCGCCTCCGTTGCCGCCCTTGCCTCCGTTGCCGCCGACGCCCAGGACGCTGCCGCCGCCGGAGCCGCCGGAGCCCCCGCCGCCGCCGACGAAGCCGCCGCCGCCGGCACCGCCGTCACCGCCGGCACCGCCGCCGTGGACGAAGCTCACGACATGCGCGGCGGGCATCGGCGCGGCCATCGCTGCGGACGCCGGAAGGACGATGCCCCCGGTGATCACCGCGGCCGAGGCGGCGAGTGTCGCGAGGCGGAAGCCCCGGCGCTTGGAACGGGCATCGCTGTGGGTGTGAAAAATACGGGTCATGGGTTTTCTCCTACCGATTAAGGGGACTCTTCTGTCCGCCCCGTAAATTCGGGACGACAGCCGGCGGACCGTTCTACCGGGACCGCCGTACCGGGATAATTCGCGGTTTCGGTGAAAGAGAAAACCCTCTGCCGAAGATTTCCGTCCTACCGTCCTGCCTCATTCATTTTCCGGATTTCCTTTCCGGTGAGGCCCGCACTTCAAGTAGGCCCCACGGGCACCGCACGGTCACGTTCCGAGGAGTCGTGACTTGACCCAGCGGAACGAGTCGGGTAAAGCGCGCAAAAAAGACGCCGCACGGTGGTCCTGGGACACCGTGCGGCGTATGTGCACCAGCGCTGTTAGGACCCCTCGGGGCCGGGCGGTTGCTGCTGCTGTTGCTGTTGTCCTGTGTCGGCGGGCGGGGGTCCGGAATTCTGGGGCGCCGTGTTCTGGGGCGCGGAGGACAGGGGCGGAGGTGCGGAGGTCTGGGGCGCGGACGTCTTTGGCTCGGGCTTCGAGGAGGGCGGCTCGGAGGACGGGGCCTGCGGCTTCGAGGACCCCCCGGACGACGGAGAGGACGGCTTGCCCGACCCCGACGAGGACTTGTCCTTCGACGGTGACGACTCCTTGCCGGACTTCGACGACTCGGAGGACTTGGAGGGCTTGCCAGACTCGGACGACTTGGACGGCTTGCCAGATTCCGACGACTTGCCCGACTCCGACGGCTTCGAGGGCTTGCCCGACTCGGAGGACTTCGACGGCTTACCCGACTCCGACGACTTCGACGGCTTACCCGACTCCGACGACTTGCCCGACTCCGACGGCTTCGAGGGCTTGCCCGACTCGGAGGACTTCGACGGCTTACCCGACTCCGACGACTTCGACGGCTTACCCGACTCCGACGACTTCGACGGCTTACCCGACTCGGAGGACTTGGAGGGCTTGCCCGGTCCCTGCGAGGTGTTGCCGTTCGAGGGTGTCTGTTCCCTGCCCGGCGTGGACGGCTTCGGTGGCGGCGGGGGCGGTGCCGTCTTCGTGTCGTGCTCGCCGCGGTGGTCGCCCTGGTCCCGGGTGAACCATTCGCCCTTCTTGTGGCCCGCCACGACGAACTTCTTCACCGGGCGGGGCGCCGGCGCGACGACGACCACGTGCGAGGGCCGGTAGCCGGACCACGACTGGCCCACCGGCCTGGGGTCGGCACTCTGCTGCGCGGCCGGCGGTGTCAGCGGGTTCCCGCAGGCGCAGCGCACCCGCGGTACCCCGCGGTCGTCGACCAGGACGGCGGTCCCCGCCTGCAGCACGGCCTGATAGGTGGTGGCAGAACCGTTGCGGTAGCCGTGGTTGGTGACCCGGGTGTCCGCCCGGAGCTGTACGGGGGTGAGGGTGCGCAGATAGCCGGGGACGGCGGAGGGCTGGATGCCCATCACCGAGGCGAAGGCCGCGTTCTTCGACGGGGCCGCCTTGAGGGCGGTGATCTGCTTCTCCACGTCGCAGCTGGCGACGTTGCGCGTCCCGCCGTAGAGGCCGGGGGCGTCACCGCTCACGCTCTGTACCGTGTTGCCCGTGCCCGTGGCCGTGGAGGGCAGCGAGGGTGTCGCCGTCGGCGCGGTGCCCTCCTTCGCGGTCGACTCCGTGAACGGGTCCGTGCCCGTGCTCCCGGCGGACTGCAGGAAGACCTCGCCCCGCTGCTGGTTCGAGGTGCCGTCGGAGCGGGTGAACACGAGGATCAGGGCCACTGCCGCCACGATCGCGGTGGCGACCACGGCCACCCGGGGCGCGGACTTCCACCACGGGTGGTGCGGGCCCTCGTCGCCGCCCCCGCCGCCGGGTCCGCCGGGCGGTCCGGCCGGTGGTTCCGACCGCCCGCCGCCGGGGCGGATTTCGGCCTCCGGGGGTGTGGGCCGGTCCGGCTGGGAAGGCCCCGCCAGCGGCCCCGACGGAGGACCTTTGGGACGGCCGGACGACGGTTGGGACGACGACGGTTCGATGCTCACGAGCTCCACTCCCGGCATCGGGGCCTGCGGCACACAGGCCAGCGGCACAGCCTCAGGAAACCCGCAACACAACCTCCTGCCGTCCGGCCCCGCGCCCGCCCCCTCGCCCTCCGCCCGTCGGTTCCTCTTCACCTGTTCCTCCGAGGATGCCCCGGCCTTCAGGCCGGGGAGGAATCGGACTCCTGCGGAGCAGGGCAGGGAACGGGGTTTCGCCTCCAGGGCGAAAGACCGTCCACGCGAGCGGGTAGGGTGCTCGATGTGCGTTGCGAGAACCAAGCGCGCACACCGTGCTGAACGAGAGTCAAGCCGGCACAGCAACTCCTTTGCCTGTAGTACCAAACCGGGCAGGTTCCGACCCGGCTGGTGTTGAGGGTGTAAGACCCGTAGGCCCGCTGGGCCCGTGGGCAGCCTGAGCCAGGGATCCCCCTGCTTCAGCGGGGGGAGGGTTCAAACCATTGTGTGCGGCCGTCCCGCACACCTCGCAAGCCGACGGCCCCGCACCCCGGCAGGAGCGGGCAGCGCCGGACCGGGGGCGGGCAGCGTACGGCCGGACGGGCGTACGGCGTGCCCCGACCGGGCGTACGGCGTGCGGCTATCCGGGGGTACGGCCGAAGACCGGCCGGGCCCACCGCGGCGGATCCGGCACCGGCTCCAACGCCGGATCGGGCACCGGGTCGGGTGCCCGCGCGGCTTCGGGGACCGCGGGGACCACCTGGGTCGGCGCGTGCACGTCCTTGCCGGCAGCGGCGGCGGCACCCGCGCCGCTCGCGGCGGCCCGCAGTGCCGCCACGAACTCCAGGCAGGAGTCGTAACGGTCCTCGGGGGCCTTCGCCAGGGCCTTGGCCAGCACGCCGTCCAGCGCCGGCGGGATGCCCGGCCGTTGCTCGCTCAGGGGCGGCGGCTGGTCGTACTGGTGCGCCCACAGCAGCGCCATGTCGTCGTCCCGCTGGAAGGGCGGGCCGCCCGCGAGGGTTTCGTAGACGACGCAGGCGAAGCCGTACAGGTCGCACCGGCCGTCCACCGGGCGGCCCGAGATCTGCTCCGGGGCCACGTAGTCGAGCGTGCCGACGAACTCGCCGACGGTCGTGAACCCGGTCAGCGACAGCGACTTCTTCGTCAGCCCGAAATCCGTGAGGTAGACGTACTCGGGATGATCACTGTCGGTGCCCCGGGCCACCAGGATGTTGCCGGGCTTGACGTCCCGGTGCACCAGGTCGTGTTCATGGGCCGCGTCCAGCGCCGACGCCACCTGCCCGGCGATCCGCAGCGCGGTCGTCACCGGCAGCGGGCCGTCCCGGTCGAGCAGGGCCCGCAGATCCAGCCCCGAGACGTACCGCATGGCGATGTACAGGACACCGTCCGTCTCGCCGGCCTCGAAGACCGGCACGATGTGCGGGTGGTCGATGGCGGCGGCCACCAGCGACTCGTGCGTGAAGCGGCGCCGGAAGGTGTCGTTGCGGGCCAGTTCCGGGGCGAGCAGTTTCAGCGCGACCGTACGGTCCAGGCGCAGGTCCTTGGCGCAGTACACGACGGCCATGCCCCCGCGGCCGATCTCGCGCTCCACCCGGTAGCCCGCGATCTGCGCCCCGATCAGGCCCGAGGCCCGGCCGGAGTACAGCTCCCTGCCCCCCGACGCCGCACCCATCACACACCGCCGCCGGCCCACCGCGCGAGCGCCCCGGGACAGCCTCCCGCGCCGCCGGAACCGGCTCCCGGAGCGGGTCCCGGCGCAGCCGTGGGGACGGGCCGCTCACCCATGCCCGAATTCTATCCGGCGCTTTCTCCGGGCGCTTGATCACGGCCGGTCCGCGGACGGGCGTCCCGGACGCATCCTTCGGGTTCGGATTCGGGTTCGGGTTCGGGGTCAGCGTCGGGGTCAGGGTGTGGGGCACAGGGTCAGGTGGCGGCGGGCGGACGGCCGGGGCCGGGGCCCCGCGGGCGGGACCGGGGCCGGGGCAGAGGCAAGGACGGGAGTGGGGGCGGGAGGGAGGGTGCGGGCGGGGCGGGGGCGTTGCGCACCGGCGGTCTCCTCGCGGACGACTTCCCGCAGGGCGCGGCCGAAGCGGGCGATGTCCTGGGGGGTGGTGTCGGGGCCGAGGGAGGCGCGCAGGGCGGTGGTGGCGCCGGAGCGGGGCAGGTGGAGCGGGGTTTCCTGCGCGACCGTCTTCCACACGACGACACCGCGGGCCGCCAGCCGGCGGCGGACGAGCGCGGCGGGCAGGTCGCGGTGGCGGAAGGCGAGGATGGCGGACTGGACCCGGCCCGGGGCGATCAGTTCGGTGCCGGGGCACTCCTCGACGGCGGCGCGCAGGGCGGGCAGGAGCCCCTGCCCGGCCAGGCCGGCGGGCCCGTCGGTGGTGGCCGTGGCGGTGGTGGCGGTGTGGTGGGCCAGGGCGGCGTTCAGGCCCGCGACGGCCGCGTTCGGCGGCAGGGGGCGGTGGGCGGCGGCGTCCTCGAACGCGGCACGCAGCCGGGGCGCCAGGAAGGCGAACCCGACGGCGTAGGGGCCGCGCAGGAACCGCCAGCCGTCCCCCGTCAGCAGCTGGCAGCCGATGCGGCCGGCATCCACGGGGAGCTGGCCGGCGGAGTAGGAGGCGTCGACGGCGTACACGCACCGGTACGGGGCGAGGATCTGCCCGATCTCCTCGACCGGGTTGACGATTCCGCAGCCGGAGGGGACGTGGACGACCGAGACGAGGGCGACGTCGTCGCCGATGTGCCGGGCCATCCACTCCAGGTCCAGGTCCCCGTCCTCGCGCAGCGGGACGACCTCCACCGTGCAGCGGGTGCGGTCGCGCAGGGCGTAGAGGGCGGTCAGGCGGGCGGCGCTCTCGTAGGGGGTCGTCCAGACGCGCTCGCCGCGGCCGGGGGCGAGGCGGGAGACCAGCGCGTCGAAGGCGCTGGCGGCGTCCGTGACGACGGCGGTGTCGGCGGCCGGGACGCCGAGCAGGGCGCCGAGGCGCTCGTGGACCTCGGTGCGCAGGACGTCCTCGAGGTCCTCCTCGAGCTCGTGCGGGCCGTAGCGGTCCTCGCGGCTCGCGCAGTCGGCGACGAGTGCGCGGACGGCGGCGGGCATGGTGCCCCAGCCCGCCGTGTCCAGGTGGACCGTCCGGCCCTCCTGGTCCGCGGGCTCCGTGCGGTCCGTGGCCGTGCCGTACGCGTGGTCCGTGCCGTACGTGTGGTCCCTGTGGTCCGTGGATGACGGCGTCGCGTTCATTTCCGGGGCCTCCCCCCGCTGTCGCCAAATATTGCCAACTTGCTTGGCAATACATTGCCTAGCGTGAGGCCGTGATGGCAACGGGGGCTCCGGCGGCGCTCTAGCGGAGGGGCCGTGAAAGTGCTGTTCAACCCCCTCGGGCCCGGCTCCGTACGACCCGCGGAGCGGGGTGTTTGACAAACATTGCCAGGCATCTGCACAGGCGGTGCGACGTCTCTCGCCGGCCTCCAGCCCATCTCCAGCGAATACCGAGCAGATCCCGAGGAGGCGTTGCCAAGCTTCTTGGCAAGAAGTTACCAACGCAGATTCGCTTCATTGCCACGGAGGAGCTGTCATGAAGAACCTCGTCGCCCGCCTCGCCGTCACCGCCGCCACCGCCGCCGTCGCCTCCGCCGTACTCACCGCCGGCGGCATCAGCACCGCCGCGGACGGCATCGGCTGGCCCAAGGCGGCGAGCACCACGACCACCGCCTCCTCCATCGGCTGGCCGAGGACGGCCGGCACCGTCTCCGCCGCCTCCGCGCAGGGCGACATCGGGTGGCCCAAGGCCACCGCCACCACCGCCGCGGCCACCGACGACATCGGGTGGCCGAAGGTCACCGTCGTCTCGGCGAACGGCAACATCGGCTGGCCCAAGGCCGCCACCACCGTCTCCGCCACCGACGACATCGGGTGGCCGAAGGTCACCGTCGTCTCGGCGAACGGCAACATCGGCTGGCCCAAGGCCACCGCCACCACCGCCGCGGCCACCGACGACATCGGCTGGCCGGTCGCGGGCGGCAGCGCGGCCGTCTGAGGGTGCCGCCCGCCCTCGCGCGGCCGTTCCGTCCCGCGCGTCCGCGGAACCCTTCCCCGCCGCCGCTCCCCGCTCCCCGTACGACGTCCACCGGACCACCACCCCCCGCCGAACCCGTGAGGCCCCCGCCGGCAGCAGCACCGTGGCGGGGGCTTCGGTCATGTCCCGGGGCGGGCCTGCGGCCTGAGCGGGCGTCCACGGCAACTCGAGCGGGACACGGCACGGTGCTGCCCGGAGCACCGCTTCGCCTCTCCCGTGTCCCGGAAGGAAGTCGCCCAATGGCCCACACACCGTGGAACGCGAAGTTCGAGGACGTCCTGCGCCAGGGCCTGCCGGGGCTCGGCAGGGACAAGGAGCCCGCCGCCGACGTCCCGATGGAGGCCTACGGGCTGGACTCCATGGCGCTCATCGGCATCGTCAGCGCGCTGGAGTCCGCGTTCCGCGTCAGCCTCGCCGGCCAGATCGTCGTCCCGGTGCACGCCCTGACCGCCGGCCAGCTCTGGGGCATCCTCTCCGCCGCGCTGGCCCCGGCATGGGACGAGAGCCGGCCCGCCGCGGCCGCCCGCCGCACACGCGACCTGGGCCCCTGGGCCGTGGCCTGAGCGCCGACGGCACGCCGGCCCCTTGTGTGCGTATAGACCACTCATATGGACCACTTATGTGCGCGTGGCGGGAAGCGGCGCCTTGACCGGTCGAGGGCGGGCGGTGTCAGTAGTCACCGACGAAGGTGACCGTCTCGTCGAGCGGCGCCCGGCCCGTACGGGCGTAATCCACCGTGACGTCCTCGAACCCGATCGACATGCCGCAGAAGAGGATGAGTTCGTCCGGGGGTGACAGGACCTCCGCGACGGTCTTGCGGTACTTCGCCCATGCCATCTGCGGGCAGCTGTGCAGCCCTTCGGCGCGCAGCAGCAGCATGACGGTCTGCAGGTACATGCCGGTGTCGGACCATTGGGCCGGGCCCAGGTCGCGGTCGATGTAGCAGAACAGGGCGGCGGGGGCGCCGAAGCAGTCCCAGTTCGCGGAAGCGGCCCTCTGGCGTGCCTCCATGTCCTCGCGCGGAATGCCGAGTGCGCCGTAGCGCTGCTCGCCGAAGGCGGATCGGCGTTCGCGGTACGGGGACTTCAGTGCGGGCGGGTACTGCTCGTACTCCGGCTCGTCCCAGGGGTCGCCCGCGGTCAGGCGCTCGTCGGCGCGTTTCTTGAGTTCGGCCAGCGGTCCGCCGGTCAGTACGTAGGTGTGCCAGGGCTGGAGGTTCGATCCGGACGGTGCCCAGGCCGCGGCGGACAGCACCCGCTCCAGCACCTCTCTCGGGACGGGCCGGTCGGTGAATCCGCGTACCGCCCGCCGGGTCGTGACCGCCTCGTAGACGTCCACGATCGCCCACCTCCCTCCGTTCGACGCGGCATTTTCGTTTCACTCAAGATAGTATCACTCAATACCATCTCGTGTTTGACTATCGCTGCGTACACATCCTCCGCCCCTGGTCCCCCGCCTCGGACACCGCTCCTGGAGAAATTCCATGGCCACGCTGCTGCACATCGACTCGTCCGTGTTCCCCGGCGAGGCGTCCTCGTCCCGTTCGGTCACGGACGCCTTCCGCAGGGCCTGGGAGGAGCAGCACCCGCAGGGCACCGTCATCTACCGCGACCTCGCCGCCGCCCCTGTCCCGCACATCACCGCCGACGCCTGGTCCGCCGGATACGCCGCCCCGCGCGAGCACACCCCGGAGCAGTCCGCCGCGTTCGCCGCGCGCGTGAAGCTCATCGAGGAGCTGGAGCAGGCGGACGCCGTCCTGATCGGCGCCCCCATGTACAACTTCTCGATCCCGTCGACCCTCAAGGCGTGGCTGGACAACGTGCTCCTGCTGGGCCGTACCGCGGGCGAGACTCCCTCCGCCCAGGGCACCCCGGTCATCGTCGTCGCCAGCCGCGGCGGCTCCTACGCGGCGGGCACCCCGCGCGAGGACTACGAGTTCGTGCAGAACTACCTGGAGGCCGTCCTCAAGAACACCCTCGGCCTGGACCTCGACTTCATCGTCCCCGAACTCACCATGGCCCCCCGCAGACCGGCCATGTCCGAGCTGGTCCCCCTCTACGAGGCCTCCCGCAAGCGCGCCTTCGAGGACGCGACCGCCAAGGCCAGACAACTCGGCGGGCGCCTCGCCGTGTGACCCCCGGGCCGTGGACGCCGCGTGACGTCTCACCCCGGGACGTCACGTGGCGTTCTCGTCGCCTGCGCCCTGTCCGGCGGTGACGGCGGCGATGCGTGCAGGAGTGAGGAGCGCACCGCCGGCCGGGTGTGCGGCGCAACAGCCGTGCGGACGCGGGCGTGCTTAGGCCTCGCCGCCTGCGGGATGGGCAAACCGGGTCAGCAGATCCGTCAGCTGCTCGGGCTCGCCGGGCGCCAGGTCGGCAACCAGGCGCTCAGCCAGCGGCGCCGCCGCCACATGGGCCGCGTCGAAAAGCTCGACGCCCTCAGGCGTGATCTCCACCGCCCGCACCCGCCGGTCCCCCGGAACATTCCTGCGTACGGCCAGCCCCCTGCGCTCCAGGTCGTCCACGACCCGCATGATTCCCGCCTTGTCCGACCCCGTCGCCGCCGCCAAGTCCCGCTGCACCGTGGGCCCGCGGTCGACCAGCACGATCAGCACGGCAAAATGCCGCAGCTCGATGCCGAGCGGCCGGAGCGCCTCCTCCATCACCGCGGCCGCACGCCAGTGCGCCCGGCGCAGCAGCAGGCCGAGAGCGAAAGGCGAGGCGTCGCCGGGGCGGTCGGTCACACGTGAGGGGGTGGTTCGGTGAGGAACGTCGGCGTTCATGGGGCCAGATTACCGCCATGGATTCGTTCGATACGGTCTCGTTTGAAACTAAATGCGGCTCCGTCTGCCGCGGCCCTGTCGCCTCACGCCGGTACGGCTCCACCGGGCCCGGTATCGGCCATCGCCCTTGGGGAACGCGGCCTCGTCGCGTCACCGGGGCGCCGGGGCGGGGGCTCGAGTGGTGCTCCAGTGGTTCGAGACGGCCCCTCAGGATCCCGTTGCCAGGATCTTGGCAAGGTTTTGCCAAGCCTTCCTTCTGTAGCCGCTGTCGAAGGAGCGAGCCGCGATGTCACTCTCCGGTCAGAAGCCGCCCGACCGCCTGGTCCCCTCCGCACGGACGGCGCTCACGGCGCTCACGGCTCTGCCGCGGGGCGCGGGCGGCGGCGGCGACGGCGCCGAGCACGCCGCGCCGCCCGCGTCCGGCGCCGAACCGCCCGGCACCCCCCTGCAGGAGATCGTCCGCGACCTGTTCGCCGAGGCGATCGGCGTGCCGCGGCGCACCGTCCACGCCGACTCCGACTTCTTCCGCCTCGGCGGGCATCCCGCGGCCGCGGCCCGGCTGCTGGCCCGGGCCCGCCGGGTGCTGGGCGCCGGCCTGGACGACCGCGCCCTGCGCGAGGCGCCCACCCCGGCCCGCTTCGCCGCGGCGGCCGGCGAGCGGCCGGCCGCCGCCACCGGGCCCGCCGGGGCGCTCGACGGGACACCCGACGGGGAGGGCAGCGCGGTCCTGCCGCTGCGGCTGCGCGGGGCGCTGAACGCAGGGGCGCTGCAGGAGGCGCTGGGAGACGTGGGGCGCCGTCACGGGGCGCTGCGCAACAGCCGGCTGGGCTCGGCCGGCACCCGGCTGCGCGCCCTGGCCGCCAGGGACCACCTGCTGGAGCTCACCCTCCCGGCCGACCTGGTCGACCTGTGGTCGCACACCCCGCTGGCCGCCGAACTCGCCCTGGCCTACCGGGCACGGGCCGCGGGCCGGGCGCCGCACTGGGAGGGCCCGGTGCCCGAGGCGGCGCCCCGGGCGAGGGCCGGCGACCTGGCGCCCACCGTGCCGCCGGGCAGCCGGCCCGCCCCGGCCGACGCCCGCGTCGGCCGCCTCGCCCTCGACTGGGACGCCGGCCTGCACCAGCGGCTGGCCCACCTGGCCGCCACGCAGGGCGCCACCCTGTTCATGGTGGTCCACGCCGCGCTCGCGGCCCTGCTCACCCGGCTCGGCGCGGGCCCCGCCATCACCGTGGCCGCGCCGGTGCCGGCCCGTGACAGCGCCGCCCTGCGCCGGGCCGTGGGCCCCTACGGGCGGGTACTGGCCCTGTCCGTGGACACCTCCGGCGACCCGGCCTTCACCACGCTGCTGCGCCGGGTACACGCCGCGGACCTCGCCGCCTACCGCACCGGCACCGCGGCACTGGCCCGGCCCGGCGGCATCGCGCTGAGCGTCCTGGCGGACAGCGGCGAGGCGTACGAGGCGGCCGGGCTCACCGTGCGGGCGGCCCCGCCCCTGCTCCCCCTGCGGGCCGCGGCCCTCGGCCTGATCCTGACCGAACGGCACACACCGGCCGGCGCGCCCGCGGGCATCGCCGTCACCGCCGCCTACCAGTACGACGCCGTCGGCGAGACGGCCGCCGCCCACCTGACCGGGCAGCTGACCGCCCTGCTCGAGGCCGCCCTGGACACACCCGCCGCCGCGCTGAGCCGGCTGGGCGGCGGGGCGAGGCCGCCGCTCGCCCCGGCCAGGACCCGGGAACACGCCGCCCCCTCCCCCGCCCGCCGGCCCGCACCCGCGGCGGTGCCGGTGGCCGGGTGAGCCCGGGCGGCTCTCCGGCCTGCGATTCCGGGGCGGGCCGAGCCGATCCGGGTGAAGCACCCGGGTGCGGTGTGGGGGGGGCGTGTACCGCCAGCCGCCGGCCGGCCAGGTCGGCCGATCGAAGACCGTATGCGTCTCGTGCTGCCCGTCAGCGCGTCGGGAGCTGGTCGTAGGTCGTCAACTTGACCCGGTCCTAATGGACCGGGTTTGGAGGTGGCGCCCAACTGGCTGTTGGGTGGGCTCCTCCGTCCAGACACCCTTATGGGGTGGCAGGGACGCGTGACTCACGCCCCGCAGTCCACACAGCCTCGCCCTTGCGGGCGATGTTGTGGGAAGCGTTCCGGTCTGCATGGGCAACGACCCCGCAGTTCCGGCAGATGAAGAGGGCCTGGCTTGCCCGGTTCTTCTTGTCGATGTGGCCGCACTCGCAGCACTGCTGCGAGGTGTAGGCGGGATCGACGAAGACGACGGGCACGCCGGCCCTGCGAGCCTTGTAGACGATGAAGTCTGCGAGCTGGGCGAAGGCCCAGGAGTGGAGCGCGACCCGTTGGGGCTTGCGGAGCCGTACCCTCTGCCGGATTCCATGGAGTTCTTCCAGGGAGATCCCGGCCGAGGTGCGTTCAGCCTCGGTCACGATCGTCTTGGCGATGATGTGGTTGGTGTTGGAGGCGTGGCGCTGCTCGCGCCGGTTGCGCTTCTTGAGGAGCCGCTTCGCGGACTTGGTGCCCTTGGCCTGGAGTTTCTTGCGCAGGTCGAGTTGCCGCTTGCGGTGGCGGTTCAGGCCGCGCCCGGCGGCTTTGTGACCGGTGGATGTGGTGGCGATGTTGGCGATTCCAAGGTCTACGCCGTTGAAGTGATCGGGCTCGTACTGCTCGGCCTCGGGAACGTCGCAGGTCGCGATCAGGTAGAACACGCCGTTACGCTCGATCAGATCAGACTCGCCCTGCCGGTGCTCCCGGAGCGTCTTGAGCCCATCCGGAGAACAGGCGAAGCGGACGTTCTTGATACGCCCGGCGGTCGTCCAGATCGAAACAGTCTGCGCGTCGTACTGCCAGCTCAAACACCGGTCGTCGTATGGCTGCGCGGCCTCGCGCCGGAAGGTGATGGGCTTCGCCTCGGCCTTGACGCGACGTTTCGATCCCGGCCTCCCCAGGTTCCCGGCCTTGATGTTGGCCTTGAGCGTCGTGTAGGCGTCGCGGGTCTTCTTGATGATGTGCTGGGCGGCCTGCGCCCCCAGTCCCCGCGCACGAAGTTCGCCGTACGTGTGCTTGCGCAGTTCGTACTCACGCGGGACACCGCGCTCGAACGCCACCGCCGACACCCAGTTCGCGGCCTCGTTGACCGTGTGCAGCGTCACCGAGAGCGCGGCGGCCTGCTCGGCCTCCGGCATCAGCTTCACCTGCGTCACGAGCTTCATGACCATGACCGTATCGGTCCATGTCGCCACGCTGGGAGCCAAACCCCAATATTCGCAGGGGTCGCACGGTCGTATGCACCCTCCATGCCCATTTGGCCTTCACACCCAAATGCCGGCGCGGACCATTCACCGACGAGATCCTTCGACGCTGCGAGGAAGTCATGCGCGCCGTCTGCGCGGACTTCGAGACAGAGTTGGTCGAGTTCAACGGCGAGACCGATCACATGCATCTGCTGGTGCACTACCCGCCGAAGGTCTCCCTGTCCCGGCTGGTCGGCTCCCTCAAGGGTGTCTCCGCCCGCAGGCTCCGTCAGGAGTTTCCCGGACACATCCGCAAGTACCTGTGGGGTGACCACTTCTGGTCGCCCTCGTACTTTGCCGCCTCGTGCGGGGGCGCCCCGCTGTCGATCATCAAGGAGTACATCGAGAACCAGAAGCGTCCCGGCTCAGGTCAACCGTGCGGACCCGTGGGAACTTGCGGGTCACAGCAGTCCAGACAGGCGCTTCCTCCCGGGCATGACCGCCCGGGGTTCCGCGCTAAATCCTGCTGAACGTGATGGCGTCCAGCGGCGCCTGCGCCAGCAGCGACGTACAGATGGTGATGCCCATTGTCGTCGTGGCGGGGGCGGCTGCTGCGGCCGTGCCCGCCACTCCGATTGCGGGCCGCCTGCCAGCAGGAAGCCGGCCGCGACGCAGGCGAAGGCGCGCTTGGCGCGCGTTCGGTTCTCCGGTGCGTGGGCCGCGCCGCTGGGGCACCGGCTCGCAAGGAGGTCCGTCCCCCGGCCGCCGTACCCGTCCGGGCGTGTCCGTGACCTTCCCTCAGCACGGCGGCAGGAAGGGAAAGACGGCGGTCAGGCCCCGGGCCGCCGGCGGCAGCGGGACGCCGGCCCTGCGGAGGTGCGTCATACGGCCTCTTCCGGGTCCTTGGGGGACGGCGGGGTGACGGGTCCGGGTGTGACCTGTGCGCTCGCCGCGCCCGCGGCGGCCAGGAAGAGTCCGGTGACCGCGGCGACGGCCGCGACCGTACGGGAGTGCCTCATGGGGTGCCTTTCGTCTGCGTGGGCCTTGCCGTGGACGAACCTCGACGCCCCCAGCCTGGCCCGGGGCGTCGCAGGGATCCTCGAGACCTGCTCGAGAGGGGCTCGAACGATCTCCTGAATCGGGCGAAGTGTTCGTTCCGGAGTGCTTCAATGGCCCCCGGCAGAGCCTGAATTGACCAGCACTGACCGGCAGGGAGCGAGCACGGGGATGCGGAAGTCGTACTACGCGGCACACGTCTACATGATCCTGGGAGTGGTCTCCGGGCTGTATTACCGGGAGTTCACCAAAGCCAACGATTTCACCGGCGACACCCAGCTGGCGCTCATGCACACCCATCTGCTCTCGCTGGGCATGATGGGTTTCCTCATCGTCCTCGCCCTGGACAAGCAGTTCGCCCTGTCCGGGACGAAACTGTTCACGTACTTCTTCTGGTTCTACAACGTGGGCATCACGATCACCGTCGCCATGATGTTCGTCCACGGCACCGAGACCGTGCTCGGCGACCATGTCCCCGAGGCGGTGCCGCTGACCGCGGGCCTCGGGCACATCCTGCTCACGGTGGGACTCATCCTGCTGTTCGTGCTCCTCGGCAAGCGGCTGAACGAGTCCGCCGGGGCGGGCCCCGCCGAGCCGGAGCAGGAGAAGGAGACGGCCAAGAGCCCCGTCTGAGAGCCCGGCCTGAGAGCCTCGCCCGAGGGGCCTGTCCGAGGGCCCCTCCGACAGACCGGTCCCGCCGGGTCAGACGGGCTGGGCCGCCGGGCCCAGCAGTGCGTCGGTCAGGGCGGCCAGCCGCTGGCGCGCCGGGTCCGGGCGCAGGCGGCCCGCCCGGGTGAGGGCGGCCTGGCCGTGCCAGGCGCTCCACAGGACCTCCGTGAGCAGCCCGCTGTCGCGGCCGGCCGCGACGGGCTCGACGGCCTGTCTGATCTCGGCGAGGACGTCCGCGAGCGGCGCCGGCGTGCCGGCCGCCCCGGTGGTGTCCTCGCCGGTGTCCTCGCCCGGGTCGAGGGTGAGCATGGCCTCGTAGAGGACCGGTCCGTGCTCGGCGAAGTCGGCGTAGGCGCGGGCGACCGCGCCCAGTGCCTCCTGCGGGTCACCGGCTTCCTCGCGGGCGGTGCGCAGCGCGGCGGCGAGTTCGGCGAAGCCTTCCAGGGCGACCGCGTGGACGATGGCGTCCTTGTTCTTGAAGTGCTGGTAGAGCACCGGCTGGCTGTACTCGATACGGTCCGCCAGGCGCCGTGTGGTGACGTAGTCCCAGCCTTCGGACTCGGCCATCTCACGGGCTGTGGTGAGGATCAGCCGGTGGCGCTGGGCCTGTTCGCGAAGGCGTCGCTCTCGGGGCGTCATGGAACGGACTTTAGCACTTTCGGCGAAAATCCAGCTGTCAGTGATAGGGTCCCTGCCTCTGAAAATCGGCTGCTGCCGTAGGGGAACGGCGGCTGTGCGGGGCAGGTTCGAGCGGTCTTCGAGGCACGGGCGCCAGCATCGGGGCACGACTGCCCACAGAGAGGGCCACCCCATGCTGACCCCGACTCCCCTGGAGGAGCTGCTCGACCTGGCCGCGGACGTCATCGGCTGCGACCGGCGCGCCCTGCCGGCCGGGGCCGCGGGTTCCCCCTTCATCACGCTGGGCGGCGGCCTCGCGCAGGCCGTGCGGCTGCAGGCGCGTGCCGGCCGGCAGCTGGGCCTGGCCGTGGACCTGGCGCAGCTGCTGGGTCCCGCCCCGCTGGCGGACGTACTGGCCCGGGCCGTGCCCGTGCCGGCCGCGGTGCCCGGACCGCCCGCGGGCGCGGTGCGGGCGTTGCTGCCCGGGCAGCGGGCGGCGCTGGCCGCCGAGCGGGCGGCGGGTGCCGGTGCGGTGTGCCGGGTGCTCAGTGCCGAGCTGGCCGGGCCGCTCGACGCGGGCGCGCTGCGCCGGGTGCTCGCCGCTCTCGGTGCGCGGCACGAGGGCCTGCGGACCGTGTTCGCGGATGGGCCGCACGGCCCGGTGCGGCGGGTTCTCGCCGCCTGCGCCCCGCCGCTGGTCACTCTGGAGGCGGCGGGAGCGGGCGGGGGCGGGGACCCGGTGGCGGCGGTGCACGGGTATCTGGCCGCGCGGGCGCGGCAGTTGGTGGGCCGGCCGGGCCGGCCGCCGCTCGTCTTCGCCCTGGGCCGTCTGGCCGGGGGTGCGCATCTGCTGTCGTTCGTGTACCACGACGCGGTGGCCGACAGCTGGTCGGCGGCGCTGCTGTGGCAGGAACTGCTCGCCGACTACGACCGTGCCGTGCACCGGCGCCCGCTGGTGCGGGGGTTGCGTCCCGGGCCGGATACGGCGGGGCGCGCCGTGGTGGCCGCCCGGGCGGGCGGGCTGCGGGCGGCGGGCGAGCGGGCCGAGCGGCTGCGCGGCTTTCCCGCCGCCGTGGACCTGGCGGAGGGTGCGCCGCGGCCTGCCGTGTTCGATGTCCGCGGCGAGCGGCTGCACGTCGGCCTCGATGTGCGGCTGCGGGACGCGGCCGATGCGACGGCCCGGCGGGCCGGCGTGCCGCACGGCACGGTGCTGCTGGCGGCGTGGGCGCTGGCCGTGGGCCGGCGCGCGGGCCTGGAGCGGCTGCTGGTGGGCTGCGAGGTGCCGCGCCGTGCCACGGCGGCGCTGCTGGGCACCCCCGCGCCGTGCTCGGCGACGGTGCCGGTGGGCTGTGAACTGGAGGGCGGCGTCGACTACTTCCTGCGCGGGGTCGCCTGCGCGTTCAGCGAGGCCCTCGGCTGCGCGGACCTCGACACCGCCGAGCTGGCGCGCGAGCTCGGGGTGCGCCCGGACCGTTCCCGGCCCGTCCTGACACCGGTGACGTTCGCGGCCCGCGACGAGCTGCTGCCCGCGCGTGTGCGGGCGGGCGACTTGAGCGCGCGTTTCCACCACGGGCACGCGGGCGCCGTCACGGCGGACGCCGCGCTGACCGTGCTGCGCTGGCGCGAAGACCCTCTGCTGCGTCTGGAGTTCGCCCCCGCGGTGCTCTCCCGCTCGCGGGCCGTGCGGCTGGCCGGCGAGGTGCGCGGCGCGCTGGCCGCGCTGACGGCGGCGTCCTCGCACACCCCGGTCGACGACCTGCTGCCCGCCCCGGCCGGGGCGCGCGATCTCGCCCTGCCGCTCTCCTAGGGTCCGTCTTCAAAGATCATCGGGTGACTCCTCCCCCGGCTGAAGCCGGGGGCTTCTCGCTATGCCGGGTTGGCGTCGCGACGGACCAGCCCGGCCCGTAGAACGTTGGTGGCTCCCACTGTGTCGGCGTGCGCGTGGTGGCCGCAGGCGACGCAGTGGAATTTCTCCTGTGTGGGCCGGTTCTCCTTCGCCGTGTGCCCGCATGCGGGGCAGGTGCGGGAGGTGTTGCGGGGGTCCACGGCGATCACTTCCCGTCCGGCGCTTTCAGCCTAATTCCCCTGTAAGGAACTCACCGGCTCTCGCCAGTCGGTGAGTTGGTTCGAACAGGTTGTGACGCTTGCACTCCACCGGGCCGTCAAGGTCTCCGACGAGCACGGCTGCGCAACCCAGCTGGCGGGTGGTGGCCTCGTGAGTTCCGGTGGATACCTCTCAACGTCACGGCCAAGATGCCTTCCCACAGAGCGGTGCCATCCGGTGCCCTCGCGACCACCACCCACCCGGCGCTGACGCTGCTGGTGGTTGTGTGGGCTCCGGACGCACGCCTTCTTTCAGCCTGGCCATGATGCCTCCGCCAAGATCGGCGGCGCTCGGCGCCTTCACGACCACCAGCGGCGTCAACACCGTTTGCTTGATCACTCGTTGGAGTTGGTGGTGCGAGCCCGTCGCACGGCGATCTCTCGCTTACCCCGAGCGCCTGAGCTCTGGGAACAGACCGGGGCCCGTGCGGCGAGCTGGTGCCACGAACGGCTAGTGTCCTGCGCCTGAAATTCCTAGGTAGTTTCGGCTGAGTTGCGGACGGTCAACACGCCTGGGCGGCGACCGAAGTTGGGACGCCAGGACGAGGCGGATCTACCGATGGATTACTGGCGCAGGACACTAGTGAGGTGTCGGCCCGATCCATGATCGAGGCCTGGAATTAGGTCGCTGCGTGGCCCCGCATGCGCTCGTGACCAGCGCGAACACCAGCACATAGAGGAGGGAAGTTGATCTACTGCGGCATCGACTGGGCCGAGAAGACGCACGACGTCGCCCTGGTCGACGACGACGGCAAGCTCCTGGCCAAGCGCCACATCACCGACGACGCAGCCGGCTACAAGATCCTCCTGGACCTGCTCGCCGAGCACGGCGACACCGAGGACGATCCCATTCCGATCGCCATCGAGGCCTCCCGCGGCCTGCTCGTCGCCGTGGTGCGGACCGGGAAGCGGCAGGTCTACGCGATCAACCCGATGGCCGCTGCCCGCTACCGCGACCGCCACGCGGTCACCCGGAAGAAGTCCGACCCCGGCGACGCCCTCGTCCTGGCGAACATCCTGCGAACCGATATGCACGCGCATCGGTCGCTGCCGCAGGACAGCGACCTGGCCCGCGCCATCGCCGTCCTCGCGCGCGCCCAGCAGGACGCAGTCTGGAACCGGCAGCAGCTGTCCAACCAGCTCCGCTCGCTCCTGCGCGAGTACTTCCCCGCCGCCCTCGACGCCTACCTGCACTGGCAGAACGGCCTCTGCCGCCCCGAGGCCAGAGTCCTGCTGGAACTCGCACCCACCCCGACGAGAGCCGCCAGGCTGTCGATCGCGCAACTGCACTCGGCGCTCAAACGCGCCGGCCGCCAACGCCGGATCGACGCCGACGCCGAACGCATCCACGAGGTTCTGCGGGCCGAATACGCACACCAGCCACCGTTGGTCGAGGACGCGCTCGGCAAGCAGATGCTCGCACTGCTGCGGCAGCTCGACGCCGCCTGCATCGCCGCCGACCAGCTCGCCGAGGCGGTGGAAGAGGCTTTCCCTCAGCACCCGGACGCCGAGATCATCCTGAGCTTCCCCGGACTCGGAACCCAGCTCGGCGCCCGGATCCTCGCTGAGATCGGAGACGATCACACCCGCTTCACCACCGCCCGCGGCATGAAGGCCTACGCCGGCGCATCCCCGATCACCAGGGCCTCCGGGAAGAAGTCCAGCATCACCAGACGCTGGGTGAAGAACGACCGGCTCAACCACACCGGCTGCCTCTGGGCCTTCGCAGCCCTGACCGCCTCCCCCGGGGCCAAGGCACACTACGACCGACGCCGCGAGGCCGGGGACTGGCACGCCGCCGCTCAGAGGAACCTGTTCAACAAGATGATCGGCCAGCTCTACCACTGCCTCCAGAAACACATCCTGTTCGACGAGACTCTCGCCTTTCGCATCGAACTACCCGCCGCTGCTTGACACGTTGCAACCGTGAGGTGTCTTGGCGTGCAGGATCGTCAGGAACACCCCCCATCCGGCATCGCTGATCGACGCGTTGAGCCCGGCTTTGACGGCGGCCCCGTTGGGCAGGAAGGTGCCCGGCCGGCCGGGGTCGGGCTTCGGTGCGGGGGCCTTGCTCATGCTGCGGATCCTGAGGTCCTCGTGCGCGATGACGTCATGTGCGCGGACCGGGCCCGGCGCGGTCTTGTGTGCGTGGTCGAGCCGCCGGCGGCGCACCGTGCCGTGGAGCCGGGCGACCTTCTCCACCGCGCGCCGGTGGCTGGCGGTGCGGTCCTTCGCCTTGCAGCGCGGGAACCGGGATCGCGCAGACCATCCCGGAGAAGACCGACCAACGACGGCGCCGGCTGAGCCGCGGTTGCTGCGGCGGGAGACTGCCAGGGTTCGGCCGGGAGACCTACCGGCGACGCAATACGATCGAGCGCTGCTTCAACCGGCTCAAGGGCCTCCGCGGGATCGCCACCAGATACGAAAAGACCGCCACCTTCCACGAAGCGGCGCTCACCCTCGCATCGTTTCTGCTCTGGGCAAGATCGGTTTGAAGACGGACTCCAGCCGTCCTCGATCCGATCGGCCTGTTCGTCGTTGCGTTCTTGCCCCCCTTGCATCGCGCGGTTGTTGCCAGCACGGCGGGTGGGGTCGCATCCGCTCAGACCGCCAAGGGCGGAAGGTGTGTCGGCAGCCGTGCGTGGAACGCGAACGTGGCGCACACCGCTCTCATATCGTGCAAAATTCAATTACACTTCGAGTGTCACCGACTGCGGGACTGAGACGGCTGGGACCACCCGCCCAAGGGTGTGATGTGCAGCCGGACTCTGGCGCGATCAGCGCATCCGCTGCACGAATGACCCACGTTGCCGGGGCGGCCTGTGACACAGAGCGGTGCGGCATCGCCAAATTCAGGGAGTCCGTGTGGAGATAACCGAATCGGCCGCCCTTGACGCGCAACAGCCTGTGCGCTCCTTCAGCAGTGCGGCACGCTGGCTCACTGAGCACGTCGGGCAGGAGTTCCGACGCAAGACCGGCATGTGGCAGATCCACTACGAGATGCTTTCTTGGCTGTCGGAAGCTCCTGATGGGCAACTGGGCCTGACCGAGTTGGCTCGCCGGATGGGGATATCGACAAGCAGACTCTCCCATCTGGTGGACCGCACACGGGAGCACGGTTGGGTGGAGCGCGTACCGGATCCTGTCGGCCGTCGTATCGTCCTCGCCAGGCTGACCGGCACAGGAAGAGATGCTGTGCAGGCAGCAGCTCCCCTCCAGCTTGCGTGCGTGCGCTCTCACTTCCTCGATCGCCTCACCCTTGCCCAGGTGGAGCAGCTGCGCGAGATCAGCGAGGCCCTTATCGGGTCGGTCGACCAACAGGATGAAGGCGGCAGTACCTTCTAACGAGGTTGTGCTCGATTGAGGTCGAGGTGTGCTGGCCTGGCGGATTGGCTGGTCGGTGATCACCTCTCGGCGGCGCGATCGGAGACCAGGCCAGCCACGGCGGAGTAGATCTCGTCGAAGTACTCGCGGCGGCCGACATACCGCTGGAGGGGGCGCCACTGCTTGTGCTCGGCATTGGCGTGCTCGACGCAGATCCGTTCCGAGGACTGCTGATGGCGAGCCGCCTCCCAAGCAGTAACTTCCTCCGCCGGGGCATCCTTCTTCGGTTTGAGCGGCGGGGCCTGGACCTGGTCGGGGAACTGCTTGGCCAGTCCCCGGTAGCCCGCGTCGACCTTGGCCTTGACCTGCGGGTACCGCTCAAGCAGGTCGCAGATCCCCTCGTCCTTCACAGCCGTCTGGTCGTGCATCCGGCCAGGCCGGCACGCCCCGGCCCACAGGGTGCGGCCCTGCTCGTCGGTGACGACGGTGGCCTTCTTGGTGTTCTGCCGCATCTTCCCCGAGACGAAGGCGCGACGGCCGGGCTTACTCGCCCGCGGACGGCGTACCCGGACCTCCGTGCCGTCCAGTCGCAGCTCGACGCCCTCGGCCGCGGCGTAGGCGAAGACATCTGCCAGCGTGCGAAGCCGCAGGCCAGGGCAACCCGGCACGGCGAAACCCCGGTTGGCGAGCAGCGGCCGGATCTCGTGGACAGCCCGGGTGATCGTGGAGCGGGCCACGCCGTAGAGCACGGCCACGGCTACGTGCGGAAGCTGGAAGCGCAGGACGACCAAGGTGGCGATGACCCGGTCGGTGAACACCAACTGGTGGTTCGGTCCTGCACCGGCGGCGCGCATGCGCTCGTGGCCTCGGCGATCATGCAGTCGCCCCTCTTCTGAGGCCATCCAGGCGTCGGCCAACTCACCGATCAACGAACCGAGCCGACGGCGTTGAAGGCCGGTGAAGACAGGATGGGACAAGCCCGTGCGGCCAAGGTATTGCGTCACAACAACACCTAACCGGCGCGGCCTCCTCCATGTCACCTCCGCAGGAACGATCGGCGGGCGCCTAGACCCGTCAGCTGTGCCGTCGCCGACGTCGTAGAGCAACAGCGGTGTTGATGAGGGCCCCGAGCAGAGTGCCCCCCAGCAGCCATGTCACAGAGTGGACAAGCGATGCCGTGTAGTCGGAGAACGTCCGCGACAGCCCGTACCCAAGCAATCCACCTGTAAGCAGGATCGCCCAGTTCAGCAAGAGAAGCGTCCAACCGTTCCGAGCGCGCAGCCAGTCATTCACGGGAGCATCCTGCACCCAGCAGGCCAGGCCATCAACACCTGATTACCTTGTAGGACCGGAATCGCAAGCCCGATGTCAATCGCACACCACGTCGTAGGAAGGTTGGGGCGGACCCTCCATACCCCGATCAGCGAGTCCTGCGGGGCGGACCGTGTGATGCATCAAACGCGCCGTTACTTCCCGAGATCGTCGTTGGCGTCACGCAGTTCACGCATGGCATCGGCGAGCTCGGCGAACCCGTCGCGTCCGAGGGGGGTGAGGACTCGGGCGCGCATGATCTGCGTCACCAGCTGGGAGATGGCGCGGGCCATGTCCTTACCCTGGTCGGTCAGTTCGAGGTAGATGAGGCGCCGGTCATCCTGGCAGGTCATACGTCGGGTCAAACCGGCGTTGCAGAGCCGGTCGCCGACCTTGGTGAACCCGCCGCTGGACTTACGTGTCTCGTGTGCCAGGCGTGTCATCGGCATCCGGTACTTGGGGGCATTGAGCAAGCGCACCAGGACCTCGGCCGCGCCGGGGCCGAGGTTGAAGCGATCGGTCAGCTCGCTCGCGAGGGAGTCATGTGTGGCGTGGAAGCCCTGCATCACCAGCATCCACCAGTCGAGCAGTTCACGATCAATGTCCTGCTCGACACCTCGGTCGTCGCCACTGTCGGCGGGGGGCGGTGGTTCTTCGCCCTGCCGACCCCTCGTTTCGCGCTCCACAACAGTCTTAACGTGCGGGTGGCGCGAATGTTCCTGATCGCTTCAGTGGTGAGGGACCGGCTGTGCGAGAAGGGCGCGGGTCATCAGCCCACTGGAAACGCCGAGGCCGACGGCCGCGGCTGCCCACCATGGGGCCCAGGGAAGCAGACCTATGGCCTGGTCGACCGACCAGCGGCCGGGTCCGGTGAGCGTGAGCACGGCCGGCAGGAGCATCAGGATGAGCGGGTACTCGTAGCCGTTGTTCTGCACCCAGAGGCCGTTGCGCCACTTCACCGTGACCGCGACCGTCATGACTCCCCCTGCGATGGTGGCCGCCAAGGGGGTGAGCGCTCCTGCACACAGCAGCAGCCCCGCGGCTATCTGTCCGCCTCCCGCGGCGGCCGCAGTGAGCCGGCCGCCGCAGAATCCGTCTGCTCGGAACTCTGCCGCTCCGCCCTCGATGCCATGGCCGCCGAGGCGGTGGCTGACTTTCTGGATCCCATGCCCGACGAAGAGCAGGCCGACGGCCAGTCTCAGGATGAGCAGTCCGGTGTTCATCACATTCTCCTCAAGCGTGGGTGGCTGGTGCAGCAGCGATGAGCTGCGGTGGGCTACAGCACGAAGCAGGTGTCGAAGATCTCCGTCCGAGCCTCCGGGATGAAGCCGCGCTGGGCGCGCCAGTGCCGGTGCTGTTCGGACTCGGCGACGGCCTGGCCGAGCAGTTCGGCCTGTCGCGCGCCCGAGATGCTGGGCTTGACGGTGGCCTGGTAGCCCCCGTAGTGGGCGACCGGGCTCCATGCCGGGCTGATCGCCGGTATCGCCTCGTCCAGGCCCTCGTACTCGGCGGCGGCGTAGACGATGCGGCCGCCGGCGACGGTCAGCAGGGACTCGATGTGCGGGATGTCCTGCTCGGGGACGGTGAGGAAGTCGTCGGACAGGACGGCGAGGTCGCCGTAGAAGCCGGGCTTGAGAATGCCCTTGACGTCCCGCTCTCCGGTGAGCTGGGCGCCGGCCTGGGTGTACATGGTCAGTGCGGTTTCTCGGCTGACCCGGTTTTCCGGCGGATAGATCGTCAGATCGCCGACGGTCCGGCCGGAGATGAGCCAGTGCAGCGCGACCCAGGGGTTGTAGGAGGACACCCGGGTGGCGTCCGTGCCGGCGCCGACGGTCAGGCCGCGCTCCAGCATGGCCCGCACCGGCGGTGCGTCTGCGGCGGCCTGGGCGCCGTAGCGGCGTACGAATGCCTCGCCCTGGAAGGACATCCGGTTCTGGATCGACATGGCGCCGCCGAGTGCGGCGATGCGGTCGAGGCTGTCGCCCGAGACGGTCTCCGCGTGGTCGAACAGCCAGCGGTTCCCGGCGGGGAAGAGACCCTCGGCGGCGAGCTTCTCGAAGACGGCGAGGTCGCGGCGGATCGTCTCGTCGTAGGTGGCGTGCAGTCGAAAGCCCCAGCCGTTCTCCATCAGCAGCCGCACGGCCTGCTCGAAGTCCCCCTCGTAGCCGGCGGCCAGTTCGGGCCGCGGCTCGGTGAAGTTCTCGAAGTCGGCTGCCGACCACGTCAGGTTCTCTCCGGCGCCGTTGAGCCGGAGCCATTCGTCGCCGTCTCCGGGCCGGATCATGCCGATCCAGCGCTTGAGGTCGTCGATCTCCTGTCCCGGAGTCTGCGGGAAGAGGTGGTAGGCGATGCGGAGCGACAACTGGCCGGCCTTGGCGAGGTCGATGACGGTGCCGTAGTTGTCGGGGAAGTTCTGGAAGCCCCCGGCCGCGTCGATGGCCGAGGTGAGGCCGAACCGGTTCAGCTCGCGGAAGAAGTGCCGGGTGGACGTCTTCAGGTCCTCTCCCTGCAGGGTCGGTGCCGCGGCAAGGGTGGAGTACAGGATGAGCGCGCTGGGCGCGGCGAGGAGCATGCC
Organism: Streptomyces sp. RLB3-17; assembly: GCF_007113425.2. Classification (NCBI taxonomy): domain Bacteria; kingdom Bacillati; phylum Actinomycetota; class Actinomycetes; order Kitasatosporales; family Streptomycetaceae; genus Streptomyces; species Streptomyces sp. RLB3-17. The sequence goes on along the minus strand of NZ_CP041610.2, from coordinate 11,644,018 downwards.
GGTCGGCTCCCCGTCACGACCACGCACGAGTTGACCGCCCTTGGGGTCAGGGGTGCTCTTGGTGTAGCCGGCCGCCTTCAGCGCCGCGCGGTTCATCAGGGCGGACTGGTACAGGTGCAGCACGAACACCGGTGTGTCCGGCGCGGCCGCATTCAGCTCGGCGAGGGTCGGAAGGCGCTTCTCGGCGAACTGGTCCGCCGACCATCCGCCGACCACCCTGACCCACTGCCCCTTGGGGGTGCGGGCGGCCTGATCGCGCAGCATCGCCAGTGCCTGGCGCAGCGTGGGCACACCGTCCCAGCGCAGCTCCAGGACGTAGTTCAAGCCGCCCCGGATCACGTGCACGTGGGAGTCGTTGAGGCCGGGGATGACCCGGCGGCCCAGCGCGTCGACCACCCGGGTGCGGGCGCTGATCAGGGGGGCGACGTCCTTGTCGTCACCGACCACGGTGACCTTGCCGTCTTTGATGGCGACGGCGCTGGCCTGCGGGTTCACCGGGTCGCCGGTGTAGATCTTGGCGTTGCGGACCACGATGTCGGCGACGTGATCGTCGTTGGCAGGGGGCAGGCCAGCCACAGGCATAGTGGCCATGGAAATCATCTCCAGTGGGGGGTGCTCAGAAGCTGTGTGAGGGGTGAGGCGGCTGCCGCGGCCGCGGTGGGGCGGGACGTGACCGGGCGGGGTGCGTCAGCGGGGGGATGAGCTGCGCGGCACGGCCAAGGCGGCGGCAGCGGTACCGAATGTGCTGACCAGCAGGGGCCAGCCAAGCCCCGTGTGTTGCACGAGCAGGGCTCCCCCGAATGCGCCGGCCAGCATCGCCAGCACCGAGACCAGTCGGCGGCCGGCACGCGGATTGGTACCGCCTGCCAGAGTCGAGTCGGAGGCCAGTCCGGTCAGCGTGAGTGTCAGCACCGTCGTGGTCACATCCGGTACGGCGAGTTTGCGGACCGTCCCGTTGCGCAGGCCCATGGCCAATGCGATCAGGGCGATGAGCACATCGACCGCACGGCTCGCGGTGAAGGCGACAGTGGTAGCCGTGGCCAGGAGCACTACTTCCAGCACCAGGATCCAGCGCAGCCAAACCGGCGAAGTGCGGCGGCGCATCACGGATTCCAGACGGCCGGCGACCCCGGCTCCGAGAAGGAAGGCGACCAGCGACACCACCGAGCCGAGCACCGAGAAGCCGGGGACGCCGGCCGCGGCGAAGCCGATGATGACCACGTTGCCGGTCATGTTGGCGGTGAAGACGTGTCCCAGCCCCAGATAACTGATCGCGTCGATGAGGCCGCTCACCGCCGTCACGATCATCAGCGCCGGCAGCAGCGGCTCACGACCACCCGGCGCGCCGGGTGCCGAGGAATGATTGAGGTTCACCTGGTTCCTCCGAGGATGCCCCGGCCTTCAGGCCGGGAAGGAATCGGACTCCTGCGGAGCAGGGCAGGGAACGGGGTTTCGCCTCCAGGTCGAAAGACCGTCCACGCGATCGGGTAGCGTGGTCGACGTGCGTTGCGAGAACCAAGCGCGCACACCGTGCTGAGCGAGAGCCAAGCCAGCACAGCAACTCCTTTGCTTGTAGTACCAAACCGGGCAGGTTCCGACCCGGCTGGTGTTGAGGGTGTAAGACCCGTAGGTCCGCTGGACCCGCAGGCAGCCTGAGCCAGGAATCCCCCTGCTTCAGCGGGGGGAGGGTTCAATGTCGTTCCCTTGGGCCACAGCCCGTGTCCGGTTCGGGTTGATCTCGCATGCAGACGTGGTGTGACGTATCGGCTGGACGCCCTGCCGCAGGGTCTTCGCGAGTGCCCTCGGCCGGCAGCCGCGCGGACGAGGCGTTCGGGCCACTTGCGCGCAGTTCGGCGCCTGCCTGCGATATGCGGCGTTCGCCCTGCGGCACGGGATCATTTCCGCGCCGCTGAACCCCGAGCATCGGGCGCATCGAGGTCCTGCCTGGCCAGCCGGCGCCGGCCCGGGGCGGAGTGCCCTCGGGCCAGCGGCCCAGCGGTCAGCCCGCGGCGTGGGCGCCGATGACGGACTGGGCGTAGACGACGCCGAGACCGTAGACGCCGCCGTGCTCCTTGACGATCTCCATGACAGGGAGGTACGTCTCGGCACGGGCCCAGTCGCGCTGCAGCTCGAGCAGCACCTGGATCCAGGTCACCGGCACAGCACCGGCACTGACCATGCGCTCGATGGCGTGCTCGTGCGCCTGCGGGCTGATGCCGCCGGAGGCGTCGGCCACCACGTACACCTCATAGCCCTGCCCGAGCGCGGACAGCACCGGGAGCACGAGGCACACCTCGGTCCAAAGACCCGAGATGATGATCTTCCTGCGGCCCGTGGCCTTGATCGCCTCGACGACCGCGTTGTCCTCCCAGGCATTCATCGTGGTGCGGTCGATGATCTCCTCGCCCGGGAAGACCTCGGCCAGCTGCGGCAGGAGCGGGCCGGAGAACGACTCGGCGGCCACGGTGGTCAGCACCACCGGGACGCTGAACGCCCTGGCCGCCTTCGCCAGGCCCACGGTGGCGTTGATGATCGCGGTGCGGTCGCCACTGCCGGTGCCGAAGAACATCTGCGGCTGGTGGTCGACGAACAGCATCACCGAGTTGTCGGGAGTCAGCAGGTCCGGGCTGGGAGCGGCCTTGACGTTGGCGATGTTGAACATGATGGGTTCCTTTTCTTCTGGTACAGGCAGGGACACACGCCTGGCGTGTCTGCCGGCGGGTCCGCCGAAGAGGCGGCCGACCCGTGCGAGCAGTCCCTGCAGTCGGTTCTTGGATGCCGACATCGCGGCCTCCTTGGGTGTCACGCCGGGGCGGGTGGCCCGTCCCCGGGTAGGGCGCTCACACCAATCAATCTTCCACGAGAGATGCTTCCGCGCAAGAAGTTGAATTGTGAACTAGATGGGAGGTGTGTCACGTGAGGGGCGTCACTCCGCGCCTGCGGACTCATGAGCCCACGGCGAAGCACTTGCTCTCGGCGCACCCCAGCAATCCGCCGACCCCGGCCCGGGCGGCCCGTCATCCCGGACGCCAACGCCCCCATGCCCGATGCCCTCGCCATGTCCCCCGAGTGCGCACGTACGACAGCCGGCCATACCCGGTGCGCTCGGCCACCCGGACCGGGGAGACACGGGCTCCCGACCACGCCCGGAAAGGCGGCATGGCGACCTGCGGACACGCCGTCAGGCGCCCGGCGGGTGCGGACAGTTGCCGGCCGGGATACCGGAGAGGTTCCCACCGGGTCCCTCGGCACGCATCGCACTTACCGTTGCACGCAGCCCGTCCGGCAACGGGTGGATCTGGCCGGGTCGGGTTACGGCTTACATGAGCCCCACGCCGGCGGGCGCCACTGCTGCATGGGGCAGACGCAGGTCAGCACGCCTCCCCGGCCTTCGACCCCGGGCCGGCCGTAGACGGCGACGCCGTGCTGGCGGGCAAGCTCGGCGCGGACCTGGTCGATCTTCTCCGTCACAACGCTGATCGCGTCGGGTCCGGGGAAGAGTCGCACCGGGAAGGCGCCGCCGTCGATGGCGTCGACGATGACCGCGGCGCCCTTCACCGGGTCACCGGGCTGCTGGTGGTTGAAGCCGGCCGTGTCCGTACGGCGGCGGGGGCGTCCGGTGCGCGCGTGCCGGGGGAATGCACGCGCGCACCGGAGCCGGTGCCCGGGCGGCCGGCGGGCCGGCGCCCGGGGGGCGGGGTGCGGATCCCTCCGGGGGTTGGGCGGGATACGCACCCGAGGCGGGCTCGGCCGGGCGGACCAGGGCCCCGGGGAGAGGCCGGCTCCCGGGAGGGGAAGCCGTCCCGCCCGGCGTGCGGGAGTCGGTCCTGCGGCGGAGCGGGCGTCACTCCTTCTGCGGACGGGACTCCCTCGGGAGGATGGCGGTGAGCGCCCCGGAGGCGGGGCGAGGAGCCCCGGGCGCCCTGTCTCCGTCCCCGGGAGCCCGGTCCGCAGGCCCCGGCCGGGGGCCGGGTCCCGCCCCGGGGACGGGAACCGGACACCCGCAGACCGGGTCCGGGCGCGCCGGGCCAGGCACCCGGGACGCGGGGATCGAGCGCCCGGGGACCCGGGGCCGGACATCCGGGACCGGAGGCCGGGCACGCCGGACCGGGGATCCGGCGGCCTGGAGCGGGTCCCCGGAGACCGGGGCCGGACACCCGCAGGCCGGGGCAGATGCCCGGGCCGGAGTCAGGCCGTGAACTGTGGGAGGCGGGTGGCGGTTTCGGTGGGGGCGGGCATGGAGGCGATCTCGGTGGCGACCTTGCGGGCCGCGTCGCGGTAGGTCTCGTCGCCCAGGATGCGGCGGGCCTGTGCGGTGACCGCGCCGGCCGTCAGGTCGGCGGCGTAGACCACCTCGCCCGCGCCCGCGTCGCGTACGGCGGCGGCGTTGGCGGGTCCGTCGGCGCCCTGCGGGAGGATCAGCTGGGGCAGTCCGGCCGCGAGCGTGGCCAGGGTGGTGCCGGCGCCGCCGTGCTGGACGACCAGGGCCGCCCGCTTCAGTGCCTCGGGCTGGGCCACCCACGCGGCCACCACCACCCGCTCGGGCAGTTCGCCCAGGTCGGCGACGTCCACCACCGGGCCGGTGGCCACCAGGACCGGCACCTCGAGCGGCAGCAGCCCCTCGATGACCGTGCGCAGGACGTCCACCGAGCCCAGTGCGGTGCCCAGGGTCAGGTAGACGAAGGGGCCGTCCGCATCCCGGATGGCCGCGGGCAGTTCGCCCGGCTCGCCGTAGGCGACGGGGCGCTGCTCGACGCGGGGCAGCGGGGCGGCCAGGAAGCCGCGGTCCTGCAGGGAGGGCGGGCAGATGTCGATGTAGGTGCGGGCCAGGGCCAGCAGCTGGCCGCCGGGCACGTGCACGCCCAGGTCGGCGGCGGTGGCCAGCAGTTCCTCCTGGATGCGGGCCTCCTCGGGGCCCATCGCCATCACGCCCACGCCGTGCGCGACGGCGGGCACGCCCGCCAGGTGCGCGGCGAAGGCGGCGCCGGGGTTGAGCGCCTCATAGACGACGAGGTCGAAGCCCCCGCCGGCCAGGACGGGGGCGAGGTCGGCGGCCACCCAGCGGGGCAGCACCGAGCCGAACACCTTCACATGCAGGTCGGCCAGTACCTCGGGCGGCACGTCCTGGGCGCCCAGGTCGCCGTCGCCCTCGCCGTGTTCGAGGCCGGCACTGCCGCGTACTGCTTCCATGAACGCCTCGGGAACCGAGCGGCCCGCCGCCACCGGCTCAAGGCCGGCCGCCCGCAGGGCCGGGTGCAGCTGCTCGCCGGTGGCGAAAGCGACCTCGTGGCCCGCGGCGCGCGCGGCCTTCGCCAAGGGAAGCAGGGGATACACGTGCCCGAAGTTGCCCGCGCTGGCAAAGAGGATTCTCATACCGCCCCACGGTAGGGACGCCCCCACCCTTTGTCTAGCAGTGACAGGAGGCATAGCACCGGCAGGTACGGGGGTTCGAGCGGGCGTGCGGGGCGTTTCGAGGCGCTCTCCAGTCACGGCCGATCGCCCTGGCGGATCGTCGTGCCGGCGGCCTGGCCCCGGGCGCGCGGCACACGGCGAAGGAGTCATGACTGATGACCATCACCCAGGCGGTGCCCCCGGGCACCCTCACCCGTCCGGGGCGGCGCTTCACGCTGTCGGCCCAGACCCTGGACAGCCCTCTGACGCCCAATCCGGTCTTCCGCGAATGGTTCGCCGAACAGCGCCGCACCAACCGCTACGAGGTGCGGCGCATCCCCTTCCGCGACCTGGTCGGCTGGCGCTTCTCGGACTCCACCGGCAACCTCGTGCACGACAGCGGCCGGTTCTTCTCCGTGGAGGGCCTGCAGGTGCGCGCCGAGTGGGAGGGGCACGCCGCGTCCTGGTCGCAGCCGATCATCAACCAGCCCGAGATCGGCATCCTGGGCATCGTCGTCAAGGAGTTCGACGGCGTCCTGCACTGCCTGATGCAGGCCAAGATGGAACCCGGCAACCTCGAGACCGTCCAGCTGTCCCCCACCGTGCAGGCCACCCGCAGCAACTACACCGGCGTGCACAAGGGCGCCCGGGTGAACTACATCGAGTACTTCGCCCCGCCGCGGACCGGCTCCCGGGTGCTGTTCGACTCCCTGCAGTCCGAACAGGGCTCCTGGTTCCTGCGCAAACGCAACCGGAACATGGTGGTCGAGGCCCTCGGCCCCGTCCCCGCGCACGAGGACTTCGTCTGGCTGACCCTCGGCCAGATCCACCAGCTGCTGCGCGAGTCGAACGTGGTCAACATGGACGCCCGCACCGTGCTGTCGCTGATCCCCTCGTACACCGACGAGGGGCCCCCGCTGCACAGCATGGAGCACCTCCTCAACCGGCTCACCGAGATCAAGGCCCACCGCGAGCTCGTGCAGACCAGCATGCCGCTGGCCGCCGTGCGGAACTGGCGGCGCACCGAGGACGCCATCGCCCACGACAGCGGCCACCACTTCACCGTCATCGCCGCGTCCGTGGCCGCCGCCAACCGCGAGGTCACCCGCTGGACCCAGCCCCTGCTCGCGCCGGCCGAACAGGGCCTGTCGGCGTTCCTGGTGCGCCGCATCGGCGGCGTGCCGCACCTGCTCGCCCACGCCCGCTCCGAGGCCGGCGTCCTGGACGTGGCCGAACTCGGCCCCACCGTGCAGTGCCAGCCCGGCCGCGCCCTGACCCTGCCGCTGCCCCGCCGGCCCCGCTACCTCGACCTCGTCCTGCGCGCCGATCCCGGCACGCTGCTGTACGACACCGTGCAGTCCGAGGAGGGCGGCCGCTTCCACCACGCCGGCAACCGCTACGTCCTGATGGAAGTGGGCGGCGAGTTCCCCGTCGACGTACCCGGGGACTTCCTGTGGGTGACCGCCGGCCAGCTGTCCGACCTGCTGCGGCACAGCAACTACCTCAACATCGAGGCCCGGACGCTGCTGAGCGCACTGCGCGCGGCCTGGGCGCGCGGCGGGGCGTACGCCCGTTGAACCCTCCCCCCGCTGAAGCAGGGGGATTCCTGGCTCAGGCTGCCTGCGGGTCCAGCGGACCTACGGGTCTTACACCCTCAACACCAGCCGGGTCGGAACCTGCCCGGTTTGGTACTACAAGCAAAGGAGTTGCTGTGCTGGCTTGGCTCTCGCTCAGCACGGTGTGCGCGCTTGGTTCTCGCAACGCACATCGGCCACGCTACCCGATCGCGTGGACGGTCTTTCGACCTGGAGGCGAAACCCCGTTCCCTGCCCTGCTCCGCAGGAGTCCGATTCCTTCCCGGCCTGAAGGCCGGGGCATCCTCGGAGGAACCAGGTGAACGGGCCCGAGCGCACAGGAGGAGCGGGCGGGCCGGTGCTGCGGATCGGGGTGCTGGGCTGCGCGGACATCGCCGAGCGGCGCATGCTGCCCTCGATGGCCCGCCAGCCGCTCGTCGAGGTGACCGCGATCGCCAGCCGCAGCCTCGCGAAGGCGCGGGCGTTCACCGGCCGGTTCGGCGGCACCCCGGTGGCCGGCTACGCCGGGCTGCTGGAGCGCGACGACGTGGACGCCGTCTACCTGCCGCTGCCGCCCGAACTGCACGTGGAGTGGACCCTGCGGGCGCTTCAGGCCGGCAAGCACGTGCTGTGCGAGAAGCCGTTCGCCGCCCGCCTCGCGGACGCGGACAAGGCGGTGTCCCTCGCCCGCGAGCGCGGCCTGCTGCTGATGGAGAGCTTCATGTTCCTCCACCACTCCCAGCACGCCCGCGTCCAGCAGCTGATCGGCGACGGGCTGATCGGCGAACTGCGCCTGTTCGGCTCCGAGTTCGGCATCCCGCTGCGCCGCGACGCCGACGGCACCCCGCGGCGGGCCAGCACCCTGCCCGAGGTCGCCGCCTACCCGCTGCGCGCCGCCCAGCTCTTCCTCGGCCCGCACCTGCGGGTGGCCGGCGCCCACGTGAGCCCCGCCACCGCGCACGGGCCGGCGCCCGCCGGCGGCGCCCTGCTGACCGCCGCCGGCGGGGCCACCGCCCAGCTCGCCTACGGCGTCGAACACGCCTACCGCAGCGGCTACGACCTGTGGGGCAGCCAGGGACGGCTGCGCCTGGAACGCGCCTTCAGCACCCCCGACGAGCACGTCCCCGTCCTGCACGTCGAACAGGGCGGCGCCGTCCGCGAGATCCGCCTCGCCCCGGACACCCACTTCACCAACATCGCCGGCGTCTTCGCCCGGGCCGTCCTCGACCGCGAGGACTTCACCCCGCACACCGAGGCCCTCCTCGCCCACGCCCGGCTCACCGACGCCGTCGAACAGGCCGCGGCCCGCCCCGGCCCCGTAGAGCCGCGACCCGCCCCGCTCCCGTAGAGCCGCGACCCGCCCGGTCCCGTAGAGACGGCACACGGACGGCCCGGCCCCGTACCAGCTCACGCACGGGCTCACGCACGGGCGGCCCGGCGCGCACACGGTGCGCGCCGGGCCGCCCGCCCGCGCCCGAGGACGGCTACCGGCCGTCCTGGCCGGCGTGGATGTCGACGCCGAGCTGGCGGAACAGCCCCGCCATGTCCAGCTGGTCCCAGTGCTCGGCCAGCAGCCCGTCCTCGACCCGCCAGAAGTCGATCGACTGGAAGTTCAGCGGCCGCCCGGTGGCCTCGACGCCGAAGAACGTGCCCTGGTGGGTGCCCGAGTACTCGAAACGCCCGGCGATGCGGTCCCCCTCCACGACCAGGTCGTGGGTGACGACCTTGACATCGGGGAACGCGGCGAAGATCTGCTCCCAGAACGCCGTGTTCGCCTCGATGCCGTCCTCCACAACGGGGTTGTGGTCGATGTGCCCGGGCGCGGTGTGCTCGCTCATGGTGCTCACGTCATGAGCGTTGATCATGTCGACGAAGCGCTGGACGAGTTCACGGTGGTTGTCTGCCATGCCTCAAGCCTTCCTGGGCTCGCGTCACCGAAGCGGGCAGGCGCAGCCGCCCGCCCCGCCGTGTCACCCGAGGATCCCCACCGCCTCTCGAGCCGCCCTGGAGGGGGCCTGTGGGCGCGGCCCATCCCCCATCCCGGCTCAAGTGCCCGCTCCTAGCCTCCCCTTCATGAAGGCTCTCGTACTCTCCGGCGGGGCCGGAACCCGCCTGCGCCCCCTCACCCACACATCCGCCAAGCAGCTGGTGCCCGTGGCCAACAAGCCGGTGCTCTTCTACGGCCTGGAAGCGATCGCGGACGCGGGCATCACCGAGGTCGGGATCGTCGTCGGGGACACCGCCGACGAGATCATGCAAGCCGTCGGCGACGGCTCCAAGTTCGGCCTCACCGTCACCTACATCCCCCAGGACGCGCCGCTGGGCCTGGCCCACGCCGTCATCATCGCCCGCGACTTCCTCGCCGACGACGACTTCGTCATGTACCTGGGCGACAACTTCATCGTGGGCGGCATCTCCTCCCTCGTCGACGCCTTCCGCGCACAGCGGCCCGCCGCCCAGATCCTGCTCACCCAGGTCCCCGACCCGCGCCAGTTCGGGGTCGCCGAATTCGGCGCGGACGGACGGGTCATAGGACTGGAGGAGAAGCCCGAGGCCCCCAAGAGCGACCTCGCGCTGGTCGGCGTCTACCTGTTCACCCCGGCCGTGCACGAGGCCGTCCGCGCCATCACGCCCTCCTGGCGCGGCGAACTGGAGATCACCCACGCCCTGCAGTGGCTCATCGACCAGCAGCGCGACGTACGCTCCACGACGATCTCCGGCTACTGGAAGGACACCGGGAACGTCGGCGACATGCTGGAGGTCAACCGCACCGTCCTGGAGCACACCGAGCCGCACATCGAGGGCGACGTCGACGACACCAGTGAGATCATCGGGCGGGTGCAGATCGACGAGGGCGCCCGGGTGAGCGGCTCGCGCATCGTGGGCCCGGCCGTCATCGGCACCGGCAGCGTGATCGCCGGCTCCTACGTCGGCCCGTTCACCTCCATCTCCCACGACTGCCGCATCACCGACAGCGAGATCGAGTTCTCCATCGTCCTGGACGGCTCCTCGGTGCGCGGCGCCCGCCGCGTGGAGGCCTCGATCATCGGACGCAACGTGGAGGTGACCCCCGCACCCCGGGTCCCCGCCGCCCACCGGCTCATCCTCGGCGACCACAGCAAGGTGCAGATCTCATCTTGACCTCTCCCCCTCGTGAACGAGGGGGATCCCAACGCTCACGCCGTGAGGGTCCGTGCTTCGCCGCCGACTGCCCGCCCGGAGTTCTCCGTTGAGGTCCTACACCAGCTCCACACCCGGACACTGCCCGCCCGGCAGCCAGAAGGTTCTTCGCCGCGTTCACGTCGCTCCTCGCCCGGCTCCGCAGGAGTCCGTTTCCTCTCCGCCCGAAAAGCGGAGCATCCACGGAGGGATCAGATGACCACCACACGCATCCTCGTCACCGGCGGAGCGGGGTTCATCGGCTCGCACTACGTACGCACCCTGCTCGGCCCGGCAGGCCCCGGCGACATCGAAATCACCGTCCTGGACAAACTCACCTACGCCGGCAACCCCGCCAACCTCGACCCGGTCCGCTCCCACCCCGCCTTCCGCTTCGTGCACGGCGACATCTGCGACACCCGCCTCGTGGCCGGTCTCGTCGCCGGCCACGAGCAGATCGTGCACTTCGCCGCCGAGTCCCACGTCGACCGCTCCATCCTCGGCGCCGCCGAGTTCATCACCACCAACGTGCTGGGCACCCAGACCCTGCTGGACGCCGCGCTGCGCCGGCCCGGCGGCCCGGCCCGCTTCCTGCACGTCTCCACCGACGAGGTCTACGGCTCCCTGGCCGAGGGCTCCTGGCCCGAGAGCGACCCGCTGCGCCCCAACTCCCCCTACGCCGCCTCCAAGGCCTCCTCCGACCTCGTCGCCCTCTCCTACCACCGCACCCACGGCCTGGACGTCCGGGTGACCCGCTGCTCCAACAACTACGGCCACCACCACTTCCCCGAGAAGGTCATCCCCCTGTTCGTCACCAACCTCCTCGACGGACACCGCGTCCCGCTGTACGGGGAGGGGCTCAACGTCCGGGACTGGCTGCACATCGACGACCACGTGCAGGGCCTGGAACTGGTGCGCACCGGCGGCCGGCCGGGCGAGGTGTACAACATCGGCGGCGGCACCGAGCTGAGCAACAAGGAACTGACCACCCTGCTGCTCGACCTCGCCGGGGCGGGCTGGGACAGCGTCGAGCACGTGCCCGACCGGCTCGGCCACGACCTGCGCTACTCGGTGGACTGCACGAAGATCTCCCGCGAGCTCGGCTACCGCCCCCGCAAGGACTTCACCCAGGGCCTGGCCGAGACCTTCGCCTGGTACCGCGACCACCGCGCCTGGTGGGAGCCCCTGAAGCACAAGGCCGCCCTTTGAGCCGGTGAGCACGCTCCCGGGGGCGGCACCGGGCCCGGAGAAGACGCGCTTTTTTTCCGGTGCTGTCACATCCTGCCGGGCTGATCCGTCAGGAAGGTGTAACCACCGGCAACGACACAGGAGCTCACCATGGACGCCCGCTTGAACCTCTTCGGCAACCCGGTCGCAGGCAAGGTCCTCAGGCACATCAACTCGGCAGGCAAGGCGGTCTCGGACTCGGCGCTGCCGGCCGCGACGCAGGAACTGGTGAAGATCCGCTCCAGCCAGATCAACGGCTGCGGTTTCTGCACCGACATGCACACCAAGGACGCCGCGCACGCCGGGGAGACCGCGGTGCGCCTCCACCTGGTCGCGGCCTGGCGGGAGGCCACGGTCTTCACCGACGCCGAGCGCGCCGCCCTGGAGCTGACCGAGCAGGGCACCCGCATCGCGGACGCGGCCGGCGGGGTCACGGACGAGGCCTGGGCGAACGCCGCCAAGCACTACGACGAGAACCAGCTCGCCGCGCTGGTCTCCCTCATCGCCCTCATCAACGCCTACAACCGCGTGAACGTCCTCGTCCGGCAGCCCGCCGGCGACTACCAGCCCGGCCAGTTCGGATGACCGGGCGCCCGTTGCGGCACGGGACGGTCACCGAGTTGCTCCGAGGGTGCTCCGTCCTTTAGGGCGGGGAGGAATCGGGCTCCTGCGGGGCAGGGCAAGGGTGGCTGAAGCGCCGGCAGGGCGATTCGGCGTCCATCCGCTATGGCGGTGTGGCAGTCCGCACCGGTCGGGAGGTCTCAACTGTCAGTCGTCCCGGATAGGTTGATGTCATGGCGGCGATCGCGCAGGAGTCGGTAGGTGACGGGCACGCCCGCTACACCTATCGCCTGCGTGTCTCCTCTGGCGCCCGCACGGCTCTTGAGGCGGAGTGGTCGCGCTGCAGGTGGTTGTGGAACGAATGCTGCGCCCGGTCGAAGAAGGCCCACCGGGACGGGGAGAAGTGCGGTCCGGCACGGCTGGACAGGATGCTGACGCAGGCCCGCACCGCAATGTTGTGGCTGCGTGAAGGCTCCTCGGTTCCTCAGCAGCAGTTGATACGCGACTTCGCGAAGTCCCGGGCCAAAGCACTCAAGGACATCAAGGCCCGGTTGCCGATGCGGCAGCGGGCCGGTATGCCCCGGTACAAGAAAAAGCACCAGGACGCCCCCAGCCTGAACTACACCCGGCGCGGCTTCCGTCTCAAAAGCGGTCGTCTGCACCTGGCCGGGGGCATCGCGGTGACGGTGGTGTGGTCGCGGGACCTGCCCGAACCTCCGTCCAGCGTCCGTGTGTACCGCGAGGGCACCGGAGCGTGGTACGCGTCCTTTGTCGTCCCGGCCGTGACCGAGGCCCCGCCGGAGACCGGCGCGGTGATCGGTATCGACTGGGGTGTCACGGAGACCGCGACCACCACCAGCGACGGACACGACCTTCCCCACCCCCAGCACGGGAAGAACGCCGCCCAGCGCCTGGCCCACTACCAGCGGATGATGTCCTCGACCAACGCGGCCTTCGTCGCTCCGATCGCGGCGTCAGCGGCCTTGCGGGCCATGGTGGACTTCGCGAGGAACTTGGGGCGGAAGTCCTCCACGGCCAAAGCGTCATGGTCGCGGACGATCTTCTTGGCCCACTTGCGGGCGGTGTCCTGACGCTGATGGCCCGCAAGCACGGCCGGACCGTGTATCTGGTACACCCCGCGCACACCACGATGGACTGTGCGCAGTGCGGAGCGAGAACCAAGCACGCACTACCTCTTTCCGAAAGGACGTATACCTGCACCGCGTGCGGAGTCGTGAGCCCTCGGGACAAGAACTCCGCCCGCGTGATGCTGGTCCGGGCTGGTCTGCAACCCGGCTAGTGCTGATCGTGCAAGACCTGCACCCCCGCCGGGGGGGGCAGGCGACGTGAGCTAGGAATCCCCCTGCTTTAGTACTGCAACGGTGTTTGTGCTGAGTGGTGGGCAGTTTTCAGGGGCTGTGTCCGCGTCGTTTGTAGTGGCTGATGCGGGCCTGGTGCTGGCGTCGTCGTCGCCAGTGTGACCAGTGCAGGATGTGGTTGACCGGGGTGGGGCGGCGGTTGGCGAGTCGGGTGATCAGGCGTCGGATCTCGGCGAGGCTGAGGTGGATGAGCTGGGAGGATCCGTTTCTGCTTTCTCCATGTCCAGCTGTCGGGCCCGCAGGACGGTCAGACAGGCGTGGGCGGCCATGGCCAGGGTCATGTGGCGGTGCCAGCCGGGGTAGCGGCGGACCTGGTAGTCATCGAGGCCACATTCCTGTTTCGCGGTCTGGAAGCATTCCTCAACTGCCCACCTGCTTCCGGCGATGCGGATCAGTTCGTCCAGCGTGGTGTCGGCCGGGCAGTAGGCGATGTAGTAGGAGATCTCCTCGGGCCTGCTCACGCTGCGGCGGGCGAGAACCCAGTGGCGGCGGTCCTCGCGGTGCCAGGGCCGGACCTCGACGCGGGCCCAGTCATAGATCCGATGGCCGTGGGCTCCCTGCCCGCACGAGCGGCGCTTCCACTTCTGCCGTGGCAGTCCGGGAAACAGCTCGTGCACGGGGTGGTCGATGGACCAGCGGGTGACGACGGTGTCGTGCCGGGTGGTGGCCATGACATGGAAGACGTCGGCCTGCTCCAGCTCGAACCTCCAGCCCTTGCTGAAGCCGTAAGCGGCGTCCGCCGTCACCCACCCGAACGGGACCCGGTCGGCGATGGCCCGGCGGACCATCGCCTTGGCCATGGCCACCTTCGTCTCGAAGGCGACACTGTCGTCGATACCGGCCCGGCGGCAGCGTTCCCGGTCGTCCGTCCATGAGGTGGGCAGATACAGACGGCGGTCGATCAGCGTGCGTCCGCGGCCAGTGGCGTAGGCGAGGAAGACGCCGATCTGGGAGTTCTCCGTGCGGCCCGCAGTGCCGGAGTACTGCCTTTGCACCCCGGCCGAGCGAGTGCCCTTCTTCAGGAAGCCGGTGTCATCGACAATGAGCACCGCATCCCGGTCGCCGAGGTTGTCGACCACGTATCGGCGCACGTCGTCGAGGACCTCGTCGGCGTCCCACTCGATCCGGTTCAGCATCCGCTGGATGCGATCCGGCCCGGCATGGCCGGCCTCCTCAGCCAGGGTCCAGCCGTTCTTGCGCTGCAGCGGGGCGATCAGGCCCCGCATATAGGCCAACGCCGACTGGCGCGGCTCCTCCCGATTGAACCGGTGCACGAACCGCTCATGCAGAGCCTCCAGTTCACCCGCCCACAGCCTGACATCAGCAAGGTCCCCACCCATAACCACACCAACGACCGAACTGGCCAGCAGTCACGGCAAAGACCGTTGCAGTATTAGACGCCGTTTCTGATGGTCGTATGGCTCTCGAGACGGGTGCCTATGCATCGACGCAGGACATGCGCAGGTCCGTCAAGGCGTCCCATGCCGAGTCAGGAGCGAACAGTCTTGTCGACGTGCTCCGCCCGGGGACGAACAGCACATAGTGCTTTGCAAGGTAGGACAGGTCACCCCATGGTTCTTGAGCGTGCGCACGTGCGAGCACCTGGCCACAACGTGTACAGGCGATCCACGGGACAACCAGGAGATCAGCCAGTGTCGTGTCGGTCCCGACGGAGGATCCGGGCAACGGGACGGTGTCGGCATGCTCAATCAGCCTCAGCCTGGGATCGTCGTGGTGGTCGCCGAGGCATCGGGCGAGGCCGGGAGCGAGTGCAGTCCACATGCCCCAGACCTCGGCCGCCACAGCGATCTCGGCTCGCACGGTCTCGCTGATCGGCACCTGATGGTCCAGAAGGCCGACAACGAGCCTGTCGAGTCCGGCCTCCTGCTCCCCGATGTCCCAGCAGTCCACAATTTCTGCGGCGCGAGCGGGTGGCAGGAGCGCGGCGAACCGACGCCACTGGGTTGCTTCATCGATCACGCGGCCGAGGCTATCGGTGCCGTCGCCGATCAGGCTGCGGTGAGGCGCCGATGACAGATGAGGGTGGCAGCGATACCGACGAAGCTGAGGAAGTGCTCGGGCTTGCGTTCGTAGCGGCGGTGCAGGCGGCGACATCCTGCCAGCCAGGACACTGTCCGCTCCACGACCCAGCGATGCCGACCCAGTCGTTGCGAAGACTCGATTCCCTTGCGGGCGATGCGCGGCATGATTCACGTGCTCGGAGCCATCGCCGCAGATGGTCGTAGTCGTACCCCTTGTCACCGTGAAGCTTGGCAGGCCGCCTGCGGCGTGGTCCGCGGCGGGACCGGATGGGCGGGATGCCGCGGATCAGCGGCTCCAGGCCCTGGCTGTCGTGGAGGTTGGCTCCGGAGATGCCGAGCGACAGCGGCAGACCGTTCCGGTCGGTGACCAAGTGGATTTTCGATCCGAGCTTGCCGCGGTCGGTCGGATTCGGTCCCGTCAGAAGCCCCCCTTTGCGGCCCGAACGCTGACGGAGTCGATCGCGCAACGAGACCAGTCCAGCTCACCACGGGAGCCGAGTTCGTCGAGCACGACACGGTGGAGCCGAGCCCACACCCGCACCCGGCTCCACTGCGCGAAGCGCCGGTAGACCGTCTGCCAGCACGGGCCGAACACCGGCGGTAGTTGCCGCCAGGTGCAACCCGAAGTCGCGACGAAGACGATCCCGGCCAGCACCTCACGGTCGTCCGCTCGCCGCTTGCCTCCGCCCTGCGGACGGATGACCTCAGTCGGCGGCACCACCCGCCGGAACAACACCCACAACTCATCTGGCACCAGACGCTCGACAAGGCTTGCCATGCCCTGACCAACGAGAGAGGCCAGCCATCAGAAACGGCGTCTTAGCCGGGGGAGGCGTCAAGGGATGTACTCCACGGTCACCGGGGCTGTGTTGTTGTCCTGGTCTGGGTCGGCGGCGGGATCAGACGGGGCCGTGACGCTGCCGCGGGCCCCTTCCACGCGCTTGTCGATACGCACCAGCAGGACGACGGCGTAGGGCTCGGCCCCCGGCCCGCAGGCGACGGGACCGCCCTTCGCCGAGCCCTTTCGGCAGTAGGAGTCCTCGCTCTGCAGGTCTTGCGGTGGCCGGGTGACGAGGCTGACGCCGTCGGGGAGCGTCACCCACATCGTGTCGCCCCGGTAGCCCCTCGGATACGGCACCTCGGTCCGGACCTCCTCGCCCACCCTGCCCCGGATGGTGAAACCGACGGCCTCCACGTCGTCGACCCGCGTGGTCTCGAAGTCCAGCGCCCCGGCGGCTCCCCGGCTCCTGTACGACTCGCTCCCGGTGAACGCGCCGCCGTCCACCGGCCGAAGCCGCAGCACTTCACCGGTGCCGCGCACAGCCCGCCCGGGAAGCTGTGACGGACCGTCGATATCGGCGGTGGGCCACACGCTGTAGTGCAGGCTGCCGCTCCTCGTGTCCTGGCCGGTCACGGCGATGACCGGATGGTCCGTCTCGTACGCCGTCCCCGCGGGCAGCGGGCCGGGAAAGTCGCACTGTGCCTCGGTGGCCGCTGCCGCCTTGTTGTAGCGGCAGTTGCCGTACCGGGGCAGCAGGGTGCTGCCGTCCGCCACCACCATGACGGTGATGCCACCGTCGACACCGGTGTCCCCCCGGTTGCCGAAGGCGGGTGTCAGCCCCACCTCGCCCCCGGGGCGCACCCCCGTCAGTTTCCTGTTCCGGGTGGTCAGATACGGCGAGCCGACCCTCACACGGGTGGTGTGCTGGATGGTGGGCGCGTCGGCGCTGTGCACGGTCACCACGATGGACCCGGCCGGGCCCAAGGCCGTACCAGGCTTCGGCTTCACCTGGAAGGGAAGGAAATCAGCTCCCTCCCCGTACTTGATGTCCGGCAGCGCGCAGGTCACGCGAAAGCCCGACCGGGCGCAGCCGTAGCCCTTGTTCTCCCCCCAGATGTCGGCCTTCCCCTTGAAGACGGACAGGTCGAAATCCGCCTCGACCTGCCTGGCGGCCCCCTGGCTCCCGCCGGACGGGGCCGCGGCCGCGGCCAGGCGGATCCGGTATTCGGGGGCCCAGGGGGCATGGCCGGGCGCGGTGTAGCGCGGCAGGTAGAACGTGTTCAGCACGGACCGGAACGTCAGCACGGCCCCGGGCGCCTGCGCCGGGTGACGGGCTTTCAGGGCGACGGCGCCTGCCCCGGCCGCCGCCAGTACCACTGCACACACCACGGCCGCATACCGCCGCTTCCTGTCCGCCCACCACGCCCTCATACCGCATCAGACGTACCGGACGCCGGATGGTTGTGCGAGGAGGGGAGGGCAAAGTCTCCGACGGACACGCCCGCGCCTCAGGGGCGCGGGCGTGTCACGTGCCCCGGCGGTCAGGGCTAGGAGGTCTTGGTCGGCTTGGCGGTCATGGTCGGGTGCGCCGTCTTCGTCGGCTTCGGCGTGTACTTGTGGGTCTTCGTCGGAGTCGGCTTCGGCTTCGGCTTCGGCGTGTACTTGTGCGTCTTCGTCGGAGTCGGCTTCGGCGAATACTTGTGGGTCTTCGTCGGCGACGGTTTCGGCGAATGCTTGGTGGTCGTCGTAGGCGACGGCTTGGCGGTCGTCGTCGGCGCCGGCGCGGTGGTCGTCGTCTTCGACGTCTCCGGCGCCGATGCCGAAGGTGTCGCCGCGGGTGCGGCCGGATGCTGGGATCCGGTGGCCGCTATCGCGGTACCGCCCGCTGTCCCCCCGGACAGCAGGGCTGCGGTCAGGGTTCCTACGGCGAAGGTGCGCCCCCAGTGGCTGCGGAATGTGGCATTCACGATGTTCTCCCATCTTGAACAACTGCCCCATTGGTCACTGTCGGCCTCAACCGAGGTTAGGTCGGTGCCCCCCGATCGGCGACCGGAGCACATCGGTTCGCACTTTCAACAGAAGTGACTCCTCCCCCTCATGAATGAGGGAGCTTCTCGCTATGCCAGTGTGGCGTCGCGCCGGACCAGCCCGGCCCGTAGAACGTTGATCGCGCCCACCGTGTCCGCGTGCGCGGTGTGGTCGCACGAGACGCAGTGGAACTTTTCCTGAGTGGGCCGGTTCTCCGCTGAGACGTGCCGGCATTCGGGGCAGGTCCGGGAGGTGTTGCGGGGGTCCACCGCCATCACTTGCCGTCCGGCTCCTTCCGCCTTGGCGGCCAGGATCGCGAGGAACACCCCCCATCCGGCATCGGCGATCGAGCGGTTGAGCCCGGCCTTCGCGCTGGCCCCGTTGGGCAGGAAGCTGCCCTGCTGGTTGGGGTCGGGCTTGGGTGCGGGGGCCCTGTTCATGTTCCGGATCTTGAGGTCTTCGTGCGCAACGAAATCGTGCTCACGCACCAGGTCAAGCGCGGTCTTGTGCGCGTGGTCGAGGCGTTGGCGGCGGACCTTGCGGTGTAGCCGCGCCACCGTGTCCACGGCCTTGCGGCGGCGCTTCGAGCCGCGCTTGCACCGGCTGAGGGCCTGCTGTGCAACTTCGAGCTTCGCTGAGGCCTTCGCCCCGTGACGGGGGTTGGGCACGAACTCGCCGTTGGAGTCGGCAAGGAAGTTGGCTATGCCCATGTCGACGCCGACCACGCTGCCGGTTGCCGGGAGCGGTTCGGGCTGGGCCTGGTCGGCGGTCAGGATGACGTACCAGCGGCGGCCTTCCCGCTTCACCGAGATCGTTTTGACCTTGCCGGCTACCGGCCGGTGCTGGTGCACCTTGACGTGGCCGACACCTTGGAGACGCACGCGGGTGACGGGATCGTGCGGGGTGGAGTCCCAGCGGCAGCCGTCGCCGTCCTTCGGGAAGTCCACGGTGTCGAACCGCTTCCCCGACCGGAACCGCGGATAGCCCGGCTTGTCCCCGGCCTTCACGCGCCGGAAGAACGCGGCGAACGCCTTGTCCAGGCGCCGCAAGGTGGCCTGCTGAGAGGAGAAGGACCAGCGGCCCTGACGCTCCGGATCGAAGGCCCGGATGTCCTTGAGCTGCGCGGACTGCTGCCCGTAGCGCACAGTCGTCTTGCTCGCGTGCCGGTAGGCGTCGCGGCGTTCTTGCAACGCCCCGTTGTAGAGCGAGCAGTGGTCACGCAGCATCTCGGCAAGCGCGCCTTGCTGGCCCTGGGTGGGCCGCATGAGGAACTTGTACGCACGGATCATCCGGCCCACCCCCTTCCTAGTCAGCTTCGAAGATCATACTACTCTTGGTGTATGTCACCTCGCTGGGAAGCAAACCCCGATATCCGCACCGGTCGTCATGTCACTTACAACCTTCACGCTCATTTGGTGTTCGTCACCAAGTACCGGCGCGGTGTCTTCGATGACGCCATGCTGAAGCGGTGCGAGGAGATCATGCGGGAGGTGTGCGCCGGCTTCGAGGCGGAGCTGAGGGAGTTCAACGGCGAGGCTGATCACGTCCACCTGCTCGTGCACTACCCGCCGAAGATCGCCCTGTCCAAGCTGATCAACAGCCTCAAGGGCGTCAGCTCCCGCTACCTGCGAGCCGAGTACACCGGCCGCATCAACCGCATCGGCATGGGCTCGGTGTTCTGGTCCCGCTCCTACTTCGCAGGCTCGTGCGGTGGCGCACCGCTCACGGTAATCCGTCAGTACATCGAGCAGCAGAAGCTCTAAAGTGCAGGTCAGAGCAGTCTTAGGATGCATTCCCTCCCCGGCTGAAGCCGGGGATACCCTGCAAGATCACGATGGCGGGTGCCCCTGCACGGCCGCACTCCCCGGGCGGGCAGAAGTTGACGCCCCCCTCGCCTCCCGCCCGCGGAACTGTTGGCCTCCGCCACAGCGTGCGGGGTCCGCGCCTGATCGACTGGCCGGATGCTGATCAACCTGATTCTCCGCGCCCCCGGTTCCGGGGTGAGCAGAGATCCGCCGGGCCGCGAGAGAAATCATGTGAAGCCCTGCGCCGGGCTCGCTCCAACCTGCGGAGGGGGCAGGCCGGTTCACACCCGGCGGCCGTCGGCGGCCAGCCTCCTGGCGCAGGGGTTCCTGGTGCCGGCCGCCGGACTCACCGTGCCGGATCCGCCAGGGCGGCCAGATCGGTCCCGGCCGTCACCGCGGCGCGCAGCAGTGCGGCGATCTCCTCCGGCTCCAGGCTGAGGGCGTCGAGCGCCCGGATGCTCAGCGGGACTTCCTCGAGCCGGTACTCGCCGCGGTCCGGGTCGGCGAACTCCGGACCGGTGCGGTCCGCCTCGGACCATGACCCGATGCGGGCCAGGTAGAAGTACTGGCGCTGGTGTGCGTCGGCCAGTACCTGCAGGAGGCCCGTGATCTGCGGCTCGGCGCCGGTCTCTTCGCGTATCTCACGGACCAGGGCCGCGCGCAGGCCCGGATCGTCCGGTTCGACGTGCCCGCCGGGGAACACCCGGTAGGGCGTGGCGCCCGGCCAGGTGCGGCGGATCAGCAGCAGCCGGCCGGCGGGCGTGACCAGTACCGCCCGGACGCACTCGATCACCGCACCTCCCGCTGCCGGCGTCACCCGTCAGGTTACGGGCGGGGGCCGGCGGGGGCCGCGGGCTGGTAGGAGGCGAGGGCCTGTTCGTAGGTGGGCAGCAGGCCGCGGGCGGCGGCCTCGGAGAGGGTGGGGGCGTGGGTGTCCTTGTCGGAGCGGATGAGTTGTCCGGTGGTGTTCCAGGGGATGCCGATGTCGGGGTCGAGGGCCTGGATGTCGACCATGGTGCCGGGCACGTACTCCTCGGAGCACAGGTAGTTCATGCAGGTGTCGTCGCTCAGGGCGAGGAAGGCGTGGCCGAGGCCGTCGGCAAGGTAGACGCCGATGCCGGAGCCGGCTTCCTGCAGGGTGGTGTCGAACATGCCGAACGTCGGGGAGCCGACGCGCAGGTCGACGACCACATCCAGGGCGGCGCCGCGCACACAGGTCACCAGCTTCGCCTGGCCCGGCGGCAGGGTGGTGCCGTGGATGCCGCGCAGTGTGTTGCGGCGGGAGACGGAGAAGTTGACCTGCCGGACGGTGAACGGCTGGCCGCCGGCCGCCGTGAGGCCGCCCAGCCGCCAGGCCTCGAAGAACAGGCCCCGGTTGTCCGGCAGTTGCGACGGTGTGATCCGGAAGGCGTCGCGGACCTTCATCTCCTCAATGGCCATCCTGTCTCCTTCGTGGGTACCCCCGGCTTCAGCCGGGGGGTGAAACGAAGCTCCCGCGGAGCGGGGCAAGGGGCGGCGATTCGCCGCTAGGCGGACCGCCGTTGTCAGTGGCGTGCACTACGTTGATCACACGAGTTGGAGGGGGTGACTCCATTGATCCGCGCGTACAAGTTCCTTCTGTATCCGACCATGCGTCAGACCCAGGCGTTGGGCGAGATGCTGCGGGATCACTGCTCCCTCTACAACGGGGCGCTTGAAGAGAGGCGGTCCGCGTACCGGCACGCGTCGAGGACGACCGTGCGCTACGGCCAGCAGTCCGGACAGCTCAAGGACATTCGGGCGTTCGATCCGGAGCGTCAGGGCCGGTGGTCTTTCTCCTCGCAGCAGGCGACGTTGCGCCGCCTGGACAAGGCGTTCACCGCGTTCTTCCGCCGCATCAAGTCCGGTGAGGCTCCCGGCTACCCCAGGTTCCGGGGTGTGCGCCGGTTCGACACGGTGGACTTCCCCAAGGACGGGGACGGCTGCCGGTGGGACTCCACGCCGCACGATCCGCAGACCCGTGTCCGCTTCCAGGGCGTCGGGCACGTCAAGGTCAAGCAGCACCGGCCGGTGGCCGGGAAGGTCAAGACCGTTTCCGTCAAGCGTGAAGGGCGCCGCTGGTACGTGATCCTCACGGCCGACCAGGCACCGCCCGAACCGCTCCCCGCGACCGGAGCCGTGGTCGGTATCGATCTGGGGATCGCCTCGTTTCTGACCACCTCCGACGGCCGGCACGTCGACAACCCGCGCCACAGCCGCAACGCCGCGAAAAAGCTGGAGGCAGCGCAACAGGCCCTCGCCCGCAGCAAGCGCGGGTCGAAGCGACGACGCAAGGCCGTGGAACGCGTCGCCACCCTGCACCGCAAGGTGCGCCGCCAACGCCTCGACCACGCACACAAGACCGCGCTCGGTCTCGTCCGCGACAACGATCTGATCGCGCACGAAGACCTCAAGATCCGCAACATGAGCAAGGCCCCCGAGCCGCGCCCGAACGGGGACGGAACCTACGCCCCGAACGGAGCCGCGGCGAAGGCCGGACTCAACCGAAGCATCGCCGACGCCGGGTGGGGGGTGTTCCTCGCGATCCTGGCCGCCAAGGCGGAAGGTGCCGGACGGGAAGTGATCGCTGTGGATCCCCGCAACACCTCCCGCACCTGCCCCGAATGCGGGCACGTCGCCAAGGAGAACCGGCCTACCCAGGAAAAGTTCCACTGCCAGGCCTGCGGCCACACCGCACACGCCGACGTCGTAGGGGCTTCCAACGTACTGCGGGCCGGGCTGGCCCGTCGTCAAGCCCAACCAGCTTGACGAGAAGCCCCCTCGTTCACGAGGGGGAGTAGTCACGCGTCCTCGGTTCGTCGGGGCGTTGGGGCGCCGGTTCACGGGATAGCGCCGGGCCGGCGCCACCCGTGGGGTGGCGCCGGCCCGGCGCCAGGTCAGTGCAGGGGGGCCGGTGCGCTCTCCTGCGCGGGGGCGGCCTGTGCGACGGGGGCGCTCGCGGCGGCGCGCCGGCGGGAGGGGGCCCCCAGCATGGCGAAGGTGGCGAGGGCCACCGCGGCGGCGCCCACCCACATGGCGGGCACCAGGCCGTCGACGAAGTTGCGCGGTGAGGCGTAGCCGCCGTTGGCGCTGAAGATGGAGGCGAGCAGGGCCACGCCGAGGGCGGCGCCGACCTCGCGGGTGGCGGCGGTGACGCCGGAGGCGATGCCCTGTTCGTGTTCGGCGACCGAGCCCATGGTGAGGTTCATCAGCGGGGCGTAGAACAGGGCCATGCCGGCGCCGCAGATCATCAGGGAGGGCAGCTGGGCGGCGTAGGAGACGTCCGGCTTGAGGACGAAGGCCCAATAGACCATGCCGGCGGTCATCATGGCGAGGCCGAGGGTGACCACGGGTTTGCCGCCGATGCGGTCGGAGACCATGCCGCCGATGGGGGCGACCACCATCGGCATGGCGGTCCAGGCCAGCAGCCGTACGCCGGCCTGCATGGCGGTGTAGCCCTGGATGTTCTGCAGGAACTGGGTCATCAGGAAGATCGCACCGAACATGCCGACCGACATGAGGGCGCCGGCCAGGTTGATCGCGGTGAAGGCGCGGTTGCGGAACATCCGCATCGGCACCATCGGGTGTTCGGTGCGGTTCTCCCACACCACGAACAGGGCCATCACGGCGGTGCCGCCGATCAGCGCGCCCAGGACCTGGGGGGATGTCCAGCCGTCTCCGTGGCCCTTGATGAGGCCCAGCACGATGCCGAACAGGCCCAGGCTGGCCAGGGCGGTGCCGACGGCGTCCAGGCGGGAGTGGGCGATGCGGCTCTCGGCGAGCTTGCGGAAGGACAGCGGGGCAAGCGCCAGGCCGATCGGCACGTTCAGCCAGAAGATCCACTGCCAGGACAGGTGCTCGACGATGGCGCCGCCCACCAGCGGGCCGGCCGCGATGGACAGTCCGTTGACGGCGCCCCAGATGCCCAGGGCCGCGCCGCGTTTCTCGGCGGGCACGGCGGCGGTCAGCAGGGTCACCGACAGCGGCATGATGATGGCCGCGCCGACGCCCTGGACGGCGCGGGCGGCGACGAGTTCGTTGATGCCGGGCGCGAGGGCGGCGGCCGCGGAGGCGGCGGTGAACAGCAGCAGGCCCAGGCTGAAGACCTTGCGGCGGCCGAAGCGGTCGCCGAGGGCGGCGCCGAACATCATCAGGACCGCGAAGGACAGGGTGTAGGCGTTGACCGTCCATTCCAGGTCGGTGAGGCTGCCGCCGAGTTTCTCGCGGATGGTGGGCAGCGCCGTGATGATGACGAGGTTGTCCAGTCCCGCCATGAACGAGGCGAGGCTGGTGGTGAGAATGGCCCAGAAGACCACCCTCCTGGTTTCACCGCCCGGGGATGGGGGGTTGACGGTGCTCATCGAGCATCCTTTCTGGAGGCTGGTCAGTGCGAGATGCTCATCGCCGTGACCGGTCCGGCCCGCGGCGCCCTGGTGCCCGCGCCCGCGCGCGGGCCGGTACGGCGCCGTCGACGCTACGGACGCCTGCTCAAGTCCTCCTCGAGCCCCGCTCGGCACACGGGCGCGGCGCGGGCGCGGGTGCCGGCCACACCGGTACCCGCGCCCGCGCCGCGCCCGTGGAAAAAGGGGGGGGAGGGTCAGGCGAGCTGGCGCTGGAAGGTGGCGATGTCGAAGTAGAGGGTCTCGTCGATGAGGACGTCGCCGTCGAAGTGGAAGAAGACGGCGACGGGGGCGTCGATGGACTTGCCGCGGTTGGGGATGCCGCGCCAGTCGGCCTGCTGCCTGCCGCGGGCCTGTGCCTCGAGGATCACGGCGGTGGGCGTGTGGTGCACGTGGTGCAGTTCGTGCTCGAGGTCGGGGAAGGCGGCCTTGAGGTCGGCGAAGTAGCCCTTCTTGATGGCTTCTTCGCCGATCAGCGGGCCCTCTTCGAAGGCCTGGATGCGGTAGACGCCGCCGCGCGGGAAGGTGGCCAGCACGCCGTCGATGTCCCAGGCGATCTCGGCGACCGTGTGCTGCAGGACGACCGCCTCGCGCTTCTTGCGCAGTTCGGCGTCGGGCTGCGGGAGATCCGCGCCGGGCAGGGTGAATTCGTGTGCTTCGGTGGCCATGACCATTCCTCCACGCATCGGCCGACTGTCGGTTGGGGCCGACGCTAGGGCGCACGGCTCGCTGCGCCCTTGGGTCCGGCTCGAACTCCGGGCCTGCGGCGGTGTGTTCAGGCGGTGGGCTGGAGGGTCGCGGTGTTCTGGGGCGGGCGGTAGGTGGGGCGGTAGCCGCAGGCCAGGGAGAGCGGGGAGAGCAGCAGGCACAGGGCCGTGTCGAGGGGGTAGGGGCGGCCGGTGACGACGCGGTACTCGTCGCGGAAGGCGAGGGCGAGCAGCGGCATCTGCAGGCGGGGGGTGCCGTCGGGGCGCAGCCGGCCTTCGTTGGTCAGGCCCCAGAGGGTCTCGAAGACGGTTTCGGTCCGGTAGGCGGGGGTGGTGCGCCAGATGACCCGGGTGGGTTCGGGGCCGGGGTTCCACATGGAGTGGACGGCGCCCGGCGGGATGTAGAAGTCGGCGCCTTGTTCGTACTCGTGCAGGACGCCGTCGAGCTGGAGGCTCAGGCGGCCGCTCTGGAGGCGCATGTGTTCGGTCTGGCGGGGGTGGTAGTGCTGGGGCGGTTTGATGACGGCGGGGGCGTATTCGACTTCGACTTCGACGAAGGCGCCGTCGGTTTCGGCGGCGGTGGTCAGGAAGGTGAGCTTGTCCTTGCCGAGGTGGAGGGTGTCTCCGGGGCGTGCCATGGGCCTCTCCGTGTCTGTCGGGGGTTGGGGGGTGGTCAGGCGGTGCGGGGGCCGGCCGGGGCGGGGGCGGTGTGGTGGCGGGGCAGTCCGAAGTAGGCGGTGAGCAGGTTGAGGACGCCGATGCCGGTGGCGATCCAGAAGCCGAGGTGGAGGCCGTCCAGCCAGGCCAGGGCGGGGGTGGTGTGGTGGGTGAGTTCGTGGGTGGTGCGGGTCAGGGCGCTGGTGGCGACGGTGGCCACGCCGAGGGAGGCGCCGACCTGGAAGGCGGCGACCAGGACGCCGGAGGCGATGCCCTGCTGGCGGGCGGGGATGTCGGAGACGCCGTGCACGTTGACGGGGATGCCGCAGCACTGCATGGACGCGCCGAGGATGAGCAGGGCGGGCAGCAGGTGCATTAGGTAGGTGCCGTGCTGCGGGGCCTGGGTGAGCAGGATCAGGCCGAGGACGGAGCCTGCGGCGCCGGCGAGGTAGACGGGGCGGGGGCCGGTCTTGTGCATGATGCGGGTGGCGGGGGCGGTGACGAGGATGGCGACGACGCCCAGCGGCAGGAACGCGAACCCGGACCTGAGGGTGGAGTAGCCCAGGGTGCGCTGCAGGTAGTAGCTGCACAGGAAGAGCACGGACGCCTGTACGCCGCTGGTCAGGACGCGGCCCAGGCCGGCGGTGGCCAGGGAGCGGGTGGCGAACAGGTGCAGCGGCATCAGCGGGTCGGGGGTGCGGCGTTCGATCAGGACGAACGCGGCGAGCAGGGCGAGGGAGGCGGCGGCCGGGGCCAGGACGTAGGGCGTGGAGGCGGCGCCGTGGTCCTGGATGTTGACGATGGCGTAGACGAGGGCGGCCAGGCCCGCGGTGACGGTGACGGCGCCGGCGATGTCGGGGCGCGAGCCGCGGATACGGGTCTCGGGGCGGCCCCGGGACAGCAGCAGGACGCCGGCGACGGCGACGATCCCGAAGGGCAGGTTGATGTAGAAGATCCAGCGCCAGCTGAGGCTGTCGGTGATCAGGCCGCCGGCGATGACGCCGAGGGTGCCGCCGAGGCCGGCCAGCGCGGCCCACACGGCGAGCGCGGTGGTGCGTTCGCGGCCCTTGGGGAAGGTGGTGGTGACCAGGGACATCGCGGCCGGTGAGAGGAAGGCGGCGCCGCAGCCCTGCAGGGCGCGGGCGGCGATCAGCAGGCCGGCGCCCTGGGCGAGTCCGCACAGCAGGGAGGCGGCGGTGAACAGCAGGGCGCCGAGGAGGAAGGTGCGGCGCCTGCCCCAGCGGTCGGCGGTGCGGCCGCCGAGCAGCATGAGGCCGCCGAAGCACAGGATGTAGGCGGTCAGGACCCATTCGACGGCGGTGGCGCCGGCCTTGAGGTCGGCCTGGATGGCGGGCAGGGCGAGGTTCACCACGGTGGTGTCGAGGAGCACCATGAACTGGGCGAGGGCGACGAAGACGAGCAGGCGCCAGCGGCGGGGATCCGCTGCGGCGCCGGCGGGTGCGGTGTCCGTCGTGCGGGGGGCGGCGGTGTGGTCGGTGGTCATGGCTCCCTCTCGGATGGATCTGCCTCCCGCCCCCCCTTGCCCCCCTCCTCCTGCTGCTTCTTCTTGCGTTGCGTCGGCGGGGTGGGGGCGGGAGGGGCGGCCCGGTCAGGCGGCGGGTGCCTCGATGTAGCTGAGGGCGTTGTAGATGGTGCGGTGGGGGTCGGTGATGGCGCGCCGGCCGTGCATGACGCGGGTGTTGTCGATGACGGCGGCGTCGCCGTCCTGCCAGTCGAGGTTCTCGGTGAGGCGGGCGGTCACCTCTTCGACCTCGGCCAGCAGCTGCGGGGACAGGGCGGTGCCGTCGGCGAAGGTGATGGTGGGCTTCTCGTAGTTGAAGGAGGGGCCCAGGATGCTGTTGGCGAAGGAGGGGCGCGGCCCGAACACGGTGGTGCCGGCCGCGGGGGTGGTGAAGGAGTAGCGCACCCCGCCGTCGTCCTGCGGCACGATCTCGGTGCCCGGCAACTGGCCTGCCAGCGCGAGGAGTTCTTCGACGCCGATCTCGTCGGCGGGCTTGGTGCGGCCCAGCAGGTGGTGGGCCATCGCCCGCCACTGCGGCTCGGCGACGTAGCGGCTGTAGACGATGTCCTGGGCCGCGAATGCCGTGCGGGCCCGGGGGCTGAGGGCGTCCCAGACGCGGTAGCCGTCGCAGACGGTGGTCTGGGAGCCGGAGGAGGCGGCCTTCTCGCAGAAGAACCAGGCGAGGTGGGAGCGGAAGGGGCTGTTGCCGTTCTCGGTGTGCAGGCCCACCTCGTCGAAGCCGGCGTCGACCTTCTGGGCGACCTCGGAGTAGAAGTCGCGGGCGGGGTCGAGGGTGGTGGAGGTGGAGGTGTGCTGCACCAGGGCGGTGAACGCGTCCATGTCCGCGCCGAAGCCGCGCAGCAGCAGGAAGCCGGCCTGGGAGAGAAGGTCGCGCAGTTCCTTGGGGTCGATGCCGTCGAGGCCGCCGGGGCCTGCGGGTTCGACCAGCAGGCCGCTGCCGGTGCCGTAGGGGGTGGTCTTCATAGCCGTGCTCATCTGGATTCCTCCGTGGATACCCCAGCTTTCGGGCTGGGGAGGAAACGGACTCCTGCGGAGCAGGGCAGGGGAAGACGATTCGCCGCCAGGGCGGATCGTCGTTCACCGGCAACTGCCCGCGGATGCAGTAGCGTTGCCACGCCCGGCCGGTGATAACCAAGCTGGCCGGGCCTACCGCCGGGCTGGCGGGATGTCAGGTCTGTGGAGCTGGCGTAAGACTGCTGGGCGTACCAACGTCCCCCGCCGTTGATTCGGGGCAGCTGCTGTCTGAGAAGCAGAAAGCTCAACCCGCGAGGGAAGAATCCCCCTGCTTCGGCTGGGGGAGATGTCAAGCCTTCTCCTTGGTCTCGCCGCCGCGGGGGGCCGGGGTGGGGGGCTGTTTGAGGACGTGCGCGCGCACGACGTCGCGGCGGGGGCGTCCGGTGACGGTGAAGCAGGTGGCGTAGGCGGGGTCGTCCTCGGACATGAGGTGGACGACGGCGGCGCGTTCGATGCCGGAGAGTTTTTGCCGGCCGAAGTCGGTGATCTCGCGGCGGGCGGTTGCGGGGTCGAGGCCGGCGGCGATGACGAACAGGCCGTGGACCTGGTCGAGGCCGTCGGCGACGACGGCGGCCTCGCGGACGAAGCCGAGTTCGCGGTAGCGGGCCTCGACCCATTCGGGGGCCACGTTGCGGCCGCCCGCGGTGATGACGAGGTTCTTCTTGCGTCCGGTGATCCGCAGATAGCCGTCGGCGTCGATCTCGGCGAGGTCGCCGGTGTGCAGGCGGCCCTGGTCGTCGACGACGACGCTGGAGGGGTCCTCGCGGGTGTAGCCGGCGAACAGGGAGGTGCTGCGGATGAGGAGTTCGCCGTCGTCGGCGAGTTCGGCGTGCACGTGGTCCAGGGGGCGGCCGACGGTGCCGAAGCGGACGGCGCCGGGGAAGTTCCAGGACACCACGGAGGAGTTCTCGCTCAGTCCGTAGCCCTCGTGGACGGTCAGTCCGTAGGCGTCGAGGCGCTGGAGGATCTCCGGGGGGACGGGGGCGCCGCCGCAGGCGATGAAGACCGGCCCGTCGTGTCCGAAGATCCGCCGGTGGCGCTCGGTGACGCTCTCGGCGGGCTGCTGGTCGCACAGGGCGAGGAAGAGGCCGGCGACGGTGGGCGGCACGACCAGGGCGGTGGGGCGGGCCGCTCGCAGCAGGGTGAGCATGCGGGGGGCGGCGTCGGCGGCGGTGCCGACCAGGGCGGTGCCCGGCGGCAGGAAGGACACCGAACCGCCTGCCAGGAAGGGCATGTAGAGGCCGGCGACCTGCTCGATGAGGAGGCTGAGCGGGACGATGGACAGGTAGCGCTCGAAGATCTCCGGGCGGGTGCGGGCGCGCAGTGAGGTGAGGAGTTCGTCCAGGCCGTGCCGGCGGATCTGGACGCCTTTGGGGGCGGAGGTGGTGCCGGAGGTGTGGATGACCTTGACGATCTGGTCGTGTGCGGGGATCTGCGGGGGCGCGGCGGGGCGGGGTGCGCGGGTAAGGGCGGGCAGGTCGAGGGCAACGGCCGGGCAGCCGTCCGGGAGGACGGGCTGGGGGGTGCTGGTGCGCCAGCGGGCCAGGGCGGCTTCGCCCGCGGCGTCGGTGAGGCACAGGTCGGCGCTCTGCAGGAGGGAGGCGGCCTGCTGGGCGGTGAAGGCGGTGGGGACGGGGATCTCGACGGCGCCGGCGAACAGGGCGGCCAGGTCGGCGGCGACCCATTCGGGTGAGTTCTCCGCGAGCAGTCCCACCCGGGCCGGCCGGCCCAGCGCCTGGGCCTGTTCCTGGAGCCGGGCGGCCAGGGTGAGGGCGGCGCCGGTCAGGTCGCGGTAGCTCCAGGCGGCGGGCGCCGAGCCGTCGGCGGCCAGCACGCGGACCATGACGGCGTCGCTGCCGGCCCGCTCCAGGAGCCCCTGGACGAGAGAGAGGCGGGTGGGGGTGTCAGGCGGCACGGGTGAGCACCCCCTGCTGCGGGCGGTTGCTCAGCAGCCGCATGTCGACCGAGGTGAAGCAGTAGCGGCCGATGGCGGCCAGCAGCAGGGTGGACTGCTCGGCGGCCTCGGCGTAGCCGACGACGGGCCGGGTGTCGTAGTAGGAGCCCCAGGCGGCCCGTTCGCCTTCGGGCAGGCGTTCCGCGCTGGCGTCGGCCAGGGGGTGGAAGACGCAGCCCAGGCGCTGCATGAGGGCGGCGAGCCGGCCGGTCATGGTCATCACCGCGTACGGGCGGCCCAGGCAGGCCATGATCAGCGGGATCGCCTTGATGATCTCGGCGCCGGCGGCGGGCCGTACCGAGGCGATGGAGCCGATCTGCAGGACCTGGGAGCGTTTGACGGGGGCGCCCACGGCCCGGGTGATGACGTCTTCGACGGGGGCGTCGAGGTAGCGCTCGAGCAGGATGCTCTCTTCCTCGGGGAAGGACAGGCCCGCGCAGGCGAGGACTTCCTCCTGGCCGTCGGCGGCGGTCTCGAAGAAGGCGAGGAAGCCGTCCGGGTCGGGCGAGATGCTCGCCTGGTACTGCTTGGCGAACACCAGCCGGGCAAGGTCCGCGGCGGTCTGCCAGTCCGGGGTGCCGCGCTCGGACAGGGTGATTCTCATGTGCTGCGCTCCCTAACAGGGTGGGGTGGGACGCGGAGGGGGACTCATCGCCCGAGCGCCGCGGAGCGGTGTGCCGCCGGGCGGGTGTGCACGGCGAGTCGGGCGGCCCGCAGGGCGCTGTTGATGGAGGTCTCGGCGAGGATGCCGGGGGCGGCGACGCTGTCGCCGGCCAGGTACACGCCGTCCCCGCGGTCGATGGCGGGCCGGTCCCGCCAGCTGAGGCCGGGCAGGTCCAGGGCGCCGGTGCGGCCGCGGGAGACGCCTTCGCGGCGCCACAGCAGGCGGCTGCGCCAGCCGGGGGTGGTCAGGTCGAAGAGTTTCTCCAGCCGGGCCAGGGCGTCGGCCTTCGACTCGCCGGGCCGCAGCGGCATCTGTCCCTGGAAGAGGGCCTGGCCCTTCGGGGCGAGGGAGGGGTCGTGGTCGGAGTACTGGGAGGTGAAGCCGCCCTCGTCCATGTCGAAGGAGACGTTGCCGTCCTTCTTGGAGTGGGTGACGGCCATGTCCAGCAGGGCGGCGGTGCCGCTGGGCCACTCGAGGGCGGGGTCGCTCAGCAGGCTGCGTGCGGAGGCCAGCGAGGTCGCCACGATCACCGGTCCGCCGGCGGGCAGTTCGCTCAGCCGTGAGCCGGTCTCGATGACCACGCCGCGGGCGCGGGCGACGCGTTCCATGCGGGCGATCAGCGCGCCCCAGCCGCCGATGAAGTAGCGGCTGGGCAGCGGGAAGCGGGGGGTGCCCACGCGCAGCAGCCGCTCCCACACGAAGGCCGCCGACAGGCGTCCGGGGTCGCCGTCGAAGAGGATCGGGCCGAGGAAGCCGAGGGCCTCGTTCACGGTCTGCTGGGCGAAGCGTTCGCTGGCCCAGTCCTGGAAGGAGCGGTCGACGGGGACCTCGATGCCGCGGTGGCGCCAGGTCATCTTCATGTAGCCGGACGGCAGGGTCATCCGCAGCCGGCCCTGGTGGCGGAAGCGCATCCGGGTCCACTCGTGGAAGGACAGCCGCACGTAGCGGCCGGCCAGTCCGCGCTGCAGCAGCCAGTGCCAGGCGTCGCCGTTGTCGAAGAAGGTGTGCGGCCCGTCGTTGGTGACGTAGGGGCCGGCGGCCGAGCGGGCGCGGCCGCCGGTGTGGGAGTGGGCCTCGTGGACGGTGACGCGGGCGCCCTGTTCGGCGGCGGAGATCGCCGCGGTCAGGCCGGCCAGTCCGCCCCCGATGATCGTGATGTTCGCCATGGTTATCGGGATTCCTCCGTGGATACCCCCGCCTTCAGGCGGGGGAGGAAACGGACTCCTGCGGAGCAGGGCAGGGAAAGCCGATTCGCCGCCAGGGCGGATCGGCGTCCACCGCCAACGACCCGCAGAAGACTGGTAGTTTGTAGGCCGTCCGGCCAGCGATAACCAAGCTGGCCGGGCCTACCGCCGGGCTGGCGGGATGTCAGGTCTGTGGAGCTGGCGTAAGACTGCTGGGCGTACCAACGTCCCTTGCCGTTAGTTCGGGGCAGCTGCTGTCTGAGAAGCAGAAAGCTCAACCCGCGAGGGAAGAATCCCCCTGCTTCAGCTGGGAGAGAAGTCAACGCACTCACTTCGCCTTCGAGGGCCCGCGGGCCGGGGCCGGGGTCGGGGGTCAGCCGTCGAGGGTGGCCATGGCACCGACGGGGTAGCGGTCGCCCGCCGTGGAGCCGTGGGGGGCGATCTCGTCGAGGGCGGCGAGGTCGGCCGCGCTCAGTTCGACGGCGCAGGCGGCGAGGTTCTCTTCCAGGTAGGTGACGCGTTTGGTGCCGGGGATGGCGACGATGTCGTCGCCCTGGGCGAGCACCCAGGCCAGCGCGAGCTGTCCGGCGGTGATGTTCTTGGCGGCGGCCAGTGCCTGCAGCCGCTCCACGATGTGCAGGTTCGTCTCGAGGTTGCCCTGCTGGAAGCGGGGCACGACGCGGCGGAAGTCGTGTGCGGCGAGGGCGTCGAGGCTGCGGATGGCGCCGGTGAGCAGGCCGCGGCCCAGCGGGCTGTAGCCGACGAAGCCGATGCCCAGTTCGCGGACGGCTGCAAGGACGCCGTTGGCCTCGACGTCGCGGGTGGACAGGGAGTACTCGGTCTGTACGGCGGTGAGCGGGTGCACGGCGTGGGCGCGGCGGATGGTGGCGGCGGACGCCTCGCAGATGCCGAGGTGGCGGACCTTGCCGGCGGTGACGAGGTCGGCGAGTGCGCCGGTGGATTCCTCGACGGGGACGGCGGGGTCGACGCGGTGCAGGTAGTACAGGTCGAGGCGGTCGGTGCCCAGCCGGCGCAGGGTGGCGTCGATGGAGGTGCGGATGTAGTCGGGGCGGCCGTTGAGGCGGCCGGTGATGGTGCCGTCGGCGGTGACTTCGTTGCCGACCTTGGAGGAGACGGTGATGCTGTCGCGGCGGCCGGCGATGACGCGGGCGACGAACTCCTCGTTGCTGTGCGGGCCGTAGAAGTCCGCGGTGTCCAGGAGGTTCACGCCCAGTTCCAGGGCGCGGTGCGCGGTGCGCAGGGCTTCCCGGTCGTCGGCGGGCCCGTAGGCGAAGGTCATGCCCATGCAGCCGAGTCCCTGCTCGGAGACCTCCAGCCCCTGGCTGCCGAGTTTTCGTTGCCGCATCATCGGTTCCTTCCTGAGCCGTGCACGGGGCGGTTGTCGTCCAGCAGTGAGCGTCTAGCAGTGACAGTGTCGGTGTCTTTGCTAGAGAAGTGGTGGGGTGCCGGTCCCCCGGTGCTCGGACGGCGGTCAGCCGGCGGCGGTCAGTTCGCTGGTGGTCAGCCGGCGGCGGTCAGCCGGCGGCGGTCAGCCGGCGGCGGTCAGCCGGCGGCGGTCAGCCGGCGGCGGTCAGCCGGCGGCGGTCAGCCGGCGGCGGTCAGCCGGCGGCGGTCAGCCGGCGGC
The DNA here is from genome assembly GCF_007113425.2 of Streptomyces sp. RLB3-17. Taxonomy (NCBI): domain Bacteria; kingdom Bacillati; phylum Actinomycetota; class Actinomycetes; order Kitasatosporales; family Streptomycetaceae; genus Streptomyces; species Streptomyces sp. RLB3-17. The sequence continues at coordinate 11,610,285 of NZ_CP041610.2, read as the reverse complement.
GGTCAGCCGGCGGCGGTCAGTTCGCTGGCGGTCAGCCGGCGGCGGTCAGTTCGCTGGCGGTCAGTCGGTGGTGGTCAGTTCGCTGGTGACGGACATCCAGGTGTGGCCCGCCGGGGCGGCGTTGGCGGCGAGGTGGGTCCACGGGTCGGTGCCCAGCACCGCGGCCGCTTCCTGGCGCAGCCAGGAGTCGAAGGGGTCGGCGGAGGCCGCCAGCCGGCGGGCGGCGCCCTGCGGGTCGCGGGCCTCGATCCGGTGGACCAGCACGTCCTGGCCGCCCAGGGGCTGGAGGGCGAAGGACTCCTGGAGGATGCCCGCGCGGCGCCGGGAGGCCTCGTAGGCGCGCAGCCGTGCTCCGGCGAGCTCGGCCTGGAGGGCGTGCCAGGCGCCGGCGGCGCCGGGCGGCAGCGGCAGCAGGGCGCCGGCGCTCGTGACGGTGCGGCGGGCCGCGGCGCGGGCGCCGTTGCGGGCGGCGGGGGCGAGCCGGCGCAGGCCGAGGACGGCCAGCATGTTGGACTCCACGCCGATGCCCCAGCGTTCGGCGATCAGGCCGTCGGCCAGCAGCCGCCACACCACGACGCCGGTGAACTCGATGGCCTGTCCGGTGGGCGGCGCGCCGAGGAAGTCGCCGAGGTGGGTGCCGCGCCAGGTGTTGTGGATGACGACGTGGTCGCCGTGGGCGCTCATGTCCTCGATGGTCACGTGCAGGTCGGGGAAGCCCTCGCGCAGGCCGGCGATGGTGTAGCGGACGCCTTCGAGGCCTTCGGGGGCGCCGGGCAGCGGCTGGTGGTCGATCATGTGGGGGCTGTAGATCTCGTCGACGACGGAGAAGTCGCCCTGGTTGACGAAGGCGTCGAAGACCCGGCGGATGGTCTTCTTGTTGCGTTCCTCCACGCTGCGGGCGGTGCGCTCCGTCTCTTGTATCGACACGTTCTCTCGTCCTTCGGTCTCGGCGTCCCGCGGGTGCGGGGGCGCAGGTCACAGGGGCGGGTCGGGGGCGCGGGGCGGTCAGTGGCCGGGGAAGGGGGCGTCCCAGGTGAGGGTGAGGCCCGCGTACAGGTAGCGGCTGGCCTCGATGGCCAGCAGCAGGACCGTGTCGCCGGGGCGGATGCGGCCCTCGCGCCAGCCGGCGTCGAGGGCGAGGGGGACGGCGGCGGAGCCGGTGGCGCCGACGTCGGTGAGGTTCTCCACGATGGTCTTGCTCAGGGTGGCCTGGTCGGCGGGCGACAGCCCGGCGGCGGCGTACTCGCTGGCGAAGTACTCGGCGTTGCCCTCGGGCAGCACGCACGCGTCGAGGTCGGCCAGGGCCAGGCGGGAGCGGGTGAGCAGGTCGTGGATGCCCTCGACGAAGACGCGGGGGCCGAACTGGGCGGTGCCGGGGATGTCGAGGCGGATGTCCATCAGGCGGGGGCGGCGCTGCTGTTCGGCGAGGGGGGCGTCGGTGCCGCCGCCGACGATGAGCATGCCGGGTTTGCGGGCGCCGCCCAGGGAGCGGGTGGCGAAGACGGGGCGCGGGCGGCCGTGGGCGGAGCCCTCCTCGCCGGCGCGCAGCACCAGGGCGCCGGCGCCGTCGCCGAAGGTGTAGACGGTCAGCCGGTCGCGCATGCGTACGCGTTCGGGGTCGCGGCCCAAAAAGACGGGGGCCAGCAGCGGGGAGACGGCCTCGGCGCCGATGACCAGGGCGGTGGTGTAGGTGCCGTCGGCGAGCAGGCGGCGGGCGATGTCGTGGGCCTGGACGGCGCCCACGCAGCCGGCGCGGACCTCGATGACCGCGCAGTCCTCCAGGCCGAGCTGCTGCTGGACGTAGGTGGCGGCGACGGGCAGGAGGTAGTCGGGGCTGGCGGTGGACAGGACGATCAGGTCGATCTCTCCGGCCTGGACGCCGGCCCTCTCGAGGGCCTGGCGGGCGGCGGCGGTGGCCATCTGCGAGGTGCTGGTGGTGTGGGCGCCGGTGGCCGGGTCGACCATCCAGTGCCGGCGCTTGACCTGGATGCCGTCCAGGACGTCGGCGGGCAGCGGGCCGCAGAAGCGGGCCAGGGCGTCGTTGTCGAGGGCCTCGCCCGGCAGGTGGGCGCCGGTGGCCAGGACCGAGACATGGCGTGCGCGGGGTTCGGCGGGCGGGGCGGCCGGGGTGTGGGGCATGGTCAGTTCTCCGTTGCGGGACGCAGGACGAGGCTGATGTGGGTGCCGCCGAGCGAGGAGCTGTTGATGAGCACCGGCCCCGCCGCCACCCCGTCTGCCGGGGTGGTCCAGGCGGTGAGGGCGAGGAGGGCGGCCATCTGGGCGCCCGCGCCGACCGGTTCGCCCAGGGTCTGTTTGGGGGTGTGCACCGGGCAGCGGGCCTCGGCGGCCAGCCGGCCGGTGGCGAGGGCCTCGGGGGCGTCCGCGCGGGTGAGGCCGGCGGCGTTGGCCCAGATGCCGGTCAGCTCGCCGGGGGTGAGGCCGGCGTGGGCGAGGGCGGCGCGCATGGCGCGCTCGACGCCCTCGCCCTGGGCGTTCCAGCGGCCGATGCCGGCCGCGTCGCCGGCGGCGCCGTGGCCGGCGAACTCGGCCAGGATGCGGGCGCCGCGGGCGCGGGCGCTGGATTCGCGTTCCAGGACGAGGGCGATGCCGGCCTCGGCCAGGGTGTAGCCGGCGTCGTCGAACAGCGGCAGCCCGCGGTAGGCGGCCAGCACGCCCGGGGAGAGGTCCTCGACCGCCGGGCACAGCACCGCCTCGGCGCGGTGCTGCAGCAGCAGGTCGTGGGCGACGGTCAGGGCGGAGGCGCCGGCGGCATGTCCGGTGGTGACGGTGGAGGTGGGGCCCTTGGCGCCGACGTGCATGGCGACCTGGCCGGCGGCGGCGTTGAAGACGGTGTTGGGGAAGACGGCGGGGCTGCCGTGGGCGGGGCAGCCGCCCAGCACCGGCAGCAGGAAGTCCTCGATGCTGCGCATCGGGCCCAGTCCGGTGCCCAGGACGACCCCGGTGTGCTCGTCGGCCTTGAGGCCGGCGTGGGCGAGGGCGGCGCGGCAGGAGGCGACGGCGAGCTGGGAGAGGCGGTCCATGCGGCGCCGGTCGCGGGCGCCGATGTGGGCGGCGGGGTCGAAGACGGCGCGGGCCACGCGCAGGCCGTCCTCGTCGGCGCCCAGCCGCCGCCCCTGCCGCCAGGCCTCCCACAGCGCCTCGATGCCTTCGCCGGCGGGGGTGAGGGCGGCGCCGCCGGTGATGACGACCTTCTCGGCGGCGGGCGGGGCGGGGACGGTGAAGCGCCGTCCGGAGGGCCAGCCGAAGGCGACGCAGGCGTTGGCGCCGGCGAAGGCGAAGTTGTTGGACAGGGCGGCGTTCATGGCCAGTTCGCGGCCGGTGTCGGGGACCGCGTCCAGGCCGCACTTGGGGTCGGTGCCGGTGAAGTTGGCGGTCGGCGGGGCGATCTGTTCGACCAGGGCCTTGACGGTGACGATGGCCTCGACCGCGCCGGCCGCGCCCAGCAGGTGGCCGATCATCGACTTGGAGCTGCTCAGGGCGGTCTTCTGGGCGGCCTCGCCGAACGCGGCGCGCACCGCGTTGGACTCGGCGGAGTCGTTCTTGGGGGTGCCGGTGCCGTGGCCGTTGATGTAGCCGACGTCCCCCGGGGTGATGCCGGCGGCCTTCAGGGCGCCGCGGATGGCGCGGGCGGCGCCCTCGCCCTCGGGGTGCGGGGCGGTGGCGTGGTAGCCGTCGGCGGACAGGCCGTAGCCGAGGACCTCCGCCAGGACGGGGGCACCCGCGGCGCGGGCCACCGACTCCTCGGCCAGCACCAGCATGCCCGCGCCCTCGCCCAGGGACAGCCCGTCGCGGTCCTTGGAATAGGGGGCGGCGGGTTTGGCGGACAGCGACTGGAGGCTGGTGAAGCCGGCGAACGCGGTCTCGGTGAAGGCGTCGCTGCCGCCGGCGAGCATCGCGTCCGCGCGGCCCGCGGCGATCGCCTCGGCGGCGTGCGCGATGGCGTGCGCGCCCGAGGCGCAGGCGGTGTTGACGGACAGGGCCGGTCCCTTGAGAGCGAAGGCGGCGCTGAGTGCCTCGGCGATGGCCTGCGGCGGGACCAGCAGGTAGTGCAGGGCGTCGTCGGGCAGGGCGGTGCCCTCGCGGCTGCGGCGGGCGAGTTTCTCGGCGCTGCGCAGGCCGCCGTTGCAGGAGCCGAACGCCACTCCCCAGCGTTCGGCGGGCAGTTCCGCGAGGCCCGCCTGCCGGAGGGCTTCGGCGGCGGCGGTCAGCGCGAAGTCGACGGCCGGTTCCCGCTCGCTGCCGCCGAAGGCGGCCAGGTAGTCGTAGGCGGGCCGGGACAGGGGGGGCACTTCGCCGCCGATGGCCGTGCCGTAGCCGTCCATCGGCATACCGGTGACCGGGCCGATGGCCGAATGCCCGGCCCGGATGCCCTCCCACAGCGCGGCGGCGCCCTCGCCCTGGGCGGTCACGGCGCCGACACCGCAGACCACCACGGTCCGGAACCGGGCCGCGGTGTCCGGCCGTACGGCGCGGTCGTGGACGTCGGTCATCTGGATTCCTCCGTGGATACCCCGGCCTTCAGGCCGGGGAGGAAACGGACTCCTGCGGAGCAGGGCAGGGAAAGCCGATTCGCCGCCAGGGCGGATCGTCGTTCACCAGCAACTGCCCGCGGATGTAGTAGCGTTGCCACGCCCAGCCGGTGATAACCAAGCTGGCCGGGCCTACCGCCGGGCTGGCGGGATGTCAGGTCTGTGGAGCTGGCGTAAGACTGCTGGGCGTACCCACGTCCCCCGCCGTTGATTCGGGGCAGCTGCTGTCTGAGAAGCAGAAAGCTCAACCCGCGAGGGAAGAATCCCCCTGCTTCAGCTGGGGGAGATGTCAAGGCCGCACTCCTTTCGGATATGGCGGGTGTTGCGGGTGTGTCGCTCATGAGGTCCGTCCCAGGGCGACGGCGACGGCCTGGCCCTCCAGGCCGCGGGCCAGGGCCAGGGCGCTGTCGGGCCGGGTGTGGCGGGGGGTGAGGGGGACGTAGTCGAGGTCGCACTCGGCGGCGGGGTGGTGCAGGTTGAGGGTGGCGGGCACGGTGCCGCTGTCCAGGGCGAGGGCGGCGACGGCCGCGTTCAGTGCGCCGGCGCCGCCGACGAGGTGTCCGGTCTGCGGTTTGACGCTGCTGATCTGGGCGGACTTGGCGGCCGTGCCGAGGGCGTCGTGCAGGGCGACGGTCTCGCTGGCGTCGCCCTGCAGGGTGGCGCAGCCGTGCGCGGCGATGTAGCTGCCGTCGGGGAAGGGCCGTTGGGCATCGGCGAGGGCGCGGCCGATGGCGCGGGCCAGGCCGCGGGCGCGGGGCTGGGGGCTGGGCGGGCGGACGCAGTCGTTGCCGGCGCCGAAGCCGGTGATCTCGGCGTAGCAGCGGGCGCCGCGGGCCAGGGCGTGTTCGCGTTCCTCCAGGACCAGGAGGGCGGCGCCCTCGCCGAAGACCGAGCCGGAGCGGTCGCGGTCGAAGGGCCTGAAGGCCTCGGTGCCCAGGTCGGTGCGGGTGCTCAGGACGCCCAGGCCGTCCATCTTGGACATCGCCCACCAGCCGGTGGCGTCGTCGTAGCCGCCCGCGAGCACGAGGTCGGCCTCGCCGCGGCGTACGGTGCGCATGCCCCGGCCGATCGCCATCGCGCCGGAGTCGGCGGTGCCGGCGAAGTAGGCGTTGGCGCCGCGGATGCCGTACTTCTCGGAGATGTGGAAGGCGGCGGCGGGCTGCAGTCCCTCGACGAAGAACAGCGGGGCGATCACCGAGGAGGCGCTCTGCCCCAGCCGGTGCAGGTCGGGGGTGCCGTCGTCGGCGCGCACGGCCTGCAGCTGGGCGATGAGCTCGTCCATGCGGGGCATTTCCTTGTTGCTGCCCAGGAACAGGCCCGCGCGGTGGCCCAGGTCGCTCCCGTCGTCCAGGCCCGCATCGTGCAGGGCGAGGGTGGCGCCGGCCAGGGCGAGCTGGTCGCCGCGGCACAGCATGCGCAGGGTGCGGCGGGAGGCCCACTGGGCGGGGGTGAAGGAGGGGATCTCGGCGCCGATGCCGGTGCGCAGCGGGGCGGGGTCGTAGGCGCGCAGCGGTCCGATGCCGCAGCGGCCCTCCAGCAGGCTGTGCCAGGTCTCGGCGGCGCTCTGGCCGATCGCGGTCATCAGGCCGATGCCGGTGACCATCACGCGGCGGCGCTGCTCGCTCATGCTGTGCCCTCCCGGGTCGTCTCGTCGCTGACCAGGGCCAGGACGCGGGCGGTGGCGACCACCCGGCCGCCGGCCCGGGCGGTGGCCCGGCACTCGGTGCGGTGCGGGCCGTGAGCGGTCACCTCGACGGTGAGGTGGACCTGGTCGCCGGGGCCGACGAAGTGCTTGAAGCGCACGCCGCGCACGGCGGCCAGGCGCCAGGTGCCGGGGCCCGCGGCGGTACGGGCGAGCGCGGCCATGCTCTCCAGCAGCAGCACGCCGGGCAGGACGGGGTGGCGCGGGAAGTGGTCGGTGAAGCAGGTCAGGGTGGCGGGCACGTTGCGCACGGCCGCCGCCCGCTCGCCGACGACGGCCTCCAGCAGCCGGTCGAAGCCGCCCGGGCCGCCGCCGGGCACGGCGGCGGCAACGGGGCCGGCCGTGACCGTCGCGGAGCCCGCACCGGAGACAGAAGCGGTGGCGGGGGTGGGGGTGGGTCCCGCGGTGGGGACGGTGGTGGTCATGTGTCCTCCCGCGGGGCGCCGACGACGAGGCTGGTGTTGCTGCCGCCGAACGCGAACGCGTTGATCAGGGCCGCCGCCACCGGCATCGGGCGGGCGGTGTGCGGCACGTAGTCGAGGTCCAGGCCGCGGTCGGGCCGCTCGAGGTTGACGGTGGGCGGGACCAGGGAGTGGCGGATCGCGCCGAGCGCGGCCAGCACGCCCAGGCCCAGGCTGGCGGAGGTGAGGTGGCCGGCCATCGACTTGGGGGCGCTGACCACCAGACGGCGGGCGTCGTCGGCGAAGACCTTCTTGATGGCGACCGTCTCGGACTGGTCGTTGCCGTGGGTGCTGGTGCCGTGCGCGACGACGTAGTCGATGCCGGCGGTGCCCAGCCCGGATTCGCCGATCGCCGCCTCCATGGCCTGGACGGCGCCGGAGCCGTCCGGCGGGGAGTCGGTGATGCGCCAGGCGTTGAGGGTGGAGCCGTAGCCGAGGACCTCGCCCAGAACGGGCGCGCCGCGCTCGCGGGCGGCGTCGAGGTCCTCGAGGACGACGGCGACGGCGCCCTCGCCGATCACGAAGCCGGAGCGGTCGGCGTCGAAGGGCCGCGAGGCGTGCTCGGGATCGTCGTTGTGACGGTCGGTCAGCGCGCCCAGCAGGCTGAAGCCCAGCAGGTCGAGCCAGGTGGTCAGGGAGTCGTAGCCGCCGGCGACCATCAGGCGGGCGTCGCCCTCCTGGATGGCGCGGTAGGCCTCCCCGATGGCGTGCCCGGAGCCGGAGCAGGCGGTGGAGATCCCGATCATCGGCCCGGTCGCGGACATCATCCGGGCCATCGCGCTGAGCGGGACGTTCTGGTCGTCGGTGAGGGTGACGGCCGGCGGGTGGCACAAGAACGCGTCCGCGCGGCCGGTGGTGGCGCGCAGGTGGCCGACGTCCAGGAGGGCCTGCAGCTCGGGGCGGCCGACGCTCGCGCCCATCGCCACCCCGCGCTCGCCGGGGTCGTACACCTCCTCCCCCAGGTCCTCGGCCCGCGCGGAGCGCAGCGCCTCCCAGGCGGCCGCGACACCGAACAGGCCCACCCGGGAGAGGTGTTTGCGCCCGATGCGGGCCGGGATCGCCGCGGCCGGGTCGAAGTCCTTGACCTGGGCGGCGATCCGCACCGGGAAGCCGGCCGCGTCGAAGGTGGTCAGCGGCCCGACGCCGCTGCGGCCGGCGGCCAGGCCCTGCCAGGTGGCGGTGGCGTCGTTGCCCAGCGGGGTGACCGCGCCGACGCCGGTGATGGCTACTCGGGTCATCCCACCGGCCCCCCGCCCTGCAGCTGGTGCGCCATGCGCCGGGTGGCGGCCGGGTCGTCGAGGCGTTCGGCGTCGATGAGCGCGCACAGGATGCCGCTCGCCTCGAGGACGTTCTCGCCGTCCACGGTGACGGTGCCGTCCAGCAGGGCGGCCTCCTCGGTCATCGACTCGACGGTGGCGTGCATGCGCAGCACCTCGCCGGGGCGCACCGGGCGGTGCGCGGTGGCCTCGCCGACCGCCAGCAGCGCGGCGCGCAGCCGGTGGTCGGTGGAGAGCATGATCAGCCAGGTGGCGGACTGGCACAGGGCCTCCAGTGCCAGCCCGAAGGGCAGCGCGGGCCCGTCGCCGGTGTCCTGCCAGTAGGTCTCCTCGGCGGAGGTGACCTTGCGCGCGGTGATGTGCTCGCGGGGCGCGCAGGTCTCGATCCGGTCGATCAGATGGAATCGCATCGTCGTCTCTTCTCCCGTTCCCTCACGCGTCCGTTACGGGCGGCCGATGCCCAGCTGGGCGGAGAACCCGCCGTCCACGCAGAGCAGTTCGCCGGTGGTGTAGCCGGAGTCGGGGCCGGCCAGGAACACCGCGGCCGCGGCGACCTGGCCGGCGGTGGCGAACCGGCGCAGCGGGATCTGCCGCTTGATGCTCTTGCCGCCGTCGCGCTGCAGCACGCCGTCCACGAGTTCGGTCGGGGTGAACCCGGCCAGGACCGCGTTGACCCGTATGCCGAAGCGGGCGAGTTCGACGGCGGCGCAGCGGGTGAAGGAGTTCAGCGCGCCCTTGGAGGCCGAGTAGTTGGCCTGGCCGATCCAGCCGCGTTCGCCCATCGCGGAGGAGATGTTGACGATGGTGGCGTCGCCGCGGGCCATGAACTGTTCCAGGACGGCGTGGGTGCAGTGCCAGGCGCCGCCGAAGTTGGTCTTCATGACGTTCAGCCAGGCGTCCGGCGGCGCGTCGTAGATGAGGCCGTCGTCGCTGGTGCCCGCGTTGTTGACGAGGATGTCGAGGGGGCCCAGGAGGCGGGTGGCCTCCTGTACCAGGCGGGCGGCCTGCTGCGGGTCGGCGACGTCGGCGCCGACGGCCGCGGCCCGGCCGCCCGCCGTCTCGATCTCCTTGACGACCGCGGCGGCGTCCTCCTGGCGGGAGCGGTAGTTGACGGCGACGGCCGCCCCCTGCTCGGCCAGGGCCAGGGCGATGGCCCGGCCGATGCCGCGTGAGGCACCGGTGACCAGGGCGGTGCGGTCCTTCAGCTTCATCTGTCTCTTCCCGTTTCTGCTACGAGGGGGCGGTGGCCGGCCGGGGCCCGCGCGGGCGCCAGGGGCGGCGGGGGTGCGGGACGCCGTTGGCCCGCACCGCCACCGGCCCCCGGGGGGAGGGGTCGGGGTTCAGGCGGCGTGCTGGGCCGCGGCCCGCTCGGTCAGCAGGTCGGTGAGGTTCTGCACGGTGAACAGGCCCAGCACGCCCTCGGCGGTCAGCGGCTCGCTGAGCTGGCTGCGGTCGAACTGCGGCAGGACCTTCTCCAGGTGGGTGAGGCCGGTGTCGTTGACGACCTCGTTCTCGTCGCCGAACTCCTCGTCGGGGATGCCGCCCTGCAGCAGGGCGGCGATGTCGGCCACGGTGATCTTCACCTTGGTGGCGCGCTCGATACGGAAGAGGATGTCGAGCAGGTCGATCGACTCGGCACCCAGCTGCCCGAGCAGGGTCGCCTCGGGCACGGCCTCGGCCTCGTCGATGCCCAGGGCGTCGGCGATGGCGGCCTGGACCGCGGAGAAGTAGTCGGTCGAGGTGGGGGTCAGGGTTTCGGACACCGTTGGCTGCCTTTCGGATGGGTCGTTCCGCCGGTACCGGCCCGGGGGCCCGCACCGGACGGACGGGAGAGGAAAAAGAAGAGGAAGAGGAAGAGAAGGGAAGAGAAGAGGCGGAGGGAGAAGGAGAAGGGAGAGGGAGAGAGGCGGAGGGAGCGGGTGGTGGGGGCGGGCCGGGGGCGGTCCGCGCGCCGGGTCAGGCGGCGGCGCCAGGGGCGGGCTCCTGCCCGAGCTCGCGCAGCAGTGCAAAGATCCGGCGCGCGTCGTGGGTGCTGCGCACCACGGAGTGGACGCCGGTGCGGTTGGCGAAGCCACTGAGCACCCGGCCGGGGCCGACCTCCAGGCAGCCGTCCACGGCGTGCGCGGCCGCGGCGCCCAGCACGTCCACCCACCGCACCGGCCCGGCCAGCTGACGGCGCAGCAGATCGCGGGCGTGGCCGCCGTCGCGCACCAGGGTGCCGGTCACCGAGCTGATCACGGGCAGCCGGGGCGCGCTGAAGGGCACGCGCTCCAGTTCGGCGGCGAACTCGTCCTCGATCGCCCGCATCAGCGAGCAGTGGAAGGGCGCCGAGACCTTCAGCGCCACCGCCCGCTCGGCGCCCGCGGCCAGCGCCCGGCGGGCGGCCTCCTCGACCGCGGGGCGCTGCCCGGAGATCACGGTCTGGCCCGGCTCGTTGTAGTTGGCGATCTCCACCACGCCCAGGGGGGCGCAGTCCGCGCAGATCTCCTCGATCCGGGCGGCGGCAAGGCCCAGTACGGCCGTCATCGCGCCGCCGACCTGCCGGGAGACCTCCGCCATCAGCTCGCCCCGGCGGCGTACCAGCCGCAGCGCCGCCTCGGCCTCCAGCACCCCGGCGGCCACCAGCGCGGGGTACTCCCCCAGGCTGTGCCCGGCCACCACGGCGGGCACGAAACCCGCCTGGTCGCGCAGTACCTCAAGGACCGCGAGGCTGGTGGCGACGATGGCGGGCTGGGCGATCTCGGTCGGGGCCAGCGCCTCCTCCGGCGCGGTGCTGCACAGCGCGGTCAGCGGCAGGCCGGTCGCGTCCTCGGCGCGGGCCAGGACGCGTCCGGCGGTGCGGGGGTGTTCACGCAGCAGATGCCCGGCCATGCCCGCGCGCTGCGAGCCCTGCCCGGGAAACATCGTGAAGAGATTGTCGATCATCCCCGTTCCTGCCTCACTGAGTTGTCGGAAGAACCGTCGGAAAAACTGCCGGAAGAGCTGCCGGAAGAGCTGTCCGAAGACCTGGAAGAACGGTCCGCGGAACGGTCCGGGAGAGCGGTCCGAAGAGCTGTTTTCAGAGCCGGAGAAAGGTCATCGGGCGGTCGGCGAGCGGTGCTCGATTCTGTGAATCTGCCACGGGGCTCTGGCGCATTCCTTGAATGCGTCTGGACCGGCACTACGGCGCCCGGCAATCAGCAACTAACGTGCTGGCATGGTGAGGATGAGTGCAGACGAGCGGCGCCGGAGCGTCATCCGCGCGGCCGTGAGCGAATTCGCCCGGGGCGGGTACGACGGCACGTCCACCGAGGCCATCGCCCGGCGTGCGGGGGTGTCGCAGCCGTATCTCTTCCGGCTCTTCGCGGGCAAGCGGGCGCTCTTCCTCGCGGCGGCGCGGTGCTGCCTGGCCGACACCGCCCGGCTGTTCACCGAGGCCACCGAGGGCCTGGCGGGCGAGGAGGCGCTGCGCGCCATGGCCAACGCGTACACCCGCGTCATCGTCAAGGAGCCGGAGCGGCTGCTGATGCAGATGCAGGTGTACGTCGCGGTGGCGGCGGGCGAGGCGGACGGTGACGCGGCGTTCGGGGAGGCGGTGCGGGCCGAGTGGCGGCGGCTGTGGGACACCGTCCACCGGCCGCTCGGCGCGGACACCGGCCAGACCACCACGTTCATGGCGTACGGGATGCTGGTCAACGTCCTGGTCTGCCTGGGGTTTCCGCCCGGGGACCCGCTCTGGGACGGGCTGTATCCGGCGGCGCGGGCCGGGGCGCGGCAGCCGGGCGCCCTGCAGCGGCGGCCGGCACCCGGCTGACGCCCGCCGGGCGGGCGGGACCGGCGGGGCGGTACGGCGGCCGGGCCGGACTGGGCCGGGCCAAAACCCGGGGGCCGGATCCGGGCCGGGGCCGCGGGCGCGGGCGCGGCTGGGACGCCAAGCCCAGGGCCGAGGCCACGAGCCCCAGGCCCGCGGTCCGTGCTCGTGACCCATGTAGCTCGTGCCCCGTGGCTCGTGAGCCAGAGGCGGCGGGTACGGCGCCGGGATCGGGGGCCGGTCCGCCGGACCCGGAACCCGGGACCCGGACCGACCGCTCCCCGTGAGCCGCGGGCGGGACAGCCGGGGCTGGATCTCCGGTCCGGGACTGGGCCCCGGCCCCGGCCCTGCAGCTCGTAGCCCGCAGTCCGTGGCTCGGGGGCCGTGGGCTGGTCCGTCCGCGGGGCCCCGGGCCCACGGGCACGGCAGCCGGCGCCGGGGCCCGCAACCGGGCCTGGAACGGGGGGTTCCGGGGCGGGGGCCGGGGCCGCGGGGGCGGGCGTCAGTCCACGGTGGCGGCCGGGGTGGCGGCCGGGTGGCGGGCCGGGGCCCAGCGGGTGCCGTAGGCGACCTGGCCCTTCTCCGCGGCGGCGAAGGCCTTCGTGTTCCAGTTCTTGCGCATGAACGCCTCCCGCGCCCGGATCAGCAGCGGGTTTCGCACCGCGCCCATCCGCCCGATCCGCCAGGCGATGCGCTGCAACGGCGCGGTACGGGCGCGGCGTTCGCGCTCGTAGCGGCGCAGCGCGGCGACGGGGTCGTCGGCGTGCTCCAGGTGCTCGGCGAGGACCAGGGCGTCCTCCAGGGCCTGGCAGGCGCCCTGGCCGATGTTGAAGGTGATGGGGTGCGCGGCGTCGCCGAGCAGGGTGACGCGGCCCTGGCCCCACCGGCGTTCGGGGCTGCGGCCCTCGACGTCGCCGCGGATGATGCCCTCTTCCGGGGTGGCGGCGAGGATGTCGGCCACCGGGCCGCCCCAGCCGCGGTGGCGGCGCAGCAGCATCTCCCGCACGCCGGGCGCGTCCCGGCCGCCCGCGGGCCCGTTGGCCACGCTCATCCAGTGGACCAGGCCGGGTGCGACGTCGTAGTAGGTGAAGCGGGTGCCGGGCCCGAACATCGCGTTGAAGGTGCCCGGCGGGATGTCCGGGTGCTGCAGGGGGGAACGGCCGCGCCAGGCGATGTAGCCGCTGTAGCGGTTGCGGGCGGGGCCGAAGAGGGCGTCGCGGACCGTGCCGTGGATGCCGTCGGCGCCGATCAGCAGGTCGCCCCGTTCGCTGCCGCCGTCCGCGAACCGTACGGTGACCCCGTCCTCGTCCTGCTCGAAGCCCATCACGTGGGCCCCGGTGCGCACCGGGGAGCCGTGCAGGGCCTCGCGCAGCACGCCGTGCAGGACGGAGCGCTCGACGGCGATGGTGGGTGCGCCGTAGCGCTCGACGAAGTCGCCGACCGGCCAGGCGCCCAGCACCTCGCCGCGGTGGGTGCTGAAGTGCGCGACCTGCTGGGCCGGGGCCGTCTCGAGGACCTGTCCGGCCACGCCCAGGCAGTCCAGCGCGAGCACGCCGTTGGTCCAGATGTGCAGGCCCGCGCCGCCGTCGCGCAGTGCCTCGGCCCGTTCGAAGACGACGGGTTCAAGACCGGCGCGCTGGAGCGCGAGGGCCGCGGCCAGGCCGCCGATCCCTCCGCCGGCGATGAGTACGCGACGGGCACGTCCAAGGGCCATGGGTCTGTCTCCTCGTGGCTGTCCGGGCGGATGTCCCCGCGGGGAGGGGACGGCACTCCGCTGCGGCCCGGGGTGCTCCCTCGTCCTTGCGGAATCCCCTGCGGACCACTGGAGTTGTCAACGCTAGCATTCGAAGCACTGAACTTGATAGTGTCGGCAATACATCTAGCGTTGATAAATCCACGTGGCGGCAGGCCATGTGGCAACCGGCAGACGGACAAGGGTGGTTGTGATGGAAACCCTCGTACAGACCCTGGCCGTGGTGGCCACGATGGCCAACGCGGTGGTCTACGGCACCGACGTCTTCTCCGCGATCGTCCAGCGGCCGGCCCTCGCGCACGTCGACGACGCGGTGCTGACCAGCACCATGGGGCAGATCCACCGTTTCGGGGACCGCCGGATGCCCGTCCCGGGCGTCTTCGGCCTGCTCGCCACGGTGGCCACGGCCGTCGCGGCCGGGTTCGGCGGCCGCGTGACGGCGGCCGCCGCGGCCGCCGTCGCGGCGGCGGCCCTGGTGGTGTGGCTGGCCGTCTACAACAAGGTCAGCGCGCCGGTGAACAAGGAGCTGACCGACGCGGCCCTCGACTGCCGCACCGCGCCGAACGCGCGGGGCCTGCAGCGCACCTGGGACAGCGTCATCAACGCCCGGGTCGTGCTGCAGGCGGTGGCGCTGGGCGCGATGTGCGTGGCACTCGTGGCGTCCTGACACCGCGGGAGGCGGCCGCCGCGAAGGACGTGCGGGGGGGGTGGGGCAGGCAGACCCGCGGGTCTCCCTGCCCCACCCCCCGCTTCCCGCTTCCCGCCTCCTGCCTCCCGCTTCCCGTCCGCGGCGGCCCCTACTGCAGGGCGATGCTGCCCAGGACGGACATCTCGGTGTCCTCGTCCGGGCCGTCGGTGATCTCACTGCCGAATGCGGGGCTGAGCTCCGGCTCGTTTCCTGCGGGATTCTTCTTCTTGCTGACCACGGTGGTGTCCCTTCGGGCGTGAGCGGCCAATACCGTACTGAGATTCACGAAGGTCCGCACCGCGCGTCAAGGCGCATTGCGCCGCGTCCACCGGAATGCGAGGCACCCTCGAGAAATCCGGTGAAAGAAATACGCATTCCGCACCGCACCGCGCTCCCCCGCGGCCGGCGGGAATCAGCACGCTGCCCGCCCCGCCCGAATTCCCCCACTCCCCCGCCCCTGCCTTCCCCCGCCCTTCCCTGCCCCGCCCCTTCCCCTTCCCCTTGTCTTCCCCTTTCCCGTCCCTTTCCTCCCGCAGTGGTCCGGCCGGGCGCGGGCGGCGCTCACGCCGGTTCGGCCGGGGCGGGCCGGGACTGGGCGAGGGCGTCCGCGAGGGTCCGCCAGATCTCCGCCGCGAGGTCGATGTTGGCGTCCGCCTGGGCCTGCTGCGCCAGGGTGCGCAGCCCCTCCACGCCGGAGGCGTCGCCGCCCAGGATCAGCAGCTGCTGGCGCAGGATCTCCAGCCGCACCCGGTCGCGGTAGGTCATCCTCGGCTCGTCCCCGGCCAGGTCGCCCAGCAGGGCGCGGGCATCGTCGTAGCGGCCGGTGGCGAACGCCAGATCGGCCTTCAGCGCGGTCAGGTCCTGGCGCAGGGCGGGCGTGCCGACGAAGGCGAGGGCGGCCTCGGCCTGGGCGGCGCAGGCCTCGGCCCGCGCGGGGTCGGGGGGCAGGGTCTGCAGGTGCAGCCGGCCCGCGGCCAGCCGCAGCCTGAGCCACAGCACCAGGTCCTCCTGGCTGCTGAAACGCTCCAGGGCCGCATCCAGGAAGGCCTGCGCCCCGGTGTGGTCGCCCTGGCGCACCCGGACGGCGGCGGCCGTCCACATGGCCTCGGCCCACAGCACGTCGGTGCGGCCGGCGACCAGCGCGGCCAGTTCGTCGGCGTGCACCCGCGCCTCCGGCACCTGCCCGGCCTCCGCCTGCACCGACACCAGCGCCAGCAGCGCGGCGGCCCGGTCCTCCACGCCCAGGTCCTCACCCAGGGCGAGGACGTGGGCGGCGACGGCCGCGTCCAGGGCGGGGGTGATCTCACCGAGCGAGCGCAGGCAGCGGGCCAGCCGGGTCAGGCCGCGCACCCGCAGCTCGGCCGATCCCACCTCGTCGCCGAGCGCCACCAGCCGGTCGAGGTCCGCGCGTTCGGCGGCGTGGTCGCCCTGCAGCCGGGCGGCCCGGGCCAGCAGCCACAGCGCCTGCCAGCGCAGCACCGCGCTCTCGTGGCCCTCGGCGGCCAGCGCCGCGCGCAGCGCCCCGATGGCGTCCGCGGAACCGGTGGAGGACGCCAGCGTCAGCGCGTGCGCCAGGGAACCGGTGACCGGCTCCTCGAAGTCGGCGACGTCCAGGCCCAGCCGGCCCGCCAGATAGCCCACGGCCCGGTCGGTGGGCTGGCGCGCCCCCGATTCCAGACGGGAGAGATAGCCGGTGGACATGCCCTCGCCGGCCAGCGCCGTCTGCGACAGCCCCTGGGCCGTCCGGAGCTTTTTCAGGCGGTGTCCGAACGCGGGCTGTCGCAGCATGACCGAATCCCCTGGGGTGAGCGGGCAAGAAAGTTTCGCCGGGAGCCGCCCCGAGCGTAGGGCGCCGGGCAACACGCGGGCAAACCTTTGCCAGGCCCCCGCCGGGAATCTCGTGCCGCTCTCACGCGCCTCTCACGCGCCTCTCGTGGACTCCTCCAGCGTTCCTCCAGCGCGGCGGGGCACGCTCGGCAGGACCCGGCCGGCGCACCCGGCCGGGCGCGGAGTCCTTGTGCAGGTCAACGCCCGGGAGTCGACGATGAGGCCATCGGTGTGCGCACCACCCCGGGCGGCGTGGACGGCCACCGCGGGACACGGCAGCGGCCCCTCCCCGGCGGCGGACACCGGCCACCCCGCCCCGCCCGCGCCGGACGCACCGTCCGACGAGGACATCGGCTGGCCCAAACGGTGCGCCCCGCCCGGCCCGTAACCCACGTAACCCTCGCCAGCCCGCCCCGTGTCCCTTGGCACCCCTACTGCCCCCGTGCGCGTACCCACGCCGCCGGGCGGGGCGGGGCCCCTCACCCCGCCCCCCTGGGGCCCGGCGCCAGGTGCGGGGCGGGTGCGGGTGCGGCGGATCAGGACGGCGGGGCGGTCAGCCGCAGGGGGCGTCGGCTGCGGCGGCCGGACGCAGGGGGGTGGCCGGGGCGCGCAGGCCGGATTCGAAGGCGTAGATCGCGGCGTGGACGCGGTTGCGCAGCCGCAGCTTGTGCAGCAGGTTCTGCACGTGGGTCTTCACGGTGTGCTCGGACAGGGTCAGCGCCCGGGCTATCTCGCCGTTGGACAGGCCGCGGGCCAGCAGGTCCAGGACCTGGCACTCGCGGTCGGTGAGCCGGTCGGGGCTGACGGGCGAGATGGGCGCCAGGGGCCCGGCGGGCGCCCGGCGCCCGGGCGGGGGCGGGGTGGGGCCGTGCACCAGGGTGTATCCGGCGGCGGCCAGGACGACCGCGGAGGCCAGCTGCCCGGCGGTGGCGGTGGCCGGCAGATGACCGCCGGCCGCCCGCCCTGCGGCGTCGGCGCGGCCCGGGCCGCCGAGGGTCAGCAGCGGCAGGTCCCGCAGGTCCCCGCCGGCGAAGGCCGGCGCGGCAAGCTGTCCGCCGCCCGGCGCGCCGTGGGCGACCAGGACGTGCGGGGGCCGGGCGGCCAGCGCGCGCAGCAGCGGCGGTCCCGGTTCGCTCTCGCCGGTGACGCGGATGCCGGGGTGGCCCTCGAGGAGGGCGGTGATGCCGCGGCGGGCGAGCGGGTCCTCACCGATCACATGCACACGCACGGCGGCCGGCACGCCCGGACGGGCGGCCGGGGCCGGGCCGGCCGCCTCACCGGGGCCGGGGGCCGGTGCGGGGAGCACGCGGAGTGCGGCGTGCCGCTCGTCCATGGCGGTCTCCTCCCTGTCTCCCGGGATGTCCCGCCGGTCCCTGGACGTCCCGCCGGTCCTTGGAGGTTCAGCCGGGTCCTGGGTTGTCCTGCCGGGTCCTGGGATGTCCCGCCCTGCTCACCGTAGGCGGCGGGCGCGGCCGTGTCCGGTGCGCTCCAGCGGGCCACGATCCGTCCGCTATCTCCTCTGGCTCCCGCACCCCCCGGGGGATCAGGCGGCGGCCTCCACGGCGGCCAGGGCGTGCAGCCGGCGGCGCAGTTCACGCCGGGCGGGCCGGCCGCCCGGCCGGCGGGGGACGGCGTCGAGGGCCTCCAGGCGGCGGATCTGCTCGCCGGGGCCGAGCCGGGCGTTGGCCTGTTCGGCGACCGAGTCGAGGATGTCGAGCAGGCCGCGGCCGTCGCCGGCGGGCCTCTCGCGCAGGACCACGCCGGCCCAGACCAGGGCGCCGCGTGCCGGATCGGGCCAGTCCGCGACGATGCAGTCGGCCACCCGCGGGTCCTGGCCGATGACCCGTTCCACCACGGCCGGGGCGACCAGGGCGTCGTCGCAGGCGAACACCGACCCGGACGCGTCGACCAGGTGCAGTCCGCCGTCCGCGTCGAGATAGCCCGTATCGCCGGTGGACAGCCAGCCGTCCGCGTCCGGCACCGCCCCGGCCGGGCCGGCCGGGGCGGTGGGGCTCAGCTGGGGCCCGCGGATCTGCACCTCACCGGTCGACCACACCGGCGCGGGCCGCGTACCGCCCGGCAGGACGACCCGGCACTCGGTGCCCGGCAGCGGCACCCCGACCGCGCCCAAGCCGGGCCGCGAGCCGGGCGGCTGGTGGTGGGAGAGGGTGCACACCTCGGTGAGGCCGTAGCCCTGCAGGACCGGCACGCGCAGCGCGTCGCGCAGCCTGCGGGCGCGGTCGGGCTCCAGCGCGCCGCCGCTGACGTGCAGGGCGCTCAGCCGGCGGGCGCCCGTCCGGGCACCGGCCGCGCCCAGCCGGGGGTCGCCGGCGAGGCGGTGCAGCCGGGCGGGCGGGGCGTAGAAGTGGGTGGCCCCGGCCCGCGCGGCTGCTTCCAGCGCCCCGAAGGGATCCGGGCCGGGGCACAGCACCTGCCGGGCCCCGGCGTGGACGGCCGAGTTGAGGTGCACGGCGTGGTACTGCGGCAGGTGGTTGAGGACGACGGAGGAGGGGCCCAGGCGGTGGGCGAGGGCGGTCTGGGCGGCGCCCGCGAGGAGGTTGCGGTGTGTCAGCCGCACCCCGTTCAGCCGGCCCGCACCGTCCGGGGCGAACTGCAGGCACGCCACCGCGTCCACGCCCGGCGCCGGTGTCCGCGCGGGCACGCCGGCGGGCACCGACGCCAGCGCCCGCGCCAGCGGCACACCCCCGCCCGCACCCGCTGCCCCGCCCGCCGGCGTGTCCGCTGCCGTGTCCGCCGGGGTGTCCGTGAGGACGACGGTGTGCAGCAGGGGCAGCCGGTCACCGAGCCCGGCGAGCAGCCCGGCCAGCGCGGCGGGTACGAAGGCGATCTCGGCCCCGGCCGCCGAGCACACCTCGTACAGGGCGGCCGGCCCCATCAGCGGGTCGAGCAGGGCGAGCGGGTGGCCGCTTCGGACGGTGCCGTAGTACACGGCGGGGAAGACCGCATCGAGGGTGGCGGCCGCGGCGACGACGGCGCCGGCCCGGCCCGCGGCGCGCCGCACGTAGTGGGCGACCTGGTCCGCCTCCCGGTCCAGGGCCGCGAACGTCACCCCGGTCCCTGTCCCGGCCACGGTGACGGCCGGGGCGTGCGCGTCACGGGCCGCGGCCCGCCGCAGCAGGTCGTCCAGCGGGCTCTCCAGATACCTGAGGATGGGCACGGCACGACCTCCCGGCGGCAGACAGCAAAGACAGCGGATGTCCGGATGCCCCACGGTCGGCGGCCGGGCTCGAGACCCCTTCGAAACCCGCTGGAGACGGGCGCGCCGGCAGGCCACGAACCCGGGCCATCGGGTCGGGCTCTTCGGTGCCGGCACCGAAGAGGCGGCGCAGGTGGGCGTCCCGGCCGGCTATCCAGGGGACCGCGCTGTCCGAGTCGTTCCACCAGAGGGCGAGTGCGCCGCCGGGGCGCAGCACCCGGACGGCTTCCGGGACGGACTTGCGCGGGTCGGTTCAGTGCCAGGCCTGGGCGTAGGTGAGGATGTCGGCGGATCCGGGGGCCAGCGGGTTCCTGTTTGCCCGGCACACAGCACTCCGGGCCGACGGTCTGTGACCGGCGGCCCGGATTCAGCCGTTACCGGCTGCGGCAACCGGCCGTTACTGACGGCCGTTGACCGGACCGTGGAGCTCGTTGTCGGACTTGTGGAAGCCCTTCTTCGTCTCCTTCGTGGTCTCCTTCGTGGTCTGCCTGAAGATGCGGGTCCCGTCCGGGCGGACTTCCACCTCTTTGGTGGTTTCCTTCTTGGTCACCTTGACCGTCTTGCCACCACGCTTCTTGTCCTTGTCCTTGTGGTTCTGCCAGTCACCGTCACCACGATCACTTTGGTTGTGCCAGTCACCGTCACCACGATCACTGTGAGACGTGGCCGTAATGGCCGGAGCGGAGTGCGGCGTCGCCGGAGCGGCAAAGGCGCTGGAGGACAGGAGGCCTCCTCCCGAGACCAGGGCGGTCGTGGCGGTCAGCAGGACGAGACGCTGGGTGCGGGATATGCGGGTCATGGCGATTCTCCTTGAACGGAAGGAAAGAGGCGGGCCACCTGGTCTGTGTGAACCCATGCCTCAAGTAAGCCCTCGCCGGTGAACTGCGTCATGCCGCTGCTTCTCGGGACTTGACAGACGATGGCAGCCAACATGACAAGATCGACAAATCATCTCCGTCAGCCCTCACTTGCTCCGTTCCCGCAGGAAAACGTCCGTCCCGCGGCCGGCTACAGCACCGGCAGGGGTCTTCCGCAGCTCGTACGCCGTGACCTTCGACCGTTATCTCCCACCCCTCTGCCTTCTCGTCTTATGCGGGGAGTGCTGAGGGATGTCCGCCCACCGGGCGGGGCAGCGGGAAGCTGCGCAGTGCCGCGCGGCTCCAGGGGAAGCCGTAGCCGAGGTGCAGGACCGGGTCCTGGGCCTCGTCGGCGGGGACGGCGACGGCGACCAGCACGTCGGGCACCGGCTCCAGTTCGACGAACCGCCACGGGCGGGCCGTGTCGTCGGCCGGCGGGGTGAAGGCGCGTACGCCGCGTTCGTCGTCCAGCGTGAAGGCGAACGCGTCGAAGGGCAGCCCGAGTCCCAGGCCGCGGGCCTTGGAGTAGGCCTCCTTGAGGGTCCACACGCGCAGCGCGCGCCGGTCGCGGGCCGGGCCGGCGGCGGCGCGCGCGACCCATTCCCGCTCCGGGGCGGCGAAGGTGCGCACGATGGTGGTGATGGCCCGCTCGTCCCGGTCCTCCAGCCGTTCCACGTCCACGCCGATACGGTGCCGGCGCACGATGCCCAGCAGGCTGTAGCCGCCCGCGTGGGAGAGGTTGAAGTCCAGCTGGGACCCGCCGCGCGGCCCTCCCGCGGCGGCGGGCCGCAAGAAGGGCCGTCCCCGCGCGGAACGCCAGATGACCAGCTCCGCCTCGGCCAGGCCCGCCTCCAGCGCCAGCGCGCGCCGCACCAGGGTGTGGGCCAGGAGGTACTGGCGCCGGTCGCGTTCGAACAGGAAGCGGCTCGCGGTCTTCTGCTCCTGCGCGTCCAGCCAGTGCGTGGCGAGCAGGCCGGCGACCTCCGGCGGCAGGCCGTCGTTGGGACACAGCCACAGCTTGACCGGCTCCCCGCCCCCCGCACCAGAAGCGGGGGCGGCCCCGGGTCCGGGGATGGGGGCGGGGGTGGCCGGGGGTGCGGGGCGGGTGGTCACTGCGGTGCTCCGTCCGTGCCGGGGCCGGGGCCGGGCTCCAGCGGGCGGGGCCGCAGCACGGTGGCGGGCAGCTCGACGGCGGCCGGGCCGGGATGCGCGGGCAGCACGGCGCAGACGTCGGCCCCGGCCAGCCACAGCCGTGTCAGCTGCTCCAGGCGGCCGCCCTGCCACAGGGCGGCCACATAGGCGCGGGTCTCCTCGAGTCCCTCGATCAGCGGCGGGCCCGCGGCGGTACGCAGATCGGCGCTGCGCACACCCGCCGGGCCCGTGCCCGGGCCGGGGTGCGCGGCGAAGCCGGCCAGCGCGTCGGCCAGTTCGGCGACCGTGCGGACGGTCACCGCCAGACGGCAGCGCAACACCGCTCGCCCCAGGCGCAGTTCGTGCGCGACCGCGGCGAGATCCGGGCCCGCCGGGCCGCCGCCGCCGTCGTCGGACAGGCGGGCCGCGAGCCGGCCGGCGGTGGCCGCCAGGTGCGCGGGCGTCGCGGCGGACAGCAGCACCAGTTCCGCGGGACCCGTGCCCGGCGGCGGGCCCGTGCGGGCCGGGGCGCGGGGGACGGCGGGCGCCTCCTCCACGACCAGCACCACCCCCACACCCTCCCCACCGTCCGTGCCATCCACGCCGTCCGTGCCGTCCGCAGTGTCTGCCGCATCCACTGCGTCTGCGGGGCCTACGGCGTCCGTGGAGCTTGCGGGGGCTGCGGGTCCGGGCACGCTGACCAGCGCCCTGCGGGGCAGCACGGTGCCGTCGTCGCTGCGGGCCGGCTCCCAGGCGGCGGGCGCGGGGCGGTCCGGGCCGGCCAGCAGCACGGCATGGCGCAGCTGCCCCACGGCGCGGACCAGAGCCGCCGCCCCGGTCACCGCCCCGGCATCACCCACCAGCGCCGCCACCGTCCGGGAACTCTCCTGCAGAGCGACCCCCACAGCCTCCAGGCCGGCGTCCGGCACCTCCGACTGCGCGCCGGCGTCCGGGCCTTGCGGGCCGGCGTCCGGAGGCTGCGGGCCCGTGCCCGGGGGCCGCAGGCCGGCCGCGGCCAGCGCCCGGCCGACCAGCCGGCCGTACTGCGGGCCGGGGGCGGCGCGGCCCGGGTGGCCGACCGCGCTGGAGCGGATCACGGCGTGCACGCGGTCACCGTCGGCACGGGCCGCGGCCAGCGGCTTGAGGAGCACGGCCGCCACCCCCTCACCGGCGCCGGGCCGCTGGCACGCCGGATGCAGGCGCAGCTCGACCGCGCCGACCAGCGCCGCGGCGCACTCGCCCGCGCGCAGCGCACCGAGCGCGAGGTGCAGCGCGGTCAGGAAGGAGGAGTCACCGCTGTCCACGCTCAGGCTGGGCCCTCGCAGGTCGAGCAGCCGCGACAGCCGCGCGGCCGGCCCGGGCCGGGAAGCCGGAGGGGCGGTGTGCCGGTGCCCGGTGCCCGGCAGCGCACCGCCGGCCGGGCCGAGCGCGGCATACACCCCCACGCTGCGCGCCGTGCCGTCGGGGGCGGTGAGCCGCTCCAGGCGCGCTCCGGCGTATCCGGCGCTCTCCAGCGTCTGCCACGCGCTCTGCGCCAGCAGCCGCTCCCGCAGGTCCAGCCCCGCCGCCTCCCGGGCACCGAGCCCGAACAGGTCCGGGTCGAACTCCTCCACACCGTCCAGGAAATGCCCCCGCCAGCCCGCACACGCCGACCGCCGCCCGCCCGGGAGCGCGGCCTCGGCGATCCGCCCCTGCAGCCCGTTGCGCCAGAACGCCTCCAGATCCCCCGCCTGCGGGAAACGGCCCTGGATCCCCACGACCGCACACGGCATGCCCGCACCGGCCCCCGGCCCGTCGCCGGCACCGGCACCGGGACCAGGGCCGGGGGCGGGGCCGGGGGTGGGGCCGGGGCCGGGGGTGGGCAGTGGCTCACGGTCCGCCGCCGGCAGGGCCGCCACGGGCAGGGCCACGACCGGCGGGGCCACCACCGGCGAAGTGCCGGCCAGCAGGGCCACGGCATGCTCACGCCGCAGGGTGCCGCCCTTGAACCGCGTCAGGATCTCCCGGGTGTCCATCACCGTGCGCCCTTCGTCTCGGATGGTCCGTCAGGCGGAGCGGGCCGCCAGCAGGGCGGCCGCCTCGTCGATGCTGAGCACCTCGTCACGTACCGCGTCGAGCAGCGCGTCCAGATCGACCCCCGCCGGCGCGACGGGGGCGCCGCCCGGCGCCGGGCCCGCCGGAAACGGCCCCGGCTGCCCGGCCGGGACGGCAAAAGCCGCACCAAGGCGGCCCGGCGCGGGCGTGCGGTGCGCCGCCCGCGCGCTGACGTACGCCGCCATGGCCCCGAGGTCGGGCTGGTCGTAGAGCAGGTCGGCCTGCTCGCTGAGGCCGTAGGTGCGGTTGATGCCGGCCAGGAACTCCGCAGCCAGGATCGAGTCCAGCCCCAGCGCCGCGAACGGCGCGCTCACGTCGATCTCCCCCGGCCCGCAGTGCAGGATCCCGGCGAGCTGCTCCCGCAGCGTGTCCGTGACCGCCTCCACCGCCACATCAGCCACATCCGCATCCACGGCCGCGGCCACGTCCGCATCCACGTCTGCCTCCGTGTCCGTGTCCGTGGGTGTGTCTGTGGGGGTGGCGGGGCGGGGGGCGCCGAGTTCGGCCGCGACGTGCCGGGCCAGTGCCTGGGGCGTCGGGTGCTCATACAGTGCGGTGGCCGCGATCCGGGTGCCGTAGCGGGCGTTGAGCGCCGCGACGAACTCGACCGACAGCATCGAGTCCAGGCCCAGCAGCCGGAAGGGCTCCTGCGCGTCGAGCGTCTGCGGCTCGATACGCATCATGCCCGCCAGCACCGCGGTGAGCTCGGCGAGCACATCGGCCACGGGCGTCGGCGAGGCCGCGGGCGGCTGAGGGACGGATGTCATCTGGATTCCTCCGTGGATACCCCGGCCTTCAGGCCGGGGAGGAAACGGACTCCTGCGGAGCAGGGCAGGGGAAGACGATTCGCCGCCAGGACGGATCGTCGTTCACCGGCAACTGCCCGCGGATGTCGTAGCATTGCCGGGCCCAGTCGGTGATAGCCAAGTACCGCCGGGCCGGCGGGATGTCAGGTCTGTGGAGCCGGCGTAAGACTGCTGGGCGCACCAACGTCCCCCTCCGTTGATCCGGGGCAGCTGCTGTCTGAGAAGCAGAAAGCTCAACCCGCGAGGGAAGAATCCCCCTGCTTCAGCTGGCGGAGATGTCAACCGAGTCCTTTCGTGGACACCCCTGGCTTCAGCCGGGGGAGGAAACGAAACCCCTGCGGAGCAGGGCAGGGAGCGGGGTTTCGCCGCCAGGGCGAAAGACCGTGTCCTGACCCCCAGGTCTGATCTTTACCTGTCGTGACGCTAGTTTGTGAGCGTGACCACGACGCATGTGAAGCGGGCATTCAAGTACCGCTTCTATCCCACGGACGAGCAGGCAGCAGAGCTGTCGCGCACGTTCGGCTGCGTCCGCAAGGTGTACAACCTCGCACTTGCGGCCCGTACGCAGGCGTGGGCGCGACAGGAGCGGGTCAACTACAACACCACCTCCGCGATGCTGACGGCGTGGAAAAAGACCGAGGAACTGGCGTTCCTCAACGACGTCTCCTCGGTCCCGCTCCAGCAGTGCCTGAGGCACTTGCAGACGGCGTTCACCCACTTCTTCGCCAAACGGGCCAAGTACCCGCGCTTCAAGTCGAAGAAGAAGTCCCGCAAGAGTGCCGAATACACCACCAGCGGCTTCCGCTTCCGCGACGGGAAGCTGACCCTGGCCAAGATGTCCGAACCGCTGGACATCGTCTGGTCGAGACCGCTCCCCGAGGGGGCGAAGCCGTCCACGGTGACCGTCTCCCAGGACTCCGCCGGACGCTGGTCCGTTTCCATGCTGTGCGAGGACCCGAGTGTCAAGCCGCTGGCCGCCACCGATACGGCGGTCGGTATTGACGTCGGCCTGGACCACCTTCTGACGCTCTCCACCGGCGAGAAGATCACCAACCCTCGGCACGAACGCCGCGACCGAGCCCGGCTCGCCCTGGCCCAGCGCCGCCTTGCGAAGAAGCAGAAGGGCTCGGCGAACCGGGCCAGGGCCCGGCGGAAGGTTGCCAAGATCCACGCCCGGATCGCCGACCGGCGGCGTGACGGGCTGCACAAGCTGACCACCCGACTCGTGCGTGAGAACCAAACGCTCGTGATCGAGGACCTGACCGTGCGCAACATGGTCAAGAACCGGAGCCTGGCCCGCGCCATCTCGGATGCCGCATGGGCCGATTTCCGGAGTTTCCTGGAGTACAAGGCCGTCTGGTACGGGCGGGAAGTGATCGCGGTCGACCGCTTCTTCCCCTCCTCCAAGCTGTGCTCCGCCTGCGGCACCCTCCAAGAGAAGATGCCGCTGCACGTCCGCACCTGGACGTGCGACTGCGGCACGACCCACGACCGGGACGTGAACGCCGCAAAGAACCTGCTGGCCGTCGGACTGACGGTGACAGCCTGTGGAGCTGGTGTAAGACCTCAACGGAGCACTCCGGGCGGGCAGTCGGCGACGAAGCAGGAAACCCCACGGCGCGAGCCGTAGGAATCCCCCTCGTTCACGAGGGGGAGGAAGTCAAGGTGGGCGTCTCCAAGGGGTCGTATCCCAGGTGGCCGTTGTGGCATTGTGGGCGCCGCCGGCACCCCGCCACATCCCCGGCCGTGGTGATCCCGCCGGCAGTGCCTGGCTCCCGGGAACCAGCCGCCGACGCGGCCCTCCGCCCAAAGGATGAGCCACCCTGCCGTACCACCCCTGCGAAAGCCGCCGTGCCGGCCCGCGCGGGTCCGCGCCGTGTCAGCGGACCCGCGCGGGTGCGGGCGGGCCCGCGCCGTCGGCGGGAGCGGGCGCCGGTGCCGCCTCCGGCGCCGCGGTCTGGATCGAGTGCTGCAGCCGCCGCAGCCGCGGCGAGGGCTCCAGGCCCAGGTCCGCATCGAGGGTGGCGCGCAGCTGGTGGTAGACGCTGAGCGACTCGCTGCGCCGCCCCGAGCGGTGCAGGGCCAGCATGAACTGCGCGTGCAGATTCTCGTGGGTGCGGTAACGGCTGGTCAGCACGGTCAGTTCGGGCAGCAGTTCGCGGTGGCGGCCCAGCCGCAGATCGGCCTCGATGCGCTGGTCCAGCGCGCACAGCCGGCTCTCCTCCAGCCGCCGGGCCTCCATCGCCAGCTGCGCCCCCGCCTGGACGTCGGCGAACGCGGTCCCGGTCCACAGCGCCAGCGCCCGGCCCAGGGTGCGGGCCGCCTCGGCGAAGGCGCCCTGGTCCATGGCCCGGTAGCCCTCCCCCGCGAGCCGCTCGAAGGCGCGCACATCACTGCTGCCGCCGCCGGAGGCGAGCAGATAGCCGCCCGGCAGGGTCATCAGGACGTCCTTGGCGGCGGCCCGGTCGTCCCCCAGCGCCTGCGCGATGAGCTCACGCAGCTGCAGCACGTACGTCTGCAGCGTGGTGCGGGCGCTGCGCGGCGGGGCCGTGCCCCACAGCTCCTCGGTGAGGGCCGCGACCGGCACCACCTGGTCGGCGTGGAGCGCCAGCAGAGCCAGGACCTGCCGCGGTTTCGGCGCGGTCGGGGTGATGGACACCCCGTTCTCCCGCACCGCCAGTGCGCCCAGTACGTCGATGTCCACGCCGTCTCCCCTGGTCGGTGTGCCGTGCCGCACCCACGATTACAAAACAGCACGTCCGGTCTGTCAATACTAGACCGTTCGCGCTGTTTCTGTCGGGTGACGGGCCGGCAGCAGGCCGGCGGCGGACGGGCAACAGGCCGCCGGGGTGCCGGAATTCCCCGGTCCGCACCCTCCGGGGAGGGGCCGGGCCCCGGCGCCGGCCGCCGCGGCCGGCGGCCCGCAAAGCAGACCGCCGGGTCTGCTCCCGGCACGGAAAGGGGCGGAAGGGGGCGGAAGGGGGAAGTCCGGGCCGGGGAGGGGCGGTGCGGGCCGGGGGGCGGGGCGGGGGTTACTGCGGGGGGTTGCCGTGTTTGCGGGAGGGCAGGTCGGCGTGTTTGGCGTGCAGCATGGCCAGGGAGCGGATGAGGACCTCGCGGGTGGCGGCGGGGTCGATGACGTCGTCGACCAGGCCGCGTTCGGCGGCGTAGTAGGGGTGCATGAGTTCGGCCCTGTACTCCTTGACCATGCGGGCGCGCATGGCCTCGGGGTCGGCGGCCTGGGCGATCTGCCGGCGGAAGATGACGCCTGCCGCGCCTTCCGCGCCCATCACGGCGATCTCGTTGGTGGGCCAGGCGTAGGTGAGGTCGGCGCCGATGGACTGGGAGTCCATGACGATGTAGGCGCCGCCGTAGGCCTTGCGCAGGATGAGCGAGATCCGCGGCACGGTCGCGTTGCAGTACGCGTACAGCAGTTTGGCGCCGTGCCGGATGATCCCGCCGTGCTCCTGGTCCACCCCGGGCAGGAACCCGGGCACGTCCAGCAGGGTGACGATCGGGATGTTGAAGGCGTCGCACATCTGCACGAACCGGGCGGCCTTCTCGGAGGCCTCGATGTCCAGCACGCCGGCCAGGGTCTGCGGCTGGTTGGCGACGATGCCCACCACCTGGCCGTCCAGACGGGCCAGCGCGCAGATGATGTTGCGGGCCCAGCGCTCGTGGACCTCCAGGCAGTCGCCGTCGTCGACGATCTCCTCGATGACCTTCGCCATGTCGTAGGGGCGGTTGCCGTCCGCGGGGACCAGGTCCAGGAGAATCTCGCCGCGCCGTCCGGCCGGGTCGTGGGGGGTGGTGTGCGGGGGGTTCTCGCGGTTGTTCTGCGGGAGCATCGACAGGAGGTAGCGCACCTCGGCGAGGCAGGTCTCCTCGTCGTCGTAGGCGAAGTGCGCCACGCCGGAGGTCTCCGCGTGGACGTCGGCGCCGCCGAGCCCGTTCTGGGTGATCTCCTCGCCGGTGACCGTCTTGACGACGTCGGGGCCGGTGATGAACATCTGCGAGGTCTCGCGGACCATGAACACGAAGTCCGTCAGCGCGGGGCTGTAGGCGGCGCCGCCCGCGCACGGGCCGAGCATCACCGAGATCTGCGGGATGACGCCGGACGCCTTCGTGTTGCGCTGGAAGATGCCGCCGTAGCCGGCGAGCGCGCTCACGCCCTCCTGGATGCGGGCGCCCGCGCCGTCGTTGAGGGAGACCAGCGGCGCGCCGGCCGCGATGGCCATGTCCATGATCTTGTGGATCTTCGTGGCGTGGGCCTCGCCCAGCGCGCCGCCGAAGATACGGAAGTCGTGCGCGTAGACGAAGACCGTACGGCCCTCCACCGTGCCCCAGCCGGTGACGACACCGTCGGTGTACGGCTTCCTGGCCTCCAGGCCGAACCCGGTCGCCCGGTGCCGGCGCAGCTGCTCGACCTCCTGGAAGCTGCCGTCGTCCAGCAGCAGGGCAATGCGTTCCCGGGCGGTCAGCTTGCCCTTGGCGTGCTGCGCGGCGGTCGCCTTCTCCCCCGGGCCCAGCCGGGCCGCCTCACGGATCGCGTGCAGCTCGGCCACGCGACCGCGGACACCGGCCGGTCCCGGCTCGGCGGAAGCGGGGCCCGTGGCGGGGGCCGGGCCCTGGACGGAGACGGGGCCCTGAGTGGGAGTGGGGGCGGGGGCGGAGCCCTGGGTGCGGGCGGGGGCGGAGCCCTGGGTGCGGGCGGGGGCGGTGGTCAATGCCATGTCAGGTCCCTTTCTGGGGCGGGTAGTTCCGCATCACCGCCAGCCGCGCCGGGCCCGGTGGGTGCGGGGCCGGTGTCACTGCCAGCTGCGCGGGGCCCGGTGGGTGCGGGGCCGCCACCAGCGGGAGCCGTTGACCGGCCTGCCCCGGCGGGGGAACGCGCCGCCCGCGCGCAGTGCGAGCAGCACCACGGTCAGTGCGGCCAGTTCCTCGTCGCTGGCCTGCCCGCGTTCCACGCGCAGGACGGGCTCGTGCTGCTCCGGCGTTCCCATACCCCCTCCTTCGGTCGTGGGGACACCGTCTGCCACCGGGCTCAAGAACCGCTCTCACTGCGCTCGAAGAGCACTGCACACGGCAGGGCGGGGGTGTGTGCGGGGGCGGAGGGAAACGCTTCGGCCAGCTGCCGCCCGTGCGGGCGGGCGGAGGGGCGGCGGGGGCCGGGGGGCGGCGCGGGCGGCGCGCGGGGCGGCGCGTATGCGGCGGGGGCGGGGACATGGTGTCTTGACTGCGCCGGTGGCGGTGATTACGGATCCGGGCGGCCCCGCGCCGGCGCGCTGGAAAGGGGGACGACGGTAGCCGTGTGGAGTGCGGCGACAGCGGAATCAGGAGTTCTCTTCGAGCGGCCGTACACACGTTCTCCAGCGCGCCGAACGCCGTACGCGGCACCGGACTTGGAAGTCCGCTCGAGAACGGATCCAGGAAAACGCTGGACGGGGACGGCCGCGGCTAGCGTGAGCGGCGGCGCGGATTTCCGGCCAACAAAGTGGAACGGGACAAGGAGCTCGACGACATACGGAATGCGGAATACGGAGGAGACCGTGAGGATTCAGGTTCTGGGTCCGTTGAGTGCCGAGGTCAACGGGGGATCCATCGTTCCGAGCGCGGGCAAGCCGCGGCAGATCCTGTCGCTGCTGGCGTTGTATCCCGGGCGGGTGATGCCCGTCCCGACCCTCATGGAGGAGATCTGGGCGACACAGCCGCCGCAGAGCGCGCTGACCACGCTGCAGACCTACATCCTGCAGCTGCGCCGGCGGCTGGGCACCGCGATGGGGCCCGGTGCGCCGGGCGGCGCCAAGGAGGTGCTGACCACCCGGCACGGCGGCTATCTGCTGCAGATCCCGCCCGACTGCGTCGACGTGCACCAGTACGACCGGCTGACGAGGGAGGGCCAGGCCGCCTTCGAGAGCGGCGACGACGAGGTCTCCGCCGCCCGTTTCAAGGAGGCCCTGGGCCTGTGGCAGGGCCCCGCCCTGGTCGACGTACGGCTGGGGCCGG
This sequence comes from Streptomyces sp. RLB3-17, assembly GCF_007113425.2. NCBI lineage: Bacteria > Bacillati > Actinomycetota > Actinomycetes > Kitasatosporales > Streptomycetaceae > Streptomyces > Streptomyces sp. RLB3-17. Next base: position 11,580,126 of record NZ_CP041610.2, on the reverse strand, counting down.
TCCTGGAGATCGAGGTGGTGCGGCTGGAGGAGAGCCGGCTGGTCACCGTGGAACGCCGCATCGACGCCGACCTGCGGCTGGGCCGGCACGCCGAACTCATCGCCGAGCTCATCGAACTGACCGCCCGTCACCCCCAGCACGAGGGACTGCACTCCCAGGCCATGGTGGCGCTCTACCGCTCCGGCCGGCAGGCCTCCGCGCTGGAGGTCTACCGCCGGCTGCGGGTGCGGCTGATCGAGGACCTGGGCGTGGAACCCTCCCCCCAGCTGCAACGCCTCCACCAGGCCGTCCTGACCGTCGACCCCCAGCTGGACGTCCTCGCAGGCCCGCGCCACAGCTCCACCTACGATCTGTTCACGGCCTGACAGACCCGCCTCCCGCCGCTGCCCGCCCCCTCCCGGCCACGGCCACGGGCCGGGGCCGGGAGGGGTGTTTTGCAGGCCGGCGGCCTACGGGAAGGCACAGGAGCAGGAGCAGGGCCATGCACGGCGGGCAAGGGGATGCGCGCAGGCGGGCGGGGTCCTGCCGGGCGGCCCGGCGGCCCGTCCGCCGCTGTGGCTGCGGGCCGGACCGGGCCCGGTCCGCCTCAGCGGCGGTGGCGTCCGGCCGCGGGGCTGCCGGCGCGGTGGCAGCCGGCCGCCAGCCGGCCTTCTCGAAACGTCGTCAGTACGCCCCGAACGACCAGAAGACGCCCACCTCGTCACCGGTCACCGCGATCAGGCCCAGGTCCTCTAAGAGGTCGAGGCCGTTGAGGTACTCGCAGGTGACGAAGCCATGGGATTGCGTGCCCTGGAGGCCTGCTGCGAGGAAGTCCGGGGCCGGGTCACAGGCGGCGGCCGTCGCGTTGGTCCAGCAGCGCGCGGCGGGCCCGTACCGGTCGAGCAGGGTCCGGGCATCCGCCGGCACGGCGTCCCGGTCCGGGCGGGAGCGGACGGGGCGGGCTCCGACTGCCATTCCTCGGCCATGACGGCGAGCGCGGCGACCGCCGCCTTGGCCTCCAGGGGGTACAGGCGGCCGGGGAACTCTGGTGCGTCCGGGAGGCCGAAGGGGTACGCGGGCACCGTGTGGCGGGCGGTGTTGGTGCGGTCCCGGTCCAGCCGGACCCAGCCCCGGGGTCGGCAACCGACCGGTGCAGCACGGCGTGGACGTCGTGCGCCCAGTCCTCGTGCCGCCGGGGCCGGTAGCCGCGAAGGTGTACGTGTCGCCGAGCAGCCGCAGCGCCGCCGCGTTCCAGGGACAGCGGCGGGAGCGGAACTCCGCCGGCAGACTGCCGGCTCGGCGGGCAAAGGTGCCCTTCGGTTCGCAGGGGATGCGCCGGAGCCGGCCGAGGGCCCAGTGGACGAGCTGGCCCCCTCCTTCCGCCGCAAGGCGGACCAGCCCCTGCGGGATCGGGAGGTCCGTTCCGTCCCCGAGCGCCTCCAGGTACGCATCGAGCAGGTCCAGGGCGGTCCGGTCGGCAGGCAGGGACATTCCGCCGCTCCAGGCCGTCTCTTGCGGACGGTGCCGGCCCGGGAGAGCGGCAGGACGCGCGCTGCGGCGCCAGTTTCCGGCACGGCGGGGCGGGTTCAGGGGGGCGGGGTGAGGACGGAGCGCACCCCGCGGGCGAGGGCGGACGCGCTGGCGGCGGCGTCGCCGATGCCGGTCATGACCACGGCCGAAACCATGCCGGGAGCATGCGGCGTGCGCTGGGCGAGTTCGTAGGCCGCCCTCCCCCCGGGCCCGCACCCGCACAGCACCAGGCGCCGGCCCGGCCCGGATGCCTGGTGCAGCGCGGCCGGCAGCACGCCCGGCGCGCCGTCACCGTGCACGGCCACGATTTCCTCCGGGCCGCGGTGGCCGCGGACGAACAGGTCGTAGCTGCCCGCCGGCACACCCGGGGCGGTGACCAGGCAGATCACGTCCGCGTGCGGATGCCCGGGCCGCAGCACGGTCAGGGCGGGGTGCGGCGCGGGCGGCACGGGCCGGGCCATGCGCGGTGTCGCGGCCCGGGCCAGCAGGTCCAGCAGCTGTCCGGCACTGGCCTGGGCCTGCCGGAACTCGGGCAGCGCGCGCAGCAGGCGTACGCACTGGGAGTGCAGGGCGGCGGCGTCCTCGTCCGCGAGCTGCGCCCGGTCGTAGAACAGGCCCAGGACCAGGCCGCCGGCGGTGTCGTGCCGGGCGGCGAGGGTCAGGGGCCCGCCGGCGGCGCCGGCCGCGCTGCGGGGGGTGTCCGCGTGGACGCCCTGGGCGGCGAGTTCGCTGCGCAGGACCTTCGGCAGCACAAGCGGGCCGTCGAAACGCACCAGAGTGCTGCCGGCACCGCAGAGCGGACCAACACCCGCAGCAGGACCCGCAACAGCACCGGGGCCGGGACCGGCAGCGGGACCGGCGGCAGGGGCGGCAGCGGGACCGGGGGCGGGGGCGGCGGGCGGGCGGGGGGCCCACGCACGGATCGTCTCGGTGCTGGCCCACGGGTAGGCGGCCAGGTCCAGCAGCGCGTCGCGGACCTGGTGCAGCAGGCTGGCCAGCGGGGCGGCCGGATCGACGGTCACGGTCATCGGCAGCGGGCTGTCCAGCAGACCGGGAATGCCCGCGGCACCCGGCAGGGCGATGTCCCGTCCCGACAGCTGCACCCCGAAACTCACCGGCAGCGGCCCCGAAACGCCCGCCGCCCGGTACAGCAGCAGCGCCCACACCAGGTGCAGCGCGCTGGACTCGGCGGCGCCGCGCAGCGCGGCCCAGGAACGCAGCCGGAAGGTCTCCGGCGCCCGCAGCCGGGTGTGCAGCAGACCGGGCCCGCTCTGCCCGGTGGCGCCGCCCGGCCGCCCCGGGCGGGTGGCGGCCCGCGGCGGCGGCACCGCGCGGGCCCAGAACTGCCGCGCGGCCGTGGTGTCCTGGCCGGCCAGCCAGCGGGCATGGTCGCGCAGATCGGGACGGCGTTCCCCGCCCGGCAGGACGCCGCCGGCGGCGTAGGCGCGGTAGAACTCCCGCAGCAGCAGGTGCACACCCCGCTCGTCGAGGAGGGCCGGGTGATAGGTCAGCAGCACCCGCGGCGGCGCCGCGCCCCCGCCCCCGCCGGGCTCCGCCGCCAGCAGGGTCAGGCGCAGCAGCCCCGGCCGGTGCAGCGCGAACCCCCGCGCCCGGTCCCGCCGCAGCAGCTGGGGCCAGGTGACGGCGGCCGGGGAACACACCGCGATGTCCGCCTCGGCCCGGGCGTGCAGCACCAGACGCGGCGCGGCGACCCAGTCGAAACAGGCCCGCAGCACACACTCCCGGTCGACGACGGACTGCCACGCCGCGGCGAACCGCGCCACGTCGAAAGGCCCGGACCAGTCCCAGTACAACTGCTCGACCCCGCCCCCGTCACCGCCATCACTGCCGTCACTGCTGCCGCTGGTGCTGGTGCTGGTGCTGGTGCTGGTGGGGGCGGGGGTGAGGGCGGCGCGCAGCAGGGTCTGCTGGTGTCCGGTGACCGGGAGGATCTCCCCGCCCGGCGGGGGCGGCGCCAGCAGGTCGGCCAGCAGGTCCGCGGGCAGCGCGGCAAGCCCGCCCGCGGCGGGCGGGGTCAGGCGCAGCGTGTGGTGACCGGGCCGGTGACTGTCCAGCGCGACACCGAAGGCACGGTGGCGCTGCGCGAGCCGGGCGGCGACCGTCTCGGCGTCCGCCGGGCCCAGCGGGCCGCGCAGTTCCAGGACCAGCGGACCGCCCGGCGACAGCGCCACCGGCTCATGGACCACGGCAAGAACAGCGCCCCGCGGCACACCCTGGCTGCTCATCCGGCCTCCCAGGCCCCAGGACCCGCCCCCGCGGCACGGCGGACCGGCCCCCCGCACCCCTTACCCGACCAGCAGAACCAGCACGGCCGGCAAAACCGGCGAGACCGGCACGGCCAGCAGGGGTGGCAGGGGTGTGGGGAGGACAGGCGCGGCAGGCACGGCGGGCACGGCCACTGCGGGTGCGGGTGTGGGTGCGGCAGCCTCGGGTGCGGGCGGGACGGCCTCGGGCGGGGTGACGGCGGACGGGCCGGCCGGGCGGTGGGCGCGGGCCGCGGCGCCCGGCCCGCGACGGGCCGGGCGGCGGCGAAAGCTGCCGCCGGGACGTCCCGCGGCGGCGCCCCGCGCGAAGACAGGCCGCACGGGGGCGGGCCGGGCGGGGGCGGGCCGGGCCGGGTGCGGTGGGATGGCTGCACGGTGGTTCACGACGCCCGCCTCTCGTCATGTCGGCTGTGCGCCGGAGCTGCCCGGCAGCTGCCAGCCTAACGTCGCCGCAGGTGGGAGGCCTGTTTCCTCGAGCGGGTATGGAGCGGGCCGCGAAGCGGTCTCGATTTCCCGCGGCGGACGGCGGGCGCTGCTGACCAGATACCGGCCGTGGAGGAGATGGGTGGCCAGAATCCACCGCGCCGCGCCGTCCGGCTCGCCCGCCAGGACCGTACGGCCCTGCTCGTCGCGGCGGAACCCGACCGCCGAGAAACGGCGCCGCATGCCGTGCCCGAGCGCCTTGGTGTAGGCCTCCTTGAGGGTCCACAGGTGCAGCAGCCGCAGCGCCCGCTCGTCCTCGCCCAGCGCGGCGAGCTCCGCGGCCTCGTCCGGGGTGCACACGTAGGGGTGCAGCAGCTCGAAAGAGGGCCGGCGGGTGACGGGCTCGGCGTCCACCCCGATCGGCCCGCTGCGGCTGATGCCGACCACGATCAGCTCGTCGGTGTGGGCCAGGCTCACCTCGGCCTCGGCCAGGCCGCGCAGATGCGGGCGGCCGCCCGGCCGGTAGGCGAGGTCCAGGGCGTCCGCGGGAACCTGGAGCGCGGCGGCCGCGGTGTGCTTGAGGACCATCCGGGAGACGGCGAACCGCAGCCGGCCCGCCGGGGCGGCCGTCTGCCGGTAACGCGGCCAGTCACGGCCGAGCAGAGACCGCAGCCCGGGATCCAGCAGCGCCGCCGCCAGCCACTGCCCCCAGGTGGTGTGCACCAGGGCATGGCCCTGCCCGGCAAGCTGGTCGTGCACCTGCTCCCACGGCCCGTCCGGCCCCGCCACATGCAACAACGGCCCCGGCGACAGCCCGGACAGCCCCCCGGCCCCCCACCCGGACGACAGACCCGGCGGCAGACCCGGCGGCAGACCGGCCGACGGACCGGACGGCGCACCGGCCGACAGACCGCGCGGCGGACCGGACGGTGCACCGGGCAGCGGAACAGGCGAGGTCCCCGGCGGCAGCGCGGGCAGCAGCGGGCCGGGCACCCGCTCTCCCCCGCCCTCCCCCGCCCCGTCCCGCCCCGGCCCGCCAAAAACCCGGCCCCCGGAACCCGCCCCGGCGGACACGGCCCCGGCAGGAACGGCGCCAGGGGGCACAGTCCCGGGGGGTGCGGTCCCGGGGGGTGCGGTCCCGGGGGGTGTGGTGCTGCCCGGGCCGTCGGCCGGGCTGTGCCCGCTCACCACAGCAGCCGGGTGGCGTACACGTCGCAGTCCACGCCGCGGCGGACGCGGCCGGCCAGTTCCGCCCAGACGGGTGCGCGCGGGTCGGGGGCCGGTCCGGGCAGCGGCACGCCCAGCCGTCCCGCGATGCCGGTCAGCGCGAGCAGCGCCCAGTGCGTACCGCCCAGAAACAGGCCGCGGCCGTCGTCGGCGGCCTCCCTGACGCCGAGCACGGCGGCGGCCAGCCACAGCAGGGCCTGCCGGTCCGCCAGCGCCCGCGCTGCCACAGCGCCGGGGTCCGCGCCGGCCGTGCGGCACGGCCGGCGCAGCGCACGCTGCTCGGTCAGCAGCCGCCGGGCCAGCGCCCCCAGCGCGGCACCGCCCGTATCCCCGCCGTCCCCGCCGTCCGCACGGGCGGCACCGGCACGCAGCAGACCGGACAGCACCACCCTGTCGTCCCCGCCCACACCGTCCCCGCCCACGCCGTCCCCGCCCGGCTCATGCCCGTCCGGCTCATGCCTGTCCGGCTCGTGCCCGTCGGGGGTGTGCCCGTCCCCCTGCTCCCCGGCAGCGGCGACGCCGGCGGCGGGGGCGGGCGGGTCGGCGAGCCGGAAGAAGGCGGGGACCGGGCCGCGGTGCGCGGTACGGGGCTCTTCGCCCGCCAGGGCCGGCAGGGCCCCGGCCAGGCGGGCCTGCCAGTACGCGGCGCCCGCCGCGTCCACCCCGGCCAGGGGAAGGTCACCGGTCAGCTTCGCGAGCATCCCGCCCCCGGTACCGGCAGGCCCGTGGCCGCATTCGGCAAGGACCAGTCCCAGCTGCGCCAGTACGTCGGCCAGCACGGTCGGCACCACGTAGCCGGCCACCGCACCCAGCAGCCCCACCCCCACCCCTGACCCTGACCCTGTCCCGGGGGCGGGGGCGGGGGCGGCCGGGCGGCGCAGCGCCACACAGGTCAGGCTCTCGCAGGCCAGCAGGTCGGCGAAGGCGGCGGCGAGCACGGGCTGCCACTGCCGCAGGGCCGGCTCACCACTGCCGCGGCCGGCCACCGCGAGCGCGGCCTGGCGCAGCACACCGCCGGCAGCGGCCACCAGGGCCGCCGGGCCCAGCAGCGCGGCGGGCACCGGAGAGGACACCGGGGAGGACACCCCGGCCCGCCCCCGGACACGCCCGGCGGGCGGCGGCACACCCGGGCCGCCCCACGCGACCGCGGCACGTCCCAGGGCCAAATCCCGGCGCAGAAGCGGGCGCAGAGCACGTACCCGCTGGTCGGCGGCGCGTACCTGTCCCAGACCGGCCGCCGTAAGAAGCGCGCCCGCCCGCCCGGACCAGCGCGCCCCCTCCCCCACCCCGGCAGACCCGGCAGAGGCAGCGGACCCGGCAGCCCCGGCGAGGGCGGGGGCGGCGAGGGCGGGCAGGCTGTAGGGGTTGGCCGCGTCGCGGGGATCACCCAGCAGCACCTCCAGCCGCAGCGCGGCGAGCGCCACCCGGAGCGGCGGCGGCAGCGCGGCATACCGGTGCGCCAGCGCTCCCGGGACCGGCCCGGCCACACGGACAGCACACCCGCCCCCCACCTCCTCCCCCACCGACGACACCGACGGCACCGACGCCGCGGCAGGCGGCCGGGCGGTGAAAGCAGCCCCGGCCGGCGGGGCCGGGGCCGCCGGCCGGGCCGGCGGGACAGTAACGGCAGGAACCGGTGCGCTGGGCGCGGCGGGCTGGGTGACGGCCATGACCGGCCTCCTGTTCATCTGGATTCCTCCGTGGATACCCCAGCCTTCAGGCTGGGGAGGAAACGGACTCCTGCGGAGCAGGGCAGGGAAAGCCGATTCGCCGCCAGGGCGGATCGGCGTCCACCGCCAACGACCCGCAGAAGACTGGTAGTTTGTAGGCCGTCCGGCCAGCGATAACCAAGCTGGCCGGGCCTACCGCCGGGCTGGCGGGATGTCAGGTCTGTGGAGCTGGCGTAAGACTGCTGGGCGTACCAACGTCCCTTGCCGTTAGTTCGGGGCAGCTGCTGTCTGAGAAACAGAAAGCTCAACCCGCGAGGGGAGAATCCCCATGCTTCAGCTGGGGGAGAAGTCAACTGGTCACCTGGTCATCCGGTGTCGGCCGACTGGTCGGCTGGTCGGCTGTTCATCGCAGGTCATCTGTTCACCGCAGACGGCGCACGGTGCTCTCGGCATGCCACTTGGCCAGGCCCAGCGTTTCGGTACTGGCGCGCGACAGCCAGGCACGGACATGGTCACGGGCCTCGAGCAGGCCGGTGCCCGCACCGAGCACCGGGTCGACGGCCTCCTGCCGGAGCATCACCTGGTGGGCCGCGACGACCGTGACCCCGGACGCGTCCGGCAGCAGCGACCACTCGCCGCTGTGGGCGGCAACCAGCTCGGGCGTGAGCGTCTCCTTATAGACGATCCGCCCGGCGTGCGGGAAACACAGCCGCACGGCCCGCGTGCTCACCGTCCGCCCGCCCGGCGCCGCACAGGTGTCCAGGGACACCACCTGGATCCCCGGCACGTCCTCACACACACCGGTCCGCTCCACATGCGGGACCCGCCCGGGCCAGTCCCCGATCCGGTAGAGGAAGTCGTAGACCAGCTCCGCGGGGCCCTCGATCCGCACCCGGTCCTCGAACGACAGCAGCAGCTCGTCCCACTGCTCCCACCGCCCGGCCGCCCGCCGTACCTGGGCAAGCCGGCGGTGCACATCCGCCTCCGCCTCCCGGCGGGCACCGGCACCGTCCGCAGCCGCCACCGCCAGCCCGCGCTCCTGACGCAGGCCCAGCACACACTCCGCCTCACCCGCCGGCCGCACACTCCACACACCCGAGGTCACACTCCCAGGCCAGACAGCATCCTCCTGCTCGAACACGACCGCCCGGACATCGGGATGCAGCACCCGCCGGGCATACCAGGAACCAACCCGCCCCCCCAGCACACCACCCACACCGGCATCAGCATCAGCACCGGCATCAGCGTTGTCGGGGTTGTCGGGGTTGTCGGGGTTGCCGGCGCCGGCCTCACCGGCCAGCTCCCACATCCGCAGCCGCTCCTGGACCCCGTCGAAGTCGAGACGCTCGACATGCACGACCGAGGGCAAGAACACCGGCCAGCGCGCGGCATCGGCCAGCATCCCGTACACGACACCGGCCGGAGCGGCCACCTCCACCGTGTGCTCACAGGCGTGCACGCGCGACGACATGCCGGCCCCTCCTCCTCCAGGCGCACCCCCACCCTGCCCCCGCCACTCGAGCCCGCCCTCGCGCCCGCCCAGACCCCCACCCCCCGGCACCCCCGGGCCGCCCGGCACCCCCGGCCCCGCAACCCGGCCCGCCACCCCCGCGGCACCACCCAGCCGGCACCCCCGCGGCACCGACCGGGCGACAGCGCCCACCCCACCGAACGCCATCCACCGCAGCCGCCACGAACCACACAACCGCCCCCAGCAGCCCCCACAACACGCACAGCCCGGACGGCACGCACAGCCCGCACAACACGCGCAGCCCTGGCGGGACACACAGTCCGGACGGCACGGGCGGGACAGCCCGGACGGCACGGGCGGCACGGGCGGGATGAGCAGCCCGGGCAAGACAGGCGGGACGGGCAAGGCGGGCGGGACGGGCAGCCCGTACAGCCCGGGTGACACAGGCCGGACAGAGCAGAGAGCCGGACGGACGGCACAGGCCGGACGGGGCGGGGTGAGGGCCGGGCGGCGGCCCGCACAGCCGCAAACCCGGGCGTACGGGGGCCTGCGGGGGGCGGGACCGGGGCATGCGCCAGGTCCCGGCGGACGGGACCGGGACCTGGGCGGAGCGGGGCGAGCAGACCAGCCGGCCGAGGCGAAGGGGGTCAGCCGACCGGGGCGAGGCGTCCGGTCCCGGCGGGGCCACTGCCCGTGGAGCCCGGCCCGGCGGAACCGGGGACGGTCGCGGTCGCGGTGGCGGGTGAGCCGTCCGGCCGGGCCATCAGGATGGAACGCTGCAGCTTGCTCAGCGCCGCCGACGGTTCCAGGCCCAGACTGCGCACCAGAGTGGCGCGCAGCCGCTGGTAGGCGTCCAGGGCCTCGCCCCGGCGCCCGGAACGGTACAGGGCCAGCATGTACTGCCCGCACAGGCTTTCGTGGGTGGGATAACGGCTGACCAGCACGGTCAGCTCGGCCAGCAGCTCACGGTGGCGGCCCAGCCGCAGATCGGCCTCGATGCGCTGGTCCAGCGCGCACAGCCGGCTCTCCTCCAGCCGTTTGACCTGGGTCGCCAGGTGCATCCCGGCGTGCACATCGGCCAGCGGCGGCCCGGACCACAGCGCGAGCGCGGCCCGCAGCTGCCGGGCGGCCTCCGGGAAGTCGGCGGCGTCCATCGCCCGGTAGCCCAGCCCGGCCAGCCGCTCGAACTCCCGCACGTCACTGCCGCCCCCGCCGCTCTTGAGGAGATAGCCGCCCGGCACGGTCAGCAGCACGTCCTTGGCCGTACGGGCATCGGCCGCATCCGGCTCAAGCGCCGCGGTGATCAGCTCCCGCAGCTGCAGAATGTACGTCTGCAGCGTGGGCCGCGCACTACGGGGCGGCCGGCTGCCCCACAACTCCTCACTCAGCATGCCCACCGGCACCATCTGATCGGCCTGCACCACCAGCAGGGCCAGCACCTGCCGCGGGTTTTGGGAGCGGTCGGAGCAATCGAAATGCCCTTCTCCCGCACCGCAAGAGTGCCGAGTATGTCGGTGTCCACGCCGTCTCCCCTGTCCGTCCACTGCGGTCTGCCGAACCCCTCGGATCCCATCACCACCCAGGCCCCAAAACCCCCGGCCCAACCCCACACCCGGAACCCGCCCAGCCCACACGACACCGGCCCCGGCCCCGAACTCCCGGACCACCAGCACCACCACCAGACCCCGACCGCCAGACCCCGATACCGCCGGACCCCGACGCCTCCAGACCCCGACACCTCCAGGCCCCGGACTGCCAGGCCCCGGATACCACCGGACCCCGGACCGCCAGGCCCCGGATACCGCCAGGCCCCGATACCGCCGGGCCTCGGACCGCGCAGGGCTCCGATGCTGCCGGGTCCTGGTCCGCCGGAGGGCCGGCGGCGGGTGAGCCGCGCCCGCCGTCCGGGATCCACCCGACACACCGAGTAAAAAACAGCATGGACGGTATGTCAATCTCAAACCGGGCGTCTTGTTTTCTCTCCGCCGGTGCTCGAGACCCCCTCGAGGGAATCCGGCTTCCGGCACATAAGCCGACCAACCGGGTGGGATTCCGGCTGCCGCGGCCGTCCCGCCAGCGGTTTGACTTCCCCGTTGCCGGACCATGCGGTCTGTTTACCTGGGGGTGCGGTCGGTCCCGGCGGCCCGGGGACCGGGCAGGACCGGCCGCCGGCGCGAGGGCGCCGCGAGACCGGGCAGCAGCAGCGCCCAGAACTGCTCCAGCAGACGGGACGAGGAACGCACACGGTGACGGGAGGCAAGCCGGCCGAACCCGGCGACCGAGGCCACCACCGCCACCGCCGCCGCCTCCGGGGACACCCCCCGCGCCAGCTCCCCGCACCCTGCGCCTCACGCAGCAGCGCATGCACCCACTCACACCACCACCGCCCGGCCCCTCCGCACTCTTGCGCGAAGGATCACCACCCAGCTCGAACCCGGCCCGCAGCACCGGATCCACCGCCAGAGCCGCCACCAGATCACGGCTGACATCCACCAGCAACTGCAGCCCCCCGCCCCCGCCCCCCCTCCCGCACCACCAGCCGCTGCACCGACACCGTCGCCGCCGCCTCCACCTCACGCGCCAGAAGATCCTTGCTCGGGAAATGAAAATGCAGCGCCCCGGTACTCACACCCGCCCGCCTGCTGATCACCGGCAGCGAGGCAAGGGCATACCCGTCCTCCGCAAACACCTCAGCCGCCGCACGCACCAGAGCCCGACGCGTCCGCACCGCCCGCACCTGCCTGACCACCCCACCCTCCTCCCCAGCCCACCACCACCCCCGGACACACCGGGCCCACCACCCCACCCTACCAAACCGCATGCGCGGTATGTTTACCGGTCCGCACCCCACCCCGACCCCTCCCAGCCCCCGGCCACACACCCAGAAACAGCAGCCCACCCACCCCGCTACCGGCCCCTGCCCCGGGCACAGAAACACCAGACAAACCCGCCGGCACCCGCCCCCCACACCCCCAGACACCACGCCGCCGGACCCCGCCGGCAAGACCCCTCACCGCCACACCCCGCCACCGGCCCCGCCACCAGACCGCACCCCACCGCATCCGTTGCGCCTGGCCCGGCCTGGTCCGTGCCGTTGTTGTGCCTGGTCTGTGCCGTCGGCTGTGCGGGGGTCTTGCTACCGGGGTGTGCGGGCCGGCCGGGCGGGAAAAAACCCGCGCCACCACCACAGGGGACGCCACCACACGCCCGCCCCCACCATCAGCGGCCACACTCAACACCCGCTCGCACCCGACCGGAGCCCCCACCCCACACCAGACCAGGACCCAGGACCAAGGACCAGGACCAGGGCTAGTACCAGGGCTAGTACCAGGACGAGAAAAACCAAAGCCGGGGACAGACACACAAGGACGGCACACGCACACCAGGACAGAACCCGCCAGCCCCGACAGGCAGACCAGGCAGGCCAGACGGACCAGGCAGCCCGGGCAGACCAGGCAGCCGGACGGACCGGGCGGGCCAGGCAGGCCGGCCGGACGGACCGAACGGACCGGGCCGGGCAGGGCAGGGCCAGGGAAAACGGGCCGGGCGGGCCAGGCGGAAACGGGCCGGATGGGCCGGGCCGGATGGGCCGGGCCGGGGGGAAGCGGGCCGGGGTCAGGCCGGGGCGCCGACCCCGTCCAGACCAGCCGGCTCCCCCGCCTCCGCAGCCAGCCGCTCACCCTCCGCAGCCACCTCCGCAGCCCGCGCCGGATCAATCACCAGCCTCCCCAGCACCGCCGGCACCGCCACACTCGGCAGCAGATGCTCAAACAGCGCACACACCCGCTCCTCCAGATCCTCCCGACCCGACAACGTGTGCGAATACACCTGCACCCCCGTCCACGCCGCCGAGAACACCCACGCACTCTCCGCCACATCCACCTGCGGCAACAACTCCCCCTGCTCCTGCGCCTCCCGCAACACCCGCTCCGTCGCATCCAGCCACGTCCGGATCGTCCACGTCCCGAAAACCGCCCCCATCTCCTGACCCAACGACAACCGCGCCGACGCCGACACCACCGGACGACGCCGCATCCGATACGCCAACGCCAACCCCATATCCACCAACTCCTGCAACTTACTCACCCGCGGCGCCAGCACAAACCCCGCAAACTGCTCCCCCAACACCCCCTCCGCCAACGCCCGCTTCGACGGAAAATGAAAATACAAAGCCCCCTTCGTCACCCCCGCCCGCGCCAACACCTCACCAATCGTCGCCGCCTCATACCCACCGCTCATCAAAACCGACGCCGCCGCATCCAAAATCAACCGCCGCGTGCGCACCGCACGCTCCTGCCGCACCACAAAACCTCCAAAGACCAACCCACAACCCACCACAACATGTTCCCTGCAACCAACCCAAACCAAACCATCTAGTCCGTATATTCACAAGGCCCAAGGCATCCCCCCCCACCCAACGTCCAAAACCACCCCCACCACCCACCCACCCCCCACCAGCCCAAACACCCCCACCCACCCACCACCACCACCCCACCCAACCGGACGACCCGATTCAACCCCCACCACCCACACGACGACACCACCACCACCGGCGCTGCCCCGCTCCCACACCACGCACGCCGCCACGCTTACACAGACGCCCGGAAACCGACCGGACCCCACTACACAACACCGACAAAACAAGCAAGACGAGCAAGACTGGGAGGACACCACCCACAACTCTGGGCAAGCAACAGACCACGAAGAGCACCCCGGGACCAACCAACCAAACCGCCCCTCCTCCACACCCGCCTGGAAGCCTCGCCGCCACACGACCCCACACCGCCTCTAATCTCCCGACCATGCAACGACGGGAACCGGTCGCGGACAGTAGCTACCGGGCCGGAAGAATGACCGCCGTGAGCGACGCCGAGCTGCGCGACCTACTGATTCGCACCCAGCAGCTGAAGAGCATGCCCCGGGGCAAGGAAACGCGCCGCGGACAGCTCTTCAATGCCTTCCCGCGCGACCTACCGCGCGCCTGGGGGCTGGAAGCACACTCCGAGGCGTTGTCACGTTGTTGGGTGTGTGGGTGTCTGATGGCGTGTCGGGGCGTGGTGGGGTCCGCGGTCCGGGCTTTTGATCAGGCCGTGGTGGGCCGGCTGCCAGCGCCGGTGATCTGGTCCCAGATGGCGAAGCGGATGTTCATCTCGGCTCGGTGTTGGGATGCGGTCATCAGGTGGCGGTGGGGCCGGAAGTGGGGTGAGATGCCGCTGAACGCGGACAGGAACCGCTGGGCCGCGCCGACGGAGCGGAAGCCTTTCATCGCGCGTTCACGCTGCCTGGTGGGCTGGTGGCTGTTCTCCGCCCGGTTGTTCAGTCCCTTGTGGGAGCGGTGCTCGACGGAGGGCATGACCTCACGGTGGGCCGCACCGTAGGAACGCAGCTTGTCCGTGACGACCACCCGCGGCACCGCCCGGGTCTTCTTCATCAGCCTGCGGAAGAAGCGTCGAGCGGCGGCCTTGTCCCGCCGGATCTGGACGAGGATGTCGAGGACGTTGCCGTCCTGGTCGACAGCCCGCCACAGGTACTTCAGCTCCCCGTTGATCCTGACGAACACCTCGTCCAGGTGCCACTTGTCTCCGGGCCGGGGCCGGCGGCGGCGCAGTCCGTTCGCGTAGGCCTGGCCGAACTTGGCGCACCAGCGGCGCACTGTCTCGTAGGAGACGATGACGCCGCGCTGGAGCAGCAGCTCCTCGACCCCGCGGAAGCTGAGCGGAAAGCGGAAGTACAGCCACACACAGTGCGAGATCACCTCGACCGGGTACCGGTGCCCCCTGTACGACGGTGACGCGCTCCCCACGGACGACCCCCTCCCAGCATGATCAACCAGAAGATCATCCCACCCGGTCAGCCAACGTGACAGCGCCCGGGATGCATATCCTGCACGCCGTCTATCACGACGATGCCCCGCCTTACCTGCGGGAGTTGAGGTCAGTGCAGGTCCTGCGGCAGGTCTGGGTCCAGCAGTACTGGCACGACGAAGCGGGCCAACTTTGTTGGCGGGCAGCGAAGTCGACCCGTGACCGGGCCAGCCGGAGGGCGACCGGGAAGAGGAACACAGGCAAAACTTCAGCAGACGGCCGGCCCGATCCTGCTTCGGCACGGGTTCCGTGGTCCACGATGGAGATCGTCACCCCGCACGATCCCGAGGCCCGTTACAGCCAGAAGGTCACCGCGGCCGGCCAGCGCGACTGGATCGGCTATCGCGATCACCAGACCGAGACCTGTGACGAGTTGGGCCCCAACATCATCGTCCAGGTCCTCACCCGGCCGGCGCCGCAGCAGGACATCGATGCCCTCGACGACATCCACCACCAGCTCACCCGCCAGGGCTTTCAGCCCCTCGAGCACGTCGTCGACGGCGGCTACGTCACCCTGGACAGCATCCACCACGCGGCCCTCACCTGGGGCATCCCGCTGCTCGGCCCGGTCCGTGACGACCCGCAGGCCGCCCAGCGGCCGGGCTTCACGAAAGAGGACTTCCACATCGACTGGGACAACCGCACCCTCACCTGCCCGAACGGCATCACCAGCCCGTCATGGAAACCCACCTTGGGCGACGGACATCCCCGGCTGTCCGTTCTCTTCCCCCGCAAGGCATGCCGGGAATGCGAGGACCGCCTGAAGTGCACCGGCAACGTCGAGGGCAAAGGGCGCCACATCCTCCTGCTGCCCGAACCCCAACAGAAGTTCCAGTCACAGGTCAGGAAAGACCAGAAGACCAGCAACTGGCAGCAGCGCTATGCCATCCGAGCAGGCTGCGAGGCCACTGTCTCAGAAACGGTCCACGCTCATGGCCTGCGCCACTGCCGCTACCGCGGCCTGGCAAAGACACACGTCCAACACGTCCTCACAGCCGCCGGAACCAACATCGTCCGACTCAGCGACTGCTTCCCGCCCGGCACCACACCGACTTCTCCGCCACGACCACCCAGTCACTTCAAGCGGCTCTGCCAAAGGCTGCCGACCTAGAGATCACCAACAGCATCCAAAACTTGAGCCAGAGCCCGGGTTTGGGAGGCGCCCAGATCAACGACGGGGGTGATATTCACGATTCTTGAAGGCGCTGGAGTTCTTGCCAGGGGAGCATCGGATGCTCGCGCGGATCTCGAAGGCCGAGCTGCACGCGGCGATCCGACGTGATCGCCGTGGCGGCACGAAGATGCGGGAGCTCGAGCGTCGGTGATCGACAGGATACTGCGGACGGACCTCGACGCGCCCCGCAAGCAGCGGCACACGATCACCGGATCTTCCACCGGCTTGTCACTGCCGGGCCCGCCAGGTCCTGTCTGGTCTATCAGGCCGGATCAGCGAGCGGCATCTGACACGGTCAACTGGCAAGGCGGCCGGAAGGCCCGTGTCCGCTCGGCGCCGTCGCTATCGGGCATGCCGGAAGCGAGCCGCGCGTTGAGGCGGTCCGCGCCCCCGCGCTGTCGGCTTGGCAGGGCTCCGGGACTGTGAAACGCTCGTTTTATGGCATATCTGTCCTGCGTCGGGACATCGATCTCGAACGGTTGAGTCCGGCTGTCTCTCGGAAGTCCCCCGGATCCAGACTCCCGTTCGGGAGTAAGGAACAGCCATGAGGACGACTGAGCGCGCTCACGACCGCGACGACCACAGTGACCCCACCTTGTACCGCACTCCGGCGGATGCCGTCGCCGCGCCCCCGGAGAAACTCGCCTATGTCGTCGGTTTTGACCCGGCCGCACAGCGGGCGGACGCGTTGTTCACCGTCGGCACCGATCCCGAATCCGCCGAATACGGCCGCGTGATCTCCCGCGCCGACCTGCCTGGCCTGGGCAACGAACTGCACCACTTCGGCTGGAACGCCTGCTCGAGCGCGCTGGCCCATGCCGGTCATCATCACGCTGCGCGGCGCTACCTCATCATCCGGGACTGCGCTCCTCCCGGCTGCACATCTTCGACACCGGCCCCGATCCCGCCCGCCCGCGCCTGGTCAAGGTGGTCGAGTCCGAGGAGTTGGCCGACAAGGCCGAATATTCGCGTCCGCACACACTCCACTGCGGTCCCGACGGGTGTTCCTGTCCTGCCTGGGCGGCGCGGACGGTGCGGACGGGCCTGGCGGCGTCGCGCTGCTGGACCACGAAAGCTTCGAAGTGCTGCGCGCCTGGGAGAGTGACCGCGGACCGCAGCGGTTCGCCTACGACCTCTGGTGGCATTTGCGCCAGAACATCGCCGTGACCAGCGAGTGGGGCACCCCTCGATGTACGAGGACGGCCTCGTCCCCGAACTGCTGCTGGATCGCCAGTACGGCCACTCGCTGCACTTCTGGGAGCTGGACTCCGGTCGGCACCTGCAGCGCGTCGATCTGGGGGACGAGAACCAGATGGTGCTGGAGCTGCGTCCCGCGCACGACCCCGAGGCAACGTGGGGTTCGCACACGCCGTGGTCAACGTCGAGGACCTGTCGGCGTCGGGTGGCTGTGGAACCGGGAGGGCGAGGACTTCGTGGTCCGCAAGGTGATCACCATCTCTGCCGAGCCCGCGCAAGCGGGGGACCTGCCTCCGGCGCTGCAGCCGTTCGGCGCCGTTCCCCACTTATCACCGACATCGACCTGTCGGTGGACGACCAATGGCTGTACGTATCCACATGGGGAACCGGCGATCTGCACCAGTACGACGTGAGCGACCCGTTCCATCCGAGGCAGACCGCGTCCGTGCGTCTTGGCGGCATCGCCAGCCGACAGCCGCATCCCGCCGAGCCGGACACTCCGCTGACCGGCGGAGCGCAGATGGTCGAGCTCAGCCGCGATGGGCGGCGCGTGTACCCTGACGAACTCCTTGTACAGCGCCTGGGACGCGCAGTTCTATCCCGCGGGCATCGACCCGTGGATGGTCAAACTCGACGCCGACACCTCGCACGGCGGGCTCTCCGTCGACAGCCGCTTCTACCCGCACGGCCCGGACTTCCTGGGCTTGCGCGTGCACCAGACGCGCCTGCAAGGCGGCGACGCCTCCGGATTCGTACTGCTACCGCAGCTGACCGCTTGTGCTCCGCGAGGGCCTGCTGAAGGTCGTGTTGTTCCGACTCGGCTCGGGGGCCGCTAGATGCGGAGTGCGCCGAGGATTTGGCGGCACATATCGGCGCAGCGGCGGGTCGCATCCGAGCACATCCGACGGAGCCGGTTCGCCCGGGCACTGCACACGTAAGCCCGCCACCTTCGGAGGGACATGTCCTCCGTGCTCTACGCAGCAGGCGCGCACACTGACGACGCAACCGGGTGGCAGCTGCCCTCCACCGAAACGCTGGTGGCCGTGGTGCTGGTGGCTGTGGCCACTGTGGTGGGCGCCTGGCTAACACGGCGCGGATCCGGCCGGTCGGCGCTTCTGCTGGCCGCCGCGTCAGGGATATTGCTGATCATGGCGGTTCTCGATCTTCTGCCCGACGCGTGGGACGAGGCCCATGAGGCCGGCGTACCGCTGTGGGCGGTGCCGGTCACCGCGCTCGCCTCGTACGGGGTGATGGGTGCCGTGGTCCGTATCGGCTGCCCGTGCAGGCCAGGTCGTGCGGGCGGCGTCGGCGCGGCATCAGGGCTCGCTCTGCACCGCTTCCTGGAGGGGTCGACCCTGGCGCTGACCGCCTCGGTCGCCGTGGTGGCGGCGCTCCTCGTGCACGCTGCCAGCGAGGGCCTGGCGCTGGCCGCCCTGCTGGGGGTGCAACCGAGGCGGCGCGTGGCTCCGTGGATCGGGCTGGCCTGCTTGAGCCCGGTCGCGGGAGCCTTCGTGGCGAGCGCTTTGCCCATTCCGGACGGCATCATGCCGCTGCTGCTCGCCTTCGTTGGCGGCGTACTCGCGCAGGCGGCGTGGGTGGCGCTCGCACTCGCCCATCAGCAGCGGCCCGTGGACCGGCGAGTTCTCGGGGTCCCGGCTGTGATGGCGATGACTCTCGCGGCCGTCCTCACCGCGCTCTTTGTCCTTGTCGGGACAGTCAACCGCTGAACGCGACCTGTCACACGAGGGCGATGACATTTCTCATGAACATCCGAGAGCCCTTGGATCGCCAACCGCTGCTGCAACTCATCGATAGACGCTGTCACTGGAAGTGAGCGAAGCCATACTCGGCAGTCGCGGAGCTCGGGGCATCGGCGATGGGCCACTGGTGCCGACAGTCGGGTGAGGGGCAGACGTGTACGCGCTCCCCGGTCTCGGAGTGGTAGTCCAGGCCGCGGCTGGGGCGTCCGCAGGCCGGGCAGCGATCGAAGCCGAGGTCCTGCGTGTGGCCGTCCTGGGCGTACATCCAGGTGACGGGGAGGGCGCCGGGGGTGTCCTCCGAAACGCTGCGGATCTGCCATTCGGTGCGGGTGGGATAGGCGACGAACCGGCCCCAGCCGCGGGTGATGCTGTCGGCAAGGACGTGCCCGTCGAACGCGCGCAGGCGCTGGCCGCAGGAGTCGCGGTAGTAGGCGCTCGTGGTGGCAAGGACCTCCGCTCGCGGATCCTACCCCCAGCTCTCCGAGCAGGTCCGCCGCCCCCCTTTGACCACGGCAGGCGCCGCGCCCGCGGAACCCAGCCACATGGACTCGCTGGGAATCCCCCTGGCTCATCTCGGGACCTACACATGATCAGAGCCGCATTTGACCAGGTCAGCGAATTCCGTCGGCTGCCGTCCGCAGGCATCCCTTGGAATTGATCATCTAGCTCAACCGAACGGTGTGACCAAGGACCACACGCCGAACCACTGCTCGGCGCCCCACTCCTCGAACCTCTCCACTTCGGTGAACCCCAGCTTCGCCGCGAGGTGCATCGAGCGGTCGTTGGCGGTCTGGGTGC
This sequence comes from Streptomyces sp. RLB3-17, assembly GCF_007113425.2. Classification (NCBI taxonomy): domain Bacteria; kingdom Bacillati; phylum Actinomycetota; class Actinomycetes; order Kitasatosporales; family Streptomycetaceae; genus Streptomyces; species Streptomyces sp. RLB3-17. The sequence continues at coordinate 11,560,748 of NZ_CP041610.2, read as the reverse complement.
AGAGCACCACCGGCTCGCCGGGGAGCGCGTCGGCGAACCAGTCGAGTGCCGCTGCGCACGCCTCGGCGGCGTACCCGCATCCCCACGCTTCCGGCAGGAACATGTAGCCGAGCTCGGCCTCCCCGGCCTCCAGACGAACGTGTCCCGGACGCTCCGCGTCGCGCCGATCGAGAAGCGTGATCGTGCCGATCATCGCTCCGTCGAGAGCGACCACGAAAAGGCCAGGGCGCCGCCCGGGTATCTCGGGCACTGCGCGTTCGAGCTCATCACGCGGTCGAGGGCCACCGAGGTAGGTGCGCACCTCTGGCGAGGCGAACAGCTCGATGAACGCCGCACGGTCACGGGCCTCGGACTCGCGGAGTACGAGCCGTTCGGACCTGATCGGAACAGGTGGCCAGGCGACGGGTCCGAGCTCGGTCATGGCGGGCAACCTATCGCACGCCCGTGGGGGTGATCCGAAGGAAGAGGTCCCAGCCCGGAGTTCTCCTCTCGCCGAGTCCTCGCCCACGAGGACCTGGACGACGCCGTCACCTACCTCACCGATGCCCTGACCAGCCCCGCAGGCGATCAGCGATCCCTTCTGGCGTCAACGCCGTTGCGTTAACGCTGTGATCTGCGGGGCAAGGGGGTTGGGCGAGGCAATGAGGTCACGGTAGCCCGGCCGGTCACGCGTGCTGTGGCACCGCCCGTGAGCCGAGCGATTCAACCCGAGGAGGGCCGAAGCGTCAGTCAGTGGGCGGGTCAGACCCCCGAGCGGTGCCAGGTCCCAGTCTCAATGTCGGTGGGGGATGTCATCCTCGGCTCCATGGATCACTCTGCGCGGATCACCGCGTTCACAGGTCTCGTCGGACCGCCGCCCGGCCCGGCGCCCGCCGTCGACTGGGCGGCGGTCGAGGGCTGGCTCGGCACCCCGCTGCCCGGTGACTACAAGGCGCTCGTGTCGGCGTACGGTGCGGCCGAGATAGGCGGCCCGGGTGCGGCGATCCGGCTGCACCCCCCGTGCGTCAGCACCGACGGCCGCTTCGAGTACGCAGCATGGATCGTCGAGACGCACCGGCACTCGGCGATCCGGCCCGGCATGTTCACCGCGCGTCGGCGCCCCTTCCTGCCCGAGGAGGGCGGCCTGCTCGCCTTCGCCACGACGAGGAGCGGCGACCACCTCTTCTGGAACACGGGCGCGTCGGACGACCCCGACGAGTGGCCGGTCACGCTCATGACCACGAATGTGGCAGTCGGGGTGAGCGAGCCCTGGGTGGACTACGAAGTCCCGTTCCTGGAGCTGCTGTTCACGCTGCTGCGCACCGGCGTGCCGCACCCGGGCGAGCCCGGCGGGCTGCTGGGCCCGCTGTCCTCACAGATACGGGTCTGGCCGCCGCTGGCCGGGGCCGCACCCTGGTCGCCACCACCTGCGGGCACCGCCGTGGACGCGCGGCAGCACGCGGCGCTCACCGAGGGCTCGGGCCTCGACGCCGTCATGGCGCTGGTTCCACCGCCCCTGGAGCCGTATCTGGGCGAGGGCACATGGGAGCAGGTCTTCGAGCGGCTCGGCACCCGGCTGCCTCCGGACTTCGTGGCGCTCGCGGAGCGGTACGGGGCGGGCAACTGGAGCTGGTGGCTGGACATGAGCGCCCCACTGTCCCTGGACCGGCCACGGGAGCAGGGGCTCGCGGCCACCGTCGAGGGCATGCTTGACGGATACCGCCAACTGCGCGCCGCCCATCCCCAGTACTACCCGATGCCCGCGTGGCCCGAGCCCGGCGGCTTCCTGCCGTTCGCGTCGACGATCGACGGAGACCAGATCGGCTGGTGCGCGGACGGCCCGCCCGAGACATGGCGCGTAGCCGTCGACCCACGCCACTGGGACCAAGGACCGCCCCTGCCAGGCGACTTCACGGCGACCCTGCTCACGTGGTTGCGCGGCGGCCCCGCCGAATCCGGCTTCCCCGGTCTGACCGGCCGGGACCTGCATCCGCTGGACGTCATGTTCTTCGAACCGTTCGGGCCGGGCGCGCCGTGGTGAAGACCCCAAGACGACGGGCTGGGGCCTCAGCACCGTTGCGTTAGGGCCATGAGCGGCTTTTGGAGGCCGTGGGCGAAGAACGCGACGGTGGTGCGGACGGTGTAGTTCTGGGCCTTGTGGGGGTATTGTCCCGCGTTCGGGCCGTACTTGCTGGTGGGGTTCTTTCGGGTGCGGGCCTTCACCCGTTGCCGTCGGTGGGCGGGCAGGAGGTCGCCCAGGCCCGCGCGGCCGATCGTGCCGACCAGGTCGACGAGGGTGCTGGGGAAGATTCCATGGCTCGCGGTGACGGTATCGGTTGCGGCGGCCAGCAGGACGGTGAAGCTGATCCGTTCCATGGGTATGTCCGGCCGTCCGGTCAGGGCGTCGTCGCCGGCGCGGATCAGGGCCTGGTAAGCGGTGAGCAGGGCGTAGGCCTCCTGGTCAAGGCCGTCGATGCTGCGGGAGCGCAGGACACGGCCGTCGAGCATCGTGGCCTTGATCGAAAAATATGCAGTTTCTGCCTGCCACCTGCGGTGATAGAGATCAACGAGCTCGGTGGCCGGATAACGGGGTCCAGCAGATTGGTGATCAGCCGCCACTGCTCGGTGCGGACGGTGCCGTCGGCCAGGGTGACGGTGAGGGTCGCCTCGATCACGCGGACCGGCAGCAGTACCCGGAGGACGCCGTAGCCGATGCGGGCGATGTAGGAACCGTCGCCCAGGTGCTCGGCGGAGGTGGGGACACGGCGGGCCCCGGAACGCACGAGGAACCGCGCCCCGCTTTGATGGACGGTATGAAGGAACTCGTTGCCGTCGAAGGCCGCGTCGGCCAGCAGGAGCATCGTCTTGTCCAGGGCAGGCAGAAGCCGCTTGGCATAGGGGAGTTCTCGCTCGGACTCCGGTCCGAAGGCGGCGGTAATGAGCGCTCGGGTGCCACACTCGATCAGGGCCAGCAGCCGCAGCAGCGGATAGCCGAACTCGCCGCAGCCGCTTCTCGCGCCGACCGCTCTCCTCCAGCACCGCGTCCACCAACGCGAAGTTCACGATCTGGGTCAACTCGCCCAGGTGCCCCGGAGCGAACACCCCGCGGCTGTCTCGACCGTAGACGTGATGACAGACTTCTCCTGCATCGGGACCCCTGACCTTGATCGACTTTCTCGCCGATCGTTGATCTACAGGAGTCCCATTGCCTCGCCCAACCCCCTTGCCCCGCAGGTCACAGCGTTAACGCAACGGTGTTGGCATCCAGGAAGAGGACTGATCATGATCCCGGGACCGCACCGGCCGAAGGGCGGTGCCACGCTGCCCGGGCTGACCGAGCCCGGCCCACCCGGCCCCTGCGGCATCCGGCCCGCCCACGACCAGGAGCCGCCGTATCTGGGCACCGCGGACACCGAGCGCGGGACAGAGGCGCCGTGACCGGAGCCCGGCCCAACCCCGCCTTCGGCCCGGCCTACGAACTGCTGCTGGAGCTGGCGGGAAGCCGCCCTGGAGCTGGGCGAGTTCGCCCCGCCCCCGCCCTGCAGCTCCTGCCCGGCGGGAAGGACACCTGAGACAACCGCGAGGATGAGGACGGAGGCGAACCCCAGGAGGCAGTCGCCGACGGGCCGGACAAGCAGCCTTCGACACCGAGCGGCACCGCTCGGTGCGCTCGCGTGTCGCAGCCCAACAGCGCGAAGCCGCCTCCATTCGTCTGCCGTTCGACTGCCATTTCAGGTGACGGGTAGCACAGGGACCGGACGAAGATGGGGGGTCTCTAAAACCGGTCTGGCCCTTGCGAGGGCACCGTTAGGTTCCTGGTCAGGCCTTCCAACGACGGTCCCAGTGCTGCTCATCGGCAGCTCATCGACCACGCGGCGCGCCACAACCTGGTCGTCACGGCGAAGCGGCTCGAAATCTGGCGGCGGGCCGGCCTGCTTCCGGGCAACGTGCCCGGCGGCGGTCTCGGCCGCAGCAGAGGGAGCACGTCCTCCCCGTCGCCCGAGAGCTTCGATCTCGTCCTCGCGCTCGCCCGCCGTGCCGGCCGGGGCAAACGGCCGACAGACCTCGCACTCCTCCTGTTCGCCGACGGACACCCGGTGCCCGAAGCGACAGTCCGCGCCGCCTTCCGCGGCGCAGTCGATGCCCTCGTTCTACCCGGTGTCGGCATACGAGTCCATGTGCAGAGGTAGGTACAAGCGAACATACAGAGCCGTCTGTAGGAGCCCAAGGCTCACCGGCATAGAGCGACCCATCGTCTTCTGGGACCTTCTCCGGCCCCGTCTGGACTGTCAGAATGCCGACATGCACACTCGGGGGGATGCGCAGCCGCGCCTGCGGCTGTTCGCAGCCGGGCCGGTCGGGGGGATCGCGGCTGCGGCCGCGACGCTGCTGATCGCACTGTCGAGCCGCTATGGCTTCCACCGCGACGAGCTGTACTTCCTGCTCGTCGGCCAGCACCCGGCCTGGGGCTACCCGGACCAGCCACCACTCACCCCGCTGCTGGCCAGGCTCGGCGCGGAGCTCTTCGGCTCCACCCCGACCGGCGTGCGGATCCTGCCCGCGCTGCTCACCGCGGTCACGATCACGCTCACGGCGCTGATCGCCCGAGAGCTGGGCGCCGGACATGGCGGGCAGGTACTCGCGGCAGGAGCCGCGGCCTGCTCGGGCTATACGCTCGGAATCGGCCACCTGCTCTCCACCGCGACCTTCGACCTGACGGTCTGGCTGGCGATCATTCTGCTGACGCTCCGACTGCTGCGCACGGGCGAATTCCGCTGGTGGCCTTCGCTGGGAGCGTTGGTTGGGATCGCGCTGCTGAACAAGCTGCTGGTGCTGGGGCTGTTGCCGGCCCTGGCGTTGGGCGTGCTGACGGCCGGACCGCGCGGCTTCTTCGTACCGCGTCCACGCGCGCTGCTGGGCCCGCTGACCGCCGTCCTCGTCGCGCTGCCCTTCGCGATCCCCACCCTGTGGTGGCAGGCCGTGCGCGGTTGGCCCGAGCTGACGGTAGCTCACGGAATCAGCGCCGATGTCGGAATCGGCGGACGCCTGCTCGTCCTGCCGATGCAACTGCTCCAGTTCTCCCCGGTGCTGGCACCCCTGTGGCTGACCGGACTGAGCCGGCTGTTGCGCCGACCGGAGCTGCGCTGGGCCCGACCGGTCGCGGTGGCCTGGGTGGTGCTCTGCCTGCTGGTGCTGGCCGGCGGCGGCAAGGGGTACTACCCGATTCCGCTGCTGTACGCGATCAGCGCCGCTGGCTGCGAGCCCTACGCCCACTGGATCCGCGAGCACCGCGCCAAGCTGGCAGGCGGACTGCTCGCGGCCCTGCTCACCAGCGCCCTTGCCGCCTTGCCGGTGCTGCCCGCGTCGGCGCTGACCGTGCCGATGGCCGTTGACCCCGACCTCGGCGAGGAGGTCGGCTGGCCACAGCTCGCACGCGCCACCGCCACCGGCTGGGAGGCGATCCCCGCCGACCAGCGGGCCACCGCCGTGCTGCTGACCGCGAACTACGGAGAGGCCGGGGCCATCGCACGGTACGGGCCCGGCCTCGGCCTGCCCGCACCGTACTCCGGCCACATGGGCCTGCACGCCTGGGGCCCGCCGTCGGCCACCGCCACCGGTCCGGTGCTGCTCGTCCACCCGGCGGACTATCCCGAGTTGGAGGAGCACTTCACCGCCTGCCACACGGTGGCGCGCGTCGACAACGGGCACGGCACCGCGAACCAGGAGCAGCACGCGGCCGTGGTGCTCTGCGCAGGGCCGGACCGGCCATGGCCCGTGCTCTGGCCGCTGCTGCGCCGATACTGAGCAGCCAGGTTCCTCTGCACGTTCACCCGTAAGTCGCTCTTTACTCCTACACGTACGCGGACACCCGGCGAGGAGGACGGTCTGGACGACGATCTGGAGCTGGAACTGCGCGCGGAGCGCGTCGTGGACCGCTTCGTTGAGAGCGGACAGGCCTTCACTCTGGTCCCGGCCCGCGCGCGGCGGATCGACGAGCGCATCGCCCGTCTCCTGGGCGAGGCTCCGAAGTGTCGACGATCGCGATTTTCCCCAGGGCTAACGTCACGTAATTCCCCACCTCCCTGGGGCGTCGGGGATATCAGGCCATGTCCCCGCTCGGCCTTCCGTTCTGCTGCGGTCCTAGGTCGAAGGTCGGTGGGCGTGGGGCCCGGGCCGGTGGCTCGATCGGTCCGCTGGTCTTGATCGCTGCCGAGCCTGCTGATTGGCTGGCCAGCATGACTGATCTTGGACCCGTCTCCTGGCCACCTGCCCCGATCAGGACCGAGAGACTCGTGCTCCGTGAGCCCGAGGCCCGGGACCGTGCGGCGGTCATCGAGCTGCTGGCCTCACCAGAGGTGGGCACCTACCTCGGTGGCCCTCGACCGCGTGACGAACTCGAGCGCGAGATGCCCGGGGCGCCCAGCGGGCGCCCCGGCCTTTTCATAGTCGATCTCGACGGAGCGATGATCGGCCAGATCACGCTCACCAGAGCAACGGGGCACATTCGTCAGGCTGCCGGGGAGGCCGAGCTCGGCTACCTGTTCCTGCCGGAGGCGTGGGGATGCGGGTATGCCGCCGAGGCATGCGCAGCGGCACTCGACTGGTTCGCCGGCGCGCTTCCCGGCGAACCAGTGGTGCTCGCCACCCAGACTGCCAACGTCCGCTCGATGCGCCTCGCGGCGAAGCTGGGGTTCATCGAGGTAGAGCGGTTTGAGGACTACGGCGCCGAGCAGTGGTTCGGCAGATTGATGTCACCGGCTGGGATGGGATAGCCGCTCCCGCCCCAGGCTCGTAGGGGTGCTCGGCTTACTTGGCCAGAGATTTGGCAGGCTTGTCCACGAGGTTCCTGGGCCGCTTGTTGGGGCGGTAACTGGGGCCGTTCATGATGACCTGGTGGCTGGCGTTGATCAGGCGGTCCAGGAGCGACTCCGCGACGACGGGGTTGGGGAAGAGCGGATACCAGTCGCTGGGTGCCCTGTTGCTGGTGATGATCAGGGACCTGCCTTGCCGCTCGGAGACGAGTTCGTAGAGGTCGTCGGCCTGGGACGGGGACAGCTGGCGCATGGCGAAGTCGTCGAGGATGAGCACGTCGGGCCGGATCAGTTCGCGGATGCGCTTGTCCCAGGTGCGGTCCGCGTGGCCGCCGGCGAGCTCGGCCAGGATCCGGCTGGTCTTGGCGAAGCGGACGTTGGCGCCCTGGCGGACGGCCTGGTGGCCGAGTGCCTGGGCGACGTGTGTCTTCCCGACGCCGACGGGTCCGAACAGAATTACGGACTCACCGGAGTGGAGCCAGCGCAAGGCCGCGAGGTCACGGATCTGAGCGGCGGGCAGCTTCGGGGAGGCGCTGAAGTCGAAGCCCTCCAAGGTGGCCTGTTGCTCGAACCTCGCTCTGCGCAGGCACCGTTCGAGGGCGACGGACTCGCGGCGGGTGATCTCGTCCTGGCAGAGGACCTGGAGGAAGTCGAGGTGTCCGAGTTCGCCCTTCTGGGCCTGGGTGAGGCGGGCGTCGAGCGTTTCCAGCATCCCCGACAGCCGCAGGGTCTTGAGCGAGTCGCGCAGGGCGGTGGTCATCACGCTCATCGCACGGCCTCCTCGGCGTCACCGTGGTCCTGGTCGTCGTGGACGTCGCCGGGCGACTGGGTGGGGACGGTGGCGGCGAACAGGCCCTCGGGTCCATGCAGGAAGGCCGCGGCTCCGGCGTCGCCGGTCTCCGGCTCCGGATCGGTCTCGGTGCCGGCGACCAGGATCCCTTTGACGGTGCGGTGGGACGGGTCGCCGACCGTGATCGCCTTTCTGCAGGCTGCTTCCAGACGGGCGTCGCCGTACTTCTTGCGCAGTCCGAGTACTCCCTGGGCCGCGCGGAGCCGGTAGAGGGCGTTGACTTCCAGCAGCTGGTCGATCACCTCCCGGCAGGCATCGCCGACCTGCGAGGCTTGGCCGCGGCACCAGATCGGTGTTCTCATCTGAAAGGCGATCTTCTCGGGCGGGTAGTCGTTCTTGTCGGTGCGCTTGCCCTGTTCCAGGGCGGCGTGGGTCTTGACCAGTTCGCCCTCGTGGAAGATCTGGACCATGGTGGCGGTGGAGCGGACATCGACCCGGCGGCCGATGAGCTTCCAGGGCACCGAGTAGAGGGTGCGGCCGACCTTGACGTGAATGTCCGGCCCCACCAGGGCAGTTGACCATCTCGCCAGTACGAACGGCGTCTCGGGCAGAGGGAGGAGGGCCTTGGCCTCCACCGCCTCGAACACCGACAACGGCTTCGCGCCGCCCAGCGGCCGGCACTGCCGCCGGCCTGCGACATTCGTTGCCCAGAGCAGGGCCTCGGCCTGCATGTGCTCGAGCGAGGTGAACTGGCGCCCGCTCCAGAACGAGTCGCGGACATAGGGCATGGGCCGCTCCACTCTGGGCTTGTCCTTCGGCTTCGACGCGCGAGCAGGATCCACCAACGTCCCGTAGTAGGAGGCGAGTTCGGCGTATGACCTGTTGATCTGCGGGTCGTAGAGGTCCGGCTTGTCCACCCCGGTCTTCAGGTTGTCCGGGACCAGGCGCCGCGGGACACCACCGAAGAAGCGGAAGGCTTCCGTATGCGCGAGGGTCCAGGCGTGCTGGTCCATGTGGACGACTGGGCGGACGAACATGTGCCGTGAGCTGGGCAGGACCATCACGAACGCCCAGATCCGGTGCCGTTTCCCTGTGGTTGGGTTGATCCACTGTCCCAGGAAGCCGTAGTCGATCTGGGCTTCCGAGCCCGGCTCGACATCATCCCTCAGCACCGTGACCTTCGAGCGTGCCGCCTCGTCGGGCAGGTTCTCGTGCACCCAGCGGCGGAACGTCGACAAGGACACCCTCAGCTTGCCCTCGTCCCGCAGCCGTTGATGGATCGTGGTGACCGTCGTGGTCTCCAGCAGGGACTTGACGTAGTCGCGGTGCGGTTCGATCTCTCCCCACCGGACCTGGTTCAGCTTCCGGCTGGCCAGCTCCGGGAACCAGTTCTTGAGCAGCTTGGCCCAGTCCGTGTCGCTCATAGGCGGCCCGCCCGGGGCGATCCCGGCCTCCTCCGCCGGCGCCAGGTACTTCCTGACCGTCTTGCGGTCCACCCCCAGCGAGGCGGACACCTGACTCTTCGAGCGGCCCGCGTACCAGTGCACGTAGATCTCGACGATGTCGACCACGGTGAACGTTCTCCTTGCCATCCGGTGTGTCCGTGGACCTCTCGGTTCGCAGGTCGAGGGACCGCGACGTCTCCGAGAGGGCCAGGACCCTCAACCCGGCACCGGCATGCCCATGGGGAACTCGACGGATTCGCAAGAAAGATCCAACAGTGACTCAAACCACCCGAAACAGGGAATACCGGGCCAGTTCGAGAGCGGTCACGAGCACCATCAACGGTCAGCGTCTCCATGGGGAATCGTGACCGCCAAGGTGGGGAATTACGCGACGCTGATCATGCAGATCGTGGGGAATTGTTTGACCGCTGACAGCCTTCGGCTTCCACTCGAACACCGACGGCGTGCGGCAGTCCAGCGTCTTCTACAAGAGCGAGTTCGTGTAGGCGGCCAGGAAGGCAGCGGCTGTGCAGAGGCCGGGTGGCCCGGAGGGAACACACCTCCGGGCCACCCGGCACCGTGCGCAACGGCCTCGGTGACCGTCGCGGCAGCGATGTCACCGAGGGTTCAAGGAAGAACCACTGGCCACGGGGCCAGGGACTCAGCGGGTCTCAGGGGAACTCCCGGGATGTTCCGTATGTCTCGGGTACTGCGGGCCGTTGCTGCGGACGTTGTTGACGGGTGGAGACGGGCCGGGCGTCCAGGTGGCCGTCGGCGGGCTGGGTGAGCAGCGCCCGCAGTTCGTCGGGGTCCTGGTGGTGGGGGTCGAGCCAGGAGTCGTAGTGGTCCGGTGTGAGGGCGAGCGGCATGCGGCGGTGTGACTCCAATTGCTTGTCGATGTACCGGCGGTATTTGGCGTCTGCCTGTGAGTGCGGGCTGAGCGCTGAACAGCTGAGCGCCGTCGTCAGCCCGGCTGTCCGGGCGTGACGGCGGCGCTGCCCTTGTCGTCCAGGACCCAGATGTCGAGCTGGGTGTGGTTGTGGGGTCCGTCCGGGTGGTCTCCTCGTCGACACGGAGACAGTACGCGGAGGGGATTTCCTTCGGCCTACCGAGTGAGTTTTCGATCCGGCCCCTAGTAAAAGGTTGCTCCGCGGACAAGATCGTCGTGAGGCGCGGCAGCATGTCACCCGAACGAGTGTACGACCGCGCGCGATACCTGGAACTGCCGAGAGGTGACCGCCATGTCCTTCCTGGGGAAATCCCTTCGCTCTTTTCCCGCCATCACCCTGGGAGTTGCACTTCTGGGAATGAGCGCCGACCCCGTGCAAGCGGTTCCAGTCGGGAACCAGAAAACACTGAAAACCGCCCGGGTTTCCGACAAATGGCGCGAGGCGGCCGTCCAGTACGCGGACGCCCACTGGAACTGGACCACATGGGACGACAGCACCCCCCGGGCGAAGGACGGCCAGGCACAGCCCTATTTCGAGTGCGCCGAGTTCGTTGCTCGCGCCCTTGCCGCGGGCGGCCTCGTCCCCGGACTGAAACCGGATGATCCTCAGGACTCCTACTACCACTACAAGGCACCGAATGGCAAGGAATACGATCTCCTGCTGATCTCGGACGTCTTCGGCTACCGAAACCTCTACGACTTCATCATGGACTACGATCTCGGCGCGGATGTCGGCGACGATCCCGCCAAGGCTCGGCCCGGCGACGTGGTGGTCATCTTCAACTCGGACTACTCGGACAAGCTGCACACGGGTCTCGTGGCGCAAGAGGTGAAAGGCGACGCGGATTCGACCGTCGACGCCCACAACACCGCGCACTACCGACGCACGTACCAGAAATTCGACGCGAACGGATACGCCCACGTCATCCATATCGATCCAGGCGTGATCAAATCACAGAAGCCCGCCGTTCAGCCGCCCTCCGACCCGGACCTCATCCGATCCCACGCCAGTCACGCCCACCCCTCCTAGGGCCTGTGTGATGTCGTGATCAATCTTGTCGATCCGGGGCCGTCTTCGAGGCGGATCCGGTATTGAACCGAGAGGGCCTTGCGGTAGCAGGCGCCGAATTTCCAACGCTTGCCCGCCGTACGTAAACGATCGTTCGCGTACACGAAGATCGACATGACGGACCCGCAGCGACCGGCCCCCGCCAGCAGACCCGCAGACGACGATCCCCCGCGCGCGGCTGCCAACCCCGGTCATGGCGACCAAAGAACACCGCCGCTTCCTGGAGTTCGCCGACGCCGTCCGGCGTAAACGCTACGTCGGCCTGTGCTTCGGCGCCCCCGGCGTGGGCAAGACCGAGTCCGCCCGCGCGTACACCCGCTGGGACCAGCTCGCCCCGCGCCTCTCCGGCACCCGCGCCACCGGCACCGACCCCACCGACGCGCCGGTCGGCGAGGTCCCGGCCGCCCGCGCCGTGCTCTACACCCCCAAGGTCCACTCCACCCCGCTCCACCTCGACAAAGAGATCTCCTACCTGTGCGACCGGCTCGGCTGGACCGTCGAACTCATGCTCAGCACCGGCCGCGGTGGGACTGACCCCACCGACAGCACCAGCGGCCGAGCCGACCACGCCGAACTGCTCATCGTCGACGAAGCCGACCGCCTCAAGACCGCCGCCCTGGAACAACTGCGCGACCACCACGACCGCACCGGCATCGGGCTCATCCTCATCGGCATGCCCGGTATCGAAAAACGCCTGGCCCGCTACCCCCAGCTGTACTCCCGCGTCGGCTTCGTCCACCACTACAAGCCCCTGTCGGCCGACGAACCGGCATTCGTCCTGGCCCGCCACTGGCCCCACCTGCGCCTCGACAACACCGACGACTACGCCACCACCGAAGCCGTCGCCGCCGTCCCCCGCATCACCAACGGCAACTTCCGCCTGAACACCCGGCTCGTCGATCAGATCGAACGCATCCTGGAAATCAACAGCGCGCCGAGGACACATGCCCGCTTGCCTACCAGTGCCGTCTACCGCTGTCCACGCGCACCGTCAACCACCTCGCCGATCTGCTGCGGCGCCATCTGAAGGCGATACGGTCCAGGTGGCGGATCCTGCCGCCCGGGAAGGTCGCGGTGATCGTCCTGGCTGTACTGCGTCACGACCAGCGCTTGGTCGACATGGCCGGCGGCAACGACGTGTCCGAGTCCACCGTCCGCCGCTGGCGTGACGAGCTGATCACGCTGCTCGCCGCCCAGGCGCCGCGTCTGGACCGCGCCCTGAAGAAGGTCGCCAAGCAGGGCGGGGAGGTGGTCCTGATCGACGGCACCCTCATCCCCACCCAGCGCCGCACCGGAAAGGACGATCGCCGCAACTACCGCCGCCCGCCAGGACCACATCCTGGCCCGCCTACGCGCCGCAGGCCTCGGGGCGCTGGCGGACCTCGGCTTCCGCGGCCCTGACAACGACGTACTCGACCCCGTGATCGTCACCGGCTTCCACGCCAGCCGCACCCACAAGCTCACCCCCGGCCAGAAGACCGCCAACCGAGTCCTCGCCGTCGGACGCGCACCGGTCGAACACGGCTTCGCCCACCTCAAGAACTGGCGGACCCTCACCAAGCTCCGCACCAACCCCGACCGCGCCACGCGCCTCCTGCGCGCCCCTCTCGTCCTGACAAACCTTGAAGTCAACCACTGACTGGCTCTGTCCGAGAGATGGACAGCACATGCCCAAGGGTTTGGGAGGAAGCTGGTACCGAGGAGCGAATCGAACTGTCCGCGGGTTCGGCAGCGCCTGTGTCAGCGGGGCTCCGCTTCGGGTGCTCTCACTGCGGGAACTGCGGCTCCTGGGACGCCCGTCCTCCACCTGCGTGAAATCCGGAGCAGAGCAGGTTGAATGCCTGGAGGGCCGCCGAGGCGACGGCATCGCGGGCCGGCACGGGCGGTTTGCCGGACATGATGCGTCGTCGGAGCTCGCGCAGAGCGGCGCGGTGCGCTCCGGCGATGGCTCCCGCGACGAGTACGGGCAACGCGTAGCCGGCATCGCCGGGTGTGTCTGCGGCGTTCGGCGGATGTTCGGTCAGAGCGGTCGCCAGAGCGGCCTCGATGCGTTCGCCGATCTCGCGTTCGCGGGCGCGCAGGGCCGGGCTGTCCTCGATGACCTGCCAGAACGCGGGCGCCCCGGGCTGGAGTCCGAGCATGGGGTGGTCCTGCCGCAGGGCGGAGAGCAGGTCGTCGCGGACGGCCTCGATGGGGCAGGTTCCCGGGGTTCGGTCGCGTACCAGGGCGGCGAGGTGGTTCTCGACCTCGGTCTGGCGGTCAAAGATCAGGTCTTCCTTGGCGGGGAAGTAGTTGAACACGGTGTTGGTGGATACGCCCGCGTGCCGTGCCACTTCGGCGACCGTGACCTGGTCGAAGCCGTGCTCCAGGAACAGCGGCAGGGCCGCGTCGGCGATCGCCGTGCGGGTCTGCTGTTTCTTGATTTCTCGAAGGCCCATGCCTCACATGGTAGTGTCACCACAAATTTGGCGTGACACCAAGATTTTTTGGGGGAGCTCATGACCATGACCTTCGGCATCTATCCCGGTGGCATCCTGGGTGACGACCAGGGCATCATCCATCCGGTCCGACCGGACGAGCCGGACCGCATCAACGAGGCCCTCGACGAACTCCAAGGCGACGCGGACACGCTGGCGGTGCGCGCCTACCGCTCGTTCACCGCCACCGTGACACCGCCGCCGCCAACGCCCGCCGATCCGCGTGCCTGCCTCCAGCGCGGGCGCACCCTGGACCTCGTGCTGCAGTTCCGCGAGCCTTCCGGCGATCTGGACGGCTGGCCGGAGTTCGTCCGCGAGGCCGTCCGGACCGGCGGACCCGAGCTGGCATCCTTCCAGATCTGCGAGGAGCCCAACCTCAACCTCCCCTCAGTCGACGGCAGCACCCCCAACGTCCTGAACGCGCTCGCCCAAGGTGTCATCGCCGCCAAAGAGGAGGCCCGCTCCCTCGGCCACCATGTCGCAGTCGGCTTCAACGCCGTACCGACCTTCGACCCGTCCGACACCTTCTGGTCCGACCTCGGCACCCTGGCCGACACACGCTTCCGGCAGAGCCTGGACTACGTCGGCCTGGACTTCTTCCCGGACGTGTTCCGGCCCGTCGCCGCCGACCAGTTGGCAGGCGCGGTCACCGCGGTCCTCACAGCGTTCCGCCGCACCAGCCTGCCGCAGGCCGGCATCCCGGACACCATCCCGATCCGCGTGTGCGAGAACGGCTGGCCCACCGGCCCCGGCCGCGCCGAGCAGCGACAGGCCGCCACTCTCGACACCGTCATCCGCACCGTCGCCGGCCTCGCCTCCGACCTGAACATCGACGGTTACTCGCTCTTCGCCCTGCGGGACGCCGACAGCAACGCCGAAGGGCTCTTCCACCACTTCGGCCTGCTGCGCGACGACTACACCCCCAAGCCAGCCTTCGCGACCTACCGGCAGCTGATCAAGGAACTGGGCAGCCCGCCGGCTACCTCGGCTCGGTGACGCTGCGGCCACCAGGAGACGCGGTGCTGTCAATTCTCAAGTGAACAGAGCCACGCTGACGAACGATCTACTCCGCGGACTGCTGTCCACGACCAGAAGGAGTGCCCCGACAGACCGGCACACCAGCTCTTTGACCTGCAACTTCAAGTTGGCGGATGCTCACTGCACAGCACGGGCAAGAGGAGCAAGACGAGGAGGACTCCACCCACAGCTCTGGGCAAGCACCAGACCAGGAAGGGCGCCCGGGACCAACCGACCGAACCGCCCCTCTTCCACACCCGCCTGGAAGCCTCGCCGCCACACGACCCCGCACCGCCTCTGATCTCCCGACCATGCAACGACGGGAATCGGTTTGCGGACAGTAGCTGCCGGGCCGGAAGAATGACCGCCGTGAGCGACGTCGAGCTGCGTGACCTACTGATTCGCTCCCAGCAGCTGAAGAGCATGCCCCGAGGCAAGGAAACGCGCCGCGGACAGCTCTTCAATGCCTTCCCGCGCGACCTACTGCGCGCCTGGGGGCTGGAAGCGCACTCCGACCAACGGGAGTTCTGGCTCTGTTCGCTTTCGGCGACAGCGTTGTTGACCGGTTTCAGCAGCAGTGAGCATGTAAAGGACATCGCTGATGTCCGCGGGAAATGACCGCACCGCCGTGCGATCGAGACGCTGAGGACCTTCCGTATCGGATCATGAGCCAATAGCCGCCTACACCGAACTCGCGGATCAGGAAGTGCGCAGTCTGCGAGTGCGTTACTGCCGGCTGCGGACCGCTGGAGGCAAACCGGTCGCCGAGCTGGAGGTGCTCTCCTTCCACTTGCGGTTCGGTGCGGTGGCCGTTGCCGCGGAGGGCATCGGTGGCGTGGAAACCCAGCCCGGGTTCCGGCGTCAGGGGCACATGGGTCGACTCCTCCGCCGGGCGTTGGCCGGCATGGCCCAGCGGGTGGACGTCGCCTGCGTATCCGACGGTATCGAGGGGGTGTACGAGCAGTTCGGCTTCGTCGGAGCCGTCGCCGAAGGGCACCTGGTCATCCCCGTGCGCAACGTCGAACAGGCGGCGGGAGACGACCTGGGTACGGCCGTCCCGGGCATCCGCAGCGGCTCTCCGGCCGATCTCCCGGCGATGATCCGTATGTACAACACCGCGCACGCCCAGCGGCCCTGGACCCACGCACGGCACACAGGCTGGAACCGGCTCATTCCCCAGGCCACGTGGAAGCCCGGGTCGCAGACCCTGATCCTCCAGACCGACGGTGCTGCCGCCGGCTATGCCGTACTGCAGGGCCGAGCGTTCGGCGACCCCCTGGGTTCGCTGACCGTGGACGAACTGGTGGCCGAGAATGCCGCCGCGGCACGCCGGCTGCTCATGGCCATCGCCCGACTCTGCTGGAAACGGCGTCTGAGCGAATTCACCGTGCGGGAGCCGGCCGACGGCCTCACCGGCCGAGTCGCTCGCCATATGGGCTGCACCTACCAGCAGAGATATCCGCCGAGCGGCGGGATGATGGCCGCCGTCCTGAACCGGTCGTCCCTGCTGCGGAAGCTCGAGCCCGAGCTGCGGCGCCGGGCTGCCGTGCAACAGCCGGACCAGGTCTACGACAAAGCATTCGACGCGCTGCGACGCGGCGATCTGTTCCCCGATGACAAGGCGCTCATCCGGCTGCTTCTTGGCTACTGGTCGACCGATGACGCATACGTGCACGGCATGCCGGTCCCCGAACGGTACCGGGATCTTTGCAACGCTTGGTTCCCCGGAGGCGGCACGCAGTCTCTGCCGACCCCGTACGCACACCGCCTGGACCGGTACTAGAACCTGCGCCGACGAGACGGCGCGACCAGCCTGTCCCCCGCACCAAGGCGCATCCCCATGCCGTCCTGGCAAGCACCACCGTGCCGTCAAAACGAGAACCGACAGCACCTGTACACGAGTTCGGGCAGCACTCGAAGCGCTCCACAGAAATCGAACAGTTCACGACTTCAGGCAGCACGGGCCCCTGCCGACAGTTCAGCAGGGGCCCACGACGTAGACAGCTGTGGAAGGCCGGGACCCGTCTTCGATGAGTGGCATGCCGGCCGACATCAGCTACCGTCTGCTGCCGGTCTGATCGCCCGGCCTCACTTCAGATGCCGGGTGAAGAACTGGGCTGCGGCGTCCCCCGCGAACTGCGGAACGCCGGTGTGCCCGCCCATATTGGCGTGAAGGGACTTCTCGTTGGAGCCGAAAGCGTCGAACAGGTCCAGGGCCGCCTGCCGGTCGTTCCCTTCGTCGTCCCACTGCAGCAGGACGTGCAGTGGAATGGTGACCTGGCGGGCCTCCTCGAACATGGCGCGAGGAACGAAGCTCCCGGCGAAGAAACCGGCGGCCACGATGCGCGGCTCGACTACCGCCAGCCGGATGCCGATGGAGATCACTCCGCCCGAGTACCCGACCGGGCCGCCGATCTCGGGCAGCGAAAGGAGGGCGTCCAGGGCGGCCTGCCATTCCGGGACCGCCTTGTCGACCAGCGGGAGGATGACGGCGTCGACGATCTCGTCGCTGACCGGCTCGCCGGTCTGCATCGCCCGGCGCAGGTCAGCGCGGGCCTGCTCGACGGCGGGCCAACGGGGCCGGTCGCCGCTTCCGGGGAGCTCGATGGTGGCCGTGGCGAAGCCCTCCGCCGCGGAGTAACGGGCCCGGGCCGCCAGTCGGGGGTACATCTCGCGCAGCCCGAGGGGAGGGTGGCCGAGCAGGATCAGCGGCGCCGGTGCGGATGTGGATGCGGGTGTCCACAGGATGCCGGGGATCTCGCCGAGGGTGAATTCGCGTTCGAGGACGCCGTCGTCGAGGCGTTGTTCGGAAGTGAATTGCATGGTCGTGCCTTTCGGGAGTGCACTGGAACGGCGCTCCCGGACGACCTGCCTATCGCCCGACCGTGACCCCGGAGGGGAGCACCCATGTCGATACTGCGTTCACGGGTACCACCTCCTCGATCTCTCGCACGGCCTCCGAAAACGTAGCAGTGGTCGCCCTCGTCCGCCAAACGGGTTTTTGCCGAGTCTCTACGACGGCAGGGTGCACTACCGCTGTCGTCTCTCATGAACATCGAACACGACGCACCACCGACGCCCCCCCAAACTCGCGTACAGGTGCTGTCGGTTCTCGGATCAGACACAAATTCCGTGAGGACGATCAACGGGGTTCGACTTCGTCACCAGACGTGAGCGACGGCGTTCAACCGGCCCAGCACGCGGAGTTCGAGTACGACTCATGGCTTTCAAGGTCGACTCCGGGCAGTACACCCGCTACCTCGCACGTGAGTTCACAGCCCAGCAGGCCAGCACCGGGCCGGTGCTGCCCGAGGGCTTGGATGGCGCTCTGGTCCTCCAGGCCGTTGAACTGCTCGTGTCCACCCAGTTCGGGTCGGCGTCGATGCCCCACCGCAAGCTGCGCATCGGCTTCGCCCTCACGGAGAAGCTGCTGGACTTTCTCCACCAGCTGGACATCGTCGGCCCCTCCGACGGCTCCAAGGCACGCGAGACCAAGAAGAGATGAACCGGCCCACCAACCGAATCCAGGAGCTCCAGCAGCACCAGCCACTAGGCTTCTTCGCCCGCTGGGGCTTGCGCGCCGCCGCCCTCAGCCCGCTCGGGGGCGCATGGGAGGTCGGCCCGTGGCGGGCACAACTCGGCTGCGGGCACTGTCACGTTGGCTGCCCGGGTGGGATGATCTTTGTGTTGATCATGCTGGGAGGGAATCGCTGGTGTCGTCTGTACCGCCGTCGTACAGGGGTCACCGGTACCCGGTCGAGGTGATCTCCCACTGCGTGTGGCTGTACTTCCGCTTCCCTCTGTCCTACCGCGAGGTCGAGGAGCTGATGCTCCAGCGCGGCGTGATCGTCTCCTACGAAACGGTCCGCCGCTGGTGCGCCAAGTTCGGCCAGGCCTACGCGAACGGACTGCGCCGCCGCCGGCCCCGGCCCGGAGACAAGTGGCACCTGGACGAGGTATTCATCAAAGTCAACGGGGTGCAGAAGTACCTGTGGCGGGCCGTCGACCAGGACGGCAACGTGCTCGACATCCTCGTCCAGAACCGGCGGGACAAGGCCGCCGCCCGACGCTTCTTCCGCAGGCTGATGAAGAAGACCCGGTCGGTGCCGAGGGTGATCGTCACCGACAAGCTCCGCTCCTACGGCGCGGCCCACCGCGAAGTCATGCGCTCGGTGGAACACCGCTCCCACAAGGGACTGAACAACCGGGCCGAGAACTCCCACCAGCCGATGAGGCAACGCGAACGCGCGATGAAGGGCTTCCGCACCGTCGGCGCGGCCCAGCGGTTCCTGTCCACATTCAGCGGCATCTCACCCCACTTCCGACCCCACCGCCACCTGATGACCGCATCCCAACACCGAGCCGAAATGACCATCCGCCTCGCCATCTGGGACCAGATCACCGGCGCTGCCAGCCAGCCCACCACGGCCTGAACACAGGCCCGGACCACTGGCCCACCACGCCCCGACGCACCATCAGACAGTCACGCACCCAACAACGTGACAACGCCTTCACGCTCTTTGGAGCGTGCGGGGAAATCCGAAGCGGGCGAGTAGCCCTAGGTTGCTGAAGCGGGTGAGTGCGCTGATCTGGTTGCCTCGCAGGGTGAGTACAACCAGGCCGTTAGCCCGCCAGAGGGGTGCGGCGGGGTCTGGGAGGTAAAGGACGAGGGCGGGTTGGCCGTTGGCGCGGGTGGGCACCAGTTTGAGGTCGTGGCCCAGGTGGGCTTGCAGGAGGAATCCGCCGACGGCCTGGGGTCCGCGGAGTTCGAGAGGTTCGGGTGGCATGGTGAGCCTGACGTCGCTGGTGATAAGTGCTACAAGTTCGTCCAGGTCGAGGCGCTCGAACGCGGTGACGAACCGGTCGACGATGGCGGCCTCGGTGGGGGAATGCGGCAACGGCACCTCGTCCGGGTCAGGGGTGGGCGGGAGGTTGCCCCGGGCTCGGATGAGCGCGCTGTTGACGGCTGTCGGGGTGGTGCCGAGAATGCCGGCGGTCTCGGTGGCTGAAAAACTGAGCACGTCCCGAAGCACCAGGACGGTTCGTTGCTGGGGTGGCAGGTGCTGCAGGCCCGCCACGAACGACAGAGCGATCGACTCACGTGTCGCGTATCGCGCTTCGGGGCCCGGGGCCAGGCCGCTCAGGTCGTCCGGGTAGGGCTGCAGCCACCACGGCTCGTCGGACCGCAGCGGCCCGCTCCAGCGCGTGTCCTGATCAAGCGGGTCGGCCGGTTGCGGGCGGCGGGATTCGCCGCGCAGGTAGTTCAGGCAGCGGGTCGTGGCGATCCGGTACAGCCACGCCCGAAGTGATCGGCCGTCGAACCGGCCGATA
The DNA here is from genome assembly GCF_007113425.2 of Streptomyces sp. RLB3-17. Taxonomy (NCBI): domain Bacteria; kingdom Bacillati; phylum Actinomycetota; class Actinomycetes; order Kitasatosporales; family Streptomycetaceae; genus Streptomyces; species Streptomyces sp. RLB3-17. Next base: position 11,540,879 of record NZ_CP041610.2, on the reverse strand, counting down.
GAGCGCCATGCGGCCAACAGAGCCTCCTGAAGCACGTCCTCGGCGTCCTGGACCGATCCGAGAATCCGGTAGCAGTGCGCCTGCAACTCACGGTGATAGGGCTCGATGAGCTCGCGGAATGCCTCGCCGTCGCCGGCCTGGGCACGGGCGAGGGTTACCTCGGTCATGGCGGAATCGTCCTTTCACCTGTCCAAAGGCCATCTGACTACCCACCTGGGCTGGCGGATTACGCCTCCTGACAGTGCAACACCGCCTGCGGCGAGAATTCATCGGCGAATCGCCACGACGGCCGGTGTTTCAACGTACGGACCTGATCAGCAACGAACGGAGGCAGACGTGACCGCGGTAGACCCCAGCAACGACATCGGCGGCGGCCTGGGCGCCGCATTCGGCCAGGTGCGCCGGTGGCGGGCGTTCTCGCTGCTCGCCGTGGCGTACTTCATGACGGCGGTCGACATGTTGATCGTCAACGTCGCGTTGCCGACGATCGGCCGTAACCTGCACTTCGCGCAGGCGGACCTGCAGTGGGTGGTGACTGCGTACGCGCTCACCTTCGGCGGGTTCCTGCTGCTCGGCGGCCGAGCCGCTGACCTGCTCGGGCGCAGGCGCGTGTTTACAGCCGGGCTGGCTCTGTTCACCGCGGCCTCGCTGGCCTGCGCGCTGGCCGCCAGCGGCACGTTTCTGATCAGCATGCGCGGCGTTCAGGGCTTGGGAGCCGCCATGGTGCTGCCCGCCGCGCTGTCGATCGTGATGAACATGTTTCCCGAGGGCGCCGAGCGTAACAAGGCACTCGGCCTGTGGGGCGCCATCGGCGCCAGCGGCGCGACCGTCGGCGTGCTGGCTGGCGGCGCGCTCACCCGGTACGCGGGCTGGCCGTACATCTTCTACCTGAACGTGATCGTCGGCGGGGCCGCGCTGCTCCTGACCCGGCGAGTGGTGCCGGAAAGCAGGCTGCAAGGAGCACGCCGCCGCTACGACCCGCTGGGCGCCATCACCGTGACAGGTGCCCTGGTGATCGTGGTCTACGCGGTCTCACAGGCACCAACCGTCGGGTGGACAGCCACCCGGACCCTGGCCCTGCTCACGTCGTCGGCGGTCCTACTGGCCGCTTTCGTGGCCATCGAGGCCAGGGCACAAGCGCCGCTGCTGCCGCTGCGGCTGTTCCGGCTGAAGACCCTCGCCGGGGCCAACGCCGTCGGGCTCCTGCTCGGCGCCAGCTTCTACGGGTACATCTTCATCGGCACCCTCTACATGCAGCAAGTACTCGGATACTCCGCGATGAACACCGGCCTCGCCTGGCTCACCGTCGGCCTAACCGGAGTAGTCCTCGCAGGGCCGGCGCAGGTGCTCGTCACCCGCACCTCCATCAGCCTGGTGATGGCAGCCGGACTGACCCTGACCGGCGCCGGGATCCTATGGGCGACCCAAGCCCCCGCCCACGGCAGCTTCTGGGCGAACCTGGCCGGGCCCTTCTTCCTCACCGGCACCGTCACCTGGATCTTCATCCCGGTATCCATCGGAGCCCTGATCGGCGTCACCGAACGGGACGCAGGAGTCGCCTCCGGCCTCATCGACTCATCCCAACAACTCGGCGGCGCGATCGGGATCGCCATCGCCTCCACCGTGGCAGCCACACGAACCCACGAGCTCCACGCCCAAGGCCGCGCCATCACCAACGCACTCACCGGCGGATTCCACACCGCCCTGTGGGTCTGCGGACTCATCACCCTGTCCGCCATCCCCATCGCCTTCCTCCTCATCCGGCGCACCGACATCGCCCAGACCACAACCACCCGGCAGCGCCAAGTCCCGCAACCCGCCCGCGTTGACTAACCGTTGATCGGCGCCAGGCCAGCGCCGACCGGCAGCCCTGGCCTGGCACGTTCGTCGGTTTGCCGGCGGCCCAGCAGATCACCATCGCAGCGGTGACTTCACCGCTTAACCACTCAAAGAAGGAGAACTACTGTGCGCAAACTCATCGAGTCGACGCTCGTCACGCTGGACGGCGTCATCGAAGCCCCTCAGCGCTGGGCCAGTTTCGACGCCGAGGCTTCGGCGTTGTCGCTTGAACAGTTGGACAACTATGAGGCATTCGTCATGGGCCGGATGACCTACGAGACCTTCTACGCGAACTGGGGTCATGTCACCGGCAACCCCTACATCGACCGCATCAACGCCATGCCCAAGTACGTCGCGTCTCGATCGCTGACCGAGACGAAATGGAACGCCACCCTGCTGGGTCCCGACCCGTCCAGCGCGATCGCGGAACTGAAGAGGCAGCCAGGGAAGGACCTCATCAAGTACGGCACCACTCGTTTCGATGCCACACTCATCCAAGACCACCTGATCGACGAGTTCCGCTTCTGGTTCATGCCCGTCGTGGCCGGCTCAGGGCAACGGCTCTTCGAACACGTGGACGCCACGAGGCTGGATCTCAGGCTTACCGACGAGAAGCGACTGCGGAACGGGTCGGTCATCCTCACCTATGTGCCGCGCTGACCTCACGCGGCAGCCCGGATCAGACGGCATATCGCCCTTTGAGCACTGTGTATTGTGAAGATGCAGGTCATGGGTCTGGCGTGTGCTGTCTTCGGCGTACTTGTGCTGGTCGTGAGCGGCAGTCTGGCGCGTAGATCGTCTGGCAGGGTGGGTTTGCGGTTTCCCGCCCGCCGTCGCGGGTTGCGTCCCTACGCTCCGCCGTATGACGGACCCCGAGGTGCTGGAGCGGATCACCACGCGACGCGCGGAGCTGGACGGACTCGAAGAACAGCTGATCAAGCAGCTGTCTGAGGTACGGGCGGAGCAGGACGAGCTCGCTGTGGCCGTGCGGGTGTGGCAGCGGATGAGCGAACAGCTCGCCGACGAGCGCACGGAGGCCGGGTCGCCGGTCGTGCAGGTCGCGGGCCGGGCGGTGCGGCTGGTCCCGGACCGTGCGCCGGGGGCTTTCAACTGTTGCATGGTCCATCAGTAAATCTCAGCTTTTCTCATCTGTTATCTTGATCGCGTGAAGCTTTCCGAATGGGCGGCGCGCAACGGTGTGCACTACCAGACCGCGTGGACGTGGGCGAAAGAGGGCCGCATGCCGGTCCCGGTGCGCCAGACGCCGTCTGGTACGTGGTTGGTCGACGAGCCCGCCCCGGAGACGTCCGGCCGTGTCGTGGCGTACTGCCGGGTTTCGTCGGCGGACCAGAAGCCGGATCTTGACCGGCAGGTGGCCCGCGTGGTCCAGGGGGCTACCGGGCTCGGCCTGCCGGTTGCGGAGGTCGTGACCGAGGTCGGCTCGGGGCTGAACGGGCGTCGGCGCAAGTTGCACCGCCTGCTGTCCGACCCGCGGGCCGCGGTGATCGTGGTCGAGCACCGGGACCGGCTAGCCCGGTTCGGCGTCGAGCATCTCGAAGCCGTCCTGTCCGCCTCCGGGCGGCGCCTGGTTGTCCTCGACCCCACCGAGACCGCCGATGACCTGGTGCGCGACATCACCGAGGTGCTGACCTCGATGTGTGCCCGCCTGTACGGGCGGCGGGCGGCGAAGAACCGGGCCGCCCGCGCGGTGGCCGTGGCGACCGGCGAGGCTGCCGAGTGAAGAAATTCCAGCCACAGCCCGGGTTCCAGGTTCAGGCGTTCCGGTTCGCCCTGGACCCGAACACGACTCAGGAGCACGCGCTGCGCTCGCACTGCGGCGCGGCGCGTGCCGCATACAACTGGGCTGTCGGTTGGGTGACCGCGTCGTGGTGGCAGCGCCGCGCGGAGGAGTCCTACGGCATCGCCGAGGCCGGGCTGACGCAGTGGCGGCCGTGGTCGCTGCCCGCACTGAGGAAGGCGTTCAACGAGACCAAGCACGCCGACCCCAGGTTCGCCGCCTGGTGGGAGGAGAACTCCAAAGAGGCGTACAACACCGGCCTCGCCAACGCTGCGGCGGCGTTCGACAACTACACCAAGTCCAAGCAGGGCAAGCGGCACGGCAAGCGGATGGGTACGCCCCGCTTCAAGTCGAAGCGGAAGGCCCGTCTTTCCTGCCGGTTCACGACCGGCGCGATCCGCGTGGACACGGGCGGCCGGCACGTGACGCTGCCGAGGCTGGGCACGATCCGTACCCACGAGCCCACGGTGAAGCTCCTCGCGCGCGTTGAGGCCGGGACGGCCCGGATCCTGTCCGCGACCGTGCGGCACGAGCGCGGACGCTGGTACGTCGCCTTCCAGGCCGAGGTCAAGCGCGACCTCGAACGTGTGGCGCGGCCGGACGTGGCGGTCGGCATCGACCTCGGCGTGAAGACCCTCGCGGTCATGGCCGACTCGACGGGTGAGATCCGCACCGTCGCGAACCCCGGACACTACGACCGGGCACGCAAGCAGCTGCGCCGCGCCTCTCGCATCGTCTCCCGCCGCCAGGGCCCCGACCGGCGCACCGGACAGAAGCCGTCGAAGCGGTGGGAGAAGGCCAACGCCGCCCGCAACCGCGTGCACCACCGGGTGGCGAACCTCCGCGCGGACGCCCTGCACAAGCTCACCACGAGCGTTGCGGCCGAGTACGGCACGGTCGTGATCGAGGACCTGAACGTCGCCGGGATGCTCCGCAACCGGCGCCTCGCGCGCAGGATCGCCGACGCCGGATTCGCAGAGATCCGACGCCAGCTCACCTACAAGACCCGCCAGCGCCACACCACCCACCTCGTGGCCGCGGACCGCTGGTACCCCTCCTCGAAGACCTGTTCCGGGTGCGGCGCGGTGAAAGCCAAGCTGCCGCTGCACGTCCGGACCTACGAATGCGACACCTGCGGCCTGGTCATCGACCGGGACGACAACGCCGCACTCAACCTCGCCGCTCTCGCGGCAGCCTGCCTGACTGGTACCGGAGTGGCTGGAGACCAGGACACCACCGAGGTGGTGTCGAAGCCTCGTGGAGCCGACCAGAAGACCCGCGCCACCCGCACCCGCCGCAAGGCGAGCGCGGGGCGGGCAGGTGGCGCAACCCTGCCGCACCAGCGGCAGGAGGAAGCGAGAGACCGTACTCACGCCGAAGCCCTCACGCTTTGGTGACGAGACGGACCTTCCGGGCCGAAATGCCCGGAATGCTGAGAGCCGCTGAGGCTCTTAGCAACGGTGAACGAGTCCGCGCTGCCGGTGGACTACCAGCGCATCCTGGCCGCGGTGCGGCGGGCCGCCGGTCCGATAGCGACCCGGGCCATCGGCGAGATGTTGGGCCTGGACACCCAGGTGCGGGGCAAGCTGGAACCGCTGCGCGGGAAGTTGACCAAGCTGGCCGATCGCGGCTGGCTGCACAAGCGGCCGGACGGGAAGTTCACCGTGCGCCCGTAGCCGCCGGGCGCGACGGGACGAGCGCGTAACCAGTGGGCCCCGGACGGCAGTTGAGTTTGGTGTGAAGAAAAACAACCATCCCGTCGAAGGCCCTAACGGCCTTGTCTACACCGCTCGCCTGCCCCTGTCGAGGGCCACCTTGAACTACCTCGCCGACCTGATACGCGGCCACCGCAAGAAGATCCGCTCACCGTGGCGAGCGCTGCCCGCCGGGAAGATCGCCGGAATCGTGCTGGCGGTATTGCGCTGTGACCAGCGACCCGGTGATCTGGCCGGCGGCAACGGGGTCCACCGCACCACCGTGGGCCGCTGGGTGCGCGAGGTTGTCGGCCTGCTGGCCGCCCGCGCCCCGCGCCTGGACCGCACACTGAAGAAGGTCGCCCGAACGGGCGGCGGAGTCGTGCTGCTGGACGGCTCCTGATACGCACCCGACGCCGCACCGGGCAGGAGAACCGGAAGAACTACTCGGGCAAGAGCAAATGCCACGGCCTGCTCGTGATCGCCCTCACCGACGATCGTGGCCGACTGCTCTGGGTCTCCGCCGCCCGGCCCGGACGCACCTCGGAGATCACCGCCTGCCGGCACGACAAACTCACCGCCCACCTCCGCGAGGCCGGCCTCGGCGCCATCGCCGACCTGGGCTTCGTCGGCCTCGACGACACAGGCGATCCCGACGCCGACCCGACAGTGATCACCGGCTACAAGGCCGCCCGCAACCGGCCTCTCACTCCCGGTCAGAAGCTGAGGACACGGTGCTGGCCGCCGTACGTGCCCCCGTCGAGCACGGCTTCGCGCACCTCAAGAACTGGCGCGTGCTGGGCAAGGTCCGCACCGACCGACCCGAAATGGGCGACCACTCTGGTCAGGGCCCTGCTGGTCCCGACGAACCGCGAAGTCGCCCGGTGACCGACGATCTTGTCGATGGACTACCGCTTCGGACCTGCCCGAGTGCCCCTCCTGCCCCTCACATCACACCCGTGACCTGCACCTTCACGATGCACACCGCTCACTGGGCGTAACGCCCGCCCAGGCGCCGCCTCCCGCCCCCACCGTCAAGGATGCGGCGAAGGGCCCGTGCAAGGCGCAGCAGGCGTTCCAACGCGGTCTGACGGCCCTCGCGCAGTGGGTAGAACGAGAAGGCGCGGACCGGCCGGTGCCACGCGGCCACAGCGAGCAGATCGCGGTCGACGGCGAGGCAGAGCCGGTGGCCGTGAAGCTGGGCGTATGGGTCTCGAACACCAAAACGAGGCGAAACAAACTCACCCACGAACAACGGGACGCACTCGCCGCCCTCGGAGTTGAGTGGGCATGAGGCCGTTCGGTCGTCGAGCGAGGTGGGTTTAGGGGCGTAGCGCTGCCGAGACTCGGGCCAGTCGGGCGGCCCTCCGTCTGCAGGCGTATGCCTGCGGGGGGACGTCCCGCAATGGGGTCGCTGGCTACGATCACCGCATGGAGCGAGACCTGCCGCCTGCGCCGTGGCTGAGGCGGTTACCGTCGGGTGTCTGGAGGGTACTGACTTGGTGCGCCGCCGGGCTCCTTGCGCTGTTGCTGTTCGCCTCGACGACGTATCGGATGGCATCGCCCTTCGGGCTCCAGCGCCCCGTCTTCGCGCCGGCACTCGGGCTGCGGGCGGCCCTGGCCGTGGTTCTGGCGCTGGCTGTCGGCTGGGCCGGGCGGCGGCCGGAGCAGGTGTTCGGCGTGCTGCTGGCCGAGTCGGTCGCGGTGGTGCTGCTCGGGGAGCGGGCGTGGCCGCTCTTCCTTGCGATGGGCGTCTTGGTCGGTTATCTCGCGGCCGTCCGTCCCCGCCGGATCTCCGTCCTCGCCGGCGTCACTGAACTTGCGGTCTGGTGGGGCGAAGCGATGGCGGTGAATCACGACTTGGTGGAGTTCAGCGACTTCGCCAGCAGCCTTCTGGGTGCCGCGGCGAGCATCGCGATTCCGTGGGCGATCGGTAACTCGATACGCCAGCAGCGCTGTTACAGCCAGGCCCTGCGCGCGTACGCCGCCGGCCAGGCGGTCACGGCCGAACGGCTTCGAATCGCCCGGGAGTTGCACGACGCGGTGGCCCACAGCATCGGCGTCATCGCTATCCAGGCCGGTGCGGCGAGCCTGGTGCTGGACGTGGAGCCGGCCGGGGCCCGCCGGGCACTGGACGCTATCGAGGCCACCAGCCGCGAGACGCTGGCGGGCCTGCGGCGGATGCTCGTCTCCCTTCGCCAGGCCGAGGCCGGCGAGGATCCACCGGCCACCGCGCCGCTCGCGGGCCTAGAGGCCGTCGACCGGCTGGCCGACACGATGGCGCAGGCCGGCGTCGAGGTGGACGTGCGATGGCGGGGGCGGCCGCGTCCACTGCCGTCCGAGGTCGACCTGGCCGCCTTCCGGATCGTCCAGGAGTCGGTCACGAACGTGGTGCGCCACGCGGGCGCCCACCGCTGCGAGGTGCACATCACGTATCAGGAGGAGGAGTTGGACATCGAGGTGCTCGACGACGGCCGCGGTCCCGTCCTCGGTCACCGTACCGGCACAACCGGCTACGGGATCTCCGGGATGCGCGAGCGGGTCGCCCTGCTGAACGGCCGGTTCAGCGCCGGGTCCCGGCCCGAGGGCGGCTTCCGGGTCGCCGCGAGGCTGCCCGCATGACGCCCTCCGACACCACCGGCCCGGCGATCCGCATCCTGCTGGCCGACGACCAGGAGCTGGTGCGCACCGGGCTGGGCATGGTCATCACCCACTCCCCGGACCTGGAGCTCGCGGGCGAGGCGGCCACCGGCGCCGAGGCTGTCCGGCTGGCCAAGGAGATTCGCCCGGACGTCGTGGTGATGGACATCCGGATGCCCGGCATGGACGGCATCGAAGCGACCCGGCTGCTCACCGCGGGCGCTGCCGACCCGGTGGCGCGCGTGCTGATCCTCACCACCTTCGACGACGACGACAACGTCTATGCCGCCCTGCGGGCCGGCGCGAGCGGCTTCCTGGTCAAGGACATGGCGCTGGTGGACATCCTCGCGGCGATCCGCGTGGTCGCCGCCGGCGACGCCCTGATCGCACCCGGCGTCACCCGCCGCCTGATCGCCGACCTCAGCGCGCGGCCCGGACCGGCCGCGCCGAAGCGCCGGCTTGCGGGCATCACCGAGCGCGAGCGCGAGGTCCTGACCCTGGTCGGCCGCGGCCTGTCCAACACCGAGATTGCCGAGCAGCTCTTCATCGGCCCCGCCACCGCCAAGACCCACGTCGCCCGGCTGCTGACCAAGCTCGACGCCCGCGACCGCGTCCAACTTGTCATCGCCGCCTACGACGCGGGGCTGGTGTCCCCGTCCGGCTGAGCCCACGCGAACGGGAGCGCCGGGACGGGGAACACCCCGAGGGGAACACCGGGCACGACGCTACGGGAGCTGTACGGCGACCTCCGGCTCGTTCGGGGAAGGCCCGTCCAGCAGCGGCTTGGGCACGCCCTTCAGCTGCAGGTCGAAGAAGTCCCCAAGGTACGTCCGGGTGATCGCCAGCCCGCGCACCGGTTCGATCGCTCCCGGCCGGCTGGGCAGGCCCGCCGCCTGGGCGAGCAGCGGCAGGTCGCTGAAGGTGCCGTGTTCGGCGCCGGCGACGGTGAGCCGGCGCTTCCAGCCGTCCAGGTTCTTCCAGGCGTCGTCCCAGCTGGAATCCATGCCCGGAGCCTCATCGGACCGGGCGCCGAACAGGAGGAAGGGCCGCCCGTCCAGTCCCGTGGCCGGGATGGGCGCGTAGAAGGTGCCGTCCATGTTCGCCCCGGCCCGCACCCGGCGGTCGGCGGCCATGGTCGAGGCGGTGGCGTCACCCCCGATGGAGTGCCCGGCCATGCCGATCCGCCTGCGGTCGATCAGGTGAGCGTAGTGCCAGGCCGGATGAGGGGACGTCACCTGGTCGATCACGAAGGAGGCGTCCTTCGCCCGGCTCTCGGCGATGGCCGCAGGCCCGCCCGCCGGCGGATGGTCGCAGATGACGCAGGCGAGCGTCCGCCCGTCCGGGAACGTGATGCCGGGAGACTCGTAGGTGTGGTCGATCAGCGCGACGACGTACCCGCGGCCGGCCAGGTCCTCGGCGACACTGCTGAACAACGCCCGCGGGAAGCCGAGGCCGGGTGAGAGCAGCACCAGCGGGAACCGGCCGTGCGCCGGGCGCGCGTCCACCCGCGCCCAGGTACGGACCGCGCTCAGCGCCTCGGGCGGAAGGCTGGAGCCCGGGGCCTTCTCCTGCAGGAACAGCCGAGCCTCCTCAGTGGTCATGTAGGGAGCGGGTACCCCGCTCCCGAGCCGGGCCGGGTAGTACATCGACACCATCAGCTGCCGCGGTCCCGCCGTCGGCACCCAGGGGTCCTGGCGGCTGTCGTCGACGAGGTGCAGCCTGTCGCGGCCAACTGCGTACGGGCCGGTCGGACGGGGCAGTGCTGCCGCGAACCCGCTGGGTGCCGGTTGGGCGGAGGACAAGGCGTCGGACGGCGTGGTGGCGAAGGCCGGTGCCGCGGCGGCGATCGGCAGCGGCAGGACGAGTGCGAGCACGGCGGTCAGCGCCGCGCGGCGGATACTGGTCATGCGCCAGAAACTAGACCGCGGGCACACCTCCTGACGTCAGCTCAGGAGTGGACAGGCGCCTCCGCTTCCGGGTGGATCCGCCGTCCCCCCGTAGGCGGACCAGAACGCGGTGAGCCTGATTGCGAAACCATTGAACGCTGCCGGTGAACCGGGATCTCGGGGGCGAGCACGCGCCAGGCGTTCATGCTGTAGCGCCACATACCAACGATCACTGAACACGAACCCTGCGCAACGCAGATGACAAGCCGTGATCAGACAACCCGCCAACTGACAAACCTGCAGATCAGCACGCAGCCCCAGGGCTCATCTACACAGCCCGCCGAGCCCACTGAAGGATCGGCACCGCCCGGCCAAAGCCGTACACCAAACAGATCAGCCCAAGCCAGACCACCAACCACTGATCACAAAAACCGCTCCGAGACCCCGAACTCGATGCTCTGGGGATGCGGTGGTCGTGATGGATGAAGGCATCAAGTCCCGACGCGGGTTGTCCTCGCCGGCGGCGTTGCCTTATTTCGCTGGCCCGCCACGGCGCAGCTGCTCGTCCAGCCACGCGAACCCCGCACGGCCGGCCGAAATGATGCAAGATCGGTCCGACGCGATCTCGGCGCTGGAGAATTGCATGCACGGTGTGAAGCGGCCGGGACTGGAAACGGAGGCCGTGTGTGAGCAGTGCGGGACTGGGCTGAGTGGGACGCAGCTGATGAGCCGTTCCTCGCCGAACAGCTCTCCTTTGGCATCCCGCTCCTCGATCACGCCGTCGGTGTAGCACAGCACCCGGTCGCCGCGCTGGAGCTGGTGCTCGCTGACCGCAGGGGGCTCACCGCCCAGGCCGATCGGAAGCGTGGTCGGGCCCTCCAGCGGCCCTGCGACCTAATGGCTACGGATCAGCAGCGGTGCGGGGTGGACGGCGTCGACCCATTGCAGGTGGCCGGTGGTGACGTCCAGGTCCATCATCTGCGCGGTGACGAAGTGATCGGGACCGAACTGCTCGGCGACGGCCCGGTCCATGAACGCGTACATTTCGGCCAGGCCGATGTCGGCGCGTCGGGCGTGCCGGTAGGCGCCGATCGCGACGGTTGCCATCGTGGCGGCGTCCAGACCGTGCCCCATGGCATCGATCACCACCGCATGCGAGATGTCGTCGTTGAGGGCGTAGTCGAAGCTGTCACCGGCGATCTTGTAGGCGGGCTCGACGGCCGGCAACCGCAAGCGGGTAGATGCCCTGTACTGCTCACCGAGGTGCCGCACCCGGGCCTACCGCCAGAGGCGATCGCCTTCAGAAGGCGTCACACCGTGACGCCATCATGTGACGCTATGTGGCTCAGAAACCGGCACCGACCGTGCTATACGGGCGGTGGCAGCGTTGGTGGCGGGCCGGGACCTTGAAGACGTCACGAACCTCTGCTCCTCAGCGGCGCGCAGGCACACGGCGAGTTCTCGGATGCGCTCGCGCATGGACAGGCAGGATCCGGCGAGGGAGGAGGGGGCCGAAGTGAGGTCGAAATCCGCAGCCAAGAGTTCGGCTGCGAAGTCCGTCATGTCGGGAGGCAGGGTCAGGTGAAAGGACATGCTGGGACCGTAGGAACGGGCACTGACAGGGCGTACTGCATCTGGAGCAACCTGGATCACCCGCGGGGTGTCCCCTCACCCGATCGGGCCCCTAAACGAATGACGCGGGGAAGTTGCGAGGGCGCTCCGGCAGCACGTGCCGGGCCTCCAGACCGGTGTGTCGACGCCAGTGGACATAATTCGGGCTGTGGACTTGAGACCGGAGCTGTTGCCCCCGCCTGTGAGCCCGAAGCGGCTGGAGGAGCTGGGCCTTGAGATCGATCGGATCGCGCATCTGATAGCCGTGTGTCCTGAGGACTCCGCCGAGGCGGTCCAGGCCTTCAATGAGGCGACCGGACACGATTACGAGGTCCTCGACTTCGCCGAGTACTGGGGGAGCCGAGACGTGGAGGAGTTCGCCATGGAGGCGGCCCGGCCGGCTCGCCCTCGGGGCGCGGACATCACCAGGGCAGAGCTCGTCGAGATCGTCCGCAGGGTTCTTGCGGCTGACCCGGAGTACGCCCACTACCTGCGGCTGCTCGAAGCGAACGTGGCTCATCCTGGAGTCGGTGGCCTGATCTTTCATCCATCGGACGACCTCCAGGGCGCGTCGGCGGAGGAGATCGTCGACGAGGCTTTGAGATACCAGCCGATCGCACTTTGAGCCGCGATGCCGAGCTGTCCGCCTACGCGCCCCCGGCGGCAGCCGACGCTGAAGAGCCGTTCGGAGTGTCCAGATTGAACACCGCATGACAGTGCGGCCCGCTGGATAGGCGGCCCCGCACAGAAGTCTCGACTTTCGACGTTTTCGTTGATCGTCGTTGGGGTCGCTCAGAGTGACTAGATCCTCTCCAACGGAACTGCGGGCCTCGCGACGCACGGCGCGGCCGTCCACTGCGGTACCGAATCATCCAGGCAGGCCCGAGGGCACCCCGGGGCCAGGGCCCCTGGCAGCCCTCGTACGCTTCTCCGATCACTCACAGCGGAGGAGACGACGGAAGCGATGATCGCCAGCTTTGTGGGGCTCGTGGTGATCCCCATGGTCATAGCCGGGCTGGCCCGGTGGGCGGCGGCTAGGAGGCGGCGCGGTCTTGCGGCGGGCCGGGCCGTGCACTTCCGCTGCCGACTCGACGGCCACAAGGGCCGACTGCTGGTCGACGCACGCCTCGACGGGCCAGTCTTTCTGGACCGTTCCGGGAACGTCACCGCCCTGCCACGCGGTGGCGAGGCCCTGGACGCGACAGTCTCCACCAACGGCCGGCCCCCTTTCGAGAAGGTCAACCTGCGCTACCGGACACCCGAAGGCCAGGTGCTGCGGCTGCGCTTGGCCACGCACGATGCGCGGACCCTCGGCGCCTGGCTGGGCGAACAGACCCGCCCGGTTTCCGCGCCCGCCCGACGGCTGCTTCTGCCGGCCGCACCGCCATGGGCGGTACTCGCCCTCGCGGCGTCCCTGTTCGTGGGCCTGGCCACCGCGGACGTCGCGCTGCTCGGGAAGCACACCGCCGCCGAGGTCGTCCGTGTGGACCGGGACGACGACAGCTGCACCGTCGGCTGGGACGGCGGCGCACAGCGGGCGACCGTGGACTGCGACACGACAGACGTCCGCTCCGGCGACCGAATCCCGATCATCGCCCTACCCTGGCCCTTCCTGGGTGAGGGCGTGGACACGCGGATCACGCTGAGCGTGGTCGCCGTGCTCGGAGGCGGCCTCGGCCTGCTCGGCCTCGGCGGTGCACTGGTGGTCAACCCGCTGGCCTGCGCCCGGCGCGTCCGGCTGGCGCGCCGGGCCCGGCCGGCGATCCCCCCTCGGGCGGCCGCGGGCGGCGAGGCGGGCGAGGACAGGTGGCCCGCCCTCGATGACAACCTGAGCTACGCGAGCCTCGCCGCCGCGGCCCGGCACGGCGATCGCCATCGCCCGGGCCCCCGGGTGACCCCGCCGCGCCGCGGCTTCGGCCGCACGTCCATATCGCCGCGCATCTGGGTGCTGACCACCGTCCTCGGCACCAACGCCTGGTACTCCCTGGGGTTCTCCTCCGCCGCCATCCTCGAGGACCACTTCCACCTGGGGCACTGGCGCTTCCTCGTGTTCGGCACGGTCGGCATCGCGTCCCTCGCCCGGATCGGCTGGGTCGCGACCGACCGCTCCGCCCTGTGCGGTCCGGTACTGCGTGCCGCGCGTTCGGACGCCGGGAAGGGCACATGGCAGCCCATGCGCTACGTCCGTCTGTGCCGGGATCCCGGCGAGATGGCGCTGGTCCTGTTCCGACCGGAGGGCGGCGAGGTGACAGCGCCGCTGTTCCTCCAGCCGATCTCGCGATCCCGCGGCAGTGAGCGCCGCACCGTCGGCGGTCCCGCTCCGGTCGGCGAGGCCCTGGTGCTCAACACCGGCGTGGGGCCGCTGATGTGCGAGATCGACGGCGTCCGCTACCTCCCCAGAGGCCGTGCCACCGAAGCCGCGACCGACCCCGCACGAACCCGCGACGAACTGCGCAGCTTCGCCGAGAGCCACCTCCGGCGGATCGGACGGAGCTAGTTCAGACGGGTGATGTGGCGTCATCCGGCCGCGCAGGCTGGAGACAGCAGAGAAGCATCGGCGGGTCTCCTCCGGCGCCGCCAAGGGTCCCAAGCCGGTCGGGCGCGGGACCTGCTTCGTCGTGATCGGCATCGTGGTCCAACTCCCCTTCCCCGCACGGCCGGTGTGCCTGCCGGTGATGGCCCGGCTGTGGCGCCCGAAGCAGGAGCAGTCCAAGGTCGACCTCGCCGCGTCCATGCTCCGCCTCCTCGCCGCCTGCCACCACGGCCGGCGCAGCAGCGTCTTGATCGCCCTGTGGTGGCGGCGGAGCCGAAGGTTTGCACCGCGCGATAGGGGCCCGCCTTGGCAGCGTGACCAACGGCGAGCGGGACGGCTACCAGGAGCGCGCCGCCTGCCAGCACGCGGACGGCGGGTGGCACGGCAATCTTACGCGGCCGCCGAGGCTCGATGCCCACCTTGTCGCCGACGGTTGGCATCTCGATCTGGCGGATGGCCGGGTCGTTGTTACCAGCGTTGTAGGTCCTTGCGTAGCTTTTCGTACCAGGCTCGTCGGCGCTGTGCGGTGTCCGACGGTCTCTCGCCGAGCGCGACGACTTGGTCGGTGATGTCGTAGGTGAGGCGATACAGCAGAACCTCGGTGGCGGTCTCCAGCCACTTCTGTGTGGACCTGGCTGGCGGTGCCGATCCCAGAACGGTGACGAACCAGGCCGGCAGCAGGGCCCGCTCGCGGACCGCGTCAGCAAGACGGCTACGCAGGCCCAGCGTGAGCCGCTGCTCGGCCTTCGCCCCCGCGGCGATCACCGACTGCTTCTCGGCCCGTGTCGTGGCATCAGCTGCCAGAGCGCTTTCGGCTTCCTCAGCAAGCCTCGACTCCCGGTCGAGGCCCTGGCATAGCCCCCGCTCCCCCGCTATCGTCTGCCCGAGCTGGGTTGCGGCCTCGGCGCGGGAACGGGAGCCGTACCGCGTGGCGAGCAGCGTGCCTACCGCGTCAACGACGGTGGTGCGGTGTGCTCGGAGCTCTCCGGCGGTGTCGCGGCGATGGCGCAGCCGGATCTGGTAAGTGGTGCGGTCGTGGTCGCTGAGGAGAAGGCTGCGGGCCTGCCGGCCGCGTTCCCTGCTGCGGGCGAGTGCGCGCTGGTCCTTGCTGAAGGTGTCCAGATCCGCGAGCTGGGCGCCGCCGGACGCCAGGAGCTGGCCCTCCAGGAGCCGCACTTGCTCCACGAGGCGGCTGATGGTCCGCTCGGTGTCGCCGACGCGATCGCTGAGTTCTCCGTCGAGTTCCTCGAGCTTGCCTTCGCAGCTCCTGACGTCACTGCGGATACTGCCCAGCTCGTGGTCCAGGTCCTCGGTGTAACCGAACTTGCGGCTCAGGCTCTCGTGTTCACTCTGTAGGTCATCGAGCCGACTGTCGAGGTCCCGGATCCGCCGGTCAACGTCCTCCATCACTTTGCCCCTTGCTGGCTGCTGCCTTCTGAGGCCGCACCGACGGCGACCCATCCGACCAGGACAGCGACGATCCACCAGGCGGAGACCACCTCGAGAGCGACCAGCACCACCAGCGAGCACAGCACGTGCAAGCCGATCGCGATCGCGCGTTGCTCCTTGTACCGCTCCGCGGTCACCGTGACCGACCAACCCATCAGCGTGGCAAGGAGATGGGGTATGAGCAGCACAAGCCACCAAGCGGTGTGCCCGAGGGCCAGCACCGCGGCGATCAGTGCGACCGCCACCACCGTCTGACCGCGCCAGGACCACTTCACGACCCGATCGGCACGATCCCGCTTCGGTTGCGCCAGCCGGGCCGGCAGCGTCCGCTCGAACTCCAGCAGACGCTCCGCACAAGCCACCAACTGGTCGTACTGCTCATCAAATACCGCGTCATCCGGGCCGCACTGCTTGATCCGCGTGTGCCGATCCCCCAGATCCCTAATCATGGCCTGATGCTGCTCGGCGCACGGTTGCGTCCAGGGAAGTGGTGTACGGGTTCGACCTGATCCGGGGGTTTGCTCCGGCATCGGGATGGTGCCCGCATAGATGAACGGCCACCGGCTGATCTTCGAAGTGTCGAAGCCTCGAAGGAGATCAGCACGATGACCGCACCTGACAGTGTGCCCCTGCATGCCCTCGCGGAGGACAACCTCGCTTCGGCGAGTCCCGATCTGCTGCGCGCGATGGTCAAGACGTTCGCCGACGCGCTCATGTCCGCGGAGGCCGACGCCCTCTGCAATGCCGAATACGGGCAGGTCAGCGACGAACGCGTCAACCACCGCAACGGCTACCGCCCACGCGAATGGGACACGAGGGCCGGCACCGTCGAACTCGCCATCCCCAAGCTCAGGTCCGGGAGTAACTTTCCGCACTGGCTCCTCGAACGGCGCCGGCGGGCCGAGCAGGCCCTGATTTCGGTGGTGGCCACCGCCTACCTGCTCGGTGTCAGCACGCGCCGGGTCGAGAAGCTCGCCGAGTCCCTCGGCGTCACTCAGTTGTCGAAGTCCCAGGTCAGCGCGATGGCCAAGCACCTGGACGAGCAGGTTGCCGCGTTCCGCAACCGGCCGCTGGACGCAGGCCCGTATGCGTTCGTCTGGGTGGATGCGCTGACCCAGAAGGTCCGCGAGGGCGGCCGGATCATCAACGTCCACGCACTGATCGCTGTCGGCGTCAACGCGGACGGGCACCGCGAGATCCTCGGCATCGACGTCGCCACCGCCGAGGACGGCGCCGGATGGCTCGCTTTCCTGCGCTCCCTGACCGCCCGTGGCCTGTCCGGCGTCCAGCTGGTCACCTCCGACGCTCACACCGGCCTCGTGAACGCGATCGGCGCGGTCCTGCCAGGCGCTTCGTGGCAGCGATGCCGCACCCATTACGCCCGAAATCTGCTGAGCCAGGTGCCGAAGTCTGCGCAGCCGTGGGTGGCTACGCTGCTGCGGACGGTCTTCGAACAGCCTGATGCCGACGCCGTCCAGGCCCAGATGCGACACGTGCTGGACGCGCTGGAGGCCAAGTTCCCCAAGGCCGCAGCCCTCTTGGATGCCGCTCAGCACGACCTGCTGGCGTTCACCGCGTTCCCGCGCGAGATCTGGCGGCAGATCTGGTCGAACAACCCGCAGGAGCGGCTGAACAAGGAGATCCGGCGTCGCACCGACGTGGTCGGCATCTTCCCCGACCGCACCGCTCTGATCCGCCTGGTCGGCGCGGTGCTGGCCGAGCAGAACGACGAGTGGATCGAAGCCCGCCGCTACATGGGCCTCGACCTACTTGCCAAGGCCCTCCTCCACCCGATCGAGTCAGAAACCGACGACGCCGTCCTCCCGACCGAACTCACCGCATAGCCTCAAAGAAGAGATCACCGAGTGGCCGTCAATACACCACTCCAGCGGACGTGACCGATGCGTGCCCTGAGCAGCACGGCCGTACATCCCTGTCACGCCCGCCTGTTCCGGGCAGGGCAACGTCATGCCTGGCCGTGTGCCATCAGGGCCGCATGCGGCAACACCAATACGCCGCCCGGACCGGTGAAATCGGCGCACAGCGACTCGAAGTGGTCTTTGATCTCGGCGATGACCATCGGATTCTGACTTGTCACGATCTGCCCGATCGTCGCCACTCCGGCGGCTGGTCCACTCCACCACTCCTCCAGAGTTGTCCGATGGTCCCAGACCAAGGTGTCGCAGACGACATCCAACAGGCCCGCGTCGCCCAGCAACGCGGCCATGCCCTGTTCAGTGCGCGGAAAGTCCTCTTCTGGAGCAAGAGCCGGCAGGTGAGCCGGACGACTGGCGCCAGCTGCCTGGACAGCCCTGCCCAGCAGGGCCTGTCCGGCGGCCGCGGGTACCGCCCAGATGGTGGCGGCTATCCGTCCGCCGGGACGCGTCACGCGGCGCAGTTCCCTCAGGGCTGCCCGGGGCCGTCCGACGTGGTTGAGAACGAAGTTGCCGACCACAGCATCGAACTCGTGGTCAGCGAAAGGCAGGCGGGGCAGAGCAGCAAGCCGCACGTCAGCTTCTGGGGCTGCCTGCGCGGCACAGGCGACCATGCCCGGTTCGGCATCCACCGCCGCCACTCTCGCACCCCGCTCACACGCAGCAGCGGCGATACTGCCCGTGCCTGTCCCCACATCGAGGACTCGTGCACCCTCCCGAACCTCGGCAGCATCTAGAAGCCGAGGCACTGGATACAAGCAGAGTTTGGCGAAACTCGCAGCATAGGCATCGGCCTGCCCCGCCCATGTCCGCCGCTCGGACTCATCAAACGCCGTCTGCACTACCCGTCCCCTCCCTTGAGTAACCACCACCGCGACAACAACACGGCAGGTCCTGACGCTAACCCATACCTGATCAACGGCGGCCAGGATCAGGTACAGGCTTCCGGCATCGATCATCGGACGTCCGAAACCCGGCTGTGCTCCGTCAGAGGTCGTAGTCATCACGGAAATGCGGTCACAACCCTTCAGTTGGCGAGTCTGAGCGTCGGAACCGGCCAGCCACCACTCCAGAGATGACTACACGGGCTGAGTGCGCGTACTCATGCGCACCTGCGACCGGCCCGGCAAGGTGTGGCCATGACGGACGCACTCCCCGAACCTCCACCTCGGCGCAGATGGCCCTGGTCAAGCAGGACATCTTTCGCCCCGGACGTTGCCGCTGGGCTTGCGTTGTTCATAGTCGAGGCTGCTGTATTTGGGTGGAAGAATTTCGGCTATGGCATGCAGATATGGGCTGCGCAGGGGGCACAAGCGGAGATCGACGCATCGCGACTCGCGAGTATCGCCTGGACGGAACACGTGCTCTTCGCCACGCTCCTCCTTGCCGGGCTTGCAACGCTGGCCCGCGCACCGTGGACAGTGCTATCGCAGCTCCTCGCTGCCGGAACGCTGGCTGTGCTGCTCGTGCTCTCGCAGCACGACTACGACCGCACCCACCCGGGTCCTGCGCCTACCCCGAGCGTCGGGTACTCGCCCTGCTATAGCGGCAGCGGGACCTGTCATTGAGTCGCACAGCCCCGCCAACTCGGATGCTCGCTCGCCAACTGAAGCACCACACGTGCACACCGCGCAGGCCGGTGGTCTTCCGTATGGGACGTCAAACTCGTAGTGGGGCAGGGCTATGACGTCCAATTCCTCTCGCTGCTCGTGGTTGAGGGGCCACCGCGACCGCCCCGGCCCGGCTGGGGCCTGGGCGGCACAGAGTGCGCTCAACGCGCGGTTCAGCGGGCTGTTTCGATGGCATCCCGTAAGCTTGATCTTTAACCTCGCCGGTCACCCGACCTGCTGATCTTGGTTTGTTCCCGGGACAGCAGGGCGGCCGTTCTTCACGCTTCGAGGTGTCGAGCAACGTCGCGTGAAGGAACGGCCGCTGGTGAAGAGTCTCGCCGCTGAACAGTCCGCTGACGCCGCGTTGGGCGTCCTGTCCCACTTTCGTGTCGAGTTCTACGACTGCCTCTACACCCGGGCGGATGCGCTCTTCGAGCTCACCGACGCGGTGCTGTGCTCGGACGGGCCAGTGACGTCGCTGGTCGAGCTGACGCTCACGGCCGAGCACCGGCGCGGGCACGGAGCGATGTACGACGCGGTCAACCATGGCTGGCTGGAGCCGCGCCGTCTGCGCAGGCTGCTGACCTCCACGCCGCTGCCGCGTGCCGCCGACGGGCGGATCGTACTCGCGGTGGACGTGAGCAACTGGCTGCGACCCGACGCCCCCACCAGCCCGGAGCTGCTGTTCTGCCACGTCTACGGACGGGGCCGCAGCGCGGATCAGTTCATCCCCGGCTGGCCTTACTCCTTCGTCGCCGCGCTGGAGACGGGACGCACGTCCTGGACGGCCGTGCTGGACGCGATCCGGCTGGGGCCGTCCGACGACACCACCGCGGTGACCGCCACCCAACTGCGCGAGGTGGTCACCCGGCTGGTGCACGCCGGGCAGTGGCGGCCGGGCGACGCGGACATCCTCGTCGTCATGGACACCGGCTACGACGTCACCCGCCTCGCCTACGTCCTGGCCGACCTGCCCGTCGAGCTGGTCGGCCGGCTCCGCTCGGACCGCGTCATGCTCCGGGACGTCGGCCCACGCCGCTCCACCCCGCGCGGCGGACAGCCCCGCAAGCACGGCGGCGTCCTCACCTTCTCCAAGCCGGAGTCCTGGCACACCCCCGACCAGGCCACGACGTGCGACACCACCCGCTACGGCACAGCCGAAGCCCTCGCCTGGGACCGCATGCACCCCCGATTGCAGGCCCGTGGCCCCTGGCTCGACCACTGCGGCGAACTCCCTTTGATCCACGGCACGTTGATCCGGCTGAAAGTTGCGCACCTGCCCGGTGACCGCGACCCGAAGCCGGTATGGCTGTGGTCCTCGCGCACCGGGATGACCGGCGAAGACGTCGACCTGCGCTGGCAGGCGTTCCTCCGCAGATTCGATCTTGAACATACCTTCCGGCTGTTCAAACAGACCCTGGGCTGGACCGTCCCCAAGGTCCGCGATCCGCACACGGCCGACCTGTGGACGTGGCTGATCATCGCCGCCCACACCCAACTCCGCCTTGCCCGGCCACTCGCCGAGGATCTTCGTCGGCCCTGGGAGCGGCCGGCGCAACCTCATCGGCTCACCCCTGCCCGAGTCCGCCGGGGGTTCCGCCACCTCCGCGTGAAGACCGCCCGTCCCGCCGACGTGCCCAGACCCTCCAAGCCCGGACCCGGACGCCCACCCGGCTCGAAGAACCGCAGGCCAGCCCCACGTCACGAGCCTGGAAAGACCGTGAAACGAATCGAAACCCTCACCGAACACGTCCGCCTGAAACAGCAGCGAGGTTAATGATCAAGGTAAGAAGCTGTTGTCTTTTCGATCTTGAGGGGTGCGCGTCGAACGGGAGTCCCGATCGGGTGGTCGTGGGGCGCTGGGCGCATACGGACAGGGCCTCCTGAACAGCTCGTTGGTGTCGAATCACCGAGCAGCAGCAGGAGGCCCTGGTGCAGCAGTCTTGCGTGCCGATGGCCGGGGAGTCCAGCGTGGTCACCTGGGAGTGTGACTGCCTGGCTCACCGGTTCGGAAACGCCGCCGACAACGGGACGCGGCAGCCTCGCTATCCGACGGACATGACGGACGGGGAGTGGGCCGTGGTCCGCCCGCTGCTGCCGGTGCCGGGCTGGATGCGCGGCCGGGGCGGCCGGCCGGAGGGGTACTGCCACCGGGCCATGCTCGATGCGATCCGGTATCTCGTGGACAACGGGATCAAGTGGCGGGCGATGCCCGTCGACTTCCCGCCGTGGGACCGCATCTACGCATTCTTCCGCCGCTGGCGCGACAACTGCCTGGTCAAGGAGTTCCACGACCGGTTGCGCGTGAGGGTCCGCGAGGAGCTGGGGCGGGACGCGCAGCCGACGGCCGCAGTGATCGACTCGCAGTCCGTCAAAGCGGACGCCGTGGTCGGTGCGGACAGCCGGGGCTTCGACGGCGGCAAGCTGATCAACGGCCGCAAGCGGCATGTCGTGGTCGACACGCTCGGCCTGCTGCTGGGCGTGATGGTCACCGCCGCGGACACCGGCGACCGCATCGCCGCCCAGGTGCTGCTCGGGCAGGTCGCCGATGTGCATCACCGGCTGGAACTGGTCTGGGCCGACGGCGGTTACACCGGCAGCCTCGTCGAGTACTGCCTGGCCAGGCTCGCGCTGGTCCTGGCGATCGTGAAACGCAGCGACGACATGCGCGGCTTCGTAGTACTGCCCAAGCGGTGGATCGTCGAGCGCCTCTTCGCCCACCTGATGCGAAGCCGCCGTCTGGTGCGTGACTTCGAGCGGCGCACCGCCAGCGCCGAGGCGATGGTCTACTGGTCGATGACCCTGCTCATGACACGCCGCCTTGCCCGGCCACACCCTGGGCAAGGGTGAACCGGCTCGGTTGCCGCTCGGCCAGCCAGCCCCTCGCGACCAGGCGTTTCGCCTTCGACCGCAGGGCCTCCACTCGTGCCGGCACCACGTCCATGCCGAACGCTTGGGCCATCTCCTGGCAGGTCAGCGGCCCTTGATGGAGCCGGTCCCGGTCCGCGAGCGCCGTGAGGATGCACTGGTAGTCCACCGACAGCACCGACCGGGCCAGCCCCTCACGCCACACCGGCACCTGCGACTTCGGCTTCGCCGCATCCCGGGGTTCCGGCGGCGCGTCCGCATCCCGCGGATCCTCAGTGGCCGCCGTGCCGGCGGTGTTGCCGCCGTCCGGAGCCAGCACCGTGTCGACCCGCCTGCGGGCAATCGCCCACTCCTGCCATTCCTGCTCGGCCGCGGCCAGTTCGGCCTGGATGCGGTCGGCCTCCTCCCGCAGCCCGTCGACTCGACGGCGAGCGGCGAGTTCGTGCTGTTCCAGCAGTCCGACGACTGACGGCATTCCTGACCTCCCGGGGAGCGACGACCCGACAGGCCACGACTCCCACGGAATCACCACTGCTATCCCCGACCAGCGGAAACGCACCGATCACGCCCGAAAAGACAACAGCTTCTAACCGGCTCAAGCCCGTGCAAGCGCCGGTATCAGGCGTAGCGCGTTGTCCCGGTTGATGCCGCGGAGCTGGTGGTCGGCGATGGCCGGGTCGCTGTCCAGGGCCGGTGCCGCGATGTCGGAGACGATGTGGGCGGGGGTGGGCGGCCAGTCGGTGCCGTAGAGGATCCGGGCGGGGTCGACCGTGGCCATGAGGGTGGGGGTCGAGGACGGGGATATGGGGCCCGCCGTGTCGTAGTAGAAGCGGTGCAGGTAGTCGCGTATCCGGGACGGTTCGATCTCAGGGGTGAGGTGGTTGCTGAAGAGCTCCAGGCGGGTGGCCATGTAGGGGAGGAAGCCGCCGCCGTGCGGGAGGACGAAGGTGAGGTTGGGGTAGCGGTCCAGGGTGCCGTCGAGGATGAGGTTGATCGCCGCGCGAGTCGTGTCCATGAGGAAGTCGCACATGAACGGCGGCAGGCCCGGGACACCCGCCCCGGCGGCGTTGCCACCGGGTACGTCCATCGGGTGCGTGCTGATGACCTCGGAGCGGTCGTTCAGCTCGGCGAGGAGGCGGTCGTGGGAGGGGTCGCCGAGATAGACACCGCCCGCGCTGGTGCGCGTGCTCACTCCGACGGCGCCGAGGTCGTCGAGGCCGTACTTCAGCGACCAGCTCGACAGGTCGAGGTCGTCGAGGAAGACCGGAGTGAAGAAGGCGAAGCGGGTGGGGTGGCTCGCGGCGACTTCCGCCGCCGCCTGCAGCGCGACCCGTGCGCTATCCTCGCGCTTGCTGCGCTCCTGGATGCGGCCGAGCATGGCCACGGTCATGACGGTGGTGCGGATCCCCGTGCGGTCCATGAGGGCGAGCGCGGAGTCGAGGTCCCAGCGAGTCCACCAGGGCAGCCGGTCGCGCCGGACCAGGCCCTGCGCCTCGGCCCAGTCGAGCCAGGCGGGCGCGGTGAAGTGGTGGTGGACGTCCACGCGGGAGGTTCGGGCGTCGTCGTCGGCCGGGGCAGACGCCGAGAGGTGAGCTGATATCATCGTGGGCTCTTTCTTCGTTCAGAAGCGGAGTGGAGGCACTCAGACGCGCCCATCGAATGCCGTCGCCAGCGGCTGCTCCGCCGCGGCTTCAGCCGCGGCGTTCGGTGGCGTCTCGCGGCGAAGCACCGTCATCAGCGTGTCCGTGAGGGCCCGTTCCGGGTCCGGTACGAGCTCGGGCGACCGCCATGCCACGAAACCGTCGGGGCGGACCAGGACGGCACCGGACTCCGCCGTGCCGTGCAGCGCCACCCAGTCGGTGCCGTCCTCGGGGACCAGGTCGTGGTCCGGGCCGACGACGTGGCTTTCCACCGGGATGCCCAGGCGTGCGGTGACACCGCGGGCCGCGGTGCGCCAGGCCTCGCCTCCGGGGCCGGTGAGGACGACGAAGGACCGTTCGTAGAGGTCCAGGGTGGAGATCCGCCGGCCCTCCCGGGTGGTCACCCACATGTGGGGGGCCCGACTTCCGGGGGCGCCGTCCACCTGGAACGCGTCGGGCACGATCGCGGCGTCCGGGTCGGCGCCGACGACGGCGCCCGACGGGTAGCGGTAGCACAGGGCCACCGTCAACGCGTCGGCCGGACCGTCCTTGCGCTTCTTCTCCGGGGTGTAGCCCGGGTGCTGTTCCTCGGTCGCCTGGAACAGGGCGCGGGCGGTCGTCGCGAGCGCCACCGGCCGGCGTTCCGTCCCGTAGGTGTCGAGCAGCCCGGGTCCGGCCCAGCCGCGCAGAGCGGCCGCGATCTTCCAGGCGAGGTTGTGGGCGTCCTGGATACCGGTGTTGGAGCCGAAAGCCCCGGTGGGGGGCATCTCGTGCGCCGAGTCACCGGCCAGGAAGACCCGGCCCTCGCCATAGCTGTCGGCCACACGGTCCGCCGCGTGCCAGGGGGCCTTGCCGGTGACCTCGATGTCGAGGTCGGGGACGCCCGCCGCGGCGCGGATGTGGGCGATGATGCGCGCGTCGGTGAAGTCGTCCAGCGTCTCGCCCCGGTCCGGGGCCCAGGGGGCGTGGAAGACCCAGCGCTCACGGTTGTCCACCGGCAGCAGGGCACCCTCTCCGTCGGGATCGGTGAGGTAGCAGACGACGAAGCGCCTGTCGCCGACGACGTCCTGCAGCTTCTTGCTGCGGAAGGTGATGCTCACGTTGTGGAACAGCGCGCCCGGTCCCGACTGGGTGATGCCCAGCCGCTCGCGCACCGGGCTGCGGGGCCCGTCGGCGGCGACGAGATACCGGGCGTGCACGATGCGGCTCTCGCCGCTGTCACGGTCCCGTACCTCCGCGTGCACCCCGTCGGCGTCCTGTGTGAAGGAGACCAGCTCGGTGCCGAAGCGGATGTCGCCGCCGAGGGAGCGGGCGTAGCGCAGGAGGACGGGTTCGAGGTCGTTCTGACTGCACAGACACCAGCCGGACGAGGTGATCCGCGACAGGGACGGACCCGTGTCGATGGCCTTGACGATCCACCGGCCGTCGCCGGCGGAGAGCGTGCTCACCTGGAGGACGCCGTCGTTCCCGGCCAGGGCGCCCGCCGCGGCGCGGATGTCCTGCTCGACGCCCGCGGTCCGGAACAGCTCCATGGTGCGCAGGTTGTTCCCACGGCCGCGGGGGTGGGTGGACGTCGCGTGGTGACGCTCCACGAGCAGGTGCTCGACGCCGAGGCGACCGAGAAAGACCGACGTGGACAGGCCCACCAGGGAGCCGCCTACCACCAGAACCGGTACGGATTCCACGGCTCGTCTGCTCATCGGGTGATCCCCTATCGTCTGTCGTCATCGTCGGTCGTCCGAAGCCGAACGTCCCAGCACGGGAAACGGCGACTCGGGGGCCTTTCCATTCGGCATCAACTCTTCGCGCGCTTCCCGGGCCCGGCATCTCCTGTTGCTCCGATCGCGACGCCGCGTCCCGACGTCGCCCCGGATGGGCTAAGGACGTTTGCTGGCGGCTGCCCGCCGGGAACCGTCGAGGCCATGACGCAAACACCCCTGCACGCCGAAGCCGGATCCGCGGACCCCGTGGCCGCCGCGTCCCGATGCACCCCCGACTTCCGCGCCAATCCGCACCCCGTGTACGCGGAGTTGAGAAAGACCGCCCCGGTGTGCCCGCTTCAGCCGCCGCACGGCGTGGAGACCTATCTGATCACCCGTTACGACGACGCGCGCGCCGCGCTGGCCGACCCCCGGCTGAGCAAGGACATGTACGGCGCCCTCGACGCGTACCACCGCATCTTCGGCGACTCCTCCATCGCGCTCGACGACAACATGCTGTTCTCCGACCCGCCCAAGCACACCCGGCTCCGGAGGATCGTGCAGAGCGCCTTCACCCCGCGTCGCGTGGAGTTGCTGCGTCCGCGTATCCAGCAGGTCACCGAGGAACTGCTGGAGCGCTGTCCGACCGACGCGCCCATGGACCTGCTCCGGAACTTCGCGTTCCCGCTGCCGCTCCAGGTCATCTGCGAACTCCTCGGTGTGCCGGAGGACGAGCGCGAGCGCGCCCACCAGTGGGCGGGGACCGTGGCGAAGACCGGGTTCGGCCCGGACGCCAAGAAGGCTCTGGAGGAGGCGGAGGGGAAGCTGCGCGACCTCTTGGTCCACCTCGTGGCGCACAAGCGCAGCACGCCCGGCGACGACCTGATGAGCGCGCTCATCGCGGCCCAGGACCAGGACGGCGCTCTGACGGACCATGAGCTGGTCTCCACGGCGTGGGTGCTGTTCTTCGCGGGTCACAAGACCAGCGCGTACCTCATCGGCAACGCCGTGTACCACCTGCTCTCGAAGCCGGACCAGCACAGCGCGGCCCTCGCGAACCCCGAGAGCCTGAAGCAGGCCGTCGAGGAACTGCTGCGGTACGAGGGGTCGGTGGAGAGCGGCACCTTCCGTCACGCCACCGAGGACATCCCGATGCGGGGTGTGGTGATCCCCAAGGGCTCCCTCGTGCAGATCGCCATCACCTCCGCGAACCGCGACCCGCAGGCGTACGCCGAACCCGACCGGCTCGACGTCACGCGCACCGGAGGCCAGCCCCACCTGGCCTTCGGCCACGGCCCCCACTACTGCATCGGGGCGCCGCTGGCCCGCCTGGAGATGCACATCGCGCTCACCACGCTGTTCCGCCGGTATCCCGAGATCACGCTGGCCCTGCCACCGCACGAGGTGCGCTGGCTGACCGTGCCCTTCCCGGCGTTCCGCGGACTCGCCGAGCTGCCCGTGGTGCTCGATCCGGAGCGGATCGCCGACTGAACGCATCGCCGACTAGCCGGATTCATACGGTCGGGGTCCCAGTGCCGCCGGGCGTTTTGATGAGCTGATCGGTCCACTGCGGCAGAAGCTGGAGGTGGTGGTGCCGTGGCTGAATGAGAGGCAGCGGCGACTGCTGTACGCCGCTGAGGCCCGACAGTTGGGACATGGCGGCATCGCGGCGGTGGCCGCCGCAGCCGTGGTATCCAAGGGCTGCGTCCAGCGAGGCATGGTGGAGCTGGAGGAGGACGAGGAACCGCCGCCCCGGGTGAGGCGTCCCGGCGGCGGGCGCAGACGCGCCACTGAGAAGGATCGATCGGGTAGGGAGGCCGGTTCACCCGGCCCCCACAAAAACAGAATAGTTTTCGGCGACACACCACGCCAAGACGATCGCGCACCCGGCCGGCTGTCCGGCGGGTGACGTGTGCTGCGATCCGATCGCCCACGGCGTACGGGCTGTCCGTGCCGCGACCGCCCAGCCCCTGCAGGCTGTCCTGCCCCGCACGCTGAGCCTCCCCAGGCCGGACGCGCCCGCTCGCTTCCCCGGCCTCCCGCCCGCCCGTGGCGCTCCCGATATCCACGTCCTCCAGGTGCAACGGATCTAGCGGTGGTTTGTTAGACCGGGCAGTAGAGATCAAGAGGTCTGCCGGTGCCGACGGTGTTGATCAGTTCTTGGAGTGCTGCGGGCGGGGGCTTCGTCGACCATGCCCGCCAGTAGCGTTGCAGCGTGGCCCAGGGCGTCAGCCAGCCACGGACGGCCCGAAGTGCCTGGGGCCAGCAGGCCGGTTGGGGCTGCTGGGGTCCGGGTTCTCCCCCTCTCTAATGGGTCTGACAGTAAGTCAGGTCCGTCTGGGTGGCGGGCTGGACTGGGCGGGGGCGGGGGGGGGGGGGGGGCGAACCAGGTGTTCCAGCAGAAGCTGAAAGCGCAGTTCACGAGGGTCTGGTGGCGCCGGATCACAGTGTCGGAGCGGACCTGGAAGTCGGCCCAGCCGAGTTCGTCCTTGACTTGTTTGTAGCTCTGTTCGACCCAGTGACGCAGCCCGTAGATCCGTACGATTTCGGCGAGGGCGGCGGGCGGGTAGGGCGATTCGGTGACGCGTGGGGAGCCGGGGCGGGGCAGGTCGGTGGCCAGGTACCAGGTCGCCTTCGCCGGCAGGTTGGCCGGGTCGGCGGTGGCCACCACCAGGCGGACGTTCCCGTCCGGGCCCCACCAGCCCAGCCGGGCCTCGGCGGCCCACCACGTGGCGATGTGCCCGTCGCGGAACGTGCGCTCGATGCGCGACCAGTCCCCGGGATGTTCGGGGTCCCGCCAGGCCAGGAGGCGGGCGGCGTCGACGGGAGTGTGGACGTCGGGGCCGTAGGCCCAGGTGCCGTGCCGGGGTTTCAGGGTCATCACGAACGGCAGGCCGGCGCGGAAGCTGTCCTGGTCGCCGTAGGCGCAGTCGGCGGCCACCGCGCGGAAGACCAGCCCGGCCGCCTTGGCCTGGGCGGCCAGGTCGGCCGCGATCTGCAGTCTGGTGCGGAAGCCCGGGTGGGTCGTTTCTTGCCGCGGGGGAAGTGATGGGCCGGGGTATAGGGGCAGGAGTGCACCGGGTAGTAGACGCGCTCGTCCGCCCAGTACGTGGTCACGGTGACCACACCGCGGTCGATCTTCCCGACCGAGCCGAGATACTGCTTGCCCACGTGTGCGGTCGCCGTCCCGTCCTTGCGGTCACCGGAGTCGTCGATGACCAGCACCCCGCCTGAATGCGGGGCGGTGGCCGGGTCGGCGAGCAGCTGTTCCAGGCGGCGGGCGTTGACTGTTTCCTGGTCCCATGTCGACTCGGACAGGAAGAACTGCAGCCGCTGCACCGCTGCGTGCTGGGCACCGGCCACCGGTTCGGCGCCGGCCAGGCAGGTCAGCGTCTTGTTGCGATCGCGGGGAACTACATGAATCTCGCCCGAAAGCTGGCAGCTGGAGCCATCGCGGCCGGCCTCACCACCGCCGGCGTCCTCGCTGCGACCCCGGCCAGCGCCACGGTCGTGAACTCCCCTGCCCAACGGCCTCGCCCTCGCCCCCTCCGGGCGCACCCTGTACGTCGCCGACAGCCACAAGAGCACGGTCTGGGTCATCCCCACGGCCGGCGGACCGGCGACCGCCTGGCTGACCGACCCCGCCCTCGCCCCCACGCCGGAGGTGCCACTCGGCGCGAACGGGCTGCGCTTCCACAACGGAGCCGTCTGGGTCTCCAACCTCAGCAAGGGCACCCTGCTGCGCATCCCGGTCACGGCCAAGGGCACGCCCGGCCTGGCGAAGGTCGTGACCGACAAGCTCCCGGGCGCCGACGACTTCAGCTTCCTGAGCCGCCGCTCCGACGTGGTCTTCGCCACGGAGAACGGCCCGAACCAGATAGCCGTCGTCTCCCCGAAGGGAGCCGTCAAAACAGTACTGACCGCCGCGGACGGCCTCACCTCACCGACCGCCACCGCAGTGCGCGGCAACCGCCTCTACATCACCGACGCCGGCCTGAACAAGCCGCACGCGGCCAAGCTGCAGACCGGGCACATCGACCTCAGTGCCCTGCGGGCCGACAGGACGCGCTGATCCGTGAACCGCAGACCGTAGGAACCACCATGCCCAGACCACCCGATCCGAGCGTCGAAGCAGACGTCGTCGCGGCCTTCCGCGCCCAAGTACGCGCGATGACTGACGGCGACACCGACACCCTCGACGACCTGCTCGCCGAGGACTTCACCCTCACGCACATCACCGGGTACGTGCAGCCGAAGGCCGATTGGCTGGCCCAGATGCGTACCGGACAGTTCGACTACCACGGCGTCGAGGAGAAGAGCGTCACCGTCGACATAAACGGCGACGAGGCCCGCCTCGTCGGCCGCTTCATCACCGATGCAACCGTCTACGGAACCCGCGCGAACTGGCGTCTGCAACTGACCATGGGCTACGTCCTCCAGAACGACACCTGGACCGCACACGGTTCCGTCGCCACGACCTGGTGAGGCACCCCAAGCCGGGTCCGCCCGATCAACTTGCTGGTAATCGGCGTTGAGCCGTGAGAACTACGAAGAGGGGTTTTCGCAGGTCAACACACATTCCCCTTGTGAAACCCCAGGTCAGTGCCCTCCCGCTCCTCATCGCTGCACAGCGTGTTGCACCGACCGTGCAGAGTGCCGACTGTCGACAGCCTCTCGGACGGCCCGGTCGGAACGCATCCAGCACACATGAGGCCGGGAACCCCCGTGAACACGTGAGAACTACGGAGGGGTATTTCCCCAGGCCAGACACCACGCGGGCGGCGTTTCCGCAGGTCACAGCCCCACCCCGAGAAAACTCACCGGTCGGTGATCGCCGCCCCGGCCCTGGCCTGGATAACAGCAGCCATCGCAGAGCGGCGGACTCCACCGGGGATTGTCCCGAAGCTCGTCCATCCGGAGGGCCGAACCGCCCAACGCCCATCTCTGGTGAGGAGATTTGGCCAATTTGCGATCAGGGTGCGCGCTAACAAGTCAGGCCATGGCCCCCGCTGTCACTCGAACCAGCGATAGCACCACACCTGTTGCACTGATTATTCTTCGATTAACCGGCGCTGAGCTGCACAAGTGCGAGATTCGGTCCGCTGCAACAGCTCGAACCCCCAGAGAATCGACGTCCTCCTTGTCGGCCTGCACCATCGGGTATCCGCCCGGCGTGGGCTGCACCGGCAGCCGCTCCAGCAGACTCGCGTCGGACAGGATGACGCCACAGGGATAGAGCGGCCGGCCCGGCAGGCGGTCGCCCCGGCGACGGAATGACAAGGCGGACCGCCCTGACCTGCCACGGTGGAAGGGGCCGTTACCACCTCCCTCGTCGCCGTCCTCGAAGTAGCCCTCCATGGTGGCGGAGTTGTCGGCCCATCCGCCCTGCTTGGCGATCTCCTTGCGGTCGTTCCCGGCGCGCTTGGAACCGGACCAGCAAACTCGACCGGTTCAAGCCCTACCTCGAACAGCGCATGGCCGAGGGCTGCACGAACGTGTCCAGGCTCCACCGCGAGCTGGAAGAACGTGGAGCACACTGCAGCTACAGCACCCTGCGCGACTACATCCGGCCGCTACGACCCGGGCGTTCGGCCGCAGGGAACACGCCGCCGATCGCCCGGCCGCCCTCGCCCCGCACCGCCACCGGCTGGATAACGCGCCACCCCGACCACCTGCGCGAGGATGACCAGCAGCAGCTCAAGACCCTGCTGGCCCGCTCACCCGAACTCACAGCCGCCGCCGGCCACGTCCGCACCTTCGCGACCATCATGACCAACCGCGAAGGCGACCGGCTACCGCACTGGATCGCCGACGTCTGCGCGGACGACCAGTGCGGCCTGGCCGGCTTCGCCGCCGGACTGCTCCCCGACCTCGACGCCGTCGTCTACGGCATGAGTACCGACTGGTCGTCCGGACCGGTCGAGGGCCGCGTCAACGACCTGAAAGCGCTCAAGCGCAGCATGTTCGGCAGAGCGAAACCACCGCTACTGCGCAAACGACTCCTCCTGATCGCCGCCAGCCGCCGACCCCAGACCGTCACGGCCCGCTGATCGACTTCACGGAATCCATGCCCAACCCCAAACGACCAGCCGCCGCCGACAGACCGAAACCAGTCGCGGTGGCACCGGCCCCTGCGGGATGCTTGGGTCGTGCGCCTGAATATCGATGGGGTTACCCCGCTTCCCAGGATGCTTTTGCTCAGCGAGTTCCTGCTCCACGCCGACTTCCAGGTTGAGCTGGACGGACCGGTGTTCATCGCGGCGGGCGACCGGGTCTCCTACGAGGACGGCGGTGTCGTGGTGACTCGCTCGACCGGTAAGCAATACAAGCACCCGATCCGCGACAGCTACTAGGATCTGCCGCTGATGGCGACGGTCTCGATGCGCATCGCCATCTTGCAACCACCGGCGTGGTCGTGGGAGACACCGAGCGATTCGCTAGCTCGGGCCCTGGCAGTGCCGCGCATCAAGTTCAGCGATCTCATACGCGCTCACCTCCGCCAGCGCACCGACCTGGGGATCCGATCCGCCGAGATCATGAACACCGGCAGGCCGCTCCCGGACGAGATCATCAATGCGATCGTCCGGGAGCACCTGTGCCAGGCGGCCCCCACAGCTTTCCTCCTCGACCGGCACCCGCTCAACGCTGCCCAGGCGCTTGCTCTGGACGAGTTGCTCCACGAACTCGACACGCCCCTGGACAGCGTGTTGCGCCTGCACCTTCCCGAGCAGGAGGTGGAGGGCCGCGTCCGCCACCAGTCCGCCCGTCGCCTCTGCCGTAACGACTCAGCCCACGTCTACGAGCCTGCGGTGGACACCCTCGACGTCGATAGCGCGTGCAACGTCTGCGGCGGTGAGCTCTATCAGCGTGAGGACGACAAAGAGAAGAGGATCCGCAGTCGGTTCAACAGTTACGAAGCGATGGTGGAACCCATCATCCGGCACTACGCAAGGCAAGGGCTCCTCGTCACGGTCGACGCTGTCGGCACTCCCGACGAGATAGCCAGTCTCGCGCTCACCGCGCTGCGACAGCATCAGGTATCCACCTGATATGACAGGGCGTCACCCAGTGCACGGAAGCACGATCGACTTCACGAAATCCGTGCCTGAACCGCGTTCGGCCGTCGTCGAGAGAGAGCACAGCTCCCGCCGCGACCGATGTTCCCGGCAGCAGAACGGCTGCAACCGGCCCCGTGAGGCGGCTACCGTAGGGGCGGATGAGCAGACCGGAAGGGCGGCAGCGCGGGGATGACGTCGACGGGGGACTTCGAGACCTTGGTGCAGCGGTACCGGCCGGAACTGCTGGCGCACTGCTACCGGATGCTCGGCTCGGTCCACGACGCCGAGGAACTCGTGCAGGAGACGTGTCTGCGGGCTTGGCGCGCGCGGGACCGTTACGACCCATCGCGTGCTTCCCTGCGGACCTGGCTGTACCGGATCGCCACGAATGCGTGTCTGACCGCGCTCGACGGGCTCGGCCGCCGCCCCCTGCCCTCGGGTCTGGTCACCGAGAGCGAACCGCTGCGCCCGCTCGTCCACGGCGGGGAGGCAACCTGGTTGCAGCCACTCCCGGATAGCCTGCTCGGCCTGGGCGCCCCGGCCACCGCGGCGATCGACAGGGGCAGCCTGCGGCTGGCCTTCGTCGCAGCACTGCAATTGCTGTCACCGAGAGAGCGCGCCGTCCTGATCCTGCGCGACGTGCTCGACTACCCGGCGGCGGAGGCAGCGGACATCCTGGAGACCTCGGCCGCGGCCGTGAACAGCTCGCTGCAGCGGGCTCGCGCCCGGATCCGGGCCGCGGGAGTGCTGCAGGAGCAGGTCGCAGAGCCTTCCGACGCAGAGCAACGGTCGTGGGTGGACCGGTACATGGCGGCCTTCGTCCGGGCGGACATCCAAGGGCTGCTGCAGGTGGTGACCGAGGACGTCCTCATGGAGATGCCGCCCATGGTCAACTGGTTCACCGGCCGGGAGAACTACGCGAGCTTCATGGGCTGGGTGTTCGCCAAGGCCGGCAAGGCCTGGCGGTTGCTGCCGGTGCGGGCCAACGGGCAGGCCGGCTTCGCCGCCTATCGGCGCGGGGACGCCGACATGTTCGAGCTGCACACCCTGCAGGTGTTCACGGTCACGGCTGGCGGCATCAGCCGTATCTCGGTCTTCCAGGACGCCGACGTGTTCGCCGCCTTCGGCTTGGCGCAGAAGGTCGACGGCTGATCCGCCCGCACCTGTCGGGCGGGTCCGCCCGACAGGTGCGGGCGGACCCGGGCAGGACTGACTTTCGATCAGCTAGCGGACTTGACCGGGCTGTTGTGGTAGGCGGCGATCAGCCAGGCATCGTCGCGCTTCTCCAACACCCAGGTCGCGTACACGATCCGGTCGGCGGGAACCTCGGACGCGCCGGGGAAGAGGATGCCGGCCTCGCTCACGACGATCGCGCCGTCGCGGCCCAGGAACCGGATCCCCAGCTGCCGGTTGGTCGTCGTGGTGCCCTTCAGGAAGGAGGCGAACCCCGCCGCCATGCCCTGCCGAACCTCCTCGCGGGAGGCGCGGTAGGAGCCCGGCATGATCGCGGTGGCCTCCTGTGTGTAGTCGGCGACGAAGGCGTCGGCGTCGCCGGCGTCCCATGCCTTGTAGAGGCTCTCAAGGACGGCAGTGATCGCGGCCGTGTCGTTCGCGCGGTTGTCGGACATCGTTCTCTCCAGTCATTGCACTTGGTCGGGACCGAAGGGGCCCGTGAGTACATACCGGCGTCCCTTTCGGAACTCATCGCGCGAACCTCAAGATCTTCTCTTCGGAGCGCAGTCCCCTCCGCACCGTCGGCCTGCCGCTGCTTGAAAGCCGACCGGAGGGCGTGGACGATGCGGACGGGCTGTGTTCCGGGCTGCTCCTCTCTACCGTGGTGGTGGAGGAGAGTGGCGGATGGGCTCGCTGTTTGAGGAGTTGGAAGCGCACGAGGTGGCTGCCCGGGTGCGGGTGGAGGAGTTGGAGGCCGAGGTCGCCGTGCTGGCCGGGAAGTTGGAGCTGGCCCGGGAGAGCCTGGAGCGGTTGCGGATCGCGCGGGAGACGGTCGCCGATGTGCTCGCGGAGATGACCCCGGAGAAGTCGGCGGCGGCCGTCGATGCTGGACAGCCGGCTGCGGGTGAGCGGCTCGCGTCGGCGTATGCGGGGGCCGAGCGGCAGGTCATCGGGGTGCTGACGGTGCCGAACTGGCAGCCCGGGATGGCTTCGGAGGTCCTGCCGCGGGCGTATCGGGACATCCTGGAGGTGGTGGCAGACACGCCAGGGCCGGTCCGCGCCAAGCAGATCGTGCCGAGGATCGGCCTGCCGTCCGAGACCGGGAAGATCGAGGGCACGCGGTCGAAGTTGAAGCAGCTGGTGGAGCAGGGCTGGCTGGACGAGGACATTCCGGGGATGCTCACCCCGGCCCGTCGCCGGATGGCTGCTTCGCCCAACTCCCGTTAATAGAAGGGCTCTTCCGGTCCTACATTCGAAGGTGCGACCCATGTCGAAGCAGGACGGGAAGAGCCCCGGAGATGAAACCGTACGACACTCATGCCACCACTGACCCCTTTGCGCGCTCGGTCAGCGCCTTCGAGACCCTGAGGTGCACCTTGTCGGGCCGCGAGGCGAGCGCGTGGACCCACGCCAAGCTGGAAGAACGCCTCGACGTGGCCGGGAGGGAGCTATTGCGACAGCTGCTGCAGGACCATCTGGACCTGCGCGCGAGTCTGGAGGAGGAAGAGGTCCGTGGCAGCGGCGGGCCGCCCGTGACCGGGCCGGAGGGGCAGGTGCGGCCCTGGCGGGAGACAGGACACTCGCGTTGGCTGGCCAGCGTGTTCGGACTGGTCCGGGTCACGCGGGTTGCCCACCGGGGCCGGGGCCTGGGCAATGTCCATCCCGCCGACGTCGCGCTGTCGCTGCCAGCTGGCCGGCATTCGATGGGCCTGCGTCGGCTCGCGGTCACCGAGGCTGTCCGCGGCTCGTTCGACCAGGCGCACGATGCGGTCGAGCGCCGCTGCAGGAAAGTGCTCGGCAAGCGCAGGCTGGAAGAGCTCGTGGTCGCCGCCGCGGTCGACGTCGACGACTTCTACCGGACCAGGATTCCGGTTCCGTGCAGCCGCGAGATGCCGTTGGTGGTCCAAGTGGACGGCAAGGGCGTGGTCATGCGGCCCGAGGCTCTGCGCGAGGCCACCCGCCGGGCCGCCACGACGGCCGCGACCGGTCATCGCGGCCGGCTCGCGCCGGGCGAGAAGCCGAACCGCAAGCGGATGGCGACCGTGGCCTGCGTCTTCGATACCCGCCCGGCTCCCCGGCGTCCGCACGATGTGATCCACCCGCCCGGCGGGCGCAGCGGCGAACGTCCCGCTCGCCCGGGGCCGAAGGCGGAGAACAAGTGGTGCACCGCCTCCCTGATCCGTCCGCCCGAGCAGGTCATCGCCGATGCCTTCGACCAGGCCGAGGCGCGCGACCCGAGGCATCTGCGGCCGTGGGTCGTCCTGGTCGACGGTGCCCGTCACCAGCTCGACCTGATCACCGCCGAGACCGATCGACGCGGCGTCACGGTGCACGTGCTGCTGGACTTCGTGCACGTCGCCGAGTACGTCTGGGCCGCGGCCCACGCTTTCCACAAACCGGGCACCACCGAGGCCGAAGCCTGGGCAGCCGACCATCTGACCGCGATCCTCGCAGGCCACGCCGCCCGCACCGCCCACGCCATGACCGCACAAGCCACCCGGGAGCGACTGTCAACCGCCCGGCGCTACGCCGTCGATGCCTGCCACCTCGACCAGCTCCGCTACGACACGGCACTTGCGAGCGGGTGGCCGATAGCCACCGGCGCGGTCGAGGGCGCCTGCCGCCACTTGATCGCCGACCCCCTCGACAACACCGGCGCCCGCTGGGGCCTGCCCGGAGCCGAAGCCGTCCTGCAACTGCGTGCCATCGTCTCCAACGGAGACCTCGACCCCTACTGGCGCTTCCATACCGCCCGCGAGCACAAGCGCCTCTACCCCAACCAGCAGAACTACGCCCTCACCGCTTGATCGCGACCGTCACTCGAAACGAACCGCACCCTTCACCGTTTCAGGGAGCGGGCAGGACGGGACACCGTCCGTTCAGCGGCGCGGCGTCGGCGGCTGCAGACCGAACGCCGCGGTGTTCAGCCAGCGCCGCATGGCCTGTGCGATCGGCCGCTCGACGAACCGGTGCACGAGGTACGCCAGGACGATCAACGCGCTCAACGTGACCCCGACCAGGGCCCAGGGGGCGACCCGGTCGCCGTAGTAGTGCGCGATGGTCATGCCGATGGTGTCGTGCAGCAGATACAGCGGGAAGGTCATAGTGCCGGCGACGGTCAGGCCGCGCCAGCGGATCCAGCGGGTCCAGCCGAGTGCGATGACGGCGATCAGCAGGAAGAACACCGTGGTCACCACGATCAGCCAGCCGCGCCAAGGAGCCCAGGTGGCCCAGTTGTTGCGGCCGCCGCCGGGTGCCAGCAGGAAGTGCAGCGCCAGCAGCCACGACATGGCGACGATGCCCCACAGCAGCGGTGTCGGCCGGTACCGGTGCATGAGGTAGAAGGCCATGCCCGCGATGAAGTACGGGGCGGACGTCGGGTTGACCATCAGTGAGAGCAACGGGATCTGGGCGCCCGGCGCCAGCACCGCGGCGACCGTCCACAACCCGCAGAAAATCACGACCCGTTGGTAGCTGAGGCCCTTCCACACCACGACCGCGAAGGTGAGGTAGAAACAGAGCTCCGGCCAGAGCGTCCAGTAGACCGAGTCCAGGTTGTCCACGCCGAGCGGGGTCTGCAACATCGTGAAGTTCGCGAAGAGCAGCCGCGGGTTGGGGTGCCCGAACGGACTGTTGGTCAGGTAGATGACGCACGCCGACACCACGATCGCGATCCAGTACATCGGGTACAGACGGGTGACGCGCGAGATGAAGAAGTCGCGCGGGGTGCGCCCCCACGCGCTCATGCAGATGACGAACCCGCTGATCAGGAAGAACAGGTCGACGCCGAGCCGGCCGTAGGCGAAGTACCCATGCGCCTCGGGGAACGTGCTCCGATACGGGCGGCCCCAGATCGTGATCATCGACCAGGGGGTCTGGCCGACGAAGTGGAACAGCACCACCGCCAGCGCCGCCAGGAACCGCAGGCCGTCCAGCGCGGCGAGCCGGTCCCTGCGGACGGCCGGCCTGGCCACGATCACCCGCCCCGCAGGCGCCGCCCGCGGAAGCGGCACATTGGGTGCGACCGCCCCCTCGTTCTCACGCCTCGTGGCCACGTCGACCCGTCCCCTGTGCTCCGCCTGGGTCATGCATCCCCGTTCCAGTGTTGTTCTTTGCTGTCAGGGCCCTATGAACCCCGATGGCATGACCAACGGGCAGACGAAATGGTTGTCGAGCACACGATCTCCTGTTGGGACGCGTGACGGCCCGTCCGGTCGACCTCATCAAGACCGAAGCAGAACAGCGCGCGCGGACATCCACATCATCGTCGACCTGATCCACGTGCTCGAATATCTGTGGCGAGCGGCCTGGTGCCTGCACGACACCGGCGACGCCTCCGCCGAAGCATGGGTCGCCCGCCACGCCCGCACCCTCCTGGCCGGTGGCGTCCAGCAGACCGCCGCCGCGCTCAAAGCGGCCGCCCGAGCCGCAAGACTGCGCGGCACCAAGCGCAAGGGCATCGACGACGCCGTGAACTACCTGACCAGCAAGGCCGAACACCTGCGCTACGACACCGCTCTGGGACGCAGCTAGCCGATCGCCACCGGCATCACCGAGAGAGCATGCCGCCACCTGGCCAAAGACCGCCTGGACATCACCGGCGCCCGTTGGGCCTTGCGCGAGTACGGGTTGAACCTGCGGTTCTCGGTCGGATACGCGGTCACCGAGCCAGTCCGTCGTGCAATCCGCTCACTGCCCGGAGCTCTCTGGCATCCCGCCTTGGACCAGAACGGGACTATGCGAGACGGCGCCGAGGTCGCCGAACTGACCGGCATGGTCGACCTCGCCGGTTACCCGGTCGGCACCCGCATCACCGTGCGGCGCGAACGACCGCACCCCGACGCCCAACTGTCCCTGTTCGACCACGACGAGGGCCTGCGGCACCAGGTATTCCTTACCGATACCCCGTACTCCGGCGGCGGCTCCGCACAGTTCCTTGAGGTCCGCCACCGCGGACACGCCACCGTCGAGGACCACATCCGGTGCGGCAAGAACACTGGCTTCGGCCGCTTCCCCTCCCGCCATTTCGACGTCAACGCCACCTGGCTTGAACTCAGCCTCACGGCGATCGATCTCCTCGCCTGGGCCCGCGTCCTCCTGCTGGATGGCGAACTCGCCGCCGCCGAACCCAAGAAACTTCGCTACCGGCTGCTACACGTTGCCGCCCGCCTCACCCGCGGTGGACGCCGCCTCCGCCTGCGGATCTCGGCGACCTGGCCCTGGAGACACGAACTGGCCACGGCCTTCCACCGCCTCGCCGCACTGCCCCGACCGGTTGACTGACCGAGGCCCCCCGCCCACCCACGATCCGAAGGACCCGGAGAACCCGACCATTGCGCCGGGCCTCCACGATGCCCAAACAATAGAATCGCCTCGACCACCCAACAGTTGATGATCAACGCAGCCGCCTCAGCCCAACCGAAACGGCGAGGTTAGGCGTATAGCTCTCGCCGCAACAGGCGCCGTCGGCGAAGACTCCAGATCAAGCACACGATCCCGGGTGTCAGTAGTTGAGGTACAAGAAATCCCGGTGAGATTGATCTTGCTGGGGTTCCGCTACTCCGCAGGGGGTTCGGGCTTGCTGGGCCCGGGGCAGCGTTCCCTTCTTCGGACTCCGCCGGGTCGGACCAGAGGCCGAAGGGACCGTGTTATCCGTCCGGCTGCGCCGAGGACGTTGGAGCCCTTCCAGCGGTGCGGCAGCATGGGGATCAGTGGGAGTATCCGTTCCGGGCCTGCGCGAGCAACTGGGCCACCACGTCGTCGGTTGCTGCGCGCACCGAACTCGGCCCGGTCGGCGAACGGCACCCCGAGCAACTCGCAGATCACCAGTGAAGACACCAGTAACGCGAACGCGGAAACCAGATCGACGGGCGGACCGGCGGCCTATGTCACCGACGCGCGTCGCCCGGCGTAAGCAGACTGCTGACTTCGGCTCGTTAACTCCCTCTCCCCTCCGGCGATCTCGCTCACTCGGTCGACTCCTGGCCGATGAGCAGGTCGAGCAGGCTGGCGGGGGCGTTGTCGCCGAAGATGAGCTGGTGATTCGTGTCGGATTCGGCGGCGAACTGGGCACTGCGGGGGAAAAGGGCCTGCTCGTACTCCGCAAGGGCGGCTTCGATGTCGTCGGGATGTGCGGCG
Organism: Streptomyces sp. RLB3-17; assembly: GCF_007113425.2. Lineage (NCBI taxonomy): Bacteria > Bacillati > Actinomycetota > Actinomycetes > Kitasatosporales > Streptomycetaceae > Streptomyces > Streptomyces sp. RLB3-17. The sequence continues at coordinate 11,501,308 of NZ_CP041610.2, read as the reverse complement.
ATGGCTTTGCCGAGTTCGGCGCCGTCGAACATGGCGAGGTTGGCGCCCTCCCCGGCGAACGGTGACATGAGGTGGGCGGCGTCGCCCAGCAGCGTCACTCCGGGGACGCGGTCCCAGCGGTGGCCGATCGGCAGGGCATTGATCGGGCGCGGGGCGAGGGCGGTTTCCCCGTCGGTGATGAGTGCGGTGAGTTCAGGCGCCCATCCGGTGAATTCTGCCGCGACCTGGGCCGCCGCCGTTTCGGGGCTGGCGAGGGTGGCGGTGATCCAGTCCTGCGGCTTGTTGAGCGCGACGTAGGTGTGAAGAACGGCGTCGGCCTCTCGGTGGCCAAGGATCCCCTTGCCGGCTGTGACGGCGAACAGGGAACCGTCGCCGGCGGCCTTGGCCGCTGCGGGGTGGCGTTGGTCGGCGTCGTACAGGTAGGTCTCGATGAACGACGTGCCGACGTACTCGGGCTTCGCGTCGGAGAGCAGCGGCCGGATCCTCGACCAGGCGCCGTCCGCGCCGACGAGGAGGCGGGCCGTCACGGTTGGCCCGTCGGCGAAGGTCAGCTCATGCCTGCCGTCTCCGAGGGGGCGGACACTGGTGACCTTGTGTCCCCATTGGATCATCTCGTCGGGCAGCGAGTTGATCAGAAGCTGACGCAGGTCTCCGCGGAGCACCTCAGGGCGACCGCCCGTGCCGTCGTCGGGCTGGTCGAGCAGTACCGCGCCGTGCTGGTCGAGCACGCGCAGGGCCTCGCCGCCTTCGTGGATGATCGCGCGGAACTCGTCGGTGAGGCCGGCCGCTTCGAGGGCGAGCTGCCCGTTGTACTCGTGGATGTCGAGCTGACCGCCCTGCGTGCGGGCGTCCGCCGATATCTCGGCTTCGTAGATGGTCGCGGAGATGCCGTGCAGGTGCAGGACCCGTGCGAGGGTCAGGCCGCCGAGCCCGGCGCCGACGATCGTGACGGGAGTGGTCATGGTGGTTTCCCTTTCGCTTGGACACCGCTCTACTGCGATACAGTGTTCGCAGTACTGGCGCCACGATAGCATTACTGCGAACAGTGAGCGCAGTAATGAGGAGGAACACCAATGGACGACGCTCACACGGTGATCTGGAACCGGCCGGAGCGGGCCGCGAAAGGCCCCGCGCCGTCACGCACGCGGGCGGAGATCACCAGCGCTGCTATCGCGATCGCCGACGCCGAGGGCATCGAGGCGCTGTCCATGCGGCGCGTCGCCAAGGAGCTGGGAACGGGCACAGCCTCGCTCTACCGCTATCTGGCATCCAAAGACGACCTGCTCGACCTCATGCTCGACGCCGTAGCGGCCGAAGACGGCGGCCCGCCTGCCCCCACCGGCGACTGGCGCAGCGATCTGCGAGGCCTGGCCCATCGTTCCCGGGCCGCCTTCCACCGGCATCCCTGGATGACCTCCCTCGCAGCAGGGCGCCCATCGCTCGGCCCGAACTCCCTCGATGCCATCGAACACGCACTCGCCGCCCTCGATCCCCTCGGCTTCGACATCGACGTCATGATCACCGTCGTCGACACGCTGCAGGCCTTCGTCCGGGGCTACGCCATCGGCGAGCTCGCCCAACAGGAAGCCGTCCGACGCTCCGGAATCGGCATCCAGCAATGGATGGACGCCCATGCGCCCTACCTCGACAAAGTCGTCAAGAGCGGGCGCCATCCACTCCTCGGCCAGGTCATTCGTGATGCCGAGCTTCCCCACGCGGCCGACAGCGCCGAGCGCGGGTTCGAACTGGGACTCGAACGACTCCTCGACGGCTGGGAGGCCAACCTCCCGGTCCGGCCCTGACGATCCGGCACCGTCAACTGAGGGTTCGTCGGGGGAACTCCACACCCCGACGCCGGCCTCCGCGCGCCGAACCCCCGACGCAACGCGATTCCCCGAAACGACCCGCCAGGGCTTGCACGGATCGGCGGACGCCGATGGTGAGCCGCAGGCGTCGGTCTGGCCGCTTCACGGCCAGTACCCGCACGGACAAGCCGCCGCTGACGTTCAAGCAGATCGCTGTGGTGGTCGCGTGGACCGTGGACGTATGGGTGAAGCGGCCGGATGGCGCCGGCTACGACGCTCCGCTCATGGCCAGTGCGGTTCGCGCCAGCCCGCGCAGCCAGGCGTGGGCGTGGTCGGTGTCGTAGCGCTGATGCCACGACAGGTATATGGGTGCCGACGGCAGTTCGAGCGGGAGGGGGAGCACGACCAGGCCGAGGTCGGCGACTGCTGACCGCGTGGTGGCTTCGGGGACGCTGATCAGGAGATCGGAGCCGCGCGCGAACTCCAGCGCGGCCGCTTCCGTGGGCGCGGTCGCCACCACGCGGCGGGTGAGGCCGAGCCGCGCGAGGGCGTCGTCGAGGGTATTGCTGAGGTTTCCACGTCGCGAGACGGTGACGTGCTCAGCGGCGGCGTACCGCTTTGCGGTGACGGTCCTGACGCGGGTGAGGGGGTGCCCCTGCCTCACGACGATGACGAGGCGGGTCTCGCCCACGTTCTCGGCACGGATGTCCGGTGCGCTCGGGCGGTTGGCGTTCGCCTCCAGGTCGACCTCGCCGCGCCGCAACTCGGGGGTGTCGATGCTCGATTCCGCGACGAAGCGCAATCGCACGCCCGGCGCCTGTCCGCGCACGGCCGCGAGCAGTGCGGGGCCGCTCAAGGCGACCAGGGAATCGTGCCAGCGGAGTGTGAAAGTGCGCTCCAACGTTGCCAGATCGAGTTCTCGGCTCGGTGCCAGCACCCCCTGGACCTGGTGCAGCAGCTCATGCACCTGTTCCCGGACGGCGATCGCATACGGCGTCGGGGTCATCGTGCGGCCGGTGCGCACCAGGATCTGATCCCCGGTCGTGCGCCGAATCCGGCCCAGACTCCGGCTCATCGCGGGGGCGGTGACATGCAGGCGCGCCGCCGCCCCCGCCACACTGCCCTCCTCCAGCAGCGCGTCGAGCGCGGCGAGCAGGTTCAAATCCAATTGCATGCGAGTAATCCTAGCCGTGCCTGACATGCATTTGAAGTTAATTGCGAGGCTGCATACCGTTGAGGCGAAAGCGCAAGAAGTAACGCGCAGTTCGGCCCTCGACCGGCCTCAGCACCCCTCCTCAGACGGGAATACCACCATGTCCGAAACGCTTCAGACCACTGATGTCGCGGCCTCCGACGCCGACCTGCTCGCCCAGACCGCGATCGCCGTGCGTGAGGCGGGTTACGCGCTGCGCGAGCGCTTCGGCGAGGTGGTCCGCTACCAGACCCGCGAAGAGCTGATGCGCGCGCTCGCCGCCAACGACGACACGGCCCTCGATATCCTGCGCCCCCGCCTCACGCGCCTGCGCCCGGACGCTGGCTGGGTGGAGGACGAACTGGACGGCGGGGCGCTGCCGCCCGGCGAATGGTGGGTCGTGGATCCGGCCGAAGGCAACGTCAACCACCTGCACGCCCTGCCGGAGTGGGCGGTGACCGCCACCCTCGTGCGTGAGAACCAGCCGGTGCTCAGCGCGGTCCACCTGCCGTTGACCGGCGAGACCTACACCGCGCTCACCGGCGCGGGCGCCCACCTCGACGGCCGGCCACTGCGCGTCTCCCGGACCGCGGACCTCGGCCTGAGCATCGTGGCCACCAGCCAGGCCCGACCGGACGAGGACGAAAAGGTCGTGCGGCGCGTCGGCTCCTCGATCACCGCGATGCTCTTCGACGCGCTCGTCGTCCGCGCCGCCGTGCCCGCGACCCTGCACCTGCTGAACGTGGCCGCCGGCCGGATCGACGCCTTCTGGCAGTTCGCCGGCGCCCGCGCGGACCTGCTTCCCGGAGCGCTGCTCGTCACCGAGGCCAGCGGACGGATCTCCGACGCCGAGGGCCGCCCCTGGACCCCACAGAGCCAGAGCTTCCTGGCTGCCGCGCCCGGCGTCCACGCCGCGGCCGTATCCACGCTCTCGCGCTGACCGCGCACCACAACCCGCACGCACGGAAGGACCAGATCATCATGACCACGATCGCAGTTCTCGGAAACGGCCGCGTCGGCGGCAACCTGGCCGCAGCCCTCGCCCGGGCAGGACACGAAGTGACCGTGGCGGACCGCACGCCGGGCGCCGCCGCCGAGGCCGCCCGGACTGCCCGGATCATCATCAACGCCACCCCGGGTGCCGGCTCGCTGGACCGGCTCGCCGCTCTGCGCGAAGAACTCCGGGACAAGATCCTCGTCGACGTCTCCAACGCCACCACCGACGGACCGGACGGACTGCCCGCCGATCTGATCTACCCCGGCTCGAGCCTCGCCGAACAGCTCCAGGAAGCGCTCCCCGAAACGCGCGTCGTCAAGACACTCAACACCATGCTCTTCCCGGTGATGACCTCGCCGGCCACGCTCCCCCAGCCGCCGACCGCGTTCCTCTCCGGCGAGGACCCGCAGGCCAAGCAGACCGTCCGCGAACTGCTCACCGACCTCGGCTGGCAAAAGGAATGGATCACCGACCTCGGCGGGATCCAGACCGCCCGCGCCACAGAGGCCGCGATCCTGTTCGTACCGCACGTCATCCGGTCCACCGGATTCACACCCTTCGCGATCTCCATCGCCCGCTGACTGTCGAGCTGCGCCGGCTGGAGGTAGCCGGAGCCGGCGCGTGTCATGGATGGGTTCCCGGTGGGACACGATCGTGGCATGTACTGTCCGACTTGGTGGCGGAGTTGACATTGAAGCGCTCCGGGCCTGATGGAGGCTCGATTCCTTGAGGGGATCGAGTCATGGCACGTCCGTCCCCCTACCCTCCTGAGCTTCGTGAGCGTGCGGTGCGCATGGTTGCGGAGATCCGCCCGAACTACTCAACCGAGTGAGCCGCGATGAAGGCGGTCGCAGCCCAGCTGGGGATCGGCACGGCCGAGACCGTGCGGACCTGGGTCCGCACGGCCGAGGTGAATGCCGGTCAGCGGCCCGGACGCACGTCCGAAGAAGCCACAGCCGACGCCCGAATATCCCACAGACTCACAAACCGCCCGCTGAGTGAGCTACTTGGCCACGGCGCGCTTCAGTTGGCCACTCTGGCGCTCAGCTTGCTGCCACTGGCTGCGCTCCGTCTGGAACAGCTCATGAGGTCCAGATCGGGTCATCTGGAGCGGGCCGCCCGGAGAAACGCTGAAGTGAGCCTCCGGCGGGCGAGAGTCGGCGGCGCGCGGTGACGATGAAGCTGTTTTGTGCCAACTCCACGCGTGAACGCAGAATGAACCAGTTCTCCTCGGGGGTCAGGCCGCGTTTGACCTTGGTGTGAAGACGCCATATCTGCTCGTCAAGGACGTGAGCGGCTTCCGCGATGTCCTTGTCAGCGACAAGGTTCACCATGTTCAGCGCCTCATTCCATGGCCGCCAGTCAATGGTGGTCCGGTGGACGACGCCTTGAGGGAGGGAGCTGGGGCGAGCCAGCTCTGCCTCGCTGAGGCTCACAAGCAACCCTGATGATTCGCGAAGTACGCATGCGCACGCTGACGCCAACTGCTCCCGGCCCCAATGTCTGTCCTGCGTCCTCCTGCTGACCGCACTTCCCGCAAAGACTCCGATCAGCGTAGTCGCGACGGCCCCGGCGGGGGCGGCAAGCAAGGTCCACAGCGCAGACATGGAACCTAGTTTGAAGCCATCCGGACCTGTTGGTGGCTCGATTCACGGGAGATTCGCCGCTGTGGCAGTCCTTGTCCGGACGGCGCGAGGATAATGATCACGCAGTGCTGATGGCCCAGTTCGGGTGTGTGGCCAACTGCAACGCCGGAATGGCCAGATAGCGCGCTCAGTCACAGCTGACCAGCCGTCGTGGTCGGGGCTGGACGCGGCACGGCCGGACCGTGGTCGGGGCCATGGTCCGGGTTCTAGTGGTCGGGGCGACCATGCCGCGAAATCCGGGTTATCCACAGGCCGATACGTGATCTGCGGTTCCTCCGTACGCTGCTGCCCGAGTCGATCACACGGGGGGTGTGCGCAATGCGGTACGGCGTGGTGGTGGAGGAGCTCGCGGTGGAGGTCATGGCGCAGCTGCCGGACGACCGAGCTCGGCAGGGAGTGATGGCGCTCGTGGAGGTCGCGCGGATAAATCCGCGGACCTGGCCCGATGTGCGCGACCCGGGATCCGTGGAGGAGATCCGGGAAGCGTTCGGGCGGCGTGTTGGATCCAATAGATGCCGCACGCTGGAGCAATGGAGGTCCGTGACATCGAGTGGGCGGGCTGACACCTGGTCCTCTGCTGACGCAAGAGGCCCAGGCCAATGAAACACCAGTGATCTCCCGCAACTGGGCGGCGGTCAGGGAGGGTTGGGCAACGGCGTCAGCGGCTTCCGTGTCGTTGTCAGCCTGTCAGGACGACGGGCTGCTTCAGGGGCCATCCTGCGGCGACGGTCGCGACCGGGTCGGCGAGGCCGATGGGATGGACCGTCTGCTGGGTGTTGCGCAGTTCGGCCAGGGTCCACCAGAGGTACGCGCGGATGTTGTCGGGCTGCGCCGCACGGGCCGGGTCGACGTCGGCTGCGGAGACACGGGCGAGGAAGTACAACTCCACCTGCCGGACTTCGCGCCCGCCGACCATATGGTCCTTCGTGCGCTCCGCGAGCTGGGGCCCGAGCTCGATCGCCTTCTCGTCGATGCCGAGCTCTTCACCCAGCTCACGGAGGGTTGCCGTGGCGTGGTCTTCCCCCCGCTGCAGGGAGCCGCCGGGCGTCGCCCAGAAACCCTGGTTCTCGTCGTAACACAGCAGCAGGACGCGGTCGTCGGCGTCCATGACGATGGCACGGGCGGCTTCCCTCAGCGGCGGCGTGGAGGTCGTCACGCCTTCCAGCGTGGCACTCTCCAGAGGGGGCAGGACCCTTCGACCAGGTATGGGCCGATGCAGCCGCGTCCAGGTCGCAGGCCTGGAAGGTGGCGAGGGCGTGGGCCGGGGCTTCGACGATGGGTTCGCGGTCGTTGAAGGACGTGTTCAGGACGACGGGTACTCCGGTGAGCTGGTGGAAGTGTTCGATCAGGGCTCCGTACGCGGGGGGGGCGGTGGCCTGGTCGACGGTCTGCACACGGGCGGTGTCGTCGACGTGCACGGCTCCGGCGCTCTTGTCGGCGTGGTCGGATCGTACGGGCGGGGCACGGCGCGGGTGCGCCACCCGTACCGGGCTACTTCCCGGGGCGTCCGAGCTGGCGGACCTTCCAGCCCGCCAGACGCCAGGGCTCGGGGTCGAGGGCGGTGCGGCAGTCGACCAGCAAGGGGCTGGCGGGCCGCTCGACGAGGGCGTGGGGGTCGGCCTGCTGGTACTCGGGCCACTCGGTGGCCAGGACCACGACGTCGGCGCCGTCGATGGAGGCGGACAGGTCGTCGGTGTAGTCGAGTTCGGGGTTGCGGTTCACCGCGGTCGCGATGGCCTGCGGATCGTGGACGATCACGGTGGCGCCGGCCTCCTGGAGGGCGCGGGCCAGGGCGAGGGCCGGGGATTCACGGACGTCGTTGGTACCCGGCTTGAACGCGGCACCCCACACGGTCACCTTGGCCCCCTTGAGGGGACGGTCGCCCAGGGTGCGGGTGATCAGGTCCAGGGCGCCGGCGGTGCGGGATTCGTTGATCTTCTCGGCGGAGCGCAGGAGGTCGGCGGCTTCGTCGGCGCCGAGCTGCCGGGCGCTCGCGGTGAAGGCGCGGATGTCCTTGGGGAGGCAGCCGCCGCCGTAGCCGATGCCGGGCCGCATGCCGCCGCTGCCGATGCGGGGGTCGATGCCGAGGATGTCCACGATCTGGTCTACGTCGCCGCCCGCGGCCTCGCACATGTCGGCGAGGGCGTTGGCGTAGGAGATCTTCAGGCCGAGGAAGGTGTTCGCGGCGCCCTTTGCGAGTTCGGCGGTCTGCGGGTCGGTGACGAAGAGGGGCACGCCCGCGTCCAGGATCGGGGCGTAGACGGCGCGGATCGCCTTCTCGCCCTCGGTGGTGGTGACACCGGCGATGAGACGGTCCGGGCGGAGGGTGTCCTGCACGGCGTGACCCTCGCGGAGGAACTCCGGGTTCCACACGACGTCGACCCGGTTGCCGGCGGGGGCCAGGCGCTGGGCGAGGACGGTGACCTGGGCGGTGGTGCCGACGGTGACCGTGGACTTTCCGACAACCGTGCAGGGGCGGTCGAGGTGGGGGGCGAGTTGACGGATGGCGCCGTAGACCTGCCCGGTGTCGTAGGAGCGGCCGTCGGCGTCGATGGGGGTTCCGACGCCGATGAAGTGGAGGTCGGCGAACTCGGCGGCCTCGGAGATGCTGGTGGTGAAGCGCAGGCGCCCGCTCGTGGTGTGGCGGGCGAGGAGTTCGGGGAGACCGGTCTCGTAGATGGGGCATTCACCGGCGTTGAGCCGGTCGACCTTGGCCTGGTCGACGTCCACGCCGACGACCTCGTGGCCGAGTTCGGCCATGGCCGCCGCGTGCGGGATGCCGAGGTGACCACAGCCGATGACTGAAATACGCATCCGTGACTCTCACTCCTGGGAGGGGCCCGCGTGTGGGGCCGGGGACAAGCTCTGAGGCTACTGCCGTTCTCCCGTCCCACAGTTCAGCCGTTGTCCGTGCCCTTGTTCAGCAGCCGCTCCACGTCGCCGATCGCGTCGGCGGCCGTTGCGCGTACGACAATGTCACCGGTCTGCGGTGCCTCCAGCGGGTACTCGAACCAGCTCCCGTCCGGGCGTCGGAACCCTTCCGGGTCGACGTGGAACACCTTGAGCCCGGCCGCACGCGCCCGCTTGGCCACGTGCCGGCGGTCGGCGTGCAGCCCGACCACGAGCAGGGCCTTCGCATCGAGGTGCAAGGTGACCGGCGGGATCCGCTGGTCGTAGCGGTTCGGCCCGGGCTGGCTGTGGCGGGGACTCCGGGGCACCTGAGACCGGGCCTGCCGACGTCGGGCCCGCCGGCGGAACAGGCCGCGGAGCCCGCCGGGTTCCTGCCCGTCGACCTATGTACGGGCCTGGTCCGGCTGGGTCCGTGTCGCCTTCGTCCGTGTACTCGCGGATGATCGTCGGATGGCGGCTGGCCACCCACATGCGCACCGAACTCCAGCTGGATGCCCTGGAGATGGTGCTGTGGCGGCGCGGTATCAAGAAGGGCTCCGGCCTGATTCATCACAGCGACAGGGGCAGTCAACCCGGGGTGCGGGGCCTCGCTGCCCCGATACACGCGGACGCGGAGCCGGCCGGCCCGTCCACGGCCGGCCGGCTCCGCGTCCGGTCACTCCTCGGCGGCGGCGAGGGCGGCCAGTTCGCGGTCGACCGCCAGCTGGTGCGCCTCGGCGTCCTCACGCGCCTTCTTCGGGCTCCAGCGACCTGCCATCACGAAGACGAAGGGCAGGAAGAGCACCTGGCCGCCGACGCAGATCCACCACCAGTTGCGCCACTCGCCGGGCCCGTCCTTCGACGCTTTCTGGACCTCGGGGCCGTACTCCTGCAGCAACTTCAGCTGCGGCGCTGCCTTCTGCACGACACCCAGGTTCTCCGCACCGACCTCCTTGACGGCGCGGGCGCCCAGCGCGGGCGGCACCGTGGTCGGGGTGTACTTGTTCAGCTCGGCGAAGAGCTGAGGGTGCGCGTTGACGATGGCCAGCGCGGGCGCGGCCTGCACCGAGGCGGCCTTTACCTCGGCGCCGTGCTCCACGAGCGGGGTCACGGAAGTCACCAGCACCGGTATGAAGGCCGCGGAGACGGCGACCACGATGCGCACCGTCCAGCCCCACACCGCCAGGCCCGCCGCGGTTGCCGCCGGGTTGTGCTTCTCCACGGTCTCGGTGAAGCTCGCCATCCAGGGCGCGTAGGCGATACCGCTGAAGACGCCGATGCCGATGAACAGCCAGGCAAAGGTGTAGTAGTCGGTCGTCAGGTGGGTGGCGCGGGTGGCGAAGATCGTGGTCACCACGACGGAGCCGACCGCGCCGACGATCATGAAGGGCTTGCGCACCTTCAGCCGGTCCGAGAGCAGGCCGACCAGGACCAGGGCGATGGCGTTCGCCCCCCAGTACCAGTTGGCCAGCGCGTTGGTGCGCTGCTCGCTGTAGCCGAAGGTGGTCGCGAAGTAGACGACGAAGTTGCCGACCGCCGCGTAGTACAGCAGCAGGAACACGGCGATGGCGAAAGCCGAGCCCAGAACGTCCAGGCGCATCATCTGCCGCCACTCGCCGCGGCGCACCGCCTCGGTGTCCAGCCCCTTGGCGCGCGCCTCGACCAGCGCCCGGTCCCGCAGCGACACCATGATCTGATCACGCAGCGCCGGGGACAGCTCGCGCAGCGCGAAGATCGCGACGACGAAGACGACGAACCCGGCGATCGCCGAATAACGCAGCTCGTCCTGCCAGGTGGCGCTGTCGAGGGTGTTGCTGGTGACGGTGGTGACCACCAGAGAGCCGATGACCGGGCCCATCGTCCAGTACCCCATCGCGGTGGCCCGGCCGAGCTGCGGGGAGAAGTCCCTGATCAGCGCAGGGGTGGCGACCAGCACGATGCCCTCGATGAAGCTGACGAGCGCGAAGAGCACCAGATAGGTGGTCTTGTTCGCCGCGTTCGGCAGCCCGAAGAAGACCAGAAGCGCGGCGATCAGCAGCCCGTAGACCACCAGATTCGCCCGGCCCCAGCGATCCGCAAGACCGGCCACGAGCGAGGCGAAGGCCCCGATCGCGTTGCCGATCACCGAGACCCAGACGAAGTAGCGGTACGTCATGTCGAAGTGCGTGATGATCGACGTCGCCACCGCGTACTGGATATACAGCATGTAGTACAGGACGACGGTGGTGATGACCACGATCGCGAGATACGCCATACGGCGACCGGTGAGCGGATAGTCCGCCAGGTCGCGGCGGTACAGCCAGGCCAGCGGGCCGCGGGCGTCCACGGCGGGCCCATCGGGCGTGGGTCTGTCGGCGTCGAACGCCGTCGGAGTGGCGGACATACGGCTCCTTCTGGGGATACGGAAACCGGGTTGTGTCGGGGCGACGGGGGCGCGCTGCGCCCGGCTCCGAGAGCGTGGCCAGAGGCTAGTACCGACTAGTCGGTACGCCTAGGGGTCTGCGCAAGGTTATTCACCCCGTTCATCACCCGGCCGCCGACGGACCCCAGCGAAGCCGTCCAGAGCGACGAGCAGATCCGCAGCCGCACCATGACCCTGCTCATCGCCGGCCACGACACCACCACCGGCGCTCTGACCTGGGCCCTGCGCCAGGTCGAACTCCCGCTGGTCTTCGCCGACGACGGTGTGGAACGTCACGTAATTCCCCACCCGTGACGCCGACTTGCCCGCCCTATCGTTCGACCGTGCGGATCACGGCTCGGGGGTCCATTCCACGGGAGGGAGCATGCGGCTGTAGTGGGCTCCTCTGGTGCCGTAGCGGGCGAGGTGGAGGGTCTCACCGTCGATCTGGATCTCTGCCGGCGGAGGGTTGGGAACGGAGATCCGCGGGTGGGCGTAGGGGTGGCCTTCGACGAAGAGGGGCTCCCGGTGGCGGTTCCGGCCGTCCGCCCACCTCTGGGCCCGCTCGCGGGTCCAGAGATTCTGCAGGGTCCGCGGGGCGGCCGGGTCGTGCTCGTAACCGTTGAGGCTGCGCACCAGAGCTTCGCTGTAGACACCCTTGACCCGGAAGTTCTCCAGGTCATCCGCGCGTACGATCATGTTGACGTACCGGCGGCCGTTGCCTCGGTGCCGACCCACCGCAGGCCAGCGACCGTGGCCGGGGTCCCAGCGGACAGGCGGGAGCCACAGCAGGGCACCTGTGCGGAAGTGCTTCGTGCCGTGCTGGATGTCGAGGCCGCTCTCGCCGTGCGCGGTTTCTCGCGCCACGTTGGCCACCAGGCACCAGCCCAGCAGCCCGTCCGGCGTCTCGTCTTCGGTGGGGCCCGTGTCTGTCACGCCGAGAATCTTGAGGCACGACACGGGGCGCGAGCCAGCGCTTATCAGCTGAGCCGACCGGAACGAACCCTCTCCAGATCACCAGCCGCAGGAGACAGCGGCCTCGTTCGAACGTGCGGGCCCATCGGTCAGCCAGACGACCGACCGGACTCAGCCCGCCGCACCGCGCGGGGGAAGATGGGGTGTAATGACGGAACGCGAAGTCTGGAGCTTCCATGGCGAAGCGGGTTCACCAACCCCGTGAGGACGCGGAGTTCGATTTCATCCTCAGGATGAGCGGAGTCCCGGTCCTCGCATACTTCACTGGGACATGGCCCAAGGCAATCGAGCCCTGCCGGGCGATGGACCTCGTCGTGGGTGACATCGCAGACGAGTACACGGGCCGCCTGACGGTCGTCCGCACCGACATGACGCGCTGTCCGTCCGCGACCAAGCGATACGGGATCACCGGAGCCCCGTCCTACGTCCTGGTGAAGGAGGGAGAGATGGTGGCGCACGGCACGGGGCCCATGGCCATCGCCGAGGTACGGGAGCTCCTGGACGGCCACCTCTGAGCGATCGCCGCAGCACTGCGGCCGCCCCGTCTGTTCGGCGAGTAGGCCCTCGTGGTCCGGACGGTGACCGCCGCCCGGAGCACGTCAGTGCAGCCGCTTACCCCTCCTCGGTGGAGTCCGGATCGCGTAGGGGCCGCAGCCCGTATGTCCGCGCACGGCGAGCCGCTCCCCTGGGCCATCGACCTGGGCTCCCTACTCAGACGGAACACGCCGCACATAAGTACGCGCCCCGATGCCCGTGGCGGCCGGCACTGATGAAGTGGCTCTCATGACGACGCAGAACGCCGCGCCTCAGCGCCGAGCAGACCACCCGACCTGGTGGAGGATCCCCCTGGTGGCATCCGCGCTCGGCCTGCCGGTCCTCGCCCTGGAATACAGCGCGATCCGGGCGCAGGCGGGCATGGGCCAATACGGAGCAGTTCTCTACTGGGCCCTCGCACTGTACGCCGTGGCCTGGGCCCCGCCCCACCGCCGCTCGTTCAGAACGCTCCGCATCCTGGCGAGTGGAGCGGCCCTGATGATCACACTTCTGCCCGTGACGCTCCTGCTGCTACTGGGCGCGATGCTGCCCGGCTGACGCGTACGCCACGAATTCCGTCCAGGCGGTCGAGGAGTTTTTCAAATGGACGAGCCCCTGGAGGGCCAGCGCGAAGCGGCGGTACATCCGGCCAGTCAGCGTGACCATCCTGCCCTGTTGCAGGCAGAAGACATCCTCGACAGACATCAAGTATGGCTTCTCCACCGCATTCACCACTGACTGACCTATAGATCCACCCACGGGTCCCCCGTGGCCCTACGTGACTGCACACGCAGCGACTCCCACAGGCTGAGGCTGACAACGCGTACGACCCGTACAGCCGAGGGGCTCGGGCGCAGTCCAGACGCCGACCTTCCGGACACGCTCTAGAGGGGGAAGTCGTAGGCGATGAAGGCGAGGCAGACGACCGTTCCGTCCTCCTCCAGTGCCTCGTAGCCGTCTCGTTCTTCCTCATTGACCGGGAAGAACAGGGCGTTGCCACCGCGGTCCGGATCGGTGACGATCTCGGCGTAGTTGACCCGGCGGCCCTGGCCGTCGCCGGCCGCGATGATCCGTTTGACCTCGCGGAGATCGGCCTCGGCATCGCGGCCGTCGACGTGCAGCGGATCGAACGGATCGCCGCACAGGACGGCGTATCCGTCCAGCGCCGACGGTTCGTAGCCGTTGTACCCGTCGTTCCAGTCGGCCGCGACGATCCGGGTGGGATCCGCCAGCGGCAGGACGACCATGCTGACCCGGGCCACCGCCGGTTCGTCGCCCACCTGAGACCAGTAGAAGCCCGCGTACACCGGCGCCTTGCTGGGGCCGGAGAGCAGGCCGCCGTGAACCCATCGACCGGCGGTCGCCATCCCGTACCAGGTGACCTCCTCCGCCAGTTCCAACTCTCCGACGCGTGCGAACCATTCCGGCCGCATCATTCCCTTCTCACCGTTCCGATTGACGTGATCCACCCACCGCCATAACAGGGCGTCCATGGTGGCCGCTGGGGTGGCGGAAGCGGGCGAATCCTTGGCTGCTGTCATGGCTCACAGCATGGCAGGGGGGTGTGACAGTCCCACCGCGTCCAGGCGGGTGGCCGATGACAAGTCGCAGCTGTGCGTGCCTCCGCCGAGGACGGCGAGCATGCACAGTGTGAGCAGGGAGCCCAGGCGGCAGCGGCGGCCCCGGACCCGGCGGGGGTCGGGTATCCGGCCCAACGCGTCCGCCGGGCAGGTGAGCTGTGAGGGTTCCAGGCAGGTGGAATCGGTGTCCGCGCAGTGGCGTTGCAGGACACCGATTGGGCCACGGCGGCACGTACGCAGGCGATCAGCTCATCCCGCCGCATCAGAACGCATCAGCTCTGCCCCTCGACCGTTGCCATGCGGGTCGTCTGTAGGAAGATTGGCACAGTGCCCACATGAGCCACGGTGACGTCCTGCGGAACACGAGCACCACAGGATGGCGTTGTAGCAATGACGGTGAGGGGATCAGAGAGTCATGCACAGTTCTGGAGCGGGGGTCGACGGCGCGCGTGGGGTGCTCGCAGTGGACTCGACCGCCCCGGGCGCCGCGCCGCGGGGACTCGACGCCTTCCGGCGCGGGTGGGAGACGCAGATCGGCGACGATGTCTTCCAACTGCCGGCCTTCAGCGCGGACACGATCGGTGACTTCCGGGTCAAGGGCAACGTGGCCAAGGTGCACGGCGCGGCGATCGCCGATCTTCACGCCGCGTCGGCAACCCGGACCGCGGACGCCCCGGGCGGCGATCAGGATCTGGTGGCCATGTACGTAGTGCAGCGCGGCGCATGGACTCTGGGCGGCCCGCCCGGTCGCGGCGAGCAGACCGTACCGGCCGGGCAGTTCCTCGTCCGGCACGTCGGACGCCTGACGGCCTTCGAGACGACGGCGCACCTCACGGCGAAGTTCTTAGTCCTGCCACCCGGCGAGCTCAAACCCCTGCTCGGGAACCGGGTCATCACCGGGCCGACGGACTCGGCCGAGATACGCCTGCTGACGGCCCTCACGGACATGATCCACACAACTGTGGCCGACCTCGGCCCAGCCGGTGTGGAAGCAACCCACGGCGCCCTGATCGAGCTGGCCAAGGCGGTGGCGAAGGGCCGGTTCGACGACGTAGAACCCCGGCTGGCTCCCGCGCTCACCCAGGCAGCCAAGGACCTCGCGGACCGCCGGCTCGCTGATCCCGAACTTTCTCCTGCGATGCTTGCGCGTGAACTCAACGTCTCCGTCCGTACGCTGCACCGGGCGTTCGCCGCAGTAGGAGAACAGGTGGCCACCTACATCCGCCACCGCCGACTGCAAGAGGCCCGGCTCGCCCTCACCGCGCCATCAGGTGGCCTGAGTATCTCGGAACTCGCCGCACACTGGCAGTTCGCGGACAGCAGCCACTTCACCCGGACCTTCAAGAAGCACTACGGCCAGACTCCCACCGAGTACGCCCGCTCGACCGGAGCAGCCTCGCTCTCGCCGAACAGACACCTGCCGGGCCACGGGCCGGCCGAAAGCGCGTGACCAAAGGTACGACCGCAGTTCAGCGGATGCCGCCAACTCGTGTCCCAAGCAAGGCAGGGCGGCGCTGTGGGCGGCCTGGGCATGTGACCGCGACGGGATGTCGCCGATGACGGCGCGGATCTGGGTGACCTCATCGGCGGGGCCCTCGGTCTTTAAGCTTGATCTTTAACCTCGCCGGTCACCCGACCTGCTGATCTTGGTTTGTTCCCGGGACAGCAGGGCGGCCGTTCTTCACGCTTCGAGGTGTCGAGCAACGTCGCGTGAAGGAACGGCCGCTGGTGAAGAGTC
Source organism: Streptomyces sp. RLB3-17 (assembly GCF_007113425.2). Classification (NCBI taxonomy): domain Bacteria; kingdom Bacillati; phylum Actinomycetota; class Actinomycetes; order Kitasatosporales; family Streptomycetaceae; genus Streptomyces; species Streptomyces sp. RLB3-17. The sequence continues at coordinate 11,485,551 of NZ_CP041610.2, read as the reverse complement.
TCGCCGCTGAACAGTCCGCTGACGCCGCGTTGGGCGTCCTGTCCCACTTTCGTGTCGAGTTCTACGACTGCCTCTACACCCGGGCGGATGCGCTCTTCGAGCTCACCGACGCGGTGCTGTGCTCGGACGGGCCAGTGACGTCGCTGGTCGAGCTGACGCTCACGGCCGAGCACCGGCGCGGGCACGGAGCGATGTACGACGCGGTCAACCATGGCTGGCTGGAGCCGCGCCGTCTGCGCAGGCTGCTGACCTCCACGCCGCTGCCGCGTGCCGCCGACGGGCGGATCGTACTCGCGGTGGACGTGAGCAACTGGCTGCGACCCGACGCCCCCACCAGCCCGGAGCTGCTGTTCTGCCACGTCTACGGACGGGGCCGCAGCGCGGATCAGTTCATCCCCGGCTGGCCTTACTCCTTCGTCGCCGCGCTGGAGACGGGACGCACGTCCTGGACGGCCGTGCTGGACGCGATCCGGCTGGGGCCGTCCGACGACACCACCGCGGTGACCGCCACCCAACTGCGCGAGGTGGTCACCCGGCTGGTGCACGCCGGGCAGTGGCGGCCGGGCGACGCGGACATCCTCGTCGTCATGGACACCGGCTACGACGTCACCCGCCTCGCCTACGTCCTGGCCGACCTGCCCGTCGAGCTGGTCGGCCGGCTCCGCTCGGACCGCGTCATGCTCCGGGACGTCGGCCCACGCCGCTCCACCCCGCGCGGCGGACAGCCCCGCAAGCACGGCGGCGTCCTCACCTTCTCCAAGCCGGAGTCCTGGCACACCCCCGACCAGGCCACGACGTGCGACACCACCCGCTACGGCACAGCCGAAGCCCTCGCCTGGGACCGCATGCACCCCCGATTGCAGGCCCGTGGCCCCTGGCTCGACCACTGCGGCGAACTCCCTTTGATCCACGGCACGTTGATCCGGCTGAAAGTTGCGCACCTGCCCGGTGACCGCGACCCGAAGCCGGTATGGCTGTGGTCCTCGCGCACCGGGATGACCGGCGAAGACGTCGACCTGCGCTGGCAGGCGTTCCTCCGCAGATTCGATCTTGAACATACCTTCCGGCTGTTCAAACAGACCCTGGGCTGGACCGTCCCCAAGGTCCGCGATCCGCACACGGCCGACCTGTGGACGTGGCTGATCATCGCCGCCCACACCCAACTCCGCCTTGCCCGGCCACTCGCCGAGGATCTTCGTCGGCCCTGGGAGCGGCCGGCGCAACCTCATCGGCTCACCCCTGCCCGAGTCCGCCGGGGGTTCCGCCACCTCCGCGTGAAGACCGCCCGTCCCGCCGACGTGCCCAGACCCTCCAAGCCCGGACCCGGACGCCCACCCGGCTCGAAGAACCGCAGGCCAGCCCCACGTCACGAGCCTGGAAAGACCGTGAAACGAATCGAAACCCTCACCGAACACGTCCGCCTGAAACAGCAGCGAGGTTAATGATCAAGTTAAGAAGCTGTTGTCTTTCCGGGTGTGATTGGCGTGTTTCCGCTGGTTGCGGATAGGTGCGTAAGACCCGTGGGAGTAGTGGTCTGTCAGGTCGTCGTTCCCCGGGAGGTCTCGAATGCCGTCAGTCGTTGGACTACTGGAACAGCACGAGCTCTTTGCTCGGCGTCGGGTCGATGGCCTGCGTGAGGAGGCCGACCGTATTCAGGCCGAGCTGGCCGCGGCCGAGGAGGAATGGCAGGAGTGGGCGATCGCCCGGCGGCGGGTCGATACGGTTCTGGCTCCGGACAGCGCCGCTGACGCCGGCCCCCGAGCCGCCGCCGGGCCTCGGGAGGCGGACAAGCAGCCGGCGTCCCGTGATGCGGCCAACCCGAGATCGCAGGTGCCGGTGTGGCGTGAGGAGGGTCGCCTCTTCGGTGCTGTCGGTCGACTACCAGCGCATCCTTCAAGCCGTCGCGGACCGTGTCCGTCTCGGCCAGGGGCCGCTGACCTGCCGGGAAATGGCCGCAGTGTTCGGCATGGACGTGGTGCCGGCGCGGGTGGGGGCATTGCGGTCGAAGGCGAAACGCCTGGTCGCCCGAGGCTGGCTGGCCGAGCCCGCACCCGGCCGGTTCACCCTCGGCCCAGGTGTGGCCGGGCCAGGCAACGGGTCATGAGGGCCGCCATCGACCAGTAGATCATCGCCTCGGCACTGGCGATACGACGCTCGAAGTCGCGGGCCAGGCGGAGGCTTCGCATCAGGTGCGCGAAAAGACGCTCGCCGATCCACCGCTTGGGCAGCACCACGAATCCCTTCATGTTGTCGCTGCGCTTGACGATCGCCAGGACCAGGGCGAACGTGGCCAGGCCGTGCTCGATCAGACTGCCGGTGTAGCCGCCGTCGGCCCAGACCAGGGCCAGGCGATGGTGAGCGGCAGCCACCTGTTCCCGCAGGATGTGGGCAGCGGCGCGATCGCCCACATCCGCAGCGGTGACCATCACGCCCAGCAGCAGGCCGAGGGTGTCGACCACGACGTGCCGCTTGCATCCGTTGGCCAGCTTGCCGCCGTCGAAGCCACGTGTGCCGGCGCCGACGACGGCATCCGCCTTGACCGACTGCGAATCAATCACCCCAGCCGTCGGCAGGGCATCGTGCCCTGCCCTCTCCCGGACCTGCCCCCGCACCCGGTCATGGAACTCCCGGACCAGGCCGCGATCGCGCCAGCGGCGGAAGAACGCATAGACCCGGTCCCACGGCGGGAAGACGGCCGGCATCGCCCGCCTTATGTGGAATCGAGCAGGGCTAGCCTGCTGTCATGGCCCCCATCCCGTGGGGCAAGTTCCCCACTCTCGCTGAACATCAACTGGCCCGACGGTGGCTGCAGTTCATGGCGAACATCGGTCGGGCTTCCAACACGATCGACGCGTACGGGCGGGCGGTCGAGGACCACCTGCGATTCTGTGCAGTTGAAGGCACAGATCCTGTACGGGCCGGTGCGGACACGGTTGCCGCCTGGATCGGGGACATGCTCGACCGGCCCCGCCAGCGATCAGCGAAGGCGTCGCTGCATCCGGAGACGGGACTGGCGAACGCGACCGTCCAGCAACGTCTGGTGGCCGTGTGGTCCTTCTACGAGTACCTGGTGGAAGACGGGCTGCGCGAACGGATCCGGTACGCCGGGGACAGCCGAGCCGCCGTGGCCGTCGTCCGCGGCAGGGGCTCGTGCGGCGCCTCGAGCAGGCACTTTGGATCCCCAACGACGACGTCTGGCAGCGGATCCTTGTTGCGTGCGCCACGGAGCCGCTACGCAACCGGCTCATGGTCGCGCTCGCCTATGACGGTGCCTTGCGCCGCGAGGAGCTGGTCCAACTCGATGTCGGGGACTTCGAGCACGCGCACCGCCTGATCCATCTGCGGGCAGAGACGACCAAGTCCCAGCGGGCCAGGGAAGTCGCCTTCGGCGTCACCTCGTCTCAGCTGTTCGTGGCCTACCTCAACGAACGCCGCGGCATGTTCGGCCGTATCGACGGACCGCTCTTCCGGTCCGCCTCCAACCGCAACTACGGCAAGCCGCTGGGGCCTTCCACCTGGTCAAAGACCGTCGAAGGCATCGCCCACAGGGCCGGTGTCGCACGACTGTCCACCCACACCTTCCGGCACCTGCGGCTGACCGATCTGGCCCGCGCCGACTGGACCATCGACCAGATCGCCCTGTACGCCGGCCACCGAGACTTGGCGACCACCATGCGATACATCCATCTGTCGGCTGGGAGCTCGCTGCCCGGCTGCACCGCGCGTCCGCATCGATCCAGCAGGACAGGGAGAACTTGCTGGCAGCACTGGCGGCAGTCCGGTGAGCGCGACCGAACCGCCAGCACCTGCATCGCTTGCACAGTACTGTGCCAAAACTGCAGCTCAGAGCCCAGTTCTGAAACCGGAAGAACGGGCGGCCCTCAGCCGCCTGGCCGGGCTGGATCATCAGGTGATCCACGAGCGAAACCGCTCGCTCTGGCCCGGCTGATCGATCCGCTGGAGGCGGTCTCGGCTCGGTGGGGCAACGCGCTGACCGACTCGGCCCGCAACATGCTCCTGATGGAGGTCGGCCGACGCTCCCGGGCCTACTGGGCCTGGGACGAGCAGATCTGGACGGTGTTCGTCGCCTCCGTCACGGGCGAGATCCGTCACCGGCGCCGGGCCCACCTGGTGGCTTGGGGCTACCTCTTCGGCGGACACCGGCGACTGCACCACCGCGTCGGGATGCCCAAGCTGCGCCCGCTGGCCGACTTCGTCTTCGGCCACGGGGCCGTCGACCCTGCTCTGGAACAGGTCTGCACGCTGCTGGAACGCTGGGAGACCTCACCGAAATCGCAGCCGGAACTGGTCCGTTCCTCGGTGCTCGATGCCCTGCTCAGCGCCGGCAGCCCGCACTTGAAGGACGTGACTCTGGAACTGCTGCAGGACCTGGTCGCCGACCATCCGGCATCCAGCGCACGGCGCCGCGGGTTATTCAAGATGTCCCGGGTCCTGGCGGCGAACGGCTTCATCCCCGAGCCGCTCACCGGCAGCCACCAACAGCGCGGAACGCGTCCGGAGACCGTGGCCTCGGTCCCGCTGGAGTGGTTGGAGATGGTCCGCTGGCGGAAGTTCAGCACCAACGAGCCCGGCACCATCCGCACCAAGTTCCCCTTGCTGCTGGTGGCCGGGCGCTGGGCGGCCGAACGGCACCCGGAGGCGACGAGCCCACAAGCCTGGACGCGTGACATCGCCGCGGAGTACATCGCGGACGCGGTGATCGCGGTTCGTGGTCAATGGGCCGGCCACAACCGCAACCGCACCGGCTGGGGCGAGCCCTTGAGCGCCAGCGGGAAGGCCGGTCGGGTTGACACCATCCGCAGCTTCTTCTGCGACCTGATCGAATGGGAATGGATCACCCCCAGGTTCGATCCCCGCCGCGTCCTGGCTCTGCCGCTGTCGGTCCGGGCCGGTCGCGACCCGGACCCCCGGATCATCGACGATGCCGCCTAGGCCAAGCTCATGGCCGCCGGACTGACGCTGACCTGCGACGACTTGCGCGCCTACGGGACACCGCGGGCGAAGGCTGCCGGATGGCACGCGAACTACTACCCGATCGAAATGATCCGTGCCCTGGTCGGGGTGTGGTTGTTCGGCGGGCTACGGATGGACGAGATCCGCCGACTCGAACTCGAATGCGTCCGCTGGGACCAGGCCACCGACCCCGACAACGGCGAGACCTACCGCGTCTGTCTGCTGCACATTCCGGCGAACAAGACGACGGCGGCATTCTCCAAGCCGGTCGACCCCATCGTCGGTGAGCTCATCGATGCCTGGAAGGACGTTCGCCCTGCCCAGCCGGACATCACCGATCGCAAGACCGGACAGCGACGCCAGCACCTGTTCTGCTACCGCGCTCAGCTCATCGGCTCCGCCTACCTCAATGACAAGCTCATCGCGATTCTCTGCGCGAAGGCCGGCATCCCCGAGTCCGACTCCCGCGGCGCACTTACGAGCCATCGGGCTCGCGCCACGATCGCCACCCAACTGCTGAACGCCAATGACCCCCTGTCTCTGGCTGACCTGCAGCAATGGCTCGGACACAAGCACCCATCCAGCACCCGCTACTACGTCAAGATCCTCCAGCGGACGCTGTCAGCGGCTTACAAGAAGGCCGACTACTTCGCCCGGAACGTGCGCACCATCCAGGTCCTCGTCGACCGTGAATCCATCCTCACGGGCGCTGCCGCCAGCGGCGAGCAGCCGTGGAAGTACTACGACCTGGGTGAGGGCTACTGCTCTTACGACTTCTTCGCCAAGTGCCCCCACCGGCTGGCCTGCGCCTGCTGCCCGTTCTACGTCCCCAAGACCTCAAGCCGCGGCCAGCTCCTAGCCGTCAAGGACGACATCGACGAAATGCTCGAACAGCTCAACCTCACCGACGACGAACGCGAAGCCCTCGAAGGAGACCGCGAAGCCGTCACCGCCCTTGCCGAACGTCTCACGGACACCCCCACCCCCGCCGGCCCCACACACACAGGGACCTCGGAACGACCGGCGCCTTCGTCCCCCTGACCCAGCTCATGAGCACCGTTCCTGCGAAGAACCCGGGGCAGCACGACAAGCGAGATACCGATCGAAAACCGCCTGGCTATCAGGAGTGAAGGTCCACTGCTGCAGAGCCCGCCGCAGCTCGGACTCAGTCAGCCACCCGTGCCAGGCCACCTCTTCCGGATCGGGGGCGACGATCTCCGGAAGCACGGCGTCACAGACCGCAAGCCAGTGAGGGCTGAGCCCGCCCCGGTTGAGGAACTTGAACCGAAGGCACGCTGTCGCCCGCACTCCCAGCTCCTCCCTGAGCTCGCGAGCAGCAGCCTGCTCATAGGACTCGCCGACTCCCGCAGCACCCCCGACCCCGAGTTCGTAGTGCCCTGGGAAACGGGACAGGTGCTCGGCCCGCCGATGGACGAGAAAACGGCCTTGCCTATCGCGGCACACCACCACGCCCACCCGGTGCAGCCAGCCCTCCCGAACGGCGTCCCGCCGACTGACTACCCCCAGCACACGGTCCTGAGCGTCAACACGTTCCACGAGTTCATCCACGACGCACACGATCGCAGAACCCACTGACACCCGCCCGGAATGCCCGGACAGGCACGCAGTCAACGGCCGTCGGACCGACCTCACCCCACCGAACGAAAGGACACAGCCCTGTCTCGATTCTCAATAACTTGCCACTTGATGCCGTTGTCCACGAGATAGCCGATCGCGTCCAGCATCGCCCGGTGGCAGTACGCTTCCGGCTGCCCGCCCTGGCCCTGCATCCAACCCGGCACCGGCAGCAGCGGCCGCACCACCACCCACTCCACGTCCGTCATGTCGCTCGGATGCCGACGCTCTCGCAGGCGATTGTCGGCAGCGTTTCCGAACCGGTGAGCCAGACAGTTGCACTTCCGAGTACCCGCGGTGGACTGCACGGGCATCGGCACGCAAGACTGCGACACCAGGGCCTCCTGATGCTCGGTGATTCGACACCGGCGAGCTGTTCAGGAGAACCTCCTCGCATGCGCCGAGCACCCGACGACCACCCAATCGAGACGGCCGTTCGAGCACCAAGTCCCCAGAGCATTAAGAGGTCATCTCGATAGGCGGGTGGGTGGTCGAAGCGCCCTGCCGGTTGGGACGTATGGTGCGGGTGCGACGATGCGTGCATGCGTGAGTTGAGCCAGCTGATCGGCGTCGATGAACCGGCCTGGCCGGAACTCAGAGAGACTCTCGATGCAAGCCCGGTGTCCGTCGAGGTGCTTCCACCCGATGGCGATGTGGGTGGGGTGTCGATTCTTCAGCTGCAGGTCACGGCCAGGTCGTACCTGGGCGCGGTGGTGCTGCACTGCGGCGGTCTGGTGGTGGACGACGGATGGCTGCGGGTCTTCGGCAGTCCCTCGAGTGGGGCTGAGCACGGGTTGGCGGGCCTGGCTCGCGTGAATCAGTTCCGTGGAACATTCGACCCAGCGTGGCGACCGGAAACCGGTTTGGTGGTGGCACACGACGTGCTGGGCGGCGTCTTCGCTCTCAACGGCGCCGCTCCCGCCGACGCCGACCGTCCAGGGGCCCCTGGCGAGGTTGTCTACTTCGCCCCAGATTCCCTTCGCTGGGAGGCTCTGGGTGTCGGTCACTCGACGTGGCTGGCCTGGCTGGTGTCCGGGGCACTGGATGAGTTCTACGCCGATCTGCGCTGGCCCGGCTGGGAGAAGGAGGTTCGGGCACTGAACAGCAATCAGGGCCTTACAGTCTTCCCGCCGTTGTGGTCTGCCGAGGCCCGTCAGGACATCTCCGCGACCAGCCGTCGCGCCGTGCCTATGAGAGAGCTGCTTGGCGTCGCACGGGACTCATGCCGACAGTTCGATGGGGTTGACCCGGGCTTTCTCGGCGCCGTGTGAATCGGTCGCCCCGTCCAGTCGGCGGTAGCAGATCAGGGCGGCGGCGATCCCGGCGAAGGCCAGGAAATGCTCCGCCTTACGCTCATAGCGACGATGCAGACGGCGGCAGCCTGTCAGCCAGGCCACCGTCCGCTCCACGGTCCAACGGTGGCGTCCCAGCCGCTGGGAGGACTCGATGCCCTTGCGGGCGATGCGCGGGGTGATGTTCCGGGACCGGAGCCATCGTCGCAGGTGATCGTAGTCGTAGCCCTTGTCTCCATGGAGCTTGGCCGGCCGTCGCCGCCGGGTCCCGCGCCGCGAGCGGATAGGCGGGATACCCCGCACAAGCGGCTCCAGCCCCTGGCTGTCGTGGGTGTTCGCGGCGGAGATGCTGATGGAAAGAGGCAGACCAGTCCGCTCAGTGATCAAGTGGATCTTTGATCCCTTCTTGCCGCGATCTACGGGATTCGGACCCGTCAGATCCCCCCTTTCGCTGCTCGCATATTGACCGAGTCGATCGCGCACCGCGACCAGTCCAGGGTGCCGCGGCCGAGCTCGTCCAGGATCAGTCGGTGGAGCTTCCCCCACACTCGTGCCCGGCTCCACTCGGTAAAGCGCCGGTGTGCGGTCGGCCCGGACGGACCGAAGCCCGGCGGCAGTTGCCGCCACGTGCAGCCTGTCGTGGCCACGAAGATGATCGCCGCCAGCACCTGCCGATCCCCATACCTGCGTCGGCCACCACCCTGGGGGCGTACCGGTGCAGCCGGAACCACCCGCGGGAACAACTCCCACAACCCATCCGGCACCAGACGCTCCACCATCGCCATCACGGCCGCCAGCCTAGTGATCAAGCCAGTTGAGACGATCTCTAACAGGTCGTTAAGTCCGATCTTCCTTGGTTCGTGATCGCTCGATCGTGGTACTGATCGCCGCCCGGGCCGTCTGCCGCTGACCGCCTGCGGGCAGGCGCTCAGCGGCCCTGGCCACGCCTCCAGTAAGCCGACTCCGACCTGGCGCTTTCCCGGGACAGCGGCGGGAGGGGAGGTACTGGCGGAGGCGGAGCAACAGTTCATAGAACACGTGATTCAATGACCGCATGGTGGAGGACCGTACATTTCTGGGGCCGCTGGAACTGGCCAACGGCCGTTGGGGAGTCGGGGACGCCACACGACCTGACGCCCACTGGGTGGAGTTCCGTCCGGACGGGCTCTACCAGCACGAGCCAGACTCCGAGGGACAGTTGATCCCGTGGTCCAGGATCATGAATGGCATCTGGATCACCTGGGGCAAGCACTCCTGGAACACGAACAGCAGAGGCGTATACACGCTGAGGGGAATGGTCGCCACGCGCAACGGCGGCTGGATGCACACGACACTGCGCCACCCGTACGAGGACCACCAGCTGCGCTTCGACCAGCACACGCGCCCGTACCGGGCGGTGGACGCCCTCCGGCTGGAGTCCCTGCTGCGGCAGCTCACCACTGAGGGAAAGCTACATCTCCTCGGCGACCCGGAATGGGTGGGTCGTGCCGCGGCGTACCTGGCCGGCGGGAAGAACCGCTGGATTACCAGCCGTGCACTGCGGCAGGTGGCGGCGGAGGCCCTGGCGGCAGCCGGCCCTGGCAGCCCCTGACAGCCGCCATCGCCATCGGCGCCGTGGGCGGACAACAGACATCAAGGTTGCCACTGCGGACTGGGCACGGCCCTCACCCCGCCATCGCCGGAGAGCACCCTATCTGCGTCATGTGCAAGGTCATCAAGTCCGTTTCTGGTAGCGGCCTCGTTCGGGTTGGGTGAGGAAACCTTGCCGGGTGAGGCGTCCGAGGCGGCTGCGGGTGACGTTGACGGACGCCCTCGTCGATGGGCATGTCGAGGAGTTCGTGCAGCTCACGAGCTCGGAACACCTGCCCGGGGTGCTGGTTGAACGCGTTCACGATGTCCTGGTAAGCGGTGTTCGCCCCGGGCGGATCGGGTTCGGCTCCTGCTGGTGCGAGCTCCGTGATGATTCTTCGAGTGGTGGCCAGATCCGCAAGGCGCGCTTCGCTCTCGGCCAGAGCAGCGGTGAGGTACTCGATCTGACCGCGTAGTTCCGCGGCCAGGGCGGTGCCCTCGTCGTGCTGGGCCTGGAGGCCGGTGAGGAGTCCGATGACGTTCACTCAGCCAGCCCTAGGGTGTCGCGCCAGGTGGGACTCGGTGTGGTGAGGCGGCGGGTCATGTTCGCGGTGGAGGCCCAGTAGACGCGTGAGGCGGAGGTGTCGGGCAGGTGGTCGTACTCACGGGCCAGACGCCGGTGCAGCAGCAATGTGCCGTTCGTCTGCTCGACCACCCACCGCTTCGGCTGCGGGACGAAGCCTTTGCCCTGGTCGGCCCGGTTGCGGCGGACGACCTCGACAGTGATGTCCAACAACGCGCCGTGGATGACGACTTCGTCCTTGAAGCCCTGGTCCACCAGGGCCTTCTCCAAACGCATCCGGCACCGCTCGGCGGCCTGGTCGAGCAGGGTGGTGCCGGCGGCATTGTCGTGGGCGGAAGCGGCCAGCACGACGACGCCAATGATCAGCCCCAGAACGTCGACGGCCAGTCCCCGCTTGCGCCCGGACACCTTCTTGTTGGCGTCCAGTCCCGTCGTGGTCTTGGGGACACCGGCGGTCGCGCGCACGGACTGGGTGTCAAGGATCACGAGAGACGGGTCCTCTAACCGGCGCGCTCTCTCCCGCACCTGGCAGCGCAGGAGTTCCTGGATCCGCTGGTCGAGCCCGTCCTTGCGCCACAGCGTGAAGTAGTAGAACACCGCCGACCAGGCCGGCAGATCATGGGGAAGATAGCGCCACTGGCAGCCCGTCCGGTTCTGGTAGAAGATCGCGTTCACGACCTCCTTCAGGTCGCAGGACCCGGGGTCCCCGGTCGCCGAACGCGCCACCCGATCCTGCTTCCAGGCCGTGATCATCGGCTCGATCAACGCCCACTGCGCATCCGATAAGTCGCTGGGTTACGGCTCTCTGTCCACGCCCGCATCCGAACATGAACATGCCCATCAGGTCGCCCCGTGCAGCGATCATTACCACGATCGAGCGATCGCAGACCGAGGAAGATCGGACTTAACGCCCACTAAGACAAAAGCTACTTACGCGTCGGGGTGCTCCGGCAGGGCGAGCCAGTCCGACCAGGAGATCTCGCGGCCGAGGAAGCGCGGCTGCTCGAACGGCCAGTCGGCGGCGATCCACTGCGGCACCAACTCGTCGAGGGCCCCCTCGACCTTGCTACCCACCAGCTCGTCCACCACCCACCAGGAGATCTCGCCGTCCGCGCCGGCCCTCTCCGGTGGATCGATGTAGACGCAGCCGAGCAGAGCTGTCTCTGCCCTGTCGAACAGCGCGTAGTTGAAAGACTGGTGTGCGGCGATCTCCTTCTCGTGCCGCAACAGGTCGGCCTGGTCGGCCTCGTAGGTCATGGTGGCCGCGGGCCAGCCCCAGGCTGGGCCGAAGATGGTCCACAGCCGCTCGCGCGAACCCATCACAGCCGGATAGTCGAGCGGGGTGTCCGCCTCCCGGATCGGCCGCAGGTGATGACCACTGCCCGGCAGCGGTACCAGGACGGGATGGACGAAGTCATCGGGGAGCCAGCTCATAGCGCCCGACCGTAGCAGCGCGCGGCCGTCCGCTCCCCTGGATTTTCCCCGTATACCGCCAGGCCCTGCTCTCATGCCGGGCAATGCCCGCGATCACCCGATCGAGACTCCCGTTCGATCGACAGACTCCATGATCGGTATGGCAACGGCTTCCAAGGAACTCGGCGCTTCCCAGCGACCTGAGAGGTGGTCCACCGCCCCGCGGCTCACCATTGGATGGTGCTTGCTGCCCGCCTCCCGCTAGGACTTGTCCGGGCGATCTCTGAGGCAACTGCGCCTGACGCCTGCGAATCTCGTTGTCGAGAGTCTCGCCGCGTGAGGTAGAAGGGCGGCATGGATGCCGCCGTACTTGAACAGATGTTGGACGAGACCTTCGATCACGCTGTCGTGCACCACGGGTACACCAACTACATGCGCGACTACGAGGTCATCGTCCATGCGACGGCTGATCCCCGTACCGGCCTCACGCCGTCCCACCTGCGCTACCTCTTCAGGTACTGCGTTGAGGTGCGGTGCGAGACGTCGGTGCCGGCGGAGACCTGGCGGGTCTCTTTGGACGACCGGCTCATCGACCACGAAACCGGCCTCGACCTCGGCGGATACGTCTGGGGCGTGAAGTGGCACTGCCTTTATCCAGGAGCCAAGCTCCTCCCCGAGTCGGAGGCGACCCGACGCTGGTCAAAGGCCCTCGGGCTCGACTTCCACGAGGTGCGCATCGAGCCCAACGCGCACAACCTGGCCTTGCTCTTCTCTGACCTTCAGGTGAGCGAGGTCCCGGTTGGATATGCGCCGTTCGTCGTGGAGTAGGGATCAGAGTGAGTAATCGTCAAGACCTGTGGCTCAGTTGATTGCTTCAGGCTGCGTTGGCGGCGCGGCTTGAAGGTGCTGGACGGCCTCGGCTGCGGTGTAGGAGGAGGCGAAGGTGAACGCGCGGGGGGACGGCCCGTGCGCCCGCAGGTCCGCCAGCCGCTCCAGGGCCTCGTCGACGGTCGGGAGGTGACCGGCGGGGACCCACCAGAGCACCAGGTGCGCCTCGACGTGCCGTTCAAACCATTCGCGGCGCCGCTGCATCGCCGCTAGGTGCCCGCTGCGGTAGGTGAAGTGCCACAGGGCTTCCGGGGTCTCCCACACCGACAGGGTGACGATGACGTTCTCGCCCGCGGGGCGCAGACCGGTGGCGTCGGCCGCCCCCTCCTCCACGAGTCGCCACACGAAGCCGGGCGCGGCGTCGGCGGAGGCGTTGACCGGGTCGAGCATTTCGACGAACGGCGCCGTGCGCGGGTCGTCGAGGGGGTGGCGGAGCGTGGCGACGTTGAGGTGGGCGAGATGGGCGGCATGCGTGGATGCGGTCATGGCCTCATCCCAGCACGGCCCACTTTTCTATGTCAATCACCATTGTTTTTAGAAGTCTCGACCACCACGCAGCAGTCACCCGGCCGGGCGTCCATGCGAGCGTGGACGGGACCGTCCGTGCCGAGCAACCCCTCCAGCAGCGCGAGATTCATGCCGCAGACGAGCGGTGGGAAGCGTTCGGCGACTGCATGGAAGGGGCAGTTGCGCATACGGACAACGCGTGCGGCTGCCCCGGTCGCCCCCTCGACGCCTTCCAGGTGCGGTTCGTAGCCGCGGGCGGCCAGCATCTCCACAGCCTGTTCGAGGCCGCCGCAGGGCGCAGCCGAGCCGCGCAGGGCCTCGCCCCGGCGCCGCGCGGCCGCGCAGAGCTCAGCGTCCAGCCCGGCCTGCTCGGCGGCCTCGGCCAGCAGCTCGGCGGCGGTGCGGTAATCGCGGGCGGGCAGCGAAACCGACCGCTCGCCCCGCGCCCGCGTATACACCTTGGCGGGACGGCCCGCCCCCGGCCCCGAGCGGCCCGTCAGGCGGCGGCTGCCGCTCTCCAGCAGCCCGGCCTCGGCCAGCCTGTCCAGATGGTGCGCAGCGAGCGTGCGCGCCACCCCGGCCGCCTCGGCAGCCTCGTTGCGGCCTACCTCGCGGCCCTGCGCCGCCACGTACTCGTACAGACGACGCCGCACCGGATCCTGCAACGCCGCAATCGCCTCGATGTCCTCCACCCGGCCATTCTAGGAACAACACAGGTTGGAGATAGAACGGCGGGACCCGACCACACCGGCTCTGGACCCGTCGAGCTCGCCGGCCGCCTTGAGTTCGGCAAGCAGGGTGCCGGCAGCTGGTTGAAGACTCCGACCAGCTGCCGGCGGTCCAGGCGTCGGGGATGAGCGCGTTGCGGAAGCGGCGTGGGCGCTGAAGAAGGCTCAGTCGATCAGTTCGGCGGCCCGTTCGGCGATGGCGTAGACGGTCGCGTTGGTGTTGGCCGAGGGGATGGCCGGCATCACCGAGGCATCGGCGACCCGCAGTCCGGCTATTCCGTGCACGCGAAGGTTCGCAGGGTCGACGACGGCATCGGCGTCGGTTCCCATGCGGCAGGTGCCGGTGAAGTGGAAGTAGGGGCCGGTGGCCTTGCGGATGAACTCGTCCACGGATTCGCCGCTCGTCCCGGAGCCCGGCACCGCTTCCTGCTTGCGCCAGTCGGCGAACGCGTCGGCCTCCCCGATGCGGCGTGCCAGGGCCAGGCCCTTGCGCATGATCTCCAGATCACGGTCGTCGCTCAGGTAGCCGGGGTCGACGACGGGAGCGCTGCCGGGATTGGCGTCCGCCAGGCGCACGGTGCCGCTGCTGTGCGGAGCCATCGCAGAGAAAGCAATGGAGTAGCCGTTGGCCGGCGGCTGGCCCCATGCCGACGGGAGCGGTGCGGCGACGACGTAGACCTGAAGGTCCGGCCGGGCCGCGGCGGAGTCGCTGTACAGCAGGCCCATCATTTCGGCCGGCGGGTTGGCAGGAACGAACGGTACGGGCTGGATGGCCTCGTACACCACGCCCGCCATCGGATGGTCCTGCAGATGGGAGCCCACTCCCGGCAGGTCGGCGACGACGTCGATACCGTGTTCCTCAAGGTGTTGTGCCGGGCCGATCCCTGACAGCATCAGGAGGTGCGCGGAACCAATGGCTCCCGCGGTCAGTACGACCTCGGCGCCATCGACGGACAGGTGCTCCCCACCGATGGTGTACTCGACGCCGGTGCAGCGGCCCGCGGTGGTGCACAGCCGCTGCACGGTCGCGTCCGTGACGACGTCCAGGTTCGGCCGGTCGAGGAACGGACGGATGTAGGCGTCGGCCGCGCTCTGACGGGCGCCGCCAGGCAGATTCATGTCACTCCACCCGAACCCGGTCTCCAGCCCGCTGCCGATGTCATCGGCGCGTGCGAACCCAGCCTCCACCGCGGCGTCGACGCCCGCCGTGGCCAGGGGATGGGGTTCCGGGACCGGGGCGACCACGACCGGCCCGTCCGTGCCCCGCACGGAGGCATCACGGCTGCGAGTGCTCTCGCTGCGGCGGAAATAGGGCAGCAGATCGTCGAAACCCCACCCTGGAGCACCGAGGCCGGGCCATTCGTCGTAACCGGAGCGGTGCCCCCGCAGGTGGTAGAGGCCGTTGATGCTCGACGATCCGCCGAGCGCTTTGCCGCGCAGCACGTCAGCGACCCTGCCGGTGCCGGCCTGCACGGTCGAGGCGCCCAGCCAGAGGGATGACGGGTCGAACCCCAGGAAGCCCCAAGGAGATGCCATCGTCTCGGTCGCGTCCCGGGCTCCGGCCTCAAGCAGCAACACCCGCACGCCGGGGCGTTCCGAAAGCCGGGAGGCAATCACGCATCCCGCTGTCCCCGCTCCCACCACGACATAGTCATAAGGACTCTTGCCCATCATGTCTCCGCTTTCCACGGCAGCCTTGTCCGACCACCGGATTTCAGGAAATCAGCTCCTCGACGATCACGGAGCCGATTATGTTTATGTACTAAAGGGGTCTAAAAGTGAGGATGGCTGTCTTCGCGTCAGCCCTATGGGCCGCCCAGCCGCGTCCGGGCTCAGTGCGCGGAAGGCGTGGAACCGGCTGATCAGCAGCAAGCGGGCTCCAGTGGAGCACGGCTGTCCGGGTGGAGGCTCGCCACGCGCCCCTGCTGGTGCGGGCGTTGCTGGTGCTGACGGACACCGAGGTGACCCGGTGACAAACGATCACCTTGACCCGGCGGCACTGGGCACTCCCGATCCGCACACGGCCGATCACCCCGTTGGGGCTGTCCATGTCGGCGCCGGTACCTGCGATGACGGCCACGCGGCCGGAATTCTCTTGGTTCACGAGTTTCTCGTCTTTGATGTTTACCCGTCCAGGAACAGCCCGGGTGTTCCCTCTGCCCTCGAAGCTTAGGAAAACCGACACAGCTCGCACTTGAACCACCGCGACGCCCGTTCGGAACCTGAGCGCCATAAGGCAACCTTGGAGCGCGCGCGGCCGGGCTCACGGTGGAGTACATCGACGACCGGCCGGACGAACCGGCGATGCGGAGGCACTTCTACCGGCTGTGGCAGCCACACGATGCGGAGCTGCGCCGGGAGCTCGGTGACGACCAGGCGGCGCGGGAGGCCGGGCTGGTGCGGCCCCGGTTGGCGACGCGCGAGGCCTTGGCCGTGACGCTGAGGAGGCCTTCGGGTGCAGATAGGGGCACCTGGGCCAGGGCTCGGCAGGTGGACGGGGTGTCGGGTGGCTCGGGTTGCGGTGCTCTCCGCAGGGTCGTGGGGGACGACTTTGGCGAAGGTGTTCGCCGACGCCGGCAGCGACGTCACGATCCACGCCAGACGGCCTGAGGTCGTCGCCGAGATCAACGTCCGGCACCAGAACGCCCGGTACCTGCCCGACGTCGTCTTGCCCGACCGGCTCCGCGCGACAGTAGCCCCGGTCGAAGCGCTCGCCGGGGCCCGACATGTCGTGCTGTCGATCCCGGCCCAGGCGCTGAGGGCGAACCTCGCCGCCTGGGCCCGCACATCGAGCCGGACGCGGTCGTGCTGAGCTCGATGAAGGGGTCGAGATGTACTCCGGGCTGCGGATGTCGGAGGTGATATACCAGGTCACGGGCATCCCGTTCGAGCGGATCGCGGTGCTGTCCGGGCCGAACCTGGCCCGGGAGATCGCCGGTGGGCAGGCGGCCGCGTCCGTGGTCGCGCCCGACGAGACGGCCCCGCACGACGGAGGCCGCACGGGGGCACAGAAAGCAGCCAGGCCTTCTTTCAGCTGTTCAGATCTGTCTCATGTGATCCGTGGTTCAGTCTCGACTCGTTGTCGTGGTACGAGACAGGTGAGCCGACGGGAGTTCCTTTCCGGGCCCCTGAGGAGGGGCAAGAATGGATCTTTCCTTTGTACAGTCTGGGCTGCCCGACCTGGAGGGCAGCATCCGCGCGGTGATCCGCCGCGAGTAGCCGGCGACCATGACCAGCACCGGCGGCCGCCCGACCTGGCCGAAGCCCAGCGGGATGTCCGGGGGCGGGAACCACAGGTCGCACTGACCGATCTCGCCCGGCTCATAGACGGTCCGCGAGGCCGGATCCGCGGCCCGATAGACCGGCCGCAAATCCGGATCCGGTCCTTGAGCACGGTCAGGCCGCGGTCCCAGCGATCCGCTCAGGGATCACCGTCGCCGGCATCTCCGGCCACTGCTCGAGCAGTTCACGGATCTGCGGCTCAACCGCATCCACGATCGAACCCTTCGGTGCCCGCTGGTACTTCGGCGGCGCGTCGTCCGGAATCGCCCTGCGGACGGTGTTCCTCGAGATCCCCAACTTCCTCGCGATGGCCCGCACCGGCATCTGTTCGGCCCTGTGAAGCCGGCGGATCTCCGCCCAGTGAGCGGTGTGCATCGTGAAGTCGCAGGTCACGGGTCTGGTGTGAATGGCGAGTTGGGTGCTCGTGCCGGTCGGCGGCCGATGACCATGGTGTAAATCATCGGGCAGGTCCCGGCTCCGGCGGGATGCCGGGTTCGGCCGCGCCCACGACCGACCCCCGCTACGATCCGTCAGCAGGTCGGCACGCCGTGAGAACCGGACGCCGACCCGGCGGTGATCACCGGTTACAAGGCGGCCCGGAACCGGCCCCTGACCCGCGGTCAGAAGCTGTCCAACAAGGCACTGGCCGCGGTGCGGGCCCCGGTCGAGCACGGCTTCGCCCATCTCAAGAACTGGCGCGTCCTCGGCAAGGTCCGCACCGACCCGAACTGGGCGACCGCGCTGGTGCGGGCCCTGCTCGTGCTGACGAACCGGGAAGTCGCCCGCTGACGGATGATCTTGTCGGTCGACTACCGCTCCGGACCTGCCCGAGCTTCCTGATGCCTACGCACACCAGGCCGTCTGACGTGCGGTTTTCATGATGCACGGGTCTCAGTGCGCCGCGCACTCCCGCAGACCGCCTTCGTCATCGCCACCCCATATCCCGGGCTCGTCTGCGGCATCCTCACCGTCGACCAATACGTCGACCTCTCGCCGACGACGCGCATTACCCCTTTGAAAGCTTCCCTGCCACGACGTCCTGGCAACAATGCTCCCCATTCGATCACTTGGGAGCCTGCCGACCGCGAGGGCCCCGAAGTGGCGCCCTGCCGGGGCAACGAGGGCATTCGGTCACGGGACTTCGGGCTCCCGGACGGCGGACCTACGGGATCCTGACAGCCGGCTGGGGCGGCCCGTCGTCAGCCCCGGGTGGCCCGGTTGGCGCCGTAAGCACGGCTGACGGTGTCCACGATGCCTGCCTTCGCCTCCTGGAACTGTGCATCGTCAATGCCGGACTTGCGCAGGAATTCGATGCCCTGCATGGCCGCGAGCAGGCTCATCGCGGCCTTTTCGATGTCTGTGTCCGACCGGATCTCACCTGCGGCCCTGGCCCGCTGCAGTGCGGTCGTGAAGACGGCGATGATGCGGTCATACGTGCGCCGTGCCGCTTCGCTGACGTCATCGTCCTGCCGGGCGAGCGCGGCGGCCGAGCCGGAGAGGTAACAGCCGTCCTCGGTCAGTCCCAGGCGGCCGCTGTCACCGAAGGTCACCGCGGCCATGAGCCATTCCCAGGCGCTCTCGGCCGACTCCTGGTCCGCCTGCAGCCCGTTCACCTGCTGCTCGCAGTAGTCCCGCAGGCTCTTCACGAACAGACCGTGCTTACTGCCGAAAGCACCGTACAGACTCTGCGACGCCACCCCCGTCGCCTCGCAGAGGTCCGCCATGCTCGTGGCCGCGTACCCAGTGCGCCAGAACTGCTGCCGAGCGGCCTTCAGCACCGTGCTCTCGTCAAATTTTCGTGGTCGCGCCATGGGGAGACTCTACCCCGCAATTTGAGTACACGACCAAAAATGGCGGCGCCGGGCCCTGGCGGGCCGTCCGCCCGGAGGCGATGGAGCAGGTTTTTGGTTGTTCAACCAGAAACCGTGTTACGGTCGTGCCATGCCGCGTACTCCTCGGCGGGCCGACGCGACTCCCAAAACGAATCAGGTCGAAACGGTGCTCCATGGAAACCACGAGCATCGGCAACACGGAAAGCGGAACGAACCATGAACGAAAACGACCTCCACGCGCAGCGCGAAGCAACAGCCATCCAGTACTTCCGCCTGGTCGATGCCGCCGATCCGGCACTCCTCGAACTCTTCGCGGACGACGCGCAGATGTTCTTCCCGAAGTTCGGAACCGCCAAGGGCCTGGCGCAGATCGGGGCCTTCGCCCAAGGCTTCGCCCGGGGCATCGCTGACATCGAGCACGACATCGCGCACTTCAACGTCCTCACGTCCGGCGACTACGTCGTCGTCGAAGGGGCCGTCAAGGGAGAGACGACATCCGGTGTGGAGTTCCCCGACGGATCCTCATCCTTCGGACTCTTCTGCAACGTGTTCGAGTTCCAGGGCGAAAAGATCAAGAGGCTCCACATCTACGAAGACCCCGACTTCGCAGGCACCCACACAGACGGAGCGTCCTGGGGTCAGTCCGTACGTGACAGCATGTAGCCGGCACGACCTGTTCGTGACTGCACCAAGGGGACCGATGGGCTCCGCTCTCTCCCCCCGCGTCAGCGGCCAGCCAGATTCCCCCGCTCGGGCCACTTAAGCTTGTGGTTTATCCTCCGGCTTCGCGCATGTTTCACACGTGAGTGGGGTTTGCCCAGATCAGGGCACGTAGGAACGGCCTTCCGCTGATGCTGTGCTCCGTCACAGATACACCGCTCAGCAGGAAGACCGTGAGTATGAGCCTGTCGTGTGTGAGGGTCCCGCAGGATGCGATCGCGCAACTGTCATGCTTCCGGGCGGACTTCTACGACTCCTTGACCAGTCGTGCGGATGCGCTGTTCGAGCTGACGGACGCTCTGCTGTGCGCGGACGGGCCGGTGAAGACGCTGGTCGGACTGGCTCTTGAGCCCGAGCACCGGCGCGGGCACGGCGCGTTGTACAGCGGTCTCAACCGGGGCCGAATCGAGGTCGCCCGGTTGCGGCGGGTCCTGGCCTCGATGCCGCTGCCTCGGTCAGCCGACGGCCGTCTGGTCCTGGCCGTGGACGTCTCACCGTGGCTGCGGCCCGACGCCGCCACCAGCGACGCCCGCTCCTTCTGTCACACCTACGGCCGCGGCGAGAACAAGCACCTGATGATCCCGGGCTGGCCCGTCTCCTGGATCGTCGCCCTGGAGACGGGCCGCTCCTCCTGGACCGCGCCCCTGGACGCCGTACGGCTGCGGCCGGGCGACGACCTCGCGGCCGTGACCGCCGCCCAAGTGAGGGACCTGGTCAGGCGTCTGGTCGAGGCGGGCCAGTGGAACGTGGGCGACCCGCTCATCTGGATCGTGCTCGACGCCGGCTACGACGTGATGCGTCTGGCCTGGCTTCTGTCCGACCTGCCCGTCGAACTCCTCGGGCGCCTGCGCTCGGACCGGGTCATGCGCCGTCCGGCGCCCTCCCGCGAGGAGTACTACCGGGCCCATCCCCGCGGCGGCCACCCGCCCCGGCACGGCGGCGAGTTCATCTTCAAGGACCCCAGGACCTGGGACACCCCCGACGCGGAGACGAAGACCCTCACCACCCGCTACGGCACCGCCCACGCCCAGAGCTGGTACCGGCTCCACCCTGAACTGCAACAACGTGCCGCCTGGCGGAACCACCCCGGCAGGCTCCCTGTCATCGAGGGCACCGTCATCCGCCTTCAAGTCGACCACCTGCCCAACGGCGGTGACCCCAAGCCCCTGTGGCTTTGGTGGTCACAGCCCACAGCCACCCCGGCGGAGACCGACCAGGTCTGGCAGGCGTTCCTCAGACGATTCGACATCGAGCACTTCTTCAGAATGATCAAACAGACCCTCGGCTGGACCGCCCCGAAACTGCGCGACCCCGAGGCGGCGGACAACTGGACCTGGCTGATCATCGCCGCTTACACCCAGCTCCGCCTCGCCCGCCCCCTGGCCATCGACCTACGCCGCCCCTGGGAACGCCCCGTCCCTTCGAACAGGCTCACCCCCGCACGGGTCCGGCGCGGGTTCCGACACCTGCGTGCCAAGATCCCGACGCCGGCCGCAGTGCCGAAACCCTCCCGGCCCGGCCCCGGACGCCCACCCGGCTCGAAGAACCGCCACCCCGCCGAACGCTACGACGTCGGCCTGCTCCTCGTCACCGGCGAACTCCACCGCCGACCCACACATCACAAAATCGGCACCAAACCACGCCGCACTGGATAAACCACAAGTTAAGTACCTGTGTCACATCCTCTTTCCGCAGGTCAACGGGCCCTGGAGCTAGCGGTGATCAGTTTTGCCGTTCGGTTGAGCGTCGATGGACGCCGAAGCGAACGGCAGCGGGAGGGTTCGTCGGGTGGCTACTGCGAGGGGAGTCGGGGCAGCTTCGGTCCGGCGGTTTCGTCGGGTGAGGCGGCGGGTCATGAGGGTGAGGAAAGCCCACTGAGACCCGTGCATCATGAAAACTGCACGTCAGACGGCCTGGTGTGCGTAGGCATCAGGAAGCTCGGGCAGGTCCGGAGCGGTAGTCGACCGACAAGATCATCCGTCAGCGGGCGACTTCCCGGTTCGTCAGCACGAGCAGGGCCCGCACCAGCGCGGTCGCCCAGTTCGGGTCGGTGCGGACCTTGCCGAGGACGCGCCAGTTCTTGAGATGGGCGAAGCCGTGCTCGACCGGGGCCCGCACCGCGGCCAGTGCCTTGTTGGACAGCTTCTGACCGCGGGTCAGGGGCCGGTTCCGGGCCGCCTTGTAACCGGTGATCACCGCCGGGTCGGCGTCCGGAGGATCGTCGTCGAGGCCGATGAACCCCAGGTCGGCTATGGCGCCGAGCCCGGCGGCCCGCAGGTGGGCGGTGAGCTTGTCGTGGCGGCAGGCGGTGATCTCGGATGTGCGTCCGGGCCGCACCGCGGAGATCCACACCAGTCGGCCGCGGTCGTCGGGGAGCGCGATCACGAGCAGGCCATGGCATCTGTGCTTGCCCGAGTAGTTCGGCCGCTTGTCCGTCCCGGTGCGACGGCGGGTGCGTATCAGGGAGCCGTCCAGCAGGACCACGCCACCGCCCTTTCGGGCGATCTCCTTCAACGCGCGGTCCAGGCGCGGGGCACGGGCGGCCAGGAGGCCGACGACCTTGCGCACCCACCGGCTCACGGTGCTGCGGTGCACCCCATTCCCGTCGGCCAGGTCGCCGGGCCGCTGGTCACAGCGCAGCACCGCCAGCACGATGGCGGCGATCTTCCCGGCGGGCAGCGCCCGCCACCGGGAGCCGATCTTCTTCAGGTGGCCGCGTATCAGGTCGGCGAGGTAGTTCAGGGTGGTGCTCGACAGCGGCAGGCGGGCGGTGTAGACAAGGCCGTCAGGGCCCTCGGCGAGACCGTTGTTTTTCTTCACACCAAACTCAACTGCCGCCGGGGGCCCGCCAGTTACTGTCCTGACCGCCATGGCGTCCGCGCGGTCACGAGCGGGCGGTGAACCGCCCATCGGGCCGCTTGTGCAGCCAGCCGCGGTCGGCGAGCTTGGTCATCTTCGCCCTCAAAGGTTCCAGCTTGCCGCGCACCGCAGTGTCCAGGCCCAGCCGCTCGCCGACCGCCCTGACCTGCACCGGGCCGTCGGCCTCCCGCACGATCGCCAGGATCCTGCGGTAGTCGCCGGGCAACGCACCCTTGTCGACCGTGTCGCTGCGGTGCGGGATGAGGGGGTCAACTTTCGCGTGCCGCCGGCGCGCGTGCCGCCAAGGAAGCCCGCGGACTGCCGACCGGACGGCGCTCCGCGGGGTCCGGCTGGGCGACATCACAGTTGCCCTGCACCGATACCTCAGTAGTCGCTGAGCTTCACGCGGCGTTGTCCAGACCAACGAACACCTTCGCGATACGCCACTCGCCTTCGGCACGCTGCTGAGTGAACGTGTAGAAGCCCGTCGCGATCACGGTCGCGCTCCCGCCCGCGTTCGACGTCAGCATCAGGTAGGCCCACACCACTGCCGTGTCGGCGTCCGCACGGCGGAAGACCATGTTGATCAGGTTGTGCCTTCGCTGATCGGTTTGCGCTTCCGTTGCATCTCGCACCAGGTCGAGAATCGCCGCGCGTCCGACGAAGGGGCCCTGCTCGACCTCACCGGCGATGTTGACCGTCCAGGTGGCGTCTTCGGTCAGAACGCCCGCCAACGTCACCAGATCTCCGTGGTCCAGGGCGAAGACGTAGGGTGCCAGCGTCTGCTGGACGGCGAGCCGCTCCGCAGGGTCGAGATCCACCTCTCCCGCCGGCGTTGTGTTGAGGTGGCTGCTTCCCCAGCCGAAAGCCGCAGTTGTCGTCATATCAAGCCTCGCTCGTGCTCGGTTGTCGGGTGAAAGGTCAGGCGTGCACAGCGACAGCGGCCATCTGGTGTGGCCGGGAGGGCGGAGGACGTGACATGAGCGGTGCGCCGCCTTGCGACCGACCGCTCCACCGTCAGGGCGCCGGACCGCTGCCGCTGGCGACGGTGATGTCCCGGCCAGTGATGTCGCCCTTCCGCCGGCATCAGGAATGCGACCGTCTCGGCGATCTCCTGCGGCGAACCGAGCCGACCGCACGGGTCGGCTCGGTTCGCCGCAGCGAGCATCGCGGCCGCCTGGTCGCCAGGCGCGCCCCAAATTCTCCGCGTCGGCGTCTCGATGGCCGCCGGTGCCCCGAGGGCGAGTGCCGGACGTGCCTATGAAACGGCTCGTTCCTAAGCGACCGTGAGTACGATCTTGCCCTGGATGTGCCCTCGGGCGGCGCGTTCGTGCGCGGCTCGCGCGTCCGCGAGCGCAAACGTGCTGTCGATCGCGACGTGGATTGTGCCCGCGTCGAGCAGGCGCCCCAGTTCAGCGAGTTGCGCGCCGTTCGAGCGGACCTGGGCGCTCGAGACCGTGACGCCCAGCTTCACGGTCTCTTCTTCGTCGAAATCCCCGGGAAGTACGGGGAACTGGGCGCCACCGCGCTTGAGCGTGCGCAGGAAGCGTTTGCTGTCGGGGCCGCCGACGGTGTCGAGAACGAGGTCGATGTCGTGCACGAGTTCCTCGGGACGGCTCTTGGTGTAGTCGATGAACTGGTCGGCGCCGAGTTCGCTCAGGAACGGTGCATGCGCGCCCGATGCCACCGCGATGACACGTGCGCCCTTCCATTTCGCCAGCTGTAGTGCGAAGTGCCCCACGCCGCCAGCGGCGCCGTTGATGAGCACCGTCGTGTCGGCGTCGAGTGCCGTCGGGCGATGCCGTGCCTCCTGGAAGGGCGAGGGGTGATCGTGTCCGACCTCGATCAGGAACTGCCACGCGGTGAGCCCGGCCATGGGCGCCCCGGCGGCGTGCACGTGGTCGATGCCGGCCGGCTTGCGTGCGAGGTCCGACGCGGGCGCGGCCACGTACTCGGCGTATGCGCTGCCGTTGAAGCTGGGAAAACGCAGAAGACCGAAGACTTCATCACCTACGGCGAGGCCGTCCACGTCCGCGGCGACGGCCTCGACGACGCCCGACATGTCCGTCCCCGGAATCACCGGCAGGCTGACCGTCGATTCCGTCTCCCCGGGCATCGCGGTCAGCCCGTCGCGCAGGTACCAGTCCGGAGGATTGACTCCGGCCGCGTGGACGCGAACGAGCACCTCACCCGGCCCCGGCTCGGGAATCGGTACCTCGTCGTAGCGCAGAACGTCAGGGCCGCCGTGCTCATGGAGCCGGACCGCCCTCATCGTGTGTGTCGGCATCGTTTTCTCCTGCCCGCGCTGCGGGATAGGCTTATTCGGATCAGCGATCCACATAAATGGACCACTGATCCGAATATATGGACCACTGATCCGGATAGTCAAGGGGACAGATGCGGGCCGACGCCAGGAAGAACCGCGACCACGTGCTCGCAGTCGCGGGCACCGCCATCACCGAGCAAGGCGTCGACGTATCACTGCGCGACATCGCACGCAGGGCCGACGTCGGGCTCGCGACACTGCTGCGTCACTTCCCGACACGCGAGGCGCTGCTCGAGGCCTTGCTCCGCACGAGCTTCGACGAGATGACGGCACAGGCAGGCGAGCTCGACGCGTCGAGCTCGCCCGAAGACGCTCTCGTTTCGTGGCTACGCGACTGCGTGGCGTGGACAACCGAATATCGGGGCGTGACCGTGCTGATGGCAGCCGCCATCGAGGACACCGAGTCCGCACTCCACGCTTCGTGCGTCACCCTGCGCGCAGCCGGGGCGCGGCTCCTCGCCCGCGCCCAGGCCGCGGGCATAGCGCGGACCGACATTGATGGCACCGATCTGTTCGCGCTGGTAGCGGCGCTCGCGTGGCTCAGCGATCAACCCTCGCTCACCCCACGTGCCGATCATCTCTTCGAGGTTGTCGCGAGCGCGATTCTGACGAGCGCAGGGAGCAGTGATGCCGAGGAGGAACGCCGCCCTCGGGCCCGCAGCTGAAATCGTCGCACACGCGGACCAGCGAACTCGGCCGCGCGCTCGGCAGGAGCGGTTCGACGCCGAGTTCGCCAAGGCGGTCAAGGGCACCGGCATCGAGCCGCGCGCGACGGCTGGACACTGCACCGGATCCGCCACAGCACCCTGACACACGACGCCGAGGGCGGCACGCCCAGCCCGATGCTGCTGGCCCGCTCCCGCCACGCCTCCGACCGCTCCCTGGAGCGGTACGCACGCCCCAGGGTCGACGCGGTCGCCCGGCACGTCGCCGAACGCGACCCCGCCGCCCGACGGATGCGGCCGTCCAAATCCTGGATCTGTTCCGCGAGCTGGCCGATTCGCTGGGCCAGTAGGCACAGGATGATGCGGGTGGCCTGCAGCACCGCCTCTTCACCGTCTTCGCCGTTCTTGCCGTCGTCGGCGAGCCGTGGCGCCGAGCTGCTCGTGCAGGATAAAGCAGCGCATATGCGCGATGATCGACTTATGTCCTGGAGTTCCCGAAAGCGTGACCCAGGGACCGATCCGGATCGCTCCGCGCACCGTGTCTCTGGTAAAGGGACCCTTTCGACCGCAGACGAGGAACTGCTGCGCACTCTGTACGCGGAGCACGCGGGACCCCTGTTCCACTACGTGCTGCGACTGACCTCAGGAGACTGGCAATGGGCGGAGGATGTCGTGCAGGAGACGCTGCTGCGGGCGTGGCAGCATCCCGCCGCGTTCGACCCGGCACGCGGCCCGGCCCGGGCATGGCTGTGTACGGTGGCCCGGCACCTGGTCATCGACGCCCACCGGGCCCGGCGGGCCAGACCGGCCGAGGTCGGCGGCGAGGCGCTGGAGCGAGCCGCCGAGCAGGCACCGGGCGAGGACGAGATCGAGCAGGCACTGCAGAGCTGGGCGGTGGCCGATGCCATCCGGACGCTCACCCCGGACCATCGCGCGATCCTGCTGGAGACCTACTACCGGGGCCGGACCATGACGGAGGCCGCCCGGGTGCTGGGCATCCCGCTGGGCACCGTGAAGTCGCGGACGTACTACGCCCTGCACGCCCTGCGGCTGGCGCTGCAGGAACGGGGCATCGAGCCATGACCGTGGCGGGCAGGGGGCGGTGAGCATGAGTGCGGAGCACGACGCCCTCCGGCTGACGCTGGGTGGATACGTCCTGGGCACGCTGCCCCCGGCCGACATGGAACAAGTGCGCGCCCACCTCGCGGCATGCACCGAATGCCAGGCCGAACACGCCCAGCTGGCGGGACTGCCCGCGCTGCTGACGACGGTGACCGAAGCCGAAGCCTCAGGCCAGACGGTGCCGACGGCCGACAGGGACCTGACCGACCGGCTGGTGGCACGGGCAGCCGAAAGCGCGCAGGGCTCCCTGCCCGAACGGCCCGCCGTGCCCGCGGTGTCGCAGACGCCAGAGGGGGGTGTGCTGGAGAGGCTGCTCCAGCAGGCCGCGGCCCGGCGCCGCAAGTCCTGGCGTCTGCAACTGGCTGGCGCTGCAGTCTCGCTGATGCTCATCGCGGCAGCGGCCGGCGGCACGTGGCTTGCGGCTGCCGGATCCGTGGGCAGTCAGGCGAAGCCACCCGGGTCGACTACCTGGCGCACTTTCTCCGGAAGCGATCCCACCACCGGTGTCTCCGCCTCGGTGAAGGTCTCGCCCTCTGCCTGGGGCAGTCTCCTGCAGATCTCCGCCAGGGAGGCACCCGCCGGAATCACCTGCCGGCTGCAGGCGGTCGGGCCCGGCGGGGCCAGGGCGGACGGCGCTACCTGGCGGGCAGGCGAGTACCCTCCCGGCACCACGATCCCAGGGGCGGTCGACATGGCTCCGGGAGCCATCGAGCACTTTGAGATCCTCGCAGGCAACGGTCAGAAGCTGGTGACCATTCGGGCGTGAGGCCAGGCCGTGGCGGTCATGTCACGGGACGGCCCGGCCGCCCAGTGACATGACGACAACAGCCGGGCGTGAGCGCATGGTGGCACAAGAGGCCAAGAAGACGTCGCCTTCGAAAGGCCGGGCCCTCAGCGGAGAGGGGCCTCGGGCAGTCGACAACACCCGTGCGGCCTCAAGACCGGTGGACCGGGTGAGTGGGCCGACGGGGCGTGCACAACTCTACTTTTTCCCCGAAGTCCGTACAGCCCGGAGAAGAGGATCCAGCACGTCTGCACGCCGAGGACCGCAGCCCAGCCGAGATGCGGGCAGGGATGTCCGTCCCGCTCTACGGCGCGACGCTCCCGCAGGGCCGTCCGGAAGACCACGGGCGAGGGGACCGAGCTGCCGGTGCCCGGTCCGGCAGTGCGGCAGCGAGCTCTGGGCAGAAGCGGCTGAGCCCAGACAGGCGCCGACATTGACATGACTCGCAAGAATCCGAATAAAAGAGGCGAATAGGTCGAACCGTCCGGCATGCGTCGTCCGTGGAACTGAATGAGCGCGCCCATGCAGGATCAGGATCCGGCCTACCGACCGCCCCCGACATTATTTGCGGTCACCCCGTTCCGGTCTCAGCCAATCCACAGAAGAGCCAAGAACATGTTTGTGACCGATTCCGCCAGCCCGACTTCACTGCTTGGCCGGCCCTGCCGCCGCCAGGCACTGCGCACCCTGCCGGCGCAGGAGGCGCACGTCTCCGCCGCCCGTCACTTCGCGGCCGATTTGCTGGAGACCTGGAGTGTGCCCACAAGCGAGCGGGACTCCGCCGTTCTCATCGTCGACGAACTCGCCGCCAACGCCGCCCAGTACGGCCATGAGCGCATGACCCTGCTGCTCGCCCTCGACCACGACACTCTGCACATTGTGGTCACTGACTCCGGCGCGGCCGTGGAACGCCATCGCCCCGACATCGCCCCCGACGAACACGGCCGTGGCACCGGCATCGTCCAGTACCTCGCCCAGTCGACCGAGATCCGCCAGACACGCAGCGGCCGCGAAGTCCGCGCCTGCCTGAGGTGCTCGCCATGACCGGACCGTACGCTCCGCACGAGCTGCGACCCCCTGCCGGGGCCGGCACTACAGCACAGCGACGGGCTACCGGGGGCGGCCACGGCGCCGGGTCACCCGACGCCCCCGCCGAGTGGGTCTTCGCGACCCACAAGCCGTGCCCCATCGACGGCCGCCCGGGCCCGGTCCACGTACCCATGCGGTCCACGGCACACCCATCGGCCCTCGATCACGGAGGCCCCCACCACGACACGGTGCTGTGTCAACGGTGCGGCGCCGGTCCCTGCGTACCGGCGGAGGTGTGAGCGTGGACGTCACCCCGAACAGCGGCAAGGGCATCGACGCCCCGCCCCCGCACGAGGCATATGCGAATGCGCCAGATCTGCGCCGCACGATGCACCAAGTGCTCGCCCTCGGAGCCGAACGCGACGGCCGCCAGGCCAGGCCCCTCACACGGCCCCCAATCGATGCGACGGCCGCCGAACGCGCCTGGCTGCTACGCCGGACCGCCCTCATGGACCGGATGGCCCTGGACGACCCCGGCCCCGGCCCGGTCGCAGAAACCGCCGAACAACTCCTCCGCCACGACCGCCGCCATCCCGACCTGGCGGCCGGCCCGCACCACTCCGACACCATCACGCCCGCGTAGCTGGCCCAGATGAACCACGTGCATGACCGCCAGTTGCCACAGCCCACCACCAGTGACAAGGAGCCACAGAACATGGGTGGAAAGCAGAAGACACTCGCCATACTTGCCGGAACCGTGCTGGCAGCCGGACTCACCAGCCCGGCCTTCGGGTCCACCGCCGCTCACCCGCCGGCCCTGCGCACCGTCGCGACGGGGTCGGGGATGTCGGTCGTGGAGTGGAACCGCGAGCTCATCACCATCCTCGGCGATCCGAAGGCGCAGCCGTCCAGCGTCCAACCCACGCGCAGCTTCGCGCTTCTCCAGGCCGCCGAGTACGACGCCGTGGTATCGATCACCCGGGCCGGCCCCGCCTACGTGTTCTCGGTGTCGGCGCCAGGAGGCGCTCGTGCGGATGCCGCAGCGGACCAGGCGGCCCACGATGTGCTGGTCGCCCTGTACCCGGCCAAGCGCGCAGGCGTGGACCAGCGGCTGAGCAGCCAGTTGTCCGCGATTCCCAACGTCCCGGGCAAGCAGGCGGGCATTGGTGTGGGAGCCGCGGTCGCCCGCCGACTGATCAGCCTGCGGTCCAACGACGGGTCCTCAGCCGAGCCGCCGCGGTTCCGCCCCGGCAACAAGGCCGGTGACTACCGGCCCACCCCTCCCAAGTTCCCGGCACCGGTGTTCACCAACTGGGGCTCGGTCAAGCCGTTCGTGCTGGCCAGCGGACGCCAGTTCCGCCCGGCACCGCCGCCGGCCGTGAGCGGCGCCGCCTACGCCACCGCCTTGAACGAGGTCAAGAGCCTGGGGAGCAAGACCAGCACCACCCGCACCCCCGATCAGACGGCAGCCGCGAAGTTCTGGGCGGCGGCACCCGTCTGGAACGTCTGGAACCAGGTCGCGCAGGGCCTTGTCACCTCCCAGAACGCGAGCCTGGAGAAGGCGGTGAAGGTCTTCGCCCGGCTCGACCTGTCCCTCGCCGACACCACAATCGCGATGTACGACGCCAAGTACGCCTACCGCGTATGGCGGCCCGTGAACGCCATCCGGCTCGGCGGTACGCACTACAACCCGAGCATCGTCGGCGATCCCAACTGGACCCCCCTGCTGCCGACCGCACCCGATCCGTCATATCCCGGCGCTCACGGCGCTCTCAGCCAAGCTGCGGCAACGACGCTCGCTGGGTTCTACGGTGCGCGGCACCATCTCGCGGTGACATCGAAGGGCGCCACCCGAACCTTCGCCGGCTTCCAGGACGCCGCCACCGAAGCGTGGCTCAGCCGGATCTGGTCCGGCCAGCACACCTCCCTCGACAACCGCGCGGGCCAGCAACTCGGCACCCAGGTGGCCGATTTCGTGGCGCGTCATCTCTGACCCCCCGCCGCGCGACAACCATTCACACCATGGCAGTGACCAGAAGCCAGTGGTCCCGGCGCATCGGGTACCACTGGCTCGGACCACGCTCAGAGAGCGGCCATCCTCCGCGCCGAGGGCCCGCAGCTGCTGGCCGGCAGGCCGGATGTCCGCCCATAAGAAGTCCTGGCTTCCTATCACCGCGACGCACTGACTGAATGACTGTCGCGGTCGGACCCGCCCGGCCGCCCCACGTCGCTGAGCGCGGGCCTGCCCATGTCACTGTCGGCGGACCCGCAATCGGGGGCCTCGCTCGGAGTCCCCGCAGGTGCCTCAACACCCCCGGGTCTGCAGAAGCTTCGAACCGCCGACCGCATCCCCACGCAGCTCACAGCCGAGTGACCACTGCCGCCGCAGGTAGGGCGCGGCTACTTGCCAGCCAGGCCGAGGTTGGCGCCGTCACGGAGGTCCGGGAATCCCTGGGCGAGGACAGCCGCCGGCTCCAGGCACGCATGGCGAGTGGCAGCCTCCGCCGGGTTCGTCGCGCAGCCCAGCTCCTGATACGTAACGGCGGCTTTCTCGATTTTCTCCGCGACCGAGCGCAGGGTGGCGAAGCCGTCCCGGCCACTGATCTGCGTCAGGGCAAACGACGCATCCTCGCTCGTCGCCTTCGCCGCGACGCCGCACTCCTGCGTGAACATCTTGGGCGACGCCGTTGAGCAGAGCGAATTGCCACCAGAGCCAAATCGCTCTTCGTGCACGGAAAGCCTCGACTCCACAGCGGACTTGACCTTCTCGACCGTTGCCACCTTCTCGGACATCGGATTCGCGGACTTGGCCGCGAAGCCACTCGCCGGCGGAGACGACTCCGGACCCGCTGCATCGTCGAAACCGGTGCAAGCAGAAAGCAGCGCGACAGCTGCCGTGACGCCGCTGACCATCAACCACAGCTGTTTCCGGTTCACGCGTTCCCACCCCGCATCGGACCTTGAACGCGTCACCTCAACCCGCGCCGATCAAGCCCCGCCAATGTGACCGCCGCCATAACCCTCCGCGCCGGGCAATCCGAATCGGAACGCGCGCAAACCGAGCAACGGGCCTGGAATAGCGCACCTCCGGAACAACCGCACTGCCCCAGTACCACTGCGCACACTCGCAGTTGCCTGGAGTGCCAGGACGGCACCCCCGCGGACCCCACCACTTACATCGCCCCGGACATGGCCTGGCAGCCTGACCAGCACCCATCCGGCCAGGTCGGAGGCTTGACGGTCTCACGGGAACGGCCGCACTCAACCGGCGTGGAGTCCACGCCCGATACGTCGTCGCTCCACAATGTGGTGTCCCGGGCCAGCGTGCGGGTCACGTGGCGGACGAGGTCTGCGGACTTGCGCAGGCGCCTGTTGTAGCCGGGCTGCTTGAGCAGGTTGGGGAAGAGGTACCGCAGGTGGGCGTGAGCGTGCCGCAGCCACCGTGCCTCGGAGGTGAAGCCGAGCATGGCCTGCATCATCGCCAGGGTCACCAACTCGGCGTCGCTGAGCCGCGGCGCGATGCCCACGGCCGGCCGCATGGCCCGCACTGCGGCGAACCCTTCAGCAGATCATCGGTCTTCACGTAGAGCGCGGTCGCGAGGGAGTCCAACTCTTTCTTCACGCACCGACATTGGACTCCCTCGCCTCGACTGAGCAGGGGTGACAGTGGCAATCCCGGCGTGGGTACCTTCGACTACGGTGTCAGCACGATCCTGCCGAAGACCTCGCCCGCGTCCATTTTCTGGTGCGCCAGCACGGCTGCGTCCAGTGGCAGCACCTCGTGCACCACTGTTTCGATCTCACCCCGGCTCGCTGCGGCGAACTGCTCGCTCCGCACGGCACGCCGGTCGGCTCCGGTGACGGTGGCTGCGCTGAAAGCGGCGAAGGACATCGACTTCTGGAACGCCGCCATGATCTTCGTGCCGAAGTCCGCCGGTGGCTGGCCTGCGACCGCGCCCACGGCCACCATGCGGCCGTTCGGGTTGAGCCGGTCGAAGAACGACGGCATGTCCTTGCCGGCCACCACGTCGATGATGACGTCATACCCCGCGGGAGCTGGTTCCCCTCCGTCACCGGAGCGGTCCAGCACGTGGGTCGCGCCGAGGCGTCGCAGCTGCTCGCCGCGCTCGGCCGAGGAGGTGGTGACCGCCACCGCGGCGGCGCCGCCGCGAGCGGCGAGTTGCACGGCCATGATCCCGATGCTACCGGCCGCACCACGCACCAGGACCGTCTCCCCGGGGGCGAAGTGGGCGTGGCGGAGCCCGAAGTGGGCCACCACGCCGGAACTGCCGAGTGTCACCGCATCGACTGCGGACAGGTTCACGGGCAGGAGGACGATCTCCTCGACCGGTGCGAGGGCCTGTTCGACGTAGGCTCCGCCGGTGCCGGTGAAGGCCCACACCCGCCCGCCGATCCACGAGGCGTCGACGCCGTCACCGACCGCGGTCACGGTGCCCGCCACCTCGCTGCCCGGGATGTGGCCCTCCTTGAAGCCGTAGGCGGCCAGGGCCCCGCTTCGGATCACAGTGTCGACTCCACCGACGCCCACGGCCTCGGTGGCGATCACCACCTGTCCGGCAGCAGGTGCGGGAGCCGGCAGGTCGACAACAGCCAGACCTTCAGGACCTCCGTACGTCTGGATCGCGATTGCCTTCAGTGTCGTCTCCCATGTTCTCGGACCGATCAAGTGCGGTCGTGCTCAGTACCCGCCGCCGATCGCCGCCAACGGCGGGAGGGGGTTCACGGCGCGGCAGGGGTTCGGTTCCGGTGCTGTGCGCCCCCGCTGATCTCGGTGAGCTGCTACGCCTTGAACGCTAACGGACGCCCCCGTCCGTTTAGGTAAAGTGAGAGCATGATCGACCGTTTGCCTCACACCCTGCGTTCCGACGCGCTGGACAACCGCGAGCGCATCCTCGACGCGGCCCGGGCACTGTTTTCCACCGACGGCCTGGACGTGCCGATGCGGGAGATCGCCCGGTGCGCGGGGGTCGGACCTGCCACCTTGTACCGTCACTTTCCGACCAAGCAGGTGCTGGCCACCGAAGCCTTCGCGGACCAGTTGCGCGCATGTCGCACCATCGTCGACGACGGGTGCGCCGATCCCGATCCGTGGCGTGGCCTTTGCCTGGTGATCGAGAAGATCTGTGAGCTGCACGCGCGGGATCGGGGTTTCAGCGAAGCCTTCATGTCGACCTTCCCAGGGGCGTCGGATGTCGCGGGCCGGGAGTACACGGTGAAAGCGGTCGCGGGACTGGCCCAGCGGGCCAAGGACGCAGGGCACCTGCGGTCCGACTTCGTCCTGGACGACCTCATTCTCATCCTCATGGCCAACAAGGGGATCCACACCAGATCGACCGACACCCAGGTCATGGCCTCCCGACGCTTCGCAGCGTTGGCGATCCAGGCGTTCGAAGCCTGCCCTCAGCACGCACCGCTACCACCAGCGGCACGACTGATCTCTGCAGCACCGGACAGCGCCTGACCGTGAGCGAGCGGTATCCACGCTCGACGCACGAACCACCGAACCCCTTGGAATAGATCATCTAGATATCGCGGCGCGCTTCAGAAGCGCCTTCGGCCGCCGAGCGACAACACCTACGCAGTGAACGCGTCGAGGAGCTGCGGGCCGTTGTTGCGGACGTTGTTGACGGCGGTGGAGACGAGCCGGGCGTCCAGGTGGCCGTTGGCGGGCTGGGTGAGCAGCGCCCGCAGTTCGTCGGGGTCCTGGTGGTGGGGGTCGAGCCATGCGTCGTAGTGGTCCGGTGTGAGGGCGAGCGGCATGCGGGGGTGAACCCGGCCGGCCGTGTCGGTGGCCTCGGTGGTGATGATGGTGCAGGTCGTCAACCAGGCGGCGGGGTCGTCGTCCTGCTTGACCTCCGGGTTGCGCCAGTACTCGTACAGGCCGGCGAGCGCCATCACCTGCTGGTCCTCTGGATGGATGAAGTACGGCTGCTTGCGGGCCTTGCCCGTGCCGGGGTCCTTGGCCTGCTCCCATTCGTAGAAGCCGTCGGCCGGCAGCAGGCAGCGGTGTTTGGCGAATGCGCGGCGGTAGGCGGGTTTCTCGTGCACGGTCTCCACCCGCGCGTTGATCATCCGCGCGCCGATCTTCATGTCCTTCGCCCAGGACGGCACCAGACCCCAGCGCAGCGGACGCAACTCCCGCTCCACCACGGTGGCATCGGTCTGGTCGCGCGGCATGCGCTCGAGGACGGCCCACACGTTGTCGGTCGGGGCGACGTTCCAGTTCGGCGCCAGCGCCTCCTCGGCACGCCAGTCGGTGACCTGGAAGAGCTGGACCAGGTCCTCGGGACTGCGGGTGGAGACGTAGCGGCCGCACATGGCACCACTGTGCCACCGGCGGCGCCGACCGCAGCGCCGTTCGGTGGCCCGTGTCGGACCGTGCACCTCGGCGTTGCAAGGCAGTCCCGAGGCTGCCTCCAGACGTTGCGTGAGTAGCCCGCCGATGAAGTATCGGGCGGCCCTTCGCAAGGTGGCCGTGGCAGAGCCCGCTCGGGCAATCGACTCGCTAGTGCCACTTCGAGGCCCACCCAGGTTTCGATCTGCGGAGAATCCGCAGGTCAGCACCATCGGATGAAGGGCCAGTCAGTGGCAGTGTCCTCCCGGTCCCGCAGTTGCGCGGATATCCGTCGGCTGCCTCATCGTGCTCATGGCCGACCAGTGGCAGCCCGCTTCCTGTTTCCTCTGCGCGTTCGTCCGCGCTCCCGATCTCCTCCGGAGTCCTCCCGTGATCCCACCCTCCCAGGGCTGCGCCCCTCAACAGCTCTGCCATCTCCCGCAGGGTGCCGGCTCCTTACGTTCTCAATGTGCGGCCCGCAGGAGGGGGTCTCGTCATAGCGCTCTCCGCTACCGGCCCGCTGCTGGTCGTAGGTCGGGGTGTCCGGGAACGCTCATGCCAAGCGGAGGGGGAACGGCATGCGGGATGCTCAGTACGTTGGCAGCACGTCACCTTCGGGCGGGGCTTTCAGCTCATCAGGGACGCTCTCATCACAGATAGCCGTATGGCCGACCGCGCGGCGCGCTCCCCCGCGGACGACACCAGGCAGGTGTCCGCCATCGTCTTCCTCCGTATCCGAGGAGCCCTGACGTGCTCTCGCGTCCACTCAGCGTGTCCCGCGAAGGCGGCGCAGGCCGGCTCTGCAGCCGTTGCACCGCCCGGTGCGTGGCATGAACGCTCCCGCAGTCACCAGCGGCATCACGGGCGGCCTGCTCGGAGCAGTGGCGGGCGCCCCCTGGTGGGGCAGCTGTGTCGTGGTCATCATCGTCGGGATCGGCCATGCAACACAGCTCGTCGACGCGTGGAACAAGCTCCTGCGCGGGCCCCACGAACGGAGAGCCCTCCGGGAAGCACAGGCCACCGATGTCCTCGCCTACTTCAGCCAGACCCCGGCCACCGATACGCCCGCGCAACCACTCACAGAGACATCAGCAGCCGATCCACCAGCCGGTGCGGGGACATCATGAAGGCGCAGGAGCTGCCGCAATCCGCCCTGGGCGGGCGGAGATCCGGTTCGAACAGACGTAACCTAGGGGCGTGGCAAGGTACAAATTTTCCCCCGCTGCTGATCGACGCCCAGAACGAGCTTGATCAGGTCCGCGTCGACCTCCGAGCTCTCTTCGAAAAGGTGCCGTGGTCGGTGGAGCCGATGGACGCGTGGGAGACGCACGAGAACGCGTGCGGCCGGCGTCCCGTCCCGCCTCGCCCGGCTGGGACCCGGAGGACGCCGCGGAGATCGCCCGGCTGCGGGCGAGAAAACTCGAACTCGCTGAGGTTCTCGTGTGCCACCCGTACTGAACCGAGTTCGCTCCCGACGATGTACAGGCCGCCCGCGATGCGCTCAAGCACCACCGCGAGCAGGAGTCGGCCAGCACGGCGAGCTGACCAGGCGACCGAGCAGCTGCGCAGAATCCTCTTGATCAGGAGTTCAGACGGCACTTCACCGTGCAGCGGCGGGCTCCGTCCTGGACGACGGCCTTGTTTGGGCCGGGCGCCGTGCCGTCGGACACTCCGGGCTGCGCCATCCCGGCGGAACGTCGTCCTAGGCGCCCCGCTGCCGTCGGGCCGGCTTCTTTGCCGTCGCGGTCTTCTTCGCGGTCTTCTTGTCGGGTGTCTTCTACGCTGGCTTCCTGGCCGCTGGCCTTTTCGACACCTCGTGGACCTCGGCATCGCCGCCGGCGTCCTCGTCGCGCGGCCTGGGCCTTGCGGACGCTTTCCTGGAGGGCGGCCATCAGGTCGACGCCCTTGTCGCCCGATTCCTCGGCTTCGGTGCTCGGCTTGGTGGGCGTCGGCCCTCGGTCTTCGCCTCGATAGCAAGCTGTTCGGCACCGAACCCGCCAAACTCCGCGACGGATACGCCAACTTCGCCATCGCCGAACCCCCGCTCAAGCTCGTCCTGATCGAAGGCACCTAGGGCGAGGCCACACGGATGGACCACCTCGGCGTCGAAGTCGAATCCACAGAAGCCGTCCACCCGGACACCACCCGACTCGCGGACCAGGACCTGACAACGGACGTGGAGAACGACACCACCTGCTGCTACGCCGTGCAGGACAAGGTCTAGGTCCACGGCCGGGGCCAGGAGCCGTGGGAGGTCTACGTCGTCAAGGCCGACGCCGAGTCCCTGGCCAAACAGCAGGGCAGCGCCTGCTGCGCGGCCCCCACCGGGACGGACGCGAAAGCGGCCCCCGCGGTCGGCTGCTGCTGATCCGCCGATGACCGAACTCCACACCAGCGGGGCCGCGACTGGCACGGGGGTCCGGTCACGGTCGCGCCGCGCTGCCTGCCCTGTGCGCCACCCAGATCACCAGCTGGCGCATCCTCTACTACGCCTCTCCCGTACTGAACCCCAGATCACCGCCGCCACCGGCTGGCCTCACCACGGCCAGCCGATCACGGCCGTCGTCGGGCACCGCGCTGGGGGGGCGTCACCAGCTGAGAAGGCCGGTGAGCACGACGTCGGCGAGACCTTCGGGATTTCGGCCCTGCGTCAGACCGCGTTTGAGATCTACTGGGATGCCAGCCATGCGGTGTACCACTCGCGAAAGTCTGGTCCTGGGGTGAGACCACCCCAGGCGCGGTCATCGAGCCACACTTGTCCGGCATTACTCCCCGCGATGACCAGGCGGGAGAAGGTGCCGCAACCAGACTCGCCGAGGACACGTGTCCCCGCGACGGAGTAGTCAGCGTTGCCTTCCCGGCCCGGTCCATGCCATTCGGTGGTGTGCGCGAACGCACTCGCCAGAAAGCCCACATGCAGACACTCTGCCCGAAGATCGTGCAGGGCCTCTTCCTCGTCTACTTCTTCTGCCAGGCCCAAGAGCCCGTAGTCCGGCCCCGCTCCACCGTCCGCGACTGTGCTGTAGGCCCTCAATTGGAATGTCCCGCTCCGCTGTGGCGACCTGGGTACTTGCGGTTTGTCTCATTTGCGGGCCACGGCGTCGTGTCTCACCATCTTGGGCTTTCGGGGGGCGTGGGCTGGGCGGACTAGCCAGTGAGGCCGCTGCGGTAGGCGTGGATGACGAGTTGGACGCGGTCGCGGGCATCGAGTTTGGTCAGCAGCCGGGCGACATGGGTCTTCACCGTGCCCGCGCCGATGTACAGCCGTTCGGCGATCTCGGCGTTGGTGAGTCCTTCGGCGACGAGCAGGAGCACTTCGCGTTCACGGGTGGTGACGGCCTCGGGCAGCCGCAGCGGTGTCTGACCGCGCGGTGGCTGTGCCGGCCTGTTGACGTACGCCGCGATGAGCCGTTTGGTGATGCGCGGCGCGAGCAGCGCCTCGCCCTGGGCGACGGTGCGGACGGCGGACAACAGGTCGAGGTGCGGAGCGTCCTTCAGGAGGAAGCCGCTGGCCCCGGCACGCAGTGCGCCGAAGACGTACTCGTCCAGGTCGAAGGTGGTGAGCATCAGGACACGAGCGTGGCCGGCGGCGGTGATACGGCGGGTGGCTTCGATGCCGTCCATCTCGGGCATCCGCACGTCCATCAGGACGACGTCGGGCCGGTGTTCGGCGGCGGCTGCGACGGCGTCCCGGCCCGTTGCGACGCTGCCGATCGACTTGAGGTCCGGGGCGGTGTCCACGATTCCGGCCAGGCCGATGCGGATCAGCTGCTGGTCGTCGGCGACCAGGACCCGGATGGTCACGGCCGCTCCCGCGCCGCAGCACTGGGCTGCGGCCCGTCCACGGGGATGCTGGCCCGCACCCGGAACCCGCCGGTCGCGGCCGGTCCCGCCTGCAGGATGCCGCCGTAGAGGGCGAGGCGCTCACGCATCCCGGGCAGCCCGCGCCCGGTGCGGCCCGGGGCCGGCCGGATGCTGCCGTCGTCGGTCACCGTGAGGGTCAGCTCGCAGGGTCCGTATGCGACGGTGACGTGCGCGTTGCTCGCGTCGGCGTGCTTGACCACGTTGGTCAGCGCTTCCTGGACGATCCGGTACGCGGCTGCCTCCAGCCCTGGGGGCAGGGGCCTGACGTGCCCCGTGACGGCGAGGTCGATCCGCAGGCCGGGACGCCGGGTCCGTTCGGTGAGACGGTTCAGGTCCGCGAGTTTTGGGGCGGGGGCCCGGCCCGCGTCGTGGGTGTCGTCGTGCAGCACGCCGAGCATGCGGCGCAGCTCGACGAGAGTCTCCCGGCCGGTGGTCTCGATCGCCTCCAGCGCGCTGCGCGCGTCCTGGGGACGGTCGTCGAGCACCAGACGGCCGAAGCATGCCTGGACGGAGATCACGCTCATAGAGTGGGCGATACTGTCGTGCAACTCGCGGGCGATCCGCAGCCGTTCCGCAGCCGCCTCCCGATCGGCGCGGTCGCGTTCCTGACGCACCAGCGTGTGCAGATACCGGCGCCGCTGGCCGACCGCGAAGCCCACCGCCCAGGCGACGGCGAAGAGCAGAGCGAAGGGCACCACGGCCCCGGTGTGTTCGAACCTGGGCAGGCCGGTGGACACCGCCATCGCCAGGGCCGCGGCCAGGGCGATTCCCGCGCTGCGGGCCGGGCGCAGGGACGTGACGCAGAAGAGCGCGAAGGCGAGCGGCAACCCGCCCCAGAAGATCGCCTGCGGATGCCATGGCGCCAGGCCGCACACCGCCAACGACAGGACAGCAAGAGCCTCCGGCCAATAGGGCCGGAACGACTCCGGGGCCGCATGTGTCTTCCGTTCCACGACCTGAGCCTATGCGCCTGCCGGTCATGCCCACATCGTCCGCGGGCCCTATGCCGTACGGCAGACCCGGGCCCGAAAAGACCTGCCTGCGGGCAGATGAAGCGTCCTGCCCGTCCCGGCATCGTCATGGACGTGATTCGATGCGAACACCTCACCAAACGCTTCGGCCGCAAGGTCGCCGTCGACGACCTCACCTTCGAGGTCCAGCCCGCCCGCGTGACCGGCTTCCTCGGTCCCAACGGTGCGGGGAAGTCGACCACCATCCGGGCCGTCCTCGGCCTGGACACCCCGGACGCCGGCCGCGCCCTGGTGGACGGCGTGCCCTACCGCCGGGCCGAACAGCCGCTGCGCCGCGTCGGCGCGCTCCTTGACGCCGGGGCCGTCCACCCGGGCCGTACGGCGCGGGCACATCTCGCCGCGCTCGCGGCCACCAACCACATCCGACGCAGCCGAATCGAGGAGGTACTCGCCCTCACCGGCCTCGCCGACGTCGCCCAACGCAGGATTGGCACCTACTCGCTCGGCATGAAGCAGCGCCTGGGCATCGCCGCCGCCCTGCTCGGCGACCCGCCCGTGCTCATCTTCGACGAACCCGCCAACGGCCTGGACCCGGAGGGCATCAGGTGGATCCGGAGCCTCATGCGGTCGCTGGCCGGCGAAGGACGCACCGTCCTGGTCTCCAGCCACCTGATGAGCGAGATGGCACTCACTGTCGACCACCTTCTCGTCATCGGACGAGGACGTCTGCTCGCCGATGTCCCGATCACCGACTTCATTCCCGCCGGAGCCTCACTGGAAGACGCCTACCTCAACCTCACCGAATCCGCCGTGGAATACCGGACCGAAGGGACGGGCCACTGATGCCGACCGCACTGACAGGCGCCATGGCCTGCGAGGTCATCAAGCTGCGCTCCCTCCGCTCGACCTGGATCACCGCCCTCATCGCCGTGGCATTCGGCCTGGCGCTCAGCATCATGGACGTCGCGCACACCGCCAACGCCTGGCCGCACATGACGACGGCCGACCGGGCCCAGTTCGACCCGGTGGGCGACTCACTCTCCGGCTTCGCCTTCGCCGTCCTCGCCTTCGGCGTCCTCGGCGTACTGGGCATCAGCAGCGAGTACACCACCGGACTGATCCGCTCGACGCTGACCGCGACACCCCGGCGCGCGCTCTCCTACACCGCCAAGACCCTCGTCATCGGCGGATTCGCCCTGCTGCTGGGCGAACTGACCGCGTTCACCAGCTTCTTCATCGGACAGGCCGTCCTGGCCAAGAAGCACCTCGACGTCGGCCTGGGCACTCCAGGCGTACTTCGCGCCGTGTCCTGTGCCGGGCTCTACCTGTTCGTCGTCACCGTCGTGGGCTACGGCCTCGGGGCCGTGATCCGACACACCGCCGGAGCCATCGCCGCGCTATTCGCCCTGGTCTATCTCGGCTACGGCGCAGCCAAAGCCGTCGAAGGCTGGTCCTCCCTGCCCAGCAAGCTCATGCTCAGCAACGCCGCGGACACCCTCGGCCAGCTCCACCCACACCCCCTCCACCCGGAACGCACCCCCTCCCTCTCCTTCGCCCTCTTCGACCTCGCCCTCTACCTCGCACTCGCCCTCACCTACGGAGCCTGGCGTTTCACTCGCGACGCCTCATAGACACTCCGCCCGACCGGCGGCGGACGCTTCCGACCCCCATGGCAGACCATCACCCAGCGGGATCCAGAGCGTGGCGGCAGCGCAGAGCAGCACCCCGACACGTAAACGATCAAAACAGAGTGCGTCTCATCGCCCTGTCCCTTGGGCCGGACAAAGGCGATCGTCAACGAGAAAGGGACACGCGAAATGCGAACCTACATGTGCTCAGGAAGCTTCGGTAGGTAGCAGGAAGAGTGATGCTGTGCAGCTGCTCGCAGTGTCGGATCGACTCCTCCGCCAGGGGCGCGTGAAGCCGGTACCCGTGGTGAGAAGCGCCGAAGCGGCAACGTTCGGGGTCTTCCAGGGTCATTGCGGCAACACGCGAGCGCACCGCGGCGCCATTCCAGGCCCCACCTGGGGCAGCAGCATCACTGGTCACGCCCGGACAGTACCGGCGTGCGACCTCACCTGGATCAACGGCTTGGGGCCAGGCCGCGCGGCGGGACAGCCGCGGGTGAGTCGGCGGACCATGATGCCGATCATTGCCCAGCGGATCATGGTCTCCGAGTGGGCGACGCTGGTCTCGTAGTCCCTGGCGAGGCGCCGGTGAGCGGTGAGCCACGAGAAGGTGCGTTCCACCGCCCAGCGCTTGGGTTGGACCTGGAAGCCGCGTTGGTCGGGATCCTTGCGGACGATCTCCAGCTCGCGGCCGAGGATTTGGGTGGCCCAGTCGACCAGGCGGCCGGCAAAGCCCTGGTCGGCCCAGACCTTCCGGACCTCGGGGTGGTCGAGCCTGGTCCACAACAGCGGCCGCTTCGCGCCGTCGCGGTCCTGGACGCTTGCCGCGACGACGTGGACAGCCAGGAGCAGGCCGAGGGTTTCGGTGACGATGCACCTCTTGCGGCCCTTGACCTTCTTGCCCGCGTCGAAGCCCCTGGTGGCAGCGGGGACGGTATCCGCGGTGCGGACGGACTGGGAGTCGATCAGGCCCGCGCTCGGCTCCGCGTCGCGGCCGTCGGCTTCACGGACCTTGCTGCGCAGGGCGTCATGGATACGCTCGACGGCGCCGTCGTCGTGCCACCACGTGAAGTACCAGTACACCGTCGGCCACGGCGCGAAGTCCTTCGGCAGCTGCCGCCAGGCACACCCAGTCCGCACCACGTAGAAGATCGCGTCGAGGATCCGCCGCCGCGGATGCTTCTCCCGTCGACCACCTTTCGGGCCCACCCGCGCTGGCGGGAGCAACGGCTCCACCAGTGCCTACTGCTCATCCGTCAGGTCCGACGGATACCCACCCCCAACACTGCTCACCGCAAGCTCAACGAGCGCTTCAGCAACGAGACACGGCAGATCTCAAACACGGCCTCAGACAAGGAACTCAGCGAGAGGGAAGGAGCGATGGCGACGTGGTGGAACCAGATAATTCTGCCTGTGGGTCGTTTGCAGGACCGAGTTGATGCCGGCGTGTGGGCTGCGCGGTGCGACCGGGAGTGTCATATCGGGATAGTGGCCGTCCATCGAGAGCCGAACGAGATTGAAGAATGCAATCGTCGGCTGGAACGAAATGAAGTGCAACCCGGCCGCCGGCTTCCTGCTGTAGTGGTCTGCCGTCGGATCGGATGTGTAGTGGAACGGATTGTCCAGTGTGTCAAAATCGCCGCGCACGGGGATGGTCGTCCCCGTGGGGTAGGCCTTCCCGTAATTGCTGGTCGTCGTTGATGTGGTGCTGTCCACGTTTGACATGCTCCCGGTGTGGCCGTAGGCGTGGTACCGCTGCACCCCTTGCGCCACTTCGGCCTCACTCTGCCCCGGCGGTTGGAGGGCAAGCGTACCCGGCGCGGGCCAGAGGCCGGGCTGGAGCATCGCCTGGACGCGATCCGCGTACTTAGGGAAGTTCTGTTCGTACCAGGTCACCAGATCTTGAAACAGGTGTGAGAGATGCATTGTGGTCCCCTGTTTGAAGTAACCATTGGGCCACTGATTGGTGAAGCCAGGCAGGGTCTCCAGATTGGCGATGTTTCCGGGTCCCATATTTGAGTCCAGGGTGGTGGCGAAGCCGAGGAAGCCCTGCGCCTGTCGAGGAATCGACGCTGCACCGGGGATACCAGCTGCGAGCGCCAGCTTGCTCGGCAGGCTCTGCTGCCCGTAGAAACCGCCCCCGGAGAAGCCCTGGCGGATACTCGTCACCTTGAACAGGCTGCCCGCCTGGTTGCTTCCGGGCCCGAAGAGGGC
This sequence comes from Streptomyces sp. RLB3-17, assembly GCF_007113425.2. Taxonomy (NCBI): domain Bacteria; kingdom Bacillati; phylum Actinomycetota; class Actinomycetes; order Kitasatosporales; family Streptomycetaceae; genus Streptomyces; species Streptomyces sp. RLB3-17. Next base: position 11,442,311 of record NZ_CP041610.2, on the reverse strand, counting down.
GTTTTGGGCTGCCTTGATGTTGGCGAGCGAGTCACTGCGGAGCAGTACGGCCACGTCATTCTGTTCCAAGCGGACCGGCCCGAAACCAGGTGGGGGCTGGTCGCTGGGGAACGTCCTGGCCTCCTGCAGTGCATATACGGTACGGCCCTCCGTCTTGGAGGTCATCAAATCGACCGGCAGATACGCTGGGTAAGGTGTTCCCGCCTTGAAGAAGCCTGAAGTCTTGCCCAGGGTTGGGATGTAGTGCTGGAAGTAGGAAAGTCCCCAGGCTACCGTGGTGGCCACTCCTGTGGGAGTGGGCGGAAATTTGCGTTCCAGCTCTAGGAGGGCGGACTCGAGGTGGTGCTGCGCCTCCTGCAACTCCTTGGCTTTCGCTGGCACATTCAGCCTTGCGGTAATGACATGATCGTGCAGGGCTGGCACCCGGACCGCAACCGTGCCGTTGCTACTCTTCACGCCAGAGCCATCGACCTTGACGACCTGCTCATTCTGCAGGATGTATTGTTCCTGAATTGGTGGAATGTCGGCGACAGCGGCCCGGTCCGGTGGTTTCGCAATGCCGTCGATCATCTCGTAGATGCCGGCGGATGCTAGAGCGGCACCGAAGGTGCCCGCTGTCCCTTGAAGAAGGCGTCGCCTACTCAAGTTCCCTCGCACTCGTCCCGCACGCGCATTGTCGTTGCTATCTTTCACCAATCGAATCCCGTCGTTGTGGAATAGATGTACGCCATCACCCGGGATCGAAGGGTCCACGCTACTCGAATGACCGGGACTGACCTTCCATCCACTCATGTGCGCCGGAGAGGTCAGGGGTTGAAATAGAAAGTGAGGGGTAGGCGAGTGCGCCGCCGTCACCTGATCAGCCTGCCACCACGCCTCCCTCATAAGCGGTCTGCTCAAGACGCAGGGTTCCCGGCGCGCCGGTACAACACTGCGCACATGCCGCCAGATAGCCGATAGGTGCGAGTGCGCAGATCAATTACCATCGCCCTCACCTTCGCCGCCACGATGTAATCACATGCGGCCTGGCCATTGAAGCCGACACACGGCCTGGGTCATTGGAGCCAACACCAAGGAGGTGCGGCTCACAACCTTAATGTTGCGACGATTCCCTGGCATTCATGGACTCGGTGGGGTAATCGTTCGGCAACACCCTGGCGGAGACCCTGTGGATAGTGGTCAGGACCGAGTGTGTCCGCTGCCTCATTTTCGCGACCCGGTCCAAGTCGAACCTATCGCTCTTTGAATGCATCAACGCCTTCTACACTCCAGGACGGCGTCGTTCGGGCGATTGGTCCGGTGAGCACATGATGCCCAGCGTGGCGAGTGGGTGGTTGAGTTCTGGGCGTGACACAGGAGGCAGGCTGCGATGTTGGTGTGGCTGGCCAGGCGGAGGGCTCCGATGGTGAAGTGGCGCAGCTCGGCCATCGGCCTGGGTGCGTTGCGGGAGGCCCCTTCCTCACGCACGTCTATCACCACTGGACTCCTCCGCACCGCCTTTACAGCCAGTGTGAGCGGCGTGTTCCGGACCGCCAGGGTGGCGCCGTAGGCGATCGCGACGCGCTCGGCGGTCTTCAGGGCAGGTTGTCGGGTGCGGGCAGGCGATAGGTGTCTGCCCGCACCATCTTCATGGGCGGGCTTCACGGGACGGTGGGCGGGCTAACCACGTGCACCACCAACCCTCCCGCAGAGCCCGTGACCGGCTGCGCCTCCGCACCCGACAGTCGTGGACAACGGACAGCCTCCAACCCTGTCCATAACTCGAAATCATTCGTCCAGCTAGGCCGGGAGGAAGAAGCCGGTGATGTCGGCGAGGCGGCCGTCTTCGTGGTGGCGGGCGGCGCTGACGCCGGTCGACGCAGTCTCGTCCTGCCCGCCGAGCTGGGTCCAGCGGGCGAGGGAGCGGTCGTGGTGCTCCAGCACTTCGTCGATGCGGAACCGGTGGCCGGGGAAGGCTTGGGCGAAGCCAGCCATGTAGGCAGCGAGTTCGGTCAGGCTGCCGACCTCGGTCCCGGGGTCGCGGTAGGCGACCTCGTCCACCGCGACCGCGCCGAGGGCGCCGAGCCGGTCGGCGGGGTCGGCCGACCAGCAGGCGGCGTAGTCGTTCCAAAGCCGCTGGGCGTCACTCATGGTCGTCCTGCTTTCGTGGGGCCCTCAGGGAGCCGATCGACGCCATCGCGCCGACCTGCGCGACCAACTCGCAGGATGGGAACCTGGACTGATCGAGGCAGCCCGGGCAGCAACCGAGAGCGTCCCACTGCGGCAGGATCGACAGGAACCCCTTTTCCATCCGGGCCCAAAACAGGCCGCGGCCGAAGAGGAAGCGGCTGAAAGTGTCGTCAGGGCGCAGATCAAGCGGGGCGTACGGGGCGCGGCCGCCGATCGAGGAGGAAGGCGATGTCACCAAGCCCGAGCGAAATGGTTGCGCTCCTGTTCTGCACCGACCCGTGTCAATCAGTGATCAGCCATCATCCCCAGCTCTGGCGAGATGACGTTGCAGGTCAATATGCCGAAACTGGTAAACCGCTCCAACTTGCCGCAGCACACCCCGATGCTGGTGAGCGTCGGCGAGGAATGCCATGAGGTTGCGAGGAATTCGATGGCGGGAGGCCAGGTGAAACTTGGCCGCTGAAAATGAGCCCCAGGCCGTCCTTGTGAAGGCGATGGTCAGGCCGAGCCATAGGGCACCCGCCAGCACAGCCGCTTGGCCCGCTGCGTCTGCACCGCTCAAGACGAGGAGTATCCACGGACCGAGTCCCGCAGAGGCTGCGACTCCGAGAGTGAGAGTCCAGAAGACGCGTCTGTCCCGTGACCAGAGCGCCACAGGGCCGACCGCCACGGCAGTGTCGGCTGAAGTGACTCCCAGCCCGAAGGCAATACACACGCCCAGTCCGACTGTCGCGGCCGAGGCAAGGGGCAGCCTGGCGGGTGCGACCAGTAGGACAGTGGTGGCTACCGCGAGGGCCGCCCCCGGCCAGTTCGGCGCCCACCGCATTCCCGATGCAGGACGACGTGGCTCTTCGTCGAAAGCCAACCAGCCCGGCACCGCGAGGACGATCCCGGCGAAGACACCGAGGATGGGTCCGACGAGCAGGGCCCAAATCCTGTTGTCGGCATCCGGAGCGATCATGAAGCCGATGTCCATAAACACGACGCTGAGAAATAGGCACATCGCCTGGGTGACCATCGCGGGGATGCTGCGTCGAACGGCTCGTCGTAGCTGCCACCAGGCTAGGTCAGGGGTGGCGTTATGGACGCGGTGAAGGTAGCGCGCGAGAAAGACGAAAGTTCTCTGGGCCTATTGAGGCGTCCACGGGCATGGATAGCGGGGATGGGAGCGGTAGGCAGCTGCGATGAACGCGGAGAAGAGGTGGCGCTCGACGGCGACACGGGTGGAAAAGCGCGACGTATCGCAGAGTTCTCCAGGGCTGGGCAAGCCGTGGGAGCTCTCGCCAGGGCGCGGGTTGTAAATGGCGCGGGCCAGGAAGAGCATGAGCGGTGTGCGCAATGCCTCGCCGAGGGGAGTTGCGGTACCCAGCTGAGCAGCCACAGGGCCCCAGCGGTCAGCGGCGTATCCGCCGGCTCCGGCATCGCGCCGCAAGTAGGCTGCGACATCTTCGGCGTCCAGAGGACGTAGCTCAATGCCTGCTGCTCCGGCCAGCCTGGCCGGCAAGCCGAAGTGGGGGTACAGCACCTCCCGGTATTCGCCGACTCGGCTGGACAGGACGACGGGATGCCCCATGGGAAGTGCTTCGTTGATCGCGCTGAGAGCTGCCGCGCGAAGGGGCGTAGGAATCTCGTCGAAGCCGTCCAAGACGGGGAGGATCAGACGGCGGCCAAGCAGACCGCGGGCGCGATCAATCTGCCCGTACCGCTTGGGTGCAGGCTCAGCCAGGGTGGGATAGTCCGAGGCGAGCCGCTCCGCCATCCAGGCGTAGAGATCCTGTCGTGTGGGATTCCACGTCGCCAGCGGAAACAGCACTGGAACGGCACTGGTGTGCGGGCCGGCAGCGCTCGTCATCCGTCGGTGAAGCAGACCCAACACCAGCCGTGACAGAAGGACTGTCTTTCCCGCGCCAGGTCCTCCCAGTACCAGAAGTCGCTGAGTAGGAACCCTTTCTGTGAATACTCGCGTAATTTCCGCCCCAGAGCCTTCCAACTCTGCTGGCGAATTCGCCCACTCCTCAGAAGCGCTGCCCAGCTCTCCAGGCCAGTCGCCAGCAGTCGCCTGGAGCAGCGGCCAGGATTCGACCAGATCGTCCGGGGCAGCCCTCCACCTCACCGTCATGGGATACGGATCGTTCACGCGCCGCACCTGGACCTCGGTCTCCCACTGATTCCGCACGGCCTGTGCCAGATGCTCTGCAATGTCCTCCAGCGGCTGCTCGGCAGCACGTTCAGCACCCGAGCGGAAGGTCACCCAGGACAAGAACAACGGAGCCAGTGTAGGCAACAGTGACGCTGCCGTCGCGGCCGCCCCAAGGTGAAAACGGTGCGCGACCCACAACGCGCCCAGGATCCCGCCTAATGCCAACGCAAGGTAGACCGCACTGACTCGCCGCGTTGCGCTTCTCCATCCCCCCATACCCGCCATCATCCTGCGCGCGTCCGCGCCTAGGAAGGCAGATGGCTGTATCAGCTGGTGTGGTCTGACGGATACGGATGCACTCGGGGACTCAGCCGATGTGGTCACGGCGCTGCCATCCAGGACCGTGCTGTCTACGCTGTATCAATGCTGTCGTACGAAGAACTGACCCCGCCCGAACGTGAGTTGTGGGACGCCTTCCCCGAAGGCCGCCAGGTGGACCTGCGCGTGGGCACGCCGAGCGGAGACGATCCGGCCGAAGGGTCGGACTGGGGGCCCGAGCGCACGCTTCGGGCGGCCGTCGTGACAGCTTTGGCGCGGGGAGGAAACGCGGCCCCACCGGGGGCGGTCACCGCTTTGCGGGTGGCTGGCGCGCGGATCACCGGTCATCTCGATCTCGCCGGAGCGGAGATCGACCACGTGTTGTGGTTTGAGGGCTGCTGGTTCGAGGAGGGTCCGAGCCTCTATGGAGCGGCCACCCGGACGATTGGGATCATCGGCAGCCGGGCGCCCGGCATGGACGCCACGTTGGCCCGGATAGAGGGCACCCTCAACCTGCAGCGATCGGTTCTCCACGGCACGGTTTCGCTCATGAGAGCTCGGATCGCAGGCGAGTTGAAACTGAGCGAGACGATGTTGTCGGCCTCGGACCAATGGGCGTTGTTCGCCGGCGGCCTTGTCATGGAAGGCGGGGTGTTCTGCCGCAGAGGATTCACCGCACACGGCGGGATACGGCTGCTGGGAGCCCACCTGCCCGGCGGCCTGTTCATGGAGGGAGCCCGACTGGACAACCCCGATGGCCCGGCGCTCCTCGCGGACAACGCCGTGGCCTCGACACTGGTCTTCTCCAAGGGGTTCACCGCACAGGGAGCCGTATGCCTTCGCGGCGCGCAGATATCGGATCAGCTCACCTTTGACGGCGCCATCCTGAACGGCGAGGACGTGGCGCTGGACTGCTCGCGGATGCAGGCAGGCGATGTCCACTTCACACCCGCCACACCACCCTCCGGCGCTGTGGACCTCCGGGGAGCCCAGGTCACGGCCCTTCACGACGGCGAGGGCGTCTGGCCGCGCCTCGTGCGGCTACAAGGGTTCAGCTACGCCTCCATCCAGTCCAGGGACGGTCTACGAGGGTACGACGCAACACGCCGCGTGGAGTGGATCCGGCGCGAGCCCGGCTACGCCCCACAGCCGTACGAGCAGCTGGCGAGCTGGTACCGGCAGGTCGGCCATGAGGACGACGCCCGCAAAGTGCTTCTGGCCAAGCAGCGTCACCGCCGCAGCACCCTGCATCCGGCCGGGCGGGTATGGGGACACCTGCTCGATGCCCTGGTCGGGTACGGCTACCGCCCCTGGCTGGCCGGAGCATGGATCATGGCTCTGACCATCCTCGGCACAGTTGTCTTCGGCGCCCACTCGCCGAAACAGGCCCAGCCCGGCCAAGGCCCGCCGTTCAGCGCCCTCGTCTATACCCTCGACCTACTGATCCCCATCGGCGGCCTCGGCCAGCGCACCGCCTGGTACTGGCCGGGAGGCAGCACCGCGCAATGGCTGTCCTACGCTCTGATCGCCGCGGGTTGGCTGCTGACGACGGCAGTCGTCGCCGGCGTCACCCGGTCACTGAACAAGAGCTGACAACCTCCACCGACACCATCAACAGGTCCGCCAGACGGCTTCCCGACCTCCCGCGGCGACGCCTTCACCAGCTCCAGCCGACAACTTCGCCGAACCACTCCGCGTGAGACATCGGGCGAACCGTCCCAGTTCGCTTACGACAGAGACCAGTTGACCAGAGACGGGACACGCCCCGATGTCCCCGTCTCAGACGATCTGGTCTTGAGGACGACAGCGACCTGCGCCGGACCAGATCAATGGAGACGCCGGGCGGTCGAGGATCTCGGTTGATCTGGTCCTCACCGCCTGGATACCGCGCGCTGTCTCCATTGATCTGATCCGGCGCTATGTCAGACCCTCCGGTTACCGCAAAGCAGTCGCCGCGTTCAAGAAGCCAGAACCATGACCGTTCATACCGATGTTGAAGCCCTGCTTCGGATAGTCCCCGCGCAGCACCGGGGCGAGGAGTGCATCGACTGGACGGCCGCGGAAGCCGCGCTAGGCACACAACTGCCAAGCGACTAAGCCACGTCCGGTGGCCATCGTGGCCGGCTCGCGCCGGGCGAGAAGCCGAACCGCAAGCGGATAGCCACCGTGGCCTGCGTCTTCGACACCCGCCCAGCCTCCAGACGTCCCCACGACGTGATCCACCCGCCCGGCGGCCGCAGCAGCGAACGCCTCGCCCGCCCGGGACCCCGGGCCGAGAACAAGTGGTGCACCGCGTCCCTGGTCCGATCGCCTGAGCAGGTCATCGCCGACGCCTTCGACCAGGCCCAGGCCCACGCCCCCAAGCACCTCCGGCCGTGGATCGTCCTGGTCGACGGTGCCCGCCACCAACTCGACCTGATCACTGCCGAGTCCATCCGGCGCGGCGTCACGCTCCACGTGCTGTTGGACTTCGTGCACATCGCCGAGTATGTCTGGGCCGCCGCCCACACCTTCCACAAACCTGGCACCACCGAGGACAAGGAATGGGCGGCCGGCCATCTGACCGCGATCCTCGCAGGTCACGCCGCTCGCACCGCCGACCAGATGACCGCCCAGCCCGACCGGGAAAACCTGTCGACCGCACCACGCGAGGCCGTCGACGCCTGCCAGCGTTACCTGGTCGGCCACCTCGACCAGCTCCACTACAACACAGCCCTCGCAGGCGGCCGGCCGATCGCCACCGAGGCCGTCGAAGGTGCCTGCCGCCACCTGATCGCGGACTGCCTCGACATCACCGGCGCCCGCTGGGGCCTTCACGGAGCCGAAGCCGTCCTCCGGCTCCGCGCCCTCGTCTCCAACAGCGACCTCGACACATACTGGCGCTACCATCTCGCCCGCGAACACAAGCGCCTCTACCCCACCCCCAACCAGCGGAACTACACCCTCACCGAGTGATTGCAAGCTTCAATCAGAGCCTTCAGCGGACTCTCCACCCGGTGGTCGGAACGCAGTCGTGCACCGTGTCGGACCAGCCCTCGAACTTCGCGAAGAACACGCGGGACAGCAGGACGTCACCTGCCCGCTGCGCGCGCAGCATGAAGCCGAGTTCGTCTGATGCCGCGTCGCCCTCGACAGACAGCGTGGGGCTCATGCCACGCTCGGTCACATAGTCGAAAACCTGCTCGGTGAGCTCGGACGGCACCTGTCCGACCAACCCGAGGCTGTCCAGTAGGACCTGCGGACCGCACAAGGCGTCGACGGCCACGCAAGTCAGGAGGTCAGGGACCCGGTATTACACCGTGCCGACGGTCGACCATCCAGGTGCGGCCGCCGCTCGGAAGTCGGCCCGCCGCGTCAGGGCGCTGTGCCTCGTCTCGCTCTGGAGCACAGTGCAGTTGACTTCTCCCCTTGTTGAAGGACGGGGATTCTTACGGCTCGCGCCGTGAGGGTTTCTACTTCGTTGCCAACTGCCCGTCCGGAGTACTCCGTTGAGGTCTTACACCAGCTCCACAGACTGTCACCGCCAGCCCGGCGGCCAGAAGATTGTGCGCCGCGTTCACGTCCCGGTCGTGGGTCACGCCGCAGTCGCACGTCCAGGTGCGGACGTGCAGCGGCATCGTGTCCCGCAGGGTGTTGCAGGCGGAGCACAGCCTGGAGGAGGGGAACCACCGGTCCACCGCGATCACCTCGCGCTCGTACCAGGCGGCCTTGTACTCCAGCATGCTCGGGAACTCGCCCCCCGCCGCGTCACTGATGGCGCGGGCCAGTTTCCGGTTCTTGACCATGTTGCGCACGGTCAGGTCCTCGATCACGACCGTTTGGTTTTCACGAACGAGCCGAGTGGTCAGCTTGTGCAGGCCGTCGCGGCGCCGGTCAGCGGTCCGCGCATGGATCTTCGCGACCTTCAACCGGGCCCTGGCCCGGTTCGCCGAGCCCTTCTCCTTCCTCGCCAGACGACACTGCTCCCTGGCCAGAGCGGCACGGTCCCGGCGCTCGTGCCGGGGGTTGGCGATCTTCTCCCCGGTTGAGAGGGTCAGCAGATGCTCCAGTCCGACATCGCCACCGACGGCCTGACCGGTGGCCGGGAGCGGCTGCACGGACGGGTCCTCGCACAGCAGGGAGACGAACCAGCGTCCCGCCGCGTCCTGCGAGACCGTCACCGTGGACGGCTTCGCTCCCTCGGGCAGCGGGCGCGACCACACGACAGCCAGCGGCTCGGTCATCTTCGCCAGTGTCAGTTTCCCGTCACGGAAACGGAACGCGCTGGAGGTGTACTCCGCACTCCTGCGCGACGTCTTGCGCGACTTGAACCGCGGGTACCTGGCCCGCCTGCCGAAGAAATGAGTGAACGCCGTCTGCAGGTGCCGCAGCGCCTGCTAGACCGGGACCGAGGACACCTCGTTCAGGTACGCGAGCTCCCCGGTCTTCTTCCACGCCGTCAGCATGGCCGAGGTCTGGTGGTAGCTGACCCGTTCCTGCCGCGTCCATGCCTCGGTACGGGCGGCGAGCGCCATGTTGTAGACCTTCCGCACGCACCCGAAGGTGCGCGACAGCTCCACTGCCTGCGCATCCGTCGGACAGAAGCGGTACTTGAACGCCCGCTTCACGTGAGTGTCCACAGCTCACAGATAATCGCATCAACTCATCGCTATCTGCGGGAAGTTGGCCGCTATCGACGACCCGCCCTGGCAGCGGATCGTCTTTCCCTGCCCTGCTCCGCAGGACTCCGATTCTTCTCCGCCCCTGAAAGGCGGAGTATCCACGGAGGGATCAGATGAACCCCTGGGCTTCCATAGCCACGGCCGCCTGCTCGTGGCTCATACCGAAACGCAGCGGTCCCACGCTCACGAACGGGGTGTAGTCCCACCCGCACGGTCGGCCTCGTCGACAACCGGCCGCACCCGGCACCAGCCCCCTTCGTCCCAAACCCCTTGTTGTTCCGAAAGGTCAGGACCCTACAGCCCGCAATGCCATGGGCTGCACAACCCCAGATTCACTCGAAACGAACCGCACCCTTTTCGCTTCCCCGGTCCCGGTCTGTCGCGGGGAGGGCGTTGTCGATGAGGACGGCGGCGATGGCGGCGGCGGTGGGGAAGGATTCGGCGTTGAGGACCCGGGTGCGGGCCGAGGCGCCATCGAGGAGCAGCGCCAGTTGTTCGCCCAGCTGTTCGGGGTTGGTGGCGCCGGCTTCGCGGGCCGTTTCGGCGAGCCGCGCGGCGATGGCGAGCTTGTAGTCGCGTGCGTATTGCGACGCGGGGTGTTGGGGGTCGTGGATTTCGACGGTCGCCGCGATGTAGGGGCACAGGGGCGTGAGCTCCTCTGGGCCGGATGTGGGGACCTCGAAGGCGGCGAGGAGTCGTTCGCGGGGCGTGAGGTCGGTGCGGTCGAACACTCCGGCCATGATGTCGGGATCGAATCGGCGCAGGTATTCGGCGACCAGGTCGTCCTTGCCGGTGAAGTGCTGGTAGGCCGTGCGCTTCGAGACCTGGGCCACTGCGCAGAGTTGGTCCATGCCGGTGCGGTTGATGCCCTGAGCGCGGAACAGTTGCTGTGATGCGCTGAGGATGCGCTCGCGCGCGCCCCTGCCGCGGCGCTGGCCTTGGGGGCCCTTCTCCAGCTTCGTCATGACTCCATCGTAGCCCAGTGCGGTACGGATCGGTGTACATAGCTTGCGTTCCCGCTTGGTCGTCGCCTACGTTAAGTACACAGCTCGGTGTACAAAGGAGTGATCGTGGGAAAGCTCGATGGCAAGGTTGCGGTGATCACGGGCGCGTCGACCGGCATGGCGCTGGCCGGCGCGAAGCTGTTCGCCGAGGAAGGGGCTCATGTCTTCATCACGGGCCGGCGGCAGGAGGCGCTGGATGACGCCGTCAAGGTGATCGGCCGGAACGTAACCGCCGTGCAGGGTGATGCGGCCGACCTGGACGACCTGGACCGTTTGTACGAGACGGTCAGGCGGGACAAGGGCTCGATCGACGTGTTGTGGGCGAGTGCCGGTATGGGTGAGCAGGGCAAGCTCGGCGAGATCACCGAGGAGCAGTTCCATCGCGCGTTCTGGCTGAACGCGCGCGGCACGCTGTTCACGGTGCAAAAGGCGCTGCCGCTACTCAACGACGGTGGCTCGATCTTCATGACCGGGTCGAACGCTTCGCTCAGGGGCTTCCCCGGGTGGAGTGTGTATGCGGGGAGCAAGGCCGTGCAGCAGGCCTGGGCCCGTGTGTGGCTGAACGAGCTGAGGGACAGGCGGATCCGGGTGAACGTGCTGACCCCCGGCCAGGTCGCCACGGCCAAGCAGGAGGAGTTGTTCGACGAGGAGACGAAGCGGCAGTTCGAGTCCCTGATCCCGCGGGGCAAGATGGGCCGCCCCGAGGAGATCGCGACGGTCGCGCTGTTCCTCGCCTCGGACGACTCAAGCTATGTGAACGGGCTGGAACTGACCACCGACGGCGGCACCACGGTGATTTGAACGGACACACCAGGTGACCAAATGGTGGCGCCCGCTGCCGTCCGCCGTCGAGATGCGGGGGCACCTTGCGCATGTCCTCGGCATGCAGCCCTGGGGACTGCGCACGAACGGAGACTAATGATCGTGGATGCCCTCGTCCCATGTCTGTGACCTCCTTGGAACAGGTCATCGAGGGGCAGGTTCACGCATCCCGACCTACCGGCGGAATATCAGCCGGGGGTCCGACTGGATGCCGGCATCCAGTCGGACCCCCGGCTCCTCCGCCAGCGCCGAGCTCTGCGGCTCACCCAGTTGGGTGACTCGGCACAAACGAAACAAAGCGAAAGTTCGAGAACAAGGAAGAGAGCACACCTCATGAGCAGCATCAGCATCATCGGTACTGGGAACATGGCCCGTACCATCGGCGCGCTGGCGGTAGCGGGCGGCAACACCGTCGAGGTCATGGGCCGCGATCACTCCAAGTCCGCTGACCTGGCCAAGGCTCTCGGCGGCGGCGCCACGACGGGAGAGTGGGGAGCCGTCCCGGCCGGGGACATCGTCATCGTCGCCCTGTTGTCCGACGGTGTCGTTCCGGCCGTCGCCCACTACGGAGACGCCCTCGCGGGCAAGGTCATCGTCGACATCAGCAACCCCTTCAATTCCACGTTCGACGGTCTGGCCCACCGCGAGGTCACCTCGATCGCGCAGGAAGTCGCCAAGGTGGCCCCGGCCGGTGCCAGCGTGGTGAAGGGATTCAACACCGTCTTCCGTCATGTCCTGGAGAACGGCCGGCCCGACGTCTTCATCGCTGGCGACGATGCGCAGGCCAAGGCGGGCGTGGAGGCGTTCATCAAGAGCCTCGGGATGCGCCCGATGGACACCGGTGGCCTGGAAATGGCGCACTGGCTGGAAGGAGCGGGTCTGCTCACGATGGGCCTCGCCCGCCACGGGGTGGGGGGCTGGGACTTCGCCCTCGGCGTCACGGAACTTCCCGCCTGAGCTGCACCGGAGGAGATACTCGCGATGAAGCTTGGAGCCGCTTTGGCGACATCGCCGATCGTGCGTGGGCTGGCGGCGATATGGCGTAGCGCCCGCCAGCGGCCGGTCATCAGCACCCTACAGCCCGCAATGCAATGTGCTGCACAACCCCAGCTTCACTCGAAACGAACCGCACCCATCCGCCTTTCTGAAACCACCTTTTGACGGACGGGTCCACAGACTGCCTGACTCGCCGGAAGCTTAAAGGGGCATGATCACTCGCCTCAAAGCAGCTCCAGCCCCAAGCCGCTGGGCGGAAGGTCATCGTCGTCCGTGCCTGTCGGGCATGCTTTGGGGAGTGTGACTGATAGGCCGATGCTCTCCATCGCGGCTTGGAAGGGGACTCCGGGTGGTGTTGCCGCTGACCAAATCACGGAGGTGCAGGTGCTGGTGTCGCAGTTTCCCCCGAATGTGAAAAAGTCGCCGCTCTCCACGGACTTGCAGCGGCACACAGCGTGTCCCGGGTTACGCGGGTCGATTTTGCATTCCATGTCCAGACAGTTTGCCCATTGTGCTGGGGATGCGCAGGTCATGGTGCGGGTATAGTGGTTGGTGTTTTGTGTCGAGAACGTCGATACCAATCTCTTGCCGACTGGTGCCCGTTCTGCACACGACTTATAGCCGTAGGAGTAGCCGTATTCCACCACGCAGCGGCAGATGAGGACGTTCGGGTCGCTCGGCGAGGGTTTACAGGCGGCTTTAGTACACAGCGCGTAGCGCTGTTTGCAGAGCCATCCCCCAGCGAACTTCACTCGTTTTGGGCGCCAGTTCGCCCCGGTGACGCCGTGGGCCATCGCGCGGGTGGAGGTGACCGCGGGTACCATCGTGGCCGAGGCGAACAACAGCGCGCGTCGTGCGACCGTTGATCTACCACGCGGTTGGAGTGCCCTGGTCACCAGGTCGGCGATCTCTGCTGACCCAGCTGCTGGCGCGGCGGCGAGGATCCGGTCGGTGTCGATCAGCAGTGCGCTGGGGGTGGCGGTCAGACCGTAAGTGGTGAGCAGCATGCGGTCTTCGTCCACCAGTACGTTCCGCAGCCCGTGCTCACGTGAGAAGGCAACGCTGTCTGCGGCGGGACCGCCGTTCACGATTGCGATGGTCAGCCGTTCTGCATGGGCCTGTTGCCACCGGGCCACCTGTGGCAGCAGCGCGTCGCACGCACCGCACGCCTGATCAGTGAAGAGAAGCAGGAGTGGCTGATGCGCAGCGGCAAGCAGTTTGTCGAGAGTCCATACTTGCCCCGTTGCGTCCGGCAGTGAAAAGCCCGGTGTGACCATGCCCGGTCGCACTTTCCCGGATCGCTTGAGTCCCAGCACCACCCAACACGTCGCTGCGATGGTCCCTAGGCCCGTGAAGAACCACGGGGCACGCCCGTCGGCTGCGACAAATCCCGCCGTAGCTGCGAGGAGCCCGTTGCGTGCGAGCGTGGCCCACCCGACCGGCGTGGCGCGTAGCCCTCCGAAGCAGTGGCAATCCGGGGCCCGGCCGCGTGCGATGCTCACCACGATGGCCAGGCAGAACGTCAGCAACAGTCCGAGCGCTCCAAGCGCACCGATTCTTGCCCATGGGTTGACGATAAGAGCCAGGGCTGTGACGAACTCGCAGGAGACGAGAAGGTATCCAAGCGGCTTCCCCGTTCGAGCTGGCAGGCCGAAGCTTGCGATTGCGCGAGGCAGACCCTCGCGGTCCATGAGTTTGGCGATCCCCGCAACCCCGAAGACCGCAGCCAATACCAGCCGTGCTGCCAGGACCATGCCCGCTCACTCCCATCGTTCTGGACGCCCTCCGGACGGAGCGCAGGCACCACGCACACATAACACGGCGCCCCGAACGACTCGTACCGCCTTGCGAGGCCGCGAACAACACTCCACAGGTCAGACTCACCCAGACGGCCGTGTACCCGGTGGCCGATCGACATCAATGGCGTCCATTGAAGGTCCTCGGCAGGATCCGAAATTTCTCCAAGGCCAGGTAGTCAGCGTTTCCGCAGGAGCAACGGAGCTCCTTGCGGGACAAGCTGCCGTCGCACCGACGCGGTTGGGAACTTCCCCGACCGCACCGCGTTGATCCGTCTGATCGGCGCGGTGCTGCCGAGCAACACGACGAGTGGACCGAGGCCCGCCGCTCCATGGGACTCGGCCTGCTGACCAAGGCCCGCCTCCACCCGATCGAGTCAGAAACCGACGAGACCGCCCTGCCCACCGAACTCACCGCACAGCCTCAAAACGAGATCACCGAGCGGCCGTCGATACACCACTCCCGCGGACGTGACCAGCACGTGGTGGATAGCATCGCGGCCTTCCTGGCGCTGCTCCGAACGGCGTCCGGCTGAGTCGTCACGTCAGCCGGCGTGCGAATTTCGCTGGTGTCGCACGGTATTGCTTCTTGAAAGCGCGGATGAAGTGGCTGCTGTCGGTGAAATGCCAGAGCGCGGCGGCCTCGGAGACGCTGAGCCGTGAGCCGGAGGCGGTGAGCGCCTCGGCCGCTTCCTCCAGGCGTCGGCGGCGGATGTAGGCGCTGAACGACTCGTCCAGACTCGCGAAGGCCCGCTGCAAGGTGCGTACTGATACGTGCAGTTGCGCGGCTATCGCGGCCGGCGACAACTCGGCGTCGGTGAGCCGGGCATCGGCCAGGTCCTTGGCCGCCTGCGCCAGCGCCGGGGTGAAGGCGGGCTCGCAGTCGTCGAAGTGGTCGAGGACCAGCCCCTTGGCCAGTTCGAGCAGGGCGTTGCGGGACGCGTGCGCGCCCGCCGGGCTGAGCTCGCTCACGGTCCGCTGCACCATGGTGGTGTGTGCCATGAGGATCTGCGCTGCGGGCGAGGTGGCCTGACCGGTGCGCGGTTTCCCGGCGACCAGGTGCCGCAGAGCGTCGCCGGGAAAGATGAAGATGCGGGTGCCGATCACGGGCGTGGTGTGGAAGTGATTCTCCGTCACGACATGGTGCATGAAGTAGGTGCCGGCCGAGACGTACGTGTCACCGCCCTGATCGTGAGGGTCCTGCAGGGCCACCGCCCCGCGCAGCCCGACGTACAACCGGATCTGATCGTGCTCGTACGTTCCGACTGCCTGGGTGCTCACGGGTGAGGATGCCCAGAGTTCGTTGATGGCGGTGTCTTCCAAGGCCACCGAGCGCATCGTTCCCTGGAAGCCGTCGACCGTGGGAGCGCTGAATTCCGGCAGCGGGTACAGGTCTCCCATGCGGTCGTTCCAGGTGTCGATGAACGGCTCCCACGTTCCCCGGCCGGTGCCGGTGGAGTCGGCGTCGACGGTGAATGTGCCCACCTTGCTGGCCGGGCCAAGGAAACGCGGCCTGCTCGTCATGTGTCCTCCGCCCCGATGAGGATGTCGCCGGAATCCCATTGTGTGTCGCGAAGGTACACCCCTTCTGCACACCGCTGTTCCTACGCTTGGCTGGCGCTTCAACCGCCACAACGATCTACCGCCTGCCGGCCGTGCCCGGCGCCGCAGACACCGTGCCTTGCTTCGCATACGAAGCAAGGCGACCGCGACCCCTCGGGTGAAAGTGAGAAAACTATGAAGGCAGTGCGTTTCCACCAGTACGGCGACCCCGACGTCCTGCGTTACGAGGACGTGGAACAGCCGGTTCCAGGCGCCGGGCAGGTGCGGGTCCGTGTTGCGGCGACGTCGTTCAACCCGGTCGACGCCAACATCCGCGCCGGTTTCATGCAGGGGCCGATCCCTGTGACGCTGCCGCACTCGCCCGGCATCGACGTCGCCGGCACGGTCGACGCGCTTGGCGAGGGCGTGACCGGCATCCAGGTCGGTGACCAGGTCATCGGCTTCCTGCCGATGGCGGGACCCGGCGCCGCCGCGGAGTACGTCCTGGCACCGGTTGAGGCCCTGACGCCGGCGCCCAAGAGCGTCGCGCTGTCCGACGCGGCCGCGCTGCCGCTGGTGGGCCTGACCGCGTGGCAGGCGCTGTTCGAGCACGCCAAGCTGACCGCCGGGCAGCGCGTGCTGGTCAACGGCGCGGGCGGAGCGGTCGGCGGCTACGCCGTGCAGTTGGCCAAGCAGGCCGGCGCCTTCGTGATCGCCACGGCCGGTCCGCGCAGCAGCCGGCGCGTCACAGCCGCGGGTGCGGACGAGGTCATCGACCATACGACCGCCGACGTCGCAGCGGCGGTGAGCCAGCCGGTCGACGTCGTGCTCAACCTTGCGCCGGTCGAACCAGCACAGCTCGATGCGCTCCTCGGTCTGATCCGCCCCGGCGGTGTCCTGGTGAACACCACCGTGTGGATGCCCGCGCCTAGCGACGAGGAGCGCGGCGTACGCGGCATCGACCTGTTCGTCCGTAGCAACGCGGAGCAACTGTCGCACCTGGCGGAGCTGATCGACGGCGGCGAGCTGCGGGTTGAGGTCGCCCGGCGGGTGCCGTTGGCCGAGCTGCCGGCCCTGCACGCCGACGCCGCCGCAGGCGCACTGCCCAATGGCAAGGTCGTCGTTGTTGCGTCCGGCGGCTGACTCCCAACTGACTGATCCTCGAAGGAGGCGACCACGATGATCCCCGATGACGATCCGTCACGCTCGCTGACCGTGGCGAACCCCGACGACCCCGGCACGACGTACATCTCGCTGGTGGGCGACACGTACGCCATGCTGGTCACCGGCGAGCAGACCGACGGCCGATACTGCCTGATCGACATGCACGTCCCCGACGGCGGAGGCCCACCGCCGCACCGGCACGACTTCGAGGAGATGTTCACGATCCTCGAGGGCGAGATCGAGTTCACCTTCCGCGGTGAGAAGCACACCGTACGGGCCGGGTCCACAATCAACATCCCGGCCAACGCGCCGCACAACTTCCGCAACGCATCGGGTGCGTCGGCCCGCATGCTGTGCATGTGCACCCCCGCAGGCCAGGACGAGTACTTCATGCGCATCGGTGACGTCGTCGTCGGCAAGGACGCGCCGCCGCCTCAGCTGTCGCAGGATGAAGTCGCGGAACGCCGCCGCCGCGCCGCCGAGTTGGCCTCGACCTACCGAAGCGAGTTCCTGTAGCTCGCAGGCCCGGCAAGCCCGGCACCGGTCTGCCGTGGGCAAACTCACCCTGGCCTTGGAGATCGTCAAGCGCACCGACGATATGACAGGGTTCGTGGTGCTCCCCAGAGGCTGGGTGGCAGAGCGCACGTTCGCATGGTTGATGAACTCCCGCCGTCTGGCCCGGGACTACGAGACGTTGCCGGCCAGCAGCGAGGCGGTGATCCGGTGGTCGATGGTCACGCGGATGAGCCGGCGTCTGGCACGGCCACGGGCCGCCGGCCGGCACTGAACATCCCCGATGCCTCCAGGAGGAGCCACCCGCGTTCTGCCAGGCGCCTGGCCCTGGAACGCACCCCCTCGACCTTCGCCGACGTCGTCCCAAAGCCCAACTCCCCGCGATCTCCCTGGTCTTCACCGGTCCATTGCCCGCGGACCGCCGCTCCTCCGGCACGCCCAGAATCCGCTGGTAGTCGGGCGCGAGCACGGACATCGGCAGCCCGTCCTGCCAGGGCGGCACCACCGACCCCGGCGCCGGCCGAGAGCACCGTTTCCTGCCCCGCCTCGGTCACGGCAGTCGTCTCGGAGGCGGACAAGGCCAGGGCCTCGACCAGTTCCTCCCTCGCGATCACCCGCCGATCCAGCTCGATCTCCGCGGCGTCCAACACCTCAGCCAACCGCGCGGCTTCCTCCCGCAGGCCCTCCACCCGCACCCGGGCAGCCGCCTCCCGCTCCTCCAGCATTCCCAGCACCGACGCCACCGCGCACCCCTCGGTCATGAAGCGGATAGAAGACGCCGCATGCCTCCCTCACTCCGAGCAAAACCATGCCTGACCAGCAGAAATCAACGGATCACGTTCGGTTGAGATACGGCTTCTCAGACAAGCGCACCTCGAGCACTGCTTGGACGGCGGGCCGCCGAACCGGAAGGACGTCAGGGCCCTCATCCTTTGGACCCAGCAACGAGCAGCACCCGACTGATGTCCTCGGCGGCTACCCGGCCCTGGCACTCCACCGGCGTCAGAGATGACGTCACCCGCTCACCGCGGAACGGGCCATCGATCGCTGCGGCCGCACAGCCCGACGATGCGATCTCGTCGGCACAGCGACAACTTTCGGTCGCTGTGTCGGTGCGGGGGCGCGTGATTGTTCACAAGAAGTGGTTCTGGCACCGATCTTGTGGAGCGGTCTCGGAGCGTCGCCGGAGCAGGACCGTCCTGTGGAGCGGTCTCGGAGCGTCGCCGCAGCAGGACCGTCTTGTGAAGCGGTTCGAATCCGGCTCGCCCGAGACGTTCCGGTCGGCCCCTCTGACGCTCAGTGGCGCGCCATCTGGCCGGTGATGACCGGGCGGGGCCGGGATCCGCGGGCGGGAGATGCGGCCGGGGACCGGATGCCGCAGGTCCATGATCTTGTGGCGGGAAAGAACTTCTCGGCAGTGTGTCGATCGGTGGGTCTCCCGTTCGACGCTTGGGTAGAGGCGCGACCCGCGAAGCGGAATCCGGACAGGCCGCGGCTCTGTGAGCAACAAGTGTTGTCCATTCGTCGACCGGCGGTGGGTTGCCGACCACATAGCCGGCCGCCGGACGTCCCAAGGAGAAATCATGCAGATCCGCGCCCGTATGAGTATGAGTGCCGATGGCTACGTGACCACGCCGAACGGGTGGCCCGCCCTGACCGCCGACCCCGCGTTCGTCTCCGGCGAAAGCCACGGTATCCGGGAGTTCCTCGATGACTGCGAGGCGGCGCTGATGGGGCGCACCACGTTCGAGCCCGCGCTGACCAACAACCGCTGGCCGTGGCCGGACCTCGACGTGTTCGTGCTCGGCTCGCACCGTCCGGACGGCACCCCCGATCACGTCACGACCGACAGTGACCCGGTGCGGCTGCTGGAGAAGCTCCGCTCGGCCAACCGGGGTGGCGACGTCCACCTCATCGGGGGCCCGAAGACGATCGGGACGTTTCATGCCATTGGCGCACTCGACACCCTTGAACTGGTCGTTCTGCCGATGCTGTTCGGCGGTGGGATGCAACTGACACCCGTGCTCAGGCCCGACACCGGGCTGACCTTCCAGCGCGAACGTGCTCTCCCCGGCGGTTCAGTGGAGATCGTCTACTCCTGCCGGGGAAGTCGCACCGAACTTCCGAGCAAGCCTGCCAGCCAACGCTGATCTCGGCCAGGACCCAGGTCGTGCAGGTGCGAGATAGCGAGCCCACGGCCGCTGGTGGCTGCGGAACCGCTCACCAGGGTTGCCAGGAAACGGCCTTCCGGGCCGTGGGAGGACGGTCGCTGCCCCAACTTCGTACGCCCATCCGTCGGTGTCGCAACTGTCAGCCCCGGGGTGGGCCCACTTACGTTCCCAGCCGACGCGATCTGCTGATAGCGAGGGCACGGGCGCCGACCGGTGGCACTGTGCAGGACGCACTCAACAAGGGATCGAAAAGCTCGAAGCCGGTGGCCAGGCAGCCCAGCGTGACGCAACGGACACCGTGGTCGCCGAACTCCCTCGGATGCGCAACGACCTGCGGGACACGAAGAACCGGCTGGTGGCCGGCCGCGACGAACTCAAGGAAGACGTACACGCAGCGATCACGCTTCTGCGACAGGCAGTCCAGAAGGTGAAAGACGCGATCTCAGCCCAGCCCAGGGTGGAAACCGACGCAACGGCCCCTCTGGTGGAGGCCGCCGAACCGGCGGCCGCTGCCGTCTCGTACGCCGTCACCCTCTCCCCCGGCGTCGACTCAAGCGAGACCCTCGCGGGTGATTCCCTGCCCCCTGCGGCTGCCGTCGGCCCCGCCGCGGCAGACACTGATCCTCCACCTGCCGGGCCGCTCCCCGTAGTGCCCGCTCAGCGCGTCGGCACGGAGGACAAGGCGCCGCCGGCTGGCCTCGAGGAGCAGGTGCAGCAGGCTGTTCGCGCCGTTTGGGCCGACGAACTCTCCACCCTGCGCGCCGTCCTCACCGGTCTCAAAGACGCCCAGGACGCACCGGCCACTGACCGGAACGAACAGCACCAGGAGCTCACCGAGATCCGCAAGGAGCTGACAGCACTGGCGGACGGCTTCGAAGACTGGCAGGCCCAGCAGCCCACGACAGCGCGGGGCGCCCACGCACCCGATGTCACCAAGGACCACAGCGCACTGCTGAAGCAGACCGCACGTGTTTCGTCAGCGATCCTGATCTGCCACCGCGACATGTGGGAGTTCATCACCGCGCACGCCGTCCGCCACCCCCACTTCCGGATCCCACCGCAGATCACCGATCTCGGCAACGAACGCGTCAGCACCACCATCTCCGGCCGCTGCCTGATCGCTGTTCTGATCAGCCTGTACAACATCAAGCACGCCGCGGAGGAGGTGAGAGACGCCGACTGGGAACTGGCAACCACCCTCTACCGCCGCATCCACCATCGGCTGACCACCCTGGCAGCCGACGGAGAACCTGTCACCATCGCCCAGTTCTGGACCACAGCTGCCTCAGGTCGTTCGACCTGCATGGTTCATCCGGACGACCTCGCCAGCATGGTCTACTCAGCGATCGCCAGGGGTGCGCAGCCCCTCATCAGGGGTCGAGTCGTCGTGTGGACCGGGCGGCCAGGTGGAGCTGGCCAGCGCGGGCAACCAACCACAAGCCTTACCGGGCCACTGGATCTTCCGGACCCTACGACAGCCCATCCGACCCATCAACAACGTAGGGCCAACCACCAACCCCGATCGCCCCTTGAGCAGAGTCACAGGGGTCCCCGCATCTCGCACGCATCTCGCACGCGCTCTGGCCGTCCGGACGGCGTGACAGACTGGCGGCTCAGGCAGCGGTGAACGGGGGTTGATCCGATTGGGTCTGGAGATCGAGAGCAGGCCGTCGGAGCTGCCGTACATCGAGCGGGTGTGGTGCAGCCGCAGTGACGACGTGGGTCGGATGACGTCGATCGCGACGTCGCACTGGGAGCTCGTCTTCTGGGAGCACGAAGGCCAGGTGCGGGCTGCCGTACTGGGCCCGGAGCCCCATGCCTGCCCGGCCCCTGTCCCCAAGGACGCCACGTTCTTCGGCATCAGCTTCGCCCTTGGCACCTCGATGCCGCACGTACCGATCAGCCGGCTCGTGGGCGGTAACGCGGAGATCCCAGACGTGACGCGGCGATCCGTCTGGCTGAAGGGCTCCGCCTGGCACGTCCCCGATTACGACAACGCGGAGGCGTTCGTACGGCGCATGGTGCGTGAGGGCATCGTGGCCTGCGACCCGCTCGTGCCCGCGGTGCTCGACGGCGCCATCCCCGATGTCTCCGAACGCACCCTCCAGCGGCGCTTCGTCGCGGCGACGGGCCTCACTCGGGGCACCATCAGGCAGATCCACCGTGCCCGCCAGGCGGCGGTACTGATCCAGGAGGGCGCGCCGGCCCAGGACGTCGTGCACCGGCTGGGCTACTTCGACCAGCCGCACCTGGCGCGGTCCTTGACCCGGTACATCGGCCGGACCGCCACTCAGCTGAGCGCTCCGGACAGGGCGGAGCCGCTGTCGCTTCTGTACAAGCCCTCCTCCTCGGTGCCCGCATAGTCTTCCTGACGTAGCCGACGGGGTCAGCTCGTCCCGGCTGGAGGGCCGTCCCGGCCGGGGCCGGGCAGACAACCCCGAACTCATCACGGAGGAATCATGCGCAAGGTCGTTTCGGGTCTGTTCGTCTCGCTCGATGGTGTCGCCCAGTCGCCGAACGAGTGGCAGTTCGCTTTCGACGAGGAGATGGGCGCGGCGTTGGGGGAGACACTGGAGACGGCCGACACAATTCTGCTGGGCCGTGTGACGTTCACCGAGTGGGCCGGGTACTGGCCGACGGTGACCAGCGGGGAGGACGCCGGCTTCGCCAAGTGGATCAACGACTCGCCCAAGTACGTCGTCTCCTCGACTCTGGACACTGTCGAGGACTGGGCGAACAGCACGCTCATCAACGGCGATCTGGCGGCCGCGATCGAGGAGCTCAAGGCGGGCGAGGGCAAGGACATCACCGTCGCAGGCAGCCCGACGCTGGTGCGTTCGCTGCTGGAGCAGGACCTGCTGGACGAACTGGTGCTGCTGATCCACCCAGTGGTGGCCGGCGAGGGCCGCAAGAAGCTGTTCGCCGACGACGCCACCCTGAAGAAGTTGCAGCTGGTGAGCGCCCGGCCGACCAGCAGCGGAGTGATCATCGCGACCTACCGCCCGACGCGCTGAGCGCAGGTCGGCGCAGGCTTGGCACAAGGACGGGCAGGAGATCGTCCGCTTGTCCATGTCGAGGCGGAACGCCGCCCCTGCCGAAAATCTCATCCGTGGGAGCGGGTGTGTGGGGTGCCGTCGATGTCGACCGAGGCCGCGCGAGTCGGCGTTCTCGCGCGGCTGGCGATCAACGCAGCATGATGATCGACCGTGCTGCTGCGACTGACCTGCCTGGGCGTGGTGAACGCGTTCGCCACGCTGCGCCTGCTGCCGATGAGCGATCGGGACCAGAACGCGGAGATCCTCGCCCTGCGCCATCAGATCACGGTGCTGAAGCGCCAACTCTGCACAGAGAAGGTGCGGTTCACCCCGCGCGACCGGGCGTTCCCAGCGGCGCTGCGGTACCGGCTGCCCTTGGACACTGTGCGGAGGTGGCGGCTGCTGGTGCGCCCGGACACGGTGCTGCGTTGGCACCGCGACCTGGTCAGACGTCGGCACGCGCAGGAGTCCAGGCCGAAGCGCCCGGGCCGGCCGCGCACCGTGCGCCCCGTCCGTGCCCTGGTGTTGCGCCTGGCGCGGGAGAATCCCAGCTGGGGGTACCGGCGCGTCCACGGTGAGCTGCTCGTCCTGGGGGTGAAGGTGGCCGCCTCCACGGTATGGGAGATCTTGACGGAGACCGGAGTCGACCCGGCACCCGAACGCTCCTCCAGTCCCTGGGCGGACTTCCTGCGCTCCCAGGCCGAGGCCCTGCCGGCGTGCGGCTTCTTCGGAACGGTCACATTGTCTGGGGTACGGATGTACGTGTTGACGGTGATCGAGCACGCGAACCGACGGATCCGGGGTCTTGGCTACGACCGCACACCCGACCGCTTCCTGGGTGGTGCTGGCCGCAAGGACACCGTCCTCGCAGATGCGGGGATCGAGGTCGTGCTCGGCGGCGTCCGGATACCGCGGATGAACTCGATCATGGAGAGGTGTGTACAGACCCGCCGCCGCGAACTGCTGGACTGGACCTTGATCTGGAACCAGCGCCATCTGCTCCACGCTCTGCGGGAGGTCCGAAGGTTCTACAACGGCCATCGGCCCCATCAGGGCATCGCGAACGCCGCCCCACCGCGCCCGCTGCCCGCACCCCTCGCCGATCCGGAGAAGATCACCCGCCTCGACATACGTCGACACGAACAGGTCGGCGGCATCCGGCACGAGTACCGACATGCGGCGTGACCAGCGTGGATGGGGTTGACGACAACCGCAGGGGTGCTGATGCCGGCCAAACCGCTGGCCACCGACTTCGACGCCGACGGCATCCGGGTCAACTGCGTGGTCCCGAGCATCGTCGACACACCGATGTCCCGCGCCGACCTCTGGCGCATCGGGAAGGGCTTCGAGGGGAAGCCCTTCCCGATGCGCCGGCCCGAGGAGATCGGGGCGGCGGCTATCTCGCATCGGACCTGGCACGAGGTGTCAACGGCACGACTCACGCACTGGACTTCGGCGCCCTGGCCCGGCCCGCCTTCCCCGCGTGACGGTGGTGCCGTGCCTGTGCCTTGTGCGGGGCGGGCGGCTTCGAGCAGTCGTAGAGATGGAACGTCTGGCCGGGTACCCAGGCACAATGGCCGCGCACCCAGGCGGCGTTGACGGTGCCGGTGTCGGTGGCGGCTCCGCCCAGGACGACGTAGCGCACCTTCCCGGTGGCGATCAGGTGGTGGAAGCCGGCGGCGGTGGGGGTCGGGACGGCGCCGGTGAAGCCGCCCATGGGGAGGACCGGGGCGCCGGCGTAGAGGATGTAGGGGGAGGCGGCGCGCCAGCTGGTCGTCGCGAAGACGAAGGTGGCGCGGCCCTGGCGGGCTCGGGTGTACTCCAGTAGACGCTGCTCCTCTCGAGTGAGCCCCTTGTGGCCGGTGCCCTTGAACGTCGAGCGGGCCGGGGCGGTCTTGCCCTGGGAGGAGGACCAGGTGGCCCTGTTGCGGTACTTACTGCCGTGCCGTACGAAGACCGGACCGGCCGCGCCCATGCCTGAGTGGCCGTACTGGGTGGTGAGGACCGAGGACGCCCAGGCGGCGGACGGCAGCAGCATCGCGGCGATGCCGAGCCCGACGCCCAGCACCGCGGCCCGGGCCCGCATCCCGGCGCGGACGCGGGAGAGGATCAGCAGCGCGAGCGCGCCGGCGCCGAGGACGAACGCGGTGGGCGCCAGCCAGGGCAAGAACGCCGGGAACTGGTGGGCGACGAACGCCGACCACACGACCGTGCACCCGACAGCCGTCGGCAGCGCCCACAGCCGAGCCCGGTCGCCACGCCGCCAGGCCCGCCAGAACTGCACCATTCCGCCGCCGAACAGCGCGGCGATCGGAACGCCCACCACACCCATGTAGTACGTGTGCGCGCCGACCGCGCCGGCGCTGAACACCAGGAAGTAGGTGGCCAGCCACACCGTCCAGAACAGGAAGCCCGCCCGCAGCGGATCCGTGCGCGGCCGGCCGCGCAGCCACACCAGACCGCATACGGCGGCGAGCGCGGCCATCGGATAGAGCCAGCCGATCTGGGTGGTGAGCGACGGCCCGAACATCTTGGCCCACTCGGTGAGGGTCTGTCCGGTGTGAGGCACCGGATCGGTTCCGGCCATGCTCTGCGCCGCGACACTTCCGGTGGACTTCGCGCTGACGCCGAGGCTGGAGAAACGGGTGAGGAAGTTGTAACCGACGACCTGGCTGAACGCGGAGTTGTCCGTCGTACCGTCGACGAACGGCCGGTCCTGCGCCGGGGTCAGGGTCACCAGCAGCACCCAGGACGCCGACACCGCGAGGCAGGTCGCGCCCGCCGCCGCCAGATGCGCGAGGCGGCGGCGCAGTGTCACGGGGGCCGACACGGCGTAGAGCAGGCCGAACGCCGGGAGGATCGCCCAGGCCTCCAGCATCTTGGACTGGAAGCTGAGGCCGATCCAGGCCCCGGCCGCGAGCAGCGGGCGCAGCCGGCCCTCACGGGCCGCCCGCAGGCCGGCGTTCGCGGCGAGCAGCACGCACAGGGTGAACAGCGGGTCCTCGACCTCGGTGCGGAACAGTCCGGCGATCGCCGGGGTGAGCACGAAGGCGCCCGCGGCGAGCAGGGCCGCGCTCTCCCCCGCCCAGCGGCGCACCGCGCGGTGCAGTACGACGACGCCGAGCACACCCTCGATCACCTGGGGCAGGGTCAGCGCCCACGGGCTGAAACCGAAGATCCGCGCGGACAGGGCCTGCGGCCACAGGAAGCCCGGCAGCTTGTCGATGGTGATCGTGTTGCCCGGGTCGAACGAGCCGAAGAGAAAGCCCTTCCAGCTCTGCGTCATGCTGCGCGCGGTCTCCGAGTAGAACGCGTGATAGCCGCTGTTCTGGATGTCCCAGCTGAACAGCACCACTGCCGCCAGCAGGATCGCCCAGTACGCGACCCGCGCCCAGCCGGGTCGGCTCGCCGCGCCCCGTCCGGCCCCTGAGCTGCGGCTGAGCAGCCGCACGCCTATCGGCGGGGCCGAGGCGATGGTTTCCGCGGTGGTACCGGCCATGGACAAACCCTCCCAAGTGCAACACGCTGTCGAAGTGCTAGATATCTGCAGCGACGATCTGGATGCTTCGAAAGAGTTGTCATTTGGGTGAGAATCCGGTAGCCGCGTTGACCTGTAGGTCGGATCCGTCGGTGTCAGGTCCCTTGTCGCGGGTGCGGGACGGCAGTGCGCGCACGGCCGGTACGGTGCACAGGGCGGCCATCGGGAGCTCCGCGCACTCGGCCATCACGACCGCGGTGGCCAGTTCAGGGCCGGGCTGAGAGGCCGTGACGTCGAACCACGCGTCGACGACGAGCAGCGAGGCCGTAGCGGTGGCCGTAAAACAGCGCCGCGGGTCGCGGCGGAGCACAGAGACTTGGCCCGCTGGAGCCCCTGCACCCTCTGCCGCCGACAACGCCGAGACATCCGCGGCGGCCAAGCACCGCACCGGTGGGCTTGGCGGGGCCACCTGCTCACGACGCAGCGCCGTTGTCAGTGGTGGGCTTCACGGTGCAGTCGTGGCTATCGAAGCCTTTGCGTACGTGTCGGCATCAGCGTGCGGTGACGCATGACAGAGCAAGGAACGCCGCTGCACGGGAGCACTTCTCGCACGCGTGAGCGGGAATCTGGGGTGGGGAGCTTGGACGGACTACGACGAACTGGTCGCGCTGCGCGGGCACCAACTGCCGTCCGAGCGTGTCGGCCACCACGTTCAGCTGGGTGCGGACCGCGTCTGCGGTGGTCTGCGCGACGATGCTGCGGATGGTGGCCGCCGCCATCTCTCCCGAGCCCTTCGCGATCACCGCGAAGACGTCGCGCACGAAGTGAACCCGGCAACGTTGCCAGGCCGCGCCCTAGGAAGATCGTGCGGATCGCGGCCACCAGCCCGCTTTGGCTGTCGGAGACGACCAGCTGGACGTTGTCCAGGCTACGGGCCCGTAAGGACCGCAGGAACTTCGTCCAGAACGGCTTCGACTCGCTGTCACCAACCATCAGCCCAAGGATCTCGCGATGCCCGGTGGCGGAGATCCCGGTCGCGATGACCACCGCCGGGGACACCCTCCGGTGGTTCATCCGGGCCTTGCAGTAGGTCGCGTCCAGGAAGATGTGGGGAACGACGGTGTGGTCCAGCGGCCGCTCCTTGAACGCCGTCAGTTCGCCGTAGAGTTCTCCGCAGATCCGCGACGCCTAGGACTTCGAGATCCCGGTGTCGGCGCCCGACGCTTTGACCAGGTCATCCACCGAGCGGGTCGAGACCCCGTGCACGTATGCCTCCATCACCACGGCGAACAGCGCTCGGTCGATCCGTCAACGCCGCTCCAGCAAGGAGGGGAAGAACGGCCCGGTCCGCACCTTGGGGATCTTCAGGTCCAGGTCGTCGGCCTGGGTGGTCAGCAACCGGTCACGGTGCCTGTTGCGCAAGGTCGTGCGCCGGTCGGAGTGCTCGCCAGGGCGGCACCGATGGCCTCGATCGCCTCGGCCTCAATGAGTTCCTGCAGGATGCCGCCCGCACAGCACCTTGATCGTCTCAACTCCGTCGGCCGTACGTAGTGACTCCAGCAGCCCCATCAGGTCGGAGTGGGACGAGGCCATCGTGCGCTCCTCCGGTTGAACTGCCCCGTTCACCAGGGAGACTTGCGCGGTGGCCTGCCCTTGTTCAGAGGGCATTCACCCCGGCGGATGCACGACCCGGGCAGACACCCGCGCGTTCACGACCCTTGACCGGCTGCACCACTCGGCTGGACGCCATCCACGCCTGGGACACCTGCGCATGTGGGGGTGAGTCCGTTCCGGCCACTTCTGGCTATGGTCGCGCGTGCGGTCCTGGCCTCCCTTACCGGGGCGCAAGGAGTCGGCGCACCTCAGCGAGTGGAACTTGTAGTTCGGTGGACTCCCCGGCAACGCCGAGCCTGCGCTGAGGCAGGCGCCCGGGGAAGGCTCACTCCGACACGACCGAGGGCAGCGGTTCGCGGGCGGCGTGCCAGGCCGGAGGAAGGGCGGCGATTCCCGTTCGGGCGGCGATCACCCCGCCCACGATGGCGCAGGTGGTGTCGATGTCGCCGCGTCCGGCGACCGTGAACCACAGGCCCTCGTGCAGGTCGTCGAGGTGACTCGCCGCGCACCACAAGGCGTACGGGACGGTGTCGGGCCCGGACATCCGGTAGCCGGAGCCCAGTACCTCCGCAGCGTGCCGGACCGAGGTCCGCTCCGACATCCGGGCCGCGACCCGCACTCC
Organism: Streptomyces sp. RLB3-17; assembly: GCF_007113425.2. Classification (NCBI taxonomy): domain Bacteria; kingdom Bacillati; phylum Actinomycetota; class Actinomycetes; order Kitasatosporales; family Streptomycetaceae; genus Streptomyces; species Streptomyces sp. RLB3-17. The sequence goes on along the minus strand of NZ_CP041610.2, from coordinate 11,414,266 downwards.
CGACCGGACGTCGCTGTCGGGGAGACGTTCGGCGACGGCGTGGAGGAAGTCCGGGCGGGCCGGAGCGGGCTCGCCCCGGCCACTGGTTGCCAGGGCGGCGGCAAGGGCGACGGCCACCGCCGCGGCCACCGCCTCCGGGTGGTGGTGCGAGACCACGCCCTGGCGGGCGGCCTGCTCGGCGGCCGCGTCAAGGTCGGCGGCGTGCCAGGCGCCGAGCGGCGCGGCGCGCATCGCTGCACCGTTACCCCAGGAGCCCTGGCCGCCGAACTGCCCAGCGACCACCTCCCGCCAGGGCTCGCCCGCGCCGATCCGGCGGAGCACGTCGTGCATCGAGGCTCCGTAGCCGCGATGCGTGTCGCCGGCGTAGGCGGCCGCGAAGCGCCCGGCGAGGCGGTCCTGGTCGACGGTGCCGCCGCCAACGGCGAGTTCCTGGACAAGGACGACCGCCTGGGCGGTGTCGTCACTCCACCGCCACAGCGGTTCCGCGGGCAGAGTCCGCGCCTCCAGGGCCGCCGGGCCGTTCCGGCGCAGGATGGCGAACCACTGGTCGCCGAATGCGTCCCCGAAGGCGAGTCCGTGCAACGAGTCCAGCACGGCGGCAGGCATGGTGATCATCGTGGCAGTTTCGCAGCGTGGCGGCGCCGCCGCACCCCGGTTTCGGTGCGGGCGTGCTCGGTGGCCTGATCGACGGCCTCCGGGGCTCCGCCTCGCTGGCTGGCCCATCTCACCCAGACATATGAACGGCGCGATCATCTCCCGGGCGGGCTTCTTGACTTGACCGCGTCCTCGACAGACCGCCGACCACTCATGCTCGATGCCGCCCCGGCTCACGTAGAGCGGCTGGATGACGGGACCGAGGTCAAGCTTGGGGTGTTCCTGTCGAACACAATGTCGAGGCGCGGCAAGTTCACCGCCGACAAGCGCCCGCCGCCGGCGCCGGTGGTCACGAGACGGCTGGTTCAGCCAGGAGAACGACCCGATCGCTCTCCACATCGAACCCGAGCACGGGATGCCCGTAGTCGCCCTCCGGATCCATCAGCACCGGCTTGCCCAGCCGCCGCCCGATCGCCCGTAGGAAACCGCAGAACACATCGAGTCGCTCCCGGCCCTGAAGCTCCCGCAGATCAACATCGAAGTCGATCTCTTCGGCCGCATGGAAACGGAAGATCGCCAGCACCTCGTCCGCCGGCCAGACGCGCAGCTCAGGGCACTCCGCGTCAGCCGGGCGGGAGAGCACTGCCTCCGCCCGGGGCACGGGCAGTGCCGCATCGCCCTCGGAGTACTGGCACTTCCAGCCGCTCTCACCAATCAAATCGAGGACCGCCTGCCAGTCCTCCATCGAGGTATCAGGGACACGCACGTCCGGCAGTGACCCCATCAGGTCAGGGTCGAAGAGGTACGCGACGTCATCCCACAGCAGCTCAGACACCCCGCCATGCTGCCTGGCACCCTGCCCCGCCGCAGACCGTTTTCCCTTGACGAACTACATAGGAGCACCCAGTAGCGGGCGTGGTCGTCCAGGACCCGGTGGAGGTCGCCGACATCGGCCTTGCCGATCCCGAATGGCATGCTCCGAGCCTCGCGGACGTCCATGGCCACCGGGCCGCGCTGGTCAGCCCCTGCGGCGGCGGGCGAACAGCACCGCTCCTACGCCGAGTACGGCGAGGGCCCCGGCGGCCGCGGCGAGGGGAACGGTGGCGTTCGAGGTGCCGGTCTCGGCCATCTCCCCGTGGGTGTCCGACGGCGCGGCGGGCGGAGCGGACGTGGTGGCGGGCGGCGACGTCGGGGCGGCCGTTGCCACGTCCGTCGGTGAGGGCGTCGAGGTCGGCTTGGTGGCGCTCGGCGTCGGCTTCGCGGTGGTGGGCTTCGGGGTGGTGGGCGGGGTCGGGCTGGTGGCTGTCCGTTGGATCCGGAAGGTGTCGTTGCCGTAGGCGACGCCCGCGCAGGCGACTTCCTTGCCGGTGTCCGGGAAGCGGTAGACGTCCGCGAAGGTGCCCGTGAAGGCGAACTCGGAGCCCCCGGGCATCTTCGGCACGTCCTTGACGACGCGCACGCGCAGCTCGTACGTCCTCGTCTCGCCGGGCTTCAACGGAGGCGCGTCGATCCTGCCGGAGCCGTCCAGCGGCTGCCACCCGCCGTCCGCGGTCCGTGCCTCCACCTTCACGAAGTCGCTCATGTCGTCCAGATCCGGGTCCTCGGTCTGGAGCCAGGGGTAGGCGCTCGCCACGACCGCCGGCAGGTCGCGCTTGCCGACGTTCGTCACGGAGCCCCGGGCCGGCTGCCAGTCGCCGCCCGCCATCAGCACGGTGGCCGCCACGTCGACCGAGACCGTCACCTCGTCCTGCTCGTAGCCGCCGTAGGCGGTCGACACGTCAGTGCACGCGGGCAGAGACCCAGGATCCTCCGCCGCCCGGGCTGCGGGCGAGCCGGCGAACAGGGCGATGGAGGCGGAGGCCGCGATCACGGCCGGACGGAACTTCATGGAAGGGGTCCTCACGGTGCGGGTGGGAACATCGGGACGTTGCTTGCCGTACACCGAGAAGACACCCCACAAGTGCCCAGGGTTGTACGCTCACCCCTCGGCGAGCAGCGGTGCCCAACAGATCGGCAGTGTTTCCAGAAGACAACGCCTCATACCAGCGATCACCGAACCTGATCCCTGATCAACACAGATGACAGGGCCTGACCACCCAGCCCACTACCTGAAAAAACCGCAGATCAGACCCACACGCCAAAGCACGGCCCACACACACGCCCACCATCGAGGAACCCGCACCGGTCAACCGCACCAACACACCAAACCGATCAGCCCAGGGCAACCCACCAACCACTGATCACGAAAGTCGCTCCCCGGCAGGAACTCGTCTCGTCGGCGACGCGGCATCAGCGGGGGACGCGTCAACCGAAGTGGAGGTCGCCCTCGATGGTGCCGGTCTGGATGACGGGACCGCGGATGTCGCCTCCACTGATGTCAGGAGTCCACACAACCCCTGATGATCACGCGTTGGCCGTTCTCGTACTCACCCGGGCCCGGCACAACATCGCAAGGGCCGGCCGGATGGGGATGGCGCGCTCTCGCCCGAGGCGGCTGATCCACCTGTCAATCCCTTTGCGCGACCGAGCAGGTCACCCCTAGCGTGCAAGCGCATAGGAACCGTGCGCCAGGGCAGGGCTCCACACGAATGAGGAGCAACCGCCGTGGGAACCATGGTCTCGGTCAGGGGCTGGCTGGAGTGTGACGACGGACAGCTGGCCCAGATCAAGGAGATTGTGGAAGCAGACGATCCGGAGCGCACCTACAGTGGGGGCTGGGCCTTCCCCGCTCGGCAGTACAACGGTGCCAGGTGGGCCTTCTACGGGGGCTACATCCGCGCGGTGTCCCTCGACTGGTTCGAGGAGAGGATGCGTCAGATCGCCCAGATCCCGGCCTCTTACCAGGATGACGAGTACGACGAGAGGCCCCGGGGGCTGTTTCTGGTCAGCCACGACGTCGACGGCATGAGCGAGTGGAGGGTCCACAACGGCGGCCTAGTGATCGGCTTCCCGGATGGGGATTACCACTACCTCGACGCCTAGCTAGATCACGAAGTCGCACTGGAGTACTCGGGGTTCATCAGCGCCGTGAACGAATGTGCCGTTCCACACGAGATGACCTTCGTGCGGAACGGCCTCCATCCAGGGCTCGAAGCAGGGTCATCGGGCGTCGGTTACGCTCCGAACCTGGCCGACGTGAGTGTCAGGGAGCGTGCGACGAGGGCCCGAGGATGACGATCGGCGCCTCCGCTGCGGTGCGGGCACGTGCCGAAGCGGCCTCGACCTCCTCACGGGTAACTTCCCTGTAGAACCGTTCCCCGTGAGCGTCGGTGATGTCGATGACGAACTTGGTCCATTCCTCGGCGGGCTCCTCCGGCACATGCCCGAAGGGGTACTCGGCGTCCTTGAGTAGCTCCTCCGTGAGCCGTACACCGGTCAGCCGCTCGGCGAGGGCGAGGACCGCCGCCTTGGCGTCGGTGCTCGGGCCAGTGCCGTCCTCGGTCAGGTCGAAACCGATCTCACGTATCAAGGCGACCAGTTCGTCTGGGGTGCTGCCGTACCTGTCGATGGGCCACTCACAGCTGGTCCCCAAGCCGGGATCGAACACCTGCGTTCGCAGACAAGCAACGGGCCAGGAGTGCTGCATCTCGTAACCCCACATGGACCATCACCGTCGTGACGATCTGAGCACGCATCCATGACGGAGGGCGCAGGACTCCCGAAGCCCGGGGTTCCTCCGAGGCGGTGAGGTTTCGAATCGTAGATTGTTCCCATGATCGAGGAGACGTCGCCCGAGCAGTTAGAGCGGTCAAGTACGAGACGCAGGAGGCATGCTGCCCCCAGGGAGGCCAAGGCCGGTGGAGTGATGCGGTCGTCCGCGCTGATGGCTGCCGGGACGGTGGTCTCGCGCGCCACCGGACTCATCCGGCAAGTGCTGCAAGCCGCGGCATTGGGCACCGGGCTGCTGGCCACCACGTACAACCAGGCCAACACCGTGCCCACCAGTTTGTACTTCCTGCTGATCGGCGGTGCGCTGAACTCCGTCCTAGTCCCCCAACTGGTCCGGGCCCGGGCAGAAGACCCCGATGGCGGGGCCGCGTTCGAACAGCGCCTGGTCACCCTCGTGCTGTGTGTCCTCGGGGCCGGCACCGCGCTGGCCACATGGGCTGCTCCCGAGATCATCAGCGTCTACCAGCAGGACACGCCCGCCACACACGACGCGTTCGAGCTGACCGTGGTCTTCGCCCGCTTCCTGCTCCCGCAGATCTTCTTCTACGGCGTGTTCAGCATCTTCGGGCAGGTCCTCAACGCCCGGAACCGGTTCGGGGCGATGATGTGGACCCCGGTCCTGAACAACGTGGTCCTGATCACGATGTTCGGCCTCTACCTCGGCATGATGACCGCCCCTGAAAAGGTCTCGGACATCACCGGTGCCCAGGTCAGGCTGCTCGGGATCGGAACTACTCTCGCCCTGACCGTCCAGGCACTCGCCCTGGTTCCGTACGCCCACGCGGCCTGCTTCCGGTTGCGACCGCGCTTCGACTGGCGGGGCGCCGGCCTGCGCAAGAGCGTGAACGCGGCCCGCTGGACCTTGCTGTTCGTCCTGGCGAACCTCGTGGCAAGCACCGTGGTCACCCGCTTGGCTTCCGCCGCGGATGCCGCCCTGCCCAGCGACGGAGTCGGCTACACCGCCTACAGCTACGCCCAGCAGATATGGATGCTGCCCCAGTCGATCGTCACCGTCTCCCTCGTCACCGCGCTCCTCCCGCGGATGAGCCGGGCAGTGACCGAGCATCGTCTCGACGACCTGCGCGCGGACCTGTCCCGCGCCCTCAGGATCAGCGGCGTCATCATCGTCCCGGCAGCCTTCTTCTTCGTCGCCTTCGGCCCGCAGATCGCACAACTGCTGTTCGCCCACGGAGCCACCGACGCCGCAGACACCGTCCCTCTAGGACACATGCTGCAAGCCTTCGGCCTGGGACTAATCCCCTTCTCCGCCCAGTACCTGCTGCTCCGCGGCTTCTACGCCTTCGAAGACACCCGCACGCCGTTCCGCATGGCGCTGTGGGTCAGCGGCATCAACATCGCTTTGGCGGTGGCCTGCCATCTTCTGCTGTCCCCCCGGTGGGCGGTCACCGGGATGGCCGCCGCCTATGCCCTGTCCTACGCCGTTGGACTGCTGATGACGGCTCTACGACTGAGGAAGCGCACCGAGGGCCTGCTCGACGGCCGACGCATCTGCCGCACCTATGCCAAGTTGACCTCGGCAGCCACCGGCGCCGGGGCTGCCGGCTGGCTCATCGCCCGCTCCTGCAGCCACAACCTGACACCGGTCTCCTGGACGCCAGCCGTCTCGCTGGCCGCAGGCGGAATCGCGATGGCCCTGCTGTTCCTTCTCTTTGCACGGCTTCTGCGCATTCGTGAACTACGCAGCCTGCCGGGGCTGGGCTGACTCGGCACCAACAGACGTAAGGCACATCCAGGGTCCAGGGCGAAGCACCATTCGTCCTGGACCCTGGATGCGTAATCTCCATCACGGACCACGAAGCATGCAATCCGACACCCCCCGGGGCCGACTGCGCACAGCGTGAGCGACCTGTTCGGCGTCACAGCCTCCAACCGCCGAGCAATGATCGGAACCTGTGGATCCTCCTCGGGCCGGACGCCGGAGGCGGCTTGACGTATGCCGATATCGGCATACGATAGCGGCCATGGCACGAGCAGCGACGACGTCGGACGTCTTCAACGCGATCGCCGAGCCGCAGCGCCGGGAGATCCTGGTACTGCTGCGGGCGGGTGAGCGGCCGGTGACCGAGTTGGCCCAGGAGCTGGGGATGACCCAGCCGGGGGCGTCCAAACACCTGCGGGTGCTCCGGGAGGTCGGGCTGGTGCGGGACCGCAAGGCAGGCAAGCAGCGCCTGTACGGCCTTGACGCCCGCGGGCTGCGGCCGGTCCACGAGTGGACCGGCGGGTTCGAGCGGTTCTGGAACGAGAGCTTCGACCGGCTGGACGCGTACGTGCAGGACCTCAAGCAGGCAAGGCAGGAGGAGTGACCGATGGCAGCGACAGGACGGGACGCGCCGGAGCAGTCAGCGACGGCCGACCGCGAGATCGTGATCTCCCGGGTCATCAGTGCCCCACGGGAGCTGGTGTTCGAGGCTTTCACCGAAGTCCGGCACCTTTCGCGATGGTGGGGACCGGAGGGGTTCACCACCACCACGCGGGCATTCGAGTTCCGCGTCGCCGGGGAGTGGGACTTCGTGATGCACGGACCGGACGGGACGGACTACCAGGAGTGGATCTCCTGGACCGAGATCGCCCCGCCGGAACGGATCTCGCTGCGGCACGGTGAGTCCCGCGGCGACCCGAACGCCTTCGAGTCGGTCCTCACGTTCGCGCCCGATGGCGCGGCGACCCGGATCGAGATGCGTACGGTGTTCCCCACCAAGGAGCTGCGCGACGAGGCGGTCGAGAAGTACCACGCGATCGAGGGCGGGCAGCAGACCCTGAGCAACCTGGCTGCCTACGTCACCGAGATCGTTCGGAAGGGAGTTGAGGACTGATGGCCGGCAAGGTGTTCTTCAGCGTGACGATGTCGCTGGACGGGTTCATCGCGCCCGAGGAGCGCATGGATGACCCGGATGCGCGGCGCTGGATGGCGCAGTGGATGGAGCTGCAGCAGTGGATATTCCCCCAGCGGTTCTTCCGGGAGAACCTGAAGCTCGGCGAGGGCGGCGAGGAAGGGCGCGACAACGACATCGCGCGGGAGACGTTCGAGCGCACCGGCGCGAGCGTGATGGGCAAGCGCATGTTCGACCTCGGCGAGCAGGCGTGGCCGGAGGAGGCGCCGTTCCACACGCCGGTCTTCGTCGTGACGCACGAGAAGCGTGACCCCTGGGAGCGGCCAGGTGGAACCACCTTCCACTTCGTCAACGACGGCATCGAGACCGCGCTCGACCAGGCCCGCGAGGCCGCCCGCGATCGGGATGTCCGCATCGCGGGCGGCGGCGCAACGATCCTGGAGTACGTGAACGCCGGCCTGATCGACGAGTTCTCGATCGCGCTCTCACCCGTGCTGTTCGGCTCCGGGATCCGCCTGTTCGAGGGCGTGGACGCGGGCCGCGTGGCCCTGGAGCCGGTCCGCGCGGAGCCGACGCAGCGGGTGACCCACCTGACCTACGCAGTCCGGGAGCGGTAACTGTCTCGACCTCAGCGCTCCCCCGCCGAGGTCAGCAGCGCGGTGAGATCCTCGACGCTCTGAGCGTCAGGAAGGGCGAGCGTTCGGGCCGCGATCTCGGCCGCACGCTCCTCCAGGGGGGGACCTCACGGCGTTGTCGTGGAACTTCCTCGCCCACTCAGGCTTCGTCGGCGAGTCACCAAGGGCCCCGGCTCCCGCGCCGCCGGTGCTCGCGATGGCGTTCGAGCTCATCGAATCAGCACAGACCCGGTGGCGGGCCGTCAACGCACCCCCACCTCATCGCGCTGGTCCGTGCCGGCGCGGTATTCAAGAACGGCAAGCTCATCGAACGCCCCGAAGAATCAGAGGGTGTTGATCAGCAAGTCGCCTGACACCCCGATCCACAGGTCTTGACTATTCCTCGCTGCGCGCCCAGCAGCCCATGCGGGGCCGAGCGGCGAGGAACCAACCGGGCGTCTCAGTTCTCCAGGAAGCGCCGACGCCACCACCCGCACGCACCCCACGAACTTGCCAGAATGAGGTGAGGACTGAGAGGAACAGTCCGTCGATCGAATTCGGTATCGAGCCTGGAGACGAGCCTGCCAAGGTCTTCCCGAGCACCACGGGGAAGCCACAGCAGCACGTCCTCCAGGCGGTCTCGCGCCACGAGAGGATCACAGCACTCGCAGGCCATCACTGGATCCGGCAGCACACGCCCTGGCTGATTCAGATACCACTGGCACTCGGCCAGGGCAGCAGCCACAGCCCCTGGCCATAGCCGGTCCTCTTCCAGCTTCCGCATCGCTACGCGAGTCGCCGCGGACACACCGCGGACCCGGCGAACAGGAATACCTCTTCTGGGCCGCCAGCGCTTGGCGCGCAGCCCCTTCGGACGCCTACGTGGCATCGGCCTTTCGGATCAGCATGCCAGCATCCTGCCACGGACCGAGCTGCCTCCGCACGTGGTCATCGAGAGCCCGCACCACGGCAAGTGCTCTTACTTCTCACCGACATTCATGCGCCCTCCGGACGAACAGTCGGACGCCCGGAGACCATCGCCGAACGCGACCAAATCCAACTCAGACGCTGAACATGGCTTCAGAAGGGAACGGACAGCCCGGCTTCTCGCAATCGAAGCAGTGCCGTGCCCATGCACTCGGCGACCGAGGCCCCGTCGGCCCTCATCCCGCCGTCCAGCGGCCCACCAGAAGCGGCAAATGTCCAAGCCGGCTGACCGTCACGCATGCGCTCCGCGTCGACCCGGATCATGGCACCGACACCCTGCTCGCCGAGCCATTCCAAGACGAGCAGCGTCACGTCCTCGGTAGCTGTCAAGTCAAATGAAACGCATATGCGGCTATGAACTGTGTTGCTGTGGTTCGCGCCGTCGTGCGGGGTCGTTGATCCACGCCTGCTGAGGAATCTTCGGCGGCGCCGGCCGGCGGTTGAAGCGTTCGGGATGCTGCTCGAACGCGACTGTGAGGGTGGCTGCCCGTTGCTCGCGGACGAGTTCGGCGGTGCCGAAGTGGACGCTGGCGGGGGTGTGGTAGCCGATCCCGGAATGCCGGTGGACGTGGTTGTAGTGCGAGATGAACGCGTCCATCCACTCCCGTGCGTGGGCGAGGGAATCGAAGCGCTCGGGGTAGTCCGACTGGTACTTCGTGGTGCGGAACTGGCTCTCGCTGAACGGGTTGTCGTTGCTGACCCTGGGCCTGGAGTGGCTACGGGTCACACCGAGATCGAGGAGCATCTGGGAGACCTGCCTGGAGGTCATCGAGGTGCCGCGGTCGGCGTGCACGGTGTGCGGCACGATGCCGTTGCGGTCGATCGCCTCACGGATCAATTCCTCTGCCCGCGCGGCGGATTCGGCCGCCTCGACGGTGTGGCCGACGGCGTAGCGGGAGTAGATGTCGAGGATCACGTACCCGTGGAACCAGACCCCCTTCGCCGGACCTGCCAGGCGTGTGATGTCCCAACTCCACACCTCGGAGGGCCCGTTGGCGACCAGCTCGGGAACCGTGCGGGGCGGATGGGTCGCCTGACGGCGGCGTTCACCGTCCTGCCCGGCCTCCTTCAGGATCCGGTACATGGTGCGCTCGGAACAGTGGTAGCGGCCCTCGTCCAGCTCTCGTGCGTAGATCTGCGCGGGCGGCAGGTCCACGTACTCGGGCCGGTTCATCAGCTCCAGCACCGCCTGCCGCTCGACGGCCGACAGTGCGTTGACCGGCGCCGGACGCGGCGTCTTCGCCCGGGGCGGGGCAGGGTTCAGCCGCCGGTGGTGGGTGGCCCGGGAGCGTCCGGTGATCCGACACGCAGCCACGATGCCCAGATACGGGGCCAGGTCCTCCACGGCCTCGTGGAGGAGAGGCTCCAGGGCGTCCTTCAGTCCGCGCTCTTGGAGAGTGCTTCCAAGAGCGCGTGTGTTTTTCCCAGCACCTCCAGCGCGGCGTCCCGCTTCGCGACCTCCTCCTCCAGGCGCTCCACCCGCCGCCGCAGCTTGTCGTTCTCGGCCTCTGCAGGGTGCTTCTTCGGGCGGGAGGGGCTGGTGCGGTGGTCGGTCAGCTTCTCCAGCGCGCCGGCGTCCCTGGCCTGGCGCCACTCGATGATGTGGGAGTGGTACAGCCGCTCCCGGCGCAGGATGGCGCCCTTGTCCCCGGTGGGGGCCGCGTCGTACTCGGCGACGATCCGCAGCTTGTACTCGGGGGTGAAGCGGCGCCGCTTCGGCCGCGGCGCGGGATCCTGCTCGGAAGGCTTGGTGCTGGTCATGCGGGTGATGCTCCTGTCGTGCCCGCCCACAATATCTGATCATTTCGGGGCGTCTCACCCGACGATGTCAGAGAGGGCCTCGACGCCGCTGTCCAGCTCCGCCTTGGGGCGCCGCCCCATTCCCTTGGCCATGGCCACAACCCTACTCAGCGTCCGGCCAGGCCTCGGCGCACGCGTTCAAGGCAGCTCGGACCTTAAAGAACTTCCCAATGCCGATGTCAAGCCGCCGCCGTGACTTTCGGTAGGGCTATGTAACACGCTCCGTCGCGGATCATGGCCCACAAAACGTTGGCTCGTCGGCGGGCCAAAGAGAGCAACGCCTGTTTGTGTCCTTTCCCTTCGTTCCGCTTGCGCGCGTAGTAGGCCTGGGAAGCGGTGCACGTTCTCAGGCTGGCCATGGAGGAGAGATAAAAGGCTCGGAGCAGGCCGCGGTGGTAGCGCCGGGGCCTTCGCATGTTGCCGCTGACGCGGCCTGAGTCACGAGGAACGGGTGACAGGCCGGCGAAGGAGGCCAAGCGGTCGGCCGTGCCGAACGGGTCCATGTCGCCTCCGGTGGCGGCGATGAACTCGGCGCCGAGGAGGGCGCCCATGCCAGGCAGACTGCGGATCACCGCAGCGTGCCGATGCTCGTGAAACCGGGCCTCGATGAGTGCGTCGAGTTCGGAGATCTCCTCGTCGAGAGCCAGGACCCCCTTGGCGATGCGGGCGACCATCGCGGCAGCGAGCTTTTCCCCAGGCAGCGCAGTGTGCTGTGACTTGGCCGCCCCGACGGCGGTCTCGGCCAGCGTGGCGGCGTTCTTCACTCTGCGGTTCCTCAGCCAGGTTCCGATCCGGTTGATCCCGCTGCGGCGGAACGCGGCCGGCGTCTGATAGCCGGTCAGCAGGACGACCGGGCCCTTCTTACTCAGGTTCAGTGCCCGTTCCAACGCCGGGAAGAACTCAAGAAGTTGAGCTCGCAGCCGGTTGGTCTGGCGGGTCCGATCGTTGACCAGGTCAGTGCGGCGGGCGGTCAGAGTGCGCAGGTCGACGGCTATCTCGTCGCCGGGTCGTAGTAGGCCAAGGTCTTGGCGCATGCGCGCCTGGTCGGCGATGACGAACGCGTCCTTCTCATCCGTCTTGCCCTGACCTCGGTAGGCGGTCGACGCCTGATGAACAGCAAGGCCGGTGATGTAGACCATCGGCTGGTCGTGTCCGAGCAGGAGCCCGATCAGCAACGCGGCACCGCCGTGGTTGATGTCCACCGCCCACAAGGCGTCTTCGGAGAGCGTGAGTACGTCCTTGATCAGCTCCAGCAGGGCCGGTTCATCGTTGAGGACCCGGCGGGAGAGCAGACGTTCGCCCCGCTCGTCGATCACCACACAGTGGTGATGTTCCTTGCCGATGTCCACTCCGGCCCAGATCTGGGGCACGGTCACCTCCGCCAGCTCGTCGTCACACATCGATCCCGTAGACGACCTCGCCGACGTTGTCCTACACAGCGATCAAGTCGCGTATCCCAATTAGCGGTCGAGTCGTCGCGGGGCTCCGGGCGGCCAAGTTCTTTGAGCCATCCAACGGCGACAAGCTCACAGCCATACCCGGAACCCTGGGTCCGCCGATCTTACGAATGACCGGCACAGAACCACGCTTGGAAGGTAGGACAAGCTCAGTGCCTGTTCCACATTTCGTTGGCCCAGCCCACGGCTGTCGGCCTCGACGGCCATCGTGAGGCGATGGTCTCCAGAGCGGCCAGGCCCGCGAGCCTGGCTAGGGTCGGGGCATGGATCGCAGCAGCAGACAGTCGGACGACGTGTTCGCCGGGGAAGCGCGGGGAGAGGTGTCGCCCCGCGCCGCCCGAGCGCTGTGGGCGGGGTCGGCCGGACTGGTGCTCGCTGTCCTCGGGACCTCGGTGCTCGTCGCCGGCGCGGAGCACGGCTGGAGACTGCTCGTCGCCGTGGCCCTGGTCGTTGCGCAGGTCTGTGCCCTGAGGTGGCAGGCGCGTGCCCCGGTTGCCGTACTGGCCGTGAATGCGGCGACAGGGCTCGCGGTGTGGGCGCTGCTGCCCGCGGTGACCTTGACGGGGGCGCTGCTCGCGGCGCAGGTCTCGTTGTGCGTGCTGTCGGCCATCAGGCCGCGGCGGGTGTCGGTGGGGGCGCTGGCGGCGATGTGCCTGCCGGCGCCGCTGGCGTTCGGGGCGGGCGGTACGGCGGGTCTGGCGGTCTATCTGCTGACGGTGGTTCTGGCGTGGACCGCGGGGCAGTGGCGCAGGGCGCAGCAGGAACGGACGAGGGCGGAGATGCGCCGGGCCGTGGTGGAGGAGCGGGCTCGCATCGCGCGCGAGGTGCACGACGTCGTGGCGCACACTCTGTCGGTGGTGGTCATTCAGGCGGGTGCTGCGGACGATGTGTTCACCCAGCGGCCCGAACAGGCCCGTCAGGCGCTGCGGGCCATTGAGACGGGCGCCCGCTCGGCGCTGGGCGAACTGCGGTTGCTGCTACGGGCGTTCGGGCCCGGTGAGGAGGAGGAAGGGGCCGGGGAGCAGCGGGAGCCGGGGCCCTCGCTCGCGCGCCTGGACGAGTTGGCCGACACCGTGCGCGCGACCGGCATGACCGTGCACGTGCACCGCGAGGGCGCCTTCGACGGGCTGCCGGCCGCGGTGGACCTGGCGGCGTACCGGATCATCCAGGAGGCCCTCACCAACACGCTGCGCCACGCGGTCGGCGCAGACGAGGTGAGTGTGCGCGTGACCGTCGAAGGGGAGTGCGTGAAGGTCACTGTGGTCGACAACGGGCGTACGCCGCAAAGTCGTTCGGCCGCAGCGGGGGCGGGACGCGGTCTTGTGGGGATGAAGGAGCGCGCGCGGCTCGTGGGTGGCAGTCTGCGTGCCGGTCCGCTGTCCCCAGGCGGGTTCGAGGTGGCGGCGCGGCTGCCGGTGGAGGACGTGTCATGACGCTACGGGTGGTGGTGGCCGACGACCAGGCCCTGGTTCGTACAGGATTCCGCATGATCATCAACGCCCGGGACGACCTGGAGGTGGTCGGTGAGGCGTCCGACGGCCGGGAGGCGGTGCGGCTGACGCGGGAACTGGCGCCCGACGTGGTGCTGATGGACGTACGCATGCCGGTCGTGGACGGCATCGAGGCGACCCGGCAGATCGTGGAGTCGGGTAGTCGCGTGCGAGTGCTCGTGCTGACCACCTGGGACGTGGACGCGCACGTCGTCGCCGCGCTGCGGGCCGGGGCGAGCGGGTTCCTGCTGAAGGACATGCGCCCCGCCGAACTCGTCGACGCGATCCGCCTCACCGCGCGCGGCGACGCGCTGCTGGCACCGGCCGTGCTCAGCCGCGTCCTCGACCGGTTCCTGCGCACCACGCCCGACCCGGCGCCGCCGCCCTCCCTGCGGGACCTCTCCGGACGCGAGCGGGAGGTGCTCACCCTGATCGGGCAGGCGCTGTCGAACGCGGAGATCGCCGAGCGGCTGCGCCTGTCGGAGGCCACCGTCAAGAACCATGTCACCGCGGTGCTGCGCAAACTGGGCCTGCGCGACCGCGTCCAGGCCGTCGTCGCCGCCTACGACCACGGCCTCGTGGAGCCGCGCCGTCCCTGAGGCACCACCTCCTCCTCAAGGAGGAGACCGGGCCGCGGTCCTCCTGCGTTCCCAGTGCCGGCCCGTTCCTGTGGCCGATCCGGGGCCGGGGTGCCCGGCCATAGCGTCGAGGGGTGAACGACGACCTGGCCTGCCTCATGTATCTGCTCGCCCACGACGACGCGGCCGAAGGCCCCTACGACCGTGCCCGCACGGAGCTGCTGGTCCGTGCCGCCGCCTTGATCGACCTCGCGCTGCGTGGCCGGCTGCGAGAGGACGGCGGCACGGTCACCGTGTCGGGCACGGCACCGACCGGCGACCCCGTCCTGGACGGGATTCTGCGTGACGCCGCCGGGCACGGCTGGAAGCAGCTCGTGCGCCGCCACCGCAGGCGGACCCTGACAGAGGTGGAGGACCGGCTCGCCGTGGCGGGGCTCCTCACCGTGAGGGCACCCCGCACCCGCTTCGGCACCCGGCGGTCGACGGTGACGGACCACGCCGTGCCCGCCGCGGTGCGGGCCCGCGTGTCCGCGGCGCTGCACGGGAACGGCCCCGTGCGGGAGATCCCCGCCGCCGACGCCGCACTGCTGGCACTGGCCGCGGCGGGCGGCATCCGCTCGGCCGTGTCACGCCAGGACCACAAGACCTTCCGGGCCCGTATCGACGCGTGCACGGGATCCCTCGGCGCCCTCGCGCCCGGCCTGGAGAAGGCAGTACGCACCCTGCCGATGACCATGATCGCCGCACAGGGCGGCATGGGCGGCAGCTGACCGAACCGGGAGACGATGAACATGCACCGCGTCCTGACCACCCTGGGCTGCGCCCTGACCGCCGTACTCGCGACGGCCTGGTCGGCTCCGCCACCGACGGAGCCCGCCGAGCCCGCCGCCACGACGGTACGCACGTCGGTGCCCGCCCCGTTCGCCGCCATCAGCACGACGGTCCGCACCCCCGACGGCCGAGTCCGCGGCACCGCCCGCGACGGCTACCGCACCTTCGAGGGCATCCCCTACGCGACACCCCCGGTCGGCCGGCTGCGTTGGACGCCGCCCCGCCGTCCGGCCCCCTGGTCCGGCGTACGGGACGCGACCCGGCCCGCGAGCGCCTGTCCGCAGCCGGCCGGTGAGGTGCCCGGCGGCAGCACCGACGAGGACTGTCTCCACCTGAACGTCACGACACCGGACACCGCCGGACCGGCACACCCACGGCCGGTGATCGTGTGGCTCCACGGCGGCGGCTTCACCACCGGAGCGGGCAGCTCGTACGACGCCCACCGCATGGCCACCCGCGGCGACGTCGTGGTCGTCACCGTCAACTACCGCCTCGGCGCCCTCGGCTTCCTCGCACACAGCGGCCTGCCCGGCTCCGGCACCTTCGGACTGGCCGACCAGCAGGCGGCGCTGCGCTGGGTCCGCGCCGAGATCGGCGCCTTCGGCGGCGACACGCACAACGTGACGCTGGCCGGCGAGTCGGCCGGCGGCTACAGCGTCTGCGCCCAGCTCGCCTCACCCGCCGCCGCGGAACTCTTCGACCGGGCGATCATCGAGAGCGGCCCGTGCACCGGCCGCCCCGACCGGCCCTTCGCCCCGTCCTCCATCCCCCTGAACACGGCACGCGCCAAGGGCGCGGCCCTCGCGGCACAGGTCGGCTGCGGCGCCGCCCGCGACGTGCCGGCCTGCCTGCGACACGTGGACGTCGCCCATCTCCTCAGCGCCCAGGAAACCGATCAACAGCCCGCGTACAGCACCCCGTTGCTGCCCAGTGACCCCGCTGCGGCCATCGCTGCCGGCCGCTTCCACCGCGTCCCCGTGCTCATCGGCAACAACCACGACGAGGGCAACGGCTGGGCCGCCGGGATCGTCCAAGCCGGCCATCCCGTCACCCCCGACACCTGGCCCGACGTCGTGGCCACCTTCTTCCCCTCCCCCGGTCAGGCGAAGAAGATCGTCCGCGAGTACCCGGTGCACCGCACCGACGGAGGACCGGTGTTCGGCGCGGTCATCGGAGATGCCAACTTCGCCTGCCCGACGGCGCGCACCGACGGCCTGCTCGGCGCCAAGGTGCCCGTCTGGCGCTACGAGTTCGCCGACGAGCACGCGCCGCCGCTCACCCCCCGCACCCCTCCGTTCCCGCTCGGCGCCCCGCACGCCAGCGAACTGCCCTACCTGTTCGACCTGGGCGGCCGCCCCCGCCACCTGACAGCCGCGCAGAACCGACTCGCCGACACCATGATCGGCTATTGGTCCCGCTTCGCTCGCGCCGCCGACCCGAACGGTCCGTCGTTGCCACGCTGGCCCCGGCAGACGGTGGTGTCCCTGGCGCCGGACCACGTCGTCCCCACCCGCACGGCGGGGCACCGCCACCACTGCGCGTTCTGGAACACCCTCGGATGACCACGGACACGTGACCCGGCTCGGCTCAGGCCCGGGGGTCCGTCTCGTCGGCCTGGAACCTGCGCACCTCATTGCGTGTGCGCGGGCCCCACTTGGTGAGGAGCGCCGTGACCTCCGGTGTGGCCACGTGCCGGTCGAGGGCCTCCTGGGACGCCCACTGCTCGAGCACCGTGACGGTTCCGGTCGCCGCGTCCTCCACGCAGAACGAAATCATCACGTTCCCGGGGTTCGCCGCGGCAAGCGGATACGACGTCGCCCGTGCCTCCTCGACGAACGTCTGGACGTCCTCGGCGGGGACGAACACCCGGCCCGCGATGATGACGGCCGTCCGGGCGTCGTCCTGGAGCTTGTTCAGCGAATTCATCGTTCTTTCTCGTCCTTCGTGGGCGATCAGGCGGTGTACTGGTAGGCGGGGTAGGTGAGATAGCCCGCGTCGCCGCCCTGGTAGTACGTGGATGGGTCGGCGGGCGCGAGCGGCAGGCCAGTGCGGAGCCGTTCCACCAGGTCGGGGTTGGCGAGGAAGGCGCGGCCGAAGCTGATCAGGTCCGCGCCCAGGCCGAACCAGTGGTCGGCGGCGGTCCGGTCGGCCTGCTTCGGGCCCATCGGCACCACCGGGTTCATGACCAGGCTGCCCGGCCATGCGCGGCGCAGCCCGACCAGCACTTCCTCCTCGGCGGTCGCCTCCAGGTGTACGTAGGCAAGGTCGAAGCGGGCGAGTTCGGCGAGCAGGGCCGCGTACAGTTCCGGCACTTCGGTCTCCTCGACACCCCAGAAGGTGCCGCCGGGAGAGAGCCTGATCGCGGTGCGGGCCGCACCCACGGCGTCCACCGTGGCGGCGACCGCTTCGACGGCGAAGCGGATGCGGTGGGCGATCGGGCCGCCGTAGGAGTCGGTGCGCAGGTTGGCGTTGGACGAGAGGAACTGCGAGATCAGGTAGCCGTTCGCGCCGTGCAGTTCGACGCCGTCGAAGCCGGCGTCGACGGCGCGCCGGGCGGCCTCGGCGTACGAGCGGGCCTGCTCGGGCACCTCGGAGAGGTCCAGGGCGCGCGGGACCGGCCGGGCCGCGGCCCGGCCGGGGTGAACACCTCACCGACGGCCGCGACAGCGGAGGGGCCGACCGGCTGGAGCCCGGTGGTGTCGGGGTGCGAGACCCGGCCGCCGTGCATGATCTGAGCGAAGATGCGCCCACCGTTGGCGTGCACGGCGTCGGTGACGGGCCGCCAGGAAGCGACCTGTTCGTCGGTGTACAGGCCCGGGGTACCCGGGTTGGACTGCCCGACCAGGCTGGGCTGCACCCCCTCGGTGACGATCAGCCCGGCGGTGGCCCGCTGGGCGTAGTAGGCCGCCATGGACGGGGTGGCGAAACCCCCGGCCGCGGCCCGGACCCGAGTCATCGGGGCCATCACAACCCGGTTGGGCAGCTCCAGACCACCGAGGCTGTAGCGGTCCAACAGCGTGGTCGTGCTGGTCTTGCCGGTCATGCCGGAACTCCTTCGTACGGGCGAGGGCCCGGGAAGAGCGAGCCCGACAGGTACGCTAAAACCTGACATCAATGTGAGGTGCAAGTCCTGGGGCCCAGGTCACGGTCAGGAGGGTGAGATGCGCATCGGCGAACTCGCGGCGCGCAGCGGAGTGAGTGTCCGTTCACTGCGCTACTACGAGGAGCAGGGACTGCTCGTCAGCACCCGAAGCAGCGGCGGGCAGCGGCACTTCACGGAGGACGACATCGAGCGGATCGACTTCATCCAGCGCCTGTACACAGCCGGGCTGTCCAGCCGCACCATCATGGAACTGATGCCGTGTCGCGACGCGCCCAGCGACGAGAACTCCGACTCCGCGCTGGAACGCATGGCCCAGGAGCGCGACCGGCTCTCCGCCCACATCGAGGAACTACTGCACACCCGCGACTCGCTCGACGGCCTGATGGCAGCGGCCCGGGCCGACCGCGACGGCCGCCGGAACGCCGCCTGAGGAGGCCTGGGCGGTCTCGTCGGCTGGGTTCTCACCCATGGAGCCGTCGGCCTCCGATGTGAAGTTGACAGTCACACCGGCGTCGTCCGGCCGCGCAGGAGCGCAGAGACCCTCAGACGGTTGTTCAGCATGATCTAGCGCGGAACCCCGGGCGTTCACGCCCGGGAGGAAGCGCTTCTCTGGACTCCTCTGACCCGCGCGCGTGCATGGGTCTGCACTGTTTTGGCCTCAGCTGTCTACTGCGGGCGCTTCTGGTTCTCGATGCACTCCTTGATGATGCTCAGCGGGGCGCCGCCGCAGCTCGCCGCGAAGTACGAGGGTGACCAGAAGCGCGCCCCACAGGTACTTGCGGATGTGGTCGGGGTACTCCTGACGGAGTCTGCGGGCGGAGACGCCTTTGAGGGAACCGACCAGCTTGGCCTTGCGGGAGGTCGCCAGGGGTTCGACGACGAAGGGGTCGTGCTCGGCGAAACTGTCCTGGCTCCAGGCACCCGCGGTGCGTTGCAGGAGCAAGCCGCTGCCGGAGAGGAAGATCAGCGTCTTGCCCGTTCCCGCCATGGCGCGGGTCAGACTCTCGACTGTCGCTGTCTCCAGCACCGGGTCGGCTTGGGCGGTGTAGACGACGACATCGGCCTGCAGCGCCGCGTCGATCGTGGCAGAGCGCCGGGAATTCAGGTCCGCGACCACGCGGGTGATCCCGTCGGCGGCGAGCGCGACTGCGGCGACGTCGGTGCGGGCCAGGCCGGTGACCAGGTGTCCGCGGGCCGTCAGATGTCGTGCGAGGGCACCGCCGACGAAGCCGGTGGCACCGATGACGAAGACGTTCACAGCGGCGTTCCTCAGCCGGGCAGAGCGCTGAGCTCGCCGCCGTCGGCGAACAGGATGGAGCCGTTGACGTAGCTGCTGGCCGGGCCGACCAGGAACGAGACGATGTCGGCGATCTCGTTCGGGTCGCCCGCCCGGCCGCGCGCATTGGTCCTGTCCAGGACCGCAGTGTGCTCGCCGAGCATCGCCGAGGTGCCCGGCCGCGCGGGGCAACGACACCAGAAGGCAGACGCTCAAGGTCGGTGGAGAAACCGGCCGCCTGGCGCGGTGCGCGGCTACGAGTGTCGTGAACGGTACCAGCGGTACTGAGGCTGATCCGCTGGACACCGTCGGGCCCACGCAGGCCGGATACGCGCTGATCTGTCAGCGTCAACGGCCCTTGACATCCCGGCTGATCGCGTGCGGGGCCTCCTCAGGCACAGAAAACAGCGGTTCCACGAGTCCGTCGCCGGGGCGGTCCGCGGCATTACCGTCGCGGTCCTCATGACCACGCTGCCCCGCTTGCAGCTCGGCGAGCCCTGGTATGCAACCGAAAGGATCCAAGGGCCCCGACGCGGGCTGCGTAAGGTGCAGCGAATGGCCTGGTGGCCTGCTGATCTGGATGGCAGGCTTCACTCCTCGTGAAGGGAGTACCGCGGTGAGCGAGAAGCAGCAACGGAACGTGGCCTGGGGGTGGGCGGCGCTCGCCGGATGCATCGTGGTGATCATTGCCACCCAGCGGACCCGGGCGGCCACCCGATGACCGGCCGCACTCGCTTGTGGCGGCATACCTGCTCGCTCACGGGTTGGTGGCTGCTGCTCGCTCTTGCCTTGTGGCTCCTTGGGCAGGCCGTCGACCAGGCTGCTTCTCTCACCGCATGCGCCGCATCCTCCGCGTTCCTGGTCGGAATCGGGGAGACCGGTGACTGGTTGCGTCGACGCTGGGCAGCGCGCCGTGAACGGGCAGGGACCGCTGCGAAGAGGTCCCGTTCGCGGTACATGCAGAGGTGAGCCGATAATTCTCGTTGGTGGCATGCCCTGATCGGCGTCGTATGCCTGCTTTGATTCCTTTGTTGCCGCGAGCGCGGGGGTCTGGGCCGATGGGCAGAAGATCGGCTGGTTGTCTTCCGGCTCCGTCGCTAGTCTTCTGAGTCAGGAATCCTGTTCAGATAGCTGGCGAGGCGTTCGAGGATCTCGTCTGCGGTCTTCGTCCAGACGTAGGGCTTCGGGTCGGTGTTCCATGCGGCGATCCAGTTGCGGATGTCCTTCTCCAGGGCTTGCACGGACCGGTGAACGCCTCGCCGTATCTGTTTGTTGGTCAGTTCGGCGAACCATCGCTCGACGAGGTTCAGCCAGGACGAGCCAGTCGGTGTGAAGTGCAGGTGGAACCGGGGGGGGCCAGCAGCCACTTCTTGATGGCGGGAGTCTTGTGGGTGGCGTAGTTGTCGCAGATGAGGTGGACATCCAGGCCGGCAGGTACCTCTTTGTCGAGCTTGATCAGGAACTTCTTGAACTCCTCGGCCCGATGCCTGCGGTGCAGAGAGCCGATCACTTTGCCGGTCGCGACCTCAAGGGCCGCGAACAAGGTGGTGGTGCCGGCGCGCACATAGTCGTGAGTCGCCCTTTCGGGAACCCCTGGCATCATCGGCAGCACCGGCTGGGACCGGTCCAGGGCCTGGATCTGCGACTTCTCGTCCACACAGAACACCAGTGCCCGCTCGGGCGGGTCCAGATAGAGGCCGACGACATCGTGGACCTTGTCGACGAAGTACGGATCGGTCGACAGCTTGAAGGTCTCGGACCGGTGCGGCTGCAGGCCGAACGCCCGCCAGATCCGTGACACCGACGACTGTGAGAGGCCGATCTCTTTCGCCATCGACCGTGTCGACCAGTGCGTTGCGTTCTTCGGAGTGGATTCCAGCGTCTTGGCGACCACCGCGGCGACCTGTTCGTCCGTCACTGTCCTGGGGCCACCGGAACGTGGCATGTCACCCAGACCGGCGATCCGGTACTGCACGAACCTGGCCCGCCAACGGCCCACCGCATGCGGCGTGGAACCGAGTTGAGCCGCCACGTCCTTGTTCGAGGCGCCCTCCGCGCAGGCCAGGATGATCCGACACCGCAAGGCCCACGCCTGCGGCGTGGAACGACCCCGCACCCACCCCTCAAGTGCGGCCCGTTCCTTGTCCGACAGCGTCAACTCGGCCTTCGGCCGCCCCATCCGTGCCATACGGCAAGCCTACATATATGAACGGAATTCCTGACTCAGAAGACTAGCGGTGGTGCCATGTTGGGCGTCGGGCTGGCCATGGCAGGCCGGAGCCTTCTACCCGGTCCGCTACGGCGGGCGATGTCCGAGTGCCTGCGCCCGAAGGACGGCACCGACGACCGGATCAGCCGCGCTGAACTGCCCGCAAGGGCGCGGGAAGGTTCGTTGTTGAGCCACCGCACTGGCACGCGGTCGCGGCGGCCTTCCGCTTTTTCTCATGATTGATGGCGGCGAGTTCTTCGTCGCCGACCGCCCAGAGCGCATACAGCGCAGCTCGCGACGAGAGCACCAGCGAGCCGGGTACGGATCGACGTCAGGACGCGTGAGACGCTCGCGAAGTGCCGATAGTGACGACATACCCGCCGATGGGGCACGGGTACTGGCCGCGGCTGCGGTCGGACGTCGCACCCTGCAGAACGACGCCACACGTGGGCAGTTGTGATTGCTGAGCCTGTCGCCGCGGACGATGAAAGGGCGGCCTGCGCGTCCTGAGGGCCGGCCGGCGATCGGTGCAGACCGTCCCTTGGCGATGCTCTGCCCGGAGTTCCGGAGTACCCCGCCGGGAGTGCGTCTGCCGGATGAGCGCCCCAGGCGTCCGGGAGCGGAGGAGATACGCAACGCGAAGGCATACCGGACACCGCCGCCGCGAGCGGCCTGTCCTACGGATCGAGGCGACGGGCCGTACGCTGAGCCCTTCAGGCTCGGGCGTGGCGGGGTCCGCCGCCGTCGGAGAGCAGTTCGTCGAACAGGGCCCGGTAGTGCACCATGGCACCCCGCAACTGTTCGGTGGTCGCCTCGTGTCGGGTGCTGAGCGCCTCGACATCGTGGGCGGCCCGGTAGTGCTCGAGTGTGCGGCCGTGCTCGACCGAGAGGTCCTTGAGTTGTTGATCGAAGTCCTGGGTCGGGTAGCCGCGTTCGTGCATCAAGGAGGTCACCAGGCGGTCCGCGTCGTGCACGGCGTCCTCTGGACGGTCCACGAACTCTTCCTGCGCGCTGGCCCAGTCCCGGGTGTACCGATCCCTGACAGTGCTGTCCAGCGGCTTGATGTCCAGCGCGTCATGCCGCTTCTCGCGGGCCCTGAGCTCACGCTCGCCGGCCATGCGGCTGCCGGCATCCCCCATCGTCCGTTCATACTCCGGGCCGAAACGCTCACGCAGCTTCTGGCGGCGCGTGAACATCGACGCCGTCACGGCCGCCACGGCGATCACCACCACGGCGGCAATGATGACCGCCAGAAGTGTTGATGTCGACATAAGGCAGGACCCCCTAACGCCAACACCATATTTCCCTATTTATATTAATAGTCGCTTCCTTGGCATTGAAACGCGATACAGGGACACATCACCGGCAGGCATACCAGCCATGCAAGGGTCCGCAACGCTGCTTGCAGTAGCGCGGGTGCGTACTCGTACAGCAGGCGACTGCGAGTCTCACCCAGATCGATCAGTGGATCGCGGTCGGGGAGCGGCGCCGGGGCGAGGCCCGGCGGCCTCCGCCTCGAGTGGCTGCTGGAACGCGGTGCTCACCTGCCGGCGGAGACTCGCTGCTCGTGGGGCCGCCCCGGGGGGAGCGCGTCGGGGCAGAATGGGCGCATGGGTGTCCGACGTGGGCGTTTGTCGCGTGATCGCCTCCTGGAGGAGCCATCGAACCGCGGGCTGGTGGCGATCCCGCTCGTACTGATCGTGGCGATCACCGCGCTGGATCTCTACACGCCAGCCGATGTCCACCTTGGGCCTCTGCTGGTCATCGCGCCCGCGCTCACCGCCTCTCTCGCCGGGACGCGGGTGACCGCTCTCGTCGGGGCCCTCGCGGTGGCGGCCCTGGTGCTCGTAGCCGCGCTCGACGGCACACTGACCACGGCCAACCGCCTGGCGCAGATCCTCGCGCTGCTCGTCCTCTGCGCCCTGACAGTTTTCCTGCGATGCGTCACGGAGCGGCGTGAGCGTGCGCTGAGCCAGGCACGCTCGGTGGCGGCGACCACGCAGCGGGTTCTGCTGCGGCCTCCGCCGCGCCGGATCGGACCGTTGCGGGTGGCGTGGCTGTATCTGTCCGCGGAGGACGAAGCGGAGATCGGGGGTGATCTCTTTGCGGTCGGCCGGGCCGGGCATGCCGCGACCCGGGTGGTGATCGGCGATGTGCGGGGCCACGGCCTGGCCGCGATCGGTGAGGCCTCGCTGGTGCTGAGTGCCTTCCGCGAGGGCACTCACCGCTGTGCCTCTCTGCTTGACCTGGTGGCTGCCCTTGACGACAGCGTCAGCCGGAACGTGGACGACGTGGCAGACACCAAGCACGATCCCGGCGAGCACTTCATCACCTGCCTCGTCCTGGAGATCCCCGACGAGGGCTCGGGGGCCGAGATGGTCAACTGCGGGCATCCGCCACCGCTGCTGGTGACCGATCAGCAGGTGACGGTTCTGCACGCCCGCCGCCCCCTGCCGCCGCTGGGCATGGGTGAACTGCCCGCCGAGGCGCGCCGCACCGACCCGTTCACCTTCCAGGCCGGCGACATGCTCGTGCTCTACACCGACGGTGTCATCGAGGCCCGCTCACCGGCCAGAGCGTTCTATCCGCTCGCCGAGCGGGTCGCGTCCTTCCCCGCCGCAGGCCCCGACGATCTGCTGGACCGGATCCACCACGACCTGCTCGCCCACATCGGCGGGCCTCCCGTCGACGACGCCGCCATCCTGGTCATCGAACACACCCCCTCGCACCACCTCCTTCGGCCCCGCACCCACTAGAAAAGCCTCAACAGCTCCCACCGGCTCCGCACCAGCGCCACATCCCAACTCCCGGCCAGCTGAAACTGGTCGACCGTCGTCATCACCCCCAACACCGGCGGCTGCCGGAACGAGGGGAAGCGCTCCAAGGGCGTCACGAGATATTCAGGCGCCGCGCGGCTGCCGTGCGCTCATCTTCTCCCCGCGGTCTTCTTGGCCGGCAGTTTCTGCGCCGTCGCCTTCTTGGTCGCAGCCTTCTTCTTCGGCTTCGGCTTCGGCTTGGAGCCCTCGGCGCGGGACGCCTTGGACTGGGCCACGGATTCGTTCAGCGCGGCCATCAGGTCGAGGACATTGCCCAGCCGTTCAGGCTCCGGAGTCTCGGAGAGCTCGAGGCCCTCGCGCAGGTGATCCCGCCCGAGGTATGCGAGCAGCGTCGGGCCGTCGCCTGGAACGAAACCGACACCAACCGCGGTGGCCGAACCGCCGGTAGGCCGAAGAAAGTCGGCCTGTTTCCTGATGAAGGACCGCTCGGCCGTCTCGTCGCCGAACTGTCCGGCGACGATGCCCTCGCCTACGAGGTGCACCCAGCCACCGATATCCCCGGCCGCCCGGGGACAGACCGGCTTCCTCCCCTGCCCACCTACGTCGCCGGGAACACGACCGTCACCTGAGTCTGACGGCGCCAGTGCCATGGGTGGCCACAGCCAACTGGTCGTCCTGGTCGGAGAGTCCTCCCGCGGCAAGACCCGCGCCTGCTGGGAGGCCGTCCGGACACTGCCGCCGGACTGGCGGATCTGACACCCGATCGCCCCCTCCCGGCCGAACGCCATCGCCCAGGTCCTGAACGACGCCCTCGTCGGCCGGATGCGTATCGCGCCGCGCACCGTCATCTGGCTCAATGAAACGCAGCACTACCTGTTCAACGCCTCTGACCCAGAACTAGGCGAGCGCATCGCCGCTGGCCTGCTTGCCCTGCTCGTCACCCCGGAAAGGGGCCCAGTGCTCATCCTCGGCACGATCTGGCCCGAGCATTTCGCCGCTCTCGCCGGGCCTCCCGCCACCGACGTCTTCGACAGTCGCGCGCAGGCCCGAGCTCTCCTGGCGGGACGCGACCTGGCCATGACGAGCACCTTTGCCGACATCGCCCTGGTGACCGCGAAGGCCACCGGTGATCCACGGCCCACCGAGGCCGCCCGACCGCGCCGACGGGGCCCGCCTTCCTGACTACGGGACACGGTCTCGTCCGCACTCGCCACCGCGAAATACGGCGTCCACAAGACGGCCGTGTTGACCCCGAAGTGCACCTCCGAAACCCCTGCGACCGGGACCCCGTGCACGCTCGCAACGCGGTACTGGTCGCCCACCGTGCTGCTAGTGCGCCACTCCCAGCCCAGCACAGAGCGGTAGAAGTCCTCCGCCGCCCGCAGATCGCGCGTGGTCAGACTCGCCCAGCAGGGTGCCCCGAACACCGAGTGACTGGCGGTGACCTCACCGTGCAGTGCTGCGTCGCTCTTCATCCTCGTACCGCCTGACCAGCCTGACACCACTGTCATCAAGGGGCGTGAATCGACCTCGGCCGGGCCCAGTGGCCGCCCAAGAACCGGGTGCCCCCTTCGAACGCACGGCAACCTGCTGCTCCGCGCTCTCCGTGCAGCAACCGCCGCCAGACGCGTCGAACTGTCTGCCGTGACGCGCAGCAATCGGAGGCGGTCGGTGCTGTCCCGACCGCTTCGATTCGGCTCACGCAGCCAAGCAGCAGGTGATGTTGATCGGGTGCCGACGATTGTTCGGACGACCCGGCGCCGGTTTCGAGAGGAACTCGCCGGACTCGAGCCTCGACGCCTCTCGGGAGACATCGATGAAGAGACGTAGAGACATTCGACCGACGCGACGATGAGTTCCTAGGGGTCGCGGAAGCCGTCGCTCGTACTTCCTGACTGCTGCCCACCACGCTCGCGCGCCCCGGCCCGTCGGATCAGCTCCCACCGACGTCACCGCCGAGCGACGGCCCAGTGTGCCGCTGGGGCGCCCGAGCGATGTCCGGGAGGTCGCGGCCGTGATCGCGTTCCTCGCAGAGGGGGTCGTTCTACGCCACGGGCGCGGGCGCTTCTTGCGTGAAGGACAGAGGGATGCTGCGGATGGGAGCACAGGCCGGCAGCGATCTCCCGGACGAGGCCTGGCGCGTCTCTGAGCATGTGCAGGAGGCGTTATCCGATCAGGGCCACCACCATGGCGATCAGCCCGATCGCTATCAGTGCCACCACCACCATGATCAGGACGAGTGCCATCGGTCCCCATGCCTTGCCCTGCTCGGGTGGCTCCGGATAAGAGATGCCATAGATGCCCCCTTCGGCGGGCGGTGTCTCACCGGGTGACACACCGCGGCCCGGCTCGATTTCCGGGGTTCGCGTCGGGTCGGGGTCAGGAGTCGTCATGACGCACGCTCCTCTCAGGGCCCAGCTCTTCGTGGGCTGGTCACGTCGTTGGGTTTAACAGGTGCTCAGCGGGCCGTGGGGCGGCGTGGTGGGCGTGGGGCCCGCCGCCCGACCACGTTGGAGTGGCGCAGCGCAGGCCGATCGATTCGAGTCTCCAGGCATCACACCACCATCGTATGGAGGAGGACGCGTGGCTTGTCGGGCCGCGCAGCGCTGATGTCGCCGAGAGCGGACTCTGGGTCGCGTTCGATGGCCAGGTCTCCGATGGAGACAATGCCCACCGCGTGCTGCGCTTCATTGACGACCGGTACACGGCGGACCGAATGCTCGCGCACTTCAACCGCGCGGCCGAGGTCGTCGTCGCTTGACCGTGACCAGATCGTCGCTGACACGCTGAGTCATGAACCATCCCTCCGTGTAGTGGGCGGTGCTTTCGCCGCTGTTCGGTCTCCGAGTACCCGTAGCCGATCGGTCCCAACGCCATCACCAGGAGCGCGCGGACGGAGCTCAGGATGCCTGGGGTGTCGGAGTGGCGGCGAACGATGAAAAGCGGCATCGTCGAGCCCGCGAGGCCGACGATCCGCAACGCCATAGCCCATAGCCCCAGTGACGCCCGCAGTCCGCGACCGGGCCGGCGCCTCCCACGAAGCGGTAGCCAGGCACAGAGCCACCTTCTACGACCAGACGCTGCGCCTGGTTATCGGCTCGGAACAGCGGTCTCCCCTGCCGACTCGCGGTCGGCGAAGACGCCGGCGTCCAGGTGTCTGAGGAGGTCGGCGGGATCTCGGTACAACGCGCGGGCGCAGGCCGCTTCCAGCTCCGCGCGGGGGATCCCGCCGGACAGCACCGCCACGGGGACCACCCCGTCCCGCACGGCGGCCTTCATGTCCCATACCGTGTCGCCGACGAACACGGCTCGTTCACTGGGCACGCCGGCCAGCTCCCTGGCCTGCCGGGCGGGGTCGGGGGCGGGTTTGCCGTCGTCGACGTCGTCCGCACTGGCCGCCCCGAGGATGCGGTCGTCCGCGTCGATGGCGCCGCGCAGCGCGGAGAGTTCCGCGCCACTCGCCGAGGTCGCCAGGACGATCTTCCAGCCCCGCCGGGCCCGTGCGCGCAGCAGGTCGCCTGCCTCGTCCAGCACCGGTAGCCGCTCGAACTACGTGGCGTGGAGGGCGTGGTGGGTCGCGGCGAGCCGGTCGTCGCCGTCAGGGCCGCGGTCGTCGCCGAGCAGGTGCTAGATCAGGTCGCCGCTGCCGAGGCCCACGGCCCGGTGGATCTCCCGCATGGGTCATGGCGGCCCGCCTGCCGGAACGCCTCCCACCAGGTGACGACATGCAGGTAGTTGCTGTCGACGACCGTTCCGTCGACGTCGACGATCGCCGCACGCTTCGTGGTCATCCCACGCTCACCATTCACGAAGGACGGGCAGCAGCTTCTGCTCGGCCCACTCCAGATACGGCTCCTGGTGCTCGCCGCCGATCTGTATGAGGGCGACCTCGGTGAATTCGGCGTCGACGTAGGGGCGCACGGCTGCGCCGACGACGCCCATGTCGCCACCGCAGGGAATGGACTTGGCCACGTCCTCGGGCCGTACGAACTCGGTGGCACCCGCGAACGCGGCGGGTCCGGGCAGCTCGGAGTTGACCGGCCAGCCGCCGCCGAACCAGCGGAACTGATCGTCGGCGCGGGCGATCGCCGCGTCGCGGTCGGTGTCGTAACAGATGGATAGCTGGCCCGGCCCTGGGCTTGCCTGTGCCGCCGTACCGGTCGAACGCGGAGATCAGTTCCGGCCTGGGTTCGGTGGCGATCATCAAGTCGGCGGCGTGACCGGCGAGTTCGCATGAACGGTCACCCGAGACGGCGACACCGATCGGCGGGGGTGCGTCGGGCAGACCCCACAACCTGGCGTTCTCTACGTCGAAGCGGGCACCGTGGTGGTTGAGGTTCTCCCCCGCGAAGAGCGAGCGGATGATCTCCACCGCCTCCCTCGATCATCTCCAGCCGGATGTGCGCAGCGGGCCAACCGCCGTCCACCACATGCTCGTTGAGGTTCTCCCCCGAGCCGAGTCCCAGGCGGAGGCGTCCCTGGGAGAGGAGTTGCATGGTGGCGGCCTTCTGGGCCACGTCGACCGGGTGGTATCGGGTCGTCGGGCACGTCACGTACGTCATCAGTCGGGATCGGCAGCCTCAGTCCCGAGGCCGACGAAGGGGTCGCGCTGTACATCCTGGGCCACGCAGGGGTGAAAGCCGCCCTGTTCGCCTGCACCGGCGTACTCCTCGACCGGTACGGCTCGGTTGACGAACACGCCCTGCACGGGCGCGCCCGCAGGCTGCGCGGAGTCGCCGTACTGTACGTCGTCGGCGGGTTGAGCCTCGCCGGTATGCCCCCCCTTCGGCATCGGGCTCGGGAAGGCGGTGCTGGAGAAGTCGGTCGGCGGCCCGTTGACCGTGCTGTTCGTCGCCGTGTCGGCGGTGACCGCGGGCGCGGTACTCCGGGTCGCCGCGCGGGTGTTCTTCGGCCTCGGCGCCCAGCCCGGCGACGAGTCGTCGTACGAGACCACCGGCATCAGAGAGGAACCGGAGACTCGGCACCGGCTGAGCCGGGTACCGGACACCATGACCGCGGTCCCCGCCGTGCTGCTCGTCGCGTCCCTCGCCGTGGGCGCGGTACCCGGCTTCGCCGCCGCGGTCCGGCACGCCGTGCCCGGCGGGGCCGCCCCATCGCCGCACTGGACCGTTGCTGGGCTACTCCTCGGTCTCACCTCGACCCTACTGGCCCTCGGTCTGGCCACGTTCGCCGTGACCCGCACGAAGCCGCTCGGCGAACCGTCATGGATGGCTCCGCTACGACGCCTGCAGTCCGGCCACATCGGCGACTACGTGGCGTGGATGCTGGTGGGCACGACGCTGCTGGCGGCGCTGGCCCTGCCGGGCGTCCTGAACGGCTGAGCGGACCAAGGCGACAGAGGCGACGCCGACGCATGATCGAGCCGGGTCGGGATACCTCAGAGGTATGGCACGGACATCGGGACCCGGACAGCAGGTCGAGCGGCCCAGGCCGGACAAGCCCAGCAAACTGCCGAAGCGGTCCTGGTGGGCGGTGCTCAAGGGCACGATCAGGGAATTCCAGAAGGACGAACTCGCCGACCGAGCCGCCGCGTTGACCTACTACGGGGTCCTGTCGCTGTTCCCGGCACTGGTGGTCCTGGTCTCACTGCTCGGTATCGCCGGCCGGTCGGCGACCCAGCAAGTCCTGGACAACATCGAGAAACTGGCGCCGAGTTCGGCCCGGGACATCATCAGCGACGCGGTACGGCAGCTTCAGGCGCCCGGCGGCCTCGGCTCGATCGTGGCCGTGGTCGGCATCGTGGTGGCGGTGTGGTCGGCCTCCGGCTACATCGCGGCGTTCATCCGCAGTGCCAACGTGGTGTACGACATGCCCGAGGGACGTCCCGTGTGGAAGGTGCTGCCGATCCGGGTCGGTGTCACCGTGGTGCTGCTGGTCCTGACGGTGATCAGCGCACTGATTGTGGTGTTCACTGGCGGCGTGGCTCGCGCGGCCGGTGCGGCGCTTGGAATCGGTGACGCCACGCTGAAGGTGTGGTCGATCGCGAAGTGGCCGGGACTGGTCATCCTGGTCATGGTCATGATCGCGATCCTGTACTGGGCGGCTCCGAACGTGAAGGGCCGCGGCTTCCGTTGGGTCACTCCGGGCAGCGTGCTGGCCCTGCTGGTCTGGATGATCACCTCGGCGGGGTTCGCGTTCTACGTGGCTCACTTCGCGTCGTACAACAAGACGTACGGCACGCTCGCCGGCGTGATCGTCTTCCTGATGTGGCTGTGGTTCAGCAATATCGCGGTCCTGCTCGGCCTCGAATTCGACGCGGAACTGGCCCGCCAGCGTGCCGTCATCAGCGGACTCCCGAAGGGTGAAGAGCCGTACCTCCCGCCCCGTGACACCCGCGCCTGGAGCAAGGAAGACCACCGCCGTATGGACTGACGCCGCTCGCGACCGAGAACGCAGCCGAGCACACATGGGGACTACGCGCCCTCGGCAGACACCCTGTGGACTGGCGCTGCGCCCCTGCGGAGGTGGTGCGCTTGTTCACGAAGCCGGTGTCGTCGAGGATCCACACACCGTCTGCGCAGCCGAGTTGTTCGGCCACGTAGGCCCGCAGGTCGTCGCGCAGGCCCTCGGCGTCCCAGCGGCTGTGGGAGAGAAGGTACTGCAGGCCGTGTTCGAGTTCCAGGTCCCAGGTGTTCGTCGGTACACCGTGGATCACGACAAAGGACTGCTCGTCGCACTGTCATTGCCTGCGGCGCGGGCACTCGTTGGTGGGACGGTCGGCCCAGGACCGTCCCCCCCATGCCGAACCCCCGCTACATTCCCCACCGCCAGGGCGTTGGCCAGGAGAAATACAGAAGTCCGGCTGGAGTACTAGTACTCCAGCAGCACTTTGACGTTTTCCCTGTTCAGGGTCGGTCTGGGTGAGTGTAGAGGGCTGATGGCCGGCCTGTGTTCTCTTTCCCGGGCCGCCCCTCGATCGTGTGCAGCCGCCGCTGATAGTGACAGCGGTCCGGGCAGCCTCCCGGCGTGATCGACGAGCGTGCAGTTGAGATCTGGAACGACGAACTCGAGGAACTGTTCCTGCGTACCGGCCACCGCTTCAGGCGTGTCGAGCCGCGTCGCCGGATGCGTGACTACATCCGTGGACTACTGGGCCCGGTCGGCCGCAAAAACGGCTGGCAGCTGGCCGAATACGCCGGACACCGCACACCCGACCGCCTCCAGCGGCTCCTCAACGGCGCCCGCTGGGACGCCGATGAGCTCCGCGACGACCTCCAGCACTACGTAGCCGAACGGCTCGGCGAGCCCGACGGGATCCTCATCCTCGACGACACCGGCTTCCTCAAGAAAGGCACCACCTCGGCCGGCGTCCAGCGCCAGTACTCCGGCACCGCCGGCCGCACCGAAAACTGCCAGATCGGCGTGTTCGCCGCCTACGCCACCACACACGGACGCGCCCTGGTGGACCGGGAGTTGTACCTGCCCAAGACCTGGACCGACGACCGCGACCGCTGCCGCGCCGCTCACATCCCCAACGAGCGGACTTTCGCCACCAAACCCGACCTGGCCAAGGCCATGGTGCTGCGGGCGATCGCCTCACCGCTGCCGATCGCCTGGGTGACCGCGGACGCCGCCTACGGCCAGGAATGGCGGCTGCGCCACATGCTGGAGGAGACCAGCCTGGGGTATGTACTCGCGGTTCCCAAGTCCCAGCAGGTGCCCCACTTCGGACGCATCGACCACCTCTTCTCCCAAGCACCCGACGAAGCGTGGGAGAGACGTTCGTGCGGTGACGGGGCCAAGGGCCCGCGCGTCTACCACTGGGCCGCCCTGCAGATCACGCCCATCGAGGACTTCGACGACGAGATGCCCACCCACCAGCGGTGGGCACTGGCCCGCCGCAGCATCAACAAGCCCGAAGAGATCGCCTACTACCTCGCCTACGCACCGCTCGGCACCACCATCGAGCACTTGGTCCGCGTCGCCGGGACGCGCTGGGCCATCGAGGAAGCCTTCCAGGCCGCGAAGAACGAATGCGGCCTCGACCAGTACGAAGTCCGCCGCTACACCGGCTGGATGCGGCACATCACCCTGGCCATGCTGGCGCATGCCTTCCTGGCCGTCATGGCCGTCGACGCCGCGGCAAAAGGGGCAGCAGAAACGGTTCCTGCCTCGCGCCCCTCACCGTGGCAGAAATTCGGCGGCTCCTGGCAACTGGCCACTCATCCATCGCCGTTCACCAGCCCCTCATCAGCGCACGCGCGTTGAGGTGGTCACACTGGCGCAGACGACGCCAAGCCGTCGCCCGCCGCTGTCACTATCAGCGGCGGCTGCACACGATCGAGGGGCGGCCCGGGAAAGAGAACACAGGCCGGCCATCAGCCCTCTACACTCACCCAGACCGACCCTGAACAGGGAAAACGTCAAAGTGCTGCTGGAGTACTAGTGTCCTGCGCCAGTAGTTGATCGTTAGAAGTTGCGTGACTTCTGCTGCTGGTGCGTCAGCTCCTCGTCGGGGCCCGAAGCTGGAACCGTTGCTGCTGTCTGATGATGAGCGGGCGGTGTTGGAACGGTGGACGCGTCGGGCGACATCGGCCCAGGCGCTGGCCCTGCGGGCTCGGATTGTGCTGGCGTGCGCGGGTCTGGAGGTACCGCCGATCGTCGCGGTCGCCCGGGATCTGCGGGTGACCGCGGACACCGTCCGCAAGTGGCGCCGACGCTTCCTCGCCGAGCGGCTGGACGGGCTGGCGGACGAGCCCCGGCCGGGCCGGCCGCCCACCATCAGCGTCGATCAGGTGGAAGCCGTCGTGGTCACCACGCTGGAACAGCTCCCGAAGAACGCCACCCACTGGTCGCGGACATCGATGGCGCAGCACAGTGGTCTGTCGAAGTCGACCGTGGGCCGGATCTGGCGGCAGTTCCAGCTCAAGCCGCATCTGACGGACACCTTCAAGCTGTCGACGGACCCGTTGTTCGTGGAGAAGGTCTACGACGTCGTGGGCCTGTACTTCAACCCGCCCGAGGGTGCGGTGGTGCTCTCGGTGGACGAGAAGTCGCAGATCCAGGCACTGGACCGGTCCCAGCCGGTGCTGCCGATAATGCCGGGCATGCCCGAGAGGCGCACCCACGACTACGTGCGCAACGGCCTGACCACCTTGTTCGCCGCGTTCGATGTCGCCACGGGTGAAGTCATCACTGCCCTGCACCGCCGGCACCGGGCCGTGGAGTTCAAGAAGTTCTTGATCCGGATCGACAAGGAGGTACCCGCTCACCTGCAGGTCCACCTGATCGTGGACAACTACGGCACCCACAAGACACCGGTGATCAAGTCCTGGCTGGCCAAACACCCGCGGTTCGAGCTGCACTTCACCCCGACCGGCTCGTCCTGGATCAACCAGGTCGAGAGGTGGTTCGGCTACCTCGCCCACCAGATGATCCGCCGAGGCGCACACAAAAACATCCAGGCCCTCGAAGCCGACATCCGGGCATGGGTCAAGGACTGGAACGAAGCCCCCAAGCCGTTCGTCTGGACCAAGACTGCCGAAGAAATCCTCGACTCCCTCGCCCGCTTCTGCCGACGGATCTCTGGCGCAGGACACTAGGAGCAGCCGGGTACGGTGCTGGGGCTACCACAGTTGTTGAGCCGGTTACGGACGATGGGACTGGCGTCCCGCGTCACCGTGCCGCTGGCTTTGAAGACGCCGCCACCGTCTGCTCCCGTTCCCAGCGCCTGGTTGTTGGTAACCGGGCTACGGGTGAGAGCCACCGAGCCGGAGCCCGTATTGAAGATGCCGCCACCGCGGGAGTTCGTGCCGTTGGTGGTGTTGCCGGCGACGGGGCTGCTGGTGAGCTGCACCGTGCCGTTAGTGTTGAAGATGCCGCCGCCCTGCGCATTGGCACCGGTGGTGGTGTTGCCAATGACCTCGCTTCTCTTCAGCGTCATGGTTCCGGCTTGCGCGATGCCGCCACCCTGCGCATTGTTACCGGTGACGTCGTTGCCGATGACCCGGGTGCTGGTCAACGTCACCTTCGTGCCGACGGCAGCGGCGATCCCGCCGGCCAGGATGGTTGCGTGGTTGCCGGTGATCCTGCTTCTGTCGAAGGTCGCCGTGCCGGAACCTCCGAATGGGTTGACAAACACGGCCCCGCCGGCACGCGCCTTGTTGTTGTGGAGCGTGCTCCTGTTGACGCTCACCGCGCCACTGTCATTGTCGATGGCCCCACCAAAGGTGTCGGCGGTGTTGGTGGTGAGGCTGGAGTTGTTCAACGTCAGTGCGGAACCGGCGCCATTGAGCCAGATCGCACCACCCCGTCCGCTGCCAAGGCCAGTGGACGCGTGACCGTTGCTGAGGGTCAGGGTGTTGAGAGTGAGGTTTCCATTGGGGCCGTCGATTTCGAAGAAACGGAAATTGGCCGCGGTTGCGGCTCGGGTGATGATGTCGCCGCATCCGTTGATCGTAACGCTATTCTTGATGACCGGCAGTCCGTTATCGTCGTTCGGCGGTACGGTGTCGGCGAGGGTGTAGGTGCAGCCGGGCCTGAGGTTGACCGTGCCGCCCACTGTGGCGACAGAGCCGATCGCGGCTTGCAGGTCGCTCTCGCTGCAGCTGGTCACGTTCACAATCGGCGCCCGGCTTGTGCCACTAGTGGTTCTGCTCGTCTCGACGGAGGGAGTACCGAGCCCCGGGTTGGTAGGCGCCGTAGCCGACTGCGACACGCCGAGTAGGTCCGGACCCGGTGTGGCAGGTTGTGCGGCAGCGGGCAGCATAACGACGTCAAAAGCGGCGATGGTGAGTCCCATGACAATGGGGGCGATACGAGAGATGCTCTGACGCATCGGGGCTCCTTCGCCCTCTCTGACATCGTCGGGTGAGACGCCCCGAAATGATCAGATATTGTGGGCGGGCACGACAGGAGCATCACCCGCATGACCAGCACCAAGCCTTCCGAGCAGGATCCCGCGCCGCGGCCGAAGCGGCGCCGCTTCACCCCCGAGTACAAGCTGCGGATCGTCGCCGAGTACGACGCGGCCCCCACCGGGGACAAGGGCGCCATCCTGCGCCGGGAGCGGCTGTACCACTCCCACATCATCGAGTGGCGCCAGGCCAGGGACGCCGGCGCGCTGGAGAAGCTGACCGACCACCGCACCAGCCCCTCCCGCCCGAAGAAGCACCCTGCAGAGGCCGAGAACGACAAGCTGCGGCGGCGGGTGGAGCGCCTGGAGGAGGAGGTCGCGAAGCGGGACGCCGCGCTGGAGGTGCTGGGAAAAACACACGCGCTCTTGGAAGCACTCTCCAAGAGCGCGGACTGAAGGACGCCCTGGAGCCTCTCCTCCACGAGGCCGTGGAGGACCTGGCCCCGTATCTGGGCATCGTGGCTGCGTGTCGGATCACCGGACGCTCCCGGGCCACCCACCACCGGCGGCTGAACCCTGCCCCGCCCCGGGCGAAGACGCCGCGTCCGGCGCCGGTCAACGCACTGTCGGCCGTCGAGCGGCAGGCGGTGCTGGAGCTGATGAACCGGCCCGAGTACGTGGACCTGCCGCCCGCGCAGATCTACGCACGAGAGCTGGACGAGGGCCGCTACCACTGTTCCGAGCGCACCATGTACCGGATCCTGAAGGAGGCCGGGCAGGACGGTGAACGCCGCCGTCAGGCGACCCATCCGCCCCGCACGGTTCCCGAGCTGGTCGCCAACGGGCCCTCCGAGGTGTGGAGTTGGGACATCACACGCCTGGCAGGTCCGGCGAAGGGGGTCTGGTTCCACGGGTACGTGATCCTCGACATCTACTCCCGCTACGCCGTCGGCCACACCGTCGAGGCGGCCGAATCCGCCGCGCGGGCAGAGGAATTGATCCGTGAGGCGATCGACCGCAACGGCATCGTGCCGCA
Organism: Streptomyces sp. RLB3-17; assembly: GCF_007113425.2. Taxonomy (NCBI): domain Bacteria; kingdom Bacillati; phylum Actinomycetota; class Actinomycetes; order Kitasatosporales; family Streptomycetaceae; genus Streptomyces; species Streptomyces sp. RLB3-17. The sequence continues at coordinate 11,378,177 of NZ_CP041610.2, read as the reverse complement.
CACCGTGCACGCCGACCGCGGCACCTCGATGACCTCCAGGCAGGTCTCCCAGATGCTCCTCGATCTCGGTGTGACCCGTAGCCACTCCAGGCCCAGGGTCAGCAACGACAACCCGTTCAGCGAGAGCCAGTTCCGCACCACGAAGTACCAGTCGGACTACCCCGAGCGCTTCGATTCCCTCGCCCACGCACGGGAGTGGATGGACGCGTTCATCTCGCACTACAACCACGTCCACCGGCATTCCGGGATCGGCTACCACACCCCCGCCAGCGTCCACTTCGGCACCGCCGAACTCGTCCGCGAGCAACGGGCAGCCACCCTCACAGTCGCGTTCGAGCAGCATCCCGAACGCTTCAACCGCCGGCCGGCGCCGCCGAAGATTCCTCAGCAGGCGTGGATCAACGACCCCGCACGACGGCGCGAACCACAGCAACACAGTTCATAGCCGCATATGCGTTTCATTTGACTTGACAGCTACCGTCGAGCGGATCGCGAGTGTCGTTCCCGTAAGTGGTACCGGAACACCAACAGAAATGATTCATGTCGGATGAATCGGCGGGAAGGCAACACGCCCAGCTGCGATCACAATTCAACCGAGAGGCCCTCACCTGAATAGCCGCCAGTGACATATCGCACGCGCACTCACGGCGGCAGTAAATTCCATACGGACACCATTCGGTGACGGTGCACTCGGAAGCGCTGAGCGCGATTCGCCAGGGTATCTACGCGTCAACCGTAACCAAAGTCCACCGCAATCTGCTGGGCGCCAGAGGGCGGTTCGCATCGGTTCGCGTGCTCCGACCTGCGTTGATCGGTGCTATCGGCAGACGAGGCTCGATCGAGCCATCCTGCGGCAGAGTTGGCAGGGCTTTATCATGCGATATGGGAGGCGGAGTCGCGTTCCGGCAGATCAGGACGTTCCAGCGCGGGCCGGTCGTGGTCCTGCGCTCGGGTGACCCGGATCTGGTGCGTCAGGAGATCTGGGCGCACCCCCTGACTGTGCATCACCGCCTTACGCGGATCATCGTAGGTCTGGCCGACGACAACGGGATCGATCCGGGCCGCGTCTCATTCATCCAGGTCCTCAAGCACTCGCGGCGCAGCGTAGTCCGCCCATGCTCGGACACGCCCACGAAGATCAAAGAGTTCCTGGTCATGCTGGCAGCGAAGGCGCATCGGAAGCTCGGCAACGGCATCAGGCGCCTGCGGGAAGCGGACTGGTACCTGAAGCGCCCCGGCTCGAAGGACTCCTCGAAACTCTCCTATCGGATCAACACGCGCGATCGGCGGCCGACGCGGCGGATCATGACCAAGGGTAGCTTCAGGGACGTGGAGGACAGCCCCCTGTCCATCACGGATCGTCGCGAACAGGACGTTGACACGTCGTCGAGCCAGGGCGAGCACGGCCCGCTTGTGCTGTTTCTTCTCGGCCCGCTTGCCGCGCCCCAACTCCCGTCACCACTGCGGCTTGACAACAACACGCGGAGGTGGAGTAGCCGTGACTCAACGTGTCATTGGTGAGCCGGAGCGCGTGAGTGCAGGGGCCGCTCCGCAAGGTGGCGGCCTCCCTCTTTTCTGGGACCCTGATCCCTGTCGTCAGACCGCCTCCGTCGCACATCGGCCCGTTACTCGTACCGGTATTTCAGCGAGTCCGCCTCCGCCTGCTCGATGTCGGCGATCGTCAGCTCCGGCATCCGCAGTTGGGCCAGCGTCACCTCGGCCGAGGTCGGCTGGGCGTCGGCCGGCAGCCACTGCTCCGGCTTCCAGGCCCCGCTGCGCAGCAACGACTTGGGGCAGTGCGGGTAGACCTCCTCGATCCCCAGCACCAGCGCACTGGCCGGCGGCTTTCCCACGGCGGTCAGCTGCGACAGCAGCTCCGGGCGGGTGGAGACGACAGCTCTGCCGTTCACCCGCAGAGTGGTGGTCCGCCCGGGGATGACGAACAGTAGCCCGGCCCGTCCGGTGGCGATGACGTTCTGCAGGGTGTCCAGCCGCTTGTTGCCGGTCGCGTCCGGTATCGCCACCGTCCGTGCGTCCAGGACGGCGACGAACCCGGCGGGGCCGCCGCGCGGCGAGACGTCGCAGTTGCCCTCGGCGTCCGCGCTGGCGACCAGGACCAGCGATGAGCAGCCGATCAACCGCCGGGTGTGCTCGGTGAGTTCGGTCATCTGCTTGCGCACGGCCGCGTCGCCGGGGAGTTCGTACGCCCGGCGCAACGCCTCCTGGTCGGGCACGGCGTCGAGGCGGAGCGAGTCGAAGGCACTGCCGGCAAGGGGTGTCGTCATGCCTCCGACCCTAACGAGCCGACCTGCGATTGACCTTGGTCGGTGGGCGGGGACGTAGGGACGGCCGCGCAAGTCGTCTGGTGTGTGACGATCAAGTAGGCCCGAGGGGCCATGTCCCATCCTGCCTCCTGCGGGCTGTCGCGCCAACATCAGGGCGAGTTGGCCGCGGAACTCGCCCCCGCTGGGTGGCGCGCTGTGAGTCCGGGCGTCGTGGGCGACGTGAGGGCGACCGTCGGCGGAAGGCGGTGGCCGGCCCGAAGTACGAACTGGTCTTCATCGACCGGCTCCTGGTGACAACGGGCCATCTGCGGACCGGGCTCACCCATAAGGCATTGGGCGTGCTCTACAAGGTGGGGTCTTCCACGATCGGCCGGGCGATCCGGGAGGTCCGCCCGCTCTCGGCGGACCGTGGGTTCGCCGTCCCCGACCGGCCCGGCATCCGGCTGCGGACCCTGGAGGACCTGTTCGCCGATGCCGCGGCCGAGGACGTCACCATGCGGATCGACGGGAAGGAGACCCAGGTCCGCCGCCCACGGGCGGGTCGTCCCGGCCGACGGGCCTTCGTCTCCGGCAAGCGCAGGCAGAACACCGTCAAGATCACGACGATCAGCGACGGCCGGGGCCGCACCCTGTGGTCCGGGGCCCAGCGCCGAGGCCGGATGCACAACCAGACCTCCGTGCGCACCGAGGGCATCGCCGAGCAGTTCCACCAGCGCCCCGGCGTGAGAGCCGAGGTCGACAACGGCTACCGCGGCCTGGCCAGCGAGTCCCTCGACCAGGTCAGCGCCCCGCCAAAAGCCGAAGGGCATGAAGGCTCCGAACGACAGTCCGGTCACCGAGCGGTACGGCTGGCGTGACATGAAACGAGGCCAGTCCTTGCGCCGGATCTGCGTCAAGCACGCCACCGCCGAAGTCCGCCAGTGCGCCCGCTCCAGCGATACACCGGCCACCGGCCACCGGCCACCGGAGAAACCTACGGCGAAACCCGCCTCGCCATCGACGCCATGGTCTCCGATCGCGCCGCCAAACAACCCACCCGGCACAACGCGAGCACCGAGCTGGTGCACGTCCGCGCCACGGCCTGCTGAACCACCCGCTTGCCGAACCCACAGACCAACACGCCCCAAGATCAATCGCGGGTCAGCACGTTGGAGCGCCGCGTGCTTCCTCTCGCGTGGAGAGGACCACCGTCCGGACGGCCGTCCACCGGAATGCGGCCCTCCCCCCTCCCCCCGCCTGCTACCTCCGTGTCTCGATCGCTAATATCGGGCCATTCTTCGATTGCCGTCACAGAAATGACACATTTTTCGGGCGTTGGCAACACCCGTTCGCCCCGGGCCTACGCTGTGCCGGTGACCAGTGTCGATGTCGCCGCAGGACCGACCGCCGAGAGCGGTCCCGAGCCGCGTACCCAGTCCCTGATGCTGACCTTCTTCGGTGCTCATGTGCTGGGGCGGCCGATCGCCGTGTCGTCAGGGAGCGTGATCGCCGCTCTCGGAAGGTTGGGCAGTACCGAGGAGGCGGTGCGGACCACCCTGAACCGGATGGTCAAACGCGGCCTGCTGGAGCGTCGTCGCCAGGGCCGGAAGACCTACTTCGGGCTGACACCGCACGCCGTCCAGGTGCTGACGGACGGAAGGGACCGCATCTGGCGGACCGGCGCGGTGAACCGGGACTGGGACGGCCGGTGGACGATGGTGGGCTTCTCACTGCCCGAGGCATGGAGCCGCGAGCGGCACGACCTGCGCTCCCGGCTGATCTGGGCGGGCTTCGGCCCACTGCAGAACGGCCTGTGGGTGGCCCCGGCGCGCGTCGACGTCCGTGAGATGGTGGCGGGTCTCGGCCTGGAGCCGTATCTGCGGGTGTTCCGGGCAGAAGTGGAGACGCCCACCGACGTCCGTGAGGTGCTGGAGCAGGCGTTCGACGTGCCGGCCATCGGTGCACGGTACCGGGCGTTCCTGGAGCGCTGGGACCGCACCGACCCGCTTCCCGCAGCGGTCTCCGGCGACGAACTCGCAGGCCAGCTCCTGCTGCACACCGACTGGCTGGACCTGGTGCGACGGGACCCGCATCTGCCCGCCGAGCACCTTCCGGCGGACTGGCCCGCCGCTCAGGCGGAGACGGTCTTCCGCGGCCTGGCCAGCCGTTGGGAACGCCCGGCCGCGCTCGCGGCCGCCCGACTGCTCGACACCCTGACACTGGCCTGATCCGCGCCCGGCCTTCGCCCTCGAGTCCCGTGCATCCACACGCGGACCCGTCTGACGCATTATTGGGCAGTCTATTGACGGCGATGAAAAAAGAGCCCTACATTCGCAGCGCTCTTCCCGCTCGCTCCCCCACTCGGTCCCCCTCGACTCGCGGAGCCGCCGCCATGCCCCGACCCCGTCTTTCGACCCTCGCCGCCGCCTGCGCAACCGCCCTCGCGACCGCCCTGATCGGGCCGGCGACCAGCGCCCAGGCCACGACCGCCGATCACTACTCCGGCACCCTGTCCGACGGCGCCACCTGGATCGCGGACAAGCCCACGCGGTGGAACGGCAGCCTGCTGCTGTTCAGCCACGGCTTCGGACCGACCACCGCCGCCGACGCCCCGTCGACCGCGGTGCGCCAGGCCCTGCTGAACGCCGGCTACGCGCTCGTCGGCTCTTCCTACGACCCGAACGGCTCGATGTGGGCGCTCGACTCTGCCGAGCGGGATCAGTTCGCCGCGCTCAACACCTTCCGCCGACAGGTCGGTACACCAACCCGGGTCATCTCGGTGGGCCAGTCCATGGGCGGCCTCATCAACGCTCAGGTCGCCCGCGACGGCGTGGGCCGCGTCGACGGCTCGCTCGGCCTGTGCGGCCTGGTCGCAGGCGGCGTAGATCTGGACAACTACCAGCTGGACGCCGAGTACACCCTGGCCGCGTTCTTCGACCCTGCCGATGCCGACAAGCTCGTGAACCTGGACAGCCAGACCGACGCCGGGGCCCTCGCCGACCGGCTCACGAAGGCGGTGGAAACGGCGCAGCAGACCCCGGCGGGACGCGCCCGGATCGCCCTGGCTGCCGCCTACCTCAATCTGGCCGACTGGGCTCCCGGCCGGCAGCCGCCCGCGCGCGACGACTTCGCGGGCCAGGAGGAGCAGCAGTACGCATGGCTGGCTCAGGGCCTGCTCGGGTTCATCGTCCCGGCGCGCTGGTCGGTGGAGCAGTCCGCCGGCGGCAACACGTCCTGGAACAAGGGCGTCGACTACGCCGGGCTGCTGCGCAAGTCCGCCCACGCCAAGCAGGTCGAGGCGCTCTACCGCGACGCCGGGCTCGACCTGCGCAACGACCTGAACCGGCTCACCCGCGGTGCGGACGTCACAGCCGACCCGGCCGCAGTGGCTCATCTGAAGCGGACCTCCACGGCCGGTCAGGGCCTGGCCGTACCGCTGCTGGACATCCACACCACCGCCGACCAGCTGGTGCCCGTCGAGCAGGAGTCGGCCTTCGCCGGGCGGGTGCGCAGGGCCGGAGACTCCGCGCTGCTGCGACAGGCCTATGTGGCACGTCAGAGCCACTGCAACTTCACCATCGCCGAAGTGCTCGCCGGGCTGCACGTCGTGGAGCACCGGCTGGAGACCGGGCACTGGGACAACTCCGCCACCACCGCCGAACTCCAGCACAGCGCCGACGAATTGGGCCTCGACGGCGCCGCCTTCACCGACTACCGGCCGAATCGTCTGACCGGTACCCGCTGATCCCGAAGCGTCCTCTCCCCGTCCCAAGCTCGCGCACCTCAGGAGCCCTCCGTGTCGATGACGACCGAACCCGCCGCCAGAACCGCCACCGGCCGCGGCCTGACCACCGGCACCCTGGTCGCCGGTCTCCTCGCCGTCTGCCTCGCCCAGATCGGTCTGGCCATACCGGCCACCCTCAATGGGCTGTTCCAGTCCGACCTGCACCCGGTCGGCTCGCAGCTCACCTGGATCTCCGACGCCTTCCTGCTCCCGGTCGCCGTACTGGAGCTGACCTTCGGCCTGCTCGGTGACCTCTTCGGCCGCAAGCGGCTGCTGGTCGGCGGCGCTTCGCTGCTGGCCGTGGGCGAGCTGGTCAGCGCCACTGCCTCCGGCATCCACCAACTCTGGGCCGGACAGGCCCTGGCGGGCCTGGGTGCCGCCGCCCTGTTCCCGACATCGCTGGCCATCCTGGCCGCCGGCACCACCTCGCCCGCACAGCGGGCCCGGGTCATCGCGATGTGGGCAGCCCTGCTCTCCACCGGCGGATTCCTCGCCCCGCTGCTCGGAGGCATCACCGCCACCTACGGTTCGTGGCGATGGTCCTTCGTCGTGGTCACCGCCATCGCAGCGGCAAGCGCCGCCGTCAGCGCCCTGTTCGCCGTCAACTCCAGTGCCCCCGGAGGGCGTTCACTCGACGTAGCGGGCCAGCTGACCATCGGTCTCGGCTTGTTCTCCCTGCTCTACGCCATCATCCAGGGCCCGACGGACGGCTGGGCCTCACCCTCGATCGTCATCGCCTTCGTCCTGGCAGCCGTGTTCCTCGCCGCCTTCGTCCTGGCCGAGAAGCGCGCCAAGTCCCCGCTCCTTCGCCTGGACCTGTTCCGCAACCGCGCCTTCGCGGTGGCCTCGGTCGTGGCCGTGGTGGGCATGTTCGCTTTCCTGGGCACCGCCTACGCCGTCAGCATCCGGCTCGGCCCGGTACAGGACCAGGCCCCGATGCGGACAGCACTGGCATTCGTCCTGCTCAACGGCATCACCCTGGTGATGCTGCCACTGACGGAACGGCTGCTGACAACCGCGGCACCCGGGCTGCTGCTCGGCGCGGGACTGCTGCTGATCGCGGCGGGAGACTACTGGGCGGCCACACTGCCGATCACCGACAGCACCTTCACCTCGCTGATCCTGCCGCTCGGACTCGTCGGCCTGGGCTTCGCGATCACCGTCTCGTCGATCACGGCAACAGCTGTCAACACCGTGCCAGTACACCTGGCCGGCATGGCCAGCGCCACCACCAACCTGCTGCGAGACTTCGGCTTCACGCTCGGCCCCGCCGTCATCGGCGCCGTGGCCCTGAGCCGCGCGGCAAACAACTTCTCCGACTCCCTGCACGACTCCGCCCTCCCCGCGGCACTGAAAGGCGCAGGTACGGCCGTACTCGAAGAGGGCGGCCCACTCGCGGTCAACGGCGCCTCCACAGCGTCACCCAAACTGGCCGACCTGCACCCACTCGCCCTGGACGCCCTCGGCCACGGCTACTCCATCGGCTTCATCGTCTGCGGTTCAGCCGCACTGCTCTCCGCACTACTGGCCCTCATCACACTCCACAGCCGAACCACCCCACACGCCGATCCCACAGAGCGCTAGTGCCAGATCCCCGCTTGGGTCCGGTGGTTCTCCGTCACGGTCGCAATCGCTTACCGCGCCCGGGTGGCACGCCAGGCGTCCACAGGCCTCGCGCGGTGGAGCCCGATGATCCAGCCGTGCCTCCCCCTCATTCGTGGAGCGATCAGGAACAGCCAGCAACAACTCGTTCTTCGCGTCCAGGAACATCGCGAGGTTGTTCGCCGTGAATGGAGGAGCCCGAGCTCCGAGTCGCCGGGGCGCCACCCGCGTAGGCGGCGAAGTGGCCGCCAGTCGGGGAAGCGCCGCCGCCGGCCGGCCTTGCGGATCTGGGTAGGGGGATCCGAACCCGTTCCAGCAGCGTGAGGACGGCCGGGCACTGCAACCGCGGCCCCAACACCCGTTCCAGCGACGGTTGGACCTGGGCGAGCAGGCCGTGCAGCCGGTTCGCGACCCGGGCGGCCTCGCCGGCGCGCGGGCGGCGTCGGCGATGATGAACGCGTCGCACGCGTCGGTCTTGGCCTCACCCGGGTAGAGGTCGTCGATCCGCCGCACCGTCGGCCCCAGCAGATCAGCGACCGGACATCCCACGTCCTGGGCCACCGCCGGCGGCAGAGCCCCGATCGATTCCGGCTGGTCGACGACCACTAGCCAGTGGCATGAGTGCCGTCATCGCATCCCGTGAGTTCAGTCGGCCGGTCTTGCCCTTCACCGATGGGAGCCTGCCCCTGGGCGGTCCGGCACTGTGCGGGTCCGCGTGCGGAGCGCGTCTTGACCGGTCGGGTGCCGACGCGCTCCTGTCCCGCAGTGGCCGGACACGCTCCGGTCAGCGGCTGGCGATGAGCTCGAGTGTGTCGATCACGCGGTTCGAGAAGCCCCACTCGTTGTCGTACCAGGCGACCACCTTCACGTGCCGGCCGTCGACCCGGGTGAGGGCCGAGTCGAAGATCGACGAGGCCGGATTGCCCGTGATGTCGGAGGACACGAGCGGGAAGTCCGAGTACTCGAGGATGCCGGCGAGCGGCCCATCCGCCGCGGTGCGGTACGCGCTCAGCACGTCGTCGCGCGTCACGTCACGAGTGACGGTCGTGTTGAGCTCGACAATCGAGCCCACTGGCACCGGCACACGGATCGAATCGCCCGACAGCTTGCCGGCCAGGTTCGGCAGCACGAGGCCGATCGCCTTGGCGGCGCCCGTCGTGGTCGGCACGATGTTGACAGCGGCGGCTCGGGCACGACGGGCGTCGCGGTGCGGACCATCCAGCAGGTTCTGCTCCTGCGTGTAGGCGTGCACCGTCGTCATGAAGCCGTGCTCAATGCCGGCGAGCTCGTCGAGTACCGCGGCCAGCGGAGCGAGCGCGTTGGTCGTGCACGAGGCGTTCGAGACGATCGTGTGCAGGTTCGGGTCGTACGTGTCGCTGTTGACCCCGAACGCCAGCGTGACGTCGGCGCCGTCCGACGGCGCGCTGACCAGCACCTTCTTCGCGCCCGCAGCGAGGTGGGCGCGGGCAGCCTCCGCCGACGTGAAGCGGCCGGTCGCTTCGAGGACGACGTCGACACCGAGTTCGGCCCACGGCAGCTGCGCCGGTTCACGCTCGGCGAGCACCTTGATGCGACGGCCGTCGACGACGAGGGCGTCCCCGTCGACGGTCACCGGGCGACCGAGCCGGCCGGCCGTGGTGTCGTAGGCGAGCAGCCGTGCGAGAGCGGCGGGCTCCGTGAGGTCGTTGACGGCGACGACCTCAAGAGTGCTGTCGCGTTCGAGCAGTGCGCGCAGTACGTTGCGTCCGATGCGGCCGAATCCGTTGATGGCGATGCGAGTCATAAGTGCTGTCCCTTCGGTTCGGCACCAAGGCTCGCTCGGGGCACTCACCGGTGACAGTGGCGGGATAGCCATGGTTCAAAAGGATCGCGCCAAGGGCGCCGACGGCGGGGCTACTCACCCTGGGCGAAGGTGCGCCGGTACTCGCTCGGCGTGGTGCCGAGGATGCGATGGAAGTGCAGTCGCAGATTCGCACCGGTGCCAAGACCGACGTCGGTGGCGATCTGCTCAACGCTGCGCTGCGAACGCTCGAGCAGCTCGCGGGCCATGTCGATGCGGGCCCGCATGACCCACTGCATCGGCGTGTACCCGGTCTCCGCTACGAAGCGCCGCGAGAACGTGCGCGGCGAGACCGCCGCCTGCCGCGCCAGTACCTCGAGGGTGAGGGGCTCGTCGAGCCGGTGCAGCGCCCACTCGCGGGTGTCGGCGAATCGCTCACCGAGCGGCTCAGGCACGCTGCGGGGCACATACTGCGCCTGACCGCCACTGCGGTAGGGGGCTGCGACCAATCGCCGGGCCGCGTGGTTCGATGCGGCCACCCCGAGGTCGCCGCGCAGAATGTGCAGGCACAGGTCGATGCCCGAGGCGGCGCCGGCCGACGTCAGCACGCTGCCCTCGTCGACGAACAGAACGTTCTCGTCGACCTCGACGAGCGGATGCCTCGCCACCAGCGCCCGTGTGTAGTGCCAGTGCGTCGTGGCACGCCTGCCGTCGAGCAGGCCGGTCGCGGCGAGCGCGAAGGCGCCCGTCGAGATGGCGGCAAGCCGCGCGCCCCGGTCGTGGGCAGCGATCAGCGCGTCGACGACTGCCTGCGGCGGATCGTCACGGTCCGGGAACCGATAGCCCGGGATGAAGACGATGTCGGCCCACGCAAGTGCGTCAAGGCCGTCGGCGACGTGGTACGAAAGGCCGTCGCCACCGGTAACGAGACCAGGCGCCGCGCCGCACAGTCGCACCTCGTACGGCATGCTCGCGCGCGTGGTGAACACCTGCGCGGGGATTCCGACATCGAGCGGCTTCGCACCCTCGAGCACAAGGACGGCGACGCGACGCAGGCGGGAGGCTGACACGGAGACAGGGTACGCAGGGGTGCGTCCGTGCGTCGGGTTGGCCGGGCGCGCAGGGTCCGGGTGGAGCCCAGGTCTGAAGGAATCAGAGCGGCTCCGCAAGCTCGGACAAATTGCCGTTCGGGAGCGCGGCTGAAGCGCATGATCATTCGAGCGGACTCGCCTCACGTGCGGGCAGGGCAACCGATGAACAGACCGGTGCCATGCCCGCGCCCGAGGAGCCGCCGCCCAGGTCGGCGACCGAGCCTCCCCCACGGCCGCCGAAGTCCGGGTTTCTGGACAAGGCGGCATACATCGCGGCTCCCGGGACGGTGGCCATCGGGGTGCTTTACTACTTTGGCAACGTCTACCAGCGCGCGTACTACACCACACTCGGGGTGATCCCCGAAGATCTGCAGTTCTCCGTACAGGCCATGCTGGCCGAGAGCCCGGACGCCATCTTCCTGCCGCTGTGGTTCCTGCTCGTGTGCGGGCTGATCGTGCTGCTGGTGCTTGGCTCGGCGGGACAGTCGCTCAGCGAGCCACGGCACGCGACCCGTCGCAGCAAGGTGATCCTCTGGCTGCTGGGCTCGGGCCTTGTCCTGTTGCTGCTGGGCTTCCCTGTCTTCTTCTGGGAGAAGAATCTCCCCACGCTTCCGGGCGGCTGGGCCGCTCAATTCGTGCCTGCGATGCTGGCGGCACTGGGCGCGGCCTTGGCCTTCTTCGCCGTACAACTGCTTCTCACCCACGACGGAGGGACACACGACCGGCCCGGCCGCATAGGGGACCGGCTGTGGCTGTCGGGAGGAGCGGTCCGTATCGCTACGAGTACATCGGCTTCCGCCTGATCGCGAAGTCGCCAAGCCGGTACTACCTGGTCTCCAAGACCGCGGACTACAACAGCACCAAGGTCGTGCTCCTCCCCGACGACGACACCGTGCGGGTGGAGCTGAGCTAGGGGTTGGGTGTCCCCGTGACGTCGGGAGTCGGCGTCGACTCCGTGCCGGTGGCGGTGGGCGAGGCGGGCTCGCTAGTCGGCACCCCGGTCGTGGCCGTCGTCGGCTTCGACGCTCCCACCACCTCCCCGGAGAGGGGCACGGTGAGCGTCGTTCCTTGGGACGTCACGGCCGTCAGAGTCACGCTGAACCGTCCCGGCTCCTCAGCGGTGTGCGAGAGCGTGACCTGGCAATTCTCGCCGGGCTGCAGCTCGACGTTCTCGCAGCCGTTCCCGGTGATCGAGGTCTCACCGGTATCGGTGGCGGCGGCGAAGTCCAGCAACGTCGTCGGCTGAGGTGTCGGCTGCCCGATGGGATCGTCACGCCTTCCGTCGTCCTTGCACCCCGCTGCCGCGGCCAGCGCGGTGAGCATCGCTGTCACGGCAAGGCGTCGGGCGATCACAGACGTCATGGCGTCGGTCCTCCGCTCCCGTCGGTCCGGCTGGCTGGCTGGCTGGCTGGCTGGGCCTCAACCTGGCACACCCGAGGGCCGACACCGATCGGCCCCGCCAGGGGAAACGGCGTGCGCACTCGAAGGGACACCCGAACAACACGAAGGGCAGTCACCCCCGAGAGGATGACCGCCCTTTGCTCATGCTGCTCGCCTACTGGGTCGTACGGGCCGTAGTCGTAGTCCTCCCCCGGCGGGCCGCCACCCGTGCAGCGCCCTTGTGTCGACTGGCCGACGGCCCGGAGTGTCATCACTCTCCGACGCCCAAAGCCGCACCATGCAGGACACCTCGATGCACCAGGCGCTGCATATGGGGTGAGTTCAGATCCGCCAGGAGCGGATGCGGTCGGCTGCGTCGTACCCGTCGACACGGCCGGCGTCGATGTCGCGGGCGAGGTCGATCAGCGCACCGTACGGCGGGTCCACGGCCTCGCCCGCGGCGCCCATGTACGCCGTGACGAGCGCGGCACCGTACAAGGCGTTACGTGCCGGGAGGGGGCGCAGCCGGATGATCGCGTGCATCAGGGCCGCCGCCCGCCAGGCGTTGTCGACGGCGACGCCGACCTGGGGGGTGTTGACCCGGTGGCGCGCGACGGCGGCCACGAGGTTGGAGAAGTCGTGGACCGAAGGGTGCTTGGGCAGCACTTCCGACTGGCGCTCCAGCAGCCAGCGGATGTCGATATGGAGCTCCACGGTCAGGCAGCAGTCCGTCCAGAGGCGTCCAGCCGGGCGGGAGCGTCGTCGGGAAACGCCGCGTCGAACGCGGCCGCGTTGTCGGCGACGAACGCACGGAAGACGTCGGCGGCGCTGTCCAGGCGGGGATCGCGGACCGCGTTGTGCGCGGCCTCGGTGATGAGAGCGGTGACCGTGGTGCCCTCGGCTTCGGCACGCTCCTGCAGCTGCGCGTGGAGCTCTTCGGGTACGCGGATTGTCACTGACTTCGACATGTTCCGACCGTACAGCAAGGCGTACAGCACGGGGATAGGTGCGACGAAACCGAACCCGAACGAGGCACCTTCCCACCTCGGGCCGAGGCGCCGATGACACAGACGATGTGGGTGGCCGCTTTCCGGGAACGGCGCGTCCAACCAGTCGTACGGCCACCTCGTGGGGCAGGATCCTGCGGACCGTCCAAGCCGACGCCGACGCGGCCGGCCGCATCGACTGGTCCGTGGCGAGCGTGGGATTCCACCTCCCATCGCGCCCACCAACACGTCGTCGGAGCGCGCAAGAAGCCGCCGCGAGTGACGGGAAGGACGCACGCCCCGAAAGCACCTCCCCGACGAGGGACTCGGACCCTTCGGGGCGGACTGCCACAAACGTAAGAGCGAGATCGAACGGACGATGACCAGGCTCAAGAACCTCCGGGCCGTGGCCGCGAGGTACGACAAGCGGGCCTGCGTCTTCCACGGCAGCGTCACCGTTGCCGCGATCCGGCTCTGGCTTCGTCCGTGATCCGCTGGATGAACCCTGGCGGTGAGGTGCTCGAAAACCAGTGGAGCAGCGCCGCATTGCGCCATTACCGTGCTGCCGAACCAAGTCGTCTGGTCAAGGACGTGCCGTTGTACACCCTGTGAGACCTCCCGAGCGCTGATTTGTCGCGCGTCGCGCATGTGCGCCGCGCTCCTTTTTGCTGCGGACTTCTCACTGAAACCGGTGTACTTCTGTGCTCGAAAACTGGGTGGTCATGCCCACCTGCCTGCCGCTCGTTCGCCGCCGTTGCCACGCGTGCGCGTCCGAGCGATTCCGGACAAGCGGTAAATTTCGCGTCAACGCCAACCACAAGCTCATCGACGCCTGGCTCCTCGCGCTCTGTACCACTTGCGGGGAAACGGCAAAGATCGCGGTCCTGGAGCGGATGAACGTGCGCTCCGTACGACCTGAGCTGCTGGACCGGATGCATGACAACGACCCTGGCCTGGCAGCTGAGTTGCTCCAGGATCCGGTCGTGCGGCGCCGTAGTCGCATCGCCCTCGACTGGGACAACGCCTGGCGCCTCGACACCGGCGGATCGGATCACCTGGACCGCGAGGTGATCGACGTCTCGGTCCGCTTTGCGGCGCGGATCCCTGTCCGGCCGGTGCGACTGATCGCTGAAGGGTGCGGTCTTTCGCGGGCCGAGGTCGAGAGACTGATCATGGAGGGGAAACTCGTTTCGACAGTCCGGCTGAGCGGCAAGCTCTCCGGCGACTTCACCTTCACGCTCAAGCGCTGAGCCCTCCTCGGGACCAAGGACCTGTCCGGCAGCATCCGCCGGACAGGCCCTAGCTCGTAGCTGCGTTGGGGCGTTCGCAGCCGTTTCGGTGGCAGGGCGTCGTCCCCGTCCGGTGACAGTCGTATCTCCTGACCGGGGCCGCTTGCCTGGACGTTGAACTGGTGGCGGCCACCCCTGCCGTCGCCGACCAGCGGCGTTGGGCAGGACTTGAACCGCTGCAGAGCAGAGCCCCGTCCCGGGCATCACTGCTGCACGCCCGAACCGGCAGAGGAACGCACCTCTGATGACCCCGTCTTCAGGCCCGCGACCACCAGGAACTGCGTCTGGCGCCGGTCTGGGCGATGGACGGGCGTCCGGATGCCTTGGCCGGCTCCACCGCCCGTTGGGGGCCCTTGATCAGACCTTTGGCTTCGGCCACTTGGTGTGGTCAGCCACTTTGACGGCGACGCCGCTCCCCGATCAGCTCGGCCGCCTTTTCGGCGATCATGATCGTGGGTGCGTTGGTGTTTCCGCTGATGACAGTCGGCATGACCGAGGCGTCGACGACACGGAGCCGCTCGACTCCGTAGACCTCCAGGTCCGCATTGACGACGGAGTCGTCTCCGGTTCCCATGGCACAGGTGCCCACTGGGTGATACGACGTGGCACTCCACCTGCGGACGTGCTCTTCGAGAGCCGCGTCGTCCATGCCGTCCAGACAGTCCAGGTCGTCACTGGCCGGCAGGTACGCCCGCGCCAGGTATGCGGCGAACGGTGCGCAGTGGGCGATGCCGATGACCGCTCTGAGTCCGGCGACCATGACCGACACATCCGCGGGTACGTCGAAGTAGCGGGGATCGATCAGCGGCGGGGCCTGCGGATCAGCCGACGCGAGACGGACGGTGCCGCGAGTCCGCGGGTTCAGGGGGCAGCAGTTCATCGTGAACACCGGCCGGTCGGGTACTTCCTCACCGCTGAGAATGAGTGCCGTGGCTCCTCCCACCAGCTGGACGTCAGGACGGCTGTTGCCGTCCGTGACGTTGAGGAACGCGCCGACCTCGCCGTAGTTGGAGGCGAAGGGCCCGTCGCCGTGGGCGCGCCACCGTTCGAGGTTATCCGGGGTGAGCAGGTCCCGGACGATGTCAGTGGAGTTGCGGGTGTCCCACACGACGGGAGCCATCAAATGGTCTTGCAGGTTCCGTCCGACCCCCGGCAGGGGGACGCGGACGTCTATGCCCACATCGTGCAGCTCGTCGGGGTCGCCTATGCCCGACAGGAGCAGCAGCTGGGGCGAGTTGATGGATCCGCCGCAGAGCAGGATCTCCCTGTCGGCGTGGGCCGCCCGCTCCTGTCCGTCCCGGAGATAGGTGACGCCGGCCGCGCGTGATCCGTCGAGTGTGATCTTTGTTGCCAGGGCGCCGGTGCGCACCGTGAGGTTGGGCCGGTCAAGGGCCGGGCGCAGATAGGCGTCGGCCGCGGACCACCGTCGCCCGTGATGGCATGTCACCTGGTACAGGCCGGCGCCGACGGGGGACTCACCCGCGAAGTCGTCGGTGCGGTCCAGCCCCCATTCCACGGCCGCGTCGAGCCAGGACCGTGAGAGTTCGTGGGTGTAGACGCGGTCTTCGACGTGCAGGGGTCCGTCCGAACCATGGTAGGGCTCGCCGAGGCGGCGGTTCGACTCGGACTTCACGAAATACGGCAGGACGTCGTCGTAGCCCCAGCCTCTCGCACCGTACTCGTCACGCCAGCCGTCGTAGTCGTGCCGGTTGCCCCGGGTGTAGATCATGACGTTGGTGGATGACGACCCGCCCAGCGTCTTGCCCCGGGGCCAGGAGAACGTGCGGCCCGGCTGGGGCTGCTCGACCGTCCGGTAGCTCCAGTCGGAATGCGATCCGAAGAGCATTCCGAGCGCGGCCGGGATGTGGATGAGTTCGTCGGTGTCGGGGCCGCCCGCTTCGAGGAGCAGCACGCGGACGCGGTCGTCGCGGCTCAGGCGGTCGGCGAGCACACAACCGGCGCTGCCGGCGCCCACGATGACGTAGTCGAATCCTTCGGTTCCGGTGGAGGTCATGCTGGCTCCCTCGCCCGCCGGATGGTCGTCGCCCGGACTCGCCCGAGCCGGGCGACGCATGCCGGCCGCCGCATCAGGGGTGGTATATCGACTGGACTTGCTGGTATGCGTGAAGCCCCTCGGGCCCCAGTTCGCTGCCGAGTCCGCTGGCCTTCCGGCCTCCGTAGGGGGAGGTGAGGTCGGGCAGATAGCCGTTGAGCCCGACGGTGCCGGTGCGGATTCGGCGGGCCACCTGGGCACCGTGGTCCACGTCCGTGGTCCAGACGGTGCCGGCGAGGCCGTAGGCCGACTCGTTCGCCAGGCGCACTGCCTCGTCCTCGCCGTCGTAGGACGTGATCGTGAGGACGGGGCCGAAGATCTCTTCCTGCGCGATGGTCGATGAGTTCTCGACGTCGGCGAATACGGTGGGTTCGACGAACCAGCCTCGATCGAGGCCGGGCGGCCGGCCTCCTCCGGTGGTGAGCCGAGCCCCCTCGTTGAGGCCTGTCTTGATGTAACCCAGCACACGTTCGCGCTGGCGCAGGCTGACGAGCGGGCCGATCTGGGTGTCGGGGTCGAGCGCGTCACCGACGACGGCGTCGCGGGCCATCGCCGTACAGAACTCGACCACTTCCCGATACCTGCTGCGGGAGGCCAGGATCCTGGTGCTCGCGTAACAGGTCTGACCGTTGTTCAGCAGGCTGGCCATGAAGAACTGCTCTGCGTTCGCGGCGAGGTCGGCGTCGTCGAGGACGACGGCGGCGGACTTGCCTCCCAGTTCCAGGGTCACCGGCCTCAGCAACTCGGCGCATGTGGAAGCCACTTGGCGCCCCGCTCTGGTGGATCCGGTGAACGACACCTTGTCGACGCCAGGATGGGAGACCAGATACGCGCCGGTGTCGCGGCCGCCCGGAACGATGTTGATCACGCCGTCGGGGATGCCCGCTTCCTTGACCGCCTCCGCCAGCAGCACCGAGTCGAGGACCGTCTCCGGCGCCGGCTTGAGGACGAGCACGCAACCGGCCGCCAGAGCAGGGGCTATCTTGAAGAAGGCGATGGTCTGAGGGAAGTTCCAGGTCATGATGGCGGCTACGACGCCTGCGGGTTCCCGGCGGACCAGGGTGGTGCCGCGGGGCAGTCCGGTACGCAGTTCCTCGCACGGCATGCTGTCGGCCAGACCGGCGTAATAGCGCAGCAGGGCTGACGGCACCACACCTTCGAAGGACCGCGCGACAGTGATCGGCATGCCGTTCTGCGCGCTGACGGCGTCGGACGTCGCCCCCTTCCTGGCATCGAGCGCGTCCGCGAGACGGATCATGGCGGCCGCGCGACGTTCAGTGCCCCAGGAGGCCCAGCCGGTCGGTGGGTCGAATGCGGCACGAGCGGCCCCGACCGCCCGGTCGATGTCGCCCTGGGAACCGTCCGGTACGGCACCGAGGTGGTCGCCGGTACTCGCGGACACGACGTTGATGACGCGATCGCCGGACGTGTGCACCCAGCGTCCGCCGATGAACAGATGGTTGGGATTCATGGTGAACTCTCCCCTCGGCATGGCCGTGGGACCACGGCACTCCGTGGTGTTCGATACGTGGATGACCAGCGAGCACGAGGGCCCTCAGCGCGGTACGCGGGCCGCTGCCGGTCTGACTTTCCTACGCCGCGGCCCGGCGCGTCGAACCTGCGAGCGGGCCACATCTGCGACGCCCCTTGCGGCTGGTACCGGCCTTGCGAGGAGCGCTTTCACGATTCACGACTGAATGAATGCGACATTACACCCATCTGGGGTAAATCGTCACCAGATGGGTAGAATATAGGCAGAAAGACTTTGGTCGCCGCCCGATGAGGGAAGGCCGGACCGACGGCTCAAAACCTCACGCCATGCCAGTGAGCATCGAGGTCGGCAGACCGGGTCCCGGTGCGCGACAGCGCGCCATGAGCAGGACGCCTCAAGGAGAGCTCGCACATCATGAGGACATATGGCGGAGCAACGGCGGAACAGCGCACATCGCTCCGCCGTCAGCGCCTCATGGAAAGCGGTCTCGAGCTTTTCTCCAGCCAGGGATACGCCCACACGTCGATCAGCGCGGTACTCCGCCACGCCGGACTGAAGGACAGGTACTTCACGGAGAGCTTCTCATCCCTCGACGATCTCATGGCAGCGCTCATGAGAGACATCTACGAGGAACAGATCACCCGATGCACCGAGGCGATCGGCACAGACCAGCCGCTGCGCGACCGGGCTCGAAACATGATCGACGTCATCGTCGGGCTTCCCCTGCAAGACCCGAGAAAAGGTCGCGTCAAACTCGCGGAATCTCTGGGTGCCGGACCCCTCACAGCACGCGAACGCCGTCTGGGCCTGCAGCGCATGAGCGGCCTCGTGGACTCTCTCCTCAGGGAAGGGCTTCACGATCCCCGGATCGACACCGCCACCATGTCCGTGGCCGTCGTGGGCGCGGTCAGCGAGATGCTGCTGAGCTGGTTCAACGGAGTTCTGGACATCTCGCGAGAGGAGCTGGTGGATCAGGGCCTTCTCCTCTTCGAGGCCATCACCTGCATGCCCGGCGACGCCCCGTCGGCCGCGTAGGGCACGCGCCGGTCGAGGGGATCGGAGCCCGATCCGCCGCCGATCCCCACCGCAAAGGGGGCCGGACCGGCAGGACACCTGGACGAGTTGCCGTGGCAGAGCCTCGTCGCCCGCGCCTGGTGGAGGTGGTGCAGGAGGTGAGGGCCTGGGCCGCTCGCGTGGCGCGCTCACCACCAAGCCCCACCTGAGTGCGGACGCCCGCTGCCGCCCGTTGTCCCCAGTCGTCACGCCAGGGCATTGGGCCGACTGCACCCAGTTCAAGCCCGTGTGGGATGTGTCCCGATTCCGCGAGCAGGTATACCACCACTCCATCCAGCGAGTGTCCAACGAGCGAGACCCGATCCAGACCCAGCACGTCCATGAGCCCCAGCGCGTCATCGCGCATCAACTCAAACAAGTACACCCCAGGCCGACCGCTTCGGTCGTGACCTCAAAGGTCGGGCGCATACAGATACCACCGATCCGCGAGACCGCCCACCGCGAATGGAAGAAGCGCGCGACTCGCCTGGCACACAGCAACTACAGCGACCGGGCGAGTCGCGCGTACAGGTGCGATGTGTGTCCCTGCGGCAACCCGGGTGCAGGGCCTGCCGATCACGGAGTTGCGGCGTTCTGTGATCAGAAGGGGGACCTGTGCCCGTGTCGTGGGCGGTCCCCTAGTGGGCATCGGCGGATGTGACGAGGAGGCCGCCGACGATGGTGCGGATGGGGTTGAGATCGCGTAGGGCGTCGCTGGGGCAGTGGGCGGGGTCCCGGTCCCAGACGGTGAGGTCGGCGAAGCGGCCCGGAGTGAGGGTGCCACGCAGGCTCTCCTCGCCGCACAGGCGGGCGGCGTTGGTGGTGTGCAGGGCGAGGGCTTCCTGGTAGGTGATGGCGTGCTCGGGGCCCTTGACGCCGATGACGGTCTGGCGGGTGGTCATGCCCCAGACGGAGCGCATGGCGCCGAACTGGCCGACGGGGAAGTCGGATCCGGCGCTGACCTGGGCGCCCAGGTCGATCCAACCTCGGGCGGGGAAGAGGCGGGCGACGCGTTCCGGGCCCCAGAAGCCCTCCTCCACCTCGGCGGTGTCGTGCAACAGCGGCTGCTGGATGGTGACCGGGATGCCCAACTCGACGGCGCGGGCGCGCTGTTCGGGGCCGGCCAGGCCGCCGTGCTCCATCACCAGCGTGCCGACAGGCAGGCCGGGGTTGCGGGCCAGGACGCGTTCGTAGACGTCCAGAAGGATGCGGACCGCGCGGTCGCCGTAGGCGTGCGTGCCGACGCGCCAGCCGCGGCGGACCACGGCCTCGACCGCCTCGACCAGCGCGCCGGGCTCCCAGGTCAGCGTGCCGGAGAAGGAGTGGTCGCAGGCGTACGGCTCTTCGGTGGCCCCGGCCTCCAGCCCGCCGTCGAGCCCGAACTTCACTCCCCATACCCGCAGCCACGGGTCGGAGCTGTAGCGCCATTCCTCCATGACGTCGAGCAGATCCTCCACCTGGGCCGCGCTGGTCATGCCGAGTGCCGAGATCAGCGTCCGCACCCGGGTGCTCAGCGCCCCCGCCTCGCGGGCGGCGAGCAGCACCCTGTAGTCCTCGGGGGTGACCGCGCAGTCGCGCACGCTGCCGATGCCGGTGGCGGCGTACTGGCTGGTGGCCAGGCGCAACCCGTCGATCCGCTGGGACCGGTCCGGCGCCGGAACCAGGCGCTCCACCAGGCCCAGAGCGTTGTCGATCAGCCGACCGTCGAGCCTGCCGTCCGCGTCGCGGCCGATCACGCCGCCGGGCGGTACGGGGGTGTCCTCGGTGATGCCCGCCAACCGCAGCGCGTAGGTGTTGACGACGTCGTTGTGGCCGCCGCGCTTGACCAGGACCGGGTGCCGGTCGGTGGCCCGGTCGAGTTCGGCCGCGGTGGGCATGCGGCGCTCGGCCAGGTTGAGTTCCTGCCAGTTCGTGGTGGTGCGGATCCACTCCCCCTCCGGGGTGACCTCGGCCCGCTGCCGGATCAGGTCCAGGAACTCGGAGATCGTGCGTGCCTGGTGCACGGGAACGTCCTGCGCGCCGAGCGCGGCGTAGATCAGGTGGGTGTGAGTGTCGTCGAACGCGGGCAGCACCGTGGCACCCGGCAGGTCGTGGACCGTGGTGCGAGCGGTCACCCAGTGATCGAGTCCGTTCGGGTCGGGGGACAGAGCCGCGATGCGATCACCCCGTACGGCCAGCGCCCGCTGCGGGGCCCGGCCGGGCACCAGTGTGTGCACCGCGTCGGCCCGGATCACCAGATCGGCTCCGTGGTCAGTCATGGTCTTCTCCCCACCATCTGAAAGTCGTCGTTGAGGGCGTGTCAGGGGCCGCAGGGGGTCGGGTCCGCGCCCGGCCGAGGGGTCGTCCACCACGTCCGCCGACAAGACCGTTCTACGGACTCTCTGCCGATTCACATACATTCCAATGCCGGAAACACAGAAACTACGCAACACCTGCCGCCCAGAATGCTGATCATGCGCCAAACACTCGACGACCCGGACCGTCGGCTCGCGGCTGCCGACTGCCCTTCTCGCCTCGCCTCGCCGCGCGCCTCCTGGCACGAGCTGGCCACGCCGCCCGGGCCTGTCCGAGCGCACCGCCGTACGCCGCACGGCACCGCTGTACGCCGAAGGCACATCGCGCGCGACGGTCGTCCGCGACCCGGCGCCACCGACAGCGCCTCCCCAGCCCTTCGGCATCGACACCACGCTGATCACGGCGCACACCGAGGACGGCGTTCCGCGGTGGCCGCCTTCCAGGACGATGACGAGAGGCCCGATGCACCCGGTCGAGCCACAATCCGTCGGGGCTGGAGCACGTAGCGCGTCGCCGACAATCTCGCTCCCCGGATACGCTCCTCCCCAGAGGAAGAAGATCACTGAGGGGTTGGGGTGCCGAAAGTACGCCAGGATCTTGATGCTGTGGATCGACGGATCACGGCCGTGCTGCTGGCGTCCCCCCGCGCCTCCTGGCGACATGTCGCCGACGTCCTGGGTGTTTCGGAGCGCACGGTCGTGCGTCGCGCCGCACCGCTGTTCCACGACCAGACCCTCCGGGCGACGGCGGTGCGCAACCCCGCCCTCTATCCCCACCTCATCCCCATGGTGTTGCGTATCCGCTGCCGCCCCAATCGGATCACGGCCATCGCCGCCACCCTCGCCCGGCGCCGCGACACCGTCTGGGTCGACATCCTGGGCGGAGGGGACGAGATCTGCGCCGTGCTCTTCCTGAACGGACCCGATGCCCGCAACGAGCTTGTGCTGCGCGACCTGCCTGCGACCGCGGCCGTGCAGTCCTGGACGTCGTACGACCTGCTGAAAGTCTTTCCCGCAGGGTTCGCCTGGAGCGCGGGACTACTGACCCAGGAGGAGTCCGCGCAGCTCTGGCCCGGCTTCGACGCCTCCCCCGAGCCCCTGTCTCCGCTACCGGAAGATGACGTACTCATCGATGCGCTGATCGAGGACTCCCGGATGACGTACGAGGAGCTCGCCAGCCGCACCGGCAAGACTCCACGGACCGTACGTCGCCGCCAGGACGCCCTCGTGGAGGCGCATGCCGTCCGGCTGGCCACCGAAGTCGATCTCGCCCTGCTGGGAGTGCACGCCGAAGCACTGCTGTGGATCAAGGCGATGCCAGGGGCATTGCAGGAGACCGGGCAGATCCTCAGCCGGCATCCCCAGGTGCGCTTCACCGCCGCCACAACGGGCTCCAGCAGTCTGTTGGTGGCCGTGGCCGCCGCCGATCTGAGCGCGCTCTATACGTTCCTGACCGGCACGGTGGGGGCCTTGCCGCATATCTCCGACATTGAGGTGACGCCCATTCTCACCGGCGTCAAGCGCACGGGCCTGGTACGTCCCGCCGCGCTTTCGTTGTGATGGCTTTCCACTGCACGCGGATCGGCCAGGGGCAACGGACCCGCCGCCCCTCGCTGCGCTGCGCCGGTCATCGGCTGAAGTCGCTCGGCGGTGGACGCGTGCAGAGTCCTCCAGAGCTTGGCGGCGCCCGGCATCACGATGAAGACCAGGAGCACCAGCACTCCCAGGGTGAAGGGAAGCGGACGCAGCCACTCGTTCCACTCCGTGAACCGGTCGGCGAGTGTCAGGGAATACAGCCGGTCCGCAGGGTAGATGGTTGCCAACAGGACGAGGAACTCGGCCCAGTGGGGCAGGGTTTCACGGCCGAAGACGTGCTTCATGGTTGTTTGCCTTCAGCCGAAGTGTCGGATTGCGGTGGCCGCAGGCGCGTACGGAAGCCAGTCGCTCGCGGAGCCGGTGGCGACGAATGCGAAGACAGCCGTGGCGAAGGAACGCCCCAGTGCCCGCTCGGTGTCAGAGGGCGTCCACAGCATCGGGCTGTAGGGGTAGCTGTCGAACGCCAAAGAGGAAGGGCAGTTCGACACAGCGCGCGGCACCGAGACGGCCGGGATCCTGGGCGGGGTGGTAGTCGAACTGGTAGACGTACGTGGCGTTGCCACCGGCGCCGTGGTGGTCGGCTATCTGCAAGGCGCCGTTGCGGAAAAGCTCATCTGTCTGCAGTGCGGTGAAATCCTGGGTGGGAGTCGCGCGTGCGGAAGTTCGATCGCTTGACTTGCTCCTCGGGCTGAAGCCCGAGGATTCTGGCCTTCTCGTCCGTTGTTGTGCCGCTACACGGCACGGGGTTCGGGGGAGAATCCATGGCTTCCTGCTTCGTTGCACTGTGCCGGGACGAGTCTTGGTCTTACCTGCGCTCCACAGGCTGCGACCGCCAGTCCGGCGGCCGTTTTCACGTTCTTCGCGGCATTGTGGTCCCGGTCATGGACCGTGCCGCACGCGGGGCAGGTCCACTCCCTGATGTGGAGAGGTTTGGGGCCGTCCTTGACGCCGCAGGCGGAACAGGTCTGGGAGGTCGGCTCGAACCTGCCGATCTTCACCAGGGTGCGCCCGTACCTGACCGCCTTGTACTCCAGCATGGCCACGAACCGTGCCCAGCCCGCGTCCTGCACGCTCTTGGCCAGCCTGGTGCGTGCCAGTGCCTTGACCGCCAGGTCCTCCACACCGACCGCTTGGTTCTCGCGGATCAGCTGCGTGGAGAGCTGGTGGTGGAACTCGCGGCACGCGTCGGCCGCTTGCGCGTGGGAGCTCGGGGGACGATCCGGGTGCCTTACCGGGGCCGCTGGAGCACGCTCCCGGCCGGGAAGCGGGCGGTGAACTCCTCCCACGCCAGGATCCGACCCGTCGGAGAGCAGGCCAACGCCACCCTGAAGAGTTGGCGGCTACTGCGCAAACTCCGTTGCAGCACCACCCGCATCACCGACATCGTCAAGGCCGTCCTGGCCTTGCACCTTGCCACGGGAGCCTGAGGTCGCTGCGGCCGGAGGCATGGACAAGGACAGCGCCACCATCAACGACAGCAAGGGAGACCGCTCACCGTGACAGACGTCAGAGTCACCTACGACAAGAGCGTGAACGCAGCGTACATATACCTCACCGATCCGCAGGCCCACGTGAAGTCCGCGCGCATGTATCCCTGCGATCCAGTGGACGTCGACGGCATGATCAACCTCGACTTCGACGAGCAGGGCCGCCTCATCGGCATCGAGGTGTTGGCGGCCAGTTCAAAACTGCCCGAGTACCTGCTCCAGTCCGCGGAGCGACTGGACACCGAAGGTGCATGACCAGTCGAGCACCACGCTCGCGGCGAGCAGGTTGGAAAAGGCTCAAGGCAGCTGAACCCTTATCGTGGTGGGGGTGATTCCGGGTCGGTGATGCGGACTTCGAGGTCGGCGATGCGTCGGTCCTGGAAGCGGCGATTGGACCGGGCGGCCTTCAGTCGTTCGTCGTGATCCTGCCCTGCTGAATGCGTTTCCGGGGACTACCGGAGCGGTCGTTGACGTACATCAGCCGTCTGCAGCGTCCGCCCCCGACGAGACGCTGCGCCCGGACGACCGCGTGGTCGCCGTCTGCGACAACGCTCACGAACAGCTCGGACCCCGGGTTCCCGACCGTCTGCACTGGTCGGTACCCGACCCCACCCGCACCGGCACCGACGACGCCTTCGCCGACGCCCTGAGTGATCTCGCCGACCGGGTCGACCGGCTGGCTCCCGCCGTCCGCCCTCCTGGAGGCAGCGATGACTGGAACCGCGTCCACCCCGCCCCGCAACCTGAGCATCGACCAGCAACTCGCCCTGCGCACCGCCGCCACCCACCTCAGCCGCGAGTTCGACGGGATCTTCGGCCAGGAGACCATCGAGCGCTTCCTGCACACCAGCTACGACCAGTTCGACGGCCGCCGCACCATCCCCAACTTCCTCCCGCTCATCGCCGAACGGTTCGCCCGCCAGCGCCTGCGCGCCCTGGCCAAGGTCGAAGGCCACCACACCGACGGCAAACCCGTCCTGCTCTTCCTCTGCGTTCACAACGCCGGACGCAGCCAGATGGCCATGGGCTTCTTCCAGCACCTCGCCGGGGACAATGCCGTGGCCTGGTCGGGCGGCTTCGAACCGGACTTCGAGTTCAACCCGTCGGCCATCGCCGCGATGAGCGAACGCGGCATCGACATCTCCCGCGAGTTCGCCAGGCCCTGGACCGACGAGGTCGTCCGTGCCGCCGACGTCGTCGTCAGCATGGGCTGCGGCGACGCCTGCCCGGTCTTCCCCGGCAAGCGCTACCTCGACTGGACCCTGGACGACCCTGCAGGCAAGGCCGTCGACGACGTCCGCCCCATCCGCGACGACATCGAGCGACGCGTCCGCGGCCTTCTCGACGATCTCGGCGTCCCGGCACAGCACTGACTGCGGACATTGGTACGGCGGCCGGCCCACGACTCGTCTTCGCCGACGTGCACAGCGACTGGGGCGAGGGGGGCCATGCGGGGTCGTATCGGCTAACGGCGTGGTCGGCGAATGAGGCCGGGGCGTGTTGGGCGGCGGTTCGGCTGGTCGGTGTTCAGCAGGCCACCGTCCGGACGAGTACCAGCTCGGTGCTCGGTTTGCGGGCGGTGGGCCGTTGGGCGGCACGGTCGGAGACCAGAGAGGCGATGGCGCGGTGGTCGTCGGCGTAGTGCTCGCGGTGGCCGAGGTATCGCTGGAGTGGGCGCCATTGCTTGTACTCAGCGTTGGTGTGTTCTACGCAGATCCGGCGGGAGGACTGGCGTCGGCGGATCTCGCGCCAGGCGTGCTGATCTCCAAGTGAAGCATCGGCCTTGCGTTTGCGCGGCGGCGCGCTGACCTGGTGAGGGAATTCGTTGGCCAGACCACGGTAGCCCTCGTCGACCTCGGCTTTCACAGTTGGATGGAGCCGGAGGTGTTCGGCGATGCCTTCGGTGCGCATTGCCGTCTGATCGTGCATACGGCCCGGCCGGACGGCGCCGGAGAAGAGGGTGCTGCCCTGGCCGTCGCTGATCGTGGTGGTCTTGATGGTGTTCTGTTTCTTCTTACCCGACACGAATGCGCGCCGTCCGGGCCGGTTCGCCTGCGGGCGACGGACCTGGGTCTCGGTGCCGTCGATCCGCAGGATGACTCCTTCGGCCTCGGCGTAGGCGAATACGTCCGCCAGGGTCCGCAGCCGTAGGCCCGGCCGGTCGGGGACAGCGAAACCGCGCGCGGCCAGCAACGGCCGCATCTCCCCGATCGCCTCGGTGACGGTGAATCGGCCAACGCCGTACAGCTGCGCAAGCGCAGCATGTGGCAGCTGGGTGCGCAGGTGAACCAGGGTGACCAGTACCCGGTCGGTGAACACCAACTCGTACTTCGGGCCGGCGCCTGCCGCTCGGCGACGTGCACCGCCACGCCGCTTGCCTGGTACGGACTCGCGACGGGACGACCACGGCGCGGCCAACTCCGCGATCACAGTGCCAAGATGCGCACGGGCCAGACCGCAGAAGGCGTGATGGGACAAGGCCGCACGAGCCCACTTCGTTGTCACACCCGAAGAACCCGTGCGACCACGGTCACGTCACGGCCCAAGCCCCCGAATACCTGTGGGGCCGGGCTCCGTCACTGCCCTACGCTGCCGCGCACGCAGTGCAGTCCCACTGTCACCCGTGCGAGTCGATGCCTGCCAGGAAGTCGGTGACGAGCTGCGCAAGTTCGGCAGGGCGCTCTTCGGGGACGAGGTGGCCGCACCCGGGAAGAATGACGCCCTCTGCATCAGGGGCGAGCCGCCGGACGAAATCGATCATGTTCTGTCCGAGGGAGCGTTCACCCGCGATCGCCAGGACGGGAACGTTGAGCGGCACCTGGGCGGCGTCGCGGACCTGGTCGGCGCTGGCCCAGGTGTTGACGTAGTACGCGCAGCTGGACCGCACCGCGTCGTCGTCGCTGTACGCCTTCACGTAGACGGCGATGTCCTCATCAGTGAGGGAGCCCGGGGTGGCACGGCACATCTGGGTGAGCATCCAGGTGAAGAAGGTCTCCTGCCCGCCTCCGCCGATGAGCTGTTGCGGAAGCTCGGGAGTGGCAAGGAACGGGAAGAACCACAACGGGTTCCAGGCCCGGGAGAAGTTCAGCAGATCCTCGCCGCCGGCTCCGGGGATGCTCGCCTCCAGCGCGGTGAACGAGACCACCCGGTCACGCGCGGTGGCGGCCAGGTAGTAGCCAATGGGCGTGCCCCAGTCGTGCCCGATGACATGCGCGCTCGCGATGCCAAGGTGATCGAGCAGGTGGCGGACGTCGGCGGCCGCAGTGGCCACGTCGTAACCATCGGCTGGCCGCTCGGTCTCCCCCCAACCCCGCAGGTCGGGAGCGATCACCAGATGGCGCTCTGCGAGCACCGGGATCAGGTGCCGCCACTCGTACCAGGTCTGCGGCCACCCATGGAGCAGGACCACGGGATCCCCGGCGCCCGCAGTGACCCAGTGCATCCGTATCTGCTCGATGTCGTCGTAGTGATGCTCAAGTGCCACGAATCGCTCCTCGCATCCCTCTGGAAGACCAGTGTTGATCGTACTGAGGGTCCTGGCGCCCCTGCTTGGCATTCACACACTGAGCCTCGCGAGACGCCGCCACCTCCGACTGGATCGGCACCGGTGCCCGTGGACCAGCACGGTGCGGACCTGACGCGGAGCCGATCCTGCACGGCTCTCTGTCGCGATCGAGTTGCGTGGTGCCAGCACCGAGCAGAGCCACCTCGACCTTCAATCGCCGACCACGTCGTAAGCACAGCGACGTGAGCGGTGCACACCACCCCTGCCGGCTGTCCCGGCCAACGCCATGATCACGACATCACCCGACCATCGCCACGCAATCTCGCGTGGCCGTCATGCGCGCCAAAGAGCCGGGCGCAGGCAAAGCAGAAACGCGTGGGGGCGGCGGGCGGAAGGGAGGTACGAATCCTCCGCGCTGGGATTAAGTCGGGCGGTTCGGCCTCTGCGGAGAGCGTATCGCCCGTATCGCCCGTACCCTTCATGGTGTCTACGGCGTCACATAGCGGGCGCCAAACCACTGGAGGCAACACCACGTGCTGATTGCTCAGCGTCCGTCCCTGACCGAAGAGGTCGTCGACGAGTTCCGCTCCCGGTTCGTGATCGAGCCGCTGGAGCCGGGCTTCGGCTACACCCTCGGCAACTCCCTGCGCCGGACCCTCCTGTCCTCGATCCCGGGTGCAGCGGTCACGTCCATCCGCATCGACGGCGTTCTGCACGAGTTCACCACCGTGCCGGGCGTCAAGGAGGACGTCACCGACCTGATCCTCAACATCAAGCAGCTCGTCGTGAGCAGCGAGCAGGACGAACCGGTCGTGATGTACCTGCGCAAGCAGGGCCCGGGTCTGGTCACCGCCGCCGACATCGCGCCCCCGGCCGGTGTCGAGGTGCACAACCCCGACCTCGTCCTCGCCACGCTCAACGGCAAGGGCAAGCTGGAGATGGAGCTGACCGTCGAGCGCGGTCGCGGCTACGTCTCCGCCGTTCAGAACAAGCAGGTCGGTCAGGAGATCGGGCGCATCCCGGTCGACTCGATCTACTCGCCGGTGCTGAAGGTCACGTACAAGGTCGAGGCGACCCGTGTCGAGCAGCGCACCGACTTCGACAAGCTGATCGTCGACGTCGAGACCAAGCAGGCCATGCGTCCCCGTGACGCCATGGCGTCGGCCGGTAAGACCCTGGTCGAGCTGTTCGGTCTGGCTCGCGAGCTCAACATCGACGCCGAGGGCATCGATATGGGCCCGTCCCCGGTGGACGCCGCGCTCGCCGCCGACCTGGTCCTGCCGATCGAGGAGCTCGAGCTCACCGTTCGTTCGTACAACTGCCTCAAGCGTGAGGGCGTCCACTCCGTGGGTGAGCTCGTCGCCCGCTCCGAGGCCGACCTCCTGGACATCCGCAACTTCGGTGCGAAGTCCATCGACGAGGTCAAGGCGAAGCTGGCCGGCATGGGCCTGGGCCTCAAGGACAGCCCGCCCGGATTCGACCCGACCGCCGCCGCACTCGGTGCGGACGACGGCGCGGACGCGGGTTTCGTGGAGACCGAGCAATACTGAACGCTGCGCTGCGCCGGTCGTAGAGACGCTTCGCGCACCGGCTCACCTCCGCTCGCGCGGAGAGCACGCGTACCTGGACCGCGTCTTCTGGGACCCGGTCGGTTCGCCTCCGCTCACGCGGAGAGCACCGCTGGTTCTTCACCGGCGCCCGCTCGGTCGGCGGTTCACCTCCGCTGGAGCGGAGGTGGGTCGCTGTCGATCGAGGCCCAGGCCCAGGGCACGTCGTGCTCTACGCGCCAGCGGAGGTGGGTCGGGCTTCAACTTTCCCTGCTGGAGGATCTCGGGGTGCTCTCCGCGCCAGCGGAGGTGGGTCGAACACCCGGGGCCGTGACCCCGTAGACAGGTGGTGCTCTCCGCGCGAGCGGAGGTAGGTCGGCAAGGAGTCGGTCACCGTCACCCTGTCGCAATGTTCTCTCCGCACCAGCGAGCTGGTCGTCCTTGATATCGAGCGTGAGTTCCCCGTCTGTGTTCTCCTTCCTCAGCGGCGGAGGTGCCATTGGCGAGCATCTGCCCGTCGACGTCGTGCTCTCCGCCGCAGCGGAGTTGGGAGTCCGCTGCTCTGCTCAACGACGAGATTCGTCTCCCTCGCCGCACGCACCGAGCCGTGCCATCAAGCGACCGGGTGCGTCGGCAAGCATGTTGTTGAGCTGCTGGACGCCCGGGAGCTGGTCTGGATCTCGTGTCCGCGGCCAAGATCCGGGCCATTCCCGGAGCAAGTCGCCAACCGCTGCCGACAACGCTCCCGTCTCCGCAGGTCAGAGCAGGCGCCTCGCGTGTATCACCATGAGACGCGGTGGCCTCCGGGATGCACGGGGCAGGCACAGGGCGCAGAGACATCACCGCCCTCCTTGTCTCCCAGCGAGACGGAACCCAACCGGCACCAGACTGCCCGACCAAACAAGATCACCAAAGGCAGTCGCCGAATCCGCCAAGACCGCGTCGGAGTGGACCACGGCGGCACCATCCATGTGGACAAATACGATCAGGCCCTGAAAGCCGCGCATCAGGCCGGCTTCCCCCTGTTCTGCAAACCGGCCTCACTGCCTGGACCTGGTCCGTACCGGACAGTGCCGCCCTCGACTCGCCCGTCGAGGACGGTTTCCTGCTACTGGGGCAAAGGTGCGAGGGCCGCGGCCCCGCGCCTGGCGGCGAGGAGGAGGCCTGCCGCGATGACGGCCGAGGCCAGGCCGAGCAGACCGACGGCGGCGGCCAGGGTGCCGAGGGCGGACTCGGCCGCGATCAGCACCAGCGGGCAGATGAACTGACCGATGAAGAAGGACGCGGTCCACAGGCCGGTGCCACGGCCGCGGTCGGAGAAGTCCAGCTTGGACATGGCGATGGTGAGCAGGGAAGGCAGCAGGAGGCCGGTGCCGAGGCAGTTGAGTACGGCGCCGGCGATCAGCAGTGGCGCGCTGTTCGCGAGCCACATCACCGCGAACCCGGCCGCGCACAGGGCGAAGACGAGTGGCAGCCGGGGCCCCGGGGCTCCGCGCAGCTTGGCGAAGGTGATCGCGCCGGCCACGGTGGCGGCGCTGGCGATGGATGTGGCCGGCCCGATCACGCTGGTCGCCGTCACGCCGAGGTCGTCCAGCAGGTAGGCCATCTCCACCGGGACGGTGTAGAAGACGAGGGCCCCGAACATGGTGAGTCCGCAGATACCGGCCAGCTGTCTGAAGGGGAACGAGCGCTTCGGGACGGCTGTGGTGTCCGTGCCCTCCCCGTCCTCGGCGGCGGCACCGGTGGCCGCGGTCGGCTTCGGCAGCCCGATGGCCATCAGGGGGGCGATGAGCAGGCTGACGGCGTAGATCCAGAACGGGGTCCGCCAGCCGGCCGACCCCGCGGCACCGCCGATGACGAAGAAGGCGGTCGCGGAGGCGGAGGCGCACATGGTCTGGAGGGCGAGGTAGCGGTCCCGCACCCGGCCGGTGTAGTAGTCGCCGATGAGCGTGGTGCAGCAGGTCATGATGGCGGCCTCGGCGATGCCGACCAGGGCGCGGCTGGCCACGATGGCGCCCAGCGACTTCAGCCACAGCGGGGCGGTGCCGAAGACCGCGTACAGAACGGTCGCGACGATCAGCAGACGCTTGCGGCCGAGCCGGTCGACGATGACGCCCGCGAAGGGTGCCAGCAGGCCCAGCGCCAGGGCCGGGACGGTGAGGGCCATCGGAACCAGGGCGGCCGCGCCGGGCACGTCGGCGAAGTGCTCCTGCATCTTGGGCAGCACGGGCGCGATCAGGACGGCCCCGAGGATCGGCAGACAACTGCCGGCCATGAGGAGAGCGACGCGCAGCCGGTGCGCGGCACCGGACGTCGGAAGGGTCGCGAACGGCGGCTGCGCTGATTCCGCGGGAGCGGGCGGGGACGATGGCGATGGCACGGAAGAGGGCATGCGGGAACTCCATGTGGCGAGGGGACGGGCACGCCACCGGGGAACAGACACCCCGAGAGGGGGAGCGTGCGGAGGAACTGGGGTCGACTATGAGTGAGCGGCCCAGCCCTGCCTAGCCTCTGTCCGATCGATCTGCCGGATCGCGATCATCCTTGCCGTGGATGGTCTCCGCGACCCGTGCCGCCGTCTCCCGCAGCCAGATGTGCGCCGCGTCGTGCGTGTGGACCGGGTGCCACCAAAGGGCTTCCCGGAGTGGCACGGCGTCGTAGGGCGGTTCCATAACCCGTACGGGGACGAGTCCGTCCAGCCGGTCGGCGAGATGCCCCTGGATCAGGGCGACCCGGTGGGTGCCCGCGACTAGGAGGGGCATCAACTGGAAGCTGTCGACGGAGACTTCGACGTGCGGCTCGATCCCGAGCATGCCGATCTGGCGGGCGGCGGGCGCGTCGTACGTGCGCTGGTACGTCACCCACGGCAGCCGGGCCAGGTCGTCGAGGGTGAGCCGCTCGCCGACCTCGGGGTTGTCGTCGGCGACGAGATAGACCCAACGGTCCCGGTAGAGCTCCACGGCGGGAAAATCGCCGATGATGCCGTGCGGCAGCAGCAGCCCGTCGGCGGTGCTCAGCAGCGCCCCCGTGTTCTCGGTGATGTCCGTCGGGGACTGTCTGAAGCGCAGCCGGACCCCCGGCGCCTCGGTGTGGACGACACGGGCGAGGTCGGCGCCGAAGACGGCCACCGCGTAGTCGGAGGCGAGCAGGGTGAACTCGTGCTCCTCATGGGCAGGGTCGAACACCGCCTGGCTGGTGAAGACGCGTTCGAGCAGGTCGCAGGCGGTGACGGTGCGGTCGAGGAGGGCCAGGCCGAGGGCGGTCAGTTCGTAGCGTCCGCCGACCCGGGAGAGCAGGTCGTCGTCGAAGTGGCGGCGCAGCCGGGCCAGGGCGGCGCTCATCGCGGGCTGACTGAGGCCGATGCGCCGGCCGGCTCTGGTGACGTTGCGCTCCTCCAGGAGGGCGCGCAGGGCGACGACGAGGTTGAGGTCCAGGCTGGCCAGGTTCACGCGAAATCCCGGTACGGAGGAGGAGACTGCGGGCCCGGGTATTCGCCTCCTGGATCCAGAGCATCCAGGGAATCGATTTCCCCGATCGCAATTTACGGGCCAGATTGGTGGCACCGCAATCGGGAGGACAACTCCGTGAAATCCGCAGCCGCGTCGGCGCCCCTCTTCGCCGGTCCGTTCGCCATCGGCACTCTCTCCGCTCCGGGCGGCACCGCGTTCCCCGGCCTCGCGGTGCCGGACGGCCGCGTGCTCGACCTGCGTACGGCGCTGGCCGAGCCCGCGCTGACCACCCTCGCCCTCCTGGAACGCTGGGACGAGGAACTGCCGCGCCTGCACGGCTTCGCGGGCGATCCCGCCGGTGACTGGCTGCCGCTGGACAGCCTGTCCGTGCACGCGCCCGTCGAGCCCCGGCAGATCTTCCAGTCCGGCGCCAACTACCGGCAGCACGTGATCGACCTGGAGGTCGCGCACCGCGCCCCGGACGACCCGCGCACCGTCGAGGAGGCCCGAGCCGAGATCGCGGCGATCATGGACAAGCGGGCCGCCGAGGACCTCCCGTACGTCTTCATCGGCCTGCCGACCACGATCACGGGCCCCTACGACGACGTCGTCCTGCCCTCCTGGGCCAAGAAGCCCGACTGGGAGCTGGAGCTGGCCGCGGTGATCTCCCGCCCCGCCTACCGGGTCACGGTGGAAGAAGCCCTTGACCACGTCGCGGGCTACACCATCGCCAACGACCTCACCGACCGGGCCACCGTCTTCCGCCGGGACATGCCCGCCATCGGCACCGACTGGCTGCGCTGCAAGAACGCCCCCGGCTTCACCCCGCTCGGCCCCTGGATCGTCCCGACCGGGTCCGTCGCCGACCCGTCCGACCTGCGGGTCACCCTGAAGCTCAACGGCGACACCATGCAGGACGAGTCCACCAAGGACATGATCTTCGGCGTGGCACGGTTGGTCTCGTACATCTCCCAGACGGCCCAACTCCTGCCCGGTGACCTGGTGTTGACCGGCAGCCCGGCCGGGAACGGCATTCACTGGGGCCGGCTGCTGCGCGACGGCGATGTGATGGACGGATCCGTCACGGGGCTCGGTGCCCAGCGCACCCACTGCGTCGCGGAGGAGGCGCCGTGAGCGACCACGCCACCACTGTGCCCGACGCGAAGGACGCCGAGGGCACGATCGCCGAGGCCGCCAAGGCGTACTCGAACTGGGGCCGTTGGGGCGCGGACGACGTCCTCGGCACGCTCAACTTCCTGGACGCCGACAAGCGCCGCGAGGGCGCGGCCCTCGTCCGCGACGGCGTCAGCTTCTCGCTCTCCCAGCGCTTCGACATGAACGGCCCGCAGAAGGGTTGGCGGCGACGTACGAATCCGGTGCACACCATGCTCGACACCGGCACCGACGCGGCCCTGGGCAACCAGGGTTTCCCGCACGGCATCGGCGGCGCCGACGACATAATCGCGATGCCGCTGCAGTGCTCCACCCAGTGGGACGGTCTCGGTCACATCTTCGACCACGGCAAGGCATGGAACGGGCGGGCCGCCGACAAGGTCGTCACCTCCGACGGCGACCTCGTCACCGGCATCGAGCACATGGCGCCGCACGTGGCCGGGCGGGGCGTCCTCCTCGATGTGGGCCTGGTCGTCGGCCGCGACGGCGAACTGCCCGACGGTTTCGCCATCACCGAGGAGCACCTGACCTCCACCGCCGAGGCGCACGGCGTCACCGTCGGCCGCGGCGACCTCGTCCTCGTCCGCACCGGACGGCTGGCCCGCGCCCGGCGCGACGGCTGGGGCGAGTACGCGGGCGGTCCCTCGCCCGGGCTGAGTTTCACCACCGCCGGCTGGCTGCACCGCAGCGAGATCGCCGGGATCGCCACCGACACCTGGGGTTTCGAGGTCCGGCCCAACGAGTTCGACCACGCCTTCCAGCCGCTGCACCAGGTCGCCATCCCCAACATGGGCCTGCTCATCGGCGAGATGTGGGACCTCGACGCCCTGGCCGAGCACTGCGCGGCCGACGGACGGTACGAGTTCTGGCTCACCGCCGCTCCGCTGCCCATCACCGGAGCCGTCGGCTCCCCCGTGAACCCGATCGCCGTCAAGTAACGCCCCGTACGGGCCGAGTGGGCCGCCCCGACGGCCATATCCATGCCATATCCATGCCATCCGGCCCGCACCACCGCCCCCGCCGCTCGAAGTCGCGCGGCTCCACCGCAGGGAGACCCCATGACCGACCCCCGCCCCCGCTCCCGGCCCCGCACCGTCCTCGTCATAGGCGGCGGCGCCTCCGGCAACGCCGTGACCGTGCTGCTGCGGCGAGCGGGCATCACCGTGGACCTGATCGAGGCCAGGCCCGACTGGAACGTCCTCGGCTCCGGCATCACCCTCCAGGGCAACGCGCTGCGCGTACTGCGCGAACTGGGCGTGTGGGGCAAGGTCCGGGAGAGCGGCTACGCCTTCGACTCGGTGGGCCTGGCCACGCCCGACGGCCACGTGTTCCACGTCCAGCAGGACATCCGTACCGGCGGCACGGACCTGCCCGCGACCATCGGCATGCGGCGGCCCCGGCTCCAGGAGATCCTGTGCGAGGCGGTCCGGGCCAGTGGTGCGACGGTCCACCTCGGCACCACCGCCGACGAGCTGGTCCAGGACTCGGCGGGTGTCACCGCCCGCTTCAGCGACGGCACCGAGGGCCGCTACGACCTCGTCGTCGCCGCCGACGGTCTCAACTCCGCGACCCGCGCGATGATCGGCATCAGCGAGAAGCCCGAGCCGACCGGCATGGCCATCTGGCGCGTCGCCGCACCCCGCCCGGCGGGCGTGGAGCGCACGGACCTGGCCTACGGCGGGCCCTGCTACATCGCCGGCTACTGCCCCACCGGCGAGGACACCATCTACGCCTATCTCGTCGAGGCCAACCGCGACCGCGCGTCCATCGACCCGGCCTCCTACGCGGACGAGATGCGGCGCCTGGCAGCCCCGTACGGCGGCGCCTGGCCCGAGATCGCCGCGAGCATCACCGACCCGGCCGAGGTCAACTACACCTGGTTCGACCGGCTGCTCGTCGAGGGACCCTGGCACCGCGGCCGGGTCGTGCTGGTCGGCGACGCCGCCCACGCCTGCCCGCCCACCCTCGCGCAGGGCGCGGCCATGTCCCTGGAGGACGCCTCCGTACTGGCCGAGCTGCTGAGCGCGGAGGAGTCGTGGGACTCCCCCGGGTCTCCCGGGTCCCTCGACAACCTGCTGACCCGCTACCACGAGCGCCGCATCGACCGTGTCCGCATGGTCGTCGAGGCCTCGATGCAGCTCGGCCAGTGGCAGCTGGACGGCGTCCGCGACGCCGATGTCCCCGGCCTGATCGGCCGCACGATGTCCGTCCTGAAGGAGACCCCGTGACGACCCCGGACACTCCGGCCACCCCCACCGTCGACGTCCACGCGCACGTCCTGCTTCCGCAGGTCGAGAAGGCCGTCGCCGGACACCCCGGGCTGGCCGCCGCCCGCGCTCTCGACGCCCGCCGCAACGGCCCCGACGCGCTCGCCGTCAGCGGCCCGATGGTCCGCGACCGCATCCCTCTGCTGACCGACGTCAAGGCCCGGCTCACCGCGATGGACGCCTCCGGCGTCGACGTCCAACTCGTCTCGCCGTCCCCGTCGCACTACCACTACTGGGCCGACGAGGACCTCGCCCGCACGGTGTGGGAACTGGCCAACACCGGCACCGCCGCCCATGTCGCCCAGGCCCCCGACCGGCTGCACGGACTGGGCCTCGTCCCGCTCCAGCACCCGGACCTCGCCGTCGAGGCCCTCGACGACGCCCTCGGCCTGGGCCTGCGCGGAGTGGAGATCTCCAGCCACGCGCCCGGACGCGAGCTCTCGGACCCGGCGTACGACACGTTCTGGGCACTCGCCGAGACGACCGGGGCGGTGCTCTTCCTGCACCCCTTCGGCTGCACGCTCGACGAGCGCCTGAACCGCTGGTACCTGTCCAACACGGTCGGCCAGCCCACCGAGAACGCCGTCGCGCTCTCCCACCTCATCTTCTCCGGCGTACTGGACCGCTATCCCGGCCTGAAGGTGATCGCCGCGCACGGCGGCGGCTATCTGCCGACCCACATCGGCCGCTCCGACCACGCCTGGCGGGCCAGACCGGACACGCGGGGCTGCGCGTTGGAGCCGAGCAGCTACCTCAAGGGGCTGTACTTCGACTCGCTCGTCCACGACCCGCATGTTCTGCGCGAGCTGATCCGGGTGGCCGGCCCCGACCGGGTCCTGCTCGGCTCGGACTTCCCCTTCGACATGGGCACCGAGGACCCGGTCGGCGCGCTGCGCGCCGCCACGGACCTGCCCGACCCCCACTTCCACGCCGTACGCGGCGGCAACGCGGCAGCGCTGCTGCGCCTCTCCTGAGCCTGAGGAGCCCCGACATGACCGACGCCCGCCCCGGCCGCCTGCCGAACCACCCGCCCAACCGCCTGCTCACCCATCTGCGCCACGTCGACCTCGCCGTGCCCGACTACGACAAGCAGCTCGACTTCTACGCCGGAGTCTGGGGCCTGACGAAGGTCGCCGAGGACTCGGGCATCTCCTTCCTGGCCGCCGAGGGCAGCCCCGAGAGTTACGTCGTACGGCTCCGCAAGGCGGACGAGAAGCGGCTCGACCTCGTGTCGTACGGTGCCGCGTCGGCCGCCGACGTGGACACGCTCGCCGAGCAACTCCTCGCGGACCGCGCGCGGTTGATCTCGCAGCCGGGCAAGGTCGACACCCCCGGCGGCGGCTACGGCTTCCGCTTCTTCGACGGCGACGGCCGCACCGTCGAGGTCTCGGCGGAGGTCGAGGCCCGGCAGCACCGGCGTATCGAGGAGAAGGAGGCCATCCCGGTCCGTCTCTCGCACGTCGTCCTCAACTCCCCCGACCTGGACGCCACCCGCTCCTGGTACGAGCGCCACCTCGGCTTCCGGCTGTCCGACACGCTCAGCTCCCCGCACATGGGCCAGGTCATGCACTTCATGCGGATCAGCAGCCAACACCACTCGATGGCCATCGCCAAGGGCCCGCACACCTCCCTGCACCACGTCTCGTTCGAGCTGCGCGGCCTGGACGAGTACATGCGCGGCTCGGGGCGCGTGATGCGCTCCGGCGCCCGCAAGATCTGGGGACCGGGCCGGCACATGGCCGGCGACAACACCTTCACGTACTTCCTCGACCCGCACGGCAACACCGTCGAGTACACGACGGAGTTGGAGGAACTCGACGAGGACACCTGGCATCCGCACGTCTACGACTTCTCCCGGCCCGAGGTCACCGACCAGTGGGGCACGGCGAACCCGATGAACGAGCTGATCGCCAAGGAGTCCTTCAACGACGTCGACCCCGGCGTCTTCGTCGCCCCGCCGGTCTGATCCCCCTCTGCTCCGGGGGCGCGGAAAAGTCCATGCCTGACTCCCGCCGCGCCCCCGGTCCACTCCTACGCCACACCCCAGGACCGCCATGCGCTTCGCCACGTACGAACACCACGGCCGCCGCAGCGTCGCCACCGTCGACGACGACGACACCCTCCACCCCGTCCCCGGCCACGACTCGCTGCTCGACCTGCTCCGGGCGGGCCCCGAGGCCCTGCGCGAGGCGGGCAACGCAACGCTGGACGCACCGGACGTGCCGGGCTGCCCGCATGTCTCGGAGGTGCGGCTGCTGCCGCCTCTCCAGCCGCCGTCCGTACGGGACTTCGTCACCTTCGAGGAGCACGTCGAGGGGGTACGACGCAGCATCGACAACGCGGCCGGGGTCCCCGACGCCTGGTACGACGCGCCGACCTTCTACTTCACCAACCCGTACGCCGTCATCGGCCCGCACGACGACGTGCCCGTGCCGCCCGGCTCCTCGGTCCTGGACTTCGAACTCGAAGTCGCCGCCGTCATCGGCGTCGAAGGCCGCGACCTCACACCCGAGCAGGCCCGCGACCACATCATCGGCTACACCATCTTCAACGACTGGTCCGCCCGCGACCTCCAATCCGCCGAGATGAAGGTGGGGTTGGGCCCCTGCAAGGGCAAGGACACCGCCGCCACCCTCGGCCCGTACCTGGTCACCGCCGACGAGCTGGAGCCGTACCGGGACCGCGACGGTTTCCTGCGGCTGGCGCTGACCGCCTCGGTGAACGGCGAGGTGGTCGGCGAGGACCTGCTGTCCAACATGAGCTGGACCTTCGAGGAGATGGCCGCCTACGCCTCGCGCGGCACATACGTCCGTCCCGGCGATGTGCTCGGCTCCGGCACCTGCGGCAACGGCGGCTGCCTTGCCGAGCTGTGGGGCGTACGAGGCCGACAGGATCCGCCGCCGCTGAAGCCCGGCGACACCCTCACCCTCACCGTCGAGGGCATCGGCACTGTCTCCAACACCGTCGTGCCCGGCGCCGGACCGATACCGATCCCCCGGGCCCACAAGCGCCCGCGGCTGCGCCCGTGAACGGCGGGGCCGTGAACCGGCTGGACGGCAAGGTCGTCGTCGTCACGGGAGCCGCGCGCGGGCAGGGCGCGGCCGAGGTCGAGGCGCTGACCCGGGCGGGGGCGGTGGTCGTCGCCACCGATGTGACCCGGGCTCCGGGCTGTCTGCGCCTGGACGTCACCGACGCGGCGGAGTGGGCGACGCTCGCCGAAGGGCTGCGTCGCCAGTACGGAGAGGTCCACGGCCTGGTCAACAACGCCGGCATCACCTGGCGCGCGCGGCTCCACGAGGTCACGCCCGAGGACTTCGACCGCGTCCACGCGGTCAATGTCACCGGCCCGCTGCTGGGCATCCGGCACCTGGCGCCGTTGATGCCGCCGGGCTCGTCGATCGTCAACATCGGCTCCGCCGCCGGGCTCACCGGGCACTACCCGGTCGCGTACACGGCCAGCAAGTGGGCGCTGCGTGGCCTGTCGAAGGCGGCCTGTGTCGAGCTGGGCCCGCGGGGCATCCGCGTGAACACCGTCCATCCCGGCTTCATCGAGACCGAGATGACCGCCTCCGCCGCGCCCGCCTTCCGCGAGGCGAACATCCGCGAGACGCCGCTGGCCCGCACCGGCACCGTCGACGAGATCACCCCGCTGGTGGTCTTCCTCCTCTCCGACGACGCGTCCTTCATCACCGGCGCCGAGATCCCCGTCGACGGCGGCTTCACCGCCCACGGCGGCGCCAAGTCCATCTCCGACGCCCTGCGGCCGGCCCCCGACTGACCTCACCCCCTGCCTGACCTCCGACTGAAAGGACCCATACGTGAACAAGGTGAGCGCGAGCGCCGCCGCGGCGGTCGCCGACATCCCCGACGGGGCCTCGCTGGCAGTCGGCGGCTTCGGCCTGTCCGGCATACCGGCCACCCTCATCGACGCCCTGCACGCCCAGGGCGCCACCGGCCTGAAGGTCGTCTCCAACAACTGCGGTGTCGACGGCCGGGGGCTGGGCGTTCTCCTCGCCGAGGGCCGCGTCAGCCGTGTGACGGGCAGCTACGTCGGGGAGAACAAGGAGTTCGCCCGCCAGTACCTCAGCGGTGAACTGGAGGTCGAGCTCGTCCCGCAGGGCACCCTCGCCGAGCGGCTGCGAGCCGGCGGCGCCGGCATCCCGGCCTTCTACACCCCGGCGGGCGTGGGCACACAGGTCGCCGACGGCGGTCTGCCCTGGCACCACGCGGCAGACGGCAGCATCGCCGTCGCCTCTCCGGCGAAGGAGTCCCGCACCTTCGCCGGTCGCGACCACGTCCTCGAACACGGCATCACCACCGACTACGCCCTCGTCCACGCGTGGCGCGGCGACACCCACGGCAACCTGGTCTTCAACAAGGCCGCCGACAACTTCAACCCGCTGGCCGCCATGGCGGGCCGGATCACCATCGCCGAGGTCGAGGAACTCGTCGAGCCGGGCGCCCTCGGCCCCGACACGATCCACGTCCCCGGCATCTTCGTCCAGCGGGTCGTGGCCCTCGCCCCCGCCCAGGCTGCCGACAAGCACATCGAGCACCTTCGAATCTCCGCGTCTTCGACACGAGGGACCGTACGCACATGAGCTGGACCCGCGACCAGATGGCCGCCCGCGCCGCCGCCGAGCTGAGCGACGGCAGTTACGTCAACCTCGGCATCGGCCTGCCCACTCTCATCCCCGGCCACCTCCCACCCGGAGTGCACGTCGTCCTGCACTCCGAGAACGGCATCCTCGGCACCGGTCCGTACCCCCGCGAGCACGAGGTCGACCCCGACCTCATCAACGCGGGCAAGGAGACCGTCACCGTCCTCCCCGGCGCCTCCTTCTTCGACTCCGCGCTCTCCTTCGGCATGATCCGGGGCGGCCACATCGACACCGCCGTCCTCGGCGCGATGCAGGTCTCCGCGACCGGCGACCTCGCCAACTGGATGATCCCCGGCAAGATGGTCAAGGGCATGGGCGGTGCGATGGACCTCGTCCACGGCGCCCGCCGTGTCATCGTCCTCATGGACCACACCGCCAAGGACGGCAGCCCCAAGATCCTCGACGAGTGCACCCTGCCCCTCACCGGCAGGGCCTGCGTCCACCGCGTCATCACCGACCTCGGCGTCATCGACGTCACCGACAGCGGCCTGCTCCTCGTCGAGGCCGCCCCCGGCGTCACGCCCGAGGCCATCACGGCGGCCACTGCCGCGAAGCTGCACACCGCCACCTGAGGCACACTGACCTGGCCGCGGCGCACAGCCGGGCCAATAACGGGCCTCGCCTGTGACCTACCCGGACGCTGGTGTGTGGCACGTTTCGCTCGTATTCCGGTCCCACGCCCTATGCGGACTCACAGCCCAAGCATCAAGCGGCGTCGGCGAACAGCCCCTGTATCGATTTTCACGCCGGCGGGGCATCACCGCAGGTGAACGGTCGACTCCTATAGATCGTCAAGCGGTTGGAGATGTCGATGGTGCGCCACTGAAGGCGCTGGTGAGGTGGCGGTAGACCTCGCGCGCGATGAAGCGCTCGAGGCATCTCAAGATGTCCTTCGTCTTGAGCCCTTCGAGGGTGCGACGTAGTCGCGGGTGCGTGGGTCGTGACGCATGCGAACCAGCACGATGGTGTGCAGCGCGCGGTTGGCCTGGCGGTCGCCCCCGCCTCGGTCAAGCTCCTGCGCACAGCGCGGGCGCGCGCCGCCTCGACGGCGCGGCCTGCCTCCTGTCTCCGCCCCGGCTGGCCGCGCCCGGCGGCGCGCTGCGTGCAGCGGGCAAGCACGAGAAAGCCTGCACAGCCCGGAAGGCGGACACGGCGGCATCGCTGAGCGGCTTACGTGGCACGAGCGCGGCCGTCTGCGGCCATAGTGGTAGTGCTGTCGATCAGGCCAGCTGCGGGAGGGGTGGCGTCCGGGCCAGGCGATGTCTCCGGGCGGAAAAGACTGGCGGGGCCGAGCGTCGTACCGCCACCGTCACGGATGTGGGAGCGTGAGCGGACCACCCCAGAGAAATCGGCTGAGGGGGAGCTGGCTGCTGCCGCGCTGTGGCCGAGCCCGTCGTGGGCGCTCCGCTAGGCGCACCGCCGTGGGGCTGCAGGATCACTGATGCCTAATCAGGTCTGATTGCGACGTTTGGCTTCGGGCGACCTGAAACAAGGGTGTACGACTGAGTGCCGGTCTAGATCCAAATACCTCGGCATCAACGCCATCCGCCGCGGCCCCGCACAGCGAGCCGGGTACCGTATGCCCGAACAGCACACCGCCGGACCACACGCGGGTGTGGTCGGGACCGACGGAGAGGGCTGGTAGGAAAGCTATGGAAGAGCCGCGTCGCCTCGGCGGCCGGTACGAGCTGGGCCATGTGCTCGGCCGTGGCGGCATGGCAGAGGTCTACCTGGCGCACGACACCAGGCTCGGCCGCTCCGTGGCGGTGAAGACGCTGCGCGCGGACCTCGCACGCGATCCGTCCTTCCAGGCCCGGTTTCGCCGGGAGGCCCAGTCGGCCGCCTCGCTCAACCATCCCACGATCGTCGCGGTGCACGACACGGGCGAGGACCACATCGACGGGGTCTCGATCCCGTACATCGTGATGGAGTACGTCGACGGGTCGACGTTCCGCACGCTTCTTCACAGCGGCCGCAAGCTGCTGCCGGAGCGGTCCATGGAGATGACCATCGGCATCCTCCAGGGCCTGGAGTACTCCCACCGCGCCGGAATCGTCCACCGCGACATCAAGCCCGCGAACGTCATGCTGACGCGCAACGGCCAGGTCAAGGTCATGGACTTCGGCATCGCCCGCGCCATGGGTGACTCCGGCATGACGATGACGCAGACCGCCGCGGTCATCGGCACCGCCCAGTACCTCTCCCCGGAGCAGGCGAAGGGCGAGCAGGTCGACGCGCGCTCGGACCTCTATTCGACCGGTTGCCTCCTCTACGAGCTGCTGACCGTACGTCCGCCCTTCGTGGGCGACTCCCCGGTCGCGGTGGCCTACCAGCACGTACGCGAGGAGCCGCAGCCGCCGAGCGTCTTCAACCCCGAGATCACGCCCGAGATGGACGCGATCGTGATGCGGGCGCTGGTCAAGGACCCGGACTACCGCTATCAGTCCGCCGACGAGATGCGTTCCGACATCGAGGCCTGCCTCGACGGCCGGCCGGTCGCCGCCTCAGCGGCCATGGGCTCCGTCGGCTACGGCGGCTACCCCGGCGATCAGCCGACGACGGCTCTGCGCACGGACTCCGGCGCCGGCGCGACCACGATGCTGCCGCCGATGAACCGCTACGACCAGCGCCCGGACCGCCGCCGGCAGAAGAAGAACAACAACACGTCGACGATCCTGCTGGTCGTGGCCGGTGTGCTGCTGCTCGTCAGCGCGATCCTCATCGGCAAGTGGCTGGGCAAGCAGTTTTAGTCTGAAAGAGCGCTTTGTCCCGCCGGTCGTAACCACTGGCACTGACAGCGCCACGAGGCTCCGACCGAGTACCGCACCGGGCCGCCCCTGGGCCGTGCGAGGCCGACCGGCGGCGAAAGGCGACACCCACAGGTGACCGCCTCCACCCCGCTCTGGCCTGGGCTGGCGGAGTTGATCTGCGAGACCGGAAGGGTTATGCCTGCACCCGGAGAACTGAGCTGAAGTGCGCTAATCCCAATGCCGTGACTCTGTTGGTGATCTTCGGCGAGTGCTGACAGTCGCTTCGGTCGGTGCTTCAGTGGAGGCAGCGGGGTGGTGCCGAGGTCGGGGCGGGCCTGATGTCGTTGCAGCCGAGGGACTACCAGCGGATTCCGGCGCGGACGGTGCGCACGGCGTGGGCGGCGTGCCCGAAGGGAACCCCCGCGATGCTGGTGCGGGATCGCCTCGATGTGCTGTTCGAGGACGAGGAGTTCGTGGATCTCTATCCCGCTGATGGGCGGCCGGGGTTCTCGCCGGGGCAGCTCGCGCTGGTGTCGGTGCTCCAGTTCGCCGAGGACCTGTCGGACCGGGCGGCTGCTCAGGCGGTGCGCACTCGGATCGACTGGAAGTACGCCCTGGGGCTGGAGTTGGAGGACACCGGGTTCGACTACTCGCTGCTGAGCGATTTCCGAGCCCGCCTGGTGCAAGGCGACGCGGCGGACCGGATGTTGCGTGTGATGCTCAAGCGGTTGACCGAGGCGGGATTGCTGAGGGCTGGCGGGCGGCAGCGTACCGATGCGACGTATGTCCTGGCCGCCGTGCGACGGCTCAGCCGCCTGGAGCTGGCCGGGGAGAGTCTGCGGGCCGCCCTTGAGGGACTGGCTGAGATCGCGCCG
The DNA here is from genome assembly GCF_007113425.2 of Streptomyces sp. RLB3-17. NCBI lineage: Bacteria > Bacillati > Actinomycetota > Actinomycetes > Kitasatosporales > Streptomycetaceae > Streptomyces > Streptomyces sp. RLB3-17. The sequence goes on along the minus strand of NZ_CP041610.2, from coordinate 11,333,799 downwards.
GAGTGGCTGCAGCCACTGATCGAACCCGAGTGGGACAAGCGGTACGGGCGGAAGATCGAGATCAGGAAGGTGCCCGGTGGACCGGAGGCCGTGATCGCGCGGGCGGAGACTTTCGGACGGGACGGGCAGAAGGTGCTGGCCGCCCTGTGGTCCCCCGACGCACCGGGCCGGCTGCGAACTCTGCCCCAGGTGGAGGTTCTGCGGCAGGTGTGGGTTCACCACTACTACTGGGACGAACAAGGACAGCTCCGCTGGCGCGACGGGCACGCGCTGCCACCGGCGAGCCTGCGCTTCGATTCCCCCTACGACACCGACGCGCACTACTGCACCAAGAACGGCACCGAGTGGAGCGGCTACCGCGTGCACTACACCGAGACCTGCGAGGAACAGCGGCCCGAGATCGTGGTGCACGTGGCCACCACGATCGCCCCGGTCCAGGACGGCCAGCTCACCGAGCAGATCCACGACGACCTGGCCCAGGCCGCCCTGGTCCCGGCCGAGCACGTGGTCGATGCCGCCTACATCACCCCGGCCCGCGTCCAACGCGCCCAGCAGACCCATGGGATCACGCTGCTCGGCCCGATCGTCGCCGACCACAGCCAGCAGGCCAAGAGCGGCGAGGGCTTCGGAAAGTCCGCCTTCACGATCGACTGGGATCTACGGCAGGCAACGTGCCCCCGCGGAAAGACCAGCACCCCGGCGAGGACGCTCCGCATCAAGGGCCACGAATACCTCCAGTTCCGCTTCGCCAAGGCCGACTGCCTGGCCTGCCCGGACCGCCACCCGTGCACCGCCTCGGCCACCAGGCCCCGCTCGATCGCCCTGCTCCCACGGCCGCTGCACGAGATCCAGGTCCAAAACCGCCTCGACCAGCAGACCGAGCAATGGCAACGACGCTATGCCATCCGCGCCGGCATCGAGGCGACGCTCTCCCAGACCGTCCGGAGCAACGGCCTACGCCGCACCCGCTATCGAGGGCTCGCCAAGACGCACGTCCAGCACGTACTCACCGCCATAGCCTGCAACCTCACCCGCACCGCCGACTGGATCGCCGAAACACCCCGTGGACGCACACGATCAAGCCGATTCCACACCCTCTGCACCGCAGCCGCCGGATGACTCCTGAAGATCACCAACAGAGTCATGCCGTTGCTTTATGCAGTCGCGGGGTGGGGCCGTTGGATGCGGACTGCTCGGGTGCCGGTGTGGGTGGGTTGGGGCCAGGTGTGGTGTTCGGCCCGTTTGAGCCGGTAGTTGGACATCTTGCGCTTGATGACGCGGGGCTGGCTGCGCAGGCGTCTGTGCGGCAGGAGGCGTTCGAGCAGGTCATGCTGGAGCAGGACGAGGGTTCTGACCAGCAGCTCAGGGGGAAAAACTGCCCGGCGTGACGGTCACGCTGCGCCGGGCGGAGCGCAGAGTTTCGGTGAAGGAGATCCGGTCGGCGTCCAGGCCCCGGGTGGCGGCGGTTCTGGCCATCAGCTCACGCAGTGCGTGGTGGACGAGCAGGTGGGCCCAGATCTGCTGCACGACACCGTCGGGGGTCTTGCTGCTCAGCACCGTGCGGCCCCCGCGTTGATGGGTCTTGAGCTCGGCAAAGACGGCTTCTGCTTCCCAGCGCTCTTGGTAGAGCGCGGCCAGCTGGCGGGCGGGATAGCGGCGGGCATCGCTCAGGGTGGTCACCAGCCGGTAGTCCTCGGCCGCCCGGCCGGTGCCGTGCAGCTGGTAAGCCACCACCCGCACCGTGACCGGATCGGTGTGAGTGCGGTCGCCGGCGGCGTGGATGCGCGAAAGCCACGATCCATCACGCAGCATCCGGTCGACGGGCAGGACCCGGTTGGCGGGCACCCGCCACAACAGATCGGCACCGCTGCTGGTGAAGGCCCGCCACAACGGCACGCCCAAGAACTCCCGGTCGGCCAGGATGAGTTGACCGGGTCCGCAGGATCGGCAATCGGTTGACCAGGGTGACTTCGCCAGTGCGGCAGCCGGCCAGTTCCGCGTCCAGCACGAGGTGGGTGCCCACCTCGATCAGGCAGGCCATCCGGACCTGCGGAAAGCAGGACTTGTCGTGGCCGCTGCTGTTTCCGGGACGGCCGAAGGCGGCCTCGTTCGCCGGGCTGTCGGCCACGTCCCAGCAGGTGGCATCCACCGCCAGCAGCCGCAGTCCGCGCCAGAAGCAGCCCGGAGCAGCCTGGGTGCCCATCGGCTTGGCGGTCGTGGCAAACAGCACCCGTAGCGGCTCCGATCCCAGCCGCTGACGGGCCCTGAACAGCGACGACTTCGCCGGGATGTGCCACTCGCCCAGCAGTCCCCGGCCTCGCAGGCCCTCGACCAAGTGCCGCATCACTTCCAAATACGGCGCCGGTGAGAACAGGGCCAGTGCGAGCACGAACTACACCACCAGCCGGGCCGGCAGCAGGCGTCTGCGATGCTCCGAACGACCACAGGCGGCCACCACACGATCCACCAAACCCGGCGGACACACCCAGGTCAGCAGGCTCAACCCCGATAACTCACCGACATCTGCAGACACCCGAACCACCCCCGGAAGCACTGCACAGCAGCGTACGCCGACCAGCTAACGCAACGGCATTGGCCTTAGCCCAGCGCCACCGCCAGCGTCCCGGTCCGCCCGGGATCGGGTGTGGTGTGCGTCCAGCCCCGGTCCGAGGCGGTGCTGCTCCAGCGCCGGCCGTCGAACGTCACGGATGTGGCGTGCAGTTCGGTGGCGTGGCAGACCAGCCACAGGGCGAGGGACCAGCCCGTGGAAGGCTGATCGGTCGGGATCGGGTAGCTGACGCTGCCGCCGTCGGTCGTGGGCAGGGCGGCCGGCGCGCCGCCGAACTCCCGCCGGACGGCTGCCGCGACACCGCCACCGTCACCGGCCTCGCTCGCGGCGCCCGCCGCACCGCTCCCTGCGTCGGAGGGAGTTGGATTGGCCCCGCTCACCGTGCAGCTCAGTGCCGGCCCCTCCCGCCCCGTCAGCACGTCGGCCAGTGTCGCCGCCACGGCCTCGTGCTGGGCGTATGCCTGTGGGTAGCCGCTGTGCTGGACCTGCTGCGCGGCGACGGTGACCGGCAGGCCGCGGTAGTCCGGCACCTTGACCAGCGCGTCGAAGAACCTGCCCGACGTGTAGACGGGGTCGCTGATCTGTGCGGGGCTGCCCCAGCCCTGGGACGGGCGCTGCTGGAACAGGCCGAGGGAGTCCCGGTCCCCGTACGTGAGATTGCGGAGTTTGGACTCCTGGATCGCGGTCGCCAGGGCGATGGTGACGGCCCGTTCCGGCAGACCGCGGGCGTGGGCCACGGCCGCGATGGTCGCGGCATGGGACGCCTGGTCCGGGTCGAGCGTGACGGTCGTGCCGTGTGGGCCGTGGGCCGTGCATTCATCGGGAGTCGCCGGGCGGAGGAAGCGGACGGCGAGATAGCTCACGAGCGCCATGACCACGCCCACCCCGATCACCACCGCCCACGCCCTGCGGCGCCCAGTCCCGCGTGCCGTCACGTCGACCCTCCTCTTACCTGGCCTCGGCTAGAGTTCAGTTGCATTGTTGCGCAACCATATAACTCTGTTGGCCGTGTCCCTGAGCGGGATCCGAGGCGGTGGACCCGAACGAGGGGGAAGGCATGACTGGTCGGCGTGGACCGGCGAAACTGGGCGTGGGGGCGGGCCGGTCGGGGCGCCTGAGCGACCGGGGACTGGAACTGGCCCTGCTGCTCGGCGCGATCCTCATCTGCGTGTTCGGCTACGCCGAGACAGCCCTCGCCCTCACCGGAAAGCTACCGGCCGGCATGGCGACGACGTGCGTGGCAGCGGCCGTACTGCCCCTGGTGTGCCACGTCGTCATACGCCGGTTCGCGCCGCACGCCGATCCGCTGATCCTGCCGCTGGCCACCCTGCTCAGCGGTCTGGGGCTCGTCCTCATCCACCGGCTCGACCTCGCCTACGCGGCCCACTACCATCACGCGACGGCCGCGGCGTCCGGGCAGCTGATGTGGTGCGCCATCGCCGTGATGGTGTTCGCCGCGGCGGTGGCCCTGCTCAGGGACCACCGCAGGCTCCAGCGCTATCCGTACGTCACGATCACCATGGGCCTGGTCCTGCTGATGGCGCCGGCCTTCTATCCCGGTGACGTCTACGGCGCCAAGCGGTGGATCTTCATCGGGCCGCTGTCCTTCCAGCCCGGCGAGTTCGTGAAGATCATCATCGTGGTGTTCTTCGCCGGATACCTGACGCTGCGCAGGGACGCCCTCGCCCTCGCCGGACGGCGGCTCATGGGCATGTACCTGCCGCGCGGGCGGCAACTCGGCCCGGTCGCGGCCGTGTGGATCCTGAGCCTGCTCGTCCTGGTCTTCGAGCGCGACCTCGGCACCTCGCTGATCTTCTTCGGCCTGTTCGTGATCATGCTGTACGTCGCCACCGAGCGGACCAGCTGGGTGGTGTTCGGCGTCGCGATGTTCGCCGTCGGCGCCTTCGTCGTCGGTTCCTTCGAACCTCACGTCCACGGCCGTGTCGTCGCCTGGCTGCACCCGATGGACATCTTCCTCCCGCCCGACAAGCGCCCGCCGGGGTTGATCTCGGACCAGGCCGCCCAGGCCCTGTTCAGCTTCGGCTCGGGCGGCATCCTCGGGACCGGCCTCGGCGAGGGCCACCCGGAACTCATCGGCTTCGCCGGGCGCAGCGACTTCATCCTCACCACGGTCGGCGAGGAACTCGGCCTGGTAGGGGTGACGCTCGTCATCCTGCTCTACGCGTTGCTCGCCGAACGCGGCCTGCGGACGGCCCTGACGGTCACCGACCCGTTCGGCAAGTTGCTCGCCGGCGGCCTGGCCTCGGCGCTCGTCCTCCAGGTCTTCGTCGTCGTGGGCGGGGTCACCGGACTCATCCCGCTCACCGGCAAGGCCCTGCCGTTCCTCGCCCAGGGCGGCTCGTCCATGGCCGCCAACTGGCTGCTGGTCGGCGTCCTGATCAAGGTCAGCGACACGGCCCGGCGGCCCCCGCCAGCCCCGGCCGCCGATGTCAGCGCCGCTGAGACGCAGTTCGTACGGCCGTGAGCCTCTCATCCCCCTCGGCGAAAGAGCGGAGCCGCTGATGATCAGGCTCTCCCGCGTAGGCGAGCCAGGCGCTGTAGAAGAACTCTTCCCACGACGGCTCTCCTTCCGGAACACCTTCCCCGGATAGTGCCAGGCGGGTCCACACCCAGCACCCGCGGCACCGCCCAGACCAGCTCCGGCAGCGCCATCACCAGGCGCAGCACGGTCATCCGGCTGACCACGAAGCCCAGCAGCAGCACCAGCCGGGCCACAGCGCGGGCGGCCGAGACGCGTACGACGCCCGTGGTGGCCGCGAACGCACGGCTCGTTCGCGGCCACCCGTCCCTCGACTATTCCAATAGTCCACAAGGCGGCTAGAGACCTTCAATAGCTGAGGTTACGGCGGTTGAAGGTCGAGGCGGGTCTTGGGGATGAGGCCGTCGATGAGGCCGGGTCGGTACTGACTCCATCACCCGGAGCTTGCCGACCACTCGAAGCCAACGCTCCGTCGCCAGCGGTTCGTCGACATCCGACCCCGGTCCGGTCACGGACCTGTGAATCCTGAGGTCCACTGTCGACGATGGTCAGTGGTGCATTACACGCACACTCCGCGCTGCTCCGGTCCTCGTATGGTTCCTGGCCGAAGTGCCGTGTCACGAGCGCCGGTGAGAGGCCGGCCGCGGCCGCCACCCAGCTCGGCAGCGCCCAGTGCCGCCGGACCGATCCGGACGGTCGGCTCGATCCAGTCGGCGCCTTCGGGGCCGGCGGCGCCGAACGCTCCGCGATGCCCGCGCCGACGAACGCAGCGACCAGCCGACGAGGGTCGTCTGCCGAGTCCGTCCATCTCAGCTGCGTCCGCAAGGGGACGGCACATTCGCTTCGGCTGCGCTTGGGTGAGACGCGGGGAGTCGTTCAAGGCTCTCCTCCAGCTCGTCGAGGGCCTGTCTCGCCTTGGCGATATGAACGCGCAGTTCGTGCTCAGGAGCGTCGGTTGCACCCGCGAGGGCCGCGCCGGCCGAAATCTCCTCGGCTTCGTCCGCCTCCATCTCGCGCGCTTCATCCAGCGAGGTGATGACGACGCCGATGAGGACATTGACGAGGACGAAGGAGGCGAGCAGGACGTAGGAGGCGTAGTAGACGATGCTCCAGCGCGAGATCTCCAGGCCGGCATGGACGGCGTCGCCGATGCCGTCCAAGGTCATGAGGAGGAAGAGGGTGAGGACGGAGCGACCGATGGAGCCGTAGTGCTCCGGGTCGTAGCGGGCGAAGAAGACCCAGCCCACCATCGCGTAGACGTAAAGCAGCAGCGCACCGACGAGGAGGAAGCTCAGCGTGCCGGGGAGGCTGCGACCGACCGCGACCAGCACGATCCGCAGCTGCGGCAGGAAGCGGGCGGTGCGCAGCACGCGAGCCAGCCGCAACAGCCGCAGCACGGTGGTGTTCTCGCGGACGACGGGCAGGAACGCGCTCAGGACCACGGCGAGGTCGAAGAGGTTCCACGGGTCGCGGAAGAAGTCCTTCGGACGGTCGGCGTGCGCGGCGATCCTCAGCAGGATCTCCACGGTGAAGGCCGCGACGCAGGCGTGTTCGGCCAGGCGTAACCAGCCGTGCCAGTCCTCCACCAGTCCGGTGTACGTCTCGACACCGAGCAGTGCGGCATTGGTGAGAATCAGGGCGAAGACGGTGACGGCGAACCACCGTGCCTCCGTGACCGTACGACACCGCCGCGTCAGGACCTCACCTGCGGACTTCATCTCGGCCGTTACGTCCGTCATCCTGCTCTGTTCCTCCGCGCAGCACACTGTTCCCGGCCAACCAGGCCGGAACGCAGGCTTGTTGAGCGATCATGCCCTGGGAGAGACTTCTACAGCACTGTAGATAGAGATGCGTAGCCGGTACGCCATATCGGCCCCTGCCCACCCCTGGGAGAGACCTGATGTTCGGGCTGAGCGAACTGGCCGTGATCCTCGTCGTCGTCATCGTGGTCCTCGGGATCAAAAAGCTGCCCGAGCTGACGCGTTCGGCAGGCAAGGCGGCCCGGATCTTCAAGAGCGAGGCCAAGGCACTCAAAGAGCAGGACTCCCCCGGCGCGGCGTCCGGCTCAGAGCACGTGGTCTCCGGCACCGCCGTCGAACGCAACGAGCCGTCCCCGCGCTCCTGACGACTGCTGCCGGGCGCATCGATCGGGGGCCGTACGGAGCGCGCCGAACGCCCGGCGGAAACCGGAACGCTCGATGCGAACCTGGTTGCTACGCCGCCGTCCGGCAGTTCGACGGTGACACGGTCGCCGATGGCGGGGAAGCATCCCAGCCGGTCGACGGTCAGGCCGGCCACCGTGTCGTAGTCGTCCTCCTCGGGCAGCACGATGCCCGTGACTTCGGCCACCTCGTCGAGACGACGCCCGGCATCCACCGGCCAGCCGTCCCCGTCCGCGACGGCCAACTCGGTGACGCTGTCACTCTCGTCGCCGATGTCGCCCACCAGTTCCTCGGCGATGTCCTCATAGGTGACGATGCCTGCCACGCCGCCGTGCTCGTCCAGGACCACGGCGAACTCATCGTCCTGTTCCCGCACCCGCTCGACCGCGTTCGGAAGAGGCAGCGTGTCCGGCAGCAGCAACAGACGCCGAGCGACCGCGCCCGCCTTCAGCTGCGTAAGGCGGTCGGCGGGCAGCCGCATCAGTTCACCCACGCCCAGCACGCCCGTGTTGTCGTCGGGGTGATCGCCGAGCCAATGCCAAGTGTCCGGCGATCGCGTTGGTGGCCCTGGCAGACCGGAGCGCGCCTCATGTGGGTTGCGCAGGCAAGGCGACTGCCGCGCATGCCAGGCTCACCCGCCACCCGCCACCCGCTTCCAGTGGCATGAAGCCTCGCTGGTAGACGCGTCGCGCGGGTCGCGCCCGGAGGAGTGAAGCCCCGCCGCCCGCTTACGGGGGGGGCCGCGGACGGCGGGGGGCTGTGGGCAACGTCAGACGTTGACGCCGAAGTCGGAGGCGATACCGCGCAGACCGGAGGCGTAGCCCTGGCCGACGGCACGGAACTTCCACTCACCGCCGTGCCGGTACAACTCGCCGAAGACCATCGCGGTCTCCGACGAGGCGTCCTCGGACAGGTCGTAGCGGGCGATCTCCTGGCCGCCCGCCTGATTCACCACGCGGATGAACGCGTTGCGCACCTGTCCGAAACTCTGCCCGCGCGTGTCCGCCTCATGGATGGACACCGGAAAGACGATCTTGGCGACTTCGGCAGGCACGGCGGTCAGATTGACCTTGATGGACTCGTCGTCCCCTTCGCCCTCGCCGGTGAGGTTGTCTCCGGTGTGCTCGACCGAGCCGTCCGGGCTCTTCAGGTTGTTGTAGAAGACGAAGTGCTGGTCGGAGAGCACCTTGCCGGCTTCGCTGCACAGCAGGGCGGATGCGTCCAGGTCGTAGTCCGCACCAGTGGTGGTGCGGACGTCCCAACCCAGGCCCACCAGCACCGCGGTCAGGCCGGGCGCCTCCTTGCTGAGCGACACGTTGCCGCCCTTGGACAGGGAAACTCCCACGGTTCGTCCTCCCGGCTCTGGGCTGTCTGTACGGTCTCTGAATCCCACGCCGAGCCTACCGCCATGGTCCCGATGTTTGCGCAACATCTAAAGTGTTGATGCCGGGAGCGCCCCGGCGACCACCGGCCGCGTAGCCGCGAAGGCGAGGAGCGCAGATGTTCTCCGATGTGGGGCCATTGGAACTGGTGACGCTGGCAGTTCTCGCAGTCCTTCTGTTTGGGCCGGACAAGTTGCCGGAAGTCATCCAGAACGTGACGGCGTTCATCCGCAAGTTCCGCGAGTTCTCCGAGAACGCGAAACAGGAGATCCGCTCCGAACTGGGCCCGCAGTTCAAGGACTTCGAGTTTGAGGACCTGCACCCGAAGACGTTCGTGCGCAAGCACGTGCTGGACGGCGACGACCTCGGCCTCGACGAGATCCGCAGCGCCCTCGACCCGAGGAAAGAGCTCGCGGAGGTGTCCGACGCGGTGCGCGAGGCAGCGGACACCTCCGAGGCAGATACGGCCGCACCAGCGCACGTGAACCTGACAAAGGATGCGGGGGCCGATTCGGCCGCACGCGCATCGTTCGATCCCGATGCCACGTGACGCCTCGATTCGCCAAGGATTCGCGGGTCACATGCCGCCGTGATTCACTTCACATTAATTCAAAGGTTGCGCAATCTGTAAAGTGTCTCATGACACAGGCGGCCAGGCCGGGTTGGAAGCAGCAGTGCTCGACGGGCCCCGCAGGCGGGCTCAAGACGCGGGTCACCGACCGGCCGCAGGTGATCCAGGTGACGTACTCCTGCGAATTGGACACACCGTCGGGTGGTGTGCGCGCAGCGGCGCTGTACATCTACCGCCGCGACTTCGACGTGAACACCCTCCGCTGGGCCGCACGGCATCCCATCATCCCCGGGGTCTCGGCGGGATCTCTGTTCTACGTCATCGAGTCTCTGCCCTACGAGGGCCCCGTCGGCACCCTGCCGTTCGCAGGAGCCATCGGCCTCGTCTTCCTTCTCACCGCCCTCAGCGAGAAGCGTGACGGAAGCTCAACCTGCCGCTCTGCTCCGGTACGGACACGGTGCGGTAGGCGGGATCCGCTACGGCGTCCAGCTCACCGGCTTCCCCGCCCTGCCCGGTCTGCAACGGCTGACGGTCTTCGCCGCGCACGTCTTCAGAACAGCACCATCCGCCCGGCAGTGCCTCGCCCGTGAGACACGTCGTTGACGCCGTCGCCCAGGAAACCGGTCGTGCGCCCGCCGACGCGCAGGGCGGTAGTGATCCGGGCCTTGCGCTCCGGCATGCAGCGGGCGAAGACAGTGGTACGGCAGGCGAGTTCGGTGAGCTCAATATCCTGCCGTCGCGGTCTCAGGCACCGATCTCGCGAAGTCGGCGTACCGGTGCGGACGATTCCTCCGCACGTGCGGCCAGCTGGCCGACCATCAGCCGGACTACGGTCACGACATCGGGGTCATCGACGTAGTAGACCTGACGTCGGCCTTCGCGGCGGGCCCGGACGAGACCGGCGAGTTTGAGTTTCGTCAGATGCTGGCTGACCGCGGGCAGGGACCCGCCCACCCGGTCCGTGAGGTGGGTGACATCACTCTCGCCCTGTGCCAGGACCCACATGATGTGCAGCCGGGCCGAGGACGCCAGCAGCCCGAACGCGGCGGCGGCCTCAGCCAGTACCCCGGCGGGCGGGTCCTCGAAGCCACCTACGTCTGCCGCCACGGCCCTCTCCCGTCCCGCCCGGGTCACCGTCCCCGCGCCTGTGGCGGCCCAGTCTATGCGTCGAGCCCCGGGCAGCCGTGCTTCTCCGGGATGGCCGCCCCGTGCCGGCCGTCCGACAGAACGGGCGCCCTGGGGCTGTTGCGGATAACCGGGGACAGCAAAAAGATGATCTTCCCGTGCAACCACAGGCGCCTGGCAGCGCGTCCACTGGGCATCTGCAGTTTGCGCAATTGAGCAACAGAAGGCACGGCCGACAAGGAGACGACGACATGGGCATCATCGGCTGGATCATCCTCGGGCTTCTCGCGGGAGCGATTGCCAAGATCCTGCTGCCCGGCCGCGATCCGGGCGGTTTCATCGGTACGACGCTCATCGGTGTCGCGGGCGCCTTCGTGGGCGGCTGGATCTCAGCCCGGTTCTTCGACCGCCCCGTGGAGAAGCAGTTCTTCGACCTGACCACCTGGGGCGCGGCCATCGGCGGCTCCCTCGTCCTGCTCATCGGGTACCGCATCCTGTTCGGCAACTCGCGGGACTGACCGGCTACTACGGCTTCCGGCCCTCGACAGTCGGGCTACAGGTGAGCGCTGATGGCGGGCAGCAGGTCCTGGAACGTCCGGCCGGCCGCGGGCTCGCCGAGGGCCTGCAACTGCCAGGAACCACCCTTGCGGTGGAACTTGGCCATGATCTGCGCCGTATGGGTACCGCCGCCGCTGAGGGTGTAGCGCGCCAGTTCGGTGCCGGTGGTTTCGTCGACCAGTCGGCAGAAGGCGTTTTCCACCTCGGCGAACGTCTGGCCGGTGAAGGAGTTGACGGTGAAGACGATCTGGTCGACGTGCGCGGGCACGCGGGCAAGGTCGACGAGAATGGTCTCGTCGTCACCGGCGCCCGCACCACCCGTGAGGTTGTCCCCGGTGTGTCGGACGGATCCGTCGTCGCTGACCAGGTGCTGGAAGAAGACGACGTCGGACAACTGACGGCCGGCGAAGAGCAGGGCCGAGGCGTCCAGATCGATATCGCGCGGCCCGGTCAGCTTGGCCAGGAAGCCCTTGCGGGGAGCGGCCCGCCAGCCCAGCCCCATGCGTACGGAACTCAGTGCGCTGCCATCGGACTTGCTCAGGCTGACCTGCTGGCCCTTGCTCAGGTTGACCGACATGCGTCATCTCGCTTTCTGTAGCTGGTTGTTCGGGGTGCGATCTATGGGGCGAGGGATTCGGGCAGGTGGCTCCGCAGGTAGGGCAGCACACCCCGCTCCAGGAGGGCCTGCCGCCACTTCTCCCGGGCCCCCTCCACAGCGTCTCCGCCCTCAGGTCCCTGGCCGTCGAGCCCTCGGTCACTGCGCCGGCGGACGGCCGTACGCAGCGGAGGACGGAGGCCGACGAGTGCGGTCACCACCGCGGTGAGGGCGAGCACCCACCCGGCAGTGGTGACCGAAGCGGCGAACTCCGGCTCCGCATCGGCCAGGTGGAGTCCATATCCGATGAGCAGTAGGACGGCCGCGGCCGCGCCGGCCACCAGGGGCGTGAGCACGACGAGGGCGGGCCACAAAGCACCGTCAACGGTCGGAAATCTCTTACTCCGCAAGCCTTTTAGGCGCTCTGCGGCTTTCCGCACGGCGAGGTGATCGCGGTACTCGTCACTGGCGGCGGCCGTGATCTCCTCGGCCGCGGCCAGTGCACGGGCGTACAGGCTCGTGGAGGTCCTGACCGTGGGTTCGTGGCGCACCGCAGAGCGGATGTCGACGAGGCCAAGCGCCAGACGCAGCACCGACTCGAAGTCCGCTCGGTCCTCCGGACGAAGGCCGGGGGTGTTGGTCACACGGTCTCCCTGGCGGACTCGGCGGGCACAGTCCGGACGACCGGCTCACCGTACGGGCGGGTGAGGGCCGGGGCGCGACCCCCACCCTGTTCACGGGCGCTGGCCGTTGTCAGACATTGACGCCGAAGTCGGCGGCGATCCCGGAAAGCCCCGATGCGTAACCCTGACCCACGGCACGGAACTTCCACTCCGCGCCGTTGCGATACAGCTCACCGAAGACCATCGCGGTCTCCGTCGAGGCATCCTCGGACAGGTCGTAACGGGCGAGTTCGGCGCCGCCGGCCTGGTTGGCGACGCGGATGAACGCGTTGCGCACCTGCCCGAAGCTCTGCCCGCGGTTCTCGGCATCGTGGATGGAGACCGGGAAGACGATCCTGGTGACATCCATCGGTACGGCGGCAAGGTTCACCTTGACGCTCTCGTCGTCGCCCTCACCTTCACCCGTCAGGTTGTCGCCGGTGTGCTCCACCGAACCGTCCGGGCTCTTCAAGTTGTTGTAGAAGACGAAGTGCTGATCGGAGACGACCTTGCCCGACTCGTTCAGCAGCAGCGCGGACGCGTCGAGGTCGAAGTCGGCGCCGGTCGTCGTGCGCACGTCCCAGCCCAGTCCCACCAGCACCGCGCTCAGGCCCGGCGCTTCCTTGCTCAGCGACACGTTGCCGCCCTTGGCCAGGGAAACACCCATGATCCATCCCTCCACGCATGCGGTCGGCTCAGATCCGGGAAAGGATCCGAGCTAGAATCTACAACACTGTAGAAATCAACGAGAGGACGGCGCGAGCCGACTCCACCGAATGCGCCACGCGCCACCGCAGGCGAACAAAGGGCCTGGGATGAGCGGAATGTGACGAGACGCCAGACACGGCATCGCCGCGCTCCGGGCGAGTTGGAGGCTCAGATACAGGGGGTCCTTCATGCCACCCGTCGGCCGGTACCGACAGCCCGTGTGCGGGAGATGCTCAGCGGCGATCTCGCCCACACCGTCGCTGACCGCGCTGCCCCGGCTCCACGCCAAGAGAATGGCGCTCCGCGAGCGAGGAGGGCGCGCCTTTCTGTGGTCCGGACCCGCCGACGCCCTCGCCGTTCCGTGCACGCGCAAAGTGTTGGAGGGGCACGCGAACCGGCAAGCCGTGCCGGCACGGCTCCGCGCGCCCCTACCGGCGGCCGACGGACGGCCCCTGCGCGCTGCCGGACCCCGGTGGCTGGCCGGCCTCCGGCCGTTGCGGCACCTGCCGAAATCGGAGCCGGCCCGCAGTCGATACCGGACAGCGGGTCTGCCGCTCGCGCGCCGCGATCGGTGAAGAGAAACTGCGGTCACGGCTCTATACGATGTGAGGCGCACGTACGCGCGGAGCGAAGTGGGGTCGATGCGGGAGGGAAATCGAGGGTGGCGGAATCCCCTCTGCGTCGTCAGCGCAGAGCACAGGGCGAGTTGGAGACACAGGTCCTCTCGGCGCTGCATACCGCTGAAGGGCCGGTGACCGCGGGCTGGGTCCAGGAGCATCTGGCCGCCGATCTCGCGTACACGACCGTGATGACGGTCCTGGCCCGGCTGCTGGTCAAGAAGGCCGTCACCCGCAGACGGGAGGGCCGGTCGTTCGTGTGGACGCCCACCGCGGACGAGGCGGGACTCGCCGCACTGAAGATGCACCGCGTGCTGGACGGTGGACACGACCGAAGAGCAGTGCTCGCGAGCTTCATCACCACTCTGCCGATCGACGACGGGCAACTGCTGCGCGAACTGCTGGACCAGGCGGACAACGAGCCGGAGGCCTGAAGCAGTCATGGGTGTCTTCGTCTTTCTGCCGCTCGTGCTGCCATTGACCGCGTGGCCTATCGCGCGCCTGGCCGAGCAGCGTCTGCATCCACGTACCGCCACGGTGCTGCTGACCGGCGTGGCCGGTGTCATGGCTCTGTGCAGCACGCTGTGCCTGGCACTGCTGATGGTGGTCGGCACCGCGCAACTGCCCGGAAACCCGCTGCCGGACGGCTGGTCGGATCCTGAGGTGCGCCGGAGCGTGCCACGCCACGAGATCGCCGGGAAGGCCGCGATTCCCGCACTGATCGCGGTCGTCGTGAGTTGCGGCCGGGCCTTGCTTCGTCACTGTCGGGTACGGCGGCGCGCCCACGAGGCGCTCTCGGGCCTGCCGCGCACAGGAGTGGCGGTGCTGCCCGACAGCGAGCCGTACGCCTATGCACTCCCCGGCGGGCCGCGCGACCGGATCGTGGTCTCCACCGGCATGCTCGCCTGCCTCACCTCTCCGGAGCGCCGGGCCCTGTTCGCCCATGAGCGCACCCACCTCTCCGCCCGGCACCACCGCCACCTCCTGACCGTGCAACTGGCTGCCTGCACCAACCCGTTCCTGTGGCCCCTGCGCTCAGCGGTGACCTACATGGTCGAGCGATGGGCGGACGAGCAGGCAGCCGAGGCCATCGGCAGCCGCAAGGCCGTCGCCCGCGCGATCGGCAAGGCCGCCCTCGTCTCGGGCGGCGCCTCGCCAGCGACGCTCGCGTCCCTCGCCGCACCTGGCCCTCTCCCGCGCCGGGTCGCGGCCCTGCTCGGCCCGCCACCCACGGTGCACGCCTGGCCACCTGCCTTCACCACCGTGGGCCTGGCACTTTGGACCGCAACAGGGGGCGCCACCTTGTCTGCGCTGTTCTCGGCGAACTCGGCGATCACACTGGCACTGCTCCTGCGTGCGGCTACCCCGCTGTAGCTCGACGCCCACGGGCCGGCACCACAGGCCACCAAGCACCCGTCGTCGCTCTCCAGATTCCAGCCTCACATCGCTGTGGCCGACAAGGGTGCCCCTGTCGGCCACCGCGATGATCGCCTCAGAAAGTTCGAGTGATCACAGGTCGAACTCGTGCGGCGGCAGCCCCAGGGCGAAGCAGGCGTCGCGGACCACGGCGCGCTCCGTGGCGTCGAAGTCGCCGTCGGCGCCGCCGATGACGATCTGGATGACCGCGCGTGCCTCGGCGGGCTTCTTCTTCGTCTTGGCGATTTCCTGGAGCACGCTGACCTTGCCGAAGTCGAAGTCGGCGGTCAGCTTGTTCAGGTTGTCATCGAAACGGCGCTGGAGGTCCTCGGCGGGGAAGTTCTGCAGCACCTCATTGCTGAAGATCAGCTGCGCGACGCGCTGCCGCTCGGACGGGTCGATCTTCCCGTCGGCAGCCGCATTGCCGACTCCGACAGCTACGGGCCGCCCACGTCGCGTTCGAGAGCGAACCAGGCAGCCAACTCTTTTCTACAGCATTGTAGAAAATACCAGCGCAAACGGGCCCGCCCCGCGTCTCTGTCGGCACATGTCGCCCGGTGAAGTCTCCAATCAGGTCGGGCACTTGGCCGCCGTCGCGTTCGATGACTGTCCTTCCGCCGGTCCACGACGGGGCGGACACAGCCGCACGCCTCGTACCTCACCGCGCGGGCTAACGCGGGGCGTGACCACCTCTTCCCCCCACCTGGCCCTCCTCAAGACGCCCCAACAGGAACGGCAGGATCCCGCGCTCCATCAGAGCCAGTTCCCATACCTCTCGCGCCTGGTCCACATCTGGATGAGCGCCACCGGACAGTCCGTGCTCAGCGACGGGGCGGTTGCGTGCCGCCGCCATCAGCAACCAGACAAGATCACCGATCAACGCGCCGACGGCCACGGCGGCGGCGATCAGACCTGCCGTGATCAGACCCTCGCCAATGTAGGGGCGCCCACCAAAAGCACGCAGACCGAACCCGGACAGCAGGAAAAGGGCCGCTGCGACGCCCGCCAGGCTCGGCACGAACACCGCTAGAACCGGCAGAAGCCCGCCCCCGCCGCGTGCGCCAGCCGTCGCGGCACCAGAGGTGTCCTGCCGGCCGTCCCGCTCAGTGGCAACGGCCCTCGCTTCGCGATAGCCCTGATACTCGACGGCCACGGCGGCGGCGATGGCGGTACGCGCCTCAAGCGCCTTGGTGCGCAACTGTTCGCGGTTGAGTGCCCCGCCGCAGCGGTCCAGAGCGTCCCTGACCTGCTGGGAGTTCAGGGCCTGGTCCAGAAACCGCTCGAAAGTGGCACTGCTCTCGCCCCCTGAAGGCTCAGGATCCGGCATGTATCCCCCGATGAAAGAAAGCCTTGCGGCGTCCGCGTCCGTGCGGACCGGCCGCACGCGGTTGAGGTGGAAGGGTGGCGAGTCTAATGGTTCCCGGATTGCGCAACCTCTAAAAGGTTTCGCAGCCTGATGCAGCCGACGTACCGGGCGCTCTCGGTCACGTCCAACCGCTCCTCGTTCTCCCTCCCAACAGGCGACCCACCAGCCAGGCGCTGCAACCATGTTGGCCGCGCCGAATGTCGCGCGTCGTCCGCCCCACGCGCCCCGGCGCAACGCAGCGCAATCACGCCACAAGCGCGCTATGACCTCGATGAACAAGCGGGGTGGAGGCGCTGGGTTCGTCGTGCCACTCGGCTGGCCGTTGCGGGCGCTCTCACGAATTGACACTTCTGGCGGTCATCATTGCCGTCGTGGTAGTGATCGCCGTGGCGGCCGTGGCGGCGTCGATGTTCATGCGCCGCCGGAAGCTGCGTGAGCGTTTCGGCCCGGAGTATGAACGAACGATGGGGGATGCCGGCAGCCGCATGGCCGGCGAGCGTGAGCTCAGGGCCCGCGAGAAGCGACATGACGCGCTGGACATCAAGCCGCTGGACAGCACCTTCAGGGATCGGTACACCCGGGACTGGGCCAGCGCGCAGGAAGAGTTCGTGGACCGTCCAGAGGACGCCGTGCACGACGCGGACCGCCTGGTGACCTCCTTGATGCACGAACGCGGCTACCCGACCCAGGACTTTGGCGAACGGGCGGGCGGGGTCGTCCGGCGCTGCGGCGGCCTGGGGTGGCGCGACGGCCACCACCCCAGCCGCGGTCAGTAATAAAGCGGCCAGGGATGCCCATAGGCATCCGCTCCACCCGGGAGATCTTCTTCGAGCTACCAAGTCACCGCTCCGACCGGGGCTTCTCAGACAACCTCAGCGCGGTGGCGGGCCATTGGTCCCTGGATCTCGGTGGCGTGACCAGGGTGAGACGACCGGTGGCGGTGTCATAGCTGTAGCCCGAGACTCGAATACGGCCCGAGACGGACGGCGAATGCACGATTCTGTCGACGTCGATGGGAACTGTGACGGCCGGATCGGTGACCGCGGTGCCCCGCAGGGGCGTCTCCTCGAAGCCGCGCTGGAGGAAGCCGCGCGTCAGCTTGTCGTCAGCCATCAGGGCCGACCCGCAGTCGGTGTGGTGGATGACGGCCAATTCGAACCAATCGGCGTCGGGGGTCACAGTCTCGTGCAGGTAGCTGATCCACGCGAGATCGTCGAGGAACGACTGGTTTGCCCGGCCGCCGACGGTGCGTGCCACGATCGCGTCTCCGAGTCGCAGACCGAGGGTGGCTGCGGGGTCGACGCGAGGATCGATGCAGGTCAAGACATAGACCTGCTGGTTGGGGATGAACGGGATCTCCGGCAGGTGTTCCCTGAAATCGGTGGCCGCGAAACGCTTGTTGTTCTCGAGTAGCTTGTCGAAGTTGGTCATATTCCCAAGGTCGCAGCTTGGCGGGGTCGTGATCGTGCGGATATGGCCAGCTGTCGTCAGAGTCGCGCCATCAGCGCTGTCGTGCCGGGGGCCCGTCCGGGATACGGCGGTGGGTACGGCGGTATTCGGTGGGTGTCGTGCCCAGTGCGCGCGACATGTGCAGGCGCAGATTGCCTGCGGTACCCAGCCCGCATCGCTCGGCGATGAGGTCCACCGGTAGGTCGGTCGTTTCGAGGAGCCGTTGCGCCTCCAGCACTCGTTGTGCGGACAGCCAGCGCATCGGTGTCATGCGGGTTCGTTCGCGGAAGCGGCGGGAGAACGTGCGTGTGGGCATGCCCGCATGCCGGGCCAGGTGGGTCAGCGACAGCGGCTGGTGCATCCGCTGGATCGCCCATTCGAGGGTCCGGGCGAGGTGGTCGGCGTCGTCGTCGCGCGCATCCCTACGCGGGTCTTGGGCATGGTCGCCTGACCGGTGGGTGGCCACGACCATGCGGCGGGCCACCGCATCGGCGACGCCTGCCCCGAAGTCCGAGCGGACCACGTGGATGTAGAAGTCGACGCTCCCGGATTGACCCGCGCCGGTCAGGATGCTGCCACCGTCGACGAACAGTACGTCCGGGTCGAGCCACACGCTCGGACAGCGTCGGCGGAACTCGTCGGCTTCGCGCCAGTGGGTAGTTGCCCTGCGGCCATCGAGCAGACCGGCGGCCGCCAGCGCGAACGCGCCCAGACATACCGAAGCCAGGCGTGCACCACGTTCGTGGGCAGACCGCAGCGCCTCGCGCACGGCGGCGTCCGGTTCTACCGGTGGGTAGAAACCGGACACGATCACCGTGTCAGCTGTTGCCACGGCATCGAGGCCTGCCGCCGCGTCGATGGCGAAGCCGGTTGAGGTGGGGACCGGGCCCGGTCGCAGCCCGCACACGGTGAACGAGTAGTGCGCAGCTTCGTCGCGGAACCCGAAGACCTGAGCAGCGGTCGCGAGATCGAATGCCACGACTCCCGGCAACGCCAGTGCGACGACCACGTGTGGGCGCTGGTGCGGCCATGTCATGAGGCCACCTGGTCTGACAACACCGCGATCCCCTTCCGAAACATGCACGTTCCGACATCGCACGGTTGCGGCACCGCCATGCTCCAGCGTGACGCAACCTGCAGCGGTGCAAGACCGCCGCGGCAGGTGCCGTGCCCAGCCAGGGCACGGATACCGTTCACCGAGTTTCTGCGAATCTCAGTGATTCGCCCATTGCTGGGTGAAGGTCCCCGTCTCACTCGATACCAGGAGGTATCAATGCGGGGTAGACGCTTCAATGCCACCGGCCCCGCAGGACGGGGTCTTACGGTCGGCTCCACGTCCGTTTTCTGTCTCCGGGCCACTCCCGGCGACGTGGCGCTTCACGAGCGCGGCGAGGTTCAGTGCCGCGTTCTCATCCCGGTCGAGGACGAGTCCGCAGTGTTCGCATACGTACATCCGTATCCGGAGAGGCAGTTTGGGTGTCACTGCCTGGCATCCGGAACACGTCTTGCTGCTGGGGAACCAGCGGTCCGCCACTTCGAGCGTTCCGCCGTTCCACCGGGTTTTGTAGGCGAGTTGACGCCGGATCTCGCCGAACCCGGCGTCGGCCACGACGCGGGCGAGTCTGCGGTTCCTGAGCATTCCCGAGACGTTGAGGTCTTCCACCACGATCGTGCCGTACTCGCGGGCCAGGCTGGTGGTGAGCTTGTGGAGCGCGTCCCGCCGCAGGTTCGCGGTGCGGTAGTGCACCCGGTTGCGGGCCGCATCCGCGCGCTGCCAACGCTTCGAAGGCTGCTGCCCGGTGCGCCGGTCAGGGCCCAGCCGGCGGGCGGCCGTGCGGGACAGGCGGCCGAGCTTGCGGCGCGCGCTGTCGTAGTGTCTGGGGTTCTCGGCGGTCGGGCGGCCGTCGGAGAACACCGCGAGGTGCTTGATGCCCAGGTCGACGCCAACCACCGTATCCGCTCGGGACGGGGTACGGTCGGCGCGCTCGACTTCGCAGGTGAAGGACACGAACCAGCGGCCCGCCTCTCGGCGGACGGTCGCCGACTTCACCACCGCCGTGCCGGCCGCGATCCGGCGGTGCAGCTTCCGTGTGGACTCATGCGCCCTGATCGTTCCCAGGACCGGGAGCGTGACATGCCTGCGGTCGTCTTCCAAGCGGATCGTGCCGGTGGTGAACCGAACCGACGGCGTGGTCTTCCGCTTCGACTTGTAGCGAGGAAAGCCCATCCGCGGGCCCTTGCGCTTGCCGCGCCTGGAATCGGACCAGTTCTTCAAGGCCCGGGCGAGCTGATCCAGCCCGGTGGCGTACGCCTCCTTCGAGCATTCCGCCCACCACGGCGCCACCTCCCTCTTCGCTGCGTTCCAGGCCTTGCGCATGGAATACATCGACCAGCCGAACGACGGCGTCAGACCGGCCTCGGCGATGCCGTAGGACCGTTCCGCCTCCCGCTGCCCGAGGTTCGCTTTCACCTGCGTGATACCCCAGTTGAACGCCACCCGGGCCGCACCGGCATGCCGCAGCAGCGCCCTGGCCTGACCAGGCGTCGGGTCCAGTGCAAACCGGTAGGCATGCGTGACGATCACCCGATCAGGCTACCGGCCGCCACCGACAACCCCCCGACCATCAACGGAAGTTGACAAACGCTGAGATTCGATGACGAAGCCCACAGCAGTTAAGAACCCCCATGTCGACGCCATGGAGTGGGCCCCTTCCGATTCCGAAACGGCCCGTGCTGTTCGTGCCCTTGCGGCTCGCCGATGGCCGATCACTCGCCTCTGCGAGGGCGTATGAAGTAGGCGGATTGCCCTTTATATTCTAGTGGGTCCCTAGCTAGGGCGTGTCCGACGGGTCCCCTGACGGGACTGACGGTGGATCCGTTAGTGAGAACGAGGAGGGAGAGCAAGCTCATCGCGTGAGCACGCAGCCAGCCGCGACGCCGAGGAAGATCATGGCTCCGGCGAACAGGCCGACGATCAGAGATAGGCGGTGCTTCCGGGTGAATACCCTTGCGCTTTCCGGCCTTTCGGGGAGGTAGACGACCGGCATATGGGTTCCGAGGGCCATCCCCAGCCCCAGCCCCGTCGCGACGGGCCGGAACCTGACGGGGCGGCCCTGCCGGTCGGTGAACTCGATGACGGGCGTCGAACTATCGTCCCCCGGCCGATGCTCCTGGTCCACCACCACCCCCTCGGCGTGGAGCCCGTAGCGGCTCAGCCGCATCTGCAGCCGTGCCTCCCGCGCACCGGCCCACAGACTCGCCAGGCCCGCCAATACGGCCAGCCCGATACCGATCGTTTCACCCGCCATCCGTCCCCTGCTCTCCCTCGCGCAGCGCCCGCCCGGCACGGCCCGCGCATCAGGAGGACGCGGCACGCAGCCCGATGGTTCACGCAGGTGCGCGGGCACACCGGCTCCACGGGCTTCCGTGGCCGTGGCGGGGGGCCACGAAGGGCCGCCCCGCTCCCTGAAGCCAAGGTCATCACCGGAGCCACAGCCTGATCGCGGCGAGGGTGACCGTCCCGTGAAAGACGTAAGCCCGCTTGTCGCAGCGCATCGCCACGGCCGGTTGATCTTCAGCTTGTTGATCAGGCGCTCGACTTCGCTCCTGCGGGTGTACCGCGCCGCGTCGAAGCCTGTGAGCCAGCCTCCTGCGCTGCCGCGCCGCTGCCGGTTTGCCCGCCGGTTCTCCGGCTCGGGGATGGTGTGGCCGATCTGGCGGCGGCGCAGGTACGGCGGTTGCGCCGCGAGCTGTACGCTTTGTCGCCGCTCAGATGGTCCGGCCGGGTGCGAGGGCGCCCACCGGCCGGACGGGGAACGCGCACGCGTTCCAGGACCGGGATCAGCTGCGGGGCGTCGCCCCACTGGCCGGGAGTCACCAGCAGGGCCAGGTGACGCAGCCCGCCGTCACCGGCCAGGTGAATCTTCGTGCTGAGCCCGCCGCGTGAACGGCCGAGGGCTTCATCGGGACGGTGCTGGGCGGGGCGGGTGCGCTTGCCGGGTTTCCGCGGCGCCTTCTCTCGGGCGCCGGCGGCGTGCTGGTGAGCACGGCACACCGTGGAGTCCACGCCGACCAAGGACCAGTCGATCCTGCCCTCGGTATCGGCGTCGGCCTGGACAGCTTGCAGGATCCTCTCCCACGTGCCCTCACGTGGATTCGGATGCCCGTGTCACCCGTGTCACCCGTGTCGAGGATCCCGTCGACGCCCTGAGCTTGATCATTAACCTCGCTGCTGTTTCAGGCGGACGTGTTCGGTGAGGGTTTCGATTCGTTTCACGGTCTTTCCAGGCTCGTGACGTGGGGCTGGCCTGCGGTTCTTCGAGCCGGGTGGGCGTCCGGGTCCGGGCTTGGAGGGTCTGGGCACGTCGGCGGGACGGGCGGTCTTCACGCGGAGGTGGCGGAACCCCCGGCGGACTCGGGCAGGGGTGAGCCGATGAGGTTGCGCCGGCCGCTCCCAGGGCCGACGAAGATCCTCGGCGAGTGGCCGGGCAAGGCGGAGTTGGGTGTGGGCGGCGATGATCAGCCACGTCCACAGGTCGGCCGTGTGCGGATCGCGGACCTTGGGGACGGTCCAGCCCAGGGTCTGTTTGAACAGCCGGAAGGTATGTTCAAGATCGAATCTGCGGAGGAACGCCTGCCAGCGCAGGTCGACGTCTTCGCCGGTCATCCCGGTGCGCGAGGACCACAGCCATACCGGCTTCGGGTCGCGGTCACCGGGCAGGTGCGCAACTTTCAGCCGGATCAACGTGCCGTGGATCAAAGGGAGTTCGCCGCAGTGGTCGAGCCAGGGGCCACGGGCCTGCAATCGGGGGTGCATGCGGTCCCAGGCGAGGGCTTCGGCTGTGCCGTAGCGGGTGGTGTCGCACGTCGTGGCCTGGTCGGGGGTGTGCCAGGACTCCGGCTTGGAGAAGGTGAGGACGCCGCCGTGCTTGCGGGGCTGTCCGCCGCGCGGGGTGGAGCGGCGTGGGCCGACGTCCCGGAGCATGACGCGGTCCGAGCGGAGCCGGCCGACCAGCTCGACGGGCAGGTCGGCCAGGACGTAGGCGAGGCGGGTGACGTCGTAGCCGGTGTCCATGACGACGAGGATGTCCGCGTCGCCCGGCCGCCACTGCCCGGCGTGCACCAGCCGGGTGACCACCTCGCGCAGTTGGGTGGCGGTCACCGCGGTGGTGTCGTCGGACGGCCCCAGCCGGATCGCGTCCAGCACGGCCGTCCAGGACGTGCGTCCCGTCTCCAGCGCGGCGACGAAGGAGTAAGGCCAGCCGGGGATGAACTGATCCGCGCTGCGGCCCCGTCCGTAGACGTGGCAGAACAGCAGCTCCGGGCTGGTGGGGGCGTCGGGTCGCAGCCAGTTGCTCACGTCCACCGCGAGTACGATCCGCCCGTCGGCGGCACGCGGCAGCGGCGTGGAGGTCAGCAGCCTGCGCAGACGGCGCGGCTCCAGCCAGCCATGGTTGACCGCGTCGTACATCGCTCCGTGCCCGCGCCGGTGCTCGGCCGTGAGCGTCAGCTCGACCAGCGACGTCACTGGCCCGTCCGAGCACAGCACCGCGTCGGTGAGCTCGAAGAGCGCATCCGCCCGGGTGTAGAGGCAGTCGTAGAACTCGACACGAAAGTGGGACAGGACGCCCAACGCGGCGTCAGCGGACTGTTCAGCGGCGAGACTCTTCACCAGCGGCCGTTCCTTCACGCGACGTTGCTCGACACCTCGAAGCGTGAAGAACGGCCGCCCTGCTGTCCCGGGAACAAACCAAGATCAGCAGGTCGGGTGACCGGCGAGGTTAAAGATCAAGCTGAGGGAGCAATGTCCCCTACGCGGTGCGGTATCCATCCGCCTCACGGCCGACATCCCGACCGCCCGCACCTCCGTCCCGACCCGCGCGATCGACGCCGGCTCGCCCCCCTTCGGCCACGTCAACGACGCCGACTTCCGAACGAGACGAATAGGTGAGTTGTCAACAATTTCATTACACTGAGTGCATGAAGGAGACACCGCGCTGGCTCGACCCCGAGCAGAAGGCTGCCTGGGACAGTTTCATCCGCATGCAGGAGAAGCTCATCGGCCGACTGTCCCGCCGGGTGCAGACCGACTCCAAGATGTCCGCCGCCGACTACATCGTGCTCGTCAAGCTCACCGAAGCCGGCGGACGGCTGCGCTTCCTGGAACTGGCCAATCTGGTGGAGTGGGAGAAGAGCCGGATGTCCCACCAGGTCACACGGATGGCCAAGCGCGGACTGGTGGCCAGGGAAGACTGCCCCGACGACGGACGCGGAGCGTTCATCGTCGCCACCTCGGCCGGATACGCGGCGATCGAAGCCGCCGCTCCCGTCCATGTCGAGCACGTCCGCCGACTCTTCATCGATGCCTTGACGCCAAAGGAGCTCAGCACGCTCGCCCAGATCTCGAACCGCGTGCTGGAGCACATGGAGAAGCAGCCGGACTGACCGACGGACGGACGGGTCGGCCTCATGATGGGCCCCGGCAACGCCGGACGCGGTTGCGTACGCGGCATCCGGCGGCAACGGAATCGACAGCGCGCCACACGTCCGCGGTCCCACGCTTCGCCGAAACCGTGTGCGGCCTGTGCGTACTCTGGCGAGCTCTCTCGTGCCGCCAGATCATTGGGTTGCCACTGACGGTCTCGGAGGTGGGCATTTCGTCCTGTACGACGTCCAAGCGCTCGACGATCTCGCCCCGAGGGGCCCGGAAGATGCCCCCGACGAGGACCGCATGCATCCCTTACCGGGTGTCCGGGGCCTCCGTGAGTAGGTCGCGCAGCGTCTGAAGTCCTTTGGGCATGGTGGAGTTGTGCTTGAGCGAAGTTGGGCGGGGCCAGGCACTCCCACGGCCAGCCCTGCAGGCAGCGTGAGATCCGGCCGCCCGGGGCCAGGGGCGCGGCCTCCGGGCCAGTCGGCCGGATTCGTCGCCCGACTGCTCTGGAGCATCAGCCGAAGTTGTACACGGTGACGGTCAGGAATCCGCCTTCGGCGCTGATGGTGTACTCGCCAGGGCCTGTGCACGGCGCGCAGCCGTCGGCAAGGATGTCGTCGTCGTTGATGCCGGTGTCGTCCTCCCCCACGAAGGCGCACACCTCGATGACGGAGTGCGGGACGTATCGGTGTTCGGCGCCGCCGAACAGCAGATAGCGGTGCAGGGTGGGAGTGTTGATGTCCCGGTCCGGGTGTTCCCACAGGGCGGCCTGCTGGCCCCACGGGGCCCTCACCACGTCTGCGGGCCCAATGGCGACAGTGGGCTACGGGGTTGCGGAAGCCCCCGATTCGCTCCCCTTGTTAAATCCCCCGCAGGGATGGGACCGAAGCCCGCGCGGTCGGTGCGCAGGCACACGCGCAGCTGATTTCTTCCAAGGCCTCCCCCAGTGTCACCGGCAGTCGGCAGGTCACGGCGTGGAGAATGCGTGCGGCCCCGACCGGCGAGGGCGCCGGCCGGGGCCGCAGACGAGTTGTGTGGTCGTGAAGGGCGGTCGCCTACGCGGCGAAGGGCTCTTCAGGGCTTCAACCGAACGATGGTCCCGCAGGCAATGGGTGAGGCCCGGGGACACTGTTCGACGTCTCAACTCGTAGCGTGGACCAAGGAGTCCGAGGCAGTTGTCGGTCAGTCCCCCACCGCAGGAGAGCGAAGAGGCCGCCGGCGCGACCGCGTCAGCTCCGGATCGCTCTGCTCGGGAGCCTTCAAGAGTCCTCCGAGGTCAACTCGTTCGGCGGGCAGAAGCCGTGGGGACTCCTCCGCGGACGGTGTGCTGCTGATGGCGGTCGGGCCCGTGCCGAGTCGGCGTCGCGTGGTACTCATGACGAGAGTCTGGCGCATGCCCGAAGGCCCCCGGAAAGGCAGCCCGCATTGCCCATGCCGATACCCATGCCGATGCCCATGGCGGGAACCAGGCTCGGGTACGACACGGCAGGCACGGCGCTGATCAGGATGCACCGCCAGATGGCCCAGTCCTGACAGACCGGCCACAACCGACACTGCGTCCCTACTCCCGCTTCCTGCACGGGACTCCGGCCTGGGTGCCCCGCTGCCACCGGCCGGCGTCTCCGCTGCCGCGCCTGGGTTTCGTCGTACCCAGCACACGGCCACCCTCATCGGGCCATGGCGAATCTGGTACGAACAAGACCACCTGTCGCTCCAGGGAATCGCGGACCGGGAAGCAGCGAGCCTCGCCACCGTGCGACCGGCTCTGCTCAAGAGCGACGTCCCACTTCGCCCCGCCGGGTCCTGTCCGGGCCGCTGCCGAAGGAAGTAGCCCTCGGGGAGCAAGGGCCTGAGCGATCGTCGCGGCCCAACCATCATGACTGCCGCGGGGGTGCAGCAGCCCGACGAGCGAGAACCGAAGTGATCAGCGAAGCCGGAACCGTCAAGGAACCGTCAGGTTGTGCCGGGCAAAACCGTCAAGCGGCAGAGCTTTGCTGAGGGCTTCGCTGACGCCTCTTACGGAAATGGACTGTGATCATGGCTGTACTGCTGCATCGATGGGGGGTGTTCGCGGTACGCCGTCGCCGTACGGTCTTGGCCCTCTGGCTGCTCGTCGTCGCCGCGATCGCCGCTCTGGGCATCGGTTTCGCGGGGAGCTTCGACTCCAAGTCGGATATTCCGGGGTCCGCCGCGCAGAGCGCCCTGACCAGGATGGACCGGCATTTCGGGTCCTCCGACCACCAAAGCGCGGAGATCGTCTTCGAGGCGCCGAGAGGCACCTCGTTCAAGGACCCGGCCAAGGCCACCGCGCTCAAGCAATCGCTGACCGCTGCGGCCACCGTGCCCGGTGTCACGTCGGTCAGTGACCCGATGCGCAGCCAGACCGTGTCGCCGGACGGGCAGACGGCTGTCGCCGAGGTCCAGTTCTCCACGGCCAAGGACCAGGACGTTCCCCAGGCCGACCTTGATGCCCTCAAGGACACCGCGGCCGGCAGCCGCGCCGCGGGCATCGACGTGCTCTTCGGCGGCGACGCCTACAAGCAGTCCAAGCCTCCGGTGGGGCCGACGGAGGCGATCGGCGTGCTGGTCTCGCTTGCCGTTCTGGCGATCACCTTCGGTTCCCTGTTGTCCGCCGGAATGCCGCTTGTCACCTCCCTCCTCGCGGTCGTGGCGAGCATGGCGGGGCTGATGGGCCTGTCCTCGGTGCTGAGCATCTCCGACAACGCACCGACGCTCGCCATCATGCTGGGCCTCGCGGTGGGCATCGACTACGCCTTGTTCATCGTCTCGCGCCACCGCGCCGAGCTGGCACAGGGCCGCAGCGTGAAGGACGCCGTGGCCCGTGCGACCGCGACCGCCGGGAGCGCGGTGGCGTTCGCCGGACTGACCGTGATCATCGCGCTGGCCGGTCTGACGGTGGCGGGGGTTCCGGTGCTCACCTCGATGGGCCTGAGCGCCGCCGCAGCGGTGACCGTCGCGGTCGCCATGTCACTGGGCCTGCTGCCTGCACTCCTGGCGGTCGCCGGGGAGAAGCTGCGCCCGAAGCCCGGTTCACGAGCCCTACGCCGGATGCGCAGTTCGCAGGATCCCGCCGGCAAGCCCTCGATGGGGGCGCGCTGGGTCGGGGCCGTCGTACGCCGTCCGTGGCGAGCGGTCATCACCGTCGCCCTGGCGCTGACCGCGCTCGCCCTTCCCGCCATGCAGCTCCAACTCGCCCTCAGTGACGACGGCAGCGAACCGACGTCGGCCGCGGTGCGTCAGGTCTACGACAAGATCGGTGCCGCTTTCGGCCCCGGCGCCAACGGCCCCCTCGTGGTGCTGGTCACCGATGCGCCGGCCGGCACTCTCAAGACCACCGGCCGGCAGGTCATCAAGGACCTGGCCACCGTCAAGGGCATCGCGCGCATCAGCCCTGTCGACTACTCCGGCGACGGCGCCGCCGCGCGTGTCCAGGTCATTCCCGAGACCGGGCCGCGCGATCCCGCGACCAGCGACCTGGTCACCCGCCTGCAGGACCGGGTCACCCCGCTTGCGGTACAGAGCGGCAGTCACATCGCCGTCACCGGCCAGACCGCCGTCAGCATCGAGGTCTCCGGCAAGCTCAGTGCCTCCCTGCTGCCGTTCGCCCTCGTCGTTGTCGGACTCTCGCTCCTGCTGTTGATGGCCGCATTCCGTTCCGTCGCCATCCCTGTCAAGGCCACCGTCGGCTTCCTGCTGTCGGTCGGCGCCTCCTTCGGCGCGATCGTCGCCGTCTTCCAGTGGGGCTGGCTCGCCGGAGCGCTCAGTGTGCCCTCCACCGGGCCGATCGCCAGCTTCGTGCCCATCATCGTGATGGCCGTGCTGTTCGGCCTGGCCATGGACTACGAGGTCTTCATGGTCTCCGCCATGCGCGAGGAGTACGTGAGGACGAAGCGGCCCCACGCTTCGATCATCGGCGGTGCCCAGCACGCCTCCCGGGTGGTCACCGCCGCCGCGCTGATCATGGTGGCAGTGTTCGCGAGTTTCCTGTTGGGCCACGATCCGGCGATCATGCCGATCGCGCTGGCCTTGGCGGTCGGTGTCCTCGTAGACGCGTTCGCGGTCCGGATGACGCTGGTTCCAGCCGTCATGTCGCTGTTGGGTCATCGCGCGTGGTGGCTGCCGCGTCGGCTGGACAAGTGGCTGCCCGACCTGGATGTTGAAGGGGCACACATGGACGAGAATGAACGCGCACCCGCCCCCGCGGTGTACCCCGTCAGTCCCCGGCAGGACGTCTCTTCATGAACTCCCCGGACACGGTCCTCGTCGTCGAAGACGACGCCGGCATTCGCGACCTGATGGCCTCGGCTCTCAGCTTCGCGGGCTTCGACGTCCAGCTCGCCGAGGACGTTCCCCAGGCCCTCACGCATCTCGCGCAACGCCCCCCGGACGTCATGGTCCTGGACGTGGGCCTGCCCGGAGGGGACGGCTTCGAGGTGCTGCAGCTGATCCGCTCGCGCGGCATCACGGTGCCAGTGCTGTTCTTGACCTCCAGGGACGCCATCGAGGACCGTGTCCGGGGATTCAAGCTCGGCGGCGACGACTACGTCACCAAGCCCTTCAGCGTCGTCGAAGTCACCGCCCGCCTGCAGGCCCTGATCCGCCGCTCCCGCGGCAGCGCGGGTGCCGCGGCCGATGACGGCATCCTGCGCTACGCCGATCTCGAACTCGACGACAAACGCCACACCGTCCGCCGCGGCGGGGACACGGTCGACCTGTCACCCACCGAGTTCCGGCTCCTGCACTACCTGCTCTCCCATCCCGGCCATGTCATGACCCGCTCCCAGATCCTGGAGGCGGTCTGGCAGTACGACTTCGGCGGCGACTCGGTCGTGGTGGAACGCTTCGTGTCCAACCTGCGGCGCAAACTCGACCACGGCCGCGAACCCCTCATCCACACCGTCCGCGGCATCGGCTACAGCCTGCGCCGGCCTGCCTCATGAAAGGACCCGAGCTGCCGTCGCTCAGACCCCGCCGGCTCGCCACCATCCGTGGGCGGATTCTCATCGGCGTCCTGGTGCTGCTGGCCGCCGGCCTCATCGGCAACTCCGTCGCCGGCGCCGTGACGCTGCGCAACTACCTGGATCACCGGGCAGAGGTCTCCCTGCGCGCATCCGGCGACCGCGTCCACCGGCTACTCGCCGCCGGCCCCCAGACGATCAACGGAACCCAGCTGTCCGCCCTGATCTCGCCCATCCTCGGCATGACCGTCATCGGCCCCGACGGCAGAGTCGCCGCCCAGGCGGGGGACGGCGTACCTGGGGCGATCAACCGCCTGACCGCCGGCCGACTCGACCAGGTCGTCACGGTCAAGGACGACCCCTCGGTGCCCGACCTGATCGCCCTGCGCATCCCCACCAGCGGCCTGACCGTGAAGACATCCGAAGGGGAGGCCACCGCCTCCGCGGTCATCCTCACCGTGCGCACCGACATCGACCGGAGCACCGTCACCGACTTCGTCTCCAGCCAGGCCACCATCGTCGGCGTCACCCTCGTCCTGGCCTTCGCCACCGCGCTGCTGATACTCAAGTTCGGTCTGCGGCCGCTGGGGCGTATGGCCAATGCCGCCGACGCCATCGCCTCCGGCGCCCGCGAGGAGCGCCTGCCCACCTACGGGGACCACAGTGAGACCGACCGTCTGGCCACCGCCGTCAACGCCGCCTTCGACGCCCAGGCCCGCGCGGAGGACAACATCCGCGCCTTCGCCGCCGACGCCTCCCACGAACTGCGCACCCCGCTTGCGACCATCTCCGGCTGGCTCGACCTCTACCACCAGGGCGGCCTCACCACCCCCGGCGATCTCGACCGGGCCCTGGAACGGGTCGACGGCGAGGTCGGCCGCATGCGCCTGCTCGTCGAGGAACTCTCCCTGCTCGCCCGCCTGGACGCCGGACGCCCCCTGGAAGCACAGTGCGTCGACCTGCGGCGCCTGGCCACCGATGTGGTCGAGGACGCCGGCGTTGTCGCCCCTGACCGCACCATCCGCCTGCACGCCGACGCGCCCGTCCACGTATGCGGAGACGCTGCACGGCTCCAGCAGGTCCTCAACAACCTCGTCGGCAACGCCATCCAGCACACTCCGGCCGGCACCCCGATCGATGTCTCGCTCGAGTCGTCCGGCGGCGAGGCCGTCGTCCGGGTGGCCGACCAGGGGCCCGGGATCGCGCAGCAAGACCTCTCCCGTGTGTTCGACCGGTTCTGGCGGGCCGAGGCCAGCCGAAGCCGGGCCCGCGGGGGCTCCGGACTCGGCCTGGCCATCGTCCAGGCGGTCGTCCACGCGCACCACGGCACCGTGCGCATCACCTCGCACCCCGGCTCAGGGACCGCCGTCACCGTCACGCTCCCCGCTCTGCCGCCACCACGGTGACCACGTGGAGCGCGTGGAGCGCGTGGTGGCCAGGGACGCGTCGCGGCAACCTCCCGGAAAGGAATGAGCCATGAACCCATTGACTGTTTGCTATAGCAGGAGTCAGTCTGGGCGGCATGACCAAGGACACGCTCGGCCCCATGGAGACGACCTCGCTGGCCGACCAGGCCTACCGGCGGCTGCGTGACGCGATCCGCGGGGGCACCCTGCGGCCTGGCGAGAAGATCACCGAGCGGGACCTCGCGGCTCGTCTGGGCGTGAGCCCCACCCCGATCCGGGAGGCGCTGCGCCAACTGGTCCACGAAAAGGTCGTCGAGCGGGTCGGCCCGCGCTCCCTGCGGATCGCCGACCACTCCGCCGCTGCCCGTGGCGAGATCATCGAGGCCGAGGTCCGTCTGTCCGCCCTGATGGCCAGGCTCGCGGCCCGCAACGCAACGGCCGCCCAGCTGACCGAGCTCGTCGGCCTGCTGGACCACGCCGACCACCTGGTCGCCGGGATCGAGCAGACACTGGCCGACCAGGGGATCGACGCTCCGGTGGCCGACCAGGTCACCGCCGTGTTCCGGCTGCTGCGCGAATTCCACCACCAGGTCGAGGCGTGCGTGGCCAATCCGGTGCTGGAGGGCCTGCTGGCCCAGGCCCGCGCCTTCAGCGATGAGGAACGCCTCGACCTGACCATGAAGTTGGCCCCAGGCCGGGCCGAAAGCTTCCGCAGCCGCTACCGCGAGCACCGCGAGCTGCTGGACGCCCTTCTGGAACGCGACGAGGACCGCGCCGAACAGCTTGCGGCCGCCCACCACCGCGCCGCGCTCGTCCAGCCGTCCAGCACCTGACCCCCTCCCTTCGGCTGTCTGTCCGCCGGCCCCTCGGGGGGTCGTCGGCGCACAGACGCCACTATCTTGCTATAGCATATTGCATAGGAGCCGCCATGTTGCACACCGAACCACCCCAGCCCCCCGCCTCGGCGGCTGCACCGGCCGCGCTCGAGGCCGCCCCCGCGGCCGAACGGTCAGAGCGCATGAGCGGAAGCGCCGTCCTGTGGGTCGCCCTCGCGATCTTCGCCCAGGAGTCGGTGTGGAACTTCTACGACGCCCAAGTCCCCGCCCAGCTACGCCACTTCGTGTCCTCCGCCACCGTCATCGGCCTGATCATGGGCCTGGACACCGGGCTCGGCGTCATCATCCAGCCCTGGATGGGCCTGATCTCCGACCGGCTGGCCCTGCGTCGCACCGGACGCTGGCCCATCGTGGTAGCCGGGGCGTGCGTGGCGGCCGTGCCCTTCGCGCTGATCCCGTGGGCCACCAGCCTGCCGATGCTCATGCTCTGCATCTTCGCCTTCGGCCTGACCGCCAACTCCTTCAAGGGCGTCACCGAGACCCTGGTCTCCGACTACGTCGCACCCCAACAGCGCGGCAAGGCCCAGGGGTTCATCAAGGCCGGCGTCAGTCTCACCATCATCGTCTCGGCCCTCATCAGCCTGCTGGTGGTGGACCACAGCCTCAAGGCCGCCTTCGCCATCCCGCCGATCCTGATGATCGTCATGGTGGCCCTCTCCTACCGCTTCCTGGGCCGCCGCCACCCCACAGCGCTGCGCCGCGAGAACACCGACACCGACCAGGCTGACCCGTTCTCCTCGCCGTGGGCGGTCCTCAAGGACCTCGCACGGGAACCGAGCCGGGCCAGGCTGCTGCTCATGGCCGGCATCTTCTGCTTCGCCGGCATGTGGGCGGCGCTGCGCTCGCTGACCACCCCGTACGGCACCGAGGTCCTCGGCATGACCCGGGGTGCGGCCGGGGGCATCGCCCTGCCTGGCGCGATCGCCTTCCTCATCTGCGTCGTCCCGCTGGCCTACCTCTCGCACCGGCTCGGCGAACTCCGCATGATCCGCTACGGCATCGCCCTGTTCGTCGCGGGCCTGCTCGTCGGCTTCGCCGAACCCACCCCGGCCTTCACCGCCGCCTCCGTGGCCATCGCCTCGATCGGCTACGCCGTCTTTTCCGTCAACGGCCTGGTCGCCCTGTGGAGCCTGGCGCCCAACAGCCGTGTCCTGGGCGCCTACACCGGCCTGTACACGGTGGCCTCAGCTTCTGGAATGGCGCTCGGCCCCGCCCTGCTCGGCGTCACCGTCGACCTCACCGGTTGGCGCTACATGTTCCTCAACGCCGCCGTGTTCGGCGCGGTCACCTTCGCCGTCTTCACGCTCGTGGCCCGCCGCGCCGAGCGGCCACTCGCACCTGCTTCCTGACGCTCACCCGTACAACAGAAAGTCGCCCTTATGGACATACGTATCCTCGCCCCGACCGGAGCCCTCGGTGCCGGATTCGACACAGCCGCCCTCGACCGCGGTGTGGCCGCCGGCCCGCACGTGATCGCCTGCGACGCCGGATCCACCGACTCCGGCCCCGCGGCACTCGGCTCCGGGACCCCCAAGCTCTCCGCCCAGGCCGTCACCCGCGACCTGCGCCTGCTCCTCAAGGCCCGCGACACCCTCCAAGTGCCGCTGATCATCGGTTCGTGCGGCACCAGCGGACGCGACGACGGCGTCGACTGGGTCGCCGGCCTGGCCCGAACTGTCGCCGCCGAGAACAACCTGCACTTCAAACTCGGCCTCATCTACAGCGACCAACCGGCAGAGCGCCTCCAGCACCTGTACGACGAGGGCCGCATCCGGCCGCTCGCCAACGCCCCGGTCATCGAACGGAAGCTGTTCGAACGCAGCCACACCGTCGCCATGATGGGCGTCGAGCCCATCCAGGAACTCCTGCGCGACGGCTACGACGTCATCCTGGCCGGACGGGCCAGCGACACCGCGCTGTTCGCCGCCCTGCCCCACCTGAACGGCGCCGACCCCGGACTCACCTGGCACATGGCCAAGACCATCGAATGCGGCGCCGCCTGCGCGATCCCGCCCGATGCCAACGGACTCCTGGTGACCCTGCGCGACGACCACTTCGACGTCACCACGCTCGCCGACGGCAGCCGGCTCACCCCTCGTTCCGTCGCCGCCCACACGCTGTACGAGAACGCCGACCCGTTCCACATCGCCGAGCCCTCCGGCACCCTCGACACCACCCACGCCACCTACGAGGCCGTCGACGAACGGACCGTGCGCGTCCGCGGCTCCCGCTACATCGAGGCCGACGGCTACACCAACAAGCTCGAAGGCGCCGAACTCGTCGGCTACCAGACCGTCATCGTCGGCGGCGTCCGCGACAAGGTCGTCATCGAGCGCCTCCCCGAGCTCCTGCCCATGGCCAAGAAGTACTTCGCCGCCAAGATCCTCGACGTGTTCGACGGCCGGGTCGACCCGGACACCATCGACATCAACTACCGCCTCTACGGCACCGGGACGGTCCTGGCCGGCACCGAACCCACCCCCCTGCAGCCCCAGGAACTCGGCGTGCTGATCACCGTCACCGCGCCCGATCAGAGCACCGCCCACGCGATCTCCACGTTCGTCGCCCACGCCTCCTCGCACCTGCCCATCCCCGAGTACGACGGTCTCGTCTCCACCCTCGCCTACCCCTATTCGCCGCCGGAGATGGACCGGGGCCCGCTCTACCGCTTCACCCTCAACCACGTCGCCACCGGCGTCACCCCCACCGAACTGTTCCGCACCACCACCGAAGAGGTCTGACCATGGCCACACTGCTCGACTACTGCTCCCTCGTCCGCTCCAAGAACGCAGGACCCTTCACCCTCACCTTCGACTTCATGTGCCACGACCAACACACCTACATGGCACTCACCAACACCGGAATCCTCAACCGGGCCCTGTTCGCCGGACTGTTCAACACCAGCGAGAACGAGATCCTGGTGGTCAACCACCCCCGCGCCCTCGCGGTCAAAGTCTCCCTGCCACGCCCCTCCGTACAGGGCGCCCAACACGACAGCGACTGCTACGCCGGCCAGCAGTACGCCCCACTGATGGAACTCCTGCTGCCTGATCTCCCCTGAGCCCGTGCATCGTGCGAACAGGCGCATACCGAGCGAGATCGCCGAAGCCTTGACTCTGGCCCAGCCGACGTGTGTCGTGCCGACCCAAACCCTCACCGTGGGACCTGGTGTTCGGAGCCATCGGCCGGTTGCGGTGCGCTCTGAGCGGGGACGTGTCACATTCCGGAAGGCCGTGTCGTCGTACTGCTGAGACGAACACACCGTCCAGCGAGCAGGAGACGCTCGGCGGCACCGGCTGTGCCGCCGACGTGGAGCCTTCCGTCCCAGGGCGGACCGTGTCGTTCGTGCACCGAGTTCAAGGCGATGAGGAGGAAATCGATGAGTGACTTTCAGGCCATCGCGGATCGCGTCGAGATCGAGGCGCTGCGCGGTGAGTTCACCGACGCGGTGATGATGCGCGACTACGACCGTATCGCTTTGCTGTTCACACCGGACGGCGTATGGCGTATGCCCAACATCCCCGTTGAACTCGAAGGGCAGGAGCCGATCCGCGCATGGGGCAGGCGGGTGCCGGATGTCGTGGACTTTCTTGTGCAGAACACGCACCCGGGCGTGATCCGGCTAGACGGCGACAGTGCGTCGGGCCGCACGTATATGTCAGAGGTCGGGCGTGGTCGCGACGGCCGCGGAGGGCTGAACTACGCCATCTACCATGACCGTTACCAGCGCACCGGCGACGGCTGGAAGTTCGCCGAGCGCGTCTACGAGGTCCGATACGAAGACTCCTCGCCGCTGGCCGGCTCACCACCCCGCCGCTGAGGACCAAGTCCGCAAAGCAGGTCGAGGCGTACGTCTACCTCGGCGACCCTTGCTCGAACAGTGGTCGCCGTCCGGGCCGGCCGCTCGGCCTCATCGGCAACTCCGTCACTTCGAGCCGTAGTACAGCTGAAGGAAGTCCTCCATGGCCGCGTTGACTCCGGCACGGTCGCCGGTGGCGAGCAGGTCGAGCAGCAGACCGCGGACGGTGGCGAGTCCCAGCCGGGCCCGGTTCCGAGCCACGGCAGGGTCCGCCCCTGCGGCGACCTCGGCGGCCACGAGCGGCTCCAGCCAGTCGTTCACGAGCCCTTCGAGGAGCGGGGCCGCCTCGGGGCGGCCCCGCAGCGCGTGCCCGTAGATCTCGAAGAAGAGCCGCTCCTGACCAGCCAGTCGAGGGTCTGTCAGCTGCTGCCAGAGGAGCCGCGCAGCATCCGCGGGTGAAAGACCGGGTTCCAGGCGGAGCCGGGACAGCAGGTCACGCTGACGCTGCTCCGACGTCCGGACGATCTCGACGAGCAGGTGTTCCTTGCTGCCGAAATAGTGGATCAGCATGCGGTGACTGACGCCGATCGCGGCGCCGAGGCCACGCAGGCTCAGATCTGTGATGCCGTGTGCCGCGACGTAGTCGACGGCCGCGTTCACCAATTGAGCGCGCCGGTCCCCGTCCATGCCGGGCGCTGCCTCGCCCTCAGGATGTGGGCCGTCCGTATTCACCACGTCACGAGTGTACCAATTGGTACATGCCCTGTGTACCGTGTGGTACATGAAGTCTGTCACCGTGTCGATCGACGTGCCGCAGACGCCCGAGCAGGTCTACGACTTCCTCGATGTCATGGCTCACCACGAGCGATTCACCAACCACTACCTGACCGGATGGCGCTACAGCGGCCCCGGCCGGGGCATCGGATCGTGCGCCACGGTCACAGCCGCGCTGGGCGGCGTGAAGACCGACGTCACCATCGAGGTCGTCGAAGCCGACCCGCCGCGGCGCATCGTCGAACGGAACGTCAGCGCGGCCGGCCGACGCCTGGCCCAGGGCACCTACACCATCGAACCGCTGCGGACCGGCGGGAGTCACGTGTCGTTCACGTACGCCTGGGCCCGCGTCCCGCTCGCCGACCGCCTGCTGGGACCCGTCGTCCGGGCGACGATACGACGCGCGAACCGCACGGTCATGCGACGCCTGGCCACCGAGTTGGCTCGGAACGTGTCCCATGCCGGATCCTGACGTCGGCACATGTCGGTTCTT
Source organism: Streptomyces sp. RLB3-17 (assembly GCF_007113425.2). Classification (NCBI taxonomy): domain Bacteria; kingdom Bacillati; phylum Actinomycetota; class Actinomycetes; order Kitasatosporales; family Streptomycetaceae; genus Streptomyces; species Streptomyces sp. RLB3-17. The sequence continues at coordinate 11,297,342 of NZ_CP041610.2, read as the reverse complement.
CTGCCCGTCGCAGGACCCGGTGCCCTTGGCGGACCGACGTCCGAGGCGGCACAGCGAGGAGCATCGGTGACAGCCTTTTTGCTCTCCTGACGGGTGGACAGCGGATGGCGGGCCCGCCGCCCTGCCGCCGAAGTCGGCGAGGCGGCAGGGAGTGCCGAACACCGGAACTTCTCCGCCGGTCGCGGCCGCGAGCTCGGCACCCAGGATGGGGCTCACTCCCGGCAGGCTGGCGATCACTTGAAAGGCGTGACGGTCCCGGAAGGGAGTGGCTGTCGCCCTCCAAGGGTGGCCGAAAGACGCCCGCCGGGCGGGTCTCGTGATGACGTACTCGGCGGCCTGGCACAGCAGCAGACAATTCCGGCTCCCGAGCAGCTCCTTGGTCTCCGTCGGGAACGGCGACGTCGGGAACACCCGGTCCAGGTTCACCGTCAGGCGGCCCCGGCGTCTGTGGCCCTGAGCAGTCGGACGTGCAGTTGTCCGCTGTCGGCCTGCCGCGCACGACGCACGCCACGCATGGACAGCCCGGCAGCGCGTCCACCTTTCCGGCCGTCTCCGTCAGGGTCGCGCACCCGCACGCCAGAAGCTGCTGCGCGATGTCGTCAATGACGAGTGCACTCAGGGCCAGTGCTGTACCCGCGGGATCTTGAAGTCCGGTGAGTAGACCCGCGACGGCGACATGAGCCGGTATGGGTTCACGACGCTCATCCACAACTCGCCGAGCGGTAGCCCAGCACGGCCCTACGGTCTCTGTTCTGGGTAGCCGTGCGGTATGTAGATCTCGGCATGGTCGGCGGCCTCCAGGTATGCCTTCAGGTAAGCCTCCGGAGAGTTCATCGGGCGACCGCCCCGACCAAGTCGGCGGTCGCGTCCCACAGCCGACCGGCCATGGCCGGGTCGAGGCCTGCCTTGCCCTGACGGCGGACCGCCGGGGAGCCCCGGAAGCCGCCGAGGCCGTCCGGCCCGACGTAGGAGTTGCCGGGGACGTCCTGGGTGGCGGCGTAGAGCAGTGACAGCGCTCCGCGCTCCGGGGCGTTGGTGAGGAACGTGAGCCGGTTGATGACGTTCGACCGGGAGTGGGCCGCCAGTGTGGTGCGGGCGATGCCCGGACTGGCGAGCACCGAGCGCACCGGGCTTTCGGCGGCGGTCAGTCGGCGCTGCAGCTCCAGCGAGAACAGGACGACGGCGAGCTTCGACGCCTGGTAGGCCTGCATCCCGTTGTGCTTGCGCGTCCGCCAGTCGAGGTCGTCCAGGTCGATCTTGCCTTGCTTGTGCAGCTCGCTGGTGACGTGGACCACTCGGTCGGTGATGTGGTCGAGCAGCAGGGTGGTCAGCAGAAAGGGGCCGGTGTAGTTCGTGGTGGTCTGTAGATCGAGGCCGTCGGCGGTGCGCGCGGCGGGGATGTCCATCACACCGGCGTTGTTGATCAGGATGTCGATGCCGCCGGACCAGGCGTCGGCGAAGGTTCGCACCGAGGTCAGGTCCGACACGTCGAGCGGTCGGATGTCGAAGGTGCCGGGCAGGTCGGCGACGGCGTGACGGGCCTTGCCGGGGTCGCGTACCCCCAGGACGACGTGGGCACCGGCACGGGCGAGTTCGCGCGCCGTGATCAGGCCGAGGCCACGGCCGGCACCGGTGATCACCACCGTACGGCCGGTGAGGTCCGGGAGGTCGTTCGCTGTCCAACTGGTCATGCTGGTCATGGGACTTGGCTCCGTGGCTCGTGGTTCGTGGCTCGTGGTTCGCGGTTCGCGGTTCGCGGTTCGCGGTTCGCGGTTCGCGGTTCGTCGTTGTGGGTTCGCGGCGACCGGTGATCGCATCGCCAGTGAACTCGCCGCACCACGGGCGCTGGAAGGACACGCGCAACCACTGACTGGCAGGTCGTGGCAAGGCCGCGCCGGATGGCCAACGATGGGGACCATGGACCATAAGTTCGACCGCTCGTCCCTGGGTGCCTTCTTGCGCACCCGTCGTACGGCGCTGCAACCGGAGGACGTCGGGATGCGCCGCGGGCAACGCCGACGCGCTCCTGGCCTGCGCCGCGAGGAGGTGGCGGAGCTGTGCACCATGTCCGCCGACTACTTCGCCCGACTGGAACGCGGCGACGGGCCGCAGCCGTCGGAGCAGATGGTCGCGGCCATCGCCCGCGGCCTGCGGCTGACCCCGGACGAACGCGATCACCTGTTCCTGCTCGCCGGCTACCGCGCTGCCCGCCGTGACCTGCGGCTTCAGCATGTGAGCCCCGGGCTGATGCGGGTCATGGACGGCTTGGCCGGCACCACCGCGCAGGTCATGGGCCCGCTGGGCGAGACGTTGCTGCAGACGCCGTCCGCGGTGGCGCTCCTCGGCGAGCAGACCCAGTACACCGGCGACGCCCGCAGCGCGACGTACCGTTGGTTCACCGATCCGGCCGCCCGTGAGCGCTACCACCCCGAGCAGCATGACGACAACAGCCGGACCAACGCCGCGCTGCTGCGCGCGGCCGTCACCCGGGACGGGCCCGGCTCCCCCGCGGCGGATCTGGCAGAGGCCCTGCTGCGCACGAGCGTGGAGTTCGCCCGGTTGTGGGAGCGCCACGAGGTGGGCCCGCGCTGGAGCGAGACCAAACGGTTCGTCCATCCCCAGGTCGGACAGCTGGACCTCTACTGCCAACTCCTGCTGGAGCCGGACCAGGGACAGTCGCTGCTCATATTCACCGCCACCCCGGGCACGGAAAGCCACGAGAAACTCGCCCTGCTCACCGTGCTGGGCACCGACCAATTCGCCGCCGACACCCGGTGACGCCTCCCCCGGCGTCGACGAACGTCCAAGCCGCCGCCGGGCTGCTCTCACACCAGCAGACCGTCACCCTCTCCCCTGGCCTTCGAGCGTGAACTCCGTCTGCGTCACAGGCCTCGACGTGCCACAACCAACCGTGCTCGAGGTCGTAACGAGCTCGTGCACGGTAAGCGGTGAGACGTCGATCCCTTGATCGTTGATCATGGGTGTGTGGTGGGAAACGCGGCTCGTGCAGCGATCATCAGCGACCGAAGGATCACAGGTCTGTCGGCCGGGGTGATCGCCGAACTCGTAGCGGAAGTAGGCCCGTTGTGGCGTGAACGGCACCAGGCCCGGCTTGCCTCCCGGCAACGCAAGCGAGCCGTGGGCGCTGGCGCGAAGCACCAGCTGGTGTTCGTCGACCGGCTGCTCGCAACGCTTGTGCATCTCCGCCACGGGGCCACGCATGACGTGCTGGCCTGCTGGTTCGGTGTGGATCGCTCCACCATCACCCGGGCCATCGGCGAGGTGCGGCCCCTGCTCGCCGAGCGGGGATGCTCCGTCACCCCAGGCGTTCGCCTCCAGACTCTGGCCCAGGTCGTGGACCATCTCGGCACCACGGGGAAGACGGGCATCATCGACGGCACCGAGATCCGCGTCCGGCGGCCGGCCGCCGGACGCAAGGATCGGGACAAGTTCATCTCCGGCAAGAACAAGCAGAACGCCGTCAAGAGCATGGTGGTCACGGACGGGGAGGGCCACGTGCTGTACTGCAGTCCGAGCGAGCCAGGCAGCTGCGCGGACATCACGCACGCCCGCCAGTTAGGGCTGGTCCGGCTCCTGGCCGATGGGCCTGCAGTGGAGATCCTCGCGGATGCGGGCTACCAGGGCTTGGGGGCACAGACCGGCGGACGCGTGGTGACGCCACCGCATCGCAAGTTCAAGAAAAACGCTCCGGACTGGTACGAAGAGATCCACGAGCGCCGACGCAAGGCGCACTCCTCGCGACGTATCCGGGTTGAGCACGGCATCGCCCATCTGAAGAACTGGCGGGCGCTGGCCCGCCACCTCGGCCGGCGCGAGCACATGAGCGACATCGTCCAAGCCGTCGCCGGCCTGCTCTCCCATCAGCGGACCGCTGACCTGATCCCGACACCGCAGACGTGAACAGCGAGCCCCCCCGAGGCCCTCGACGTCTCACCACTTACCGTGCACGAGCTCGTAAGGGCTGTCCCGCAATTGTAGGTCGCAGGGAAGATGATCTCGCTGTGGCCTGGGTGATCGCGGCGTCGGAGCGCGTACATAAAACTCCTGTGCGCCGGCTCGCACACCTCTGCGATCATCCCCCAATGGCGCACAGTCTCGAATCGCTGGTCATCCGGCACACCCACCGCCTCTCCTCCCCCAAGGGCTCCGCCGGGGAAGGAGCCACCGCCGCACGGCAGTTCGACGCGGCGCTGGCATCCGTGGGCTTCAAACTCTCGGCGGAACTGCTGGAGCGGCTGTCGGGGCTGTCCGAGGCCGCGGTCGTGCACACCGCCAAGCGGACGCTGCGCACCGTGAGCGAGATGGTGGGCGACCACGCCCGGCACAACGCGTACTTCATCGACTTTCCCGCGAACGTGCCGGACACCGAAGAGTTCTGGATGCGGTGTGTGACGAAGGCGCTCGGCGACGACAAGTCGCGCGAGAACGTTTTGACGCAGCTGGCACACGGGGTGCTGGACCTGCTCAGCCTCCCCACGTACGGCCGCTACCAGCACACCTACGAGGAAATGCTCGCGGCCCAGGACGAGCTGATCGCCTCGGCGGGCGACCGGGTGACCGTCCTGCACCTCGGGCGGGACCTGGACGACGAACTCACGGACCTGTACCTGGCCTTGGCGGGCAGCACGACGCCTCTGGGCGAGGACCACCTGCGCGACCTCAAGGCCCTCGCCGAGCGGTGCGCGCTCGGCCCCCAGCCGGAGTCGATCCCTGTCCGGGAGAACCGGGCGGTCGTCAACGAGGCCCGTCTCGCTGTCGGCGCGGACCTCCTTCTGGACACCGTCATTGATGTGCTGCGGCTGGCCTGCGCACTGTCCGGCGGCGACGTGACGTTGCAGGAGCCGACCCGGTTTCGGGCACTCTCGCGGCCGACCCGCCGTGCGCTGCTGGCGGGCCTCGACGCCGTGGTCGCGGCGAACCCCGCCAAGCTGGCCGATGTGCACGCGCACCGCGAGCCTTTCAAGCGGCTCGGTGAGCGTCTCCACCCGCACGAGTACCCGCGCTGGCCGCACGCCGCCGATGTGTTCGCGGTTGCGCGGGGCGAGAAGGAGGCGCGGTCCTTCGACAGCCGTGTCGAGAAGCTGCTCGACGAGTTCGACGTCCTCGGTGCGGTGCAGCTGCTGAAGTCCGCTCCCGGCAAGCTGTTCCGCTCCTTGGACCTCCTGCTGCGTATCGCCGCCGACCAGGAGGAGCGGGACGCGGTGGTGGCCGCCGCGGTACGGGTCGCTCCCGAGGTCTCCGGCCGGGTCGTGCTCTCGGTCCGCGAGCACTTCCACAACCGGGAGCGGGAGACCGACGAACCCCGCATCTTCGTCAACCGCCGGGGCCGCGCCTGGGTCGCCCGCGACGTGCGGCCGCCCGTCCCCGCCGCCGACCGTGATCGTCTGATCGCCGCCCTCGACGCCGAGCTGCGCCGCAGGCTCCCGGCGCCGGGCCGGCTGCTGCTCGACCCCGACGTCCTCGACGTGGCGCTCCCGCTCAGCGGCAGGGCGACCGCGGCCGGACTCGGCGTACTGCCGCGGGGCTCGGTCTCGGCGGTCGACGGCGAACAGCTGCGTTTCTTCGTGTACTGGAAGGAGACCGAGAACCGGACCGACTTCGACCTCTCGGCGCTGCTCCTCCACGCCGACTACAGCACCGACTCCTGGCTCTCCTACACCTCCCTCAAGGCTGTAGGGGGCGAGCACTCGGGCGATGTCACCGAGGCGCCGGACGGGGCCTCGGAATTCATCAACCTGTCCCTGGACCGGGTACGCAGCACATTCATCGTTCCGCAGGTCAACATCTTCGCCGGCGAGAGCTTCGAGGAGGTCGAGGAGTCGTTCTTCGGTTTCATGCTGCGCGACGCTGAGCAGAAGGGCCGACCGTTCGAGCCGCGCACGGTGCGGATGAAGTCGGAGCTTCGCGGGGTGGGTCGAGTGGCGCTGCCCCTGGTGTTCCGGCGCGAGGACGACGGTCGGTGGCGCGCGAAGTGGCTGCACCTGTATCTGAAGGGCATCTCGTCGGCCAACCGGGTCGAGGAGAACCAGGTGTCAGTGTCCAAGGTGGTACGCGCCATCGTAGAGCGCGAGCATCTGACGGTGCGGTACCTGATCGACCTGATGTCCGGCGACACGACGGCCGTGGACCTGTGGGACGGCGAGCCGGTCCCGGACGAGCCCGTGACGTACATCGGTCTCGAACGTCCCGAGGGCCTGCACCCGGACTCCCGAGTCATCACCCTCGAAAATCTCCGCGACTTGATCCCGGGGTGAGTGCTAGCGTTGCCCACGGCGAGGCCATGAAGGGGCTTCCTTCTCAATTCCTTTAACGAAAAACAAGCTCTTTCGCTTTCCTCGCCGTCGGCTTCGACTGGGAGGCGCCCGCGCGGCGCCTCCCAGTTTTCGTGGGTGCGCCGACGGTCATCACCCCGGGAAACGCACACGACTTGGTCCCCGGGCCGACTGATAGCATTCCCCGAGGCGAGGCCATGAAAGGGCTTCCTTCTCCTCCGCCGTGAAAGCGGCTTAAATGTATGAGTCCCTTCGCTTTCCTCGCCCTTGACGTCGCTTCGGGCGGTGCCCGCGCTCACCGCGTGAACACCGCCCGAGCCGTTTTCAGGGCCTGTTCCGCGTGGCCACGGCCGAAGTGCACGGTGTGCACAAGCGGCGGGAAGAGCGAGAGTGTCGACCACCTCCGCGTCGCCCCGATGGCCGCCGGCACAGCGAAGTCCGCGATGTCGCTCTCATGGATCGCCGAGGCGTGGGCCTCCGGGAACGTGGCCTTGACCACCCCCCTACCACGGATCGCATGTCTCGGCTTGTGTGGACACTTCTGCGTCCGGGGACGTACTCGACGCACACGTCGTAGTGGGCGCGACAGTTCCTCGCATCAACGCGTCTCGCAGGTCACACCGCGGAGTCCAGGCGTTCGCGCTGATCGGCGGTCAACTCCAGTGACACCCCCGCGACCGCCTCGTCCAGCTGCTCGACCGTGCTGACGCCGACGATCGGCGTGGCAGCCGGGTTCCCTCCGGTCAGCCACGCCAACACCACCCGGTTGCGGTTCGTGCCGGTCTCTGCGGCGACCTCGTCGAGCACCGCGAGGCGGCGGGCGGTGCCGGGATGGTCGTACTCCGCGGGCAGAGGCTTGTCCGCGCGGGTGTAGCGGCCGCTCAGCAGCGGCGTGTACGCCCACAGAGCCATGTCCGGGTGGTGCTCCAGGTAGTGGAGCACTTCGTCGGTGACCGCACCGAACCGGTGCACCACGGTGGGCCGGGTCGCGGGGCGCGGTTGCAGGTAGGTGTGATGCTGCTGCACCGCGGTGAAACCGGCACCGCCGTGGGCCCGCGCGATCTGCCGTGCCCGCTCGATCTGCCAGACGGGGTAGTTGGAGCAGCCGAAGCGGCCGACCGTCCCCGCGGACACGAGCTCGTCGAAGGCGGCGACCGTCTCTTCCAGCGGTGTGGCCGGATCGGGCTTGTGGGCCCAGTACAACTCGACGTGGTCCGTACCCAGTCGTCGGAGACTGCCCTCGATCCCGCTCTTGACGGCCCCGGCGGAGAGGCCCTCGGCCGTCTCCGGGAATCGTCCGGCCACGGTCGGCTCGCAGCCCACCTTGGTGCTGATCCGGACGCGGTCACGGACGCCCGGGCGGCTTGCAAGCCAGCGCCCGAGCAACGTCTCGCTCTGCCCGCCGAAGCCGGTCGGATCGTCCCAGAACGCATAGCAGTTGGCGGTGTCGATCCAGACGCCACCGGCGTCCACGAAACGGTCCAGGAGCTCGAACGATCGACGCTCGGCCTGAGCCGTACCGAACAGCATGGCCCCAAGAGCCAGGTTCTCCATCATGTCCCCCACGCTAGGCGGATTCGGGTCGGCGATACGCTCCAATCTTGTGGCTGTTTCCCAGACCAATCTCGCGTGGGCGACGCTGTTGGCTGTCGGTCCTCCGGATGGCGGTCGGCGCCGCCTGCACGATCGCCTGGCTCACGCGCTGCGCACCGCGATCCGGGACGGCCGGCTGGCGGAGGGCGCCGCCGTGCCACCGAGCCGGGCGCTCGCCGAGGAACTCGGCTGCTCCCGTTGGGTCGTGACGGAGGCGTACGGACAACTCATCGCGGAGGGTTACCTCTCCGCCCGGGTGGGTTCCGCCACGCGTGTCTCGTGGTCACCGGACACCGCACCGCCGCGGCCTCGCGTGCAGCGCGCACCAGCACGGCCACCGATCCGGTACGACCTCGCGCCCGGCCTGCCCGACCTGCGGGCGTTTCCCCGCCGCCGCTGGGCGGATGCCGTCCGGGCGGTCGCGGGCTCGGCCGTCCACTATGACCTCGGCCTGCCCGACCCCGCCGGGCACGCGGTGCTGCGTACCACCGTCGCGCAGTACCTACGGCGCTCGCGAGGCGCAGACGCGCACGCCGTGTCCGTGTGCGCGGGCGTCACCGACGGCCTGGTACGCACGTGCCGGGCGCTGCGCGCCGAGGGGATTGCCGACCTGGCCGTGGAACAACCGGGTTGGGGGCGCCTGCGGGACGCCGCGACGAGCGCCGGCCTACGCGTGCACCCGGTGCCCGTGGACCACGACGGCCTCTCCGTCGACGACCTCGCGCGTACGCCGGCCCGCGCCGTCGTCGTCGGCGCGGCACATCAGTTTCCCACCGGCACGGTGCTGTCCGCGGCACGCCGAGCACGTCTGGTGCGCTGGGCCCGCGAGGTGGACGGTTTCGTCATCGAAGACGACTACGACGCGGAGTTCCGCTACGACCACCACCCGGTCGCCGTCATGCAGGGGATGGATCCGAGCCGGGTCTTCCTCCTCGGCTCGGTGAGCAAGACGCTGTCGCCGGCCCTCGGCCTGGGTTGGCTGGTCGCGCCTGCCACGATGACCCCCGTGCTCCGGGAAGCGAACCTCGTCGCCGCCGCGCCACCGGTGCTCGACCAACTCGCGCTCGCCACCTTCATCGACCGCGGGTGGTACGACGCCCACCTGCGCGCGGCGCGGCGGCGGTTCCGCTCCCGCCGCGACCTGCTGGTCCGGACGCTCGGCGCAAAGGTGCCGGAGGGCCGGGTCGCCGGCACCGCCGCCGGGCTGCACATCCTGCTCCATCTACCGGACGGCACCGACACCCGCGGGGCGGTCCAGGCGGCGGCCACCGCCGGGCTACGCCTGGCGGACCTCGACGACTATCGCGCGCCTGGGTCGGCGGAACCCGCGCTCGTCCTCGGATACGGCAACATCAGCGACACGGAGATCCCCACGGCCGTCGCGCTCCTGCGCGAAGCGTTGCGTTCACCGACGACCTCGCCACCAACGCGTACAGCGCAGCTGAGTCGTGAGGATCGATGACGCGGGGTTGATGGACGGCATCGGGCTGTCCCAGGTCCTGTGAGAAGGGGCGGGGAAGGCGACCGGGGGTATCGCCGGGACGGTGCCGCCGTTGTCGCCGGCCGAACGCGCGGCGGGTCTCAGCCTGCCGGCGGCGGTCTTCCACGGCCCGCAGTCGAGGAGCATGCGGGAGAACGCCGTCGACATCACGTTGATGTGCGACGACGTGTACTCCCTGGAGGAGGTCGCGCACGGCGGTGTGCCGCTGCTGGACGCGTTCGGCCGGCCCGCATATGGGGGCGACGGGTGCAGGGTGCCTGAGGCCGCCCCCGAGGGAACCCGCCCATGGCCTCTTTCATCTGCCGTTCTGTGTGGGTGTCGTGTTCCGGAGTTCATGGGCTTCGGCGAGGAGGAGGTAGCTGCTGGCGGTCCAGGTGTATGCCCGGTCACGCAGGCCGGTACCGGTCAGGGCGTCGAAGTTCTCCGCGAACCCGTGGGTTTCGCACAGTCCGCGGAAACGGGCGCTGATCTCATCCGCGAGGCGGTGGTGGCCGGCGCGGCGAAGGCCGTCCTCGATGAGGACGGTGGCGGGCGCCCAGATCGGGCCGCGCCAGTAGCCGTCGGGGCGGTAGTGCGGTGAGGTGGGCAGTTCAGAGGCCAGGCCGTACGGGGTGAGGTGTGCCTCGATCCGGACGGCCAGGGCCTTGCCCAGGTTCTCGGGCAGGTGCTCGCCCAGCACGATCGGCATCAGGTCGAGCAGGCTGGAACTGCTCCAGGTGTCGCCGCTGTCGGCGCCCCGAGCGAGGAACTTCTCCCCTGTCCACAGTTCGTCGAGCATCGCGGTCTGGGTCGCCTCCGCGGCTCGCAACCAGTCACGGGCCGCTGCAGGGAGGCCGAGTTCCGTTGCCAGGGCGCCGAGTTCGCGCAGTTGGAGGGCGAGGAACGCGGCCAGGTCGGCGGTGACGACCACGCGCTCGGGGTCGAAGGTGGTGGCGTTGTCCCAGCCGCTGTCGTTGCCGTGCTGGTAGTGGGGCAGGTTCGCGCCAGGTGCGCGGCGCGCGGTGAGCCAGAAGTCCGTCCAGCGCCGCAACATGTCGTAGGCGGCGGCGAGTTGCGCGCGACTCAGGGGTTCGGAGAGCCGTCGGCGCAGATGGGCCAGGGTCCAGCCGTGGATGGGCGGTTTGACGAAGTTGCGGAGGACTTCCGAGTGGGTCACGGAGTCGGGCAGGGCGCCGCTTTCGTCCTGGTGGTCGAAGGGCAGAGCGAACTGGTTCCAGGCCAGCGCGGGCGCTCCGGAAGCCAGGGCGAGAGCGTTGAAGCAGTGGTCCCAGCTCCAGACCTTGTCCATCCAGTGCTTGGACATCAGCACGGCGGGCCGGCGGACGAGGCCCGCCGGGTCGACGGTGGCCGACCACAGTACGTAGGCGGCGAGTTCGGCGGCCGGGGTGCCGGGCGATCGCCAAGGGGCGACCGCGTCGGTGAAGGCGCCGATGGCCCGCTCCGCCATGGCCACGACCTCGTCGAACGTCGTCGATGAGCTATACGGCCGGCGTGCGCTGTCGAGTTCCTGGATGGCTGCCTCCCAGATGGCGTCGGCCTCCGCGGTGACCGTGAGGCCACGCTCGGCGCCGCCCAGGGACTGGCTGCCGGAGATCTCGCGAACGATGCCGGACAGTACGGTGATCCGGTAGCGGCGGCCGGTCTCGTACGAGGTGAAGACGTGAGCTCCGTCCACCGGGTCGCGATAGAAGTACGTGCCGGTGAAGGGCGTCAGCGTCTGCGCCGCTGCGGTGACGCGCAGGCCCGCCATCTTGCCGCGCAGGCGGATCGTGTCCGGCGACTCGTAGGCGAGGTCGATGTGCCCACTCTCGTGGGTCCAGCTGAGTTGACTCGGTGTCGCCGTGACGCGGGTCTCGACCCGCTCGCCCGTCGTGGCATCGACGGGGACGAAACACAGGACGGCGTGCATGCCGTTCTGGTGGGACACGAGGTGGAGATCCTCGGCACGCGTCTTCTCGCCCAGCACGGGCGAGATGCCGAACCAGGAGCCGTGCGTGCTGAACGGTATGTCGTGGATGGAGAAGGCCGGGCCGGATCGGGCGGCGGTCATCAAGCGGTACTCGTTTCTTCAGCAGGGTCACCGGCGCTGAGCGGACGGGGTCAGTCCTTCACCGCTCTGGCACTCACGCCGGCGGCGACGTACCGCTGGGCGAGGACGAGGATGACCGTCGCGGGCAGCGAGGCCACGACGGCGGTGGCCATGATCGCGTTCCACTGCTGGTTGTTGTTGCCGATGTAGTGGTAGATGCCGAGCGTGATCGGTTCGTGTGTGCCGCCGCCCGCGAGGGTGCTGGCGAAGACGAAGTCGGACCAGGACCACAGGAACGCGAACAGGGACACCGTGACGACGGCGTTGCGGCTCATGGGCAGGACGATCGACCAGAAGGTGCGCAGGGGTCCGGCTCCGTCCGTCTTCGCGGCCTGGAGCAGCTCGTCGGGGATGCCGGACATGAACGCGGTGAAGATCAGTACGGCGAACGGGACGGCCAGGGTGGAGTCCGCGACGATCAGCCCGGGCACCGACTGGGGCAGTCCGAGGCTGAGGTAGATGGCGTAGAAGCCCATCGCCATGATGATGCCGGGGATCATCTGGGCGACCAGGAAGAGGAAGCTGAGTACGCCGCCGCCGCGCGGGCGGAGTTTGGCCAGTGCATAGCCGGCGGGTGCGGCGAGCGCCACCGTCAGGACGACCGTGCCCAGGCCGATGACGAGGCTGGTGCCGAGGTAGGGCAACTGGTCGTCCAGGACGGCCCGGTAACCCTCCAGCGTGCCGTGCACGGGGAACAGGTCGGGCGGGCTCTTGCGCATGTCCTGGTCGGGGGTGAAGGACGCGTTGAGCATCCAGTAGACCGGGAACAGCATGATCGCGGTGAGGGCGAGGCCGGTGGCGGTCTTCCACCAGCTGGTCCGGCGGGCTCGGCGCTGGCGGAGTGCTGTCGCGATGGTCGTCATGGGGCGTACTGCTTTCGCTGGACCCTGAGATACACCAGGCCGAAGACCAGGGCGGCGACGACGAGCAGGTTGCCGACGGCCGCTCCGGGGCCGAAGGCGGGCAGCAGGTTGCCGAAGCCGAGCCGGTAGGACCAGGTGGCGAAGGTGGTGGACGAGTCGGCCGGGCCGCCCTTGGTCATGATCCAGATGATGTCGAAGACCTTGAGCGTGTAGACCAGACCCAGCAGCAGGGTGATGGCGGAGACCGGGCGCAGCAGCGGGAAGGTGATGTGCCAGAAACGCCGCCAGGCGTTCGCGCCGTCGAGGGCGGCCGCCTCGTACAGGCTGCCGGGGATCGCTTGCAGGCCGCTGTACAGCACGACCAGGTTGAACGGGATACCGATCCAGACGTTGGCGATGATCACCGAGGCCAGTGACCACGACGGCGACGTCAGCCAGTTGACCGGACCGATGCCCACGGCGTGCAGGGCGGCGTTGACCACACCCGAGTCACTGTTCAGCATCCACGACCAGGTGGAGGCCGACACGATCAGCGGCAGCAGCCACGGTACGAGGAACAGGGCGCGCAGGGTGGCGGAGAGCCGGAAGTGCTGGTTGAAGAAGACCGCGAGGGCCAGGCCGATGGCGTACTGGAAGAACAGACAGACGGCCGTGAACACCAGAGTGTGGGTGAGCGCCGGAGCGAAGGTGGGGTCGTCGAAGACGGTGCGGTAGTTGGCGAGGCCGGTGAAGGGGGCGTTGCCCTGGACGAAGGAGCGGACGGTGTAGTGCCGCAGGCTCAGGTCGAGGTTGCGGTACAGCGGATAGGCGTAGAAGAGGCCGAGGTAGAGGGTGACCGGGGCGAGGAAGGCCCAGGCGGCCCACTGCTGGGAGGTGAGACGGCGGCGGGGTGCCGTGCGGGCCGGGGACGGAGCGGCGGTGTCCGCCCCGTTCCGGTCGAGCAGGGGCCCACGGTCCGCCAGATGTGTCGTGTGGTTCATCAACGACCCTTGTGCTCCGGTTACTTGACGGCGTTCTGGGCCGCGGTGAGCGCGTCCTTCGGGGACTTGGACCCGCTGAGGGCCGTCTGAACCGCCTTCCACATCTGCTCCGAGATCTTGGGGTACTTGGTGCCGAGGTCGTTGCTGGTGCGTCCCTCGGCCGCCTTGACCGCCTCGACCCACGGCTTCAATTTGGCGTCGGAGGCAACCTGCTTGTTCTGCACCACGCTGGTGGGGGCCACGTAGGACAGGGTGGTGTCGGTGGCGTAGAGGTTGTCTGTGCTGGTCAGGCAGGCGACCAGCTTGCGTGTGGTGGCGTAGCGGCCGGTGTCGCCCTGGACGGGGACGGTGACGAACTCACCGCCGGTCGGGGCCGCGGCGTTGCCACCGGAAGCGCCGGGTATCGGGAGGACGCCGTATTCGAATCCGGCCTTCTCGGCGTTGGCGAGCTGCCAGGTGCCGTTCTCGGCGAAGGCGTAGTCGCCGGTGGCGAACTCCTGCCAGCTGGTGGTCTGCGTGTTGTTGAGCACCGAGTTGGGCGCGTAGCCGTTCTTCAGCCAGCCGTTCCAGAGGGACAGCGCCGACTCGCCCTGGGAGGAGTCCAGTTGGGTGAGCTTCGCGCCCGCGCCCCAGAACCACGGCAGGAACTGGAAGCTGCCCTCCTCCGTGCCGATCGCGGAGAAGGTGATGCCCTTCTTGCCCGCCTTCTTGACCTTCTCCAGGGCCGCCGTCAGCGACGGCCAGTCCTTGACCGAAGCGATGTCGATGCCCGCGGCCTTGAGGACCTTCTTGTTGTAGTAGAGGGCAAGGGTGTTGGCGCCGATGGGTGTTCCGTACGTCTTCCCGCCCGACTGGCCTGCCGCGAGGAGGTTGGGGTCGACCTTCGAGGTGTCCACCTTGTTGTCGGCCGTCGTGGTCAGCACCCCCGCCTCCGCCAGGGTCGAGACCACGGGATTGTCGACGATGAGCACGTCCGGGGAGTTGTCCTGCTGGGCCGCCAGCAGCGCCTTGTTCGCCAGGTCGCTGGTGTCGAACGCGGTCCGCTTGATCTTGACGCCCGCCTTGGTGCCGCAGCCGTCGAGCAGCTTCGCCCACGCCGAGTCCTTGGCGAACTGCGGGTAGGGGTCCCAGAGGGTGTAGGTGCCGCCGTTCTCCCCTTTCGCGGACGAGCTGCCGCCGGACGAACATGCGGTGGTGCCTGTGGTGAGGGCGACGACGGTCAGGGCCGCGGCGGTGAGCCGCCGTCCGGTGGATCCGTTCATGGCGCGTTCCTTCGTGTTTTCGGCAAGGGCATGCCGAAGCTGCGGGTCGGGAAGCAGCCGGCCGAGCACGGCCGGTGAAGACGCGGAGCTGTGGACGTGGGGGGAAGTGGGTGAAGGTCAGGCGTTCGAGCCGGGCCCGGCATCCGGGTGGGTGTGGGCGGGGCCGGTGCTCGCGCGCAGTGAGATGGGCGGGGTGAGCAGGTGGTGGCGTGGCGCCGCTTCGGGATGGTCCAGCCGCTCGACGAGCAACTCGACGGCGAGGTGTCCCATCTGCTCGGCGGGCACATCCGCCGCGGTGAGCTGCGGGGTCACCGTCTCCGCCCACCGGCCGGCCACGACCCCGGTGACGGAGAAGTCGCGCGGCACATGGCGGCCCGCCGCGGCCAGGCCACGGTAAATACCGCCCAGCGCGGCCTCGTTGAGCGTGACCAGCGCCGTGGTGGCCGGGTCGTCACGCAGGATCTGCTCCACGCACACGTGGCCGGAGGGGGCGTCGTCGCCGCAGTTGTACGTCCGTGCGGTGAGCCCTCGCTCGGCCGCAGCCTTGGTGAAGCCGTCCAGGCCTCGGTGAGCCGACTCGTAGCCGGCGCGCAGCATGCGCTCGGGCCGGTTCACGAGGGCGATCCGGCGGTGGCCCAGGTCGGCGAGGTGGTCGACACAGGCCGCCGCCAGCGCGGTGTGGTCCAGGCCCACCCACCAGTCGCCGTCCGGCTGTGCGGTGCGGCCGATGCAGACGGCCGGGAAGTTCTCGGCGACGAGGTGATCGATCCGGTCGTCCTGGAGTCTGATCTCCATCAGGATCGCGCCGTCGACCCGCCGCTCGCCCAGCAGCCGCTGGAACGAACGGTCGCTGTCAGCGCCGCTCGGGGAGAGCAGCACGTCGTAGTCGTAGGCCGCCGCGGCCTCCACCACGCTGCCGATGAAGTCGAGTTGCATGCCGGTGTAGTGGGTGCCGGCGGGAGGGAAGACCAGGCCGAGGGTGCTGGTCCGGCCGTTGGCCAGGGCACGGGCGCTGGCGTTGGGCCGGTAGCCCAGTTCGTCGATGACCCGCTGGATCTTCTGCCGGGTGTCGTCGGACACCGGACGCTTGCCGCTGAGCGCGTACGAGACGGTGCTCCGGGAGACACCGGCCCGCCGGGCGATCTCACCGATGTTCACGGGACTCCTTCTTCGAACCGGTTCGATGGCGAGCCAGTTGTCGAACCGGTTCGCGTGAAGGGAAGTTAGGAGGGGGCGGGTCGCCTGTCAATACCTGGCGCGCAGTTCAGGAAAACGGCGGCCAGTCCGCGTCGGAGGTATTGCTGCCCCATTTCCACCGGTGCTAGCTTCCGGCGAACCGGTTCGATGCAGCCGCCGCATCTTCCCTGCGCCACACCGAGTCTGACGGTCTGACACCAGGCCCGCCCGGCTCGCTGCCCATCGAACCGGTTCGAATCCCGGACGGCACGGATCACCCCACGGAGACCTCAGTGCGATCCAGACGCAGCAGAAGAAGAGCCGGCGCCGGTGCCAGCACCGTCGCGGCCCTCGCCGCCCTACTCGCCGCACCCACCGTCGGCCCGGCCCGAGCGGCCGAGCCCGAGCAGCTCGCGATCGACCTGGCCGATGACACCGGCGCCTTCCACGGCGGCGCCTCCGGCTCGCTCTACGGTGTCTACGGCGACGGCGTGCCCAGCCGTAACGTCCTCGAGGGCATGCACATCCGCACGGTGTCGACGAAAGCGCAGGACGGACCCCAGCATCCGGGGGCGGACGCCCTGGAGATGCTGCCGCCGTTCGTGGACTCCGGCGGCGAGGACGTCTACATCTACATGACCGACATCTACCGCGGCTTCCCGTACGAGTGGCCGGGTGCCGACGGTCCGGCGCGGCTCGCCGACTTCGAGGCGAAGATCAAGAAGCAGGTCCAGCAGGTCCTGACCATGGGCGACTACAAGAACCATGTCGTCTTCGTCCCCTTCAACGAACCCGAAGGGAACATGTTCGGCACAGGCGAACGGAGCTTCAACAAGGTCTCCTGGCTGAACGACCCGCAGTACTACTTCGAGGCCTGGAAGGAGGTCTACCACCTCATCAAGGACCTCGACCCGGACGCCCGCATCGCCGGACCCAACACCAGCGTCCTCTACAACCAGGTCAAGGGCTTCCTTCAGTACGCCAAGGCCAACGACGTCGTCCCCGACGTGATGACCTGGCACGAGCTGTCCAGCCCCGCCTCGGTCCGCACGAACGTGGCGAAGTACCGGCAGATGGAGAAAGACGTCGGGGTCGGCCCGCTGCCGATCAACGTCAACGAGTACGGCCACAACTACCACCTCTCCGTGCCCGGCCAGGTGGTCCAGTGGGTCTCCGCCATCGAGGAGTCCAAGATCGATGCCGACCTGGCGTACTGGAACATCGACGGCAACCTCAACGATTCCGCCGTCGAGGCCGACAAGGGCAACGGACAGTGGTGGCTGTTCAACGCCTACGGTCAGATGTCCGGCCACACGGTGCAGGTGACCGCCCCGCACCCCAACCAGCAGTACACCCTCCAGGGCGTCGCCACGCTCGACGAGAGCAAGAAGCAATCGAGGGCCCTCTTCGGCGGCAAGGGCGGCGACGCGGACGTGGTCTTCAAGAACATCGACCCCAAGCTGTTCGGCACGACCGTGCACGCCACCGTGCAGGAGATCCCGTGGACCGGCCAGGTCGGAGACTCGGCCCCACCGCTGCGGCTGGCCGATCAGGAGCTCAAGGTCGGTGCCGATGGCGCTGTCACCCTGCCCATGACCGGCATGAACGAGATGTCGGCGTACCAGGTCATCCTCTCTCCCGGCGGCAACGGCGGTGTACCGGACGCGCCCTCCGTCGGTTGGCGCCAGACGTACGAGGCGGAGAACGCCACCTACACCGGCAGCGGTTACTCCAAGAACGGCCCCGAGGGCACGCCCACGAACGTCGGAGGCTTCGCGACCTCCGGCTCCTACAACGTGGGCGGCCTGCGCACCGGCTCCGACGGCGTTCTCGCCTTCGACGTCGACGTCCCGCAGGACGGCACCTACGACCTGAGCGTCTTCGCCAACTCCTACAACCTGTACGACCTGGTGAAGGAACAGGGCCCGACCAACGTCTTCCTGCGCGTCGACGGCGCCGACCCGCAGGAGCTGCGGCTGCCCCTCGGCTACAAGTGGGTGGTCTGGGGTCACACCGACACCCAGGTGAAGCTGACCGCGGGCAAGCACCGCATCACGCTCGCCGCGAAGGATCCGGATCTCGGTGTCACGAAGGGCGACGCCATCGTCGACAAGATGGATCTGTCGCTGCGCGACCGGCATGTGACCGCGCCCGCGGTCTACGAGGCCGAATACGCCACCCTCTCCGGAACCCGGCCCGGTTACACCTACCCCGGCACCTCGGGCGCCGGTGCCGTGCCACTGGCCAAGGGCGACTCCGCGACCTTCTGGGTCTACTCCCGCACCGACGGTGAAGCGACCGTGTCCGTCGACCACTTGGGCGGCGGCCGCGCGAGTCTCTCCCTCAACGGCGAGAAACTCGACGTGCCCCAGGTCGGAGGCGGCAGGAAGGGCACCGACCGGGTCCGGATGTTCCTGTCCGGTGGCATCAACAAGATCACCGTCACCGGCGCCTCACATGAACTGGCCCTCGACCGGCTGCGGGTCACCCCGTCCAGCGGCACCCTGACGACCAAGGTGTACCAGGCGGAGGACGGCACCGTGACCGGCGCCGCCAAGGTGACCGACGCCTACACCTTCGCCTCCGCCGGCAAGGCGGTCACCGACATAGGCGATGGAAAGGCCAACGCCCTCACCATCGATGTCACCGCCCGGCACGCCGGACGGCACGCGGTGACCATCCGGTACTCCAACGGCGAGCAGGCACCCGCGACCCACTACAACCCCGACCCGATCGCCCGGCACGCCGACCTCTCGGTCAACGGCGGACCGGCCCGCAGGGTGCTGTTCCCGACGACCTTCCACTTCGACAACTTCTGGGAACTGACCGTCCCGGTGACGTTGAAAGAGGGCACGAACCGGCTGTCGTTCACCGCGGCGGAACTGCCCGACTTCAACGGCGACACCTACAACCAGTACGACCAGCGGTCCCCGTACGCGCCGGTCATCGACCGGATCGCCGTCACCCCGCTCGCCGTGAAGTAGCGGGCGGCGGTCTCTCCCCCCTCCCCCGACGAAAGAGCCGCACATGCGCCTGCGTTCACCACGCCCACTTTCCACAGCCGCCGTCCTGTTGGCCACTCTGGCTGCGAGCCTGCTGCCCGCCACCGCCTCACATGCCGCCGACACGAGCGTCACCGTGGATTTCGCCACCTCCGGAGGCGCCCCGACGTACCACGCCTCCGGCACGATCTACGGAATGGCCCCGGACGGCTCACTGCCCCAGGACCACTTCTTCAAGGACATCAAGTGGCACTTCATGCGAGCCGGCGGCGCCCAGCTCAACAGCGGCGGCTACGCCACCAACCTCGCCGACTACCAGACCCGCTGGAACTCCACCCTCGCCCAGTACAGGCGGACGGTCGCCCTGGGCGGCACCTTCGTCCTGCTCCCGCACGACCTGTGGGGCGCCGACGGCACCACCAGCCAGGGCTGGCCCGGCGACAACGGCAGCTGGACGCAGTTCGACAACTTCGTCACCCAGCTCATCAGTGACGTCAAAGCCAACAACATGACGGTCCAGTGGGACCTGTGGAACGAGCCCGACGGCAGTAACTTCTGGGGCGCCTCGCAGAGCCAGTACCTGCAGATGTGGTCCCGGTTCTACGCCAAGGTACGGGCCGCCTTCCCCAACCAGCTGATCGTCGGACCCAGCACCGCGAGCCAGCCCAACACCTCCAACACCTGGTGGACGACCTACCTGTCCTACGTCAAGGCCAACAACGTCGCCCCGGACATCTACAGCTGGCACGACGAACCGGGCGACCCGGTCACCGACGTCGGCCGCGCCAACTCGACCCTCACCGCGGCGGGGCTGACCAACTCCCGGCCGTACCAGATCAACGAGTACGCGACGCTGTCCATGCAGTCCCCGGGCGGCGGTGCCTGGTTCATCGGCCGCCTGGAACGGGCCGGCGCCGACGGACTGCGCGGCAACTGGGGCGGGGGCACGAACCTGCACGACTACGAGGCCAACCTGCTCACCAAGAACAGCGCCGGCCAGTACGTGCCGCTCGGCGAGTGGTTCATGTACCGCTCCTACGGCTCGCAGAGCGGCAACATCGTCAACCTGATCCCCGGCACCGGCACCGACGGCCTGGCGACCAAGGACAACACCGCCAAGAACGCCAAGATCCTCCTCGGCAGCAACGGAAACACCGGCACCGTCACCGTCAACCTCACCGGCCTGAACACCACGTCGGTCGTGGAGAGCGGCAAGGTCCGCGCGGTCCTCCAGCGCGTCCCCTACAACAACGGGGCCGCGGTGACCGGCCCGGAGACCATCTCCGACACCACTCTGACGGTGAGCAACAACTCCACGTCGGTGAGCGTCCCCTGGTCGAACGCCAAGGACGGTTACACCATCACCCTGCTGCCACCGTCCAACACCACCATCTCCACGGTCGCCGTCAGCCAGAACAGCGGCCAGTGCCTCGACGACACCGACCTCAGCACCGCCAACGGCACCCAGTACCAGCAGTACTACTGCGAGGGCGGCTATCAGCAGATGCTCGACCTCAAACCGGTCGCCGGCCGGACCAACACCTACACGATCGTCAACGAGCTCAGCGGCAAGTGCCTGGATGTCTCAGGCGCCTCCACGGTCGACGGCGCCGCCGTCGACCAGTACACCTGCAACGGCCAGACCAACCAGATGTTCACCCTCAGCCCCGTCACCGCACTCGGCAACAGCCACGACTACCAACTCGTGGCCGTGCACAGCGGAAAGTGCGTCGACGTCTCCAACGTCTCCACCCAGCCGCGGGCCCTGATCCACCAGTGGACCTGCGATGCGGCGAGCACCCTCAGCACCAAGAAGAACCAGATCTGGCGTCTGCAAGGCAAGGCCTGAGCCTCCGCCCTCTGCTCTCCGTCAATGGGCGAGTGGAGGGCGACACCTTGCGGGACGCCGTCCGCAGCCGACAAAGATCAGAGGGTGTCGGCCAAGCCGGTGAGGAAGCCGTTCACCGAAGCCGTCGGGCGGAGGGACCCACTCGGCCCAGAAACGGGTATTACGGCTCTGCCGTTCCAGAAGGCGTCGATAAGGTCAGCGACGAAGCCTGCGGCTGGAGTCGCAGGCCGGCGCGCCGTCTCACCGGCGCGGACGACGCCGGCGGTAGTGCGCACCCCTGTCAGCACCACGCTTTCCTCGGCTTCTTGTGCCTTCGGAGGCGTGGTCGCGGAGGCCGCGGGGCGCGACGACGCCGATGCACGACCACCTCAACAGCCATGGGCAGAGCGCGGGGTTCACTGCGGAAGTTGAGCCGTTATGCGCCTGTCGTCGAGCCCGGGCGGACGATCATCAGGACCACCACGATCAGCCAGGCGAGGGCGAACAGGCCGGTGATCATCGACAGGCGGGGCAGCCGGGCGATCAAGGATTCCGCGGCGGTCGAGGCCTGGTCGGGCTTGTCGAGCTGGGCGACCACGTCGTCCTGGGTGCCGAGCACCGCGATGCCCAGCAGTACGGCGGCCACCGCTGTCAGAGCCATGGAGACGATGAGCCAGGCGCTGCCCATCACGCCCATCACTTCGGCGGTGCCGATACCGAAGGCCGGGACGGAGACGCCGGCCACGGCGTAGACCCGGCAGATCCGGTGCAGCAGCCGGACCGAGCCCTTGGCCGACTGCTGCTCCGGGCCGGCGGCCAGTGCCTGGCGTGCAAAACGCGGGAACAAGCTCGCCGCAATGGTGACCGGTCCGATGAGCAGGATCGCCGCCAGCACGTGGATGCTGAGCAGAAGTTTGGCCATGGCGGTGTCTCCTTTTCGCGCGCACGCCGGCGCGGGGCGTCAGGCGCACGGTTTCAGTCGGGCTTGAAGTGGCCCGACGGTTGATCACGGCGTCGCCCGGGGGGTCCGGCCGTCCGTCTGACCGGTGCTCAGTTCGCGGGCGGTGCCGGTGTTGATGGCTGTGCTCAGCGATCAACACCGGCTGTTCGGGGGACGTTGTTCGGCCGAAGGTTCTGTGGGCGCCTCGCACCATCCCGTTGACGTGGTGCTTATGCCTCGGCGGATGTCCGGGGACTGTGAACCTTCTGGCGGACGAACAGCAGCGCAGGCACGGCCATGACGATGAGTACGACTCCGCCTATGACGTTGCCCAAGTGCACGGCGTCGGTGAACGCCTTCGGTACCGCCGTTCCCACCACGCGAGCAAGGGATGCGGGGAGGTCCGTCGCGCCGCCGCCGTGTGACGCGCCCTCCACGATCCTGTCCGCCCGCGGCGAGGGGATGCCTGCCTCGACGAGACGGTCATGCAGGTTCCGGGGGAAGCGACTGGTGACGACCGTTCCGAGCACGCTGGGACCGAGCACCGTTCCCAGTTGACGAGCCATGTTCACCGCTGCAGCCGCCATGCCCTCCTGCTGTGGCGGCACACTGTTGACCGCGGCAGCCGTCGAAGGCGCCGTCAACAGGCCCGCGCCGATGCCCGCCACGAGCAGTCCGGGCCACATCGCCCCGTAACCTCCCGAGGCATCGGTCGCGAGCAGCGCGAGAGACCCGGCTCCGATGAGGACCAGACCCGTGCTGATCAAGGATGTGAGGCCGACCCGGTGTACCAGCACCCGGGCCGCCACCACGGTGACCAGGAGGAACGTTCCGAACAGCGGCAGCAGGCGCACGCCGACGTCGAGGGGACTGGTCTGTCCCACGCGTTCCATGTAGAGCACGCTGAGCAGGGCGACGCCGACCAGTCCGAAAACGCTCACAGCAGCCACGCCCATGACGGCCGAGAAGGAGGCGCTCCGAAAGAGCCTCAGGTCCAGCATGGGGTCGGGGTGCCGGAGTTCTACGCGCACGAACATGAACAGGGATACAGCGAAGACCACATACATGGTGATGATCGGCGCCTTGGTGTATCCGGTGGCGCCACCCTGAATGATCGCGTAGGTGGCCGAGGCCGTCATCACTGTGCCCAGGACAAGCCCAGCAGGATCGAGTCTGCGGGTGGGGTGTCGGGACTCGGCCACGAAGACCGGGGCCAGGAGGAGGGCCGCGCCGGCGATGACGATGTTGGCGATGTAGACGGCGTGCCAGGAGAAGTGTTCGAGCAGGGCTCCGGCGAGGATCGGGCCGATGGCCAGGCCCACTCCGGAGCACGCGGCCCAGATGCCGATCGCGGAGGTGCGCTCGTGCGGGTCGGTGAACGTGGCACTGACAATCGCCAGACTCGTCGGCAACACGGCCGCCCCGCCGAGGCCCGCGATGGCCTGTGCGGCGATGAGCATGCCGGCACTGCCGGCGAAGACAGCGACCACGCTGCCGGCCAGGAAGACGGCGGCACCCAGGCTGAACACGCGTCGACGCCCCACGAGGTCGCCGAAGGTCCCGGCGGACATCACGAAGCTCACGACAGCGAGGCTGTACGCGCTGGTGATCCATACCAGCGTGCTCGCGGTGACGTGCAGGTCGCTCTGTATGTCGCCCAGCGCCGAGATGGTGGAGGTGACGTCGACGAAGGCCATCATGACGCCGAGGCAGACCACCAGAAGGCCGAGCCAGCGGGCCCGCCCGCTGCCGGGGCCCGCGGCGCGGGAGGCTTGAGCCGGAACGGACGCCGTCATCGGACCGCCACCGCCCTCTTCTGCGAGACGCCCAGCGACACCACACCCGCGACAGCCATGAGGGCCATCGTGACCAGCCATGCGTGCCGATAGGTCTCCAGGGAGGCTCCGCCGGAGGCGGTGCCGAGCATGGCGACCAGGATGCTGATGCCGACGACCGAGCCGATCTGAGTGGACATGGTCACGATCGCGCTGCCGGTAGCGGCCTGCTCGGGGCGCAGACCGACCGTCGCGGAGGAGACGACGGTCGGGAGCGCCAAGCCGGCGCCGAACCCGAAGAGCAGCCAGCACGGGAGGACTCCGGAGGCGTAGTTCGGGTCGTTGTGCATCAGAACGGCGAAGAGAAGGATGCCGACAGAGGCGATCACACTGCCGACCGCCGCGATGACGCCGGCCGGGATCCGGAATCGACGCTGGAGGGTTTCACTGGCAGTAGCAGCCACCGCGAAGCCGATCGGGCCGGGAAGACTGGCGCATCCGGTTTTGATGGCGGAGTAGTGCCAGTGGTTCTGCAGCCAGAGGATCGTCGACAGCAGGAGGGCGGCGAACGAGGCCAGTTGCAGCATGCCGGCGAGGTTCGCCGAGGCGAAGATCCGGTCACGGAAGAGCGACAGGTCAACTACAGGCACCTGGTGCCGTGACGAGCGGAACAGAAACGCCAGCAACCCGACCACTGCCACAACCAGGGACATGACGACCCGGGTGTCCGACCAGCCCCAGTCGGGCGCCTTCACCACGCCGAGAGCCAGGGCACCGACCACGACGATCAGCAGGACGCCGCCGAGCAGGTCGGGGATGCGGGCGTCCTGTTCGTGCTTGACATTGGCCACGAGCCGGGCGGCCAGCACGATGGCGAGCAGCCCGACGGGAATGTTCACCAGGAACAGCCACCGCCAGGAGACCTGGACCAGCAGCCCGCCGAAGATCGGTCCACACACCCCGGACAGCGAGCCCGCGGTGAACCAGATCTTGACGTACCGCTCCACCTTGTCGGCGGGGGCGCTCGTCAGGACCAGGCCGAGGCTGGCGGGGGTCAACAGGGCGGCGCCCACCGCCTGAAGGGCACGGAAGACGACCAGCACCCATACGTCGCCGGACAGGGCCGCCCCGAGACTCGCCGCTACGAAGACGGCCATGCCGAGAAGGAAGCCGCTCTTGCGTCCGAAACGGTCGGCGAGCCGCCCCGCAGGGACGAGAAGGGCGGCGAAGACGATCGCGTAGCCGTTGAGCACCCAGCTCAGGTCCGACAAAGAGGTCGAACCCAAGCCCTGCCCGATGTTCGGCAGACCGACGTTGGTGATCCACACGTCGAGTTGGCCAAGGAAACTCGCCATGGCCAGCACGGCGAGGATGAGAGCCGGCCGTGTTCTCGATGTACCCCCACCTTCTGTCTGCGCTCGCGCAGGGGCCATCTGATCTTGCGAAGACATGCGTCTCATCCGTTCCGTGGGCTTCGAGGTATGCCGTGAGTAATGGGCGGCAGAGTTCTGGACCGCCTTGTCAAGAACCCTATGAAGTTCTGGAACGACATGTCAAGAATGCTCGGGTGACCTGTAAACTGACCCCATGGGACGCCCACCAGGTTTCGACAAGGACAAGGTCGTACAGGCCATCGAGCGACAGTTCCGCCGTACCGGATACGCCGGTACCAGCGTTGACGACATCGCCAAGGCCGGCGGGCTGGGCCGCGGCAGCCTCTACGCCGCCTTCGGCGACAAGAGCAACCTGTACCTGCAGACGCTGGCGGCCTACTGCGACCGCACCGAGACCGCCTGGGCGGCGGTACTCGAAGGCCCCGACGAGACCGCGCTGGAACGGCTGCGGGCATACCTCGTCAAGTCGGCACGGTTCGTCCACGACGACCCCGACCGGCTCGGCTGCATGGTGACCGGTTTCGTCGTCGAGGGCGTCGACCACGATCCGCAGGCCAACGAACGAGTCCGACAGGCCCTCAGGAGAATCGAGGGCTCACTGACCGAGTGCGTTCAGGCCGCACAGCGCCATGGCGACCTCGAACCCGAGGCGGGCGCCTCCGAAATCAGCCAACTGCTCATGGCCGTCAATCGCGGCATGGAAGTGATGGCCAAGGCCGGGCTCGACGCAGCAGCGCTGGAGCGCGTTGCCGATCAAGCATTCGAAGGACTCCCACTCACAGCACGGGCCCGGTCCCGGCAGACGCCCCGCCCAGTCGCCTCCGACGCCCTCTGAACGCTGCTTGCTCGCGGGTCCGCAGTACGTTCAGCGTTCTGCGGCGAATGACTCGATGTAGGCCAGGGCCCCGTACAGCGCGTCACGCAGGGGTGTGGACTCACCGGCCGCCTGGTCCAGTAGTGCTCCTCCTTGGAACGCGGCGGCGAGCAGGTGGGCGAGCGCGGCCGGATCGGCCTCCGGCCGCAACTCGCCGCGCTCGCGCATCTTGCTCAGGCCGCGCTTGAACAGCTCCTGCCACCGCCCGAAGCCGTCTGCCACCGCGTCCCGATGAGAGGGCTCGGTCTTGACGACCTCAGCGGCCAGCGAGCCGAACGTGCAGCCGCCGCGCAGCATGTCCTGGGATCCGACGTACATGTCGGCCCACCGGTACAGGGCGGCGAAGCTGTCCAGTTCACCCAGCTCGGGCGCCTGGTGGCGGGCGACAATGCTGTCGGCCTGCCAGGCGAGCACCGCGCGCACCAGGGACTCCTTGGTGGGGAAGTGGCGCGTCAGCTGCGAGCCGCTGACCCCGGCGGCCTCCCGGATCTGCTCGTTGTTGGTGTTCTGCGCACCGTGTTCGTAGATCAGCTCGGCGGCCGCCCTGACGATTCGTTCGCGTGTGGCCAGGCCCTTGGCGGTCAGTTTCCGACCCGTCGCTTCGCTGGTGGTGGTCATGGTGACCATCGTACCGCAAAAAGGGGCTTGGCAACCCATTCCTCGAGGTGTCTCCTGGAGGCAGACCAAAAAGGGGCTGTCAAGCCCATTCCTCTGGGAAGGCAGACGGGATGTCCACACAGGCTCCACCGCAGGCGGTCGCCACGACACCGCGAACCGCCCCGGCCCCGGCCGCCACCGAGGCGGGTCACCCGCGCCGATGGAGCATCATGGCGGTGCTGGGAGCCGTCGCCTTCATGGCACAGCTCGACTTCTTCGTCGTCAACGTCGCTCTCGACGGAATCGGGCAGTCGTTCCCGGGCACCAGCGTCGCGAGCGTGTCGTGGATTCTGTCGGCCTACGCGATCGTCTTCGCCGCCGTGCTCGTGCCCGCGGGCCGGATCGCGGATCACTGGGGACGCAAGAAGATGCTGCTGTCCGGAGTGGCACTCTTCACCCTCACCTCCGCCGTCGCGGCCGCCGCACCCAGCCTCGGCGTGCTGGTCGGCGCCCGGGCTCTCCAGGCCGTCGGCGCGGCGATGATCGTGCCGACCTCGCTCGGCCTGCTCTACCCGAGCTTCCCCAAGCGCCAGCACACCCTGGTGGTCGGCCTGTGGGCGGGCGTGGGCGCGATCGCGGCCTCGGCGGGCCCGCCCGTCGGCGGTCTGCTCGTCACCCTCGACTGGCGATGGATCTTCCTGATCAACGTTCCCGTCGGCATCGCCACCCTCGTCGCCGGCGCGCTGCTGCTGCCCGAGGTACGTCAGCCCAGAGGTGCCGCCGTGCCGGACGCGGCTTCCGCCCTCGCGCTGTTGCTGGCCGTGAGCCTGCTGGTGCTCGCCACCGTCCAGGGGCCGGGATGGGGCTGGACGGACCTCCGCACCGTGGCCCTGTTCGCCGCAGCCGCCCTGGCCGCCGCCGCGACCGTCGAGCGCACCCTGCGTGCCAAGGCGCCCGTGATCGAGAAACAGCTGTTCGCCGGCAGGCAGTTCACCGCCGCCACCGCGGCCCTCTTCCTGTTCTCCGCCGGCTTCGCCATCGTCCTGCTCAGCACCGCCCTGTTCATGCAGGAGGTCTGGCACTTCAGCCCGCTGCGCGCCGGCGTCTCCATCGCCCCGGCCCCCCTGACCTCGATCGCCTTCGCGATGAACGCCGGCCCCATCCAGCACCGCTTCGGACGCACCGCCCCCGCCGTGACCGGCACGCTGGCCATGGCACTCGCCGCCGGCTACTGGATCGCGGCCGTGCACACCACCCCCGACTACTGGGGCGGCATGTTCCCGGGCCTGATCCTGGTCGGCCTGGCCGGCGGTCTGACCCAGGCGCCGCTGTTCGCAGCCGCCGGCACCCTCGCACCCGAACGCGCCACCACCGGCAGCGCCGTACTCAACATGAGCCAGCAGATCGGCAGCGGCGTGGGCGTGGCCCTGCTCGTCGCCCTCACCCCCCAAGCCACGACCACCGGATTCGACCACGCCTGGTCCGTCCAGGCCGGAGCCGGAATCGCCGCCGCCGGCGCGCTGCTTGCCCTCCGGCCCCGCCACACACCCTGACCACGTGGCCTTGGCCACTCGGACCGGGCCCGCAACCGCAGCCCCCTGCCGGACGGGCGTCGCACCGCCTCCCACTCATCTTCTGCGGCGCCCGCTCGAAGGACTGACGCTGGATTTCCCACCAGCTCCCTCTCAAGAAACGGAGATCACCATCATGGAACGCAACCTCCTCGTGATCGGGGCCACCGGCAAAACCGGCGGCCACACCACCGAACTCCTGCTCCAGCGCGGGCACCGCGTCCGCGCACTCGTCCGCGGTCTCGACGGGCGCGCCGAGCGGCTCGCCGCCCTCGGAGCGGACATTGTGGAAGGCGACGTCCTCGACCTGGACTCCCTGGCCCAGGCGGCCAAGGGGACCGATGCCCTGTACTTCACCTACCCGATCCGCCCCGGCCTGATGGACGCCACCGCGAACGTGGCCCAGGCGGCGGAGGAGAACGGGGTCCAGGCGATCGTGAACATGTCGCAGATCTCCGCCCGCCGTAACACCGCCAGCAACGCGGCACGCCAACACTGGGTCGCCGAACGCGTCCTGGACCACTCCCCGGTCCCCGTCACCCACATCCGCCCGACCTTCTTCGCCCAGTGGCTGATCGACACCTGGGCCGACGGAACCGGCGAACTACGCCTGCCGTTCGCCGACGGACGCCACGCCCCCATCGCGGAAAGCGACCAGGCGAAGGTGATCGCGGCCATCCTTGAAGACCCCGCCCCGCACGCCGGCCAGATCTACCCGCTGTACGGAGCCGAGGAGCTCAACCACTACGAGATCGCCGAGAAGATGTCGCGGGCGCTGGACCGCGAAGTCACCTACGTGCCCATCGAACTCGACGAATTCGCCGCCATCCTGCACGGGCGCGGCGCGCCGGACCACCTGATCCAGCACCTGCTCGCCGTGGCCGTCGACTACCGCAACGGCGTCTTCGCCGGCACCAACGACCTGGTGAAGACGATCGGCGGCAGCGATCCCCTCGACGTCGAGGGTTTCATCGCCCAGAACCGCGCGGCCTTCGACCTGCCCACTGCCTGAACACCGGAGAAGACAATGAGCGTTTGGTTCATCACTGGATCGTCTCGGGGCTTCGGCCTGGAGATCACCCGTGCCGCCCTCGCCGTCGGCCACCAGGTGGTCGCGACCGCGAGGAAGGCCGAAACCGTCCGCGAGCAGTTTCCCGACGCCGGCGACGCGCTGCTCACCGTGCCGCTGGACGTGACCGACCCGCAGAGCATCCAAGCGGCCGTCGACGCGGCGGTCGAGCGGTTCGGCAGGATCGACGTCCTGGTCAACAACGCCGGCACCGGACTGCTCGCCGCCGTCGAAGAGTCCGACGACGCCGCGGTCCGCGCGGTCTTCGAGACCAACGTGTTCGGCCCGCTCGCCGTCCAACGCGCCGTACTGCCGGTACTGCGGCGCCAGCACTCTGGCCACGTGATCAACATCAGCTCCATCGTGGGCTTCGCCACCGCGCCGGGCTGGGGCATCTACGCCTCCACGAAGTTCGCCGTCGAAGGCTTCACCGAGACCCTCCACACCGAACTGGCCCCCCTCGGCATCCACGTGACGCTCGTGGAGCCGGGCTTCTTCCGCACCGACTTCCTCGACCCCGCCAGCCTGCACACCGGCCCCGACACGATCGACGACTACGCGCCCACCGTCGGCGCGATGCGTGCAGCCGCCGCGAGCCTGAACCACACCCAGCCCGGCGACCCGGTCAAGGCCGCGCGCGCCATAGTCGAGATGGCCGCCGCCCCCGAACCGCCCCTGCGCCTCCCGCTCGGAGCCGACACCCTGCAAGCCTTCGACGCCAAACTGGACACCTTCCGCAAGGAGATGGACGCCTGGCGGCACGTCGCCCTCGCGACCGATCACGACTAGGACACCACCCCTGAATCCGCCTTCTTCGCCACCACGGTCCGAAGCCACTCAGGACCTTCGGCCACGCTTCGATCACCCATGACCGGAAGGACGTTCCCGTGACCGCACAGCAGCCGTCCGCCGTAGCACGCCATTACCGACAAGGCGGCCTGCTCCGGAAGATCGACGAAGCGCTCGACCGCCTCTACCCGGGGCATACGACGCTCACCACCGACGACCTTCATGGCGTGGACGAGTTCCACATCGGCGGCCATGCGGCGACGCGAGAGCTGGCCGAACACCTGGAGCTGAGAGCGGGGCTGCGTGTCCTTGACGTGGGAAGCGGCCTGGGCGGTCCTGCCCGCCATCTGGCCCAGCACACAGACGCCGACGTCACCGGCGTGGACCTGACCGAGGAGTACGTCGACGTCGCGCGCCGACTCACCGATCGCGTGGGCCTCTCCGACCGGGCCCGCTTCCAGCAGGGGGACGTGACCGCACTGCCCTTTCCTCGGGCGAGCTTCGACCGGGCCTGGATGCTGCACGTGGGCATGAACATCGAGGACAAGGGCCGCCTGTTCACCGAGATCGGCCGCGTCCTGACCGACAACGGCCTCTTCATCGTGTACGACGTCATGCTTCTCGGCGACCCCACCCTCGTCCGCTACCCACTGCCGTGGGCCTCGCAGCCCGAACACAGCTTCCTGGCCCGCCCCCAGGAATACCGCTCACTGCTGCGCAAGGCCGGGTTCGACATCGTCGCCGAGCACGATCACCGCTCTCGAGCCATCCAGTCGCTTCGTGACGCGGGCGATGCGCACCGCCGGATCAGCACGCCGCACAACCCTCCGGGCGGGGACACGCCTCCTGCCCCGATCAACGTGGCGATGGGCATCGACGCATCGACCAAGATCGCAAAGTTGCTCCAGAACATCGAGGAGGGTCTCCTTGCTCCGACCGAGCTGATCTGCCGTCTCCGCTGATCTCACGAAGACCGCACCTGGATCGGTGTCTACCGCACCATCGTCCGCGGTCGCCTCACGCCGGTCACACCGACCCACCGACCCACCGAGAAGTAGCGGTTCAACGTCACGTCGTACTGGCCCGCCGGACTGATCAGGAAGGGCTGCCCCTCGGGCACGCCCAGGTCGTCCAGTCGCAGATCGAGACCGGCGGACAGGGCGTGAACCCCCGTATGAACGGGGTCTCTTCGCGCGGCCAGGTGAGGTCCCGGTGGGTGAAGTGCACCCGCCAACCCGTGACTGACACGACGGTGGACGACAGTCCGTGGACTTTCGACCGGCCGAAAAACCGGGTCAGGCGCCGCGGCCCGCGGCGCGGGGCCGACTTCACCGTCCACGTCGCAACTGGAGTACGGACGGGTTCCTGCGCGAACACTACGGCCGTGATCAAGCGAAGTCGGTAGGCATGATGTCGCGCCCCTCATCGTCCCCGATCCGGCGGTGCGCACCGAATCTTGAGACACGCTTTACGCGATGCGCGCAACTGCACCCCACCTTGTCGTTGTCTGACAGGGAGTCGGGCTCGTCAGGGCCGAAGAGCGAGAGAGCGGGGCAGATCGTGGGACGGCGCAAGGGCGGCATAGGGATCGCATTCGTCACGGGTGTGATGCTGGTGGGCGCGAGTGCCTGCGGCGGGGGCGGCAGTAACAAGGCGAGCGGGGACGACGCGAAGGCGTCGGGAAAGCCTAGTGCGAGCGCCTCTCCGTCACCGACGAAGCCCGCGGGCCCGCCGATGCTGCTGGAGACGATCACCCCGCAGACGGGCACCACGGTCGGCGTGGCCATGCCGATCTCGGTGATCTTCACGAACCCGGTGGCGGCAAAGGCACGGGCCACGGTCGAGAAGCACATGAAGGTGAGCGCCTCCCAACCGGTGGCCGGTGCCTGGCACTGGATGGGCGACAAGCGCGCCGACTGGCGCCCCAAGACGTACTGGCCCTCCGGCACGAAGGTAAAGATCGACGCTGACGTAAACGGCGTCAGCAACGGCAACGGGCGCTATGGGGTGCGCAACTACACCCACACCTTCAACATCGGCGACGACGTGCGCGCGGACGTCTCGGTGACCGGCCACACCATGAAGGTGACCCGGAACGGCAAGGCGGTGCGCACCCTGTCGATCAACGCGGGCAGCGCCCAGTATCCGACGTGGAACGGCACGATGGCCGTCATCGACAAGGAGGAGAAGGTCCACATGACCTCCTGCAGCGTCGGCATCAGCTGCACGAAGGGCAGCCCCAACTACTACGACCTGACGCTGCCCTGGGACGTGCACCTGACCCAGTCCGGCACGTACGTGCACTACTCGACCGGCGACCCCAACCCGGGCAGCGGCAGCGCCCGCGGCTCGCACGGCTGCGTCCATCTGTCCATGTCGGACGCCAAGTGGTTCTACGGCCAGGTCAAGCAGGGCGACCCCGTCACCATCACCGGCTCGCCCCGTGCCAAGGCGCCGGCCGACAACGGCTACGCCGACTTCAACCTGGGATGGGACCAGTGGCTCGCGGGCAGCGCGTCCGGGGAGGGGACGACCGCGACGCTGTGACGCGCCGCGGTGGCGGCGCCGGTCAGCAGTCGATGGTGTCGACCGCGAGACCCACCCTCACACTCGCCCTTGGGCTGGCCGGAAACGGCCGGCCCTCCGGCACGCCCCACTCGTCCGACCGCTGGTCGCGGTCAGCGCACAGGGCGCTGAACTCCCGCACGAGCGCCGTCGCCTTGCGTGGCCGCGCCAGTTCCCGGCGAGTCGCGTGCACTCGCCATCCCGTGATCGACATGGCGCCGGACAGTATCCGCGGACAGTTCAACAGCGCATAGCCCAGGCGGGAGGCGGCGGGCGCAGCTCTCCGCCGACCAGGGGTGGGTGGCGCCGCGCGATCAGCTCCGCGAAACCGGTCGCACCCGGCCCCTCCCCCGGCCAGCGACTGACCCGACGATGACCGCGCCGGACCCGTGATCCGGCCTTTCGCACCCTCCGGACCGCGCCGTGTCGGCCGGGAGTTGCCCCGTCGTGCTCTGCGCGATCCGCACCTCGTGTCGGGCACCCTCGCGCGCCAACGCGAAACGGCGCAACTCGTCGCCGAGGCGGCCGGACTCAAGCAGCCGCTCGGCCAGGATCCGCGCTGGTACGCGTACGGCCACGTCGCTCTGCCGGAGCGTGACGCACCACCGCCCCAGGAACGGGGGCGCGGTCGTCGTCACCTCAGGTCCGGCGGCAGTCTCGCCACGCTCCGCGGCACCCCGCTGTCCACGTCACCGGCGACCGTCGCATCTGCTCACCTATCGCTGAGGCCGACCGTCCTCCCGGCCGCGGCCCGCCCGTCAGGTCGTTCCCGGTCCCCCCGGGCCACTACGCCCTGGCCCGCTCGGTCGGCTCGGTCGCCGCCTTCGACGCCACCGGGGATGCGGTGAACAGCGCGTGGACGGCTGTGCGGACCTGGTCGGCCACCACCTCGGGCGTGGAGGCGTCGAGCTTGCCGTCCAGGTGCAGGAAGGCCAAGCCGTGGACCAGGGCCCACACCGTGGTCGACAGCGCTTCCGGATCGGCGTCGGGAAAGGTGCCCCGGACGATGCCGCGGACGTACTCCGACAGGGCGGCGGTCGCCTCCACCCGCTCCTCGTTGCCCGGATCGCAGGGCTCCGCGAACATCACCCGGAACATCGCCGGGTGATCGAGCGCGAATCGGACGTAGGCAACGGCGACCGCGGTGAGATCGTCAGGCGTCGCGGGCGCGGGATGCGCCGCGGTCAGGTATCCGGCGAGTTCGCGGTAGCCCTCGGCGGCAACGGAGGAGACGAGCGCGTCGCGGTCCGCGTAGTGGCGGTACGGGGCGGTCGCCGACACACCGGCCCGCCGTGCGACCGCCCGCAGGGACAGTCCGGCGCTGCCGTCCTCCTCCAGCAGCTCCCGCGCAGCACGCAGGCAGGCCGCGCGCAGATCGCCGTGGTGGTACGAGTCATTCGCTTGTGGCACGGAACACCCTCCCTTATGTTTACACCGCGCACATTGCCCGCTTAATGTGAACGGTGCACACATTGTAATCGATGGAGAGGAGAATCCGGATGGCCAGCGAGCTTTTCTCACCGCTGTCCCTGCGCTCTGGGCAGGTATTGGGCAACCGGATCGCGAAGGCGGCCATGGAGGAGAACATGGCCGGCGACGGCCAGCTGCCCGATGGACAGCTGCTGTCGCTGTACCGGCGCTGGGCCACCGGCGGCACCGGACTCCTGATCACCGGCAACGTCATGGTCCACGCCGAGGCACTGACCGGTCCCGCCGGAGTCGTACTCGACGATGCCGCGCCGCTGGAGCCGTTCGCCGAGTGGGCCAAGGCCGGCAAGTCCGGCGGCGGAGCGATGTGGATGCAGATCAATCACCCCGGCCGCCAGATCCAGGCAGACATGCCCGGCGTCGTGTGGGGCCCGTCCGCGGTGGGGGTCGACCTGGGAAAGCACAGCAGCCGTTTCGGTCGCCCTGTCGCCATGACCCCCGAGCAGATCGAGGCCACGGTGACGCGGTACGCGGTCACGGCCCATCGCGCCGAGAAGGCGGGGTTTGACGGTGTGGAGGTTCACGCCGCGCATGGTTACCTGCTTTCACAGTTCCTGTCCCCGCTGGTCAACCAACGCACCGACGAGTGGGGCGGGTCCCTGGAAAACCGGGCTCGGATGCTGTTGGACGTCGTCCGGGCCGTGCGGGCCGCCGTCTCGCCGTCCTTCGCGGTCGCGGTGAAGCTCAACTCCGCGGATTTCCAGCGGGGCGGATTCGACGCCGACGATGCTCGGCAGGTGATCGCGATGCTCGAACCGCTCGGCGTCGACCTGGTGGAACTGTCCGGCGGCAGTTACGAGAGCCCCGCGATGTCCGGCCGCCCCGCCGATGCGCGCACCCAGGCCCGTGAGGCGTACTTCCTGGACCTGGCGAAGGACCTGGTCAAGACCAGTCCTCTCCCGCTGATGCTCACCGGCGGCATCACCCGGCGCGATACCGCCGAACTGGTCCTCGCCAGTGGCGTGGCACTCGTCGGGATGGGCACCGCCCTCGCCGTCACCCCGGACCTGCCCGACCGCTGGCGCCACGGCCGCGAGGCGGACCGGCAACTGCGGCCGGTGACCTGGTCCGACAAAGCCCTCGCTTCCGCCGCGAGCATGGCGCAGGTCCGTCACCAGCTGCGCCGCATCGCCCGCGGAAGCCGTCCCAAGCCCAACACCCGCCCCGCGTACGCCCTTCTCACCGAGCAGCGTCAGCAGCGACGGGCACTGCGCCGCTACCGCGCGTGGTTGTCGGCGTCCTAGAACAGACTGTTGGCGGAGCGAGCCGACACCGTCCGCTCCACACCGCGCTCATCGCGTCGTGCCGGGCTCGGACGTGCTCCTGGCTCTCCATCGCCAGCCGGCCCCGGAGCTGGCCGCCCGGCGGCGAAGGCTGGGGGAACAGACGCGCCGCCCTCCGGTCCCACCAGCATGCCCCGTGGAGGGCGGTCCCCTCACCCCCCACGGAGGTGCTCGCCGGCCGACGTCGACGCAGCGACAGCTAGGCGTCTTGGACCGGCTGGTAGGTGAGGAAGGCGAGGCCGTCGCCGACGGTCCGGGCGTGAACGAGGCGCATGGGCTTCTTGTCGCTGGTCTCGCCGAAGAGACGCTCGCCGGCCCCGAGCACGACCGGGAACACGGTGAGCCGCAGTTCGTCGACGAGGTCGTGCTCCATCAGCGTGTGCACGAGCCGGCTGCTTGCGTATACGACGAGGTCGCCATCCAGCTCCTGCTTCAGCTTCGAGACCTCGTCCACCACGTCGCCCTTGAGCACCCTGCCCTTGGATGCCGGCGAGTCGCTCCACTTGGGCTCTTGGAGGGTGGCGGACACGACGTACTTGGGCAGGCTGTTCAACCTGTCCGCCCACTCGCCGGTACGGGACAGCCACCGCGTGGCGAACCACTCGTCGGTCCGCCGACCGAGGAGCAGGGCCTCGGCGCCCAGGGCCTCGGCGAGCAAGAGCTTCGCCCACGCCTCGCGGTCGTTGTCTCCCATCTGGAGGTACCAGCCACCCAGCCTGAAGCCCTCCTCACCGGTCGGATCCTGGACGACACCGTCGAGCGAGACGTTCTCGCTGATGATGATCTTTCCCATGGTGCTTCTCCCTGTGCTGTGTGGTCACTTACCACTGAGGTAGACACCGAGAAATCGAGAAAGGGGCGCCCGCCAACCGCCCCCTTCGCCCCTCCGCCGGTGTCCATACAAGAAGGGCGACAAGATGCGGGAAGAGGTGACCCGAGAATGGGCGAAGCGGCAGCCGACTTGATCTCCAGGGCGCGGGCCGGGGACGGCGAGGCGTTCCGGCAGCTGACCGAGCAGTACCGCCGGGAGCTGCACGTGCACTGCTACCGGATGCTCGGATCGTTCCAGGACGCCGAGGACGTCCTGCAGGACACGCTGCTGGCCGCCTGGCAAGGCTTCGGGGGGTTCGAGGGACGCGCCTCGCTGCGTACCTGGCTGTACCGGATCGCCACCAACCGGTGCCTCAACGCGCGCCGGTCGGCCGGCCGACGCCAGGCCAAGGAGTGGGACGTGCCCCATGTGGAACCGCCCGAGCCCACCCGGCTCGGTGAGGTCGTCTGGCTCGAGCCCATTCCCAACGCCCTGCTTGAGGGTGTCATCGACGCACCGCTCGACCCGGAGGCCCGCTACGAGCAGACCGAATCCATCTCCCTGGCCTTCATGACCGCCCTCCAGCTCCTGCCGCCTCGCCAGCTCGCCGTGCTCGTCCTGCGCGACGTCCTCGGGTTCCACGCCGCCGAGGTGGCCGACATGCTGGACGCGAGCGTCGAGTCGGTCAAAAGCGCCCTCAAACGGGCGCGCGCCAGCCTGCACCACCGACGTCCCACGACCGACGATCGAGAACCGCCGCCCGCCTCCGACTCACCCTCCGAGGACGCGATCGTGGCGAAATTCGTCCGCGCATGGGAGTCCGCCGACCTGGACGCACTGGTGGCCCTTCTCACCGATGACGTCTTCATGTCGATGCCACCGATGCCCTTCGAATACCAGGGCCGAGACGTCGTGGCCCGCTTCTGCGCCAGCATTTTCCGCGCAGATCGCAGGTTCGACCTCATCCCGACGCGAGCCAACGGTCAGCCGGCGTTCGGCGCCTACCTGCGCGCCCCCAACGGCATCAGCCACGGGACCGGCCTCTACGTCCTCACCCTCACCGGCGACCGGATCTGCGCCATGACCCGCTTCGAAAACAGCGTGCTGCCGTCATTCGGGCTACCCCGATCGCTCCCTCATCTCCCGAAGCTGGGATAAATCTTGCTGACGGGGCGGGTGACGCACCGCACACTGTCCGCACCTCCCGGCAACTCGCCTGAGGACTTGGCGCGTTGTTCTCTCCGATGTGTCGAGGTGGGTTCGAGTCGAGAACGGCAGGGGCGCTGACACGGGGGCTGGACACGTCGTTCGCGTATCTGCCGAACGCGAGCGCCCAGCCCCCGCCTCGGTCGTGGTTAGGGCGTCACGACCTTGCCGCCGAAGGTCACGGCGAGGTGCCCGTCCGAAGCGAAGGACCAGCCCAGGGTTCCCCTGTAGGAGGAGCAGCGGGAGCCGTTCGTGCCGGTCCAGAACTGGTTCGAGCTGTCGGCGTCTCCGATGGTCTTGTCGTTCGAGCCGCTGACGCTGAAGCGGCACGAGGTGTTGGTCCGGAAGACCGAAGTGCCCGCGTCGAAGGAGAAATTGCGTTGGGCGTTGTCGACGCTCGCGTTGTTCGAGATCGTCATCTTGCCCGGGTTGCTGTTGTACGTGAATCCGTGGTGACCGTTGCCGTAGGCGATGTCGTGCTGGACCACGTGGTTGACCGCGATGTCGTCGCCGCCGAGCTTGTAGCCGTTGCGGTCGCCGTTGGAGTTCACGGTGCCGTCGCTCAGCGTCCCGTTCTTGTAGGACAGGGAGTACTCGATGGTCACCGGGCCGATCGCGCCGGTGTCGGTCTTCGTGTACAGGTCCCAGCCGTCGTCGATGTTGTTGTGGGAGACGTCGTAACGGAAGACGTCCCGGTTGTACGCGGTCACCGTCCGCTCGATGACGTTGTTGCTGCCGCCGACGTAGATGCCGTTGTCGCCGGCGCGTTGGACGGTGATGCCGTACAGACGCCAGTAGTTGGCGTACAGCTGGAGTCCGCGATTCGACGAACTCTCGCTCTGCGCCGAGAAGTTCAGCACCGGGGTCTCGCCCGGGTAGGCGGACAGGGTGGTGCGGGCGCTCGAGGTGCCGTTGTTGCCCGCCGGGATCGTGATCGTCGACGAGTAGGCGTACGTCCCGCCGCGCAGGTAGATGGTGCCGCCGGACGCGATGCGGCTGATCGCCGTGGTGAGCGTCGTCGGGGCGGACTGCGTGCCGGCCGCGCTGTCGGTGCCGCTCGGCGACACGTACTGGGTGGTACTCGCGGCCTGGGCCGGGGTGCCGGAGAGCGCGACAAGCGCGCCGGCCAGCAGGCTTACACACGCGATGACGGGTCTCACTTGCATCGTTCTGCCTCCAGGTTCGTCCGTGACCAGGGGTGCCGTGCAAGAGAAAGCGCTTTCTCACGTTCTCGAAGGGGAACGTAAGCGCGTGCTATGAACGCGTCAATAGATGGGTACGTGATTCTTATTCATACTTGCGAACAACCGTCGGGGCGTCCGAACGGGTTGGCCGGGCGCGCAGGGTCCGGGTGAAGCCCAGGCCTGAACGAACGAGAGCGGCTCCACGACCAGGCCCGCCGGTGCGCGGCGGCAGATCAGCAGCACACCATCAGCGTGCGCCTGCGATCGCCGCGAGGCGGCGACGGAGGCGCCGCAAGGGGCGGAACCCGGAAGGTCGCGGGGTCAGCGTGCGGGGAGGGCGCCCATGCTGATGCGGGTTCAGCAGACGGTGGAGGCGATCGGGACCGGCGTGCCCGGCTTTCTCCGCGAGCGTCCGGCCGTTCTTCCGCCCCGGCTGAGGAGGCGGTCCCCGTAAATGAGCGAGCACCGACTGACGCGGTCTCTCCCGGCTGAACCGATGCACGAACCGCTCGCGCACCGCACTCAGTTCGCCCGTCCGAAGGGTGGCGCCAACAACGGACCCACCCAGTGGCCACGGCAAGCACCGTTGCAGCACCAGCCCGTTGCCAAAAGCTGCCCTGGAAGTGGTGGTGAGGCCGCGGCCTCCAGGGGCACAGCAGTCCGGCTCGGGAGCGGAAGAGTCTGCGCGCGGAGGCGTGCGGTCAGCGGTCGGTCGACCCGAGGAGCCCTGCCACCAGCCGACGCGCGTACGCGGTGTCAAGCCCGTCCGGGCGGAAGAGGATCCGATACATCATGGGGGCGACTACGTGGTCGAGGACTGTCTCGACGTCGGGTGTGTTCTCCGAAGTACTTGAGGGCGAGGACACGGTAGAGCGGATCCGGGCGGGCGGTGTCCTGGTCCGGCAGGGCGGCTAGCCCGTCGCACACGCCGGTCATCCGATCCGGGCCGGCCCAGGGGATGCGTCCCGCCTGGATCGCTTCCTGCCAGCTGCGCGGACTACGGCCCTGTCCCGTGCCGGGGAACTCCGTCTCCCCCGCCTCGACCAGCCCCTGCCGGGCCGCCCAGTCCAGCACCCGGGCGCAATGGTCGGGCACGCGCAGCGCGTACTGACGACGCGCCTCTGCCGTCACGCGCGCGATATCGCTGTCCGGGACGAAATACGCGTCGTCCTTGTCGACCGTGGTGATCAGCGTCCCCCCGGGCCGCAGCACCCTGGCCGCCTCGGCCAGCACCGGGACCGGGTCCAGCAGGAGATGCAGCAGCCAGACGATCACGACGGCGTCCACACTGCCCGACGCCACGGGAAGACCGGACGCGTCGCCCTGTACGACGCCGCCCGGCACACGGCGCGCCGCGAGCCTCAACATCCCCTGGGAACAGTCGACTCCCAGCACCGTACGGTCCGGCCGCAGCAGACGCCTGGTGACGATGCCCGTGCCACAGGCGATGTCCAGGACCGTGCACCTTCCCCGCGGCAGCAGCCGGTCCAGCGCCTCCACCGTCGCCTGCGCCCTCGGTTCGCCACCCCGGGAGGCGTCGTAGTCCAGGGCCTCGCCGTCGTAGTCAATCAACGTTGTCCGTCCCGTACGAGAGGTACGCCGTGCCCGCGGGGAAGTCGCCGTTGTCGAAGGCGAGGTCGAGTTCGATGACCTCGTCATCGCCCTGGCAGGCCAGGAAACGCTCGGCGTGTTGGGCCTCGAGGAGCGAAGCGCACCGCGCGAGCCGCCGACGTGTCCTCCCACCGCTGCGACGATTCATTCGGCGCGATCCAACCACACGGCTGACCGGCGGGTGCGATGGGCTGCTTCTCTCGGTTGGCCTGCCGTACCGCTGATCCGGCGTCACGACCGGATCGGCACCCACAGCTCAATCTGGTCGTGGCGGCGGTAGAACTCGACCAGTGGCCGGGTGTCATCGGCCGGCAGCGTTGCCTGCAGCTCGGCGACGCCATCGGCGATTCGCCCATAGATCTGGGGAGGGTCGCCGACAAGACGGCCGCGCAGGTACCAGCCTCCTGCCAAGGTGCCCAGTTGCAGGCCCAGGCGGTCCGGGCTGTCGTGCTCCTTGACCGGTGTGCACACCGTGTAAGTGTTCTGGCGTTCGTCGATCTGCGCGTACATCTTGCGTCCGCGCAGCCCGACCAGTTGCTCGAACGACGGCCAAAGCCGCTGAATATGGGTCAGCTCATCGACGGTGGCCTGCTGCATGACGGTGATGTCCTGCCGCTGAATGCGATCGGGCGGCGCCGGAAAAACCGATGATGTCATGGCACGAATACAAGCACTCGGCACCGACAGTCGGCCCAACGCCGTCCACGGCAACACGAGTGCCGCCTGGCACGCTGGGCTGGCCATTCCTCTACGGCGGCAGCGTTGTGCTGAGTTCCTGCATGGCCTTCGGTGTCGGCGGCGAAGCAGCGGAACGGAACGTGCGAGTGTCGAAGGGGCCGGCGTCCGTCTGTTGGTGAAGGGCAGCTGTCCGGCGACGACCAGCGCAATCACGGGGGTCGTGGTCACGCCGGTGCGGGCCCCTGCCGGGTAGACGATGGCCGAATACCCGGCCCGGCCGCGGCCCGCCGGGAACGAGCAGCCACCGCTTCGGGCGCGGGCAGAGACTGTCGTCGTGGCCGCCGGCGAAGCCCTCCTCTCACCGACCGCCGCCGCGGACGGCCGGCCATCGATCGCGATCGGCGTACGTATGTGCCGTATCCGGTGGAGGGGCGGGCCGTCCGACCGGGACGGGGGTCGGCGGAGGCGGAGTTGGTCGTCCGCCGAGGGACACCGGGGCCGCCGGGTGTGGTGTTCTCCTGCGGGCGGCGGCCCGGGCGTTGTTGCGCGTGGGTCAGTGGTGGGTGAAGTGGGGCGGGCGCTTGTCGATGAAGGCGCTCATGCCCTCCTTCTGGTCGGCGGTGGCGAACACCGCGTGGAAGAGTCGGCGTTCGAAGCGGACGCCCTCGGCGAGGGTTGTCTCGAAGGCGCGGGCGACCGCCTCCTTCGCCATCATGGCGACCGGCAGCGACATGCCCGCCACGGTCTCGGCGACCGCCAGTGCCTCGCCGAGCAGTTCGTCGGCGGGCACCACGCGCGAGACCAGGCCGGCCCGTTCGGCTTCGGCCGCGTCCATGGTGCGGCCGGTCAGGCACAGTTCCATGGCCTTGGCCTTGCCGACCGCGCGCGTGAGCCGCTGGGAGCCGCCGATGCCGGGGATGACGCCGAGTTTGATCTCCGGCTGGCCGAAGACGGCGGTGTCGGCCGCGAGGAGGATGTCGCAGAGCATGGCGAGTTCGCAGCCGCCGCCGAGCGCGTACCCGGCGACCGCCGCCACGGTCGGCGTGCGCAGCTGTCCGAGCCGGTCCCAGGCGGTGAACCAGTCGCTGAGGTACATGTCCAGGTAGCTCTGCGGCCGCATTTCCTTGATGTCGGCTCCGGCCGCGAACGCCTTCGCCGATCCGGTGAGCACGATGCAGCCCACATCCGGGTCGCGGTCGAGGGCTTCGGTGGCCGCGACGACCTCGTTCATGACCTGGAGGTTGAGGGCGTTGAGGGCGTGGAGCCGGTTGAGGGTGAGCAAGGCGGTCCGGCCCTTGCGTTCGACGAGGATGGTGTCGTACGCGTCTGTCGCGGCCGGTGTCGTATCGGTGGTCATGCCTGTTCTCCGCTCTGGTCCCTGATCGTCCGGACGATGCCCGAGAAGTCCTCGGCGGTGCCTGCTCC
This sequence comes from Streptomyces sp. RLB3-17, assembly GCF_007113425.2. Lineage (NCBI taxonomy): Bacteria > Bacillati > Actinomycetota > Actinomycetes > Kitasatosporales > Streptomycetaceae > Streptomyces > Streptomyces sp. RLB3-17. Next base: position 11,255,495 of record NZ_CP041610.2, on the reverse strand, counting down.
CTGGGCGTATGCGGCGTACAACTCGGCCGCGCGCAGACCGAGTTCGGCCCTGACGCCACCGGCCCTGGCCGCGTCGGCCGCCAGGCCCAGGTCCTTGGCCATGAGCGGGGCGGCGAAGCCGGGGCGGTAGTCACGGTTCGCGGGGCTGGTCGGCACCGGCCCCGGCACCGGGCAGTTGACGCTGAGTGCCCAGCACTGGCCGGACGCCACGGAGGCCACGTCATACAGCGCCTGGTGGGACAGGCCCAGGCTCTCGCCGAGTACGAAGGCCTCGCTGACGGCGATCATCGAAATGCCGAGGATCATGTTGTTGCAGATCTTCGCGGCCTGTCCGGCGCCCGCGCCGCCGCAGTGGACCACCTTCCTGCCCATGGCGGCGAGCAGGGGTTCGGCCTCGGCGTACTCGTCCTCGCCGCCGCCGGCCATGAAGGTGAGGGTGGCCGCCTCGGCGCCGACGACTCCGCCGGAGACCGGCGCGTCCAGGGCCCGCATCCCGGCCGAGACCGCCCTGTCGTGGGCGGTGCGGGCGTCGGCGACATCGATGGTCGAGCAGTCGGCGAAGAGGGTTCCGGGCCGGGCGGCCCCGACGATGTCCTGGTACAGCTCCAGCACATGCTGTCCGGCAGGCAGCATGGTGATCACCACATCCGTGCCAGCCACCGCCTCCGTCGCGGATGCCGCGGGCTCGACACCCGCGTCGGCCGCTGCCTTCAGGGATGCGGGTGACAGGTCGTAGCCGCGTACCCGGTGGCCGGCCTTGACCAGGTTGGCGGCCATGGGACGGCCCATGTGTCCCAGCCCGATGAACGCGACGGTCCTGCTCACCAGGGCACCTCCTGCGTGGTGTCGGATGCGGCGAGGCCGAGTTCCCGCTCGCCGAGGGGCGTGAAGAAGCGCTCGACGTCCGCATCCGTGACCTCGGCGAGCGTCGGCGGTGTCCAGCGCGGGCTGCGGTCCTTGTCGATGACCTGGGCGCGGATGCCCTCCACCAGGTCGGGTGCGGTGAGGCCCGCGCAGGAGACTCGGTACTCCTGGTCCAGCACGTTCTCCAGCGGACCGAGCCGCCGGGCTCTGCGGAGTGCCTCGAGGGTGACCTTGAGGGAGGTGGGGGATCTGGTGAGCAGGGTCTCGGCGGTCTCCTTGGCCGCGCTACCGCCGTGTTCGAGGAGGCGGTCGATGATCTCCTCGACGGTGTCGGCGGCGTAGCAGGCGTCGATCCAGGGCCGTGCTGCCGCGAGTTCACCGGACGGTTCCTGTCGTGCGTACTCGCCCAGGACCTGTCGTACCGGCGCGTGGGCGAGGGCGGCGAGCAGCCCTGGCAGGGAGTCCGACGGTACGTAGAGGTCGGCGAGCCCGCACAGCAGAGCGTCACCCGCGCCCGCCGGGGATCCGGTCAGCGCCAGGTGCGTGCCGAGTTCCCCGGGCGCGAGGGCGAGCAGATAGGTGCCCCCGACGTCCGGTACGAAGCCGATGCCGGTCTCCGGCATGGCGATCTTCGAGCGTTCCGTGACAATCCGGACGCTGCCGTGGGCTGAGACGCCGACGCCACCGCCCATGACGATGCCGTCCATCACGGCGACGTACGGCTTCGGGTAGTGGGCGATGCGGGCGTTGAGCCGGTACTCGTCCCGCCAGAAGGCCGCCGACGCCGTCCCGTCCCCGTTCCGGGCGTCGTCGTGGATGGCACGGATGTCGCCGCCCGCACACAGGCCCCGCTCCCCCGCGCCGGTGAGGACGACGGTCTCCACGGCCGGGTCGTGCTCCCAGGCCGTCAGCGCGACGTCGATACGGCGGACCATCGCGTGCGTGAGGGCGTTGAGCACCTTGGGCCGGTTGAGGGTCAGATATGCGGCACGCCCCTCGGTACGCAGCAGCAGGGAGTCGTCGGTACCGGCCGGCGGCACGGTGTCGTCTGTGTCGGTCATCGGAATGCCTCCGTCAGGCCACGGGCCACAATGACGCGCATGATCTCGTTGGTTCCTTCCAGGATCTGGTGGACCCGCAGGTCGCGGACGATCTTCTCAATGCCGTACTCGCTCAGGTAGCCGTAGCCGCCGTGCAGTTGCAGAGCCCGGTCGGCGACGGAGTATCCGGTGTCGGTGGCGAACCGCTTGGCCATCGCGCACAGGTGCGGCGCCTGTGGATCGCCGCGGTCCAGTGCCTGGGCGGCCTGGTGGACCAGCGCGCGGGCGGCGGCCAGCTCGGTCGCCATGTCCGCCAGCCGGAACTGGAGCGCCTGCGCGTCGAGAAGGCGCCCGCCGAACGCCTGCCGTTCGGCGAGGTGGGCCAGGCTGCGGTCGAGGGCGTTGCGGGCGCCGCCGAGGGAGCAGGCGGCGATGCCGAGGCGTCCGCCGTTGAGGCCGTTCATGGCGATGCGGAAGCCCTCACCCTCGTGGCCGAGCAGCCGGTCGGCGGACAGTCGGACGCCGTCCAGGATCACCTGGCGGGTGGGCTGGGCGTTCCAGCCCATCTTCCGCTCGTTGGGGCCGAAGGAGAGGCCGGGGTCGTCCTTGTCGACGAGGAACGCGGAGATGCCGTGCGGGCCGTCGGCGCCGGTGCGCGCCAGGACGACGTACACCTGGGAGGCTCCCGCGCCGGAGATGAACTGCTTGACCCCGGTCAGGACGTAGTGGCCGCCGTCGCGGACGGCACGGGTGCGCAGAGCGGCGGCGTCCGATCCGGCGCCCGGTTCGGTCAGGCAGTAACTCGCCAGGTCCTCCATGGCGCAGAGCCGGGGCAGCCATCGCTCCCGCTGAGCCGGCTCGCCGTACTGGTCGATCATCCAGGCGACCATGTTGTGGATGGAGAGATAGCCCGCGATGGACGGACAGCCCGAGGCCAGGGTCTCGAAGACAAGGACGCCGTCGGCACGGGTGAGGCCCGAGCCGCCCACCTCCTCACGGACGTACACACCGCCGAGGCCCAGCCCGGCGGCCTTGCGCAGGACGTCTAGCGGGAAGTGTTCGTGCCGGTCCCAGTCCAGGGCGTGCGGCGCTAGGTGGTCCTGGGCGAAGTCCAGAGTCGTCTCGACGAGGGCCTGTTGGTCCTCGGTGAGCAGGGTGGTGGTCATCGCGCTCAGCCCATCGTCGGGATGGTGAAGCTCGCGCCTTCCCGAAGGCCTGAGGGCCAGCGCGAGGTGACGGTCTTGGTACGGGTGTAGAAGCGGATCGCGTCCGGACCGTGCTGGTTGAGGTCGCCGAAGCCGGAACGCTTCCAGCCGCCGAAGGTGTGGTGGGCGACCGGGACGGGGATCGGCACGTTCACGCCGACCATGCCGGTGTTCACCCGGCGGGTGAAGTCGCGGGCGGTGTCGCCGTCCCGGGTGAAGATCGCGACACCGTTTCCGTAGACGTGCTCGCTGGGAAGCCGCAGGGCCTCCTCGTAGTCCGCGGCGCGAACCACGGACAGGACCGGCCCGAAGATCTCCTCCCGGTGGATGCGCATCGCGGGGGTGACCCGGTCGAACAAGGAGGCACCGGCGAAGAAGCCGTTCTCGTGCCCGGGCAGGACGAAGTCCCGTCCGTCGACGACGAGTTCCGCGCCCTCCTCGACACCGAGGTCGACGTAACGGCGGACCCGGTCGACGGCGTCCCGCCCGACCAGGGGGCCGAAGTCCGCCTCGGGGTCGTCACTGCGGCCGATCCGGAGCGAGCCGATGCGCTCCTTCAGACGGGCGACCAGGGCGTCGGCAGTGTCCTCGCCGACCGGGACGGCGACGGAGATCGCCATACAGCGCTCCCCCGCCGAGCCGTACCCGGCTCCGATCAGGGCGTCCACGGCCTGATCGAGGTCGGCGTCCGGCATCACGATCATGTGGTTCTTGGCGCCGCCGAAGCACTGGGCACGCTTGCCGTGGGCCGCGGCTGTGGCGTAGACGTACGCGGCGATCGGGGTGGAGCCGACGAAGCCGAGCGCGCCGACGCGGGGGTCTTCGAGGAGGGTGTCGACGGTCTCCTTGCCGCCGTGGACGACGTTCAGGACGCCCGGCGGCAGGCCCGCCTCGAGGAAGAGTTCGGCGAGCCGCAGTGGTACGGACGGGTCGCGCTCGGAGGGCTTGAGGATGAACGCGTTGCCGCAGGCCAACGCGGGAGCCGCCTTCCACAGGGGGATCATCGCGGGGAAGTTGAACGGGGTGATGCCGGCCACCACACCGATCGGGACGCGCAAGGAGTGGACGTCGATGCCGGTGCCGGCGTTGTCGCTGAACTCCCCCTTCAGCAGATGCGGGATCCCGGCGGCGAACTCCACCACCTCCAGGCCGCGTTGGATGTCGCCGTGCGCGTCGGCGATCGTCTTGCCGTGCTCGGAGGAGAGCAGTCGGGCGAGCGCGTCCCGCTCGCCCTCGACGAGTTGGAGGAGGCGGAGGAGGACTCGGGCACGGCGTTGCGGATTCCACTCGCCCCACTCACGCTGCGCCGCCGCGGCGTCGGTGATCGCCGCCTCGGTCTCGACGCGGTCGGCGAGCGGGACGCGGGCCTGCACCTCGCCCGTGTTGGGGTCGTGGACGTCGCCGTAGGACCCTGATGTTCCCGGGATGTGCTTTCCGCCGATGAAATGGCTCAACTCACGTACGGTGGCGCGGTCGTGTTCACGGACCATGGGTGCCTGCTCTCGTCAGGTGGGATCCGGGGATGGCGCGCCGACCACCGGCACACACAGGCAGGGCCTTGTGCGTGCGGGGGCCGCGCGAGACGGCATAGGTCAGAGAAAGGCCGTTCAGACCGCGAGGATCGTGTGAGCGCGTGCCCGATCCGCCGGACGCTCGGGACTCGGCGTCCGTACCGCGGGACGCGTGACGATCCGTACCTGTCCGGGAGGACGCGTTACGGTCCACACCTGCCTGGCGGGACGCGTGACGATCCGTACCCGTCCGGCGGGACGCGTGACGGGCCGTACCTGCCAGGCGGGACGCGCGGCAGTCGATGCCCGTCGGTCCGGACCACCAGGGTCGTGGGTGCACATTGATGCCATGCGTGTCTGCTCCATCCTCGTGGACAACACGGAACAAAACCGCGGCCGGTATCCTGACTCCCGGATCAGCGCGCGCCGTCCGCCTTCCCGACATCTCGCTCGTCAGTGGCGTCCTGCTCGACGACGTACTCCCCGGTCACAGTGGCGGGACCGTGCCGGTTTCACACCGGCTTCCCTGCACCGCGGGTATTCCTCAGGAGCATATAGTTGGACGTCCTAGTAAATCCACCCCGCCACGCCCGCGATTGAGTCGGCCGCGCTCAGCTGGTCACCGCGCGGCCCGGTTGGCCAGAACCATGACGACCGCGACGCGCGGGTGATCCGGATGGCGGCCGCGGTGTGGGGCGTCATGGGCGGTCCGCGCCGTGGTCACCCTGAGCGAGGGCCGAGGCTGAGAACAGCGCGAGCCATGATTCCTGTCCTTCGAGCGGTGGCAGTTGCGCGGTGCCCGTCGGGGAGGGCGGTCCGCCCGGTTCGCCCACCAGGTGCGCGAAGCCGCTCATGGCCTCGACCGGCGTGGCGTATCCGGGTCTGTCGCTGTGGAGACCGTCGGCGCCGTGACCGGAGACACGGAGGGTCCATCAGCCGCCACGGAAGGCGGACTGAGAGGCTGTGGCTCCCAGCAGGTAGCAAACCGGTCGTGGCTTGGGCCCGGGTCACCGGCACATGATGAGTACACGGAGATCCGACGACTGGGCGGACCGAGGTCGGTTACGGCCCCTTGACCGGGCTCGTACAGCCCGCGGCGCCTGTCAGGACACGCCCTGCCGCGTTCCGCAGGACACGCGGCAGGGCGCGCCAGGCAATCGGGGTCGACCACGTCGCCGCCTGGGCCGTTCGCCAGGCTCTCGCCCCGATCCCGAGGGGATACGGCGGCGGCATGCCGACGGGTACGCCATCGCCAACACCCTGCCGATCCAGTGTCCGCACCGCGCACAGCCCGGAGGCATCCGATGAACCACAAGCACCCGGCAACGGATCCGCTCATCGTGACCGTGCTTGTCTTTCCGGGCGTGCGACTGCTCGATGTGACCGGCCCCATCGAGGTGTTCACGACGGCGAACGAGTTCGGCGGGCGTTATCGGGTGCAGATCGCGTCCGAGGACGGGGCGGAGGTCATCACCTCCGCCGGGATCCGCCTCAGCGCCGACCTGTCCGCCGCCGACGTACAAGAACCGTGCGACGTATTGGTGATCCCGGGCGGCCCGGAATGGGAGACGCTGATCAAGGACGACACTCTGCTGGATACGGTCCGGCAACTGAACGAGAAGAGCCGCTGCACGGCATCGGTGTGCACCGGAGCATTTCTGCTGGCCGCAGCCGGACTTCTCAACGGCCGGCGCGCCGCGACGCACTGGCGGCATTCACGGCAACTGGCCTCTCGTTTCCCGTCCGTGCGGGTCCAGCCGGACGCCATCTTCGTACGGGACGGGCAGATGATGACTTCGGCAGGTGTCAGCGCCGGAATCGACCTGTCCCTGGCCCTTGTCGAAGATCACTACGGTGCGGAGGTCGCCCGGTCGGTCGCCAAGGACATGGTCGTCTTCATGCAACGGCCGGGCGGCCAGTCCCAGTTCAGCGTTCGCTCCCGAGCGCCGCACACGCGCCAGGAGATGCTCCGCCGGGTCCTGGACACCGTCGCCGAGAACCCCGGGGCCAACCACACACTCACGGCCATGGCCCGCAGAGCAGGCGTCAGCGTCCGGCACGTGACCCGGCTCTTCGACGAAGAGGTGGGAACCACTCCGGGCCGCTACGTCGAGCAGGTCCGACTGGAGGCCGCCCAGGCGCTGCTGGAGACGGGTGACGACTCCCTGCCGGTAGTGGCACGGCGCACCGGGTTCGGCTCACCCGAGTCGCTCCGCAGAGCGTTTGTACGACACCTGGGCGTGACACCCGGCGCATTCCGGACCAGCTTCCGCACGACCGGCGTGGGCACGAAGGATCCGGCACCCGCAGCGGTGTCCCCGTAGCCAAGCCACAACGAGACACAACCGGTCGACGACGGCGAACTGCCGGCTCCCTGAAGCCGGATCATCCGACGTAGCCCACCGAACCGGCAACAGGCGTCCCGTCCGGCATCGCCGAGTTTCCCCTCTCGCCGCCGACGTCTGCTTCAGCGTCCGGCTCAGGCGACGTCGGCACCCCGAGCCTCCGTCGCCTCAGTGCCGCCGGCTCAGTGCCGCAAGCGATGGAGTGGATCAACAGGCCCAGGTGACGAGAATGCCGGACCCGTCGAGCCGGGCCGTCGAATATTCCCGTGCCATGCCGGTCGATGAAAGTGCAGACTCGCTTCATGGCGGACATCAGCGCATTCCGGGACGCGGTCAGCCGCTGGGCGGCCGGCGGTCCCGGCGAACCGGCGAGTGACCTGGTGGTGCAACTGGGGCTGCGGACGGCGGTGCTGCTGGAAGGACCGAGTGACCTCGCGGCCATCGAGGCGCTGGCCGCACGACGAGGCCGGGACCTGGCCGCCGAAGGGGTGGGCGTCGTATCGATGGGCGGGGCGATGAGTGTCGGCCACTACGCCGGTCTTCTCGGGCCACCCGGTCTTGGCCTGCACCTGAGGGGACTGTGCGACGAGGGCGAGCAGCGCTTCTACGACCGCGGCCTGAAGCGAGCCCGGGCACCGCACCGGGGCTTCTTCGTGTGCGTGGCGGACCTGGAGGACGAACTCATCCGCGCGCTGGGCACGGCGCGCGTCGAGGAGATCATCCAGGCCGAGGGCGACCTGCGGGCCTGGCAGACCTTCCTGCACCAGCCCGCACACCACGGTCGGCCCCGGCAGCAGCAGTTGCGGCGCTTCCTCGGCACGAAGAAGGGTCGCAAGATCCGCTACGGGCATCTCCTGGTCGAGCACCTCGACCCCGGACAGGTACCGGCTCCGCTCGACGACCTCTTCACGAGTCTGTGACCGACGCGCGAAAGCGCGGCTACGGCGACGACTTCGGGCGCTCTGTCCCACTGTCCGTCCGAGGTGGCCAACTGGCGCTGCCAACGACCATATGAGAATTCCGTCTCGGCAGGTTGCCCAACGGGGCCTTGGTTCTGGTGCGGAGAGAGTCGGGCGGGTGTCATGCGGGCAGTGACGGGCGGGTGTCAGAGGGTGTGGGGATCGTTCCCGGGGCCTGCCTGCGTGCGGAGTGACTCCCGCTGCCGCCAGGTCCCGGGCGGCTCGCCGTGGTGGCGCCGGAAGGCCGCCGCGAAGGCATAGGGCGAGCTGTAGCCGACAGTGCGGGCGATATGTGTCATGCCGAGTTCGCCGGTGCGGAGGTGGTCGCGGGCGAGAGCCGTCCGCCAGTCGGTCAGGTACTGCATGGGAGTCTGGCCGAGGGCGTCGCGGAAGGTCCGTGCGAAGGCCGCGCGGGACAGACCGCTGATCGCGGCGAGTTCGGGGACCGACCAGGGATGGCCAGCGTTCTCGTGCATGGCCTGCAGCGCGGCGTTCAGCCGGGGATCCGCGGAGGCCGGGTACCAACGGGTGCGGTCGAGCTCCGGCGGAAGTCGTTGCGGATGGCGAGCGCCAGAAGAACGTCGAGGAGCCGGTCCAGCACGGTGGGCTGGCCGGGCTCGGAGGCGGTCAGCTCGTACGACAGCAGCGCGATCACCTCTCGCATCGGGTCGACTATCGCCGCCGACAGGGTCAGCACCTGCGGCAGTGCCTCCAGCAGCCCGCTGCCGATGTCGCCCGAAAACCGGTAGTCGCCACAGAGGAAGACCGTCGCCCGCGGGTCCTCGGAACTCCCGTCGTAGGCGTGCCGGGCCCGGAAGTCCTCCGGTTCGAGGCACTCGGCGCCCGGCTCGTGCGCGATGTGGTGATCGGGGCCACCGCGGACGAGCGTCACCTCCCCCGGCACGAGTTCCACCGCGCTGCCGGGGTCGTCCAGCCACAGCCATCCCCTCCCCCGGACAACGGTGTGCACGGCCAGCTGGATCGAGCCGGCCAGCCGCAGCCCCCACGGCGGCTCGGCCACCGTCCGGGCGAAGACGGCGCCGGAGGCGCGTGCCCGCGCAAGGCAATCGTGCAGTACGTCCACGCACTCAGGTATCAGCGAGACGACCACGTGACTCCTCCCCGTCCTGAAGGACGGGGCTTCTCGTTACGCCGGGTTGGCGTTGCGACGGACCAGCCCGGCCCGTAGAACGTTGGCGGCTGCCGCTGTGTCGGCGTGCGCGTGGTGGCCGCAGGCGACGCAGTGGCACTTGTCCTGTGTGGGCCGGTTCTCCTTCACCATGTGCCCGCATGCGGGGCAGGTGCGGGAGGTGTTGCGGGGGTCCACGGCGATCACTTCCCGTCCGGCGCTTTCAGCCTTGGCGTGCAGGATCGTCAGGAACACCCCCCCATCCGGCATCTCTGATCGACGCGTTGAGCCCGGCCTTGACGGCGGCCCCGTTGGGCAGGAACGCGCCCGGCCGGCCGGGGTCGGGCTTCGGCGCGGGGGCCTTGCTCATGTTGCGGATCCTGAGGTCCTCGTGCGCGATGACGTCATGTGCGCGGACCAGGCCCAGCGCGGTCTTGTGTGCGTGGTCGAGCCGCCGGCGGCGCACGTTGCCGTGGAGCCGGGCGACCTTCTCCACCGCGCGCCGGTGATTGGCGGTGCGGTCCTTCGCCTTGCGGCGCGGGAACCGGGACAGTGCCCGCTGCGCTGCCTGGAGCTGCCCGGCGGCCGCGGCGCGGGTTGGGCACGAACCCGCCGCCTGAGTCGGCGAGGAAGTTCGCGATGCCCAGGTCGATGCCGACCACGGAGCCGGTCGCGGGCAGCGGCTCGGGCTGGTCCTGCTCGGTGGTGAGCACGACGAACCACTCACGACCCTCGCGCTTGACCGACACGGTCTTGACCCGGCCGGCCACGGCGCGGTGCTGGTTGACCTTGACGTGGCCGACGCCCTGGAAGCGGACGCGGGTAACAGGGTCGTGCGGGGTGGAGTCCCACCGGCAGCCGTCCCCGTCCTTCGCGAACTCCACCGTGTCGAACCAGGTCACCCCACGGAATCGCGTCTCACCGGACTTGACCCGGCGGAAGAACGCGGCGAACGCCGGTCTGCATCCCGTATCTGACGCTCGTCTTCGAGACATGCCGGTAGGCGTCACGGCGTTCCTGCAACGCCCCGTTGTAGAGGGAGCAGTGATCCCACAGCGTCGCGCCGAGTGCCTGAGCCTGCCGGACGGTGGGCCGCATGAGGAACTTGTACGCACGGATCACCCCAACGCCCGCCCCCTCCGGTCGAGTTCACCCCATCCCAATACCCTTGGCTTATGTCACCACGCTGGGAACCAGACCCCCAGCTGCTGGCCAACTCGCTGGCCACCGTCTTCGGGCTCGGCGTCCTGATCACCCTGCTCGGCCCGGTCTCCGGCGCGCACTTCAACCCCGCCGTAATAAGACTGGTGCGCACTACCGCGACCGCGGTCTGGGCCAGGACGGCGAGAGCGCCGATGCATCCGGTCGCCCAGTCCGGCGAACGACGCTGTGACAGCGGGTGCGGCGACCAGGAAGGGCCCAAGGTGGACGTCGGCCGGAGCGAGAATGTCGACCACCGTGACAATCGCGATCAACGCGATCGGTACCGCCAGCAGGACATGACGTGGCTCCCCTGACAAACAGCGACCGTTGCCGAGTCGTCGAGAAGCCATATGTCCTGGATACACCGCATCGCGCCCCGGCGCCCGCGCCGACAGGCGGCACTCCTACCGCGTCTGCCGCACCCCACGGCCGAGAGCACCGATCACCAGGTTTATCTGTCCGCCGGGCAGCTACCACTTGTTTCCGGTTTGTCGAGGTGGACGCGGTAGCCGGTCTCGGCCAGGACGTGCCCACGGCCGACCGGATCAGAGCGTTCCTTCCGTCCCAAGCCCTCCAGCCGTTTCCTGATCTTTCCCGAAGTATCTGCGTCCGGCCCGGCCAGACAGTACGGATGCCACAGCTACTGCGCGGACAAGGTCTGCAGGCGGCGCCGCAGCGCAGTGGTGTGCACGGGACGCGGCCGACAAGCGCCGCGTACGTGCGCTGCCAGTTTGCCTTGAGCCTGATCAGGTCAGGGGGGAAGGGGGGCGTGCGCCACAGCCGTACGTAGGCCATGGGTTCGATTCATTTCCCAAGTCGACGCGCCGACCTTTGTGACGTTCAGCGATACATGGCCATGCTCGGTGATAGCTGGCCAATGCAGTCCAGCCCGCTGCGCAGACCGCCGGTCGCAACCTGGCGAGATGGTCTGCGGTCAACGACCTCGGGTGGCTCCACGCCGCTTTTGTGCGGGCCGGGGTGGGGGCGGGGAGAAGGTGTCTTCCTCCTCGTCCAGCGGCGGCAAGTCGACGGTGTAGCGCGGCTGGAGAAAGAGATCGTTGTGCTGCGGCACAGGTCGCGAGCCTGCCGTGTCCTGTGCGGGCTGGGCAGGATCGAGATGAGGGGAGACAGAAGTCATGTACAACCATCCAGGGTCGAGGGCCGCGCGGATCCAAGGCGGAGCTGTCGACCGGTGATGATCAGTATTCGTCTGCTCCGCGTGCGCCTGCCCTTAGATCCTATTGGCGGGGGCGCGGGGTCAGCCCGCAGTGCGAGGAGCGATGCAGTGGGATCGGGTAGTCCGCGCCGACTTGGACGCCCAGTCGGCAGGCGATGAGCCCGCTACCGGCCAGTACTCCAGCCGTAGATCGTGATCTTTATGGCTGGTAGACGGCCTGGCGCTGGTAGTGGCAGGTACGGGACCGGGCCTGATGGCGGCGTCGCCAGTCGGACCAGCGGAGCCGGTGTGCAGCTGTGTGGGTGGGCTGGGTGGCGAGTGTGGTGAACAGGTGCTGGATCTCGTTGCAGGTCAGTGGGATCAGGTCATCGGCGGCGGGTGCGTGAGTGCGTTCGTGGGCGGTGGCCGTGGCCAGGAAGGCGTGGGCGAGCATGGCGAGGGTGACCCAGCGGTGCCAGGACGTCCAGCGTCTGACCTGGTGCTCGTCCAGTGCGGCCAGACCCTTGCCAGACTGGAAGGTCTCTTCGACGGTCCATCTGCGTCCGGCCACCTTCACGAGGGTGGACAGCGGCACTCGGGTTGCCGAGTAGCAGCGGTAGAAGGCGAGTTTGCCCGTGCTGCGGTGCGGCTGACGAGCAGATGCCGGTGGCCGGACCCCTCGTCGGCGATGTCGGCCAGGGCCCAGTCGTAGGAGCGATGCCCCTTGGCTCCGGCGCCGGCGGAAGCTTCTGCCAGGCCCGTTTCGGGAGCCTCTTGACCAGGGTGTCGGCGCGGATTTTGGCCGCGCGGGTGGTGATCTGGTGGTCGCAGGCGAGGACGTAGCCGAGCTGCCGGTGCTCCAGCGCGGCCCGCAGGTGCGGGTTGCTCCCATAGACCTCGTCGCCGGCCACCCAGGACACGAGGACGTCGGCATCCAGGGCGCGGCCGATCATACGGGCGGCGAGTGCGGGTTTCGTGGCGAAGCGCACTCTCTCGGGTATCCCGGCGGCCTGGCAGCGGGCCGCGTCCCGGGTCCAGGAGCGCGGAACATACAATTCCCGGTCGATCGCCGCGTGACCGCGCGAGGTGGAGTAGGCGAGGTGGACGGCGACCTGGCTGTTCTCGATGCGTCCGGCGGTGCCGGTGTATTGACGCTAGACCCCGACTGTGGTGGTGCCCTTCTTGAGATCGCCGGTCTCATCGACGACCAACACCGCCTCGTCGTCCTGCAGATGTTCGATGACGAAGCCGCAGAGGTCGTCGCGGACCGCATCGGCATCCCTCCTGGCCCAGGTGGACAGCAGATGCCGCAAGCCATCCGGGATCGCGTTCCCGGCATGCTCGGCGAGCATCCAGCAGTTCTTGCGCGGCAGGTCCGACTACAGGCCAAGGACGAACTCCCTTGCCCGGCGCCGCGGTTCCACCCGCGCGAACCGCGGCGCGATGCGGCCCATCAGGGACTCGAACATGTCCTGCCAACGGGCAGGATCTAGTCTGTGACCTGCAGCCACTGACTGATCTTCTGTCTTCACACACTGATGATCACCGGTGGCCGTGCCGGTTCCCGGACCAGTCCATCAACACGATTATGATCTGCGGGCGAAGTGAGGGCCGGCCCAACCGGTGGCAGCCACTACCTCCCGCGCGATGTCAACGACAAGCCGTCCGTCCGTCGCCACTCGCACGGTCTCCGCGGGGGCCCGCTGGTCCAGGAGCCGCGCCTTGCGGACACTTCCTTCCAGCTCCTGCTCTAGCTCTGAGCCAAGTTCACGTCCCACCAGCCGCTCGCGGGCGGTGGCATCGGAGGCGGTGAGCAGGACTCGTATGATCCCCACTCCGGCCCCCATGGCACGCTCGAACATGCCCGCCGCCTCCGGCAACACACTCACGGTGTTCGTATAGATCAGGCGTCGGTAGCCGCGCTGGACGAAGTTCGCCCACACCGCAGTCAGATTGCTCTCGGTGATCTCCGCGCGGTGCGGGTCCCCCTCTGGAGCCGGATGCACCTGCCCCATGAAGTCACCATCGATGATCGCGTGAGCGACCGCCTCGGAGCGCAGCAGCGCCGAAACCTCCCACCCCACCGTCGTCTTGCCGACACCAGCTCGTCCTCCGATGAGCAGTACTTCTGCGTGATCCATGGGGGCAGCGTGCCAGCGGGTGACCGCCTCACGCGATCCGATATCGATCCGGTCGCCTGATCCCAGCCCCACCCACAAGATCACGATCTACGGCTGCAGTACTGGGGCGTGTCCGACGGGTCGGCACAGTCCCTGCCACTCTCCCGGCTACGCTCGCGCGGGAGCGCCCCGCGGCGAGTGGCTGCGGGGCGCCTTGTGGGGTTTAGTCGACCGCCTGGCCGTCGTATGTACCGCCCACGCAGGGGTTGCCCGGCAAGTCGATCCGGGGCTCTCCGCCGCCCTCCCTGCACTGAGAGGGGGTGACGTAGGACGGGGCGCCCTGTGCGGTGGCGGCGGTGGCGGCGCCTGTGAGGCCGAGTCCGGCGAGGGCTGCCGTGGCGATGACGGCGGCGAGGATTCGTTGAATGGGCATTTGGTTCCCCTTTCATGGATTGCCTCGATTGCGGCACTAGCCATCTTGATCTTCACCCATACGGGTGGCACATCATGTTGCGCCATTCGGGTGACATGGCTGTCGGGAGTGGGGCCGCTGACCCGGCCCGCCCAAGGCCTTCGCGGCCGACTGGGAAGGCGGGACGGACGGCGGAGCGATGGCAGCTCTGGCGGTGGGGACGGTCTGCATGACGCGACCCGTCAGACTCGCTCTGGTCAGCGTCGCCCGGACAGTCTTTGATCATCGCCTTGACCAACGTGAGTTTGGTGCTCCAGGAAGAGCGCCCAGACCAGGGAGTCAAGCAGGTCCGGGGAGTCCTCGGCTTCGCCCATGCCGACGAACGTGGTCATCTGCTCCTCCAGCTCCGCAAACACACGGGCACGGCCAACGTGGTTGATGCGCGTCTGCTCGTACAGCTGCGCAACCGGGGCAGCGCGGGCGCGCTTTCCCCTGGTGGCGTGTAAGACGCGCCACGGCACAGTCGGGTCTACCTGTTCCAGTAGAGCTGGCAGGTAGTCGCCTCCGTTGTTTGCCTCGATGACCGCGCAGTCGGCTTCGTACGGGTGGTAGAGCGCAGCGGCGCATCGCTGCGGTCGGTGTGTGGCGCTTCTGCTCGGCGTGCAGGACGTAGCCGCGGGGCCGATTGTCCCCGTACGTCGTGGCGGGCGGGATGCCGCGTCCCGCGACGGTGCAGGCGGTCAGGTCAGCGTTCTCGTGGCTCTTGGTGGCAGGGGCGACGGCAATCACGATCCGGTTGAGGTCGGGCATGTGCTGGCGGTCGACGCGGAAGCCTTCGACTTCGAGCATCCAGCCTTGCCACAAAGGGCGGCTTGGCGTGTGACACGGCCAGGGAAGAGCCCGCAACAACGGCCGCTGACCGTGGCCCTCGCCGCTCTGAGCGTTGTAGCCGCCCTGGGCGAGCCGCACATCGACACACTTCTCAACCGGTTCGGTCTCACCGCCGAGCACCTCCTCTTCAAGCATCTGACCGGTATCGTCGCCGCCGGCAGCGTCCTCGACTTCGTGGCCAACATGGCCGATCGCGGCACCGATCCGCACTCGCGCCGTATCCGCTACGGGCTTGGAGGCCTCACCGGACCGATCATGATCGCGGTATCGCCCTTCATTCCCCGCGGCCCCAGTGGCAGAGGCTTCGAGCTGACGAACACAGATCAGACCTCGGTATTCCTGTACTGGGTGTTCTGGCTCGGCTACATGGGCACGGCAGCGGTCCTGGCCACACGCCTCTGCTGTGAACAAGTCCGCGCGGCATCCCCGGGCCGCCAGCGTCTCGGCCTCGGCATTATCGGGACCGGCACAGCCATCGGCTACGGATACATTCTCAATAAGCCGACTTTCGTTGCGCTCGGATATCTCCCGTGGCTGCGTCTGCCCCTCTCCGGACCACGTACCGAGATGATCAACGACTTCCTGCTGTACACCTCACTGTTCCTGAGCGTGGTCGGCACCACTGTCCCGACTCAGCTGGCCAGTTCCATGGCCAGCCCCATCCCGAGACTCCAGGAACAGCGGGACCTTGAGCTCCTCAGACCTCTGTGGCTGGCGCTCACTCGTTCCCGCCCCGACGTCGTGCTACACGAAGTACCTAAGGGCAATACGCGACTCCAGCGGTACCGCTGTGTCATCGAGATCGACGACGCGGCGCTGGCTCTTCAGGAATACCGCCAGCCAGAGATCGAGAAAGCTGCACGCGCGGCCGGACGGAATGCGGGACTAAGTGCCGCCGAGGCGGACGCCTTTGCCGAAGCAGCCCAGCTGGAAGCCGCACGCAACGCCCAGGGCCAGCGCCACACGCCGTTGCTCCCCACCGAGTATTCCCCCGCAGACAGCAAGGACAGGCGGGGTCACTGAACCGACCGCCACATCAAACAGCACCAGCAGCGCACCATACCGCTCGTGGCGGCGATGGGGGGCATCAAGACGGAGGAGGCGTTCGCCAAGAACTGGGCACAGCTCGTTGAACTGCCGGCCGTCACGCGACCCAAGCCCCTTGTCTGGACCCCCGAACGCGTCGCCCACTGGAAGAAGACGGGCGAGAGGCCGGGCCCTGTCATGGTGTGGACCCCCGAGCAGACCGGCCAGTTCCTCGACTCCGTCAAGGGCGACCGGTTGTACTCCCTGTGGCACACATTCGTCTTCGGCGAGATGTGCGCCTTGCCCTGGCCCGAAGTCAGTCTCGACGCCCTCTGGCTGCATACCTCGGCGCAGATAGTCGAAGTCGCCTACCGCCAGTACGGCGAGGCGCCCAAGGCCGAAAGCGTGCGCACCAACTGGCTGAGCCTGGACCACGGCGAAGTCCTGAGCCGATGGCAAGACCAGGAAACGAAGGAACTCAACGAGTGGGCCGGGGTGGAAGCCCGAGTCGAGTCGGACCGGGTGTGGACGCACGAGAACGGTGAGCCGCTGCACCCCGACTGGGTCTCACGACGTTTCAAGCGCCTGGTGGAACTGTCCGGCCTGCCACCTGTCCGCCTCCACGACCTCCGGCACATCTCCGCAACGCTGGCGCTGCTAGGCAAAGCGGATATCAAGGTCGTCCAAGAGCGTCTGGGTCGCTCCTCCCGGCAGATCACCTCGGACACCTACACCAGCGTGCTGCCCGAAATGATACGAACCGAAGCCGAGTCCACGCTGTCCGTCGTACCCCGCGAGGTGGCGTACGACGTGCACCAGAAGCGGGAGATCTCCCCCAATGCGTTCCGGAGCAAGGTCGCCGTCCTCTTCGCCCACGGCGCCCGCTACACCGGAAGCACGTGGGTGGTCGGAGCGCAGACGGGGCCAAGAGCCCCCTCCTCGGAGAGATTCACACCGTCGGCAGGGGCCAAGAGCACGCGGCCGACGCCGCTCTCAAATGGATCCGGGACCACTGCGCCAGTCAGGCTTTGGAGATACTTCGGGTCGAGGACCTGAACGACCAGTACCCGGAAGACCAGCGACCGCACTTCGCTCTGCTCCGCTTCTTCATCACCAGGCCAGAGAGACCGGATGTCTCTCAATGGGGTGCGCCCGCCTCGCCCAGCCCTCGCTCCGGGGGCTCGCGGAGCCGTGCCGACCGACGTTGTTAACAACGTCCCCGGAAGGCCGCATGACCGCCAACGGGCCCCTCTGGGCGGCTGTTCGACCGTTCGGGCCCCTGTAGGGCCACTTGATCTTGATCTGGACGAGTGAACGGGTGCCGCCGCCTCGGCGGGGCGGCCTCCGTTCCTCAGGTTCCGCAGGTAGAAACGGTTCTGCCCGCGTAGCGCGGAGTGGGGCGGGTGGGACTCGAACCCACGGCCGACGGATTATGAGTCCTTCGAGGATTGTCCGCGATCTTCCCGATCCTGCCTCACGATTCCCGTTTCCACAGGTCAGCGCCGCCTTACTGCACTGGCCAGGCCGATCGCTTCCTGATCTTTCCCGGCCCTTCCGGCCACTTGCGGGCCACCTCGGACCCAGGATTGACCTCTGAGCAACGCCCCCCATCAGCAACAACGGATCTCTCCGGTGCAAGGGCGCAGGCTACTGCTCCACGCGGCGCCTGTCCCGACAATCACCAGCAGCGGAGTGTCCTTCCAACGCACAGAGACTCCGCCCACGCCGGCCACCCAACGCGAACGCCGCATATCTGGGGCGTCGGCGTGGCACCCGGACTGTGGCCAGCCTTGGCATCGGTCCTGGCCCGCCCCGGTGAGATCTGCGGCGGCATCGTACTTCGATCCAGCCGAGTGCTGCCGTTCGGGCACCTGCCCACCCTCACCCCAGGTGAGCACGTGGTCATGGCCCTGGTTGGCACCGGACCGACCAACGACGAGATCGCCGAACACCTCTGCATGACCCCCTTCACCGTCGGGCATCGCCCGCATCTGCCTCTCATAGCGTTTGGGGGAGGCTCTCCATTCGGGCCGAGTTCGAAGGCCGGGTGAAATGGCGGGCGGCGGCTGGGACAAGAACCACCAGGGTGGCCGGTAGCGCGTAGGCGAGACGGAAGTGGCCGGTGGAGCCGAGCAGTCCGCTCAGGGCACCGCCGGTGACGACGCCGACGTAGTTGAAGAGGTTCAGGCGTGCCAGGACCGCCTCCGAGGCCGTGGGACTCAGCCGAGCGGCGGAAGCCAGACACAGCGGGGCCAGGACGGACGCCCCCAGGCCCACCGCCCCGGCCGCGAGAACGGCGAACGGCCAGCTCGGCGCAGCTGCCAGAGCTGCCAGGGCGCCCGCGGCCAGCAGGGCCGCGGTGCGGACGACGGCGACCGCGCCGAGCTTCTGTACGAGCCGATCGGCAGCGGCTCGGCCGATGACCGTGCCGGCCTGGTAGGCCGCGTACGCCAGCGGCGCGACCGCGAGGGAGGCGGTGAGAGTCTGCCGGAGATAGACAGCCGACCAGGCCGAAACGGTGGATTCAACCACGTAGACGACCAGGAGAACCAGGCCGAACGGAATGAGCCGGACCCACAGACGGCGCCCGAGCGACGGCTGCGCGACGGCGTCCGAGGGCGGCACAGGGGCGGGGAGGGCGTGAGTGTGCATACAGGAGACGAGCAGCAGGACGATGCCTGCTTGCAGTGTCAGGTCGCCGGCCACGGGCCACTCCAACCGGGCCGCCCCGGCGGTGAGCAGTGCCGCGAGCACACCGCCCACGCTCCATGCCGTGTAGAAGGAGCCGAAAACACTGCGGCCGTAGGCGCGTTCGATCTCAGCCGCCCGAGTGTTGACGCCGACGTCGAGGGCACCGACAGCGAGTCCGAAGAGGGCATACGCGCAGATGACGGCGGCCTGGCCAGGAGCCCAGCCGATCAGCACCAGCGCGGCAGCCGCCGCGAGCATGGCCCCGCGCGTCGTGGCGACGGGACCGGCTCGGCGGATCGCGGCCAGCCCCAGGAAGCTGCCGCCCCCTGCCGTCAGGGCCACCGCGACCATCAACGCGGTCGTCAGGAGCGGAGCCAGTCCCAGGCGCTCGGTGACGGCGGGAACGGTCGTGTACACGGCTGCGACGGAGGCGCCCTGCGCGGCGAACGCGATGGTGGCGACCCTTCGGGCGCCGACCTTTGAGACCGGGCGCCCGTACCCAGCCCGGGATGATGCATTAAAGGACATGATGCTGTCGCGCCTTCGTTTCCTGTGTGCGTGGGGACGGCCGGCGAGTCGATGCGGGCAGATTGCGGAAACCGTAGCCAGGGGCGGAACGCGAGCGCAGGACGCCAGGGGCCGTACAGGGGACTTCGGAGGCCAGCGACGCGACCGGTGCTGCCCGGCCGCTTACAGTGGTCGCCCAGGAGAAGGTGAGTGCGATGTCCCTTGCCCCCGACCCCGCGAACACTCCGGGGACCAGCCGCAGCACATCGGCGACGATCCAACCGAACATCCTCAGCTATCTCGTCACGGTCGCCGACGAGCGCGGCAACGATCTGCGACCCCTGCTTGAGCAGGTCGGGCTGGACGAGACGGTCATGCGCTCCGCCGCACTGAGGGTGTCGTACCGGCAGGGCAGCGCGGTGATACGTCGTGCGCTGGAGCTCACCGGGGACGAGCACCTGGGGCTGAAGGTCGGAGCGGCACAGCACCTGACCGCCTGGGGCCTGCTCGGCTTCGCCCTGATGGCCGACGACACTCTGCGGCACGCTATCGAGACGGGAGTGAAATACCAGAACCTGTCCGGGGCGATGGTGGTGTGGTCGGCCGGCATCGGCGAGGAGGACGGAGCCTTCGTGCTGCACGCCGAGCTCCCCGATCCGGCCACGGACCCGGCGGTCGCCGTCTTCCTGATCGAGGAGGGACTCGCCTCCGTGGTCACCCTGTCCCGGCTGGCCGTCGGCTCGGCCTTCGCGCCCAGAGTGGTGGAATTCGCCTTTCCTCCACCGCGCCGAAGCGAGCCGTACGGTGCCGTGTTCGGCTGCCCGGTCCGCTTCGGCGCCCCGGCCAACCGCATGGTCATCGACCCGGCCTGGGCCCGTGCCCGGATGCCCGGCCGGGATCCGGTGACCTACGCGTCGACTCTGGAGCTGCTCGACGCGCAGCTGGCCTCACGCCGCGACCAGCAGGATCTGCTGGAGGTTCTGGAGATCTCCGTCGCCCAGAGCCTCCCGGCGATCCCCTCGTTCGCCGAGCAGGCACGGCGACACGCGACGAGCGAGCGGACGCTCCGCCGCCGGCTGGCCGACTGCGACACGACGTACGAGGCTCTCGTCGAGGGAGTACGCCGGGAACGCGTCGAACAGCTGCTGCTCCGCCCGGAACTGACGCTGCGCGACATCGCCCGCCGGGCGGGATTCTCCGACGAACGCGCGCTGCGCCGCGCGGTACGCCGCTGGCACGGCACCTCCCCCGTCCACCTGCGCGAGCGGATGCGTGCAGACCGCTTCTGAGGCCGCGGTCAGCGGGTGCGAATCCAGACCGTCTTCTCCCGGGTCCACTGTTCGAAGGCGTTGGTGGACTTCTCCACGCCACCGAATCCGGACTGCTTCCAGCCGCCGAAGGGGGTGGTGATGTCGCCCTCGCTGTAGGCGTTCACGGAGATCACACCGGCCTCGATGCCGCGTGCCAGCCGGCATGCGCTGTCGAGGTCGCGGGTCCATACGGACGCGGCGAGCCCGTACTCGGTGGCGTTGGCCATACGTACCGCCTGGTCCTCCGTGGTGAAGGTCTGGACGGTGACGACCGGGCCGAACAACTCCTTGGTGAGGACGTCGCTGCCGGCGGGGACGCGGGTGATCACCGTGGGCGGGTAGTAGGCGCCGCGCGAAGGCAGACCGTGGGGCAGTCCCCCGGTGTGGATCTGGGCGCCGCCGACCCGGGCGGCCTCCACGGCTGCCACGACCCGGTCGAAGGCAGCGCGGTTGACGAGCGGCCCCAGCTGCGTGCGCGGGTCGGCCGGATCGCCGATCACGAGTCGCCGCGCCGCCGCCATGAACCGGTCCAGGACCTCACCGGCGATGCTCTCGTGGACCAGCACGCGAGAGCCGGCGGTGCAGTTCTGCCCCATCGTCAGGAACGCGGCCTCGACCATGTCGCCGATGAGCTCGTCCCCGTAGGCGAGCGCGTCGGCCATCAGCACCTGGGGACTCTTGCCGCCCATCTCCAGTGAGACGCGCTTGAAGTTGCTGTCGGCCGCGTCCTTGAGGATGCGGCGGCCGGTCGCGGTAGACCCGGTGAAGGAGAGCGCCCCCACGAGGGGGTCACGGGCGAGGGCCGCCCCGGCTTCGAAACCGTACCCGGGCAGCACGGTGAGTACCCCGTCCGGCAGACCGGCCTCGGCGGCGAGCCTGGCCAGGTGCAGGGCCGAGCGCGGAGTCGCCTCGGCGGGCTTGACCAACAGGCAGTTGCCGGCGGCCAAGGCGGGCCCGACCTTCCACGCGGTCATGGCCAGCGGGTAGTTCCACGGCAGGACCGCCGCCACCACCCCGACCGGCTCGCGGCTCATGAGCCCCAGGCCGTCGGGCCCGCTCGGCGCGACCCGGCCGAAGACCTTGTCGGCCGCCTCGGCGAACCAGCGGATCGACTCGATCGCGCCCGGTACGTCGCCCGTACGGCACTCGGTGATCGGCTTGCCCGCGTCCTCGCTGTCCAGCCGGGCCAGGATCTCGGCGTCGCGTTCCATCAGGTCGGCCATCCGCAGCAATACCGCAGCGCGTTCCCGGACACGCAGCCGCGACCACACCCCGGCGTCGAAGACCTGCCGGGCCCGCTCGGCGGCCTTGACGACGTCGTCGGCGCTCGCGGCGGGCAGAGTGGTGATCGGCTCCCCGGTGGCGGGGTTGACGACTTGCAGCGTCTCGTACGTGGTCATGCTTTCTCCACCAACTCCCAGCGTCCGTCGGTCCGGCGGGCCAGTCCGCGTTGCCTGAGTTCCTCGAGATAGCGGGCCATGCCGCGGTCTCCGCGCCTGCGGAACAGCGGGAGGATCCTGGGAAGCAGGTTCGGTACGAGCATCGCGAGCCGCACGAGGCGGGACTCGCCGGGCCGCGGGTACGCCTCCAGGCGGGGCTTGTCGAGCAGGCTCACCACGGCCGCGACAACGTCGGCGGGCTGCTGGGGCCGGTCCTGGAACTGCATGGAATTGCCGCCATCCACGGCCTCCTGACGCAGCATCCGGGTGTCGGTAGCCGACGGAAGCACCGACCCGGCCAGAATCCCCTTACTCCGCAGGTCGAGGCCGATCGCGAGCATCGCGCCGCGCAGCCCGAACTTCGAAGCCGTGTAGATCGGGGTCTCGCCCAGCGGGAAGATCCCGCCGAGGGAGACGGTGGTGACCACCCGGGCATCCCGGGAGGCCTTCAGCAAGGGAATCGCGATCCTGGTCGCGACCAGCGGGGAGGTCAGGTTGAGGGTGATCTCCCGCTCGATGCTTTCGACGCTGCGCAGGTCGAAACGTTCCGCGCTGGTCATGCCCACGTTGTTGACGAGCACGTCGAGGCGGCCGTAGGAGTCGGCGACCAGCTCGAACAGCCGCTCCACCTGGACGCGGTCCATCAGGTCGCAGCCAACGCCCCTGTGCCCGGCGCCCGGAAGCTCCGCGGCGACCTTCCCGGCACGGATCTCGTCGATGTCGACGACCACGCAGCGGGCACCGCCTTCGGCGAAGCGGCGGCACAGGGCACTGCCGATGCCGCCCGCACCGCCGGTCACCAGCATGACCTTGTCGGAGAAGTCGAACCCGCTCACGCCGCCGCCTCCGCGCGCCGCAGGGACCGTACCGGCGGCGGCTGGCCCTCGGTGCGCCAGCCCATCCCGCCCGCGACTTTGCCCAGGTACTTCACAAAAGCCCCGCTGTCGACATAGCCGGTGTGGCGGGGCGAGTCGACGAACTTGATGCCGCCGGACAGGTCCGGACGGTCGGCGCGGATCATGCGGGCGAACCGCTCCGCGTTCGGCAGCCGGTGCCGGGCGTCGTGGAGGTACCCGGCGATCAGCTGTGCCTGGGTGTCGAAGAGCTGGTACGCGCCGGAGTTGGTCTCGACGAAGCCGATGCCGAACAGGCCCTGGTGCTCGCGGGAGAACGACGACAGGTACAGGTCCGGGTGCTGCTCGTCGCCGAAGTACTTCTGTGCGACCGGCACTTTGTGGACGTAGCCCGTAGCCAGCAGGATGAGATCGAAGTCGTCGCTCGTGCCGTCGGTGAAGTGCACGGTTCTGCCAGCCGTGCGGGCGATCCCGGGCCTGGCGGTGATGTCGCCGTGCTGGAGATGGTGAATCAGCATCGAGTTGATGGCCGGGTGGGTCTCGAACAGCTTGTGGTCCGGCTTCTGCAGGCCGAGGCGAGTCGGATCACCGTTGATGATCCGCAGGAGGGCACCGAAGACCCGCTGCTCCAGCCACATCGGCAGCTTCGGGCCGCCGGCGGCGATCGTGTCCACGGGTCGGCCGAACAGGTGCTTGGGGATGAACCAGTAACCACGCCGCATGCTGATCACCGCGTGGTCCGCGGCCCGGGCCGCATCGCACGCGATG
Organism: Streptomyces sp. RLB3-17; assembly: GCF_007113425.2. Lineage (NCBI taxonomy): Bacteria > Bacillati > Actinomycetota > Actinomycetes > Kitasatosporales > Streptomycetaceae > Streptomyces > Streptomyces sp. RLB3-17. The sequence goes on along the minus strand of NZ_CP041610.2, from coordinate 11,232,065 downwards.
TCGCACCCGGAGTTCCCCGCCCCCACGACCAGGACCCGCTTGCCCCGCAGCTCCTCCGCGCTGCGATAGCCGGCGGTGTGCCGGATCTCTCCGCTGAACTCCCCTGGCAGTTCGGGGATGTTGGGGTGCCACTGCGAGCCCGTACACACCACGACCTGCCCGTGCACGCTTTCCCGGCCGTCGGACCGGGTGACCGTCCAGGTGCCGTCCGCGTTCTTCTCGACACTTTCTGCCTCGACGCCGAACTCGATGCGCTCCGTCAGCCCGTACGCGTCGGCGAAGGACGTCAGATACGACAGGATCTGCCGGTGCGGCGGGTAGTCCGCGAAGTGGTCGGGCATCGGGAAACCGCCGAACCCCGACAGGGTCCTGCTGGAGATGAAGTGGGCCGATTCGTACATCGGGCTGCCGGGATTGTCGATGTCCCAGATACCGCCGGGGCCTGTGTTCCGCTCAAGGTGCGTGTACGGCAGATTCCGCTCCGCCAGAGCCCTGGCGACCGCCAGCCCGGCAGGTCCCGCCCCGATCACACACGTCTCCAACTGGCTTTCCTTCACGGGCCTGCCTCCTCGTTCATCCCGCTTCACGGGGCGGGTCTTGGAGGAAAACGTATTCACCCGCCGTTCATCGTGAACTGACCCGCACGGCCAGGGACCGGACCTCAGCGGCCACGCCGCCACGACATCCGTATCGACGTCCGACTTGTTCGAGCGACTTATTCATAGGACTAAGTCGATATAATGCGGTCGTGGCTCACGTTCCCGCGGCCGAGCGCCGCCCTCAGCTGATCAAAGCGGCCATCGCCTTCATGGCGAGGGAAGGAGTCACGGCCGGAAGCACTCGCGCCATCGCCGCCGAGCTGGGGGTGGCCCAGGCCACGGTGCACTACATCTTCGGCACAAAGGAAGGGCTGTACCGCGCCGTGATGGAGCAGCTCACGCAGGATCTGATCGCACAGGTCGAGCGAGCCGCGCCGACCGATGCCGGATTCGAGCAGACGGTCGGCGCCCTGGCCGCCGCTCTGTGGCACACGGTGCGTGAGCAGCCCGCCAGCCATCAGCTCCTCACGGAACTGTCCCACTTCGCGCTCCGCACGCCCGCCCTGAACGAGGCCCTTGAGAGTCACTACCGAAGGGTGACCGAGGTGACGGCGCGACTGGTGAGCGAGGCAGCCGAGCGCACCGGGCAGCCTCTCGCCCAGCCGGCGGAAACGATTGCGCGTTTCTTCCTCGCCGGATTCGACGGGCTCACGATGCAACATCTCGCACTCCCCGACGAAGAGGCCGAGCACACCTGCCTCCAAGCCTTCGTGTCCGCCGTGGTGGCCATGGCCGGCGGTCGACTGGAGCTGGTGTCCGTACCGGCGAACTGACAACGGGGGCGCACGCCCAGCTGCCGTACTACTCCACTACCAGGACACCTGCCCCCGCCGTACGCAGACGTCAAGAAGTTGTTGATCATCGACAGCATCGCCGGGGCGCGGCGAACCGCGTGACGTTACGGCGGCCCACGTAGAACTACCCGCCGGTCCCGGTCGCTTGACCGTCGCCGAGGTCATAGTCGAGCAGGCCCGCCCACCCGGTCGAGGCTCTTCAGGACGGTCACGGACCTGACTCCCGCGACGAGCTTTCGCGCCGTGGAGAGCCCGGCCGACCCGGCGCCGATCACGACCACCCCGCCCGCTCCACCCCAGCACCCGTTCGCGGCTTACACACCGTGCGTACCGGCCCTGGTCACCCACTGTCTCGCAGCGGACTTGCGGCGAGAGCGCTCGAGGCTACTGTCGATCGACTCGGTCACCCGACTTGAGCAAGTGATAAAGTCTGGTCATCGATCGAGGCTGCCGTCGGCATCGGCCCGTCACGTGGCCGGAGTCCGGCCTGCGCCCCTTCCGTTTTCCCCCGCCCAAGTCCTGCGCTCGGGTCGTGCGGGATCCCCACCGTCCTAGGGAGTTCGAATGGCCGTCCTGCTCCACCGGCTGGGCCGCAGCGCCTACCACCGCCGAAAGCTGGTCCTGGGCATATGGCTCTTCGTCCTGGCCGCACTCATCGCATGCGTCAGCATCTTCAGCGGCAAGCTCGACGACCGCTTCTCGGTGCCCGGCACTGAGTCACAGCGTGCGCTGGACAGCCTGAGCAAGACCCTCCCGGAAGCCTCGGGCGCGAGCGCCCAGATCGTCTTCACCGCCCCCAGGGGCCACCGGGTCACCGAGGCCCCGTACTCCGCGGTCATCGCTCGCACCGTGGCGGAGGCCAAGAAGGCTCCCCAGGTCGGTGAGGTCGTCGACCCCAGCGCCTCCGGTGCCGTCTCGGCCGACCGGACCACGGCGATCCTCCAGGTCCAGTACCCGGAGCAGAACGCGCAGGTCCGCACCTCGTCCGTCGACGTGATCGAGAACGCGGCGAAAGCGGCCGAGCAGGACGGGCTGAAGACCTCGGTCGGCGGTTCCGTCTACAGCAGCAAAGGCGTCCACGTCGGCCCGTCGGAGATCATCGGCATCGCCGTGGCCCTGCTCGTCCTCGTCGTCACGTTCGGTTCGCTGCTGGCCGCCGGCATGGCACTGCTGCCCGCGCTGATCGGTGTGGCAGTCGGTCTGACCGGGCTGCTCGCTCTCGCGCCCGCAGTCAGCATCTCCTCGACGGCCGTCACGCTCGCCCTCATGCTGGGTCTGGCCGTCGGCATCGACTACGTCCTGTTCATCCTCTCGCGCCACCGGCAGCAACTGGCCCGCGGAACGGAGCCGAAGGAGTCCATGGCGCTGGCCACCGGCACGGCCGGAAGCGCCGTGGTCTTCGCCGGCACCACCGTGATCATCGCGCTCGCCGCGCTGAGCGTCATCGGTATCCCGTTCCTGACCACGATGGGGCTCGGGGCTGCCGGGGCCGTACTCATCGCCGTACTGGCCGCGATCACCCTCGTCCCCGCCATCGCGGGATTCGCCGGCTCCCGGCTCACCCCCAAGCACGGCAGCCGCGCTGCGAAGCGGGCCGCCGACACCGAGGGGGGCACCGGTCACACCGCCTTGGGCGCCCGCTGGACGAAGTGGGTCATCGCCAAGCCGCTGCTGACGGTGCTCGCCGTGGCGGGCATTCTGGTGACCCTCACTCTGCCCGCCACGGACCTGCGTCTGGCCCTGCCCGACAACGGCTCCGCCCCGCACGCCTCCACCGAACGCAGGGCCTACGACACGATCAGCGACAAGTTCGGTGCCGGCTTCAACGGCCCGCTCCTCGTCCTGACCGAGACCAAGAACGGTACGAGTGCGGCGAGTTCACAGGCCGGCGCCGAAGTGGCCCAGAAGCTGCGGACCCTCAAGGACGTCCAGGCCGTCCTGCCGCCCCGGCCCACCAGCGACCCGGCGCAGAACGTCATCACCGTCCTCCCCACGTCCGGCCCGGACAGCGTCCGCACCGGCCAACTCGTCCGCGACATCCGCGAGACGGGTGCCGACATCCGTGAGACCACCGGAGCCACCGTCGCGGTCACCGGCACCACCGCGGTCAACATCGACGTCTCCAACCGGCTCAGCGACTCCCTCCTCCCCTTCGCCGCCATCGTCGTCGGCCTCAGCCTGATCCTGTTGATGATCGTGTTCCGCTCGCTGGTCATCCCCGTCAAAGCCGCCGTCGGCTTCCTGCTCTCGGTGGGCGCCTCGCTCGGGCTGGTCGTCGCCGTCTTCCAGTGGGGTTGGCTGGCCGACGTACTCGGTGTGCCTCACAGCGGCCCCGTCGTCAGCTTCCTGCCGATCATCCTGATCGGCGTACTCTTCGGACTGGCCATGGACTACGAGGTGTTCCTCGTGTCGGGGATGCGCGAGGAATGGGCCCGCACCGGCCGGGCCCGCCAGTCGGTCGTCGACGGCGCGCGACACAACGTGCGAGTCGTCACCGCGGCAGCACTGATCATGTTGACCGTCTTCGCCGGGTTCTTCCCCCTGGACGACTCCCTGATCAAACCCATCGCGTTCGCCCTGGCCGTCGGCGTGGCCATCGACGCCTTCGCCGTCCGCATGACGCTCGTACCCGCGGTGCTCGCCCTGGCCGGGCGGGGCGCCTCGTGGCTGCCGGCCTGGCTGGACAGGATCCTGCCCGACCTCGACGTCGAAGGGACCAGCCTCCAGAAGGCTCCGGCGACGGACCAGAAGGAACCCCATCCCGTCGCCTGAGCCGTTGAGTCCATCGGGTGGGCTGCCGGCGCCGGCCCCGTCGCGAGCCCACGCAGCCGAGCGGCGCCACAGCCGACCGAATCGGCCGTTTCCTTGGCTTCTTAGGACCCGCGCCAGACTGACTCCTCGCAGATCTACAAGCCCCGACGGCCGCCACACGAAACGCCCTGAGCTACACGCAGACGAACCTGGCGTCAAACTCGAGAGCAGCGGATTCTTTCCGCTGAGCGAAAGTTGACGCCCCAACACCTCACAAGGAACGTTCCAGCAAGTCAGAGACCTGCACAGGTGGGGCGGGTGGGACTCGAACCCACGGCCGACGGATTATGAGTCCGCCGCTCTCCTCTACGACGAGATTCGCTTCCTCAACGCTCCCCCTGCCACCGACATGCGGCGGGCTGCACCAGGACCAAGTATGCCCTCGTCACACCACCCACTGGGCCTTGCCGACCATGCCGGCGCGTCACTCCTCGTCGCGCAGCCGGGCCGCCAAGGAGGTCAGCGGCTCGGCCTCCTCGGTGTGGGCCAGGGCGGTCAGGAGGGAGATCGCCGCGTCGAGGCGGGTGAGGGCGGGGGCGGGGCGTTCCAGATAAAGGCCCTCCACGGCGCCCGCGAGGCGGACGCACTCGGCCCACTCGCCGGCGCGTTCGTCCTCCCGTCCCGGCTCGCCGAGCAGGGCGAGGGCCTTCTCCAGGGCGGCCAGGGCGTCCTCGTACTCGCCGGCGTAGGCGTTGACCCGCCCGTGTTCGTAGGCCAGGGCGGTGTCCAAGGAGCGGCCGTGGGCCTCGTATTCGGCGGCTCGCGCCTCGTCGGCGACCCGGCCGGCGTCGGTGAGGAAGTTGAGAGCGTCGGCCAGACCGTCGGGGCCCTGCTGCTGGGCCTGAAGGCGGGCGAGTTCGCGCAGGCAGTTGCTGAGGTGCTCGTAGCGCGGTGCCCGGGCGTGGGCGGCGAGTGCCTGGTCGGCGGCTTCGCGGGCCCGACCGAACTCGCCGGACTCGCCGAGGAGTACGGCGGTCTCCGCGGCGATCATGGCGTGGCTCCCCGGGTCGTCGTCCCAGCCGGCCGACTCGGCCGCGACGGTGACGAACTCCGCCGTGGCGGCCTTGAGGTCATCCCCCGCGTGCAGCGCGCGGGCGCGGATGAGGCGCAGCTGAGCGACGAGCCGGTCGTCCACCTCTCCGGCGGTGACATCGGGTTCGGCCAACAGCGAGTCGAGCAGGGCGATGCAGTCCTCGACACGGCCCAGGTCGAGGCCGAGCTGGGCGGCGTTGCTGTAGGTGCAGAACGCTTCCGTCCGGCTGCCGCGGCGAAGTTCCACGTCCGCGGAGCGCGTCAGGTGCCGCAGTGCCTCGTCGCGGCGGCCCAGGTGCATGCAGGCTTCGGCAAGATCACCGTGGAGGCGGGAGGTGTCGATCGTGTCGGCCGGCCAGTCGGCGGCCAGTCGCAAGGCCTCGGTGAGGTCCGCGTGCGCGGCCTGCGCGTCCCGGAGGCCGAGATGGAGCCGGCCGCGCAGTCCGAGTGTGCGGGGCAGGTGCCAGGCGGGGCCCTGCACCTTCAGCCGGTCGAGGAGGGCGTCGATCTCGGTGACCGCGGCGGGCAGGTCGCCGGAAATGGCGTAGGTGCTGGCCCGCAGCAGTAGGGCGCCGGAGAGCTGCCCGACGAGGCCGTGCCGGGTGGCGAAGGCGTGCAGGACGTCCGTCTCGGCGAGGACCGGAGCGACGTGCTCGTCGTTCCTCGAGGTCTGCAGGCGCAGACCGAACGCGGTGGCCCTCAGCCGCAGCAGTCGGGCCTCCTGGAACGGGGCGAGGCCTGGCGTCTCCTCGTGCAGTCGGACCATGGACGCATGGGCGGCGGTCAGCGCGGCGGCCTTCGCCTCGGCTGCGTCGGCGCCCTCCGCTGGAATCCCGGCGGTGGCGAGCAGGGCGCAGGCTCGGGAGAGCGCCGCGTGACCCGACTCTCCGGCGTCGTCGTACAGGGCCGCGGCCTCCTCGTGGAGGGCCGCGGCGTCGGCGAACTCGTCCTTCTCCCCCGCCCGGTTCGCCTCTTCGGCCAGCAGGTCCGCGCGCAGCTGTACGAGCGGCCCCACGGCCGGATCGTCGGGGTGGGCGTAGTCCCGGGCGGCCACGAGCGCGCGCAGCCGCGCCCAGGAGGCATGTGCGTCCGGGTGCCCCTGCTCGTCCAAAGCCCTTGCTTGAAGGATCAGTTCGGACAAGGAGTCGGGCAGGGCGGAGGTCGTGCGGGCGGTGGGCTCGACCACGGGGGCCACTTCGTCGAGGCCGCGGGTGCGCAGGGTCAGTTCCAGCGTCTCCAGGAGCGGGGCACGGTCGAGGCGGCGCCAGCGGCGGTCGGTGTGGGCCGTGGTTCCGTTGCGGGCGTCGAAGCGGGCGGCGAGGTCGTCGGCGCGGCCGCGCACCTCGGCACGCAGGCCGGCCACCGTCCAGGTGCGGCCCGCGTACCCGGCGGTGGGCAGTTCGCCGTGGCCGAGGAGCTCGACGCGCTGGAGGAGGACCTCCACGCCGGTGAGGAAGCCGAGCAGGTCCAGCGGCGAGTCGACCTCGTCGAACAGGTTCCGGTTCTCGGCGAGCAGTTCCAGGCCGCGTGCCTCGTTGCCGGTCAGCGCGCAGAACTCCAGGTGCCGGCCGACCTCTTGGGACATCGAGGGGTTGCGGCGGCAGCTGCGGTAGCCGACGAGGTGCAGTTCGCGGGCCCGGTCGGTGCTGCCGGTACGCAGCAGGGGCAACAGCGCGTACGAGACGGAGCGGGCCGGCTCCTCCTGGCAGGACTCCTTTCCAGCCAGGACGGACTCCCAGGTGCGCAACGCCCGCTCGTCGTCGCCCGCCGTGACGTAGTACAGAGCGCGCTCGCAGATCTCGCAGGCCTCGCAGTCGCTGAGCCTGGTGCGGGTGCGGCCCGCCCACAGCTCGTAGGCGAGGGTGGTGTCCTCGCCGACGTGGGCGGCGAGCTGGTACGCCTGTCCGTAGTAGGGCTGGAGCCCGAGGTCGGCCTTCTCGTAGCGGTCGCGCATCTCCGTCAGCCACTGGCGCAGGCTGGTCACAGGTATCTCGGGCAGCTGGCGCAGAGCGTTGGCCACCCACTTGAACCGCCAGAACAACATGTGGCGCAGGCGCTCGTCGAAGACGTCGGGCTGCTCGTCGAAGAGGGTGAGCAAGCGTGCGAAGACGACGGGCGACTTCCGGGGTTCGGAGCCGTAGGTGTAGGCCTCCTGGAGTTCGAGGAGCGCGTGGACGAGTGGGACGGGCTCCGCGAACTGCTCAGCGGCGTCGACGAGTTCCTCGGCGGTAACGGTGCGGGTGCGGCCGTAGGGGCGCCGGTCGTTCTCCTGCAGCGCCTGGAACAGCTCGTCTGTGTTCTGGGGATGGGGTGCGGTCGGCATCGTCAGCTGTCCTTGCGGAGGGCGTGGGCGAGAAGGTCGAGGAAGGAGCGGTTGATGAGGCTCGACTCGGCGGGCCTCAGCGGGCGCCGGGAGAGCATCGCGGCCTGCCCGTAGAGGGCTTCGGCGCTGGTGCGGGCCAGCTCGGGCTCGTCGATGGCGACGGCGGTGCGGACCAGCGGGTTGAGCTGGTTGAGGATCAGCTGGGCGCGCGGTGCCTCTTGGCGCAGGGCACCGAGGATGTCGCCCCACACGCCACCTTCCTGTTCTCGGGCGAGCTGGGAGCGGGTGCGTTCGTGTCGGGCCTCGCGGCTGTCCATCAGGAGGGCGGGTGCGGAGGCGGGCTGGAAGGTGCGCAGCGCTACGTCGCAGTCGAAGACGGCGAGGGCGTCCCGGGCCAGGGCGAGGTAGGCCGCGGCGGCCAGTTCCGTCTCCCGGTCGACGGGGTCGAGGTGGGCGGTGAGGGTCGCCGGGTCGAGGTCGGCGACGCTGACCTCGGGCCTGATCTCGGGCAGCCGGTGTACCAGTTCACGGTCGTAGGTGTAACCGCCGTTGACGACGCCGAGACCGGCGGCCGAGGCGATGGCCGCGACCTGCCGGAACTCCTCCACGCTGGACGTCACGAGCACGGTGCGGTGGGTGCGCGCGAACTCGTCGAGGGTGCTGTGCCCGTCGGTGGTCTCGAACGGCAGCCAGGGCAGCAGCATCCGCAGGATCTCGTCGTCGTGCACCGCGAGCGACTTCACGGCCAGGTGGTGGGCCTGGAGGAAACGCGCGAGCAGGTCGGGGTCGCTGGCGGCGGCGCGGGCGATCCACGCGCGCAGCCGCTCGGCGAGGGCGTCGCGGACGGCGGCGAGCGTGTCGTCCTCGTACAGGGACTCGCGGGACGCCGTCGGGCGCAGGCTCTCGGCGTCGACGACGCAGCGGACGAAGAAGGCCCACTCAGGCAGGATCTCCTCGGCCTGTTCGGACAGCAGCATGCCCTTGACGTGCACGCGGTGGCCGTGACGGCGCCCGGCCGGCACCGCCTCGGGCAGCACACAGGCGATGCCCTTCAGGCCCACGGCCGGCAGGTCCAGCTCGATGGTGTCCAGCGGCGTGAACCCGAAGACCTCCGCGCCGTACGCGGCCAGCGCGCGGGAGCGGGCTCCCGGCGTGGGGTACGTGCGTGCCCAAGGCGCGGGCTCGGGGTTGACGGGCGCGCCCGGGCCGCCTGTGCCGTCATCGAAGGTGACCGGGTGGCGCAGCAGGGACCCGAAGTGTCGTGCCAGCGTGTGCACTTGGGCCGGGCGGGTCCACTCGCCCGCGTCGGCGCGCGGCGTCAGCGTGACGGTCGTACCGGGCCGGGGGCGGGCGGAGGCGGGCAGGGTGCGGACGGTGTAGCTGCCGTCTCCGCGCCCTCGCCACTCCACGGCGGGCGCTTCGGGCGTCGCGGCGGACCGGCTCAGGACGTGGATCTCGTCCGCGACCAGGAAGCAGGAGAGCAGGCCGATGCCGAACTGTCCGATGAAGTCGGCGCGTTGCTCGGCGATCTTCTCCGCACGCTTGCTGCTGCGGCCGATCGTGGCGAGGAAGGTGTGCACGTCGCCCTCGGTGAGACCGACGCCGTCGTCCTCGACACGTACGACGGATCCGTCGGCGTACAGGCGGATGCCGAACGCGTCGGCGGGTGCGGCAGGTTCGAGACGGCGCCGGGCGGTCAGCGCGTCCACCGCGTTCTGCATCAGTTCACGCAGGTAGACGCGGGGGCTGGAGTAGAGGTGATGGGAGAGGAGGTCGACGAGGCCGCGCAGATCCACCTGGAAGGTGCGGTCGGCGCCGGCCGGGCTCAAAGGGATGTCGGGCAGTGTCATCGGGCAGTCCGGTGTGAGGTGAGCGACGAGCGGCGGTGGGGTGGCTGTATCAGGCGTTGCGCCGGGCGCGGGCGTACATTTTTTCCGGCTGCGCCATGTACTTCCAGGGCCATGGTGTGAAGGCGCCTTGGAGCTGCTCGAAGACGCGGGGCAACGCGCTGTGCGAGGAGGCCAGTGACATCGCCATGGCGAAGGTGTTGAAGTCCTCCTGCCAGCCCGGGAAACGCTCGTAGGCGGGGTGGAGGATGCTGTGCTCGGCTGCTTCCAGCAACTCGTCCTGGATCTCGGGGGTTTCGAGGCAGTTCTTGTTGTCCGACTCCACCCAGTTCTCGATGTGGGCCATGGCGATCACACAGCCGAGACGGTGTCCCTCGGGCGCGCCGGCGAACACCTCACGGGCGAACGCGAGGGCCTGGCCCGGCTCGCCGCTCCAGCGGGGCTGAAGGTACGACACCCACTCGATGCGGGTCTCCAGGTCCAGCGGGTCGCGGCGCAGGGCGGCGTCGCGCCGGGTCTCGTTGACGGCGGGGCCCAGCGACATGCCCCGGCCGGAGGTCAGCAGGCGGCGCCACGGCGTGATCCACTCGGGCCGCAACTCGGCGGCCTCCAGCAGCTGTTCCTCGGCAATGTGGAGCCGCTGGTGGAAGATCCGCCACTGTTCCTGCGTGACGTTCACGGCCCGGTCGGCGGTACGCGCCTCCCAGCCCCAGCTGATATGGCGCGCCCCGGATATCAGCAGGGCGGTCGCCCGGTGCTCCTTGTCCTCCTCGGCGGCACGGCCGATCCAGTCCTGCACCCCGTCCAAATCGGCGAGCTGACCCAGCACCTGGTGGTCGCGCCCGAGGTCGAAGGGGCCCAGCGCAGCCTTGACCGCCTCCCACTCACCCGAGTCGGCCGCCTCGACCAGCGCGAGCACCCGCGTGTCCCCGAGCGCGCGCAGCGTGTACATCCCGTTCTTCTGCCTGCGCGGGACGGGAAGGGCGTGCGGATCCGCCGCCGGTCTCTCCGCGCTCCTTCCGAACAGCTTGCCCAACATAGCCGCGCCCTCCCCTGGTCCCGCGTGATCGTCCGGTGCAGCATAAACGGCACCACTGACACCGCATCCACAGGGTTTTCACCAGTGCTCCACGGTACCCGGCCCCGCCCTCTCGCCCCTCCCGCTCCGCGCCGACACCTCTACAACTCCGGCTTGTGATCGAGCTGTTTGTGGGCTCCGACGGCGCAGTTCGTGGATGGGCGGACCATCGACGACACGGTGCCGGGTACGCCTGCACTCGAAGCCGGGCGCCGCGGGCCGGGCGGCGGCGCGAAGCCAGAAACCGCGCGGCGGCGGACGTCGGCATTCCCGTGACCAGGGAATCCGAGGGCGGATCCAAGATCCGGACCAATACCGGGCCAAGACGCTGTGCAGAGCCTCGAGCACAGGCTTCCGCCCAGGTCATCGGGCATCATGCTCGTGTACCGTCGGCAGCAGGGCTGATGCGTTCTCAGGTTTCGAGATCGAGCAGTTGGAGTGCGTGGTCGGATCGTGACCGGTAGTGGTCGGTGGCGGCGGTGATGTTCGTCCAGGAACTGCTCAACCACGCTCGGCGTAGCCGAGTTCAACTTCCGCGAGCCCAACGCCGGGACGATCTGGACATCGATGGAGCTGCTCACATGCCCCGCTGTCGAGTACTCCGTCATCTCGAGGCACGATCAACTTTCGGTAGGGAGCTGGGAACCAGCAGGGCTGGGTGGCTCCGCAGCCCAGAGGTCAGCAACGCCGGGACGCGACGGCGACCGATGCTGACTGTTTGCTGACCTTGGCTCAAAAAATCATGTCCCTGACCTGCACATATGACCAAACGTCAGATGTTCTTCAAGAACCTTACGACGGCGGACAGTTCGCCTCGAACCCCGCACTCGTACGGGATGAATCTTCTGCGCTCGCGGACAAGTCGGTCCGCATCCGCTGACACGTGCGCAGCAAGGGGTACACAACCGGGCCTTCCTTCGCCGCTCCCAGCAGGCCGACCAGTGTCGGAAGCGCCGAATCCTGTGACCGGGAAACCCAGCGTCGGAAGTCTCAGGGTGTGGTTTCGGCACTTGCCGGCGCGGGCCGATGCTCAGCTCAGGCGGGCTTGCAGGAGGCAGAATTCGTTGCCTTCGGGGTCCACGAGGCAGTGCCAGGGCTCCTCGCCGGTCTGGCCGATGTCGGCCGGGCGCGCCCCGAGCTTCAGGAGGCGTTCGAGTTCGGCGTCCTGATTCCGGTCGGTGGCGTTGACGTCGATGTGCAGCGGCAGCTTGCCCGCCTTGGGCTCGGTGGTGGGGCTGAAGACCAGAGTCGGCTGCAATCCGCCGAACCCTTCCCGTGGTCCGATCTCCACCGCGCCGTCGTCGATGTCGATGTCGAGCACGATGAAGCCCAACACCTCGCACCAGAAAGCCGCCAGCCGTTGCGGGTCCCGGCAATCGATCACCAGCTCGGAAATGCGACAAGCCATAACCGGGACCCTACAAGGCATCAACCCCACACAGCCACTCCTTAAACAGCCCAGGGCCGCAAGGCAATGGGCACCCGGGAGCGGCGGGCCTGCCAAGTCCGCGCCCGGCTTTCAATGCCGCCGGACTCTGCCCAGTTGGTCGTGGGAACCAACAGGACACGCGGTTCCAGATCAAGCCGGGTGGTAGGGGCTGGTCGGGTGGGCTGAGGCGGAACCCGCGACCCCTTTCTGCCGTATGCGCCGTCCTAGCTCTCCAGCCCGCGTACTTGAACGCCGCCGCTCCTCACCCGAGGTGATGTTCGCGCTGATCGCGGACTTCTTCGACGCTGGAGAAGCTACGCCCAGCCACTGCCCCGATGGGAACGAATCACGGGACGACCCGCAGCAGCGCCGGCGATCTGTATGTCGTGGTCGGAGCGGGCTTGACCTTGACGCTGGGTCAACCCTCCATCCTTCCGGCAGAGCTTCCGCGCAGTCGCCCGGAACAGCTCCACAAAGGAGGCAGATGCCCATGACGGCCGAATCGATCGCCGGTCCGGCGATTCGCGTGCAGGGTCTCGAGAAGTCGTACGGAAAGCTCGAAGTGCTGCGCGGCGTGGACTTCGACGTGGCGCGGGGCACCATCTTCGCCCTGCTCGGCTCCAACGGGTCGGGCAAGACCACGACCGTGAGGATCCTCGCCACGCTCCTCAAGGCCGACGCGGGGACGGCGAGCGTAAATGGCTTCGACGTCGCCACGCATCCGGCGAACGCGCGGGAGTCCATCAGCCTCACCGGGCAGTTCGCGGCCGTCGACGAGATCCTCAGCGGTCGGGAGAACCTCGTACTCGTCGCCAAGCTGCGCCACCTCAAGGACCCAGCCGCGATCGCGGATGACCTGCTCCATCGTTTCTCGCTGACCGAGGCGGGCGCGCGCAGAGTGTCGACGTATTCGGGTGGGATGCGCCGCCGGCTGGACATCGCGATGAGCCTCATCGGGAATTCGCCGGTGATCTTCCTGGACGAGCCGACAGCCGGGCTCGACCCCGAGGCGCGCATCGAGGTGTGGGATGCGGTCAAGGAGCTCGCCGGCAATGGAACGACGGTGCTGCTCACCACGCAGTACCTGGACGAGGCCGAGCAGTTGGCCGACCGGATCGCGATCCTCCACCAGGGTCGGATCATCGTGAACGGCACCCTCACCGAGCTCAAGCAGCTCTTCCCGCCCACCACGGTCGAGTACGTCGAGAAGCAGCCGACCCTGGAGGAGATCTTCCTCGCGATCACCGGCGGCGACGACAAGAGCGACGCCACCGGCACGAACAACTAGGGGACAAGGATGACCACGTACTTCTTCGGCGACACTGCTGTTCTCACGGGGCGGACCCTGCGCCATGTCACACGCAGCATGGACACCATCATCACGACCGTCATCACGCCGGTCGCCATGATGCTGATGTTCGTCTACGTGTTCGGCGGGGCGATCGACACCGGCTCGGTTTCGTACGTGAACTACATGCTGCCCGGCATCCTGCTCATCACTATCGCGTCGGGCATCTCCTACACCGCGTACCGGCTGTTCACCGACATGAAGAGCGGGATCTTCGAGCGATTCCAGTCCATGCCGATCGCACGGTCAGGTGTGCTGTGGGCACATGTCTTCACCTCTCTGGTCGCCAACCTGATCTCGCTCGTGATCGTCGTGGGTGTCGCTCTGCTCATGGGCTTCCGTTCAGGGGCAGGAATACTGGCATGGCTCGCGGTCGCCGCCATCCTGCTCCTGTTCACCCTGGCGCTGACCTGGATCGCCGTGATCCCCGGGCTCTCCGCGACGTCGGTCGAGGGCGCGGGCGCGTTCGCCTACCCGCTCATCTTCTTGCCGTTCATCAGCTCGGCGTTCGTGCCCACGGAGACCATGCCTGGCCCGGTGCGCTGGTTCGCCGAACATCAGCCGGTGACGTCGATCGTCAACACGATCCGCGACCTGTTCGCCCGGCAGCCGGTCGGCGACGACATCTGGATCGCGCTCGCGTGGTGCGTCGGCATCCTCGTCGTGGCGTACGTCTTCGCGATGATCGCCTATCGCCGGAAGATCGCCTGAGGCAGGCTGAGACCCATGCTCACCATCAGCCAGCTTGCGGCGTATTCCGGGGTGACGGTGCGGGCGGTACGCCATTACCACCAGATCGGGCTGCTGCCGGAGCCCGAACGCGACCGATCCGGGTACCGGACCTACGACTCCGCCGCGGTCGTACGACTGATCCGGATCCACACCCTGGCAGATGCCGGCGTGCCGCTGGCCAGGGTGCAGGAACTCCTCGACGCCGACCCGGAGGCGTTCTCCGATGGCGTCCACGAGATCGACAAGGACCTGCGTGCCGAGATCCGGCGGCTGCAGGGCACGCGCAGACGGCTCGCCCGGCTCGCCGCCGGAGAGCACCTGGCGCTTCCCCAGAGCGTCGTGGACTACCTCGACCGGCTGCGCGGTCTCGGTGTCGAGGAGCGGTACATCGAGCTGGAGCGGGATGCCTGGATCATGATCGCCGCCCAGGTGCCGCACCTGATCGACGCCGTGATCGCCAAGAAGCACGAGCAGCTGGACGACCCCGACATGGTGAGGCTCTACAGCTTTCTCAGGGGGGCGCTCGACTGGCCGGCCGACGATCCGCGGGTCGTCGAGGTCGCCGACATCCTGGAGCGCCTGAGGATTCGGGCTGTGGAGGCCGGCGAGGTGGGTGCCGACGGCTTCGACGACCGGTTCGTCGACCTGCTGGACTCAACCATGGTCGAGTCCTCACCGGGCGCCGAGCGGGTGTTGGCGATCCTGGAGGAGCGGGGCTGGAGGGGCTGGACCCGTATCGAACGAGTGCCTGCCGACAGGCTCAACACTGAGCTGCCGCCGTCTTGAAGGCAGTTCAGGAGCCTGGTGTGACGCCGGTCGGGCGTGATTGTGCTCTCCGGGGCGGCAGTCTGCCGCGCAGATCTCCTGGCAGGACGCTTCCGGGGCTTTCCGCTCGACGTCGCCGGTGTTGCCCGCACGATCAGCCCCATGACGGACCCCGCGGTGCTGGAGCGGATCGCCACGCGTCGTTCAGAACTGGACGGACTCGAAGAGCAGTTGGCCAAGCATCTGGAGGAGGTGCACGCCGAGCGGGACGAACTCGTGGTCGCCGAGCAGGTGCCGGCGCGGCTGAGCGAGAAGGTCGCCGCGGCACAGGCGACGACCGCGCCGGTGTCTGCGCAGGTGGGCGGGAGCGGGGCGCCGCCGGTCCCGCACCGCGCGCCGGCGCGGACAAGGGGGCGCTGCCTCCGGAGTACCAGCGCATCCTCGCCGTCGTGCAGCAGGCCGCGGGGCCAGTGATGACCCGGCACGTCGGCGAGGCGCTCGGGCTGACACCGAGGTGCGGGGCGCCCTGGAGCCGCTGCGCGCGAAGCTGACCAAGCTGGCCGACCGCGGCCGGCTGCGGAAGCCTCCCGACGGGAAGTTCACCGCCCGGCTGTGAGCGTAACCGCGGTGCACCGGGCGGCCGTTGAGTTTGTGTGACCAAAACCAAAGAGCCCGCCAGGGGCACCGCCTCCCTTGTCTACGGGTGTCGTCTACCGCTGTCCACGCGCACCTTGACCTACGTCGCCGACCTGCTGCGCCGCCACCTGAAGGCGATACGCTCACGCCGGCGGGCGCCGCCGGCCGGGAAGATCGCGCTGATCGTCCTCGCGGTGCTTCGGCACGACCCGCGCCTGGCCGACATGGCAGGCGGCAACAACATCTCCGCCAGCTCCGTGCGGCGCTAGTGCGACGAGATCATCGGCCTACTCGCTGCGAAGGCTTCGCGGCTGGACCGCGCCCTGAACAAGATCGCCAAGCGGGGCAGCGAAGTCGTCCTGATCGACGGCACCCTCATCCCCACCCAGCGCCGCGCCGGCGCCGCGAACCGCCCGAACCATTCCGGCAAACACCACCGTCACTGCCTGCACGTCCTGGCCCTGACCGTCGAGCGAGGCCGGATGGTCTTCAAGATGTGCATGCTCACCGTTCGTCAAATACTTCCTCGGACCGTTGATCCTGGGAAGACAGCTCCGTTTCTGAACCGTTGAATGCGACGGCCCGGTCGATGTGTGGCCGTCCGGGGCGTGACCGTCCAAGACCTGTCCGAACGAGGAAGAGCGGTGATCACGCGATGAAGGCGGTGCAGTTCCACGAGTACGGCGGGATCGATGTGCTGCGGGTGGAGGAGGTGGAGCGGCCGGCGCCCGGCCCCGGGCAGGTGCTGGTCGAGGTCCGCGCGGCCGGGATCCAGCCCGGCGAGACGATGATCCGCAAAGGCGCGCGGCACGGACGCTGGCCGGCGACCTTCCCTTCCGGGCAGGGCAGCGATCTGGCCGGCGTCGTGGTGGAAGCCGGTCCGCAGGTGCGTGGCTTCGCAGTAGGCGACGAGGTCCTGGGCTTCACCCATCACAGGGCGAGCCACGCGGAGTTCGTCGTGGTCGACGACGTGAATCTGACCTCGCGCCCGGAGGGGCTTTCCTGGGACGTGGCCGGGTCGTTGTACGTGGCCGGCACGACCGCGTACGCCACCGTGTTCGCTGTGGACCCCCAACCGGCCGAGACAGTCGTCGTGTCCGGTGCGGCGGGCGGCGTCGGGTCTTTTGCCGTACAACTCGCGCGGCGACGCGGCGCCACGGTGATCGGGCTGGCGAGCGAGCAGAACCATGCCTGGTTGAAGGATCGCGGTGTCATACCGGTCGAATACGGGCAGGACGCGGCCGAACGGATCCGGCAGGCTTCCACCGGGAACGTCGACGCGTTCATCGACACGTTCGGCGACGGCTACGTGGAACTGGCCGTGGAGTTGGGCGTGCGGCCCGAGCGGATCAACACGATCAGCGACTGGCAGGCCGCGGCCAGGGTGGGGGCGCGAACCTACGGAGAAGGTGCGGCGGCGTGCGCCGTCGTGCTCGGCGAGCTGGCCCGGCTTGCCGCGCGCGGAGAGCTGGAAGTGCCGATCGCCCGCACCTACCCACTGGAGCGGGTGCGAGACGCGTTCCGCGAACTGGAACGACGGCACACCCACGGCAAGATCGTGCTCCGACCCTAGGTCCTTCCTGTCGTCACATTCCCGTCGTCCGCCCGGAGGGCGGGCCCTGCGGCGTCAGGTACGTGCTCTCGGCGTGCCGGGCACAGGCCCTCGTACTGGATGTACTTGGGTCTGTGCCCGGTGCGGCGAAGGGGGTCCCTCCCTGTTCGAGCGAAGCCGAGAACTTGGGGGCGCGTGCATGGCGTCGCGGGGCAGACGGGAATGTGACGACAGGGCCTAGCCCCGGCTGCCCGAGGCGACCATCGAGCAGCTCAAGCAGGCAGAGGCCCAGCCGCATCCCCCCGGCCGCCACGGCGACCACGCGAGGTCGCCACCATCCTGTGCTTTCACCGGCCCCGCCACCGCCTGGCTCACCGGCCAGGCGGTGGCGGGGCCGGCAGCCTGGATCTGACACAGCCACCCACTCCGGAACACCAACGCAATGTCATCGCTGACGGTCGGCTGACTCCCCATGAAGTGGCCGACCGACGGGGAATCACAGCTGACCAATGACAGGCCGTCAGCTGCAGGTGCCGTAGACGGTGGTCCTGGCACGAGGGACGGTGGCCGGTCGGCGGGTGGAGCCGGCTCGAGGAACGACTGCGGACTGCGCCAGCGCATGATCTCGTCGTGCTGGGCGGCGCGCCGGGACAGTGCGAGCTCCTTGAACTCGGTCAGCTCTTCGATGGTCGCGTCCCGGTCGGTGACGCGGTCCTTCAGATCGGGGTTCTGTGCCTTCAGACGCTCCATCTGGGCCTCTTTGGGGCCTGGCGGCCCTCCCCGGCTTCCCGGAGGGCCGCCGAACGGCGTACGAACTCGTCACCGAGGCGCTGGTAGGAACCCTCCTCGGACGCTGCTGTCGCGGTCCTCCTGCGGGTAGAAATCGGTGCGGGTCACTCCCGCAGAGCAGACGCAGGGCCCCGAGGACCTTGCCCAGGATCTGCGCCTCGTCGCCAGGGATCGGCGAGCACGACGGGGTTCGAGGCATGAGCCACACCTGTCCGTAGATCGCCGCGTCGATCATGCTCTCGCCGAAGACCGTCAGGGCGAATAGGTCGCCCCCCACGACTTGGCGTTCTGTGTACGGACAGTGTGTTGCTGGAGGTCGTGTTGCCGTACAAGGAGCGTGAGGTGCAACTGAAGCGCAACAAGCTCACCCACAAGCGCGCTGGTCGCCGACAGGCGCAGTGCGGGACCCGGGAGCAGAGTCATCGAGCGAGCGGGAGACTCCACATCACCGGGGTGCGCTCACTCGGATGGCCCGTGCGCCGGGACATGCCGACAGATGTCCTCGACGCTGGGATCCCGGGCGTCGCTCGACGCCCTCGCACAGAAGGAGTGGCATGCGAATACCCTGCAAGTCGCGCCGCAACTTGAACATCGTCCGTTGGAGTGCGGCACTTCTGGCGGTATCAGGAATCACCTCCGCCCTGACACTCGTAACGGCGCAGGCAGGTGGCCCGAGCGGTGATCCCGGCAGGGAGAAGCCCACTATCGTTCTCGTGCACGGCGCCTTCGCCGACTCGTCGAGCTGGAACGGTGTCGTGAAACGGCTCCAGCAGAACGGCTACACGGTGGCCGCACCGGCCAACCCCCTCCGCGGTATCCCCCAGGACTCGACTTACCTCGCGAGTTTCCTGAAGTCCGTCAAGGGACCGATCGTCCTGGTCGGTCATTCCTACGGCGGAGAGGTGATCTCGCAGGCTGCCGCCGGAAACAACAATGTCAAGGCCCTCGTGTACATCAACGCGATCATGCCCGATGTGGGAGAGTCGTTCTCCAGCCTCTCCGCGAAGTTCGCTCCCTCTCCACTCACCAAAGCTCTGAAGCAGGTGCCCTTCCGCAACGGCGACGGCACCACCGGCACGGACGTGTACGTACAGCCGAACAAACTGCACCAGGTCTTCGCCGCGGACCTGCCCACGAGTCAGACCGAGATCATGGCAGTCACACAGCGTCCGATCGCGCTGTCGGCGTTCACGGACAAACTCACCGGCGCCGCATGGCGGAACAAACCCGTCTACGTCCTTGTCGGCAAACAGGACCAGGCGATCAACCCGAGCCTGGAGCGGTACGAGGCAAAGCGAGCGAACGCCCGAAAGACAGTGCAGATCGACTCCTCGCACGTGTCCCTGGTCTCGCATCCGCAGGCGGTCGAGAATCTGATCGTCGACGCCGCCGAGAACTACATGTGGAAGTAGGACGACCGGAAACAGAGCGACCGCGCAGCATTAGACTCGTAAGTCCTATATCTGTGCTGGTGCGCGGGCATGAAAAGAGGGCGTTCAGGTCATGTTGTGATGTAAGCGCCTTGCCGTGACGTGGCGCAGGCCCTCCTCGGCCACCACTCCTAGGCACGCATGCTGCGCTTCGCCCGCAGGTGCCCGACCGGCATGTTCCCCTAGCCCTTGGTCAAGCCGATGATCCGGGAGCCGGCCATGGACGGCGACCTCTGGTTCGACAACCACTGGATCATCGACTCCACTCCAGTGCCGTGTGGGATGAGCTGCGGTGAGATGTCCGATCCCCCGTTTACTTACTCAGGCAAACCTTCGCGCCCCAAGAAAATGCATCACCGAAAACGCTTCACCAAAACTGGGTGTATTCGTGGTGCACGTTTCCTGTATGGCGGCGTCGAAATCACGTTGAAATTCCGCGAGGCCGATGTGTGCACGCCTGGGTCGGCCACAAGTTGCCGACCCCCAGATGCCCGCTCACACTTGATGGGCACATGAAATCCGGTCGCATCATGCCCGTTCCAGGGCAACGTCTTACCGAGGAGCGACTCATGGCCAAGATCCTGTGTGTGCTGACCGGCGCGAGCTATTGGACCATGAAGGACGGGCACCGACATCCCACCGGGTACTGGGCCGAGGAGTTCGTGGCGCCTTACAGCGTGTTCACTGACGACGGACACGAGGTCACCGTGGCAACTCCGGCTGGGGTCGTTCCCGTTGTGGACACGATGAGCCTGGAGCCCCGTATGGCGGGCGGCGAAGAGAACGCACTCCGGGAGGAGGCCGTCATCGAGTCCGCGGATGAACTGAGGCATCCCATCTCCCTCCAGGAGGTGCGCCTGGAGGACTATGACGCGGTCTACTACCCCGGCGGTCACGGTCCGATGGAGGACCTCTCGGTCGACCCCGACTCCGGGGCACTGCTGCGGGAGGCACTCGCTTCCGGCAATCCGCTCGGCATCGTCTGCCATGCCCCCGCCGCTCTCCTCGCGACCCGTGACGCAAACGGCAAAACGCCGTTCGCGAACTACCGCGTGACGGGTTTCTGCAACGAGGAGGAGGCCGGTGTCGGTTTCGCCGACAAGGCCAAGTGGCTGCTGGAGGACGAGTTGAAGAAGCTGCCCACCCAGTATTCGCGGGGGGCCGCCTGGGAACCGTACACAGTCGTGGACCGCAACCTCTTCACGGGGCAGAACCCCGCCTCCTCGGGCCCTCTCGCCAAGGAGCTCGTCACGGCTCTGTCCTGACCAGGGGGAGGACGTGCGACCCCGATAACCTTCAACTCGAGTTCCTCGCCGCCCTAGATATCCGCCTGATGTCCGCGAGGCGCACACGAGTCGGCCGCCTGAGTGCTCTGCGCTTACGAGCACAATTACGAGCACAATCGGGAGGTGATCGTCATTCGCAGACGATGACCTGGCGTCCGACAACGTTGCTTTCGCGGCGCCCTCCTCGACCGGCAATGGCGTGGGCGATACTCCACGGCCATGTACTCGGCGAAGCCGCGTGGTGATCGACAGCGGGTGGGGTGGTGGCCGCTTGGCCGGTCGTCGCACGGCGGGGTTCTGGCTGATCTCGAAGGTATGGCTCCCTCCCGACGACGAACCTGCCACTTCATGGGTCCCATGCGAGGCAAATGGGCGAATTGCCTACTCTATCGGACGGTCATAGCGTGGATTCATGGCTATCGCAACGACGAGTCCCGTGACAGGTGAGGTCCTGAGGAGGTTCGACGAACTGACTCCTGAGGAACTGGAGGACAAGCTCGCGCGGGCGGCGGCTGCGGCCGCCTCGTACCGGCTGACGAGCGTCGAGCAGCGGGCGGAGTGGCTGCACCATGCGGCCGACCGTCTGGAGAAGGAGGTCGAGAGCGTCAGCGCGATGATCACCACGGAGATGGGCAAGACCTTTCGGGCGGCGGAGGAGGAAGTGGCGAAGTGCGTGCGCGGGCTGCGCTTCTACGCCACTGAGGGCCCCGCGTTCCTGCGGGATCTGGAGGGTGACGGCGGGCGCGTGGGCGCGAAGCAGACGTTCGTGACGTACCAGCCGATCGGTGCGGTGCTCGCTGTGATGCCGTGGAACCTGCCGTTGTGGCAGGCCATGCGGTTCGCCGCACCCGCACTGATGGCGGGGAACGTGGGCCTGCTCAAGCACGCCTCGAACGTGCCACAGTGCGCCTTGTACCTGGAAGAACTCTTCCGCGACGCGGGCTTCCCTGACGACGTGTTCCAGACCCTGCTGATCTCCGCGGGGAGGGTGGAGCAGGTGCTGCGCGACCCGCGGGTGGCGGCAGCGACGCTGACCGGCAGTGAACCGGCGGGACGGTCGGTGGCCACCATCGCCGGCCACGAGATAAAGAAGGTGGTCCTCGAACTCGGCGGCTCCGACCCGTTCATCGTCATGCCCTCCACGAACCTGGAGCGAGCCACCGACGTCGCGGTCAAGGCGCGGTGTCTGAACAACGGGCAGTCCTGCATCAACGGCAAGCGGTTCTTCGTGCACGAAGACATCGGTGACGCGTTCATCGAGATGTTCGTGGCGAAGATGGGCGCGCTCGTGGTGGGCGACCCGATGGACGAGGGCACCGACGTCGGACCACTGGCCACCGAGTCCGGCCGGCGGGACGTGGAGTCCTACGTCGACGACGCCGTCGCCAAGGGCGCAACGGTCCTCTTGGGCGGCGAACACCCGGACAGGCCCGGCTGGTTCTACCCTCCCACCGTGCTCACCGGCATCACACCGGATATGCGGATGTACCACGAGGAGGTCTTCGGCCCCGTGGCGCAGGTGTGGACGGTCCCCTCCCTGGAGGATGCCTTGCGGGAAGCCAACGCGCACCCCTACGGCCTCGGGTCGAACCTGTGGAGCGAGGACGAGGCCGAACGCGAACTCTTCGTCCGCGACGTGCAGTCGGGCATGGCCTTCATCAACGGCAACACGACCAGCTACCCCGAGATCCCCTTCGGTGGCGTCAAACGCAGCGGCTACGGACGCGAGCTGTCCGACCTCGGCATGCGGGAGTTCATGAACGCCAAGACCGTCTGGATCGGCCAGGACGCCTGAACCTCCCGATACCGGGCGGCAGTCGACACCACTGGCATGCCCGCCGACCGTCGCGACGCGCGGCGCGTCGATCGTGTGGAGGCGCGTCGATCGTATGGAGGCGCGACGATGAGCGGAACGAACCGGACCCCGTCGTCCGGGCAGGGAAGGCCCGTGGTCGCCGTGCTCGGCACGGGGACCATGGGGGAGGCCATGGCACGCAACATCGCGGCGGCTGGAGTGGGGCTGCGCGCGTGGAACCGCAACCGCGCCGCCGCCGAACCGCTGGCCGACACGGGCGCCGCGGTGTGCAACACGCCGGCCGAGGCCTGCCAAGGCGCCGACATCGTACTGACCGCGCTCGCGAACGAGAAGGTGGTCGCCGACGTGATGGACCAGGCTCGCGAGGGGCTGGGCGGCCACACGGTGTGGGTGCAGACGTGCACGGTCTCTCCGGACGGGTCTCGCCGTCTCGCGGAACAGGCGACCCGCCTGAACGTCGCCTACGTCGAAGCCCCCCTCCTCGGCACCAAGGAACCGGCCGTGGCCGGCACCCTGACCGTCCTGGCTGCCTCGCCCCAGCAGGAGGCACGGGAAGCGGTGCGACCCGTCCTGGAGGCGGTGGGCACACGCACCGTGTGGCTCGACGAGGTCGGCCAGCCGAGCAGCCTCAAACTCGCCTACAACGCCTGGGTCCTGACCACCGTCGAGGGCATCGCGGAGTCCCTCACCCTCGCCGGCACCCTGGGGGTGGACCCACGCCTGGTCATCGAGGTCATCGACGACAGCGGCCTCAACAGCCAGTACGTCCAGAACAAGGGCCCGAAGATGATCGACGACGACCTCGACACCCCCTCCTTCCCCCTCGAAGCGGCGGCCAAGGACGCCAGCCTGATCACCGACACCGCCCGTGCCGCCGGCCTGCACCTGGGCATCGCGGAAGTCGTACGCGAACGCCTCCGCCGCGCGGCCGACGACGGGCTCGGCCGCGCGGACGTCGCCGCGACCTACCGCATGTCCCGCCAGGCCGCATCCTGACCGGGCCGTCCAATCGAGAGAGGCTATGGGGAGGAACGATGACCCATGCCGGCATCGCTGCCGCACGTTCAAGCACGGCGCAACTAGCTGAGATCATCCCCCAGGTGGACGACGAGCAATGGGAGCTGCCGTCCGCGCGCGGCGGCTGGCGTGTCATCGACGTGGTGGCCCACCTCGCGGCCCTCGCCTCCGAGGCGGTGGACCCACCACCACCCGACCCCTCCCTGCCGAAGAACCGCGAGCGGTACCACGACCTACGCGTCGACGAACGCCGTGGCTGGAGCCATGCGGAAGTCCTCGACGAGTGGCGGCGGAGCACCCCCCGGCAGCTGGACCTCCTGGAAGCGGCCCAGGAACCGCCCGGGGCCGACCAGGCCGTCGAGGTGCCCGGGCTCGGTACGTATCCGCGCCACCTCCTGGCGAACACCATGGCGTTCAACGTCTTCTGCCACCTGCGCAACGACATGCTCGCCCCGGACGGCCCGCTCCCGTTCACCCTGCCGGAACCGACCGACAGCCAGGTCGCCCCCGCCGTCGACTTCATGCTCGCCGGTCTCCCCCAGATGCAGGGACCCGAACTCACCGCCACCGTCGATGGGCCCCTCGTCCTCGACCTGACCGGGCCAGGCGCCACCACCGTCACCGTCTTCCCTGCGTCCGGGCCGGACGGGGAGCTGACCGTGGCACCCGGTGCGGACGCCAGCACCCAGGTCCACAGCACGGCACTCGACTTCATCGCGTGGGCCACCACCCGCAAGCCCTGGCGCGACCACTGCCGCATCACAGGAAACGCCTCGGCCGCCACACCGTTCCTCGACTGCCTCAACATCATTTAGCGGAGGCGTGGACACCACCGCCGCGATGAGCGAGCGCGACATCGACATCTCCCCCGAGTTCGCCAAACCCTGGGCCGACGCGATCGTCCGCGCCACCGACGGTGTCGTCAGCTTGGGCTGCGGCGACGCCTGCCCGGTCTTTCCCGGCAAGCGCTACCTCGACTGGACCCCGGACGACCCCGCAGGCCGTCCTGTGCGGGCAGCCCTTCCCACGAGGGCCGGACCCGGTCGGCGCGGGGTGGTGCGGGTCGCGGCAGAGAATTCCCTTGCGCTCGAGGGCCATCAACCAACGGATCGACCCGTTCGGGTTGCAGCGCCCGCTGTCACAGGGGGTGTGCCGTGCTCATCAGCACGTTGCCGTTGCCCTTCCTCTGCCCACCCCAGGGACGGTCTGGTGCGATCGCGGGCGTATCGCCGCCCCGCTACCCTAATGAAAGGTGCATATATCTATGCAAATAGTGCATCTGACGTCATTACTGCCCCCCAACCCGCAGGGAAAGGAAGATCAGCATGCCTTCAGTGTTTCCCACTCCGATCCTGGAGTCCGCGGCGCAAGAACTTGCCGAGGCGACCTCCCCGCACCCCCGGATCTACGAGGTGTCGCCGAATCAGGGACGTGACATCCTGGCCGGCCTGCAGACCGGAGAAGGTGTCACGAAACCCGACGTCGAGGAGGAATGGGTGACCGTCGACGCCGGCAAGTGGGGGCAGGTACGCACCCGCATCGTGCGCCCGGCCGGCATCTCCGGGACTCTTCCGGTCATCCTCTACATCCACGGAGCCGGGTGGGTGTTCGGCGACGAGAACACCCACGACCGCCTCGTACGCGAACTCGCCGTCGGCGCCGGCGCGGCTGCGGTCTTCCCCGTCTACGACCGGGCCCCCGAGGCCAAGTACCCCACCCAGATCGAGCAGAACTACGCCGTGGCCCAGTGGTCCGCCCGCGAAGGCGCACAGCACGGCCTGGATGCCTCGCGCCTCGCCGTGTGCGGCGACTCCGTGGGTGGCAACATGTCCGCGGCCCTCGCCCTGATGGCCAAGGACAGGGGCGATGATGTCCGGGTCGGTTGCCAGGTCCTGCTCTACCCCGTCACCAACGCCGACTTCGACACCCCGTCCTACCTACAGTTCGCGGACGGGGAGTACCTGACCCGGGACGGAATGATCTGGTTCTGGGACCAGTACACCACCGATGCCGCCCAGCGCGCCGAGCCCTACGCCTCGCCACTGCGGGCCAGCATCGACCAGTTGCGCGGCCTGCCCCCGACCTTGGTCATCACCGACGAGGCCGACGTCCTGCGTGACGAGGGCGAGGCCTACGCGGCGAAGCTGCGTGAAGCCGGCGTCGACGTCACCGCGGTCCGCGTTCTGGGCATGGTCCACGACTTCCTGATGCTGGACCTCCTCCGTGACACCAACGCAACCAAGGTCGCCCGCCACCTCGCCATCGACGCACTCAAGACCGCCCTGCACGACTGACACCGATGATGTCCGTGGTGACGCTTCGGCGATGCCTCTTAGCCTAGGACTCCCAACGAAAGTGGTGGACTTGACCTGATCAGAGGTCGGTGTCGCGCACGAGGCCGCCGGGTATCGGGAGGCGGTCAGCCGCGTAATCGCACGCGATAAACCCGGCGACGTCGGCGATGATCCCCGGGATACTGGTCACCCATGGATGAGGTCAAAGTCGTCGTCGCCCATTCCGAGCGCGCGACTCTGCGCGTCGGTGACGTGTTCTTGAAAGTGGACGTCGATCAGGCGCGCATCGACGTCGAGGTCGAGGCGATGTCCCTCGCGCCGGTCCCGACCCCGGAGGTCCTGTGGCGCAAGCCGCCCGTGCTCGCGCTCGCCGCGCTCCCGGGGACGACGCTTGGGCGCCTCGGCGGGCCGTCGACCGGGTCACCGGCGGCATGGGCCGCGGCGGGCGCCGCCATCCGGAAGCTGCACGACGCGCCCCTGCCGCCCCTGCCGGGCCGCGCCGGCCGGAGCATCGTCGCGCTGGCGGCGGAACTCGACGACGAGTGCGAGTTGCTCGTGACGAACGGTGTCCTGCCCTCTGACCTGGTCACCCGCAACCGCCAGGTCGCCGAGGCCGCGCTCCGGCCGTGGACTCCGGCGTTCACGCACGGCGACCTGCAGATCGCGCACGTCTTTGTCGACGGCGGCAAGGTCACGGGCATCATCGACTGGTCCGAGGCGGGCCAGGGTGACGCCCTGTACGACCTCGCCACCTTCACGCTCGGACACGAGGAGCACCTCGACGACGTCATCGCCGGCTATGGCACCGACATCGACCTCGACGTGATCCACGCATGGTGGTCGTTGCGAAGCCTGCTGGTGATTCGCTGGCTGATCGAACACGGCTTCGACCCGTTCGAGCCGGGCTGTGAGGTCGACGTGCTGAGATCCCGGATGTGAGGCTGCGCGAGCCCGACTGCTACGTATGCGTCCTGACGCATCGAGCAGGCCATCCCCAGGGGCGCATCGTCTGCCCTTGCTCTCGACACAGTGCGGTGCGCAGTCGTCGCCGGCAGATGACGGCACAGCCGAGGGCGACGAACGCGTGGCGGATGTCGTCGCGAATCTCCCAGCGGATGCGCAGGCGGCGGAACCAGTGCAGCAGCGCGATCGCTCCTTCCACGACCCAGCGGTACACGCCCAGGCCGGAGCCGTGCCCAGTGCCGCGCCGGGCGAGGTGCGGGGTGATCTGGAACCGGCAGACCTCGTCCCGGTAGCCCTCGTGGTCATAGCCGCCGTCGGCGTACAGATACCCGGGGCGGCGCAGTGGCTGGCCGCGCTAGCCGCGGATCGGCGGGACGACCTGGATCAGCGGGATCAGTTGGGTGACGTCGTTGCCGTTGCCGCCGGTGGTGATTGCCGCGAGCGGGATGCCGTGCGCCTCGACGATCAGATGGTGCTTGCTGCCGGCCTTGCCCCGGTCCACCAGGGACGGACCGGTGGCCGGCCCGCCCTTCATCGCGCCGATGTGGCTCGAGTAGACCACTGCGCGGGAGAAGTCCAGCAGGTCTGCGGCCCGCAGCTCGGACAGCAGCAGCTCGTGCAGGCGCTGCCAGACCCCGACCTCGTTCCAGTCCCGCAACCGTCGCCAGCAGGTCATCCCCCAGCCAAAGCCCAGCTCCTGGGGCAGAAACTCCCAGCGGATCCCGGTGTACGGCACGAACAGGATCCCGCACAGCACCTTGCGATTATCCAGACGCTGACGACCTGGACGCTGCGGATTGCGCGGGACGACCGGCAGCAGCGGCTCGATCCGCGCCCACAACTCGTCGTCGATCTCCCACGGTCTTGCAGCGGTCTTCCTCGTCTCGGCTGGCTCGCACCCCCTTCGGCCAGCATCAACGAGAACTGACCCACCGTCATTCCCAGAGGTCCAGAAACCTCCTTTGACTACCCCTGTCTGAACTGACTACTTGGCGGTCCAACGTCCCGAGTCCTTTCCGCCGACGTCTTCCGTTCGCCGCGGCGCCTCCGGGGAACCCAGCATGCCCTGCGGCAGATAGCCGGACCGGACACCCAAATCCCACCCATGCACTTGTACCGCAAGGGCGGCCAGAGCAAGGGCGCTGAGCGGCAGCAGAGTACGGGGAACGGGATCGGATCCCATGCACTCCCGGTGCTCGGAGAGCCGGGCCGCGAGAGCCCGCTCAAAGGCGTGCTGGTCGTCGTCGAGAAGCACGCGAAGGAGGCGCTGATCCGATGTCAGGGGGCGGGCTGCGTCCAGTTTCCGGGCCGCCTCGGCGCGCTCGTCGGTGTCCGGCTTGCACAGGGTCACGGTGGGCCAGTCCCGGGGCAGGTGCCCGCGCGCCTGGGTCAGGTAGCCGCACAGTGCGTCCATCGCAGCGAGGTCCGCCGGATCCGACGTCGAATTCAGCTTCGAGTACGGCACCCCGTCTCGGATCGCGGGCGCGTAGTCGCTCCGCAGCAGCAGACCGATCGCCCGCTGCCGTTCCCACACCAGTCCGCTGACCAGGCACATCGCAAACGTGTCGCACCACCATCTGGCCGTGGGGACCTGCTCGATGGCGTCGCCGAAGGCGATGTCCTCGCTGCTGAGCGTCTCGCCGATCAGCGGGAAGTAGATTTCCTGGTCACCGTCGGGGAAACAGCCAACACTCAGCGCCCCCAGGGAGCACTCCGCCGCGGTCCGCAGTGCCGTGCGCGATGACTCGTCGAATGCGGGATCCTCAACGGTGCGGGCGGCAATGTGGTCGAGGAGCTCGTCATGCATCTCCTGCAGCTTCTGGGGGGACGGGTCGTCGTAGCGCAGCCAGTGCCACCGCCGCCGGGTCCGTCGACCGATGTCGTCGAGTGCCTGGGCTATTCGCTGTCCGCTGACCTCATGGCGCGTCACTTCCTGCACGTCTGCCGTCCCCCCGTGATCTCTTCCGCTGGACGCGGCACGCTATCAGCGGGTTCGGACATCGCCCCAGGTCCGGCCGCGCGACCCCGGCGCTGACAGGGGCGCCAGGTGGGCGGTACCGCCGCGTTCGCGCGAAGGCAAGTGGAACGTCGGCGACTTCAGGCCGGAATCGAATGAAGGAAGTCGAGCAACACCCCGCCGGTGGGTGAGCAGCTGTGCCTGAGCCCTCCACGACAATGATTCAGGGCTCTGAGACGCGGGCCTCTGAGCTGTGCGATGTGCATGGGCTGAGCCGGGTCGTACGGTGACCGCATGGGCAAAGCCCGGTTGCCCCGGCTGAGGCTGGGCGTCGTGGCCGGTCACGATCCTGAGACGGGCCATCAGATGCGCCCGCGCTTGCGGCGGCCCGCCGTGGACGTGTCCGGCTTGGTGCACAGGGGACCGAGACCAGCACCGGCGTTCGGACGGGTGATGAAGGCCAGCGGGCCGGCCTGAAGCTCGCCGTTGAACGGGGTGGGCGGGCCGGTGAAACCGCAGGGTACGGCGTCCGCGAGGTCGTTGAACCAGAAGCCGACGTGGAAGGTATTCGTCGGCTGCAAGGCGACGTCCGGATCGAAGCCGCGCCGTCCTCGCGCCAAGACACGACCCCGGCAAGGCCGTTGGCGTCGAACGGCAGCGCGCACAGGTCGTACCGCACGCACGCCAGTCGCTCGCCCGGCCCGAGCGACTCGAGGACGACGAGGAGCGCGAACCCGGACCACGAGGAGCAGCTCACCGACAGCACCCGGCAACCCGCCGACGAGAGCAAGACCTCCCGTACGGGCTTGGAGACCACCCTCGTAGAGCTCCACGGCGTCCGTCCCGGAGTACGTCGCCCCTGAGGCCCCGACGCCGCCGGAAGCGTCCTCGGCACCTCCCCTCGATCCCGATCCGAGCCTGCCCCCTTCCGCGACGCTTCGTCGCTTCTCCTGGCCGTGCCGGGGATTTCGCCGTTGACAGGGTTGGTTAATGGGATTAGCTTTTAGCTAACAGAGTTAGCCAGACAGGGGATGCCATGACCGAGTACCTTGCCGTCGACGGCGGCACGATCGCATACGAGGTGGCGGGGTTCGGCCCGCTGATCGTTCTCGCACACGGCATGGGCGACAGCCGCACCGCGTACCGTGCCGTGATCCCGCCACTGGTGGCGGCGGGCTATCGGGTCGCCGCGGTCGATCTGCGGGGCTGCGGCGAGTCCAGCGTCGGCTGGCCGGCCTGGAGCCGCACCGCCATCGCCGGCGACCTGCTCGCCGTGATCCGCCACTTGGGCGGCCCGGCCGTGCTCGTCGGCCACTCCATCTCCGGCGGCGCCGCCACCATCGCCGCGGCGCAGGAGCCCTCGCTGATCACCGCGGTTGTCGAGTTGGCGCCGTTCACCCGCAAGCAGTCGATCCGCCTCGGCGACCTGCGGGTGAAGCGCTTCCGGCAGGGCATGCTGCGGCTGCTCGGCGCGGGCGCGTTCGGCAGCGCGCCGCTCTGGCGCTCGTACCTCGACGTGGCCTACCCCGGCGTGAAGCCGGCCGACTGGTCCGAGCGGCTCGACCGCATCGACTCCCTGCTGCGCGAGCCTGGCCGGATGAAGGCCATGCAGGGCATGGGCCGCTGCGCCCCGACCGATGCCGGCGCGCAGCTCGGCAACGTCCGCTGCCCGGCCCTGGTCGTGATGGGCACACTCGACCCCGACTGGGCCGACCCGCGCGCCGAGGGTTCGGCGATCATTGACGCCCTGCCGTCCGGCCTCGGTCGCCTTGAGATGATCGAGGGCGCCGGGCATTACCCGCACGACCAGTTCCCCGAACAGGTGGTTTCGCTCATGCTCGCCTTCCTCGGATCGGACGCCGCTCGTGCCTAGGGTCGGTCTGGACCCGACGGCCGTGGTCGCGGCCGGCGCCGCCCTCGCCGACGAGGTGGGCCTCGCCAACCTGACGATGGGGTTGCTGGCCGAGCGGGTGGGCGTGCGTACGCCGTCCCTGTACAAGCACGTGGGCGGCCAGGAAGACCTCAACCGGCGTATCGCGGCCTTGGCGTTGAGCGAGGCCGCCGACGCCGTCGGCGGCGCGGTCCAGGGGTACGCGGGTCGCGACGCCCTGGCGGCCGCGGCGCGCGCCTTCCGCGCCTTCGTCCTGGAGCACCCCGGCCGGTACGCCGCGACGATCGGCGTGGAACCGTCCGGCCCGGACGACCCGCTGGCCATCGCGGGCCAGCGGCTGCTGGGCGCGTTCATGACGGTCCTGCGCGGCTACGAGGTCCCGGAGTCCGACGTGGACCACGCCCTGCGTATGCTCCGCAGTCTCTGCCACGGATTCGCCACGTTGCAGGTGGCCAACGGCTTCCAGTGGAGCGCCGACATCGACGAGAGCTTCGAGTGGCTGATCGCCTTCGCCGACCGGGGCCTGCGCGCCATGTGAGAGTGCTGCCGCCGCCGACGATCACCACATTTCCGGGGCCAGGCGTACGGCTTCCGGCGCCCGGAACAGCCGTACGTCGAAGAAGCCACGCGCCCGCACCGAGTCGTCGTACATGGATCGGAACGTCGGATTGAGATGGGCGGCTGGAAGCATGTGACCCGGGCTCGCGGTCACCGGGCTTGCGAGGGCCTACGGCGATGCGTAGTGCCGGAGGACGGCTTCCCACTCTTCACCGCGTGATCGCACTGAACCGCCGAACGGCCAATCGAGATGACATGTAAGGGCCCACGCGGCGTCACCCCGGCCCGGGCCCTACGCCTCCTGACGGCTCAGCCATTCCTTCTCCTGACCCGGGTCGGGCAGGACCTGGCCGCCTTCGACAGCGGAACGTGCGGGACTGTCCTGGATCACCACCAGGATGCGGCGCTCGGGGATCCCGGTGACGCGGGAAGCGGCCGCCGACAGCTCGAGTGCCAAGCGGGTCGTCTCCTCCTGCGGGTGGCCGCGGCGAGCCCAGCCGCCGATCAGGAGCGGCGCTCCTGGTTCTCCACCGACGTAGACGCTGTCCTGAGGCAGCTCGGAGAAGACCACGTTGACGTAGGCGGGCGGGACGTGGTTGATCTCCGCGTGGATCCTGGTGATCTCGGTAGCCAGTGCGCCCTTGGCGTCGGCCCTCAGCGTTCCCTGGGCGGTGGTGCAGGTGTAGATGGGCACGTCGACTCCTGAAATGTGAGAGCGGCGGGCGTGCCCCCAGGACATCAGGGGCACAGCCGCGTTGGGGATGCTTCGTTCTCGGGGGACGGGCCACCGGGGTGGCGGCTGGTGGCGGGGCCCTCGTGGCGTATGGGCTGACTAGTTGCTGTGGTCGATGAGGGTCTTGAGGTCGGTGACCGTGTAGGCGAGGTCGAAGTGGAATCCCCTGCCCGTGCGCTGGATGGGCAGGTCGGCGAGTTCTTCGCCGCGGGCGGGGAGGAAGGCAAGGTCGGCGGTGCCGGCCCAGGCGTCGCTGACGGCGGCGCCGTCCAGGACGGACATGACCAGTTCGTGGACGGCGGGCTTGTCATGTTGTCCGGCGGCCAGGCGGGGGAAGTGCCGGAGGTTGACCACGGGGCGGCTCATCAGGGCGGCGGGGTCGAGGACCGGCTGTTCGAGGGTGATCTTGGCTTCGGCGATGCGCTGTCCGGCGGCGGAGGCGGTGGCGCCGAACTGTCCGCCCGGGCCGAGGACAGGGGTGCCGGGACCGCCGACGGAATAGGCGCGGGTCTGGTGTACGGCGCCGAGCTTCTTGGGGAAGCCCTGGACCCAGCCACGGGCCATGGCGGAGTCGTTGTCGACGTAGATGTAGGGGCACCAGGCCACCGGCGCGCCGTAGTAGTGGGCGTCCAGGGTGACGAGGAACTCCCGGTACTGCGAGCGTGCGGGGTCGAGGTACTCCAGGTCCGTGGAGGAGTACTGCCAGTCGATGAACATCGCGACGCCCCGGCCGGCGGAGTCCGGATCGGAGGCCAGACCCTCGGGCAGAGTCGCTGCGGCGGCGGCCGGGTCGGTGAAGAACTCCACACCCACCACGGTGCCGGCGTAGTGCCACGGCGGGGCGGGCGCCAGGTTCGCGACGCCACCGGGAGACAGGGGGACGGTGTAACCCTTCATGCCACGTCCTTCGGGAAGAGACTGGAGTGAAACGATACGTAGCGTTTCATCGATGAACGCGACGCTAACACACCTTGACCCGCATACGAAACGATACGTATCGTTTAACTCATGGCACCCGTCTTCTCTTCAGGTCCGGCGGCTGGGCCGCGCTCCCTTTCAAAGATCCTCGACGCGGCACGTGACGTCCTGTCGGGACAGGGATACCCGGCGCTGACCATCGAGGCCGTCGCGGCGGCCGCGGGCGTCGGCAAATCGACCATCTACCGCTGGTGGCCCAGTAAGGAAGCACTCGTCGCCGACGCGCTCGCCGAGATCTTCCGCGCCGAGGAGATCCCCGATCTTGACGACACCCACGCCGAACTGCGTCACGCCGTCGACATGACCATCGACAACTACGCCAACGAGGACATGGCCACTTCGCTGCCCGCACTCGCCGGTGGCCTCCTCCCCCACCCCGAACTCATGACCCGGTTCCGGGAGGCTTTCCTGTACCGCAAGCGCGAGAACATCGCCGCAGCACTGCGCCGTGGAATCCAACGCGGTGACCTGCCCCACGACCTCGACATCGATCTCGTCCAGGACATTTGGGCCGGCACCATCCTCTACCGGCGACTCATGACCGGCTCCCCCCTCGACACCGACCTCGCCGAACACCTCGTCCGACTCGTCACCAACACTCCCCCGCTGCTCCCCCACCGAGAAGCAGGGGTGCACCCGAATACGAACGCGTGACACGGGCTGCGTGCAGGAGTCTGCGGTGCGGGTGGCGCATGCCGAGCCGCAGCCACGTCAGCTCTCGTTAACCCGATTGCCGGATGGGTCCGCCCGACTAAGGTGCGGGCGAGGGAGGTGGGCCGATGGGTGCGTCGATGCTCTACGAGGTGCTGGAACCGCTGCCGGACGCGCGCAGCGCTCTACTGTTCGCTCGTCAACTGCTCGCCCGATTCGGCGCCGGAGCGCCGGACCTGCCTGCCCTCTGCTTCAACGACATCGCCACGCAGGAACAGTTCCAGTACGCCCGGCAGTACTTCACCTGCGGTACTTTCCTTTGCTCACAGCGGGACCTCCAGGACTCGCGCGTCCAGGAACTCTGGGAGACCCTGGACCGCTTGGGCTTCCGCGACACGTCCTTGGGCTGGGTGGAGACGGAGCTGCAACCTGAACTGGCGTCCCTGTGGCCCTTGCCGCAGGGAGTGCAGTTCCAGCTGATGCAGGGGAAGACGCCCTCCACCTTTCCCCTCCGTGACTGCGACGAGTGCACCGAGACGGAGATCGACGGCGCGGTCGCGGCCTGCGGCCCCCTGTCCATCGGCATCTCCTGGTTCTCGGCACTGCGCGGCCTACCGAACCCCAACCTCTGCGGCGTCCAACTGTGCCTCAACAGCACATGGACCGAGCAGTGCAGTGAACCTGATCCAGGCAGGCACACCGTGTACCTGTCCATCGGCACACGTAACTCCGATGCGGACGCACGGGATTGGCTGCAAGACACCGGACTTCGTTTCGGGGAAGCCCAACTGGGTTGGTAGACAGTTCGCCAGGCCCCTCAGGCGGCGAGGAGAACGGCTACCCGCCCACGGTGAAGACTCACGCAGCACTCCCCGAGAACCCAGCGCCACAAACCGGCGAACCCATGTGGTCACGCACTGGAGCGGGTGCCGAGTTCAGGTCTTCAGCCGCGCTCGCGCCTTCGGGAGTGGCGCCAGGCCGTCGAAGATGATGGCCAGCATCCGGTCTCGTACCTCTCCCTCGAGGTGAGCCTGTGCGGAGGCTCGTGATGTGGCAACGAGCAGGGCGTACACCTCGGGCAGTTCGACGTCATCTCGGACGGCGCCGGCGCGTTGGGCATGCTGAAGCAGAGCACCGACGGCTCGACGCAGTCCGTACGATGCCTGAGCCGCGTCTCCGCCGTTGTCACCACCGGCCTCGAACAGCGCCTCGGTTATGGCGATTTTACCGGCCGCGTCGGCGACGAGGTGGCTGAAGAAGTCGAAGAAGGCCGCACCCGGGTCCGGGGCGTGATACAGCGTTTCGGCTTGCTCGCGCAGGCGATCGAACCGTTGCACGAGAACGGCCTCCAGCAGCGCCGCTTTGGTGGGGAAGTGACGGAAGACCGTGGCGATGCCGACGTTGGCCAGGCGGGCCACCTCCTCGGTGGACGCAGACTGGCCCCCCTTACCGAAGACTTCTTCGGCGACGTTCAGGATCCGCTCGCGGTTCGTTCGCGCGTCAGCGCGTTGCGGCCGTCTGCCGCCCATGTCTCGGTTACCTGAGGTGCTCATGGCGCTTTCACTCGTATCTCGCCGTATCCCGCCGTATCTCGCTATCCGAAGTCACGACTCCGTATACTCGGAGTCCGCACTCTGGATAGTAGTGCGACACCACTGCACGTCGGCGCCGACGACAGGAGAGTGCCATGACCCAAGTCCTCAGCCCGCGGGAAGTCTTCCTCGCGCTCGTGAACGGTGTTGCGGAGGGCCGTTGGAGCGAACTGCCCGATCTGTACGCGGAGCAGACCCACGTCGTGCACCCGTTCGACCCGCTTCGTGCCGCTGCGCTCCGTACCCGTGACGAACTGCGCCAACACTTCAGGCCGACCGACGCGGGCCCCCGGCTGCAACGTCGGGCAGCCAACATCACGATCCACGAGACGACCGACCCCGAGGTCATCGTCGCCGAGTTCGAGTACCAGGGAACAGTCGCGGAGACCGAAGAACCCTTCGTGCTGCCCGGCATCTTCGTGCTGCGGGTGCGCGACGGTCAGATCATCAGTTCCCGCGACTATTTCGACCATGTCACCGCCGCCCGAGTCCGCGGGCAACTCGACACACTTGTCGAAGCCGTGCAGGCGAGCAGTACCACCTCGGCCTAGAGCATGGACCGATTCAGATCTTCATCGGAGGCTGCGGAGACGGATGACCGCGCCGCGTAGGACCAGGGCCCGTACCAGGCGCTGTGGACAAGGATCGAGACGTACTGGGTGAGCGGTTGGGACGGGGCCGGGGTCTGGCATCGCGCCCACAGTCTGGGCTTGTTGATCACGGGAGTGGTCGCAAGCGTGACCCTGGCTTCGAAGGACCCGGTGGCGAGTGCGTTGACCGAGGTCAGTGTGTACTACCCGCCTGCCGTAGCGGTTGCTTGCGGTTGTCCCTGAGCCTTCCGCTCCTCCATCGAGAGGCTCAGCTTCGCACCGCGGTCCCAGCGGATCCCGAAGGACACCGGCTTCCCCGGAGCGCAGCCAGTGCCCTTGAGCGTGATCGTGCCGCCGGGCACGGTCTCGCCCGGCGAAGCGACCAACGACTTCGTGGACTCGGTGACCCCGGGCTGGAGTGCGCTGGGCGCCGTCGGACCGGGCGCGCTGGATCCGGAACGCCCGGAGCCGACCAGAGGGAGGACGGCCAGAGGGAGGACGGCCAGAGGGAGGACGGCCAGAGGGAGGACGGTCACCGCCATGGCCGCAGCCGCGACCGTCGCGGCCTCACGGAACGTACGGCGACGCCGGGCACGGCGCCGCAGGTCAGCGACCGGCGGTTGCCGTGAGGCCCGGGTGCCCTCCTCGACGAGATCGCGAAGACTGTGCTCAGGGTCGGCCATGGCGGGACAGGGCCCAGCTCACGCCGCAGACGATGGGTGTCGCCGAGATGCTGCGCCGGGTGCCGGTGAACCAGCGCCCCGTGCTGTTGCTGCTGCGGGCGCTGGGCACCCAGGCGCAGCAAAGCCGGAGCGCGTCGGCGCAACCTCCGGATCTCGCTGACCGCAAGGTTGATCGCCACCCGGCGCACCCACAGCTCCGGCACGTCATAAGCCTGGATCCGGGGCCAGCGGTCCAGGGCCCGGATGAACGCCTCCTGCACGACGTCCTCGGCCTGCTCGAGACTGCCGGTGACCGAGAACAACTGACCGACCAGGCGCGCGTACGCCGACTGGTAGAACTCCTCGAAGCCCGTCAGGTCGGCCTGCCGCCCTCGGCCACCGTTGCGTTCACGTTCCACTCAACTGGCGCCCACCGGGGTCGCCTCCACGCGCTTCTGAGCGGGAGTCAGCGCCAGCCACGCAAGTTGCGCCGGTGGCCCTGCCTTCCGCCTTCAACTGCCCGACCAGCTTGTTGGCCTTGGTGACGTGGTCCGCGGTCGGACCACCGGACGACGCCTTGATTTCTATCTGCATCTTCAAGAGCAGTTGGTTCTCCTCGGACATCTGGGACTTGGTCCCGTCGCTGGAGGACACCTTCGTCTTCGCGGGCTGCTGGGCCGCGGTCTGCGACTGCTTGGTGCTCCCGCCACAGGCTTGACGCCGAAGGACGCCCCCGGCTTCGCGGCAGCCGTCTGCGACTGCTTGATGGCCTGACGCTCGGTTCCGTGATCGGACGCGGCGAGCGCCGTAGTGGCCAACACGGCGCAAAGACCCCCGGTGGCCACGCCGACAGCGGCAAATCCCCATGTGCAGTGCTGCATAGTCGATCCTTCGTTCGTCCTGGAGGAAGGGTCCGACGGCCTGAACCACTGGGGCGAGCCCCACCGCCGTCTCACCACCCCCACGCCACAGACGTCCGCCCAGCACACACAGCACGACCCTTCGTCATCAAATCGTGACGAAATACGAGTGCCGCGGCCAACGCGGATGGCCCAAACAGCAGTTGCCAGTGCTGGACTACCGAACAACCGTCATCTTTCCGCGTCACCCGTGGAACGATCCTTTTCTTCGCCCTCTTCGGACAGGCGCCCCGGCGAAGCCGTAGAGCGGTAGAGCGGGGCGACGGACAGGTTTCGCGAATCCTGCCGTGCCTCCCTGCCGGGTGGGGACGCCCAGCCGACGGAGCCTGTTTGCGCAGACCTGTCGTGCGCCTTTCCCACGGTTGGTGGGACAGGCGATTAAATACCGGAGCATGACTACAGAGCCGCAGCGCTTCCGTATCTTGTTGGTACCTGAACACATCGAGGGCAGAGGCGGCGCCTCTGTGGAGGACTCGGCCGTGCGATCGGCGGTCGTCGAAGCGACGGGCGAGACGGGCGCCTCGGGCTACCCCCGCTACGCAGGGGACGGGATCGTGGCCGACATCGACCCCAGTACACGCACGGTCGAGGCGGTGCTGGTCGATGGTTCAGAACTGGACTACGGGCTGAACGCCAGGATCGCTTCCTGATCGTTCCTGGTCTCCCGGTGGCGCCACGTAGCGAATGCCACTGCCTGATCGATGGCCCGTTGAACGCAACGGGCCATCCAGCAAGGTGCCAGAACATTCGGGAGCGCCGACTGACTTCGTAACCGACAGCCGCCACTGCTCGTCGCCGAGTTTGGGCTCTCCGAGCCGAACGGAAGTTCGCGCAGCGGCGCGCTTTCTGCGACGGAAACTGTTCGAGCCAGCGCTTTGCGCACGGCTCCAGAGGGGACGTCGGACTGCACACAGGGGCACGACGTAGGTTCCGAACACCCTTTGCCTCCGGCATTCACTCCCGGGGCGTACTACTTTCACCCGTTCACCCGGTTGGAGTGCTGGCCGAGCCTGCCGGTGCGGACGCCTGAACAATCCGTGTCATAGGTCTCACGGAAAGCGAGAACGGCATGCCAGCATTTCCGGTCCCGGGTTCACGGAGCCGAATACATCGCGTGCACGTCATGGCGGCCGGGTGCGCCGTGGCCTTGTCCACGGTCCTGGCGGTCCCTGTCGCCGCGGACGCCGGCAAGACCACAACCACGGCCACGACCAAACCCACGATCGTGCTGGTGCACGGGGCGTTCGCGGACGCCTCCAGCTGGAATGGGGTAGTCGAACGGCTCGAACGCCGCGGCTACACGGTCATCGCTCCCGCCAACCCGCTGCGCGGGCTGTATACCGACTCCACCTACATCGCCTCCGTACTGGACAGCATCAAGGGCCCGATCGTGCTGGCTGGTCACTCATACGGCGGCGCCGTGATCAGCACGGCCGCCGCGGCCAACCCCCGGGTGAAGTCCCTGGTGTACGTCTCGGCACTGATGCCCGATGTGGGCGAGAGCGGAATGTCCCTGGGGGCCAAGTACCCCAGCGAACTCGGCACCGCCACGAAATCCGTTCCCTACCGGGCCGGTGGCGTCAGCGGGACAGACTTGTATCTCAAGCCCGACAGGATCCATGCGGTCTTCGCCGCGGACCTGCCGGTCAACACCGCGAGGGTCATGGCGGTCACCCAGCGACCTGCGGCAACGACCGCGTTCTCGGAGACAGCCAAGGTGGCCGCCTGGAAGCACATCCCGTCGTGGTTCCTCGTCGCGAAGCAGGACAAGACCATCAATCCCGATCAGGAACGCTTCGAGGCGAAACGCGCGGGTTCACACACCGTGGAGATCAACTCCTCCCACGTGGCCATGATCTCCCACCCCGACGCGGTCACCGCCCTCCTCCTCCAAGCCGCCACTGCGGCCGATCCCGCCCGGCCTGCGCTGGCCGCCACCGGAACCACCCATGACGCCCGGGCCGAGACCGCACTGACCGGCATCGCCGCCGGCACCTTGATCGCCGGCACCGGAGCCATCCTCCTGGGCCGCCGTCTGAGGCGCTCCCGGCCCTGACAATCCTCCGAGACGGCGTCATCCCGCGGCTGATGGAGAGAGTGGCGGGCGAGCAGCGTGTGTGGGTCCGCCGACCGTCCGGTCGGCGGACCCGGTGATCAGCAGCGGTCAGCTAACGGTCACGGAGTCCTTCGCGGCGGAATGACGTCGGGGACGGCTGCGGGGACGGAGGAACATGCGGCCTCCCGGCGGCGCGAGAAGCGCGATGGTGACGGATTGACGGCAGCACGGCCAGTGCCGGGCCGCGGTCGGTCCCAACGGGTCGCGCTCCAGGGGCGGTTGGCGGGACAAGGCTAGAGGTCTCGCTGATACCAGGTGCCTGGCTTGCCGCCGACATCGGCCGGGTCGGCAGGGCCGACCGGGACGAACCCGGCTTTGGTCAGCACCTTCTGTGACGCGGCATTCTCGCGTGCAGTAGCCGCCCTGAGTGTGTGCAGCCCGTGCCGCGTCGCCGCCAGCTGGCACAGGTTCCGGACAGTCGCGGTCGCCACGCCCCGCCCGGCAACGTGTTGCGCGACCCGGTAGCCGAGTTCCGCGGTGTGATCCTCGATGTCGACCAGGTTGAACCGGCCGAGCACCGAGCCGTCTTCGGCGACGAGCACATAGAAGGCGCAGGTGTCTGCCTCCTGCTCAGCCAGCAAGGCGTTGTACCGGTCGGTGAACTGGTCGAAGTAGTCGTCGCCGCGGTCGGAGACCGCGGCAGCGAAGTAGGTGCGGTTCGCCAGCTCGAAGGCCAGGACCGCCGACGCATGGTCGGCCTGAAGCCGCTGCAGCTCGGGCATGGCTCGACTCTACCCAGATGGTGCGCTGAGGCCACCTGGGTTTCCGCCGGGCCCGCCGGCCTGCCTGGCGCTTGGCGAACGTCATGTGGGCACAACGGCCAAGCGACACGGCGGTGCCGGCAAAGTGGAATCTCCGTGGATGCGTTGAGTACCCACCCTTCGAGACCGTGCCCGGACTGTGGTGCGGTATCCCGTCGGGTGCACAGCCGCTACCGTCCCACTCTGGCCGACTGCCCTGTAGGCGGTCGTCCGTGGCTGGTCCGCCTGACCGTTCGCCGGTTCTTCCAGGATGCTCCAACCTGCCTGGTTTGTAGGTTCGTTGAGGAAGGCTAGGCCTGACGGAACGCCACCACCAATACTGAACTACGGAGCCGGCTCCGAGCTGTCGCGGCAGAGTTGGGTGGCCGGGTCGGTCGGCGCACGGCTGTGAAGGAACCATCGTTGTCGATGTCGATGGCCGACACCCGGTCGACGTCCTTCCGGACCGGACCTCCGAGACGCCGGTCGCTTGGTTGCACGATCACCCTGGGGTCGAGGTGATGTGCCGTGACCGGGCAAGTGCCTATGCCCGGCCCGTCAAAGAAGCCGCCCCGCAGGCAATCGAAGTGGCAGATCGCTGGCACCTGCTGCGCAACCTCACGCTCGCGGTGGAGAGGACCTGCCATGAGCATCGCCCCTGCCTGCGGAAGTATGCCGAACGCACCCAGCGGGCCGGGCCGAGGATGCCAGCGCAGGAGGCCCAACCGCCGACCTTGATCGTGGACCGGTTCGTACGGCGCCACGAGGAGATCAGCCGGATGGTCGACGTCGGCTACCCGCTGAGCGGGATCGCCCGCCGCTTCGGGCTGGACCGCAGGGCCGTGCGCCGCTACCGCGACACCATCTTCGACGTCCTGCTCGCATCCGCCCGCGACCGCAGGGACGTACCCTTCGACCGGATCAAGCCGTATCCGCAGGCCGAGTTCGCCGCACACAACACCCGTTGTTCCATCCCTGCGCCCCGCAAGATCACCGGGTGGACCATGCGACCACATGAGAACCTCCCACCGCGAGAAACGCACGCCTCCGAGCGTGAATTCTCACCCCACCGTGGTGCCGACCCCCGTGCCGAAACTCACCTCGGGTCGCGCGGAGATGCGTTGCGCAACCTCCAGATTTCCTTCCACTGCCGGGCGTGATCGGCCGCCAACAGCGGGTCGGGCGCTTCGGCCCGCCGCACCGCGAGGCTGACCCCGCATTCCCTGCACAGCTGATGGATCCGGTAGACGCCGTCGTGCCAGGCGCTGGTGTTGTCCCGGCTTCCGCACACACGGCACGTCAGCGCATGAGCTTCATCGGGCGGGACCGACGAACTGAGCACCCGCTCGACAACCACTGGCAGCGGCTCGTCGGGATGGATCGTCGGCTCGGGACAGTAGGCGATGTTCCCCCACCCACGCTGCCAGCCCCGCCAGGACTCGTCGGCTTTCACCTGCCGAAAGCCGCGCGCTTTGTCCGCTCGGCGACTGTTGGCATAGGCACGTTCGTCAGCGAGCCAGAGCTGTCGGGCGTGGTGCAGCTCCTCGACGGCGCGTATCAGGGAGCTCGGATCCTTCTCCAGATTCTTGGGAATCCCCGCACTGACGCAGAGGTGGTGATAGGTGGCTCGGAAGCCATAAGGCGCGAAGTGGACGAGGCAAGAACGCAGATTTGTATGCCGGACACGCGCGGGCCGGCCCTCGTCGTAGACCCGTCTCTGGTGCGTGTTGAAGCTGCTCATCCCAGGACGCTGCGGCCTGCCGAGCCCGCATCGCACTTCACTTTGGCGGCCCAAGGTCTCGCCCCGGCAGTGCCCTTCACGAAAATGCTGCCGGAACCAGATTCAAGTAGCCCCACCAACGTCCTTTACCTGGCGAGCACATGCGGGCGGTGGAGGACTTCCTGCCGCTCAGCGCGTGAGAGACGGCCGGCACGATGCCGCCCACGAGGTGCGCGCCGGGCACCGGCAACGGACTGTGTCTCTAGTCGGTGTCCGTCGCCGCCAGCACGGCGATCCGGCGGCAGTCAGGGGAGAGTGCGGCTAAGCCGTAGTCGGAGCCGATGTCGTTGTGGAACCAGTCGGTATCGGCCTCGAAGTGGAACCATGTGCTCTGCCTGGCATGGCGCTCCGCCTCGTCCGCGTTCGCGCCCTCCGGAGCGCCGCTGAGATCTACTCGTAGAGGCCATCACGCGATGCGTCGCGGCACGCCTGGAGTGCCGCGACGCATCGCTGTGTTCATCGAGAACCGGATATCCTCCGAGCGCATTTTGATCCTCAGAGGTATTTGCGATGCAGAACACGCTCCAGGCTGATCAATCGGAGAACCGATGACCCCCTTCGATCGCATCGTCAATCCAGCAACCGTGGTCGGAGGGAGCCGGTGAAGGCAGACCTACTGAGGACGGCGTCTGTGAAGACGCTGAGCTATGCCGTGACGGTCGGCTTGGCCAGCCTGCTCAGCTATTGGCTGACCGTCACCATCATGTCGGACGTCCATCTGTCACACGAAGACGGTCGACTCGGCGGTATGTGTGCCGTGATCGCCACGATTTTTGTGCTGCGGGCGAGCCGGCAGAAGAGCCTCCATGCGGCGTTCGCCCGCATGTCGGCGACGCTCGTGAGCTTCGCGCTGTGTCTGGCCTACTTGGCGATCTGGCCCTTCCACCCCTGGGGCCTCGCTCTGCTTGTGGCGATCAGCGTGCTGATCCCCGGACTGATCGGCCAGCCCGACGCCGAGGTGACCGCGGCCATCAGCACCACGGTCATCATGGTCGTCGCAAGTCTCAGCCCGCGGGAGGCATGGAAGGAGCCGATCCTGCGACTGGCCGACACCATCATCGGTGTGGCGGCCGGTGTCGCTGTGGCGATCCTCCTGAACGAGATCGGCAGAGGGAGGCGGGGAGGCCGCCGTTCTCAGCACGAAGGGCCGCAGGCAGATCCGCCCGGCTGACCTCCTGAACATCGCCTCGATCTCCGGGCGCCGCGTCGTTCGCCCTCCGCGCCACGCACGCCTCAGTCGTTGGCGACCCGGCATCGCGGGCCCTGCTCTCCCGGCCGGCCGCGCCGACGCCGAAGCCATGGAGTTGTCACACCATTTCCCGCAGGTGCGGTTCCCGTGACGTGCAGTCGCCACTAGCCTCGTGCTTTCACGAGATGGGATGTCCGGCAGGTGATCGACTGAAGGAGAAGAGCCTCTGCCCAGCGAAAACGAGCATGGCCGAGGTCCTCCTTCCGCACCGGTCGGGAGCACTTCTCCGGTGAGCAACGGCTGTGCCGCCCGAACGTACGGCGGCTCGGGAGTTGGTCCAGTTAGAACGGCGGCGACCATCGACCTGCCCAGGCCGCTGTGTATCCGGCTTCGTCTGAAGGCCAGACGCGTACTCCGGGGAACGATGGGTGGGGCCACATGTGGCCCACCCACTCGCATTCCGGGATCGCGCCTTCCCAGTCGTCGACGCAGCGATCGGCCCAGTCGCGGCCGATCAGCACCGGCCGGGTCACCAGTCCGCGTGCCGTGTCTTGCACTCGCAGGACCAGGCCCAAGTCGTTGATCCCGGGGTTACCGCGCGGTCCATAGGACACGCCGCCCATCGAGTCGGGGAGATCGAACAGCCAATTCTCCAGCTCGGCCGGGTCGCCGCCGGCCAACTCCATCCCGTTCAGCATGATCTGCGGCCCGCGAACGGCATCAGTCGCAACGCAGAACAGTCGGCCGGAGCCATCGAAGTACTCGTAGACGGTGGGTTCCGCCGGGCTAAGCCCCAACTGGATACC
This sequence comes from Streptomyces sp. RLB3-17, assembly GCF_007113425.2. Lineage (NCBI taxonomy): Bacteria > Bacillati > Actinomycetota > Actinomycetes > Kitasatosporales > Streptomycetaceae > Streptomyces > Streptomyces sp. RLB3-17. The sequence goes on along the minus strand of NZ_CP041610.2, from coordinate 11,188,361 downwards.
CACGACCTCTGGGCGAAAGGGCTCCGCCTGGAACCGGCGCAGCTCAGAGGCCTCCGGCAGCGCCGTCGCGGCCTCATCCATGCTCATGCCGAACCGCAACGGCCCGACGCTCTCCAGCGGTGTGAGCGTCCAGACCGACCGAGCCCTTGCGGCGGCCTCTTGAGAGCCTTGCGACGTCATCGCGCCTATCCCCCTCTACCCACCCCGCGCCTCGACGAGGTGAACTGTCCCTCAGGTGATCAGCTAACCGAAAAGTGCCTCTGACCTGCAAGAATGAGGATTGTCGAGGTCCCTGTTCCCGCACCGGCCGGAGGCACTTCTCAGGTGAGCCAGCGTATCGGTTCCTACCCGCGGCTGCGGATGTCGGGTGGCGGCAACGGGGTGATCACGCAGGGCGGCGGGGTGCTGCTGGTGGAGACCGCCCGCCGGACCGGCTTGGACGCCGCGCTGTCGGCGGCGCTCGCGCCGTGGCGAAAGCCGCGGGCGGTGCACGATCCGGGCAAGATCCTGCTTGACCTTGCCCTGGCGGTCGCGCTGGGCGGTGACTGCCTGACGGATGTGGCGATACTGCGGGCGGAGCCTGGAATGTTCGGGCCGGTCGCTTCGGACCCGACTGTGTCCCGGTTGGTCGACACCCTCGCCGCTACCGGTCCCGGTGGACTGGTGGCCTTGCGGAAGGCACGGGCCGAAGTCCGCGAGCGGGTCTGGACGTTGGCCGGTGAGGCGTCGCCGCACGCAGGCGGCCAGGTGATCGTGGACATCGACGGCGTGCTGGTTCTGGCCCACTCGGAGTATCAGGACGCCGCCGCGACCTGGAAGAAGACCTTCGGACACCACCCGCTGTTCGCGTTCGTCGACCACGGTTCCGAGGGCTCCGGCGAGCCGGTCGCGGGCCTGCTGCGGCCTGGCAATGCAGGCAGCAACACCGCCGCCGACCACATCGAAGCGGCCCGCCTGGCGCTGGCTCAGCTGCCGAATAGGCACCGGCGCGGGCGACGGACCCTGATCCGCACCGACTCCGCCGGCGGCACCCACGACTTCCTGAACCGGCTCACCGCACGGGGACGTTGGCTGTCCTACTCGGTCGGGATGGTCAATACCGACGCGATCCACCAGGCCGTCCTCCTCGTCCCCGCCGCCGCTTGGACGCCCGCGATCGAACCGGACGGCAACGTAAGCGACGGAGCCTGGGTTGCAGAGCTCGCGGGCGACGTGCTCAATGGCTGGCCGAAGGGCATGCGGTTGATCGTGCGCAAGGAACGACCACATCCGGGCGCCCAGTTGCGGATCACCGACGCCGACGGCATGCGGATCACGTGCTTCGCGACCAACACGATCGACGTTCCGATCGCGCGGCTGGAGCTGCGGCACCGCCAGCGGGCCAGGGCCGAGGACCGCATCCGTGCCGCCCGCGACACCGGACTGCGCAACCTCCCTCTGCACGACGCCGCCCAGAACCGCGTCTGGCTGGAGATCGTCCAGATCGCTCTGGACCTGCTCGCCTGGCTGCCGATGCTCGCCCTCAGCGGCGCAGCCCGCCGATGGGAGCCCAAGCGATTGCGGCTGCGGCTGTTCTCCGCCGCCGCTCAGCTGGTCACCACCGGCCGCCGCCGGCTCCGTCCGGCCCGCCACTGGCCCTGGACGCACGTGATCACCACCGCGTTCGAGCGGCTCCAGGCGCTACCGAACCCCGGCTGACCAGCAACGGCGCCCCGTCCCGACGAGACACCCCCTGCCGGAGCCGTGGAATCCGGCGCCCACCCGACGCGACAGCCCGGCCGCAGCCATGCCCACCATCAGCCCGAACGGCCGAAACGGCCCGCATGGCAGACCGACGGACGGTCACGAAAGATCAAGGCTAGTGTCTTCTTCTGCCCGACCCCCTCTTCGATCTCGATTCCTCGATCTCAGCACTCGACGTTTCTGCCGGCGCTGGAGCCGACGCCGACGCGGACTTCGATTCCGCCCTGTCGACGTCATCATGGACGACTCCTGGCGGCGGGGGGGCGGTGCCCACGACGGGCGCCGTCCGCCCGGACCGTCCCACCGCGCAGCGGAAGGTTCACCGTGACTCCGCGGCACTGGTTTCGTCGTACCGCACCGGATTTCCGCCGTAGCGTACGGGGATTTCGCCATACCGTATTGGTTCGGACGGAAACCGTCTCCTACCGTTCAGCCCTGCAGACCCTTGGCACGACGGCCTTCTTCCTGGCCTCGGCTCCTGCCCGGGTCGGGGTGGCCATGGCCGGCCTCGGCATCGTCTGGCTGGTCCATGCCGAGACCGGGTCGTTCGGGGTGGCCGGCTTGGTCACTGGCTCGTTCGCCGTGGCGGAGACCCTGGTGGGCCCGCAGACGGCCCGTCTCATGGACCGTTTCGGACAGCCGCGCGTCCTCGTCCCCCTCCTGTGCGCTCACGCCGGTGCGATCGCCGCCCTGGTCGCGCTGGCCTTGACGGGGGCGCCGGCGCTCCCGCTGATGGCGGCCGGCCTCGCCACCGGGACGACCATCCCGCAGTTCGGTGCGCTCTCCGCGGCCCGCTGGTCGGCCTTGCTGCACGGCAGGGCCGAACTCACCCCGGCCTTCGCACTCGAAACGTTCAGCAACGAAGCCGCCTTCCTCCTCGGCAGCCGGGCTCCTGTACGGACTGATGAGCGCGGCAAGCCTGCTGGCGGGTCTGGCCTACGGGCGACACCGCCGGCACACCCCGCCCGCGGCCCAGCTGCCCCTGATCCTGACCTTTCTCGCCTGCGCATCGCTGCTGCCGCTCCTGGCCAACTCCCCCTGGCAGCTCGGCCTTGCCCTCCTTCTCCCCGGTGCGGGCGTCGCTCCGTGCATCATCGTCTCCTCGACGCTTATCGAGTCGGTCATGGACCGGTCGGTCCTGACCCAGGCCTTCACCTGGACGAACTCCGCGAGCGCGGCGGGCATCGCCGTCTCCGCCGCCGCGGTCGGCCGACTCGTCGACGGTCCAGGCGGCCCACGAGCCAGCTTCATCATCCCCTTCCTCGCCCTGACCGCAACTGCGGCCCTGACCTGGTCCAGCCGTCACGCACTCACTACGGGTGACACGGCATCCGGACAGACGCCGTCGACCGGTAGTGGTCGGCCGAGGGGGTGATGTTGGTCCAGCCGGCGTGACGGCGTAGACCGTCTTCGTCTGGACGTCGCCCGTCTTGGTGTAGACGCGACGTCGCTTGATCTCGACGGCTCGGAGGGCGTGAGGAAGAGGCTTGGAGGGCGTGGGGGAAGAGCGGTCCGGCTTGGACGGTGCACACCTTCAGCCGTAGGGCCTCGCGTCGGCGGTGACGACCACGCGGCGCAGGTCGAAGCGGGCCAACAGCGCGGTGAACGCCGGGATCTCGTTGCTTTTGGCCGCTACCTGGGGCTGGGCGATGACGGTCTGGCCGCCGTGCAGGGCGGCAGCTGGCGGGGGAACCGCCGTTTTGCTGCCGGCGCGCGAGCCGCGCACCGCCTGGCTGTCCGGGTCGAGTCCGGCGCGGACCTCCGAAGCGGTGTCCGCTGCGTACCCAGCGGTCTGCGCCTGGAAGCGGGCTTCGCCGAGCACCCTCGTCAGGCACAGGGCCGGCAGCACGCCGAGGTGGTACCGGCGCCCGCGCACACGGCGGGGATCAGGCTCGGCGGCCGGCACCTCGGATTGGGATTCCCGGCCCAATGAAGCTTTCTCAACGTGATGATTTCACCGATCGCCCTGGCGCAGTGCCCGCTGCGGCTGGCCCGGGACGTAGTCCCGGAGGACAATGAGGACACGGCCTGGATGGATCTCGTCCGATACTTCTGCGATCGGAGGGAACGCGGTGGGAGACCAGGAGACTCGAGCGGCGCTGGACCGGCACTGGGCAGCGTCTGCTGCCGGGGACCAGGACGCCGAGCACGAGATCTATCACGACGACGTCATCACTGACTATCCCCAGTCGGGTGAGCGCATCCACGGTCGCCGCAATCTACAGGCGCTGCGCTCACACCACCCGGCCAAGCTCAGCTTCACCGTCCGCCGGATTCTCGGTAGTGGGGATCTGTGGATCACCGAATATGTGATCGACTACGACGGGAAACCGGCATCCACGATCAGCATTATGGAATTCCACGACGGCAAGGTCGCCCACGAGACCCAGTACTTCGCGGAGCCGTTCACTCCGCCCGCCTGGCGTGCCAAATGGGTGGACTCGATGCCCCGGCTCTGAGTTCTTTCTTTGACCTTTCAACCGCTGCAAGGCGTTGATCGTCTTCTCGACACAGCGCCACCTTGCGGACGTACACCGTAATGCGCGCCCCTGTGACACGAGTTGTTCCACACTCACGAAAATAGCGCTTCAAGGTCCTTGTTTTTGCTTCCTCCTGGGAGTTCGTGTCCGAGTGTGCACCCTCTGGATCGCGGACCGCGACGATCCGGCTGAATTTCAGAATGCGTGCCGGTATGTCTTGGGCGGGAAGCTCGATTCCGGCGAGCGTGTTCGAAGAAGTGGGGTCCTGGACCAGGGCAAGATCCGTCAGGAACCGGGTGTCTTCAGGGGTGGCTCCCGTCCAGACTCGGTGCCGGCCCGGCAGATAGAGCAGTCCGTCGCCGGAACGACCTGCATGCCGTACGGCGTTGCCGATGGCGATCACATCATCGTGTCGACTTTGGGGCATCCGCAGGTAAAGGCTCGGCGGGAGGAGCGCGGCCAGCACCGCAAGGGCTGCGACCCACGAAGTCCGAGAAGACGGCTGCCGTCTGTGGAAACGATCGATCCCTGCACCCAGCAGCAACGCGAATCCGATACTGCTGTAGAGAACGTATCGGTCGACAAAAAGAGGCTTGACCGGTGAGAGAAGCAGCAGCAGGAGGCCGGGGAGTACGAGGATCGGCAGGGCCAGGGCCGGCAGTTGCATCGCCCCCCTGACGTTCATCGGACGCCGGACACATCTCATGCCCACGGTCACCATGGCCAAGAACCCCAGAAACTGCACCGGATCGGGCCAGGCGATCCAGGAAACCTGTCCCGACTCCCCCGAACTGCGGATGGCCAGCGGCAGCAGCCCGACCACGATGCACGCGACGGTCACGCTCCACGCCCTCAACGCTGGACGTGGAACGCCGGATACGAGCAACGTGATGCCGTGTGCGGCCAGGGCGAAGACAGCGAACTCATGGAGCAGACAGGCAAGCAGCATGGTGGAGCCGTAGGCCGTCCACCGCCACCGCGTGTGGCGTACGACGCAGGCGACCAGCGCATAGGTCGCCCAGGTGACGAGGGCGCACACCATGGCGTAGGAACGGCCTTCTTGTGTGTACTGCTGGATCTGCGGGACAAGGGGAAACACCAGTCCGGCCAGCAGCCCGGCGCGAGGTCCCGCCAGGCGTAGCCCCAGAAGTCCGACTCCGGCGGCTGCCGCGGACATCGCCAGCACCGACGGCAGCCGCAATGTCAGCAAACCGCCACCGACGAGGCCGTAGATTCCGTGCATGATGGCGTAGTAGAAGGCGTGGACCAGATCAACGTGCTGGGCGGTGCGCCATATTTGGGTCAGATCGCGGTGCGCGAGCTGATAGGTGACGGACTCGTCGCCCCACATACTGTTCTGCCTGCGGATGCCCCACAGTCCAAGCGTGAACGTCACGGTCATGGGCACCATCGCGACACAGGCCTTGGTGCGGAATCGGGTGCGGCCGCTGGAGAACAGGGCAGCCTTTGCCGGCTGCGGTGCTTGCTCACGGATGGTACTGATCTCGAACTCCAAGTCTTGGACCGCGTGGACGGGGACGCGGGAAGTGAGCAGACGGAGCGGTGAAAGCGAAGAAAAAGCTCACAGCCTCAGCTCACCGAGCAGGGCTGCGGGTCCAGGAGGGGCGACTGTCCCGGGTACGGCGGGGCCGCGGTCGTCACAAGGCATCGGCAGCAGGGTCTTTCAGAGGCAACAAGGGCGCCGTCAGCGTGCCCGGCCTCTGCTGACCCGATGCTGACCCAACCTGATCACGGCATCAGGAAGCCGTGCGGGGACTGTGCGACGCTGCACAGCATGCGCATCTTGGTGATCGAAGACGAGATGGATCTCGCTCGGACCCTGCACACCGGTCTGACCGCCGAGGGCTACACCGTCGATCTCGCCCACGACGGACGACAGGGACTGTGGATGGCCCGCACCGGCGAATACGCTCTCGTCGTCCTGGACCTGATGCTGCCCGGACTCAACGGTTACAAGGTGTGCGCCCAGCTGCGCCGCGAGGGCAACACGACTCCCATCCTGGTGCTCACCGCGAAGGACGGCGAGTGGGATCAGGCCGAGGCCCTGGACACCGGGGCCGACGACTACTTGGCCAAGCCGTTCTCCTACGTGGTGCTCGTCGCGCGGCTGCGCGCCCTGGTGCGGCGGGCTCCCACGACCGCACCACCGGTCCTTGCCGTGGGCGACCTCTCGGTGGATGTCGCCACCCGCGTCTGCCGCCGGGCCGGCACCCGGGTGGACCTCACGCCCCGCGAGTTCGCGGTGCTGGAGCTGCTGGCCCGCCGGGCGGGACAGGCGGTCTCGAAGGATGACCTGCTGCATCATGCGTGGCCCGACGAGGCGTGGGACCCCAACCTGGTGGAGGCGCGCGTCAGCGCGCTCCGCAAGAAGGTGGACGCCCCGTTCGACCGGCGGTCCCTGCAGACCGTCCGGGGTATCGGCTACCGGCTGGTGGACGACCGTGAACGCGCTTGAGCCGCGGCGCCGTTGGTGGCCGCGTTCGGTACGGGCCCGCGCCGCCCTCGCCGCCGCCTCGGCCGCCGCCGTCGTCCTGGTCGGCATCGGCTGGTGGGTCCACCGTGACGTGTACCGCCAGAGCATGGACACCACCACGGCGCAGGCCCAGGAACAACTCTGGGGACTCGTCGGGCAGTTGGAGCAGGGGGTCGCTCCTGACGACAGAAGTGCCCTGCCCTACGAGATCGTCGCCACCGGCCGCCGCTCGTCAGTCGCCCACAGCTTCGTCATGGACGGCTTCGACTCCGGAACCCGGCACGTGCTGCCCGCCCCGCCGGTGGCCGGACAGCCCGAGTGGAACATCCGTACCGTCCGCATGCCCGCGCGGCACGACGACGTGTACGGCAGTGCCGACCTGTCCGACCGGACCTTCCGGGCCATGACCGCCGACGTCGAGGCCCGCGCACTCGGCCATGCCAAGGCCGCCGCCCTGGGCGTCACCGACGACGCCAGGCTACGGGTCTACGTCGTCCTGGCCCCGCAGGCCGCCGAGGCGGTCGTCACGACCGCCGACGGCCTGCTGCTGCGCGCCGGGATCGCCGGTCTCGTCCTGATCGCCGCTGTCGCCTACACCGCCACCCGGCTCGCCCTGCGGCCGGTCGAGGCCATCCGCGCCCGCACCGCCTCGGTTACCGCGACCGACCCCCGCGAACGCGTCGACGTCCCCGACACGGGTGACGAGATCGCCGCCCTGGCCAGCACCATCAACGTCACCCTTCAGCGCCTCGACGACGCCGCCACCCAGCAGCGGCGCTTCGTCGCGGACGCCGCCCACGAACTGCGCAGTCCCCTCACCACGCTGCTGGCGAGCCTGGAAGTCGCGCTCGCCTATCCCGAGCGCACCGACTGGCCTGCCGCGACCACCACCGCCGCACGGCAGACCCGCCGGCTCCAGGCTCTTGCCGAGGATCTCCTGCTCCTTGCCCGCCTCGATGCCCGCGTCCCGGTGGCCAGGCCCGCCACGGTCGACCTGGCAGCTCTCGCCTCCCTACTGACCGAGCAATACCCGCTTGCCGACCGTCCGTTGTCCCTCACATGTGACACCACTGGTCCCGCACTCGTTCACGGCAACCGGAACGAACTCGAGCGGCTGCTGCGCAACCTCGTCGACAACGCCGTCCGCCATGCCGCGGAGCACATCCTGATCACCGTCCGGAATCACGGCGGCTGGGTCGTCACCACGGTGCGCGACGACGGACCGGGCGTGCCCGCCGGGGACGTTGAGCGAATCTTCGAACGCTTCACCCGGCTCGACGACGCCCGCTCGCGCGATTCCGGCGGCACCGGACTGGGGCTCGCCATCGCCCGCGACCTCGCCCGCTGTCACCACGGCACGCTCACCCTCACGGGCCGGACACCGGGCGCATGTTTTCTGCTGCGCCTGCCCGAGGCGCCCAGCCCAGCCGGAGAATAATGTGCCCTCCGCGGTGCGAGCGGCAGGGCCTTCATGGACCGAGGCTGGAGACATCTCGCGTGCCAGGTGATCCCGCGACGCCGGGTCGTCGAGCGGACCTGGGGCCGACTCATGCACCACCGTCATCTCGCTCGCGACTACGAGACCCGGCCGCACCTCTCCGAAGCGCGGAGAGTCACGACTTCGCGGCGAGGACGGGCCCTAGTAGGTAGCCGCCGTCGGCGACGAACTCCACGCCGGTCGAGTAGCCCGCGTCGTCCTACGCGACGAACAGCACGAGGCTGCTGATCTCGTCGACGTCGGCCAGGCGCGGAATCGGCTGGTCGTCGATGCCGACGATGAGCTCACCGGTGGCACGGCAGCGGTCCAGTCCTGTTCACTGGTGACGTCGAGCTGGGCAGGTCGGCGACCTGCTCCCGTTGGCGGGCCCCGATGACCACGCGGGCGCCCGCGGCGGCGAAGCGGCGGACCATGCCGATGCCCAAGGCACCGGCGGCGCCGGTGATGATGACGGTCCTGTCGGTGAAGCGGGGCATGCGCGGATGTCCTTTCCGGTGGGTCGGCAACAGGGCGTCACTGCGAGGGTGGGGTGAAGTCGTCCCGGTCGGTGGAGAAGGCGATCTCGCGCTGGGCCTCAGCGCTTTCCAGCCGAGCGGTGAGGGCGTCGTGGACCAGGCTGTAGGCGTCGGAACCGAGGAGCTGACGCCGCGGCGGCTCCTTGAGGTCGCCGATGCGGATCATGGCTTCGGCGACTTTTCGCGGGTCACCGGGCATGGCCTCCAGGGGGACGCTGTTCTTGCCGTGGGTGAAGTCCGCGGCCTGCGTGCCGGCGTAGGCGGGCAGCGTTGAAGGGGTGATGTCCGCCGCGCCGTAGAAGTCGGTGGCGACCATGCCCGGTTCGATCAACGTGGTGTGGATGCCGAACGGCTCGGTCTCCAGGGCGTACGCCTCGAAGAAGCCCTCGATGCCCCACTTGCTGGTGTGATAGAGCGACATGGCGGGGAAGGCGATGTGGCCGCCCATGCTGGAGGTCTGCAGGAGATTGCCGCCGCCCTGGGCGCGCAGGTATGGCGTCACCGCGCGGGCGAGCTGGATGGGTGCGATCACGTTGGTGTCGATCTGGCGCTGGATCTGCTCGTCGGTCAGCTCCTCGGCCAGGCCGATGAGACCGTAACCGGCGTTGGACACCACCACGTCGATGCGTCCGAGCTCGGCGAACGCGCTGTCCACGGCCTTCCTCATGTGCGCGGTGTCGGTCACGTCCAGCTCCGCGCGCCACAGCCGGCCGCCGTGGCGCGCGGCCAGGTCGTCGAGGCGCACGGGATTGCGCAAGGTGGCGGCGACTCGGTCGCCGCGCTCCAGCAGCAGCTCGGTCATCTGGCGGCCGAAGCCACTGGAGGTTCCGGTGATGAACCAGGTCCTCATGTCGGTACTCCTCAGGTCGGGCGGTTGGGTTCCTGACCTTCACTACAGCGCTGCGCCGCGGCACGATCAACGACGAACGCTCGCATGTTCAACAGGCAGAACCTGTCAATATGGGGGCATGGAGCTACGCCAGCTGGAGTACGCCGTTGCCGTCGCTGAGGAACTGCACTTCGGCCGGGCCGCGGCCCGGATGCATGTCACTCAGCAATCGGTCAGCGAGCAGATCCGCCGTCTGGAACGCGAACTCGGCGCCCCTCTGTTCACCCGCACCAGCCGCCGCGTGACCCTGACCGAGGTGGGCGAGGCGTTCCTGCCCGAGGCACGCAGCGCCATCGCCGCCGTCCGTCATGCTCTCGACGTCGGCCGCCGCGCCGCCACCGGCACGGTCGACGAACTCCGTCTGGGGTACGCAGAGGATCTTGGGCCGCGCCTGTTCGAACTCGCGGTGCCCGCGCTCCACGCCCGCTTTCCCGCCATCCGGCTGGCCCCGCGGCCGATGACCACTACCGCCCAGTTGTCCGAGCTCAGCGACCGCCGCCTCGACCTCGGCTTCTGCTGGACCGCCCAGCACCCTCCCGAGCTGGCCTCACTGCTGGTGGCCCGCGAACCGCTCGTGGTCGCACTCGCCGCCGGTCATCCCCTCACGGCCTCGGACACGATCGACCCCGTCCAGCTGTCCCACCAGCCCCTTGTCATCGTCGAGCGCGAGGTCAACCCGTGGCTGCACGATCACTTCGTCAGCCAGCTCGAGTCCCGCGGCGCCACGGTGACCGTCCACCGCGAGATCTCCAGCCTCGACCGGCTCCTCCCCTTGGTGCTCACCGGCTCGGCCATCGGACTCACCATCACCAGCGCAGCCGCGGCAAGGCCCTTCGCGGGAATCGTCTACCGCCCCTTCACCGACCCGAGCCCCTACGCCGACCACCGCATCGTCTGGCGCCGCGACAACACCAACCCCGCCGTCACCGCGCTCGTCGACATCGTCCGCGAGCTGCGCGACACAGCGGCCTTCCTCCCGCCCGAAGCCCCACACGCATCCGACATGCCACACCGAGGCAGCACCACCGGCGGGGTGGGGCCGGACTGACCGAATTCGGTGGCGGCGGCAACGACTCGCCGGTTCCCGGCAGCCCCAAGGCTGCTGAAAATGATGGGCCGGTACGCGGGTTGCGCGTACCGGCCCCTCATGTGTGTTCATCCGCCGCGAGGCTACTCCTGGGCGGTCTTGCGGCGGCGCATCCACCACACGAGCGCCCCGCCGGCCACGGCGAGGGCGGCGGCGATACCCGAGATCAGGCCGATCGGGGAGTCGTTGCCGGTGTGCGCGAGGTCACCGCCCGGCTCGCTGGGTGCGGGCGTGGCGGGTGGCGGGGTGTGCGTGCTTCCGCCGCCTCCACCGCTGTGGGTCGGGGTGGGGGTCGGCCTACCCGTGTGCGTCGGTGTCGGGGTCGGCGTGGGTGTGGGTGTGGAGGTGCCGGTGTCGTCGGCAGCCGTGTTCGCGCCGAGGAGGACCCGTCCCGTCATGTCGGTGTTGTCGGTGAGGGTCTTCACGCTGGTCTGCGCCTGTCGGGGCAGGTAGCGGTGCTGGGCGGTGAAGCGTGCCTTGCTGACGTTGTGCTTGGGCTGCTTGGACATGTCGACGCCGCCCACGAGGTAGACCTGGACGGTGCCGTTCGCAGGAATCTTGTACTCGAACTCGCCGTGGGTGTAGATGTACCGGTACTTGTTGAACAGGGCCTCGCGGGTCCAGTTCTGGTTGGGCGCGCGCAGCGGCCAGCGGGAGACATCACCACTGTTGATGATCTTGTGGTAGTCGGTCGGCGCCTTGGCGTCCTGCTGGCGAATGTACTCGGCCGCGACACGGGCGGTGTAGACGCGCCGCAGGTCGGCGTACTGGGGTGCGGTGTTGATGGTCTTCTCCACCGCGGGGACGATCATCTGGTCGATGACGCGCTGTGCCGCCTTGGTCTCGGCCTCGTTCGGGGTGCAGATCGGCGTGCCGGGGCCGGGAGTGATCGTGGTCTGCGCGGTCGACTTCAGACGCAGCGGGGTGTCAAGGATGTAGATGCCACCGTCCTGCTCGCGGACCTGCGCGGTCTTCGGCTCGATCCAGTTGCGCAGGCCGGGCATGCACGGGTAACCGTTCTGCTTGGGCAGGGCCGCCCAATAGCGTTTGCCGAGGTCGGTATCGGGGTCCATGGCCTTGTAGAAGTCGTGCTTCATCTGGAGATCGGCTTCCAGGAGCACACGGCCGGCGTCGGTCTTGCCGAACTTGGCGTCCATGATGCGGTCCGGCTCATCCGGGTTGAGGTTGACCCAGAACTTGTCGGGGCTCAGGGCGAGCCAGGTGAAGAACGCGTCCGAGATGAGCTGCGCCTTGGCCTTGCCTCCCCATCCGGACTTCTCGGTGGGGTCTTCGTTCGCGTCGAACGCGAAGTCGACGCCCTTGCCCTTGACCGGCTTGCCGATGTACTTCAGGTCCAGGGTGGAGAAGTCGACGCCGCCGGGGCCACGGGGCAGACCACCCGGGTTGGCGACGTTCCTGCGGTTCAGGTATTCCGCCATGTCCTTCGGGGTGGGCCGCGACTCGCGGATCAGGTCGGTGGCGCCGCCGCGGGTGGTGCCGGACTGACCCGGGGGCTCCAGCAGACCGCTCGTGGCGCGCTGTCCGCCCTTGGGGGCGAGCTCCACGCGGTCGGAGCGGTAGTTGTACTCGGTGACCCGGTCCCCGGCGATCTGGCGCATGTCTCCCAGGAACTTCTTCGCGTCGGCCTTCTGGGGCTCGGCGAAGACGAACTTGGCCCGACTGTCCTTCCAGTTGGGGTCCTTGGCCCATGCCAGGTCCTTGGGGATTTCTCTACGGTCCGGGCTGCCGTTGGACTTGATCTCCAGGATCTGCTTGGTGCGCGTGTTGAAGGCGTCGAGCTTGCGCCGGTAGGTCTTGCCGGTGTCGGGGTCCTTGAACTCGACCTCCTTCTGGCAGATCCAGTCCGGTCCGACCAGCCCGTGATCCTTGATCACCTTCCGTTCGAAGGCCTTGCCGCGGGGGTCGTTCCCGGAGTTCGTGATGAACTTCGCGTCCCGGTAGTCCTCGAACTTGGGGTATTTGTCCTTCTGTTGGAGCCACCTCCACCAGACCCGGTCAGGCTGTGTCGCCGGGGCCTTGGTCAGCTGGGACAGTGCGGCTTCCTTGGCGGCGGACGGCGGCCCGAGGCCGTCCCACTCCTTGGCAGGGTTGACGTACTCGTATTCGTCCCACTGGGACTTCGCGCGGGAGGCGTCGAACTCCGGCAGATCAACGGTCGGACTGGTGCTGCTGGGCAGGCCGTACAACTCGTCACAGCGCTTGCCCGGGTCCAGCGGCTTCGGTGCGGCGGTCGCTAAGGTGATTCCGGGAAGCCCGGTGAGGGCCATGACCGAAGCGCACGCGAGTGCGACGGCCGACCGGCGCAGCGCACGCAACCGCCGGTTGCGTATGGGTTTTGGCACGTGATGTCCCCGTGGGGGCCCAGTAGGGCATGGGGTGTTCGTGGCGCCAGGGGCCCCCGTGGTCGATGTGGCGCCGACGAACGGAGCTCACGCTAGACACACGTGCGTACCGGCCGTAGCCGATACACGGTTCGGCAACCGGGTCAACTCCCCTTCTCCACAGGACCGTTACATCCGGATCGCGGGCTGCGGCATACGCTCGGCGACATGAGTCCCGTATCCCCCGGAACGCAGGTGAATCCCCGTCACAGCGGGCACGCGCATCTGGTCATCGTCCATCCCCCCTTCGCGGCCCCGCTCCGGCCCAACGAGCGGCCGTCTGCCACTGCCCACGACCCGGGGGCGGCCAGGGCTGCGGTGCTGTCCCTGTCGACCGTCTCGGCGATCCACCATGAGTACGCTCCGTCCCGGCTGGGGCATCCTGGAAGCCCGGCCAACCGGGAAGAGCTGGACGGCGTACGCGCGGCCGCCTGGGGCTCCACGGTGAAGATCAGTGACCCGGCGCTTGTCGAAGACGGGGTCATGGCCACTGCTTTGGAGGACGAGTTCCAGGCGCAGAGGAAGAAGCATCCGGACGCCCGAATCGTCGCTGTCTGCGAACGCGACTTCGGCGCCTCGTACACGAAGATCCTCGTTGCTGTGCCCGGTACCCCGGATCTGATGGTCGAGGGCTTCGACGAGCTGGAGATCACCGGCGACCCGCGTGCCACGCTGGCCGCTGCGGGGATCGACCTCGACCCGTTGGGTGAGGGATACGACATCAGCGATGAAGGGTTCTTCGACTACGACGGCTTCCTCCATATGCTCACCGGCGGCGCCCTGTCCGTCTACGCGGATGAGCAGCGCTTCGAGTCGGCGTTCGTTGTCGACCGGAGCGAGGACGGCGAGAACAGCATCTGCGAGGTCTGGTTTCCGTAGCAGGCACCCCTGGTGCCACCGCCGGGGTTCTTGCGGCTGAGGACAGAGCCCGCCCGGAGCACGGTCGCCCACGCGCTCACGCGCATCCCCCACAGTCCCCGCCTCGCCCGACAGCCGACGGGACGGAACCGTCCACGACCTCGGCGAAGTCCGCGGGCCGCAGCTGTCATTCCGCGTTGTCTTCGAGCGCTACCGAAGCGGGCTCGCCGCTGCCCCCAGCGCGTGCTGATCACCTGGTCTCGGGCCGGGTGCACCCAGCAGCGCCGAAGAACTCCTCGCCGTTCGGACTCCTGCAACTCCTGTCGAAGCTGCGGACTCCCTCCGTCGAAGTCCTCCGCGATGAGTTCACCTGCCAGCGGTGATGTGCGCGGCTGAGTCGTCTCGGTCAGCGCATGACTATACGATGTACATCGTCGACGTACAGGTACGGGTGACCATGTACAGAGTATGGTTGTCAACCATGAAGAAGAGTGGAAGCGATGGGCGGACGCGCGAGAGGCTCAGCCGCGAGGCCATCGCAGGCGGTGCCGTGGCGCTGGCGGATGCCGAGGGCCTGGAGGCGGTCACCATCCGCCGTCTCGCCCAGGACCACGGCGTGTCACCGATGGCGCTGTACTGGCACTTCAAGGACAAGGACCAACTCCTGGACGGCATTGCCGACCGGCTGTTCAATGACGTCGACCTGCCGCCGGTAAGCACGGAGCCCTGGCCTCAGCAGCTGCGCGCGGTGCTGCAAGCGCTTCTGGCCGCCCTGCGACCCCACCCGGCGGTGGCCGGGCTCGTGACCTCTCGCATTCTCACCTCGGAGACCGGCCTGAACATCGCCGAGCGCACCCTCTCCCACCTGCGGCAGGCCGGGTTCTCGCCGGAGCAGGCTGCCGAGATCGGCAGCTACCTCCTCGGTGCGGTCGTCACCCTCGTCACCTGCGAGCCCGGCCAGCGGCACGGTGAAGATGACGAGGCCCACGAGGACGCCATCCGCGTCAAGGCGGCCTCGCTCGGCGCACTCTCCCCGCGCCGCTACCCCAACATCATCGCCTCATCAGGCGCCCTGGCGGCCTGTGCGAGCCCGGACGCCTACTACAGCCTGGGCCTGGACATGCTGATCACCGGCGTCAGCGGAATCGCCACCGAGCCCGTGAAGGCCGAGGCCGGAACGACTTCCTGAACGGCGGAGCGAACCGCGCGCCACGCAGGATGGTGCCGGACCGCGCCGCCGTCACCCGACGGGGCTACGTTGGCGTGCCGGCATGGCGACAGCGGCTGCCTAAGCTTTCGGGGCGAGTTGGAAAGTCTCCGCCAGCAGCTCGTACGAGCGCAGCCGGTCGACCGGGTCATGGGTGAGCGTATTGACGATGATCTCGTCGACCTGGTGGGCGCGGGCGAGTCCGATGAGTTCGGCCTTCACCTGATGGGGGGTCCCGGCCACCAACTGCCGACCGCTGTGGCCGACTCGCGCGTCTTCCTCGGCGGTCCAGCTGTGGCTGCGCACCGTGGCAGGCGAGGGGAACGGCTCGTTGTGGCCGAGGTCTTTGCGGCTGCGCCAGAGCAGGAAGCCTGCGGTCAGCTCTTGGGCCTTGGCTTCGGTGTCCGCCACCACCACCCGTACCGCGAGTGCGCTGCGGGTGGAGGCATGCACCGTACCGCTGCCGTGGAAGGTGTCCAGTGCGGCAGTGCTCAGCTGTGGGCTCAGGAAGTGAGCGAAGGCGTAGCGGGTTCCGAGGGCGCCGGCGAGGCGGGCGGATCCGCTGCCCGCACCAAGCAGCCAGACGGTCGGTGGGATGTAGCCCGGGTAGGGCTTGCCGAGGAGATCGATGACTTCGGCGAACCTGCGCGGAAAGTCCCGTGCGATGCCACCCGCACGGCCGATGCCGAGGTCGACGCGTCCCGGGTGGAGTGCGCCCAGGACGCGGAAGACTTCGGCGACCTTGCGTGGCTCATAGCGGGGCAGGAGCACGCCGCCGGAGCCGATGCGCAGTCGGCGGGTGTTCTCGAGCAGGCTGGCGACCATGATCTCGGGGGCGGTTCCGGCGAAGCCCGCTGCCCCGTGGTGTTCGGCGACCCAGAAGCGGTGGTATCCGAGGCACTCGGCGCTTCGGGCGAGCTGGAGGGTGGCGATGAGCGCCTCGGCCGGCGCTCCGCCGGCCGGGATCGGGGACTGGTCGAGTATCGACAGGCGCAGGGTCATGCGGCCTGCCCGTGTGTGGTGGCCGGGATGATCCGGTAGTCGCGCTGGAAGACGAGGTTGTGCAGCTCCGCCGAGGCGATGGCGCGCAGTGTGGGGAGTTCCGCGGCGGCCTGCGTGGGTGTGAAGGCGTTCAGGGGCCAGTCGCCCACGGTGCCGCCGCGCAGGTGTGGGTGGTGGAATCCGGCGCCGTAGAAGGCGTGGAGGGTGATCGGGTTGATGCCTACGGCCCGCTGCTCGGGCCAGGTCAGCGCCCATACCGCCGCTGTGCCGTCTTGGGACTTCCGGGCGCCGGTGGCGATGACCTCCCCGGTGCCGAGGAGGAGGTGTGTGTTGGTCTCGTCGAGTGCCTGGCGGGCGTAGGGATCGAGCAACTCGACCGTGGCGGCGAAGAGTTCTTCCTTGGCCTGTCGGGAGACTGCGTCGCCGTGGGTGCCGTCGCGGAGGTCGGCGAAGTGCTTCAGCAGTGCGGCGGTGTATGCAGGGTCGGCGTCGTACATGAGGAGGCTCTCCTGGTCGGGGTGGTGTTGCCTTGTGCGTGAGGCAGAGGTGAGTGACAGACCCCAGGTGCTCGGTCGTCGTCAGGGCCATCTGCCTGCTGTTGCGCGCTCCCCCACTGGGCATTGACCCGATCCGGGTCTGGCGGGTCATCGCGCAGAACGAACAACACACCCGGATCGGCAACGAACTTGGTGCCGGGCATCCGCCGCATCGACGACCCCGCCCCATCGGCAGCACCGCAGTCATCCGAGGGCTCTCTCCGGAACAACTCGCCCACCCGCCAGGTCTTCCCATGCCGCCGCACGACGCGCCCCGCACGGCGCGCTTTGCCCGGCACGGGAGGGATTCCCCTCTCGTGCCGGGCCGGAAGGCGCCGCGGTGCCCCGCTCGGGATCACAGCAGTCGGCCGTGATGTGTCAAGGTGCTTCGGTCATGCGGTCGACTGTCCGGGGGTGACGGTGATGCCCTTGGGACCCCAGATCCGGCGGTACGAGCCGTGGACGAGCTCGTCGAGCAGCGGCGGGCCCTGCGGCGCCCACCCCAGTTCGGTGCGCGCCCTGGTCGAGTCCACCCGGCTGTTGCTGCCCAGGCCGGCAGCGGGCAGGGGGCCGAGGGCCTGGGCGAACTCCTCCTCGGTGGCGGAGACGGCACCCCCGAAGCCGAACAGTTTCGCGATGGCCTCCGCGATGCGACGGAAGTCGCACTCGTCGGTGGCGAGGTTGTAGACACTGCCGGCGGGGGCGTGTTGCAGCGCGAGCAGATAGGCGTCGGCCAGGTCGTCGAGGTAGACGTTTCCGTACCGGTTCAGGCCGCGGCCGAGGTAACGGCTCACCCCGTCGCGCAGAGAGGCGCGGAGCATCATGGGGAGCTGTTCGCTGCCGCCGTAGCCGTAGATCATGGTGGGGCGCAGCACGACGGTGTCGTCGCCCGCCTGTGCGGCTTCCTGCACCATGACGTCCAGGCTGTAGCGGGGCGCCAGCGGGGGGATGGGCCTGTAGCCGTCGTCCTCGGTGTGGACGATGCCGGTGGGCTCGCCTCCGGCGAGGTCGGTGTAGATGCCGGTGCCGCTGGTTCGGATGAAGCGCTTTCCGGTGCCGGCGATGGCCTTCAGCAGAGCGGTGGTGGACTCGGCGTGGTCTGCGCTCGCGGTCTCGATGACGGAGTCGGCGCCCTCCACCGCTGCGCGCAGGGAGTCCGCGTCGTCGAGTGCACCGTGCACGGGCTCGATGCCGGCCGTGGTCAGTGTGCGTACGCCGAGTTCGTTGCGGACCAGGCCGGTGACGTCGTGCCCGGCAGTGAGCAGTCGCTGGGCCACAGCCCGGCCGATGTAGCCGGTCGCGCCGGTGATGAGTACCTTCATGATCGTCTCTCTTGGTGGGGGTGTCATACGTGGTGGGGGGTGTAATGCGATGGGGCAGGGGCATCCCGCGCAGTCGGTGACTACTGAAAGCGAGTTACCGTATGCGCAAGGTCTTGAGGGTGCGCAGTGAAGCGGTGAGCAGTTCGGCATAGCCGGCCTTGCTCATCCGGGCTGGGGGGTCGAAGCCGAGCACGTGCTGACTGGACACGTTCTGGGGTTCGGTGTACTTCAGGAGGCCTGCCCGGCCATGGCGGCGTCCGAGGCCGGAGTCCTTCATGCCGCCCATCGGGGCGCCCTGGGAGGCGTAGGCGGAGGCGTAGCCCTCGTTGATGTTCACGGTGCCCGCTTCGATTCGAGCGGCGAGTCGGCGGGCTCGGCGGACGTCGCGGCTGAAGACGCTGGCATTGAGCCCGTAGACGGAGTCGTTGGCAGCACGTACCGCCTCCTCCTCGTTCTCGAACGGGTAGACGGACACCACCGGCCCGAATGACTCGTCCCGCCACAGCGGCACCTCAGGGGTGACGCCGGTGAGCACGGTCGGCTCGTAGAAGTAGGGGCCGAGGTCCCGGCGTGGCCGCCCGCCCGCAACGACGGTCGCACCTGCGGCGCGGGCCTCCTCGACCTGCGTGCTGATCCGGTCCAGCTGCGCCTGGGAGGTGAGTGAGCCCATGTCGGCCGTGAAGTCCAGCTGCGCTCCCAGCTTCATGGCCCGGACACGTGCGCCGAAGCGTGTGACGAACTGCTCGTACAGCGAGGTGTGGACGTAGATGCGCTCGACCGAAACACACAGTTGTCCGGAGCTTGCGAAGCATGCTCGGACGGCGGAGTCCACGGTGTGGTCGAGGTCGGCATCGGCCAGCACCAGGAGCGGGTTCTTGCCGCCGAGTTCGAGGGAGCAGCCGATCAGGCGTCGACCGGCCTGTTCGGCGATGGTGCGGCCGACGGCTGTGGAGCCGGTGAAGCCGATGAAGTCGGCATGCTCCATCATGGGCTCCCCCACCACGTTCGAACGTCCCAGCACCACCTGCCACAGGTCTGCGGGAAGGCCCAGCTCCTGGAGCAGGGCGCGGGGCCAGAGGCTGGACAGCGCGGTCTGGTTGTCGGGTTTGTGGACGACCGCGTTGCCGGCCAGCAGGGCCGGGATCACGTCCATGCCGAGGGCCAGGGGGTAGTTCCACGGCGTGATGATGCCCACGACACCCTTGGGGTGGGGTGTCTCGACCGCCTGAGTGAGCAGGGGGAAGGCTCCTTGCCTGCGGTGGGGCCGCAGCACCTTCGGGGCCTGCCGGGCGGCATACAGGGTCGACGACGCCGCTTCCAGTAGTTCTTCGAAGGCGTGGTGGCGAGCCTTGCCGTTCTCCCACTGGAGCAGATCGAGGATCTCGTTCCGGCGGGACAGCATGACGTCGTGGAGCCTCAGGAAGGGCTCGGCTCTGCGACGCGCCGGCAGGGCCGCCCAACTGCGCTGGGCCTCACGCGCAGCGGCGAAGGCATCTGCGACGTCCGCGGCCGTGGACTGGGGAAGAACGGCGAGCGCGTCGCCGGTGAACGGGGCGGTCGTGGCCACCGGCTCGCCGGTGGCGGCGACCCCTGCCGTCAGCCTCCGGACCAGCGGGGCGTCCGGCCGTCCCGCGCCGACAGCAGAAGTGCTCCTTCGACTCTCCGAGGACTGTCTCATCGGTCACCTCCAAACAGGATTCCATCCATGCCATGGCGTTCTCACTGAGCGAGCACACCATGCGACGTACATGGACGATGTATAGGAAAACATGTACTAAGTACAGGCGTCAAGGGGAGAGGGGCACTACGCCCGGAGACCCAACGGCCGCACGGCGGCCCCCACGTCGCTTGCAGCGGCCTCGTACGCGAGCGGGCACCGGCGGCCAGGCGTGGGGTCACCCCCTCCGCCTTGACACTCGTACGCCGTACATGTTCACCTGTACAGCATGCATGTACAACGTACAGTCCAGGAAGGTGGGACTCGGATGAACCAGGAAGTTGGGTCTCGGATGAATGAGAACCGAGCAGGAGGCGGGCGCAATGCGCTGGCCAACCCGCTTGTCCTGCGCAGCGGCGTCACGCTGCCGAACCGGCTTGCCAAGGCCGCGACCAGCGAGCACCTCGCGGACCGCCATGGGGCACCCACGAATCAGCTCATCACCGCCTACCGGACGCTGGCGCTCTCCGGGACCGGGTTGCTGATCAGCGGCAACGTCATGGTCGACGGCACTGCGCTGGAAGCGCCGCGCAACGTGGTCATCGAGGACGGCCGACACCATGAGCAACTGCGCCGTTGGGCCGCGGTGACCAAGGGCACCGACGCCAAGTTCATCCTGCAGCTGTCACACCCCGGGCGGCAGACCATGCGAGGCAACGTGCTCCCCGGGCGTCGGCACGATGTCGTCAGCTCCTCCGCCGTGCCCCTCGCCGTGGGTGGCACCGCGCTGTTCCGGACGCCGCGCGCGCTGTCCGACGCGGAGATCACCGCGATCATCGGCCGCTTCGCCCTGACCGCCAAGGTCGCCGCCGATGCCGGCTTCCACGGCGTAGAGATCCACGCCGCACACGGCTACCTGTTCAACCAGTTCCTGTCGCCGCTGGTCAACCAACGCACGGACCGCTGGGGCGGCTCGCTGGAGAACCGAATGCGGTTGCTCATCGAGACGGTGCGCGCGGTCCGGGCAGCGACCTCCGACCAGTTCCTGATCGCGGTCAAGCTCAATTCCGCGGACTTTCAGCGCGGCGGCTTCGACGCCGAGGACTCACTGGCCGTCGCCCGGGCCCTGGAGCAGGAGCGCATCGACCTGTTGGAGATCTCCGGCGGAACGTTCGAGAGCGCAGCCATGGTCGCGGGTGCGTCGCAGCGGGAGTCGACCCGTAAGCGGGAAGCATTCTTCCTCGAGTTCGCGGAGCGATTCTCCCAGGAGGTGTCGGTGCCCCTCATGCTGACGGGCGGATTCCGCAGCCGGCAGGGCATGAACGACGCGCTGGACAGCGGTGCGGTCGACGTCGTCGGACTGGCGCGCCCCATCACCTACGAGCCGGACCTGCCGCAGCGCCTCCTGGACGCAACCGCCGAAAAGAGCCTGGTGACGCCGAAGACACTCGGCCACAAGAACATCGACGACCTCCTCAACAGCGCCTGGCACCAACAGCAGATCGCCCGCATGGGCCGCGGCAAGGCCGTTCGCCCCGATCGCGGCCCCGCGACCGCCCTCGCGATCGCTCTCCTCACCACCGCCCGGGACCTCTTGCTGCCCCGACTGGCGCCCAGCTGAGCGCAGCGTTCTGCCCGTCCCGCGCGCTGCGGTCAGCCGTCCGCACCGCTGGCCTCACACCCAAAGGAGAACGTCATGGATCTGCGACTGGCGGACAAGGTCGTGGTCGTCACCGGTGCCGCCTCAGGCATCGGACAGGCCACTGCCCGTCTGCTCACAGAGGGAGGAGCCGTTGTGGTCGGTGTCGACCGCGATCCGGTAGACACCGGGCCCACTCGCACCCCACTGGAACACGGGTCAGCCGTCAGGGCCGCGACAACCTCATGAACCCCGACGACCACGCCGAGTCGATGGACGTGAGACGAGGCACAACGTTCCATCCCCAGGAGAGCCCCATGTCCGCGATCGGTAAGCCGAGGACCGGCACGATCGTCCTCATTCACGGTTTGTGGATGACTCCGCGCAGTTGGGAACAGTGGAGCGACCGATACACCGCCTCGGGCCACCGCGTACTGGCACCGGCCTGGCCCGGGTTGGAGCGCGAGGTGGAGGAACTGCGACGCGACCCGTCCTCGATCGCGGGTGTCGGACTGGGCGAGATCGCCAACCACTACGAACGGACCATCCGCGGCCTGGACGAGCCGCCGATCATCATGGGCCACTCCTTCGGGGGCGCACTCGTCCAGATCCTTCTGGCCCGGGGACTCGGCGTCGCCGGCGTGGCCATCGATTCAGCGCCGGTCAGGGGTGTGCTTCCGGTCCCACTGTCCACGCTCAGGTCGGCCTGGCCCGTGCTGGGCAACCCTGCCAACAAGAACAAGGCAGTGGGCCTGACCCCCCGCCAGTTCCATTACGCGTTCACCAACACACTGAGCCATGAGGAATCGCAGGCAGTCTACGACCGGTACCACGTGCCCGGCTCCGCGCGTGTCCTCTTCCAGGGCGCGTTCGCCAACTTCAACCCCCGTGCCGCCACCCGTGTCGACTTCCGCAACAACAGCCGCGCACCGCTGCTGTTCATAGCCGGAGGAGCGGACCACATCGTCCCACCGAAGGTGAACAAGGCCAACGCCCGGCTCTACCGCAAGTCGTCGGCCATCACCGACTACCACGAGTTCCCTGACCGCTCCCATTACACCGTCGGACAGGACGGCTGGGAGGGCGTCGCCGACTTCGCCCTGGCCTGGGCCGTCCGCAACAGCCAGGCCCGCGCCTGAAACGCCCGACGTCCCGACCTGCCGGCAGTCACCACCCTGGCGTCCTCAGCGTGATGGTCTCGCTCGAACAAGCCCTGTACTCCGCGCAGTTCTGCCACTCAGGGCCGCCCCGCGTACGTCGGCGATCACGGCTGCGGAGGCACAGTGTCCTTCGGCCCGGCGTCCGCCGGTTTCCCGGCCTCTTGCAGGGCATCGCGGAGCGCTGCGCGAGAGGTGATGCCCAGTTTGGGGAAGACCTGGTAGAGGTGGCTTCCCACAGTCCGCGGCGAGAGGTGCAGCCGTTGACCGATCTGCTTGTTCGTCATTCCCGCGGCGGCCAGCCTTGCGATCTCGTACTGCTGAGGTGACAGGCGGGTGTCTGGCGAGGCGCCGGCCTGTACGGCCGCGAGGCCTGATGCTCGCAGTTCGCTCAGCGCGCGGTCGGCCCATGGCGATGCCCCCAGCCGCGTGAAGGTCGTGAGGGCGGCGTTGAGCTGTTCACGCGCTGTCTGCGTGGCCTTGGCGCGCCGAAGGCGTTCGCCGTAGAAGAGCCGGATGCGGGCGAGGTCAAACGGCCAGGTGTCGGCGCCCGGTAGGGCCAGCGCGCGTTCGAACCGTGCCACGAACCGATCGTCGTCGGCCGTCATGGCTGCCGCGCCGTGCGTCACCAGCGCCAGCCTGCCCGATATCGCGGGCACTTGGGCGCGGCGCAGCGTTGCGACGTGGGCCTCGGCTTCGGCATGCCGACCGGAGAGAAGGGCCGACTCCACGAGGTCCGGGATCAGCCACAGCGTAGGTCCCTGGAAATGCGGAAGGACCCCGGCGGGGCTGACCGAGGTCGCCTGCAGGAATGCCGCTTCGTATTCTCCGCGGCCGAGAGCCGCTCTCGTTCTGATCTCCGCGGCCAGGGTGAGGAGGAGCTGGACACGCCTGGGTGCCGCGAAGCGCGTGATCTCGTCGGCGAGGTCCTCCGCCCGGTCGGTGTCTCCGCGTGTCGCTGCGAGCAGGGCTTGATGGTGGAGGAACGTCTGGGCGAGGAGGTGGTAGCCGTGCAGGCGGCTGAGCCGCAGGCCTTCCTCGCTGAGGTGGGCGAGCTGATCCCACTCCCCGGATTCGTAGCAGTGGCGGCTCAGCAGATTCATCGCGTGGATCGTGAGCGTGACATGTTCGCCTTCGCGCCCCTCCTCCAGCAGCCTCTGCAGTGCCGGACGGCAGGTCTTCAAGCGGCCGACGTACTGGCCGGCCATGCCGATCCGGATCACCTCGACGGGGTCCGCCGCCGCGAGTCCGCCGACCGCGTCGTCGAGTCGGCGCAGGTCAGGGAGCGAGGTGTGGACCGGATCGCCGAGACAGCTCATCAGCAGCGCCAACGATTCCGGGACGCGGGAAGTCAGACGCGTCACGGCTCGTTCGAGGGGTTCCCGGAGTTCCGCGCGGGCGCCGAAGAAGCTGATCCACGCCAGCGTGTACAGGCCCTCCTGAAGGACGTCGTGCGGTGTGTCCACCCGGCTCAGTCCGGTGTCGACGGCCTTGATCAGCAGACGGTACGCGGAGTCGACGTCCCCGATGCCGCTGAGAAGGAGATGGTGTGCGGCCGCGAGCGCCGTCGTCAACAAGGTCGCGTCGGCGTCGTGGGTCGGCCGGCACGCTTCCAGGAGCCGCGGCACGTCGAGCAGGTTTCCGGTCGCGTCCGTGCCGAGGTAGGCGGCTGCGGCGGCCCTGCGGCTCCGGTCGCGCCTGTCCTGGCTGAGAGCGGCCGCTCGGGTGAAGGCGGCGACCGCACCGGCGACGTCGCCGCGTCCGCGCGCCCGGCGGGCCAGTTGCTCCAGCAGCTCGGCGACCTGCTCGTCCGGCTCGACCGCCGCGTGCGCGAGGTGCCAGGTGCGGCGCTCCTCGTCTGCGTCGGGCCGCCGCGCCAGCACCTCGTGAGCTCTGCGCTGCTCACCGGCGGTGGACAGCTCCACCACGGCCGAGCGGATCAGCGGATTGCGGAAATCCAGACGCGTCTTCGCACGATCCAGGTCTATCAGTCCGGACTCTTGTGCGTCTCGCAAGGCCTCCGTCACCACATGGTCAGGCAGCAGCGACCGGAGGGCCGACAGGTCACCGGTGCCGTCCAATACCGCCAACAGCAGCAGATGCCAGCTCGGCGGTGGGAGTTCGGCCACTTGGGAGGCGAAGACCGCCTGTAGGCGTCGGCTGAGCGGCAGTACGTGAGGCAGCGGCGCGGATCCCGACCGTTGGGCCGCGTCGAGTGCGGCCGGCAGCTCCTGGAGAGTCAGCGGGTTGCCGAGCGCCTCGGTCAGAAGCCGCCTACGTACCTCCGGGGGCAGCGCGGGAAACCGATCCGTCAGCAGCGCGGCCGCCGACTGATCGTCCAGCGGCGCGAGTTCGTGGACGCGTGTGGCGCCGGATCCGCGATGCGCGCCGTGATCGTCGCGGGTGACGGCCAGCATCCCGATCCGGGTCGCGGCGAGGTCGAGTGAGCGCAGCACCGTGGCGCTCCCCCGATCCAGCCACGGAAGATCGTCGATCACCAGCAGGAGGGGACGGGCTTGCGAGGCGTGTCGAAGCAGGGCCATGGTGGCGCCCGCGACGGCGTGCCGCGCAGGGGCCTGTCCGGATGCGAAGCCGAGGGCCACCGTGAGTGCGTTCCGGTACTGGTCGGAAAGGTCGGCCAGCCCGTCGAGCAGCGGATGCAGAATCTGGTGGAGCCCGGCGAAGCGCAGATCACCCTCGAACTCCGCGCCGGCCGCCCGCAGTACGCGGACACCTCCGTCGACGGCTCGCGCCGCTGCGGCATGTAGGAGCGCGCTCTTGCCGACACCTGCTTCTCCGGTGACGAGTAGGGACCCGCCGCCTTTGTCGGCGACGCCGTCGACGAAGGCGGCGATGACGGCGAGATCGTGGTCGCGGCCAAAGAGCATCTGCCGTGGGTCGGCTGGTGAGATGACGCCGGTGCTCATGACATGCCTCGCAAGTGTCTCTCGGCCGAACATACGCCGTCGGACCGACGGGTGATACGGCTGAACGGCGGGAGGTCCCGGCCGAATGTGGCCCGGCCGGGACGGTTGTACGGTCGGTTCACGGGCCGGTGGCGGCTCGCTTGATCAGGTCGGCGACGGCATCGGGTCGCGATTCGTAGATGGCGTGGCTGCCCGGCACCTCGACGACGGACGCGCCGGAGCGCTCGGCCATCGCCCGCTGCGCCGGGGGCGGGATCATCCGGTCGTCGGCGGCGACCAGGCACCAGCTCGGCTTGTGCCGCCAGGCCGGCTCGGTCACCCTGCCGCCGAGCGCGTCCACGCCCCACGGAACCTGCGAGTCCGCGAGGAAGGCCGCGCGGTCGGCGGGGAGGTCGCCGGCGAGCGACGGCGCGAAGTCTGCGCGGTCGAGGAACAAGTACCCGTCCTTGGGCGGCAGGATCGGCGGGACCGGGACGCCGGGCGGCGGGTCGGCGGTCAGAGACCCGACGGACTCGCCCTTGTCCGGCGCGAACGCGGCGACGTAGACGAGAGCCGCGACCTTGTCGTGGGTGCCCGACTCGCTGATGACGGCGCCGCCGTACGAGTGGCCGACCAGCACGGTGGGACCGTCCTGCAGCCCGAGCACCTGCCGGGTCACGGTGGCGTCGCCATCCAGCGACAGGGTCGGATTCTGCACGATGCTCACGTGGGAGCCGTCCGCCCTGAGCAGGTCGTACACCGCCCGCCAGCCGGAACCGTCGACGAAACCGCCATGCGCTAAGACCACGTTTCGGGCGGGATCACCGGTATGCATTCGCTTCCTCCTCACGCGTGCTGCCGCCACGCTAGGCCCGTCAACAGCCCAGCCGATTCAGTCAAATGACGTGGATCGTCAGAAGGGAGACCCCGCCCGGCCTTGTCGCCGGTCGGCGGCGGAGGGCGAAGCTCCGCACCGGACGGCGGGCGGCGGCTCACTCCGTGGTGGGCTGCTCCTCGTTGCTCAGAGCGTCACGTAGTCCGGCCCTGGTGGTCACGCCGAGCTTGGGATAGATCTGATAAAGGTGCGTGCTTACCGTGCGCGGCGACAGGAAGAGGCGCTCGGCGATCTGCTTGTTCGTCAGACCCGCTGCCGCCAGTTTCGCTATCTCCCGCTGTTGCGGCGTCAGTGCTGCGATGCCACCCGCCTGAAGCTTCCCCCGTGATCCGCCGGCGGCCCGCAGTTCCTTGCCGGCGAGGGCGGACCACGGTGTGGCATCGAGCCGCTGGAAGGTGTCGAAGGCCTCGCCGAGATGTCTGCGTGCCTCGGCCATGGCTCGGCCGTGGCGCAGGCGTTGCCCGTAGGACAGCTGGATCCGGGCCCGGTCGAAGGGCCACCGTTCCGCTCCGGCGACGGTGAGCGCTGCTTCGAAGTGGTCCGCGAACCGCCCGTCGGGAGACACCATGCCGGCGGCTCCCGCTGTGACGAGTGCCAGGCGGGGGGAGATCGCGGGGATGTCCGCGTCCCTCAGCGCGGCGACGTGCCGAGCGGCCTCGGTGCGCAGGCCGGCGCGTACCGCTGCCTCGACGAGATCCAGAGCGGTCCACAGGGCGTAGGGGGCATAAGACTGCAACTTCCCCGGCGGAGTGATCGAGGACGCATGGACGAAGGCCTCCTGATACTTACCGCGTCCGAGCGACAGGAGGGCCTCGATACCGTGCCCATACGCGCGGAGAAGCCCGACTCCGCGCGGTGCCGCCCAGCGGGTCATCGCCTCGGCTGCGGCCCGCGCGCGCTCGGTCCGGCCCCGCGCCGCCGCGATCACAGCGTCCTGATGGACGTACAGCCATCTCAGCAACGGGTAGCCGTGCAGTTCGCAGAGGCGTTTCCCTTCGTCGCACAGCCCCAGCGCCTCATCCCATTGGCCGGCGAAGAAGTCGTCGTTGGCCAGGATGACCTCGATCTGGATCTGCGAGGTGACGGCACCGCCCTCCCTGCCGTGGTCGACGACCGCCTGCGCGGGGCCTCGGCACGCGCGCTGTCGATCCACGTAGGCACCGGCGATGGCGACACGCGCCACGTATGCCGGATCGGGCTCCTGGCTCAACCCACCGATCAAGCCGTCGAGTTCGTCGAGTACCGGCAGAGCCTGATGCGCGGGATCGCCGAAGGCCTTGGCGAGGACGGTCAGATATCGCGGTGGCGCCGGTCTGAAACGTCCCATCAAGCCGTCCAACGGCTGCCACAGTTCCGCCCGGCCGCCGAACACGCAGATGGCGATGAGGAACCAGAGGGCTTCGATCAGGCCGTCGTCCTCGCCGTCCAGCACCTCGCGAGCCGCGATGGCCCCGAAGAGCATGCGGTGCGCCGCGTTGACGTCGCCCTCACCGTTCAGCAGGTACGCGGACGTCGCGACCGCCGCGGCCAGCGCGTCGGCACCGCCTGGGTCGGCATGGTGCGCGTCGGCCAACAGCCGCGGCACACTGCCGATGTCCCCGGTCACCTCTGCTCCGATGTACGCGGCGCGTGCCAGTCGCCGGCCCCGGTCCCGGCCGGCGGGAGTGAGGTCGGCCGCGCGCAGCAGGGCGGAGAGCGCGCCGACCGCGTCGCCTCGACGGAGGATCCGGTCCGCCGTCTGCTCCAGGAGCACGGCGATGGACTCGTCCGGGGCTGCGGCGGCCTCGGCCAGATGCCAGGCGCGGCGGTCGGGCTGGTCCGGCATCTGCGCGGCGATCGCCGCGTGGAGGTCGCGCCGCTGCTGATCGGTGGACATCGCGATGACCGCGGACCGCATCAGTGGGTGACGGAACGCCAGTCGCCGCCGCTCACCATTGACCCGTATCAACTGTGCGCGCTCCGCCGGGGCGAGGTCGTCGATGGCGTTCGAGCCGAAGGCCGCGACGAGGATGCCGAGGTCACCGGTGGCGTCGAGCGCGGCGAGCAACAGGGCGCGCCGGGTCGCGGCCGGAAGCGGATCCACCCTGGCGGCGAACAGATGCTCCAACCGCTGGCTCAACGGCAGTGCCGGAGCCGGCTGCCGTTCATGGCTGCGATCGGTCACTCGCGCGGGCAGTTCCAGCAGCGCCAGCGGATTCCCGGCCGCCTCGGCGAGCACGTGTTGGCGCACTCTGGGCGCAAGTGCCGGGAAGCGCCGGTCGATCAGGCTGCCGGCGGCGGTCTGGCCGAGCGGCATCACCTCGACGGCAGCCAGCCCACCGCCGTCGAAGAAACTCGACTCGCCCGTGCGGAAGGCGCCGAGAAACCCGATCCGGGCGCCGGCGAGCCGCCGCGCGACGAACGCCAGTACCGCCGCGCTCATACGGTCCAGCCACGGCAGATCGTCCACGATCACCAGGAGCGGCCCGTCACCCCTGGCCAGCCCGAGCAGCGACAGCACCGCGTTCGACACGGCCAGCCGGTCGGGCGGCGGCCCCTCGTCGAGCCCGAGCGCCGTCGCCAGCGTGCGACGCTGCTGCCCGCTCAACCCGTCGAGCTGCGACAGGAACGGCGTCAGCAGCCGGTACAGAGCGGCGTACGCCAGATCCGTTTCGACCTCGACGCCGACGGTGCGCATGACGGGAACTCCGCTCTCGGCAGCCGCTTCTTCGGCCGCGTCGAGCAGGACCGTCTTACCGACGCCGGCTTCCCCGTAGAGCACCAGGGCATCTCCGTCACTCGCTGCCCGAAGCACGAACTCCTCAACGACCTTCAGCTCGTGCTCCCGCCCGACCAACATGCCATCCGCTGCT
This sequence comes from Streptomyces sp. RLB3-17, assembly GCF_007113425.2. Classification (NCBI taxonomy): domain Bacteria; kingdom Bacillati; phylum Actinomycetota; class Actinomycetes; order Kitasatosporales; family Streptomycetaceae; genus Streptomyces; species Streptomyces sp. RLB3-17. Next base: position 11,159,222 of record NZ_CP041610.2, on the reverse strand, counting down.
GGCGATTGGCCGTCGTGCGGGCTCTGTCTCGGGCTCTGTCTCGGGCTCTGTCTCGGGCCGGCAGCCCCATCGTCAGGTGTCACAGCCCGCACGCTACCTGCGGTCCTTCCGCCACACCACGGGCAGGAACAGGGGCACTCGGCTCGGTGTGAAGTGGGGCAGGACCGGGCGTGAGCTGCCCGCCCGGACGATCCGCACAGCCACATCGTGATCGTGGCCGGGCACATGGTGATCGTGCCGGGCACATCGTGGTCCTGTCCGCGGTGTTCATGGGAGGCCAACACCCGCCAGAGGGCAGTCTGTGGCCTCGGCCACGAGGTCGGACCGAGCCGCCTGGACAGGCTCTGGTCGACAGCGCCGTGTGGTGTGCCGCTGGGACTTGGCCGGGCTGAAGTAGCGGCGTGGGTTGTCGACGAGCATGGTGTCCAGTTGCGCCTGGGTGACCCCGCCTTGCAGCAGCGCTGGAAGGACGTGGTCGTGCAGGTGCGTGTAGTGCCAGTTCCGTGCGATCTGCTCGCGGACGCCTGGGGGAACCAGTCGATGTGGCAGAAGGCGTCGTGGGAGAGGACCATCCGGTCGGCCAGTCCTTGCCGGTCAGCTGGTGGCCCGGGCGGCGGCCTCGATCTGCTTGGCGGTGGTGATCGGGTGGCTGATCATGGGGACGTGCGAGGCTCCCTCGACCTCGATGACGTGGGACTTGGCGCGCTCGTAGAACCAGCGCTCCAGATCGGGCGGGATGGCCTTGTCCTCGGTGGCGACGATGGCCCAGGAGGGGATGGTGCGCCAGGCGGCGGCCTGGGTGACGTCGGTGAGGGACGAGGCCGAGAAGGGCCGCTGGGTCGCCTGCATGAGCCGGGTGGTGGAAATGGGCAGGTCGGCTGCGAAGGCGGCCCGGAACTTGTCGGCCTGCAGATAGAGGTCGGTGCCGGTGGTGCCGTCCGGGTTGGGGTAGGGCACTCCCTGTACGGAGGAGCCGATCAGGCTGCCGGGGTACTTGTTGAGCAGGACGCCGAGCTGCTCGCCCTTGTCGGGCGCGAACGCCGCGACGTAGACCAGTGCCTTGACGTCGGGGTTGCCCGCGGCGGCGTTCGTGATGACGGCGCCGCCGTAGGAGTGGCCGACCAGAACGATCGGTCCCTCGATCGATTCGAGGACGCTCGCGATGTAGGTGGCGTCGGTGGGAATGCCGCGCAGCGGGTTCGCGGGGGCGATGGTCTTGTATCCGTCGTGCTGGAGCCGTTCGATGACGCCGTTCCAGCCGGAGGCGTCGGCGAATCCGCCGTGCACGAGAACGATGGTCGGCTTGGCCTTCGACTGGGCCTTGGTGTGGTCGGCGGCCGCGGCGGTGGAGCCGGCCGGGACGACCATCGAGGCCGTCGCGGCGACGGCGACTCCGCTCACGAGCGCCCGACGGCGGGTGATCATTCGGCGGACGTGCATGGCGAAACTCCTTGGGGAGAAGGCGGGAAATGAAGTCCCGCCCGGCCGGAGGCACCGGGCGAGACGGACTGGGCGGCGACGCGGGAGGCGACGCCTCCGCTAGCGGGCGGAGACCGCGTGGGCCGCCTGGTTGATGACGGCCGCCACGGCCGCGGGGTTGGACACGTAGACGGCGTGGCTGCCCGGGGTCTCGGTGACGGTCGACCCCGCCCGCTCGGACATGACTCGCTGGGCGGGCGGCGGGATCATGTGGTCATCGGTGGCGACCAGGTACCACGAGGGCTTGGTCCGCCAGGCCGGTTCGGACACCGTCCCGCCGAGCGCGTCCACGCCCCACGGCACCTGCGAATCGGCCATGAAGGCGGCCACCGCCGAGGGCACGTCGGCGGCGAACGACGCCGCGAACTTGCCCCTGTCCAGGAACAGGAAACCGTCCTTGGGCGGCAGGATCGGCGGAACCGGCGCACCGGGCGGCGGGTCGGCGATCAGGGAGCTGACGGACTCGCCCTTGTCCGGCGCGAACGCCGCGATGTAGGCAAGCCCGGCGACGTTCGGGTGGTTGCCCGCTTCGGTGATGACGACGCCACCGTAGGAGTGGCCGACCAGCACGGCAGGGCCGTCGAGGTCGTCGAGGATCTGGTGCGTCGCGGCGACGTCCCCGGCCAGTGACAGGGTCGGATTCTGCACGACGGTGACCCGGTAGCCGTCGGCGGTCAGATGATCGTAGACGCCCTGCCAGCCGGAGCCGTCGACGAAACCGCCGTGGACCAACACGATGTTCTTCACTTCGCTCACGGCATTGCCTCCTTCGTCCGGAATTCCGTTCCGGACTCGGTCGGGATGATGACCCGAACGCTAGAAGGGCGGCGACGGCCTTCGATTGAGCCAAATGACGTAGTTCGTACGGTGGCTGCCACGGCTACGTCATCTGACCTATGCGCGAGCACGGGGCAATGCCGGTTGCCGTGGCCCTCATCGCCGGTATCGCCAGGGACGCAACCACGGCGCCGACAAGTACCGCGGCTGAACGACCAGGGCCGGGACGAAGGGGACGGCGCCGCTGCGGCCTTGCCGGCTGTCGTCGGCTCAGGATGTGGAAACGGGACCGGGCGGCAGGTGGACCGTCATGATCAGGTGGCAGGGTTCGGTGCCGGCGCCGCGGTAGGTGTGGGGGGCGTCGCCGTCGAAGGTGGCGGTCTGTCCGACTTCGACGGTGTGCTCGGCGCCGTCGACGATCAGGTTCATCCGGCCGGCGGTGACGCTGACGGTTTCCACGACTCCGGCCTGGTGGGGATGGCTGGGGTACTCCTCGCCCGGTTCCAGTTTCCAGCGCCAGACCTCGACCGGTGCCGTGCCCGAGGTCGTCAGCATCAGGCGGGCCTCGCTGCCCTGCGCTCCGGTCCACAACGGCATCACGGCGTCGGCGGCCACGACACGGACGCGACCTTCGGACGGCCCCTCCAGCAGAGCGGACACCGAGACGCCGAGGGTGTCGGCCAGCCGGACCAGGGTGGCGAAGTTCGGGTTGCCCTGCGCTTTCTCCAACCCGACGAGGGCGCCCTTGCTGACCTTGGCGCGACGGCCGAGCTCGTCCAGGGACAGGCCCGCGCGGGTGCGGGCCGTCCGGACGTTGTGCGCGAGCGTCCGCAGGGCTGCCTCTGTCTCGGCCATCCGATCACCATCCTCGCCAGTGGATCACTTTAGTGCACCGCCCGGTCGTTTGGTTGACACACGTCAGTCGGTTCGTTGTACCGTTCAGTCGTTCCATCGAAATCGTAAGGGATGTACCGTGATCGCTCTGCTGCTGGCCCTGGGCAGCTCACTCGCCTACGGATGCGCCGATTTCCTCGGCGGTCTGGGGGCCCGTAAGGCTCATGTGCTGCGTACCGTGATGATCGCGGCCCCGGCCTCTCTCGCGGTCGAACTGCTGCTGTGGCCGTTCCTCGGTGCCTCGTTCAGCGCCGGCGCCCTCGGCTGGGGCGCCGCGTCCGGCATCGCCTCGGCCGCCGCATTCGCTCTGCTCTACCGCACGCTGGCGATCGGCCCGATGAACGTGCTCTCGCCCGTCACCGCCCTCGTGTCCGCCGTGCTGCCCGTGGCCGTGGGCCTGCTGCAGGGCGAGCACCTGGGAACCGCCGGGCTGGTGGGCCTGCCGCTCGCGCTGGTCGCGGTGATCCTGGTCAGCGCCGGACATGGCGCCGGGTCGGCACGCCCGTCGCGCACCGCGCTGCTGTCGGCCTTCGGCGCGGGCGGCGCCATCGCCCTCCAGCTGGTCTTCCTGCACCAGGCGCCCTCCGACACCGGCGTGGCCCCACTGATCATCGGCCGGGCGGTCTCCTCTGCCGTCATCCTGGCCGCGGCCGGCCTCATGTACCGCAGGCTCGGCTCCGAGCGCCCCGCGTACGCGATGTCGACGGCCGCCGGCGTGCTGGACTCCATGGCGAACCTGCTGTTCCTTCTCGCCGCCCGCAGCGGGGACCTCACCGTCGTCGCCGTGATCACGGCTCTCTACCCGGCCGGCACCGTCCTGCTCGCCCGCAGCGTGCTCGCCGAACGCATCCGTCGTGGCCAGCTCGTCGGGCTGGGCACCGCCGCCGTCGCCGTCAGCCTCCTCGCACTCGCCTGAACCCCCGCTCCCCTCCCCCACCACCTCCACCAACTACGCAAGGAGCACAGCATGTTCATCCAGCCCTGGGACACCAGCCTGGACGAGGCCGAATGGCAGAGTTGGATCGCCGAAGGGCACGACTTCGGGATCCTGAGCGTCAACGGCCTGCCCAGCCACCCGCCCGTCGCCGTCCCCACCCACTTCACCAGCGGCGGCGACCACCTCCTGGTCCACCTCGCCCGTCCCAACCCCGCCTGGAAGTCGATCGACCACGACCCGAACGTCCTGCTCACCGTCTTCGGCGATTACGCGTTCATCCCGGGCCCCTGGCGCGCCACAGCCGGCAGCCCGCCCACCGACGGCGTCCCCACCAGCTACTACACAGCCGTCCAGTTCACCTGCCGCGCCCACATCGTCGACGACCCCGAGGCCAAGGCCGAGCTGCTGCGCCGCCAACTCGCCCACTTCCAGCCCGACGGCGACCACGCCCCCGTCGCCGTCGACCAGCCGCCCTACGGCCGGATGCTGCCCGGCATCCGCGGCCTGCGCCTCGAAGTCACCGACGTGGTGGCCAAGTTCAAGTACGACGACCACAAGCCCATGGAGCATCGCACCGCCGTCGCCGACCACCTCACCGCACGCGGCCAGGGCCTCGACGTGCCCACCGCCCTCCAGCAGCGCCGCCGCCTGGACCGCATCGGACCCTGGAAGCCCTGACCCGCACCCATCCGCGCCCACACAGGAACGGAGCACCGCCCATGACTGTCTTCCGCCTCAGCCCCGCCGTCGCCGACGCCTTCCCCGACACCCTTGTCGCCCTGATCACCGCGACCGGCCTGCGCAGCCATGAATCCTGGCCCCACACCACCGCCGCCGTGGAGGAACTGGAGCAGCAACTTGCCGACGGCGCCTGGCAGCCCGCCGACGAGAACGACCCCCGTATCGAGGCGTGGCACACCGCCTACCGCGCCTTCGGCACCAACCCCCGCCGCATCCGCCCCAGCGTCGACGCGCTCGGTCGCCGCCTCGCGAAGAAGGGGGCCCTGCCGCGTATCAACCCGGCCGTCGACTCCTACAACGCCGTCTCCGTCCGCCACGGCCTGCCCGCCGGCGCCTTCGACCTCGACCACGTCACCGGCGACGTCGACATCCGCCACGCGGACGGCACCGAGACCTTCACCCCGCTCGGCGAACCCGACACCACCGAGAACCCCAAGCCGGGCGAGATCATCTACGCCGACACCACCGGCGTCCTGACCCGCCACTGGAACCACCGCGACGCCCACCGCACCCGCGTCACCAAGGACTCCACCCACGTCACCTTCATCCTCGAAACCCTCCACGCCACCCGTGACGGCGACGTTCTCAAGGTCGCAGCCGAGGAGTTGCAGGGCCTGCTCATCCCGCACGCCGAACAGACCGCCGTGCACTACCTCAGCCCGGCACACGACCAGGCCACCGCCTGAAGCCCCCAGGCGAGTCCTTGCCCAGCGCCGCCGGTCCCTCCCCGGGCATGGGTCGATCGGGGCGTCCACGCACCAGACAAAGGCCAAACCCCCCTTCAGGGGCAAGTAGCCAGTAGCGGGGCACGGTCAGTTGCCTCGATCAGACGTCAACTACCGGTTCTTCTCAAGCTCCGCAACCAGTTGTTCGGCGTCCGCCGCGCTGACGCGGTAGTTGATCGCGGCGGTCGCTCCGTCCTGCGCGAGGCATTCAACGACGCCTTTACCGATGGCGCGACCCGGCTCCGGCGACCAGCACAGCGTTACTGGTGGTTTCCCAGCGAACCAAGGCCGAATTCGCGCGCCACATGCCTGTCACCTGCCGAGGTACGGACCCTCGGGCTACGACGCCATGCGCCTCCCGGAAGCCATCCCCCCGACAGCACCGACACCCGCCAGAGAACCACTCGCAAAACAAAACCGCTCGGCCGGTTTCACTATAGCCTCACCCGAGACCCACACAAGAGACCCCAACACACCCCCACAACCACCCGACCCCGAGCCTCGCACACCACCCCCAACCCCCGGAAGACACCCGCAGAACGGAATCAAAACCCCCGCTTATCCAGCGAAGATCCCCACCACACACCCACAGCGAACCAATGAATATGCACCCTGCACACCCCAACCGACCCCCGAGCCAACCCCCGGCCCGCCCCCGCGAAAATCCCCCTGCCCTTTTTTTGAAAAGAAAACCGGTAGGTTCGTATCTTTATGACCCTGCACGGTCCATCCCGGCACCTCCCACAGCGCCACGGAGACCCACATGACCCTGCTCACCGTCCACCAGGACAACCACCCCACCCCCGACACCACGGAAGCCAGTGCGGGAACCGACCCCGACACCGCGGCAGGAACAGCGACACACACCAGCACGGCAACAGACCCCGGCACACGGACCAGCACCAGCGCAAAAACACCCGTCGACCCCACCCGCATGCCCCGCCTCACCACCACCGTCCCCCGCGAATACGTCCACCGCTCCACCCTCGCCGAGGTCTTCCTCACCGGCTGCGAACAAACCGGCAACACCCACTACACCCTCACCGCCCAATGGCCCCGCGCCCACACCTTCTTCACCACCCCGACGGCACCCACCACCACCCTCCAAGCCGCAGAAACCATCCGCCAAACCGGCATCTACCTCGCCCACGCCGAACTCGGCATCCCCTCGGCCACCACTTCCTCATGCGCAACCTCCACCTCACCACCCACCCCCAACACCTCACCATCGGCCCCACCCCCACCGACCTCACCCTCACCGCCACCTACACCCCCACCACCCCCACACCAAACGCCCCACCGACTTCACCATGCACATCACCATCACCCGAAACGGCCACCCCACTGCCACCGGCACCGGCCGCTTCACCTGCCCTCACCCCCACCACCTACCAACGCCTCCGCCACCCCCACACCACCACACCAGACACCACCACAGCAGCCACCACCACCAGCACCAGCACCGTCCGCACCCAACACCAACCCCCCAACCCCCACCCACCCACTACGGACGCACCCTCCCCCCACGACATCGTCCCCACGCCCCACCCCCAAACCCCCACACCTGGCAACCCACCCCCAACCCCCACCACCCCCCATACTCTTTCGACCACACCACCGACCACATCCCCGGCATGGTCATCCTCGAAGCTGCCCACCCCTGCCACCGCCCACACCCACCCCCCCCCCACCCCCACCCCCACAACCCACCCCACCCACCCCACCACCCTCCACGCCACCTTCCACCACCACTACACCGAACACCACACCCCCACCTACATCACCACCCACACCACCACCAACGACAACAAACCAAACCCCCACCACCCACATCACCGCACACCAAAACAACACCACCGTCTTCACCGCACAACTCACCACCCACACCCCCACCCACACCGACACCGACACCGACACCGACACCGACACCACCCAAAAGAGCGTTTCATCCCGGTGAGGTCGTTTGGTTCGAGGTTCAGGTGTCGCGCCAGTTCGAGGTGAATTCGCGGGTGAGCCGTCGGCTTATGAGGGAATGACTTTGAATCCTTCGACGCCGAGGTCGCGTTGGACGACTTCCACGTCGAAGCCAAGGCGTGCGCCTTGGTCGATGGCTCTACGCGGGCACGTTCTCGGAGGTGTTCTCGCTCCGCGCGTCCAGCACGCAGGCGCTCTGCTCGCCGTCGCGGCCTTCGGCCGTCCGCTCCCGCACGGTGCAAAGTCATGTGGCCGGTATCGCCGGGAAGGGCCGGTACGCGCGACGTAGAGGATGACGTCGATTTCCAGGCTCACCGACTGGACCTCGCCGAGCCCGAGCACCGCAACCCACCCCTCGCAGCCGGGCTGGGACCGGGCTTTGCCGCGACCGGCCGTAATCAGCTTGACCTGGCCACGGGTCAACGCTGCACTGTGGCGGGACACCACGAGTCGTGGTGCCGGTACCCCAGGGAGGCAGCGGCAGCAATGGAGATTCGTCCCACGACCGACCAGGACCTCGACGTCTTCGTCGACACACTCCATGCCGCGTTCGGGCGCTTCCCTGAAACCCCGACCGAGGGCGGCGGGGTCTGGTGGTCGGCGCTCGAAATGGACCGCAACCTGCTCGCCCTGACGGCGGACGGGCGGCCCGTCGGCACCGCCGGTGCGTACTCCTTCGAGCTCACCCTGCCCGGTGAGATCCTCGTCCCGGCCGCCGGGGTGACCGCTGTCGGCGTCCTGCCCTCGCACCGACGCCAGGGCGTGCTCAGCGCGATGATGCGGCATCAGCTCACCGAGCTGCGAGCGCGCGGGGAGTTCCTCTCCGTACTGCTGGCCTCCGAGGCCCTGATCTACCGCAGGTTCGGCTACGGACCCGCGACCTACACACAGCGACTGACGGTGCCGCGCCACCAGGCCGCCCTCGCCCTCCCCCGGGCGCGCGGAACGGCCGAGGCCCCAGAGACCGGCTCGGTCGAGGTGCTGCGGCGTGCCGAGTGCGGCGAGATCCTGGAAGACGTCTACGACCGCTACCGCCGCGCACAGCCCGGCGCGCTGTCCCGGCCGCATCGCTGGTGGGCCTTGGGCGCGGGGCAGCCCCCGGTCGCTTCGGCGCCACGCTACGTCGCCGTCCACCGGGACGCCGACGGCGTCCCGGACGGGTACGCCAGCTACTCGATCGGCGATCCCAGCACCTTGACGGTGGACGAGACCATCGCCGCCGACGACGCCGTCTTCACGGCCCTGGCCCGGTTCGTGCTCGGACACGACCTGGTGACTCAGGTCGTGTTCAAGCACTTCCCGCCCGAACACCCGCTGCGCTGGCAGCTCGCGGACTTCCGCGCCGGCCAGGTGAGCCATGACACCGACTGGCTCTGGGTACGGCTGCTGGACATCCCGCGTGCGCTGACCGCGCGCGGCTGGTTCATGGACGGCGAGCTCGTCCTCGACGTCGACGACCCGTTCCTCGGCGAGCACAGCCGCTACCTGCTGACCGTCCGGGACAGCAAGGCCGACTGCGTCCCGACGGACCGGGAACCCGACCTGTCCCTGGACGTGAGCGACCTGGGCTCGATCTACCTCGGCGGCACCGCCCCGAGCACGCTCGTGCGCGCCGGACACATCCGGGCCCACCGCCCGGGCGCGGCCACCCTCGCTGACGCCCTCTTCCGCGCCGACCGCTCCCCGCACTCCCTGCACTGGTTCTGACCGCACGCTCGCCGACCCTGCACGAGTGATGAACAGTGGGAGCGGTTCGGTGAGTACCCGCGCGACCAACGGGGGGCTTTGACCGGACCGAATCCGACCGACCCACCGACCGCGGCAAGAAGGGATCGAAGATCCATCTGACCTGCGACCGCAACGGTCTGCCGATCCCGCTCGGCATCTCCGCCGCCAACGCTGATGGCTTCGAAGCGGCCAACACCGATGGCTTCGAAGCCGAGGCATCCACCCCCGGCTCGCACGCGGCGGGATCGACCCCCTCCGGCCGCCTGGGCTGCCACTGGGTGGGTAATCGAGCGAACCGTCTCCTTGCCGGCGAGCTGCCCGTCGCCTCCAACGACGCTACGAACGCAAAACGGAACACCTCCTCGGCCTCCTCGGCTTCCTCGGACTCATCCGCCACGCACACGCGCCGGCGCATTGGGAAGGAGATCAGCGGACCGCTGGCCTCTCGGATGCGAATCCTCCCAGGAGCAAACGCCCAGGGCTCCTCGCAGGAATCAAGCTGAAGGCTTCCGGACTCGGAGCCCGCTCTGCCACTTCCGTCGTGGCGGCGGCCAGTAGTCCGTCACGACTCGCCCTCGGCTGGAAGCTCGAGGTGCAGTTCGTAGCCCCCGTCGGCCGTTGGGCCGGAGGTGACGGTGCCTCCAAGGAGTGCGGCACGCTGCCCCAGGCCGACCAGACCGTGGTGCGCACTGGGCAGAGGGAGAGGTGGCCGGGTCGGTGCGGTGTTGGTGACCGTGGCGCGGATGGCGCCACCCTCGTTGCGGATGCGAACCGTCGCGCTGGTCCCGGGGGCGTGCTTACGTATGTTGGTCAGCGCTTCTTGGACGGTGCGGTAGATGGCGCGCTGAACGGTGGGCGGAAGGTCGTCGGACACGTCGGTCTGCAGCTCGACCTGGATGCCGCTGTTGTCGACCAACCGCTCAAGGTCGGCCAGGGACGGCTGCGGTGTCAGCTCCGTGGGGCGGCCCCCAGAGGCGCGCAGGACGCTGACCATGTGCCGCAGTTCGTCCAGGGTCTGCACGCTCAGCCGCCGGATAGTGGCGGCGGCCTCCTTCACTTCGGCGTCCCGGGCGCCGACCTGAAGGGCTCCGGCCCGCACCGCGATCAGGCTGACCTGGTGGGACACCACGTCATGCATCTCCCGGGCGAGCTGCGCACGTTCCCTGGCCAGCACGGCCTGGGCGGTCAGCAGCCGCTTGTGGTCACGCGCCTCGGAGATCTCGGCGAGCCGCTGTGACAGATCGCGCCGGGTCTGGACGAGTTGGCCCAGGAAGACAGGGGCGGCCGCCGTCGCCGCGGTGTAGCCCAGAGTGACGAGGGTCGAGGTGGCCACGAAGTTCAAGTGCAGTGACGGCCACGAGGTCATGTCGCAGATCGTGAATATCGTTACGCAGACGGCCAGCAGGGCGCGGTGTCGGGTGAATGAGGCCAGGGTGTACAGCGCGGCCAGCGCGGCGAAAACCGCGTCGGAGACCAGGACGGCGGGCAGCGTGAGCAGGAAGGTGAGCAGCGGCCGGCGACGGCGCAAGAGAAGGGAGAAGGCGGCAACCAGGGCGCACCCCAGGCGCAGCGGCTCGTCGATGTGGACTTTGACCCAGACATCGACCAGCGAGGCTCCGACGAGGACGGCGTCCAACAGCGGGGCGGGCGGGCGGCGAGGGGTCATCCCCCCTCCTGGTCCCGCGGCGGTTTGAGAAGGCAAGCCCCTTCGGCGGTCCGGGAGGCCTGGACGCGGCCGTCCACCTTGAATTCCGTGAGGATGGCGCTCACGTCGTCCTTGACCGTGCTCGTGCTCAGATGCATCCGTGTGGCGATGTCGCTGTTGGACAGTCCCTCGCCGATGAGGACGAGTACGGCGCGCTCGCGGTCGGTGAGTCGGACGAGGCTGCGGGCAGCGGGTTCCTGGGGGCCGGCGTTCGGACAGACGTCCACGCCCGTCCGGGTGACCTTGGACGACAGTACGGTGCCGCCGGCGGCCAGGGTCCGCACCAGGAACGGAAGCTGCTCGGGGTCGGTGTCCTTGAGCAGGAAGCCCGCGGCGCCCGAGCGAAGTGCCGTTGCGACGTGTTCATCCATGCCGATTGTCACGAGCATGGCTACCACCGGAGGGTGGGAAAGCCGACGGAGGCCGGCCAGGACGGTGAGGCCGTCGACGTCCGGCATCCGGATGTCCAGAAGCACGACGTCAGGACATATCTCCTGCGCCACCTGAACCGCCTGGCTGCCGGGAACCGCCGCAGCGACCTCGATGTCCTGTGCCGCGTCGAGGATGTGCTGAAAACCCTTGCGAATCAGGGCCTCGTCGTCGACCACCAATACTCGGATCACGGGTGCTCCACTCACCATGGGGCCACTGTCCGATTCGTACCATGTCGTGACACTCCCGGCTGGTTCACAGCATCGAATCCAGCCACTCGGCGGGGGCTGCCTCGGCCAGTCGGCGGGGGCGGTTCCGGACACCTGCCGGATGGTTGTGGCGCACACCGTCCAGGACCCTGGATCACATGTTGCACGCCGTATCAGAGGTCGCACCGTCCGGGGCGGCATCCGCTGTGGGGGCAGGTCCCGCCCCCTCCCTTACGGCGTCAAGTCCCGCCCCCTCCCTTACAGCGTCAACAGGACGGCTGATCGGACTCGACCTGGCCCGCGGCCTGGCGGTGTTCGGCATGTACGCGGCCCACGTGGGTCCCGACCCGTCGGTGGGCGGCCCGCTGGGCTGGGTGATGGAGGTGGCACGCGGCCGGTCCTCTGCTCTGTTCGCCCTGCTCGCCGGGTTCACCCTGGTCCTTCTCACTGGTCGGCCACAGCCACGGACGGGGCAGGCCGGGCGGCAGGCCATGGGCAGGGTACTGATCCGCTCCGCCGTCCTGGTCGCCCTGGGATACGCCCTGACCTGCCTGGACACCTCGGTCGACGTGATCCTCGCCGCTTACGGAACGGTCTTCCTCCTCGCCCTTCCGCTGTATCGGCTGCGGGCCGACACCCTGGCCGTCATCGCCGCGGCGACCGCGCTCGTACTGCCCCAGGTCCTGTATCCGCTTCGAGCCGCGGTCGAGGGTGGGAGCTGGGCCGACGCAGTCATCGCCCACGACCCGCTGGCCCGGATCACCGATTCGGACGGGTTCATTGAATTGTTCATCACCGGCGCGTACCCGGTGCTGACCTGGCTGCCCTTCGTCATCGCCGGAATGGCAGTGGGCCGGCTCGACCTCACCAGACCCGGCATGCGCTCCAAGGTTGCTCTCCTCGGCGGCACACTGGCTCTGCTCGGCTACGGCGGCTCCTGGCTGGCCCTGCACCTGGTCCCCGGCGCGCAGGCAGCCGTGAGCGCTACGGCGGACGGCGGGTCGGCCGCATCGGCCTGGTGGTCCGACGCCGTGGGCTACCCCACCACCCTTACCCCGGACTGGCTGTTGGTGGCCGCACCGCACAGCCAGACGACATGGTCGATCCTGGGCAACACCGGCGTCGCCCTCGTGATCATCGCCGCCTGTCTCTTCGCCACGGACCGGTCGGCCCGCCTGCGGCGGCTTGCCGCGCCCGTCATCGCGGTCGGCTCGGTCTCCCTGACCGCCTACGTCGGCCACATCATCGCCATCAAGACCCTGGGCATCGACGACCTGCCGACCTCCGCTGCCCTGCCGGCCCTGGCCTGCTTGGCCGCAGCCAGCATGCTGCTGGCCGTCGCCTGGACGCGGGCGTTCCGGCGAGGACCACTGGAGTACATGCTGCACGCCGCCACCGCACCCGCCCGCCTGCTCAACTAGCCGGCTGTGGTCCAAGCCCCTTCCAGGACACAAACTCCATCGCCGATTCCGCGGCGCCCACGGTTTCCGAAGGTCTCGAACCATCCGGCGTCACGCCGGGCCAGGAAAGAGGTAAGCCGATGTCGGTCCGCCTGACATTCATGTGCGCGACAGCCGGGGACACCAGCAGGAACGCAGTCTTCGGTGACGGTCTCCTCAGCGAGCACGGCCTGCACGAGGCACGCCTCGTCGGGGCCGCACTCCCCCCGTACTCGCTGGCCATCCGGGCACCGTCGACCCGTTGCGGGCAGATCGCCGACGCTCTCGGCCTGAACGCCACGCTCGAACCGGCACTGCGCGACTTCGACTACGGCACCTGGCGTGGGCGCACAGTCGGCGAGGTCACCGCGTACGACCCCTACGGGTACGGCGCCTGGCTTACAGACCCGGATGCCGCGCCACACGGAGGCGAGTCGGTACGCCAGCTCTGTCGCCGAACCGCCGGCTGGCTGAGCAGAGTGCCGCCTGGCACGGGCGACGCACTGGCCATCACCGAGCCGGCGATCATCCGGGCCGCGCTCGTCCACGCTCTGTCCGCACCGCCGACGGCCTTCTGGCACTTCGATGTGCCACCCCTGTCCGCGGTCTCCCTCACATTGCGCGGTGACCACTGGAACGTCCGGCCCGGGCCCGTCATCCCTGGAGGCGTCGGTACCAGTCGCACTGTTCCCGTGCCGTGTGTCGCTGCACGGAACCAGACGACACTCCTGTGGGACGAGACGGCGAACGACGAGCGGTACGACCTCGTCGCCTGGGTGTGACCCGCGAGCACGCTCATGTGCTGCCGCCGGATCGGCGGCAGCCGTGGGGGCCCTGGGAGCCCTCCATAAGGCGTGCGGCGGTTGCGAAGTCCCGCTTGTCGAGCGGACGCCGCAGTTCACCGAGATCGGTGCCGGAATCCGCACCGTGCCTTGGCCCCTGAGGTGCCCCCCCTCAGTTGCCCTGAACACCATGGTCCGAATTTCCCGACGCGCTCGACCGGTACGCGCGCCGGCGGCTCTCGATCGCCACGAGCGTGCGGGCCGGTTCCGCGCGGGCGAGCGAGGACCACCACCTGCCGATACGGTGCCGAGCGGCAGCCTCACGCAAGAGCTCGACCACCACCCGGACTTCGGGTGCGAAGCCACGAGCTCCGGGCACCGGTTGCCCGCTGGTCCGCGATCGCTGAGGGAGACCGCGAGGGAGCTTGCCGCCGGGGGGACGCTGAAGCACGGCCCGAAGTGACGTCGAGGAACTCGACTCCACCATAAAGGAGTTGGCCCGCAGCTCGTCGAGCGTACGGTTTCCTCACGAGTGAAAGACGGCGTGAAGGCACCACGCATGCCCCGCCATAAAATGGGCACGGCTTGCTGGCATGAGCGTCACGAATATGCCAGCTTTTATTCCCGGCCTGGAACTCTCCCGCCGCTTCTACACCGAAGCAGTACGCCCCCTGTTGGAGGAGGCCTCCCCCGCAATCCCTCACTCCGCAGCACGCCTGGGCAGCGGCTCCGAGGTGCTCGGCTTCGACACCCCACGCTCCGCCGACCACGAATGGGGCCCGCGTCTCCACCTCTTCCTCCGCCGCCAGGACGTCTCCCGGCACGCGGGACGCATCAGACACGTACTCGCCGAGCACCTCCCGAAGACCTTCCACGGCTACCCCACCCACTTCGCCCCCACCGGCGACCGCGACATCCGCGTCATGCGGGCCACTGACGGCCCCGTCCACCACCGCGTCGAAGTCACCCACCTCTCGGGATGGTTCACCGACGCACTCGGCTTCGACCCGACCTCCGGCATCACCCCGCGGGACTGGCTCGCCACCCCCACCCAGCTCCTCGCCGAAGTCACCGGCGGAGCCGTCTTCCACGACGGCCTCGGTGAACTCGCTCCCTTACGAACAACCCTCCGCTGGTACCCGCACGATCTCTGGCTCCATGTCCTGTCCTGCCAGTGGCAGCGCATATCCCAGGAGGAGGCCTTCGTCGGCCGCTGCGGCGAGGTCGGCGACGAGCTCGGATCCGCCGTGGTCGCCGCCCGCCTCGTGCGCGACCTGATGCGCCTGTGCCTCCTGATGGACCGCCGCTATCCGCCCTACAGCAAGTGGCTCGGCAGCGCGTTCGCTCGCACCCCCATGGGCCCTCGTCTCACCCCCGACCTCACCGCCGCCCTCGCCGCAACCGACTGGCGCGAGCGCGAGCAGCATCTGGCGCACGCCTACGAGACGGTCGCGGGCCTGCACAACCAACTGGGCCTGACCGACCGCGTCGACCCCGCCACTCGCCCCTACCACTCCCGCCCCTTCCAGGTCCTGCGCGCCGACCGTTTCTCCAAGGCCCTCACGGCCCGCATCACGGACCCGACGCTTCGCGATCTGCTGCCCGTGGGCTCCGTGGACCAGTTCCTCGACAGCACCGACGTCCTGAGCCGCCCGAAACTGACCCGCGCGGCAGGCCACGCCGTGCGCAAATCCAGGTCAGAGTGAACCTGCCCTGGGCTTCCGAGCCAGCGGCGTGCCACCGACCCGGGGAGTCGACGAGGAAGTTCTGGAGCATGATCCGGCCGGCGCTCAGACGGCCCAGCCGCGGCGTGCCGAAGAATTTCCCCGGACTTCGATGTGCTCGTGGGCACCGCGTCCATAGGGTGGAATCTCGTACTGTCGCTCTCGCCGCCTGCGCAAGGAGCGTCGAGCCCCGGACGATCGGCCGGCCGGGGGTCTGGTGTCCGTCTCCCGACTGTCGGTCCGACCATGACCAAACGAGTCGCTCCGCGGCTCGCAACGGTGGGAGTCCGGGCCGTTCGGCACCAAGGTGGAGCCGTTCGTCCTCGCCGCCGCTGTCCCCGAGGTCGACGACGCCTCGATGGCCGAGTCCACCGGGTGGGCCATCGACCACGTGAAAAGCTTCCGCAGCGGTCTGCCCGGCGCCCGCAACGCGACGATGATCCTGCCCGCCCTGGCCGGCGGCAGCGTCCAGCCGTGCGCGAGGAACTGGGCTGCCGAAGACGCACGGATCCTCGGGACGTCCCTGATCGCCCGATCCGTCACGGTGGAGACGTCGGCCTCGAGCTGAGGCGATCGTGAGGCCCAAGAATCAGACTGTCAGACCGACGGCGGTGGACCCCTCCGCCGTCCGTCTCTCCATCGACCGTACGAGTGCTCTTCGCCGGTCGCCGGTGAGACGCCGCAGAAGGGTCCCCTTCCCGTTCCGCCCCAGGCACCTCGTCGCATCCGCGAGATCTGCTCACCTGATGTGCGACGTGGTCCTGCTGACCCATTGGGGCAGCGTGAGCTGCATGGTCAGGCTCGCTCGGTGTGGCCTGTGGTGACGGGGCGACGAGTGGCCGCGATCGGGCCGGGTACCCGCGTGCGTCCGCGTACTTCGGCCTTTGCCACAGGCCAGAGCGTCGCGCAGAAGAGACAGATGTGCGGGCACGGCTGCGAGGCGGTCGTACTCGCCCCGGCATGTGTGGCAGGTCGCCAGGTGAGCCCGGACCGCGCCCGTCTCATCGGGGGCGAGGGCCTTGCGTTCGCTTCCGGCCAGAAGCTCACGGATCGTGCGGCATTCCTTGCGGGCCGTCTTCTCGTCGGACTTCGTCAGGCACTGGGTTGCGGTCATGGTGAAACCTCCGTTCAGGGTTTCACCTTGGCCCACGAGCGGCCCTCAGCGCGTCGTCCCCACGCAGCGACTTCCGGCTACCACGGCTGCAGTACGCGGTACGTCGGTCTGCGGCTGGGGCAGAAGGCGGACACACCGAGCCGGCGACTATGCGGGTTGCTGGGATTGATCTGGTTCCGTGGCCGGACTGACGAGCCCGCACTGGTAGGCGATGACGACGAGCTGGGCCCGGTCACGAGCCGCCAGCTTGGTCATGGCCCGGTTGATGTGGGTCTTGGCGGTCAGCGGGCTGACGAACAGGCGCTCGGCGATCTCGTCGTTGGACAGGCCCAGTGCCGCGAGGCTCGTGACGTCGCGTTCCCGCGGCGTCAAGCTCTCCAGCCGCTCGTGTACGGCGGCCGGGCATGGGTCCGGCTGGGCCAGAAACCGAGTGATCAATGCTCGCGTCGCTGACGGGGACAGCAGCGCCTCGCCGTCTGCGACCGTGCGGACGGCGTCGAGGAGTTCCTCGGGTCGCGCGCCCTTGCCGAGAAAGCCGCTCGCACCCGCACGCAGTGCGTCGGCGACGTGCTCGTCGTCTTCGAAGGTGGTCAGGATGAGCACCTTCACACTTGCGAGATCCTCGGACTCGGTGATGAGCCGTGTCGCCTCGAGGCCGTCCATCTCCGGCATGCGGATGTCCATCAGCACCACGTCCGGGCGCTGTGAGCCCGCCAGCTCGACCGCCTCACGGCCATTGGACGCCTCAGCGACGGTCTCCATGTCATCCGTGGCGTCGAACAGCATGCGGAAGGTGCCCCGCAGCAGGGCCTGGTCATCGGCAAGCAGTACGCGAATCGTCATGCTCATGTCTCCGATTCCCTGCCGGACCGGGGCGTAGCGGGAGTTCCGCGGTCACAGTGAAACCGCCTTCTGGGCGCGGTCCCGCATACAGCGTGCCCCCTATCGTGGTAGCCCGCTCACGCATCCCGATCAGCCCGTGACCGGCCCCCGGGTGAGCATGGTGCGCTCCGGCGCACCCGTCGTCCTCGACGGTGATCGTCAGCCGTTCACCGCGGTAATGCAGGAACAGTCGGGCATGGTCGGCACCGGCGTGCTTGCGCACATTGGTCAAGGACTCCTGCACGATGCGGTACGCGGCCAGGTCGACCGCCGGTTCCAGGGGTTCGGTGATGCCCAGCCACGTGTGGCTCACGGCCAGCCCGGCGCGTTCGAACGACGCCAGCAGTGCTGGCACTTGCGCAAGGCCCGGCATCGGGTCGCGGAGCGCCACCGGCTCGTCGGACTGCCGCAGCAGGCCTACGGTCACCCGTAATTCGTCCAGCGCGGAGCGGCTGGTGTCCCGGATGTTCTCCAGAGCCCTCAGGATTTGTTCCGGGCGCTGGTCCACCAGGTGGACGGCGACGCCTGCCTGAGCGTTGATCAAGGCGATGTGGTGCGCGACGATGTCGTGCAGTTCGCGTGCGATCCGAACGCGTTCGGCGGCCACTCGCTGTTGTGCTTCTTGCTCGCGGGTGCGCTCGGCGTGCTCCGCTCTCTCCTCCACGGCCGCCACGTAGGCGCGCCGTGAGCGGAGCCCATCCCCGACGGCGGCCGGTAGGGCCGTCCAGGCCACCATCGCGGCCTTGTCCGGGTCCAGCCACGAATTCGAGGTCCACACCGCGTCGGCGCCCACCAGGACGGCAGCCGAGACAGCTGCCGCGGTCCAGGCGGTACGCCGGTCGGTCCGCAGGGCCACGTTGTAGATGGACGCCAGAACCGGGCTTGTCACCAGCGGGCTCTCCCGAAAGCCGAGCATCTGAAAGATCACCCCGCAGCCGATGGTGACGGCCAGTACTCCGAACGGGTGACGGCGCCGCCAGAGCAACGCGGAGCAGCCGACGGCAGCCAGCACCACGGCGGGCCAGCGCAGCACGAACTCGTGCTCGTGCGGGTCGACCGAGGCAGCCACCACCGACAGCACGCACAGCACAGCCACGCCCAAGACGTCGAGCGTGCGGCTCGGGGCTCGCCCTCGCCGCCTCCAACCGTTGAGCACCGTCATGACATCACCGTAGGGTCGGTGGCCGGATCGGGCATCGTTTCACCACGGCCCGATGCGGAGTGACGTACTCACGAGTCACAGCCCGTAACGGGCACCGGCGGGAAAGGGGCCAACACCTTCGCTCCGGTGGCCAGGTCACCGACCCCTGCGATGTAGGTGCGCGTGCGGCCGCCACGGTCTTTGACGCTCGCCAGCGCAGGGGGCACGCCGTCGGTGTGCACCAGCGCGTTCGGGCCCCTTTGGACAGTGTGCTGCCTGGCAGCGGAAGACGCCGCGGGCGGGGCCAGGGCGCCCATCGTCGTGACGCCGACGGCCACCGCGACCGCGGCCGGCGCGGCTCTGCGCCGACCACTCCGTCACCCGGACGAACGAAACCTCTGCCATGCCTGCTCACACACGTGCCAACTCCCATGGAATCATTGGGTAACCACCGGCTTACGGCCCCAACATCTCGGAAGCGACCGCGTGGGACGATCGTGATACCCGCCCACCTCTGGGTAGGGCTAACCCCCGGCCGCTTGGTTGGCGGGGGACGTCCTGCACGCGCGGAGATCACGTACCCGTCCTCGCCCAGCGCGGTGCCGTCGAAATTACGGGTGTACGGGTCCAGCACCCACGCGGCCTTGGGCCGGAAGCGGGTCGCGTACGAAGATCCAGGACTGGTACTACCAGGACCTGAGCGCGTCCTGCTTGAGCCGGCGCCGCATGGTGGAAGGGGAGTTCGACCCCGGCCGATATGTCTGGCGGCCGGCTGGGAGCGGATTCGAGGTCAGGGCAGGGTGAGGATACGGGGGCCGTCCTCGGTGATGGCGATGGTGTGTTCGATGTGGGCGGCTCGGCTGCCGTCTATGGTGCGCAGGGTCCATCCGTCGGGGTCGGTGTGGTAGTCATTGCGTCCTCCGGCCATGAGCATGGGTTCGATGGCGAGGGCGAGGCCGTGGCGCAGGGGGAAGCCGCGGCCGGGTCGTCCGTGGTTGGGAACGTGGGGGTCTTCGTGCATCTGGCGGCCGATGCCGTGGCCGCCGAAGTCGGCCGGCATGCCGCAGTCGGCCTTGCGGGCGACGGTGCTGATGGCGTGGGAGATGTCGCCGATCCGGTGCCCGACGGTGGCGGCGGCGATGCCGGCGTCCAGGGCCTGCTGGGTGGCGGCGATGAGTTCGAGGTCGGCGGGGCGAGGAGTACCGACGGTGAAGCTGATCGCGGCGTCGCCGGTCCAGCCGTCGAGTTCGGCTCCGCAGTCGATGCTGACCAGGTCGCCGTCGCGCAGGCGGTAGTCGTCGGGGATGCCGTGCGAGACGGCGTCGTTGACGGAAGCGCAGATCACGGCGGGGAAGGGGGTTGGGGCGAAGGAGGGCTGGTAGCCCAGGAACGGAGAACGTGCTCCGGCCTTGGTGAGAACGGCGCGGGCGGCTTCGTCGAGCTCGCGCAGGCGAACTCGCACAGCTGCCGCCGCACGGGCGGCTGCGAGTGCATGGGCCACGACGCGTCCGGCTTCTCGCATCGCCTCCAGTGCCGTGTCGGTCTTGATCTCCACCATGTGCCGTGACTCCCTGCCATGCGATGCTGCCCAATACTTATACCGGTATTAGTATCACGGGTATGGTGAGAGTTCCTTTGAGTCCGCAAGAGCGGCAACGCGGAGAGCGCTTCGGGATCCTGCTCCGCCGGGCCCGCGGTGACCGCAGCATGGTCGACGTGGCAGCAGCCGCCGGAGTGTCCGCCGAAACGCTCCGCAAGATCGAGACCGGCCGGGCCCCGACCCCGGCCTTCTTCACCGTGGCAGCCCTGGCCCACGCCCTGCACCTGTCCCTGGACGACCTGGCCGCCGCCTGCGCGGAAGGCGCCGAAGGCGGCGAGCAGCCCATGTCGGCGTGACCGTCAGGCGCGCCATCCGGCTGAGGATCCGATGTTCCTGACGCAGCACGACGGCTGTGGCGGGTTGGACGGCCCGGCTGTGCCGCTTCCCGCTGAAGCGGCGCAGCGCGGCAGCGACAGGCCCGCACGTGTAGGCCAAATGGGTGACGCGTGTCGCCGAAGAAGGCCGACGACACCTGCACACCCGCCCGGGGCGACCTCGTCGTAGAAGTCGTGGCGGGCAGCACTCGGAGTGCGGTCGTCAGCGTGGCTCAGCGGCGCCCGGTCCACCCCTCGACGGGGCGACACAGCGACCACTGTGCCGGATTGGGCTGGCTGACACCTGCGGGCAGCACGGACAGCCTGGACGCGGGCAGACAGGCGTCTTCCGCCACGATCCTGGGCGGAGCCGCGCGGTCCGCGTCACCACACCACTAGGCGTCGCGTCACTTCCGCCGCCACGGCATCTCCGGCAGACGCTGAGCGGGATGGCCTCGATGGCTCGCGCGGCGAGCTGCTGTGCAGACGCGGGCCAAAGGCGGCAGCCGGTTAGCCCACCTGGCGGGGTGTGGCTGTGCCGATCAGCGTTCCACGAGGTCGACTGTGCTTCCATCGCGCCAGGAGGCACATGACATGGCTGACAAGCGACAGCAGGACACCCACGCTCGGCTCCCCCCGTCCCGGCGCCGTGTGCCGGCCCCGGCCGCCCCTGCGCCCGTACTCACCGGTGTGCCTGCCAGGGCCCGCGCCCTGCCCGCCGGACCGGAGGACCGCTCCCCGGCCGAGCCGGTAATGACCAAGCCGGCGGACTGGGCGGGCGTGGGCAACGCTCTCGGCCCGACCGGTGATCTGAGGCGGTTCACGTACCACTCGGGCTTGCCGCGCCGGGCTCTCACGGCCTTCTCTCGCGGCATCCGGATCAACCGCGCGCTCGTTCTGGGCACGCGCGTGTCCTACGTCCGTCACTCACACCACAGCACGCTTTTGCTGGGCGCCGCCGTGGTCACCGAGCGCGAACTGCAGATTTTCAGATGTTTGCCGCGAGACCGTCGCCGACGGCCCTGCGATCCTGCCCCCGAGACCGGTCGCCACCACCTCCGTCAGCTTCCAGCCGCACGGCGGCGGAAAGGCCGCCCTCCGCGGTGACCTGGTAGTGATCGCCAAGGAAGTCCAACCCGTCCTCGTGGCCCTGCCGCGCGGTGGCGTCAATCTCGTCGAGGCGCGCCACCACAACCTCACCGACGATCCACACCTGTTCTTCGTCCACTACTGGGCTGTCGGCGATGCCGTCAGCCTCGCCAAGGCCATTCGCCGGGCCGTGGACACCACCAACGTCGTACGCATGCCCGGAGGAGCCGCCTGATGACCGCGGACAACGAGACAAACATCTGCCCGTTCGACTTCAGCGAAGCCCTGGAGTTCGACCCTGAGCTCGCGGACCTGATGGACCGCGATTCCCCCACTCGCATCCGGCTTCCCTACGGTGATGCGGACGCCTGGCTGATCACCGGATTCGATGCCGTCAAGCAGGTGACCACCGATCACCGGCTCAGCCGGGCGGCCATCATCGGCCACGACTACCCCCGGCTGACCCCGGAGCCCATCGTCTCGCCCGAATCGATCAACGTGATGGACCCGCCGCACAGCAGCCGAGTCCGCCAGCTGGCCTCGCAGGCCTTCACCCAGCAGCAGGTCGACGGAATGCGGAGCCGGATCATCTGGCTCGCGGACGTCCTGCTGGACAGGATGGAGGAGGACGGCTCGCCGGCGGACCTGGTTCAGTACCTCTCCGACCCGCTTCCCCAGCACACCATCCTGGACCTCCTCGGCGTCGAACAGGAGGACTGGCCCCAGATGCAGGAGTCCGTGCGCCAGTTGCTCGTCGTCGGCGCGGGCAACAAGGAGGCCGCGGCGAGCGCCAAGGCCGATCTGACGGACTACTTCGCCAAACTCGTCGAGCAGCGCCGGAGCTCACCCGGCAAGGACCTCATCAGCGCGATGGCCGCAGCGCGAGACGGCGAGGATCAGCTTGACGACAGGGAACTGGCGGTCATGGCGCTGACGCTGACACTCAGCGGCCAGGACACGGCGACGTGCCAGATCAGCGACATCGCCTACTTGCTCCTGACGCGTCCCGAGCTGATGGAACACCTCAGGCGTCGGCCGGAGTCCCTGACTGACGTCCTGCAGGAGATGCTCCGCCACATCCCGTTCCGCAAGGGGGTCGGTATCCCCCGGGTGGCCCTTGAGGACGTGGAGCTGGACGGCGTACAAATCCGGGCGGGCGAATTCGTCCACGTGTCGTACCTGACGGCCAACCGGGACCCGAAGCGCTTCCCGGACTCGCACGTCCTCGACCCCGACCGGCCCTACCAGCCGCACATGACGTTCGGCTGGGGCGGTCACCGATGCATCGCGGTGCCCTTGGCCATGGCGGAGATGGAAGTGGCGATCGGGCGCCTCTTGAAGCGCTTCCCCGGGCTGCGGCTTGCGGTGCCACCGGAGGAAGTGCGGTGGGACACGGAGACGATCCGGCGCTTCCCGCTGGAGCTGCCGGTGGCTTGGTAGGAACGCCGGAATCGCGCCGGACCTGATGGGCTAGTGCATCGGCTCGCTCGGTCGATGCGAGCCCTTCAGGTGGGGGCACGGTGTACGGCGTGACCGGCAGGGACGCACCGTAGTCGCAGCAGCATCCTCGTCCACCCCTCGTACGAGCCCCGGCGCCGGGCCCAACGGTGGGTGGACGAGTAGTTGGGCGAGGAGTCCGGGCGGCCGCTGACGCTCGTTCAAAGTGCCCTGTCCAAGTGGGTCGCCCCGTACGGCAATTCGCGGAACGTGCGGGGCCCCATGATGCGCGATGGCTTCCTGTCCAGAGGACCCGCGCCGCATCACCGTGACACAAGACTCAGAGCAGCGACTGAAGCAACCGACCGGCAGATACGGTGCGGTCCGGCCGGCGCTGCACTCGCTGCTCTCCGTACCGAAACGACCTGAACGGCCTGTGGCGCCGCCCGTCGTGGGGCCTGGACGACGTCGGCGCAGCCTTCGCCTTCTTCGACGATGCCATGACCGGATGGGTTCACCGGTTGCCTCCCGATCGCTTCAAAGAGTCGCCGGATACGCTCCTTCAGTCCTTGGTCAGTCCTTGGTCGAGGGAGTTGCCGAGTGGTCCGGTCAAGTGGCCCCGTTCTGCGCACCCAGAGGCTTGTGATGGAGCCGATCCGCCGCGGGGACAGCGACGATCTCTTTGAGGCCGTGGTCGGTCAGGACAGCGTCATGCGATGGCTGGCGACCGGCCGGGCGGACAGTCGGTCTGCGGCCAGGGCCATGTGCGACGACCACGTCGCCCACTGGACCAGACACGGCTACGGCGACTTTGCGGTCAGGGATGCCGCAACGGACGCGTTTCTCGGCCGGGTGGGACTGCGTAATCGGGCCGAGTACGGAGTTGACCTCGGTTTCGCCGTGCACCCACGGGCCCAAGGTCGCGGGATTGCCGGGGAGGCGGGCCGTGCGTGCCTGGACCTGGCGTTTCGCCGCCTTTCGCTCCCTGCCGTCTTCGCCTTCGTCCTGCCCGGCAACACGGCCTCGATCTCGGTACTGCGCCGCCTGGGTGCCCAGGCGGACGGGACCGTCCAGTCCAGCGGACTGCATTGTCTGCGCTACCGGTTTGACCCCGCCGGCACGGCCACCTCGGAATATGTGGTGGACGACGGTGGTGCGGACCTTCGATTGATCCATGTGCTGGGTCCCGGTTCTCCGGGTGATGGAGCCGCACTCCGCGCTGGCCTGTCCGACCCTTTCGGGGTGAACGGGCTCGCTCTGGTGTGGGACGACAAGCAGCACACCTTCATCGCTGTCTCCGAAGGCCGGCCGGTGACTTCCGCGGGATGGCTGCTGCGGAACATGGCCTTCGACGGATCTCCGCGCCGGGCCGCGGGATTGGGCGATGTGCTGGTGCACCCCGCTCATCGAAGCCAGGGCATCGCCCGGACGGTGATCAGCGTGGCGGTCGAACACGCACGAGCGGCCGGCGCCGAGACGATGATCCTGCTCTGCCGCCCGGACCTGGTCCCGCTCTACACACAGCTGGGATGGAGCCGACTCTCCGTACCCGTCACCTTCCAGCAGCCCGACGGCGCTCGGACCTCGCCACTGACCACCATGATCTACGACCTGGCCGACCTACCTCATCCGACCATCAGCGTGGACTTGCGAGGCCTGCCCTTCTGATGCGCTGGGCAGGATTCGCACGGTCAAGCAGTTCGCCAACTCCCAGAAATGACAAACGCACCTCGCCACGGCCGGTGACCGCCCGAGCGCCTTCGCCGCGAGCCGTCGCCAAATGGATGGCATCGATCGTCCGGATGAGGACACCTCGGATCAGGGTTTCGCATGCCTCTGGTTCGGCGTCATCGAGAGCGTTGGCGAAGTCCGCAGCGGTGTCGTTGTCGAAAGGGCCGGTTCCCCAGCCCAGGTGCCCATCTCGATCTCGTTGCACAGCTTCGCCGGGATCCTCGCACCAGGCACCGACAAAGCGACTGCGGGGCGAGCAGAACTCGTTCGCGTAGCGTTTCCCACTGACGTTCGGCTGCTTGCTGACGAAGCCCTCGCCCGCATAGCCGGTAACGAGGCGGGATCGGTCTCAAATTGGGGCGACCAGGAGGACTCGAAGCAATGGCGGGCGATGCTCGGCCGCCTTCGCGCAGTACTCGCCCCGCCGCCACCTTCCTTCGCTCTCTTCGACGTCCAGCCTTGACGGAGCGTCACTCGGCACAGAAGTCGAGCCAGCACCCGGCCGCCGGCGCTGCTGTCGGGCAGGGGGCGGGAGCGGCACTACTTGGCTTGGCACCGCAAGGGTCGGGCCGTCGGGTTGTGTCACCGGTGGAGGTGCCGGGGTGGCGTCGATGGTGGGCCTGCTTGAGGCGCGGGAGCTGGCCGCGCGGGAGCCCGTGGAGAGGCTGACTGGGAGGGCTGGGTGATCGCCCGGCAGCGGGTCGGCGGGGTGCTTGCCGTGCCGTCGGTCCAAGAGACGGCATCGGCCGTTGCTGTTCCGGCTGCGGACGAGTCGGCCGAGCCCCGGGCGGGGTCGGTGCCGCCCCGGCATGCGGTGGCGTCCCCGGTGAAGGCGGCCCGTGTAGGTTCAATCGCTCCGGTGTAGCGGCCCGGTCTCGAGGCGGGGGAGCTGGCGGTGGGGTACCAGCGGATTCTCCAGGTGCTGACGGAGCGGCGGCCAGCCGGCGCGGGCGGGGCGATGGCCTGTCAGGAGATCGCGGCGGCACTCGGACTGGAGGAGACTGCGGCGAAGGTTGAGCGTGCGGTGCGTTCGCGGGCCAAGCGGCTGGCAGACAGGGGCGGGTCGGCGAGCTCACGCCGGGCAGGTTCACGCTCGCGGCCGGGCCAGCCGCCGGCTCATGAGCATGGTCATCGACCACGGCACCATCGCCTCGTGGACCTCGGGCAGGGTCTCGTAGTCGCGCACCAGCCGCCGCGAGCGCATCAGCCAGCTCAGCGTCCTCTCCACGATCCAACGTGTCTCAGAACCACGAACCCTGACGCATCGTCACTGCGTTTGACGATCTCAAGGGTGAGCTGCAGCTTCTCGGCGGCCCAGACCACCAGGCGGCCCGCGTAGCCGCCGTCGGCCCGCACCAGCTGGATCTTCCGGAAACAGGCACGGAGCCGTGCCGGCACAGGCCCTGCCGCATCCCGGTCCTGCACGCTCGCCGCAGTGACCATCACGACCAGCAGCAGTCCCAGGGAGTCCACCATGACGTGCCGCTTGCGCCCGCCCACCTCCTTCCCGCCGTCCCATCCGGACGTGGAGCGCGGGATGGTCGGCGCGGCCCGCAGTGACCGCGTGTCGATGGCTGCGGAGAGGGCGGCTCCGGATCCCCGGCCGGCGTCCTCACGGACCAAGCCGCGCAGCCGGTCGTGCAGGTCGGCGAGCAGAGCCGCCACCCGTCGGCGGCGGAAGAAGGCGTAGCCCTCGGGTTGCCCGCCGCGGCCCTTCAACCAGGGCGGGACCGGCACCGCGTCGCGTAAGCCTGACCACTCCACGTCCGTCATGTTGAAGGACTTCAGCAATCCCGAACTGAGCCGGAGGCCCCGCCTTCATACGCATCCCAGCCGCACACCACCGGAACGAGCTGTCCTCTGGAACCGATCCGCACCGTGATCCGTACGGCAGCGGCGTCTGAAAGATCGACCTGGAACGGGATGGAGGGCGTCAGTCGCTGATCACGGGGCTGCGGTGGATCCACTCGCTGCCGTGGACCGCCTTGTGCATGAATGCTGCCACGTCGGCACGACTGATCGTCGGGTTGCCCTTCATCGGCAGTCTGTCAC
Source organism: Streptomyces sp. RLB3-17 (assembly GCF_007113425.2). NCBI lineage: Bacteria > Bacillati > Actinomycetota > Actinomycetes > Kitasatosporales > Streptomycetaceae > Streptomyces > Streptomyces sp. RLB3-17. The sequence goes on along the minus strand of NZ_CP041610.2, from coordinate 11,132,316 downwards.
CCATGCTGTATGTGCCCTTGGCGGGGTCATTGGTCAGCCGGGTCGGGAGGACGATGGTCCAGTCCAGCCCGCTGGAGCGGATACTCTCGTCGGCGGTCGCCTTGTTCGCATAGATGTTCCGCAGGAGCGTGCGGTAGATCATCTTCTGCGGGATGCTCGACCAGGCGAGGGTGTGGCCCACGCCGAACGACGACAGCCAGACCAGGCGGGAGACATCCGTTTCCTTGGCCGCGGCGACAAGGGCCGTGGAGGAGCGCGTGAAGAGGTCGTCGGCGCGTATCGAAGTCAAGGAGTTGCCTGCACCGAGGGCGGAGATGACTGCGTCATGACCAGGCAGGGTGGCGGAGAGATCCTGGAGTGATGTGGCGTCTCCGGTGGCGAGCGTGACCCGGTCGGCCAGATCAGCCAGTGCCGCCGGGTTGCGGACGAATGCCGTGACCGAGTCGCCGGACCGTAGGGCCGCGTCGACAACATGGCGACCGGTGAGCCCGGTCGCTCCAAGGACGAGCAGCTTCATAGCAGAGGGACCTTTCGTGCTGCGTGATCGGCACGCTGGGCGCCGTGATGGTCAGGCAAGGTCGGCGAGGTCCTCGTCCGAGAGCACGACCGATTCGGTGGCCATGTTCTCCTCCAGATGACGGACCGAGCCGGTGCCGGGGATGGCGAGAGTGACCGGCGAGGAGGCCAGCAGCCAGGCCAGTCCGATCTGGGCGACCGAGGCCCTGTGCCGGGCGGCGACCTTGGCCAGGCGGTCGTCGTCGAGCTCACGTCCGCCGCCGAGAGGGAAGAAGGGCGCGAAGGCGATGCCCGCCTCCTCGCAGGCTGCCAGCATCTCCACGTCGGCGCGGTGCGCGGCGTGGTACTGGTTCTGGACAGCCGTGACCGGGGCGATGGCGCGGGCCTCGTCGAGGTGTCCTGTGTCGACGTTGCTCAGCCCGAGGTGCCGGATGAGGCCCTCTTCGCGCAGTTCGGCGAGCGCCTCGAAACGGGCGGCGATGGACTCGCCGTGCGGGGGCTCCATGTGTCCCACGCGCAGGTACACCAGGTCGAGACGCTCCATGCCGAGACCGGTGAGGTTCTCTTCCACCAGGGCACGCATGTCGCTGGGCGCGCCGGCGGAATAGCCGTCGGGCCTGATGAGCGGGCCGACCTTGGTCGCGATGACCAGGCCGTCCGGGTAGGGGTGAAGGGCCTCGCGGATGAGCGTGTTGGCGTGAGCCGTATGGTCGCCGCTGCGGTAGAAGTCGGCGGTGTCGATGTGGTTGACGCCGAGTTCAAGGGCACGGCGGAGCACCGCGCGGCCGGTTTCGAGGTCGCGGGGCTTGCCGCCCATGCCGCTCTGGGACGGCAGGCGCATCGCACCGAACCCCAGACGGTTGATGGTGAGGTCGCCGCCGAGGCGGAATTCGCTGGTCATGTAACCCCTTCGATTCCATACAGGGGGATGGTTTCGGACGGCCGAGCCGCCGGCGCGGCCACCGGCGCATCAGGTGATCCGCATGCTCGCGGTTGGAGCCTGACAACGTGCGCCGCCGCAATGGCAGAGGTCGCCCCTCATTCACATAAGATGCACGTGTGCACTCTACGTGGAGAGAGTGCCTCGGTCAATTAGATGCAGCAGTGGATCGTATGGAGGGATCGTGACCGACCGGCAGACCCGTCGCCGCGGAGCAGCACTCGAAAGTGCGCTGCTCACGGCCGCGTGGGACGAGTTGATGGACAACGGCTACGAAAGGCTGACCATGGAAGCGGTGGCCGAACGCGCCCAGACCAGCCGCCCCGTGATCGCCCGGCGCTGGGGAAGCCGCCAGGAGCTGTTCACCGCGGCCGTCCTGCACTGGATCGACCACAACAGGCCGCCCGTCCCTGACACTGGCACGCTGCGGGGAGACCTCCTGGCCTCCCTGGCGAGCAAGTCCGACAGGCGAGCGGAGATCAGGGCCGTCTTCGGGGCGCGATTCGGCGGGCCGGCCGAGGAGAACCAGGACCTCGCGCAGCAGTTGCGACAGCGGATCTACCAGGCCCTGGGCACCGAGGAGATCTGGGACCGCGCCGCCGCACGGGGAGAAGTCGACCCGGCCGCCCTCACGCCGCGCATCCGGGACCTGCCGCTCGATCTCGTCAGCCTCGAACTCACGCAGACCCATGAGGCGCTGCCCCTCAGCGTGATCGAGGAGATCCTGGACACCATCGTCCTACCTCTCGTCGCCCCACGCGACTGAGGCGTCGTTGTCGTACCGAACTTCATCAGCGTGTTTTCGCGAACGAGCTGTCCACCTCGAACCGATGCTCACCGTCATCGGTACGACAACGGCGCTGTGGAGAAGACGTTCCGTCGGCACCCTGCATGTCTGCGCCCACCTGCCCCCACGGACGCCGGACCGCCCCCGGCTGCTCCGGTACCTCCTCTCATTGACCGTGTGCGTCAACGCCACAGAGACGTCAACGAATTGGCCGCCAAGGGGGCTGTCCCTCCGCGCCGCCAGCTGCCGCCTGCAATCGGACCGCAAGACGGTACGGCGCTGTCGACACAGCGACCTCCGCCGGAGCGGACGCCCTCTGGGCGCGCGACGGCGGTGAGGCTGCCTCAGGATGAGCTGACCGGAACCTCACCCGTTTTGTCCGCGACGCCAATTCCCAGGAGCGCGCTCTTGGTTGTGCCGAGGTAGACGAGGCTTGACGAGTCGAAGACCCAGGCGTAGCCCTTCGGGGCGCCGTCGAACGTGAGGCCGATACCTTCCCGTCCCGCGGCGTCCTTGATGTGGTCCACAACGCGCACACCCGGGAGCTTGGCGGTGGCACGGTAGAGCGCGGCACTGAGGTCGGGCAGCAGGGTGGCGTCGTCGAGTATCGCTCCGAGATTCTCGACGACCACTCCCGTGACGCGGCTCGCTTCCACATTCTTGGCGTCACCGGAGAGCTTCTTCAGCAGCGCGTCGGGATCGGTGGGCAGAGCCTGAAGCTGCCTGAAGGTCAGATATCCGGTGCCGACCATGTCCATGACCATCTTCTTGGAAGGGTCGGTGAGCGCGACGGCCTTCCTCAAACCGTCCCGCTTGCCTTTCACCGAATCCCATTGCTCTTGCCGGACGGTCCCCTTGTACTCCTCCACCTTGAAGGCCCCCTTGCGCTTCGCGAGCTCTTCGGGACTGCTGAAATCGACGCCCAACTCAACTGCTGATCCTTGGGACTTGGTGTAGATGAACTGGTCGTCGCGTACCTTGATCGTCGGGCGGTCGGTCGCCGCCAGGGCGATCCGGTCCAGCAGCTGCGTGGCCTTCCGGTGGTCGTCGGCCGTGACACCTGCGGCAGCTGTGTCGCGCTTGCCGTCCTGTGCACTGTCGACCGCAACCACGCCCAGGCCCACGACGGTGGCCAGTGCCAGTGGCGCCGCGACGAGAACCAGACGCCGGCCGGGGCTCCGACGAGCGGGGATCACAGGTGAGGCGTTCGGTGAGGTGGTCGTCGCACCCGACTGCTCACGGGTGGTCTCGTGGGTGATGTGCTCCATCAGGTGTTCCCTCAGTACGCGGTGGCGGTCCTGCGCGAGCACCGGACGGCCCGGCGCGGGCAGCAACTCGGCCAGATCCTGGTAGTCGACCGGCTGATCACGTCGTCGCGGGTTGGTGTTCATCGCTTCTTCTCCTGCGTGGACCGAGCCGCCTGATGGCGGCTACCCAGTGACTGTCCGACCGCGGCCGGGCGTTGCACTCCGCTCTGCCCGAGGCCGCCTTCCGTGCCGCGGCTGCCTCTCCTACCGTTCATCCTGTCGGTGCCGTCCGTGCTGTCCGTGCTGTCCGTGCTGTCCGTGCGGCTTGTACGGCCCACGCCGCCCGCGCCGCCGTCGAGTTCGAGCTCGGTGAGCTTGCGCAGGCGCTTTCTCGCGCGTGAGAGCCGGGCCCGTACGGTGCCGACGGCCACGCCCAGGGCCTCGGCCGCCGTGGCGGCGTCCAGGCCCTCCCACACGCAGAGCGTGAACACCTCGCGCTCCCCGCGGCGCATCTTGCTCAACGCCTTCTGCGCGGCGGCCAGTTCCTCGGTGTCGGCCAGGCGTTGCGTCACCTCGTCGGCGAAGTCCGGCACAGGGTCGGGGGGTGGGACTCTGGTGAGCGCGGCCTGGTGTCTTCGCGCCGCCCGCGCGGTGTTGCGCGTGACGTTCGTGGCGATCCCCAGCAGCCACGGGCGCAGGCTGTCGGCACCCGGAAACACCCGCTCACGCAGCCGCCACGCCTCCAGGAAAGTCAGCGACACGATGTCATCGGCCATCACCCAGTTGCCGGTCATCCGGACGGCATGCCGGTGGACCACCGCAGCGTGCTCGTCGAAGAGCTGCCTGAACGCATCCGGATCCCCGGCCCGCACGCGGGCCCGCAGTGAAATCTCCACACTCCTCCCTGTCCTCTGCGCGGACCACGCTGCGGTGATCCGCGTCACACCAGGGCCGGACCAACCCTGCACAGCACATCACCGGACCGCTGCAACCATTCCGGCTTCTCGGACCATTCGCCACCAACGCTGCGAACCTGTGTGGTGTGTGGTCACGGCATCAGACAGACGTCTCGGCTCACCGGAGATGCCTGGCCAGGAAATCGGTGGCGGCTCGTGTGGTGAGCCGTTAACTTCCGCCTGAGCGTGGTGAGGTACGAGACGCGACGGCGAAGGGAACCAATGCATGGAGACCGAAGGCGTGCGGACCGACCGTTTGGGCTTGCTGCTCAGCCAGTTCGACCAGGCCAGGGAGATGGCCCAGGTGCGGCTGACGGGGCTCGGCGACGAGGAGTACCTGTGGGAGCCGACGCCTGATTGCTGGTCGATCCGGCGTCGGGGCGAGGCGGCGACGCCCAGAGCGTTCGGGCCGGGCGAGTGGGTGCTCGACTTGGGCAAGGCGGACATCCCGGCGAGCGAGTACGCCGAGGTCGCCCGGCAGGCCGCCGGCGGCATGACCGTCGCCAAGATCGCCGACGACTGGAGTGTGAGCGTCGAGCGGGTCGAGCAGATCCTCGCCCACATCGGTACGCCGGAGCCCGACACGACGCCGATCACGACCATCGCGTGGCGGCTGGGGCACCTGCACTTCCACTTCGCGGGGGGATGGGAGTGGACCTTCGGTGAACGTCGGCAGGAGCCGAAAACGCTGGTCGACTTCACTCCCTCCGCCGCCGTGGCACTCGAGCGGTTCTGGGCGCTGATCGACCGCTGGCGCGACGACGTCGCCGCCCTCACCGACGAGCAACTCGACATGGTCGGCTTCTCGCAGTACCCATACGCCTCCGACCCCGACGACCCATACATTGCCGTGCTGTCGGGGACCAACCTCGAATTCATCCATCACATGGCCGAGATCGCGTTGCTCCGCGACCTGTGGCGGGCCCGCGTCACCACTCCCGGGTAGGCCCGGACGCGCCGCGAGGGTGTTCAATGGCCTTTCCGGCCCACGCGACGGCTTGCGGTTCGTAACCCCTCAAGCGTGAGTGGCCCGAGCAGTCTCTCGCCCAACACCATGGCGGCCCCCGGAGTCGTCATACCTAACTCGGCTGTCAGCGCATCGAGTTGTTCGATCACCGCGGTGCGGTGGGGCCCGGGGGCGCGAAGGCCACGACGACGAGCCGTTCGGCCCGCGCGGCGAGTGCTCGCCGGAACATGTTCTCGTCAGACCTGCACACGAGCTACTGAACTTGATCGGGCGATGTCGGGGCCGTTCGGCTGAGCGGTAAGCCTGGGGCGCTGCAATGCTTTCGCTGTGAGGTATGCGCAGGGCGGTGGATTGACCGACGCTGAAAGGGACGCCCGGGAGCGGGTGCGCCTGGATGCGGTGCCCCGGCTCGAGGCCGGGGCGACGGACCGCGCTGTCGCCACCGCGCTGCGCGTGTCAGAGCGATCGGTGGAGCGGTGGAGACGGCAGTGGCGCGAAGGCGGTGCGGCTGGTGTCGTCTCGGAGGGTTCACCCGGGCGCCCCAGGCTCTCTGACAAGCAGATCACCCGGCTGGAGCGGGAGTTGGAGCGCGGCCCGCTCGCACATGGCTGGGTTGACCAGCGATGGATTCTCGGGCGCGTCAAGAACTTGATCGGGCGGCTGTTCCACGTCTCCTACACGGTGGAGGGCACGTGGCGACAGTTGATGCGGCATGGGTGGTCCTGGCAGCAGCCCACTCACCGCGCGATCGAGCGTGACGACGACGCGGTAGAGCTCTGGAAAAAAGGGAGGTCTGGCCGCGGGTAAGAGCATCGCGGCGGCGTGCGGCGGCTGGATCGTCTTTGAGGACGAGGCCGGCCAGTCGATGACGCCGCCGCGCGCCAGGACCTGGGGCCGGATCGGACAGACCCCGGTAGTGCGGGTGCGGGGCCGGGGCTCGCGACGAATGTCGATGGCGGGCATGCCCTGCTACAAGCCGGGCGAGCGGTCCCGACTGATCTCCTCGGTCCGCGAGTACAACGGGCGCAAGGACCAACCGAAGGGCTTCGGCTCGCGGGACTTCCGCGACCTGCTGGTCCGTGCCCACATCCAGCTCGGCGGACCGATCGTGCAGGTCTGGGACAACGTCCGCATCCACCTGACCGCTCCGCTGCGCGAGTTCATCGCCGCGAGCGCCGACTGGCTCACCGTGTTCCAACTGCCCACCAACGCAACCGACCTGAACCCGCAAGAAGGCGTAGGGTCCCTGGTCAAGCGCGACATCGGCAACCTCGCCGCCGCCGACCTGAGCCAGATCACCCGCGCTGTGAAGCGCAAGCTCAAGATGCTGCAGTACCGACCCCGCGTGATCGACGGTTGTCTCACCGCCACCGGCACCGGCCTGGTCCTGGACCGCTGATCGCGTCGAACGTTTGTTGGGGGTCTCCTACGTCCGCACGCACCCCCTGAGAGAGGATGCACGCTACTCACACCAGCTAGGCCAAGCGGAGGCACACTGTGGGAGAGCCGGAACCAGTCGACCTGATTCACCTGGCGGACGCAGACGGCGACCGGTGCATCGTTCGCGTCACTGGGCGCTATCAGCCCGGCATTCTGACCGGCCATGACACCCTGCGCGCCGATGTCCTGGTGTCCACCAGCTTCCTCGACGCACGCCTCGAGCTCTACCTCTTGCAGCGGGATCTCTCCGCCTGGGAGCACGAGCTCGAAGGGCTGGTGCCCGGTGGCAACGCGGGAATCGGCGGCGGCCGGGGTCTGGAGCTTGGCCTTCGACTCAACGAGGATCAGTCCGTGTGCGTGACGATCAACGATCCCGACCGGCTCTCCACATTCTTCTGGATCCGGCCACAAGACGACTGGATCCAGGATCACCGGGTCCGACTGGACCGACTTCAGCAGGTCTGGCCAAGCGAAGTCATCGAGACCGCCCCCATGGTCTACGAGTGGAGTCCAGACCGTAGGCACTGAATACTTCAGGCACGGCCATCGGGGACCAAGCCGCTGCCTTCGTCGTCGAGGGCGGCCGCACACCCATAAGCCAGACAGACCAACTGGGCTGGCCGACATCTCGAGTTCAAGTTCAGTAGGTCATTCTCGTAAGACGGTGCAATCGCGGCTCAGGGTCTTGAGTGTTGCTGAGGTTGAGCTTGCAGTGTGTTTGCCCTGACGGCTTGGTTCCAAGCGTCAGTAGGCCGCCGGTCCGGCCAGGACGAGTCAGGCGCTGGGATCGGCCGCGGCTACTGTCGTAGCTGTCGGCGTACGCGAGCGGTCCTCCCACGTACGCAGCCGCAGACCGGCTCGTGTAGTGCAGCTCGGTCGGCACCTGATGCGGCAACTGGAAGCGCAGCACGACGAGTGTCACGACTGCTCGGTCAACGCCACGCCCTCAATGCGCTCAGGAGTCGTCGCCATGACCGCAGGCGGCCTCGCAGGACTGCTTGCGGGGCATCAGCCCAGTACGACCTCTCCCGCGTGGAAGGCACGCATGGCGCGCGCGACAGTCTCCTGGTTTTCGCCGACCGGAGCCACGTACCCGATGACGTCGCGCGCGGCGTCCTCCCCGAGCATCCGGGTGATCACCCACGTGGCGAGATACTGGGACGCCAGACAGCCTCCCGCTGTAGCGACGTTCCCCTCCGCGTGGAACGGCGCGTCCAGCACGGTGACGTCGCAGGCCTCGACAAAGGGCCGGCTCGTCATGTCCGTGCAAGCCGGCATGCCACCCAGCAGACCGAGCCGCGCAAGGACCAGTGCGCCGGAGCACTGTGAACCGATCAGTTGTCGAGAAGGGTCGAGCGGCAGCCTGGAGATCAGTCGGTCGTCGGCGACCACGTCTCGCGTCTTCACTCCGCTGCCGATCAGCACGGCGTCGGCTTCGGTCACGAACTCCATCGGGCGCTGCCCGGTCACCTCGACTCCGTTCATCGACGTGACCACCGGCGTCGGCGTCGTGATGAAGGCTTCCAAGCCGTCCTTACGGCACCGGTTGATCAGCGCGGAAGCGATGAAGCTGTCGAGCTCGTTGAACCCGTCGAAGGTGACCACGGCTACCTGCATCACAACTCCTTCAAGCACGGCAACAGATCTCAAGTTTCCCTGGCTCGCCGTTCCGGAGCACGGGCCAATCCTCGGACGGTGGCATGCCTACCGCCGCGCGGCACTTCAAGCTCCGAGCCTGAGCACCGTACGTGCTTGTCCCGCTGACCCGCCGGCCCGCCGACGTCCCGAGGCTCTCCAGACTCAGTTCATTCCAGCTCAGCGAGAGCACAACCGTGCTCGCCCTCCGTCAGTGGGCGCGCACGCGACTGTCCGTCGGCGTCTTTCCAGAAGTCGACGATTGCCTCCGCGAGGTTCTCGCGCAGTTCTGTCTGATCCAACACTTCGGCCGGTACCGGCACACCCGAGACCAGGTCCGGTGTAACACCGGCGTCGTCCGCGATCTCCTGAAGGGCTACCAGTGTCCTGAGCCGGAGATTCGTCGGCAGTCGATGAACAAGGGGTCCTCGACAGCTTCAACGTCTCGGCCCGGTGCGGCTGCAACGGCGAATGGCCGCCAGATCCGTGAGAGCGCCGACTGCGACATCCCGGTCGCCGCGGCCATCGACCTCGTCGACCAGCCAGTGACGTCCTTCGGGGTCTCCTCCAGCGTCTTCGCAATGACCGGTTCGACGTCGGCGTCGGTCATCCTTCGTGAGACACCGGGCCATGGCCGTCGCACAGGCCGTCGAACCGACGCCCCAGTAAGCGCCGACCCCAGACACGAACGGTGTCCGCGGTGATGCCCAGCCGCCGGACGACCTCCGCAAACGCCTGCCCGTCCGCACTCTCCGGGACGATCCTCGGCATCAGACAGCACCACCGGCGCAATCTTCGGCCCAGGACGACTCGCACCAGACCAACGACGAACGCATCTGGCCCCAGGCTCATCTACAAGAGCCAAAAAAGAATTCGTACGGCGATGTCGAGAACCCGTGGCCGGCTCCGTCCCCGTAATGAACGCGACCACAATGGGTCGGACCAGCATCGAGGAGAAACACGATGGCCAAGTACTTGCTGCTCAAGCACTACCGCGGCGCTCCGGCTGCGGTCAACGACGTGCCCATGGACCAGTGGGCGCCGGAGGAGATCTCGGCCCACGTGCAGTACATGAACGACTTCGCGGCCCGGCTCGAGAAGACCGGCGAGTTCGTCGACGGTCAGGCGCTCGCGCCCGAGGGGACGTGGGTCCGGTACGACGGCGAGGGGCGCCCGCCGGTCACCGACGGCCCGTTCGCCGAGACCAAGGACCTCATCGCCGGCTGGATGGTGATCGACGTCGACACCTACGAGCGCGCCGTCGAGCTGGCCGGGGAACTGTCGGCCGCTCCTGGGGCGGGCGGGAAGCCGATCCACGAGTGGCTGGAGCTGCGTCCGTTCCTGGGCGTGAAGCCCACCATTACGGAATGATCGCCGACGTGAACGAGGTCCTCCTCCGGAGCCTCACGCCGAGCGTGCTCGGGATCCTCGTCCGCCGCGGAGCCGACTTCGCGGCGGCCGAGGACGCCGTGCAGGACGCGCTGGTCGAGGCGGTCCGCGTCTGGTCGGCCGACCCGCCGCGGGACCCGAAGGGCTGGCTGGTCACCGTGGCCTGGCGCCGGTTTCTCGACGCGACCCGGGCGGACGCCGCCCGCCGCCGGCGCGAGGACCGCGTCGATGAGGAGCCGGCGCCCGGGCCCGCGACCGCGGTCGACGACACGCTCCAGCTGTACTTCCTGTGCGCCCACCCGTCGCTGACGCCGTTGTCCGCGGTCGCGCTCACGCTGCGAGCGGTCGGCGGGCTGACCACCCGCCAGATCGCCCAGGCCTACCTTGTGCCCGAGGCGACCATGGCGCAGCGCATCAGTCGGGCCAAGCGCACTGTCTCCGGCGTGCGGTTCGACCAGCCCGGCGATGTCGCCACCGTGCTGCGCGTCCTCTACTTGGTCTTCAACGAGGGCTACTCCGGCGACGTCGACCTCGCCGCCGAGGCCATCCGGCTCACCCGGCAGCTCGCGGCCGCGATCGACCACCCAGGGGTGGCGGGGCTGCTTGCCCTCATGCTGCTCCACCACGCCCGGCGCGCCGCCCGGACCGCGCCCGACGACAGCCTGGTGCCGCTCGCCGAACAGGACCGCGGCCGCTGGGACACCGAGTCGATCGCCGAGGGCGTCGAGATCCTCCAGGCGGCCCTCGCCCGCGACCGGCTGGGCGAGTTCCAGGCCCAGGCCGCCATCGCGGCACTCCACGCCGACGCGCGCGCCGCCGAGGAGACTGACTGGGTGCAGATCGTCGAGTGGTACGACGAGCTCGCACGCCTGACCGACACCCCGGTCGTCCGACTCAACCGCGCGGTGGCCGTCGGCGAGGCCGACGGACCGCGCGCCGGCCTGGCCGCACTCGCGGCGCTGGACGACACACTGCCCCGCCACACCGCGGTGGCGGCCTACCTCCACGAGCGGGACGGCGACCTGACAACGGCGGCACAGCTGTACACCGAGGCGGCCCAAAAGGCCCCCAACCTCGCCGAACGCGACCACCTGACGCGCCAGGCCGCCCGGCTCAACGCCCGCGGGGGTCGTTGACGGTCGCTTTCGGATTTGCCCGCAGCACTCGGCGCGGCCCCGTGGCCAGAGCGGGCGCCTCGATGTGAGCCAGATCGGGCGCCTCCACGTGAGTAGGCGGTCGCGAACAGCTGCACGATGCGTTGCCGGTGGGGAAGCCAAGGTTGAGGCTGCCGGGGTGTCCGAGGGCGCCGGCACACACCCGACCCGCTCTGGCTCGTCGCCATCGTCCCCACCCACCGTTGCCGGGCGGGCGGGTGCCGCGCACGAACTCGGCGGTGACTCAACGCCTTCCGCGCGAAATCGACGCCGAGTACCACAGGGTCGGGTTGTCGGGGATCGCCGCTACCGAGCTTCAGCCCACGCCAGAGAGTCCTGTAACCACGACTTCCATCCCGTCCGACCGCGAGATCGTCCTCGTGTCATGGGCGTCCAAGAGGCTGAGCGCAGCCGGGCACAGCGCCGAGTACGCCGAACTGGACGTCACCCACCCGTCCGGCGTCCATGCCTCCGCCGAGGGAGCGCTGGCCTGTCATCGCCGCATCGACGTGCTGGTCAACAACGCGGGAGTGATGCCGCTGGTACCGCTGGCAGCCCTACGCGTCGCGGAGTGGCACCAGATGATCGACGTGAACCTGTGGGGTGTGCTCCACGGCATCGCGGCCGTGCTGCCGTCGATGCTGGAGCTCCGGTCTGGGCACTCGTCACCATCGCGTCCACCGCCGCCCAGCGGGTCGACCCCACGGCCGCGGTGTACTGCGCGACCAAGTACGCGCTGCGGGCCCTGTCCGAGGGGTTGCACTTTGTAGGCGCGGGTGGGGGACCCCGACGGTCTGGTCGTTCCACAGGGTCCGGAACTCATCTGACACCTCCAGCAGTTCCTGGGCCAGGTCGCTGATCTCGGGGGCGTCGCTGAACCGGCCGCATTGAGGTGCAGTGCGTACACGGTCGCGCTGGTGACCAACTTCCAGTCGCGGAAGACGTTGCGGGCCCGCGGGTGGGTGAACAGGATCCGCGGCACATCGGCGCTCAGGCGCAGTGCCCTGCCGAGCCCGTCGACGACCTGAGGTGAGGGGTTGGTTTCGCGGCTCTGTTCCAGGCGGATGTAGTAGTCGGCGCTCACGCCCGCCGGCACGGCGACCTCCTCCCGGCGCAGGCCCTTCACGCGGCGGGTGCCGCCGCCGACGGGCAGCCCGACGTCGGACGGGATCCAGGCTGCGCGAGCGGCCGAAGGCGTTGACGGCTCCCGCGGACCGACACACCCGCCCGGCGATCAATCAGGTGTCTCGGCCGACTCGGTCGGCTCGGAGTCGTTGGTCGGCGCGGACCGCTCGATGTCGTCGTCGGCCGTGGCCCAGCTGGCCAGGAGGTTCAGGGCCTCTTGCGAAGGTGACCCGGGCTCGGCGGTGTACGTGAGAAGGCTCTGGCCGGCGTCGGTCCCCAGTGGGAAGGCCTCGAAGGGCAGGTCGAGGTCGCCGACGACCGGGTGATGGAGGAGCTTCATGCCCGAGGTGTGGATCCGGACGTTGTGGGCGGCCCAGCGGCGACGGAACTCCTCACTGCGGGTGGACAGCTCCCCGATCAGGTCCGACAGTCGCCGGTCGTAGGGATCGCGGCCCACCTCGGCGCGCAGCATGGCCACCGTGTCGCCTGCGACCTTGTCCCAGTCGCGGAAGAACTCGGTCGCGCCGGGGTCGAGGAAGACGAACCTGGCGTTGTTGGGCGGCCGCACCGGGTCTGCGTAGACCGGCGAGAACAGCGCGCGCCCGAGAAGGTTGGCGGCCAGGATGTCCAGGCGTCCGCTGAGTACGAACGCGGGCGTGCCGAGCATGGAGTCGAGGACACGCTGCACCGTGGGGCGGACGCGCTGCTGGGCCGGGCGGCGGCGCGGCGGACGGGTCGTGTTGGCGCCGCGCAGGAGGTCCAGCAGGTGGGTTCGCTCGGCCTCGTCGAGCCGCAGCACTCGCGCGATGCCGTCGATGACACTCTCGGAGACGCCGGTGGCGTTGCCGCGCTCCAGGCGTGTGTAGTACTCGCTCGAGATGCCCGCGAGGAGGGCGACCTCCTCGCGGCGCAGCCCGGTGACCCGTCGGCGGTCTCCGTACACGGGCAGTCCGACCTGCTCCGGGGTGACCCTCGCCCGCCGCGTGCCCAGGAATTCCCGGATCTCCGCACGGAAATCGCCACGGATATCACGGTCGGTGTCGTAAGGGACGTTTCTGCCTGCCATGGGCTCCACTCTACGAGCGCTTCCGCACGGCTGGGGGTCCCTCTCAGTACCCCCTCTCATCAGGGTCTCCCGCCGCCCCGTGACAACCGGTTCCGTAGATGGTGCACCGCCCACGGTGGTGTGAATCGCCCGGATGCGGCGGCACATCTGCCGCTCGTTGCCGGCCTCGCAGCGGAGCCGTCCGCGCCGCGATTCTCCGCAACAGCAACACGATCCTCCGGAACAGCATCAGAAGGACGAACAATGCGTCGACACACCAAACCGGCCGTCGTACTCACGACGCTGGCAGCGCTCACCCTCTCGGCCTTCGGAGCGGGTGCTGCGGACGCGGCCGGCACGGCGGGAGGCACCACCGACTCCGGGTCGACGTCACGCGCCGCCGCGGACTCCTTCTCGTGGAACCAGTGGAACCAGGGGACCGCCCGGGTGAACAAACGCATCATGGAGCGCTTCACCAGTGAGTTCCTGCCCACCGGTGACCCGGCACTGGCGAGGAAGTTCATCAGCCCGGACATCGTCATGCACTTCGGCGGCCGGACGCAGCAGGGTCGGGACACCTATCTCGGCATCGTCGCCGCGAACATGAAGGCATTCCCCGACCTCAGGTGGACGGTGGAGGACATGCGCGCCGAGGGCGACACCGTGGCCATCCGCTACACCATGACGGGCACCCACAAGGGACCGTTCGCCGGCGTCGAGGCAACGGGCAGGGCCATCCGCGCGGAGAGCATGGCGTTCTACCGCCTGGCCCACGGCAAGATCGTCGAGGAGCGCGCCCAGCTCGACATGCTGAGCATCCTCCAGCAGATGGGCGCCATACCGGCCGCGTAGCAGCGCCCCAATTCCCCGGCATCCCCTGCGCCCGCTCCCCCTCCCCCGCCGCACCCGCCCCCACGCCCATGCGGTGACCGGCGTTCGCCTCGCCCATGCGGTGACCCGCGCGCCTCGCCCCTCGGCACGGACGGGTCCGCCCCGCCGCCCCCGCACCTCGCAGCCGCGCACGGCGCATCCAGAGAACCAAAGAAAGAGAACAGGACACCCCCATGCCATCGAAACTGACCGGCACCGTCGCGCTCGTCACCGGCGCGAGCAGCGGTATCGGCGCGGCCACCGCCCGCCGACTCGCCGAGGACGCCGCCTCCGTCGCCCTTGTCGCCCGCCGCAAGGCCCGTCTGGACGGCATCGCCGCCGAGATCGAGAAGGCGGGCGGCACCGCCCTGGTGGTGGAAGCCGACATCACCGACCGCACCCAGGCCGAGGCGGCCGTACAGCAGGCTGTCGAGCACTTCGGACGCCTCGACACCCTGGTCAACAACGCCGGCCTGATGCTCCTGGGCCCCGTCGTCGGCGCGGACGTCGACGAGTGGGAGCGCATGCTCGCCGTCAACGTCCAGGGCCTGCTCCACACCACCCACGCCGCTCTCCCACACCTGCTCAAGGCCGCCGAGACCGGCCCCCGCAAGGTCGCCGACATCGTCAACATCAGCTCGATCGCCGGCCGCGTCGCCTGGAACGGCTACGGCGTCTACAACCTCACCAAGTTCGGCGTGAACGGCTTCACCGAGTCCCTGCGCCAGGAAGTCACCCAACGGCACGTCCGCGTCGGCGTCCTGGAGCCGGGCGGCGTGGACACCGAACTGGGCTCGCACAACAACCCCGAGATCCAGGGCGCGATGATCGCCCCCTTCTACGAGACGACCGAGGTCCTCACCCCCGACGACATCGCCGACGGTGTCGCCTACATGGTCACCCGGCCCCGCCACGCCTCCATCGGCGAACTGTGGATCATGCCCACCGACCAAGCCTGACCCCGCCCGGCCGACCACCGGGACGGGCACCACGCGTCATCACCGCACGACACCGAGTGCCGCGCCACGGCACCTGGAAGGAACCCCTCATGAGCAAGGTCATTCTCGTCACCGGCGCCGGACGCGGGCTGGGCACGGACATCGTCCGCGAAGCCCTCGCCGCCGGCCACCAGGTCGTCGCCACCGGCCGCCGCCCCGAAGAAGTCGAGAAGAGCTTGGGCGGACCGCAGGACAACCTGCTGGTCACCAAGCTGGACGTCACCAGCCTGGAGGACGCCGAGGCCGCCGCCCAGGCCGCCGTCGACCGCTTCGGCCGCATAGACGTCCTGGTCAACAACGCCGGCAACTTCTTCGCCGGCTACTTCGAGGAGATCACGCCCGCGCAGATGCGCCGGCAGATCGAGACCAACCTCTTCGGTCCGATGAACGTCACCCGCGCTGTCCTGCCCGTTCTGCGGAAGCAGCGCGCCGGCCACATCATCACGCTCTCCTCCTCCGCCGGTCTGATCGGTCAGGAGTTCTGCGTCGCGTATGCCGCCTCCAAGTTCGGCGTGGAGGGCTGGATGGAGTCGCTGCGCTACGACGTGGAGCCCTACGGCATCCGCACCACGGTCGTGGAACCCGGCTTCTTCCGCACCGAGCTGCTCGTGGACGCCTCCACCACCTGGCCCGAGCCGACCATCGACGACTACGCCGAGCGCACCACCGCCACCGTCGCGGCCTGGAAGAACATGAACGGCCGACAGACCGGCGACCCCGCCAAGCTCGCCCGCGCCCTGCTCGCCATCGCCGACCAGGACAAGCCGCTGCTGCGTTTCGTCGCCGGCGCGGACGCCATCGAAGGCGTCGAGGCCAAGGCCAAGGAACTCCTCGCCCAGGCCCAGGCTTCGCGCGAACTGGGCGGCAACCTGGCATACGACGACGCCAGCGCCTGAAAGTGGACACGGTTGGTGCCGCCGACGCCTCGCTGGTCTCGGCCGTCCGGACCGGTCAGGCGGGCTCACTGGGATCGCCGTGCGGACCGTGCACACCGGCGAGTTGATCAGGACGTCGATCACGCCTCCGTCGCCGCTGCGGCGACGGAGGCGTCGCCTCATGGCAGGTGTTCGCACACAGCAGTGACGGCATTCGCAGCGCACCGCCGCTTCGGCGTCACCGAACCGGTGTCGACGGACGAGCCGATGACGTCGCGCTCGGGGGCCGCCAGCAAGAATAGGTCGAAATGTCGAAATGCGAATGAAAGCCCGTTCCGCCCTAAAAGCCCAAAACCCGGCGTCCGATCCGGCTGTCGACTTCGCCCTGGTCGAGGCGCTGCGCACCGAGATCTCCGGGAAATTCCGCCAGGGCGGCATCCGCGTGGAGTCGGCAGCGGCCGGGTTCGCACTCGGCCGTCGTTGGAACGATTCGGGCGGTCGCTTCACACGGTCACTAACTTTCCCCGCAACGTAGCGAGTACATTTCGCCGGTGTTTCCGGCGGTGCGCCGAACTTGGGATTTGGTCAAGAATGGGATTCAACCCTTGTCGCCTGTCGGATCACCGACACACCATGTGCCGAACATAACGACGCTTGTCAGCAGGAGGCCCGGGTGTCCGCTGGTCTGTCCAAAATAGAGGTGGATACCACCACTCTCGCGGCGGAGTCCGAGCGGAACAAACTCCGCAAACACTTCGGCCGCTTCGACATCCTGTTCTTCCTGGTCTGCACCCTCGTCGGCCTCGACACCATCGGTACGGTGGCCGCTTCCGGAGCGGAGGCGTTCACCTGGCTGATCGTGCTGGCCGTCATCTTTTTCGTCCCGTCAGCGCTGCTCACCGCGGAACTCGGCACGGCCTTCGCCGAGGAGGGCGGCCCATACATCTGGACCAGCCGGGCCTTCGGACGGCTGGCCGGAGCGGTCAACAACTTCCTCTACTGGGTGACCAATCCGGTCTGGCTCGGCGGCACGCTCTCCGTCTCAGCGGTCGCCGCGTTCACCACCTTCTTCAATGACGGCAAGGATCTGAGCACCCCCGCCTTCTACGTCTTCACCCTGCTCTTCATCTGGGTGGGCGTGCTCGCGGCGATCCTCTCCTTCGATGTCGGCAAGTGGATCCCCACCGCCGGGGCGTGGTCCCGCTTCGTGCTGCTCGGCCTGTTCACGCTCACCGTGGTCATCTACGCCTTCAAGCACGGCCTGCACGGTTTCGGCTTCGGCGACTTCTCCCCGACGTATGCCGGCTTCGTCGGTCTGGTCCCGGTCCTGATGTTCAACTACGTCGGCTTCGAATTGCCCAACACCGCGGGCGACGAGATGACCGACGCGCAGAAGGACGTCCCGTACGGCATCTTCCGCGCCGCCGGGCTCGGCGTGCTGCTGTACGGCCTGCCGATTCTCGGCATCCTGCTGGTCCTCCCGGTCAAGGCCATCACCGGTCTCGGCGGCTTCCTCGACGCCATCCGCCAGGTTTTCACCGTCTACGGCGGCCACGTCGCCTCCGACGGCACGGTCACCCTCAGCGGGGCCGGGACCGTGCTGGGCGATCTGGCCGCGGTGATGTTCATCCTGACTGTGCTCTCCTCGGGCGTCACCTGGATCATGGGATCGGACCGTGCGCTGGCGGTCTCCGGGTACGACGGCGCCGCGCCGCGCGCCCTGGGTGTGATCTCCGAGCGGTTCGGCACGCCGGTCCGGGTCAACCTGCTCAGCGGAGTGCTCTCCACCGGCGTACTGATCCTCGCCCACCAGCTCACCGGCGGTGACGCGGGCAAGCTCTTCGGCGCCGTGCTCGGGCTCGCCGTCTCCACGACCCTCATCAGCTACCTCGGCATCTTCCCGGCGCTGCCGGTGCTCCGCCGCAAGTACCCGCAGGTGGAGCGTGCCTACCGGGCTCCCGCTGCCTGGCCGATCGCGATCGTGCTGACGTTGCTGATCCTGTTCGCGTCGGTGCAACTGCTGGTCCCGGGCGCGCCCTTCGACTGGTTCAGCTCGGACTTCCGACCGGACGGCTGGAGTTACAGCGAGCGCTGGACCTATCTGCTGACGGAGGCGGTGCCGCTGGCCGTCTTCATTGTCACGGGCGTGATCTTCTGGGCACTCGGCGCCCCGACCCGTGCCAAGACCGAGAAGACGACCGCCACAGGAGTGACCCAGGGGTGAGCGCCTGGCCAGTGGCCGAAGTCTGAGGCCGCGCTCCCCGTGGTGAACCGCGACCCGATGGCAACCCTGTCCGGCCTGCACCCGTGGGAACACAAGAAATGAGCGGAGACGGGGCGGGGCTGGCGGCCGAGTTCGTCGCGGTACTCGAGCTGTGGGCCAGCCATTCTCCGAGCCGACCGAGGCGCAGTTCGGGAAGCTGGTGGCGTTGGTGCGGTGCCGCGGCGGTGATAGGCAGCCGGGCCGGTCGTGCCGGCTGCCACTGGCTGACCGAGTCCTGCTGGTGGCCGCATCCTGGGGTACCAACCTGGCGTCGGGTCAGATGGTGCCCGTGTTCGGGACTTCGAAGTCCGCGACCGACCGCGTCCGCCCCGCGTCGCCGCCTCCAGCAAGAACCATCGGCACTCGCTCCAACCCGCAGGTCGTCATCACGCCGCTGGTCGGCTGGTGGTGGCTACAGGAGCGCCGATCTACGGGCATCTGGCCTGGTAGGTTCCGGGCGGGCGAGCTGACGGCTGTTGAGGGTCCGGTGTGCTCCGGCCCGCGGTCGCCTTGACACACCGTTGACCACTTGCCGGGGATCCCGCCACCGGCTCTGCTCGGGCGGTTGACCGGCAATGAACCGCAACACCCTGTGCGGCGACGCAGCACCGCGCTGTCCGTGTCAGGACCTACCCTGGGCGCATGATCAATGGTGGGCACATCATCGTCTACAGCCGTGACGCGGAAGCGGACCGGGTCTTCTTCAGGGATGTTCTGGAGTATCCGCATGTCGACGTGGGAGGTGGGTGGCTGATCTTCAAGCTTCCGCCGACCGAGATCGCCGTGCATCCCACGGACGGCCCGGAGACACAGGAGCTCTATCTGATGTGCGACGACGTCGACGCGACCGTGCAGAGTCTGACCGCGAAGGGGGTGGAGTTCACGCAGCCCGTCACCGACGCGCGCTGGGGGCGGCTGACCAGGTTCCGTCTGCCGGGCGGCGGCGAGGTGGGCCTGTACGAGCCCCGCCACGAGCGGGCCACCGAACTGTGAGGCATCCCGGCACTCGGGATTCGTTCCCGACCTCACCCACGAGCAGGGGGCGCGGATCGACGCGACCGCCGTCGCACTCCTCGGTCAGGGGAACCACTTGGGGTCGGCGAGTCTCTTGCCCGATGAGCAACGATCCGTAGGGGGAGGGGTCGCTGGCCGGCGGTGACGATCATGTCCGGTACCAAGGAAATCTCGCGCTTCGCGCCGATCCCGACTGGAGCGGGGCAGCCTGCGTCGGATGCCCTGCCGATCGTCACTGCGGCTGGCGCAGTCCGGCGATGAGGAGGCCGACCAGTCGGCGTGCGTCGTAGCGCGGATCGCTGTCCGCACCGACGCAGAGGTTGCCCACGCCTCGCATCAGCTCAAGGCCCTCGAGACCGGAGCGGATCTCGCCGCGACCGGCCGCGGCGTCGAGCAGTTGGTTGCACACGGGCACGAGCCGGTCGAGGAAGTAGGCGTGCAGCGTGTCGAAACCGGCGTTGTCGGGCTGCAGCACGGCAGCGAGTCCGTGCTTGGTGACCAGGAAGTCGACGAACAGGTCGATCCACTGCCCCAGCGCGGCGTATGGACTGGCGCAGCTCGCCAGAAGAACCGGACCGGCCTCGGCGCAGGCGTCGACCTGGTGACGGTAGACCGCGATGATGAGGTCCGCCCGTGTCGGGAAGTGCCGGTAGATCGTGCCCATCCCGACACCGGCCTTGGCCGCGATGTCGCGCACCGGCGCCTCTACGCCCGAGGTGACGAAGACTGCGGCGGCCGCATCCAGCAAGCTCTGTCGATTACGCCGGGCGTCCTTGCGCTGCGATCCCGCTGCACTGCCCGCGCCCTGACCGCTGTCGTTCACCGCGGCGATCCTTCCATGAGACTTGCGAAACAGAACAGTGCCTCGTATCTCCTACGGAGCAAAGTTCCGTTTTCGTGCATTGTGGCAGACCCGGGACCGGCACCCAAGCCGTCTGCCGCCGACAGGCTCCGCCCGGACGAAAGACGCGCACTCGCCGACCGGCCTGTGCGCCGACCTGACCCCGTTCGCCGTTGCGCCAGTCGCTTCGCCGGCTCGCTTCGACACGAGTGAGGCGGGCTGCCGGTGAGCCCAGCCCGAAGATCACGACACGTACCCTGACGCACATGGTTGAGCATCGAATGGTTGACGTGAACGGCGTTCGGCTGCACATCGCCGAACAAGGCGACGGCCCCTTGGTAATCCTCCTGCACGGCTTCCCCGAGTCATGGCACTCCTGGCACCACCAGTTCGGCCCTCTGGCCGATGCGGGCTTCCGCGTGGTCGCCCCCGACCAGCGGGGATACGGACGCAGCGACCATCCCGACGACGTCGACGCGTACACCATCCTCCACCTGGTCGGCGACGTCGTCGGACTGATCCACGCCCTGGGCGAGGAGAAGGCGTACGTCGTCGGGCACGACTGGGGCGCGCCGGTCGCCTGGCACACCGCGCTGCTGCGACCGGACATGGTGCTCGGGGTGGCGGGTCTGAGCGTGCCGCCCCCGTTCCGGGGGACGGAGCCTCCGCTGGCCGCCATGGAGAAGAGGTTCGAAGGCCGCTTCTACTGGAACTACTTCAACCGCCCCGGTGTCGCCGACGCCGAGTTCGCCAAGGACACCCGCACCGCGTTGCGGAAGTTCTTCTATTCGGCCTCCGGCGACGCTCCGGGCGCCCGCGAGGGCAAGCAGCCGCTGGTCGACCCCGAGCGGGGCTGGCTCGCGACCATGCCGGACCCCGAGGTGCTGCCGGACTGGTTCACCGAGGACGATCTCGACGCGCTCACCGAGAGTTTCTCCAAGGGCTTCACCGGGGCCCTCAACTGGTACCGCAACCTCGACCGCAACTGGGAACTGACCGCTCCCTGGCACGGCGCCGTCGTCACCAGGCCCGCCCTGTACATCTACGGCGACCGCGACTTGGTCCCGGCATTCCCCGGCACTCCCGAACTCATCGAGCGCCTTCCCGACCTCATGCCCAACCTCTGGCGCAAGCCCCTCAAACTGGCCGGCTGTGGACACTGGACTCAGCAGGAACGCCCGGACGAGGTGAGCGCGGCGCTCATCGAATTCCTCAGGGCCTGTGCCTGAGCCCAGCCTGAGGTGGCTCTTCGGAGATGCGGATCGGCGCCGTGCGCCAGTAGTTCGCGCACCTCGAAATTTCCCTTGGGAACGTGGCACGGGGCGCGGCAGGATGGTCGCGTCACCAGCCGCACGAGGGGAACGGTGGATGAGGCGAAACCGGCTTGGGAAGAGCAAGGTGCAGGTCACGGAACTGGGCTTCGGTGGCGGACCACTCGGGGGACTCTTCGCTCCGCTGGACGACGAGACCGCCGCGGGAGCCCTTGAGGCAGCCTGGGACAGCGGGATCCGCTACTTCGACACCTCTCCGCACTACGGCATCGGACACTCCGAGCGCCGCACCGGTGGGCTGTTGCGCGGAAAGCCGCGTGAGGAGGTGACGCTGTCGACGAAGGTCGGTCGGCTGCTGGTCCCGCAGGACCCGGCGGGCCGGATGGACGAGAGCTTCATGGTGCCCGCCACACATCGTCGAGTGTGGGACTTCACGCGGGACGGCATTCTGCGCAGCGTGGAGGACTCGCTCGAGCGCATCGGCGTCGACCGCATCGACGTGCTGTTCCTGCACGACGCGGAGCAGCATTTCGAGGATGCGTTGCGCGAGGGCTGTCCGGCGCTCGCCGAACTGCGCGGCCAGGGAGTGGTGGGCGCGATCGGCGCGGGGATGTACCACCCCGGCAAACTGACCAGGCTGGTCAAGGAGTCGGACGTCGATGTGGTCATGCTCTCCGGCCGCTACACGCTTCTGGACCAGAGCGCCCTCGACGAACTGCTGCCCGCCTGCACGGACCGGGGGGTCTCGGTACTCGCGGCATCGGTCTTCAACTCCGGGCTGCTCGCCACGGCGCGACCTGCCGAGGGTGCCACCTTCGACTACGCGCCCGCCGCGCCGCGGACGCTGGAGCGCGCGCATCGCATCGCCGATGTCTGCGAAACACACGGTGTGACGCTCCCGGAACTGGCCATGGCCTTTCCGCTCCGTCACCCCGCCGTCTCGGGCATCGTGGTCGGCATGCGTACCGCCGACGAAGTACGCCGCAACATGGCGGCGTTCGGCGTGGAGGTCCCGGCTCAGGTCTGGGACGATCTGCGAAGCGAAGGCCTCTTGGACGAGCGGGCACCGGTGCACGTCTGACGATCAAGCGGGCACCAGTGCACGTCAGACGATCACCGGAACCACGATGCGCCGAGCAACCCTCAGGCCCTGTCCGGCATGTCTCCCTGGCCCGGCGGTTCGCGGCCGAGCGGTGTGACTTGACGCAGGGCTGAGGGCCCCATGCAGCCCATCGCGCCCGGAGCCGGAGCCGGATCGCCGTGACAGCGACGGTGCCGTGAAATTCCGGGATGCTGAGCTTGATCCGGCGTCGGCCACGGGGGCGCCGTCGTGGACGGAGGCTTGGGCCGCGCGGGAATACGAAGATCATCACCCGGGTTGCCGACCTCGTACGGCCCACTCCGGAAGGGTCGTGACGATGAGGGGAGCGTCGCATGCGGGCGGTCGGGTTCCGAGTCAACGGAGGCGTCGAGGTACTGGAGACGTTGGATCTGCCCGATCCCGTGCCGACTGCCGGCCAGGTCACTGTGCGGGTCGCCTTCGCGGGCGTCAATTTCGCGGAGATCCAGCACCGCCGGGGCGAGTTCGGCACTCCGGACGGGCCTGGTGGAGTGGACGTTCCCGGCCTGGAAGTGGCTGGGACTGTTGCCGCGCTCGGTGCGGGGGTGAGCGGGCTGGAGGTCGGTGAGCCCATTGCGGCGTACCTACCGGCTTTCGGTGGCTACTCCGAGGTGGTGACCGCGGACACACGGTTCGTCAGGTCTCTGCGCACCGGGGCGGGAGAGGCAGACCTGGCCGAGGCAGCGGGACTGCCGTGCGTCTTTCCGACGGCCTTCGGTGTGCTCAAGGACGCCGGTCGGCTGAGGGAGGGGGAAGATGTGCTGATCCACTCCGCGGCGGGGGGTGTGGGCTCTGCGGCCGCGCAGCTGGCCCGGGAGCTGGGAGCCGCCCGGGTATACGGCACGGTCGGCTCGGTGGAGAAGATTCCGTACGCCGCCGAGTTGGGCTACGACGGAGTGTTTCTGCGTGAAGGCTTCGCGGAGCGGTTGGCCGCGGTGACCGGTGGCCGGGGCGTGGACCTGGTCCTCGATCCCGTCGGCGGGCCGATACGTGAGCAAAGCCTGACCGTGCTGGCGCCGTTCGGCCGCCTGGTGGCCTACGGAGACCTCGGTCGACACGAGCAGTGGACGGCCTCGGTGTGGGACTTGTGGAAGGGCAACCGGACCATCGCCGGGTTCAACATCGGCGACCTCGCTCGTCGGGCTCCCGAGCGGATAGGCGACTACCTCGGCGAAGCACTCCGGTTGCTCGCGGCGGGGCGGATCCGTCCCGGGGTGACGCGGACCCTGCCCCTGGCCGAGGCGGCGAAGGCACACCACCTCCTGGAAGCCGGTACAGGACGAGGCAAAATCCTTCTCTCGCTCACCTGACCCCACGTCAATCTGCCCGACGGGGCGCCTCACTTCCAGGAACGATCGACGACCAGCGCCGATGTCTCGCGTACGCAGTTCTCCCCTTGCCGAAACGCGCAGGCAGTTCTCGCCACGGCACCCCCGTGCGATGCCGGTGCGCCCTGTGAGACAGCTCAGCCGACGCCCCGCTCGTGGCCCTCCCAATACGGCTCCCGCAACTTGTACTTCTGGAGCTTGCCGGTCGTCGTACGCGCCAACTCCTCCCGGAACTCGACCGAAGTAGGCGCCTTGAAGCCGGCAAGACGCTCCTTGCAGAACCGGATCAGCTCGTCCTGCGTCACCCGCGCGCCGGGAGCAAGAACCACCAGCGCCTTCACGGTCTCGCCCCACTTCTCGTCAGGCACCCCGATCACCGCGACCTCGGCAACCGCCGGATGGCTGAAGAGGACGTCCTCGACCTCGATCGACGACACGTTCTCCCCGCCCGTGATGATCACGTCCTTCTTGCGATCACTGATCGTCAGATGGCCGTACTCGCCGATCGACCCCCCGTCCCCCGTGTGGAACCAGCCCCCGGACAACGCCCGCGCACTCTCCTGCGGCTGCTCCCAATACCCCTCCAGAACCACGTTCGAGCGCGCGAGAACCTCACCCTCGGCGTCCGTCCTGAGCGTCACGCCCAGCGCGGGAGCACCGGCCCGCACCAGCTTCTCCGCCCGCTCCGCCGCGGCGAGGCCGTCCCACTCGGCGCGGGCACGGTTGACGGTCAGCAGTGGCGAGGTCTCGGTCAGGCCGTAGATCTGAATGAACTCCCACCCCAGCTCCGACTCCACGCGCGCGACCGTCTGGGTCGGCGGCGGAGCGCCCGCGACGATGATCCGCACCCGATCCCGGCCGGGGATCTCCCCCTCCCAGGACTCGGCGGCCGCCAGCACCGCCCCCACGACCGCGGGCGCCGCGCACATCACCGTCACACCGTGCTCGGCCACCCGACGCAGGATCTCGGCCCCGTCCACCTTGCGCAGCACGATCTGTGGCACGCCCAGCGCCGACATCGCGAACGGCATGCCCCAGCCGTTGGCATGGAACATCGGCAGCGTGTGCAGATACACGTCCCGGTCCGTCACCCCGGCGTGCAACGCGAAGGTGATCGCGTTCACCCAGATGTTGCGATGGGTGATCTGCACCCCCTTGGGGCGGGCCGTCGTACCACTGGTGTAGTTGATGGTCGCGGTGGCGTTCTCGTCCGGCTCCCAGGCCTGCGGGGCAGTGCCGAAGCGGTACAGCTCGGCATCGGCTGCGGCGCCGAGCGTGAAACGGTGCCTGCAGCTGACATCGGCCAGACGCTCCGTCAACTCCGGATCGACAAGGAGTACATCGGCCCCCGAGTGACCGACGATGTAGCTCACCTCGTCCGCCGTCAGGCGGAAGTTGACCGGGACCAGCACCCGCCCGTAACCGCTGACACCGAAGAACGACGTCAGAAGCCGCGCGCTGTTCGGCGAGACCACCGCCACGCGAGCGCCCAGCGGCACACCCAGCGCATCCAGTCCGGCGGCCTGAGCCCGTGCCAGCTCCCCCACCCGTCCGTACGTCAGCCCCTCCCAGACCTCGGCCGGTTGGTCAGGCTCGTCCACCACACCCACCCGGTCGGCATACACGGTGACGGCACGGTCCAGAAAGTCGCGGACCCCGAACGGGACGATCATCACAGCCTCCGAAGGTTGAACGACACAGAGCCTCTATCCCGCCACGCCCTCGCGTATCCCGACAAGCCATCCGACACCCTGCGAACAACTCTGTACCACCCGACCGTGTCGGCCGAAGCGGCGACCACCGCGACGCCCCCGAAACCGCCTCCGATCCGGTCGTCGCGGACCGTACGCGAACCGTCCTGCAGGGCCATGCCGACGGTACTCCGCGTGACGTGCCCGACCACGCCGGCCGCGAACCCGATCCCATCGGTCGCCAGTCGCCGGGGCCCCGCGACGGTGCTGGCGACGATCGTGGCGCTCGACCCTGACGGCGAGCGGTGCCGGCGCGGTGCACGGTCCGGTCCCCGTTGCGCTCCGCGGCTATCGTGCCGGCGTGACTGGCTCTCCGCAGCGTCCGCTGCTGTTTCTCGATGTCGACGGACCGCTCATCCCGTTCGGTGTGGCGGCGGAGCAGTATCCGGCCCATGCCGGCTGCCCCGAACCGCTCGATGCCGATGCGAATCCGCTCCTGGCCCGACTCGATCCCGGGCACGGGCCTCGGCTGGCGGCGCTCCCGTGTGAGGTGGTCTGGGCCACGACGTGGATGGCTGACGCGAACGA
Organism: Streptomyces sp. RLB3-17; assembly: GCF_007113425.2. NCBI lineage: Bacteria > Bacillati > Actinomycetota > Actinomycetes > Kitasatosporales > Streptomycetaceae > Streptomyces > Streptomyces sp. RLB3-17. The sequence continues at coordinate 11,106,256 of NZ_CP041610.2, read as the reverse complement.
GTGCATCGCCCCGCGCATCGGTCTGCCGCAGTTGCCTGTGGTGGTCTGGCCGGAACCGTCCGACATCGATGAGCAGGACGAGCGGAACGGACTGCACTGGAAGACCCGCACCCTTGTCGAATGGGCGGCGGGGCGCCCGTTCGTCTGGGTCGACGACGAGATCACCGACACCGATCGGGCGTGGGTCGCCGCTCACCATCCAGCGAACGCCCTGCTCCACCGGGTCGACCCCCGCCGTGGTCTGACTGATCACGACTATGCGGCGATCGGCTCCTGGCTGCGGCGGTTGTTCTGACTCCCTCGTGGAGCAGGTGAGGTAGCCGTCGGCCCATCGCCGGGCCCCAACTCGGTAGGGGCCTGTCCAGCCTGTGTCATGGTCCGATTCGCTCGGCAGAACCGCGGATCACCGATGGTCGTCCTTCAAGTACGCGTCCCACTCAGGCCCGTTGGCACCTCCCGCGAGCCGAGCGATGGGCAACCGCGCCGCATCCGTGCCCTGTTGGTCGGATCGCCGGGAAGCCGGGGCGGGCCCGCCCCGCGGTCTCCGCGCCGGACGTGACCCGCATCACGCGTCGGAAGTGCATAGCGAGGTGCTCACCAACGTCTTTCTCCAGGTGTACGAAGTTGGCAAGTGCGGGGACGGTGCGGATGGAACGGGCTCAGGCCGAGAGTTTCGACGGGTTCGTTGCGGCCCGTTGGTCGGCGTTGTTCCACCTCGCCCGTCTGCTCTGCGGAGGTGACCGGCACCGTGCCGAGGACCTGCTCCAGGAAGCCCTGGTCAAGCTCTGGTTCGTCTGGCCGAAGGTCGCGGACGAGGCGCCCGAGGCGTACGTACGCAAGGTCCTGGCCCGCGCGGCCGCCCGTTCCGCCCGTCGGCGGTGGTGGGGTGAGCGGCCCGTGGAGCAGCTGCCCGACCTGGCACAGACGGGGGACGAGTCCGCCGCCGTGGTGGAGCGGACGCGGCTGGAAGCGGCCCTCGCCCAGCTGCCGCCGCGGCAGCGGGCCGCCGTCGTGCTGCGTTACTACCAGGACCTGCCCGAGAAACAGGTCGCGGAGGTTCTGGGATGCCCGCTGGGCACCGCCCGGTCCCACGCGTCACGCGGTGTGGCGCGACTGCGTCAGATCCTGGCCGATGTCATCGAGCCGGTGGGGTGAAGGGAAGCATGGATCACTTCGAGCGGGAGTTGGCGCGGATGATGCGCGACACCCAGGAGTACACCCCTTTTGAGCCCGCACAGCAGGACCGGCTCAGGACGGGAGTACTCGTCCGCCGCCGGGTCCGCGCGGCGCAGAAGGCCGTGGGCTCCGTACTGGTGGCCGCCGGGCTCGGCGTAGGCCTGGTCCTGCTGCCACACGCGCCGGACCGCGACCAGCCCCAGGCCCCGGTGCCGCGGCCCTCGAGCGGCTCCTCCTCCGCGACCATCACGCCGTCTCCGACCCTACCCCCCAGCACCAGTCCTACCGGGTCGGTGCCCACCACGCCCACGGCACCGATCACGACCCAGAGTGCGACAGAGAGTTCGAGCTCGGTCGGCACCGCGCCCTCCGGGACCGCCACTCCCGGTCCGCCGGCCACCGTCCCGGCCACGCCGAGCGGAAGCATCACGCCGTCGTCCCCGCCGACGACGACAGTCGAGCCCTCGTCGTTCGTCAGCGCGACCGGCACCGGGTAGCCGCCGAGCGCACGGCCGGCCGTCCCGGCCGCTCCCCCACTGAATTTCCGCGCCGCCCCCTGTCCCCGCTCCGCCCCGGCGTTGGTCCCCGATCGCTGCTCCGCCGTGAGCGCCTTCGGTATGCCCTTCAACAGCACAGAAACCTGGACGAACCATGACCAAGACCGCACGGTCCTCCCCGATGAACCTCGCGACGGGACTGCCCATGGACCGACTGCCGCTCCGCCTGCCGCTGCCGGCCAACCACCCGGAACCCGTACTGGACGTGGTCGTCCCCGTGTTCAACGAGGAGACGGATCTGGAGCCGAGCGTGCGGCGGCTGCACGCACATCTGCGTGAGACGTTCCCCTACCCGTTCCGCATCACCGTCGCCGACAACGCCAGCACCGACGACACCCCACGGATCGCGGCCCGGCTGGCCGCCGAACTGCCGGAGGCCGAGTGGATACGGCTGGCCGAGAAGGGGCGTGGCCGTGCCCTGCGCGTCGCCTGGTCGCGCTCGCGGGCCCCGGTACTGGCCTACCTGGACGTGGACCTGTCCACCGAACTGAACGCGCTGCTCCCGCTGGTCGCCCCGCTGATCTCCGGACACTCCGACATAGCCATCGGCACCCGTCTGGCCCGTGGCTCCCGGGTGATACGCGGTCCCAAACGGGAGATCATCTCCCGTTGCTACAACGTCCTGCTGCGTTCCACTCTCGCCGTCGGCTTCTCCGACGCGCAGTGCGGCTTCAAAGCGGTCCGGCGTGACGTCGCCGAGCGGCTGCTGCCCCTGGTGGAGGACTCGGAGTGGTTCTTCGACACCGAACTGCTGGTGATCGCCGAGCGGGCCGGGCTACGCATCCACGAGGTGCCCGTCGACTGGGTGGACGACCCCGACAGCCGCGTCGATCTGGTCTCGACGGCCATGGCCGACCTGCGCGGCATCGCCAGGATCGGCAGGGCGCTCGCCCGTGGCACGCTCCCGACGGCGGGGCTGCGGCGTGCCACCGAAGGTGATCCACCGGGCCCACTGGCCGCCCAGTTGCTGCGCTTCGGCGCCGTCGGCGTGGTGAGCACGGTCGGGTACGTCCTCCTCTACTCGGTCCTACGCCCGGTGGCGGGGCCCCAGAGCGCCAACGCGTGGGCGCTGCTGATCTGCGCCGTCGCGAACACCGCCGCGAACCGGCGGCTCACCTTCGGGCTGCGCGGGCGGGGCGGAGCGGTGCGGCAACAGGCCAAGGGTCTGGTGGTCTTCGGCCTCGGTCTGGCGCTCACCAGCGGCTCGCTCGCCGCGCTGCACCGCTGGGCACCGGGGCCCGCGCGGCCCACGGAAGTCGCGGTGCTCGTCATCGCCAACCTGGTCGCGACACTGCTGCGCTTCCTGCTCCTGCGGGCCTGGGTGTTCACCGCCGCCCCCCGCGGCAACGGAACAGGAGCCGAGCCCCGATGAACGACCCGAGCCTCGCGAACGCTCCGTCGTACGAGGGCAACGGGCTCCACGCCGAAGGCCGTTCGCCCGCCACGGAACCGCCGTACACCACCGGCGTGCCCCCGGCCCCGTCTCCCTCCCTCACCTCCGCCGCCCGCCGGCGGTGGGCGCGAGTGTGCCGGGCGGCCGAGCAGCACGGTCCGGTGCTCGCGCTGTACGGTGCGCTGAAGCTCATCGGCTTCTGCGTCTTCATGTACCTGCTGGACTCCTCCGGAGACTTCCGCAAGAAGGACCCCCGCTTCGGCGGCGGCGCCCACGCCTGGGACGTCCTGGCCACCTGGGACGGCTGGTGGTACCAGCAGATCGCCGCGCACGGCTACCACCCCGCGCTCGTCCCGGTACCCGGGGCGGGCGGCCTGATCACCATCGAGGGCAACTCCGCGGCGTTCTTCCCGCTGTACCCCGCCCTGATGCGGTTGGTCTCCTCCTGTACCGGCCTGGGTCTGTTCGGCGCCGGCTTGCTGGTCTCGGTCGCCGCCTCGTTCGTCGCCGCCCTGGCGATCCACGCCGTCACCGCACGGATCGGCGGACGGCGGGCCGGGCTCGCCGCAGCTGGCCTCTGGGCCGTGTGGCCCGGATCCGGCATGGAGTGGACGGGCTACTCGGAGTCCCTCTACGTCGCCCTCGCAGCCTGGGCCTGCTACGCCGTCATGCGCCACCACTGGATCACCGCCGGCATCCTGACCTGCGCCACGGGTCTCACTCGTCCGACGGCCACCGCGCTGATCGCGGCGCTCACCGTCGCGGCGCTGCTGGCCGTACATCGGCAACGGCGGGAGGTCCGCCGCTGGGGAGACGCTCCCGGCCCGGACGGGAAGAGGCGTCGGGTCACGGCGCTGCGCCCGCTGGTCGCCGTGGCGATCGCCCCCCTCGGCCTGTTCGGCTACCTCGGCTGGGTGGGATACCGGATGGGCGACTACAGCGGGTACTTCAAGCTCCAGGAAGGCGCCTGGGCCCACACGTTCGACTACGGCAAGCACACCCTCGACGTGTTCACATCCCTCCCGGTGGGCCACTTCGACTACCTCTTCGCCTACCCCTACGAAGACCTCATCGGCGTAGGCACGGTCCTGCTGGCCCTGATCGTCCTGCCTCTGCTGTTCCGGCTCCGCCCGCCGGCGGTCCTCGTCGTCCACACCCTCCTGACGATCGCGCTCGTTCTGGGAAGCCAGCAGATCTTCGGCAACATCTCCCGCTACCTTCTCCCGGCCTTCCCCCTGTTCATCCCGTGCGCCGTCGCCATGCGGCGGCTCAGCACGCCGGTGCTGTGCACCGTCCTCGGAATCGCCGCGCTCGCCTCCGGCTCATATGCGGGGTACGCCCTGTTCGAACTCGGCGTTCCATAACCGCCAACCGTGTTCAGCGATCGCGATCCCCCAGTTCCGGTTCCGGTGGCGCGAGCGCGGTGCGGCGGTCGTACAGGAAGTCGTACGGGTACTCGCGGCGGACCCGGGTGGCGGCGTCGAGCCGTGCGAGCTGCTTGCCGTCGAGCCGTACGGCGAGTGCGCCGAGGTTGTCGTGCACCTGGGCGAGGGTGCGGGTGCCGAGCACCGGCAGGAGCCCTTGGCGCAGCACCCTGGCGAGGGCGACCCGCGCGGGCGTCAGACCGGTCTCGGCCGCGATCTCCGTGACGGCGTCCAGGGCCTGTCGGCGGGAGGCGGGGAGCCGGGAAGGAGGGCGCTTGCCGACGAGCAGGCCGCGCGCGAGGGGGCTCCACGCGGTCACGGTGAGTCCGAGCGCCCGTGCCATGGGGGCTCCGCCGAACGGTGGCTGTCCGTCGGCGCCGGAGATCGGTCCACCACCGTCCGCGAAACTCATCGAGCTGCTGCCGCACGGCATCCTGACGGACTGACCGGTGACGCCGCCCCGGAGCCGTCCGCGCCTCCCCTGCGGGGTCAGCGCTCCGTACGCACCGGATGCTTGCTCATGATCGAGACCCGGTTGAACGCGTTGATGGTGATCGCCACCCAGATCACCGCGGAGATCTGGTCGTCGGTGAGGACGTCACGGGCGCCCGTCCAGGCGGTTTCCTGCGCGGCGGCGTCGGTCGGCTCGGTCGTCGCCTCCGCCAGCGCGAGGGCCGCGCGTTCCGCGGGAGTGAACAGCTCGGTGTCCCGCCAGGCGGCCAGCACGCCGAGCCGCTGCGCCGTCTCGCCCGCACGCAGGGCGGCCCGGGTGTGCACGTTGAGGCAATAGGCGCAGCCGTTGATCTGCGACACCCGGAGGTTGATCAGCTCCACCACGGTCCGGTCGAGCCCCGCGTCGGCGGCAGTCGCGCGCACCGCTTCCGACGTCTGGACCAGTGCGTGGTAGGCCTTCGGGCTCTGCTTGTCGATGAAGATCCGCTGCGTCGCGGTTCCTGTCGCGTGGCTGCTCAACCCCGGACTCCTTCCTACTATGCTACGAGTATCATTGTTGAATCTGAAACTATCATGGTGACGGAAGGCGGTCCCCGGTGAGCGATGTCGACGTTCTCTCCCCACGTGACGTACCCCTGGGCGGCCCGCGCGCGATGACCGTGCGGCGCACACTGCCGCAGCGCGCGCGGACCCTGATCGGAGCATGGTGCTTCGCCGACCACTACGGTCCCGACGACATCGCCGAGACGGGCGGCATGGACGTCGCCCCGCATCCGCACACCGGACTGCAGACGGTGAGCTGGCTGTTCAGCGGGGAGATCGAGCACCGCGACAGCCTCGGGAGCCACGCGTACGTACGGCCCGGCGAGCTGAACCTCATGACGGGCGGGCACGGCATCAGCCACTCGGAGGTGTCCACCCCGGGCACCACGGTCCTGCACGGCGTCCAACTGTGGGTGGCGCTGCCCGAGGAGCACCGGCACGCCGAGCGGGACTTCCAGCACTACGTCCCCGCGCCCCTGCGGATCGACGGGGCCGAGATCAGGGTCTTCCTGGGCTCCCTCGCCGGTCAGGAGTCCCCGGTACGCACCTTCACGCCCCTGCTCGGCGCCGAGGTCGTCCTCGAGCCGCGTGCGACGGTCACGCTCGCCGTGGACCCCGACTTCGAGCACGGGCTGCTCGTCGACCACGGAGACGTCCGCATGGCCGACACCCTGCTGCGTCCGGCGGAGCTGGGCTATGCCCAGGCCGGAACCGCAGCTCTGACGTTGGTGAACGAGTCGGACGACCCGGCTCGCACCGTACTGCTCGGCGGAACCCCGTTCGAGGAGGAGATCGTCATGTGGTGGAACTTCATCGGCCGCAGCCACGAGGACATCGTCCGCGCCCGGGAGGACTGGGCGAACGCCTCCGATCGCTTCGGCGCCGTCGAGGGGTACCCGGGGGACCCCCTTCCCGCTCCCGTTCTTCCGCATGCCACCATCTCGCCGCGCGGCAACCCGCCGCGTCGCCGACCCGCATCCGAAAGGCACACCATGACCGAGTCGTCTCCCGCCGCTCCGACCGTGGAGCGGAACGACGCCAGGCATCGCTACGAAATCCTGGTCGACGGCAAGCGCGCCGGCCTCACCGCCTACCGCGACCGCGGTGAACAGCGCGTCTTCTTCCACACGGAAGTCGACGACGCCTTCGCCGGGCAGGGCCTGGCCGCGCGGTTGGTCGAGTACGCGCTCACGGACGTGCGCGCCCTCGGTATGCGGATAGTGCCCGTGTGCCCCTACGTCGCGAAGTTCCTGAAGAAGCATGACGAGTTCGCCGACATCACCGACCCCGTGACCCCCGACGTCCAGGCGTGGCTGGACACGCAACTGGGCTGACCCACACCCTCTGCCACCGCTCCCCGGCCGAGCCGCCAGCGCGCAGGCGCCGGCGTGAGGCCGGGGGCGGAAGCCGGGCCGGAGGGTGAGCCACGGGATGTCGTCGGGGTCACGGTGGAGGACCAACTCGGGGAAGTCGCCGCTGTGAAGACGCAGCCGTAGCCGGTACGACCGGGGCGCAGCCGGTGTCCGACGTGGCCACATCCAGCTCGTCGTCCAGAACCCGTACGCCTCCCTCGACGCACGCCAGACCGTCGGCGACGCTTTCGTACCGACCTCGCCGGAGCACCCGTGGCTTAACCGCCATTCCGGCACCGCACGACGTTGCCGGTGTGGATCTCTTCTCGTTTTCGTGGGGAGCGTTGCGCACGGCGGTGGCCGCACTCGCGGACGAGGATTTCACCCAGCCGTCTTCGGCCCTGCCGCGGGACCGCTGGAGCGGCCGAAGTTCAGCCGACGTGCTCGTGGTTGGTGATGAGGCCGATGAGGCTGGTGGGGCGGCGTCGCGGAGCAGGGTCACGCCGGGCGCGCGGTCCCACCGGTGTCCGATCAACACCGCCGTAACCTCCCCCCCACCCCGCGAGGTTCAGCCCATCGGCGCGTGCTCGGGTGAGGGCGACGGCGCGCCGGCCCATCCGTGCAGGGCGGCTTCGAGGCCGGTGGCGGCGGCGACGTCGGTGGTGCCGGAGGCCCAGGCGACCACCCCGTCCGGGCGTACCAACACCCCGGTCGGCGTCGCGTGGTCGTCGGTCACGATGCGCACTCGCCCGGCCCAGGCCGCGGCAAGGCGGGCGAAGGTGCCGTCCGGAGTGCGGTCGAGCAGCAGGAACCCGCCGCCGTGACCGTGGTCGGACAGACGGGAGCCGTCCGTCAGCCACAGGTCGGGGACGTAGCGGCCGACCAGCGGGTGGTCGCCGGGAAGGTCGATGCGCTGCGTGACGCCGGAGATCTTCTTGACCGCGTAGGTCGTGCCGTCCCGGGTGCTCAGCAGATCGGCGACGACCTCCCGGAGCGCGGCCGACTTGGCGTCCCCGCGCATCACCCCGATCTGGGCCCGCGTCCAGTCCAGCACCCAGGCGCCCAGGGGACGGCGCTCGGCGTCGTAGGTGTCGAGGAGCCCTTCGGGTGCCCACCCGGCGACCACGGCACCGAGCTTCCAACCGAGGTTCATCGCGTCGCCGACCCCGAGATTGAGCCCCTGCCCGCCGAACGGCGAGTGCACGTGCGCGGCGTCGCCGGCCAGAAGCACCCGTCCCGACCGGTAGGTCGCGGCCTGGCGGGCGTTGTCCGTCCAGCGGGTCGCGGCGCCGCGCAGCGCGGTCAGTGTGACGTCGGTGCCCGAGACCCGGCGCAGACTGGTCTGCAACTCCTCAAGGGTGACCGGCGCCATGGGGGTCCCCCCGCGCGAGCGAAGCCGAGCGTGGGGGAGGTCGGCGAGAGCGCCGCCGAACTCCACGGTGACCACCCGTCCGGGCTGTGGCCCGTAGCGGTACGCCCCCCGGGTCGACCACACCCATCCGTTCGCGAGCTTCTCCGGGTCGGCGATGTCGGCGACCGCCAGGTGTCCGGTGAGTTCGGGGTCGGTGCCGGGGAAGTCGATGCCCGCGAGGCGGCGTACGGTGCTGCGCCCGCCGTCGCACCCGACCAGCCACCCGGTGCGCACCGTGCCAGCCGTGGTGCCGACGAGCACGCCGTCGCCGGTGTCTTCGAGCGCGGTGACCTCCACCCCGCGACGCACCGGTACGCCGAGTCGCGCGACATGCTCGGCCAGTAGCTCCTCCAGCTCACGCTGCGGCACCATCCTCGCTCCGTCGACCGCGGCGTGCGCGGCGAGGTCGGCGTCGGACCAGTCCACGAGGCCGGAGTCGAGGACCATCCCCGCGAAATGCCCGGTGAACCGCGACTCGTGCGCTCGCCGACCACCGCCGGGCCGCTGGTCGTCGGCCATGGGAACGAACGACCCCACCCGCTCGAGCATCTCTCGCTGCACGCTCTCGGCGGCAGGCAGCAGGCCGCGGCGGTCGAGCGCCTCGGCCGTCGGCACGTTGATCGACCCCGCCTTCATCGCCTCGGACGGCTCGGCCAGTCGCTCGAGCACCTGCACCGTCGCCCCGGAGAGCGCCAGCTCCGCCGCGAGCACGAGGCCCACCGGCCCGGCTCCGACCACGGTCACGTCCACATCCTGGATCACATCGATATTCACGAACAGCGTTCTATATACGAACGCTGTTCGTGTCAAGTTATAGTGGTCGGGTGAACCCGAGAGAACGACGCGCGGCGCGCCACCAACTGCCGAATCCCGAGGTCGAAGCCGCCCCCAGGCAGCGGCGCCGCAAGGCCCCGATCACCGTGGAACAGGTCGTCGACACCGCGTTGGGCGTGATCGCCACAGAGGGCTACGAGGCCCTGACCATGCGCCGACTGGCCGGCGCGCTCGACACCGGACCCGCCTCGCTCTACGCCCACGTGGTCAACAAGGCCGACCTCGACGAACTGCTCATCGCGCGGCTGTGCGCCGAGCTCGTACCACCCCAGCCCGACCCCGCAGCCTGGCGGGAGCAGATCCGCAGCGTGTGCACACAGTTGCGCGACCAGTACCTGGAATACCCCGGAATCTCCCGCGCCGCGCTCGCCATGGCCCCCACCGACCTCGAGACCCTGCGCGTCAGCGAAGGAATGCTGGCGATCCTGATCGCCGGCGGCGTCGCCCCGCAGGCCGCCGCCTGGGCCATCGACGCCCTCTTGCTGTACGTGGCCGCGTACTGCCTGGAGATCTCCATCCTGGATCAGCGCAAGGTCCACAACGAGGCGGACTGGGTGGTCGACACCGACGAACTCCAGCGCCGACTGACCGCACTGCCCGCCGAGGTCTTCCCTCACACCACCCGCTACGCGGCCGAGCTCACCGCCGGCGCGGGCCATGACCGGTTCGACTTCACGCTCGCCCTGATGATCGACGGGCTCTCCCACCGTTAGCCAGACGTCACCCTGGTGTGACTGGAGGTCAGTTCACGGTTGCCGGGCGCAGCGCGGGTACGACCGTGAAGGCCGTCCACGACGCGCGTTCGGCGACCAGGCGACGCAGCGTGCGTATCTGGCGGGGGGTGTTCCAGCCGAGTACACCGACCACCCTCCCGTGGTGACCGTAGGCGGCCGCGAAGCAGCCGTCGACCGGGTCGCCGTGGACGATCCGCACATCCGCGTCGGGCGGGAAGACGCCGTACGCCTGGATCCTGGTGTCGTACTGGTCCGTCCAGAAGTAGGGCACGGGGGCGAACGGTTTGGCATCGCCGAGCAGGTTGCCGGCCGCGGCCATGGCCTGTTCGGTGGCGTTCATGCGGTGTTCCAGCCGCATGCGGGTGCCGAAGTGCGGGTTGTGCCAGGAGGCGACGTCTCCGGCGGCGTAGATGCCGGGTGCGGCCTGGCACAGCGCGTCGCACTCCACCCCGTCCCGCAGTCGCAGGCTCGACCCGGTCAGCCAGCGGGTCGCGGGCGTGGAGCCGAGGGCCAGGACGACGACGTCGGCCGACAGCGTGGTGCCGTCGCCGAGTTCCACCCCGGTCACCCGGCCGCCCGCTCCGCGCAGCCGGCGCACCGGTGTCCCGCAGCGCAGGCGCGTGCCGTGGTCGCGGTACAGGTCGGCGACGAGCGCGCCGATACGGTCGCCGAACGGGCGCCGTACGGGGACGGGCTCCGGCTCGACCACGGTCACCTCCAAGCCCATGGTCCGGGCTGCCGCGGCGACTTCGGTGCCGAGGAATCCGGCGCCGACCACGACCACCCGGGGCCCGGTGAGCAGCGCGGCGCGTAGGCCGAGAGCGTCGTCGAGCGTGCGCAGGACGTGGACTCCGTCGAGATCACTGTCGGGAAGGTGCCGGGGGGTCACACCGGTAGCGATGATCAGACCGTCGAAGCCGATGCTCTCGTCGTTGCCGAGGCGCACTTGGCCGCCCTGCACGTCGAGGGCGGTGGCGCGCTGTCCGAATCGCAGGTCGGCCTCGAGCCGTGCCAGGTCCTGCCGGGAGCGCAGGGTGGCCCGTTCGGGCTTCCAGGCGCCGGTGAGGATCTGCTTGGACAGCGGCGGCCGGTCGTACGGCGGATGTGGCTCCTCGCCGATCAGGGTGAGGTCGCCGCCCCAGCCTCGGCGGCGGAGGGCTTCGGCCGCGGTCAGGCCTGCGGCCGATGCTCCGACGACGACGATCCGCTTCACTGCTTGTCCCCCTTTTCTTCCACCGCCCCCTGTTCATCCACCGTCCCCTCTCCTTCCGCCTTGTCCCCCTCTTCTTCCACCCAGATCGCCTGGGCCGGGCAGAGGGCGACGGCCTGCCGGACGTCGTCCGCCAGGTCCTCGGGCGGGGTCTCGGTGAGCAGGACGACGATGCCGTCCTCCTCGCGCTGGTCGAACACCCCCGGTGTGGCCAGCACGCACTGGCCGGAAGCGACACACTTGTTCTGGTCGACGATGACCTTCATCGGTTCCTCCATTCCCGCGCGGCACTTGGCCGCGGTCACCAGGTGATGGGCAGTTCGTAGACGCCGTAGGCCAGCCCGTCGTGCTTGAAGGGGATCTGGTCCAGGTCCGTGGCCAACCGCAGGGTCGGGATGCGGCGATACAGGGTGCCGTAGACGACCTGCAGTTCCACGCGGGCCAGCGGCTGGCCCAGGCACTGGTGCACACCGAAACCGAAGGCCACGTGATGGCGGGCGTTGCGGGCGACGTCCAGCCGGTCGGGGTCGGGGAAGGCGGCGGGATCGCGATTGCCGATGTCGTTGGCCACGACGACGCCTTCGCCGGCGCGGATGGTCACCCCGCTGATCTCGATGTCCTCCAGGGCCACGCGGCGCCGTCCGCTGTGCACGATGTTCAGGTAGCGCAGGAGTTCCTCGACCGCCGAGGCGATCACCTTCGGATCGTCGCTCTGGCGCAGCCGGGCCAGCTGGTCCGGGTGCTGCAGCAGGGCCAGGGTGCCCAGCGCGATCATGTTCACGGTGGTCTCGTGACCGGCGACCAGCAGCAGCAACCCCATGTCGGCCGCTTCACGTCGGGAGAGCTCGCCGGCCCTGACCCGCGCGGCCAGCGTGGACAGCAGGTCGTCCGCCGGGTGAGCGAGCTTGTCGCCGATCAGCCGGTCCAGGTAGTCGACCAGCCGCTCGGTGGCCGCCCGCCCCTGCTCCGGCGTGCTGGTGCGCTTGATCAGCACCTTGCTGTTGGCCTGGAAGAAGTCGTGGTCGGCATACGGGACGCCGAGCAGCTCGCAGATCACCAGCGACGGCACGGGCAGCGCGAACGCCTGGACCAGGTCCACCGGCTTGGGCCCGGCCAGCAGCTCGTCGATCAGATGGTCCACGATCTTCTGGATGGCCGGCCGCAGCGCCTCCACGTGCTTGATGGAGAAGGCCCCGGTGGCCATGCGGCGCTGCCGGGCGTGCTCCGGATCGTCCATCGCGATGAAGCTCCGCGACTGCCTCCGGCGCTCCTTCTGGCCCGCGCCCGCGTGCGGGTAGTGCGGGAGAGTGCTGTCCGCGCTGATCCGCGGATCGCCCAGCAGCGCCCGCTGGTCCTCGTAGCGGGTGACCAGCCACGGGGTGCTGCCGTCCCACAGCCGGACCCGGCTGATCGGGGCCTCGGTCTGCAGGGTGTGCAGGGTCGGCGGCGGGTTGAACGGGCAGCCGGCCGCCCGGGTCATCGGGTAGTCCGGTGTCTCCGCCGACGGCGCGTCAGTGCCGGGTGTCGAGAGAGTGCTCATGGTTCTCCGCCCTTTCCGGAAGTCCGCTATAGGGCAGGCGCCAGGACCGGGGCCCGGCGCGCGCGGGGCGCGACGGGGCAGCGGAGCAGGTCCCGCCTGCAAGGAGAGGACACCCAAGAGCGCCGCCCGGAGGATCAGGGGGCTGACCCGCCCCCGGGAACGCCGGGTTGCGGGACGGCTTGGACCATGCGCTGGACGATGGGCAGGGCCGTGCGCAGGGCTTCACCCAGCGCTTGCACATCCTGCTCGGGCAACGCGGCCAGCAGGCCGGCCACCCGGGCGCTCTGCGCCCGCCGGCGCTCGACCATCAGCTCGCGCCCGGCATCCGTGATGGCGACGAGGCGCACCCGCCCGTCTTCGGGATGGCCCACTCGCGTTGCCAGACCCTGGGCTTCCAGCCGCTGCACCAGCACGGTCATCGACGGCTGAGCGATGCCCTCCGCCGCTGCCAGCGCGGTCAGCCGGACCGGACCTTCCCGCTCCATCCTGCTGAGCGCCCCGGCGGTGGTCAGACTCATGTCCTGCCGGTCCGACAGGAGGTACCTGGCCATCCCGATGGTCAGCTGGTTCAGCGCCGCCGCCACCTCCTGGGGACCCTCTTCAGGTGTCTCATCCATACCTTCATTCATATCACCCATCTATATAGACAGTCTATATAGATGGGTGATATATCTGGTGGTGGACCGTCAGGGGTTCTGGTCACGACCAAGGCGCCATCGCGGCGTCGGAAGAAGGTGATGACCGTGACCTGCGTATACGCCCCGAACATCGCCCCGCGGCACGCCACCGCCCGGCGTCCACGGGCATCGGGCGGCGCCTGGCCCCTGGCACACCGCCCGGAAGCCGCAGGAGAAGCCCGCAGGATCACCAAAAGGGTCCTCACCCAGTGGAGGGTCGCCGATGAGGCGGCCGACTCGGTGCTGCTGACCGTCTCCGAACTCGTCACCAACGCCGTGGAGCACGCACAGCCCCCACTGAACCTCGACCTGAGCCGCGACCCGGGCACCCGGTGCGTGCACATCGAAATCTCCGACGGCGGGCCGGCCGCCAGCGACGGCGACTGGGCAGCCAGTTGCACCCGCGGCGAGCACGGCCGCGGGCTGGACATCATCGACCAGCTCACCGCCGCGCATGGCGACCGCCAGGAGCCCGGACACGTCATCCACTGGGCCGACGTGGATGCGCGCGCCTGACCGGGCTCACGGCACAGGGCATCTTGCGCCGAGGAGTTGTACGGGCGCACTCACTTCAGCGCGGCGACCAACTGTCCGTTCTCGGCGACGAGCTGGGCGATCCCGCTGCCGGCGAAGAACCTCTGTGCCGCCCACGGCCCGGACATCGGGCATACCCTCCGAGCCGTTCGGCATCGACGGCTGCCGCGATCGTTCAGCCTGTGGGCATGCCGACACGTGCGTCCTCGCGGGTCCCCCGCCGCCGGGCGAGGGTGGTCGCCAGCTGTTCAAGTGACCGCGCGGTCAACGGGTCGGCGAGCCATGTGCGCAACTCGTTCTCGAAGGCCGGCGTGGCGGCGTCCAGGAGCCTCCGGCCCGCCTCCGTCGCAGCCGCTCGCCGACGACGTCGTAGAGCCTCGTCCGTGAACGACCTCGCCCACGAGGTCGCCATCACCGTGGCCGCGACCAGCTCCTCCGTATCGAGATGAGTGCGGGATCATGGCCCGCTGGGCAGGCCCGGCAGTCCTCACGGCCACCGATGACGGCCGGCTCGCTCGACGAGGCGGACGCGGCGCTGGACCGGGCCGGTCGCTTCATGCTCGACCGGCCGGCGACCTCCCCAGCCGCGCTCTGACGGCCGGCCTTGCCGGAACACTGCGAAGACTTGTCGGACACTGCGAAGAGAAGTTGTGGCTTACGAAGAACTGGCCTACTCGGGCAGCGGGCGGTCGTCGACGACGTGCTTCATGACAAGGGTGGAGGTCAGGCGCTGCACCCCCGGCAGCGTGGCCAGCCGCTGGTCGTACAACTGCTGGAAGGCGGACAGGTCGGCGGTGGCGACGCGCAGAAGGTAGTCGGGCTCACCGAACAGACGCTGGGCCTGGATCACGTGCGGGACGGCGGCCACGGCCTCCTCGAACGCGGAGACGGTGTCACGGTCCTCCCAGCCCAGGGTGACGAAGACCAGGGCTTCGAAGTCGAGACCGACGGCGGCCGGGTCGACGACCGCGCGGTAGCCGCGAATCGCACCCTCTCGTTCGAGGTCACGCAGGCGGCGATGGCAGGGCGAGATGCTCAGCTTCACGCGGGCGGCCAGCTCGGTCACCGTCAGACGGCCATCCAACTGCAGCTCGGTAAGAATCTTCCGGTCCAGGGCATCCATGAGGAAGATTCTCCCCCACCAGGCGCGATCATGGAGAAAAGACAGAAACATTTGCGGGCAATATGCGCCTAATCTTCCCTCTCAGGGCAAGGAACGTGAGAGGGAAGATCGATGGACACGACGACGGTGGCGGCTTTCCTGGCGGTGGATCTGCTGCTGGTGTTCACCCCGGGCGCGGACTGGGCCTACGCGATCACGGCGGGGCTGCGCGACCGGTCCGTCGTCCCGGCGGTCGCCGGGCTGATAGCCGGATACGCGGGATACACGGCGCTCGCCGTGGCCGGCCTGGTGGTGATCGTGGCGAACTCGGCCACCGTTCTCACCGCACTGACCGTCGCAGGGGCCGCCTACCTGATGTGGCTGGGCTGGGGTGTCCTGTCGCGCCCGTCGGTGCTGGGCGCATCCACGAAGGCCATGCCCTCCTCGCGTCGGCAGATCATGCTCAAGGGAGCCGGGATCAGCGGCCTGAACCCGAAGGCGCTGCTTCTGTACTTCTCGCTGTTCCCACAGTTCATCCACCCCGGGGCGGGCTGGCCGGTCGCCGCGCAGACCGGGCTGCTCGGCGCGCTCCACATGACCGCCTGTGCCTTGGTCTACCTCGCCGTCGGCGTGCTGGCCCGCACCGTGCTGAAGACCCGGCCTTCGGCGGCCCGGGCAGTCACCCGCGCCTCCGGTGCCATGATGATCGTCATCGGAGGGTTCCTGCTGGTGGAACGCCTGGCCGGCTGACGGACCCGTCCGAACCCGTTCAACACCGTGATGTCCGCCGAAGGAGACCACATGGAAGAGCAGGCGCAGCGCGAACAGGCGAGCCCCGAGGTGCAGGCGCGCATCCGGACGAGTTTCGACCGGCAGGGGCTGATGGGCCTCCTCGGGGCACGGATCACGCGGATCGCGCCGGGCCGCGTGCACATCGTCCTCCCGAGCCGGCCCGAAGTGACGCAGCATCATGGCTACTTCCACGCCGGCGCCACCAGCGCGATCGCGGACACCTCGGGCGGCTACGCGGCGTTCACGCTCTTCCCGGAGAACACCGACGTACTCACGGTCGAGTACAAGATCAATCTCCTGGCACCTGCCGTCGGCGACCACATCGAGGCCGTCGGAACGGTCCTGAAATCCGGACGCACCCTGACCGTGTGCCAGCTGGAAGTGTTCGGGGTCCAGGACGGCCGGCGGTCGCTCGTCGCCAACGGCCAGCAGACGCTGATCCGCGTGAACAGGCCCGAACACTGAGCCCGCAGCCGCTGCCGTCCTGGGTGACCTGGCAGCAGAGGCCGTTTCCCGACGCCAACCTTCTGCTGCTCCACGGAAGCCAACCGGCCCTGGTCGACAGCGGTTTCGTCGGCCACGCCGAGGACACGGCCGCCTGGGCCCGCGCCCACGCCGGAGACGTCGGCCTGGTCGTCAACACCCATTGGCACGCCGACCACGTCGGTGGCAATGCCCTCCTGCACACGGGCGGCGCCGGCATCGCGGCCGGTGCCCCGGAGGCGGACGCCGTCGCCCGCCGGGACCCGGGCTGCTGCGCCGCGGAATACCTCGACCAGCCCGTAAGCCCGTACAGCATCGACATGGCGCTCGACGACGGTCAGGTCCTCCGCCTCGGTGAAGCCGACTGGGAAGTGGTCCGCACCCCCGGGCACACGCCCGGGCACCTCGCGCTGTGGCAGCCGGAAGAGCGGCTCCTCGTGGTCGGGGACGCGCTGTCGGACTACGACGTCGGCTGGGTCAACCTGGCCCTCGACGGGCCCGACGCGGCCGCCACCGCTCTCGCCTCCCTGAAGCGGATGGCCGACCTCGCCCCACGCGTCCTGCTCCCCTCGCACGGGCCGATCCCCGCCGACCCCGGTGCGGCCTTCGTCACCGCGCTGCGCCGCGCGCGACGTCTCGTCGACGACCCCGACGGAGCCATCTGGTACGGGGCCCGGCGGATCTTCGCCTTCGCCCTCATGATCCGCGGAGGGATCGCCACCGACGAGGTCGAGCCGTACCTGCACGCACGGGCCTGGCTGACCGACGCCGCGCGCCTTCTGGGCCTCACGCCCGAAGCACTCGCCGCCGAGCTCATCGCCCTCATGCTCCGCAGCGGCGCCGTCGTTCTTCGGGACGGGCGCCTGCACGCCGCCGCCGAGCACACCCCGGTCGAGGCGGAGACGCTGCGCGTGCCGTACCCGCGTGCGTGGCCGACGCCGGAGCCGCGCTGACCCCCGGGCGAGCGCGTCACGTCGACCGAGTCGACCGCTGCCTGAACCGGGCCGCCTCTCGACAGTCTCCGCCCCAGCCCGGACGCGCCGTCAGTGGAGCGCGTCCGAGAGACGGGTGAAGCTGTGGCCGGTGGCCAGTAGTTGAGGGACGGCGGCGGTGATGCCTCGGGCGGTGCCGCCCCGGGGGTGGTTCATGTGGCAGATGACGATGGATCCGCCGGGGGCGGCGGCGACCGTCGTACGGACCTGTTCGGGGGTGAAGGTGGCGCCGCCGTCGCCGTTGACCGAGAAGCTGACGAAGCGTTCTCCCAGGGCGGTGACGATCCGTGCCGCGACGTCGTCGCAGTAGGCGGTGCCGGAGCGGAAGAAGCGTGGCGGCGTGCCCAGCAGCCGGGTGAGCTTGGTTTGGTTGCCGGAGATCTCGTCGTACACCTCGGCGGCGCTGCGGGTGCCGGGGATGCCGTAGGCGGAGCGGCCGGTGACCGAGAGCGGGCGGTGACGGGTGCCGTGGTTGGCGATCTCGAACAGCGGCTCGGCGGCCAGCCGACGGAAGATGGCGGGGTTGGCGTCGATCCAGCGGGAGTTGATGAACAAGGTCGCCGGTATGTCCCGTCGACGCAGGAAGTCGATCAACGCACGGTCGTAGCCGCTGCCGCCCGGGCCGCCGCATGCGTCGAAGGTCAGCGCGATCACGCGTCCGGTGGTCGGCAGCGCGTGGACCACGGCGGGCGCGTCGAAGCCCCAGGTATGCGGCACCGCGTGCCCGTAGCGGGCCACGATGTCCGCGCGGGTGACGGCGCGGGACGCGCTGGGCGCGGTGGCCGACGGGCTGGAGCCCGGGGTGCCTCTGCCGGTTGCGATCGCCGCGGGTGCGGAAGGGGAGCCGGTGACGGAAGCGCTGCGGTTGACCGTGCTCTGGGGGCCCGCGCAGCCGGCGAGCGCGCCTCCCGCCATGGCCGCCAGCACTGCCCGGCGACTGGGTGTCATCCGTTCCCCTTGTTCGAAGATCCTCGACGGGACACCCCGCTACGGGAACCGTACGCGGCGGAAGAGACATGATCAGTAAGAGGGCGGCAAGGGTTCGCCAACAATCCCTTGTGCATCGTTTGCCGCGCTCGCCCGCCACGGGGCCGGGCGTACTCATGCGGCGGGACTGCGCCCGCTCGCCGCTCAGGTGGTCCTCTCGGCCTTGGCCGCCGCCTCCTCGGCGCGGCGCAGCTCCTGGTAGCGATTCCACAGTTCGGGCCGGGAGTCGTCCATGTACCAGGCGCGCAGGAAGAGTTCGAGGAAGGCGCTCTCCGTCTCGTCGCCGCCACGGCGGTACAGCTCCAGGTCCGACTCGACCAGCGCGGCCACCGGTCGCCAGCCGGCCGGGTTCTCGGCCACGGTCACTTGGAAGATGGCACGACCGGTCCAACTGCGATGCAGCGTCAGCTGGTCGCCCTCCAGGTAGGCGTCCCACTTCTCGTCCATGCTCAGCGCCCGCACACCGTGCCGGACACGCTGCCACTGTCCCGGAGTCCACACCAGCTCAGGCACCGGAACCGGCTCGGGGCGGCGCAGCGGCGTCACGTCGCGGCCCAGCCCGGCGCGGCTGAGATCCTCGCCCGGTTCGCCCTCGCGCACCCACTCCGGCAGCGCCTCCGACGCGGCCCGCCACGCGGCAGGTATCCCCGCCGTGCCCACCCGGGCGGCGACAATTCCGCCGACGATGGCGCAGGTGGTGTCGACGTCCCCGCCCACCGACGAGCACGCCCACAACGCCTCCGCGAAGTCCTCCAGGTGCCGGGCCGCGCACCACAGGGCGAAGGGAACCGTGTCCGCCGCGCTCACCCGCCGGCCGTTGCCCAACCGGTGCGCCGCGTACTCGGCGTGCGGCTGGCCCAGCAACTCCCGCGCCTCGGCCACCCCCGAACGGACCCGTCCCTCCGGTGTCAGCTCCTCCACCGCCGCCAGCAACTGGGCTCCGGTCACCGGCCGAACGCGCCCGCGTGCGGCGCACGCGGCTCCCACCGCCACGGCGACCGCCCCGGCCACCGCCTCCGGGTGGGTGTGCGTCACCCGCGCCGACCGCCCGGCCTGCGCGGCTGCCTCGGCCGGATCCACGGCGAACCAAGCGCCCAAAGGCGCCACCCGCATCGCGGCCCCATTGCCCCACGACCCCTGGCCGTCGAACAGTTCCGCGGCCAGCTCCTGCCATCTGCCGCCCTCGCGTACCAGGCGCAGCAGCCGGTTCATCGCCGGACCGTAGCCTCGGTCGAAGTCGTGCCGGTGAGCGAAGCCGTGCGCCAGTTCGTGCTGGTCCACGCTGCCGCGTCGGCGCAACACGTCGAAGACCGAGCAGGCCATCTCCGTGTCGTCCGTCCATGGCCATTCCGCGGCGGGCAATCGCCGCTCCCGCAGGCCGGGGAGATTGTCCGGTACGAAGAACTGGGCGCCGAAGGCGTCACCCACCGCCAGACCGCGCAGGGCGTCGCGGGCGGCGGAGCGGTGATCGAAGGAAGGGCAGGCGGAAGGATCGAGGAAGGGGAACTCGGCGGGCATCTCCCCCATCCTGCCAAGCCGACCTGCCGCAGCGCCACGGCAATTGCGGGGACAGAGTTCTGGGCATGGTGCGTTGGGGGTACAGACCCGGTGCGCGGAGAGTCAGACTTGCCTCGGCCTCTGGTCCTAAGCTGTTTTTCCCACTCCGCCCAGGAGAGTTCCCTCCGGTCCGGACAATCGTGGTCCCGTCAGATGCCTGGCAGGGAGCACCCAACAATGGAGCGTGCATGGCCTACGAGGCGATGGGTGATGACGTCTACCAGCCGGACGGGTCGGAGGTGCAGGACGACGCCGGACTGTTGGACGTCTCGGACACCCTCGACGATCGCGGTATCGACGAGGCTCTCGACGAGGGCTACTCGCCCCCGGAGAAGCCTTGGGGCGTGGAGCACAACGGTGTCACGGCGGCGGAGCGGCAACGAGGGGAGAGCCTGGACGAGCGGCTTGCCGAGGAGGTCCCCGATGTCGCCGACCAGGATGGCGACGGTATCGGGGACCTTTGGGACGGCGACGGCGAACTCATCGACGACGAGGTGGGAGACGTGCGAGCGGGCCGCCTCATCGCGCCGGACGAGGGCGCTCACGAGGACACCGAAAAGGACCTGATTGCCTACGACGTCGGCGTCGACGGGGCGGGCGCATCGGCCGAGGAGGCCGCGATGCACGTGATCCCCGACTCCGAGTCCTTTTAGCCTGCCCGGTTCGCCGTCTTTCCGGCGTGCCTGGTTCGACGTCCTCCTGGCGTGCCTGGTTCGACGCCCTCCTGGCCTGGTGGCGTGCGGACGCCGGTGCGCCGCGAGGCGGCCGTCAGCGGTGGAAGGCGGCGCCGAAGCGTGCGCCGGACACGGGAGCGGCCAGGGGGCGCGGTCCGGAGCTCGCCGACTTGGTCGCGGTGACACCGGAGACGGTGCCGGGGCAGACCCACACGGCTCCCGTGCCGCTGTTCTCCTCCGCCGCCGAGACGGCGACGTGCCCGCCGACGAACGCGGTACGGCTGCCGAACCGGTCACCGTTCTCGGCCGTACCGGGGACTCCAGGGGTGTTCTGGCCGATCAGCGTGGCTCTCGCCGCGAACCCGTTCGCCCCTTCACCCTGGATTCACCCCGAACAGTCCGCGCGTATCCCGGGCCGTTTCCATCTCCAGGATCTCCGGCGGAAATAGACTCGAGGGGACTGTTTGCGCCCGTTGTATGCAGGAAGAAGCCGGTGTCGTCGAGCCGCATCCCTCTGCAGGAGATCCTCATGGACTACTTCGACCTCGGGACCTTGACCCGGCCCGTGTCGACCCGTTCGCCGGAAGCGCAGTGCTGGTTCGACCGCGGTCTGGTGTGGAGTTACGCGTTCAACCACGAAGAGGCGGTCACCTGCTTCGAATCGGCGGCCGCCGCGGATCCCGACTGCGCCATGGCGTACTGGGGTGTCGCATACGCGCTGGGCCCCAACTACAACAAGCCCTGGGAGTTCTTCGACGACGTCGATCTGCGGCACACGGTGGAACGGACGCACGCCGCCGTCGAACGGGCTCACGCGCTGGGCGGCACGGCCACACCGACCGAGCGCGCGCTCATCGAGGCGCTGCGCGAGCGCTATCCCGCCTCGCGCGCCGTCGAGGACTGCTCCGTCTGGAACGAGCCGTACGCCGAGGCCATGCGTGCCGTGTACGAACGCGAGCCCGACGACCCTGATGTCGCCACGCTCTACGCGGACGCGCTGATGAACCTCACGCCGTGGCAGTTGTGGGACCTGCGCACCGGCGAGCCCGCCCCCGGTGCGCGCACGCTGGAGGCGAAGGCCGTCCTCGACCGCGCGTTGCTGACCGAGACCGGCGCCGGTCACCCGGGCATCCTGCACATGTACATCCATCTGATGGAGATGTCGCCGACGCCGGAGGAGGCCCTCACCGTCGCCGACCGGCTGCCGGGACTGGTCCCGGACGCGGGGCACCTGCAGCACATGCCCTCCCACCTCGACGTGCTGTGTGGCGACTACCGGCGGGTCGTGTCGGCCAACAGTGCCGCGATCAGGGCCGACGAGAAGTACCTGCGACGGGCCGGCGCGATGAACTTCTACACGCTGTACCGCTCGCACGACTATCACTTCAAGATCTACGGCGCGATGTTCCTCGGCCGGTCCAGGACGGCGCTGGAGACGGCCGCACAGCTGGAGGCGTCCATCCCCGAGGATCTGCTCCGTGTGGAGAGCCCGCCCATGGCCGACTGGCTGGAGGGGTTCCTCGCCATGCGGGTGCACGTACTGATCCGGTTCGGCCGGTGGGAGGAGATCCTCGCGCTGCCGATGCCCTCCGACCCGCTGTTGTACTGCGTCACCACGGCGATGCTGCACTACGCGCGCGCAGTGGCGTACTCCGCCACCGGGGCGACCGCCGAGGCCGAGGCCGAACGCGAACTTTTCCGCCGCGCGGTCGCACGGGTTCCCGAGACGCGGACCCTGTTCAACAACACCTGCCGGGACATCCTGGCCATCGCCGCCGCCATGCTCGACGGCGAACTCGAGTACCGCAGGGGCGAGTATGACCTCGCATTCGCCTCCCTGCGGCGCTCCATCGAACTCGACGACCACCTGCCCTATGACGAGCCGTGGGGCTGGATGCAGCCGACCCGTCACGCCTACGGCGCGCTCCTGCTCGAACAGGGCCGAGTCGAGGAGGCCGAGGCCGTCTACCGGGCCGACCTCGGACTCGACGACACGCTGCCCAGGTCCTCACAACATCCGGGAAACGTCTGGGCACTCCACGGCTTCCACGAATGCCTCGTGCGGCTCGGCAAGACGGGGGAAGCCCGCATCATCGCCCAGCAACTCACCGTGGCCACCGCGCTCGCGGACGTCCCCATCGAGGCGTCGTGCTTCTGCCGACTCGACACCGCGGGCCCGACGAGCCTTTGCTGCTCCGAACAGCCGAGTGGGAACGGCTCAGTGACGAGCCGCGGGGACCAGACTCTTCGATTCCGGTCCCCGCGCTGAGGAAACAGTGTTGTGGTCGGCTCAGTTGACGCTTTGCCCGCCGTCGACCATCAGTGTCTGACCAGTGATGTAGGAGGAGAGGTCCGACAGCAGGAAGAGGGTCGCGTTGGCCACTTCCTCGGGCTCACCGAGCCTGCCCAGCGGGATCTTCTCGCCATGCGGGTGGTACTCGGTGCCGTCCTCGTTCCTGGTGATTGCGCTTTCGGTGAGTGGGGTGCGGATCACCGTCGGGTTGACGCTGTTGACGCGGATCCCGTCGGGGCCGAGTTCGACGGCGGCGGCGCGGGCGAGCGCGGTGACGCCGCCCTTGCTGGCGCTGTAGATCGAGATGCCCTCGATCCCCAACTCGGCGAAGACGGACCCGTTCAGCACGATCGAGCCGCCTTCCTTCTGGCGCTTCATCTGCGCCGCTTCCGCCTGAAGGTAGAAGAACGTGCTCTTGAGATTGCCGTCCACCAGGACGTCCCAGGTCTTCTCGTCCAGCTCGGTCAGCGGACCGACCATGGCGGTACCGGCGTTGTTGAACGCCGCATCCAGTCGGCCGAAGTGCTCGACGGTCCGACGCACCACGTCCCCGGCGCCGGCGATGTCGGTTGCGTCGGCCCGGATGAACAGCGCCTCACCTCCCGCCTTGGAGATCTCGTCGACCACCTGTTCGCCGGGCTCGGCGCGACGCCCGGTGATGGCCACCTTGGCGCCTTCCTCGGCGAACAGGACGGCGGCGGCGCGGCCGATGCCCGAAGTTCCACCGGTGACCAGCACTACTTTGTCCTTCAGAAGTCCCATGATTGTTCCTCTGGGGTGTCGATGCGTTGTCCGCCTTCGTGGACAAGGGGGTCAGGTGAGGGCCACCGCTCCGCCGTCCACGGTGAGGACGGTTCCGGTGACGTAACTGGCCCGCGGAGAGGCCAGGAAAAGGATCGTCTCGGCGATCTCCTCGGGGTCGGCGAGCCTGCCGAGCGGCACCTCGGCGCCGATGCGTTCGAAACTCTCCTCGCCGATCATGGTGGAGACGTTCTGGGTGCGTGTGTGACCGGGCGCGACGGCATTCACCCGGACCCCGAGGCTGCCGAACTCGACCGCCCAGGTGCGGGTCAGGGACTCGACCGCGGCCTTCGTCGAGCCGTAGGCGGCGGTGCCGGGAATGCCGCGCTGTGCGGCGATCGTCGTGACGTTGACGATGCTGCCGCCGCCCCGGGCCGCCATCTTCTGCGCGAGCGCCGCGGTGAGGAAGAACGGTCCCTGCACATTCGTCTCGAAGAGCTGCTGGAACGCGTCCAGGCCCTGCTCGACCGTGGGAGCGAACGGGAACGCTCCGGCGTTGTTCACCAGGACGTCCACGTCATTCGCCTCCTCGACAAGCCTGCGCACCGACTCCGGATCCCGCAGGTCGGCCTGGCGGAAACGTGCCCGCCCGCCGTGCTCCCCGAGCAGGGCCGCAGCCTTGACGCCGGCTTCCTCACTCCGGCCGGCGATCACGACCTCGGCTCCCTCGCGGGCGAGCAACCGTGCGGTCGCGAAGCCGATGCCGGTTGCGCCCCCGGTCACGAGCGCCTTCCGGTCGCGGAACTCCATGATCTTGCCCTTTCCATCGGTGACATCGGGTGACATCGGGTGACATCGCGGCGTGTTGACCACCGCGATGTCGTAGAACCACTCGATGTCGCAGAACCAATGGAGCTGCCGGCGCCATGCCCTCCGGCCATTCGTCCTCGCGGGCCCGGCCATCAGGAATGTTTATGGCCCGAGGGACGCTGCGGGTCGCCACGCTCCGACCCACCCGATGCTCGCCCGTCGGGCGGCAGTGTCACCGGACGCGGCAGCGGGTCAGTCGCCCGTGTCGTCCCCCAGCGCCACCACGAAATGCCCGAGGTCCTGTCGGTGCGACCTGGCCTGCCACACCGCCCAGGTCCGACGCACGAGAGGGCTGCCCGCCAGCGGTTGCCACACGACGTTCTCGGGCAAGGGGTGGAACCAGTGGGGCGGGGCCAGCGCGAAGGCCGTCCCGTCGCTCACCGCCGCCAGCTTCACTTCGGCAAGCAGCGTCTGACCTCCCACGGCGGAGGCCTCGATGTCGATGCCGTGTCCACGCAGTACGGCCGTGACCTCGTCGTACCAGACGGGGCTTCCGGAGCGGGGGAAGCCGACCCAGTGGAGCCCGGCGAGGGAGTCGAGCCGTACACCCTCCGGGCCGGACAGTTCGGCGGCCCGGTCGGCCGCGAGCAGCACGCCCAGCCGCTCCTCCATGACCCTGATCGCGTCCAGGTCACCCCCGGGCGGGCGCTCGCGCAGCAGGCCGATGTCGAGTTCCCCGGTGCGCAGGGCCGCCGTCTGGTCCGCCGTGGACATGTGCCGGGGTTCCACCCGAGTCTCGGGACACGCGTCCGCGAGTGCGGCCAGCGGGCGGGTCAGGAACCCGGGGGGCAGTTCGAGCGGGATTCCGAGCCGCAGGACGGAGCCACCCGGTGCGGCGTGCCGGGCCACGACGGCGACGGCCTGGTCGTACCGGGCGAGCACCGCACGGGACTCGGCCAGCAGGGTCGTGCCGGCCTCGGTCGGCTGGACCCCGGTCGAACTGCGCACCAACAGGCCGACTCCGAACTCCCGCTCCAGTGCGAGCACCATCTGGGAGAGCCGGGGCTGGCTCATGTGGAGCCGGCGGGCCGCGGCGGACAGGGCGCCCTCCTCCACCACCGCCACGAAGGCCCGCATGTCCCGGAGATCCATGGTTCCCATCGCACCACATGGACGGATCGCGGCACGACCGGATGCCATAAACATCCCTGATGGAGGGTGGTCCCGGAGCGACTGGGCGAACGCTACGGACCGGCCTGCCCAGGTGGTTGTGTGGAAGAGCGGCGCACGACGGCGCCGCACCACCGTAGGAGCGACCATGACCGGCGCAACACCCGAATACTTCACCGCCTTCAAGAACATCGCCTTGAGCCGTACCGACTCCGGAGTGCTGACCCTGCGCTTCCACACGGACGGCGGCCCGGCCACCTTCAGCGGGCAGTTGCACACCGACTTTCCCCGCGCCCTGTTCGAGATCGGCGAGGACCGGGACAACCGGGTCCTGGTGCTGACCGGCACCGGGGACCGCTTCATGACCGAGATCGACGGCGCGAGCCTCGGGGACATCACCAAGCCCGCCCAGTGGGACCGCACCGTCGCCGAGGGCCGCCGGGTGATGCAGCGCCTGGTCGACCTGGAGATGCCGATCGTCGCCGCCGTCAACGGCCCGGCCTCCGTACACAGCGAGTACGCGCTGCTGGCCGACATCGTCGTGGCCGCGGACACCACCGTCTTCTCCGACTTTCCCCACCTGACCTTCGGCATCGTGCCCGGCGACGGCATCCAGATCGCCTGGGAAGAGGCCATCGGCGTCAACCGCACCCGCTACCTGACCCTCACCCAGGGCTCGTTCACCGCCGACCAGGCCGAACGGTGGGGCGCCGTCGCCGAGGTGCTGCCGCTGGAGCGGGTGCTGCCCCGGGCCCAGGAACTCGCGGAGCGGCTCGCCGCCAAGCCGCAACTGCTCACCCGCTATCTGGCCGTCACCCTGCGACAGCGGATCAGCCGCCGCATGGCCGAAGGCACCCAACTGGGCATGGCGCTCGAGGGCCTCACCGCCGCCGACCTCGCGTACGGAAGCGGGGACGCGGCGTGACCGCCGCCGACCGCTGGATCGGTGCGCTGCACGAGTCGTCCGAGCGGCTGGGGCGCGCTGTCGCCGACCTGCCGGGCGACCGTCTCGCCGAGCCCTCGTACGCCGAGGGCTGGACCATCGGCCAGGTGCTGTCCCACCTGGGCAGCGGCGCGGAGATCTCCACGGCGCTCGTGGAACGGGGTCTCAAGGGGGACGAGCGGAGCCCGGTCCGCGAGGAGCTCCTGCCGGTGTGGGAGCGGTGGGACGCGCTGTCCCCCGTCGCACAGCGCGCCGCGTGGCGGGACGCCGACGAACGCCATCTGGCGCTCCTGGACGCGGTCGGCCCCGGGCAGCGCACGTCCGTGCGCGTCCCGTACTTCGCCGGACTGCTCGACCTGGCGTCGTACGCCGGCTACCGGCTGTCCGAGCAGGCCGTACACGCCTGGGACGTCATGGTCGCGCTGGACGAGCGGGCGGTGCTCACCGCACCCGACGTGGCCCTGCTCTGGGAGCGGATCGACCTGGTGGCCACCCGCTTCCGCGACGCCGACGCCCTGACCCGCCTCGCACCGCAGCGCGTACGAGTGGAGCTCACCGACCCCGGCCAAACGCTGCTCCTCGACATCGACACCGAGCTCCACCTCTACCCGACCCCGCCCACCGACCCCACCGCCCTCCTGACCGGCCCCGCGGAGTCGGCACTGCGGCTCGTCTACGGCCGCAATCGCCCCCAGGACCCCCTGGCCGCCACCGGCTCGATCTCCCTCGACGACCTGCGGACGCTCTTCCCCGGTTTCTGACCGGCCTGCGATCCGCCACAGCCGTCACCGCCCACAGCGGAGCTCGCGATCCGTCACGCCCCGCCGACCGTGAGCCGAGCGGATCGCCACGTCCCGAGGAACGATGGAATCATGAACACTTCACCCGAAATCACTCCAGAAGCCGCCGCGAGAGACACCGCGGAAGACACCTATGACGTGATCGTGCTCGGGGCCGGCCCGGTCGGCCAGAACGTCGCCGACCACGCCCGCGCGGCCGGGCTGACCGTCGCCGTCGTCGAGCGTGAACTGGTCGGCGGTGAGTGCTCGTACTGGGCCTGTGTACCCAGCAAGGCACTGCTGCGGCCGGTCATCGCCGTCTCGGACGCACGCAGGGTCGACGGTGCCCGCCAGGCGGTCACCGGACGGCTCGACACCGCCAGGGTCTTCGCCCGGCGCGATCACTACGTCACCGACTGGGACGATTCCGGGCAGGCCAACTGGGTCAAGTCCATCGGCGCCGATCTGTTCCGCGGACAGGGCCGGATCGACGGACCGCGCCGGGCGACCGTCACCGCCGCCGACGGCGGGCGCCGCACTCTCAACGCCCGCCACGCGGTCGCCATCGCCACCGGCAGCCGCCCTGTACTGCCCGACGTACCAGGCATCGAGGAAGCCCGCCCGTGGACCAACCGCGAGGGCACCGACTCCAGCCAGGTGCCGGGCCGGCTCGCCATCGTCGGCGGTGGAGGGGTGGGCGTGGAAATGGCCACCCTTTGGCAGGGCCTCGGCACCCAGGTCACCCTGCTGGCCCGCCGCCCGCTGCTGCCCCGGATGGAGAGCTTCGTCGGCGACGTGGTCACCCAAGGGCTCACCGAGGCGGGCGCGGACGTACGCATCGGCGTCTCGGTGACCGGGCTGAGCCGCCCCGACCCGGCGGGCCCGGTCACCCTGAGCCTCGACGACGGGAGCCGGCTGGAGGCCGACGAGGTCATGTTCGCCACCGGTCGGGCGCCGCGCACCGACGACATCGGCCTGGAGACCGTGGGCCTGGCTCCCGGATCCTGGCTCGATGTCGACGAGACCTGTCTGGTCCGTGGAATGGAGGGCACCTGGCTCTACGCCCTCGGTGACGTCAACCACCGCGCCCTGCTCACCCATCAGGGCAAGTACCAGGCGCGGACGGCGGGCGACGCGATCGGCGCCCGCGCCAAGGGGCTGCCGCTCGACAACGGGCCCTGGGGCGACCACGCCACCACCGCCGACCAGCACGCCGTGCCGCAGGTCTTCTTCTCCGACCCCGAGGCCGCTGCCGTGGGCCTGTCCGCCGAACAGGCCACCGGAGCCGGCCACCGCGTCTCCGTCGTCGACGTGGACTTCGCTCAGGCCCAGGGGGCGAACCTGTATGCCGACGGCTACCGGGGCCAAGCCCGCATGGTCGTCGACCTCGACCGTGAAGTCCTCCTCGGGGTCACCTTCGTCGGCCCCGGCGTCAGTGAACTGCTGCACTCCGCAACCGTCGCCGTCGCGGGCGAGATCCCCCTCAAGCGACTGCGGCACGCCGTCGCCTGCTTCCCCACCGTCAGCGAAGTCTGGCTGTTCATGCTCAAGGCCTACAAGGGCTAGCACGCACCGCCGACGGCCTGTCGGCGGTGCCGCGCACGACCACGAGCGTGTGCGCACGCTGCGCGAGCAGGAAGTCATCCGCGCATGCGATACCGGACCCCGCCCGTCTCCACGGGCGGGGTCCGCGTCACGAAAGTCTTTCGTAACTGAGGCATTTCCCCTCCTTGTCCCGCGTGTGAAGGACATGTCAGTCTCCCGATCCAGCAGGCAGGCCGCCTCGGCGGACCATCCGAAAGCCTTTCGTAATGCTTTCCGATCTGCCTGACGCACCCATGGCGTGCAGAGAGATGAGGCAGAACATGCGCGGATTCCGGAACATCAGAGCCCGACGCGTCGTCGCGTCCGCCGTCACCGTCGCGGCGGCCTTCGGCCTCGCCGCGTGCGGGACTTCGGGACCGTCCACGACGACGTCGGCGAAGGGCCTGACGATGTGGGCGCTGAACGACCAGACGATCCTCAAGGAGTCCGTCGACGCCTACAACAAGGACCACCCCGACGAGAAGATCACGCTGCAGCTGTACGCGAACGACGACTACAAGCAGAAGCTGCGGGTGGCCTTCGGCGCGAACCAGGCGCCTGACCTCTTCTTCAACTGGGGCGGCGGAGCGCTGGACGACTACGTCAAGGCGGGCAAGGTCGACGCGCTGACGGCTGCACAGGTGAAGACGGACCGGTTCACGCCGAGCGTGATGCAGAGCGCCACCTTCGACGGCAAGGTCTACGGCGTTCCCGCCAACGGCCTTGCCCCGGTCGTCCTCTACTACAACAAGAAGGTGCTCAAGAGCGCGGGCGTGGAACCGCCGAAGACGTACGACGAACTCATGACGGCCGTGGGGAAGCTGAAGGGCGACGGAGCGATTCCGATGTCCCTCGCGGCGAACTCCAAGTGGCCCACGCTGATGTACCTGGAGTACCTGCTCGACCGCACGGGCGGGTCCCGGGCGTTCTCGAAGATCGCTTCCGGTGACGCCACGGCGTGGACGGATCCGACGGTCACCAAGGCCAATCAGTACCTCCAGGACCTGGCCAAGGCCGGCGCGTTCGGGAACAACGCCTCCTCCGTGAACTACGACCAGGGCGCTTCCACGGCCCTGCTCTACACCGGCAAGGCGGGCATGGAGGTGATGGGCACCTGGGAGTACGCCAACCTCGTCAAGGCCGCACCGGACTTCGTCAAGAAGGACCTGGGCTATGTCGCCTTCCCGGCGCTGACCGGAGGCGCGGACAACGCGAAGAGCATCGTCGGCAACCCCTCGAACTTCCTGTCGCTGAACGCGTCGAGCGGGCACAAGTCCGCGGCCATCGCCTACCTGAAGAACTACGTCCTCGACGACTCCCAGATCGACGCCTACCTCGCGGCGGGCAGCGTGCCGCCGGTCAACGGCCTGGAGTCGAAGCTGGCGTCGACGAAGTCGTCCGACAAGGCGTGGCTGACGTTCGTCTACGACCTGGTGCAGAACGCCCCGAGCTTCCAGCTCTCCTGGGACCAGGCCCTGCCCTCGGACCAGGCCGACCCGCTGCTGACCAACGTCGACAAGTCGTTCCTGCGGCAGATCAAGCCCGAGCAGTTCGGCGCGAACATGAGCAAGGCGGGCTCGTAGTGGCCACCACGCTCCGCACCCCCCGTACGACCGGCCGTGGGGGGCGCCGCTTCAGTGGCGCTCTCATGGCGGCCCCCGCCCTGATCCTCTTCGGTCTGTTCGGTCTGGTCCCTCTCGTGGGCGTGGTGGCGCTCGGCTTCGCCCGCTGGGACGGCCTGGGCTCCATCGGCTGGGCCGGCGGCGCCAACTGGAGTTCCGTCCTGACGGACGGTGCCACCTGGCAGGCGCTGTGGCTCACTGTCAAGGTGATGGTGATCAGCTGGCTGGTCCAGACGCCGCTTGCTCTCGCCCTCGGTGTCTTCCAGGCGCCGCACGGGCGCCTGCGCTCCCTCTTCGCGGTGCTCTGGTTCCTGCCCCTGCTGCTGTCCGCCGTGGCGATCGGACTGACCTGGCAGGCCCTGCTCGACCCGTCGTTCGGCATCGGTGCCACGCCCGGACTGCACTGGCTGGCGCGGCCGTTGCTGGGCTCTCCGGACCTGGCGCTGTACACGGTGGTCTTCGTGATCGCCTGGCAGTTCGTGCCGTTCCACGCACTGCTCTACCAGGCCGGCATACGGCAGATCCCGACCGCGCTGTATGAGGCCGCCGCGATCGACGGCGCCGGTCCCGCGACCCGGTTCCTGCGCATCACGCTGCCGCAGTTGAAGTACACGATGGTCACGTCCAGCACGCTCATGCTGGTGGGCTCGCTGACGTACTTCGACCTGATCTTCGTGCTGTCCGGCGGCACCGGCGGTCCCGGCACCGCCACCCGCGTGCTGCCGCTGGCCATGTACATCACGGGTTTCCAGGCGCACGACATGGGTCGGGCCAGCGCGGTCGCCACTCTGCTGGTGGCGTTCGGCCTCGGTCTGTCGCTGCTGACCACCCGCATGTCCGGGTTCACCCGGATGGACAGCCAACAGGAGGGCCTGTGAGCACCACCCTGACACGGACGCGCGCGGGTGTCGGCAAGGACGACGGGGCGGACGCCGCCGGGCGTCCGGCGACGGCGCGGCGGGCCCCCTGGCCGTACCGGGCGGCGACGGCCCTGCGCCGTGTCGTCACCGGCGGCGCCGCGCTGCTGTGGACGGCGCTGGTCGTCGTGCCCGTCTACTGGCTCGTCGTGACCAGCCTGCGCAGCGGTACGGACTTCACCACCGCGAGTCCGCTGGCCCCGCCCGGACACCCCACCCTGGCGAACTACCGAACCGTCCTGGACGGCGACTTCGCGACCTATCTGCTCAACAGCGCCGTCGTCACCGTGGCGACGGTCGTGTTCACCGTCGTCGCGGCCCTGATGGCGGCGTTCGCGATCGTCCGCAACTCCGGCAGCCGCTGGTCGCGGGTGACGTTCCGGCTGTTCCTGCTGGGCCTGGCGATCCCGTTGCAGGCGGTCATCATCCCGGTGTACCTGCTGATCATCCGGATGCGGTTGTACGACAGCCTCGCGGCCATCGTGCTCCCGTCGGTGGCGTTCGCGCTGCCCATCACCGTGATGATCCTGGTGAGCTTCCTGCGGGACGTGCCCCGTTCCCTGTTCGAGGCGATGGTCGTCGACGGCGCGGGCGACTGGCGCATGCTGGTCTCGCTCGCGGCGCCGCTGGCCCGCCCGGCGCTGGTGACGGTCGCCGTGTACGACGGCCTCCAGGTCTGGAACGGCTTCCTCTTCCCGCTGATTCTCACCCAGAGCGGCGACAAGGCGGTGCTGCCGCTCGCCCTGACGCTCTATCGAGGGCAGTTCGGCATCGACGTTCCGGCGACCATGGCCGCGGTGGTGCTCTCCACGCTGCCCGTGTTCGTGGTGTTCGTGCTCGCGCGGCGCCAGCTCGTCGCCGGCCTCACCGCCGGATTCTCCAAGTAGCGGGCCCTCGCCCGCCTCCCCACCTTCGTCTCAGCAACGCGTCCCGCGACGGCGGCCGGGTTGGCATGCCCGGCCGCCGCGACGCGTTCCCCCATACCTCCCCGAGGAGTCGTGAATGACGACCACCATGCCGGACCACGGCGGCCTCCCGCACCCGGGAGACAGCGCCGGGCCCGATCGCCCCTGGACCGACCCCGCACTGCCGGTCGACGAGCGCGTCGAGGCCCTGCTCGCCCGGCTCACCCTGCCCGAGAAGGTCGCGCAACTGAGCAGCACCTGGGAGGACATCGAGGCCGACGGCCCCGAAGTCGCCCCGGGCAGCAACCACTTCGGCCGGGTCGGGGACCTCGACGAGACCGCCCGGCACGGCCTGGGCCAGCTCACCCGCCCCTACGGCACCCTCCCCCGGCCCGCGTCGGAACACGCCCGGCTGCTGGCCGGGCACCAGCGACAGGTCATGAGCCAGAGCCGGTTCGGCATCCCGGCCATGGCGCACGACGAGTGCCTGACCGGCTTCACCGCCTACGGCGCCACGATCTACCCGACCTCCCTGGGCATGGCGGCCACCTTCGACCCCGCCCTCATCCGCCGGGTCGGCGAGGCCATCGGCTCCGACATGGCCGAGGCCGGTGTCCACCAGGGTCTGGCCCCCGTCGTCGACGTGATCCGCGACTACCGCTGGGGCCGCTGCGAGGAGACCTTCGGTGAGGACCCGTATCTCGTCGGCGAGATGGCCGAGGCATATGTCCTGGGCGTGCAGAGCGCGGGGGTGGTCGCCACCCTCAAGCACTTCGCGGGGTACTCCGCCTCGATGGGCGGCCGCAACCATGCCCCCGCACGGCTCGGCCGCCGGGAGCTGTTCGACGTCATCCTGCCGCCCTTCGAACGGCTCGTCGCCGCGGGTGTGGGGTCGGTCATGAACTCGTACGCCGAGATCGACGGCGAGGCCCCCGCCGCGAGCGAGTGGCTGCTGACGTCCGTGCTCCGCGACCGGTGGGGCTTCGAGGGCACCGTCGTCTCCGACTACTGGTCGCTGCCGTTCCTGGTGAACGCGCACCGGGTGGCGGCCGACCTGCCCGCGGCCGGGGCGCTCGCCCTGCGGGCCGGGATGGATGTCGAACTGCCCGACCAACGCGGCTTCGGCGAGGCGCTGGTGAGCGCCGTGGAGAAGGGGCAGGTGGCCGAGAGCGCGGTCGACCGGGCGGTACGCCGGGTGCTGCGCCAGAAGATCGAGCTGGGGCTGCTCGACCCCGGCTGGGACCCGCGCCCACCCGCCCTGCGCGCCGGGGCGCTCGACCTCGACAAACCGGAGCACCGTCGGCTTGCCCACGCGGTCGCCCGGTCGAGCGCCGTGCTGCTGACGAACGACGGAACGCTGCCCCTCCCCCCGGCCGGCCGGATCGCTCTGATCGGCCCGTGCGCCGACGACGTCCGCACCATGTTCGGCTGCTACAGCTTCCCCAACCACGTCCTCGCCGACCGCGACGACCTCGGCAACGGGGTGGAGGCGGTGTCCCTGCGGACCGCGCTGACCGCCGAACTGCCGGGTGTGGAATGGCAGTTCGCCCAGGGCTGCCCGATCCGTGACGAGGACCGCAGCGGCATCCCGGCCGCCGTGGAGGCCTGCTCCACCGCCGACGTGACCGTCCTGGTCGTCGGGGACAAGGCCGGCATGTTCGGCGTCGGCACCTCCGGCGAAGGCTGCGACGTCGAGGATCTGCGACTGCCGGGCGTGCAGGAGGAGTTGGTGGAGGCGGTCCTCGCAACCAAGAGGCCGGTCGTCCTGGTGGTCAGCAGTGGACGTCCCTACGCCGTGGGCCGGTTCGCCGCCGACGCCGCCGCGATGGTGCAGGTCTTCCTGCCCGGCGAGGAGGGCGGCCGGTCGGTGGCCGAACTCCTCGCCGGCACGGGGAACTTCAGCGGGAAACTGCCGGTGCAACTCCCCATGTCCCCCGGCGGTCAGCCCCACACCTACCTCCACCCGCCGCTGGGCGACCGGCAGAGCTGGCTGTCCAACCTCGATCCGACCCCCGCGTTCCCCTTCGGGCACGGCCTTTCGTACACCACCTTCGAGATCGACGGGATGGCCGTCGACCGTGAACAGGTGCCCACGGACGGGGAGTTCACCGTCTCCGCGCAGGTACGGAACACGGGTGACCTGCCCGGCGCCGAGACGGTCCAGCTCTACGCCGTCGACCCGGTCGCCCAGGTCACCCGGCCGGTTCGCGCGCTGCTGGCCTTCGCCAAGGTCGACCTCGCCCCCGGCGAGAGCGCCACGGTCCGCTTCGCCGTGCACACCGACCGGCTGGCCTTCACCGGCCTGGCGGGGCACCGTGTCGTCGAGCCCGGCGAGATCCTGCTGTACGCGGGATCGTCGAGTCTGGACACCCCGGCGCGCGGCGCGGTCCGGCTCATCGGCGAGGAACGGGACGCGACGGTCGTACGACACCACACCGTGCGGGTGACCGTCGAGCGGGCGTAGCCGGGCAGTCACGGCAGCGGCGGCACCGGTCTTGCCCCTGGGCACACGGTCCCGTTAGCTTGCGGCGGAGGTTCTGACCAGGGATTCGATGCGTTTTCGGCGCATCGGTGTCGGCAATGGGGCGGGCATCGGGTGGCAGCTCAGGGCAAGGCTCAACTGGAGACGCAGTACGGGCTGCTGACGGGCATCGCCGCCGAGGCGGGGGTGTCTCTCAGCACCGTGTCCAAGGTCGTGCACCGGCGCCGTGACGTCGGTGCGGCGACCCGGGCCCGCGTGGAGGAGCTGCTGGCGCGCAACGGGTACGTCCGCCCGTGGGAGCCGGAGCCCGCCCGACCCCGGCAGATCATCGCGGTGTTCCGGGACATGTCCGGGCCCTACACACTGGAGGTCGCCCGCGGAATCGTGGACGCGGCCGGCGAACTCGGCATCAACGTGGTGACCGGGACGACGAGTCGGCGGCCCATCTCACGGTGGCTGGAGGAGTGCGTGGCGCTCGGTGCCGCCGGGCTGATCATCGTGATCTCGATGCTGGCCGAGGAGGACCAGCGTCGCATCGTCGAACAACGCCTCCCGGTGGTGCTGATCGACCCGCTCAGCGCGCCGTCCCTGGACATCCCGAGCATCGGGGTGACCAACTGGAACGGCGCCAGGGACGCGATGCAGCACCTCCTCGGGCTCGGGCACACCCGGATCGGCATGGTCGCGGGCCGCTCGCACTCCCTGGCCGGGGCGGCTCGCCTGCACGGCTACCGGGCGGCCCTGGAGGAAGCGGGGATCGGCTACGACCCGTCGATCGTCCGCTCCACCGACTTCGACTACGACGAGGCGCTGACCGCCAGCCTCCAGATCCTCCGCTCCGGCGAGCCGCCCACGGCCGTTTTCGCGGCCAGCGACGCGCAGGCCCTCGGCGTGCTGGAGGCCGCACGCCAGGAGGGGTTCGGCGTACCGGACGATCTGGCCGTCATGTCCTTCGACGACACCCTGGTCGCGGCCATGGCCTGTCCACCCCTGAGTGCGGTACGCCAGCCGTTCGAGGAGCTGGGGCACGAGGCGACTCGGGTCCTCATGCAACTCGCCGAGGGCCGACCGCCGGTGTCCCCGCGGATCGAGCTGGCGACCGAGCTGGTGCTGCGGACGTCGACGTCCGTTCCCCGGCACACGGACGGGTCCCGCTGACGGCCGTTCGGGCGGGGTGCGGCACGCACCCCGCCCGAACCGATTATCCCCGGCTCCACCTCTGGGTGGCGTTGCCGAGGGCCGTCCAGAGTGCCACGGGCGAGCCGTTGGCCGTCGCCCAGTTGGTCACGTCGATGGCGAGACCGTTGGAGCGGTTGACGACGGAACCGTCGAGCCGGAACCACCACTTCTGGCTGGACTTCCCGTTGCAGGCCCAGAGGATGAGCTTGGTACCCGCGGTGGTGCCGTCACCGTTCGCGGCGAGGCACTTGCCGGAGACGCGGAGTTCGCCGACCGCGGTCTGGGTGATGGTCTGGTTGGCGTTGCCCGAGCAGTCGTAGATCTGGACCTGGACGCCCGTCTGGCCGTTCGGGACGTCGAGGCAGCGGCCGGAGTTGGCGCCCTTCAGGGTGAAGGTCGCGTCCGTGGGCAGGGGGTCCTGAACCAGCTGCCAGTCCTGTGAGCCGTCGTCGGCCGACGCCGCCAGGGTGACGGAGCCCCCCGCGGTCGCTCCGCTCATGTACAGGCTGGTGTTCTTGACCGAGCGGAGCTTGTAGTACCCGCTGGTCGACGAGGAGACCAGGGTCCACTGCTTGTCGGTGGCGCCGTCGTCGACCCACTGGGCCAGCTTCTGCCCGGCCGTCGCGGTGCCGGTCCAGATGGCGACCGAGCGGCCGCCGGTCTTGTTGAGCAGGGTCACGTTGGCGCCCTTCGCCGTGAGGTGCCAGCGCTGCGCGTCGTCCGAGGTGTTCCGGGCCTTGAGGACGAGGTCGGGGACGTTTCCGGTGAGGTTCGCGTCCTGCGTCTTGCCGGTGTCGGGGCTGAGGACCTGGCCGGTCAGGCGGTTGACGAGGGTGTCGTAGGTCCCGTCGGACCGGCCGAGGTCGACCTCGGCGTAGCGCACGGGCCCGACGCTTCCGCCGCTCCAGGATGCCTGGAGGACGAGGACGCGTCCCGTGCCCGTCACGTACTGGAGATTGCGGCTGTATCCGGCGGCGATCGGTGTCTGGTACTCCTTCCAGGACCCGTTGCTGAGACCGGACTCGTTCACCCAGACGCTGCCGCTGCCCGACGCGTTGTAGACGATCCGTCCGTCCGGCATCGGGAGGAGCACCGGGCTGCCGCCCGTGGACAGCGCGTGTCCGCCGGTGGGCACGGGCAGGTTGGTGATCGGGGCGTCGGCGGCCGCGTAGAACTTCAGGGGATCGTCCGCGATCTTGTATCGGACGTTCGTTCCGCCGCCCCAGTACTCGTAGGTGAGGAGCCATTTGCCGTCGGTGGTCGGGGCGATCGTCGTCATGCCCGGACGGCCGCCGCCGATCTCCGTCTTGCCGTTGCCGCGGTCCACGGTGGAACCCGGGACGTCGACGACCGGTCCGCTCCAGGAGGTGCTGCCGCCGTCCCAGGTTCTGTGCACGAGGACCTGGCCACCCGAGTCCGGCGCGGTGTCGTTGTCCGGGTCGAGGACCGGCACGCCGGTGCCGGCGTCGTAGCCGAGGTAGTCGTTCTCGTCCGAGTAGTAGGCGACGAGTTGGCCGTTCCGGGCGACGAGGTGCGGCTCCCAGACCGGGTCGACCTGCGCGTGGGTGTTGGCGGTCGAGACGCGCCCGAGGCTTCCCGCGCTGCCGCCCTGCCAGCCGCCGGTGGCGATGATGTTGACGATGTTCCAGTTCGCGCCGTCGTCGGTGCTGGAGTACAGCGCGAGCGCCACGTCCTTTCGGTCGCCGTCACTGGACGGCGTCCAACTGGAATTGGCGGCCTTCTGCTCCTCGTAGTAAGAGTCGTCCCCTGAGACCACACTCGCGAGAAGCAGGGTGCCGGCGCTCAGGTTTCCGACGTTCTGCGGGAGCACATAGAGATACGGGTTCGTCCAATTGCTCGTGTACTTCGCGTACTTGGCGTCACTCGAGAGGTAGGCCGGTGCTTTGACATCGGCCAGCTTCTGCCACGTCGTCCCCTCGTCGTCGCTCTTGTAGACGGGCATCGTCTGGCCCACCGGGGCGGTCTGATCGTTCTCGAACGCCGCCACGATCCGGCCGCTCGGAAGCTGGGCCGACTTCGGGTACAGAACGCAGGGGTTCTTGTTGCACGCGGCGGGGTTGTCCGCCACATACAAGTTCGACGGGCTCGGCTGATATGCCGACGCGCTCACCGCGGAGGCTATGCCGAACGCCAGGCCGACGCCGACGGCTGTCGCCGACGCGAGAGCCTTCCGTACCAATTTATTCATCAATGCAATTCCCCTGGGAGGATCGGCACGAAGTCCCTGTCGAGAAACGCCGATTGACGGAGTGTGAGGCCGACAGCCCCAATTGCTCACGGCTGCACATTCCACTCAATGAGGCGTGAGCCGGATGGAGACAGTATTGGGACGCGACGCCGCTGTGTCACCGGCACGTTTCCGAAAGTATTTCGCGAACCGGCCGTCACCGGTTGTTGACGTGGCGGCAATCGAGGGCACATGTGCCGGCAGGGGGCCCGGCGCACCGCCGTTCAGCGCCCCGCGCTCTGGCCCCCGTCGACGTGCAGGATCTCTCCGGTGACGAACGAGGCGCTCTCGAGGTACAGGATCGCGTCGACCACGTCGTCGATCTCGCCCACCCGGCCGATCGGCTGCAACGCGGCGAGAGCCTCGTACTCCGCGGTCGCGTGCATCGGGGTACGGACGGTGCCGAGCGCGACGGTGTTGACCCGGATGCCGCGGGACGCGTACTCGATCGCCAGCGCCTTGGTGACCGCGTTCAGCCCACCTTTGGTCAGCGACGCGAGCGCTGCGGGCACCCTCGAGTCGGCGTGGTCGACCAGGGTGGTCGAGACGTTCACCAGGTGGCCCCCACCGGTCCCGGAGAGCATGGCGGCGACGGCGCTGCGGGAGACCTCGAAGAAGCCGCGCAAGTTCACCCCGGCCACGGCGTCGTAGTCCTCGTCGGTGTATTCGGTGAATGGCTTGGCGATGAAGATTCCGGCGTTGTTGATCAGCGTGTCGATCCGGCCGAACCGCCCGAGAGCCGCCTCGACGACGCGAGCGCCGACGCCCCGCTCGGTCACATCGGCCCGCACGGCCAGCGTCTCGGGGTCGCTGAAGTCACCGATGGAGCGGGAGATCGCCACGACCCCGTAGCCGAGCTCGCGGTAGGCGGTGACAAGGGCGGCGCCGATGCCCTGCGAAGCGCCGGTGATGAGGACGACCTTCTGCACGGAGTTCACGATGCGAGGAGCACCTCCTTCATCGCGCTGACTGTTCGCCTTCGGAGGACGGCGGGATGTACGTCAGCCTGCACCGGCTGCGCCGCACGCGCGCTCACGGAAAAGCAGACGAGTGATGCACCTGGCCCACTCGGGTGCCGTCGGCGTGTAGGACACGGCGTCCAGATCCTCGGTGTCCTGGTCCACGATGGACACCATCCCGTCCACGCCTCCGGTAGAACCCCGTACGGTCATGGCGCGTGCGAGTGACCATAAACCATGACCAATATCCCCAATAAGGGCATTCTCGGTATTCTAGTGTATAGCAGGTGATTTTCGGCGAATGGACTGTCGAAAACGCGAGTGAGGCGAAGCGTGGTTCTGACCGGCGGGAAACCGATGCCGACGGGGCACGCGACAGGCGGCACAGGGCCTGCCCGTTCCCGTGAGCGGTTTCTTCAGGGTGAGCCCGTCGAGGCGGGCGTGCGCACATCGATCCTGAGTTCGTGGCAGCGCAGCCGCTCCCTCGGCCTCTCGCCGGACCAGGCCGACCTGCCCTTCCGGGATGATTTCGACCGCGACGCCCGGATCGTCCGCGCGGCCGTCCC
Organism: Streptomyces sp. RLB3-17; assembly: GCF_007113425.2. Classification (NCBI taxonomy): domain Bacteria; kingdom Bacillati; phylum Actinomycetota; class Actinomycetes; order Kitasatosporales; family Streptomycetaceae; genus Streptomyces; species Streptomyces sp. RLB3-17. The sequence continues at coordinate 11,066,633 of NZ_CP041610.2, read as the reverse complement.
CGTGCTCGACCGGCTGCAGGCCAGGTTCGCCGGCAGCAAGATGAACATCTCCGTAGCCGATGCGAGCGGCACGGTCCTCCTGCGCCGTTTCGGAGAGGCGTCGCTGGCCAGGAGCCTTCCGGCGTTTCAGCGCGTTCCGGGATTCGTGTTCGCCGAACGGGTCGCGGGTACCAACGGAATCGGTCTCGCACTGGCGGAGCGGCAACTCATCCGGGTTCACGGTGCCGAGCACTTCGCCGAGCGCTCCCAGCGAAGCGCCTGCCGCGCGCTTCCCGTCCGCGATCCACTCAGCGGTCGTATCGAGGGCGTGCTGTGCTTCGGCTATCCGAGCAGCACCGAAGACCCGGAGTTGGCGATCACGCTACGCAAGGCGGCCCAGGCCATCGAGCGGCGGCTGCTGAGGCAGAGTTCCGCGCGTGAGCGCGCTCTGTTGCGGGCGTACCTGGACACCGGAGCCGCGACCTCCGCCGGCCTTCACCACACCGTCGGCGTGGACGAATTGGCCCTCGAACTGCATCCCCGCGACCGGGCGGTCCTCACGGAGAAGGCCGCCGAGCTGATCTCGCGCGGGCAGCGGGCCGCCGCCGTCGTGTCCCTGTTCGACGGTCGGCGGGTCACTCTCGTGAGCCGTCCGATGAGAAGTGGCTCAGGGGTGGAAGGCGTTGCCATCGAGGCCGTCCTGCCCGGCCCCGCACCGCGAGAGCCCCTCGCCGTCCCGACCCAGGTCGACGTAACCCCGGGCGGTTCCGGTCGGCTCGCCGTGGTCACCGCCGTCCCGCCGCCCCGGTTCGTTGCGGCCGCGGCGGCCCCCGGGCGTCTGCCCGTCGCCACGCTCGCCAGGCACCTTCCCGACATCGCCCACGGCCCGTTCGGCACCGTCGGCAGGGGTGGCGTGGCGGACGATCACCCCGACGCCCCGCCCCGGGCAAGAGGGCTCGTGATGGTGGGGGAACCGCGCGTAGGGACGTACGCCCTGGCCGCGCGCCGCCGCCTGGAGCTGCTGTCCGAGGCCAGCGCCCGCATAGGTACCACCCTGGACGTGCGCCGTACCGCCCAGGAACTCGCCGAGACGGCGGTCCCACGACTGGCCGACTTCGTCACCATCGACCTCCCTGAGGCCGTACTGCGCGGCGAGGAGTCCGCCGACCCCCGCACCGACCTGCACCGCACGGTGGTGCACGGGATCAGCGACGACCTTCCCTTCAGCCCGGTCGGCAAGCAGGTCGACTTCGGCCCGACCACTCCGCAGATACGCTGTCTGACCAGCGGGCAGGCAGTGCTGGAACCGGATCTGAAGGCCGCTGCGGGCTGGCTCGCCCAGGACCCCGAGCACACCGAACGGCTGCTCACCCAGGTCCACTCCCTCATCGCGGTCCCCCTGGTGGCCCGCGGCGTGATCCTGGGCATCGCCAGCTTCTACCGTGCGCAGGACCCGGCCCCCTTCGGTGACGACGACCGCTCGCTGGGCCTGGAACTCGCCAGCCGTGCCGCCCTGTCCATCGACAATGCCCGGCGCTACACGCGCGAACGCACCATGGTCCTGACCCTCCAGCGCAGCCTGCTGCCGCACGATCTGCCAGTCCAGGACGCCGTGGAGATCGCTCACCGCTATCTGCCCGCCGAATCCGACGTCGGCGGAGACTGGTACGACGTCATCCCGCTCTCCGGCACCCGTATCGGCCTCTTCGTCGGGGACGTCGTCGGCCACGGCATGCTCTCCGCCGCCACCATGGGCCAGCTGCGCACCGCCGCGCGCAGCTTCGCCGAACTCGACTTCCCCCCGGACGAAGTCCTCACCCACCTCGACAACCTCGTGGGACGCCTGGACCGGGAGGAACCCGCCGCCGGTGCCGGTGTCATCGGCGCGACCTGCCTGTACGCCGTCTACGATCCGACCTCGCAGCAGTGCACCATGGCCCGGGCCGGCCACCCTCCGCCCGCGCTGGTGCGGCCCGACGGCACGGTGTCGTTCCCCGACCTGCCGGCCGGGCCCCCTCTCGGCCTGGGTGGCCTGCCCTTCGAATCCGCCGAGATCCACCTCCCCGAGGGCAGCCGGCTGCTCCTCTACACGGACGGACTCATCGAGGACCGGCAACGCGACGTCGACGTGGTCCTCGACCAGCTGCGCGGCGCCCTGGCCCACCCCGAACAGACACCGGAGCAGACCTGTCAGACAGTCCTGGAAACAGTCGCGCCCGCCCACCCCTGCGACGACATCGCCCTGCTCGTCGCCCGCACCCACGCGATGGACCCTCGCCGGATCGCCGCCTGGGACCTGCCCGCCGATCCGGCCCGGGTCAGTGAAGTCCGTGCCTCCGCCCTGCGGCAACTGGCCGACTGGGGACTCGACGAGGCCGCGTTCGCCGCCGAGCTGATGCTTAGCGAGCTGGTGACCAACGCGATCCGCCATGGGGCCGGGCCCATCCGGGTACGGCTGTTGCACGGCCGCACCCTGATCTGCGAGGTTTCCGACGCCAGCAACACCGCCCCGCACCTGCGCCGGGCGGCCAGCACCGACGAGGGTGGCCGTGGCCTGTTCCTCGTGGCGCAGCTGGCACAGAGCTGGGGTACGCGCTATCTGCCCGAGGGCAAGGTCATCTGGGCCGAATGCGGGCTCGACGCCGCCTGAAGGACCACGTCCGCGGTCCAGCGGACGCGACCGTCGGACAAGGGAGAAGCGAGCGCGGGACACGCGGATCGCCCGGGCGGCCCACTGACCCGCTGGAGTCACCGCAGCGGGCAGGATGTCTGAAATACTCAGATTCGCCCCACTGATGACGACGATGAAGGTCGGGAAGAACTCGCCAGACGACCCCTCGGAGGTGTCCGTGCATGACGCTCCCGACACTTCCCCGAAGGACGTCCCGCCCTTGGGGGCGACGCCGCTGGTCCGCATCCGCGGGCTCGGCAAGCGGTTCGGCGGGACCCTCGCACTGGCCGGGGTCGATCTCGATGTCCACGCTGGCAGCGTCCTCGCCCTTCTGGGGCCCAACGGTGCCGGGAAGTCCACGCTCATCAAGGTGCTCGCCGGCGTCCATCAGGCCGATGCGGGAAAGATCACGGTGGACGGGCACCCGCTCGGAAGTCATGCCGCCTCAGCCAGCATGTCCTTCGTCCACCAGGACCTCGGTCTCGTGGAGTGGATGACGGTCGCCGAGAGCATCGCCCTGAGCATCGGGTATCCCCGCCGCGGCGGCCTGATTTCCTGGAGGCGGACCCGGGAGCGCTGCGCCGACGCCCTGAAAATCGTCGCCGGACATCTCGACCCCGACGCGCCGATCTCCCTGCTCTCCCCCGCCGAGCGCTCGCTGGTCGCCATCGCCCGTGGCTTGGCGGCACACGCGAAGCTCATCGTCCTGGACGAGCCCACCGCCCGACTCCCCGCCGCGGACTGCGCCCGGCTCTTCCGCGTGCTCCAGGCCCTGCGCGACCAGGGGCACGGCATTCTCTACGTCAGCCACCGGCTGGACGAGGTGTACAAGGTCGCCGACACCTTCGCCGTGCTGCGCGACGGCCACCTCGTCAGCCACGGCCCGCTGGCGGGCCGGGGCCCCGCCCGTCTGGTGCACGACATCGTCGGCGAGGAACTGGCCAGCCACCGGCCCGCCACGGTTCCGGCCGACGGACCGGCCGTCCTGACCCTCGACGGCGTTCGGACCGCCGGCGCGGGACCCGTCAGCCTGGACCTCGGGCCCGGGGAAGTCCTGGGCCTGGTCGGACTCTCGGGCGCCGGGCACATGGACCTGGGCCGAGCCCTCGCCGGCTCCCGGGCCGTCCTCGACGGCCGCGTCCTGCTCGGCGGTCAGCCGTACAGCCCGCGCACGGTCGCCGACGCCGTCCGCCTCAGGGTGGGCTTCGTGAGCGGCGACAGACAGCGGGAGGGCTGCGCCGCGGAGCTGACGGTGCGCGAGAACCTCCTGGCCAACCCCGCCGCGGGCGGCCTGTCGGCGCTGAGCTGGATCAGCCCCCGCCGCGAACGTGCCGAGGCGGCCGACTTGATCGAGCGGCTCTCGGTACGGCCCCACGACGGCGAGGCCCCCCTCGCCACCCTGTCCGGTGGGAACCAGCAAAAGGTCGTGATCGGCCGGTGGCTCCGGGTCGGCCTGCGCCTGCTGATCCTCGAGGAGCCGACCGCGAGCGTGGACATCGGCGCCAAGGCCGCGGTCTACCGCCTGCTCGACGACGGGCTGGCCGCCGGCCTCGCGGTCCTGCTGATCTCCACCGACTTCGAGGAGGTCGCGGGCGTGTGCCGACGCGCCCTGGTCTTCGTCCGCGGGTCCGTGACGGCCGAGCTAAGCGGTCCGGACCTCACCGTCGCCGGGCTCACCCGGGCGGCGTCGGCCATGCCCCTCTCCGGAACCGCGACCCACCCATGACGGACTCCTCCCCACCCCGACCGCGGCCGCAGCGACCGAGGCCGCTGCGCCACCTCGGCCGACCGGGCGGGCCACGGCGACCACACGGACCGGGCGCGCACCTCATCGGCAGGTACGGCCTCCTGGCGCTCACCGCCTTGCTCTTCCTGATCTTCTCCCTCGCCCTGCCGCGCACCTTCCCCACGCTGGACACCGTCGACGCGATCCTGTCCACCCAGTCGATCCCGGCCGTCCTCGCGCTCGCCGCCATGGTCCCCATCGTGACGGGCAGTTTCGACCTCTCCCTCGGCTACGGCCTCGGTCTGGCGCACGTGATGGTGATGCAACTCGTCGTCAACAACGGGTGGCCCTGGCCCCTCGCCTGCCTCGCGGTGATCCTGGGTGGGGCGGTCGTGGGCGTCCTCAACGGTGTCATCGTCGAGTTCGGCCGGATCAACTCCTTCATCGCCACGCTCGGGACCGGCAGCATGCTGTACGCCGTGACCGGCTGGGTCACCGACGGTGGTCGGATCGTCCCCGGCCCGCAGGGCCTCCCCATCGCCTTCACCGACCTCTACGACTCGATGTTCCTCGGCCTTCCCGTCCCCACCTACTACGTACTCGGTCTCGCCGTCGTGCTCTGGCTGGTGCTGGAACGGCTGCCGCTCGGCCGCTACTTGTACGTCATCGGTGCGAACCGGCGCGCCGCCGACCTCATCGGCATTCCGACACGCAGGTACTCCGTCTACGCCTTCACCGCGTCGGGACTGATCGTCGGCCTCGCCGGCGTCCTGCTCGCGGCCCAGCAGCAGATCGGCAACCCCAGCGTCGGCCTCGACTACCTGCTGCCCGCCTTCGCCGCCGCCCTCCTCGGCTCCACCGCGATCAGACCCGGCCGCCCCAACGCCATGGGAACCGTCGTCGCCGTCGCCGTCCTGGCCGTCGGCCTCACGGGCATCGGTCAGATGGGCGCGGGCTTCTGGACGATTCCGCTGTTCTACGGCGGCACCCTGCTCGTGGCCGTCGGTCTGTCCGGCTACTCCGCCCGCCGCCTTCGCACCGGCGCCGCGGCGGCCCGCGACTCGCCCGACGCGCCGCCTCCGCCACCCTCCTCCCCGACGCGGGGCGGTGGTGCGGCGGGCACCGCTCCATGACCCGCGCCACGGGTACCACCTGTGTGTTCCCGGCCGTATCATCCCGCCCCTTCCTCCGCGAGGAGCTCCCGTGCACGGCAACCGCAACGCCACTCCCGGCGTCATGAGGGCGCGGTCCGTCGCCACCGCAGTGGTCATCGCGGCAATGGTTCTCGCGGGCTGCGAACGCGGCTCGTCGCACGGACCTGGAGACTCCCCCACGGGCTCTGGCGGCTGCCCCGCGATCCAGGACCGTGCCAAGACCGGCGTCAGACAGGCGGAAAGGACCGACGTCCCCTGGGGCGGGCCGACCAGCGGCCCCACGGCAGTCCCCGGCAAGACCATCGTCTACGTCGCCCAGACCATGACCAATCCCGGCGTCGCGGGCGCCGCGAACGGGGTGCGGGAAGCCGCACGGGTCATCGGCTGGAACGTCAGGGTGATCGACGGCGGGGGCACACCCGTGGGCGTCCAGGCGGCGATGAGCGAAGCCTTGGCGCTCAGACCCTCGGGCATCGTCATCGGCGGCTTCGACCCCAACTCGACGTCGCAGCAGGTCTCCCAGGCCGACAAGGCAGGCATCCCGCTCATCGGCTGGCACGCGGTCGCCGCCCCCGGACCCAGCCGAAGGCCCCGGCTCTTCACCAACGTCACCACCCGGGTCGAGGCCGTGGCCGGAATCAGCGCCCAGTGGATCATCGCGCACTCGGACGGCCGCGCCGGGGTCGTGCTCATCACCGACGCCTCGATCCCCTTCGCCAGGAACAAGTCCGAGCTGATCAGGAGGGACCTTGCCAGCTGCTCGGGCGTGCGGCTCCTGTCGTACGAGAACATCCCGATCTCGGACGCGAGCAGCCGCATCCCCCGGGAGATCTCCTCTCTCCTCTCCCGCCTCGGGAGCACGTGGACCCACTCCGTCGCCATCAACGATCTGTACTTCGCCGACGCCGCCCCCGCCTTCCGTGCCGCCGGCAAGAACGGCGCCGGGCCGCCCTTCAACATTGGCGCGGGTGACGGTGACCCCTCCGCCTTCCAGCGCATCAACAGCGAGCAGTACCAGGCCGCCACCGTCCCCGAGCCGCTGTCCCTGCAGGGCTGGCAGATCGTCGACGAGTTCAACCGCGCCTTCTCCGGTCGGCCCGCCGGCGGATATGTGGCCCCCGTCCACATCACCACGGCCGACAACAGCCGCGGGGCCACGACCTGGGATCCGTCGGGCTATCGGGAGGCGTACCGGAAGATCTGGGGCAAGTAACCCCGCGTCCTCGTCACGGGGAACGTACCGCGCGGGCGATCAGCAGAGCGACGTCGTCGCGGTCGCGCGGATGTCGCAGACCCTCGAGAAGGCGGTCGCACGTCTCCTCCAAGGGGCAGTCGGCCACTTCCAGGGCGTGGACCAGGACGGCGAGGCGTTCGTCGATGGAGTCATGGCGGGTCTCGACCAGACCGTCCGTGTACAGGACCAGCTTGTCGCCCAGGCCGAATTCGACGGCGGTCACCTCGAACGGGACGCCGCCGACTCCGAGCGGGATACCGGCGGGCAGGTCGAGCAGCCGGGGGCGCTCGCCACTGCGCACGAGGACAGGAGGCAGGTGGCCGGCGTTGGCGATGCGGCACTCGCCGCGGTGGGGATCGTAGGCCGCGTAGAGGCAGGTGGCGATGTACTGCTCCAGACCGGATGTGATCGAGTCGAGCTGCTCGAGCACCCGGGCCGGCTCCAGGTCGAGGCTGGCGAAGGCGGCCGTGGCGGTGCGCAGGCGCCCCATGGCCGCGGCGGCGTCGATGCCGCTGCCCATGACGTCGCCCACGACGAGGGCCGTCTTGTCGCCGCCGAGCGGGAGGACGTCGTACCAGTCGCCGCCGATCTCGTAGGCGGCCTGTGCCGGGACGTAGCGGGAGGAGACCTGCAGGCCGGGAAGGCGGGACGGGTGGTCGGGGAGCAGGCTGCGCTGGAGGGTCTCGGCGGCGGTGCGCACGCTCTGATGCGTGCGGGCGTTGTCGATGCACACCGCGGCGCGGAACGCGAGCTCGGTGGCGATGGCGAGGTCGTCCTCGTCGAAGGGCCTTGGATCTCGGGCGCGGGAAAGCCCCAGGAAGCCCAGGACGGCGCCGCGTGCGGTCAGCGGGACGGCCATGTAGGAGTGCACCCCGGCCCGCGCCAGCAACGTGGCGGCGCGGTCGTCGCGGGCGATGCGACTCAGGTCGTTCCCATCGGCGTGTGCGATCAGGATGGGGCGGCCGGTGCGCACACATTGGGTGGCCACGCGATCGGCCTCGTAGGTGGTGATGTTGCCCGGCGGATCGGAGGCCAGCACGGCTTCGGTGGGGTAGGCGGCCTTCACGGCGAGGGCGCGGAAGAGCGCGGGGCCGTTGTCGGAGGCGGAGCGGTGCTCGTCGAGGACGGAGTCGAGCACGTCGACGGCGACCATGTCGGCGAAATCGGGAACGGTCACCTCGGCCAGCTCCCGGGCCGTCTCCTCGACCTCCAGGGTGGTGCCGATACGAGCGGAGCCATCGGCGATCAGGGCCAGGCGCCGCCGGGTCTCGGTGGCCTCCATGGCCGACCGGTACCGCTCGCTGACGTCCACCACGAGTTCGGCCACCCCGAGAACACGGCCCTGGGTGTCCTCCAGCCGGTACACCGAGATCGACCACGCGTGCCGTTGCTCCGGGTCGGCCGGGGTGAAGCCGACGACGGTGGACTCGTCGACCAGGGGGACCCCGCTCTCCAGGACCCTCCTCATCGCGACCTCGATCACCTCGAACTTGTCGGGGCTCATGATCTCGCGGTAGTGACGGCCGAGGTGCTCTTTCGCGGGGAGGCCGTGCATCCGCTCCAGCGCGGGGTTGACGGCCAGGTACCTGAGGTCGGTGTCGAGGATCGCCAGCCCGAAGGGGGACTGCGAGATCAACCGGGTGGACAGGGCGACATCCCGCTCCACCTCGCGAAGCGTGGGTGAGTCGGTGCCGAGCCCGAGGGCGTAGAAGTCGCCGCGGTCGTCCAGCAGCCGAGTGTTGCGCAGCTCCACCAGACGGGTGCTCCCGTCCTTGCACCGGATGGGAAACGTGCCGCCCCAGCCCCGGCCGGTCTCCATGACCTCGGCGAACTTCTTGATCACCCAGTCCCAGTCCTCCTCACGGACGAGCAGCAGTGCGGCGTACTGCCCGAGCGCCTCCTCCGCGGTGTAGCCGTACAGCTCCTCTGCCTGGGGACTCCACAGGACGATCCGTCCGTCCGCGTCCAGCAGTGTCGCCGCGACGCCGAGAAGGTCCATCAGCCCGCTCGGCTGCGACGGCTCGCTGTCCTGGCGGGGGCGAGCCCAGTCGATGCCCGACGGACGCCATTCGGCTTCGCTCATCACAGGCACTCCTTCCGCGGCCGGCGGCACGCGAGGCCATCCGCCGTCCTGGAGCGCGGCCTGCCCGTCTCCACAGGCGCGTCGCCTTCCATGGTCCCCCACGACCGCCGGACTACACACCCCGACCGTATGACGCGGCCCGCCAGGGATGAGCGGGACGGCCGGTCGGAACCTCCTTCAGGCCGCGAGGTCGGACATGTCGAGGACGAAGCGGTAGCGGACGTCGTTGCGGCCGAGGCGTTCGAGGGCCTCGTTCACGCGCGCCGAGGGGAGGAGCTCGATGTCGGCGGTGATGCCGTGCTCGGCGCAGAAGTCGAGCATGGCCGTGGTCGCGGGCCTGCCGCCGCTGCCTGCAGAGCTGAGCTTCTTGCGGCCCACGAGGAGGTCGATGGTCTCCACGGTGACGGGTCCGAGGTGCCCGAGGTGGCTGAGTGTCCCGTCCATGGCGACCAGGCGCAGGTAGGGGCCGAGGTCGTGCGGGGCGGAGATGGTGTCGATGACGACGTCGAACCGGTCACGGGCGTCGGCCATCTGTTCCTGGTCCGTCGAGACGACGAGAGCGTGGGCGCCGAGACGACGAGCGTCGTCGGCCTTGTCGGGTGAGCGGCTGATGACCGAGGTGTCGGCCCCGAGCGCCACGGCGATCTTGACCGCGAGATGGCCCAGGCCGCCGAGACCCGCCACGGCGACGCGACTGTGCGGCCCCACACCCAAGGTGTGCAGCGGTTCCCAGACGGTGATCCCGGCGCACAGCAGAGGAGCGGCAGCGGCCGGGTCCAGACCGGCGGGAAGAGGGTGGGCGAATCGGTCGCGGACGACGTACTCGCGGGAGTAGCCCCCCAGGGTGGTCGATCCGTCGTGCCGGTCGACGCCGCCGTAGGTCAGGGTCGGGAAGGCGTGGCAGAAGTTCTCCTGGCCGACCCGGCACATCGAGCACTCCCCGCAGGAATCCACGATGTTGCCGACCGCGACAGGGTCGCCGACGGAGAAGCGGGTGACGGCGGGCCCGGTTTCGGCCACCACGCCCGTGAACTCGTGTCCCGGCACTAGAGGGCGGCCCCCTTCGCCGTCGTGGCTGCGGACGGCGTGCAGATCGGTGTGGCAGACGCCGCAGTAGTCCACTCGGATCGCAAGGTCGTCCGGACGCAGGTCGCGCCGCTGCAGCGACGTCCGTCGCAGCGGCGCCGTCGGGCCGTGCGCCTGCCAGCCAGTTGTTGTCCGCACCGCGCATCTCCTTAAACAGACTGTTCGGTCTATCTCAGCATAGACGCGCCTGCGGTGCCAGGCAAACAAACTGTTCTGTTTGGTACCCTGACGGGCATGACGGACCGGCCCCTGACCTCGCGCGGAGCGGCTACGTACCAGCGCATCCTCGATGTGGCGACCCAGGAGTTCGCCGAGCACGGGATCGCCGGCGCGCGCATCGAGCGGATCGTGGCCGCCGCGCGCACGAACAAGGCACAGCTCTACGCCTACTTCGGCAACAAGGAAGGGCTCTTCGACGCCATCTTCTTCGGCTCGCTGGAGCGGATCGTGAACGTCGTCCCGATCGACGCCACCGACCTCGCGGACTGGGCCGTACGGCTCTACGACGAGTACCTCCGCCGTCCCGACCTGATCCGGCTGGCCACCTGGGCACGCCTGGAGCGCCGCCCGACCGGGCACCTGGTGGACGACCCCGACCGCCTCGACGACCGCAAGTTGCGGGCGATCGCCGAGGCCCAGGCCGCCGGACTGGTGCGCCAGGGAGACCCGTTCGACGTGATGGCCATGGTCATCGCCATGTCCATGGCCTGGTCACCGGTCAGCAACGTCTACGCGGCAACCGCCCAGGAGCCCCCCGAAGTTCACGAACAGCGTCGTTCCCTGCTCCGCGAGAGCGTCCACCGCGCCGTGGCAGCCGACCGAAAGGGAAGCTAGACACCGGCACCGTTGACTGCATCGGCCGCGTGATCACCGCGTCCTCGGCGGGCTGTCCGGCCGGTCCGTGACGTCGTGGTCCGGCAGGTCGATGACCAGGCGGCTCGGTCCGTTGCGGCCCGTGGTTGTCGGATCGGCGTGGCGGCCGGCGGGGCGCAGGAAGACGTTGTCCGGATAGAGCCGCCCGAGCAGTCCCAGCACGACGAACTCGTCCTGACCGGTGGCATCCAGGGTGACGTCGCCGCCCTCCGTCCACACCAACCCGGTCGCGCGCAGCACGGCCCAGAGGTCGGCGGTTCGGGCGTCGCCGACGGTCGCGTCACCTGCGGTGGGGGCCCGGTGGGCGAAGCGGTGGCCGCGCAGGGCCTGGCCGAGGTCGATGTGTGCGGTGGTGCCGTCGTGGGTCACTTCGATGCGGGTGGTGCGGCTCCCGTCGACGACCGGCCCGGTGACGATACGACCCCTGACCGGCCCCGGTGTTCCGGTGGCGGGCGGCAGGTGCTCGACGAGCGTGCGGGGCGCGGCGTAGTAGTCCCGCGCCTCGGCGACATACGTGGCCGTTTCGTCGACGGCCGGGTCGGGGCGCCAGGTCAGCAGGTACCTGGGGGCGGTGAGGGGTGGCGTGTCGAGGACGGCGGGCAGTACGGTTCCGCCGTCGTGGTCGAAGCCGTACCCGGCCGGGCCCGAGGTGCCGGTGACGACGTGGCGGGCGAAGTCCACCACGCTCGTATGCCGGATCTGGCGGACCAGGACCTCGGTGAGGAAACCGTCGCGGGCCGGCTCGATGTGCCGCAGTCCGGTCGGGGTGACCAGGAGCGGGACATCCTGCCAGTTGGTGAAGGGCAGCAGGGCGTCGCGCAGCAGGACCATCTGGTGCAACCACTCGTTGTAGAGCTGCATCGTGACGGGGCCACCGCGGCGGCCGAGGAGCAGGTCGGCCGCGGCGTGGGTGAGCAGGTGGCCGTAGCAGTGGCTGCGTACGACCAGCGGGCCCGCGGGCAGCGGTATCCGGTGGGTGAGCAGCCGGTCCAGGGCCGCCGTCGCCCAGGAGGCGATCTCCCGGCCGATGGCCTCGGCCTGCGCGCCCAGTTCGCGGGTTGCCGAGGCACTGTCGGGGCCGAACGCCAGCGGCAAGGAGGTCTCCCGGGTGCCGAGGCCGAGCGTCGCGTGGATCTGGGCCTCCAACACCTCACCGTCCACGCTCTGCAGGGCGTTGTCATCGATGACGCCCTGCAGCAGCGGCTCGGCACCGGCGAAGAACTGACGGGCGGTCATGGTGCCGGCCGCCGGGAAGGTGTTCCAACGGGAGCCGCCGAGGGCGGGTGCGGTCGAGGTCTGCGCGGGGGGCATGGATCCTCCGGTGTCGTGGATCAAAAAGCGAGCGGTGTCGCCGACGCCTGCGCCGACGTGGACGTCGGTCATTTATCTGGATCGACCGATACAGATTCCGGGCATGAAAAAAATCAGTCGAGGGCGGCCAGCGCGACCTCCACGAGGGGTTCGAGGGCACGGACGTCGGGTGTGATCTTCGAGGAGACGAGCAGCCCGTTGAGGAAGGTGACGAGGAAGGCGGCCAGGGTGTGCGGGTCGCGACCCGTCGAGATCTCGCCCCGCTCCACCGCCACGCGCAGCACATCGGCGAGCGCGTCGCGACTGGCGTCCTGCACGTCCCGCACGGTGCGCCGGGTCACCGCGTCCTCCGGCAGGCGTTCACAGGCGGCATTGACCATCAGGCAGCCGCGGCCGCCGCGTTCGACCGCGATCCGGACCCGCTCGACCAGCATCGTACGGATGGCGGACCGGACGTCCGCCCCCTCTTCGAGGCTCCGCAGGGCGGCCGCCGCGAGAGTAGTGCGGTAGTGCTCCAGCGCGGCCCGGTACAGGCCGTCCTTGTCACCGAACGCCGCGTACAAGGACCCCTGCCCGATTCCCAGATGCCCGGTCAGGTCGCGTACCGAGGTCGCCTCGTATCCGCGCGTCCAGAACAGCTCCATCGCGCGGCTCACCGCCGCCTCGGTATCGAATTCCCGGGTCCTTGCCATGCGCCGACATTAACCTATCTGGATCGATCGCTCAAGAAAGTGGGGACGACGACACCGTCGTGTCGGGAACCCCTCGCAGTCGCCCGCGCGTTGGGCACTGCGCAGGTACATCGCGCGAGAGGCCTACGGTGCCAGGGGATACGACATGACGGAGATCATTGTCATCGGAGGCGGTATCGCCGGTACGGCGACGGCCTTGGCCCTGCACAAGGCAGGCTTCGACGTCACCGTGTACGAGGCGCACCCCGAATCGGCCGAGGACATCGGTGCCTTCCTCACCCTCGCGAGCAACGGCATGCGTGCCCTCGCCCAGATCGACGCCTCCGCCGCGGTCACCGAGGTCGGCTTCCCGCTTCGTGCCATGAGCGTGCTCGACGCAGCGGGCACCGAGGTCGCACAGATGCCGCTCGGAGAGGCCCACGACCCGCTTCTCGCCTACCGCTGCCTCCGCCGTGGCGAGTTCAACGCCGCCCTGCAGGCGGAGGCCGCACGCCGGGGCATCGGCCTCCGGCGCGGCACCCGGCTCGCCTCCGTCGAGAACGGTCGGGACGGCGTCACCGCTCGTTTCACCGACGGCTCCACCGCGACCGCTGACCTGCTGATCGGGGCCGACGGGCTGAACTCCACCGTCCGGGAGTCGATCGCCCCTCGGACGCGGCCCTGCTTCGCGGGCGAGAGCGTCTTCTACGGCTACGCCGGTGAGGCGCCCCCGGTCGCGGAGACCGGGCGTATCACCATGGTGAGGGGCGGCGCTGCCGCCTTCGGCTGTGCGGTGTCGCCCGGCGGAGAGACGTACTGGTTCGCGCGTGTGGCCGGTGAGCCGCTGTCCGCCGACGACATCGCGCACGGCACGCCCGGCCACTGGCGTGAGCTGCTCCTGCCGTTGCTGCGCGGGGACGCCACTCCCGCCGCGGACGTGGTGGCGGCCACCACCGACCGCATCATGGTCACCAACGCGACCGAGATGTCGACCGGCACACCATGGCGCCACGGGCGGACCCTGATCATCGGCGACGCCGCCCACGCGGCCTCCCCCGCGACCGGGCAAGGCGCGTCGATGGCGCTCGAGGACGCCGTCGTGCTCGCGAAGTCACTGCGGGACGCGTCCGACACCGAGTCCGCGCTCTCCCTTTACGAGGCCCTCCGCCGCCCGCGGGTGGAGCACAACATCACGACCAGCGGCAAGATCTCCCGTGGCTTCCCTACACCGTCACGCACCGGGCGAAGTGCGTCCGCTCCCCGCCCCGGGGACAGCGACCTCCTCCGACACCTGGAGTGGGACATCGACATCTCGACCGTGACCGAAGGCAGCAGTTCGGTGGCAGCAGCAGGTGAGGGTGGTAGGGACGCCGGTTGACGGGCTGAAGGAGGGGTGCGGACAAGAGCCGTGGCGGACAAGGGCCGTGGCGGGAACAACCCTTGTCCGCATCCGCTCGCGCTCGGGTCACACGCGTGGCGTCAGGCGCTCAATGCCGCCGAGACCACGGCCTTGGCCTCCTCCTGCACCTGACGGAGGTGATCGGCTCCGAGGAACGACTCGGCGTAGATCTTGTAGACGTCCTCGGTGCCCGACGGACGGGCCGCGAACCAGGCGTTGGCCGTGGTCACCTTGATGCCGCCGATGGGCGCGTCGTTGCCCGGAGCATGGGTGAGCACCGCGGTGACCGCTTCTCCGGCGAGGGTGTGCGTGCTGACCTGTGCGGGCGAGAGCTTCGCGAGGAGCGCCTTCTCCTCGCGGGAGGCCGGGGCGTCGATGCGCTCGTACGCGGGGGCACCGAAGCGTGCGGTCAGCGCGGTGTAGTGCTCCGAGGGGGTCTTCCCGGTCACCGCCGTGATCTCGGAGGCGAGCAGGGCCAGGATGATGCCGTCCTTGTCGGTGGTCCACACCGAACCGTCGCGGCGCAGGAAGGACGCGCCGGCCGACTCCTCCCCGCCGAACCCGAGCGAGCCGCCGACCAGCCCGTCCACGAACCACTTGAATCCCACGGGCACTTCGACGAGTTGACGGCCCAGGTCGGCGGCGACCCTGTCGATCATGCCGGACGACACCAGTGTCTTGCCGATCCCCGTGTCCGCGGGCCACTGGTCCCGGTGGGAGTACAGGTAGGAGATGGCGGCGCTGAGGTAGTGATTGGGGTTCATGAGCCCGGCGTCCGGTGTGACGATCCCGTGGCGGTCGGCGTCGGCGTCGTTGCCCGTGGCGATCCGGAAACGGTCGCGCTGCTCGATCAGCGAGGCCATGGCGTAGGGCGACGAACAGTCCATACGAATCTTGCCGTCCCAGTCCAGCGTCATGAATCGCCAGGTCGGGTCGGTGAGCGGGTTCACCACCGTCAGGTCGAGCGTGTGCTGTTCGGCGATGCGTCCCCAGTAGGCGACCGACGCCCCGCCCAGGGGGTCCGCGCCGATGCGCACGCCGGCCGCGCGGATCGCGTCCAGGTCCAGCACGTGCGGCAGGTCGGCCACATAGGTGCCGAGGAAGTCGTAGCGACCGGTGCCGGGGGCGGCCAGCGCCCTCGTGCAGGGGATGCGCCGTACGCCCTTCAACCCGCCCTCGATGAGTTCGTTGGCCCGGTCCTGGATCCAGGAAGTCGCCTCGGAGCCGGCCGGGCCGCCGTTCGGCGGGTTGTACTTGAAGCCACCGTCCGCGGGCGGGTTGTGGGAGGGGGTGACGACGACACCGTCCGCGAGACCCGAGGACCGTCCGCGGTTGTGGGTCAGAATGGCGTGCGAGACCGCGGGTGTGGGCGTGTAGCCGTCCGCGCTGTCGAGGAGCACCGACACTTCGTTGGCCGCGAACACCTCCAGCGCGGTGACCTTCGCGGGCTCCGACAGGGCGTGGGTGTCGGCGCCCAGGAAGAGGGGACCGTCGATGCCCTGGCCCTCGCGGTACTCGCAGATGGCCTGACTCGTCGCGGCGATGTGGTCCTCGTTGAACGCCGTCGCCAGTGACGACCCTCGATGGCCGGACGTACCGAAGGCCACGCGCTGGCCGGGTTCCGCCGGGTCGGGGTGCAGTGCGTAATACGCCGTGACCAGCCGGGCCACGTCGACGAGGTCCTCGGGACCGGCCGGAGTGCCCGCTCGTTCGTGCTGCATGTACCCGCACCTCCACCTCGGTTTTTCAACGCTTGCGGTCCCATGTTTCCTCACCGGGCGGCACGGCCGCACGGTGCCACGGCGAGGACTGGACACGCGCCGGGCCAGAGGGGCTCGCGGGTGCTTTCCCGGAGATCCTCGGTCAACAGGCTGGTCTCCCCAATTGCCCATTGCCTAGGATGTATTGTCTGTCAAGCCAAGCCACTAGAAGCAGCTTGGAGCTGGGGGAACGATGCAGGCTGGAAAGCAGTTGTCCACGAAGATCGACGCCACCGTACCCACGGCCGCTCGCATGTACGACCACTACCTGGGCGGCAAGGACAACTACGCAGCCGATCGGGCAGCCTGCGCCGAGCTGGACAAGGTCGTGCCCAGCACGCGCGCCTTGGCGCTGAACAACCGGCGCTTCCTGCAGCGGGTCGTCGGGACCCTCGCAGCCGAGTACGGCATCAGGCAGTTCCTCGACCACGGGTCCGGCCTGCCCACCCAGGAGAACGTCCACCAGGTCGCGCAACGCGTCGATCCCTCGTCGCGCGTGGTGTACGTCGACAACGATCCGATGGTGCTGGTGCACGGACGGGCGCTGTTGGACCAGAATGACCGCACCACGGTCATCCACGCCGATCTGCGTGACACGGAGAAGATCTTCTCCCACCCGGACACCCAGCGCCTGCTCGACTTCTCGCAGCCGGTGGCCGTGCTGTTCAACTCGGTCTTCCACTGCATTCCGGACGGGGAGACCGACGGTCCGCTCGCCGTGGCCCACCGGGTGGCCGAGCGGCTCGTGCCCGGCAGCTGCATGGTGATGTGCCAGCTGGTCAGCGAGGACGAGAAGGTCCGGGAGTTCGTCACCGACTTCATGGATCAGGCGACCCAGGGGCATTGGGGCAGGGTCCGTCAGGAGAAGGACGTGGCCGAGTGGTTCGAGGGCCTCGACGTCCTGGAGCCCGGTCTGGTGGAGGTGTCCACCTGGCGGCCCGACAGCGAGGTGGCACCCCGTCAGCTCACCCAGGAATGGGTCGAGTTCGGCGGCGTAGGCCGGATCCGATAGGACCGTAAGACCACGGGACTCCTCCGCGCGGGACTGCTCCCGTCGGCTCCACCGGGATCCGGCCGGTGGAGCCGGAGGCAGTCACGCGGTCGAATAGCGCCCCGCGGCCGTGTCCCGCAACAGCATCAGGGAATCGCGCGGGGTGAGGGCTTCGTCTCCCAGACGGTCCAGAGCCAGTCGGTACTCTTCGGTCTCGTCCCGGTCCTCCAGGAAGTTCGCGCTCCTGATGTGCTCCAGGTAGACGATGTCGGGTAGATCGAGGCCGCCGAAGCGTAGGTAAGTGATGGGGATGGCGGGCGCGGAGGCGTGCGTCACGTCCAGGGGCACGATCTGCAACGTCACCTGGGGATGCTGAGCCATCTCCACGAGGTACTCGAGCTGCTCACGCATCACCTCGCGACTGCCCAGCACACGCAACAGGACCGACTCGTCGATGATCGCCCACAGTTGAGGGCCGTCCTCACGACGCAGCAGTTCACGTCGGCGCATGCGCAGTTCGACACGGCGCTGCACCTCAGCGGCCGGTGCCGTGGGCAGGCCGCGCTCCACGACCGCCCTGGTGTAGGCCGGAGTCTGCAGCAGACCGGGGACGTACTGGATCTCGAAGGTACGGATGGCGGCAGCGGCCTCCTGCAGCCCCACCAGCCGATCGAACCACTCGGGCATCAGCCGCTTGTCGTAGCGCTGCCACCATCCCGGCTCACCGGCACGCCGCAGCAACTGGAGCAGAACCGACGCCTCATGCTCATCGGTTTTGTAGAGCTCCAACAGCGCGCGGACGTCCCCTTCCGTGGGCGGCCGACGGCCCTTGCCGGCTTCTATGCGCGACAGCTTCGCCGGGCTGAACCCGATGGCGCGGGCGGCCTGTTCCTGCGCGAGGCCGGCGTCTTCGCGGATGCCCGCGAGCTGGACACCGACCAGCATCTTCAGCAAGGTCGGAGCGGGCTCGGTCCGCGTCAGATACGGTTCGAGGCGGGAGACACGAGGTGACTCGGCGGACATCCTGACTCCCTGTAGAACGGCAGACGACGGAGTCCATCCTCGCATCCCGCGGCCTTCTGTCGCACGCGTCGGCAGAAGTGGAATCGCTCGACTCCGCTTCACACCAGATGGTCGAACTCCCCGTCCTTCGCCCCGGCCAGGAAAGCGGCCACTTCAGCCGCTGTGTAGATGAGGGCCGGCCCGTCGGGGTCGCGCGAGTTGCGCAGCGCCACGCCCCCCTCGGCCAGGGACGCCACCTCGACGCAGTTGCCCTCGGCGTTGCTGTGCCGACTCTTCACCCAGCGAACGCCCAGTGAACTGGCCCGCATTCCGTTTCGCACTGACGGCACCGCACTCTCCTTGTTCACGTTCCACCACGGTGTACAGGTCGGCCGCCCACTGGAGCGGACCGAACCCGTGTGGCCTGCTCCAGCCACCACTCGTGCAATTTCCCGTGAAATTGCACGACGGGCGCTGTCGGGATGGATAATAGCCCGGGAGTCAACCGCACCGTTGCCGCACCGAACCTGACGTCGCATCAGGGAGATGTCGTGTCGTTACCTGCACGCGAAGCACCGAGCCTTGCAAGCGGCAGGGCTGCGCCATCGTCGGGTCGAGCTGCTCCGACCGGCTCACTCATGGAAGAAGCGCGCTCCTCCATCGCGGGGCAAGGGCGGCCCGGGGGAAGCGATCCCGCGTGCAACTCACCCAGATTCGCCAGCCTGTGCATCACCGACACCGGCCAGGGGCTCGCCCAGGCGCGCGCCTTCACCCGCCGCACCCTGGGCCTCTGGGAGTTGGACCACCGCAGTGACGACGCCGTCCTCATCGTCAGCGAACTGGCGACGAACGCGGTGCTTCACGCGGCACCGCACTCCGCCACCGGGCAGAACGGCGTGCGACTGGATCTGACGCTTCGACGCGCCCATCTCGTGTGCGCCGTCACCGATCAGTACGAGAGCCCGCCCGTCTACCCGCGCACGGACGCCCCGCTGGAAGTCCATGGCCGTGGCCTGCGCATCGTCGAAGAACTGTCCGAGCACTGGGGCTGGACCCGCTCGCGTGCGGGCAAGACCGTCTGGGCGATGCTGCCCACTCCCCCGTCTCGGCCGACATCACCGCCCTGGCAGGGTCCGACATGACAGCCGCCGCATCGGCAGAGCCTCCCGGCGCACGGCATCACGCAACGCCTCTCGTGGGAGCGGACATGGAGACAACCCTGAAGAACCTGAGAGACGTCCCGTGGCGCGAGCTCCAGGATTCCACCGGGTCCGCCACGGGCATCCCCTTCCTGCTCGCGGCCATCACCACGGGTGACGAAGCCACCGCCGTGGCCGCGCTCGCGCGTCTACGGCAACGCATCTGCCAGTACGGCTTCGTCGTGGACCAGGCCACCGCCGCCACGGTCCCCTTCCTGTGGGAACTCGCCCAGCTCCCTCAAGTCCCCTGCCGTGTGCAGGTCCTTCAGCTGCTGAAGAGCATCGCCGACGCCCGGCAGTGGGAGACCACGGCCGTCGCCTACCCCAAGCTGCTCAATCGCCGTGAGAACTACGTGGGCTGGGAACGCGAAGCACGCCGAGCCGTGCGCGCCCACCGCGAGTCGATCCAGCGCCTGCTCGACGAACCGGACAAGGAACTCGTGCAAGCCGCGCGGGACCTGGCCTCCGCACTGGCCGACTGACACGCCGCTGACCTCCCGCGTTAGCCCCTATGAATGATTCACGGCGCCGCAGGGTGAAAAGGGAGAGCGTGTGCCGCGCCGACGGCAGTCGGCCGCCCGCGACCGTTAGCGTTGCGTCTCGTGTCGCTGAGCTATGCCTTTGTGAATCTGAAACCCGGAGTCGGAAAGACGACCAGTGCGGTGTGGTTGGCCCATGCCCTGCACGAGTCGGGCCTCTCACCCCTGCTGGTGGACAGTGACCCCGCCTCCTCCGCCTTGCGCTGGAGCGAACTGGCAGGAGGCTTCCCGTTTCCCGTGATCGCCTTTCCGGTGGGCGACGTGCACCGGCGCGTGAACGACTTTCTCGGCAACCGAGAGGCCGTGGTGTTCGACGCCCCGCAGCTGGAGGACCATGCCCACATCGCCCGGAGCATCATGAGATACGCGAGCGAGTGGATCGTGCCGCTGACCCCGGCCCCCATCGAGCTGGATCGCATGGCACCCATCGGCAGCGAGATGAGCGACGTGCAGTCGCTGCGGGCGCAGCCGGCCCGCGCCGCTGTCCTGCTGAACCGCACCAATCGTCCCGACGCCACGCGCACCGGCCCCGACGCCGACGCTCGCGAAGCCCTCACCGAGCGGGGCTTCGACGTGTTGTCCACCCACATTCCCCGCCTCGACCTGTACGCCCAGTCGTTCGGCAGCCCGGTCGAGGTCAAAGGCTCGGCGTACATGGACCTCGCAGACGAACTCATCAAACGTCAGGACACAGCGTGAACCAGCGCAAGGACACCTACCGAGCGGCATTGCTGCGCGAACCGGACGGCGCCGCACCCCGCCCCGCCAAGGTCACTCACCTGCACACCCGATACGTGCGGGTGACCATCGAGCTCGACCCCGCCCTGCAACGCGAACTGACCCGCTGGGTCGAACCACCCCTGTCCGCGCTCCTGCGGGTCGGCGCCGCCGTACTGCAGCCCCTGAGAAGCACCCCGTAGGCCGGGACGGGCATGCGCGGGCGCCGTTTCCTCGCGTCGCACCGTCGGCAGGGCCAGGCCCCGCAACCTGCGCGTTAGTGTCGTCGGCATGACCGAAAACACCCTGCGCTCCGTCACCGTCGAGCGGACCGGCACCGGCCACTTCACCGCGACGAACCCTCGCGGCGGCACGATCAGCTTCGGCACCAGCTCCGATCCCCACGGCGGCACCGACTTCACCCCGGTCGAGCTGTTGCTCGCCGCGATCGGGGGCTGCACCGCGGCCGACGTCGATGTCGCCACCGCCCGCCACGCGGAGCCCACCGGGTTCACCGTGTCCGTCACGGGCGACAAGATCAGTGACGAGTTCGGAAACCGGATGACCGACCTCATGGTCACCTTCTCCGTCACCTTCCCGGACGGCGAACTCGGCGACCGCGCCCGCGCGATCCTCCCCCGGGCGGTCAAGACCTCCCACGCCCGGCTCTGCACGGTCAGCCGTACGGTCGAGATCGGCACGCCCGTCACGGCAACGGTCGCGGACGCCTGACCCCACCGGGACCAAAGGCCACCACGTGCCTCAAGGGTGGCTCCGACCAGGGCGGGTGACCTGGTCGTCGGCGTCGGCGGCTTTCTTGATCGCCTCGCGGATCCGGGAGTACGTGCCGCAGCGGCAGACGTTCTCGATACGGTCGATGTCGTCGTCGGTGGGCCGGGACGTCTTCTTGAGCAGGGCCGCGGCGGCCATGATCTGTCCCGGCTGACAGAAGCCGCACTGAGCGACATCGCAGTCGAGCCACGCCTGTTGCACGGGGTGCAGGGTGTCGCCGTCGGCGAGGCCCTCGATGGTGGTGACCCCGCGGCCCACGCAGTCGGCGACCGGGACGACACAGGGCTGGATCTCCGCCCCGTCAAGGTGGCTGGTGCAGGCACGGCAAACGCCCACACCACAGCCGTACTTGGGCCCGGTGACGTGCAGCAGGTCGCGCAGTACCCACAGGAGTGGCATGTCGGCGGGGGCCTCGACGGTGACCGGCTTTCCGTTGAGGACGAAGGAATAGGAGGGCATCAGCACCTTCTCGGACAGCGATCAGAAGTTGATCGGGAAGCGGCGGGGCCTGGTACGGGTCGCACGGGCGTAGGCGTTCGCCACGGCACCGGCCGCCGCCGGCACACCGAGTTCGCCTGCCCCGCCGGGCTCGCGCCGTGACGGCATGATGTGCGCCTCGAAGCGCAACGGAGAGTGCTGCTGGCGGGCGTAGCGGAAGTCGGCGAAGCTCCCCTCCCGCACCGCACCCCGGTCGATGTGCAGTCCGGCCCGCAGCACGGTGGAGATGCCGTCGACGGCGGTTCCCATGAGCTGGGCCTCGAGTCCACGCGGGTTGACGGCCGTTCCGACATCGGCCGCCATCACCACCTTGGTCACCCGCGGGTTCTTCGGGTCGGTGGCGTCGATCTCGACCAGGCAGGCCACGCAGGAGCCGTATTCCTCGTGGACGGCCACACCCTGCGCCTGGCCGGACGGCAGGGGCCGACCCCAGTTTCCGGCCGCCACGACCTTGTCGAGTACGGCTTTGACGGCCTTGTTCCTGAGCGTGCCGCGCCGGAAGGCCACCGGGTCCTTGCCCAGCTCGGCGGCGACCTCGTCGACGACGATCTCCTCCGCGGTGCGCATGGTCCCGGAGTCCACCGACCGCCAGGCTCCGAGCGGCATCGCCAGCTCGACCGAGCCCGAACTACCCGAAACGCGCCCGAAGTTGTAGAGGCCGCTGTCGCTGGGCAGCGGGCCCGCGGCCACCGTGGTCACACCACCGCGAACGGCCACGCCGCCCTGAGCGGCCAGTCCCTGCCCCTCGTACGACTCGCTCACCGAGGCCATCGCATGACTGAAGGCCACCACCCTGCCCCACGCATGGCTGGCCCGGATCCGGTGATGCGAGGCCCCGCGCATCCGGCCGTGCCGGATGTCGTCCCCGCGGCTCCACATCAGCTTCACCGGTCGCCGTGCCGCCTTCGAGATCAGGGCGGCCTCGATCGCGGCATCGTGGTTCAGCCGCCGTCCGAACGAGCCGCCGCCGCGCACGACATGGACGCGGACCTTCGACTTCGGCAGCCCGATCGCCGAGGCGATGCTCTCGCGCGCGTCCATCGGTGTCTGGGAGGAGAACCAGATCTCGGCCCGGTCGGCGCGTACGTCCGCCACCGCGGTCAGCACCTCCATCGGGGCATGGCTGACGAAGGCGAACTCGAACTCGCCCTCGACCTGCGCCGATCCGCGCGGCGGCGCGCCGACCGAGGGAACGGCGGCCCGTAACCGGGACCGGATGGCGGCGTCGGACAGCGACGCCAGCGGCCCCGGCCGCCAGGTGATGCGCAGGGCGTCGCGGGCTTTGAAAGCGTGGTGGAAGGACTCCGCCACCACGGCGACGCCGCCGGCGACCTTGACCACCGCGTGGACGCCAGGCATCGCGCGGGCCGCACGGTCGTCGACCGAGACGAGGCGCCCGCCGAGCGTCGGCGGCCGGGCCACCACGGTCGGCTTCGCCCCGGCCACCTCCAGGTCCCCGGCGTACTTCGCCTTGCCCGTGACGATGTCCCGCGCGTCGATCCGGCCCGTCGGCCGTCCGATCACCTTGTGCTCGGACGCGGGCTTGGGCCTGCTCGACACGTCGGGCCGATGGATCCCGGCGGCGGCCGCCGTCAGCGATCCGAAGGTGGCCGTACGGCCGTCGGGGGCGACCACCATCGTGTCCCGGGTACGCAGCCTCCGGGCGGGCAGGTGCCAGCGCCGCGCGGCCGCGGTCACCAGTCGGGCCCGGGCGGTGGCGGCGAGCGCGCGGGCGGGACCGTACAGGGAACGGACGGAACTCGAGCCGCCGGTGTACTGGTTCCCCTTGGTGCGCGCCTCGGCGAGGGGGATGTCGACGTCCACGAGCCGGGCGTCCAGTTCCTCGGCGATCATCATGGCGACCGCGGTCGTGATGCCCTGCCCGACCTCGACGCGCGGCAGTCGTAGGACCACCTTGTTGGCCGCGGTGACCTCCAGGACCAGCATCTCCTCGTCCGCGCCGGTCACCAGGACGCGGGAGGGCCCGTGCGCCTCCGCCGCGGTGGGCTCGGCACCCTCCGCCGACGACGTGTCGCAGCCGACGGGCGCCGCGAGGGTCAGTGTGGACGCCGCGAGCGAGTAGACCATGAACTTCCGGCGGGACAGCTGACGGGCCAACAGGCGCTCCTCTCCGAGTACCCGGGTGGGTTCCCCTGGTAGGAGGGGACAGCGCTCTTCGAGGTTGCGTGGGAGGTCGTCGCGATCACCGGGGCCGGCCGGCGGTCCTGTCGTCGAGCGCCGTGGCCGTCTCGTGCAGGAGGTCCAGTACGGCCCGCAGGTCGGGGTGTTTGCCGGTGCCCGCGCGACTGACCGTGAAGACGGTCCGGGACACGGGACGGACCAGGGGGTGGAGGCTGAGGGGCGCGGTGTGGTCCGGCAGAGCCATGCGGGGCACCAGGACGGCACCGGCGTCGGCGGCGGCCAGAGCCGTCAGCACGGAGAAATCGCTGCTGGAGGCCCGAATGTCCGGGACGAAGCCAGCCGCGCCGCAGGCCCGCTGGATCATCTCGTAGCAGGAGGTCTCCGGGCCGGGGGTCAGCCACGGCAGATGCGCCAGACGGGACAGGTCCGCGGGCTGCCCGGCGGTGAGGCCCTCCCGACCGGCCCGGTCGGGGTGCAGGGCGAGGAGGACCGGTTCTTCCATCAGGACCGTCTGCTCCCATGCCGCGGGGACACTGCGCGGCAGCACGGTGTAGCTGTGCACCAGGGCGAGGTCGGTCGAGCGTTTGTGGAGTTCGTCGAGGGCTTCGTCGGGCTCCTGGACGGAGAGCCGCAGCGAGAGATCCCGGGCGGCACCGGTGCCGTTGTCGGGGACGGGATCGGTGCCGTTGAGACGTTCGAACAAGGGCGGAACGAGCGTGCGGGCTGCGGACGCGAAGGCGCTGATCCGTACCGTCCCGCGGCGGCCGCCTTTCATCGCGGCCAGGCCGGACTCGGCCGCCGCGAGCTCTGCCAGGATGACCTCGGTGTGGGCCACCAGCAGTTCCCCGGCGGCGGTCAGACGCAGCGTGCGGCCGTGTTTCTCGACGACGGGCGTGCCGGCCTCCTTCTGCAGGGCGGCGAGGTGCTGGGAGACGGCCGGTGCGGTCAGGTGCAGCGCGTCCGCCGTGGCCGCGACGGTTCCGTAGGCGGCCAGGTGCTGGAGGATGCGCAGGCGGCGTACGTCAAGCACAAGCGGCTCCTTGCGGCTCGGACGCGTCCACGACGGGGACGTCGGTGGGGTGGTGGTTCCGCTGGTGTCGGCTGATCAGGATCACTCCCGCGACACTGATCGCGCCACCGGCCAGCGCGATGGGGCGGGGCACCTCCGCCAGCCAGACGAAGGAGACGATCAGGGCCACCGGCGGCACCAGGTACAGGGCCGCGGTGGAGACGGCGAGCGGCAGCCGGGCAACGGCGTAGGCCCAGATGACGAAGCCGAGCGCGGAGGGCAGGAGGCCCAGGTAGGCGGCGGAAGCGAGTGCGGCGGCCGGGGCGTGGACGGCCGCGTGCCAGGTGGCGGGGATCAGGGGCAGCGCGAGGACCGTACCCGCGACCATCGCGTAGGTGGCGACCTCCAGACCGGTGCAGTGGCGCAGCAGGGGCTTGCTCGCGAAGTGGTAGACCCCTTGGACCACGGCGGCCGCCAGGATGACGAGGGCCGAGACGGAGAACCCGCTGGCGCCCTCGGCCAGGCTGACGACGGCCGCGCCCGCGAGCGCGACGACGCTGCCGACGACGATGGTGCGGGTGAGCCGCTCGCCGAGGAACAGGCTTCCCAGCAGCACACTGAAGACGGGGGCGATCGCGATGAGCAGGCTCGCGGTCCCGGCCTCCACATGCACTTCACCCCAGTTGAGCAGAACCTGGTACGCGGTCATGCCGGTGGCCCCGCACAGGGTGATCAGCGGCAGGTCGCCGCGTCGCGGCAGCCGCACCTTGGCGAAGGGCGCCACGGCCAGCAGCGCGACGGCGGCGATCAGGAGCCGCAGGAACGACAGGGCCGCCACTCCCAGGCCGTCGATGCCGACCCGGATGGCGGGAAAGGCCGACGCCCACAGCACGACGGTGCCGACCAGGGCGAGGAAGCGGGGCGAGGCGATGGGTGCGGACATGACTCCACCATCGCCGACCAGAATGAGAAGTTCCAGTTAGCTTTTGTTTCAGAAAGCTTCAGTTCTCCTTACTGGTCGCCGAGGCGGATCTGCTTACTGGCCGCCCGGCGGACCGGGCCCCGGGAGAACCCGGGGGCGCTCAGCCCAGGAGGGCCAGGAGCTGTTTGGTGTGGCCGGGCAGCTCCACTTCCGCGAGGCCGGTGATGAGGTCTCTCAGCGGCATGGGCTGATCTACCAGGACGGTGTCGTTGGACAGGAGACGGGTCGGCACCGGTGTGTCGAGTTCGGCGTCGCTCAGCATCGGTCCGCCGAGTGCGCACAGGGCGTCCCCTTGGAGCCGGATGCGGTCTCGAAGCCCCGCGTTGCCGCCGGCGAGCGCGATGAGGCGTTCGATGGTCCAGGTGTCGAGCGCCATGCGGTTGTCGTACGTCGTGTTCGATCCCGCGGCGACACAGGAGACCGTGGCGAGGGTGGCGGCGTTGACGAGGGCGACGTGCGCCAGAATCTGCTCGGCGTTCCATTCGCCGGTCGGCGGGGCGGGGCTCGTGTCGCCTGAGCCGGCCACGGTGGCAGCGGCGTCCAGCAGCGCGCGGTAGGCGTCCCGCAGCGGGGTGGCGTCCATCATGTCGACTTCTTTCTGCGGACCTGCGCGAGGGTGGGTACGGCACGGTGGTGGCGGGTGCCGGCTCAGACGTGCCCGGGAGACATCTCCCATGGCGCCTGCGGGAGGACATCGCCGGTCTCGAGCAGCGACTTGAGGTTCGCCAACACGGCCGGCCATCCGCGCGAGATGCCGTTGAGCATCTCCTGGTTGGGGAGATTCTCGTGGGTCACGGTGAGGCGGACGATGTCCTCGTGCGGTTCGACGAGGAACGTGACGACCGACGGCTCCCTCGGCGTTTCGGCGTCGGGGGTGTCCTCGAAGGTGATGACCAAGCGTGTCGGAGGCTCGGTCTTGATCACTTGACCGACGACATCGACGGCGCCTGAGCCGTCGACGCGTCGATGCTCCCAGGTCGAACCGGGTTGCCAGTCCGAGATGTTGGCGTGTCCCCAGTATCGCGCTGTCAGGTCCGCGTCCGTCAGGGCTTGCCACACCTGCTCCGCGCTCGCGCGGATGTAGGTGACATAGACGTAGGTCGGTACGGACGTGGGTCCGTCGGTCATGGCGTACTCCTCTGCCTGGTTCTTGATGGCACTGATCGCTTGCAGGCGGGGCTTGTCGAACCCCGATATCCAGCGCTCCTCCAGCTCGTGGATCGGTGTCGGGTTGAGGTAGTGAAGCCGCTCCCGTCCCCGTCGCACGACGGTCACGAGGTTGGCCTGCCCCAGGATGTCGAGATGCTGTGTCGCCGACTGGCGGGTCATGTCCAACCGCTCGCACAGCTCGCTCAGCGTCTGGCCGTTGTGCTCGCGCAGACGGTCGAGCAGAAGTCGCCGCGTGGGGTCGGCCAGCGCTTTGAAGACCAAGTCCATCGCTCTAGCTTCGTGGCTCACACTCTATTATGCAGGTACTTACCTGCATAACGTCAAGGGCGGTTCCTCGGCAGCCTTCATTCACCCGGGGAACGATCAGCTCGGCGCGCCGTCGGGCGTCATCGCCAATATCATCGGTCGTACGACAACTACCGCGTAGTCGGTCCATGGGTGACCCGGAGCCGGTGCTCGGGTTCCCGCCGGTGGAGGCCTATCAGGGGCCACAGCCGAACCGGGCGGCCGTCATGGGAGATCGCCATGAGCACCCAGCAGAGAGAGCAGGACGACGCTACGGACGTCGTCAAGGAGCCGACCATGAGCATGAGGCTCGAGGTCGCCGTCATCCCGGTCACCGACGTCAGTCGCGCCCTGTACTTCTACCGAAGCCTGGGGTGGCGGCTCGACGCGGACTTCGAGGCCAGTCCGAGATTCCGGCTCGTGCAGCTCACGCCACCGGGGTCGGAATGCTCGATTCACTTCGGCCGCGGGATCACCCCTGCGGCGCCGGGCTCCGCCCACAACTACCTTGTGGTCTCCGACTTGGAGCAGGCCTGTGCCGACCTGATCAGCAGAGGCGTCGAGGTGAGCGACATCTACCACAACGTCTACGACGCGGGCGTGCAGGATCACGCGGACGGCCCCGATCCAGAGGGCCGCAGCTACGCCTCATTCGCCTCGTTCAGCGATCCGGACGGCAACGGGTGGGTGCTGCAAGAGGTCCAGGTGCGACTACCGGGGCGGTGACGAGTGACGCCCCGACCGAGGAGGCTTCGCCATGGACATCCCCACGCTGGCAGAACTCCTGCGTGAGACCGAGGAGCACCACGGCCCGTACGAGGCGAGCGCCCCCAAGCACCACTGGTCGGATTGGTACGCCGCGTACATCGTCGCCCGTGAGAACGGCCGGGCTCCCGACGAGGCGGCCGACGACGCCGCGCTCCACATGGAATCACTGGGGCGGTGAAGGCCGGCTGTGGCGTCATCGTACGGTGAGGCGTAGGGGGTGGGCCTCGCGGGATCAGCCGGTCCCCGTCATGGATGGGCACGTCGTGCTGGAACCATCGGCCCGCCAGCCGCCGGGGCCCGTCACGGGAACGGTCACTGTCACGTGCGTCGACGCGGTGTCGGCGTCCGGGGTCTCGACGAGGCGGGCGTCGGCGGCTGTGCAGATCAGCTGGGCGAGTGCTGTCTCGGTCAGTGGCGCAGTCCCGTCCGGCAGTTCGATCGACAGCCGTCCGCCGTCCGTCCGGACCGTCGGGGCGTCCCTCATCGACGGAAGCTCGGTGGTCATGCCCTTACCGCGTTCCTGGGCGTCCGGGCCCTGGAACAGCATCGCCACGGCCGTCTCGATGCCGCCCGGGCCGAGGACATGGCGGCGCACGGCAAGCAGGGTTCCCTCACCGACGAAGTAGAGGACGTAGGTCGGCCGGATGCCGGTGGCGGGCTCTCCGGCCTCCACGACGCCGGTCTCGGGAATGCCGCACGAGGAGAGCAGAAAGGCGGTCGTGAGCAGCAGCGCGATCCGCGACGGCCGGCGCGTGCGGCTCATGAACCCTCCCGTTCCGCAGGCCGTCCAAGAGGCCTCTGGAACGGAGACTGTGTCAAAGGCCCTTCCGGGGGCTGTTCCAGAAGCTGATTCCTGGGCCCTTGCGGGGGCCGTGTCAGGGGGATCCCGACCGTGAACACGGCACCGCCGTCCGCGCGGTTCGCGGCCCGGACCGTGCCACCGTGCAGATGGACGTTCTCGGCCGTGATCGAGAGCCCGAGTCCACTGCCCTCCGTTCTGGTCCGGGCGGTGTCCGACTTGTAGAAGCGGTCGAATACGTGCGGCAGGACGTCGGCGGGGATGCCCGGCCCGCTGTCCCGCACCTCGATGACCGCCCACCCCGTGTCGTCCGCGTCCGGAGACTCCCGTGCGTACAGGAGCAGTTGTACGGGGCGTGCGCCGTGGCGGAGCGCGTTGCCGACCAGGTTCGCGACGACCACGTCGAGGCGGCGCGGGTCGACCCGGCCGCGCAGTTCGCCGGGCTCGGGGAGCCGGGTGTCCACCGAGTCCAGCCAGGCGCGGGCGGCGAGGGTGCGGCGGAGGGACTCGGCGAGGTCGATGTCGTCCAGTTGCAGGGCCGCCGCGCCCGCGTCGAAGCGGGAGATCTCCATCAGGTCGTCGACCAGGCGGGCCAGCTTCACGGTTTCCTCGCTGATGAGCCGTACGGCCGTGGCGGTGTCCGGGGTCAGCCCGGCCGCGTCCTCGTCGAGGACGTCGGTGACCGCCGACATCGCGGCCAGCGGTGTGCGCAGCTCGTGCGACACATCCGCGACGAAACGGCGGGCACGGGCTTCCATGCGGCGCAGTTCGGCCACGGACCCCTCCAACGCGGCCGCGGTCTCGTTGAAGGTGTGGGAAAGGTCGGCGAGTTCGTCGGAGCAGTTGATGGCGAGCCGGGTGTCCAGGTGGCCCTCGGCGATCCTGCGAGTGGCGCGGCGCAACTCCCGTACGGGACGCAGCACACCCCGGGCGGCCAGCAGGGCGAGCAGGACGGCCAGGCCGAGGGCGGGCAGGACGGCGCGGCCGATGGCGGCGACGAGGGCGTCGACGTAACCCTGTTCACCGGTCTGCGGCACCGTCAGGAAGACCGCGACCCCGGAGGCCGGGTGTTCGCTGGGGGTCTCGAGGGTGACGGGCAGGCCGACAACGAGCGAGGAACCGCCGTGCGTCGACACCCGCTGGAAGACGGCGGCCCGGCGGGAGCTCACGGCCGACCGCATGGCAGGTGTCAGCTCGGTGAACCTGTCCTGTGGTGTGGAGGTGGCCCGCAGTTCGCGATAGGTGGCCAGTACGCGCCAGTTCTGCGCGGGTTCCGCGCGGGCCACCTCAGCGGCGAGCCACTCCAGGTCGGACCGGGTCGGAGGATAACTGACGCCTGCCGCCAGGGCGTTGACGTGATATCGCAGGCGTTTGATCACATTGTCCTGGCTCTGCTGGAGCACCCCGGTGCGGGCCTCACGGAAGGTCAGGGCGCCTGTGGTCAGGGTGGCGACGGCGGCGACGAGCACGAACGCCACGAGCAGTCGGCCGCGCAGGCCGCGCAGCGGTGGTTTCACCTGGACCGGAACCGGTAGCCGAAACCGCGCACGGTCTGGATGTAGCGCGGTTGCCCCGCCGGCTCGCCCATCTTGGTGCGCAGTCGCTTGACGCAGGCGTCCACCAGCCGCGAGTCGCCGTGGTAGCTGTGCTCCCAGACCGCCTCCAGCAACTGCTGCCGGGAGAACACCTGTCCGGGCGAGGCCGAGAGCGTGAGCAGGAGCCGCAGTTCGGAAGGGGCGAGGGAGACCGGCACGCCCTGCCGGGTGACGGCCAACCCGGAGCGGTCGATGGCCAGTTCGCCGTTCTCCCCGTGGGCCTCGATCTTCGGTATGCCACCGTCGGTGGGCGCTCCGCCGACCCGGCGCAGGACAGCACGTATACGGGCCTCCAGGACGCGTGCCTGTACCGGCTTCACGACGTAGTCGTCCGCTCCCGCTTCGAGGCCGACCACGATGTCCGTGTCGTCGCCCCGGGCGGTCGCCATGATGATCGGCACCTGGTCCTCGGTGCGGATCCGGCGACACACCTCCAGACCGCTCAGGCCGGGCAGCATGAGATCGAGCACGACGACATCCGGTCGGAAGGACCGCAGCCGGGCCAGCCCGTCCTCGCCGGTCCCCACGGCGGCGGCGTCGTGTCCCTGGCGGCTCAGCGCGAGCAGGACGCCCTCCCGTACGGCGCGGTCGTCTTCGATGAGCAGAACGCGTGGCATGAACTCAGTATCCGTACGGATCAGGGGACTTGACACGGAGACCACGTCCGGCCAGGGAACTGTTACGGGACGATCACATAGCCTCACCCACGATCGGGCGTTACGGTCTCGTTGTCTTCCGATCCAGGTCCCATCACATCGTGTGCACAGTCTTGACGGCCATGACCATGACCGCCCACCGTGCGACGCCCCCGCCCCCGCCCCCGCGATCCCATCGTCGTCGCAGCGGCCCCGCTCACGCCGGCGGGCGCGGCCGGAAGGGGAAGGGGCCTCTGCTGGGGGGCGTCGTCGCCGCGTTCGCCGTCCTCGTCTCCGTCGCCACGCTCGCCATCAACCGGACGACGCCCACGGCCTCCGGAAGCGACGACCGGCCCGGTGCCGCCGCACGGCCCTCCCGGTCGGCGCCGGACGAGCCCTCGACGACACCGGACGGGTCGGCGAAGCCGAGCAGTACAGCGGTCGGTGCCGAGCACAGCAAGGAACCGGACGCCAGGACCAGCGAGGTGGGTGCGCCGTCCTCGGGCTCGTCCGTACCGGCTTCCTCCCCGGACTCCGTCCCGTCCTCGGGCCCCGGCACGTTCACCACCGCGGGCGGTGGGAGCGGGACCGTGGGGCGGGGCAGCCGGCTGCTGCGCTACGAGGTCGTCGTCGAGGACGGTCTCGAGCAGTCGGCCGCCGACGTCGCCAAGCAGGTGGAGGGCATACTCGCCGGCCCGCGCGGCTGGACGGCCGACGGCGAGAGCGCGTTCCGGCGCGTCACCGGCGGCACGCCCGACTTCGTCGTACGGCTCGCCACGCCGGGAACGGTGGACAGGATCTGCGGCCGGTACGGACTCGACACCGGCGGTGAGGTCAACTGCAGCGTGGGCAAGGACGTCGTGGTCAACCTCAGACGGTGGCTGCTGGCGACTCCGGTGTACGCGCACGACGTGGCCGCCTACCGGGCGCTCATCATCAACCATGAGGTCGGCCACTTCCTCGGCCACAACCACGTGACCTGCCCCGGCGCGGGCAAACCGGCCCCCGTGATGATGCAGCAGATCAAGGGCATGCACGACTGCGTCCCCAACGTCTGGCCGTACGACAGGGAGGGCCGACTCATCACGGGACCTGCCGTGCCCTGACCGGCCACCCTCACCGGCCGCCGAAGCGCTGCGGGAGGTCTTCCTTGAACTGCTCGTCGACGAGCAGCCATTGCGCCGCTTGGGAGTCCTCATCGCCGGTACCGACATCCGCCACTCGCTGCCGCCGGTTCGGCATGACCTGAAGACGGCGGTACCTTGATGTCCCGTCGTGTCAGGGAAAAGCGCCCGCGGTGGTGTGCGCGGTGTGACGCAGGCGGGCGGCGTCCTGGCTCGGGGGTGCGCCGAACTGGCGGCGGTACTCCCTGCTGAACTGTGACGCGCTGTCGTAGCCGACGCGGTGGCCGACCGCGGTGACGTCGTTGGGGTGGGTGGCGAGCAGCAGTCGGGCCTCCTGCAGTCGGATCTGTTTCTGGAACTGGATGGGGCTCATCGCGGTCACCGCCTGGAAGTTGCGGTAGAAGGCGGAGACGCTCATGCCGGCCAACTGCGCCACGTCCTCGACCTTGAACGGCTGCGCGTAGTGCTCGCGGATCCACCGCACCGAGCGCGCGACGTGACTGAGGCTGCTGTCGGCGAGGCCGAGCTGGCGCACGATACCGCCCTGTTCGCCGGTGATCAGCCGCCACAGGATCTCCCGCTTGACGAGCGGCGCGAGCACCGTCCGGTCGCGGGGTTCATCGAGCAGGCGCAGCAGCCGGACCACCGCGTCGAGCAGCGGATCCGGAGCGTCACTGACGGCGATGCCCGGCAACGCGCTGCC
Organism: Streptomyces sp. RLB3-17; assembly: GCF_007113425.2. Lineage (NCBI taxonomy): Bacteria > Bacillati > Actinomycetota > Actinomycetes > Kitasatosporales > Streptomycetaceae > Streptomyces > Streptomyces sp. RLB3-17. The sequence continues at coordinate 11,033,736 of NZ_CP041610.2, read as the reverse complement.
GCCGGCGCGAGGGGCATCTCCGGGCCCGGCCTGCAGCAGCAGTTCGGCGACGACGGACGGTTCCAGCGTGAGACCGAAACCCAGTGCCGGGTGCTCCGGGTCGGCGTCGGTGAACTGGCCGGTGACAGGCAGGTCCACCGACGCGACGAGGTACTGCCCAGCGCGGTACTCGTACACCCGGTCGCCCAGCGCGAGGCGTTTGGCGCCCTGTGCGATCACCGCGAGCACCGTGCCGGTCATCGACGGCGCCGGCGGGTCGGACCGCTCGACCTTCGAGATGAGGACGCCGTCGATGGCGGTGGTCCACTCCGGCCGTGCGTGTCGAGCCAGCAAGGTGCGGAGCTCTTCGAGGTACATGCCTTCATTGCAGCACACGCCCTGTCGCCGACTCCTGCACGGAAGAGGATTGTGCAAGGAGCCGACAGCATCGTTCTACCGTTTCCGCAGGTCAGACCGCTTGAATGGAGTCACTGGAGTCCAGCGCAGAGCCAAAGGGTCTTCTGCTCCGGGACCAGCACACCTGCACGATCCGTCCCTCGCGGAAGAAGGTAGTCATGATCGTCAACCACGGATTCAACGCCACCCTGACCGCCAGGCCCGGCATGGGCGACCAGCTGGCCGACCTGCTGCTGACCGGCCTGAGCGACGGCAACCCCGGCACGAGTGAACACTGCCTCGTCTATCTCGTCTGCCGTTCGGCGTCCAACCCCGACGTCGTCCATGTCACCGAGGGCTGGACCAGCGAGGAGGACCACCACCGGGTCTTCGCCGGCGAAGCCGCTCAGGCCATCGTGAAGCGGTTCGACGGGCTGCTGGCGAAGGACCCCGAGTACACCGACTACGTACCGGTTCACGGCAAGGCCGCCTTCTGAGGCCGCTGTTGGATCCCCAGCCCTTCCGCACGCCGATGGGCAGGCGCACTCCACCTCCGACCATCCCGTACGACCCGACGAAAGGTAGTCACCGTGACTCTCGCACGACCCGCCTTGGACCCCGAACTGGGTGCACTGCTCGCCGACATGCCGCTCATGACCCACCTCGGCCCCGAACTGCTCGCGCAGTTGCGTCTGCTCCCGTCGACACCGGTCGAGCCCCTTCTCGAAGGCCGCTCGGTCGACCGGCGCGAGGTCACCGTGTCGGGCGAGGACGGTGCGCGGATTCCCCTGTCGGTCTTCAGCCCCGCCGGGACCGCGCACGCCACGGGGGCACCGTGCGTCTTCTGGATACACGGCGGTGGGATGGTCATGGGAGATCGCTTCTCACAGATCGACATCCCGCTGGAGTGGCTCGACCTGTTCGGTGCCGTCGTGGTCTCCGTGGACTACCGGTTGGCGCCCGAAGTCGGCGGCACGACTCTGGTTGACGACTGCTACCGGGGGCTGCTGTGGATCGCCGAGCACGCCGATGAGTTGGGCATCGACCCCGCCCGCATCGTCGTGGCGGGCGCCAGCGCCGGCGGTGGCCTCGCCGCCGGGGTCACCCTGATGGCACGCGACGCCGGCACCCTGCCGATCGCCGCCCAGGTGCTCATCTGCCCCATGCTCGACCACCGCAATGTCACCATCTCGAGCCGGCAGTATTCCGGCGATCCCGGTGTCTGGACCCGTGAGATGAACGAGTTCGGCTGGCGCTCGGTGCTCGGTCACCTTCGGGACGAGCGGGTGCCCGGCCATGTCTCCCCCGCGGTGGCCGACGACCTCTCGGGCCTGCCGACCACCTACGTCGACGCCGGCTCGGCCGAGGTCTTCCGCGACGAGGATGTCGCCTACGCCACCCGTATCTGGGCGGCCGGCGGCCAGGCGGAACTCCACGTCTGGGCGGGAGGCTTCCACGGGTTCGACGCCCTGTACCCGCAGGCGCGTGTCTCGGCCGAGGCCCGCCGCACACGCAACGACTGGCTCGCCCGAGTCCTGTCCCCAACCTCTGCCGCATAGCGGAGCAGACGACGCCACACCGGCCGACTCCCTGGCCGGTCATGGCATTTCCCGCGTGACACCCGTGTTGCCGAGGCCCGCGCCGGGCCTCGGCGGAACCTCAACCACACCCCAGGAGAACCATCATGAAGGTAGCCATCATCACTGGCGCCAGCTCCGGTATCGGGCGGAGCGCGGCGATCCAGATCGCCAGGCGAGGAACCGGAGTCATTCTGACCTACGGCAACAACTCCCAGGGAGGGTTGGAGACGGCGGCCGCGATCGAGAAGGACGGGGGCACTGCCGTCGCGCTGCCGCTGGACGTCGGTGAGACCGGCGCCTTCCCGGCCTTCCGCAACTCCGTGGCCGACGTGTTGCGCGACACCTGGCAGCGCGACACGTTCGACTACCTGGTCAACAACGCCGGCTTCGCACACACGTCGCTGATCGAGGATACGACCGAGGAGATGTTCGACAGGCTGATGCGGGTTCTCCTCAAGGGCCCGTACTTCCTGACGCAACGCCTGCTGCCGCTGATGGAAGACGGTGGAGCCATCGTCAACACGAGCAGCAACTCGGCGATGGGGTCGGGCCTGGAGCCCGGATACTCGGCCTACGCGTCGATGAAGGGCGGCCTCGACGTGCTGAGCCGCTACATGGCCAAGGAGTTCAGCACGCGAGGCATCCGCGTCAATTCCATTTCGCCGGGCTCGACGCGCACCCGGATCGCCGACGACGCCTTCGAGCGGTTTCCCGAAGTCGTCCCGGCCCTCGCGGCGAAGACCGCTCTCGGCCGGGTCGGCGAACCCGATGACATCGGCATGATGATCGCCGCCCTGCTCTCCGAGGAGAGCCGCTGGGTCACCGCTCAGAACATCGAGGTGTCGGGAGGCTACAACTTGTAGCCATGGGCAGCTCGGCAACGGCCTGCGCCACCGCGCGGTGGCTGTCGCTCTCAGCACACCCCCGCGAGGAGGTCCCGATTCGCTGACTCACCTGAGGAGTGCGGCTCTCCCGGCGACGAGCGGGACCCTTGACAGGTCCCTTCGTCCCAGGTCGGCGGCGCTCCTCGGCTCTTTGAGCAACCATCAGCACCCGCCAGCCGTACTCGCGAAAGCGCGAGGCCGGTTCACCAGAGCGACCGGAGACCGCCGTTGCCCTCATTACATGACTTCGCGACCTGGGAGCCCGTACTGCGGCTTCTGCGAACCGCCGACGCGGAGAGCATCGCCGCACCGGGCGGCTACGTGGCGGAAGATCGGCCGACACGGGTCGAGCCTGCCCCTGCCGCGGCGGCGCCCGCAGCCCGGACGAGCCCTCCAGATCGAGGACACCCGACGAGCTGAAGGTGCTCTACCGCGTGACCCGGGCGCGGTGGGAGGACTGGGGCGACGACTACGAGCGGGCGGAGCGCGTCTCCGATGCGGTCGGCTGCGAGCTCTAGGCGGTCGGCACCCCGTCCGACGCCGCGGTGCAGGGGCTGGTCGGCTCCCCCGGCTGGATCGTCTTCGGCCACAGCGGCGGCGGCGACCGCGTCGCGGTGGACCTGACACCGGGCCCGCACGGACACGCGGACAGATCATCATGCGCGACCATGAGCAGGACGTCGGTGGCGACCTGCTCGCCGACTCCCTCACCGACCTGGTGTCGAACGGACTCGGCGAAGGACGCCGGGGCTCTCGCGGGGACCAGCCACCGGCCGTGGCCCGGGTGAACATCGGAGGCCTGAGCAGTGTCGAGGCCGCCGCCCATCCCGAGCTGGAGGTCCTGTCCATCGGCGTGTGGGAGGGGGAGCCGCTCAGCCTCGCCCCCGTCACCGCCCTCCGATCACTCGGACGACCCTCGAAGGCAACCTCGGCCCCGTGGCGTAGACCGGTTCGCCCCGGCGGGTCTTCGCCTCGAAGTCCTGTCCGCCACAACCCTTTTACGACCCCTATTGCGGATCGCCAGGATTCCCTCGTGAAGAAGGCGCAATGGGTGGGGGCGCCAATCCTCGACCACCAGGGGTCGGGGGCGATTCGCACAGGCAGGCGCCGGTGTACCCGCACCGGTCGACATCACCATGACCCAATCCTAGTATTTATTGTGTTTCCTCACGTTATCCTGCCGTGCGTAGCGCCATAGCCACGACAAGTAGGAGGCAGGCTCCGTGGTTGAGTCGCAGTCCGTGATCGCCCCGCCCGCCAAAGCCGCCCTGTTCCTCGTGTGCACCATGGCACCTGGCGGCGAGCCCGCTGTTCGCGATCTGCTCCAGGATGTGGCCGGGTTGCGACGATCGGTCGGTTTCCGCGCTCCGGACGCGGAGCTGAGTTGCGTCGTCGGCATCGGATCCGCCGCCTGGGACCGGCTCTTCGCAGGACCACGCCCACGCGATCTGCATCCGTTCGTCGCTTTGACGGGCTCCCGGCACCGAGCCCCGTCCACCCCAGGTGACCTGCTCTTCCATCTGCGAGCCCACCACATGGACCTTTGTTTCGAACTGGCCCAGTTGATCGGCGAACGCCTCTACGGAGCGGTCGCCGTGGTGGACGAGGTACACGGTTTCAAGTACTTCGACGAGCGCGACCTCCTCGGCTTCGTCGACGGCAGCGAGAACCCCGAGGGCCGGGTCGCGGCCGACGCGGTGTTCATCGGCGACGAGGACCCCGATTTCGCGGGCGGCAGCTACGTGATCGTGCAGAAGTACGTGCACGACCTTGCCGCCTGGAACGCGTTGCCCACGCAGGAACAGGAAAAGGTCATCGGCCGCACAAAGCTGGCGAACGTCGAAATGCCGGACGACATCAAGCCCGCGGACTCGCATGTCGCACTGAACACCATCACCGACGCGGACGGAAACGAACGGAAGATCGTCCGTGACAACATGCCGTTCGGCAGCATCGGGCAAAGGGAGTTCGGTACCTACTTCATCGGCTATGCGCGCACTCCCGAGGTGACCGAACAGATGCTGAGGAACATGTTCCTCGGTGACCACCCCCATACCCACGACCGAATCCTCGACTTTTCCACGGCGGTCACCGGCTGTCTGTTCCACGTACCGAGCGCCGATTTCCTCGACGACCCACCCGCCGCGCCCACCGGGGCGTCGGCGACCGAGGGCTCCCTGGGGATCGGCAGTCTCAAAGGAGCCTGATCACGTGTCCACGCCCAACGGTATGAACAACCTGCACCGCGAACTGGCGCCGATCACGCCCGAGGCATGGGCACAGATCGAGGAGGAAGCCCGCCGTACCTTCCAGCGCAACGTGGGGGGCCGTCGTGTCGTGGACGTCACCGGACCCGACGGTCCCGCGCTTGCCTCGGTCGGTACCGGCCATCTCACCCGCATCGAAGGGCCCGGACCGGACGTCACTGCTCTCCTGCGCCAAGTACAGCCCCTGGTCGAACTGCGCGTCCCCTTCAAAGTCGGTCGCGATGCGGTGGACGACGTGGAGCGCGGCTCGAACGACTCCGACTGGCAACCGGTCAAGGACGCGGCGCGCGCCATGGCGTTCACCGAGGACCGGGCCGTCTTCGAGGGGTACGAGGCTGCGGGCATCGACGGGCTGCGCAGGCGTGCCTCCCATCCTGTGCACGCTCTGCCCGTGGAGACACGTGCGTACCCGGATGCCGTCAGCCGCGCGCTGACGACCCTGCGCCTGGCCGGAGTCGCCGGCCCGTATTCGCTGCTGCTGGGCGCCGACGCGTACACCCTGGTGAGCGAGACGTCCGACCACGGCTATCCGATCACGGAGCATCTCAGCCGGATGCTGGACGCCCCGCCCATCTGGGCGCCCGCGGTCGACGGCGCCTTTCTGCTGTCCACCCGCGGTGGGGACTTCGAACTGCGGCTCGGTGAGGACCTCGCGATCGGCTACACCGCGCATGACGCGAACGAGATCGAGTTGTACTTCCGCCAGAGCCTGACCTTCCTGGTGTACACCGACGAGGCCGTGGTGGCACTCGGCTCGTGACCGCACGGCGCCCGAGCGGACGGGGATCGCCCTGGGAAACGGCTTCACTGGTCATTCCCGCTCCCGTTGTGCAGGTGGAACAGCTGGGTGACGATGGGCGATTCCGCTGTTTGCGAGCGTGGTCACGAGCTCGCCGTGCCGCGTGAACCGATGTGCCCCGGGTAGGAATTGGGGGCTCGGACGGGGCCGGTCGGCCGGTCGCGCGAGGAGGAAAGGGACGGTTGGGCCATGACGCTGGAGCAGGCTGCCCGGGGCGGGGTGGACGCGGTCGTCGTGTACGACGGGCGTCTGCTGATGGTGGCCGCGCAGGACAGCTGGGGGCTGCCGTCGGGCGCCCCGCAGCCCGCCGAGTCGGCACAGGCCGGCGCGGCGCGCCTGGTGTACGAGCTCACCGGGTACCTGGTCGACGGCACATCGGTCCTCAGGTCGCAGGGGACGGCTGGAGAGGACGCACGGCCCGCCGTGGTGTGCCAGCTGTTGAGCCAGGCCCCCTCGGCGGAGGCGCGACTCGGCCCAGAACAGATCCGCTGGGCTCCGTTCGCCGAAGCCCTCGACGCGGGGCTGCCCGAAGCCGTGCGGGACTACCTGGTGGGCCATTCACCCGTGTAGGGATGCGGGCGCGGCATTTATCAAGATCGGTTCCTGATTTCAAGTCACGCTGTTCCGTGACATGACGCGAAGCCCCTCGGTGAACTTTTCTGGATGCAGAATTTCTCAGGTTAGGAGATTCTCATGCAGATCATCACCGTCACGGCCGCCGTCATCGTCGGGGCATTGTCCAGCACCACCTATGTGCAGTACGCCGCGTCGCGCAGCCCAGGACGACCGATCCCTCTGTTCTCCACCCGGCTCGCGCTTTTTCCCCTATGGGCCGACGTGACGTTCACGACGGGCTGGATCGTCAGCTCATTCACGCTCGTTTTCATGCTGCCGATCTGGGTGGGAGTGGCCGCTTGCTGCGGGGCCACGGTGCTCCCCTTCGAGGTGATGCGCCGCCGTCACAACCGCCAGGTCAGAGGCCGTGTGCTCACTCCGTGAGCCCGCCACGGACACCCAGTCGGAGGATCCATGTTCAACAGGCTCGGCAATTTCGGCGTCGCCGTCACCGTCGCTTCCAGCGCGCTGATGCTGGTCACCGGAACCGTGTCGCACGCGCTGCCGGATACCACCGGCACCGCGGTCGTGGCCCGGCCACCGGTGACGGTCCCCAGCCCGCCCCCGTACAAACAGCTCGCTCTCAAAACCCTCGACCAGGTCGTGAAGGGAAACTTCGTCGCCGTCTCAGCGCGTTTCGACGAGTCGATTCGGCAAGAAGGAAATCCCGTGGTTCTCTCGAACGCCTGGAAGGAATACCAGGACCAGCTCGGTTTCGGTCGCTACCAGTCGCACGGAGCGCCCCGGCAGGTCGTGTCCGGCGATCGGACGGTGGTCGACATACCACTGCGCATGGCCAAGCAGCCCGGAGATTTCCGCGTCGTCTTCGACGGAAAAGGACATATCGAAGGTCTGTGGTTTCTCAAGAAAGGAGTTCCGGTCCCGTAGGAGCTCGTGACACGACCACGACGCGGGGACGTCCCGTACGCCCGGCCGTGGGCGGGATACCGTCACCCCCTGGCCCCGCTCTCGCCGTGCCGAGCAGCCACGAAGCACTACCGTTGTGGCTTGTGAGCGTGAGCATCCGTTTGTCGCTTTCCGCAGTCCCACGGCTCGCCATCTCGGTCGCCGTCGGCGCGGCGGTCGGCGTGGCCGTCGCATTGTCCAGCGACACCCCGCTGGCCATTCTCGCGGGTATCGCCGCGACCCAGACATTCTTCGTGGTGGTCGGCTGGATCGTGCTGTGGCCGATGGACGCCGCCGCGACCCGACGCAACACTCGACGCGAGGACCTGCGCCCCGTCCTCGAGGAAATCGTCGTCGTCACCGTCGCTCTGTGCGGTCTGGTCGGCATCGTGGTATTCCTGCTCGGCAACTCCGACAGTGGCCATGCCGCGACGGCGCTGCTCGGCGTGTTCATGGCCTGGGCGGCACTGCATCTGATGTACGCCACCCGCTACGCGTACCTCTACTACGCGGATTCCGCGGGCGGGATCGATTTCAACTCCGACCAGCCGCCGGCGTACCGGGACTTCTTCTACTTCAGCTACAACCTCGGCATGACCTACCAGGTCTCCGACACCGACGTCTCCAGTGCGGTGATCCGCTCGATGGTGCTCCGGCACACATTGCTGTCGTACGTCTTCGGCACCAGCATTCTGGCTACCGCCATCAACCTCTTCGCAGGAATCCTCGTTCACTGATCAGGAATCCTCGTTCACTGATCTCGAAGAAGTGGGCAGATGTGGCAATTCCACGAGCGGATCGCGCAATTGGCATGGTGTCCCGGACGGTCTCGGTAGTATGTCCCGCCATCACCGCACCACATTGACGCGCGTCCTCTCGCCGCGCGGCGCGCTCACCCTGCACGCGGTGGACGGAGCGCTCCTCTTCGCTCTGCGCGCGGCGCTGGCCATGGCACTGCCCGCGGCGCCGTTGGTGCTCTCCGGACGAACCGCGCTCGCCGTCTTTCCCATGCTGGGCGCTTTCACCACCACGTTCGGGCGCAACCTGCCCTACCGCCGTCGTGCGCGTGTCCTCGCCGTGGCCGCGGTGGCCATGACGATGTGCGTCGGCCTCGGCGCGACGCTCGCGGCACTGATCGATCCGCGGGCGGGAGGCCTCGGCGCCGCCGTGGTGATCGCCGCGATGGCGGTCACGGCGGGCCTGGCGAAGTTCCTCTGCGACGCGACACGACTGAGTGGCCTCGGTGCCGTGCTGATGCTCTTCTCGTTCGCCGTGGCGGCCAACGGCCCGGCCGACGGGCTCACCGACGTGCTCGCCCAGACAGGGCTCGCCGCGACGGGCGCGGCCACGGCCTGGGCACTGGCACTGGTGGGCTGGTTCGTGCACCCGGACCGCCCGCAGCGGCTCGCGGTGGCCGTGGCCCTCCGCGAGCTCGCCGACCTGCTGGAACCAGGCGGAGGAGCCGACGGCACAGGGCACACACGGCACCGGGCAACCGCCGCCGTCCTACGGGCGTACCAGTCGCTCGGTCTGAGCCCCCTGACGACCGATCAGCGGCACGGCGAGCGGACCGGGACATGTGTCTTCCTGACCGACCTCGCCTGGTCGCTCCTGATCACCTCCGCACGCCGACAGACTCCCGACGCCCCGACAGCGCGGTACCTGCGTGTGCAGGCTCGGTACCTGACCGTCAGGCACCGCCGTCCCCCAGCTCCGCTGCCGCACCCGCCGTTCCGGTGCGCCCCGTCCGCCCCGTCCGCAGATACGGCACCCGGCCGTCCGGACGATGCCGGTCCCGCGGCCCGGCGCGCCGCCGAACTGACCGTGGGGACCGGTGCCGGCAGTCCGGGCCATGTCGCGGTCCTCGTCGTCCCCGCGTTCCGGATGGCTCTCGGCACCGGCCTGGCAGGTGGTCTGGCCGCGTTCCTGAGCTTTGGACACGGTTACTGGGCCGCACTCTCCGCTGCCGCCGTCCTGCATTCCGTCAACGTCCGCTCCACCTTGGAGCGTGCCCTCCAACGCACCTTGGGCACGGCGGCCGGACTCTTGATCGCGTTCGGGGTGCTGGCCACCCACCCGGCGCCGACGGCTCTCGTGGCCCTGATCGTGGTCTTCGAATTCCTGCTGGAATACACCGTGGCCCGGAACTACGGCCTCGGCGTCGTCTTCCTCACGCCGCTCGCCCTGCTGATGAGCGACCTGGCGTCCCCGGCACCTGTGGGAACGCTCGTCCACGACCGGACGCTGGGCAGTGTCCTCGGCATCCTCATCGGTCTGGCCTGTGCCCTGCTGGTGGTCCACGGGCGTCCGGCAGCCCGTGTGGAACGGGCGCTGGCCGCGTGCGGCGAAGCATCCGAACGCGCCGAACAAGCACTGGCCGACTCCGCCGCCGTACCGCATCCCGCCGTTCAGACACAGCTGGCCGTGGCAGTGGTGGAACTGCGCGAGGCGGACGACGCCGCCGCCGGCGAGCTGTACGCGGCGGATGTCGACCCCGCCCAACTGGCAGCCGCGGAGCAGCGCGCCTATGTGCTGCTCGAGCGCCTTCATCGGACCACATGAATCCCCCACATACGACCGACGCGGACGAGGGGCGGGCGCCGCATGACGACCGTGGGGTCCGATTGAGAGAGCCACACGATGGTTGTAGCGTTTCCACATAACTCCTTCGGCGGCAGATACGAAGGGTTGACGAGCATGACTACCTACGATGCCGACAAGGCTGTCGCGGAAAACGAGCCGCACGGCGCGGAGACACCGGCCGGGGGCGAGGGCCCCACCACCGAGAAGCAGCCGTCCCAGCGGGCCTACCATCATCCGGCCGCCGGCTGGGGTGCGGCCAAGAGCGTCACGCACGTCCTGCTGCGGGAACACGCGCTGATCGACGGGCCACGCGCCATCTTCAAGATGAACCACGAGAGCGGGGGGTTCGACTGCCCGGGCTGCGCGTGGCCCGACGACACCAAGGGTCTCAAGCTCGACATCTGTGAGAACGGCATCAAGCACGTCACCTGGGAGATGACGCCCAAGCGTGCCGGACGTGAGCTCTTCGCCGCGCACTCCGTCTCGGAGCTGGCGACATGGACCGACTTCGCTCTGGAGGACACGGGCAGGCTGACGGAGCCGCTGGTCTACAACGAGGAGACGGACCACTACGAGCCCATCACCTGGAAGGCCGCGTTCGAGCTCGTCGGAAGCGAGCTGCGGGCCCTCGACGACCCGAACGAAGCCGCCTTCTACACCTCGGGACGCCTCGGCAACGAGGCGACGTTCCTGTACCAGTTGATGGCCCGTGAGTACGGCACCAACAATCTGCCCGACTGCTCCAACATGTGTCACGAGGCGTCCGGACGCGCCCTGCAGGCGTCGCTCGGCACCGGAAAGGGCACCGCCGACCTCGCCGACTGGGAGAGTGCCGACGCCCTGTTCATCATGGGCGTCAACGCGGCCTCCAACGCTCCGCGCATGCTGACCGCGCTCGCCGAGGCATATCGGCGGGGTGCGCAGATCGTGCATGTCAATCCACTCATCGAGGCGGCCGCCACCCGGACCATCGTCCCGCACGAGTTCGTCGACATGGCCCTGTTCAAGTCGACGCGCACGAGCACGCTCAACCTGCAGGTCCGTGCGGGCGGCGACATGGCGCTCCTGCGCGGCATGGCCAAGGCGGTGATCGAGGAGTCGGCCTCGAACCCGAAGTCACTCGACCGCGAGTTCATCGACCGCCACACCCAGGGATTCGAGGAGTACCGAGCCCTGTGCGAGGCGACACCGTGGCAGGAGCTGGAGCGCCAGTCCGGGCTGACGCGCGCGGACATCCTGAAGGCCGCCGACGTGTATTCGCGGTCCGACCGGACCCTGATCAGCTGGTGTCTGGGGGTGTCCCAGCACGAACACGGTGTGGACACCGTTCGGGAGATCGTCAATCTCCTGCTGCTGCGCGGGAACCTGGGGCGCGAGGGCGCCGGGCCGTCACCTGTGCGCGGGCACAGCAACGTGCAGGGGAACCGTACCTGCGGCATCGACCACCGGCCCACACCCGAGTTCCTCGACCGGCTCGCCGACGTCTGCGGCATCGACCCTCCCCGTGCGCACGGGCTGGACACGGTCGGCGTGGTCGAGGGGATGCACCGGGGCACGGTCAAGGTGTTCGTCGGCATGGGCGGCAACTTCGCGATGGCCGCACCCGACACCACGTACACCGCCGAAGGACTTCGGCGCTGCGAACTGACGGTCCAGGTCAGCACGAAGCTCAACCGCAGCCACGTGATCCACGGCAGGAAGGCACTCATCCTGCCGTGTCTCGGCCGGACGGAGAGGGACCACCAGCGCCGTGGGCCGCAGGCCACGTCCGTCGAGGACTCCATGAGCATGGTGCACCTGTCGCTCGGCATGAAGCGCCCGGCGTCGCCACATCTGCTGTCCGAACCCGCCATCATCGCCGGGATGGCGCGGGCGACTCTTCCCGACAGCGCCGTCCCGTGGGAGCAGTACATCGAGGACTACGACCGTATCCGGGACACCATGGCCCAAGTCCTGGACGGCTTCGAGGACTTCAACCGCCGCGTCCGGCTGCCGCTGGGGTTCCGGATCAAGCAACCGGCCCGCGAACTCGTCTTCCTCACCCCGTCCGGCCGGGCCGAGTTCTCCGCCGCCGTACTGCCGGATGTCGTGCCCAAGGACGACATGCTGGTGCTGCAGACGATGCGCTCCCACGACCAGTGGAACACGACCATCTACTCCGACGACGACCGCTACCGGGGTATCGAGAACCTGCGCACGCTCGTCCTCATGAACCGCGCCGACATGCGTTCCCGTGGCATCACCCCCGGCAGCCTGGTCGACATCACTGCCACCTCCAAGGACGGCAGCAAGCGCTCCCTCACCGGGTACCGGGCGTTGAGCTACGACATGCCCCGTGGCTGCGCGGCGGGGTACATGCCCGAGATGAACGCCCTCATCGGCGCGGCCGACTACAGCACGCAGAGCGATCAGCCACTGATGAAGAACGTCAACGTCCGTGTCGTCCCGAGCCGGCGGTGACATGTGGGAAGCGAGATCGTCACGCGTCTGAGCCCGGTGGGTCGCCGTCGAGGGCCGCGGCACGGAGGGCGGCTGCCACACGTGTGACCGGTTCGCTCGGCGGGTGGGGAAGACGGGCCAGGAACAGACGCCGCTGCTCCTGGGGCCCACCGCGCACGGGAAGGATGCGTACTCCCGGTGGTGCCGCCTCGGCGAGTGCGGGCGGCACGGTGGTCAGTCCGCACCCGGCGGCGACGAGGTGAAGCTTGGCCAGCCAGTCGCGGGCGGTGTGGGCGATCTCGGGGCGTTCGTCCAGACCGGGCCACACCCCCATCAGCCGGTCCTCACCGGAGGAGGAGCCGGCGATCCAGCGCTGCCGGCGCAGATCGGCCACGTCGACGAAGTCGCCGCGGGCGAGCGGGTGGGTGGCGGGCAGCGCCAGACACAGCGCGCGTTCGGTGAGCGTGTGCAGAGCCAGTGGAGGCGACTCGGCGTCCGGCGGCCGGAAGGGCGGCGCCGACGCCAGGAGGGCGAGGTCCAGGCTGCCGGCCCGCAGGGCGCGCACGAGCGCCGGAGTGCTGCCTTCGCGGCTGACGACGTGCAGGCCGGGGTCCGTGCGGCGCAGCGCGACCAGGGCTCGGGGCAGCAGGACGGCTCCGGCACTGGGGAACCATCCCAGCCGGACCGTCCCGGTCTGCCCCGGCAGGCCGGACAGTTCGCGTGCGGTCGCGTCGATCTCGTCGAGCACGGTCGTCGCACGGCGCATGACGACGAGACCCGCCGCGGTCAGCCGTACTCCGTCGCGACGCCGCTCCAGCAGCTCCGCTCCCGCCACGCGTTCGATCGCGGCGATCTGCCGGGACACGGCCGACTGGGTGTAGCCCAGCGATGCCGCGGCCGCGGTGAAGGTCCCCTGTTCGGCCACGGCGCGGAAGACGCGCAGCGCGGTCAACGACACATCCGTGAAGTCCATGACGCTTCCAAATCCATGGTCATCGATCACTTGCGCATGCCGCATGCTCCATGCCGATTACGCATACTAGCTGTGCGTGAATCTCGTTGGACTCATGGCCGCCGCGTTTCTAGCGTGGCATGCATGAACGCTTCTCGAATCGCCCTCGTCACGGGCGCCAACCAGGGACTCGGACGTGCGCTCGCCGAAGGGCTGGCGGCCCGTATGGACCCCGAGGACCTCGTGCTGCTCACCGGCCGCAGCCACCAGCGCGTTTCGGACGCCGCCCGCGAAGTGGCGCAACTGCCGGGCACACGCAGCCATGTCCGGGGCCAGGTCCTGGACGTCACCGACACCGACGACATCGCCCGACTCGCCGACGAACTCCGGGCACGGCACGGCGGCGTCGATGTCGTGCTCTCCAACGCCGTCACCCGACTGCTGCCCGAGGAGTCCCAGGCCGAGCGCGCCGACGAGTTAATCGACGTCTCCAACACCGCCACCCATGCGATCCTGCGCTCGTTCGGCCCCGTCCTGCGTCCGGGCGGCCGACTGATCGTCGTGGCCAGCAGCCTGGGCACGCTCGGCCACCTCGATCCGCGGCTGCACCACTTGTTCGAGGGGGCGAGCCTCGACCAGGTCGAGTACGCCGTCGAGTCCTGGCGCAGCGCCATCCACAACAGGACCGCCGAGGAGGCGGGCTGGCCACGCTGGCTGAACGTGCCCTCGAAGGTGGCCCAGGTCGCCGCCGTCCGCGCGGTCGCGGCCGAACGCCGCGAGCGCGACCTAGCCGACGGCACCCTGATCGCCTCCGTGTGCCCCGGCATGGTCGACACCGCCACCTCCCGGCCCTGGTTCAGCGACTTCAGCCAGGCCCAGTCGCCTTCCGAGGCCGCCCGTGCGGTGCTCGACCTGGTCTTCACCGAGCACGTCGATCCCGCCCTCTACGGCGAGTTGATCCGTTTCGGCAAGGCCCTGCCCTGGCACGACGGGACTCCGCCGGTGGAACAGGACCGACTGCTCAGGCCCTGACCGCGGAAGATCGCGCGCGGACCGGCACACAGCGACTTCAGAAGCCGTTCAGCCCGCGGCGAGTTCAGCACAGCAACCCCAGCTCACAGCAAGGAGTTCATCCGTGAGTGCCATCACGACCCCGTTCGGTTTCTCCAGCACGGCCACCGAGGTCGCGCAGGGAATCGACCTCACCGGTCGCCGCGCCGTGGTCACCGGCGCCTCCTCCGGCCTCGGGGCGGCGACGGCCCACGCGCTCGCCGGCACCGGTGCGGAAGTGACCCTCGCCGTCCGGGACATGACGGAGGGCGAACGTGTCGCCAAGGACATCACCGGGTCGACCGGCAACCAGGAGGTGCGTGTCGCGCACCTGGACCTGGCCGACCCCGCGTCCGTCACCGCCTTCACCACCGCCTGGGAGGGCCCACTGCATGTGCTGGTGAACAACGCGGGCGTCATGGCCTGCCCCGAGCAGTACACCGAACAGGGCTGGGAGTGGCAGTTCGCCACCAACCATCTCGGCCACTTCGCTCTCACCACTGGCCTGCACGGCGCGTTGGCCGCCGACGGCGCCGCTCGCGTCGTCGTGGTCAGCTCCACCGGTCATCAGCAGTCCCCGGTGGTGTTCGACGACGTCAACTTCGCTTTCCGCCCCTACGATCCATGGCTCGCCTACGGTCAGTCCAAGACCGCGGGTGTCCTCTTCGCGGTGGAGGCGACCCGTCGCTGGGCCGGCGACAACATCACCGCCAACGCGCTGATGCCGGGCGCGATCTACACCAACCTGCAGCGCCACACCGGAGGCCGCGGGAGCGGAAGGGTTCCCGCCCACCTCATCAAGACCGTCGAGCAGGGCGCGGCCACCTCGGTGCTCCTCGCCACCTCCCCCCTCCTCGAAGGCGTCGGCGGCCGCTACTTCGTCGACTGCAACGAGACCGAGGTCATCGACCGTCGCTCCGGCACGCTGCACGGAGTCGCCCGCTACGCCGTCGATCCGGACAACGCGCGACGGCTGTGGACCCTGTCGGAACAGTTGAGGTCAAGGTCGGGGCTGTGAGTGCGGTTGCTGTTCCCGCTTCATGTCCCGGTGCCTGGCGGGCTCGGGGGCGATCGCGTCCAGCAGGAGCATGGCGTCGTGGTCGGGGGTGCCGGGTTCGGCGGTGTAGACGCCGAGGCGTTGGCCCGGGGTGCCTTCGAGGTTCATGCTCTGACCGCTGAGGGTGAGGACGCCGACCTGGGGGTGGTGGAAGGTCTTCTGGATCCTCTTGCGTCCGACGACGTCGTAACGCTCCCACAGTTTGGCGAAGTCGGGGCTCTTGAGGAGGAGTTCACCCACGAGGTGGGTGAGGTCGGGGGCGTCAGGGGCGGTGCCGGCCAGGCTGCGCAAACGGGCGACGCAGCCGCGGACCAGCTCGTCCCAGTCGGGGAAGAGGGTGCGCGCGGTGGGGTGGAGGAAGATGTAGCGGGCCAGGTTGCGCTGTGTGGCGGGCCAGTCCGCGAGGCCCGCGTACAGGGCGAGGCCGCCGGGGTTCCAGGCGAGCAGATCCATGCTGCGGCTGATGATGTAGGCGGGGTTCGGCCGCAGCGTCTCCAGGACCAGCTTCAGGTGCGGGCGCACGGTCCTGCTGGGCGGCGGCGGGGGTTCGGGGGCGTAGCGGGCGGCCCGGGCGGCGAGCTCGCGCAGGTGCTGGTGCTCGGCGTCGTCGAGGTGCAGGGCGCGGGCGAGGGCGTCGAGCACGGCGGGGCTGGGGCGGGTCTCCTTGCCGCGCTCCATGCGGACGTAGTAGTCGATGCTCATGCCGGCGAGCGTGGCCAGTTCCTCGCGGCGCAGGCCGGGGGTGCGGCGCAGACCGGGGCCCACGGTGAGGCCGACCTGGTCGGGGCGGGTCTGGGTGCGGCGCGCGCGCAGGAACTGGCCCAGCTCCGTACCGCCGCCGCTGCTCTGCGCGGATGCCATACGGTCAGTGTCACACCGCGCTGACCTGTGTGGCAGGCGTGTGGGGGGCCCTGTCATTACCCCCGAACGCCGATCCCCTGCACAGCCCGGCCTGCCACTGTCGCCGCGAAGGCGCGAGGCTCGATTTCCGTCAGCACCTCGCCCGTCCCAGTGCAGGAGATCGTCCGGTGTCCACGCCCGCCTCGCCCGCCCCTTTCCAGGCCACCGCTGTCGGCCTGCCGCCGCACAGCAGGTCCGGTGGGCGCCCGGCGCTGGCCGCCGTGCTGCTCGGCTTCTTCACGATCATGGTCGACGCGATGATCGTGAACGTCGCGCTGCCCTCGATCGGGCGTGGCTTCGACAGCGGGATGACAGGGCTGCAGTGGGTGGTCGACGGCTACACCCTCGCCTTCGCCGCGTTCCTGCTGTCCGCGGGCGCGATCAGTGACCGTGTCGGGGCCCGCCAGGCGTTCGCCGGGGGCCTGGGCCTGTTCGTCGTGGCGTCCGCGGTGTGCGGGATGGCGCCGAACCTGGGCGTTCTGGTGGCGGCGCGGCTGGTGCAGGGAGTCGGGGCCGCGATGGTCGTACCGTCCTCCCTCGCCCTGCTGCGGGAGGTCTTCCCCGACCCGGCGGCGCGGGCGCGGGCCATCGCCCTGTGGGGGGTGAGCGGCTCCGTCGGCTCGGCGGCCGGGCCCGTGGCAGGCGGTCTGCTCACCGTGATCGACTGGCGGATGATCTTCTTCGTCAATCTGCCCGTCGGCGCGGTGGCCCTCGCGCTCCTCAAGCGCGCCCAGCCCTCCCCGCGCCGGTCGGTGCCCTTCGACTGGACCGGTCAGGTCGCCGCCGTCGCCGCCCTGGGCGGCCTGACGTACGCGGCCATCGAGGCCGGTGCCGACGGGTTCGGCACCGCGCGGGTCCTGGTCGCCTGCGCCGTGGCGGTCGTGGCAGGCGTCGGCTACGTCATCGCGCAGGCCCGCGGCCGGCATCCGATGACGCCGCTGCCGCTGCTGCGCTCGCGCACGATGTCACTCTCCGTCGCCATCGGGTTCGCCCTGAACATCGGCTTCTACGGGATGATCTTCCTGTTGGGGCTGTACCTCCAGCAGGTGCACGGGCTGAGCGCGCTCGCCACCGGCGTGGCCTTCCTGCCGATGACCGTGCTCACCTCGTTCATCAGCCCGGTGGCCGCCCGCCTGTCGACGCGGTTCGGTGCGCGGATGCCGGTGATCAGCGGTCAGTTGCTGATGGTCGCGGGCCTGCTGGCCATGGTGGCCGTGCCCGCCAGTGCGCCGGTGTGGCTGTCGGTGGTCCTGATGATGCCGGTCGGCGCCGGCGGCGCGATGGCCGTGACCGCGCTGGTGGCGCTGCTGCTGGACAGCGTGCCCGCCGAGCGGGCCGGCGTCGCCGGCGGTGTGCTGAACGCCGCCCGGCAGCTCGGCGGCGCCCTGGCAGTCGCCGCCTTCGGAGCGTTGGTCGCCGACCGGGCCGGGTTCGTCGACGGGCTGCACGCCAGTCTGCTGATCGCCGCGGCGACGGTGGGGGTGACTGTCCTGGCCACTCTGAGCCTGCGACCCGCTCCTCGTACGTGACCGGCCTCCGTGCGGCGCGGGCCCGACCGACCGACGACACACCCAGCCACAACACACCCCAGCTACGACACACCCAGTAAGGACAGATCCCTCATGCGAGCAACCTTCATGTACGGCGCGGGCGATGTGCGCGTGGAGAACGCGCCCGACCCGGTCATTCAGCAGCCCACCGACGCCGTCGTACGAGTCGTCCTGTCCTGCGTCTGTGGCAGTGACCTGTGGCCGTACAAGTCCATGCCCGCCGGCGAACAGGGGCGGCCCATGGGCCATGAGTTCCTCGGCGTCGTCGAGGAGACCGGCGCCGACGTGACCGGGGTCAAGCGCGGTGACATGGTGGTCGCCCCGTTCACGTACTGTGACAACACCTGCGACTACTGCCGCAAGGGCCTGCACTCCTCGTGCCGCAACGGCGGCCGCTACGGCTGGGACGGCGTCGACGGCGGGCAGGGCGAAGCCGTCCGCGTGCCCCAGGCCACCGGGACGCTGGTCAAGCTGCCCGTCGGCGAGGACTCCGAGTTGCTGCCCTCCCTGCTGTCCCTTTCCGATGTGCTGGGCACCGGCCATCACGGCGCGGTCACCGCAGGTGTCACCCGCGGTGACTCCGTTCTGGTGATCGGCGACGGAGCCGTCGGACTGTCGGCGGTGCTGGCCGCGAAGCGGCTGGGCGCCGAGCAGATCGTCCTGATGGGCCGGCACACCGCCCGCACCGACCTGGGACGGGACTTCGGTGCCACGGACGTCGTGGCCGAACGCGGTGAGGAAGGCATCGCGCGCGTTCGTGACCTGACCGACAGCCGCGGAGCCGATCGCGTCATCGAAGCCGTCGGCACCGAGCAGGCCCTGCAGGCGGCCTTCGGCTCCGTCACCGACGGCGGGGCCATCAGCCGCCTCGGCGTACCCCAGTACGAACTGGGCCCCATCGGCCCGGCCGTGATCATGCGGAACATCACCCTGACCGGCGGTGTCTCCCCGGCCCGCGCGTACATCGAGGAACTCCTGCCTGACGTCCTCGACGGCACACTCGCCCCCGGGCGCCTCTTCGACCGCGCCGTCGGCCTCGACGAAGTCCCCGACGGCTACCGCGCCATGGCCGATCGAGAGGCCCTGAAGGTCCTCATCCGCCCCTGAACCGCACCGTGCCCGCTTCGGCGCGGGGCTGGAGACGGCCACCACGCCGGAGCGGCCGGTCCACGGACGGCCGCAGCCGTTCCCGACGACGGCCTAAGCCGTTCCCGAAAGGAAATCCCATGCAGACCGTGATCCTCAACAACGGCGTCGACATGCCGATCCTCGGTTTCGGCGTCTTCCAGATCCCGCCGGAGCAGACCGAGCAGGCGGTCACCGACGCCCTCGCCGCCGGCTACCGACTGCTCGACACCGCCGCCGCCTACCTCAACGAGGAGGCCGTGGGCCGAGCCATCAAGAACAGCGGCATCCCGCGCGAGGAACTGTTCGTCACCACCAAGGTGTGGATCCAGGACGCCGGTGAGGAGAACACCAAGCGCGCCTTCGAGACATCGCTGGGCAAGCTCGGCCTCGACCACCTCGACCTGTACCTGATCCACCAGCCCTTCGGCGACGTCCACGGCTCCTGGCGTGCCATGGAGAACCTGCACCGCGAAGGCCGCATCAGGGCGATCGGCGTCGCCAACTTCCACCCCGACCGGCTCGTCGACCTCATCGTCAACAACGACGTCACGCCCGCGGTCAACCAGATCGAGACCCACCCGTTCTTCCAGCGCGCCACCGACCAAGAGGTCATGCGCGAGCACGGGGTCCAGATCCAGTCGTGGGGCGGGTTCGCCGAAGGCCGCAACAACCTGTTCACTCACCCGGTCCTGAGCGAGATCGCCGACAAGCACGGCAAGTCCGTGGCACAGGTCGTGCTCCGCTGGCTCTCCCAGCGAGACATCGTCGCGATCCCCAAGTCGGTGCGCGCCGACCGCATGGCGGAGAACATCGACGTCTTCGACTTCGAGCTCACGGACGATCAGATGGCGTCCATCGCCGGCCTGGACACCGGCAGGTCTCTCTTCTTCGACCACCGTGACCCGGCCATGGTCAGCCGGCTCGCCGGCCTCCGCATCCACGACTGATCCGGAGAAGCGGGTCCTGGCGAATCGGCGTTCTCCGGGGGAACTGAGCGACGTCGTCCGGGAGAAGCCCACATCAAGGCGCGGCGTCCTAGCGGATATTCGGTTGACCGCGGTGGTGCGGTGCGGGCTAAGTTCCGCGCATGGCCGAGATTCAGGGTTCGTACGACGATCTCTTCTCCGCGGTACCCGGCGCACTCGCCGAGTTGCTCGACGCCGGAGACGTGGGCGCCTCGGTGGCGGTCTTCGTGGACGGTGAGCCGGTGGTGGACGTCTGGGCCGGATTCACCGACACGGACCGCACGGTCCCGTGGCAGCGCGACACGATCGCGGGCGTCTGGTCGGTCACCAAGACGATGACGGCGCTGTGTGCCCTCGTCCTGGCCGACCGCGGCGAGCTCGACCTGACCGCGCCGGTCGCCCGGTACTGGCCGGAGTTCGCCGCGGCGGGCAAGGACGGGGTGCTGGTGCGGCACCTGCTCGCGCACACCGCGGGCCTGCCCGACTGGGACGGGCCGACGACGGCCGAGGATCTCTACGACTGGCCGTCCGCCACGGCGCGGCTCGCCGCGCAGGCGCCGCGGTGGGAGCCGGGCACCGCGGCCGGATACCACTCGCTCACCCAGGGGTTCCTCGTCGGCGAGGTCGTGCGCCGGATCACCGGCCGCACCCTGGGCGAGTTCTTCGCCGACGAGGTGGCCGGGCCGCTGGACGCGGACTTCCACATCGGGTTGTCCGCCGAGCACGACCACCGGGTCGCGCTCGCGATCCCGCCGCTGTCGCGCGACGAGGACTACGTCTCGAGCGCGCCCGGCAAGACCGCATCCCCTACCGCCGGAGGTGGGATACGGGTCCGTGACGGGAACAGCGTCGCCTGGCGGCGCGCGGAGATCCCCGCGGCGAGCGGATTCGGCAACGCCCGCTCGGTCGCGCTCGTGCAGTCGGTGATGGCGTGCGGCGGAACGGTGCGTGGGGTGCGGCTGCTGTCGCCGGCGGGCTGTGCCCGTGCGTGGGAGGAACAGTTCCGTGGCGAGGACCGCCTCCTGGGCATGCCGATGCGCTACGGCATGGGGTACGGCCTGTTCGGCAACACGTACGGCTGGAGCGGCTGGGGCGGCGCGACGGTCATGATCGAACCCGACGCCCGTATGGCGGTGTCGTACGTGCCGAACCAGATGCGCGAGCCCGGGGACGACTACCGAGGCCTCGAGGTCGTGATGGCGGCCTACGACGGGCTCAAGGGCCTGCGCGCCTGAGTGCCGTCGGGCGCGCATCAGAATCCGGCGGGGCCGATCTGTTCGCAGGAGGGGCTCGGGTACGTGGCCGGGGTGAGCGTCGGGTTCTGGGTGCCTGCGCCGGGGAGCGTTCCCCCTGAGCCGGAAGCAGCTATGCGGGAAGCAGCACGATCTTGCCGCCCAGATGCCCCGCCTGGCTGACCTGCAGCGCGTCCGCCGCCTCCGCCAAGGGGAAGGTACGCCAGATCGGAACCCGTAGCCGTCCCTTCTCCATGAGGCTCAGAATGTCCCGAAGGGCTTGGGCGCCGCTCTCTCCCGGCACGCTCATGTGGACCTGGATGCCGGTGTCCGCGGCGTCGAACGCCACGAGGGTGAGGACGCGCGCCGGGCCGCCCGCGAGTTCGATCGAGTCCGGGATCTCACCGCGGCCCGAGGCGTCGAGGACCGCGTCGACGCCCTGGGGAGCGATGGCCCGTACGCGGTCGACCAGCCCCTCGCCATACGTGACGGGTTCCGCGCCGAGCGAGCGCAACTGTTCGTGGTTGGACTCGCTCGCGGTGCCGATCACCCGCGCGCCACGGGCCACTGCAAGCTGCACGGCGAACGTGCCCACCCCGCCGGCGGCGGCATGCACCAGCAGCGTCTCCCCCTTGGCGATCTTGAGCTTGTTGAGCACCTCCCAGGCGGTGATGCCCGGGCCTGCCAGGCTCCCCGCCACCTCCCAGGGGACGGACGCCGGCTTGGCGACCAGCACGGCGGGGTCGGCGAGCGCGGACTGGGCGTAGGAAGGGGTGATGGACGCCCCCAGCACCTCGTCACCCACCTCGAAAGCGGTCACCCCTTCTCCGACCTGGTCGACCACGCCGGCCACGTCGGACCCGAGACCCGCCGGAAGATCGAGCGGCATCACCTGGCTCATATAGCCACGCAGGATCTTCCAGTCGATCGGATTGACACCCGCGGCCCGCACCGCGAGCCGCACCTGCCCGGGGCCCGGGGTGGGCGGCGGTACATCCACGACACTCAGCACATCGGTGCTGCCGTATACGGAGAACTGCACTGTGAGAGACATCTGCCTGGGCTCCAAGCTGTCAGGGACGACTAAAGCGTGTTGCAGAAGGCCGAAGGCCGTGATCAGGGCATTTTCCTTGTGTGGCTGGGGTGTTGAGGGCTGGTCCGTTGTGGGTGGAGACGTTCATCGGGCTGCGGATGAAGCAGTTTGGGCGGTTGCTGAAGGTGGTGCGGGAGCGGGGTGGCGACGGGCCGCGCATCGGGCGGCCGTGGTGTCTGCCGCTTGCGGACCGGGTGCTGGTGGTGGCTGTCTATTATCGGACGCACCTCACGATGCGGCAGCTCGCGCCGCTGTTCGGGGTGTCGCCGGCCACGGTGTGCAGGGTCATTCACCGGTTGCGGCCCCTCCTCGCGCTCGAGCCGGCCTCACGTCCCGTCGATGCCGCGGACCGGCTGTGGATCGTGGACGGCACACTTGCCCCGGTCCGCGACCGCAAGGTCGGTGCCTCGAGCCGCAACTACCGGTTCTCCGCAAACGTGCAGGTCATCATCGACGCCGACACCCGCCTGGTCGTGGCAACCGCCCGTCCCGCCCCGGGCACCAGGGCCGACGCCCACGTGTGGCGCGACTCCGGCCTGCCGCAACACTGCCAGGGCGTCACCGTGCTCAGTGACGGCGCCTCCATCAACACCGGCCTGGTCGTCCCGCACCGCAAACGACCCGACCCGCCCCTGCCGGCCGGCGAGGAAGCCGACAACGCGGAGCACCGCCGGGTCCGTGCGCGAGTCGAGCATGCGATCGGCCGGCTGAAGAACTACAAGATCCTGCACGACTGCCGGCAGCACGGCGACGGCCTCCACCATGCGGTCCGAGCCGTCACGCACATGCACAACCTCGCCCTCGCCGCCTGATCAGGGAGCCGTAGTCGGGCCCTGACCTGCAAAATCACGGCCTTCTGCAACACGCTTTAGAACCACAGGGGAGATATTCTCCGCATATCGGGGCAACATTCTTCGATCGGTGATGGATGTGCCGTCTCAAGCGGTCCTGGCCGGGGACCGGTCGACTGGTCGACTGAGGTCGCCGAGGAGGTGCGCCGCGTGGCAGATGACCGGGCGTGGTTGGGCGAGTTGTTGACATCAGTGGAGTCGGCACCCCCGGAGATGGCCGTCTCCGTGCTGGCCCGGCTGCTGGCGATCAAACTTGCCGCGACCGAGGTGTCCTTTCTGATCACGGACCACGGCGGCAAGGCCGTCGTACGGCTGACCGGGGCCGCTGCGGAGGGCGGGCCGGAGCATCCGCGACCGATCCAGCTGCGGGGCTCCGATTACGAGCAAGTGGTCCGCTCCCAGCAAGTCCACGTGACGAGCGGCGAGCGGGAGGGAAAAGGCGGACTGGGCCTGGTCCAGGTCATCGCGCCGGTGTCCGACCGCGGGGATGCGATTGGTCTGCTGGAGCTGACGGTGCCCGTCCGCCCCGACCGCCAGACGATGCAACTCATTGTCGAAGCCACCCATGTGCTCGCCTACGTCGTGATCACCAACCGGCGCTTCACCGATCTGTACGAATGGGGCCGGCGCACCACACGTCTGTCGCTGGCCGCCGAGATCCAGCACCGCCTGCTTCCCGACTCCTTCACCTGCGAGACCGGCCGGTTCATCGTCGCGGGAGCACTGGAACCAGCTGCCGACATCGGCGGGGACACGTTCGACTACACACTCGACCGTCATGCCCTGCACCTGTCTCTCACCGACGCCATGGGGCACGACGTACAGGCGGCGCTGGTGGCGACCATGGTGGTGGGAGCCCTGCGCAATGCTCGCCGGGCGGGCGGCAGCCTCCTCGACCAGGCCCAGGATGCCCACCAGGCCGTCGCGGACTACTCAGACCGAGCGCACCAGGCGTTCGCTGACCAATCGGAACGGGTACGCCGGGCCATCATCCGGCACGGTGCCCAGGTCATGGCGACCGGCCAACTGCTGCGCGTCAGTCTCGACACCGGCCAGACAACCTTCGTCAACGCCGGCCACGTCTGCCCGTTGCGTCTGCGCGACGGGCAGGTCAAGGAGATCACTCCCCTGGCCGACCTGCCTTTCGGCGTCACCCCGAACCCGGGCTACCGCCTACAGAGCCTCGACCTGCGCCAAGGCGACCGGCTGATCCTGCTCACCGACGGCATGCTGGAGCCCCACGGAAGCGAAGCCGGCCTGAGCGACCTGATCCAGCAGACCAGCGACTGGCACCCACGCGACGCCGTACGCCTCTTCACCGAAACCGTCCTGGAACTCTCGAACAACGACCCACGCGACGACGCCACCGTTCTGTGCCTGGACTGGCCTGCCCCCAACTCCCCCTACACAGGCCACTGCCAAATTTACTCAGGCAGATAAACGCAGCGATAAGTCAGGGTGAAGCCAGTCAAGGCGCCCGGGTGAGCGAGCTGCCTTCGCTTCACGCTGACGCGGAACGATTCGTCGGTGGACCCGTCATGCGACCCGTCGGACAGGCCCTAGTCGCTGCTGCATTCTCCATCCCTATCTTCCCGGGCCCGGTTCCGCCGTCTCCGTCTGGCTGTGGTGAAACCGGTCGTGGTCAGGGCCACAAGAAGCGCGGACGGTAGCTGGGTAAGCAAGCCACGACCGATCTCGGCAGCGATCTCGTACAGCGACATGTCGGCCTCCGTGTTCATCGGCGGGTGATGACACGTTTGTAGGCTGGTGCTGCCCGCAGGTGGAGCGAAGTGATCGACGTCGGACGAGGTTGCGGCCACGTGTGGCAAAAGCCCTGATGGGAAGGCACCGCAACTTCTACGATCTGCGGAAAATGCGGAGTATCGAGGGGGAGTTATGGCCGACCCGGATGGGGCGCGCACGCCGGAAGAGTTCACCCAGGCGCTGCGGCAATTGGTCTCCGAGACCGGCAAGAGCCACGAGGACATCGCCAACAAGGCTGGCCTCACGGGGAATACGGTGCGCGGCATCACGGCGGGGAAGAACTGGCCGCAGCAGCGCACCCTGGAACAGCTGGGCCGCGCCTGCGACCAAGACCCCCGGCCCTGGGTAAATGCGTGGTCACCGCTCAGCGACGCCCGTCCCCGGGCGGAACGGGGCAACGCCAAGAACCTGCAGGAGCAGATCGATGCGCTCGGGGCCGAAATGGACAGAGTCCACAGCCAGGTGCGTTCGCTCCAGGACTCGCTGGAGCAGGGAGAGACAGGAGACCGGCGCCGTGAACGCCGCATGACGGACGCCTACTTCGACTTCCTGGCCCAGATGCCGACCCCCGACTTCCGGCGGGCCGAGTTAGAGTCGGCCGGAGCGGAGATGATGGCCCCCTCGCCCCTGCTCACCTACTCGGAGCCCGCCTACGAGGCCACCGACGTGAACTCCTTCCTCGCCAGAGTGAACGTGCTTGCCACCGCGGAGGGGCTTCCCCAGATGGCCCTCTATCTGGCCACCAGCCCGTCATTCCGAGCGATCAGCACCGTCCCTGCCTATGAGCTTCCGGACAGCAACGCGATCTACGGCTACGTCAAGAGCGACGTGGACGCATACCTCGCCAAGCTCCGGGCTGGTGTTCACCAGTACCTGCGCGACTGCACGGATGGCCAGACGCCTACGCAGCCTGGCGGCGGCGCAGTTCCTCGGACCAGTCCCGCAGCGGTTCGGCGTGGGTGAGGTTGTCCCCGCGGGCCACCGTCTGGAGCAGCTGGGCGCACACGGTCGCTTCGGCGGCGAGGCCGGCCGGGCTTCCCAGCACAGGGAAGGCGGCGCGGACGCGGGTGGCGGTGTCCGGCTGGAGCAGCGAGTAGGCGTAGCGAGTGGCGGCGTCGAAGCCCTCCGGACCGCCGCTTATCTAGATCTCGTGCTGATACACGCAGGTCAGACGGTTGCGGCTGGCTGAGGGACGTGAGGTCAGTATCGTCAGTGCAAGCGGTCATCCGTGAGCGGTCTGCCTTCAGGCGGGCCATCGCCGATGCAATTGGGGTCAGCGGACGCGCCGGTCGATGAGTGCGGCCAAGCCGTCCAGGATGCGCTGTAGGCCGAACTCCCATGCCTGGTCCTGCCCGTGAGATTGGGCTGCCGAAGTGAGGGCCGCGGTGAGGGCGGGAAATCGCTCGCCATGTGCTTGCATCAGGTTGCCGAGAAGGGCGCCCAGTTGGGCCTCGGGGTTGCCCGCGGGGCCTGTAGCGCGGGCCTGCTGGGTGATACCGCGTACGTAACCGACCAGTAGGGCAGCCGCGTCCATCCGTTCGGCGCCGCTCAGCCCTGTGCCATCCAGGGCGGAGACGGCACGCTCCAGCCAGGACAGTTCCGCGGGTCCCATGATCCTCGGCCCGACGGTGGCGTCCAGCGCCCAAGGGTGCTGGCGAAAGACGTCGAACAGCTGGCCGGCCCATTCCTCCAGTTGCTCCCGCCAGCCACCGTGTCTCACCTTCACCGGCGGGTAGGGGCCGATCGCGGCTTCCACCATCAGAGCGACCAGCTCGGCCTTACCCGGCACGTACCGGTACAGCGCCATCTTGGTCACGCCCAGTTGCGCGGCGACTCGGTGCATGGACACCGCCGCCAATCCGGCCCCAGCTCTGCGCGGTGGTGGTCAGGCCGTCGACTTCCGTGGCGAAACGCACCGGACCGTGCTGCATCGCATGGGCCTGACTCCCGAACTGCGTCGCGTCGAGACAGGCGGCAGCCCGATGCGCTTCGTCGACGAACGCGGCCGGACACTGCTGCACCTGCCGGCCGAGTTCGCCGGCGGCGAGATAGAGGTGCTCCGCGGGGATCTGGCCCAGGTGCTGTACGAGCACAGCCGCCCCCACACCAAGTACATCTTCGGCGACTCGATCACCCGCCTCACTGAGACGCCCTCCGGCGTGCGGGTCGACTTCCAGCAGGGAGTCTCACGGGACTTCGACCTGGTCATCGGCGCGGACGGATTGCACTCCAACGTCCGTCGCCTCGCCTTCGGCCCAGAGGAGGACTATGTGAGCCACCTCGGCTACTACGCCGCCACCTGGCAGCTGCGCAATGACCTGGGCGTGCGAAAGGGGTCGGTGGGATACAACGTGCCGGGGCGTTTCGCTTCCGTGGGAGCCGACCACCGGGACCCTGCACAGGCGGGGGCGTTCGTCGTCTTCGCCGCGCCTGAACTGTCGTACGACCGCCATGATCCCGAACAGCAGAAACGCCTGATCGACAACGCGTTCGCCGGTCTCGGCTGGGAGGTGCCCAGCCTGCTCGCCTCACTGCGGCAGGCCCCCGACCTGTACTTCGACTCGATCAGCCGCGCAGACGTAGATACCTGGTCCACAGGGCGCGTATGCCTCGTCGGTGCTGCCGCCTGCGGGGCCACCATCGGCGGCATGGGGACGGGAACCGCGGTGGTCGCCGCCTACGTGCTGGCCGGCGAACTCGCGCGAGCCCAGGGCGATTACCGGGCGGCCTTCACCCGGTACGAAGGCAGGGTTCGGAAGTACGCCCAGACCTGCCAGGCAGGCGGCGACCGCACCGGTAGGTTCCTCGCCCCCGGCACCGCCACCCGCATACGTCTCCGCAACACCCTGCTGTCCCGCCCCTTGTTCCTGAACGGAATGCTCAAGCTGGGGGAGAAGATCAGCAGCACTGTGGACCTGCCCGACTATCCGGTTGCCACCAGCCGCGTCGTGCGATGACTTGATCACGGCGGACGCCCGAAAGCCGTCGGTTCTCCGGACGCGAGCCGAGCATCGAGGTTTGCGCTTGGTGGAATGGCCCAGCCGAACCGGCACCTCGCCCTACTGCGTGCCGCTTGCCGGGAGTGCCAACTCGGGCGACTGCTGCGAAGCGCACGCTGGAAGGCCGACGAGGTGCGCGACGAAGTGCATTCCTACGTGCTGGACCGCCTCGACGACCCCCGCGACCGCCTCATGGTCGCCCTCGTCGCCATCTACGCCCTCCTCCCCGGACAAATCGCCCACCTCAGGCGAACCGACCTCGACCGCAGCAAGGGCCGCCTGCGCCCGCGCAGGGTGGGACGCCTGGACCACGTCATCTACCTCGACGCCTTCACCCTGCGGCTGGCCACAGCGTGGGAACTCCAGCGCCACCGTCGCTGGCCCGATGGCTCCAACCCCCACTTCTTCGTCACCCGCAACACCGCCGTCGACGACTCCGGCCCGCCCATCAGCGCCGGCGTGGTCCAGCACCTCTTCCAACGAGTCGGCCTGCCAGCCGGCCGCCTACGCGTGGACCGAATCGTCGACGAGGCGCGCAACAGCGCCGACCCCGTCCGGCTGATGCAGCTCTTTGGCCTGTCCAACCTCTCCGCCACCCGCCACGTCCTGTCGGCACACCCAGACAAGAAGAACGGCCCCATCGCCCCGTGAGGCCCGCCCGGTCCGATCAGCTGCGCAGGGGACCGTCGCTGAACAAGCACTCGGAGAGGACCAGCTTGAAGTCGTCGACGCGGTAGAGGAGTTCGGCCGGGCGGCCTTGTCGGCCCGGCGACGCGCGCGGCCCTGCCGTCGCGCGCGAGGACACCCGAGGCACCGCGTCAGCTGACCCGAAGACCGACCGCCAGCGTCAGTTCAAGGACCCGGTGTGGCGATGCGAGATCCGGAAACAGCTCCCGCAGCTGCGACATCCGGTACCGGACCGTCTGGGGATGGACGAACAACGCCGCCGCCACCTCGTCCCGCCTGCCCTGGTGCAGCAGCCACGCCCGCAACGTCTCCTCCAGCCGCTGTGCGGTCGCGACAGGCAAGGTCCGCAACGGTGCGAGGGCTCGGGCACGCAGGTCTGCGAACGCGTCCACGTCGGCGCTCAGCACCAGCTCGGGCAGGTGGTCCTCGGTGTCGCGAATATCAGAGGAGAGGGAGCGCGCGCGTACGGCTCGTGCGTACGAGGCGGACACACGAGTCCATGGCCGAGCCGGGCCGACCACGGCAGTGCGGTCGGTCAGCTGCCGCAAGAGATGTGATCGGTCGGCATCGGGGACGAGCAGCACACCGGTGGCGTCCGGCAGATCGTCGAGGACGAGGGTGCTCGGGTCGAGCGCGCGGTAGGCAGGCCGGGCCTGGGCGGCGGGCAGCAGAACCGCGGTCAGCGAAACCGGAGGCTGCCACCCGGCCCGTTGACCAGAGGCCAGCAGCACGTCCAGGCTCGCGCCGGCGAGGAGGTCGCGGGCCAGGTGTTCCAGGTGGCGCTCGTGGGCCCTGCCCCGGGCGACCAGTTCGTCGGCGTGGCCCGCGGCGCTCGCGGCGGAGAGCTCGTCGATGTAGGCGAAGGTCAGCTCGGCGAACTTGGCGACTTCGGCGGCGGGCAGACCTGCGGGTACGGCACCCGCTGCCAGGCATCGCCAGGCCACGCGGGCGCCGACGCGGTAGGCGCTGAGTAGGGCGTCCATCGAACGGCCGTCGCGCACCTCGCCGCGGCCCAGCTCGTAGGCTGCGTCACCGGCGTCGCCGCCTGTGGCGTTCCCGCTCGCGAGGTCCAGGTAGTGCCCCAGGGCGGTGCGGACGGCTCGGCGGATGGTGCCGCCCATGCGGCCCGAAAGGGCGTTGGCGTAGGGAGGGACCTCGTCGATGATCGCCTGGACGACCTCGTCGGCGGTGGTCTTCAGCGCGGCCCGAAGTGCGGTGACCGTCGTCTCATCGAGGGCCAGTTCGCTGGCCCTCCGGATTGCATGGCTCACGTTTTTGTTCCCTGCGAACAATTCAGCCGACCAGATTTACGTCCTGCGGTCAGGACTTTACGCCTTGAGGCGCAGCAAGCTGGTGTCATGACGAGTGCAGCCCTCCGCAGCAGGGCGTGGAAACTGCTGGAGATGGTCACGACGCCGCTGTTGCCGTCGGACTACCTCGACCTGGTCAGCCCGCTGCGTGCGGGCGCTGACCTGCGTGGGCGCATCGAGGCCGTGCACCCCGAGACGGGTGACGCCGCGACCATCGTGATCAGGCCGGGACGGGGCTGGCGCGGCCACACAGCCGGTCAGTACGTGCGGATCGGGGTCGACGTCGACGGGGTGCGCCTGTGGCGTGCCTACTCCATCACCTCGCCGACAAAACGCCAGGACGGCCGCGTCACGATCACCGTGAAGGCGATCCCGGACGGCAAGGTCAGCAACCACCTGGTCCGCAGGGCGAAACCGGGCACGCTGATCCAGCTCGACCAGCCGACCGGTGACTTCGTGCTGCCGCAGGCCAAGCCCGCCAAGGTGCTCTACCTGACGGCCGGCAGCGGCATCACGCCCGTGATGGGCATGCTGCGCGACATCGAGTTCGACGACGTCGTCATGGTCCACTGCGCGCCACAGCCGCAAGACGTGATCTTCCGCAACGAACTGCACGACCTGGTCGCGGACAAGAAGCTGCGGCTCACCGAGGTGCACACCGACACGGACGGCATGCTCGACATCGCCCGTCTCGACGAACTCGTGCCCGACTGGGCCGAGCGCGAGACCTGGGCTTGCGGGCCCGCGGGCCTGCTCGACGCCGCCGAAGAGCACTGGACCGAGCACGGCGTACAAGAACGCCTGCACACCGAACGCTTCCGCCCCAGCATCGTCGTCGCCGGCGACGGCGGCGAGGTCACGTTCAGCGCCACCGGCAAGACCGTCGACGCGGACGGCGCCACGCCGTTGCTGGACATCGGCGAGGAGGCCGGCGTGCTCATGCCCTCCGGGTGCCGCATGGGCATCTGCTTCGGCTGCGTCACGCCGCTCAAGGCGGGCGCCGTCCGCGACCTGCGCACCGGCGAGATCACCGAGGCCGAGCCGGGCGTCCTCATCCAGACCTGCGTGTCCGCCGCGGCGGGCCCCTGCGACATCGAACGGTAGGAGCACCTTGACCGCCATCGACCCCACCGCCCACCTGACCGCGGAGCAGATCGAGGAGCTTGGCCGCGAGCTGGACGCGATCCGCGACGAGGTGATCGCCGGCCGCGGCGAGAGAGACGCCGCCTACATCCGCAAGGTCATCTCGGCACAGCGCAAGCTCGAGCTGGTCAGCAGGGGCGTGCTGCTGTTCTCGATCTTCCCGCCCGCGTGGCTGCTCGGCACCGCCGGTCTGTCCGTGGCGAAGATCATGGACAACATGGAGATCGGCCACAACATCCTGCACGGCCAGTGGGACTGGATGCGGGACCCGAAGATCCACTCCACCACCTGGGAGTGGGATCACGTCTCGCCGTCCGAGCAGTGGAAGCACTCGCACAACGAGCTGCACCACACGTACACCAACGTGATCGGCAAGGACAACGACCTCGGCTACGGCATCATGCGCGTCGACGAGGACCAGAAGTGGCACCCGTTCCACCTCGGCCAGCCGCTGTGGAACTTCCTCAACGCCTGCTTCTTCGAGTACGGCATCGCCGCGTACGACCTGGAGCTCGGCAAGAACCTGCAGAAGCGCCGCCGCAAGGACCCGGAGTTCCGCGCGCGGGCCAGGGCCGTGGGCCGCAAGATCCGCAAGCAGGTGCTCAAGGACTACGTGATCCACCCGCTGCTGTCGGGCCCGTCTTTCCTCACCACGCTCGCCGCCACGTTCACCGCGAACCTGGTCCGCAATCTCTGGACCCACTCGGTGATCATGTGCGGGCACTTCCCCGAGGGCGTGCAGGTCTTCGAGCGCCGGTCGATCCAGGGCGAGACACGCGGCCAGTGGTACCTGCGCCAGATGATGGGCTCGGCGAACATCAGCGGCAGCAGGGCCATGCACTTCATGACCGGCAACCTGTCGCACCAGATCGAGCACCACCTGTTCCCGGACCTGCCAAGCAACCGGTACGCCGAGGTCGCGGTGAAGGTGCGCGCGCTGTTCGAAAAGTACGAGCTGGAGTACGTCACCGGGCCGCTGCCCAAGCAGGTGTTCTCCGCGTGGCGCAAGGTCTTCCGGCTCTCGCTGCCGAACAAGAAGCCCAAGGTCAAGACGCCGGACCGCGAGCAGGAGCTCGTCGCGGCCTGATTCCCGGTATTGGTTCAGATCTTTCGGCCGTACCGGCGGCACCGCCGGGTTCGGTGAGATCCGTTGCGGACGGTGGGCGGCCGCGACATCAGACCGTACGACACGGGATCCGGGCAGCCCGGTGTCCGGCTGCGCTGCCTGGACGTGCGCCAGGAGCTCAGCACACAGCCCCCGGCGAGGCGTTGTAGTGCGCTGACCTGTCGTGGTCGGGCCGGTGGTCGGGTGCGTACGCGCACTCGGTTTGCCGACGGGCGGGCTGGGTGGAAGGCATGGGCTGTGACGTGGACACCGCCGGAACCGATGCTCGCAGCCCCTGTGTCCGACCCTGCGCTGCTGCCGGGGTGGGCGGGTGAGCCGAAGTAAGACAGGTGGCAGGCCCTCGTCTCTATCGACGCGGGGCGGGTGGTACTGCGCTCGAGGCGCGGCACCGAGATGGGGCCGGCCTTCCCCGAGGTAGTCGCCGGGACTGCGCAGCTGCCGGACGCGACAGCGCTGGACGGCGAGCTGGTCGTATGGGACGCCGCGGGCCGCCCCGCGTTCGAGCGGTTACAGAACCGGCTTGCCCGGCGCGGTGCCGGAGCCGCCCGGGCAGCGGAGGAGTGGCCGGCTCACTTCGTCGCGTTCGATCTGCTGAGGCTGTCCGGGCCGGACACGACCGGATGGCCGTACCGGCGGCGCCGGGCCGCGCTGGAGTCCGTGTTCACCGCCCGCCAGCTGTCGACGCCGTGGGCACCGTGCCCGTCGACCACCGAGGCCGACGTCGTGCGCGAGTGGCTGACGTGGTCGTCGGTCGGGATGGAGGGGTGGTCTTCAAGAGGCTGGACGGAAGCCCGGGGCCTCGTGCCGCCGGCACTGCGCCGTGCAGCATCCCCGGCCGCTACCGGCGGCGCGGGGCGGTGGCCCGGATCTCCGCCAGGACAACGCCGGTGGCTGGGTCATGGTGCACCGGCAGATACAGGCCCCGGTCGGCGTCGCCAGCGGTGAGCCAGTCCCCGTCCCACGCCCCCAGGGTCGTCGACAGTTCACGGCCGCCGAGCGGGCCGCCCACGAGTCGCACGATCACAGCAGTACCTCCTCCGGCGGGGCTCTCCCGCCTCACCCCTTAGAGGGGCTCAGCGCCTGTGAACAAGCCCCCGTCGTCTGCCCGTAGGGGCAGGCGGGGGTTGTTCAGGTGACGGCTGTGGCGGAGGCGTTCAATAGCGAGGCAGGCAGATAGCCGGACTTGATCCGCAGGTTCCAGCCGTGCACCTGCACGGCGAGCGCGGCCAGGGCGATTGCACCCAGCGGCATCAGGCTCCGGGGCGCGGGATCCTCGCCGACGCCGACGCGGTACTCCACCAGGCGTTGGTGCAGCGCGTACTCGAAGGCGGCCTGGTCGTCCCGGAGCAGGATGCGCAGCAGCCGCTGGTCGGGGCTCGTCGCGCCGGCGGCGTCCAGAGCCAGCGCCGCGTCCAGCCGCTCGTCGATGGATGGCTTGCACAGCGTCACCTGCGGCCAGTCCCGGGGCAGATGGCCCGGGGACGGGGTCAGGTAGCCGCACAGGGCGTCCATGTGCGCGAGGTCGGCCGGATCGGAGATCGAGTCCCGCTGCGCGTAGGGCAAGTTCTTATGCAGCATTGGGGCGTATTCCTGTCGGAGTAGCAGCCCGAACACCCGCTCCCAGTCCCTCACCAGGCCGCTGGCCACACAGATGTCAAACGCTTCGACCCAGGTGCGGGCGGTGACCGTGTCGGTCGCGTCCCGCATCTCGTCGAAGTCCTTCTCCTCGCTGCTGAAGCGCGTGTGGGTCAGCGGGAAAGGGATCTCCCAGTCGCCGCCCGGGCAGCAGCCCAGCTCCAGTACGCCGAAGAGGGATTCGGCCGCCGTGGTCAGGGCGAGCCGGGTGCGTTCGTCCTGCAGGTCGGGATCGTGCACGCTGCGTGCGGCGACATGGTCGAGCAGCTCGTAGCCGAGCTCCGACAGCATCTCCCGCAGCGGGTACTCGTGGTAGTAGACGTCCTCGAAACGGCGCTGAACACGGTCCGCTTTGTCGCCGAGGGCCTGCTCCAAGCGCTGCTGGCTCACCGGATGGCGCGGCATGTCGTTGATCCCCATCCGTTCATCCTGTCAGTCGCCACCGACAACCCGGCCCTCAGAACCTGTGAACAGACCCCCGGCTGCGTCGTGGTGTGTGTGGTGGTGGAAGTCGGCGTCGCCCGCGACGCTGCCGGTCAGTGGCGCCACCCCGCACCGACCTCTCCCCCGCCGACGTCCCGCACCACGATGCCCGCGTGATCGATACGCAAGCAGCCCCGGCCGGGGCTGTCGACGTGCGTGGTCGTGAAGGGCGGTCGCCTACGCGGCGAAAGACGGCTTCCTCTCCCGCGACATGGTCGGCCTGGGCATCACCCACGTCGAGACGGCCATCGTCAGCCGCGCCACCAAACGCACCCCCGCGCCAGTCCAGCCGGTACCGGATGGCCAGGGCAGCGTGAACGCAGCGTCGAAGACCTTCAACTGACAACGGCCCGTAGCCGGGCAGCGCGGTCAGGAACATGCTCTCCACCGCCCGGTTCAGGCCCTCCACGGTGCCCTTGAGGTGAGGGGTGTAGGCGGGCAGGTCCTCCACCGTCACGTCCAGGAGACCGAACGCGGCAGTGACCGTCCTGGACAGGAAGTCCTTGCCACGGTCCACCCGTACCTTCTCCGGCAGACCGCCGAACGGACCGTAGGGGTCCTCGCGCAGGACCGCAGAGCGCAGCGCCGCCAGCACCGACTCCCGCGACGGATCTCCCGGCATGACGGCCACCCCCGTGATCGCGTTCGTCGCGCCGTCGGTGAACCAGGTGATCCACGGCCTGCGGGCCTCGCCATCGACATCGACCAGCACCGGGGCCTGGACGTGATCGGTCTCCCACACCTGGTTGCGCCAGCCGCGCGGCCACACCACCCCCGGAACCAGCAACTTCAGGGTGAAACGGGCTCACTGACCTCAACACGACCGTTGCCGTGCCCGGTTGCGATCGCAGCGAAGCACTCTCCTACGTCCCCGCCGCCCCACGACCCGGGCAGCTCCTCCACGCGCCGCCCGTACCGGGACTGTCCGGGTCGTCATGCGCAGGCCTTCGCGGCCAATGCCTCGACTCTCCGGGGAGATTCCGGGCGTCCGGTCGCGGCTGGGTGGGTAAGAGGCGGTCGGCGGGGATGGCCGACCAGACATGGTCCTTGCCCGGGTGGTCATCGGGCCGGGAGGGGGTTCCCGTGGGAGAAACGCCTGCCAGCGCAAGTAACGGGACCGGGGCGCGGGCCGTCCGCGCCGATACCGTGCAAGGATTTGCTGCCCCTGCCGTGCAGATCTCCGGGCCCTCGCTGCTCAATCCGGGCCTGCCGCAGGTGGAGCCGCACGTCACCGCCTGGGCGCAGGAGTCGGGGCTGCTGTCCGCGGAGGCGGCCGAGCAGGCCCGCAGGGAGTGCCATACCGCCTTCGCCGGACGAGTTTGGCCATGGGCACCACCGGAACGGCTGGCCGAGCTGTCCCGCCTGGTCCTGTGGATGTTCGTCGTCGACGACCGGAGCGACGCCCACCGGGCCGCATCCGGAACGGTCGACGCGGAGCTGGAGGCCATGGTCTGCGCCGTCACCGGCGGGAAGCGCGCCGTGCCCGAACCGGCGCCGGCGACCGTACGCGTCCTGGCGGAGGTGGTGCCGCGGGTGGCCGGCTGCATGGGCCCCGCATGGCGCGCTCGATTCATTCGGCATCTGGCGGAATGGATAGGCACCAACCGGGACATGATCCAGCGCCGTGCGGACCGCAGCGTGCCGGCGCCGCAGGCCTATATCTGCTGGCGGCGGGTGTCCGGAGCGGTGGGCTGGTGCTTTGACCTCATCGAGTACGCGCAGGACGCGGAGCTGGCCGAGCCGGTGTGGTCCTCGCCGGCCTGTCGCCGGCTGCGGGATACCGCCGCGGATGTCATCTGCTGGACCAACGATCTGTTCTCTGTGCGTAAGGAGCTGCTCAGCGGCGAAACGAGCAACCTGGTGGTGGTATTGCAGCATCATCGCTGTCTGGCGCTGCAGGAGGCTGTGGACGAGGCGCACCGGTGGCTGTCCTGGCGTATCGCCGAACTGCCTGTCGCGACGGGCAATCTGCAGGCTGCCGCCTTGACCATGGGCCTGGCGCCGGATGAGCAGGCGGCGGTCGGCCGGTATGTGGAGGGCATCGGTGCGTGGGCTCGTGGTTTTCTCGACTTCTGCGAGGAGTCTGCGCGGTATGCCGAGGCCGGT
Source organism: Streptomyces sp. RLB3-17 (assembly GCF_007113425.2). NCBI lineage: Bacteria > Bacillati > Actinomycetota > Actinomycetes > Kitasatosporales > Streptomycetaceae > Streptomyces > Streptomyces sp. RLB3-17. The sequence continues at coordinate 10,997,257 of NZ_CP041610.2, read as the reverse complement.
CGCCCGGGGTCCGGGTAGCAGGCCGCTGCCCGGGGCATTTCGCTGGCAGGGCCTGAGGGCGTCCTCCCCGGCCAGCCGCTGTCGTTCTGAGACGGCGACCGTTGCCATGTGGGGCTTCAACAGACTCGAAGCCCGCTCGTTGACCCAGCGGCGCAGGGTGCTGGCGGAGATGCTGTTGCCGTCGGCCATATCGCAAAGCCACTGGTCGTGACGGAGGACGGCCAGGACGATGACCGCGATCCGGCCGGCCGACAGCTTCCGCCACCGCGACCCGATCTTCTTGAGGTGGGCGCGGATCAGGCGGTTGACGGTGGAGATGGTGGCCGTGGACAGCGGGAGGCGGACTTGGTAGACAGGGGCCCCAGCTGGCGCTTCTTCTCCCTCAAGGAGATCCCCGACACGCTGATCGCACCGGAACAGCCCATCCTGGCGGAGTACGCCAAGGTGGCACGGTGACAGGCCCTGCCTCCATGCCTCGACCACCGGAAGATCACACGCCCAGGAATTCCGTTCGCACCGCCAAGCCCTCCCCGAGCGCCTCCGCGCGGTCGGCTCCGAGCGGGCTCCTGTCCCTGTCCCCCGCGTATTTGCCCTGGCTACCGGCCGGTTAGTTGTCCCCTGATGTGGCACATCAGCCGGAGGAATCCGGCGCCACGTCGTCCGTGCGGCCAGTCCCGAGGCCTCGTCACGGGCTCGGCGGCGCTGCGGGGTGGGCTCCAAGGACTCCGCGGGCTCGCAACTCGCCGAGGTCTGGCAGACGGACGCCGGGCAGTGCGTCGAGCAGGTCGGCCTGGGCGGCGCGGATACTCTGCGCGGGAGCCTCGAGGCCGGTGCCAAGAATGCGGCGGGCGGTCACGGTGATCATCGTAGGGGCGGCCCTTGACCGCTAAATGCCGTTCCCCGAAACCGGAAACGACACGGAGGCGGTTACCTCGACGCGGGGTTGGCCGCCTTCGTGCCCGCCGGGGCCGGGGCACTCCGCCTGGACGAAAGACGGCCCGGATCCCGGTTGCCTGCTCTGCGTGTCAGTGGCGCTCGAACCGGGGCACCGGGTGGCGGTAGCCGGCAGATCCGATGTGGCCGCAGACGGGCTCTCGCTGGGCGAAGGCGGCCCCGGTCTCGCGGGCGAGGGCGGGGAAGAACCGCTGGGCATCGGGCGACTGGCCGGTCGTCGTCCAGTGGTAGTCCTGAGCGTCCCTCATCGCGCGCAGGATCAGCCGCCGCCCCAGGCCCTGGCGCTGCCAGTGGTCCGCGATGGAGATCTTCGCGATGTGGCCGCGGCGGCATACGGAGCAGGTGTGCCACGACAGCACTGCCGCATCCCACCCGGTCCGGTCGCACACGCGCAGCACCTCGAAGTCCCCCTCTCGGTGCGCCGGGTAGTACAGCCACAGCTGCTGCCGTAAAGGGTGCCGCAGCAGTATCCACTTCCATTGCCGGTCGGTTAATCCCTCAGGCATTTGTCGTGTCTCCTAGAACGAAACGTCGAAATAGTCGATGTCATTGATGGCGACGCGGCCGCCCGCTGATGTCCGCAGCATGATCGGCCAGTACAGTCGCCCTCATGGCAACACCGGTACTGCGGGCGATCGAGTGGGACGGGACGTCATGGGACGACCCGTCTGACGAACAGCTGCACGATCTGCTGGCCGACATGAGCCTGACCTGGCGATTTGTAGTTGTCCAGCGGCTCGACCTCGAACCTGTCGGCCAGCACTACATGCAGGTCTTTCTCAACGACGACCTCAGCTACCGGGTTGAATACCGCGAGGGTGGCCCAGACAGGCACTTCCAGGCCCGGGTGCCGCGCGAGCACGAGGTGTTCGCCGTGGAACCTGTAGCCGAAGTGCTTCAGGACTGGGCCCGGGGGCGGCCGGGCTGGCGTAAAGCTCTTCCCTGGGCCCCGTGGTCACCGGTGGAAGCAGCGCGATGAACCTCGTGCGGCGCGATGCGCGCCGTTCGGCCCTCACAGCCACTCGTTGATCGCCGCGATGACCACGGTGGCTTCGTAGCGGACGGCGAGGTTGTCGTATCGAGTCGCGACGGCCCGGTGCCTCTTGAGGCGGTTGATTCCGCATTCGCCAGCGTGGCGTTCGCGACCGTCGGCCTTGTTCGGTGGCCTGCCGCCGCGCATGCCACGCTTCTTTCGGTTGCGGATCTGGTCGGTCTTCTCCGGGATGGTGCGGCGGACGCCGCGTCTGCGCAGGTAGGCACGGTTCGAGCGAGAGCCGTACGCCCTATCCGCGCGGACCTTGTGGGGCTTGGTGCGCGGGCGTCCCGGACCGATGCGCGGGACACTGACGCGGTCGAGCACATTCTGGAACTGCGGGCTGTCATGGCGGTGGCCAGCGGTGATGACCAGGGACAGCGGTTTCTGCCCTTGTTCGACCGCGAGATGGAGCTTGGTCGTCAGTCCGCCCCGGGAGCGTCCGAGTCCATGGTTGGCCGGTTCGGTGTCGACGCCGCCGGGCGGTTCTCGTTGGAGAGCCCCCTTTTTCGGGCGCCGGCGGCATGCTGGTGTGCGCGGGCGATGGTGGAGTCGACGCTGACGTCCCAGGTGATCAGCCCGTCGGCGTCGGCCCGGGCCTGGAGCTGTTTGAGGATTCGCTTCCAGGTCCCATCGCGCTGCCAGCGCCGGAACAACCCTAGACGGTTTCCCACGCGCCGTACCTGATCGGCACGTCCCGCCACGGCGCACCCGTCTGTGTCCGTCACCGAATGCCGTCAATCAGCTGCCGCTCGGACCAGACTGGAGGCCGTCCCGGCTTCTTCCCCACCGGCAACACCGGCTCCAGCCTGGCCCACTGCGCGCTCGTCAGATCTCCACGTCCCACGCGGTGATCATTACAGAGCTTGATCGACTTCTAAAACGCACCCTAGTCTTCTGAGTCTGGAATTCTGTTCAGATGTATAGGCTTGCTCTATGGCACGGATGGGGCGGCCGAAGGCCGAGTTGACGCTGTCGGACGAGGAACGGGCCGCACTCGAGGGGTGGGTGCGGCGACATTCCACGCCGCAGGCGTGGGCATTGCGGTGTCGGATCATCCTGGCCTGCGCCGAGGGTGCGTCCAACAAGGACGTGGCTGCTGAACTCGGCTCCACACCTCATGCGGTGGGTCGCTGGCGGGCCCGGTTCGTGCAGTACCGGATCGCCGGTCTAGGCGACATGCCACGTTCCGGTGGCCCCAGGACGGTGACGGACGAACAGGTCGCCGCGGTGGTCGCCAGGACACTGGAATCCACTCCGAAGAACGCGACGCACTGGTCGACGCGGTCGATGGCGAAAGAGATGGGCCTCTCACGGTCGTCGGTGTCACGGATCTGGCGGGCCTTCGGCCTGCAGCCGCACCGATCGGAGACCTTCAAGCTGTCGACCGATCCGTACTTCGTCGACAAGGTCCACGATGTCGTCGGCCTCTACCTGGACCCGCCCGAGCGGGCATTGGTGTTCTGTGTCGACGAGAAGTCGCAGATCCAGGCCCTGGACCGGTCCCAGCCGGTGCTGCCGATGATGCCGGGGGTTCCCGAAAGGGCGACTCACGACTATGTGCGCGCCGGCACCACCACCTTGTTCGCAGCCCTTGAGGTCGCGACCGGCAAAGTGATCGGCTCTCTGCACCGCAGGCATCGGGCCGAGGAGTTCAAGAAGTTCCTGATCAAGCTCGACAAAGAGGTACCTGACGGCCTGGATGTCCACCTCATCTGCGACAACTACGCCACCCACAAGACTCCTGCCATCAAGAAGTGGCTGCTGTCCCACCCCCGCTTCCACCTGCACTTCACACCGACCGGCTCGTCCTGGCTGAACCTCGTCGAGCGATGGTTCGCCGAACTGACCAACAAACAGATACGGCGAGGCGTCCACAGGTCCGTCCAGGCCCTGGAGAAGGACATCCGCAACTGGATCGCCGCATGGAACACCGACCCGAAGCCCTACGTCTGGACGAAGACCGCAGACGAGATCCTCGAACGCCTCGCCAGCTATCTGAACAGGATTCCTGACTCAGGAGACTAGTTGTGCGGGGCGGGCACGGCGGCATCACCCACCGCGCAGCCCCGAGTGATCGCGGTACGACTGGTAGCCGCTTCGCCCGCTGGCGCACAGGATCGCCCTGGTCTCGGCGCGCGGGCCTTCCGCGGTGTCCGTAATGTCAGTTCCCGCGCGGCAGGCGAGAAGCTGCGTCTCCCCGCCGAAGGCGACACCGCCGTACTCCGCCTGGTCCTGGGCCACCACCGGCACGGATTCCTCTTCCCGGGCCCCGTCGCACTGGAGCTCATCCATCAGGGCCGACCAGGTGATCGCAACAACGCCCGCCTGAGCCATGCGCCGGACGGCCCTGTCGTGGGCCTCCTTCGACACACCGCCCGAAGCGTCGGTGACGACGTACACCTCGAAACCCTCACCCGCGGCCTGTATCGCCGACATCGCCACACAGATCTCGGTCCAGAGGCCCGCGATGATCAGCTTCCTGCGCCCGGTCTCCTTGACGGCCTCCACCACACGATCATCCCGCCAGGCGTTGATGAACGTCCTGTCGATCGGCTTCCGCTCCGGGAACACGTCCTGCACTCCCTGGACGAGACAGCCGCCGCGCTCCTCCACCAGGGTCGTCAGAATGGTCGGGACACCGAATGACTTGGCGGTCTCGGCAAGACCGATGACATTGTTGACGATCAGCGTCGGCTCATGGCTGTTCACATGGGCGAAATGGAACGGCTGATGATCGATCAGTACAAGAACGCTCTCCTCAGAGGCCGGCACAGCCCGAGGACCGGTCCTGGCTACCGTGCTCATGGGCTCCCTCTCCGAGTGCGCCGGGAATGCGGTCAGCAGTGGCCCGTCCCGCATGCGCGTGGTGTTCGGCCGACCACGCCCGGCTACGGTCCAGCGAGGTCAGTTAGGTGATGCATCACCTACACTAACCCCGACGCTTGATGTGTCAACCAGATGCCGGAGCCCCTCCGCCACCGAGCAGGGCGTTCATCGTCGCCACCCCGGCCGATCGCCAGACCGATACGGAATACCGGGGCCCGGCGTCATGTTCACCGTGCAGTTGATACATCAACCGTATGGAGATGGGCGCGATGCAGTTCGGGATCTTCACCGTCGGTGACGTGACCACCGATCCGACCACCGGCCGGACACCGACCGAGCAGGAGCGGATCAAGGCGATGGTGACCATCGCGCAGAAGGCCGAGGAGGTGGGCCTCGACGTCTTCGCGACCGGCGAGCACCACAACCGGCCGTTCGTGCCCTCCTCCCCCACCACCATGCTCGGCTGGATCGCGGCACGCACCCACCGCATCATCCTCTCCACGGCCACCACACTGATCACCACCAACGACCCGGTGAAGATCGCCGAGGACTACGCGATGCTCCAGCATCTCGCCGACGGACGCGTCGACCTCATGATGGGCCGCGGCAACACCGGCCCCGTCTACCCCTGGTTCGGCAAGGACATCCGCCAGGGCATCCCGCTCGCCATCGAGAACTACGCCCTCCTCCACCAGCTCTGGCGCCAGGAAACCGTCGACTGGGAAGGCAGATTCCGCACACCCCTGCAGTCCTTCACCTCCACCCCCCGCCCACTGGACGACGTACCCCCCTTCGTCTGGCACGGCTCCATCCGCTCCCCCGAAATCGCCGAACAAGCCGCCTACTACGGCGACGGCTTCTTCGCCAACAACATCTTCTGGCCCAAGGAACACTTCCAAAAGCTCATCAACCTCTACCGCGAGCGCTACGCCCATTACGGCCACGGCACCCCCGAACAGGCCATCGTCGGCGTCGGCGGCCACATCTACATGCACCACAACTCCCAGAACGCCCTACGCGAGTTCCGCCCCTACTTCGACCACTCCCCCCAGATGGGCGGCGGTCCGTCGCTGGAGCAGTACATGGACCAGACGCCACTGACCGTCGGCTCGCCGCAGCAGGTCATCGAGAAGACACTCACCTTCCGCGAGCACTTCGGCCACTACCAACGCCAGCTGTTCAACGTGGACGGCATCGGCATCCCCCTCAAAACCGTGCTGGAACAACTCGACCTCCTCGGCGAAGAAGTCATCCCCGTCCTCCGCGAGGAATTCGCCAAGAACCGACCAGCCGACGTACCCGACGCCCCGACACACACCTCACTGGTCGCCGCCCGCGACGCCGAGCGCATGTCCGCGGGATCGACCGGCTGAGTCCTCGAACCGGGCGAGAGCCCGCTCGTGATGAACACCAGGCCGAAGTCCCGCGGCCGTCGAGAACTTCAGCAGCGGCTGTCCGGCTACGAGAGCGCCGGACAGCCGCCCCACACGACTCCAGGAAGGGAAACGTCGTGATCGACAACCTCAACGACTACCAGCCGAACGGCGACGTCGCGGCCGACCGCTGGGCAACTGCCCGGCATCTCTTCGACAATGGGGTCGGTGTCCCCCACGAGGAGACCACCGTCGAGCGCTGGGAGCGGGCCCAAGCTCGCTTCGAGGCCAAGGACTACGCCGGGGCCGCCAAGCTGCTCGCCGCCGTCGTCGAGGAAGCCCCCGAGCAGACCGGCCCCCGACTGCTGCTGGCCCGCGCGTACTACCACTCCGCCCAACTGCGGCGAGCCGAGGAGCAGTTGCGCGAGATCATCGACCGCGACCCGGTCGAGCACTACGCCCACCTGATGCTCGGACGCACTCTGGAACGCCAGGCACGCCACGACGAGGCCGCCCCCTGGCTCCGCATGGCCGCCGCCTTCACGGGCGAATTCCCGGCCGACACCGTCTGACCGAAGTACGTCTCACCTCCTGCCCGCAGCGACACCTGCGGCTCGAAGCGGCCGGCCCGCCTTGCGTCGGGTGAAATCGACCAACGCTGGGCGGCCGCCGCCGTCCCATCCACACATGCCCTCGGCGCCGCGCGGGATCCGGCCAACTCGCCTGTCGTACAAGTGTGCTGCGCTAATCTCGCGCTCACACGCGTCACGCGAGAGACCAGGAACCCCATGCCAGTGCAGCACCGCAGCCGGTCCGAAATATTGGCCTACGCGGCGGTGGGTATGGAACCGCCGCCCGTGATCCCGCTGCGGAAGAGCGACCCGAGGCAGGCGGGCCCGTACCGGTTGGAGACGGTGCTCGGCAGCGGTGGCATGGGCCGGGTCTATCTCGGGCGGGACACCACCGGCGGTGCAGGTCTGGCCGCGGTCAAGGTGATCCGGCCCGAATACGCGGAAGACCCGCTGTTCCGGAAGCGTTTCGAGCGGGAGGTCGGCGCGTTGGACCGCGTCAAGGGGGCGCACATCGTGCGGCTGATGGGCAGCGGCTGCGATGAGGACCTGGTCTGGGTCGCCACCGAGTACATACCGGGGCCCACTCTCTCGGACGTCGTCACCGAGCGCGGTCCGATCGACGCGGCGGCGGCCTGGCGGCTGCTGGCGGATGTGGGGCGTGCGATCGAGGCCATATGGCGTGCGGGGCTCGTTCACCGCGACCTCAAGCCGTCCAATGTGATCCTGGGGGCCGACGGTGCCCGCGTCATCGACTTCGGCGTCGTCCAGGCCGGCGACGGTACCTCCCTCACCGCCACAGGCCAGAACGTGGGGACCCCCGCCTACATGTCCCCGGAACAGACCAGAGGCCTGGAGGTGACCGCCGCCTCCGACGTCTTCTCCCTGGCCTCCACCCTCACCTACGCCGTCGCGGGGCAGGCGCCGTTCGGCGAGGGCACGGGTGTCGACGTCCTGCACCGGGTGGCCTTCGATGCGCCGCGGGAAGAAGTCCTCGACAAGGTGGCGGACGTCGATGCCGAACTGGCCGCGTTCATCTGGACCTGCCTGGACAAGGACCCCGAGCAACGTCCGTTACCGGAGACGGTGTTCAGGACCGCCATCGGGCACCAGTTGTCGGCGTCGACCGGCGGCCTCTCACATGCCGCACGCAAACGTCCCCCCCAGCGTGCGCCCTTCCAGGGCGAGCGGTCCGAGGCGCTTCCCGCCGCCGCGCCCACCGAATCCCCCGCCCACGGTGCGAAAGCCGCCCCTGCCGCGTCCAGGAAGCGCGGACGGTTCATTGTGGGGGCCGCAACGGCGGCCGTCCTGGTCGCCGCGGGCGTCACCGTGACGCTGCTGCACCAAGGTGACGGCCGGACGTCGGCGGCCACCCGGCCGGAGACATCCCCGGCCGTGTCCGGAAACCCGACCCCGACGCCCAGCACCTCCAAGAGCGCGCCCCCCTCCGCAGCGCCGACGACGGACCGGGCGGCGGGCAAACAGTCGAGTCCGGCCGACGCGCGGAATCCCGCGACCCTGGACCTTCGGTCCGCCGCGTGCGCCGCCGAGATCGCCTCGGGAGCGCATGGCGACTGCGTCAAGGCCCTGCAACTGCTGCTCGCAGGCTACGGACTGCACGTCACGGTCGACGGGCAGTTCGGGAAGGCGACGGTCACCGCGCTCAAGGCCTTCCAGTCCGAGGCCGGGATCGCCGTGAACGGGAAGGCCGACGCGGAGACCAAGAAGCTGCTGTACGGCATGGCGCGCGGGCCGGTGCAGGTCGGTTCGCTGACCGTGACCGAGAGCGTCGACGGCGCCTCGGTCGCCAGGTGTCTCGACGCCCACACCACGGCCGCGGGCGAGGACGGTCCGGACGTCCAGGTGTGGACGTGCAACGGCACAACTGTCCAGAAGTGGGCTCTGCATCGCGTGCCCGGTCAGAGCTCCCAGTACCTCGTCGTCAATCAGGGCAACCACCGCTGCCTGGACGCCGACCTCGGCGCCGTCGGCCAGAACGGCCAGAGGATCCGCGCCGTGAACTGCGACGGGCTGAGCGCCCAGCGGTGGCACCTCGGCGCCTCCGGTCCGTCCGGCGGCCGGACGCTGGTCAGCGTCCCGGACGGCTTCTGTCTGGACGCGGAGGCCACCTCTTCCGGGAAGGACGGTCAACCGGTCCAGGGTTTCGGCTGCGCGGGCAGCACCAACCAGGTGTGGAACTGGTCCTGATACACCGTCAGGAACGGGGGCCCGTGCTCACCGGTCGTCCACCGCATCGGGGGAGATCTCACACGCGTACAGGCCCGCCGAGCCTCCGAGGACGACGCGATGCCCGTACGGGTGGAAGGAACAGGCGGACAGATGGCCGTCCACCCTCAGCCGGCACACCTCGACCGCCGTCCCGATGTCCCACAGATGCGCCGCTCCGTCCATGGTGACGGCCACGAGACTCGTTCCGTCCCGTGACACGGCCACGGACCACATCGCGGATCCGTCGCCCTCCAGGACATGGCGTGGCCGACCCGTGGTGGGACCCCACAGGAGCACCTGTCCGTCGTAACCGGCGGTGGCCAGATGCCTCCAGCGGGGTTCGGCCAGGTCGACCTCACGGTTCCGGGAGCTCGCCGCGGCGCGCAGCACCTCGGACGCCTCGGTCCCGAGCACCACCGTGAGGCGGCGCGTCGCTTCAACCCCCATCCGGCCGACTGTCTTGCAAGCCGTGCTCGCCTGCGGGGTCGTCGGGATCTCTCCCGCCGCGCCGGTGCGATCCCTGCCACCGGTTGCCCGAAGGCATACGCCGGACGGCTCCTGGGCATGTCCCCGGAGTCCGGCCGCATCGGACATTACGGATCTTCTGACTGTCAGGGGGACAGCATGAGTCCACGGACGCTGCTGCCGATCGTCGAGCACCAGAACGATCCGGAGATGCTGCGGCTCCTGCGCGCCGCATCCGCCTCGCACGCACGCGCCCAGCGGCTCGCCTCCGGCCATGTCGTGGTGTCCACGGCGCTGGCGGTCGGCGCGGTGGTCGGCGTCTTCGTGCCCGTGTCGCTGACTCCGCTCAGCCTCGTCGGTCTGGTGTGGGCGGTCGTCTACGCCGTGGGGGCGAGCGCCTGGACGAAGAACGAGTTCCGCAGGGCGGCCCTGCTCCAGGAGACCTTCGACACCAGGTTGTTCGGGCTTCCCTGGAACCACGTGCTCGTCGGCCGTGAGCCGTCCGCCGACGAGATCAGCCGGTTGGCGCGTCACTACCGTGGATCGCCCGCGAGGCTGCGCGACTACTACGAGATCCAGGACCTGCCCCGCCCCTTCGACATCGTCGCCTGTCAGTTGCAGAACCTCGGCTGGGGCTCACGCATCCGCCGTCGCTACGCCGGCTTCGTACGGACGGGTCTCGTCCTGTGGTGCGCGGCGGGAGTGCTGGCCGGTGTGCTGAACCGGATGTCGCTGACCGACGTGCTCATGGACTGGTACGTCCCCTCCCTGGGGCTCCTGCTGCTGGGCGTCGACACCTACCAGGCGCAGCAGGACACGGTGGCCGCGCGGGAGCACGCGCGGAAGACTTTGCTGACGCGGACCGAGCAGTACGCGCGGGCCGGAGCTCTCGAGGCGCAGGCCGTCGGAATGCTGTCGCTGGCGCGGCAGGTGCAGGACGTACTGCTGCAGACCCGGCTGACACAGGCGCGGGTGCCCAACTGGTTCTTCAACCGCTTCCTGGACACCGACCGCGCGGACTTCGCAGCCGCCATGGACGAACTCGGCCGCCTGGTCACCACGCCGACCACCGCCTCCGGACAGGGCTGACCCCGGAGCCGCTGCCCCCGGAGCCCGCGCACCGCGCGGCGGTCAGACGTGTGGCCGATCTCCCGTCTCCTGGTGCGGGAACGACTGGTCGGCGCCCGGAAGGGTGGGTGCGGGAAGTGTCGCCACTCGCGTCTTCGCCTTCTCCAGTTGCTGCACCGTGTCGTCGGGCAGGGGGGGCGGCAGCGGCTGTGGCTGCGTGAAGCGGAAGGCCGAGGTGAAGTCGCCGAAGGCCGCGCGGCGCCAGGCGCTGATGTTCGGTTCCTGGACGCCGGTGAACTGTTCCAGAAACCGCAGTGCCGAGGTGTGGTCGAAGGCCTCCGAGGCCACCCACCCGCCCACCGTCCAGGGCGAGACGATGATCGCGGGGACTCGGAAGCCGCCTCCGATGGGCAGTCCCTGGACGAACTCGTCGGCGGTTCCGGCCGGAGGTGTAGGTGGCGGCACATGGTCGAACAGGCCGTCGTTCTCGTCGTAGTTCAGGATGAAGGCGGTCTTGCTCCAGACCTTGGGGTTGGAGGCGATCGCCTCGATCTTCGACGCGACGAAATCGGCGCCCGCGGCGGGCAGGTAGTCCGGGTGCTCGGACTGAAAGCTCGTCGGCATGATCCAGGAGACGGCCGGCAGCCGGTCGTTCCGCGCGTCGTCCTCGAACGTGCCCTCCGGCTGCGGGCGTACCCCACGCTCGTACAGGTCGGACCCCGGCGCCGCCGCGCGGAAGCTCGCGAACTGCTCCAGCATGTTGCAGTCGTAGTCGTCGTCCTGCTGGTACACCTTCCAGCTGATCCCGGCCGCCTGCAGCCGTTCCGCGTACGTCGTCCACCGGTACGGCGTCGGGGCCGTCTTCGCGATGATCGGCCCGCCCTGTGTGCCACCCGGGTCGATCGTGCCGGTCATCCAGTACAGCCGGTTGGGCCAGGTCGGCCCGAACACCGAGCAGAAGTAGTGGTCGCAGATGGTGAACGTCTCGGCGAGGGCGAACTGGAAGGGGATGTCGTCGCGGGTGTAGTAGCCCATCACGTACGGCCCGTCGACGCCGTCCGCCTTGCGGTGGGCCGGCAGCCAGCGGTCCATCTTCCCGCCGTTCCACGCGTCGTGCTGCACCGACCAGGCGTGGCTGGTGGAGGGGATCGCCTGGGCGCTGGACGTGTGGGTGTCGAGGTGGAAGGGGAGCAGATAGCCCTTCGGGTTCACGGCGTCGGGCTGGTAGAACACCGACCGCCCGGTGTCGAGCTTCAGCGCGTGCGGGTCGGCGAAGCCGCGTACGCCGGACAGGGTGCCGAAGTAGTGGTCGAAGGACCGGTTCTCCTGCATCAGCATGACGACGTGCTCGATGTCGCGGAGCGAGCCGTGTTTCGGCGGCCCGGCCGCGACGGCCTTCTGGACGCTGGGTGGGAGGAGGGAGAGTGCCGCGGCGCCGCCCAGTACACCGGCGGCCGAACCCAGGAGTCTGCGGCGGGTCAACCCTGTCATGAACACCCCTTCTTGAGGTTGCGTCAGCTCTCCGGCGTGCAGGTCGGTCCGCACGCGGACCGACCTGCTGGATCACTCTGCTCGGAGGTACCGGCGCTGGGGTGGAGGCGCACGGTGATCATGACGACATCGTGCGGTGAGGGGTTGGCCGAGCGATGACCGGCATGGACGCTGTCGCAGGGAGACAGGGGGTCGCCGGACCGGCGCGGGCGGCTTCAGTCGGACGTCGGGCGCAGGATCAGGCACACGAAGCCGAAGGCGTCCCGGTAGACACTCAGCCATTCGGTGCGGTGGGTGGTGGCTGCCGCCAGCGCCTGCGAACTGTCCGGATCGTCGGGATGGTCCAAGGCCCATGAGGCGAGTGACCCCGTCCAGGCCCATTCGTAGTCGTCGAGCTCCCGGCTCGTGCTGATGTGCCCATAGACGGGTGTCCAACCGCCGGAGATGACGCGGTCCACGGTGGTCGGCAGGTCGGCGAGGTCGCCGAGCATCTCCACGGCGTCGGGGGAAGGCTCCTGTGACCAGAATCCGTCACCGACCAGGACGCGGCCGCCGGGAGCCAGGTGCTTGCGCGCCGTCTCGAGGGTGGCGAGCAGGCCGCCGAAGGCATGCGTGGCGCCGACACTGATCACCAGGTCGAACAAGTGTGGGGCAGCGAAGTCCGCGGCGTCCTCCTGGTGCAGGACGAGGCGCTCTTGCAGTCCGAGGGTGCGAGCGGCGCTCCGCGCACGTGCCAGCGCGCTCTCGGAGATGTCGACGCCCTCGGCCCGCAGTTGGGGATGCGCGGCCAGGGCGCGCAGGAGCCACTCCCCGCCACCGCAGCCGAGGTCGAGTACCCGCGCGCCATCTCGCGGGATGCCGCGTTCCAGCAGTCGGCGCACCGAGTCGTCGTCGAGCGGGGCCGCAATCGGATGATCCGCATGGGCAAGCGTGGAGATCTGTTCACGATTCACCGGCGGAGCCTGGCACGGACACAGGCCGCACGCACCTGCTTTTCCCGAGGCCGCAACAACCGAGCCGTCCGCCCATAGGCCGCCGGCCGCTGACAATTGTAGGCTGGCGGCCGCCACCAAGACCGGTGAGCAGGGCCGGCCTTGATGTCACCCCGGAAGGGCGCCACTCACCGGCGCTCTCCCCTCGCGACACCGACTCGTCAGCTTGACCCCAGCGCTCCCACAGAGGACCGGATGCCGACCACACGTAGACTTGTCAAGTACCTGACATCAGCGACGGCGGTTCTCGCGCTGTTGACCACGGCACCGACGGCGATGGCCACCGTCCCGGAGCCCGTCGCCACCAAGGCCCTCCCCCAGGCCACCGCCGCGGCGACCGACACCTGGCAGCCGCCGCTGTCGACCCAGGGCCGGTACATCGTCGACGCCCGGGGAAACCGGTTCAGGCTGAAGTCGGCCAACTGGGACGGCGCACAGGGCTCATGGACCGGAAGCGGCAGCATCACCGACCCCGCCAACCACCACGCCGGCCAGAACTCCTACGGCATCCCCCTCGGCCTCGACCGTGCCCCGCTGCCCGAACTGCTCGCCGACTTCCACGAACTCGGCATCAACAGCATCCGGCTGCCGTTCTCCAACGAGATGATCCACGCGACAGCAACCGTGCCGGACGTGGCCGTCGCCGCCAATCCACAACTGCGCGGCAGGACGCCCCTGCAGATCTACGACGCCGTCGTGGCCGCCCTCACCCAGGACGGGTTCGCGGTCATCCTCAACAACCATACGAACACCTCCCGTTGGTGCTGCGGCATCGACGGCAACGAACGGTGGAACAGCAGCCAGTCCACCCAGCAGTGGACGGACGACTGGGTCTTCATGGCCCGCCGATACGCCACCGACTCCCGCGTCGTGGGCGCCGACCTCTACAACGAGGTACGCCGCGACGTACTGGACGACCCCAACTGGGGCATGGGCGACGCCCACGACTGGTACGCGGCCGCCCAGCAAGCCGCCGACCGCATCCTCACCGAGGCCAACCCCAACCTCCTCATCGTCGTCGAGGGCATCAACTGGACCGGCGTACCCGTCGACGGGCTGCCGCACGACCGACCCACCCTCGCCCCCGTGCGCACGCTCTCGCACACCCTCGTGGACGCCCACAAGCTGGTCTACTCCGCCCACTTCTACGGCTACACCGGCCCCCACCACAGCGGCGCCACCGGAATCGGCGAGACCCACGACGCCCGCTACCAGGACCTGACCCGCGACCAGCTGTACCAGGTCCTCGCCGACCAGGCCTTCTTCGTCACCACGGAGGGGCAGCACTACACCGCGCCGGTGTGGATCAGCGAATTCGGCATAGGCGCCAATGAGACGGGCACCGCGGCCCGCACCTGGTTCGGCAACATCACCGACTACTTCGCCGACCACGACGCCGACTTCGCCTACTGGCCCCTGGTCGGCTGGGAGGGCCACGACGACTGGGCCCTGCTGCGCTACGACACCGCCGGGCGACGGTACGGCATCCTCGACCAGGGCGACTGGCGCGCCACCGCCTGGAGCCACCTCATGACCGCTCCCACACGAACCGGGGCCATCCCACCGGTCCCTGTCTGGCACATGCTCACCACCGACCACGGCGACCAAGTACAGTCTGTCCGGGTACGGGCGGGCGGCGACTGGGATTCGGGGGCCTACAAGGCGGCCTGCCCCGACGGCCTGCGGCTGATCGGCCTCAGCCACACCTCCGGCCGTGGCCTGTGCACCGACACCACCGCCGGCGACCTGCGGGCCGCGGGCAACGCCCAGACGGTCGTCACCGACGAACGTTTCGTCCCCGCGGGCGGCGACTGGGCCAGTGGCTACACCAAACTCCAGTGCCCCGCCGGGCAGTTCCTCATCGGCTACAGCCGCCGCGGTGACCGCGTGTCGGCGGCCCTGTGCGCGCCCGGCCGCGCCCCGCTGGGGGCCATCGGGCGGACTGTCTGGTTCGACCGCTCCGACACCCGGCCCGCCGACATGGCGGGCGGCGACTTCGCCTCCGGCGCGTACAAGGGCCAGTGTTCCGCCGACGAGTACGCGGCCGGTATCGCCTTCACCACCCGCGTGGGCAGCACCGCGGGACCCGCCGCCCTGCTGTGCACTCCACTGAAGCCCTGAGCCCCTCACCGCCCTTCACCTCCGAATCGCCTCAGGTGGGTGTTTCAGACGCGCCGCGGCCGCGGCCCGACCGGGCCGGGGCCGTGTGCGGGGTTACCGTCGGCGGCATGGACGGTGATCGCCGAGGGTGGCGCCAGTGTTTGCTCAGCGGGGCGGTGTTCGTCGTATGCATGGCGGGCACCACGCTGCCGACTCCCCTCTACGGCCTCTATCAGGAGAAGTTCGGGTTCTCCGAGCTGACGGTCACCGTCGTGTACGCCGTGTACGCCTTCGGGGTCATCAGCGTGCTGCTGCTGACGGGGAACGCCTCGGACGCCGTGGGCAGACGCCCGGTACTGCTGTGGGGCCTGGGATTCTCCGCGGCGAGCGCCGTCTGTTTCCTGTGCGCCACGGGGCTGGGCTGGCTGTACGCGGGGCGGCTGCTCTCGGGACTGTCCGCCGGTCTGTTCACCGGGGCCGCCACGGCGTACGTGATGGAGTTGGCACCGTACGACGGCGCCTCCCGGGCCACGTTCGTGGCGACGGCCGCCAACATGGGCGGCCTCGGCTGCGGCCCGCTGCTCTCCGGAGTGCTCGCGCAGTACGCCGCCTGGCCGCTGTACCTCCCGTTCGCCGTGCATCTCGCCCTGGTGGCCTGCTCGGCCGTCGTCCTGCTCCGGCTTCCGGAGACCGTGCGGGAGCGGCGGCCGCTGAGCACCGTACGGCCGCAACGGCCCGGCCTGCCCGCACAGGTGCGGGCGGTGTTCGGGCCCGCGGCGATCGCCTCGTTCGTGGGGTTCGCGCTGTTCGGGGTGTTCACGTCCGTCAGCCCGGCGTTCCTCGCACAGTCGCTGAACGTGCGCAACCACGCCGTCAGCGGCCTGGTCGTCGCGCTGGCCTTCTTCGCCTCGACCGCCGGGCAGCTCGCCGCCGGCCGGGTCGGGATGGGGCGATCGCTGCCCCTGGGCAGCGCGGCACTCCTCGCCGGGCTGGCGCTGCTCGCGGGCGCGCTGCGGTGGGACCTGCTGGCGCTGGTGGTGCTGAGCGCGCTCGTCGGCGGGGGCGGGCAGGGGCTGGCGTTTCGCGGGGCGCTGTCCGCGGTGGCCGAGGCGTCTCCCGCGGACCGGCGCGCGGCGGTGATCTCCACACTGTTCGTGGTGGCCTACGCGGGTATCTCGGTGCCGGTGATCGGTGTGGGGCTGCTGGCGGGTCCCCTCGGCCTGGAGGGCGCGGGGCTGGTGTTCATCGCGTGCATGGCCGTCCTGGTCGCGACCGCGGCCGTGTACCTGCTGCGGCGCCCGGTACCGGCGAGGACGTCAGCGCATACGGACACGGGTACGTGACCTGTTCCTGTCTCCGGAGTGTCAACCCGTCTCCACAGGAACGTGGGCACTGGCGAGCGCCAGGTCCGCTTCGACACGGGCGGCGCACGCGCGCAGGGCGGACAGCATGCTGTCCCGGGTCTGCTCGGGTGACTCCGGGCCGGCGTGCATCGCTACGTTCAGCGCCGCGACGGCGCGCCCGCTGCGGTCCCTGACGGGTACGGCCAGTGAGCGCAGCCCCGCCTCCAACTCCTGCTCGACCAGGGCGAATCCGTCGTGGGCAGCTTGGTCGAAGGCCGCGGTGAGCGCCTCGGGCGAGGTGAGCGTGTGCGGGGTCAGGGCCTGCGGGCGGAGGGATCGGATGCGCTCCGGCCACTGTGCCCGCGGCAGGTCCGCGAGCAGGACGCGCCCCATGGAGGTGGCGTAGGCGGGCAGTCGGGTGCCGGGGGTGATGCGGGCGCTGGTGATCTGCCCGGTGGCCACTCGTGCGACGTAGCGCACCTCGGCGCCGTCGAGCACCGCGAGCGAGGCGGACTCCCGCACCCGCGCCACCAGATCGGCCAGATGCGGCCGGGCGATGTCGGCGAGGGTGAGTGTGGACAGTCGCGCGTATCCGAGCTCCAGGACGCGCGGGCCCGGGAGGAATCGGCGCTCGTGCTGTTCCACGTAGGAGAGTTCACTCAGCGTCAGAAGATTGCGCCGGGCGCTCTGATACGAGAGTCCGGCGGCCTCCGCGGCCTCGGCGAGGGTGAGTCCGCCGCGCTGTCCCCCCAGCGCGGTCAGTACGGCCAGGCCCCTGGCCAGCGCCTGCAGGAAGGACGGCCCCAGTTCGGGCTTGGCGTCGGTGTATGCGGGGGCGGCGATGGGCGGCGGCGCGGCGGGCAGGGGGTGCGAGGTGCCGTACAGCGCGTCGGCGATGTCCTGGGCGGCCCGGTTCATCTCGGTCAGGGCGTGGGCGCGGAGGTCGTCGGCGCTGTGGCGGCTGGTGTGCGCGAGCACGCTGATCGCGCACACGGGGCGGCCGTCGGGGTCGCGGACGGGGACCGCCAGCGCGACCAGCCCCGGGGCGACCAGTTGGTCGTCCAACGCCCAGCCGTTCGCGGCCGCCGCCGTGGTCCAGGACGCGAAGTCGGCTTCCGTCCGCTCGGGGCGGGGAGCCGTGGGGCGGGTGGGGACGGCCGGGAAACCGGCGTCCAGGGGGTCGGCCGCGCGCCGGGCCCGCCAGGCCTCGCGCGTCGGCGGGTCCCAGCCGGTGGCGAGTACGGCTCCGGCGGCGCAGCGCTCGGAGGGCAGCAGGTCGCCGACGCGGAAGCCCAGAGGGATCACCCGGCCGGGCGGGACGGCCGTGCCGACGATGCGCGCGTCGCAGCCGTCGAGGACGATCGCCGAGACCGACTCGTCCAGGGTCCGGGTCAGCCGCTCCAGGCTCGGGCGCAGCGCGCGGGACAGGCCGCTCGCGTCGAGGTAGGCGTTGCCGAACTCCATGAGGCGCGGGGCGAGCACGAGATCGCGGCCCTCGGCGCGCAGGTACCCGAGGTGAACCAAGGTGGCGGCGATCCGGTCGACGGCGGAACGGGCCAGGCCGGTGGCGCGGACCAGGTCACCCGGCCGTACCGCCTCCGCGGAATCGGCCATGACGCGCAGGACGTCCAGACCTCGTTCCAGGGGGCCGACGGCTTCCCCGCGGCCGGCTTCAGGTCCGGCGGTCTGCGGCGCGGTGCCCGTGGGCCGCTTCGACGCCCCGGCCTGCGCCCCCGCGACGCCCCGTGCCATGGCCTCTCCTCCCGCGCTTCCCCGCTCGTCGGCGCATGCGGCCGGACCCGTGCGGAGAACGCTACCGGTTCGCGGGCCATTGACAGCCGTCACCCGATCCCGCAGACTCACCGCACTCAGTAAATGAACAGAAGTTCACTCAGCGAAAATACAGCAGCGACACGAGCACAGGTCGCCTGCCGGGCGCATCGCGGGACGTTCCGCACCCGGCCCCGGCCTCCCCGCGGCACGGCCGGAGCCGAGCCGCGCCCCATGACCCCCTCCCTTGCCCCGAGGACTCCCATGAGCACTTCCGCCCAGAGCCGCGCGGACCTGATCCGGCACAGCGCGTACGAGTTCGCGCTGACCACGGTGCTTCTCTTCGCCGTGGTCAGCCTGGTCCGCTGGCTGGCCTTCCCCGGCTCGTCCCTGGCGATCGGTGACCCGGACACGCTGTTCGTCGTCGCGGGAACCGTCGTGGCCGCGCTGATCGCGGCGCTGATGTACTCACCGCCCGGCCGCGCGTCCGGCGGCCATCTCCACCCCGGCGTCACCGTCTTCCTGTGGACGTGCGGGCTCTTCCCGGGCCGCGCCGTCCTGCCGTACGTCGCCGCACAGCTCACCGGGTCCCTGGCCGGGACCGCGCTGGCCCGGGTGGTGTGGGGCGAGGTGGTCGGCCAGGTCGGGTACGGCGCCGTGCATCCCGCGCCCGGTACCGGCGCCGTCGAGCTGTTCGTCGTCGAGGGCGCCGCGCTCGCCGCGGTGTTCGTCGCGGTCGCGCTGGTGATGTCCCGACCCGCCCTGCGCGGACTGATCCCCGCGGTCATCGGGCTCGGCGTGGGCGTGGTCATCGCCACTCTGGGCACCGTGACCGGCGCGAGCATCAATCCGGCGCGCGCCTTCGGCCCGGCGCTGCTGTCCGGCCAGTACGACCACTTCTGGAACTACATGATCGCGCCGCTGGTCGCCCCGGCCCTCGTGGGCCTCACGCACCGCGCCCTGCGCACCCGCCGGGACCGGTCCGCACCGACCGCGCCGGCAGCGGCGTGACCCGGCGGTCACCGGCCGCCCCGGCCCTCGCTCCCCCTCCTCCCTCCCACTCGCTCTCCCCTTTCCACTCACCCTGGAGGACCCCATGTCCACCGTCCGAGGCCTGATCATCAACGGCCAGGAGGTCCCCGCCTCCTCCGGCCGCACGGCATCCGACATCAATCCCTCGACCGGCGCCGTCTGCGCCGAGGTCGCCGCCGGAACCCCCGAGGACATACGCCGAGCCGTGGACGCCGCCGACGCCGCGTTCGAGGCGTGGGCCGCGACCAGGCCCGCCGAGCGGCGTCGGATCTTCCTGCGCGCCGCGCAACTGATGGAGGAGCGTGTCGAGGAGGTCGTCCGGCTGATGGCGGCGGAGGTCGGGGGTGTCGCGTCCTGGGCCGGCTTCAACGCCAAGCTGGCCGCCGACATCCTCCTGGAGGCTGCGGCCGCCGTGAGCGGGCCCACCGGGCAGACGCTCGCCACCAACTCCGAGGGCGTCCACTCGGCGCAGGTACGGGTCCCCAAGGGCGTGATCGCCGCGATCTCGCCGTGGAACGCGCCCGTCATCCTCGGCATGCGCGCGGTCGCGATGCCGATCGCGATGGGCAACACCGTGGTGATGAAGCCCAGCGAGGACGCACCGATCGCCTGCGGTCTGCTGATCTCGGACGTCCTGCACGAGGCCGGGCTGCCCGCGGGCGTGCTCAACGTCGTCACCAACGACCGCGCCGATGCCGCCGAGGTGGTGTCCGCGCTGATCGCCGACGACCGGGTACGGATGGTCAACTTCACCGGTTCCACGGAGGTCGGACGCGTCATCGGCGTCCAGGCCGCGCAGCACCTCAAGCCCGCCGTTCTCGAACTCGGCGGCAAGAACGCCCTGCTCGTCCTGGAGGACGCGGACATCGACCACGCGGTGGACGCCGCCGTCTTCGGCTCCTTCATGAACGCCGGGCAGATCTGCATGTGCGTGGACCGGGTCATCGTGCACCGCGCGGTCGCCGAGGAGTTCACGGCCGGGTTCGCCGCCCGCGTCCGGGCCCTGCCGTACGGGGATCCGGCCGACCCGGGCACGGCGGTCGGCCCCGTGGTCAACCCCGGTGCGGCCCAACGGGTCGCCGCTCTCGTCGCGGACGCCGTGGCCCAGGGAGCACGGCTGGCCGCGGGCACCGGGCAGGTCGAGGAGCCCGGCACGCTCATCCGTCCGGTCGTACTCACCGGCGTCACCAAGGAGATGAGGATCTACTACGACGAGATCTTCGGTCCGGCGACCGTGATCCACGTGGTCGACAGCGTCGACGAGGCCGTGACGCTGGCCAACGACACACCGTACGGCCTGACCGCCGGCGTGATCACCGAGAACCTGGCGACCGGTCTGGAGGTCGCCCGCCGTCTGCGTACCGGCATCGTTCACATCAACGACCAGTCGATCGCGGACGAGCCGCAGGCTCCGTTCGGCGGCGTGAAGAGTTCAGGTTACGGGCGCTTCGGCGGGCAGGCGGGCGCCGAGGCCTTCACCGACACCCGCTGGATCACCGCCCAGACCTCCGGCCACGCCCACTACCCGATCTGACATCCGCCGGACGAACCGAAGTCCGGGCTCACGGGCCCTACCAACTCCGGCCCCTTCGACACCCACATGTCGAAGGGGCCAGAAGTACTTCCCGAAGTGTCTACAGCCGTCCGGACTAGGAGAGCTCAGGCGCGGCGGCGTGATCGGCTGAACCGGCGCACGAGTGGGGCCTCGACCAGGGCGTAGAGCGCCCAGGACAGCAGGACCGTGACGGCGGCCGTGCCGACCAGCATCGCCACGCCTGTCGCGGTGGAGTACATCTGATGGGTGCCGAGGGCCTTGCGGAGCGTGGACAGCGCTGTGTAGTGCAGGAGGTAGAAGGCGAAGGAGATCTCGCCCAGCCAGACCATCGTGCGGCTGCGGAACAAGGTGAAGCGGCCCTCGATGTCCGCGGTGGCCGCGGCCGCGATCAGCAGCGCGATCGGCAGGATCATCGCGGCGCGCTGACCGTAGAGATAGGGCACGTGGAAGGTCAGCACGTACCCCCCGACCAGCAGCAGGCTCGACCAGAACATGCCGATGTTCCGCCAGCGCCCGTGCTTCACCGCGAGCGCCACCAGGATGCCGAGGGCGAAGTCGACCATACGGACCGGGGGCAGCACATAGCTGAACCAGTACTGCGAGACCGAGAGGTCCTGGCCGCTGGGCACCCGTGGGGTCTTCGGGAACAGGGCGTACGCCAGCGCGGGGGTGGCCCACACCGCGGCGATCGCTCCGGTGATCCAGTACTTGAGATGACGGGCGTCGATACGCCGGAAGACACTCAGCAGCAGGGGAAAACTCAGGTAGAAGACGGCTTCCACGGCCAGCGACCAACTCGGCGAGTCCACACTGAAGTTGGTGAAGTAGCTGGGCACCCACACCTGGACCATGAACAGGTTGGCGAGGGAGACATGGGTGGAGGTGTAGGAACTGGCGAACAGCAGCATGGCGAGCGCCCAGGCGACCACGTAGTTCGGGTAGATCTTGACGAACCTGCGCCGCCAGAACCCCGTGGTGGTGTCGCCGCGCCGTGCCGACCAGGTCAGTACGAAACCGCTGAGCACGAAGAAGAACGACACGCCGAGGCCGCCGGCCTGCGAGGTCCAGTCGGCCAGGCGGTACTCCGTACGGTCGTCGGACAGCAGCCGCAGCGGGGGTATCGGAAGGAAGGCGTGGTGGGCGAAGACAGCCAGCGCGGCGGGGAACCGCAGGCCGGTCAGGGAGGGCAGCCGGGAGACGCGGGGGCGCTTGGGCTCGGCGGCTTCGCCGCTCTCGTCGGCCGGCGCGGAGCCGGTCAGTACTTGCTCGGTGGCCACGGGATTTCCTTTCTCGAGTGTCGTCCTGCAGCGGCCCGCTCTTTGTACAGTCGCGTGCTCGTGGCCCACTCAAAAGTTGCTGTTGGATTGAGCTCGTTCGGGCTGTGGTGAGGTCGACCCAACCGGCCCGACCACGAAGCCTGGTCGTCAGCGTCCGGAGAGGTTCCTGAATGCACTTCACAGCCGACCACATAGCGGAGACCTACCGACTCGGCGCCGGGCCATGGGCGTTGGCGCCCGTCACCCGTGGCGCGTTGGGCCAGATCTGGAGGTTCTCCGGTAACGGCTCCTCATGGGCGGTGAAGGAGCTTCTCTTCGGCTGCGACGAGGAGCAGGTCCGCCGGGAGGCCGGATTACGGCAGGCCGCGGAGGACCTGGGCATCGTGTCACCGCGGCTCTTTCCCAATCGCCACGGTGCGTACGTCTCACACGTCACCGCTTCTTCGGGTTCCTCGGGTTCCTCGGGCGGGTCCTACGTCAAGCTGTACGACTGGATCGACGGCGCCGAGGCGGACGCGTCCGATCCGGGCATCCTGGACTGGTTCGGCCGGACCATGGCACTTCTCCACACGGCGGGCCAGGGCGCGAGCGAGACGCCGGATTCCTGGTACGAGCGGTCCCCTCAGGACGTCGAGTGGAAGGCCCTGCACAAGCAGGTCCGTCAGGCCGGCCTGCCCTGGGCGGAGGCGCTGGGGCGGTTCATCGACACCTCCGCGGCAGAGTTGGCGCACTGGGTGACGCCGGCCGACCCCGGCGATCTGGTGACATCCCATCTCGACCTGCAGCCCCAGAACGTTCTGGTCGGCCGGGACGGGCCGGTCCTCCTCGACTGGGACAACGCCGGGGTCACCTCGGCGGAACGCGAGTTCGCGCGCGCCGTGTACGTATGGTCGGGCGGCAATCATGTGGACATCGACTCCGCCCGGCGGCTGGCGCGGGCCTATCGGGGTGCCGGAGGCCGTGCCGCCATCACGGGTCCTCAGTCGTTCTCGATGCTTTTCGCGACGGCCCTGAACTTCGTCTACGTACAGGCCGAGTGCGCCATCGACCGGACCGTGACCGCCGCGCAGCGCGAGTTCGCGAGCCGGCAGGTCGTCGACTCCTTGCGCGGCATGCCGGAGCTGGAGGTCGTGTCCCGGCTGGCCGCCGCGCTCGATACCGTGCGGTAACCGGGCGTGCCCCTCAGCCGGGAGCCGCCGCAACCCGTACGCGACGGCTCTCGCTGTCGGAGAGGAACGACGCCAGTTCCCGCCCCTGTTCGGCGACGGCGGTGCGCTCGGCCGACGAGAAGCGGCGCAGTGGCGTGATGTTCACGGTGCCTGCCTCGACGTTCCAGGTCGCGGCGACCCGGCCGTCGACGAGGACTACGCGGGCGCCCGCGACCGACAGCCCGCGGTGGGCGTCGTCGACGATCCGGCCGCGGTCGTGGTAGCCGAGGAGCGCGTTGTCGAACGCCGGCAGGAACCGGACCGGGGCGGGCGTGTCGGGGTCGGGGCGCGGCATTCCGGGGAGGTCCAGCAGTTCCCGGCCTCGCTCGTCGCGGAAGGTGACCAGCTCCTCGCGTATCGCGGACACCGCGGCCGGCAGTCCGGCGAGGCCGCACCAGGCGCGCAGGTCGGCCGAGGCGGCGGGGCCGAACGCGGCCAGATAGCGCCGTACCAGCGCCTGGCCCACGGGATCGGAGCGGTCCTCGGTCGGCGGATCGACCTCCCGGCCCAGCCAGGACGAGAGCGGCACGTTGCGCACCCCCGCCTTCGTGCGCCACAGCCCGCGCGGCGGCAGCTGCGCCATCGGGACGAGGGCGGCGATCAGCATCTCCCCCAGCGCCCGCGGTCCCGGTGCCGGCCAGCGCTCGGCGAGCGCCCGCGCGAGCTCGGTCATCGAGCGGGGCTCGTCGTCGGCCATCAGCGCCCGGCCCGCCGCCGCGAGCTCGTCCAGGTCGATCCCGTCCAGCTCGCGGCGGTAGGTGCCGAGCACCCGTTGGCGCAGCATGGCGTCGTGGCGGGACCGCCAGGCCAGGGCGTCGTCGGCGGTGACGAGGTGGACGGTGCGGCGCATGAGATGGGTCCGCACCACACTCCGCCCGGTCAGCAGGTCCGAGAGACCCGCCGGGTCGAACGCCCGCAGCCGGGACCAGAGTCCGACGTACGGTTCCTGCGGTTCCTGTGCCTGGAGACCGCACAGGTGCGCGACGGCGTCGAGGACCGGTAGGTCGGCGTGATCGAGCAGCAGTTGTCGGGCGAGTGTCGCCCGGTTGAGGGCCCGGGTGGCGAGAACGGTCATCGCGTCACGCCGATGCCGGTCCGCCCCGGTTCACACATCTTCACGGTCTCGCCGTTCCCTTCGGTTCCGTACAGGTCTTGATCGATTCCGTGCGGGTCACGCGGTCGGGACCGGGCGGCGGCCGGTGGGCAGCCGCCGCCCGGTCGAGGTCCGTCACCGGTCAGGTCGACGTCTGCCCGTCGAGCGTCTCGCGCAGGATGTCCGCGTGCCCGGCGTGCTGGGCGGTCTCGGCGATAACGTGCATCAGCACCCGGCGCACGCTGCGCACCGATCCAGGCTCGTGCCAGGGCGCCTCCGGCAGCGGGTGCGTCGTGGACAGGTCGGGCAGGGAGGCGATGACCTTCTCGCTCCGGGCGGCGACCTGCTCGTAGCGCTCGACGATCCCGGTCAGCGTCTCGCCGGGGAGCATCCGGAAGTCGTTCTGGTGGTCGATCGCCCACTGCGGGAACTCGCGTGCGGTGCCGGCCGTGAGGTCGGCCCAGGTGACACCGTCGGGCAGGTCGTAGCGCATCGCCGACGGGCCGTCGACCGCGAAGCGCATCCATCCCTCCTCGATGGACGCGACGTGCTTGATCAGCCCGCCCAGGCACAGCGCGCTGACCGTCGGGTGCTCGCCGGCCTGTTCGTCGCTGAGCCCGCGCGTCGTGTTGGTCAGGGCGGCCCGCGCGGTCGCGAGCTGGGCGAG
Organism: Streptomyces sp. RLB3-17; assembly: GCF_007113425.2. Classification (NCBI taxonomy): domain Bacteria; kingdom Bacillati; phylum Actinomycetota; class Actinomycetes; order Kitasatosporales; family Streptomycetaceae; genus Streptomyces; species Streptomyces sp. RLB3-17. The sequence goes on along the minus strand of NZ_CP041610.2, from coordinate 10,972,209 downwards.
CAGGTCGGCCCGCTCGTCGTCGAGCGCGGGGGGCGTGGAGGGCGTGGAGGGCGTGGTGGTGGCGGTCACGGTGATCGGGGCCTTCTCTTCGTTGCTGTCGGCTGGCTGTTCGTTGCTGTTGTCCGGCACGGAAGAACAGTCGCAGGAGAAGCGGTCAGGTTGTGTCCGCTTCTCGGGGCACCATGGAAGTCATGCAGAAGACCTCAGCGCGGCTGCTCTCGCTGCTCTCGCTGCTCCAGGCGCGCCGGGACTGGCCGGGGGCGCTGCTGGCCGACCGCTTGGACGTCAGCCCGCGCACCGTGCGACGCGACGTCGACCGCCTGCGCGAGCTCGGCTATCCCATCGTGGCCACCAAGGGCCCGGACGGCGGGTACCGACTCGACGCAGGCACACAACTGCCCCCGTTGCTGTTCGACGACGACCAGGCCGTGGCCCTCGCCGTCGCGCTCCAGATCGCCACCACCACCGGTGCCGGTATCGAGGAGGCCGCGGCGCGCGCGCTGAACACCGTCCGCCAGGTCATGCCCGCGCGACTGCGCCGCCGTGTCGAAACCCTCCAGGTCACCGCCGTCGAGCAGCCCGTGGCCCGGCCGCACCCACAGGTCGACAGCAGCGTGCTCATGACGCTCGGCGACGCCGTCCACGCCCGCGAAGTCCTGCGCTTCGACTACACCTCCGCGTCCCCAGCGGGCACCGGCGACCGCGACCCCGCCGGGGCTCCGCCGCGCCGGGTGCAGCCCCACCACCTCGTCACCTGGGGCGGACGCTGGTACCTCGTCGCCTGGGACCTCGACCGCGAGGACTGGCGCACCTTCCGTGCCGACCGGATCAGACCGCGCACCCCCACGGGCCCCCGATTCACTCCGCGAGAACTGCCCGGCGGGAACGTGGCCGCCTTCGTGACCAGCAGGTTCCAGGGCTCGGACGGCTCCGGCGGCTCAGACGGCTCAGACGGCTGGCCCTGCCGAGGCGAGGTGATCCTCGACCTCCCCGCCGCCGTCGTCCTGCGCCACACCCGCGAGGGAATCGTCGAGGAACTCGGCCCGGACCGCTGCCGCCTCGTCCTCGGCTCGTGGTCGTGGCCCGGCCTGGCGGCCACCCTCGGCAGGTTCGACGCCGACATCGAGGTCGTCGGGCCGACCGAACTCAAGGACGCCTTCGCGCACTTGGCCCGCCGCTACGCCGACGCCGCGACCGACGTACTGACGCGGAAAACCCAATAGGGCAAAACCAACTATTTACGTCAAAACGCCATCTCAACGACACCCGGGACCGTATCTGATATAAGGCACACCCCAGTGGGAGGAATGCCATGGCCATCTTCAGTGATCTCTTTCCTGCCAGACACGGTGACCACGACCACGACCACGACCACGGGAGGAGCGACCACTCGGGTCACGACGAGCACTCGATGAACAGGCACGAAGGCCGTCACTCCGACTTCGAGGACCACCGGTCCGGTCACGACTAGTGAAAGCCGGAGCGGACCGGCGTCCGGAGGACCGACCGGAGCCGGTCCGCTCCGTCGTCCGAGCCACGGTCGACGAACGGATGACGGACGACAGACGGATGACGGACGCATGCGATGAAGCGTGTCCCGAGCCATGTTCTGAAGCGGCTGCTGTTGGTGGGCGAGGAGTCCGCGCCCCTGGTGACGGCCGCGCCGCCGGTGCCACCGCGCGAGGTGTTCCGCCGTTTCTGGCCCTACACCCGTGGCCGACGGCACTGGCTCGTGCCGCTCGTGCTGTTCAGTCTCGCCGGTCCCCTGGTCGACGCCGCCGAACTGTTGCTGTTCAAGGTCGTGGTCGACGACGTGCTCGTCCCGCGGGACCTACGACCGTTCCTCTGGATCGCACCGACCTACCTGGGGCTGGTCGTCGCCTCCGGCGTCCTGGGGTTCGCCGACGACATGACGGCCACGTGGGTCGGCGAACGCTTCCTGCTGACGCTGCGCGCCGACGTGTTCCGGCATGTCCAGCAGCTCTCGCTCGGGTTCTTCGAGCGGCGGCGGCTCGGGGACGTACTGTCGCGCGTCACGGGTGACGTCGACGCCGTCGAGACGTTCCTGCTCTCCGGAGTGGCGGACGGCATCTATCACGTGATCCGGCTGGGCGTCTTCCTCGGGCTGCTGTTCTACCTGCGCTGGGACCTGACGCTCCTCTCACTCGTCATCGTGCCGCTGTTCTGGCGCGCCGCCCGGCACTTCTCCCGGCTGGTCAGGGAGGCGTCCCGAGAGCGCAGGCGCCGCAGTGGCTCCCTGAGCGCCGTCGCCGAGGAGTCGCTGGGGAACGTGGCCCTGGTCCAGGCGTACAACCGGCAGGGCTGGGAGGAGCGCCGCTTCGAGCGCGAGAACGTCGGCAGGTTCCAGGCCTCGATGACCACGGCACGCATCCGTGCCGTCTACCGGCCGGTGGTCGAGCTCATCGAGGTGTCCGGTGGTCTCGCCGTCATGGGCCTGGGCACCTGGAAGCTGGCGCAGGGCCAGCTCACGCTGGGCGGGCTGTTGGTCTTCCTGGCCCTGATCGGCAAGCTCTACAGCCCGATCCGCGACCTGTCCCGCCTCGGGAACACCTTCTACGCCGCCTCGGCCTCCGCGGAACGGATCATCGAGTTGCTGGACCAGCGTCCCCAGGTCGTCGAATCCGCCGACGCCCGCCGGATCGGCCGGGCCCGCGGTGAGGTCGAGTTCGAGAGCGTGTCCTTCCGCTACCCCGGTACGCCGGCCCTGGCGCTGTCCGAGGTGTCGTTCCACGTCTCCCCCGGCGAGACCCTGGCGCTGGTGGGCGCGAGCGGCGCCGGCAAGTCCACCGCCGCCAAACTGCTGTTGCGGTTCTACGACCCCGACCGGGGCGCGGTCCGGCTCGACGGGACCGACCTGCCGGAACTGGCCCTGTCCGACGTGCGGGAGAGCCTCGCGGTGGTCCTGCAGGAGACGCTGGTCTTCCACGGCACGGTGCGGGAGAACATCGCCTACGGCCGGCCCGGCGCGACGGACGCGGAGATCGTCGCGGCGGCCCGCGCGGCCGACGCCCACGACTTCATCCGGCTGCTGCCCGACGGCTACGACACCATGGTCGGCCAGCGCGGCCGGACACTGTCCGGCGGACAGCGCCAGCGCCTCGCGATCGCCCGCGCGATGATCAGGGACGCGCCCGTGCTGCTGCTGGACGAACCGACCACCGGCCTGGACGCCCGATCGGGCCTGCGCGTCATGGACCCGCTGCGCCGCCTGATGGCCGGGCGGACCACCGTCGTCATCTCGCACAACCTCCTCACCGTCCGCGACGCCACGCGGATCGTCGTACTCGACCACGGGCGGGTCCTGGAAACCGGGACCCACGACGACCTGCTCGCGCGCGGCGGTGCGTACGCCGGTCTCCACCGGTTGCACGCCGTGCCCAGCCCCGTCCGGGCGGGCGGCCCGCTGCCGGGGGCGGTGCCGTCGTGACCGGGACGCGCACCCCGGTACGGGGGGCCCGCTGACGGCCGCCGCCAACGAGGTGGACGAGATGGGACACTGCACGCCGAGGAGGGCCACGTCGCCGGCCGCCGCTCGCCGCCGCAGGAAGCCGACCGGCGGTGCGCCCACCCCCGGCCGCGGACACCGCTGGTGATCTCCGTCGGCCGTACCCTCAGCGGTCCCGCGGGGGTCGAAAGGCACGTCGCCGCTCGCCACCTCGTACAACGTGATACCGATGCCCCAGACGGCCGCGTCGCTCGGCGCGATCCTCCCGGCGTACGGCCCTCGTAGGCCCTCCTCCGGAAACCCGGGAGCCGGGGACGTCGCTACGTTTCCCCGCCCGACGTGAGGTCGGTGGTGGCGAGCACGGTGCCGTCGGGCGACGTCAAGCGGGCGCCGGACACGGACGCGGGGTCGACGGGGGTCGGGCCGCCCCAGAACCCGCGGCCCTGGTGCAGAGTGAAGGTGCCCGTCCGGACCGTGCCGCCGTCGCGCCGCTCCAGCAGGCAGGAGACCATGCCGCTGTACGAGGCATGCGTGCCGGTGAGGTCGACCGTCATGTAGATCCAGCCCGGGGAGCCGGTGTGGGCGTACACCTCACCGGCCGACTGCCTGGGGGCCGCGACCGAGGTCAGATCGCCATGCAGCAGGTCGGCCGCGCCGCCCGCGGACCGGGGGGCACCGGCCACCACGTTCTCGATCGCCGTTCCGGCCACCCAGCCACCGAAGCCGACGGCGAGGACGAGTGCGGCCACCGCGGAGGCGAACCGGAGCCGAAGCCGGCCACCGAAGCCCCTGCGCCAGGCGCCCGCAACGCGGGCGCGCGCCCGGCCGTCCCGGGCCGGCGTCCCCTGGGTCAGCGCCTGCGCCACCCGGGTCTCGAAGCCGACCGGCGGCTCGCAGCCCGGCAGCAGTCCGATCAGCCCGTCGCCGACGAGGGTCAGCTGCTCGACGTACTCGCGGCAGTCCGCGCATCGGTCGAGGTGGGCGACCGCTGCGGCCCGCTCGCGGCCCGGCAGTATGCCGAGGGCGAGTTCGGCACCGATCTCCCGCAGCTTCTCGCAGGTCATGTCATTGGACATGGTCGCCTCGCTTCGGGGACGCGAGCGTGGTGCGCAGCTTCGCCATCGCGGTCCTGATGCGCGTCTTCGCGGTGCCCAGGGGGATGTTCTCCCAGTCGGCAACCTGCTGGGCCGTCATGCCGTAGATGCTCGCCATCACCAGCGCGCGACCCTGTTCGCGGGGCAGCTCCGCCATCGCCACCCGCAGCCGGGAGGACGCCTCGTCGGCCAGGACATGCTGTTCGGGGGTGTCACTGACGACTCCCAGGATCACGTCGAGGTCCTCGGGCGCCACCGGTTCCGGCCGCCGCGCGCGGACGGCGTCGATGGCGAGGTTGTGTGCGATGGTCGTCAGCCAGGTCTTCACCGAGCCGCGCCGCGAGTCGTAGATCTGGGCATGTCGCCAGGCACGTTCGAAGGTCTGCTGGGCGATGTCCTCGGCGAGTTGTGTGTCCCCGGTGACGGCGACGGCGACACCGAAGACCGTGTGCTGGAACCTCCGTACGAAGGTGACGGCCAGCTCCGGGTCGCCGGTGGCCAGCCCGGACAGCAGAGCCTCGTCCGGGAGACGGCCCACGGGGAACCGGAATCTCGACATACCCATATATACGGTCCGCCCTCGCCAGGAGATTGCCCGGCTGTCACGGAACCCCACCCTCCGATTCTCCCGCGCTTCCGCCCGCGCGGCACGGGCAGCGGCCCGACGTGCCGCTTTCCGGGCGTGTGGCGTTCCGAGCGTGTGCCGTTCCGAGCGTGTGCCGTTCCGGGGTGGCCGAGACGGTCACCGATGGGCACCGGGGCGAGGCACAGGTCGCGCTCCGCTCAGGGTGACGACGTGGGACCCCGTGGCCTGTTCAGTGGCCGGACGGCGGCTCGAAGCACCCGGTCTCCGGGTACGGGCCGTTGGTCGTCACCTCGTAGTTGGACTTCTGGACGAACGCCGTGACGCAGGCGTCGGTGTGGACGCGAAGGCCGACCAACGCTCCCTCGGGCGTGACCTCGCGACCGTCCGTGAAGCGCGAGTTCATGGCCCGGACCATCAGCGTCCCGCCGTGCGACTTCCCGTTCGACCCGGTCCGCCCTTCCTCGTAACCGAGGTGGAGCAGTGCCGCGCGCACCGTCGCGGGGTCCCACTTCTTCTGCTCCCACAGCCGCTTCAGGACCGGCCTGATGCGATCGGCTTCCCTCGCCACGTCCGTCGCACTGGCGGGCGACATGGCTCCCGGGCGGCGGTAGCCGTTGTTCTCGTTGTAGTGGGGAGCGCCGTCGCCGGCCCCCGGCTCCACGTACGGAGAGGCTCCCGATGCCGCCGCAGCGGTGCTCCGAGAGGTGCCCGTAGGAGCTCCGGCCGTCGAGTCCGAGGCGTGTTGCTCACCGCAGCCACCCAGACACAGGACGGCGGCAAGGGCCAGACCCGTCATCGTCGGGCTGCCGGGTCGGCCGGATATCGAAAGAGACATGGCATGACTCTGCCATGCCGGAGATGGCCATGTCCGCCGCGTACTCGACGCGGGCGCGGCGGTCCGCCTCGGTGATTTCGGGGTGCACAGGGGGCGTCCGGGGTGCGCGCCAGAGTTGGACCAGATGGCGCTCCCCGTGGTCCCCGATACCGGGTTCGGGGTCGTCGGTGTGACAGTACAGGCGCATCCGCACCCAGTCGGTGCCGTCCGGCGAGGGCGGGAGGTGGAGGGGAGGTTCCTCCTCCGGCCATGCGTCGAGGATGTCGCCCTGTTCGAGGGTCGCGAGGCAGAGAGTGGGGAGGTCGGCCCACAGGCTGATCTCCTCGGCGGGCTCCCACTCGGCGCCGGTTTCGGGTGCCGGCGGGGCGTTGTGCACCTGGACGGTCAGCTGGAGGGGGCCGGTGTCGGTGGTGGTGAGGACGACGGCGCCGGCGTCGGTGGCCGGACCGCAGCGCCAGCCGAAGGGCATCTCCCGCGGGTACTCGTAGTCGTCGGTGAAGCCGATCAGGTAGCCGTTCTCGCCGAGGTCGACCGTGAACGAGGACGCATGGACCAACATGAGGATGTCGCTCCCTTCACTGACACAGACTTCTACCGGACGGGCGGGCCGAGTCGACCGCCAGCCGTGCGCCACCGGGCCCGACGCCCTCGGTCTAGGTGGCCTCCTGTGCGCACCGACCGTGACGGTACCGCTCGCGCCGGTAACAGCGGTCATGGGCACGGCAGTTGATATGCGAAGCTGTCGTCAGCCGCTCGCGGGCAAGGTGGCCGGGGCAGTCGTCGAGAGGAGCGCAGCGTGAGTCAGGACGGCTTCCGCACCGGGGAGATAGACACGAGCAGGCCACACCCTGCGCGGATCTACGACTACCTGCTGGGCGGCAAGGACAACTACGAGGTCGACCAACAGGCCGCCGACCAACTCGCCTCCGCGGCACCCGAGGTGCGGATCGGCGTGAAGGCCAACCGCGCCTTCCTGCAACGCGCGGTCCGTTACGTCGTCAGCAGCGGCGTCCGTCAGATCCTCGACGTCGGCACCGGGCTGCCCACCGCCCCGAACGTGCACGAGACCGCCCACGAGGTGGCCCCGGACGTGCGCGTCGCGTACGTCGACAACGATCCGATCGTGAAGGCACACGCCGACGCGCTGCTCAGCCGCTCCGGTGCGACCAGCATCGTGCTCGCCGACCTGCGTGATCCACGGGCCGTCATCGACCACCCCGACGTCCGCCGAGTCATCGACTTCGACCAGCCGGTCGCCCTGCTCCTCGTCGCCATCCTCCACTTCATCACCGACGCGGAGAAGCCCGATCAGGCCGTCGCCGCCCTTCGCGACGCGCTGCCGGCCGGCAGCTTCCTCGTGCTCTCGCACGCCACGGGCGACTTCGCCGACCGCAGCGAGGCGCAGGCTGTCTACAACAACGCCACCGCCACGTTGAACCTGCGGACCCGCGCCGAGGTGGAGCGGTTCTTCGACGGCTTCGAACTGGTCGAGCCCGGACTGGCCCAGGTCCCGTTCTGGCGCCCGGACGCCACGCCGCCGGCACGGTCCGGCGAGATCGGCTTCTACGGGGGCGTGGCTCGCAAGCTCGGCTGAACCGGCCTCTCCGGCCGAGGAGGCGGCCAGGCGCCCGTCCGGGCAGGACAACGCCGGGGCGCCCACTGGAGGCCGGCTGACGACCAACTGGTCCTGCTGGATGGCGAGTTGGATGCCGACCTGGGCGCGCATGGCTGAGGTGAGGATCGGTGTCGGGCGCCGGCGCGGATCGCGGAGGTGATCCACCGCCGGTTCGGGGTGGACTGAGCGCCGACCGGGGTGGATCGAATCTCATCCACGCTCGCGGAGGTACGCCTCCAGCTCGGCGGCCCCGGCCAGCATCGCGCGCCCGCGGGCGGACAGCCGACCGTGCCAGTCGCGCAGGGTGGCCTCCAGCGGCTTCGGACCGCCGGCCGCCCGCACCTGGGCGATCAGCGGGGCGATCTGCTCCAACAGGTAGCCGCCCCGCCTGAGTTGATGTGCCAGCCGGGCGTCCCGCATGTCGGCCTCGTCGTAGACGCGGTAGCCGGTCCGCGGGTCCCGGCGCGGGTGTACCAGCCCGGCGCGCTCCCACTTGCGCAGCGTCGCGGGTCGGATGCCGAGCTCTCCTGCCAGCGGCCCGATGAACCTGCCGGCGGGCCCGGACACCGCGTTGGGCTCGGACGCCGCAGCGGGCTCCAGGCCGCGGAGGGCGCGCTCCACGGCCTGGAGGGTCCGCCGGTCGTCGAGGAGCTGGGCGTGGCTCTCGTCGACGAGGCTCAGCGCTTCGTCGACCGCGCCCTGGTTCACCGCCCGCATGATCGACGTCGCCGTCCGGTGGCCGTGGCCGGGCACCAGGGCGAGGAACGCGCGCAGGGCCCCCGCGTGCAGCGAGGTATAGGTGCGGTAGCCGTGGGGTGTGCGGCCGGCGGCCGGAAGGATGCCGGCCTCCTCGTAGTTCCTGACCGCCTGTGTGGACAGACGGTGCCCGCGCGCCAGATCAATCGGCCTGAGCCGCTCACCGTTTTGAAGGTTTCGCCCCATGAGACCGACGATATCGCGGAAAAGTTTCCACCGAAGGTTCAACGATACCGTTGAAGGCATGGCGACTGACATCAAGGACACCGCCCATGCCGTCGAGGCCGCCGCCGTGATGAGGCTGCTCCCGGCGCGGCCTCGGCTGCTCGCCCTGGGCGAGCCCACCCACGGCGAGGACACTCTGCTCGACCTGCGCAACGAGCTCTTCCGGCAGCTCGTCGAACAGGAGGGCTACCGGACGATCGCGATCGAGAGCGACTGCGTGATGGGCCTGGTCGTGGACGACTACGTCACTTCGGGCACAGGCACTCTCGAGGAGGTCATGGAGCACGGATTCAGCCACAACTGGGGCACCTTCGCGGCCAACCGCGAACTCGTGCGCTGGATGCGGGCCTACAACGACGGCCGGCCCGCGCCGGAACGGCTCCGCTTCGCCGGTTTCGACGGCCCGCTGGAGATCACCGGCGCCGCGAGCCCCCGGCAGGCCCTCACCGCACTCCACGGCTACCTCTCGGCCCGGGTGGACGCGGGCCTGCTCCCCTGCACCGAGGACACACTCGACCGCCTGCTCGGCACCGACGACCGATGGACCGACCCCGCCGCGATGATGGACCCGGCCCAGTCCGTGGGGCAGTCGGCCGAGGCCGGCCGGCTGCGGCTGCTCGCCGACGATCTGGTGGCGCTGCTCGACACGCAGACGCCACACCTGATGCGGGCGACCCCTAGGGACGACTGGGACCGGGCGCGCCTGTACGGGCGCACCGCCATCGGCCTGCTGCGCTACCACTACTGGATGGCCCACTCCTCACCGAGCCGTATGACCCGGCTGGTGGGCCTGCGGGACCAGATGATGGCCCACAACCTCCTAGCCCTCGCCGAACGGGGCCCGGCATTCATCCACGCCCACAACGGCCATCTCCAGCGGGCCAAGAGCACGACGCGGATGGGTGGGATGCCTCTGGAGTGGTGGAGCGCCGGTGCGCTGGTGAGCGCCCAACTCGGCGAGGAGTACGCCTTCGTGGCCACGGCCCTCGGCACGATCCGGCACCAGGGAGTGGACACCCCGCCGCCGGACACCGTCGAAGGACTCCTCTACGCGCTCCCGGAGGACCGCTGCGTCATCGACGCCCCGCGGCTGGCCACCGCCCTCGGCGACACGCCGCCCGCGCCCCGAGTGTCCCCCTGGTTCGGCTACTCCCCGCTGGATCCGGCCCACTTGGCGGACAGCGACGGGCTCGTCTTCGTCAAGGACGTCCCACAGATCCGTTCCGGCTCGTAGGTCCGCGGAAGGTCGCGCTCGCGGCGCATGGGGCTCATGGCGAGGATGAGCCGGCAGGGCGCGACGAGGCCCGTCATGATCCACATGGCGGGCCGGTACCCGACCACGTCGCCCAGCACGCCGCCGAGCAAGGATCCGACGGGGATGGCGCTGTGATTGATCATCATGGTCGTCGCCACGACCCGGCCGAGCAGGTGCGGTGGGCAGTAGGTCTGCCGGAAGCTGCCGACCACGATGTTGGCCACGGAGATGCCGATTCCGACGAAGAAGCCGCCTGTCGCGAACAGCAGTAGCTCCGGCCCCGCCGTGGTCAGCGGCATCAGCAGCGCGAACGGCGCGGTGGCGGCCTGCAGGAGAAGCAGCCCGCGTGCGGTGCCGAACCGCCGACTGAACCCGTTGGCCAGCAGCGCGCCCGCGATGCCGCCGGCACTGCCGCTGGTCAGCAACAGCCCGACCGTGGCCGGATTCAGTCCGACGGTGCGAACCAGGAACACGACCTGCACCGCTTGGTAGCCCATCAGCGCCATGTTGATCGCGGCACCCCAGGTGACCATGGGCCGCAGAGACGGGTCCCGGCCCACGAAACGAAGCCCTTCGACGATCCGCCGTCGGAGAGGGGCGCGTTCCGCGCCGGGAGTATGGTCCGGCTCGACCACCCTCATCCGCTGCAGGCAGACCGCGGAGATCAGGAACGTCACGGCGTCGGCGAGGAGCCCGGCCACCGCGCCGAACGCCTGGGCGAGCAGTCCTGCCGCCCCGGCCCGGCGATCTGGTGTCGAGCCACGCCGCCGCCGGAACGCTCAACAGCGCAGCGCCGGCCACCAGATCGCACGCGATCATCAGTGGGCGTTTGCGCATCCGGTCCACCCAGGCGCCCACGGGCAGACCCACCAGGAGCCAGGGCAGCCACACCGCCGCGGCGAGCAGGCTCACGGTGGTGGAGTCGGCGTCCAACACCTCCACCGCGATCAGCGGCAGGGCCACGACGGTGACACTGTTGCCCAACCCACTCACGGATTCGCCTACCCAGAGCTGGCGAAAATCCCGTTGGGTGAGTACTCCCCAGCCCGTTCGGGGCCGGTCCTCCGTGTCATTCATCGGGTCCACCCGATGCATCATGCCGTGAGCTGCCGCACCGGCACCTTCCGGACGGTTTTCTCCTGTGCGCGGGAGACGTGCTGGAGACCCGGGTGAGACTCCCCACGCGGATCGGCGCCTGCCGGCGGAAGGGGCCGGAGTGCAGTCGGCACTCCACGACCGGGTACGCACCTCGTTCGCGTGGCTGACGACAGCCCGGCCCGCCTAGTCCCGAAGCCACCGGGTGCGGCGGACACGCTGCTGGAGGCGGGCGAGGATCCCCCACCGACCTCTCCCCCACGCTGCGGGCCGAGGGTGACTCCCTGGGGGGCGCCCCGGGGCCGGTGGGGGCGCGAAAGAAACGAAAGCTCATGTTCTATGACGTCGGTCACAGCGCCCCACCAACCAACCGCCCCGCTTAGTAGACGCGACTTGGCGGACATCTAAGGATTTGTCCGTCTTGGCCCGGATGCGGATCCTGCCGCGCGTCCCGGGATTCCGCCCGGCGGGCCCGCACGCCCGTTGCCCTGTGATGCAAGGCTTCTGACGCCGCGACAGCTTCCTCTCCTGCCGCCATGTGCGGACCGGAGACCCGTGCACTGCCCCTGGCGAGGTCCCCGGACCTACGAGGCGACGTAGTGGCTGGACCCTTTGCGCTCCCTGTCGAGCCGTTCTAAGAATGGCGACCCACAGGACGTCGCCGCAGTTCGGAACCGGTGCTCACGCAGCGTCGACCGCACACCGTGCCCTCGGCGTCACCGAGTGAGTAGGAGCCCCCCACATGAAGTCGTCCCGAACGTCCGCGAGACTCCTCGCCCTCGCTCTCGGCCTGGGTCTGGCCTCCAGCGCGCTGGGCGCGGCGGTGCCGGCGAGCGCCAAGACGGCCGCCGCCCCGTCCGCTGCCGCCGGTACCTCCGTGGCACGGTACGCCGGGTCGGGTGAGGAGGCCGCGAACAACAAGGCGTTCTTCGAGGCCGTGCTCAAGTCCGTCGCCGAGAAGCGCGCCGCCCAGCCGTACGCGCAGGCGGTGACTGTCTACTACAACGCCTCCCAGGCACCGAGCTTCCGTTCGCAGATATCGAGCGCGGCCTCGATCTGGAACAGCTCCGAGTCCAACGTCAAGCTCCAGGAGGCGTCGAGCGGTGCCGACTTCTCCTACTACGAGGGCAACGACCCGCGCGGGTCCTACGCCTCCACCGACGGCCACGGAAGCGGCTACGTCTTCCTCGACTACACCCAGAGCCAGCAGTACGACTCGGTCCGCGTCGCCACCCACGAGACCGGGCACGTGCTTGGCCTGCCGGACGACTACAACGGGGCGTGCAGTGAGCTGATGTCGGGCGGCAGCGCCGGCCCGTCCTGCACCAACCGCTACCCGAACGTCACCGAGCGCTCGCGTGTCGACCAGCTGTGGGCCAACGGACTCGCGCAGACCCCGCGCACGGTGACCGGGCCGCCGACCACCTGAGCGCCGCACCGCCGGTACGGACCGTGGCACCGAGCCACGGTCCGAGGGTGTCCGCTCCCATCCGCTCGGTCATCACACGATGATGAGGCCGGACAAGGCCTGTATTCCAGGGCACTCGTTGGTTGATGCGGCACTGGGTCGTGTCTCCCAACTTCGGTGGGGCATGAAGGGCTTCGCCGATGCTCGTAGACTCATGACGTGGCATTCATGAGCACCCCGCACTGCTGCTTCCTGTGATCGGAAGGCATAGAGGGCGATGCCGGACGGCGTCGCCCTCCTTGGTGTGCCTGCTGCGTGAACTACGTTCGCGGCGCTGCCCGTTCCTTCCCTGAGCAGTGACTTTCTGCGTGCGCGTGCAGGCACGGATCCTTCCCCTCGCCCTTGCCAGGAGTGCCTCGTGCCCGTGTCGCTTCCCCCTGCCCTCGAACTGTCCCTCGACCTGCTGCGCTGCCCCACGTGCCGCACGCGCCGCCTTCACCCCGACCGCGGCGCACTGTGCTGCCCGGTGGGCCACACCTTCGACATCGCCCGCCACGGCTACGCCAGCCTGCTGACGGGCACCCGCGCCACCAGCGGCGACGACGCGACCATGGTCCAGGCCCGGGGCCGATTCCTCTCCACCGGCACCTATACGCCCATCCGCAAGGTCGGGGCCCGCCTGGCGGCCGACGCCGTGCCTGAGCGGGCCACGGTTGTGGACGTGGGCTGCGGCACGGGCTACTACCTGGCCGACGTACTCGACCAGCTGCCCGGCGCCCGTGGTCTGGGTCTGGACACATCGGTGCGCGCGCTGCGCTCGGCGGCCCGTGCCCACGACCGAGCCGCCGCGGTGGCCTGGGACATCTTCCGTCCCTTCCCGCTGGCCGACGGGGTGGCCGATGTCGTGCTGGACGTGTTCGCCCCGCGCAACCCGGCCGAGTTCCACCGCGTGCTGCGCCCCACCGGCCGGTTGATCGTAGTCCGTCCCACCGGGCGGCACCTGGTCGAGCTGCGCGGCAGGTTGCCTGCGATGGTCACGATCGATCCGACCAAGGAACAGCGCCTGCACCGGGCGCTGGACCCCTTCTTCGAGGCCGCCGTCACCGAACAGGTGGAGTATCCCGTGACCCTGACGAGACTGGGTGCCCTGGACCTGGTGGCGATGACGCCGAGCGCACGCCACGTGAGCCATGCGGACCTGAACGATGACGGCTTCCCGCCCGATCAGGTCACCGTCTCCGTGCTGGCCACCGCCTACCGGCCTCGGTGACCACGAACCGCACCGAACGCGTTGCTCGCAGGCACGGCGTGCTCCTTCGAGCAGGTCCGCGCAGACGTCGCGGCCGTGGCATCCGGCGGAACAAGCACGCTGCCGACACACGCCTACGCAAGGCGGTCGACAGGGCAGACGTTGCCTGATGCGGCACTGGTGTCGGCACACGACCGGCCGCGACACCGCGGCACCCCGCGCACGCGACACCGTCGCACTCCACGCCGCGGCTCCGTAGCACCCCGCTCGCCGCCCGCCTGTCGAAGATCAGGCGGGCGGCCGCAGGTCGGGCCTCAGCCGACCTCGATGAGCAGGTCGCCGCCTTCCACCTGCTGGATCCGGTTGATGGCCAGCCTGGTCACCCGGCCGGCCTTCGGAGCGGTGATGGAGGCTTCCATCTTCATCGCCTCGATGGTGGCCACGGTCGCGCCGGCCTCCACCTCGTCGCCCTCGGCGACCGCGAGCGTCACCACACCGGCGAACGGCGCCGCCACGTGTCCGGGGTTGGCCCTGTCGGCCTTCTCGGTCACCGGTACATCGGAAGCCGCCGCGTTGTCACGGACCTGGATCGGCCGCAGTTGGCCGTTCAGGGAGGACATCACGGTGCGCATACCGCGTTCGTCCGCCTCGCCGATGGCCTGGAGCTCGATGAGGAGCCGCACGCCGGGCTCGAGGTCGACGGAGTACTCCTTGGCGGGGCGCAGCCCGTAGAAGAAGTCCTTGCTGTCCAGCACGCTGGTGTCACCGTAGGCTTGGCGGCGGGTGTCGAAGTCGCGCGTCGGCCCGGGGAACAGCAGCCGGTTGAGGGTCGAACGCCGGGACTTCTCCAGGCCCGTACGGTCCTCGGCGCTCAGCTCCGGTACGGGCTTGGCCTCCGCACGGCCTTGAAGCGCCTTGGTGCGGAACGGCTCCGGCCAGCCGCCGGGCGGGGTGCCCAGTTCGCCGCGCAGGAAGCCGATGACGGAGTCGGGGATGTCGAACCTGTCCGGTGTCGCCTCGAAGTCCTCCGGCGCCACCCCGGCACCCACCAGGTGCAGGGCGAGGTCACCGACGACCTTGGAGGAGGGGGTGACCTTGACCAGGTGGCCCAGGATGCGGTCCGCCGCCTCGTACATCGCCTCGATGTCCTCGAAGCGGTCGCCGAGGCCGAGGGCGACCGCCTGGGTGCGCAGGTTGGACAGCTGGCCGCCGGGGATCTCGTGGTGGTAGACGCGGCCGGTCGGCGAGGCCAGGCCCGCCTCGAAGGGCGCGTAGATCCTGCGGACGCTCTCCCAGTACGGCTCCAGGTCACCGACGGCCCCCAGGTCCAGACCGGTGGGCCGGTCGGAGTGGTCCGTGGCGGCGACGATCGCCGACAGCGACGGCTGGGAGGTGGTGCCCGCCATGGAGGCGACCGCGCCGTCCACCGCGTCGGCGCCGGCCTGGATCGCGGCGAGGTAGGTGGCGAGCTGACCGCCCGCCGTGTCGTGGGTGTGCAGGTGCACCGGCAGGTCGAACTCGCGGCGCAGCGCCGACACGAGCGTGGCCGCGGCGGGTGCCCGCAGCAGACCGGCCATGTCCTTGACGGCCAGGACGTGCGCGCCGGCATCCACGATCTGCTCCGCGAGGCGGAGGTAGTAGTCCAGGGTGTACAGCCGCTCCGACGGGTCGGACAGGTCGGAGGTGTAGCACAGGGCGACCTCGGCGATCGCCGTCCCGGTCTCCCGCACGGCGTCGATGGCCGGACGCATCTGGCCGACGTCGTTGAGCGCGTCGAAGATACGGAAGATGTCGATGCCGGTGGCCGCGGCCTCCTGGACGAAGGCGTCGGTCACCTCGGTCGGGTAGGGCGTGTAGCCGACGGTGTTGCGGCCGCGCAGCAGCATCTGGAGGCAGATGTTGGGCACGGCCTCGCGCAGGGCCGCCAGACGTTCCCAGGGGTCCTCGGCGAGGAAGCGCAGGGCGACGTCGTAGGTGGCGCCGCCCCAGCATTCCAGGGACAGCAGCTCGGGCAGGGTCCGGGCCACGGCCGGGGCGACGGCGAGGAGGTCCTTGGTGCGCACCCGGGTGGCGAGCAGGGACTGGTGGGCGTCGCGGAAGGTGGTGTCGGTGACGCCGATGGTCGGTGACTCGCGCAACTGCCGGGCGAAGCCTTCCGGGCCGAGTTCGACGAGGCGCTGCCGGGAACCCGCGGGCGGCTCACCGGCGGGCAGCGGGGGCAGCTTGGTGACCGGATCGATCAGCTCGGGGCGTTCGCCGTGCGGCTTGTTCACCGTGACATCGGCGAGGTAGGTGAGCAGCTTGGTGCCGCGGTCGGCGGAGTGGCGGGCGGTGAGCAGGTGCGGCCGCTGTTCGATGAACGACGTCGTGACCCGCCCGGCCTGGAAGTCGGGGTCGTCCAGCACGGCTTGGAGGAACGGGATGTTCGTGGCGACGCCCCGGATGCGGAACTCGGCCACGGCACGCCGGGCGCGGCCGATCGCGGACTTGAAGTCCCGGCCCCGGCAGGTGAGTTTGACCAGCATCGAGTCGAAGTGCGCGCTGATCTCCGTACCCGCGTGGGTGGTACCGCCGTCCAGGCGGATACCCGAGCCGCCCGGCGAACGGTAGGCGCTGATCCGGCCGGTGTCGGGGCGGAAGCCGTTCGCCGGATCCTCGGTGGTGATACGGCACTGGAGCGCGGCGCCGCGCAGGGTGACCGTCTCCTGGGAGAGCCCGAGGTCCGCCAGCGACTCGCCCGAGGCGATGCGCAGCTGGGCCTGGACCAGGTCGACGTCGGTGACCTCCTCGGTGACCGTGTGTTCCACCTGGATGCGCGGGTTCATCTCGATGAAGACGTGGTTGCCGTCGCGGTCGAGGAGGAACTCCACGGTGCCGGCGTTGCGGTAGCCGATCTCGCGGGCGAACCGCACCGCGTCGGCGCAGATCCGGTCCCGCAGGGCCGGATCGAGGTTCGGCGCGGGCGCCAGCTCGATCACCTTCTGGTGGCGGCGCTGCAGCGAGCAGTCACGCTCGAACAGGTGGATGACGTTGCCCTGTCCGTCGGCGAGGATCTGCACCTCGATGTGGCGCGGATCGACGACGGCCTTCTCCAGGAAGACGGTGGGGTCGCCGAACGCCGACGTCGCCTCGCGGGAGGCCGCCTCGATGGACTCACGCAGTGTGGCCGGGTCCTCGACCCGCCGCATCCCGCGCCCTCCGCCGCCCGCGACCGCCTTGACGAACACGGGAAAGCCGACGTCCTCGGCGGCGCGGACCAGTTCGTCGACGTCGGTGGAGGGCGCCGAGGAGCCGAGGACCGGCACGCCGGCCGCCCGGGCTGCCGCCACGGCGCGGGCCTTGTTTCCCGTCAGCTCGAGCGTGGCGGCGTCCGGACCGACGAACGTGATGCCCGCCTCCTCGCAGGCGCGCGCCAGTTCCGGGTTCTCGGACAGGAACCCGTAGCCCGGGTAGACGGCGTCCGCACCCGCCTTGCGTGCGGCACGGACGACCTCCTCCACGGAGAGATAGGCCCGTACCGGGTGCCCCGGCTCGCCGATCTCGTAGGCCTCGTCGGCCTTCAGCCTGTGCAGCGAGTTGCGGTCCTCGTGAGGGAAGACGGCCACGGTTCGCGCGCCCAGTTCATAGCCAGCGCGGAACGCGCGAATCGCAATCTCGCCGCGGTTGGCGACCAGCACCTTGCGGAACATCCTGGATCCCTTCGGCCTGCCGGTGACGAGGACCATGCTGTCGGTGACGCCCCCGTTATGCCATGTGAACCGGGCCACTCCCGTCCATGCCCCTCTCGGAACACCGCGAATTCGGGGTGGGCCGTCCAGGGCGGACGTACGTCGTCGCCCGCACGGGTGGTTCCCGCCACCATCATGGTGCCCCGCGTGCCCGGACGGATGCCTGGCTGCCTCCGTGCGACGGCGTCTCGGGCGGCGTCCTGGTGCGCCGCCGTCAAGAAGCAACCGTCGGCCGCGGGTGGCAGATTGTCGCCGTTGACCCGTATGTACGGCACATGACAGCGTCGGCCCTGCCCGGGCGGCAGGCCTCGGGCGCATCCGCAGAGGGGACCGATCAGCATGGGCGGCAGACGGGCCATGTACACGGTGGCGGCGGCCACAACAGCCGCACTTCTTCTCGGAGTCTCGGGCACGGCGGCCTCGGCCGCCGCCGGGCCTTCCCCGGCCGCGACACCCCTGGCGGCCGTGCACGCCTTCGGCCAGAGCGACTTCTCCCCGGAGGAGGAGGCCCACCTGCGGGAGGTGGCCGCCTCCATCTGGAACGCCGACCTGGCCGCCGGCTGGAACATGAACCCGGATGTCGCCGACGTCCTCTCCCAGGCGACCGGCGAAATCCTCCGGTGCTCCGAAGCCTTCGCGCTGGTACCCCGGCCGCCCGGCTTCCTCCCCGGCATCGGCTACCTGCTCAGCTACTGGAAGAACCTCAAGGACTACTTCCTCGTCGTGAAGGACAACCGGACCTATCGGGCCTGCGTGGTGACCGCGGCAGCGAACTACCGGTCGGCGATCGAGATGGCGTCGATGGGCATCTGACCGGCCGGCTGTGACACTCCGCCACACACCGTTCCAGGTC
Organism: Streptomyces sp. RLB3-17; assembly: GCF_007113425.2. Lineage (NCBI taxonomy): Bacteria > Bacillati > Actinomycetota > Actinomycetes > Kitasatosporales > Streptomycetaceae > Streptomyces > Streptomyces sp. RLB3-17. The sequence continues at coordinate 10,954,044 of NZ_CP041610.2, read as the reverse complement.
TCCGGGTCGTGGGCCATCGGTGGCGGAGTGGCCCGCGCCCGCGTGTGCCTCCCGTCCTGTTTCCTCACCGCACTGGACAATCGCCCCTGGTCAAGACGTACGCAGACGTCTCGGTGGACTGAGAGGTCAGGGCTGATGGACAGAGCGGGACATCCCGATCGCAGAGTTCTTCTCGTCGGCGGCCTCGCGGCCGCCACGGTCACGCTTGCGGGGTGTTCGCCGACGAGCGCCGCCTCGTCGGCGACCAGCGCTCCGCCGGAACCGCCGCCGACCACGCCCGCCGCGGCGTTCACCAGACTCATGGAAGGCAACAAGCGCTGGGTGAGCGGCGATCTTCGACATCCCGACCGCGATCCGGACCGGCGCCAGTTCGTGGCCGCGAAGCAGGAACCCTTCGGGGCGATCCTCTCCTGCATCGACTCCCGGGTGCCGCCCGAACTCCTCTTCGACACCGGGCTGGGTGACCTGTACGTGATGCGTACGGGCGGGGAGGCCATCGGTCCGGTGGTCACGGGTTCCGTCGAGTACGGGCCCATGACGAGCGGCACTCCGCTCATCGTGGTGCTCGGGCATCAACGCTGCGGCGCCATCGAGGCGGCGTACAACTCCATCCGTGACGGCAAACCGCTGCCCGGCAATCTGGAGGCGATCGCCAAGGCCCTGCGTCCGGCGTACGAGCAGGCGGTCCGTGCGGGCGGTGCCGACCCGGTGGATGCCATGGCCCGCGCGCAGGTCACGCTGACCGCCGCCGACCTGCGCTCCAATCAGGACCTGGCCCCCCTCGTGAAGAAGGGTGCCCTCGCCGTGGTCGGCGCCTACTACTCGCTCGACACCGGCAAGGTGGAGGTCCTGGCCGGAGCGCCCGCCTGACCGGTCCGAGCCGCTGGCGGAGGGCACGGCCCGCATGACAGGGTCAGCCTGATCGGACACAGGCGGGCGACAAGGGTGAGTTCATGGATGCACAGACGTGGGACGCGCTGGTGGAGTCGATGAAGAGCGCGTACTCCGCGGGGCTCGCCGAGGGCGCCGTGCCACGGCCGGTCATCATGCCGCTGGTGCGCGGCGAGTTGGTCGGCCTGATCTGGGTGCGGCCGACCGAGCCCGGCAAGGACGCGCTCACCGGCATCGCCGAGCTCGCGAACATCGCCGCGGCGGCCGGCGCCGACGAGGTCGTTCTCGCCTGGGAGACCCACGACGTCGCCACCGCCTGCCAGTTGCCGATCACCGGCCCCGTGCCGTGTCTGAACATGGTGCACGCCACGAAGGACGGCCATGTGCTGCACCAGTTCCCCTACACCGAACAGCCCCCGTCCCACTCCCCCGAGGGTCGGGGCTCGGCCGAGCCCGCATGGCAGCCCGCCGTCGAGCCACAGCCGGGCGGCGAGTTGGTCCTTCCCGTCCAGGCCGCGGTCGACTACTCCTTCATCCCGCTCGAACTGGACCATCCCTCCCCGTTCGGTGTCACCGTCGTCCTCATGGAAGAGGACGGCTACAACGTCCGCCTGAACGAGGCGTTCGCCGGCTGACCGCGACCTCGGCAGGACGGTGACTTCCGCAGGACGGTGAGCTCCGCACCCATCGCGTGGGCGGTCTGTACGCCGCGGGCACGCCACGCCTGGGTGGATCATGAGCAGAGATCGTGTTCGGATGACGTCGCTCCGGAAGAGACGTCACACTCGGTGGGGCGTAGACCTGTCGACAGGAGGTGGCCGGGCTCGTGCGGACATCCAGTCGAATCCGTCCCGGGTCGGTCGCGTCGTGGCTGCGCGACCGTGATCCCGAGCTGGCGGCGACCCGGCGTGCCGGGCGGACGGCGCTCGTCATGCCCGCGCTGTTCGCCCTGTGCAGCCAGGTCATCGGGTCACCGACGATGGCGACCTTCGCCGCGTTCGGTGCGTTCTCGATGCTGCTGCTCGTGGATTTCACCGGTCCGATGGTGCAGCGGCTACGCGCCCACCTCGGCCTCGCGGTGGGCTGGGCCGTCCTGATCTGTCTGGGTACGGTCGTGGCCGACAGGACCTGGCTCGCGGTCACCGCCATGGTCGTCATCGGTTTCCTGGTGCTGTTCTCCGGCGTGGTCAGCTCCGTCCTCGCGGGCGCCTCGACCGCACTGCTGCTGGCCTTCATCCTCCCGGTGACCTCGCCCGTCCCGTTCGCGGAGCTTCCCGCCCGGCTCGCGGGAGCGGGCCTCGCGGCAGCCGCCGCCATGCTCGCGGTCACCCTGCTGTGGCCCCGTCCCAGCGAGGACCCCCTCAGCGCACCCGCCGCCCGTGTCTGCTGTGCGGCCGCCGAGCAACTGCGCACCGACGCGTCCCGCCTGGCCGGCGGCCCTTCCGCGCCGAGCACCGGTCAGTGCCGTGCCAGAGCCGACGAGGCCGACGCCGCGGCGGCCGAGCTGCGCACCGTCTTCGACGCCACCCCGTACCGCCCCACCGGCCTGTCCACCAGCTCGCGCGCCCTCGTCCGTCTGGTCGACGAACTGACCTGGCTCAGCAGCATCCTCGCCGACAGCGCGCCCCCGCTCGACGGTCGACCGGCCTGCGACATCGACGCCCGGTCCGTACGCCGGGCCGCCGCGGCCGTGCTCGACGAGGTGGCCGCGCTGCTCGACGCCCCGCGCGGCTCACCGGACGAGCTGCACGCGGCCACGGAGAGTCTGCGCAAGGCCATGGCCGACATGGAGCGCAACGCCACCACCCGGCTCCCCGTGCGCGGGGGCGGCGCCGGCACACCCTCGCAGGTGCACCCCGTCATCGGAGCGCTGGACCTTTCGTTCCGCGCGCAGGAGCTGGGTTTCGCGACGCTGCAGATCGCGGACAACGTGGCCCTGGCCGCGGCCGCCGAACGCCGCAGCTGGTTCGAACGTCTGCTGGGCCGCGAGCCCGACGCCGTGACCCGACCGCTGGCGGCGGCGCGCGAGCGAGCCGCCGCCCACCTTCAGCCGGGGTCCGTCTGGCTGCACAACAGCCTGCGGGGCGCACTCGGCCTGGGCATCGCGGTCGGCCTCGCCAACGTGACCAGCGTCCAGCACTCTTTCTGGGTGCTCCTGGGAACCCTGTCCGTGCTGCGCTCGAACGCCCTCAACACCGGGCAAAACGCGGTCCGCGCCCTGGGCGGCACCCTCGCGGGTTCGATCATCGGCACCGGGCTGCTGCAACTGATCGGCCACCACGGCACGGCGCTCTGGTTCCTGCTGCCCCTCGCCGTGCTCCTTGCCGGTATCGCCCCCGCCGCCATCTCCTTCGCCGCCGGCCAGGCGTCCTTCACCATCACCCTCGTCATCCTGTTCAACATCGGCCAGGACCCCGACTGGCACATCGTGCTGCTGCGGATCCAGGACATCGCCATCGGCTGCGCGGTGAGCGTGCTGGTGGGCCTGTTCTTCTGGCCGCGCGGCGCCACGGCGGCCGTCGACCGGGCGCTCGCCGAGGCGTACACGGACAGCGCCCGGTATCTGGCGGGCGCGGTGCAGTACGCCGTCGGCCACTGCGGCACCGCCCCCGCGCCCACGTCTGCCGAGGCCGCGCTGCGGGAGGGCGTCGAAGCGGCCGCGGCCGCGCGCAGGCTCGACGACGCGTTCCGCAGCTATCTGGCCGAACGCGGCGCCAAACCGGTTCCGCTGGCCGACATGACCACCCTGGTGACTGGCATCGTGGGACTGCGCCTCGCGGCGGACGCGGTCCTGGGGCTGTGGCGGCGCGCCTGCGAACCGGACAGCGAGCCGAACCGGGCGGAAGCGGGCCTCGTCCTGCTGAGCGCCGCCGGCCAGATCTCCGGCTGGTACCAGGATCTGGCGGCCGGTCTCGGGCACAACGCCTCCGTCCGGGATCCGCTGCCGCGCAACCCCGCGGCCGAGGCACAGCTGGTCGAATCCCTCCGCCGCGACCTCAGCGACGAGCACGGGCAGGCCACGGACACGGCCGTCCGCATCATCTGGACCGCCGACCACCTCGACGCCGCCCGCCGGCTCCAGCCGAGTCTGGTCGCCGCGGCGAGGCCCGACGGTCCTTCCTGACCCGGGGCGGTGCCCGGGATCAGACCGTGGCCTTCGAGGGCGCCGGCAGGCGGCCGGGGTCGAAGGCGGTGGCACTGAGGGTGCCGTCGACGGTGATCAGGCCGAAGACCGGGTACCCGGTGATGTCGAAGGCCTCGCCGAGCGGCCCGTCGCCCGGCTCGACCACGACGTGGGCGACCTCGGACAGCGCCGCCACCTGCTCGCGGGCCTCCTCGTCGGTGCCGTGCACGACGGCGAGGACGCTGCGACCGGTCGCGCGGGCCGTGGTGCGCGCCTGCTCCACGAAGAGCGGCAGCCGCTCCTTGCAGGCCCGGCAGTCGGGCGAGAAGAAGCCCAGCATGGTCTCGCCGAGGCCCTCGCGGGTGATCCGCTCACCGGCGGTGGTGACGGCGGAGAAGCCGGGCACGGCGGAGCCGGCCGGGATGATCAGACCGTCCGCGACCCGGTCGGCCTTCTCGTCGGCCTGGGCCCGGAGTTTGCGTATGACGCCGAAGGTGAGCAGCAGGTTCAGCAGACAGAGCACGGCGATGAGGACGACGGCGGTGACCAGAAAGGGCATGGGTGACTCCGGAGTCTCGTGTCATCGTGGGGCGGGGTGTCCGCCCATCGGATCGCGGGATGCGACGGCGCGACGCCGCACGGGTGTGCCGCGCGCCGTGGTGCTGCGGCGGCTGCGACGGGTACGTCGCGGTGGCCGCCACGGTGGTGCGTGAACATCAACCACCCGGGAAATCGGGAGGGTTGTCGCCTACCGGGTTCGCCGACCCGGGTCGCCTACGGGGCTGATCCGCGGACGCGTCCCGAGGTGCGTGGGGCGCCGTCGTCGAACAGCGTGCCCAGCTCGTCCGTGAAGATCACCAGCAGGGCGCCGACCAGCGCGCCGAACGCCGCGATCAGCACGCCCGCCGCCTGGGTCGGCGCCGGCGTCCCCGCGAGGGCGGCGGCCAGGCCGAACGCGGCCAGGGCGAGCAGCACGGTGTTCCGCACCACGTGGCGGCGGCCGATCGGCGCGGTGGAAGCGCCGAAGCAGGCGCAGGACGCCTTGGTTCCGCTGCGGAGCGTACGGACGACTCCGGTGGTGAACGCGGCGAGCAGCAGCAGGGTCAGGACGAAGCCGGGCGCGCCGCCGGGCCCCAGGGCGAGCAGCACCACCGCGGCGCACTCCCCCACGACCACGGCCACCGCCACGAGGCGGCTCAGGCGGGCCGGAACGCCCATGGAACGGGCGGATTCCTCGAAGCCGCGGAAGGCCGCGGCGCCTCGTAGTTTTCCGGTCGCGGATGCCGCGAACACGATGCCGACGAGGAGTCTGACGGCAAGCAGGGCATAGGCCACGAGCAGCTCTCACCTCCCGGGACGACTGGACCAGAGGCAATGTAGCTCCAAGTCGACATGAGCAACAGTGGTCACTTTCGCCCAGATCCCCCCAGGCGAAACTGGAAGCAATCCGTCAACTTCCGCACTCTTGCGCTCAATTGGCATCGCAACATAACTTCTGCTCCGGCCGGACCTCACCCCTGGTCCGGCCTTCACCCTACGAGGGAGGTCCGTGATGACCCGTGTGATCGGCACGATGGGCGACAAGTTGCTGGGCATGCTGCTGAAGGAGGACCGGGCCGGCGCCTGTGTCCCGGAGCACGGCACTTTCTGCAAGTGCACGAACCACGTCCGGTACGTCTTCAGCTGCAACGGCCCCTGTGTGAAGTCCGGCACCTGCTGACCCAGCCCCATCCCATCCCGACACATCACGTCGCACGACCAGGAGGTAGTCATGAGGCGAATGATCGGCACGATGGGCGACCGGCTGCTGCGGCTCGTACTCGACGAGCAGCGCGCGGGGGCATGCGTCCCCGAGGTGGGTCAGCTCTGTTACTGCAGGGGCGGACACCAGTACCGATTCGCCTGTAACGGCGTGTGCACCAAGCGCAGCAACACCTGCTGATGACGCACTCCGACCCACCTGCCGGTTCCCCGGAGGCCGCTTCGCCTCCGGGGAACCGGCTGCGGGCCCGCGCCGCGTGGGCGGCGGTCGCCCTCCAGTTCCGCGCCACACCCGTTGGCGCCTCCCTGCTGTTCGGGGTGACCGTGGGAGTCGGCGTGACGCCGGCCGCCGCCGCCTGGCTCGCCAAGCTGCTCTTCGACGAACTCGGCCGCGGTGCGCACGCCGACGCGCGGCACGCCGTCAGCCTCGGCATCGCCACGGCCGCGCTGGGCGCCCTCTCCGCCGTCCTTCTTCAACTGGCCGCATATCTCGACGAGTTGGTGCGCAGACGGCTCGTCGTCGAAGTCGAAAGGACCCTGTTCGCCAAGGTCGACGAGTTCCGGGGACTGCGGCGGTTCGAGGATCCCGCGTTCCACGACCGGCTGCGGCTCGCCCAGCAGGCCTCGGAGGACGCGCCGCACAACGTCACCATGTTCACCCAGGAGGCCGTGCGTTCGGTGGCCGCGCTCAGCGGCTTCACGGGCGCCCTGCTCGCCGTCTGGCCCCCGATGGTGGGCCTTTTGTTCCTGGTCGGCGCCGCCGCACTGCTGGCCCGGCTGTCGCTGGCCCGCCGACAGGTGGTGGTCTGGGAGCTGACCTCCGCCCGGCTGCGCCGCCACCTCTTCTACCGCTCGCTGCTGACCGACCCTCGCGCCGCCAAGGAGATCCGGCTGTTCGGCCTCGGTGGCTTCCTGCACGGCCGACTGATCCGCGCGCTGAACGACGCCACCGAGGCCGAACTCGCGGTGGCCCGGCGTGGCGCCCTCGTGCAGTCGGCTTTCGCCGCGCTCAACGCCCTGGTCGCCGGGCTCGGTACGGTCGTGGTGGTCGCGGGCGCGGCCCACGGCAGATTCACGATCGGTGATGTGACGCTGTTCATCGCCGCCGCCGCGGGAGTGCAGGGGGCGTTCACCGGGATCGTGCTCCAGGCCGGATCGGCCGCGGAGGGCGTGCGGCTCTTCGGCCACTATCTCGACCTGCTCGACACCCCCGACGACCTGCCCCGGGGTGAGGCCCCCGCACCGGCCCTCACCGGACGGATCGAACTGCGCGACGTCTGGTTCCGCTACGACACCTCCGGCCCCTGGGTGCTGCGCGGGGTGAACCTGACCGTCCCGGCGGGGACCGCGATGGGCCTGGTGGGCCGCAACGGTGCCGGCAAGAGCACCCTCATCAAGCTGCTCTGCCGGTTCTACGACCCCGAACGCGGCGCGATCCTCTGGGACGGCACCGACATCCGGACCATGGACGTGGCCGAGCTGCGCCGCCGGATCGGCGTCACGTTCCAGGACTACATGACGTACGACCTCTCGGCGGCCGAGAACATCGGCATCGGCGATCTGCCGTATCGCGAGGACCTGGAGCGCATCCGCGACAGCGCGCGGCTCGCCGGCATCGACGCGACCCTGCGCGGCCTCCCCGACGGGTACGAGACCCAGCTCAGCCGGGTGCACCTCGACGAGGAGGACGGCACCCCCGGGGTCACCCTTTCCGGCGGCCAGTGGCAACGGGTCGCGCTGGCCCGCTCGTTGATGCGCGGCGACGCCGATCTGCTGATCCTGGACGAGCCCAGCTCGGGCCTGGACCCGGAGGCCGAGCACGAGGTGCACCGCACCCTCGGTCGCCACCGCCTGGGGCGGACCGCGCTGTTGGTCTCACACCGACTCGGCGCGCTGCGCGAGGCCGACGCGATCGCCGTGCTGGTGGACGGCCGGATCGCCGAACTCGGCTCCCACGACGAGCTGATGGCCCTGGGCGGCGGGCACTACGCCCGGCTGTTCGGCCTGCAGGCGGCGGGCTACGCCGAGCGCGGCGACCGGGGCAGAACCACGGAGGCGGCCACATGAGCCGCCCGGAACGGAAGGCGGCCACATGACGGGGACGGGGCGCACGACGGTGGCGATGGCAGCGGGCGCGGGCATGCTGCTCCTGTCCGTACGCGTACTGCGTTCACGCCTCGCCCTCATCAGGGTCACCGGGTCGAGCATGACCCCGGCCTTCGCGGACGGCGACCGGCTGCTGGTCCGCCGCACCACGCGCGTGCGACGCGGCGACGCGGTGGTCTTCCGCAACCCCGTCCCGTTCGGCGACGGCGACGACGCCCTGACCTGGCTGGTCAAGCGGGTCTCCGCCCTGCCCGGCGACGCCGTGCCGCCCGACGTACGCGAGATCGTCGGGGCCCCGGACGGCGGACTGGTGCCGGCCGGTTCCCTGATCGTCCGGGGCGACGCCGCCCGCACCCAGGACTCCCGCCACTTCGGTTACGTCCCCCAGGCGTCCCTGCTGGGCGTGGTACTCACCCGCCCGACTCCCTTCGGCCGCTCCTGAACCCACTGCTCGCGGCGGCGTCCGCTCGGCACGTCCGCGGACTGCCGCGCTTCTCGTGTGCCCCTTGCATACGCCCTCAGCACACCCCCCTTCTTTCACGACGTGAACTCACCTACGTCGGAAGGACTTTGCTGACTTCACCTCTTGACGCTCGGAGTGACGGGGAGCACATTGTCCGCGCAGCTGTCGTGAGAGCGCTCTCAAAAAGCGTCGGAGCGCTCTCACCACCACCCGCGCTCCCCACTCCGTACCCGAAGAGGCACCCATGAGCGAACCCTCCGGCACGCCCGTCAGACGCGGCTCCCTACGGCGCGTCCTCATCGCCGTGTTCAGCGCCCTCGGCCTCGCGACCGCCGCCGCGGCGGCCGCGACCCTCCCCGCGAACGCGTCCGCCCCCACGCCCCCGTCCGGCTGGTCCCAGGTCTTCCTCGACGACTTCGACGGAGCCGCCGGCTCCGGCGTCAACAGCTCGAACTGGCAGTACACGACGGGCACGAGCTACCCCGGCGGGCCCGCCGGCTTCGGCACCGGTGAGGTCGAGACGATGACCTCCAGCACCGACAACGTCTCGCTCGACGGCGCCGGAAACCTGCGGATCACCCCACGGCGCGACGCCGCGGGCAACTGGACGTCGGGCCGCATCGAGACGAACCGCTCCGACTTCCAGCCGCCCGCCGGCGGCAAGCTCCGCGTCGAGGCCCGGCTCCAGATGCCGAACGTGACCGGCGCAGCCGCCAAGGGCTACTGGCCCGCCTTCTGGATGCTGGGTGCCCCGTACCGCGGCAACTGGTGGAACTGGCCCGGCGTCGGTGAGCTGGACATCATGGAGAACGTCCAGGGCATCAACAACGAGTGGCCACCATGCACTGTGGCACCAGCCCGGGCGGCCCCTGCAACGAGAAGTCCGGCATCGGCGGCCAGAAGGTCTGTGAGGGCGCGACCTGCCAGGGCGGCTTCCACACCTACGCCGTGGAGTGGGACAAGTCGACCAGCCCCGAGGAGATGCGTTTCTACCTCGACGGCGTCAACTTCCACACGGTCAGGCAGAATCAGGTCGACGCGACGACCTGGGCCGACGCCACCAACCACGGCTACTTCGTCATCCTGAACGTCGCGATGGGCGGCGAGTTCCCGGCGGCCTTCGGCGGCGGCCCCGACGGCGGCACGGACCCCGGCCATCCGCTCGTGGTCGACTACGTCCAGGTGCTCCAGTCGGCCGGCGGTGGCGGCACGACCCCGCCGCCCACGACCCCGCCGCCGTCCGGCAACCGTGACGCGTACAGCGCGATCCAGGCCGAGTCGTACGACGGCCAGGCGGGCGTCGGTACGGAGACCACCACCGACACGGGCGGCGGCCAGGACATCGACACGCTCGCGAACGGCGACTACGCGCTCTACAAGGGTGTCGACTTCGGCACCACGGCCGCCAGACAGTTCTACGGCCGGGTCGCGAGCGGCGCGGCGGGCGGTGTCAGCGGACTGGTCGAAGTGCGCCTCGACAGCCGCACCAGCACGCCGATAGGCAGCTTCGCGGTGGCCAACACCGGTGGCTGGCAGACGTGGAGGACGGTCCCCGCGAACATCAACTCCGTCACCGGAACCCACGACGTCTATCTGACCTTCACCAGCGGCCAGCCCGCGGACTTCGTGAACGTCAACTGGTTCGACTTCGGGCACTGACGGGGGAGCTGACGGATGATCACATATCTCCCGGCCAGGTCCAAGAGGTCACGCCCCGGGGTCAGGCGCCTCGTGACGGCCGTCCTGACCGCCCTCCTCACGGTGCTGGCACTGGGCCTGGCCGGGGCGGTGCCCGCGAAGGCCGCCGCCGACTACACCCAGGGCGTCACCTCGACCGGTTCCGGTTCGGTCCAGATCTGGTTCAAGCCGACCACCCCCGCGTCCCTGGTCGACGTGCACTACCTGTCGGCCGGCGCCGGCCAGCAGAACTTCCGGATGACGAACAACGCGGGCACCTGGCAGCGGAACGTCAGCGGCCTACCGGGCGGCTTCACCCTGGAGTACTGGTTCACGTACGAGAAGAGCGGTCCGCTCTACGACACCCCGCACTTCACCTACTCCGTCGGCAGCGGCGGCGGGGGCGGAGGCGAGGGCGGCAGCTTCCCGATCACCTTCCAGAACAACACCCGTGGCACGTACACCAACGCACGGATCCACGTCACCGTGCTCGGCCAGGTGACGCCCGGTCAGTGGTCGTACATGAAGGCCGACGGAACCATGACCCACATCAACCACCTGGACGCGAACGCGCCCGGACACCTGACCAAGAACGGCGTGAACTATCCCAACATGTCGTTCACGCTCGCCCAGGCGGGCGGTTCGGTGCCTTCGCCGACGTCGATCCGCGGCGGGCGGATCTACGTCTCCCTCGGCTCCCCGCTGTACATCCCGGTAGCCCCGGACGACCAGGGCTGGGGCGGCCCCGACCTGCGCAATCCGAACGACCCCAACACCGACGTCTACTACGACTGGTACGAGTACACGTACGTCTTCGGGCAGGTGGCCTTCGGCGGCAACACCACCCAGGTCGACCAGTTCGGCTTCCCGATGACCTCACGTCTGACGCAGACGTCGAGCGGCTACGACACCACACGGGGCATCACACTGACCCGCGCCCAGGTGATGTCCCAGTACGCCGCCTCGGTGGGCGCGGCCTTCAAGCCGCTGCAGAACACCTACCGGATCATCGCGCCGCGCTCCTCCGACCTCTTCCTCGCGGGAGGCTCCCAGTCGAACCACCTCCAGTCGACCATCGACCAGACCTGGTCCTACTACTCCACGCACCCCTTCAGGCTGACCCGGCTCGGTGAGACCTTCACCGGCGGTGTCTCCGGGACCACGCTCACCTTCACCAAGAACGGCGCCGGTCCCTATGCGCTCCAGAAGCCGTCCTCCCCGGACGTCGTGGCCTGCGCGGGCGCGCTGGCCTCGGGCAGCGACCCGGAGAAACAGCTCGGCGCGGAGTTCTGCGCCGCGTTCAACCGGGGCGTGGCCCTCGACACCTCTGCCTGGTACACCCCGTCCGCCTACTACACCGGGGGCGTCAAGAACGACTACGCCGCCTTCCTCCACACCGTCGGCCTCGACCGGCGCGCCTACGCCTTCCCCTACGACGACATCGACGACCAGTCGTCCGTGCAGATCCTGGGCAACGCGAACCCGCCGACCGGGCTGACGCTCGGCATCGGCTGGTGATCCCCACGCTGTGAAGAGGGGGCGGCCTCGGAGGTCCGGCGTCGGAGAGCCAGGCGTCGTCGTTCGAACCCGCCCCCTCCCCCGACACGAGCGGGTTCTCCGAGACCCGGTCAGCGGGCTGTGGTGCGCAGGTCGATACCGCGGCGGTGGGCGTCGGAGGCCACGACCTGGGACGCCAACTGGGACAGCCGCTGCCGGTCGGCGTCCGGGAGCGGCGCGACGGACAGCTCGATCCGCTCCGCGAACTGCGCCGCGAGCTGTTCGATGAGCTGTCGGCCGGCGTCGGTGATGGAGACCTGGAACGCGCGGCGGTCGTTCGCGCTGACAGTGCGCGTGACCAGGCCGCGACGCTGTGCGCGGTCGACCAGGCCGCTGATCGAGGACTTGTCCAGGCCGAGCAGCCGACCGAGCTGGTTCATCGTCGGCTCCCGGTCCCGCAGCACCCCGAGCAGTCGCGCCTGGATGATCGACAAGTCGTGCTGCCCGGCGATCTCGTCCAAGGCGTTGTGCACCAGAAACGACAGCTGGGCGAGGGCGTCCACGTCCACCGGCCCGGGTTCCCCACCTGTGCGTGGCGGTGCGACCGAGGGCGGTGTGTCGTTGGGAGAAGTCATACTCCGGATTCTACTTGCAAAGGTACGTGGCGCGAACTACTTTAGTTCGTGCCACGTACCAACCTTGATGCGTCGCCTTCGAGCGTGCTGAACCGCTCGGACACCTACCGCCGACGGAGAGCTGAGCCATGACTCACACCCCGGACACTGACGTGATCATCTGCGGAACGGGAGCGGCCGGGTTAACCCTCGCCATCGACCTCGCCCGCCGGAATGTCGGATTCCTGCTGATCGACAAGGCGGCGCATCCGTTCATCGGCTCCCGCGGCAAGGGCATTCAGCCCCGAAGCCAAGAGGTGTTCGAGGACCTCGGCGTGATCGACCGGATCGTCGCCTCCGGGGGTGAGTACCCTGTCCAGCGTTTCCACACCGCCGAGGGGCCGGTCGACAAGGCCGTCGTCGAGATGTCGGATCCGACGCCGGACGAGCCGTACCGGATCCCGCTGCTCGTCCCGCAGTTCCTCACCGAACGCCGGCTGCGGGAACGGCTGACCGAGCTCGGCCACGCCCCGCACTACAGCCACGAACTCGTCGGCTTCGACCAGGACGCCGACGGTGTGACCGCTCGGATCGCGACCCCTGACGGCGAGCGGACCGTGCGGGCCTCGTACCTGATAGGCGCCGACGGCGGATCGAGCTTCGTCCGCAAGGCCCTCGGCATCGGCTTCCCCGGCAAGACCCTCGGCGTCCGGGCGATCGTCGCGGACGTACTGGTCGATGGCGTCTCGTCGGACGCCTGGCACCGTTGGGGCGAGGACACAGCGGCGCAGGTGTCGATGTGCCCGCTCTACGGCACCGACATGTTCCAGCTCCAGGCCCCGATCCCGTTCGATGTCGACATCGACCTTTCGGCCGAGGGGCTGACCTCGTTCCTCCACGAACGCAGCGGCCGGACCGACGTCGTGATCCGTTCGGTGTCGTGGGCGTCCGCGTTCGAGATGAACGCCCGGCTGGCCGACACCTACCGGCGCGAGCGGGTGTTCCTGACCGGGGACGCGGCACACTGCCATCCGCCGACCGGCGGACAGGGTCTCAACACGAGCCTCCAGGACGCCTACAACCTCGGCTGGAAACTCGCCGCCGTACTCGACGGCGCCCCGGAATCGTTGCTGTCGACCTACGAGAAGGAGCGTCGGCCGATCGCCGAGGCAGTCCTCGGCCTCTCCGAGCGGCTGCTCGAAGCGGCCAAGAACCGAGACACCCACCGGGGCCGCGAGGTGAGCCAGCTCGATCTCGGCTACCTGGACTCGCCCTTGTCGATGACCAGTCCGGACCGCGCCCACGGCGTCCGGGCCGGCGACCGCGCGCCCGACGCGCCCGTGACCGGCGCGGGCGGCCTCCCCACGCGCCTGTTCGCCCTGTTCCAGGGTCCCCACTGGACCCTGCTCGGCCACGACGTCGACGATGCCCCGGCACCGGCGCCGCGCACTGGCCTGCGCATCCACGTCATCGGCGGCGGGGGCGACATCCTCGACACCGGCGGCCATGTCCACAGCGCATACGGACTGTCGTCCGGGCAGTGGGTCCTCGTCCGTCCGGACGGATACGTCGCGGCTGTGGTCGGCACGGACGACCTCGGTTCACTCGCCACCTACCTCGATGCCGTCGGCATCCGCCCCGTGCCAATGGCGCAGCCGCACCACACGGGAACGAGCGCCGGCATGCCCGCACCGAGCCCTTCGGCCGCCCCCCGCACCCGGCGTGAGCACCGTCGGGTCCGTAGCGCCGCCGAGCAGCGACTCGCCAGCGCCCAACGCGAGCTCCATCAGCTTTCGCGCCAGGTCCAGCGCGACCTGCGCAGTGTCCGCCGGCAAGGGGAGACCACCGCGATCGTCGCCCGCTCGAACTTCGCCGAGCTCGCGGTCCAGAGCATCACCCGGTTGGCGGCCAACCTCCGTACCGACCCCAGCGACCGAAGCGGCCGGGGCGACCAGTAGCTCCTCGGTCGCCCCGGCCCCGACGAGGCGAATGCCCCATACGGGTGATCCTCCACACGGCGCGTCAACTCCGTGCGCTGCGGCCCACCACGGAGCACGACCGTGATCCCGTCGAGGAGCTCACGGTGGGGTGCGTGGTGGGGCCGTACGCGCTCAGCCCGAACTGGAAGTGTCGGACACCTCGTTCGCGGCACGACGGTACTCGGCGTTGATGCGCTGCGCTTCCTCGAGTTGGTCCTCGAGGATGACGATGCGGCAAGCGGCCTCGACCGGGGTTCCCCTGTCGACGAGCTCGCGGGCGCGGGCGGCGATCCGGAGTTGGTAGCGGGAGTACCTCCGGTGCCCACCCTCCGAGCGCAACGGAGTGATCAGGCGGGCTTCCCCGATGGCCCGGAGGAAGCCGGGAGTCGTGCCGAGCATCTCGGCGGCCCGGCCCATCGTGTACGCGGGGTAGTCGTCGTCGTCCAGGCGACCACTCAGTGGAGTATCTGCTGTCATTTCACCTCGTTGTGCAACGCGTCGAGGGGCCCCGATGCCGTACGGCACCAGGGCCCCGAAGGAAATTGAACACCATCTGTCGGCACTACCGCTCTGCCGACCTGTTGTTTCCGCTACCTGGCCCCTGTGAGGGGGCCGGAATGCGGGGTTCGCGGATGCTTGACCGGGGACCACCTTCCATTCCGGGGTCTTGCGGCACCCGACCTCGTGCAAGTCGGCCGGGCGATCCCGATGGCGTCGGCTCCTTCCGTACCTCCGCTGGATCAACTCACTTGCCAGGCGAAGCGGCCGGCGGTCTCGTCACCGTCCTACGGACAGCTCGGCTTCGAGACTCCTCAGCCACCCCGACCTGCGAACTTCTGCACTACGAGAGAAACACTAATCACGCAACAGCCCAATGTCTACTCTGTCAAACATAGATTTTAGGTTGCTCGGGGCATCGATATTCTCTGTCGAGCGGGCCATATGGCCAGGTGGCAGCGGGGTCGCGGCGGTCGACCGACTCCAGCGCCCGGATCGCGCACCGAATAGAATCGGCTTTCATGTCGAACCCTGACGAGCTGCTCGTGGATCTCTGCGCCCTGGTGGAGTCCGAGCAGAGCAATCAGATGTCATTGACCGTGGTGGTCGGCGGTGCCGTCATCACCGGGCGGCTGGCTCCCGAAGGCGTATGGAGGGAGCGCGTGTCGGAGGTCCTGAAGGACTCGGACCGCCTGGGCCCCTTCTCCGACGTCTTCTCCGCCGACCGGACGGTGGGCCGGCCCGAACCCGGCGGGGCCCCCACACATCTGCACTTCCACCTCGCCCGGATCCTGCAGGGCAGCGTCGGAATCCCCGAGACGGGCGGTATGTATCGCGTCGCGATCAAGGACGTGAGCGCCTGGACCGTGGGCGACTTCAGCTACTCCGACCAGTGAGGCACCGTACCCGGACCGCTCCGGTCGGCCGGGAGCCGTCGGCCGGACGGTGACACACGATGGGGCCCTGCCGACGCGCGTCGGCAGGGCCCCATCGCTGTCCTGGTGTCAGCTTCCGTCGGTTCTCACAGTCCCAGCGGCGCCGGGCTGCCGAGCAGCGCCGACGCGTTCTGCAACGGCGTGAGGGCCCGCACGGCGGTCGCGGTCTCACGGGTGACCTCATGGGTGCCTCGGCAGGTGAACCCGAGTCGCGTCATGGCCCGGGTGACTTCCCCGCTGGTGAAGTCGCGGGGGTCCTGCCGGGTGATGACCACGCCCACTTGCTTGGCGGGGTAGTGGCGGCGGCCGATGACCACGGACTCCCCCGTGATGGGCTCCGGCTTGACGCCCTTCATGGAGGCAAGTACCCCGCTCTTGGTGAGGTCGAAGGGGAACCGGGCGATGACGCAGCGCATGATGCCTCGCAGGGAAGGGAGAAGGGAGAAGGGAGGAGCGGGGCTGATGCCGAACGGTGAGCCGGATCAGAGGGAGACGGTGAGGGCGAGGGCACCCGGGCCGCGGCTGTGCGGTCCGCCGGCGCCGAGGACGTCCCGTACACGGATACGGTCCGTATAGGCGGGGCTGTCACGGACCACGGCGAGTTGGGCCCGCGTGACCGAGCCGGTGCAGTGTTCGTCCTGGTCGCAAAGGAGCAGGTACTCGACACGGGCACTGGCCATGAGGAACAGGGCCACCTCGACGGTGATGTCGTCACCGACCCGCGGTCCGGATGTGTCCAGGGCGTCGAACACGGTCGTGGGAACGGAACCGACCAGGCGTTGCTGCGTCTGAACCAGCGTCAAAGGGGTCCTCCTGGATGGGCGGATGGGGTTTCCGATCACGAAGGTTCTAGGCCGCCGCTGTGACCGCGGACGACCGCCGCGGCGTACGGCGTGCCGCCTCGCCGGTGGATCGGCCCTCGCCAGTGGATCGGCCCTGGCCGGTACGTCCGCGTCGGCCCCGGGACGGGGAGGAGGAGCCGCGCCGAGGACGTTCCACGACCGGCGCGGTGATGGTGACCGCGATGCCCGAGGGGGCCTGGGCGCCGGTGATGCGGCTCAACTCGGCTTCGCCCGAGCGCACTTGGGTGGTCTGAGGGGTGATGCCGGCGGCAGTCATCAGTCGGCTCATGTCGCGTCGCTGCTGAGGCGTCACCAGGGTGACGACGCTGCCGGACTCGCCGGCGCGGGCCGTGCGGCCGCCCCGGTGCAGATAGTCCTTGGGGTCGCTGGGCGGGTCCACGTTCACGACCAGGTCGAGGTTGTCGACGTGGATCCCGCGCGCCGCGACATTGGTCGCCACCAGCACCGTCACATGCCCGGTCTTGAACTGGGCCAGGGTCCGTGTGCGCTGCGGCTGGGACTTGCCTCCGTGCAGGGCCGCGGCACGGACGCCGCTGTTCAGCAGGTGTTCGGTCAGCCGGTCCACCGCGTGCTTGGTGTCCAGGAACATGATCACCCGGCCCTCGCGTGCCGCGATCTCGGTGGTCGTCCGCTGCTTGTCCGCGCCGTGCACGTGGAGTACGTGGTGCTCCATGGTGGTGACCGCGCCCGCGGACGGGTCGACGGAGTGCACCACCGGGTCGGTCAGGTAGCGGCGGACCAGGAGGTCGACGTTGCGGTCCAAGGTGGCCGAGAACAGCATCCGCTGCCCCTCGGGGCGCACCTGGTCGAGCAGCGCGGTGACCTGGGGCATGAAGCCCATGTCGGCCATCTGGTCGGCCTCGTCGAGGACGGTGATGGCGACCTGGTCCAGACTGCA
Organism: Streptomyces sp. RLB3-17; assembly: GCF_007113425.2. Lineage (NCBI taxonomy): Bacteria > Bacillati > Actinomycetota > Actinomycetes > Kitasatosporales > Streptomycetaceae > Streptomyces > Streptomyces sp. RLB3-17. The sequence goes on along the minus strand of NZ_CP041610.2, from coordinate 10,936,738 downwards.
TTCGCCGCGGTCGATGAGGTCCTTGAGCCGGCCCGGCGTCGCCACGACGACCTCGGCCCCGCCGCGCAGCGCGCTGGCCTGCCTGCCGATCGGCATCCCACCGACCACCGTGGCCAGACGCAGCCGCACGGAACGGGCGTACGGGATGAGAGCGTCGGTGACCTGTTGGGCCAGCTCTCGGGTGGGTACGAGGACCAGGGCCAGCGGCAGCCGCGGCTCGGCGCGCCGACCGGCCGTACGGGCCAGCAGGGCGAGGCCGAAGGCGAGGGTCTTGCCGGAGCCGGTGCGGCCACGGCCGAGTACGTCACGGCCCGCCACGGAGTTCGGCAGGGTCGCCGCCTGGATCGGGAAAGGTACGGTCACGCCTGCGTGGCCGAGCTCGGCCAGCAGCGGCGTCGGCAGGGCGAGATCGGCGAACGCCTCGACGGGGGGCAGCGCGGGGGTGATCGTCGTCGGCAGCGCGAACTCACCTTGCGGCGCGGTCTGTTGACGTCCGTAACCCTTCGCGCGGCTGGGCGCACCGGAGCGGCCGGAGGGTGCGGATCCGAAGCGGCCGCCGCCCCTTTGGGCACCAGAATTTCCGGCGCGGGTTCGGGTGCGGGCGAAACGATCATTTGTACGCGTGCGGTTCATGCGGAACCTTCCTTGATGTGGCACGTATCAAGGAATTCCCGCAGCGAATGAACAGCGCAGAGAATCGCAAGAACGAGCCGAAAATAATGCGGAGCCGAATCGGTCGGTCGGATCGGATCAGTCAGATCGGTCGGATCAACCGGATCAACCGGATCGGCAGGGAATGCTCTCGGAATACGTCGGCGAAGAGAGCGGCGCGATCTCGACAGTGAGATCGGGCATTCCGTGAGTGAGGCCTTGGCGGATTTACATCCGGAGCGTTGGGGTGGAGCATCCCCGGGGAACCGGTGGAGCCGTCCCCAGGGGCGGGGCCGCGGCGCCCCTGAACCATGCCGTGGGTGACATCACCACAGCCCTGACGGAGCGGCTGTGCCCCGGAAAGCGGCGAGCTGGGGCCCGCACCCCAAGGTGCGGGCCCCAGCTGCGAAGTACGTGTCAGCGTCAGGCGGGAACGATGTTCTCAGCCGTCGGGCCCTTCTGACCCTGCGCGATGTCGAAGGTGACCTTCTGGCCCTCCGACAGCTCACGGAAGCCCTGGGCGGCGATGTTCGAGTAGTGGGCGAAGACGTCCGCGCCGCCGCCGTCCTGCTCGATGAAGCCGAAGCCCTTTTCCGCGTTGAACCACTTCACGGTACCGGCAGCCATGTCAAATCTCCTTCGGGACGGTGTTCGGAGTCGCGCACTGTGCGCACTCCGCGTCGCCGCGATGATTATCCCGCCGGAAAATACGCCGGAGCCGAAAAAGAGCGCCACCAGCAGATGAAGCCGGTGAGGGCACTTGCAAGATTTCGGGAACCACAACTGCAACTGAGATCTACAGTAGCACGTTGCGATCGATCGTGTGCGATGAATAACTGCTCCGCCTGCCGATACAGGAAACCTCGCTGCACCTTCCGCCATTTTCTCACTTCACGAGCACAGATATTGGCTCAATCGGATCACCTCGATTGCGGGGAGGTGGAGCGACTCGTGTCCTTCTTCGGCCGTGCCGCGTGGGCCACGAGGAGAAGGAACAGTCCGCAGGTGGCGACCAGGATCCAACCCGGGCGGGACGCGTGTGCGAGTCCCGTCGGGGCGGTGCCCGCTACCAGGCCGCCGGCGATGGCTATGCCGAGCGCGGAGCCGAGCTGGCGTGCGGTGGACGTGATCGCTCCGGCCACGCCGGCACGGGTGGCAGGCAGTCCGCTCACCGCGGTGTTGGTGATCGGCGCGTTGGCGAAGCCGAACCCGACACCGATCAGCAAGTAGGCCGACAAGAGCAGGAACACGCTCGTGTGCTGGTCGAGCCCGACCATGCAGAGTCCGCCCACCGTGATGAAACCGCCGGCCAGGACAAGCGGCAACCGCGGTCCGTTACGACCGACCAGGCGGCCGGACAGCGGTGCGCAGACGGTCGCTCCGACAGCCATGGGCAAGGTCGCCACCCCGGCGGCCAGTGGTGTCCATCCTCGGGCATGTTGCAGGTAGAGGGTGTTGAGCAGGAGCGTCACGTTCAGGGCGACGAAGACCGCCACCGCGCCCAGCACGGCACTGCTGAAGACCGGATGCCGGTAGAGCCGTATATCCATCAGCGGTTGGCTCCGGCGGGATTCGACCGACACGAATCCGGCTGCCGCCACGACAGCGATCGTGTACGCGACCAGCGCCGGAAGCGACGCCCAACCGATGCGCGGTCCTTCGATGAGGACGCCGACCGAGACGCCGATGACCACGGTCAGCAGGGCCTGCCCCGGGAGGTCGAGCCGCTGTGCCCGCGGTGCCCGGGACTCCGGCACGAACAGCGCGCTGAGCACGAGGGCGGCCACGATGACCGGCGCGTTGATCCAGAACACGGACCTCCAGCCGAAGCCCGCGATGAGGGCCCCGCCCGTCACAGGGCCGGCGGCCATGCTCAGCCCGAAGACCGACGCCCAGACACCGATCGCCTGTGCCCGCTCCCTCGGGTCGGGCATCGCGTTGACCACGATCGCGAGAGCCACGGGACTGAGCATCGAGGCGCCGATCCCCTGAACGGCGCGGGCCGCGATCAGCACGCCCACCGAAGGAGCGATCGCACAGACCAGCGAGGCCGCACCGAACACGACCAGGCCGACCTGGAACACCCGTCGGCGTCCGAACCGGTCCGCCAGCGCGCCGGAGGAGATCAGGAGACTGGCCAGGACGAGCGTGTACGCGTCCGCGGTCCATTCGAGGCTGCGGGTCCCGATGCCCAGACCGTGCCCGATCGCCGGCAGTCCGACATTGACGATGGTGGTGTCCAGGCCCACCAGGAACATGCTCAGACAGCAGACGGCCAGCACCGTCCAGCGTCTGCGTACGCTCAGAACGGGCTGGATGGGGTCAAGTGGCTGAATGGGATGGGTGGTCGCGGTCACCTGGTACCTCTCACGTCCGGAAGGGGCTGCCCGGCAAGGCTCAGGCCGGACCGCACCCGCCGCCCACCAAATTTGCGAAGGCTGCAAACTGGACCCCATGGACGCGGAGCTGGAACAGATCATCGACGGCATCGGCCCCCGGCTGCGCACGCTGCGCCGGGACCGCGGGCTCACGCTGGAGGCGCTCGCGGCGACGACCGGAATGTCGGTGAGCACGCTGTCGCGTCTCGAGTCGGGCAAGCGGCGCCCGACTCTCGAGTTGCTCATCCCGCTCGCGCGTACGCACCGCGTCGCACTCGACCAGTTGGTGGCCGCGCCGGCCACCGGTGATCCTCGGGTGCATCTCAAGCCCTTGCGCAAGGGGCACGGCAGCGTCCTTGTGCCTCTGACGCAGTACCCGGGTCGGGTGCAGGTGTTCAAGCAGGTACTGGCTCCGCGCGAGCCGGTGTTGGTGACCCATGACGGTTACGAGTGGCTCTACGTCCTCGCGGGCGAACTGCGCCTCATCCTCGGAGAGCAGGACTGCACACTCCACCCGGGCGAAGTGGCCGAGTTCGACACGAGAGAACCGCACTGGTTCGGTCCGGCGAACACCAGCGCCGTCGAGATCCTGCACCTGTTCGGACCGCGAGGCGATCAAGCCGTGGTCCGCGCGAAACCCTCCGCATCCGATTCCGACCGGGCGACCGAGACCACCCCGCCGTCAACAACGTCATGAGTCACGGCACCCGGTCCGTTGGGCGTACTCCGATCCGTCGTCGCCGTCATTCGCCCGCGGGGAAGTCCGCCGAGCGGCTGATGTCGGCCCACCGCTCGGCTTCGGCGGCACGGGTACGGGAGGCGTTGGCGGCCATCTCGACGGCTCCGGCGCCGAGCAGCAGGCGCAGCGGCGGTTCGTCGAGCCCCACGAGGTCGGTGATGATCCTGGCTGCCCGGGCCGGGTCTCCGGGCCAGGTGGCGGCGGTCTGTTCGCGGTAGCGGTTCATCGCGCCAACGGTCTCTTCGTAGGCGGGACTTACGGGCAGGGCGGTCATGGAGGAGCCGCCCCAGTCGGTGCGGAAGCCACCGGGCTCGATGATGGTGACCTTGACACCGAGGGGCCCGACCTCGGCGTTGAGGACTTCGGAGAAGCCTTCGACCGCGAACTTCGCGGTCTGGTAGGCGCTCAGGCCCGGTGATCCGCCCACGCGTCCGCCGATGGAGGAGAACTGGAGGAAGTGGCCGGATCCCTGGCGGCGGAGTACGGGCAGGGCAGCCTTGGTGACATTGACGACGCCGAACAGGTTCGTCTCGATCTGGGCCCGGAAGTCCTCCTCCGGTATGTCCTCGATGGCGGCGCTGTTGGCGTATCCGGCGTTGTTCACGACGACGTCGAGCCTGCCGAAGGCGTCCAGGGCCAGTTGCACAGCGGCGCGGGCTGCTGCCGGGTCGGTGACGTCGAGAGAGACGGCGCGGACCCGGTCGCCGTAGCGCTCGACGAGGTCCTTGAGCTGTTCGGGGCGGCGAGCCGTGGCCACGACACGGTCGCCGTTGTCGAGGACGTGGCGGGCGAGTGCCCTGCCGAAGCCGCGGGAGCTGCCGGTGATGAGCCAGGTCTTGGTCATGAGGTGTCTTCGCTTCCGGGAGGGAGCCGGCTGAGAGGTGGGTGGTGCGCGGGGGCCGCGGTGCGCATGCGTCCCGGTCGAGGACCGGGAGGCCGGGTACCACAGGGCTGGTGTCCGCGTGACTGGTACCCGCGGGACTGGCCCCTTACTAACTAAACAGTCATTTATATAGTGCGGCCGGCCGTGCGGCGTGTCAAATAAACAGTTAGTTGCACTACTCTGGGGTCATGCCCCAGCACCAGCCCCCGGCCCGCCCCCGGGACTCCGAGGCCTCCAAGGCCCGCCTGCTCCAAGCCGCGACGGACGAGTTCGCGGCCCGCGGCATCGCCGGTGCCCGAGTGGATCGCATAGGCGCCGCGGCAGAGGTGAACAAGGCCCTCATCTACACGTATTTCGGCAACAAGGAGCAGTTGTTCGACGCTGTCATGGATGCGCATGTCGCCCGCGTCCTCGACGAGGTCCCCTTCACGCCCGAGGACCTGCCGGGCTACGCGGGCCGCCTGTTCGACTTCCTCCTCGCCAACCCGCGCCAGCTCCGGCTGGCCACCTGGCACCGCCTCGAACGCTCGGGCACCGACCACGAGCCGCAAGGGCTGGGAACCTCCATGCGGCAGAAGACCGCCGCGATCACCCAGGCGCAGACCGACGGCCTGCTGACCAGTACCTTCACCCCTGAAGACCTGCTCGTCTTCACCCTCGCCCTCGCCAACGCATGGATGCCCACCAGCCCCATGGCCAACGACCAGACGGCCGAGCAGACCCGACAGCACCGCGCCGCGGTCGTCGAGGCCGTCCGCCGCCTCGTCGCGGGAACCCCGACAACCCAGGCTTCTTAGGAAACGCGCAGGCCGAAGGATCCGCCGTCGGCGTGGACAGCGGTCGCCGTCAGCGCCACGGCACCGCCGTCTCCACAACGTGACGTCCGAATCCCGCCGGGCAAGGCGATCCACCAGCGGCAAGGTTGGGGGGCAACACCACCTGTGACCACGGACAGGAAGGGATCCGGATCGATGACGCCCGCCGCCGCGCTCCGCCCGTACACACTGCTCGGCCCGGACGGGCAGCTCTGCCGGAGCGGCACGCCGGGCACGCTCGGCGGACACCGGCGCGGGCGCCTCTACGGGCGTCTCGACTGCCCTTCCGCCCTCCGGGCCATCGCCCGCGGCCACTACGTCCAGCACCGCGTGTTCTTTCCGGACGAGGCCACCGCGATCGCGGCCGGGTACCGGCCCTGCGCGGTCTGCCTGCCCGACGAGTACGCCCGCTGGAGAACGCCCCGGGAGAGCAGCGGCGCCCCGTCATGAGCATCCGCGCCGAGCGGGAACGGTCCCGCTCACCCCTGATCGGCGCCGCCGAGCTGGCCGAGTTCGGCGACCTGTCCGCGACCACACCGCACACGGAGGCCGAACTCGCGGCTCTCATCGGCCTGTTGACCGTTGCGAAGTCACGGATCGAGATCGTGGCCATCGGCCACAGCCGCGATGCGGATTCCCTGGCGGCTGCCGAAGCCTTCGCCGCCGCGTGGGAGGCGCGGGGCAAAAAGGTCCTCGCGTCGGTGGACTGGCCGGAGGCCGCCGCATCCTGGCTGCGCCCCGCCAGAAGGCTGACGGTCGAGGCACCCGACGCCTGGGTCATGGCCGCGGCCCCGCTCGGCTTCGCCCAACTCGCCCGCCGTCTGCGCCACTCCACCGACTGGGACCCGGCGCGCACCTTCGCCTTCGCCTCTCTGCGGGACTCCCGCCTCCCCGCGCTCACAGGCCCTGACACCCTGCACGGCCTGCGCGGGGCGACCGCCGACGGCGCTGTCTGGCACGTCCGCCACCGCTGGGTCATGTCCTAGGTCGTGACCGGCCATGCCAAGCCGGAACGGCTCACCCCGTCGCCTCGGAAGGCGCTCGGGAACGCAGTCGGCGGAGCATCCGAACGTCCTGGAAGCCCACCTCGCGGGCCGCGGCTTCCACCGTTGTGCCGTGGCCGATCAGGTGCTCCGCGCGTTCCACTCTCAGGGTCTGCTGATAGCGCAGCGGCGTCAGGCCGCCTGTGGCGCGGTGAAACATCCGGGTCAGCGTGCGTTCGCTGACGCCGACGCTGGCGGCCACGTACGCCAGAGGCAGTGGTTCGGCGAATCGCGCGTCGATGAGGTCCTGAGCGCGGTGGACGGCGTCGTCGAGGTGGGACCGGTGCCTGAGCATGGCGCTGGCCTGCGGCTCGTGGCCGTTGCGGCGGGCGTAGACGACCATGTCCCGCGCCACCTGGGCGGCGAGTGCGGGACCGTGTCGGACGGCCAGCAGGTGCAGCGCCAGGTCGATGCCGCTGGCGATGCCGGCCGATGTCACCACCCGGTCGTCGGTGGTGAACAGCACGTCCCGCACCACGATCGCCCGGGGGTGGCGGGCCGCCAGCTCGTCCTGGAGGTGGTGGTGCGTGGTGCACCTGCGCCCGTCCAGCAGCCCGGCACGGCCGAGGGCCTCGGCCCCGGCACACACACTGGCGACAGCGCCCCCGGCGGTGTGGTGGGCGCGCAGCCGCTCCAGCACGGACCGGCTCAGCTCGGGGCCGCCGCGCAGCGTGGACGCCCTCCACCCCGGCACCACCACCAGGTCGTCGGCGTTCAGCTCCGGCCACTGGGTGTGGGCGGCCAGCGGCAGGCCCTGGGCGCTGCACACCTCTTCCTGGTCGGCGACGTAGCTCAGCCGGTAGGGCTGTCCGAAGTCCCCCGCCATGCTGAAGACCTGGGCCGGTCCGGCGAGGTCGAGCAGGTGGACGCCGGGTACGAGGACGAAGACGACATGGCTCACGCCTCGGATGCTCCCAGCTCCGCCTCCCGTTCGGCCACCGTGGAGATCCGGGCGAACCGGTCGCGCAGCACGGCCTCCGTGCGCTCGATGATCGCGTCGGCGCTCAGGTCGCCGATCGGATTGGTGGTGGTGGCGTCGGTGACGAAGACCATCCGGTATCCGAGGTCGCTGCCCACCCGGGTGGTGGTTTCCACGCACTGCTCGGTACGGATGCCGCAGACCGTCAGCTCGCGCACGCCCGCCTCGGTGAGCAGTTGTTGCAGAGCGGTGGTGGTGAAGGCGTTGTGGGAGGTCTTGTGCAGGACCGGCTCACCGGACTGCGGCTGCTCCAGTTCGTCCAGCAGGCGGACGTGCCCCTGGGCCGGGTCGAAGACGCCGCCGCTGCCGGGCTCGGTGTGGAGGACCCAGACGACCAGGTCGCCGTTGGCGCGGGCGAGTCGCACCAGACGGTTGACCGGTTCCGCGATCTTCGGATTGGCGATCTCCTCCCACAGCGGGCGGGCTCGGAAGGATTCCTGGACATCGATCACGATCAGGGCTCGGTTCATGCCTCCCATTCTGACCTGGCCGGATACCGGATCCGCAGGCCTGATCCAGGCCGGCACCGGAACGATCCGGTCAGCGGTGTGAGGACTTGGTGCGAGGCGTCGGTGCGTGGGATCGGTAGGTGGGTTCGGTACGTGGGATCGCGGAAAATGAGACGCGGGGGTGCCGGGCTGCTGGTCGATCCGGCGGCGTACGGACGGGCCCGGACCGCGCGCGACCCTGCTGGCAGGCACCGGAGACTGGGGACGCGACGCCGCGCCCTACCCGCATTCGTGGCCGCCGCCCTTCACCACCATCGCCTGGCGCCTGAGCCACCTGAGCGAAACGCTGCCCCTGCGCGCCGACCACACGGCCGGCAGCCACACGCGCGGTTCCGGAGCACAGGCGGCCCTGCCTCTCAGTACGCGGCGAGCCCGCACTCCCTGAACTGCTCTCGCACGCGCTCGGTCAGCCCCGGTTCGGGAACCGGGGTGTCGCGCAGCGGGAAGGGGATCCCCAGGGCCTCGTACTTCGAGGCGCCCAGCTTGTGGAAGGGCAGGACGTCCACCCGGTCGACGTTGCCGAGGCCCGCGACGAAGCGGGCGAGGCCGGCGACGGCCTCCGGGGCGTCCGTCCAGCCGGGGACGAGGACGTAGCGGATCCAGGTGGGGATGCCGAGGCGGTCAAGGCGGGTGGCGAAGTTGAGCGTGGGCGCCAGTTCTCCGCCGGTCAGTTGCCGGTACGCAGGGACGTCGAAGGACTTGATGTCCAGGAGCACGAGGTCGGTGTCGGCGAGGAGTTCGTCGGTGGCCCGGGCTCCGAGGAAGCCGGAGGTGTCGAGGGCGGTGTGCAGGCCGGCCTCCTTGCAGCGACGCAGGATTTCGCCTGTGAACACGGGCTGGAGCAGGGGTTCACCGCCCGTGACCGTCACCCCTCCGCCGGCCGTGGTGACGAAGGTCCGGTATTTCTCGATCTCGGCCATCACCGCCTCGACCGTGGCCTCCTTCCCGTCCCTCATGTGCCAGGTGTCGGGGTTGGCGCAGTAGAGGCAGCGGAGCGGGCAGCCGCTGACGAAAAGGACGAACCGGGTCCCGGGGCCGTCCACGCCGGTGGACAGGTCCCAGGAGTGGATCCGACCGGTCGCCACGGCCCTCACAGCGATCCGTGGAAGGTGCGGCCGATCACGTCGAGCTGCTGCTCACGGGTCAGACGGACGAAGTTGACGGCGTAGCCGGAGACACGGATGGTCAACTCCGGGTACTTCGCGGGGTGTTCCATCGCGTCTTCCAGCGTGGTCCGGTCCAGGACGTTGACGTTCATGTGGAAGCCGCCGGATGCCGTGTACGCGTCGAGAATGCCGACCAGGTTCCCGACCCGCTCACCGGGCGCGTGCCCCAGCCCCTCCGGGGTGATCGTCGTCGTCAGGGAAATGCCGTCGCGCGCCTGCTCGTAGGGCAGTTTGGCGACCGACAGCGCGGAGGCCGCCACACCGTGCCGGTCACGCCCGTTCATGGGGTTGGCCCCGGGTGCGAAGGGCTGTCCGGCGCGCCGGCCGTCGGGGGTGTTGCCGGTGTGCTTGCCGTAGACGACGTTCGAGGTGATCGTCAGTACGGACTGGGTGTGCTCGGCGTCCCGGTAGGTCGGGTGCCTGCGCACCTTCGCCATGAAGGACTCGACCAGGCCGACCGCGAGGGTGTCGACACGGTCGTCGTTGTTCCCGTACGCCGGCCAGTCGCCCTCGGTCTCGAAGTCGACGGCCAGGCCGGTGTCGTCCCTGATCACCTTCACGCGAGCGTGCTTGACGGCGGACAGACTGTCTGCGGCGACCGACAGACCCGCGATGCCACAGGCCATGAAGCGGTGCACCGGATGGTCGTGCAGTGCCATCTCGATGCGCTCGTAGGCGTACTTGTCGTGCATGTAGTGGATGACGTCGAGCGTGTTGACGTAGGTCGCGGCGAGCCAGTCCAGCATGCGGTCGTACGCCGTCGACAACTCCTCGTACTCCAGGTACTCCCCGGTCAGCGCGGGCGCCTCGGGGGCGATCTGCTCACCGGTCAGCTCGTCCCGGCCACCGTTGATCGCGTACAGCAGGGCCTTGGCGAGGTTGACCCGTGCCCCGAAGAACTGCATCTGCCGGCCGACCGCCATCGCCGACACACAGCAGGCGATCGCGGTGTCGTCCCCGGTGCGCGGGCGCGTCAGCTCGTCGGACTCGTACTGGACGGCGCTGGTGTCGATGGAGACCTTGGCGCAGAACTCCTTGAAGCCCGTGGGCAGCCGCGGCGACCAGAGCACGGTCAGGTTGGGCTCGGGGGCCGGGCCGAGGTTGTACAGGGTCTGCAGGAAGCGGAAGGAGGTGCGGGTGACCAGCGGCCGACCGTCCGTGCCGAGGCCGCCGAGGGACTCCGTCACCCAGGTCGGGTCGCCGGAGAACAGGGCGTCGTACTCGGGGGTGCGCAGGAACCGTACGATCCGCAGCTTGATCACGAAGTCGTCGACCAGCTCCTGGGCGCGGGTCTCGTCGAGGATTCCCTCCGCCAGGTCCCGTTGCAGGTACACGTCCAGGAAGGTGGAGGTGCGGCCGAGCGACATCGCGGCGCCGTTCTGCTCCTTCACGGCGGCGAGATAGCCGAGGTAGAGCCACTGCACGGCCTCGTGCGCTGTGGTGGCGGGGCGGGAGACGTCGCAGCCGTACGTGGCCGCCATCCGCGTCAGTTCGTCCAACGCCCTGATCTGCTCGGCGAGTTCCTCACGATCACGGATGACGTGCTCGGTCGAGGGCTCGGCGTCCTGCAGGGCCCGTTCGGCGCGCTTGGTCGCGGTCAGCCATGCGGTGCCGTACAGCGCCACGCGCCGGTAGTCGCCGATGATCCGGCCGCGGCCGTAGGCGTCGGGCAGTCCGGTGATGATCCCGGCCTTGCGGGCGGCGCGCATCTCGGGGGTGTAGGCGTCGAAGACACCGTCGTTGTGCGTCTTGCGGTAGGTGCCGAAGACGCGGGTGACGAAGGGGTCGGGGGCGTAGCCGTACGCCTTCAGGCTGTTCTCGACCATCCGCAGGCCGCCGTTCGGCATGATCGCGCGCTTCAGCGGGGCGTCGGTCTGCAGGCCGACGATCAGCTCCCGCTCGCGGTCGATGTACCCGGGCGCGTGCGAGGTGATCGTCGAGGGGGTCGCCGGGTCGACATCGAGGATCCCCCGGCGCCGTTCCTCCGGGAAGAGGGCGCTGACCTTGTCCCACACGGTGCGAGTGCGGTCCGTCGGGCCGGTCAGGAAGGCCCCGTCGCCCTCGTACGGCGTGTAGTTGGCCTGGATGAAGTCGCGTACGTCGACGCACTCGCGCCATCGCGTCCCGGCGAAGCCGCGCCATGCCTCGGGGGCGCGCGTTCCGGCTGTCACTGTGGCTGTCATCGCCGGTTCTCTCCCTTGCTCCGCACTGGAATGTCTCCCTTTCGATACTCGTGCGACGTGGTGGCCGACGGGAGGGCCGGGCAGGGCCCGTGCCCCGGCTGTCCGGCCTTCGCCGAGGGCCGTTCGGCCCTCTGGCCATGGGCGTTCACGAGACGGTCAGATCCGGCCTGACGAGGGTGCCCGACCTGCCGTGGACGATCTCGTACGCGGCGTCCAGGGATCCGATCGCGGCCAGTCCCCCGGTGTGTTCGACGAACCGGGCGGCGGCCTCGGCCTTGGGACCCATCGAGCCGTCGGGGAAGCCGCCGCGGCGCAGTTCGGCGGGGGTCGCGCCGAGGACGGGCCGCTGGTCGGGGGTGCCGTAGCCGGCGTAGACGCAGGGCACGTCGGTGAGGATGAGGAGGAAGTCGGCCTTCAGGTCCTCGGCGAGCAGCGCCGCGGTGAGGTCCTTGTCGATGACGGCCTCGGCACCGGTGAGTGCGCCGGTGTCCTGGTCGGCGGTGACAGGGACGCCTCCGCCGCCGGCGCAGATGACGAGCGTGCCGCTGTTCAGCAGCTCGTGGACGGTGTCGGTCTCCAGGATGCGTTCGGGTGCCGGGGAGGGGACGACGCGGCGCCAACCGGTGGTGTCGGCGGCGATGTGCCAGCCGCGCGTTCGGGCGAGCGTGGAGGCGACCTCGTAGGGGTACACCTGGCCGACGAACTTGGTGGGGTGGTCGAAGGCCGGGTCATCGGCGCGGACAAGGGTGTGGGTGACCAGCGCGGCGATCCGCCGTCCGGGCAGGGCGTCGTGCAGGGTGCGTGCCAGCAGGGAGCCGATCATGCCCTGGGTCTGGGCGCCGAGCAGATCCAGCGGGTAGGGGGCGCTCAGGGCGGGGTCGGCGGCGCTCTCGACGGCGAGCAGCCCTATCTGGGGGCCGTTGCCGTGGGTGATGACGATCTCGTGTTCTTGGGCGAGGGCGGCGATCGCCGTGGTCACCCGGTCGATGTTCGCTTCCTGGACGGCCGCGTCGGGGCGTTCACCGCGGTGCAGCAGGGCGTTGCCACCGAGGGCGATGACGATGCGCATGGCTCAGTCCTCCAGGGTGGCGACTAGTACGGCCTTGATGGTGTGCAGCCGGTTCTCCGCCTGGTCGAAGACGACGGAGGCGGCCGAGGAGAAGATCTCGTCGGTGACCTCGAGGCCGTCGAGGCCGTAGGTGTCGAGCAGTTCGCGGCCCAGGCGGGTGCTGTGGTCGTGGAGGGCGGGCAGGCAGTGCATGAACCTGACGTCCGGGTTGCCGGTGAGGGCGAGCGTCTTGGCATTGACCTGGTAGGGCGCCAGCAGTTCGATGCGCTCGCGCCAGGTGTCGGCCGGTTCGCCCATGGAGACCCAGACGTCGGTGTGCAGGAAGTCCGCGCCGCGTACAGCGGTCTCGACGTCCTCGGTGAGGGTGATCCGGGCCCCACTGCCCTCGCCGAGCGCGCGGCACGACCCGACCAACTCCGGCTCGGGCCACAGCGCCTTGGGCGCGGCGATCCGTACGTCCATGCCGAGCAGAGCGCCCATCGACAGCAGCGAGTTGCCCATGTTGTTGCGGGCGTCGCCGAGATAGCAGTAGCTGATTTCCTGCAGTGGTTTGGGGCTGTGCTCGTGCATGGTGAGGACGTCGCACAGGCTCTGGGTGGGGTGTGCGGTGTCGGTCAGGCCGTTGTAGACGGGGACACCGGAGCGGGCCGCGAGTTCGGTGACGATCGACTGGGCGGAGCCGCGGTACTCGATGGCGTCGAACATCCGTCCGAGGACGCGGGCGGTGTCGGCGATGGACTCCTTGCTGCCGACGTGGGTGTCGCCGGGGCCGAGGTAGGTGGTGGCGGCGCCCTGGTCGGCGGCGGCGACCTCGAAGGCGCAGCGGGTGCGGGTGGAGGTCTTCTCGAAGATCAGCGCGAGATGCTTGCCGGTCAGCCGGGGCTGTTCGGTGCCGGAGCGCTTGGCCGCCTTGAGCTCGGCGGCCAGGTCGAGAAGGTGGTGGATCTCGGCGGCGGTGAAGTCGAGTTCGCTCAGGTAGGAGCGGCCTCGCAGGTCTGTGGTCATGAGGTTCCTCGCTGATGAGGCTGATGCGGGCAGGGGCCGGGGTGTCGTCGGGGCGTACGGCCGTGTCGGTGACGGCGACGCTCAGTCGGCCGGGTCGCGTTCGATCGGGCAGCTCATGCAGCGCGGGCCGCCCCGGCCGCGGCCGAGTTCGGCGCCGGCGATGGTGACGATCTCGATGCCCTGCTTGCGGAGGTAGGTGTTGGTGGTGACGTTGCGCTCGTAGCCGACGACGACTCCGGGCGCGAGCGCGAGGAAGTTGCTGCCGTCGTCCCACTGTTCGCGCTCGGCGCCCGCCATGTCCTGCGGCGCGGAGAGCATCCGCACCTTGTCGAGGTCGAGGGCCTCGGCGAGCGCGGTCGCCAGGTCGGAGTTGGGGGTGACGTCGAAGCCGGTCGCGTGGGCGTCACTGGGCCGCAGGGTCCACGAGCGCAGGGCGTCGGCGAGGCCCGGGTAGATGGCGAAGGCGTCGCGGTCGAGCATGGTCAGCACGGTGTCGAGGTGCATGTACGCACGGGTGGCGGGGAGTTGGACGGCGATCAGCCGGGTGACCGTGCCGTCGGCGAAGAGCCGCCCGGCCAGGTTCTCCACGGCCTGGGCGGTGGTCCGCTCCCCCATGCCGACCATGACGGCGCCGTTGCCGAGGACGTGCACGTCGCCGCCTTCGAGCGTCCCCACGGGGCCGTCGAGGATCGGCTCGGGCGCGACGGAGGCGAACATCGGATGGAACCGGTAGATGGCCTCGGCGTGCAGGCTCTCGCGCCGCCGGGCGTGCTTGGCCATCGGGTTGACCGACAACCGGTCGTACATCCAGCAGGAGTTGTCGCGCGGGAAGAGGTGGTTGGGCAGTGGGGCGAGCGCGAAGGCGTCGGTGTCGAGCGCGTTCCAGACCAGGCTGTGCGGGGTGGCGAGCGGCAGGTCGCTCTTGAGCATGCCGCCGATCAGGTAGCCGGCGAGGGTCTCGCCGTCCAGCTCGGCGCAGCGCGCGCGCACCGGATCCAGCAAGGCGGGGCCGACACTCGCGCGGGTGACGACCCGGTCCAGGAGCCAGTCACGGGCCTCCGGGACGTCGAGGGTCTGGGCCAGCAGGTCGGCGAAGTAGTGCACACGGGCTCCGTGGTCGCGCAGGACCTGGGCGAAGGCGTCGTGCTCCTCGCGGGCCCGCTTGGCCCAGAGGATGTCGTCGAAGAGCAGGGAGTCGACGTTGCGCGGGGTCAGCCGGGAGAGTTCGAGGCCGGGGCGGTGCAGGATCACCTGGCGGAGGCGGCCGACCTCGGAGTCGACGTGGAAGGTGTTCATGGCGTGGCTGCTCCTGTGGTCGTACGAATGCCGGGCGGTGGAGTGGTGCGGTCAGTCCTGGTGGTTGAGGGGGCTCTTCCGGAAGCCGCCGGTTCGGCTCGTGGGCAGGCCTCGGGAGAGTCGCTTGGCCGTCAGGACGGTCTCCGCGGCCCGCACCTCTCCGGGCGCGGCCGCGAGCCGCACGCCGCCGGTCTCGCCGTACTCCCCGCGGTCGCGCTTCAGCCACACGTACACCGGTAGTCCGAGCAGCAGGACGAACAGTCCGTAGTAGACGGTCTGGTAGCCGCTGCCCTGGATCGACCAGTACGAGAAGGCCATCGCCAGCGCGGAGACGGTGGCGTCCCGGGCCAGCCGCCGGGGGCTGAGGTGCTCGCGGCCTCGGACCAGCAGCCAGTACAGCTGGGCGGCGGCGGAGAAGAGGTACGGGATCACGGCGGTGAGCACGCTCAGCAGCACGATCTTCGTGAAGACGTCGTCGAAGCGGGTGTAGCTGAACACGGTGATCAGCGAGGCGAGGACGGTGGAGGCGACGATGCCGAACACCGGGACGCCGTTCTCGCCGCGCAGCTTCGCGAAGGCCCCGGGGAAGAGTCCGTCGCGGGCGGCGGCGTACGGCATCTCTGCGCAGAGCATGGTCCAGCCGTTGAGAGCGCCGATCCCGGAGATGATGGCAGCCACCGCGACCGTGTCACCGGCCCAGGTGCCGCCGAAGATGTTGTTGGCGGCGTCGGTGAACGGCGCGGTGGAGGAACCGAGTTCGCCGTGCGGGACGGTGCCGAAGACGGCGAGCGTGCCCAGGATGTAGATGACCGCGCAGGCAAGGGTGCCGTACACGGTGGCGCGCGGCACGTTGCGGCCGGGCTCACGGACCCGGCCGGCGACCACGGAGGCGGCCTCCAGGCCGAGGTAGCTGAACAGGGCGATGGCCGCGGCGGCCGAGATCGCGCCCATCGCCGACTGGCCGCCGGCGTTGAAGGAACCGAAGTTGTGCGCGTCCACGAACAGCAGCCCGACCGTGGCCATGAAGACCAGCGGGATGAACTTCAGCACGGTGGTGATCACTTGGAAGGCACCGATGTTCCGTACGCCGGTGAGGTTGATCGCGGCCGGGATCCACAGCCCGACCAGCGCGATGAGCACCGACATCGCCGTGCGGTGGCCGGTGTTGACGAACACCTCGACGTATCCGACCCACGCCACCACGATGGCGGCGTTCCCGGCCCACGCGGTGATCCAGTACGACCAGGCGTTGAGGAAGCCGGCGAACTCTCCGAAGGCCTCACGGGCGTAGACGTACGGCCCGCCGCTCGCCGGGACGCGCTTCGACAGCGCCCCGAAGGTGACCGCGAGGGCGAGCGCGCCGAGCGTGACGACGCCGAACGCCACGAGCGAGATCGGCCCGTACGGTGCGAGGGCCGAGGGGAGCGCGAAGACCCCGGTGCCGATGATGCTGCCGATCACGAGCGCGGTCGCCGAGGGGAGGCCCAGTGCCGCCTTGGGGGTTGGTTTCTCGCCGCTGCTTGGGGTGCTGGACATGGCTGTGCTCCTTGCGCGGGTCGCTGGGGACAGGCTGCGGAAAAGTCGATCCGGGAACGATCCTGCTGGGCTGCCGTGATCGTGGTCAGTGGCCACTCGTCCCCCACGGGGGCCATTGGTCCCGGGCGCGTCGCCCCCGAACGGCCCAGTGCGCCGTCTCCCCGGTCGACGGGGAGACGGCGCACTGGGCCGTTGCGAGTGGCGGAGCCGGTCAGGAGGAGAGGTCGACGCCGTAGACCGTGCGCCCTGCGACGAGTTGACGGCCGGTCACCAATTCGGGCTCGATGCGGATGAAGACCTCCTTGGGCGAGGCCACCCATGAGCGCGGGCCGATCCTGGTCAGCCGGCCGTGCTCCACGGGATCGGTCACCACCGTCGCGCGGCCGGTGACCACGACACTCCAGCCGGAGTGCGCCGTCGCATCCACCTCGTCCGCTTCGAAGGCGATCACCACGCCGTCGATCGCGGCGGCCAGTTCCGAGTCGGCGGAAGTACGCATCAGTACCGCGGAGTCGATGTCCAGGCAGAAGTTGACCGGCAGGACGGCGGGCAGGGCGTGGCGCGTGTGGACTACGCGGCCGATCGGTGCCCGCTCCAGCAGACGCAGGCACTCCTCGCGGTCGAGTTCACGGAAGCCGTCGTTGGGATTCATCACCGGGTTCGACTTTCACGGGGTGGACGGGCTCAGCCGTCACGGGGTACAGCGGTACGTGTTTCATCCTGTGAGGAGCGAGGGACAGGGGCGAGGGCCGTTCGGTCCAGGTCGGCCTGAGAGCGGCCACCCTTCGGTGCCCCGACCGACCCATGAAGTCATCGCACCCCGACCCATGACGTCACCGCACCGCGATTCGGCGCCCGGTGATGTCGGTGGACTCGATGCGCACCCACACGTCACGCTCACCGCCCGCCCATGGACGGCTGTAGGCCAGCTCCGTCAGCCGACGTACGGCGTCGGGGTCCGTCACGGCCCGGCCGAAGCCGCGGATGAGCACGCTCCAGCCCTGGCTGAGCGCCTCGTCGATGTGGTCGACCTCGAAGGCGACATGTGCCCCGACGGCTGCGGCGGGCACGGCGTCGGGTGTCGTCCGGAACACGACCGAATCATCGATCACGGTGTAGTTCAGGGGGACGACGATCGGCCCGTCGGGGGTGTCCATCGCGATCCTGCCGACACCGTGCCCGGAGAGTCGGCTGCGGCACTCCTCGGCGCTGAGTTCGACCAGCTCCGGGCGGAGGGCGGCTCGGCCCACGCCGGGTGGCAGATCGGCGTCGCCTCCGCGCAGGGCCGTCACGCTCGTGCTCAACGCGTCCGCGAGCCGGATGAGGACGGCCGTCCCGGGCATCGCGGTGGACTGTTCCTCCAGGTACTGGACGTAGCCAGGGGCCGTGCCCGCCCGGAAGGCCGTCTCCTCCCGGCTCAGTCCCAGTTCCTCACGTCGCTGAGCGATGCGACGTCCGATGTCGCCCTGTGCGCTGTCCGCGGTGGCGGACGCGGCGTTCGACGGTGTGTGTTCACACATGGCCGTTCACTTCCTCCTGTCGAGGCGTCCTGCCTGTCAAGGCGTCCTGATCGTCAGGGCGTCGTGCTGCGGACCGCCCAGGACGACCTTGAGCGCACCGGTGTCCGCGGCCCGCGCGAAGACCTCGTACGCCTCCTCCATCGCGTCCATCGGGAAGGTGTGGGTGACCAGGGACGACGTGGGGAGTTGTCCGGCGGCCATCATGCGCAGCAGGGTGGGAGTGGAGTACGTGTCGACCAGGCCGGTGGTGATCGTCACGTTCTTGATCCACAGGTCTTCGAGGTGGAGTGTCGCGGGCTTGCCGTGCACCCCGACGTTGGCCACGTGCCCGCCGGGCCGCACCATGCGCGTACACGCCTCGAAGCTCGCCGGCACCCCCACCGCCTCGATGACCACGTCGGCCCCGAGTCCCTCGGTGAGGTCGGCGACCAGCTGCTCCGCCTCGTCCCCGGCCGAGGCGACGGCGTCGGCGCCAAGGCGTTTGGCGGCGTCCAGCCGGGCCGGGGCCAGATCCACGGCGATGATCCTCTCCGGGGTGTAGAATCGTGCCGTGGCGATCGCGGCGAGCCCGATCGGCCCCGCCCCGACCACGACCACGGTGTCCGCGGGCCGTACCCGCCCGTTCAGCACGCCCACCTCGTAGGCGGTGGGGAAGATGTCGGCCAGCAGCACAGCGTCCTTGCTGTCCACCGCGCCGCGCAGCGCATACGTCGACAGATCCGCATGCGGTACGCGGACGTACTCTGCCTGCGTGCCGTCGATCAAGTGGCCGAGGATCCAGCCCCCGCCCGCACGGCACTGCCCGTACGAGCCCTCCCGGCAGTAGCGGCAGCGGCCGCACGCCGTGATGCACGAGACCAGGACACGATCACCGGGGCGGACCATACGGACGTCGCTTCCCACTTCGACGACCTCCCCGACGGCCTCGTGTCCGAGCACCGTTCCCGGGCGCACCTCCGGTAGGTCGCCCTTGAGGATGTGCAGGTCGGTTCCGCAGATCGTGACGGCGTCGACGCGGACGATCGCGTCGGTGGCATCCTGGATACCGGGGTCCGCGACGTCCTCCCACGCGGACTTTCCGGAACCGTGGAACACGAGTGCTTTCATGACGACCCCTTTCTGGGCCAGGCGGACGCCGGTGGCGGGGGACTACGGCGTGCGAGCGCCCCGTTGCGCGCGACCACCCCTCCTGGTCGACTCGCCGACTCCGAGGCTGGTGGGACGCCGCTGCGCGGCCCTCCTCACGCGCGGGTTGGCCTTGCATGTCCAGCCTGAGGGCGACGACGCCCGTCCGCTTGGGCCGATCGGTCCCCATTGCGGGACCGAGCGGGGGCGCGATGCCGCCTGGTCGGCCCCTGCCGCCGCGCGTTCCCCAATGGCACCGTCCAATCAACGGCGATGAGGAGGTGCGGTCGGATGCGCAGGACCAAGCGTGTGAGGCAGCTGCTCTGGCGGTGGCGGAGCAATCCGTTGCGACGGCACGACGACCTCGTCGAGGCCTGGGTCGTGCTGGCCATCTGGCTGGTCATGGTGATCGGCGGCACCCTGACCGGCCTGCTGACGGCCCATGCCGCCGACGCGTCCTTCTCGCGGCTTCGGCACGAGCGGCATCCGGTCCAGGCCGTCCTCGTCGCGAGCAAGGCCCAAGCGGTGGGGATCGGGGCGGATACCCCCTACGACCGGGTCCGAGCGACGGTCCGCTGGACGGCGACGGACGGCTCGACCCGTACCGGTCAGGCCATGGTGGACTACGGCCACCGGGTCGGCTCGAGGGTCGTCGTCTGGCTGAACAGCAAGGAGCAGCTCACCACACAGCCGCCGACCGCCTCGGCGGCCGCCGCCGAGGCAGCCTGTCTCGGTGTC
This sequence comes from Streptomyces sp. RLB3-17, assembly GCF_007113425.2. Taxonomy (NCBI): domain Bacteria; kingdom Bacillati; phylum Actinomycetota; class Actinomycetes; order Kitasatosporales; family Streptomycetaceae; genus Streptomyces; species Streptomyces sp. RLB3-17. The sequence goes on along the minus strand of NZ_CP041610.2, from coordinate 10,917,103 downwards.
GCGGCCGCTGTCGCTTTCGGCGGCCTGGCCTTCGCCGCCGGGCGCGTCGCGCAGTGGCGGCTCGACCAGCGGCGCTACGACCAGTGGGGGCGTGAGTGGGACCAGGTCGGACCGCAGTGGCGGCGCAAGACCACGTGAAGCGCGAGAAACGTCCTCGCCGTGACGCTCATCGCCGCCGTGACCATGGTGTTCACCGACAAGTACCCGAAGGATCCGTACGACCTCGTCCTGAGCCTCGGCCGCTGGGTTCTCCGAGTCGCCTCTTCAGTCCGGCTCCATGTAGGGGCGCCGGAAGACCGGGGCCTGGCTGATGGCGTAAGGGCGTACGGCCGCCAGCGCCCGGACCACCGCGGCCTCCAGGGGGCCTCTCGTGTCGATGACGACGGCTTCTGGCCAGGGCGGTTCCGTGGTCGCCATCGTGGCGGCCACGTCGAGGTCGGCGTCGGATGCTCCGCGTGCGCGGGTGGTCAGGCGGGCCGCCGCGACATCACCCGGAACCTGGCAGTGCAGGGCCACGAGGTCGGCGCCTGCCTGTTCGGCCATGCGCAGGGCGGCTTCGCGCTGCCGCGCGCCGGTCCAGGTGGCGTCCAGGACGACGGACTCGCCGTCGGCCAGCAGGGCGGACGCGCGATCGAGCAGGGCCGCGTAGGTCTTGTCGGTCCACTCCGGTGTGTAGAGGCCCTCTCCGTACCCGGCCGACGCGGGCTCCTCGGCCGGGATGCCCGCCAGCTCCTTGCGGACGCGGTCACTGCTGAGCAGGGTGACGCCCAGCCGGTCCGCGAGGGCGCCGGAGAGCGTGGACTTCCCGCTGCCCGGAAGTCCACCGACGAGCGTCAGGCCGACAGCGGACGTACGAAGGTGCCGCAGGGCCGTCGCGATCAGTCGACGTGCGGCCCCCTCCGCGCCGGGCGCGCCTTGGCGCGCCTGGATGAGCGCGACCTTGGCACGGACGAACGCGCGATAGGCGACGTAGTGGTGCCGGAGGGAGGACGGCGCCGGGTCGCCGGAGTACTCGCTGTACGCGGCGAGGAAGAGTGCCGCCGCCTCCGGGGCACCGAGCTGTTCCAGGTCCATGGCGAGGAAGGCGGCGTCGTCGAGGCCGTCGACGTAGCGCAGCCGGTCGTCGAACTCCAGACAGTCCAGGACGCGTGGGCCGTCGTCGAGGCAGAAGATGTCGTCGGCGAGCAGGTCGCCGTGCCCGTCCACCACCCGCCCCTGTTCGATGCGCATGTCGAACAGCCGTTTTCGGCCGACGAGATAGCGGCGCACGAGTCGCTCGACGTCTTCCACGCCCTCGGGCACGAGACCGTCGTCCGCCAGTGCCCGGACCTGCGCGAAGCTCGCTTCCCATCGTGCCGCGAGGGCATCCCGCGTCCCCTGCTCGTCCACGTCCGGGGTGCGGGGGGAGTCGGCGTGCCGGGTGGCGAGCAACCGGGCCACGGCCCGCAAGGCCTCGTCCACGGGCGTGCCCTCCCTCACCAGCCGGGAAAGGCGACGCTCCGCCGGCATACGGCGCATCACGACGAGGGGTTCGGGCGTGTCCGTCTCCGGGCTGTGGAATTCGCCCAGGCCGAGGTAGACGTCGGGGGCGAAGCGACGGTTCAGCGTGACTTCCCGCTCGCAGGTGGTCCGGCGCGCCACCGCGGTGGTGTGGTCCAGGAACCCGAGGTCGACCGGTTTCTTGACCTTGTAGGCGCGATCCCCGACGAAGAACACCACGGCGGTATGGGTCTCGTGCACCTCCGCGCGCGGGCCACCCGGCTCAGTCATGAGGGACGACGGCGACCGGGCAGCGCGCGTGGTGGGCAGCGGCCTGCGTCACGGGGCCCAGGCGTGGTGCCGGTCCGGGGAGGTGCTTGCGTCGACCCACGACCAGCAGCCCGGCGCCGTCGGCGGCCTGCATCACGGCCTTGGCGGGGCTTTCGAGTGCGACGTGGTCTTCCACCTCCACACCTGGGAACTTCTCGCGCCAGGGGCGCAGGGCCAGGCTCAGGTGCTTGTGCGCGTCCTGCGTGATCTCTTCGGCGACGGCGTGGTCCGTACCCCAGGGCACGTGCGCGTGAAGCGGCAGGCTCCGGCCGTGGACGGCCCGAAGCGGCACGCCCCGCGCCGCGGCACTGACAAAGGCGAATTCGAGCAGGTCGTCGGATGGACCGTGCAGTTTCAGAGCCACGACTACGCCACCCGCCTTACCCGGAGCGGGCCGTGACCCCGCTTCGCGGGTTTCCGCGCGCACGAGGACCACCGGGCGATCGGCCCGTGCCACGACGGGCATGCTGATGTCACCCAGGAAGTAACTCCCGACGGCCCCGATCCCGCGCGAGCCGAGCACGGTCATCTCCGACTCCGATGCCGCTTGCAGCAGGGCGTCCTGGGCGTCTTCGGCGACCAGATTGCCGACGATCGAGAGGCCCGGGTGGCTCGCCTGGAGCTCCGCCCGCGCGTTGTGCACGATCCTCTTCGCCCAGTAGTTCTGATCCACCTCCGCGGGGGCACGGGCCGGTTCCGGCGTCAGCAGGGGCCATGCGTGCAAGAGACGCAGCGAGAGCCGGCGCCGCTCGGCCTCGTCGGCTGCCCAGTGGCCGGCGGCAAGGCTCTCGGGTGAGCCGTCGAGGCCCACGGTGACCACTGGCTCCATGGTGACTACCTTCGTCTCGTAAGAAACCGGAATGACCGTGAGCGGGCCCACTTGCCCCCTGCTCGATCGTCTGCGCCGACGCGCCGAACACGGTTGCCTCTCACACCTTTCATCCGAGGAGTACCCGAAATCCGCTCGCGGCGCATGCGGACTCTCCGGTGCGACGGGTCGCAGGGGTGAGCCCGCCGGTGCGTGGCCCGGATGGCCGCCCGCCGGGGACCTTCGGCCCTATGACCGGGGTTCGCCGCCGTTCGACCGTGGTGGGGAACGGAGCGGGACCGCCCGCGTGAAGCCGGGCCCGCTCATGGGCGAACCCGAGTGGTCCGCGCGCCTGCGCCAGTGCTTGGGCGAAGCCCCCACCGGCGGCGAGGAGTTGGCGTCGATGTCCGCTGCGACGACCACCGATCTGTACGAAGTGACGATGGCGATGTCCTGTCCGCGGGAGGCGACGACCGGACCGGCGACCTTCAGCCTCTTCGTCGGCGACCTGCCGTCCGACCGCGGTTTCCTCGTCGGTACGGGCCTGGAATCGGCGCTGGACTTCCTGTCCGGCTTCCGGATCGGCGCCGAGGACGCCGACGCCATCGCCACCGTGCGGCACCACCCGCCCGCCGACGTGGACACGCTGCTCGGCCTCGAGTTCACCGGACAGGTCCGAGTGGTGCCGGAAGGACGGATCGTCCTCGCGGGAGAGCCCCTGCTGGAGGTGACCGCTCCGATCCCGCAGGCCCAGCTGGTCGAAACATACGTGCTCAGCCAGGTGACCTCACCGACCGCGTCCGACACCGCATCGAGGAAGAGACCCTGGCCAGGACGACCGGTGGCCGCCGGCATTCCGGGCGAGTTCCATCCGGACCGGACCGGTCCGTACGAAGGTGAGGAGAAAATGATGCTGCATACGGTGGAATGGAAGGTTCGCCTCTATCTCTCCGAGGACGACGAGGGAACGACCAAGGCACGTGTCGTTGTCAACACCGGAACCACGACCCTCACCGGCCACGGGGCGGCGCGCTGCAACCCCGCGGACGCCGAAGTGCCCGAGATCGGTGACGAACTCGCGGCGGGCAGGGCCATGCACGACCTCGGCCAGCAACTGGTCAGCACCGCCGAGCGCGACATCCAGGACCTGGGCGCGCCCGGCACCGGGCGAAGTCCTCGACCGGCAGCTGGATGGCCCGTGTGACGGACGTCGGCGCAGCGGGCTCGCATCGACCCGGGCCACGCACACGCCCGGTGCCTGGCGACGACGGACATCCACCTCGATCTCATGTGCCCGAGGAGCGCGAGTCGTCGTTCCGGCAGGCGATGTGCGCAGAGACCGAGACGACGCCGTCAACGCTCCGTCACAGCCGCTCGATGACCGGGATCAGGCCTTGGAACTCGACGGATCCGCCCAGGGTCAGGTGCCCCTGACACACCTCGACCGTCACCTCCGAGGAGGCAGGGCCGGCCGCCCGCCGCAGCACGTCCCCGGTCTTCTCGTCACGGATGGCGTCGTCGCACCGCGAAAATATCCGTCGCCGTCGCCGCGGCTGACGATGCCCCGCAGCCGTTCCGTCTCATCCACCACGGGCGGTCGCTTGACGCCTTGGACGGCCATGAGACGGGCCGCCTCGACCACTCGGTCACCCGTCAACCGTGTCTGGAACCGGCCGCCACCGGGTGCGGCGCTCGACACCTCTTGAGGGGCCGGTCGGCCGGAGAACAGTCCGTTCGGCACCCCTGGTCGGGCTGCTCGGGCCATGCGGCGGAGCCTGTGCGCGTGGCACGTTGGGTACGGCACCATTCTGAGGAAGGGGCGGCGACCATGCGAGCTCACCTCGGCGATCAACTCGTTGTCAAAAGCCCGGCCGACGGCGCCACCAGACGCGACGGCGAAATCGTGGGGCTCCATCACGAGGACGGAACCCCTCCCTACGACGTGCACTGGTCGGACACGGACGAGGTGACGCTCGTGTTCCCCGGGCCCGACGCGCACATCCGTCACCTCGAACACAGGACAGGGGGGAGCCCTGACCCGGTTTCCCCTGACGTGGGTTCCCGGCCGAACTCGGACGAGGCACGTCAGCGGACGGGTGCCGGGTCCGACACGCCACCGCCGGAGGGGGCGTCCCACGCCGGTGACATCGGCCGCCGCGTGGCCGCCGAACGCCGGCGACAGGGACTGACCCGGGCGGAGACAGCCCGGCGCGCCAAAATGGCGCCGCAGTACCTGGCCTACCTCGAAGAGCGGTCGGCCGACCCGAGCCTGGCGAGTCTCGTCAGGCTGGCCGCCGCGCTGGGCACGTCCGTCGGGGCGCTGCGCGGGAGCGGAATCGATCTCCCGGCCGGCCGGGGCCAGGCACTCCTCGATCCCCAGCTGCGGGACCTCGGCCCGGACGAGTGTCGCGCCCGGCTCTCCACACACGGCCTGGGGCGTGTCGCGGTGTCGACCCCCGGCGGCCCGGCGGTCGTTCCGGTGAACTACGAGGTCGTCGACGACGCGATCGTCTTCCGGACCGCGCCGAACTCGGCCCCGGCGGCAGCCGTGGGAACGGACGTCGCCTTCGAGGTCGACCATGTGGACGAGGCCATGAGCCAGGGCTGGAGTGTGCTGGCCGTCGGTCCCGCCCGGGCGGTCACCGAGCCCGAGGCGGTGCGACGGCTGGCCGATCACGCCCACAGCAAGCCATGGGCGGGGGGCGAACGCGAGCTGTGGGTGTCGATCAGGCCCACACAGCTCACGGGGCGTCGCATCAGTCCGTCCGATCGGAGCGGGCACTGACTGCGCTTCCGCCTGCGGGCGTTTCGCCCCGAGCGTCCCGCGACAGTCCAGGAGCGGGCCCCGCCAAAGGGTTCGCCGATCTGCGAAGGGAGGCACCAGTGAGCCAACGAGCACTCTCGCCGGAGCGTGTGGCGACCCTGGTCCGCGACGCCACGGCCGCGCCGTCGATGCACAACGCACAGCCGTGGCGATTCAGCTACTTCCGGGGCAGCCGCACGTTCCATGTGCGCGCCGATCTCGCCCGAGCCATGCCCCACACCGACCCGGACACCCGCGCCCTCCACCTCGGCTGCGGTGCCGCGCTGCTCAACCTGCGGGTCGCGGTTGCCCACGGGGGCTGGTACCCGGCGACCCGGCTGCTGCCCGACCTCGCCGACCCCGCCCTGCTCGCGACCGTACAACTGACCGGGTTCGGAAGCGGCGAGAGCGACCTCGTCGCGCTGTATCCGGCGATCCACCAGCGGCACAGCAGTCGTTTCCCGTTCGAGGAGACGGAGATACCCGAGGCCGTGCGGACGGCGCTGAGCGACGCCGCCCATCTGGAGGGGGCGTCACTGTCCTTCGCCACCGCATGGCATCTGGAGGAGGTGCTGGAACTCGTCGAGGAGGCCGAGGCACGCAATCGGACCGATCGCGGCAGCGACGAGGACCTGGCCACCTGGACCCGTATCGGCACCCCATCGGTGATGTCGGCCGCTGACGGGGTCCCGGAGTACGCCTTCGGGCCGCGCAAGCGCGGCGGCAAGGCTCCGGTGCGCGATTTCGCGGGCGCCAGGTCAGTGGCGGGCCGCACCGCGACCGCATTCGAACGCTCCCCCCAACTCGCCCTCCTCAGCACCTCTCGCGACCACCCGGAGGACTGGCTGCGTGCCGGTCAGGCCATGGAGCACGTGCTGCTGCTGGCCACCCTCGAAGGTCTGTCCAGCTCGTTCGTCACTCAGGCCCTGGAATGGCCGGACCTGCGCTGGCCGCTGCGAGACCCGTTGTCGGGCTCCGCCCATGTACAGATGGTTCTTCGCCTCGGCTACGGGCCCGGGGGCCCCGGCACACCACGCCGCCCGGTACCGGAGGTACTCGACATGCAGCCCTGAAGGTCGGTTCGGCACTCGACGTCCACGACACCTTCCATGGCCCGGACGAGGCACGCGTCATGGCCCGGACGAGGCACGCGGCGTTCAGCGCCGGGCACTTCGGTCTTCGGACGGTCCATCCCGCTCGGTCTGCCGTTCCATTCCCTTCAGGACCTGAGCGGCCCACCGCCGCCGGACCGAGTCCTCGTGCTCGCTCTGCTCCGGAGCGAGGTCCACGTGGGCCAGTGCCTCCTGCGGGCGCGGGATCCAATGGCGCCGGAGCGCGCGGACCCGCCGGCTCGTGCTCGCCACCTCCGCGCCGACGATGCGGGCGGCCGCCCGTGCGCAGGCGTGGTCGGTGGCGGCCCGTACCGCTTGCCGGTAGGCGGCCTCGGCGTGGACCAGGGCGGTGTTGCCCGGTGTGGCTGCGCTCGTCGGGCGTGCGGGGACCGTGCACGAGATCCCCGAGGGGCGGCGCACCCCCATGGACGCGGTCCAGCGGACGGTGACGTCCGCCGGAGCGAGACCGGCCGCCGCCGAGAACAGGGCGTGCTCCCCGCTCAGGACAATCCCGCGCGACAACCAGGTCTCGGCCTCCCCCAGCTCCGCGCGCGGCGACGGCCAGGCGGTGCAGCAGATGCTGCCGGCCGGCCCGCGCGGGCGGAGTACGGATGGGGGCCACCGCGTTCACCCCCGCTCCGCGCCGTGCGCGTCCAGCAGCGCGGACGGCAGCATGGCGAGTTGATCGCGGCCAGGGTGAGCAGCACCCGCCAGGCGCTTTCCAACGTCTCGTCGAGGGTCCGCAGTTCGTCGCGCCGCCGGTCCACGAAGCGCCGCAGGAAGGCCTCGTCGAAGTCGAGATACCGGCGGTCGGTCGGGCACTTTCCCGCGGCCTGACCCCCACGGCAGGCCCTCGCCGTCGCGTCGTCGGCTGTCCAGCGCCTCCAGTCGTCGTGGTCCTCCTCGCGCTGGTGTGCCGCATCCGATGCATGGTGATGGAAGTCGTGTGCCGGTCGTCGGCGGGTGTGGGCCGAACGGCCCACGACACCGGCCACCTGCCCGCGGAAGGCTGGAAACCAGACAGTCGGCGGCCCCGGTCCGGCGGTCGTCGACAGGAACCCGACCGCAGAGGTGAGGACCATGATCCGTGGACATGCACGTGTCGCCGCCGCGGCGGCCCTGGCCCTCGCGGGCGCCGTGGCCATCGGCGGGTGTGGCGGGAACGGCAGCACCTCCATCGGTGGGCCCGCCAGTCCTCCGCCCGCCGTCTCGGTTGGCCCCACCGTGCCGGGCGGCGGCACACCGACCGTTCCCGACGGCACTCCCTCTCCGGCCGGGCCCACCAGCGGGTGGGGACCGGACATGTGGAACGGAAATTCGGGTTCCAGCATGATGGGCGGCGGCGGGGGCTCATGGGGGCCCGGCATGATGGGCAACGGCATGATGGGCAACTGGTGGCTGCCAGGCAACGGCACCCGGGTACAGACCCTCGACCAGGCCCGCCAGCGGGCGACGGCGTTCGCCGACCGGCTCGGCCTCCGGGTCGGCGAGATCATGCAGTTCTCCCGCAACTTCTACGCCGAACTGCGGACCACCGACGGCCACCCGGCCACCGAGGCCCTGGTCAACCCCACCGACGGCGCCGTACAGATCGAGTACGGGCCCGCGATGATGTGGAATACCGACTACGGCATGCACTACGGCAGCCGAAGCCAGGCCCGGATCTCGGCCACACAGGCCCGGAGCATCGCCCAGCAGTGGCTCCGCGACCACGGCAACACACTGACCGCGGGCGACCCGGAGCCCTACCCCGGCTACTACACCCTGCACACCATGCGGGAGGGGAAGATCACTGGCATGCTGTCCGTCAATGCCTCCAACGGCCAGGTCTGGTACCACACCTGGCACGGCACCTACATCGCCACCAGCCAGCGGTAATCGCGGTTTGATCGCCGGGGTCCTCCGCTGTCACCTCGGACTCCCCTTCCGCAAACCCTGGAGGCTGTGGCTGTGGCAGGCAACTCACTCACAAGCAATGGAAGTTGATCGATCCGTTCCTGCCGAGAGGTGAATACGGCCCGTACCTCGAGCGGCTGCGGAAGCAGTTCGAGAGGGTGATCTGGCGGTTTCGCACCAGCCAGTGGCGGGAGACGCCGGGTGAGTTCGGTCCGTGGGCGACGGTCCACGGCCGCTTCCGGGTCTGAAGGGATGCCGGCGACTTCACCGCATTGCCGGACGGCGTGATCGCCGAGGCCGCCCGCCAGGGGAGGACGGATCTGTCCCTGGTCAGCGTGGACTCCACCACCGCCCGCACCCATCACGACGCCGTCGGGATGTGCATCGGCAAGGAGGTCATGGACGCCCTTGAGGAAGCCGCCGCCGAGCAGTGGCGGGCCGGGCAGTAGGGGGCGGCCCGCCAGAACAAAACCCGTCTGCCAGTCGGCCGTCCGTGGTTCCAGCCTCACCCAGGGGCCTCACTCTTGCGAAGGAATCAGCAGCCCCGACCGATCGGCGGAGGTGACCCTGGACATGACTCGCACCACGGCAAAGTACGACGCTCGGCGCAGCAAGGGCAGGCGGCCGGCACCGCGTCCGTCTTGCCGAAGTGCTCTCGGCACACTGGCTACAGACCAGACGTCCCATCCAGCCCCCACGAGGACGATCAACGCCTGCCCTCTGTGCGTATTGGACCTACTCGTCCCTAGCTAGGAATCGGCGCGCACCTTCAAGGAATGGGAATACCGTGTTCCCGCTCCCTTCGACGAGGTGGCAGCCCAGGCAGCGTAGGTCGTGCGTGCGGCGTCTCCTGCGCCGACTCAGTGTGCTCGTGCAGACCAGCAGCGGCGGCCACGAAGTCGTGCGCCGTGAGCAGGCCGATCAGTCGGCCTTGTGGGTCGGTGACCGGCAGCGCGTCCATGTCTTCCTCCGTCATCACGGTTGCAGCGCGGAGCGTCGACTCCTCCGGATGGACCGTGACCGTGCGGCGCCCGTGCACGAGGTCACGCACCGTCCGGCAGGACAATGTCACCGCGGGGTCCGCGCAGGCGACGGCGAGCTCGGCGCGGTCCAGCACACCGGCGCAACAGCCGTCCTGGCGGACCACCGGCAGATGACGCTGCCCGGACCGCTCTACCACCTCCCAGGCCAACAGCAGCGTCTCGTCCTCGCTGATCGAGTACGGCGCCTCGTTCATCAGGGCACCCACAGACAGCCTCTCGTCCACGACTGCCTCCTTCCGGTCAGCGTTGGCTGGGCCGGGGCCCGGATCCAGTGGTCTCCCGCAAAACGGTCAGACGGCGGTGGTATTCGTCCTCGTCGATCTCTCCCCGGGCGAAGCGTTCTGCCAGGAACTGCTCGGGCGACGGCCCAGGAGGCCGGGCATCGGAACGGTCACCGCTCCCTCCCGGCCTCGCCAGGGCGCGGTACAGGAGGACGCCGAAGGTGATAATCAGGGCCCAGAAGAGGATCGTGCCGACGGACATGGCGAACCAGCCCCATCCGCCGACATCGTGGTCGTACCAGAACATCACGGTGACTCATCTCCCTCCAGGGCACCGCGAGCCAGGGGCCGGTGCCTGCGGCTTTCGAAGTGTCTGGTTCTCACGCTCGCCCAGACCGTGCAGCACGTCATGAGCCGGTGAGGCCAATGCAAGGGACCGATGGGCCCTCATCGCCAAGAGGGGGATGAACAGGATCTGCTGCCCGGGGAGCACGTGAGCCGCGAGTGGCAGCTCGGCCGGGCGGGCATGGGTGCTCGTTACCGCGGACGATCACGGAGTCCTTCGCGTGGGACTGGGACAGGCGGGATATGACAAGCCGGGCGTCGAGCCGGGCCCGTGCGGCCCGCCCGGCCCCTCGCTCGCGCCGCACACCGTCCTCCGCCTGCACTTCACACAGGAGGAGAGCTACTTCTCGCCGGCCGAGTGCACCGACTCTCGCGGATGGCCTCGGACCTGCCTCAGCTGACCGATGCCGACCTCACCCAGCGCTCGCCGGCCCGGCCATGCACGGCGTGGCCGACGACTGGCTGCACAAGCTGTAAAGAGCCGGCGGGACTCACTGTCCTGCGGCGGAGTCGGAGGACAGCGCGCGACGGATCCGGCGCTCTGGGAGCCGACCGCCTGCTCGTGACCGTCGGCCTATGGGTCGGACGGCCCTCGAAAGTGGGCGGGACAGCCTGTCGGCCGGAGCTGGTCGCCCCATGGTGGACAGGCGCCCCCGCACTCCTCGCGGGCCCGGTCCTCAGGACCTGCGGACGCCGTCGGGGCGGCCTCTGCCCGGCTGAGGGTTCCGCGCATGGTCACTCTCGACCAAGAACTCGCTGCCCGTGACCGTGCCGACACCGCCAAGGAACCTGAGGAGCGCGGGGCGTGACCCGCCGAGTGGCTGTGTTGCGGAGCGGGGAATCGCCGTGGTCGTGGTGTCGACTCCTCGTGTGTGCAGCAGGATTGGGGCCGAACGACACTGTTGCACCGGCGGTAGAACGTGCTGTGCTGGTGGTGGCGGGAAGGACCCGTTGGAGACGCGGAGAAGCGGCTCGCAGCCGCGCACCGCGCAATCCGGATCCGCGAGAAGCGGATGGCCCTTCCCGTCTCGTCATGCCGTGGCCGCGTGGGTCGCTCCGCGTGCCGCGGCGACCCGGTGCCGGACGATCCCGTCCTCGCGCCGTGTGACGAGGACATCCCCACGGCGGCGACAGACGGTGACAGACCTGGTCCGGGTAAGGTGCCGGCGACCTCGACGGCGTAACGCTGGAACGGGTCGCCGACCGCGACGCTCGTGGAGACGCTCATGGTGACTTCCCTCCGGGCGGGTGCCTCCAGCGTGTGGGGCGGCGATGCCGGCTCGCAGGGACCGAAGGGCCCTGATCGGATCCGAGCGGCCTGTGGTGGCGGGGCCTGTCCGCGTTCACGCTGGAAGCAGAGACCATGAAGGGAACCGGTGTGATGACTTCCGCCACCACCATGACCACGGCCTTGCGCACCGCGCACCGCGACAGCCTGATGCGCCTTGCCCGCGAGGTCTCCTTCGATGCGGGTAGTCGCCTGTTCGAGGAGGGTCGGCGCGCCGATCGCTTCTGGATCGTGCGGACCGGCACCATCGCCCTCGACCTGTACGTGCCCGGCCGCCGTCCCGCTGTCATCGAGTCGCTCGGTCACGGCGAACTGGTCGGCTGGTCCTGGCATTTCCCGCCATACCTCTGGCAGCTGGGCGCCGAGGCGATGAGCCCGGTGCGGGCCTGGGAGTTCGACGCCGAGGCGGTCCGGTCGATGTGTGCCGAGGACGCCGAGTTCGGCCGGGCGATCGCGGTCTGGGTCGGCCGTGTGGTCGCCCAGCGGCTGCACGCCTCCCGGGTCCGGTTGCTCGACCTCTACGCCCCCTACGGCAGCCGTGGCCTGACATGACCGCCCGGCCTCAGAAGGAGGACAGCATGGACAGCAGTCCGCACCGGGTGAGTGACGTGATGACACGTGCCGTCGTCGCGGTGGGCCGCAAGGCACCGTTCAAGGACGTCGTCGAGCGCATGGAGCAGTGGCAGGTCAGCGCCCTTCCCGTGCTGGAGGGCGACGGCCGGGTGATCGGAGTGGTTTCCGAGGCCGACCTGCTGCCCAAGGAGGAGTTCCGGGACAGCGACCCGGACCGGTTCACCCAGCTGCAACGGCTGTCCGACCTGGCCAAGGCCGGGGCGGTGAGCGCGGAGGAGCTGATGAGCACCCCGGCCGTCACCGTCCACGCCGACGCCACGCTCGCCGAGGCCGCACGCATCATGGCCATGCGACATGTGAAACGTCTGCCCGTCGTGAACGCCGAGGGCGTTCTGGAAGGGGTCGTCAGCCGCGGGGACCTGCTCCAGGTGTTTCTGCGCCCGGACAACCATCTCGCCGACGAGATCCGGCGCGACATCGTGGACGTCCTCTTCCCCGCCCCGGTCGAGCCCGTGCACATCATGGTCACCGAAGGCGTCGCGACCCTGACCGGACGAGTTACGGACGCCGCCCGCATTCCGCTTGCCGTCCGTCTCGTGCGGGGCGTCGAGGGAGTGGTGGGCGTGGACTGCCGACTCACTGCCGCCGACGGGTAGCACCCGCGCAACGAGAACAGCTGCCCTGGCAATCAAGTGCCCTGGCAATCGCGGTCGTTGGCGGCCGGCCTGTTGTCCGTACGGGCTCGGCGTTCAGCCTTTGCCCCCGCTCAGGTTCCCCCACCGAGGTCCGACCTGCTTCCATTCCTTGTCCCATGCGGCCATGCGCCGCCGGACGAGCCGGCTGCGAACCACCCATCCAGCGGTCCAGACCGCGGCGCCCGCCGAGGGTGCCACGAGGGCTCCGGTCAGGGCCGCCTGCAGGGTGGCCGCCGCACCCGTGACGGGTGCGGACACCACGCGACCCGTATGGTCCGTCCATACGGTGATCCGAGTGCCGGCCGGAGCACCGGGGAGCACCTTCGCCCGGTCGGTGTGCACGGCTCCGTCCGCTGTCGTCCAGCGCACGACCGCCCATACCCGGCCGTCGTCGTATCCGCTCCCGCCGAGCGCCGTCCTCGCCGCGTCGTCGGTGAGGACGGCGGACACGGTGTGGACCTGAGCCTGCCGCGCGGCGAACGCCGAGTCCGTCGCCTGGGCCGCGGCCGCGCCCGCCAGGGTCCCGCCGGAAAGGGCACAGATCCAGGTGGCGAGCACGATCCACGCTTCGACGACATCGCTGTGCCGTCGGAGCGGGTTGCGCCGCCAGCGCCACAGCCGTACGGGTTTCACCGTCATGGGAGGTGTCTGCGTCATGGTCGCCGCCTCCTCTCACCGGACGTCGGCCGCCGTCAGGTGGAGGCCGACGTCCGGCGCGTGTCCGGCAGGCCAGGGACGGGGTCCGGATGGCTCGCCGGACCGGTCAGCGCGCACTGCACGTCCACCACGCCCTCGACGCCCCGCACCAGCAGGGCGGCGAGCGGGACGAGCGCGGTGTCGTGCACCAGGCCCGAGAGCGTCACGACACCGTCGCGCACCTCGACCCGGAGCGCTTCGGCGTGTGTACCGAAGAGCGGTTCGACGACCTCGCGCCGAACCTCCTCGGCGATGTCCTCGTCATCCCGCAGGAACACCTTCAGCAGGTCGGAGCGGCTGACGATCCCCTCGAGCACGCCATCGTGCCCGACGACCGGCAGCCGCTTGACCCCGTGGCGTGCCATGATGCGCGCGGCGCGGGCGAGGGTGGCGTCGGGTGTCACGGTGACGGCTGGGCCGGTCATCAGCTCGCCGGCTGTCACCGCGCCGGCCTTGTACACATCGGCGGGATGCTGCAGCTGGCCATACCGGTCGAGATCACTTCGGCGGTACTCCTCCTTGGGCAGCATGTCGGCCTCGGAGACGACACCGACGACGCGTCCGGCGTCATCCAGTACCGGGAGAGCGCTGACCCGCCACTCCCGTATGGTCTTCACGATGTCCTTGAAGGTCGCTCCCCTGCGCAGGGCAACGACCCTGTGGGTCATCACGTCGTCCACCACAGTCGGAGTGCCGTCCATGGCGTCCTCCATTGGTTTCGGATGCCGTCCTACGACACCTCCAGCCTGAGGCAAGGGACACGTTCACGGCATGGGCCGAGTGGCCCGTCTTCCCGGTCCCTGTCACGGGACCGACCGGGGTTACGGCGCGGCCGGTGACGCTGTCGTGCGAGGGGTGTCCGCGCAGTTCCGGAAGGCGATTCCTACTCGACGGGCAGCGGAACCCACCAGGCCAGCAGCGTGCCGCCCCTGTCGGGGCTGCTCACCTCGAACCGGCCGCCCAGCTGCTCCGCTCGCTCGGCCATGTTGCGCAGTCCACTGCGGCGTCCGCCGGGCGTGATTCCCACACCGTCGTCCGAGACCGTCAAAGACGCCTCGTGGCCGTCAGTCGTCAGGACCACCTGGGCCCGGCCGGCGTGGGCGTGCCGTGCGATGTTGGTGAGGGCCTCGGAGAGTACGGCCATCACGTGGTCGGCGATCTCACGTGGCACATCGGTGTCGACGAGGCCTTCCATGCGCACGCTGGGAGTGAAGCCCAGCGTCGGGCTCGCCTCGCCCACCGCGCGGACGACGCGGGCCCGCAGCCCGCTGTGGGCCGTGCCCTCACGCGCCCGCAAGCCGAAGATCGTCGATCTGATGATCTTGATTGTCTCGTCCAGGTCGTCGACGGCTCGCAGCACCCGCCCGGCCGCCTCGGGGTGCTCGATGAATCGGCCCGCGCTCTGCAGCGTCATCCCGGTTGCGAACAACCGCTGGATGGCCAGGTCGTGCAGGTCCCGGGCGATCCGGTCGCGGTCCTCGAGTACCGCGATCTGCTCGGCGTCCTGTCGGCGCTCGGCCAGTTCCATCGCGATCGCGGCCTGCGCGGCGAAGCCCTGCAGCATCTCGGTCTCCCTCTCCGAGTACGTCGGCCGACCCGTCTCCCGCGCCAGCAGGACCACGCCGCGAACACCGTCTTTCCCTGTACCGATGGGGACGGCAACGGCAGGGCCGAGTCCGCCGAAGCGTGGAGGCTCCGGGCAGATCCGCGGATCCCGGGTGACGTCGTCGCTGGCGATCGGAGCAGCGGCGGAGTAGGCCAGTCCCATCAGGGTTTCGTGCATGGGCAGCACCAGCCCGCGGTGTTCCTCCGCGTCGACACCCACGGCGATCTCCACGGTGAGCGACTTGGTGTCCTCCATCGGCATCGCGACCGCGGCCAGTGCGGAGCCCGAGATCGTCCGGGCACGTTCCGCGATCAGGCCGAGAGCCTCGGCCCGCCCGCTGCCGGACATCAACAGGTGGGTGATCTTCGCGTTGGCCCGCAGCCAGCGCTCGCGCAGCCGGGATTCTTCGTACAGGCGGGCGTTGTCGATGGCCACGCCGGCCGCCACGGCGAGTGTGGCGAGCAGCGACTCGTCCTCCTCGTCGAACTGCAGCCCGCCGCGTTTCTCAGTCAGGTACAAGTTGCCGAAGGCCTGGCCGCGGACTCGGATCGGGACCCCGAGGAAGCTGTTCATCGGCGGGTGGTTGGGCGGGAAGCCGTACGAGGCCGGATGCTGGGAGATCTTCTCCACACGGAGCGGTTCCGGGTGGCGGATCAGTTCGCCGAGGATGCCGTGACCCTGCGGGTAGGGCCCGATTTCGGCGATCTGGTGCTCGGTCACGCCGACCGTGTGGAAGGCCGACAGGGTCTGGCCGTCGGGGCTGATGACTCCCAGAGCTGCGTATCCGGCGTTCACGAGCAATGCGGCCGCCTCCACGATGGAGTGCAGCACGTGCTCCAGCTCCAGCTCCCGGCCGACGGAGAGCACCGCCACGAGCAGGGTGTGCACGCGGTCGCGGGTGCCACGGGCCGCGTCGATCCGGGCCTGCAGTTCCTCCAGCAGCTCGTCGAGCCTCAGCTGCGGCAGTCTTACGCGGGGCTGCTCGGGGCATGCCACATCGTTCCTCCTGGTCCCCTCGGCAAGCCGACCCGGAACCATCGGATCGTTCCGTTTCCACGGTATCGGTCCCCGGTGGAAGGCGGTATTCCGAGAAGATGGTCGGCCCTCCCTCGAAGACGCCGCGCACATCACCATGGCTCAGGCAGCCCTGGGGCAGCTCGGCCCACCCGCAGGCCCGACGGCACCTCCCCGACGGCCCTGTTCCGGCGCCCTTGAGGCGATGGACGGGCTGCCGGTCACCATCCGGCTGCTGGACCCGCCCGGCGTCAGCCGTGCGCTACGACGGCGACGGGGGTAGTGATGTGGTGCAGGGCGGCATGGGTGACATGGCCGATGTGAGCACCGAAGGAACTGGTGCGGATACGGCGGCCGACGACGGCCAGGGAGGCGTCGTGGGCGGCGTTGACGAGCACCTGCGCGGCACTGCCGCACCGGCTCTCCTCGATCACCTCGACGCCCGGGAACTTCCGCCGCCAGGGTCCAGCAGGGTGTCGTCCGGGTGATCGATGTCGAGGCCGAGCACCACCGGCCTGAAGGGCGTCGCCGTGGACGGCACGCCCGCCGGGTCCATCGTGGGCTCGTCGGCGGCCTGTTCGCCCGCCCGCACCAGCACCACTGGTCGTTCCGCGCGGGCCACGACGGCCAGGCTCACCGATCCGACCATGAACCCACCGATCCCGCCGAGCCCCCGCGAGCCGGGACCTGCGTAGGCCGCGCAGCTGTCAGGGGAAGTCCACTCGGCCCCGCGCCAGGCTCGGATGGCCCCTGCCCCGGTGCGGCGCGCGGAGCACACGCCGGAGACGGCCCGCCACGGCCAGGCCGACCGATCCGAGAAGCGGTTCCTTGAGTTCACCGCGGCCGCGCGATCCCGTCACCAGTGCGAAGGCATCATCGCCCTCGCGCACGAGAACCTCCGCTGCTTCGCCCGGAACGACGTGTGCCCGGTCAGTCGTGCGGCACCACCGCCACCGGGGCGGCGGCATGGTGCAGGACCGCTTGCGTCACCGGTCCGATGTGCGGACCGACCGGCGTACGCCGGTTGCGACGCCCGACCACGACCAGTGCCGCGTCCCTGGAGGCGTCGACCAGGTGGGAGCCCGCGCTGCCGACCACCGCCTGCTCGTTCACCTCGACGCCGGGGAACTTCTCCCGCCAGGGCCGCAGTACCTCGATCATGTTGTGCCGGATCTGCGCGTGCAGTTCCGCGTTGAGGTCGAGGTCGAAGGCTCCGCCGTAGCCGTAGGAGGACGGCAGACTCCATCCGTGGACGACGCGAAGGTTCCGACCGCGCCGAGACGCGGCTTCGAACGCGAAACCGATCAGGGAACCGTCCGGGCGCTCCAGGTCGAGGCCGAGCACGACACCGCCCTTCAGGTGGTCGTCCGAGACACGTTCACCGGCTCGTACGAGGACGACCGGTCGCTCGGTCCTGGCCACGACGGCGAGTGCCACGGAGCCGACGATGAACCCGGTGACTCCGCCAAGGCCCCGGGACCCGAGTACCAGGAGATCGGCCTCCTCGGCGGCGGCCAGCAGCGCGGTGACGGGCTGCTCCGGGATCCGTTCGGCAGAGATGTGCAGGCCGGGGTGGCGTTCGGCAAGACGGGCGGCGGTCTCCCGCGGCAGGCGCTCGGCCCACTCGCTCCGCGGGTCGTCCATGGGCGGCACGGAGGCGCCCGCGAGCGGCGAGTACGTGTAGGGCTGCCACTGCCAGGCGTGCACGAGGCGCAGGGGCGCGTCGCGCAGCAGCGCCTCGTGGGCGGCCCAGTCTGCGGCTGCGAGACTCTCGGGCGAACCGTCCAGACCGACGGTGACGTTGCGGGACATGTGCGGACCTCCTCAGGGGGATGTGACTCAGTCTCCGGGTGGCAGGCTCACGTCAGGAGGGGCCGCAGGTCCCGGCCCGGGGCCGAACGGCCCATCCGCACGTGCCCCGTTCTCCCGCGAGGGTCCGTTCAGACGATCGCGACCGGGCAGTGGGAGTGGTGCAGCAGGGCGGTGGTGACCGGGCCCGGTTGGGGGCCGATGCGGTGGGCGTGTCCGTGGGTACCGACCACCACGACGGCGGCTTCGCGGGTCGCCTCCAGCAGCGAGTGCACCCGGCCGGAGTCGCATGTGCGGAACTCCACCTCGACCTGGGGATAGCGCTGCCGCAGCCCGGCAACCGCACGGCGCGGTACAGCCTGTTCGGTCGGTACTCGCACGACGGCATCGTCCCGCCCCCGATCCGCGGGAACCAGGGCCGGTGGTGCGAGTGCCGGGCGCCGGGAGGCCGCGGCGTCCAGCACACTCAGCCGGACCCCGCGGCGCGCCGCCTCCGCGAAGGCGTATGCCGCGGCATCCGCGTCGGCGTCACTTTCCATGCCGAGCAACACCTCACCGCGGCGGGCTGACTGGTGGTTCCCCCGCACGACGAGCAGCGGACCGCGCGTCCGCGCGGCCAGCCGCAGACTCACCGAGCCGAACAGTAAGCCGGCGACACCGCCGAGCCCCCGTGTGCCGACCACGGTGAGTTCAGCGCCCCGACCGTGCTGAGCCAGCGCCTGGACCGGTCCGCCCTCGAAGGCGGAGGCCGTGACGGGCAGGCCGGGGTGCCGCCGGCGTACCCGGGCCGCCGCGGACGCCAGGACCGGCCCGGCCTCGTCGAGGTCGGGCACGGCGTACACGATGTCCAGCAGGGCGCCGCGCAGCACCGCTTCCTCGGCGGCCCGGTCCAGCGCCCTTACGGCGATGAGCGTGCCGTCCACGCCGACGGTCACATGACGGGTGGTCATGTCTTTCCCTCCCCTTGGTCGGTGTTGTCTAAATGGCCGCTGACGCCCCGTCGGCCCGGTTCGCCAGTGCCGCGCGGCCCGCTTCCAGGCGGGCGGCGGGAACGCGGAACGGCGAGCAGGAGACGTAGTCGAGGCCGGTGTCGTGGAAGAAGTGGATGGAGTCCGGGTCGCCGCCGTGTTCGCCGCAGACGCCGATCTTCAGGGTCGGGTTCGTCGCGCGGCCCTCCTCGACGGCGATCCGGACCAGTCGGCCGACGCCGTCCCGGTCGAGGGTCTCGAAGGGCGAGGTGGCGAAGACGCCCTGGGCGAGGTAGGCGGGGAAGAAGGACGCCTCGACGTCGTCACGGGACAGTCCCCACGCCGTCTGTGTCAGATCGTTGGTGCCGAAGGAGAAGAAATCGGCGGCCTCGGCGATCCGGCCGGCGGTCAGCGCGGCACGGGGCAGTTCGATCATCGTGCCGATGGGACAGTCGACCGTGAATCCGGAAGCCTTCGACACCTCGGCGAGTACGCGCTCCGCTGCCGCCCGTACGAGCCGCAGTTCCTCGACCGTGCCGACCAGCGGAACCATGATCTCGGCCCGGGGGTCTCCCCCGTCCCGCAGCCGCTCCACGACGGCTTCGGCGATCGCCCGTACCTGCATCTCGACCAGCCCGGGGACGACGAGTCCGAGGCGCACGCCGCGCAGCCCGAGCATCGGGTTGCTCTCGTGCATGCGCTCCACGGCGGCCAGCAGGCGCCGGTCGTGCGCGGTGGGGTGGGTGGCGACACGGACGGCGAGTTCGGTGCGGTCGGGCAGGAACTCGTGCAGCGGTGGGTCGATCAGCCGGATCGTCACCGGCAGCCCGTCCATCGCGGCCAGGATGCCGGCGAAGTCGGCCCGCTGGAGCGGCAGCAGCGCGTCCAGGGCGGCGCGCCGCCCGGTCTCGTCCTCGGCGAGGATCATCGCCTCGACCAGGCCGCGCCGCTCGCCGAGGAACATGTGCTCGGTGCGGCACAGTCCGATCCCCTCGGCTCCGTAGCGGCGCGCGCGGGCCGCGTCCTCGGGGGTGTCGGCGTTGGCGCGCACCCCCAGGCGGCGTACGGAGTCGGCGTGTTGGAGGGTGCGGGCCACTGCGTCGGTCAACGCCCCGTCGCGTTCCCCGGTGTCCAGGAAGCGGCCCACCGGCGAGTCGGTCAGCGGCAGTGCCCCGAGGTGGACCGTGCCCGCCGTGCCGTCCACGGAGAGCACCGTGCCTTCGGCGAGCACGGTCCGGTCGGGGGCGGTGAGCGTCCGTGCCTCGACGTCCACCGTCAGTTCCTCGGCGCCGCACACGCACACCTTGCCCATGCCGCGCGCCACCACGGCCGCGTGGCTGGTCTTGCCGCCACGGCTGGTGAGCACGGCCTCGGCCGCGACCATCCCGGGCAGGTCGTCGGGGGTGGTCTCCCGGCGTACGAGGATCACCTTCTCCCCCGTCGCGGCGCGCCGCACCGCCTCGGCCGAGTCGAAGGCGATCGCTCCGACTGCGGCGCCGGGGGATGCGGGGACGCCGTGGGCGAGCGGCTTCGTCTCGACGTGTGCTTCGAAGCGGGGGAACATCAGGCGGGCGAGCTGTGCGCCCGAGACCCGGGCCAGCGCCTCGTCCTCGCCGATCAGTTCCTCGTCGACGAGTGCCTCGGCGATACGGAAGGCGGCCTCGGCGGTGCGCTTGCCGACCCGGGTCTGGAGCATCCAGAGCGTGCCCCGCTCGATGGTGAACTCGATGTCGCACAGGTCGCGGTAGAGGTGTTCCAACGTGCCCATGTGGTCGATGAGTTGCCGGTACGAGGGCGGGTCGAGCCGTTCCAGTTCGGCGAGTGGCACGGCGTTGCGGATGCCGGCCACGACGTCCTCGCCCTGGGCGTCCTGCAGGTAGTCGCCGTACACACCACGGGCACCGGTGGCCGGGTCGCGGGTGAAGGCGACTCCCGTGCCGGAGTCCGGACCGAGGTTGCCGAACACCATGACCTGGATGTTGACGGCGGTGCCCAGGTCGTCGGGTATGTGTTCGCGGCGGCGGTAGAGGCGGGCGCGCTCGCTGTTCCAGGAGCGGAAGACCGCCCGGATCGAGCGGTACAGCTGCGCGCCGGGGTCCTGCGGGAACTCCTCACCCGTCGCGTCCCGGATCACCTGCTTGTAGTCCTCGACGAGCCGGGCGGGGTCGTCGGTGCTCCCGCGCCGGTCGAACAGTCCCGGGGCGATGCCGAGCACCGTGCGGCCGTACATCTGGAGGAGGCGGCGGTACGAATCCCACGCGAAGCGCTCGCTGCCGGTGGCCTTGGCGAGTCCGAGGACGGATGCGTCGCCGAGGCCGATGTCCAGGATCGTCTCCATCATCCCGGGCATCGAGAACTTGCTGCCCGAACGGACGGACAGCAGCAGGGGGTTGTCACGGCCGCCCAGCTCGCGTCCGGTGCGTCGTTCCAGCTCCACCAGTGCGTGCGCGACCTGGCCGGCCAGTTCTCCCGGTTCCTCGCCGGTGGCCAGGTACTCCCGGCAGGCGTCGGTGGTGACGGTGAAGCCGGGCGGTACCGGCAGTCCCAGCCGGGTCATCTCCGCCAGGTTGGCTCCCTTGCCGCCGAGCAGGTCCGCCATGTCACGGCCGCCCTGGGAGAACTCGTACACGTAGCCGGCCATCTGTCTCATCCTCCGGGCTGTTCAGGCGTGCGGAACGACGGCGACGGGGCAGGACGCGTGGTGCAGTACGGCATGCGCGACGGAGCCGAGGTGGGTGCCGAGCCGGGTCTCGCGCACCCTGCGACCCACCACGAGGAGGGCCGCGCCGGCCGAAGCGTGGATCAGTTCGCCGGCCGCCCGCCCTTCGGTGACGGTCTCGGTCACGGCGACCTCGGGGAACTTCTCGCACCAGGGGCGAAGCGTCGCGACCACGGCGCGCTCGTGCTCGGCGAGCAGCTCGGGGCCGTTCTCGGGGGCGAGCCTGTCGATCGCCGCGTAGGCGGGCGGACCGCTGAAGGCATGGACCACGCGCAGCGGGGTGGCACGGCGTCGGGCGGCGTCGAAGGCGAACTCGATCAGTTCGTCGCAGGGCCGGGCCGTGTCGAGGCCGAGCACGATCTCGCGGTACGGGGTCTCGGGTATCTCGTCGGGGGAGATTCCGTCCACCGCCGAGAAGTGCTCGTCGGCGGTGCACTCCCCCGCCCGCACCAGCACCACGGGGCGCGGCGACCTGGCGACCACCCGCTGTGACACCGATCCGGTCAGGAAGCCCGCGACGCCGCTGATCCCGCGGGAGCCGAGGACCAGCAGATCGGCCTCTTCGGCCGCCGCGAGCAGGGCCCCGACCGGTGCGTCGGCGACCGAGTGGGTGATGACCTGCAGGCCGAAGTGTGCGGCGCGCATGCTGTCCGACGTCTGCGCCAGCATGTCCTCGGCCCACGACCGCTGCGACATGTCCGCGGGGACGCTCGGGGCCGGCCGCGGCTGCCACTCCCAGGCGTGCACCAGGCGCAGCGCCGTACCTCGGCGCATGGCTTCCCTGGCCGCCCAGTGCGCGGCGGCCAGGCCTTCGGGAGAACCGTCGATCCCCGCGGCGACGTGTCGAAGCATGGTCCGCACCTCCTGCGTGCATGCCGGTGGATTCCTCTTCTCCCATCGAGCCTGATACCGGGCCGTGTCCGGGTGCAGGGGCCGGGCAGGCCCTTCCGAGGGGCCCTTCGGCCCATGGTGGAAGGGGGGGCGGGAGCAGAGATTGGAGGTGGCAGGGTCGCGCTCCTGGAAGAGGAGCTCGAGGCAGAGGACACGATCATGAACGCTTCCCCCACTTCCAGCATGCTGCGGGCATTGCCCGCCGAGCACGGCGAGCGGCTGATGCACGTCGCCCGGGAGGTGTCGTTCCCGCTGGGAACCCGCCTGTTCGAGGAGGGCCGGCGAGCGGACCGGTTCTGGATCATCCGTACCGGCACGGTGGCCCTCGACATGCGCGTGCCCGGCCGCCGCGCGGCCCTCATCGAGACCGTCGGGCACAACGAACTCGTAGGCTGGTCCTGGCTGTTCGGACCGCACACCTGGCACCTGGGCGCCGAGGCCACGAGCCCGGTGCGCGCGTACGAGTTCGACGCCGAAGCCGTCCGCGAGATGTGTCAGGCCGATCCGGCGCTGGGAATGGCCGTGAGTCAGTGGGTGGGAGACACGGTCGCCCGCCGACTGCGGTCGGCCAGGACCCGGCTGTTGGACATGTACGCGCCCTACGGCAGCGGAAGTCTCAGCTGACCACGTCGCAATCCACCGAGGAGGCACCGTGCACGGCACCCCGCACATCGTCAGCGACGTGATGACCCACACCGTCGCCGCCATCGGCCGGAAGGCCAACTTCAAAGAGATCGTGCAGTTGATGGAGCAGTGGAAGGTCAGCGCACTGCCCGTCCTGGAGGGCGAGGGCCGGGTGATCGGCGTGGTCTCGGAGGCCGATCTGCTCCCCAAGGAGGAGTTCCGCGACAGCGATCCGGACCGGCACACGCAGCTGCGGCGGCTCTCCGATCTCGCCAAGGCCGGCGCCGTGACAGCCGAGGACCTGATGACGGCCCCGGCCGTCACCGTCCAGGCGAACGCGACTCTCGCGCAGGCCGCACGGACCATGGCGCACGCCAAGGTCAAGCGGCTCCCCGTCGTCGACGACATGGGCCTGCTGGAAGGCGTCGTCAGCCGCGGCGACCTTCTGAAGGTGTTCCTGCGGGGCGACGAGGACATCGCCGAGGAGGTGCGCCGCGAAGTGGTGTCGTATCTGTTCCGTGCGCCGTCGGCACCCGTGCGGGTACAGGTGCAGGACGGGGTCGTCACCCTCACCGGGCGTGTCCGGGACACCTCGTTGGTGCCCGTGGCCGCGCGCCTGGTGCGGTCCGTCGAAGGCGTGGTGGACGTCGAGTTCGAACTGACGGGGCCGTCCGGGCAGCAGGAGCGGTGACCGGCGGTCGATTCCAGGACCGCTCTCAAGTGGGGCCGGTCGGCCCTAGTGCGTTCGGCCCCGGAGCGTGATGATCGTCGTCACAACCCGCTCGTGGTCCGCAGTCCACCACTGAAACTGAACAAGGGGTCGTCATGGCCGAGGCGCGCACCTTCACGGAACAGAACCCCATCCGGGTCTTCCTGCTGGACGACCACGAGGTGGTGCGCCGCGGTCTTGCCGATCTCCTGGAAGCCGAGCCGGACATCTCGGTGGTCGGGGACGCGGGCAGCGTCGAGCACGCGCTGGTGCGCGGCCCGGCGCTGCGGCCCGACGTGGCCGTCCTGGACGTACGCCTGCCGGACGGCGACGGGATCAGCGTCTGCCGGGAGCTGCGCAGCCAGATGCCGGAGCTGGCCTGTCTGATGCTGACGTCGTTCGACGACGAGGAGGCCCTGCTCGACGCGATCATGGCCGGAGCCTCGGGGTACGTGCTCAAGCAGATCAAGGGCTCCGACCTGGTCGCGGCGGTGCGCACCGTGGCTTCCGGCCAGTCGATGCTGGACCCCACGACGACGGCCCGGCTCATGCGGTCCCTGCGCGCGGATCCCACCGAGGCCCCGGCACTCGCTCCCGAACTCGCCGGCCTCTCGCCCCGCGAGCGCGACATCCTCGCGCTGATCGGGGACGGGCTCACCAACCGTGAGATCGGCAAGAAGCTCTACCTGTCCGAGAAGACGGTGAAGAACCACATCTCCCGGCTGCTGGCCAAACTAGGCGTCCAGCGCAGGGTCCAGGCGGCGGTCCTGGCCAGCCAGTTGGAGCACCCCGACGCCGCCGACCACCGGACTCGCTGACCCCGGGAGCGCCCTTCAGGGGCGCGGTGACCTGCGCGACCAGCCCCCGTCACCCGCAGCCGACGGACACCGGACGCACAAGGTCACCGGCAGTCTCGGCCGTTCGCGGGACTGGGCCCCGGACCCGCGCTGGGTGCGCCCGCCGGTACCCGCCACACCAGCCGCGTGCCACCGCCCTCGGGCCGCTCGCCGAGCGTCAGTACGCCCCCGAGGGCGATGGCACGCTCCTCCATGTTCTTCAGCCCGCTGCGCCGTACGTCACCCGACACCCCGCAGCCGTCGTCCGTCACGGTGAGCGTCAACTCGCCCCCGGCGCACTGGAGTCGGACGTCGACGGCGTGCGCTCCGGAGTGCCGGGCCGCATTGCTCAGCGCTTCACCGAGCACCGCGACGGCGTGGTCGGCGACGTCCCCGGGAACATCGGTCTCGACGAGCCCCTCGATCCGCAGCGCGGGCGCGAACCCGAACGACGTGGTCGCGGCCGTGACCGCCTCGGAGACCCGGCCGCGCAGGCCGTTGCCCTCCCGGCCGGCCCCGCCGTGCGTCCGCAGGCCGAAGATCGTGGACCGGATGATCTTGATGGTGTCGTCGAGGTCGTCGACGGTCCGTGTCAGTCGCTCCATGCCCTCGGCATGCTCCATGAAGCGCTGGGCGCTCTGCAGTGTCATGCCGGCCGCGAAGAGCCGCTGGATGGCGAGGTCGTGCAGGTCCCGGGCGATGCGGTCGCGGTCCTGGAGCAGCGCGATCTGTTCCGCGTCCCGCCGTCGCTCGGCCAGCTCCAGTGCCAGTGCGGCCTGGTCGGCGAACCCGAGCAGTGGTCCGGTGTCCACATGCCCGAAGGGTGCGCCGCCCTGGACCCGCCCGAGCAGCAGCACGCCCCGAGCCTTCCCGCTGGTACCGAGCGGCACCGCCACGACGGGTCCGAGCTCGGCCCACTGGGCTTCGCCCTCGCCCGCACGGGCGTCGTGTGCGATGTCGGTGCTGACCACAGGCTCCGCGGAGCTCAGCGCGGCTCCGACGAAGCCGTCCCGGGCCGACATCACCAGGCCGCCGCGCTGCTCCGCGCCGAGCCCGACGGCCAGCGCGGGCCGCAGCGCCTCCTCGCCCGGTACGCCCTCCGCGATCATGCCCATGTCCGCGGAGACGATCTTCCGGGCCTCGTCGACGATGAGCTCCAGCACCTCCGCGCTCGGCGCGCCGGTGAGCAGGACGCTGGTGACTTTCCCGCTGGCCCGCTGCCAGCGTTCGCGAAGCCTGGTCTCCTCGTACAGCCGCGCGTTCTCGATGGCGACGCCGGCGGCCACGGCCAGCGTCGACAACACGGACTCGTCCTCCGCGTCGAACTCCCGCTCGTTCCGCTTCTCGGTGAGGTACAGGTTCCCGAAGACCTCGTCGCGCACCCGGATCGGTACGCCGAGAAAGGAGTGCATCGGCGGATGGTGGGCGGGGAAGCCGTACGACTCGGGGTGCTCGGAGAGCTCCGGCAGCCGCAGGGGCACCGGGTGCCGGATCAGCTCTCCGAGGAGCCCGTGCCCGCTGGGCAGCGCCCCGATCTCGGACCGCCGCTCCTCGTCGATGCCGACGGTGATGAACGCGGACAGCTTCCGGTCTCCGCCGATCACACCCAGGGCGCCGTACTCGGCGTCCACCAGGACCACCGCGGCCTCGACGATGCTGCGCAGCACCTGGGGCAGGTCCAGCTCCCGTCCGACGGACAGGACGGCCTCCAGCAGGCTGTGCAGGCGGTCCCGGGTGCCACGGACGGCGTCGATGCGTACCTGCAGCTCGCCCAGCAGTTCGTCGAGGCGGAGCTTGGGCAGATGCTGCTCGGATCCCCCACGCGTATCCGCGCCCATCGCTTCCTCCGGCCCATCAAGCGGACAAGGCCGCGCACCAGTTCGCCTGCGCTCACGGTACTGCCTGAGCGGCCTCGGCAGCACCACGCACTGCTCCGACGACGGGAATTGAACGTAGCTCAGCCCATCGGGCCGCCGTCGGGTTCCCGTCCGGTCGCGTCACGCTTCAGGTCGGCGTGAGGGCGCAACCGGAATGGTTCCGGTTGCGCCCGGTCCCGAAGCGGCACGGGTTCAATCCGACCGCAGCCCGGACGCCAGTTCGCTTCCGATGTCCGTGGCCCACGCCTCGATCCGCCCGAAGTCACGGAAGTCCCCGCCCTTCCCGGAGGAAACGATCTTCCGGGCGACGACTCCCTTGGCCCCTTCCTCCAGGCAGCCCCCGAACGTGACGTGCGCACGGACACCGAGCCGGGTCATGACCCGCCGCACACCGGGGACGGGCGGAATGTCCTTCTCGGTGGCCGAGGCGTCGAGCGGACCGCTGCTGAAGAACCACAGCGGACGCCCGACGAGCACACGGCCATGCCGACGGACGAAGCGGCGGGCGTCCTTGTGCCAGCGCCCCGCATACAGTCCACCGCCCACGACCACGGCGTCGTACGACTCGACGTCCGTCACCGAGTGAGCGGGCACCGCCTCGGTGGGCACGCCCCTCTTGCGCAGGACATCCGCGATGGTCTCCGCGATCCGCGCCGTCGATCCGTTCGTCGTCCCATAGGCGACAAGCACCTTGGTCGGCATGGCGGTACCCCTCCTCTCGGCCTGCTTCACAGCTTGCGCAGCCATTCCTCGGTGACACCGTGCAGAGCCGGCTCGTCGGGCCGCAGGTGCGAGTCGTCCAGTCGGTAGGTCAGCCTGTCGACCACCGCGACCACTCCGTCGATCCGGTCGGTCATGGAGGCGGCGATCTCCGCCTCGCTCCTGCGCTCCACATGGCCGGTCAGCGTGACGCCCCCTCGTACACAGCGACCTCGACGGTCGAGGGGCTCAACCACAGCGTGCGGACCAGCACCTCGTCGATCACCTCGCGGCGGATCACGTCGTCCGGCTGCAGGAAGACCTGGATCAGGTCGCGGCGGGTGACGATGCCGACGACCCGGTCCTCGTCGTCCACCACCGGCAGCCGCTCCACGCGACTGCGCGCCATGGTCCGGGCGGCCTCGGCGATGGTTTCGTCGGCGTGCACGGTGACCGGTGGCACGGACATCAGCTGTCCGGCTGTACGTGCGTGCCCCTTCGCGGCCTGCCGTCGGGCTCCGCGGGTCGGCCCGGTGAACCGGAAGCGGCGCGGCGTCTCGTAGGGATCAGGGACGCCCGCCTGCCGGACCATGAGGTCGGTCTCGGAGATCACACCAAGGACCTTGTCGTCCTCGTCGATCACGGGCAGCCCGCTGATGCGGTGCTCGGTGAGCAACCGTGCCACTTCCTTGAAGGGAGTGCCGTACCGGGCCGTGACGACCTCCGTGGCCATCACCGATCCGACCTTGTTCTGCCTCATGTCTGTTCCTCCTCAGCGCAGTCGGCGCAGATAGGGGTCCTGGGCGCGGCGCGGCAGCAGGCGGACGCGTGCGTCGAGCACGGTGACCGCGGCGGGTGTCGCCAGGACCGGGTTGAAGTCGGCCTCGGCGAGCTGCGGCAGGTCGCCCGCCATGCGGGACAGCCGCAGCAGGAGCTGTTCGAGGCCCTGGAGATCGGCCGGCCGGCTGCCGTGCGCGCCCAGCAGCAGGGGTGCACAGCGCGGCGTGGTGATCAGGTCGTGCACGTCGTGGTCGGTCAGCGGGGCGAGGCGGGCGGCGTGGTCGGCCAGCACCTCGGTCGCCGTACCGCCGAGCCCGAACAGCACCAGGGGGCCGAAGACGTCGTCCTGCGCCACGCCCGCGAACAGCTCGGTGCCGCGCGCGGCCAGCGGCTGGACGACGACTCCGGTCATGAGTCCGGCGAACCGGGTCTCGAAGTCCCGGAAGGCGGCGCGTACTTGGGCGTCGCCCTGGAGGTCGAGATGGATCGCGTGCTGTTCGGTCTTGTGGACCAGGCCGGGCCAGTGGGCCTTCATGACCACGCGGCCGTCGGCACCGCGCAGCCGTTCGGCGGCGATGACGGCGTCGTCCTCGGTCTCGGCCCAGGCCCACGGGAGTTGCGGTATGCCGTAGCAGGCGAGGAGTTCGGCGCAGGTGCGCGGGTCGAGCCAGCCACCGTCCGGATGGGCGGCGAGGTAGGTCTCGGCGACCGTGTGCGCCGAGGCCGTGTCGACCTCCACCAGCTCCGGGATCGTGCCCACGGGCCGGTTCAGCCAGGCCGCACGACGGGCGGCGTGCGCCAGGGCCCGTGCCGCCGCGACCGGTTCGGCGTACGAGGGGACGGCGCCGCCCTCCCCCGCGGGCAGCAGCTTGACCGGCAGGTCCTGCTCCAGGCGTACGACGGCGACGGGCCGTTCCCGCCGTCCGGGGCCTTCGGTGACGGCGCGGACCAGGTCGTCGCCGGTCGCCACGGCGATGGCGGTGGGGACGAGGGCCAGCAGCACGGTGTCGATGCCCGGGTACCGCAGGAGCCGGTCCACGCAGTCCCTGAGCTGGTCCTCCGTGACGGCCGCCGTGGCGTCGACGGGGTTGCCCACGGCCGCCCCTTCGGGCAGCACGGCGAGCAGGTCGTCGATCAGTTCGGGGGTGGGGGCGGGCAGGGTCAGCCCGGCCTCGGCGCACGCGTCCGCCGCGAGGACACCCGCACCGCCCGCGTTGGTGACGATCGCCACGCGGGTCCCGGCCGGGAGCGGCTGGGCGTGCAACAGGGCGGCGGTTTCGAGGAGTTCGCCCACCGAGCGGGTCGCGGTGATGCCCGCCTGGGTGAACAGCGCCTGTCGGGTCATGGTCCGGGTCGCGGCGGCCGCGGTGTGCGAGGCGGCGGCACGGCGACCGGCCTCGGTACGGCCCGCGTCGACCGTCAGAACGGGCATCCGGCGGGTCACCCGCCGGGCGGTGCGGGAGAACGCCCTCGGGTTGCCGAAGGACTCCAGGTGCAGCAGGGCCAGGTCGGTGCGACCGTCGCTCTCCCACCACTGGAGCATGTCATTGCCGCTGACGTCGTACTTGTCGCCGAGCGACACGAAGGACGAGACACCGATGCCGAGCCGGGACAGCCCGTCGAGCAGGGCGATGCCCACGCCACCCGACTGTACGGCGACACCCGCCGTACCGGGGCGCGGGTGGTCGGCCGCGAAGGTGGCGTCGAGGCGGAGCCTCGGGTCGGTGTTGGAGATGCCGAGGCAGTTGGGGCCGACCAGACGCATGCCGTAGGCACGGCACGCGGTCATGAGCGCCTCCGCCTGGTCGGGGTCGAGCCCGGACGTCACCACGAGCAGCGCCCGTACGCCGGCTTTGCCGCACTCCTCGGCCGTGGCGGGCAGGGCGTCCGCGGGTATGGCGAGGACCGCGAGATCAGGGACCTTGGGCAGCGAGCTGACCGACGGATAAGAAGGCACACCGAGGACCGAGGAGACGTGGGGGTTCACCGCGAAGAGCCGTCGGGTGAAGCCCCCCGCGTGCAGATGGTGCAGGAGAGCCCGCCCCACCGATCCGGGCCTGCGTCCGGCGCCGACCACGGCGACCGCGTCGGGGCGCAGCAGCGGTTCCAGGCTGGCCACGTCGGCGGCCCGGCCACGGGCCTCGACGGCCGCGAGATAGGTGTCGTCCTCGTCGAGCGCGATGGTGCAACGCACCTCCGGACCCTCGAACCGGCGTCCGGCACGCAGGCCCAGGTCGGTGAAGAGCCGCAGCACCTCGTAGTTCTCGCTGAGCGCGTCGGCGGTGAACGTGGTGACGCCGTCCGCACGCGCGGCGGAGACGAGGTGTTCGACGAGGAGGGTGCCGACGCCCCGGTGGTGCAGCCCATCGGCCACGGCGATCGACATCTCGGCCGTCTCGGGGTCGTCGACGGTCTCGTACTCGGCCAGGCCGATCACCCGGCCCTGCGTCTCGGCGAGCAGCGCCCGGTAGCCGGGGCGGGCCGGCGCCGCGGCCCGGTCGGCGGCCAGGTCGGCGGAGCGGCGACTGGCTGCGAAGAACCGCAGCCGGAGGTGCTCCGGTGACATCTCCTCGTAGAGCCCTCGCAGCTGGTCGTGGTCACCGGGCCGCACGGACCGTATGCACACGGTGGTGCCGTCCGCGAGCAGGGCGTGCACGGTGGGGCGGTCACGCTCGTCGTCCGTCATCTCGGGCCTCCTCAAAACCTCTCGACCCTTCGAGCATCCAGCGGTGCGGGGCCCCGCCCCAGGGGCTGGTCGGGTGCGCCGCATGGGCCGGTCGGCCCCTGTCCCGTGGGCCGGTCCACGGCGGAGGGTGGACACCCTGGAATCCCGTACGCATGGAGGGACGAACTGCCATGACCGAGCCGATCGTTGTCGGGGTCGACGCCTCCGCGCCCAGCAGGGCGGCGGCCGAGTGGGCGGCGGGGGACGCGCGGCTGCGCGGACTGCCGTTGCGGGTCGTGCACATCGACGGGGCCGACCCGGCCGGAGGGGTCGCCGCGGCGCTGATCTCGCTGGCCTCGCGGGCCGGGTGCACCGTTCTCGGGCTGCGCGGCGAGGACGGTGTCCCGGGACCGGGCGTGGGTTCCGTGGCCCATGAGGTGGCGGCCCGCTCGGATCTGCCGGTGGTGCTGGTGCCGGGCGGCGGCCACGGCCGAAGGGGCGGCGAGTGGCGTACGAGCCAGGTGGTTCTGGGCATGGATGCCCGCGACCCGGTCAGCGCCGTCGTGGACTTCGCGTTCGACGCCGCCCGGCGCCGCGGTACCCGGCTGCACGCCGTGCACGCCTGGCGGCTGCCCGCCCGCGCCGAGCGGTGGATGCCGTACGCGCTGCCGGAGGAGGACCGGGGCGCATGGGAGGACCAGGAGGTGCAGCTGCTGTCGGATGCGCTGCGGCCGTGGCGGGAGAAGTATCCGCAGGTGCACGTCTACGAGGACGTCCGCCTGCAGAGCCCGTCGGCCGCCCTGGTCCAGGCGTCGGCCTCGGCGGAGCTCCTGGTGGTCGGCCGCGCGGGCCGGACGCTAGGCACCACTGTGCGGGACGTGCTGGAGCACACCGAGTGCCCGGTGGCCGTGGTGCCGCGCTGATGCGCAACCGTACGGTCACCGGTCAGGCAGGCTGAGGGAGCGGGATTCCCCGGGCGCCACGGACGCCGTGCGATCCGCGAGGGCGATGTTGATCGGGTCCTGGCCGGAAGCGGGCACGGCGATCCTCAACTCATCGGCTGTCAGACGCAGTTGTACCCCACGGTGGCCGCGGTAGCGGATCGCGAAGCCATACTCGGAGAACTCAGGGAGCGGCACCGGATCCAGCCGCAGTCGGCCGCCCCTGATCTCCAGACCGGTCAGGCAGCGCTGGACGAGATCGAGGGTGCCGGCCATGGCACCGAGGTGGATGCCCTCCCCCGTGGTGCCGCCCTGCAGATCGGCGACGTCCCCGGCCAGGGCCTCGTGCACGAACGTCCACGCCTCCGCGCGCCGCGCCCGCGCCAGCACCCACCCGTGCACCACGCTGCTCAGCGTCGAGCCGTGACTCGTGCGCCGCAGGTAGTGGTCGACGGTGCGCCGCCAGACGGTGTCGTCCACCTCGTGCCCCAGCCTGCGGAAGAGCCCGCCCAGCTCGGCGGGCGAGAAGAGGTAGCCCAGCATCAGGGCGTCCGCCTGTTTGGACGCCTGGTAGCGGTTGACGCTGTCGCCCTCGGCCTCCAGGATCCGGTCGAGCCGCCGGATGTCACCGTAGCGCCTCCGGTAGCCGTCCCAGTCCAGCTCCTCCAGTGCCCCGAAGCCCTCGAACTGGCTGATCACCCCGGCATGGAAGGGCACGTACAGCTTCCGGGAGACCTCCTGCCAGTTCTCGAGTTCGGCCGCGTCGAGGCCGGTGCGCTCGCAGAGGTCCCGGCGCGGCAGTTCGGGCAGGTCGTAGAGGACATCGAGGGTGCGGGCGATCACCCAGGCCGCGGTGACATTGGTGTACGCGTTGTCGTCGAGTCCCGGCCGCTCGGCGCCGGGGTAGGCGTCGTGGTACTCGTCGGGGCCGACGACGCCACGGATCCGGTACCGCCCGAGCGTCCCGTCGTACGCCGCGAGGCCGGCCCAGAAGCGGGCGATCTGCACGAGCATCTCGATGCCCTTGGTGTGCAGGAACTCGGTGTCGCCGCTCGCCTCGCAGTACTGCCACACGTTGTACGCGATCGCCGAGCCGACGTGGTGCTGGAGCCGCGAGTGGTCGGGCAGCCAGCGCCCCGAGCGCGGGTTGAGGTGCAGTTGCTGGGTCTCCTCCCTGCCGTCGCTGCCGCTCTGCCACGGGTACATCGCGCCCGTGTGCCCGGCGTCGACCGCGGCCCGGCAGGCCTGCTCGAGGCGGCGGTGGCGGTAGGTGAGCAGGGCGCGGGAGACTTCGGGGAAGTGCAGGTTGAGGTACGGCAGGACGAAGAGCTCGTCCCAGAAGACGTGTCCGCGGTAGGCCTCGCCGTGCAGACCGCGCGCCGGCACGCCGACGTCCAGCTCCGCGGTGTGCGGGGAGAGCGTCTGGAGCAGGTGGAAGAGGTGCAGCCGCAGCACCGGGCCCGCGCTGTTCGGCACGTCCAACTCGGCGTTGCGCCACAGCTGTTGCCAGGCCGTGCGATGGGAGTCCAGCAGGGTCACGAAGTCCGGAGCGCGGCCGACCCGGTCGAGGGCGGCGTGCGCCGGCTCCTCGACGGCCGGGTCGTGGGAGGTGTGCAGGGCGACGGTCTTGTCGACGGTGACCGTCCTGCCGTCGGCCAGGGAGAGCCGCAGCAGCCGAGCCGCCCGCGCGTCCTCGTGCGCGTCCACGGTCTGGGCGGGTACGTCGGTGACCGTGCGGGCCGCCAGGCCGATCCTGATGTCGGAGGCGCTGGTCCGGCACTCCAGCCAGATCGTGTCCGGCGCCGCGGTGCCGGTCCGGACGTCCGTGAGGTGTCGGGAGGCGAGGGAGCGGTAGCGCTCCACTCCGGTGTTGGCGACCCTCCCGTCGAGCGCCGTCTCGACCTCGATCTCCCCGGACCAGCCCTGAGCCGTCAACTCCGTGCGCAGCAGGGCCAGATGGGGATCGGCCATGTGGACTAGGCGCACCTGCCGTACGGCGAGGCACCGGCCCTGTTCGTCCTCGTAGCGCAGCGTGCGTTCCAGCGTGCCCGCGCGCAGGTCCAGGGTCTGGCGGTGGTCGAGGAGCTTGTGGGTGTCGGGCGTGAGCCAGCTCCCGGAGGCGGTGCGCACGCGAAGTGGCAGCCAGTTGGGGAGGTTGACCATGTCCTCGTTCTCGACCCGGCGTCCGGCCACCTCCGAGGTGAGGCGGTTGTAGCAACCCGCAGCGTACGTCCCCGGGTAGTGGACGGGGTCCGCCGCGCACTCGGGCGCCGCGCCCCGCGTGGCGAAGTAGCCGTTGCCGAGGGTGCACAGCGCCTCGCGCAGCCGCTCCCGCGCGGGCTCGTAGCCTTCGTACGCCCAGGTCCAGTCGGACATTCTCAGGCCTCCGTCTGTGTGAGCAGTTCCGCGAGGTCCTCGACCACCAGGTCCGCGCCGTGCTCCCTCAGAGCGGTCCGGGTGGCCGGGGTGCGGGCGCGGTCGACGCCCACGACGAGTCCGAATCCGCCGCGTCGCCCGGCCTCGACTCCGGCGAGGGCGTCCTCCACGACGGCGGCCTGTTCGGCGGGGACCCCGAGGCGGCGGGTCGCTTCCAGGAAGAGAGCGGGGTCGGGCTTGCCGGGCAGGCCGAGCCGGGCCGCCTCCCCTCCGTCCACCAGGGCGTCGAAGAGACCGCGCACTCCCGCCTGTTCGAGGAGTTCGCCCGCGTGCCGGGAGGCGGAGGCGGCGGCCAGCGGGATCCCGGCGGACCGCAGGGCACGCAGCAGGCGGACCGTGCCCGGGTAGGCGTCGACGCCCCCGGCACGCAACCGCTCGGTGAACAGCCGCTCCTTGTCGGCGGCGACGGCGCGGACCTCGGCGTCGGAGGGCCGCAGTCCCCGGGCTTCGAGGAAGGCCGCGGCGCCGTCGAGGCGTGACTTGCCGTCGACGTGGCGCAGATAGTCCTCGCGCGGGTCGAAGGGGCGCTCGCCGCGTGGGCTCAGAAAAGCGTCGAAGGCCGTCTTCCACGCGGCGGCGTGCAGTCGCGCGGAGTCCGTGATGACGCCGTCGGTGTCGAGGACCACGGCCCGCGTCCCCCGCAACGCGGGGGGTACGCGGACCGTGCCGCTCCGCTCCGAGTTCATCGGTCGTCGGCCACCAGTGCGGTGAGGTCGAGGAGCCGGTTGGTGTAGCCCCACTCGTTGTCGTACCAGCCGAAGACCTTCACCAGGGTGCCGTTGGCCTGGGTCAGGGCCGGGTCGAAGACGCAGGAGGAGGGATCGCCGATGACGTCCCGGGAGACGATCGGCGCCTTCGAGACGCGGAGGATGCCGTTCAGCGGTCCCGCCGACGCCTCGACGAAGGCGGTGTTGATCTCCTCTGCCGTCGCCGCCGTCCGCAGCACCACCGCGAGGTCGGTGAGCGAGCCGTCCTCGACGGGGACGCGCACCGCGATGCCGTCCAGGGCGCCGGCCAGTTCCGGTACCACCAGCCCGACCGCGCGGGCGGCTCCCGTGCTGGTCGGGATGATGCTGAGGGCCGCCGACCTGGCCCGGCGCAGGTCCTTGTGCGGGCCGTCCAGCAGGGACTGGTCGTTGGTGTAGCCGTGGATGGTGGTCATCACGCCGCGCTCGATGCCGAAGGCCTCGTGGAGCACCTTGACCATGGGCGCGACGCAGTTGGTGGTGCAGGAGGCGGCGGACACGATCCGGTCGTTGTGCGGGTCGTAGGTGTCGTCGTTGACCCCCATGACGATGGTGGCGTCCGCGTTCTTGCCGGGCGCCGAGAGCAGTACCGTGTGGGCGCCGCCCTTCAGGTGCAGGGCGGCGGCGTCGCGGTCACGGAAGCGGCCGGTGGACTCGATGACGATGTCCGCGCCGTGATCGGACCACTGCAGGGCCGCCGGGTCACGCTCGGCGGAGACGGCGATGCGCCGGCCGTCGACGGTGATCGAGCTGTCGTCGTGCAGGACCTCCCGCCCGATGTGCCCGAACGTCGAGTCGTACTCCAGCAGATGGGCCAGGGTGGCGGGCGGCGCGATGTCGTTGACGGCGACCACCTCGACGTCCTGGGTGCCGGCCTCCGCCCGGTCGAGTGCCGCGCGCAGATACGTGCGGCCGATGCGGCCGAAGCCGCTGATGCCGACGCGTACGGTCATGGCGATGAACTCCTTTGCGGGGTGGGGGATATCGCGGGGTGTGGGGTGGGTGATCAGCCGGTCCAGGTCCAGTCGGCGACCTCGGGCAGGTCGGTGCCGTGTTCGCGGATCCAGGCGTGGTGGCGGGTGCGGGCATCGGCCATCTGCTGGCGGACGGCGGCGGCGCGGACGCCGAGGCCGGGGACGCGGTCGATCACGTCCATGACGAGGCGGTAGCGGTCCATGTCGTTGCGGACGACCATGTCGAACGGAGTCGTGGTGGTGCCCATCTCCTTGTAGCCGCGTACGTGCAGGTTGGCGTGGCCGGCGCGGCGGTAGGCGAGCCGGTGGACCAGCCAGGGATAGCCGTGGTAGGCGAAGATCACCGGTTTGTCGGCGGTGAACAGCCCGTCGTACTCGAAGTCGCGCATCCCGTGCGGGTGTTCGTCGCGCGGCAGCAGCCGGGTCATGTCGACGACGTTGACGACGCGGACGGCGAGCTCCGGCAGATGGCGGCGGAGCAGGTCGGAGGCGGCCAGGATCTCCTGGGTGGGGACGTCACCCGCGCAGGCGAGGACGACGTCCGGTTCACGGTCCCCGTTCGCCGAGCCCGCCCACTCCCAGATCCCGGCGCCGCGGGCGCAGTGGTCGCGGGCCTGGTCCATGGAGAGCCAGTCGAAGCAGGGCTGCTTGCCCGCGACGACGACGTTGACGTAGTCGCGGCTGCGCAGCACGTGGTCCGCCACCGACAGCAGGGTGTTGGCGTCCGGCGGCAGATAGACCCGTACGACCTCGGGGCTCTTGTTGAGGACGTGGTCGACGAAGCCGGGGTCCTGGTGCGAGAAGCCGTTGTGGTCCTGGCGCCAGACGTGCGAGGTGAGCAGGTAGTTGAGGGACGCGATCGGGGCACGCCACGCCAGCTCCCTCGACGTCTTGAGCCACTTGATGTGCTGGTTGACCATCGAGTCGACGATGTGCACGAACGCCTCGTAGCAGGAGAACAGCCCGTGCCTGCCGGTCAGGGTGTAGCCCTCCAGCCAGCCCTGGCAGAGGTGTTCGGAGAGGACCTCCATGACCCGGCCGTGCCGGTCCAGGTGCTCGTCCACCTGGAGGGTCTGCGCCTGCCAGGCCTTGCCGGTGGCACCGAAGACGGCTCCCAGCCGGTTGGAGGCGGTCTCGTCGGGGCCCACCAGGCGGAAGTCCCGGCGGTGGGAGGTGTCCTTCATGACCTGTTCGAGGAGGTCGCCGAGGACCCGGGTGGGCTCGTGCAGGGTGGCGCCCGGCTTGTCGACGGGGACGGCGTAGCGGTCGAGGGAGGGGATCGGCAGATCACGGACCAGCAGGCCGCCGTTGGCGTGCGGGGTGGCGCCGAGTCGCTTCGAGCCGTCGGGCACCCAGGCGAGGACGTCGGCGACGGGGCGCCCCTCGGCGTCGAAGAGTTCCTCGGGACGGTACGAGCGCAGCCAGGTCTCCAACTGCCGCAGGTGTTCCGGGTTCTCACGGACCGCGGCCAGCGGTACCTGGTGGGCGCGCCAGGTGCCCTCGACGGGCACGCCGTCGACCTCCGCCGGTCCCGTCCAGCCCTTCGGGGTGCGCAGCACGATCATGGGCCAGCGGACCCGCTCGGGCACGCCGTCCTGGCGGGCGGTGCGTTGCATCAGCGCGATGCTGTCCAGGGCCCGGTCGAAGGCGGTCGCCAGCGCGCGGTGGACCTCGTGCGGGTCGTCGCCGGCGACGTGGATCGGGTCGTGGCCGTAGCCGCGCAGCAGTTCGTCGAGTTCGGCCTCCGGGATCCGGGACAGGACGGTCGGGTTGGCGATCTTGTAGCCGTTGAGGTGCAGGATCGGCAGCACGGCGCCGTCGTGGACCGGGTCGAGGAACTTGTTGGAGTGCCAGGACGCGGCCAGCGGCCCCGTCTCCGCCTCGCCGTCACCGATGACGCAGGCGACCAGCAGGTCCGGGTTGTCGAAGGCGGCCCCGTAGGCGTGCGCCAGCGAGTAGCCGAGCTCACCGCCCTCGTGGATCGAGCCCGGGGTCTCGGGCGCGACATGGCTGGGCACTCCGCCGGGGAACGAGAACTGCCGGAACAGCCGCTCCATGCCGGCCGCGTCCCGCGAGACGCTCGGATACGTCTCGCTGTAGGTCCCCTCCAGCCAGGAGTTGGC
The DNA here is from genome assembly GCF_007113425.2 of Streptomyces sp. RLB3-17. Taxonomy (NCBI): domain Bacteria; kingdom Bacillati; phylum Actinomycetota; class Actinomycetes; order Kitasatosporales; family Streptomycetaceae; genus Streptomyces; species Streptomyces sp. RLB3-17. The sequence continues at coordinate 10,879,397 of NZ_CP041610.2, read as the reverse complement.
GAGGACCGCGGGCCCGCCGTGTCCTGGCCCCCACACACACAGCGCGTCCAGACCACGGGCCTTGATTACCCGGTTGAGGTGCGTGTGCACCAGGTTGAGGCCGGGTGAGGTGCCCCAGTGGCCGAGCAGCCGCGGCTTGATGTGCGCGGGGGTCAGGGGTTCGGTCAGCAGCGGGTTGGCGAGCAGGTAGATCTGGCCCACGGCAAGGTAGTTGGCGGCTCGCCAGTGGGCGTCCAGGGTGCGCAGTTCCTCGTCGGTCAGTACGGTGCTGTCCTGGTGTTCGACCTTGGGCGGTTCGGCCTTGGGCATGGTGACTCCGTAAGTCATCGAGGTGCGTCACGAGGCGTGTCGCAGGGCGTGGCATCGGTGGGCGTGATCGAGCGGAGGAGGCGGCATGGCCGGCGAGAAGACGGCGAAGGTGCCGGTTGCGGCGTACGAGCGGGAGCTGCTGCGCCTGCAGACGGAGCTGGTGAAGCTTCAGGAGTGGGTGCGTACCGAGGGCGCCCGGCTCGTGGTGGTCTTCGAGGGCCGGGACGCGGCGGGCAAGGGCGGCACGATCAAACGGGTGTCGGAGCTTCTCAACCCGCGCGTCGCACGGACCGTGGCGCTGCCCAAGCCGACCGAGCGCCAGCGCACCCAGTGGTACTTCCAGCGGTACGTCGAGCATCTGCCCGCCGCCGGGGAGATCGTGCTGTTCGACCGGAGCTGGTACAACCGCGCCGGCGTCGAGCAGGTCATGGGCTTCTGCACGAAGGAGGAGCACCAGCTCTTTCTTCGCCAGTGCCCGATCTTCGAACGGATGCTCGTCGAGGAGGGGATCCTGCTGCGCAAGTACTGGTTCTCGGTGAGCGACGCGGAGCAGCAGAAACGGTTCCGGCGCCGGCTGAAGGATCCGACGCGGCGCTGGAAGCTGTCGCCGATGGACCTGGAGTCGATCACCCGCTGGGAGGCGTACTCCCGGGCCAAGGACGAGATGCTGGTGCACACGGACGTCTCGGAGGCTCCGTGGTACATCGTGGAGAGCGACGACAAGCGTCGGGCCCGCCTGAACATGATCGCCCACCTGCTCGGCTCCGTTCCGTACCACGAGGTGAAGCCACCGGTTCTCGAACTGCCGCCCCGGCCGCCGTCGACGGGCTATGTGCGCCCGCCGCGCGACCTGCAGACGTACGTCCCCGACCACGCGGCGACCCTCTGAGTCGCTCATCCCCGTTGCGGTACGACGGCGACCGGGCAGGCGCTGTGGTGCAGGAGCGTGTGGGCGACCCGGCCGAGCTGGAGTCCGGCGAGTCCGTGGTGGCGCCGGACTCCGACGACCAGCAGGTCGGCGTCGTCCGAGGCGGCCAGCAGGATCCGGCGGGCGCTGCCCTCGGCGGTCCTGCGGTGCAGATCCACCGCGGGATGCGCGGCCGCGGCCTTGCTCAGCGCCGACTCCATGATCTCCGCGGCCCGCTGCTCGTGCAAACGGGCCGGTTCACCCTCGAGCAGAGGGTCGTCGGCGCTCTCGTACGCCGGGCAGCGCCAGGCCCGTACGGCGTCCAGGGTGGCCTTGCGGACCTCGGCCTCCTCGAAGGCGAACCGGGTGGCCGCCGTGCCGTGCGGTCCCTCGCCGACTCCGAGGACCACGCGCCGGTGCGTCCTGGCCCCTGCCCGGTTGTCCTGGTCGCCGCGCAGCACGACCACCGGGCAGGCGGCGCGGCCGGCGACCGTGAGGCTGACCGAGCCGAGCAGCAGTTCGGCGAGACCGCTGCGGCCGCGCGACCCGACGACCAGCGCGGCGGCGGTGTGCGCCTCGTTCAGCAGCACGCTCGCCGCGTCGTCGGGCAGGACGTCAGTGGTGACCTTCACCTCGGGGGCCCGGCTGTGGGCCCGTCGCGCGGCGGCCTCGACGACGTCGTCGGCCATCACCTGCTCCGCGGGCCTGCCGACGCCCTCGGCGAGCGCGGCGCCCTCGTAGCGCTCCCACAGCGAGGCGTACACCAGGCGCAGCGGTACGCCGCGCAGGGCGGCCTCGTCCGTCGCCCAGTCCACGGCGCGCAGGCTGGGCTCCGAGCCGTCGACGCCCACGACCAGGGGCAGCTCCACCGCACTCACCGTCCTTCACCGAAGTCGAAGACGATCCGGGCCTTGACCTGACCGTGCAGCACCGCGTCGATGGACTCGTTGACGGAGACGAGGGGCCGGGACTCACGGATGACCCGGGTGCGGCCCGCCGCGTGCAGCTCGAAGACCTCGGCCAGGTCCTGCCGGGTGCCCACGATCGAGCCGATCACCGACGTGCCGTTCAGTACGGTGTCGAAGATCGGGACCTGGATCGTCCCGTGCGCGGGCAGTGCCACCATCACGAGCTTCCCGCCGCGCCGGAGTCCTCCGTACACGGCGGCGAACGCGGCCTCGTTCACCGCGAGCGCGATCGCCGCGTGCGCGCCGCCGAACCGCTTGAGCACCTCGGCCGGGTCGTGCGTGCGGGCGTCGATGACGAAGTCGGCGCCGAGTTCCGAGGCGAGTTCGAGTTTCTCGTCGGTGACGTCGATCGCCGCCACCGTCGCCCCGGCGATCTTCGCGTACTGGACCGCCAGATGACCCAGTCCGCCGACGCCCGAGATCGCGACCAGCTGAGCGGGGCCGACACCGGCGACCTTGAGCGCCTTGTACGTCGTGACCCCGGCGCAGGTGAGCGGGGCGGCGTCGAGCGGGGAGATCCCGTCGGGCACCGGCTGGGCGAAGTCGGCCCGGGCGAGCATCTTCTCGGCGTAGCCGCCGTCGCACCCGTATCCGGTGTTGACCTGCTGCTCGCAGAGCGTCTCCCAGCCGGACAGGCAGTGCTCGCACCGTCCACAGGCCGAGCCGAGCCAGGGCACCGCGACACGCTGGCCGAGCGTGAGGTGCGTGACACCGTCGCCGAGCGCCTCGACGAGCCCCACGCCCTCGTGGCCGGGGACGAAGGGCGGGTTCGGCTTCACCGGCCAGTCGCCGTGCGCGGCGTGGATGTCGGTGTGGCACAGCCCGGAGGCCTCCACCCGGATGCGGACCTGGCCGGGGCCGGGCTCGGGGTCGGGGCGCTCCTCTATGACGAGGGGTTCACCGAACGCTCGTACGACTGCCGCTTTCATGGGGGTCTCTCCTCGGATGGTGAAGCGTGTCTGGTGGTGAGTCGTGCCGGGTGATCAGTCGTGCCGGGCGTCAGTCGTGCGGGACCACGGCGACGGGGGCGGTGGCGTGGTGCAGTACGGCGTGGGTGATGGGTCCGATGTGGGCGCCGAGCGGGGAACGGCGGATACGGCGGCCGACGACGACCAGGGAGGCCTCCGCGGAGGCGTCCACGAGGCGGTTGGCCGCCTTCCCGGACAGGGAGTCCTCGACGACGTCCACCGTCGGGAACTTCTGCCGCCACGGCCGTAGCACCTCGCTCACGGCGGCGGCCTCCTCCGCGCCGAGCCGGGCGTTCAGTTCCAGGTCCGGGGGCAGGCCGTACGCGATGTAGGGCGGCTCGTTCCAGCCGTGGACGACGCGCAGGGAGGCGCCGTGCAGGACGGCCGCCTCGAAGGCGAAGCCGATCAGGGTGTCGTCAGGAGCCCTGGTGTCGAGGCCGAGCACGACGGGCCGGGAGGGCGGGACGGTGGAGCCGGTGCCTGAGGTGTCTCCTTCGGCCCGTACGAGGACGACCGGACACTCGGCGTGCGCCACCACGGCCAGGCCGACGGAGCCGACCATGAATCCACCCACGCCGCTCAGGCCACGGGATCCGAGCACCAGCGGTTCGGCGTCCTTCGCGGCGTCGGTCAGTACCTCGGCCGGTCGGCCGGTGACGTGCTTGATGAGCACGTCGACCTCCGGGTGGGCCGCCCGCAGTTCCTCGGCCGCTTCACGCGGTATCCGCTCGCTCCAGTGCTGGTGGGTCTCGGGGCCGAGCAGCGGGGCCTGGGCGATCGGCTCCGGTACGGGCTCCCAGACGTTGACCAGCTTCAACGGCAGTCCGCGCAGCTTCGCCTCACGGGCCGCCCAGTCGGCGGCGGCACGACTCTCGGGCGAGCCGTCGAGACCTACGGTGACGGTGCGGGGCATGCTCTCCACCTCCTGAACCGGGACCGCGAGGACCCGGTTCCAGCGTCGTGTCGTGGGGGGTTCGCGGTGCAGGGGCCGCAGGTCCCCGGAAGGGGCCGATCGGCCCTATGGACCCGCGGGGCGGGCGTGGGAGGGCGGCCCTTTCCGGGTGCCGCCCTCCCTTCCGCGCTCAGCGCAGCCAGCCGTGGTCACGGACGACCGGCAGCTTGGCCCAGAGCTTGCCGACGCCCAGGGTGTCGCCGGCGGCGGCCAGTGCCAGCGCGATGAGGACGACGGCGTAGACGAGGTGGTAGTCCGCGAACGGGTTGGTGGACATGCTCGCCGTGCCGTCGGACAGGTGCTTGGCGGGCGGCCACTCGGCGACCCACATCAGCGCCATCATCGCGGTGCCCGCCACCGCGGCCAGGCGCAGCGCGATCCCGCCGATCAGGGCGAGCCCGATGCCGAGGAGTCCGGCCATGAACAGCCAGTCCGCCCAGGTGTCGCCCGCCCAGGAGTGGAAGGTGGACTCCATCGGCCCTGCGGCGACGCCGCTGAGGAAGCCCTTGGTCGGCGAACCGCCGTCGATCCAGCCCTTGCCGGAGGGGGTGGCGTAGCCGAACCCGAAGGTCTTGTCGAGGAAGGCCCACAGGAAGACGAATCCGGTCAGCAGACGCAGCGAGGCGAAGGAGTAGGCCCGCAGGGTGTGCGTGTCGGTGCTCGCCGACACGGCGGACTCAGAGGTGGACGCGGCCCGGTTCCTGCGGAAGGACGGCAGGTGGAACCCCGGGCTCCGGTGAGGGTGCTCGTGCACGGCCATGGTGGTGATCCCTTCGGGGAATCGGAGAGTGTCGGACCAGTGCCCGACAGCGACCACTCTGGTGGCGCGGGACGGGCGGCACCGGGTGCCGAAGGGCCGCGACCGGGGGGCCGAACGGCCCTGCCTGCGGGGGCTGTTGGGCTTGCCGTACGGGATCTCGGCGGCACTGGGCGCGCAAGCGGCCCCTGGCAGTCGCCCCACGTCGTGGCTCACCTGTCCGCACGGTCGCGCGGACGGGGGCCGTTCGTCCCCTGCCGAACGTGCGGTCTCAGCGGTGTGATGGAGAGGGAGGGCATCAGCAAGCACCCGCCGCGAGATTCGAGGGCACACCATGGACCGGCGCATCCCGTGGGAACTGTTCCGCCGCCCCGCCACCCTGCTCTCCGGCCGACGCTTCGAACCATTGCTGCTGGCGGCCACCGCCGGCGCCCTGACCGCCGGTGGCATCGCCTGGCTCGCCGGTGCGCCCGACATCGCCGACCTGTGCTGGGGTCTGGGCACCGTGATCGCTGTCGTGCCCGCCGTCATCTGGGTACTGGCCGCGCTGCAACGGGGACACGCTGGCGTGGATCTCATCGCGGTCCTGGCACTCGGCGGGACCCTGGCGGTGCGGGAGTACCTGGCCGGGGCACTGATCGCGCTCATGCTGGCCTCCGGACGGACTCTGGAGGCCGCGGCCCAGCGGCGCGCCTCGCACGATCTGCGCGCGCTGCTGGAACATGCGCCGCGCTCCGCCCGCGTCCGGACCCTCGACGTGGTCAGGGAGGTGTCTCTCGCCGAGGTCGCGCTCGGTGACCTGGTGGTCGTCGGTCCGGGCGAGGTGGTCCCGGTCGACGGTCGGGTCGTCGGCGCCACGGCCGTGCTCGACGAGTCGGTGCTCACCGGGGAGACCCAGCAGGTCGAGCGTGCCGACGGCGAGCGGGTGCGCAGCGGAGTGGTCAACGCGGGCGGCGCGTTCGAGCTGCGGGCCACCGCCACCGAGCAGGACAGCACCTATGCGGAGATCGTCCGGCTGGCGCAGCAGGCCGGTGCCGAGTCCGCGCCCGTGGTCCGGCTCGCGGACCGGTACGCCGCCTGGTTCCTGCCGCTGTCGGTGGCTGTGGCGGGCCTGGCCTGGTGGGTCAGCGGTTCCGCGGTGCGGGCCGTCGCGGTCCTGGTGGTCGCCACCCCGTGCCCGCTGCTGCTCGCCGCGCCCGTGGCGATCGTCTCCGGCCTGTCCCGGGCCTCCCGCTACGGCGTGGTCGTCCGCGACGGCGGCGCCCTGGAGAGCCTCGGCCGGGCCCACACCCTGCTGTTGGACAAGACCGGCACCCTGACGTCCGGCCGCCCACGGGTGCTCGACGTCGTCGCCGCACCGGGCCGGAAGCCGTCGGAGGTCCTGCGGCTGGCGGCCTCGCTCGATCAGCTCTCACCGCACGTCCTGGCTCATGCCCTGGTCGACGCCGCCCAGGCGCGGGGTCTGGAACTCTCCATGCCCGTGGACGTCACCGAGGAGCCCGGCCTGGGGGCCACCGGCACCGTCGAGGGCCACCACCTCGCCGTCGGCCGCCACGGCGTCGGCGCGGGGGACCCGACCTGGGCACGCGCCGTCGACAACCGTGCCGTGCTCGACGGCGCGGCCGTCGCCTGGCTGACCGCCGACGGCCGCCTCGCCGGCGCCGTACTGCTGCGCGACCCACTGCGCCCCGACGCTCCCCGGACCCTGCGCCGACTGCGCGCGGCGGGCATCCGACGGCTGGTGATGCTCACCGGCGACCGCACGGAACCCGCCCGCGAAGTGGCCATGGTGCTCGGCCTCGACGCCGTCCACGCCCACCTCACCCCCGCCGACAAGGTCGCGGCCGTACGCGCCGAACGCGCCCGCGCCGTGACCGTCATGGTCGGTGACGGCGTCAACGACGCCCCCGCCCTCGCCGCCGCGGACATCGGCGTCGCCATGGGGGCCCGCGGCTCCAGCGCCTCCGCCCAAGCCGCGGACATCGTGCTGACCACCGATCGGGTGGAGCGCCTCGCCGACGCCGTCACCATCGCCGTACGGGCCCGGCGCATCGCGGTGCAGAGCGCGCTCGGCGGCATGCTGATGTCGCTCGCCGCGATGGCCGTGGCCGCCTTGGGCATGCTGCCGCCGGCCCCTGGTGCACTGCTCCAGGAGGGCATCGACGTCGCCGTCATCCTCAACGCGCTGCGCGCCCTGCGCGCCGGCCGGAAGAGCCGGCCTGCCCTGGAGCCCACCACGGAGGCCCTCATCCACCGCTTCGCCGCCGAGCACGACGACCTGCAGGAGGTCCTCGAAGCCGTACGAGGCGCCGCCGACCAGCTCTCGAACACTCCAGGGCCCGCGGCCCTCGCATCGGTACACGAGGTGCACCGCCTGCTCACCGAGCAGCTGCTGCCCCACGAGTACGCCGAAGAGCACCAGCTCTACCCGGCCCTCGCCTCCTCGCTCGGAGGCCCCGAGACCACCGCCACCATGAGCCGCGCCCACGCAGAGATCGAGCGCCTCGCCGGACGCATAGCCACGCACCTCGCGCTCAGCGGGACCGACGGCGCACCGCGCCCCGAACAACTCGACGACCTGCGCGCCTGTCTGTACGGCCTGCACAGCGTGCTGCGCCTGCACTTCACGCAGGAGGAGGAGAACTACTTCTCCCTCGCCCCGTGACGGCCGCCGCGTCGGAGCCACTCCCGGTACGCGGCCCGGGCCGTGGGCAGGGTCGGGAAGATCCGGTCGGTGCCGATGGCCTCGGTCAGCCCGAAGGCGTCGAGGTCGTCGCGCAGGTCCTGCTTGACTCGGGCGAGCGCGAAGACGATGTGACGCTGTTCGAGGTCCTGGCGCAGGGCGTCGACCGCGTCGAGCGCGGTGATGTCCACCTCGACGATGGCCTCGGTGTTGAGGACGAACCAGTCGACAGCACCTTCGTGTCGGTCGACGGCCGCCAGCGCCCGCCGTTTGAAGTCCTCGGCATTGGCGAAGAACAGGGGCGAGTCGTAGCGGTAGACAAGCAGTCCGGGGACCGTGCGGGCCTGCGGATAGTCGTCCACGTCGTGCATCCCGGCCAGGCCCGGCACCAGACCCTCGACCGCGTCGTGCGGGCGGGCCACCCGGGTGAGCAGCTCCGCGACGGACAGCCCGACCGCCACGAGCACGCCGTACAGGATGTCCAGGGTCAGCACTCCGACCAGACAGCCCAAGGCCAGTAGCAACTCCCGGCGCCGGAAGGCGGCCAGCCGCCGGAACCCGGCCAGATCCATCATGCGGACCCCGGCATAGACGACCAGGGCACCCAGCACGGTCGACGGCGTGTGCGCGAGGAGCGGGCTGAGGAACAGCAGCACGGCGAGGACCACCGCGCCCGCGACGAGCGAGTAGGCCTGGCTGCGGCCCCCTGCCGAGTGCGCGAGCGCGGTACGACTGGCGCTGCTGCTCACCGGGAAGCCGTGCAGCACGCCCGCGCCCAGGTTCGCGGCCCCCAGAGCCGACAGCTCCTGGTTGGGGTCGAGTTCGTCGCCGCGAGACGCGAAGGCGCGCGCGGTGAGGATGACGTCGGTGTAACCGACCAGGAGCACGCCGATCGCCGGCAGTACCAGTTGCGGCAGGTCGCCCGGCGTCGGCAGGCCAGGGCGGGGCAGCCCGGCCGGTACCGCGCCGATGACGGCGATGCCGTGGTCCTCCAGGCCGAAGACCGCGACGGCCGCCGTGCCGAGCACCAGGGCCAGCAAAGGGCCCGGGATACGGGGGAAGAACCGCGCGACCGCGAAGAGGAAGGCGATCGCCGCCGCGGAGAAGATCACCGTGGCGGGATGGGCCTCTCCCAGGTTCCTCACGAAGGAGAGCAACTGAGGAAAGAACTCGGATCCCGAGGTGCGGACACCGGTCAGTTTGGGGAGCTGGTCGACGATGATGATGAGCGCCACGCCCGTGAGGTAGCCGACCAGGATCGGCCGTGACAAAAGGTCGGCGAGGAAGCCCAGTCGCGCCACCCACGCCACCAGGAACATCGCCCCGACCACGACCGCGAGCCCGGCGGCGAGCTCGGCGTACCGGTCCGGGGCGCCCGCGGCGAGTGGCCCCACCACGGTGGCGGTCATCAGTGCGGTGGTCGACTCGGGCCCGACGGACAGCAGTCGTGACGAACCCAGCAGGGAATACAGCAGCAGGGAGGGAAGGATCGCCCACAACCCCGCGACCGGCGGGAGTCCCGCGAGGCCCGCATAGGCCATGACCTGCGGAACGAGATAGGCCGCGACGGTCACACCGGCGAGCAGGTCGCCGCGCAGCCACGAACGGTGGTAGCCGGCCAGTACGGCGAGTCCTGGAGCCACCCGCCGCACGAGACCGCGTCGGTCTTCCCCGGCGGCAGCATCCGGGCGCTCGGACATGGGGCTCCCTTCGTCACCCCCTTCAGCATCGCCCCACGGGCGTCCAGCCGCGAGGGCCGGTCGGCCCTCGCGGCTGGACGACTCGGGGGCGGGAGGACTCGGAAGGGGCCCAGGAGGGCCGGGTGACGGGTGCCGGGCCGACCCCGGGCAGTGGTGTGCGCGGTCCTGAGAGTCTCCCGACCGCGCATGGTGAGTCGGTGTTCACACGTGATGCAGGGGGATCGTCCCGCTACCAGTCTTCGTCTCCGGCACCGGAACGCTGACGGTAAGGACACCGCCCCTGCACCCCGCGACAGCCTCGTCGGCCTTCGCCCCGGCCCGCGGCACATACGGTCCGTCCGTGAGGTGCTGCGTGAGACGAATGCCGTGCAGCCCCGGAATCGGGTGCACGGCGGGAAGTCCGGCTTCGACCCGGCCAAACAGATCGGGCACCGGCAGCCGCCCGATCATCCCGCTCATTTCTTCCTCCCTCGCTTGTCGGCTGCTTCCAGCGTGGCGCAGCCGGACCCGACCGCGGCTGGGCCGACCAGGCACCCCACCGGGACCAGCAGGCCAACCTCCGGTCCGCAGAGGATCACCCGGCACCGCTGCCCAATGCCGGTACCCACACAGCCTCAGGTTGAGGCCGGACGGCCCCTTCGCCCCGCTCCGCCGACGGCAGCAGGCTCAGAACATCGCAAGCCCCGCAGCTCGCCTCGTCCGGGAGGAGGCCCTCATGTCCGGCACGTATCTGGACTCGTCGGTGTTGGAGAAGCTGATCGCTGCGGCTGTCGCCGCGCCCTCGATGCACAACACGCAGCCCTGGCGCTTCCGCCTCGACACCGAATCGACCACCGTGGAGATCCACGCCGACGTCGGGCGGGGACTTCCGCACGAGGATCCGCACGGCCGGGCCCTGCACATCGCCGCCGGCGCGGCCCTGTTCAACCTGCGGGTCGCGGTGAGCCACTTCGGTTGGGAGCCGGTCACTCGGCTGCTCCCTGATCCCCGCCACCCAGATCTGCTCGCCTCGGTGCACATCACTGGGCGCACCAGCACCCGCACACTCCACGCCGACGACCTGTACGAGGCCATCTGGCACCGGCACAGCAGCCGCTTCCCCTTCGGCGTCCAGCCCGTTCCCGTGTCCGTTCGCCACGAACTCGCCGAAGCCGCCCGGGCCGAAGGCGCCACGCTCGCCGTCACCGGCCCGCGTGAGACGGCGCGGCTGCTGCGGATCACCACCGAAGCGGAGCGCCGCAACCACGCCGACCCGGCGCGCAGCGCCGAAAGCCGCCGCTGGTCGAGCCGCGACGGGGCCGAAGACACGGGCATCCCCTCCGCGGCACTGGGGTCGCAGGACACCTTCGAGCAGCTCCCCATGCGTGATTTCAGCGCACGGCGATCCCTGGACCAACTGCCGGCCCGGCCCTTCGAACGGACACCCGCGCTCGCGTCGCTCCGCACCGGCCACGACCGGCGCACCGACTGGCTCCGGGCCGGACAGGCGCTTGAATACGTCCTGCTCGTCGCCACGGCCCACGGTCTGCGCACCTCCCTCCTGCACCAGGCTCTGGAGTGGACCGACCTCCGCGACGACCTGCGCCCCGCGACATCCCCCTTCGACCATGTGCAGATGCTCATCCGATTCGGCTACGGCCCGGAAGGGCCTCCCACGCCCCGTCGCACACCGCGGCTCTTCCTCGAACTCGACGGCGCCGTCCCTCAGGGAGACCGGTACTGACCGAGGACGAAATCGCCTCTCCCCCGGGCCGGTCGGCCGTGGCCGGGGCCGACCGGCCCATGGGGGCGACGGCCGAGAACACCGCACAGTGGAGGGGAACGCACGTGACGAAGGAGGCGGAAGTCATGCGGCACCGGATGGTGAGCGATCTGATGACCACTTCGGTCGTACGAGTGCGCGAGGACGCCGGGTTCAAGGACATCGCCAAGCTGCTGGCCGAGTACGACATCACGGCGATACCGGTCGTGGACGCCGACGACCGGCCCGTGGGTGTGGTGTCCGAGGCGGATCTGCTGCGCAAGGAGGCGGGTCAGCTGGACCCCGCAGGACTGCTGCCGGTCCTGCACCCGCGCCCCGCCGACCGGACCAAGCAGGAGGCGACCACCGCCCGAGGGCTCATGAACAGCCCGGCCATCACGGCCCGGCCGCAGTGGACGGTGGTGGAGGCCGCGCAGGTGATGGAGCGCCACCGCGTCAAGCGGCTGCCGGTGGTGGACGAAGCGGACCGGCTGGTCGGGCTGATCAGCCGCGCCGACCTGCTGCGCGTGTTCCTGCGCGGTGACAGTGCCATTCGTGAGGAGATCTCCGGGGACGTGCTGGTCCGCACCCTGGGTATCGCGCCCGACTCGGTGACCGTGCGGGTCGTGGACGGCCGGGTCTCCTTGACGGGAAGCGTCGAACGGAAATCCCTCATCCCCGTCGCCGTGCGGATGTGCCAAGGCGTGGACGGAGTCGTGGACGTCACCGAACAGCTGGGCCACCGGACGGACGACACCTCCGAAGGCCTGTACGCCGAGTCACCGCGCCACACCCAACTGTCGCCTTGACGGGCGCGGTGCGGCAGCACCTCCGAGCCTTCCGGCACGCGGGGGACTGGACGCCGACCTGCGTGTGCGCTCAAGGAGAGATACAAGTGGGGGAAGGAACCGACGCGACGGGATGCGACGTTCCGCCGACCTGCGGCCTCTGCTTTGTCTCCCCAGAACCCGAGAGTTCCCGGGGGGGCAGGATGGGCGATGATGGGACATGGAGAATGCCGGCCCCCTGGGAAACGGCCTCGGTCAGCTTCCGGACCCGGTCACCTCGGCCACGGCGGTCGTCGACGCGCGGGGGACCGTGACGGGGTGGAGTAACGGCGCGCAGCGGTTGCTCGGATACCCGTACCAGGACGTCGTAGGGCGTCCCGCGGCGCGTCTGTTCGGCTGCGACGCCGACGCCCCGGTGGACTTCTCCGCGCTACTTGAGGGACGCACCGGGACGACCCCGCTGCGGCACCGCGACGGCCATCACACGGAAGCCGAGCTGCGGGCGTACCCGTCACTCGACCGTGAGGGCAACCCGCAATGGCTCATCGTGGCCACGCCGCCGCGCCGGCCGCGTACGGGTCAGAAGCCACATCCGGCCAAGGACGAGGCGACGACGGAGGAAGCCTTCGCGCAGAGCCACCTTCCTGTGATGATCTACGACTCCGATTTGCGGGCCCTGCGGGGCAGCGCCGGCGCGATCCGCCAACTGGGGCTCACGGAGCGGCAGATGCGCGGTCGGCGTGTCACCGACATCCTGCCGCCCCACATCTGCACCACGGTCGAAGAGGGGATGCGCCGGGTGTTCAAGACGGGGGAACCCGAGCTCTTTCACGTACATGGCCCACCCCGGCCCGAAGCCCACGGAAGGTTCTGGGCCATCACCGTGTCCCCCGTCAGGAACCCCGCGGGAGAGGTGCGACACGTACAGGTCGTCGCGCTCGACGACACCGAGCAGCACCGGGCCCGGGAACGGCTCGCCCTGCTGAACGACGTCAGCGCACAGGTGGGCAGCACTCTCGACGTGACGCGTACCGCTCAGGAGATGGCCGACGTCGCGGTGGGCCGGCTGGCCGACTTCATCAGTATCGACCTGCTGGACTCGCTGTTCCGCGGTATCGAGCCCAGGCCCCCCGGCGAGGGCTCCATCGGTCTGCGCCGCGCAGCGCAGCAGTCCGTCCTTCCCGGCGTCCCCGAGTCGTTGGTCCAGCCGGGAGATGTCGACTACTACCCGGATTCCTCGCCGCCCGCCAACTGCCTTCTCACCGGGCATTCCTCGCTGCACAGCACCCTGGACGAAGCCGTCGAGAGCTGGCGGACGGCCGACCCCGAGCGCGCGGTGAAGGTCCGCGCCTTCGGAATGCACACGCTCATGGTCGTCCCACTGCGCGCCCGCGGCATCACGCTCGGGGTGGCCGTACTCGTCCGCCACCAGCGCCAGGACCCCTTCAACGAAGACGATCTGCTTCTCGCGGAGGAGATCGCCGCACGCGCCGCCGTGGCCGTGGACAACGCCCGCCGGTACACCCTGGAGCGCACCACCGCCCTGGCCCTGCAACGAAGTCTGCTTCCGCAGCGGATCGCCGCCCAGGAGGCCGTGGAGGTGGCGCATCGCTACCTGCCGGCTCGCTCCCGGGCCGGGCTGGGCGGCGACTGGTTCGACGTGATCCCCCTGTCGGGGGCCCGGGTCGCCCTGGTCGTCGGAGACGTGGTCGGCCACGGTCTGCACGCCTCCGCCACCATGGGCCGCCTGCGGACCGCGGTACGCACTCTGGCGGACGTCGACCTGCCTCCCGAGGAGCTCCTCGTCCATCTGGACGACCTGGTCACCCATCTCAGGGCGGAGGAGGGCACGGGCACGGAGGACCCGGAGCTCGACAACTTCACCGATGTCATCGCCACCTGTCTGTACCTGGTCTACGACCCGGTCACGCGCCGCTGCACGGCCGCCGGGGCGGGCCATCCCCCGCCCGCCGTGGTCACGCCCGACGGCACGGCGGAGTTCGTCGACCTGCCGGTCGGCCCTCCGCTCGGAGTGGGCGGGCTGCCTTTCGAAGCAGTCGAATGGGAGGTGCCCCGTGGCAGCCTGCTCGCGCTGTACACGGACGGCCTCGTCGAGGTCCCCGAACACGACCTCGGCAAGGGCATGGCGCTGCTGCGCCGACGCCTGGAGCGGCCCGCTCACTCGCTGGAGGCCCTCTGCGACGACCTGGTCCAGACCCTGCTCCCCGCGCAGCCGTCGGACGACGTCGCCCTGCTCGTCGCCCGCACTCGCACCCTCGACTCGGGCCGGGTCGCCACCTGGGACCTGCCTGCCGACCCGGCCGCCGTGGCGGGCGCGCGCGGCGAGGTCTCCCGTCGCCTGGCGAAGTGGGGGCTGCAGGAGGTCTCCTTCACCGCGGAGTTGGTGGTGAGCGAGCTGGTCACCAACGCGATCCGCTACGGCGGCCCTCCCCTTCAGCTACGCCTGATCCAGGACACCGTGCTGATCTGCGAGGTCTCCGACGGCAGCAGTACCGCCCCGCACATGCGGCGGGCCCGCACCTTCGACGAGGGCGGGCGCGGGTTGTTGCTCGTGGCCCAGTTCGCCGAGCGTTGGGGCACGCGCCACCTGCCCGGAGGGAAGTCCATCTGGGCGGAGATCGACATCCAGCACGAGCGCACGTAACCGCGACCGAACATGTCCGCAGACGGACGAAGCCCGCGCTCACCGCAGACACGATCGACCGCGGTGCGGCCAGAATGAGACATGCCCGAGTGATCGTGACCCAAGTGCGCTGAGATGGCCCGAAGGACCCCATGCGGAGGGTCTGTGGGGGGCGAACGTGGGAAAAACGATCAGTTCGGCTTCGGTCGCACCGGACTCGGCGTCCGGCTGCACGGCGGCGTCGACATCGTGTGCCGGGGAGTGCGGTGTCCGTTCGGGAGGCGCCGAGGACAGGTTCCGTGGGCTCCTGGAAGCGGCACCCGACGCCATGATCATCGTGGACGACACCGGGACGATCACACTCGTCAACGCCCAGACGGAAGCGCTCTTCGGCTACGGCCGCGAGGAACTCCTCGGCCGAACCGTGGACTTGCTCGTACCCGACCGCTTCCGAACCCACCATTCACTGCACCGCTCCGGCTACGCCGAAAACCGCCAGGTGCGCCCCATGGGCGCCGGACTCGAACTCCACGGCCTGCGCAAGGACGGCACCGAGTTCCCCGTCGAGATCAGCCTCAGCCCCCTGGAGACCGCCGACGGCCTCCTCGTCTCCGCCGCCGTCCGCGACGTCAGCGACCGCAAGGCAGCCGAGGACCGGTTCCGGGGATTGCTGGAGGCGGCGCCGGACGCCATGGTGATCGTGGACGACACCGGAACGATCAGACTCGTCAACGCACAGACGGAAGCGCTCTTCGGCTACGGCCGCGAGGAACTCCTCGGCCGAACCGTGGACTTGCTCGTACCCGACCGCTTCCGAACCCACCACACCGCGCACCGGACCGGATACACCAACAACCGCCAGGTGCGCCCCATGGGCGCCGGACTCGAACTCCACGGCCTGCGCAAGGACGGCACCGAGTTCCCCGTCGAGATCAGCCTCAGCCCCCTGGAGACCACCGACGGCCTCCTCGTCTCCGCCGCCGTCCGCGACGTCAGCGACCGCAAGGCAGCCGAGGAACGCATCAACGAGCTGGCCGCGCTCGTCGAGTCCTCCCAGGACGCGATCCTCGCCAAGACCCTCGACGGGCACATCACCTACTGGAACGCCGCCGCCCAGCGCCTCTACGGGTACTCACGCGCCCAGGTCATGGGCCGCCACGTGTCCCTGCTGGCCCCGCCCGACCACGGCCCCGAGATCGACCTCCTGATGGACCGGTTGCGCAACGGGGAGAGGGTCGAGCACTTCGAGACACTGCGGGTCACCCGTCGCGGCGATCTCCTCGACGTCGACATCACCCTGTGGCCGACCCGTTCCCCCGACGGCGAGGTCATCGGCGCCTGTGCCATCGTCCGCGACATCAGCGATCGCAAGCGGGCCGAAGCCGAGCTGACCGTCCTGTACGAACAACAGCGGCACATCGCCCTGACCCTGCAGCGCAGTCTGATGGGCACTCCGCCCGCCATCCCCGGTCTCACGACCGCCAGCCGCTACCGGCCCGCCACCCAGGGGGCCGGGGTGGGCGGCGACTGGTTCGACCTGGTCCCGCTGGGCGCCGGCCGCGTCGGCATCCTGATCGGCGACGTGATGGGACGCGGCCTGGAAGCCGCCGCCGTCATGGGCCAGTTGCGTTCCGCCGCACATGCCCTGGCCAAGACCGGTATGCAGCCCCGCCAGCTCATGCAGGCCCTCGACGCGGCCGTCACCGACCTCGACGTCCCGGACCAACTGGTCACCTGCTGCTACCTGGTGATCGCGGCCGACGCGGGCGCGGTGACGATCTGCTCCGCCGGACATCTGCCCACCCTGGTGGCCACCCCGGGCGAGGGCGCCCGTGCGCTGCCCGCGCCCGTCAACGCGCCCCTCGGCGTGGGTGATGTCCTCTACCAGCAGTGCAGCGCCGTCATCCCGCCCGGCGCCACCCTCGTGCTCTACACCGACGGACTGATCGAAACCCCCGGCAGCGACATCGAGGACCAGCTCTCCCAGCTCACCAGCACGCTGAGCGACCTGTTCACCACCGCCCCCGACCTGGAAGCGGCCGCCGACCACGTCCTGACCACCTTGCTGCCCGACGCCGACGGCCACAACGACGATGTCACCCTGCTGCTGACTCGGCTGCCCGACGCACCGCTCGCCGCCGTCGCCCTCGACCTCCCGGCGGTCCCCGACTCGGTCCCCGAGGGCCGAGCCTTCCTCAGCAAGACCCTCACCTCGTGGGGCTGCACCACCAAGGCCGACGACGCGCGGCTGCTGCTCTCAGAAGTGCTCACCAACGCCGTTCAGCACGCCCAGGGCCCCATCGGACTGCACGTGTGCCGGACTGCCTTGGACCTGACGGTCGAAGTCGGCGACCACAGCCCGCAGTTGCCCCAACCCCGCTTCGCAGCCGAGGACGACGAATCCGGGCGAGGACTGATCCTCGTCCGCGCGCTCGCCGACGACTGGGGCGTACGACCCACCGACGACGGCAAGACCACCTGGTTCACCCTCCACCTGTGAGCGATCCCGCCGTCATCGTGCTACCTGGTGACATCGTGCTGCCCTGCGTCGCCTCGTCGTTGCCCGGCGTCGCCTCGTCCGGCGCTCACTGGCCGGAGGTGGCGGTGCCCGAGCCGCTGGACGGGCCACTGGACGGGCCCTGACCGCTCAGGACGAGTTCCTTCGCCCTGCGGAACTCCTCGTCCGTGATGTCGCCACGGGCGCGGATCTCGGACAGCTTGGCGAGTTCGTCGACGCTGCTGGTTCCGGTGCCGGCCGCCTGCCGGATGTAGGAGTCGAAGGCCTCCTGCTGCGCGCGGGCCTGATTCACCTCTCGGCGACCCATGTTCTTGCCGCGGGCGATCACGTAGACGAGGACACCCAGGAAGGGCAGGAGGATGACGAACAGGAGCCAGCCGGCCTTGGCCCAACCACCCAGTTCGTCGTCACGGAAGATGTCGATGATGATCCGGAAGAGCAGGATGAACCACATGATCCACAGGAAGAACCAGAGCATGCTCCAGAAGACGCTCAGCAGCGGGTAGTCGTAGGCGAGGTACATCTGTGTGCTCATGTCGCTCCTCCATCCCGGGCGTTGGCCCGGCAGTCGTCCCTCCCGATTCAGCATGCGCACGGCAAGGTTCGTCCGGCCTCACCCGGGACGGGTGAACCTCCCCCCGCGGAGTCTCAGGTCGACCGGGCCGAGCCGTACGGGTCCGCGGCGCGTGCGCGGCGCAGTGCGGCCCGCCAGGCGAAGGCGAGGACGAGTTCGATCACGCCGAGCAGGACGAGCCACAGGCCGAGCAGCCGGGTCAGGGCGCGGGCGGACTCGGTGGGCAGGGCGAGCACCACGACGCCCGCGACGATGCCGAGCGCCGCGGCGCAGAAGACGACGCCACGGTGCGGGAGGGCCTTCATGGCGATGGCCGTGTAGGCGGTCAGCATGCCGGACGCGAGCCAGACGACGCCGACGATCAGCGAGAGCGCGGCGATGGTCTGCAGCGGGTTCCTCAGGCACAGCACCCCGGCCAGGACGAACAGTATCGAGAGCAGGAGCCCGGGAATCCGCTCGCCGTGCTCCTCGCGGCCGAAGACCGCCACGAAGCGGAACCCCCCGGTCACGACCAGATAGAGACCGATGAGCACCGCCAGGATGTGCAGGGTTTCGTCCGGCCACACCAGCACCAGGACGCCCGGCACCAGCGTCGTGATCGCCGAACCCAGGATCCAGGTCCATGAGCGGCCGAGTCCCGCCAGCAGTTCCTCGGCGTCGGCGGGTGGCGGGGAGACCGCCTCTTCGGGCCTGGGCCCGGGCTCGGTACGCGGCGCCGGACCACGCGATTCGGTCATGGCTCCTCCTCACGCGGTCGAGTCCTGACGCGGTCGAACGGATCGTCGCCGGACCGCCGACGGGACGGTGTGCGGGGACTTCACCGGGTCAGCGTCTCGCGCGCCGCCCGCCGCCGGGTCACCCCCGGCGGGTGATCGTCCTGCCCCCGGGACGGCGCACGCCGGGTCACTCCGGGTCACTCCGGCAGCCGGCGCATCTCTATGACGTGCAGCCCCAGCGACTGGCAGCGGGCCAGCAGCCCGTACAGGTGCGCCTCGTCGACAACGGGGCCGAACAGGACGGTCTGACCGGACATCACCACGTGATCCATCTCCGGAAACGCCTTCGTCAGTGTCTCCGTCATGTGCCCCTCGACACGGATCTCGTAGCGCATGGCCTCGGAACGACCTTTCAATGCGTCAGGACGAGCTTGAACGAGATGATCAGCAGACCGAGCAGCAGATTGATCGAGGCCGTGACGGCCGTGAGGCACCAGGAGGCGCCCGCGTGGCGTGCCGCCGCCGCCGACCAGCCCACCTGCCCGGCCACGGCGACGGCGAGCGCCAGCCAGAAGGTGCCTTGGAGGTCGAGGCCCAGGAGCGGGCTGACGGCCACGGCCACGGTCGGCGGCACGGCGGCCTTGACGATCGGCCACTCCGCACGGCACACCTCGACGACGGTCCTCCGGTCCAGGGCCTGCCGGGCCAGCCGCGCCCCGAACAGCTGGGCGTGCACGTGCGCGATCCAGAACGCCACTCCGGTGCCCAACAGCAACACCGCCAGCTCCAGGTGGGGGAAGGAACCCAGCGTGCCGGTGCCGATCACCACCGACGCGGCGAGCATGGACCCGTAGACACCACCGGTGTAGTCGGCCTGCGCCCGGTGGTCGGCGTCGGCCGCTGAGGGTACGGCGGGTTCGGTCCGCGACATCAAGGCCTTCTCTCCGGTTCGGCGCACGGGAACGAGGGACATTGGCCGCATCGCCGGGTTCGGGATGCTCCGGGCGCCCCGCCCGGTCGGGAGGTGCGTGGTGCGTGGTGCCGGCCACTCCCATCGCATCCGAGCGGCTCGTCCCGCGCCTCACCCGTGACGGGCGAGGGTGGTCACCGGTACGGGCTCACAGCAGCCGCAGCTCGCGCGCCCGGCGCACCGCTTCGTTGCGCCGGTTCACCGCGAGCTTCCGGTAGACGCTCTTGAGGTGGGTCTTGACCGTGTTCACCGACACGCAGAGGTCGGCCGCGATCTCCTCCGTCGACATCATCTGGGCCAGTCGCCGCAGAACGTCGCGTTCGCGTTCGCTCAGCTCCTGCACGACGAGCGGGGCGGGCGTTTCGAGCCGGGGCGCGTCGCCGGTCGTCAACCAGCCCGCGGCCAGTGGCTGTAGCGGCGCCGTGCCCAGGAGACGTCGGATCCACGGACCGGCCTCGAGGAAAGGCCGCCGCAGCCGCTCGCGCCGGGCCTCCAGGAGCGCCTGGCCCACGAGCTTGCCCGCGGCGGCGGAGTCACCCGCCTCCAGTGCGGCCTGCGCCCGGGTCAGCGTGGCCCGCACGGTCACCGCGGGACCGGCCGGACCCTCGGCGCGCAGTCGGTCGAGCAGGTCGAGCGCGGCGGCGGGGCGGCCCGCCGCCAGCTGGGCCCGCGCGGCCTCCACCGCACAGGCGGGCTGGTCGTCCGGCACCTGTCGCAGTACCTCGGCAGCCGCGTCCGGCCGGCCCTCGGCCAGGTGGACGGCGGAGGCGACCAGGGCGGCTTGAGCCTGCGCCCAGGGTGATGTCACCTCCGTGGAGACCGTCGGGTCCACCGCCGCCAGGGCGGCTCGGGTCTTGCCCCGGGCCAGCAGCAGACGTGCCGTCACGAGGGACCGGCCCGTGGCGGGCACCGGGTCCCGTGCCGACAGGCGCGAGCCGGCCGCCTCGTCGAGGAGGGCTTGGGCGTGATCCAGTTCGTTCCGGTCGACGGCCACGGCGGCCAGGACCAACCGCCCGATGTCCGGGCCGGACGACCCGCACAGACCGAAGCGCTCCGAGTCGGTCGTCGCCGCCAGTGCCTTGCGCTCCGCCCTGCCATGCCAGCCGTTCAGGTAGTCGATCAGCGCCAGGTGCCCCAAGGACTCCTCTCGCACAAGCGCCGTCGAGGCCCCGCCGGGACAGCCCGCCGCCGCGGACAGCGCGGTGCGGGCGTCCTCGAAGCGCCCTACCCACAGGCGCGTCGAGCCGAGATGGGTCAGCAGCAGAGCCATGAGTTCGGGATGCTGCCCCAAGAGGTGGGCGGGAACCGCCTGTCTCAGTTCCTCGGCCGCCTCCGCGGCCCTCTCCGCCTGGAGCGGGGACCCGGCCAGCCGGGCCGCCAGAGCCTCCAGGAGCGCACAGCTCAGCCGTGCCGCCGCCGGACCGGGCACGTCGGTGGCCGCGTCGGGCACGTCCGCGGCCAGGCTCGCCCCGGCGTGGTGCAGACGGGCCAGACCGCGGTCGAGGTCGCCCTGGGACAGGTCCCGGGCCGCTCGGACGACGTCCGTCGCGGGGCTCGTGGCCTCGGGTCCCATCCGGGAGAACAGCTCGGCCAGCTCGTCACGGCGCAGACCGGTGAAGAGCTGTCCGATCGCCAGGCCGTCGACGAAGGCGCCGGCGGTGAACTCCCAGTCGCCCGCGGCGGCGCCGTGGGCGATCGTCTCCGGGAGGAATCCGGAGCGCAGCAGCCACCGGGCGGCCCGCCGGTGGAGTTCGGGCTCCAGTCCAGGACAGCGCTCCCGCAGATGCGCCCGGAGGATCTCCCCGAACAGCGGGTGGAGCCGGTACCACGAGCGTCCGAGGTCCTCGACGAACGCGTTCTCGCGGTGCAGCTCGGCCAGAATGGGCTCGGCGTCGGTACGCCGCGTCAGCGCGTTGGCCAGATCGGGGCAGAGCCGCTCCAGGATGCTGACCCGCAGCAGGAGGTCCTGGGTCTCGGCGGTTCGCCGCTTGAGCACCTCGGCCAGGAGGTAGTCGGCGACCGTACTCCGCCCAGCCTCGAATTCCTTCAGGTATCTCTCCGGATCCGGGCTCTCCCGCGCGGCCAGGGCGCACAGCCGCAGGCCGGCCGCCCATCCGCCGGTGCGGTCCACGAGCGCCCCCACCGCGTGCACAGGCAGGCGCAGGCCGTGCAGCTCCAGGAGTAAGACCGCCTCCTCGGGTGTGAAGGCCAGCTCCGCGTTCCGGATCTCCGTCAGGTCACCGGCCGCCCGGTAACGGTGCACGGGCAGCAGCGGCTCGGTGCGGGTGACGAGGACCAGGCGCATTCCCGGTCCGGCATGGCGCAGGACGAATTCGAGCTGCTCCGCGATCTCCGGCGCGGTCACGCGGTCGTACTCGTCGAGCACGACGATCGCCGGCCGGTCGCGTCCGCTCAGTTCGGCGGCGAGCCGTGCCAGCAGTGTGCGGTCCACCCGGCCCGCGTCGGCGGGACAGCGAACGTCGTCGGGGAGCGGTACACCCGAGGACCGCAGGGCCTGGAGCACGTACGCCCAGAACATCCCGGGCTGCTGGTCCGCCGTGTCGGCGGTGAACCAGGCGACCGGCTGCGCCAGTCCAGTGACCCACTCGGCGACCAGCAGTGTCTTCCCCGCCCCGGCCGCTCCGTTGACCACCGTCAACGGGGTCAGCAGCGCCTGGTCCAGGTGTTCGACCAGCCGTTCACGCCGTAGGAAGGTGACGGGCCTCGCCGGCGGGGCGAACCGCGTGCGCAGAAACGGGTCCCCCATGGGATCGACCCACGCGACGGTCGACCCCTGGCCGCTCTCCTCGATCCCAGCCATGGTGCTCGCCATTATCCCGTCGGATCACGGGCGGCGCTCCTCTCACTCCTGTCCCGGCCGTCTCACTCGAGCAGTGACCCGAGCGCACAGCACCGTCACCGCTGGGCCGCCCCGGTTCCCTTCTCCCCCTCAACCGCTGCCCATCCCCCGGACCGCGCCCCCTGTCGACACCACGTTGACACCGCCGGTTGCCCGGCGTTGACTGACAGCACGGTGCGGAGCGCGGCCCCGCCCAGGGCGACGAAGCCGACGCGGCCGGTACGACGTACAGGAAAGTGGCACTCGATGATGTACGACCAGTCACGCGCCCAGCAGCCCCCGGACAAACAGCCCGGTTCGTCCGGGCGTCG
Source organism: Streptomyces sp. RLB3-17 (assembly GCF_007113425.2). NCBI lineage: Bacteria > Bacillati > Actinomycetota > Actinomycetes > Kitasatosporales > Streptomycetaceae > Streptomyces > Streptomyces sp. RLB3-17. The sequence continues at coordinate 10,857,031 of NZ_CP041610.2, read as the reverse complement.
TACGCCGGGCCCCGAGCCGCTGATCCCGTCGGACGAACGGGACAAGCTCACCCAGCGCCTCCAACACGCCCTCAACACCTTCGCCGACAGCCCACGTGAGGCGTTGGAAGAGGCCGAGACCGCATTCGACGAGGTCACAACCCAGCTCATGAGCACCCTCGCGGAACGGCGGCGCCTTCTCCACGCGACCTGGCAGGACCAGGACCCCGGGACAGAGCCGGAAGAGCTCCGGCACGCGCTGCGGCAGTACCGGGAGATCACACAGCGCATGCTGCGCATGTAGACACTGACGATGACACGGTTAGGGTGCCGGTGTGCCGTCGTACAGCATTGGCCAGGCCGCGCGCCTGTTGAGGGTGAGTCCGGAGACCGTGCGCCGTTGGGCGGACGGGGGCCGGCTTCCCATGGGGCGGGACGGTTCGGGGAACCGGGTGATCGACGGCTTCGGGCTGGCCCGGTTCGCGCGGGAGCGTGCGGTCGACGACGAACGCGGCGCCGTCGCCGGCGGCCCGCCGACGTCGGCGCGCAACGCGTTCACGGGCATTGTCACGGCGCTGACGGTCGACGAGGTCGTGGCGCAGGTGGAGATCCAGGCGGGGCCGCACCGGGTGGTGTCGCTCGTGACCCGGGAGGCGGTCGAAGAGCTGGACCTCGCGGTCGGCGTCACGGTCACCGCGCGGGTGAAGTCGACGAGCGTGCACGTGGATCGCTCGTAGCCGACGGCGTACGGCACAGCAGAGCGGCCCAGAGATCCAGGCGGTCGTAGAGACGGGACAGGTCGCGGCCGGTGAAGTGCTCGATGCGCTGGATCCGGTAGTGGACGGTGTTGACGTGCAGGTGCAGGACCTCCGCCGTGCGGGCCCATGAGCCGTCGTGGGCGAGGAAGGTCTCCAGGGTCTTCAGCAGTGCGGCGGCGGAGGCGTTCCGGGTGTCCAACAGGGGACCCAGGACGGTGCTGCTGTAGGCGGTGCGGACCTCGGCCGGTATGCCGGTCAGCAGGGTGTCGAGTCCGGTGAGGGACGAGGAGTCGACGACTGACGAGGAGTCGGGGACGGTGGTGCGGGCCGAGGCCAGGGCGTAACGGGCCTCGGACAACGCCCCGTTGAGGTCCTGCGGCCCGTCGGCGGCCGAGCCGATACCGCCGTGCAGCGGGACGGACGGCTCGCAGCCGGCGACCAGCGGCCAGAACTCAGCACATCCCCCTGCGCCGTCCTCTGTCTCCGGTACGACCGCGAACGCCGTGCCGTCCGGCAGCCGGCCCACGGACGCGCGTCCCGGCCCCGCGTGGGCGACCGCCTCCGTCAGCGCCCCCTCCGCCAGTCCCGCCCGTTGCGATCCCGTCTCGGCGACGATCACCCGGTAGGGGCCCTGGGCCGGGAGCCCGCAGGTCCGCAGCGCTCCCTCCACGGCGGCCACCTCGGCGCCGGGTGCGAAGAGCAGGGTGCCGAGTTCGTCCGCCGCCTGGTGTTCGGCGGCCCGGCGCCGGGCCCGTGACTCCTGGCAGCGGGCCAGGATCGCGGCGATCTCGTGCAGCATGCGCGGCGGGGTACCGCCGGGCTCGGGCAGATACAGGTGCCAGCGCTCGTACGGGGAGACGGCGTCGGAGTCGACGGAGACCGTGATCCCCGCGCCGTCGGCCAGCAGCGCGACGGCCTCCCGCGCCAGAACCGGCCGCGCGCCCTCCGTGGCCGCGACGGTCCGCCCGGCGGGTGTGAAGACGTACGCGGTCGCCCGGTCCGCGTGGGCGAAGGCGGACGCGACGATCACGTCGGGGCCCGCGTCCTGGGCGACGAGTCGGCTCAGCCGGACGCGTACGTTCTCGGGCAGCGCGTGGAGGCGGTTCAGCTCGCCCCACTGCCGGAAGTACACGGTGTCGGTGATCGCGCGGAACATGATGTGGGCCGGGACCGCCGCCAGCGGGACGCCGTGCCGCGCGCACGCCTCGATGAGATCGTCGGGCACCGAGCCGTGGGTCTCCTCGCCCGCCAGCAGTACGGCGGCGCCCGCCGTCCGCAGCGCGGCCACGAACCGCTCCGCTTTGTCCCGCCCGCCCTCGGCCGTCCACCACACCAGGCCGCTGAGCACGACCTCGCCGGGTCGCACGAAACGGGCGGGGTCCTCCAGGTCGGTGGCGGTCACCCCGCTGATCTCCCGCGTCAGCTGTGGTTCCTCGGCCCACAGCAGACGCAGGCCCAGGGACTCGTCCTTGAGGAGGTGGTCGACGTGCATGTGCGCTGGCTCCTTGTGCGGCAGCCGGGCACGAGGGCGCGTGCCCGGCATCTCACATTCACCAGGTGCATGCGAGTGATCGCATCGTAAGTGCAAGGCGAGACGAACGGTATGCCTCTTGGTCGATCCTCCAGGACACCCGCCGGAAAACTCGGCGTTTCCGTGTCGTGAACCAGTCGTCCGGAGCCCGGTCGCGTTGCTTCACTGACGCTCATGGACCTGAACACCGTGGTGGAGATACGGGACGCACGGCATCCCGCGCCCTGGCGGCCGGGCGACGCCTGGCTCGGCGGCGGGACGTACCTGTTCTCCGAGCCGCAGCCGCACCTGCGGCGGCTGGTGGACCTGAGCCGGACCGGTTGGACACCGGTGCGGCCGCACCAGGACGGCTCGCTGGAGATCGCCGCGACCTGCACGATCGCCCAGCTGTCCCGGTTCGCGAGGGAGCTGCGGGCCGAGGCGGCGCCCCTGTTCGAGCAGTGCTGCCGCGCGTTCCTCGCCTCCTTCAAGATCTGGAACATGGCCACGGTCGGCGGGAACCTCTGCAACTCCCTCCCGGCCGGCCCGATGATCTCCCTCACCGCCGCCCTCGACGGAGAGTGCCTGCTGCACGCCCAGAACGGTGCACGCCGCCGGGTCCGCGTCGTGGACTTCGTGACCGGCGCGGGCCGCAAGGTCCTGGCCGAGGGCGAGCTTCTGCGGTCCATCACCCTGCCCGCCCGCGCCCTCGCCTGCCGTACGGCGTTCCGGCAGGCGTCCCTGTACGGGCTCGGCCGCTCCGGCGCCCTGGTCATCGGCACCCTGGACCCGGTCGACCACTCCCTCGCGATCACGATCACCGCCTCGACCGTCCGCCCGGTCCGGCTGTGGTTCCCGCTGCCGCCGACGGCGGACGGACTGCGTGCGGCGATCGACGCGGCCGTCGCCGACGACGAGTGGTTCGACGACATCCATGGGCTTCCCGAATGGCGGCGGCACATGACGTTCCGGTACGCGGAGGACATCCGCCGCGAGCTGTCCCACGGTGAGGAGCCGCAGTGAGTTTCGGGATCGAGGTGAACGGCCGGCCGTTCACGCAGGAGCCACGCCCCGGCCAGTGCCTACGGACCTATCTGCGTGAGCGCGGCTGGTTCGGCGTGAAGAAGGGCTGCGACGCGGGCGACTGCGGCGCGTGCACGGTCCACGTGGACGGCGAGCCCGTGCACAGCTGCCTCTACCCCGCCTTCCGGGCCGACGGCCGCGAGGTCACCACGGTCGAGGGCCTGGCCTCCGAGGACGGCGAACTCCACCCCGTACAGCGGAAGTTCCTGGACGCGCAGGGCTTCCAGTGCGGCTTCTGCACGGCCGGGTTCCTGATGACGACCGCGGCGCTCGACGACGATCAACTGGCCGATCTTCCCCGGGCGTTCAAGGGCAATTTGTGCCGCTGCACCGGCTACCGGGCCATCGAGGACGCGATACGAGGGGTGTGTCACGCCGAGGCTCCCTCGGCCGGCGAGGCCGTGGGCCGCAACCTTCCGGCCCCCGCCGGACCGCAGGTCGTCACGGGCACCGCCCGCTACACCTTCGACGTCGACATCCCGGGCATGCTTCACATGAAGCTGCTGCGCTCCCCGCACGCCCACGCCCGCATCCTCGCCATCGACACGTCCGCCGCCCTGCGCGTACCGGGCGTGCACGCGGTCCTCACCCACCACGACGCGCCGGAACGGCACTTCTCCACCGCTCGTCACGAGCACCCGGAGGAGGATCCGGACGACACCCGCGTCCTCGACGACACCGTCCGCTACATCGGCCAGCGCGTCGCGGCCGTCGTCGCGGACAGCGAGGCGGCGGCGGAGGAGGGCTGCCGCCTCGTCGAGGTGACGTACGACGTGCTGCCCGCGGTCGTCGACCCGGAGGAGGCGATGCGGCCGGGCGCACCGGTCGTGCACGACAAGGACGCGGCGACGGCTCGCATCTCCCGTCCCCAGGAGAACGTCGCGGGTGAGGCGCACGGCGAGATCGGTGACGTCGAGGCGGGATTCGCCGAGGCCGACACCGTCTACGAGGACACCTACCGCACCCAGCGTGTCCAGCACGCGAGCCTGGAGACGCACGGAGCCGTCGCCTGGTTCGACGAGGACGGCCGGCTGAACGTACGCACCAGTTCACAGACGCCGTTCCTGACGCGGCGCGCGCTGTGCGCGTTGTACGACCTCCCTCCGGAGCGGGTGCGGGTGGTCGCGGGCCGGGTCGGCGGCGGTTTCGGCGGCAAGCAGGAGATGCTCGTCGAGGACATCGTGGCCCTCGCGGTGCTGCGGCTGCGGCGTCCGGTGAAGCTGGAGTACACGCGGGCCGAGCAGTTCTACGGGGCGACCACCCGGCACCCGTTCACGATCCGGGTGAAGGCGGGCGCCCGCCGCGACGGCACCCTGACCGCGCTGCAACTGCGGGTCGTCTCCAACACGGGCGCGTACGGCAATCACGGTCCCGCGGTGATGTTCCACAGCGTCGGCGAGTCGATGGCGGTCTATCGCGCCCCGCACAAGAAGGTCGACGCCTTCTCGGTCTACACCCACACCGTCCCGGCCGGCGCCTTCCGCGGCTACGGACTCGGGCAGGTCATGTTCGCGGTCGAGTCGGCCCTCGACGAACTCGCCCGCCGAGTGGGCCTGGACCCGCTGGAGTTCAAGGCGAAGAACATCATCGGCCCCGGGGAGCCGATGATCACCGCCGGCGGCGAGGAGGAGGACCTGCACATCGCCAGCTACGGTCTCGACCAGTGCATCGGCATCGTCCGTCGTGCCCGGGAAGAGCCCGTGTCCGAGCCCGTCCCGGACGGCTGGCTGGTCGGCGAGGGCACCGCGCTCGCGATGATCGCGACGGGTCCGCCGGGCGGCCACATCGCCGATGCCAGGGCCGCGCTGCTGCCTGACGGCACCTTCGACCTGGCCGTCGGCACGGCCGAGTTCGGCAATGGCACCACCACGGTGCACCGCCAGATCGCGGCCGGTGAACTCGCGACCACCGTCGAGCGCATCACCGTCCGCCAGTCCGACACGGACGTCGTCAAGCACGACACCGGCGCCTTCGCCTCCACCGGCGTGGTGGTCGCGGGCAAGGCCACGCTGCGTGCCTCCCGTGCCCTCGCGGACATGCTGCTGGACTTCGCCGCCGCCACCCTGCGCGTCCCCCGCGCGGACTGCCGACTCGTGGAGGAGGCGGTGGCGCATCCGGGTGGCCGGCTGACCTTGAAGGAGCTGTACGAGGCGGCCAGGGCGGTGGGTGTCACCTGTGCCGCCGACGGGCACTTCGGTGGCACCCCGCGCTCGGTCGCCTTCAACGCGCAGTGGTTCCGCCTCGCCGTCGATCCCGGCACCGGCGAGATCCGCATCCTGCGCAGTGTGCATGCCGCCGACGCCGGCAAGGTGATGAATCCCATGCAGTGCCGCGGCCAGGTCGAGGGCGGTGTGGCCCAGGCGCTGGGCGCGACGCTCTTCGAGCACGTGCGCGTCGACGCCCGCGGCGAGGTCGAGACGGCCGCCTTCCGCCGCTATCGCCTCCCTCAGTACGCCGACATCCCGCGCACGGAGGTCCACTTCATGGAGACCGCCGACGCCATCGGTCCCCTCGGCGCCAAGTCGATGAGCGAGAGCCCCTTCAACCCGGTCGCCCCGGCCTTCGCCAACGCGCTGCGCGACGCGACGGGACTCCGCTTCACCGAACTCCCGCTCACTCGCGACCGGGTGTGGCTGGCCCTCGACGCGGCGGGGGTGACCAGCCCATGAGCCCGCGGACCGGACACCTACGGTCACCTCAGCGCGGCGAGAACCTCGGCGCAGATGGCCAAGGCCGTCTCCGCGGGGGTACGGGCGCCGATGTCGAGTCCGATCGGGCCGTGAATGCGGCGCAGTTGCTCCTCGGTGAGCCCCGCCTCGGTGAGGGCTTCGGCGCGGCGGGCCTGGGTACGGCGTGAGCCGAGCGCGCCGACATAGGGGACGCCGGCCGTCAACGCGGTGTGCAGGGCGGGGATGTCGAGGTCGGGCTCGTGACTGAGCACGATCAGGCAGGCCGCGGCCGGACGGTCGGCCATGGGTGTGCGGGCATCCGCGGCGGCGTACGCGACCGTGGCCTGCCAGCCCAGCACCTTCGCCTGGGTGGTGAGGAGTTCGGCGAGTTCGCCACCGCCGACGATGACCAGGTGAGGGACGGCCGGGCAGACCTCGATGAGGACGATTCCGGTGTCGGCGCGGCGGGTCTCGCGTCCGGCACGGTGGCGGGCGAGCAGCTGCCTGGCCTGCTCGGCGGCCTGAACGACGGCCGCCGCATCATCACCCTGCACTCCCGGAGTGACACCCCCCGGAGTGACGACGTCGCTGACAGCCTGGGTCCGCTCCTCGTCGATCCGGGTGATCAGCGCGGCGTCGGCGCCCTCGCTCAGCAGGTCCCACCAGCGGGCGGGGACGGTGTGCAGCGGCTGGAGCAGGATCTCGGCCTGTCCGCCGCAGGTCAGCCGTGCCTCTTTGACCTCGTCGTCGTGTACGGCCACCTCGCACACCCGCGCGGTGTGGCCGGGCGGGAGGGCCGCGGCCTCTGCGGCCAGGTGGTCGTCGAACGCACCGCGGTACAAGGTGCCCCGGCGGTTCCCGTCCTCGTCGATGAGGAGCGCGTCGGCGGGGTGCCGGGGCCCGAAGCCCTGCTCGGTGATCGGCCGGGCCAGCACGGCCGGGCGCCCCTGAGCTGCCCACCGCCGTGCCGTGTCCGCCAGCTCACGCATGTTCGCGGCCCTCCTCGTTCCTGGCTGTCGGCACCGGGAAACCATCGGGTCACCGGGAGACCACCTGGTCGGCGCGGCACTGTCGTCGCCATTCTAGTGAGCCCTGCCCCGGCTCCACGAGAACGGACGGAACAGGCACGGACGGAACGAGCACGGACGGAACGAGCACGACGCGCGTCGACCACGGAGTGCCCCTGCCTCGGCCCCCTGGGGGCGGGCACCTAGGCTGCACAGTGGACTGGCCGGCCGGAGGAAGGAGAGCACCCATGGGAGGCGACCACCCTGGTGCACCGGGCAGCACCCCCACCGCACCCCGCCGCGTTCCTCCGGGCCGGCGCCATGTGCACGGCTGGCCCGTCTCGCACTACGGCCCCGTCCCCCGTTTCCGCCCCGAGCGCTGGAACCTGCGCGTCTTCGGCGCCACCGCCGCCGGCGACGAACGCACGTGGTCCTTCGAGGAGTTCACCGCCCTCCCCCACACGACGGTCGTCGCCGACCTGCACTGCGCGACCGGCCCGACCTCGACGGACCACGAGTGGTTCGGGATCGCCGCCACGACGGTCCTGGACCTGGCACCGCCCTCTCCGGACGTCACGCACGTCATGGCCTGGGCGGAGTACGGCTACGCCGCCAACCTGCGTCTGCGCGACTTCACGGCTCCCGAGACCCTCCTGGCCACCCACCACAACGGCGAGCTCCTCACCGCCGAACACGGCTTCCCGCTGCGTCTCGTCGTCCCGCACCTCTACGGCTACAAGAGCCCCAAGTGGCTGCGCGGCATCGAGTACCTGACCGAGGACCGGCGCGGCTTCTGGGAGGCACGCGGTTACCACAACGTCGGCGACCCCTGGAAGGAACAGCGCTACTCCCACCAGGAGCGCGAGGGCGAGGGACCGGCCCTGTAGGCGCGGGGGATCTCAGCCGCCGAGGAGTTGCCCCAGGTACAGCGTGCGCACCGGCAGGCGACCTACGCCGAACACCCGCCGCCCTCAGTGGTGGTGTCGACCATGGGTGTCGCCACCGTTGTCGTCGCTGCCACCGTGGTGATCGTCGCGACGGTCGTCGGTGGCGCCGCCCCGGTCGTCGCGGTGGTGACCGTCGCCCGCCGACTCCTGCTCCGCCCTCATGATCCGGCCGTTGCTCCGGTCGACGTACACCTTGTGCCGACTGCCGTTCTTGAGGATCCTCACGCTCCACGCCGTACGGCCGTGCTCCACTTCCGGCTCGACCTCGATGACCTGCCCGCCGCCGACGTGTCCCAGGGCGATCTCGGCGGCACGGGAGCTGGTGACCGGCATGTTCGGGGTCGTGGGAGGTGCGGTCGGAGTCGCGGTCACGATGGACGACGCGTTCCGGCTGGGGGGAACGTCGTGGCTGCCACCGCCGGCGAGAGCGGTGCCGGTGACGGTGACAGCGAGCGCTCCCGCGGTGAGCAGGATCATGGATGTGCGTTTCATGGCGAACCTCCTGCGATTGCCCTTTGGTGACAAGAGGTTCGCCCGATCCGGGATAGGGCCGCACTGCGTCAGTGCTAAGAGCGGGCTAAGACCCTGTCCTACGTGGCGAGGCGGACGAGCCGTGACGACCCGATGGGCCACCACTCCCACGGAATCACCGCTCCTGTCCCCGACCAGTGGAAACGCGTCGATCACGCCCGGAAAGGCGACAGCTTGTGAGTCCGGTGGCCTTGGGCCCGGTCAGCGGCCGACGACGGCGTCCCCGCGGAACGCCCCAGCCACCACGGGGACCAACTGCCGCTCGATCTGCTCGGCGGACATGGCGGCCAGCTCGGCGCCGATGGGTGCCAGCGCGAGCCAGTTCAGCAGGCCGGCCGCGCATCGCGTACGGAAGATCAGTTCCTGCTCGTCGACTCCGGGCAGGTTCGCCGTCAGCACCCGGAGGGCCTCCCGGCGACTCTGGTCGAACTTGCCGTTCAGCCGCTCCCACCCCTGGGGCGGATCGATGCCGACGCGCGCCACAGTCCGCATCACGGCCAGGTCTTGTCCACCGGCCGCCAGCGCGCGCACCATCGGCCGGGCGAAGGCCGCCGCCATCTCCTGGAGTGTCGAAGTGGAGCCAAGGGGATCGAGCGCCAGGATCTGCGCGTCCAGATACCGTTCCAGCGCGTGCTCTATCGCCGAGTCGCACAGTGCCTTCAGCGACCCGAAGTGGTAACTCACCGCGGCGACGTTGGCCCCGGCGCGATCGGTGATCTCGCGGAGTGTCACGCCCTCCTGGCCTCGTTGCGCGAGCAACTCCAGGGCGGCCGTCTGCAGGCCGTCCCGCGTACGCTGACCAGCCTCTCGGCGCAGGTCCGTCTTTTTCGCCCCTATCACAGCATGAACTCAAGCAGCTGCTTGAGTTCATTGTCAAACAGCCGCCTCACGGATCGAGGCCGCGCTCGAGCGGAGCCCGTCCCGACGCGAGCACACAATTCAAACAAGTGCTTGACAGCCTGCGCCGCCGTTCATAATCTCAAGCGAGCGTTTGATTTACTAACCAAGCGCGAGAGACCGTTGCGACGGATCTCGGATCCTGAGAACACACCTGGAGGAACACGACATGAAGCTGCTCAGCCGGAAGTCGATCACCGCCACGGCCGCGATAGCGATCCTGGGTGGTCTTTCCATCGCCGCTGCGCCGACACAGGCCGCAAGCCCCGTCCACCGCGGTGCGGCGGTCCACACCAGTACGGCTGCCCACGCGGACCTGACTCCTGGCGACCTGGCGAAGCTGCCGCTGACGAACCGCCACCTGACCAAGCACGAGAGGGCCAACCTCGCAGTCGTCCTGCGCGACTACCACGTGGCGGAGGGCAACAGCCTGGACGTCGACACGTTCGTCAACAGCTTCGCCGACGACGGCGTCTTCAACGACATGGTCCCCGGCCAGGCATATCGGGGCAAGGCACTCGGTGACGTTCTGCCCTACATGGCCAACCTCTTCCCCGACGTGCACCGTGAACTCAAGCGCATCACCGTGAACGGCGACGTGATCAGCATCGAGCTGTCGATCCAGGGCACGTTCGAGGGACCGCTGCAGTCACCGGCGGGCACGGTCAAGCCGAACGGCGCGAAGATCGACGTACCGACTGCCGACTTCTGGTACCTGCACAACGGCAAGGTCGAGAAGTTCAACTGCTTCGTCGGGTACTCGACCATGTACGCCCAGATGGGCGTGAACTTCGACTGGGCCTCGGCGGTCAACAAGCACTGAGTCGTTCCCCGGTGGGTGATGCCCGGCGCCACCGGCCGCGCATCACCCACCGGGTCTTGGTGGCCGGCACGCTCTCGCCGCGCACCGTCAGCTCGCACTCGTACCGGGCGTTCCCCAAGCTCGGCATCGCCGTGCGGCGCCAACTCAGGGACGTGCTCGAGGCCCACACCGCAGACAGGGGCTCCGCCTGAGGCGTACGACCCCTAAAGCCGGCCCTCCGGGGACGGACCGGAGGCGGGTGGACCCAGCTCCAGTGTCACCCGCGCACCGCCGGTCGGACCCGTGGCCAGGTCCAGGCGTCCACCGCTGGACTGGGCGACGCGCCGGGCGATGTCCAGCCCGAGGCCGGTCGACCCTCCCCGGCTCGCGCCACGCCGTACCTGATCGGCCGACATACCGGGGCCGTCGTCCGCCACCGTCAGCAAGGCTCCGCCCCCGGCTCGGGGAGCCAGGGTGACGGCGAACCCGGTGCCGTCGGGTGTGTGGGCGAAGACATTGCCCAACAGGGCGTCCAGGGCGGCGGCGAGTTCGTCGGCCGCCACACCGACGAACAGCGGGCCGGTCGCCGCCACGTCGAGAGTGACCGCCCGTCCGGTGTCCTCGGCCAACACGGTCCAGAACGCCACCCGTTCACGCAGCGAGGCCGTCGCCTCGCAGGCCGCGTCGACGCGCGCCACCCGACGCTGGCGGGCCTCGCTGATCAGGCCGGTGACCGCGCGTTCCATGGCGTCCACGCGTGCGGCGATACGGGCTCCCTCGTCGGCGTCGGCGAGTGACTCGGTCTCCAGCCGCAGTGAGGTCAGCGGCGCCCGCAGTCGATGGGACAGGTCCGCGACCTGTTCGCGCTCCTCCCGGAGCAGTTCCTGGATCCGCCCGGCCAGGTGGTTGAGCGCCCCGGCGACCTCGCGCAGTTCCGGCGGACCGACCGGACGGGCCCGTGCGGTGAGGTCGGCCCGTGCCAGTTGGTGGGAGACGGCGGACAGTTCCGCGATGGGGGCGACGAGGGTACGGCTGAGCCGGTCCGCGACGAGCAGGCCGAGCAGCAGGAGTGCGACGCCCAGGCCGACGAGGACGAGCCAGGCCCGGGTCACCCCGCGGGTCAACTCGGCCGCGGGAACGAAGGCGCGGATCACGGCAGTCCCGTCCTGCCGTCCCAGCACGGCCACCACGATCTCGCGGCCGTCGGGACGCTCCACGGTCCTGCTCACTCCCGCTCGGGCCGCGAGCCGCACGGCGCTGGTCCGTGGTGCCGGGGTGCCCAGCACCGACCCGTCGGGCAGGAAGACCGTGACCGGACCTCGGGATCCGGCGGCCATGTGCTCGACGCTGAAGCGCAGGGTGTCCGGGTCGGCGGTCCCCACCAGGGAGACGAGGCTCTGGGCGTCCGCGGCGGCCGCGACGACGGCGCGGTCCTGCGCCACCGTGCGCAGCAGCAGCGCCAAGGGCACCACGAAGGCGAGGAGCGCCAGGCACATGGTGGCGCCGACGAGCAGGGTCAGCCGCCGCCTCATCGCCGGTCCGCGGGTGCGCTCAACCGGACCCCGACGCCCCGTACGGTGTGCAGGTATCGGGGGTCCTGAGCGGTCTCGCCGAGTTTGCGGCGCAGCCAGGACAGATGCACGTCGACCGTCTTGTCCGCGCTGCCGTAGGGCACCCGCCACACCTCGGTGAGCAGTTCCCGCTTGGTGACCACCCGTCCCGCCCGAACGGCGAGGTGGTGCAGGAGATCGAACTCGCGGGGTGTGAGATCGAGCATGACGCCGGCCAGGCTCGCCTCGCGTGCTCCCGGGTCGATGCGCAGATCACCGACGACGGTCGTGGCCGCGCTCTCCTGAGGTCCCGCGCCCCGCCGGAGCACCGCCCGGACCCGCGCCTCGAGTTGGGCGGCGGTGAACGGCTTCACCACATAGTCGTCGGCGCCCGCGTCCAGCCCCCGCACCATCTCCGCCTCGTCGTCCTTCGCCGTCGCGATGATCACCGGTACGGAGCTGACCGCTCGCAACATGCGCAGCAATTGGATGCCGTCCAGATCCGGCAGACCGAGGTCGAGGACCACGAGGTCCGGACGCTCGTCCAACGCGGTCTGCAGGCCGCCCATCGCGGTGTACGCGGCGGCGACCGCGTGGCCGCGCTCACTCAGTGCACGGATCAGCGGTGTACGTATCGTCGGGTCGTCTTCGATCAGCAGCAGGCGCACCACAGCAGGCACGCTATCCGAGTCGGCGGGCGGGCCGACCCGGTTAACCGTCCCTTAGGGTCCCCCGGTTCTGTCGTTAACGACGACCACGGCATAGTCGTCCGCATGCCTTCCCGCACTGTTCTCGCCGTGGCCGGCTGGGCGACCGCCGCCGTGGCCGCCACGCTCACGGGTCTGGCCGCCGTACAGGTCATCGGCGACGGGATCACCTCCTCCACGGAGGGCGGGGTGCTCACCCCGGAGCAGGTCGAGCGGCAGCTCGCCTCGGCTACGGCTTCCCCATCGGCGGGCCCGAGCACGGCGTCCCACACCCCGACTCCGACGTCCTCTCCGTCCGCGGGAGGTCCCTCCGCCACCACGGTCAAGGAGGTGTTCTCCACTCCGGGCGGGACGGTCATCGCCGAGTGCGACGGCGCGGTGGTGCGGCTGGTGTCGTGGGCCCCCGCACAGGGTTTCGGCGTCGAACGCGCCGACGCGGGGCCCGACGAACACGCCGAAGTGAGGTTCGAGGGCACGGCGGGCAAGGCCGAGCTCCGCGTGCGCTGCGTGAGCGGCCGACCCAGCGGGTCATGGAAACAGGACGACTGATCGGACGACCAGAACCGACGGCCGTCGAGCTGACGGCGTACCACTTCGATGGTGTCGGTCGGCGTGGTGCCGTCGCACGATGCCCGCCGCGCCTACCGGCCGGCGGCGCACAGCGCGTGGTCGATCAGGGTGCCCGTGGCCCGGTTGAGCGTGGGCAGGTCCGGCATCCCGGAGGTGGTGGTGACGGAGATCGTGACCGCGCGCCGCCCGTCCGAGCTGACCGCGGGGCGGGTGTAGGTGCCGAACCCGTCGCCCTCATGCATGTAGTAGTGGCCGCCGCAGGACAGCGGGACCTCGCGCAGGCCCAGACCGTAGGTACCCTCGGGCAGCTCCGCGACATCCTCCGGGTCGTCGGTGCGCTGTACGGTCTGCCGCATCTCCCGCCACTGCTCGGCCGGCAGCAGGCGGCCGTCGGCCAGCGAGCGGAAGAAGGTGTTGAGGTCCGCGGTGGTACTCACCACTCCGGAGTCGGCGGTGTGCAGGTAGCTGTTCGTGGTGACGTCGAGCCTGGTGCCGTCCGTGCCGGTCAGATAGGTGCTCACGTACGGCGTGGGCAGGAACGGGTCGAGCCCGGGCACCGAGGTCTGGCGCAGGCCCAGTCCGGCGATGATGCGGTGTTCGACCAACTCCCTCCAGCCGGTGCCGCTCGCCTTCTCGGCGATCATTCCGGCCAGCAGGTAGTTGGTGTTGGAGTACGCCCAGCGGGTGCGGCCGGCCTCCGGCACGAACAGCGGCTTGTGGGCCACGGCCATCATGACCAGGTCGTGAGTGGAGGTGTCGTTGTAACGGTTCTCGTCGAAGTGCTCGCGGAGCTTCCGCTGCATGTCCGGGTCGTCCATGTAGTCGAACAGCCCACTGGTCTGGCGGAGCAGGTCGCGCACGGTGATCCGGGAGCCGTCGTTGCCGTTGCCGGAGACCACGCCGGGCAGCCAGTGCTCGACGGTGTCGTCCAGCGAGAGCTGCTTCTCGGCGGCGAGTTGCAGCACCACGGTGGCGACGAACGCCTTGGTGGTGGAGGCCGTCCGGAAGTGCGAGCCCCACGGCACGGGGGCGTGGGAACCGGCCGACACGGTGCCGAGGCGGGCCTGCACCCGTCCTCCGGGCAGGCCGTCGACCCTGGCCAGCACGTTCACGTCCCCGCCACCCGCTTTGCGTACGGCGGCCAGGTCGCGGCGGAGCTCGGCCCGGGTGTATTCGGCGCGTGCGGCGCGGTGCCCGGAGGCCGCGGAGGCCGCCTCCGGCAGCAGCACGGCGGCGACCAGCGCGGCTGCCGCGAGGCCGACGGCTGCCGCCTTCTTCTTGCCGGCCCTGGTTGTTGTGCGCTGCGTACCGGCCTCAAGAGCATGCATGGTTCGAACCTCCGGTTCGGGCTGGTGGACCACCGCCTGCTGACGCCGACCAGCCAACCGGATCCCGAACCCGGGCCCCATGGCCCTACCACCCGGACCAAGGGTGGTGCCCGGCCCCGCCCACGGTGGGGAAAACCCGAAGCCGGGCCCTGAGCCCCGTTGTCACATGCCCGGGTCGGGCGGTGTCTTCATGACGAACGGCCCAACAGGCACACGTACAAGGAGAACACCATGACGCTGCGCGTCCCGAAGGCCGAGCTCCCCGTCGAGCTCCGCGAAATCATGATCAAGCAACTCGGTACCGTGCCCGAGCCCGTCGAGGTGCTGTGGAACCACCCCGAACTCGCCGAGGCCAACCAGGAGTTCTCGGCCAAGGTGGCCACGTGGGACGCGGCCGACGCGAGCCTCAAGACGTTCGCCCACATGGCCGTCGCGGCACAGGTCGGCTGCAGCTGGTGCCTCGACATCAACTACTTCCACGCGCTGAACCAGAACCTGGACCTGACCAAGGCGAGCCAGGTGCCGCGCTGGCGGCAGTCGGAGGTGTTCACGCCGCTGGAGCGGGACGTGATGGAGTACGCCGAGGCCATGACGAACACACCGACGACCGTCACCGACGAGTTGTCCGCGCGGCTGCTCGACCGGCTCGGCCCGGCGGCGATGGTCGAACTCACCGTGTTCATCGGCTTCGCCAACTTTGCCACCAGGTGCAACACGGCGCACGGGATCACGTCGCAGGGCTACTCCGACGCCTGCGAGATTCCGCTGGCCGCGCGTCCGCAGAACCTCGGCGTAGCGTCGACGGCATGACCGAGGACCCGTTCGTCGTCCATCGCAGCCTCCTGTTCACGGTCGCCTACGAGATGCTCGGCTCGTCGGCCGACGCCGAGGACGTACTGCAGGAGTCCTGGCTCCGGTGGGCCGACGTCGACCGCGCGCAGGTGCGTGACCCGCGGGCCTATCTCGTACGAACCGTCACACGGCAGGCGCTCAACCGTCTGCGGACCTTGTCGCGCAGTCGCGAGGAGTACGTCGGCGAGTGGCTGCCGGAGCCGCTGCTGACCAGCCCCGACGTCGCCGAGGACATCGAGCTCGCGGAGAACGTGTCGATCGCGATGCTGACCGTGCTCGAAACGCTGGGGCCGACGGAGCGCGCGGTGTTCGTGCTCCGCGAGGTCTTCGAGGTGCCGTACGGCGAGATCGCCGAGGCCGTCGGGAAGTCCGCGGCAGCGGTGCGGCAGATCGCGCGGCGGGCACGCGAACACGTGGCGGCCCGGCGGCCGCGGGTGCCGGTGAGCCGGTCGGAGCAGCAGGCCGTGGTGGAGCGGTTCCTGGCCGCGCTGCGCACCGGCCGGTTGCAGGAACTGCTGGACGTCATGGCACCGGACGTGGTTCTGATCGCCGACGGCGGTGGGCTTGCGGGCGCCGCTCGGGCTCCGATCCACGGGGCCGCACTGGTGGCGAGCATGCTCGCTCTCCCGGGCCGGGCGGTGTCGGCGGTGTGGCTCAACGGCGCGCCGGCGGGCCGGATCGAGATCGACGGCCGAGTGGCCGCGGTGAGCCTCGTGGTGGAGGACGGGAAGGTCACCCGGATCCACGCGATCGCGAACCCGCGGAAACTGACACGGCTCGATGAACCGGCCGAACTCGCCAGGTAGGCCCGCCCGCCGCTGCCTCGGGCGACGTGTGTGTTCCGGACGGTCCGGACCGTCCGGAACACACACGACCGCGCAGTGGTCAGACGCCGAGGCACGTGGACGTGCGTCGGAACACGTCCGTCGTGCTTTGCATGACACGTCCGTCGTGCTTTGTATGAGCTGGGTATGAGCTCGGTGTGACCGCGGGCGAGTCCGGTGCGTGCGCGACCGGGGCCGGTCGCGCGCGGCATAGAGTGCCACGGCAGATCTGGCATGCCGTGGAGGTAGAACGCGATGGAGAATCCACCACAGCTCACCGTGGGACGATTCCTCACCTCATGGCAACCGGACGTGCCCGCGCTGCTGGTGGTCGTCATCCTGGGCGCGCTGTACGGCTGGGGCGTGCTGCGTCTCAGGCGCCGGGGCGAGCACTGGCCCCTGCCGCGCGCCGGCGCCTTCGCGGTGCTCGGCCTGGGCACCCTCGTCGTGGCCACGATGTCCGCGCTGGCCGTGTACGACCACGTGCTGTTCTGGCCGGCCGCCGTCCAGAACGTCCTCCTCGACCTGATCGCACCACTCGGGCTGGCTCTGGGCGATCCACTGCGGCTGGCTCTCCGTTCCCTGCCCGCGCGTGCCGCCGGGCGTGTGCAGCGGGCGCTGACCGGGCGGCTGGTACGCCTGCTCACCTTCCCGCTGGTCAGCACGGCTCTGGTGCTCGCGACGGAGCTGACGGTGTACTTCACGCCGTACTTCGCGACCGCCCTGCGCGACGACTGGCTGCACGAGGTGATGTATCTGCACCTGCTGCTCGCCGGCAGCCTGTTCGTCTTGCCGATGCTCACCCGCGAGGCGGCGCTGCCGAGGTGGTGTACCCATCCGGTCCGGGCGGCGCTGGTGTTCCTCGACGGGATCATCGACGCCGTACCGGGCATCGTCGTGATGACCCACGGCACGCTCATCGCCGGGGCCTGGTATCTGCGTCACGCGCCGTCCTGGGCGCCGGACGTACTCCATGACCAGCAGCTGGGCGGTGGCGCGATGATCAGCATCGCCGAGTTGGTGGCGCTGCCCTTCCTCCTCGCGATCCTGGTGCAGTGGGCCCGTACCGAACGCGCCGAGACCGTCATACTGGACCGCCGTCTGGAGGCGGAGCTGGTTCCGGCGACGCCCGCGCCGGGAGCGGCACAGACATCGGAACTCGTACGTCCCTGGTGGGAGACCGAGAACAGCGAAGTCGCCCAGCGCATCCGGCACCAGCGGCCGGGACGTTGACACACGCAAGCCGGCCGTCTCCCAGGAGCGCCGTGGGGCAGGATGGGGCCATGAGCGTAGTCAAGATCAACGTACTGACCGTCCCGGCCGAGCAGCGGGAAACGCTGGAGAAGCGCTTCGCCTCGCGTGCCCATGCCGTGGAGAACTCCGACGGATTCGAATGGTTCGAACTCCTCCGCCCCGTCGAAGGCACCGACAGCTACCTCGTGTACACGCGGTGGCGTGACGAGGAGTCCTTCCAGGCCTGGATGGAGGGCCCCATGAAGGCGGCCCACCAGGGCGGTGACGCGGCGAGCGGGGAGCGCCCCAAGCCGGCGGCCAGCGGGTCCACGCTGTGGTCCTTCGAGGTCGTGCAGCAGGCGGCGCCGACCAGCGCGTAACCGGACGCCGGGCAGGCCGTCGGCGGGCCGGTCGTAGCCGCAGGGCCGTGGCCTGGCGTCGCCCCCGCCGTGCGGCGAGTTCGGGGCCACGGGGCGAGAAGTTCACGGCGTGGGCACGCGGCGGCATCCGGCCGGTGCGTGTCCGCCGGGGTGGAAGCCGGGCGTGGCCGGGGTGCCACCGTCGCCCCGGTGCCACCGTCGCCCTGGTGGCCCGTGGCCCGTGGTGAGGAGCGCCCTGTCGCCCGCCCCTTGCGGCGGCCGCTCCGCGGGTCAGATTCCGCCGACTCCGTCGGTGTGGGTTCGTTCGTAGTGGCGGGCGACCCGTGCCCGGTTGCCGCAGATGTTGCTGGTACACCACCTGCGACGCTTGTTCTCGGCGAGGAAGAGCATCGAGCAGGCCGGGTTGGCACAACGGCGCAGAAGCCCGAGCCGCTCGTTGTCGGCGAGGAGCCCGATGGCCTCCGCGGCGATGGCGGCCAACGCGGCGTTCCCGCCGTGTTCGGTGTGCCAGCGTTCCTCGCCCCTGCTCCCGTCGGCCGTCACGACCAGACGAGGACTCACGGGAGCCGCTGCCGCGGCGGCGTTGATGTCGTCCACCGACGTGGGCCGCGCCGGGCGGCCCTCCAGGTGACTGTCCAGGACGTCGCGAACCGCCGCACGCAGCCGGCGCACCGCCGCGGCGTCGGGCACAGGCCCGGGCGGCAGGCTTCCGGACTGCAGTGCCCACCAGGCCGCCGAGGCCTCCGGGTTCCCGATGAGGTCCGTGGCCGGTTCGGTCACCGTCATCAGCGTGTCCGCCAGGTCCAGTGCGACGAGCGGCTCACCACCCATGGGGAACCCCGCCGCCTGAAGCTCATCTACACCAACTCGAATGCGCACGGCTTCATGCTACCCATTAGTGCGCCGCCTTGCCGGAGCAATCTAATGGTTCTACGCTCATTGTATTCATTAGTCTCAGAAGGGAACCGGCCATGGGACTGTCATGGCAGCAAGGACCGCTCTCCTCCACAGCGCTCGGAAGGTTCCTCACCCCTGAGCCGTTGCCGGAGCGGCTGCTCTTCACGGAACGGCTCCGCCGCCGGCTGAGGGTGAGGTTCGGCGGGGAATGGATCGCGGACAGCGAGGACGTCGTACTGCTGCACGAGCCGGGGCGCTACCCCGTCGCCTACTTCCCGCTCTCGTCACTGCGTTCCGGCGTTCTCGAGGCGAGCGGGCGCACCACCCGGCACCGCGAGCTCGGCGAGACGTCCTGGTTCACCGTGGACGTCGGCGGCCGTCGCACCGAGCGTGCGGCGTGGCAGTTCACGGGGCTCCCCTCGTACGCCGCCGAGCTGGAGGGACGTGTCGCCTTCGCCTGGAGGGCCATGGACGCCTTCTACGAGGAGGACGAACGGATCCTCGGGCACGCGGCGGACGCCTATCACCGCATCGACATCCGCGACACCTCCCGCACCCTTGAGGTGCGCTCTGGGGACACGGTGATCGCACGGACCACGCGTCCGGTGGTGCTCTACGAGTCCGGGTTCGCACCGCGGTGGTACGTACCGCGCGAGGACATCCAGGAGAAGGAACTGACGCCGGTGGAGGGTCGGACGTTCTGCCCCTACAAGGGACTGGCCGACTACTACGACATCGGCGAGGCCAAGAAGGCGGCGTGGTCGTACCGCGAGGCCTACCCCGAGGTCGGGCGCGTCGGCGACCTGGTCTCGTTCGAGCCGGACAGGGTCGAGGTCTACCTCGACGGTGAGCGTCTGCACCTCGAACCGGGCCAGCAGGTGGTGCCTCACGGGGTCGACCGCAGCCTGGGGACCGACGAGGTCCTCTCCCCCTGAATCGGAGTCGGCCACGGACGGCGGGGTACGACCGGGACGCAGCCGGGTACGACCGGGACGCACTCGAGGCCGCCTCCTGCGGGACCCGAGCGTCGCCCCACGGCGAAGGTCGCCCCCTCACCGTGGGGCGTGATGTGCCGACGGGACGGACAGACTCATTCCTCGCGTTCGTACTCCGCCCGGGCACGTTCGGCGTCGAGATCTTCCTGTGCGGCACGGTAGATGTCACCGGCCAGCTTGCGGGCGGCCTGAGGATCGGAGGTCGAGGAGACCGTCCGGATCCGGTCAGCCCATTTGTCCATGTCTTGCGGGGTTTCAGGATTCTTGCTCACACT
Organism: Streptomyces sp. RLB3-17; assembly: GCF_007113425.2. Lineage (NCBI taxonomy): Bacteria > Bacillati > Actinomycetota > Actinomycetes > Kitasatosporales > Streptomycetaceae > Streptomyces > Streptomyces sp. RLB3-17. Next base: position 10,837,237 of record NZ_CP041610.2, on the reverse strand, counting down.
ACTTTTGTACCTTTTTGTAGGCTTCTTCGCCTCCCGCGCCGGAGGAAAACGTGCGCATGACCCACGAAGCCGGGTTCCGATCGGCCGGATCACTGAGCAGCATGCTGAGGCGACCGACTTCGCCGTGCGGCGGCGCCGCACCGGGAGGACGAGATGGCGACTCTGCTCTCAGTCAACGTGGGACGGCCGAAGGACGTGCGCTGGCGCGACAGGACGGTACACACGGGAGCGTGGAAGCATCCCGTCGACGGCCCCCGGATGGTGCGCCGCCTCAATATCGACGGTGACGGCCAGGGCGACCTGCAGGGCCACGGCGGGGAGCAGCGGGCTGTCCTCGTCTACCAGACGCAGTCCTACGCGTACTGGCGCAAGGTCCTCGAGCGCGACGATCTGGAGTTCGGCCAGTTCGGGGAGAACTTCACCGTCGACGGGCTGGCGGACGACGAGGTGTGCATCGGCGACCGGTACCGCATCGGCGAAGCCGAGTTCGAGGTCACCCAGCCACGCGTGACCTGTTACCGCGTCGGCATGCGCCTGAACGAACCGCGCATGGCCTCCCTGCTCGTCGCCCACCACCGCCCCGGCTTCTACCTCCGCGTCATCGCCGAGGGCCGGGTCCGGGCCGGAGACCCGATCACCCGGACCCGCACGGGCCGGGGGTCCCTCAGCGTCGCCGACACCGACGCCCTGCTCTACCTTCCGGACCCCGACCCGGCCAGACTGCGTACCGCCTTGACCATCGAGGCGCTCAGCCCCGGATGGCAGCAGTCCTTCCAGGAGATGAGCCATCGACTCGACCAGCCGCCCGCCCCCGCACCCACCGCGCCGGGCTGGAGGGGCTTCAAGCGGCTGCGCGTGACCCAGGTCGTACCCGAGACCCCCACGGTGTCCTCGTTCCTCCTGCGGCCCATCGACTCGCAGACGCTGCCCCCGGCCGCGCCCGGCCAATACCTGACCGTACGGATCCCCGAAGAGGGCCGGCCCGACCTGGTGCGTTCCTATTCGCTGTCCTCCGCCCCCGGTGCCGCCGAGTACCGGATCAGCGTCAAACGCGAAGACCGCGGCAAGGTCAGCACCTATCTCCACACCCATCTGCACACGGGCGACGTCATCGAAGCGGCAGCCCCTCGCGGGACGTTCGTGCTGGCCGATGACCACACGCCCGTGGCACTGTTCTCGGCGGGCATCGGCGTCACGCCCGTTCTGGCGATGCTGCACCAACTGGCCCTCGAACACAGCTCCCGCGCCGTGTGGTGGGTGCACACCGCGCGCGATCCGGGACAGCAGCCCTTCGCGGAAGAGGCCCGGCAACTCCTGGCCCGCCTGCCGCACGCCCGCGTCTTCATCTACTACACCGCCCCGGATCTCGAGATCGCCGGGGGGCCGGGCATCACGCACGGACGCATGACCAGCGACGGGATCCGGGAGCTCGGCATCCCTGCGGATGCGCACGCCTATCTGTGCGGCCCCGAGGGCTTCATGTCGACGGTGACATCCGCGCTCCAGCGGGCGGGGCTGAGCAGTTCGAACATCCACACCGAAGTCTTCGGGGCACTCGCGGCCATCAACCCCGGCATCACCCACACGGGTTCCGGACCTCCTCACCAGCCGCCCGGTCCCCGGGGCGCCGGGCCCTCCGTGACCTTCGCCCGCAGCGGCCTGTCCACCGGCTGGTCGGAACGGTACGCGACGCTGCTGGAGCTGGCGGAGGCGTGCGAGGTCCCCACGCGCTGGTCCTGCCGCACAGGGGTGTGCCACACCTGCGCCACTCCTCTGCTCACCGGTCAGGTCGAGTACACGACGCAGCCCCTGGAGGATCCCGCCTCGGGTGAAGTACTGCCGTGCTGCAGCATCCCCACCACTGACGTCCTGCTGGATCTGTGAGCCCCTGGCCGGGGCTCTGGGAGTGCGGGGCTTCCGGCTCTGCGAATCTAACCATCAAAGATGACTTGACAGGTTAGACCCTCCATGCTGGACTGCGGCTAACCGTTCAAAGCAACCTTGGAGGTTGACATGAGCAGCGTCGTGCATCACCGCACCGCCACCGTCAACGGCATGGATGTCTTCTACCGGGAGGCCGGAGACCCGCGGTCACCGGCGCTCGTGCTGCTGCACGGCTTCCCGACGAGCTCGCACATGTTCCGGAACCTCATCCCGGCACTCGCCGACACCTACCGCGTCATCGCGCCCGACATGATCGGATTCGGACAGTCGGCCATGCCGACGGTCGACGAGTTCGACTACACCTTCGACACTCTGACCGACGTGACCGCCGCCCTGTTGGAACAGCTCGGCGTCGACCGGTTCGCCGTCTACGCCCAGGACTACGGAGCGCCCATCGCTTGGCGGCTCGCCACACGGTCTCCGCAGCGCATCACCGCGATCATCACGCAGAACGGCAACGGCTACACCGACGGATTCGTCAAGGCATTCTGGGACGGGCTGTTCGCCTACGCCGAGAACCCGACGCCCGAGAACGAAGCCCCCCTCCGCGGGGCCCTGACCCTCGAACTGACCCGATGGCAGTACTTGAACGGGGTCGCGGATCCGAGCCTCGTCAGCCCGGACAGCTGGACCATCGACCAGGCGCTGCTCGACCGCCCCGGCAACGACGCCATCCAGCTCGCACTGTTCCGGAACTATCCGACCAACGTCGCCCTCTACCCCCAGTTGCAGCAGTACTTCCGCGACAGCCAGGTGCCGCTGCTGGCCGTCTGGGGGGCCAACGACGAAATCTTCGGCCCGGACGGAGCCCGCGCCTTCCGACGCGACCTGCCCGACGCCGAGATCCATCTCCTCGAGTCCGGACACTTCGCCCTGGAGAGCCACCTGGAGGAAATCGCCGGGTACATCCGCGACTTCCTCGCACGCGTCACCTCCTGAGCCGCACGCCCGCGCGTCCCCGCCGTCGGTAACAGCCCTTCGCCGTACGGCACATTGCGCAGGTCGGCGTACGGAACGCGGAGCCAAGGGCCACCGGGGCGAAGGGGCGGCGGGGTACTGCCTTCGTGGGGCAGCGATTTGGGCAACTTCGCCCAGGTGTGGGTGAGCGGTATCGGGACGAAAACGCGCGGCGCGGCGTCGGGGCGGGCTGGGGGACGACGGTCCCGTCGACGAGTCGTGTGTTGCGGTTGGGCCACTTCGGCAACCCCCTTCACAGGAGCCACACATGCCGTGCGAGGATGCGGCTCCCGGTATCGAGTACCGGCGTAGAGGGGAACATCATTGAGATCAAGGAAACTGAGCCGTAAGCGGCGACGGGCGACCATAGTCACGGCAGCGGCCGCCTCGGTCGTCGCCGGCGCCGCGCTGCTGCCCAACTGGACCGCGGGCGCGTCGAGTGTCGCCGACCCCGCCGTGGATCCGTCGACCAAAGCCACCTTCCAACGGCTGGCGGACGCGGTCTTCACCGACCGTACGGACGCCCTGGTGGACGGCGGCAAGACCAGTCGGAACACGTCACTGTCGTCGCGGTTCTCCGGCGACGTGCGGGTGTCCTCCACGCTGTCGCGCGAGGAGAAGTCCGCACTGTCGCAACTGCGGGGCCGCAAGTCCCGTTTGGAGTCGCTCGGCGAGAAGTACAGCTCGGCCAACACGAGCGTCTCGCTGGACCGTACGCGACTGAAGGGCCGTCACGCCACGGTCAACGTCACCGAGACGACGACGCTGACCTACGAGAAGGTCAAGGGCAACGAGCCGAAGACCACCGGCTTCCAGGCTCACCACGAGCTGACGTTCAAGGCCGATCGCAACGGCGACTGGCAGCTGACCGGCATCCGTGACACCGATGACGGCGTCGCGGTCAACCAGGTCGCCGCCACCACGTTCGTCGCCGCGCCGAAGACGGCCGCCGACGACGCGCCGCCCTCGGCGACCCGCTCCGTCACCACGTGGCCCGCGCCGGCCAAGCCGAAGAACCTCTCGGCCTCCGGCTACGACTACAAGGCCATGGCGGCGTACGCGGCCAAGTACTGGAACAACTACAACCCGGCCTACCCGAACTTCAACGGGCAGGGTGCCGGCGGCGACTGCACCAACTTCGTCAGCCAGTCCCTGAAAGCGGGCGGCTGGAAGCACGTCCCCGGCTACACGGACGACTTCCACAAGTGGTTCGGCAACTCCGACATCCAGTCGGACTCGTTCGTCGGCGTCAACGAGTTCTCGTGGTTCGCCCTGTCCTCCAAGCGGGTCACCAGCCTCGCCAACGTCTACCAGTTGGACGTGGGTGACGTCCTGCAGATGGACTTCAACAAGGACGGGTCCAAGGACCACAGCATGATCGTCACCTACCGCAGCCCGCAGGGCGTGCCGTACGTGACGTACCACTCCACCAACACCTACAACAGGTCGGTGGCGAGCATCATCGCGTCGTACCCGAACGCGGCGTACTACGCCTACCGCACCTGAGCGGTCCCCGTCCGGGGCGGGAGCCGGTCCGAGTGTCCGGCTCCCGCCCCGTCCGGGTCTCCCTGGTGACGGTGACTTTCGGCTGCTCCCGATCACTCACGGGAACAGTGCGATCCCGACGAGGATCAGCAGGATGATGCCGGCGACGAGCGCAACGGTCGCCCACGTCCCCCGCCGCCTCAGCGGCGTCGCGGGTTCTCCTCCACGGGGCCGGTCCTCCGGCAGTGCGGCGTCGGCCGGGCGCCCGCTCCTGTAGAACTCTTCGTCGGTCGGATAGACGTTGCGCGGATCAGCGAGAGCGCGCGGATCGATCTCGTGTGGACTGGTCATGAGCACTCCTTGCGCGGCGCTCATCAGGGTCGGGGTTCCCGACGGACGCCAGGGCCTGCGCCAGGGGCGATGGCTCCCATTTCCCAGGCGCGCAGCCCTTCAGGAAGACGCCGCACAGGCAATCCGCCCTGCTCACCGCGCACCATCTGATCGTATACCCGAGCAGGGCGCTCCATGAGGTCCAGCGGGGTATGCGGGCCGGACCGCGCACCTCACAGGTCGAGGACCGCCCGGAGCGCGTTGTCGATGAGCGCCTGCTGCTCGGGCCCGATGTTGCCGAGCAGGGTGGCGGTCTCGAAACGCGCCGCGGAAAGCTGGAGCAGGTTAACGGCGACGACCGAGGCGTCGACCGGGGTGGTCAGGCGCACGCTCATCGCCGTATCGGGATGCACGGCCGGGGCGTGCACCACCAGGGCGACCACGGCGCCGTACGCGTCGGCCAGTCCGTCGAGGCTGACGACGAGGACCGTGCGGTTTCCCTTGCCGGTGTCGACGTCCCAGACATCGCCCTTCTGGATCGTCACAGGGCGTCGCCCTCGCCGCCCAGATCGAGGGGCTCGATCCGGGCGAGCCGACGGGCGGCGTCCAGCGTCATCTGCCGACGTACGGCTCGGAGGATGTAGTCGTTCAGGGAGGGGGCGCCGGCCGCGGCGTCGCGCAGCGCCTTGTCCATGGCGTCGGGAATCCGCAGGGTGATGGCAGTCATGACACCAAATGTAGTGGCATCGCTGCCGTCATGCGACGAGTCGGGACGGCGGGCTTTTCGGGACGGCGGGCTTGCCCGGGAACAGTGGGACACCGCCGGGCCAGGAGGATGGACTTGCGTCATCCCAGTGACGCGGCGCCGACCGGATCGGCTCACGGAGCGCCGTCGACCACTTCTATGGCGTTGCCGTCGGGATCCTGGAGGACGGCGACGCGCACTCCGGGACCCACATCCATGGGACCGTGCCGCACACGTCCGCCGCGGGCCACACCGCGTTCGATGATCCCGTCGAGATCATCGACGTACATGGTCAGATAGCGCACGCCGGTCAAGTGAAAGAAAGGCTCGGCCGGTTCGGCGGAGGCGGGCCGCCGCGAAGGAACCATCACCTTGATCCGCGTGCCGGGTGCCTCGAGCCGGTGTACGACTCCAGAGCCCGACCTGACCGCCGGGAGCCGTTCCAGTTCGAACACGGCGGCGAAGAACTCCACCAAGGCTTCGTCGGCGCTGACCAGCCCGACTTCGACCCGCTGCAAGGTCACGGCACCCCCGGATAGCTGCCCACATCGGTCGTTCCGCATCTGGTCCCACAGATGCGAGAATGTTACTCTACTGTACGAGAATGCCATTATCGAACGTGTGCGGTGACGTCGCCTCGTCACCGAGCACCGCCCCGGCCTTGTCCAGGCGGCGTCGGACCACCGAAAGCGGGCGAGATGGATGGAAAGGCTGGGGATCGAGCTTCTCAGCGTCTTCGGAATGCCTCCGGTCGCGTTCGTGGCCCTGGCCGCGGACCTGGGTTGCCGGTACATCTCGACCGCCCTGACATCGAATCCGTACAACCCGTCGATCTATCCGCCGTTCTCCCTTCGGGACGATCCAACGCTGCGGCGCGAGATGATCGCCGCGATGCGTGATCGCGACGTGTCGATCTCGCTCGGGGAAGGCATGGTGGTCCGCGAGGGAGCCGACATCCAGGACAGAGTCGGCGATCTCGAGATCATGGCGGAGCTCGGTGTCCGGCGGATCAACACGGTCTCTCTCGATCCGGACCTCGACCGCAGCATCGACCAGTTCGGCATCCTCGCCGAGAACGCCGCGTCACTCGGGATGGAGACGACGGTGGAAGCCAGTCCGGGCCTGACGGTCCCGGATCTGCCCAGCGCACTCGACGTCGTTCGTCAGGTCGGACGGCCTGACTTCCGCCTCCTGGTCGACACGATGCACATCGTGCGCTCCGGTTCCGGGCCGGACGACCTCGCGCGGCTCGATCCTGGTGTCATCGGCTACATCCAGCTGAGCGACGCCCCGTTGGTGCCCGCCATCCCCCACTACATGGAAGAGGCGATGTTCGAGCGGATGGTGCCCGAGACGGGCGAACTGCCCTTGCTGGACGTGCTCGAGGTACTGCCGCGCGACCTTGTCATCGGCCTTGAGATACCGCTCCGCGCGGAGGCGATGGCGGGCGTCGGCCCACATGAGCGGGTCGGTCGGTGCGTCGATGCCGCCCGCGGTCTCCTGGCTCGACTGGCCGACCGGCCCCATCAGGCCTGAACCCGCTGCGTGCGAGGCTCCTGGCTGGAACGGGCGAGCGTAGGGGTGATCGCTCACGCGGTCGTAGATCCTGCGCAGCCACGGCCGGCGGACGGCGGGCCGTCGTGCCAGCGTGTGGAGGAACGCTCTCGCGTCAGGCCGGAACGCCCCCCATGGATGCATCGGCAGCGGGTCGTCGCGGAGGACACCCTCGGGCATTCCGCCTGTCGCTGTCCCGGCCCGGCGATCGAGAGCCAACTCCTTTTTGTCCGCGGATCCAGGGCCCTGTGGGGGCGTCTGCAGGGCGTGTTGAGCTTCGAGTTGGCGGGACGCCGCACACACAGCCCCCTCTACCCACTGGTGGTGGAGGGAGGAGCCTGGCGGGACCCGTTCCGCTCGGTGGGGAGCGGTCAGACTGAGCGTTGCGGACGCGGTGGGAGCGTCGAGCCTCGTGGCAAGGGGCCGCGTGGACCCGCGTGCTCCCCCTGGTACCGGACAAACGCGTCGCGGGCGTCGGGGACGAACGTCGTGTCGTACATCGCAGCGCGCAGTTCGACCGGGGTGAGCCAGGCGTGCCAGGCGACTTCCGAGGCATCCGGTACAACCGGCCGGTCCAGGACCGCCAGGCCGAGCCAGTACGGACTGATGACACCCCGGCACAGGTACTTGAAGAGGAACCGCGTCGGGGTGTGGACCCCGAGTTCTTCGGCGAGTTCGCGAGAGGCCGCCGCCGGGTAGGTCTCGCCCACGCCCACGGCACCACCGACCAGCCAGTTGTACTGGCCGGGGAAGCGGGAAACGTGATCGGGGCGCCGGTGGACGAGGATCCGACCGTCAGGGTCGCGGCAGACCGTGGTGGCGACCCGGTGCAGCCACCTTCGGCGGATGGCCTCGCCTCGATCCACCACCCCCACTGTCCGGTCCTGCTCGTCCACTCGCTCCACCATCTCCCCCACGGCTGACACGCTGCCACAGAACCGCTGGGCTGACGACACGCTCAGCGCAACGGCCGACTTGGTGTGGCGGATCAAGCTCCGACATCACCTCCTCAGACGCCGATCGCCCCATCGATGCGTTCACGGAGGAGATCGGCGTGTCCGTTGTGACGGGCGTATTCCTCGATCAGGTGGACGAGCACCCAGCGCAACGACACCGTCCCACGCCACGCGTCCTTGCCCGCGACGTCGAGGTGGGGCGCGTCCTTGGTGAAGGCGTCGGCGAACGCGACCTCGTCGCGCCATGCCTGCCACGCTTCGGTCACAAGGTCGGGATCGGAAGCCGCGCCGTCGAAGTCACCGTCTGGTTCCATCGCCGACGAGAAGCGTGGTGGCGCGTCCTGACCGGCGAGAACCTGACGGAACCATCGGCGCTCCACGTCGGCGAGATGGCGTACGAGTCCGAGCAGCGAGAGCGTGGAGGGCTCGACGGAGCGTCGGGCCAACTCCCCTTCCAGACCCGCGCACTTCAGCTCCAGCGTCGTCCGCTGGGCCCTGAGAAATCCGATGAGCATGGCTCGCTCTTCGCCGGTCGAGGGAGCATCGAGCCGGGGATCGTCGTCTCCGACGAACATGGCGGCCCGCCGCCGTGGATTGGTCGTACTCATGCTGTCTCTCCTTCAGGGTTCGTCGCTGGGAGGGAGCACGCGTTACTCCGTGCGAGTGGTGCATCCTCCGACAGCGTCGTAGCGTCGATACAGGAGCCGACCGCCGCAAGAAGGGGCGGATCAGGCACCGGGCCTGCTGGTCGAAAGAGATTGCGACTGGGAGCGAACATGTCAAGACGCACAGTGAGGACAGCGGTGACGTTCTGTGCCGCTGTGTCGCTCGTAGCAATCGCGGGAACAGCTTCCTCCGCCCCAGCTCCGTCACCGCCGTCCGCGCCGTCCACGCCGTCCACGCCGTCCACGCCGTCCACGCCCAGCGTGCAGCGCCAGGCGGGACAGCCCGTGATGGTCGACTGCTTCTGGCACCCGCAGGTGCGCCCCACCGATTTCATTCTCGCGTGCGGTGACGGCAACAGCCGCCTCACCTCGCTCCGCTGGTCGCAGTGGCACCCTGACTCCGCGGTGGCCGAGGGCTTCAACGTGGTGAACGACTGCAAGCCGTACTGCGCCGCGGGCAAGTTCCACTCGTACCGGGTGATCGTGCGGCTCAACGCCCCGCAGCCTTGGAAGAAGCGCCCTGATCTGTCGCACTACACCCAGCTGAGCCTCGTCTACACCAATGGGAAGCCGGACGGATTCGGGCAATGGGTCGACCTTCCCCTGTGGAACTGACGTCCGGGATCGGGGCGTTCCGGCTCGGTGGGGCGGCGTCAGTCGCGGCCGGCTTCCCGCGCCACGCGCTCCAGTCGGCTTCGATGGCTGTCCCACCACGAGCGGTCGCCCGAGGGCATGGCGTCGTTGCCTTCCCACATCCCGGCAGCCCCGTCGATGGACTCCCGGAGAATGTCGGCGTGGCCCGCGTGCCGGTGGGTGTCGGCGATCACGCGCACCAGGACCTGGTGCAGCGTCACCTCTCTTCGGTCCTCGGGCCACCACGCCACACGACCGATCGCGTCAAGCGCGAAGGTCTCGATCGTGGTGTCCGAGTGCTTCCACGCCTGGCGGTAGAGTCCGACGATCTGTTCGCGCGACTCATCGGTGTCGGCCCACATGTCCGCGTTGGGCTCGGCGTCGGCCGTGAACCAGAGCGGCGGCTCTTCGAAGAACGGCCGCTCGAAGGTGTCGCCGAAGTACCCCAGCTCCACTCCGGTGACGTGTTTGACCAGTCCCAACAGATTCGTTCCGGTCGGCGTCAGCGGACGGCGGACGTCGTACTCCGACAGCCCGTCGAGCTTCCACAGCAGGGCGTCGCGGGCGGCTTGCAGAGAGCGGAGAAGATCCGCCTTCGCATTCGATTCGATCATGTCCAACAGTCTCGCAGCCACCACTGACAGTCCCATGGGCCCGCAACCCGGTGACGGGACCGTCGTCGTGGCGACGGTCCCGTCGGTGGAGCGCCGGGGTGGGGTCAGCGCACCGGCAGGGTCGCGGTGTGCTCGACGCGTACGGCGTCCAGGGACCGGGGGTTGAGGCCGAGCAGTCGCAGGATCGTCGGGGCGATCTGCGTGGTCTCCACCGGGCCGCTGACGCGCACGCCGCGCGGGGTGGCGGCGCCCGAGACGACGAGCGGGACGTCGAGGTCGTCGGCGTGGGCGCCGCCGTGCTCGGCGATCTTGCTCTTGCCGCCGGTGTAGACGACGCCGTAGCGGGCGATGCCGAACAGGTCCGGCACGCGCGAGTCGCCCGCCTTGACGTGGAAGTACTTGGCGGCCGCCGCACCGGCGTACAGGGTCTTCAGGCCGCTCGCGGTGAAGGGCTTGGCCTTGCCGGCGATGTCGTTGCCGGTGCCGGACTGGGCGAGCAGGTACGCCTTGGCGAAGGCGGTGGCGGCCTGCGAGCGGTCGTTGAGCCACAGGAGCATGGCGTCGTCGTCCACGGAGTGGGCGACCAGGTCACCGGCGCCCGGGTGGGCCTTCTTCCACGCGGCGTTGAGGCCGTCGAGCAGGGGGCCGTCGTCGATACGGGTCAGGGCCTTGGGGTCGGTCGGTGACTGGCCGTGCTTGGAGGAGAGGATGACGGTCGTGTTGCCGTCCAGGTGCTGCTTGCGCAGTTCGGTGAGGAACGCTCCGACCTCCTGGTCCACGAAGGCCAGGTTCTTGGCCAGCAGCGGACCGGGGACACCCTTCGCCACGTAGCCGCCCGTCAGCCCCTCGGAGGCGGGCAGCTTCTGGGCGGTCGAGACGGACTGGAAGTTCATGCCGAAGACCGCCGGGGTGCCGGTCCTGTGGGTGCGGCCGTGGTCGTAGCCGTCGATCTCGTTGAGGACGGCCTTCACCTTGTAACCGTCGTACTGCTCCGTCGCCGCGTTGTCCTTCGTCCAGTCCGTGCCTGCCGGGTAGCCGATCGCCTGGCTGTTGATCTCGGGGGCGAAAAGGTCCTGGACGCCGTCGCCGGAGGGGCCGTTGAGGATCTCGTACGCGACGTGCTTGTCGGACCAGGCGGTCCGCAGTCCGGCCTTTCTGACCACGTTGAAGACCGTGTTCACCTTCAGATACGAGTGCGGGTACACGGGCTTGCAGGTCTTGGGGTCGACCGGCAGCTTCGACGGGTCGATGAGGCCGCGGGCGGCGCCGGTCATCCTGAGGATGCTGCCGGGCAGGCCGGCGAGGCCCTGGCCTGCGTCGATGGAGTCCTTGTTGCGGTCCAGGTCCTCGGTGAAGTCGACCTCGGCGCCGGGCTTGGCGCCCGCGCAGTGGGTGGTTCCGGCCGGGAGGAGTGCCGAGCTGTATCCGTCGTCGTAGTAGAGGCCCGTGGTGCCCGGGTTCCCGCCGGTGAGCTGGCCCACCAGGCCGGGGAACGAGTCGGAGGGGTCGGTGGTCCTCGCGTGGGTGTACTCGACCCCACCGGTGGCGAGCCGCGCGAGCGCGGACTTCGGGTGACGCGCGACGTACCAGGCCAGGTCGGACTGGTGCAGACCGTCGATCGACAACAACAAAACATGGCGCGCGACGTGCGCGGGCGAGTGCGCGGAAGTGGATGTGGCGGCGGGTGTGGCGGCGGTCGCGGTGGCGGTGAGGCCGCCGACGGCTGCGAGCGCGGCGGCGGCCGCGGTGACGGGACGGACAGGACGTCGGAACACGGGTGGTTCTCCTCTGGCTGTGCGGAGCATGTGAAACCTGCGAACCATGCACCGACATAGGAGTCGCGCAACATGTACGGAAGCGGGCTCGCGCGTCCCGTAATGCCCAAGAAACGCAACTGAGCACGCAAAGACTGCTTGTCACCCGAGTTCCGTCAGGCGCCCGCGCCGGCCGCGATGTCCAACGCGGCGATGTAGCCGAAGGTCATCGCCGGGCCGATCGTCGAACCCGCGCCCGCGTAGCTGTGGCCCATGACGGCCGCGCTGGCGTTTCCGGCGGCGTACAGGCCCGGGATGACGGATCCGTCCGGCCGCAGTACCCGCGCCCGGGCGTCCGTGCGCAGGCCGCCCTTCGTGCCCAGGTCACCCGGAACGATCTTGAAGGCGTAGTAGGGAGCGAGCCACAGGGGCGCAAGGCAGGAGTTGGGGAGGATCGCGGGGTCGGTGTAGTAGTGGTCGTAGGCGCTGTCGCCACGGTGGAAGTCGGTGTCGTTGCCGTTCAGGGCAAGGCTGTTGAAGCGGTTGACGCTGGTGCGGAGCGCGGCGGCGGGCATGCCGATCTGCCCGGCGAGGGCGTCGAGGGTCCACGCCTTGTGGGCGGCGCCGGACGTGTACCACGAATCGGGGAACGTGAAGGTCGGCAGCACGTCCTTGAAGAGGTAGCGGTTACGGTAGTTCTGGTCGACGATCAGCCACGCCGGGATGTCGGGCGCGCCGCTGTCACGGTCGTACATGATGTGCACGACGTCGCTGTAGGGGGCCGCTTCGTTGACGAAGCGCGCGCCGGCGGCGTTGACGAGGAGCCCGCCGGGCAGGGTGCGTTCGGCGAGGCAGAAGTACGGCTGGTCGGGCAGCGGGATCGCCGGGCCCCACCATGCGTCGTCCATCAGGTCGAGCGCCGCGCCGGCCCGCTGACCCGCCTGGATGCCGTCGCCGGTGTTCTCCTTGGCGCCGACCGTCCACTCGGTGCCGATGGGCTGTCGCTGGTACTGGTCGCGCATGGCCGCGTTGTGCTCGAAGCCGCCGGATCCGACGATCACCCCGTGCCGGGCTCTGATCAGGCCCGGGGTGCCGTTCCTGGTGACCACGGCTCCCGTGGCGGTTCCGTTCTCCAGGTACAGGTCGGAGAGCGGGGTGTTCAGCCACACCGGGACCTGGGCCGCGAGCAGTCCGGCACGCAGACCGGCCGCCAGCGACTGGCCCATGGTGAGGGGCTTCTGGCCGAGCAGGGCGGCCTGGGTACCGCGGGCCAGGCAGGTGGCGGCGACGGCGGCACCCCTCGCGCTGACCGCGGCGAGCGTGAGCCATTTGTAGTCGGAGCTGAAGACGACCATGCCGGTCGGTACGGTCATGTACGACGGGTTCAGACGGGCGAGTTCGGCACCGAGGATGTTGCCGTCGAGCTGGTCGGGTTCGATGGAGCGGCCGCCGGGCAGTCCGCCGGGGAGTTCGGGGTAGTAGTCGCTGTACCCCTCCATCCAGCGGAAACGGAGCGGGCTGTTCGCCATGACGAAGGAGATCATGGCGGGGCCGCTGCCGAGGAAGGCCTGCCGGCGTGCGGCGGACACGTCGGGGCCGACCACCGCCGCGAGGTAGGTGGCGGCCTTCGCCGGGGTGTCCGGCACCCCCGCGGCGAGGATCACCGGGTTGTTCGGGATCCAGACGCCCGCGCCCGAACGCGCCGCCGATCCCCCGAACGTGGGCGCCTTCTCGACGACGACGCAGCTCAGCCCCTGTTTCGCAGCCGTCAGCGCGGCGGTCATCCCCGCCGCTCCGGAACCGATCACCACCACGTCGTACGTGCCGAGCAGAGGCAGGTCGGCCGCGTCCGCGGCACCTGGCAGACCGGCCGCGAGCGCGAGCCCGGCTCCCGTCGCCGCGCCGAGCACCCGGCGACGCGACGGGCCGGGTCCGGGGGTGGAAGCGGTGGAGTACGCAGAGGAGGCTTCGGTACGTCTCACAGGGTCCGCGTTCGTGGACATGGCAGGGCGCTCCAGCCGGGCGAAGGAATGGGCGAGCGTGCTGTGCCCCGGGAAGCAACGGGCCTTATGCGTCCCGGTTCTGATGCGGAGTCAGGAATGTCGCGCGGTGGTCTTGTGAAGTCAAGGGCTACGCCGGGCGGTCGGCGGCCGTTGCGTCGGTCACGGCACCTGGGCGAGCGCGATCCCTTGTCCGTCATCCGGTCATGCCTGTGGGGGCGGCACAATTGATGCCGCCCCCACCCAAGTACTTGGTCACCTGCGGGCGGAAGTTGTACGCACCGTCAGGCATCTCCCGCTGGAAACGCCGAACCTCAAGCAATTGGCCCGCCATACTGGGGGCGGCGGGGAAGGAGAGGGCAGATGGATCTGTGATCCCACAGCACGCGGAAAGCAACCAGGACGGCGACCACGACCACGACCCGTACAGCGCGTACGACCGCTACGGGACATACGACGTCCTGGTGATCGGCGGCACCGGCGTGGACACCATCGTCCGGGTCGACTCCCTGCCGGTCCCGCTCGCCGACTCCGTCCATGTCGGCCCGATCGAGGAGTGGCCCGGTCACACCGGAGGGAACGTCGCCCTCGGCGCACGGGCGCTGGGCCTCAAGGTCGGATTGCTCGACTGCATCGGTGACGACTGGATCGGCGCACAGGTGCGCGAGCGGATGGCCAAGGGCGGTGTCGACTTCCTCCCGCTGATCTCCCCCGCCGGAACGCGGCGCGCGGTCAACCTGGTGGACGCGTCGGGCCGCCGGATGTCCTTCTACGACGGGCGCGACCCGGCGGATCTGCGGATGCCCCGGGACTTCTACCTGCCGCGGCTGCGGCGCACCCGCCACGTCCACCTCTCCATCATGAACTTCGGGCGCTTCCTCTACGAGGACATCGAGGACCTCGGCGTCCCCGTCTCCACCGACCTGCACGACTGGGACGGCCTCGCGGACCACCACCGGGAGTTCGCGCTCCGCTCCGATCTCGTCTTCTTCAGCGCGGCGGGCGTGGGCGACGAAGCCCCCGCGCTGATGCGGGAGATCCTCCGCGCCGGGCGGGCACACACGGTGGTCGCCACGGCGGGCGCGGACGGCTCCTACGTCCTCACCAGAGACGGCGACCCCGACCCCTGTCACATTCCGGCGGCCGTCCCGTCCGCTCCGGTGGTGGACTCCAACGGCGCGGGCGACGCGTACGTGTGCGGCTTCCTGTACGGCGGGCTCGCCGGCCGGGACGTACGGGAGTGCGCCCGGCTCGGGGCGATCGCGGGTGCCCACGCCTGTACGGCACCGGGCTCGACCGCCCTCATCTCCCGGGAGTCGCTCCTGAGCCGCGCATGACCGGAAGCGTCCCGACTTGATGGCTCGCGGAACAGTGGTGGGCGGCCGGATCGCAGCCGCTGTCGGGGCTGTCGCGGGCGCTGCCGCCACCGCTGGGCCGTGCTGACCGGTCCCTGATGCGACCGTAACCTCATCGGTAGACGAACTGCTGCCTGAATCCGACACAGTCGTGGTCGGTCTGGGCTAGATTCGTGAATCCTCGGCACCGGAGCCTCTCGGTGGGGTCGTGCCGGGGAGAATTCTGGAGCGGCGATGCACGCGTTCGAAAATCCTTCACCGGCTGCGACAGTGATGCAGGGTGGACTCGCCGACAGTCTCTTCGAAACGGCTCGCCGCGAGCCGGATCTGCCGCAGGTCGCACGCCGTCTCGACGACGATCCCCGCATCTGGACGACGGTGACCGCGGCCGAGCTGTGGGACGAAGTGGTCGATCTGGCCCGGGGATTGGTCGTGTCCGGCCTGCGCCCGGGGAACCGGGTGGCCGTCATGGCCCGTACGCGCTACGAGTGGACCGTCCTCAGCTACGCGCTGTGGGCGGTCGGCGCAGAGGTCGTGCCGATCTACCCCACCTCGTCGCACGAGCAGGTCGCGTGGATCCTCCAGGACGCGGGCTGTGTCGCCGTGGTCGTCGAGGACGAGGAGGGGATCATGACGGTCGGCTCGGCATGCGCGTCGCTCCCGTCGCTGCGTCATGTCTGGCAGTTGGACACCGGGGCCCTGGCACAGCTGGTCGAGCGGGGGCGGGCGATCCCGACGACGACGGTCGACTCGCTGCGCCGCATCGTGCTGCCCGACTCGACCGCGGTCATCGCCTACACCTCCGGGACGACGGGGCACCCCAAGGGCTGTGCCCTCACCCACCGTAACCTCGCCAGCCCCTGCGACACCCTCCTCGAGGGCTGGCGACACACGGCTGCTCCCCCGGGTGAGCAGCCCGCCATCCTCGCCTTCCTGCCCTTCTCGCACGTGTACGGCATCATGGTCCAGGGGCTCTGTCTGCGGGGCGGCATCCTGCTGGGACACGAGCCCGATCTCAGCGAGGAGACGCTCTCCGCGGCGCTCCTCTCCTTCCGCCCGACCTATCTCTACGCCGTTCCGTTCGTCTTCGAGAAGATCTACAAGAACTTCCTGCGTACCGCGCAACGGACGGGCCGCGGAGCCCTGTTCGAGCGTGCCGTCCAGACGGCGAAGGACTTCGCCGCGGCCGCCGAACGCCAGCGACTGGGCACGGGCTCCGGCCCCGGCTTCGACCTGCGCCTGCAGCACACCCTCTACGAGAAGACCGTCTACCGGAAGCTGCGGGCCTCCCTGGGGGGACGAGTGTGCGGCGCGGTGTCGGGCGGCTCCCCGCTCAACCGTGAACTCGCCCTCTTCTACGCGGGCATCGGGATCGTCATCCACGACGGCTACGGACTCACCGAGACGAGCGGCGGCATCACGGCTCAGCCCGTGGGGCGCGAGAAGTTCGGAACCGTCGGCCGCGCCCTGCCCGGTACGGACATCCGGGTGGCCGAGGACGGGGAGATCCTGGTGTGGGGGCCTTCGGTGTTCCAGGGTTACGTCAACGATCCCCCGTCCACGCACGCCGCGTTCCAGGACGGCTGGCTGGCGACGGGTGACCTCGGGCGCCTCGACACCGAGGGGTATCTGGCCATCACCGGCCGCAAGAAGGACGTCATCATCACGAGCGGCGGCAAGAGCGTGGCTCCCGCGGCCCTCGAAGAGCGGCTGCGCGTCCACCCGTTGATCCATCAGGCGGTCGTCGTGGGCGACAACCGGCCGTGCGTGGGCGCCCTCATCACCCTTGATCCGGACTTCCTCGCGCACTGGCGCGGAGCCTGGTCCAAGGGGGGCACGTCGGCACGGGACGCACGGGAGGAGAACGAGCTGCGGGAGGAGGTCAGACGCGCCGTGGCCGCGGCCAACAGCACCGTGTCCCGCTCCGAGTCGATCCGGGTGTTCCGTGTTCTCCCCGAACCCTTCGACCAGACCAACGGCCTGCTGACCCCGTCGATGAAGCTACGCCGGGACGCCATCTCACGGCGTTTCGCCGCCGAGATCGACGCGATGTACCAGACCTCGTCGAGGGTCCCGCGGGAGTACACGCCGAGCGAGCCCTCGATCTGGGACGATTCCGACAACGTGTTCCGGTGAGGAACTCCGCGCTGGCCACTTCCCACGGTCGGGAAGTGGCCGGTCCCCGTCGACCTCGTCCACGACGTCATCGGCGGCCGGGTCATCAGCCTGATCCGCCGCACAGGGCCCTAGTGAAGGACTTCGCCTCGGACACCGGCGCGGAGCCGTACGCGATCTGCACCGTCGACGCCTCGGCACTCCCCGCCGACGGCACCTGGAGGCTCCGCGTCATGCACGACACTCCCGGCGTCTTCACCGTCGACCCCGGCCACCTGGATGGCTGGAACCTGACTTTCCGATCCTCGTGACCTCTCCGCGCCTCTTCCACTTCCTCCGCGGCGCGGGACATAGGTGCGTCCCGCGAGCGACCGCAGGGGCGTGACACGAATTCTGACCCCCGGCATCCTGGTGGTGTTCATGTGACCACAGTGCTCCCAGGACACCGGGGCAACCAGATCCCTCCTGTACGGGGGAACGCGGATCCTGGTACCGCCACCACCACCCTGCGCAGGTCAGCGGACCTCGTCCCCGTCGACCGGAGGGTCGGTGGCGGGCAGCCTCAAGGTGAAGACCGAACCGGCGCCGAGTTCACTCGCCACCGCGACCGTACCGCCGTGGGCGGCCACGAGCTGGCGGACGATGGACAGGCCGAGCCCACTGCCGCCGGTGCGCCGGCTGCGGGACTTCTCGGCCCGCCAGAACCGGTCGAAGACGCTGGGCAGATCCTCCGCGGCGATACCGCTGCCGGTGTCGGCCACCGCCAGGACGACCTGGTCTTCCTCCTCCCGGGCGGAGAGGGTGATCGTGCCGCCGTCCGGTGTGTGCCGGATCGCGTTGGACACCAGATTGCCGAGTGCCTGCCGCATCCGGACCGGATCGGCGTCGATCCACGCAGTCCCGCTCCCCGTCGGCGCGGACGTCCCGTCCGTCCCCGTCCGCAACCCGACGCCCGCAGCCTCAGCTCCCACCCGGTGCGCCGCGGCGACCTGGGCGAGCAGCTCGTCGGCGCGGACGGCCTCGCGGTGCAGCGCGAGCGTGCCCGCGTCGGCCGCCGCGAGGTCCTGGAGATCGTCGATGACCCGCTGGAGCAGCACCGCCTCCTCGTGCAGGGAGGCGAGCAGTTCCGGGTCGGGGTCGACGATGCCGTCGCGGGTCACCTCCAGCCAGCCGCGGATGTTGGTGAGCGGGGTACGCAGCTCATGCGCGATGTCGCTGACCATCGCCTTGCGCTGGGCCTCCATCCGTTCCCGGCGCTCGGTCAGCTCATTGAACGCGACCGCCAGGATGCCCGTCTCGTCGCGGGTGGTGACGGGCACCCGTACATGCCGTTCCAACGGCTGCTGCGCGGCCTGCGTGAGCGCGCGCAGCGGGCGTACGAGGCGGGTGGCGACCAGCGCGGTCACGGCCACGGTGAGGGCCAGGACGAGACCGGTGACTCCGACGATCTTGGCCTTGTTGGCGTTCGACATGTCGAAGTGCGGGAGGGCGCTGTCCCCCGTGCCCAGGAACAGCTCGGCGACGGGCGCGACATCGGGGTCGAGCTGCTCGCGACGCGCTTCGGCGAGACACTCGTTCCCCTTCGCCCCGATCGCCGTGGGATGCCCGCCCAGGTCCTTCCTCCCCAGGGCGAACTGCGGCTGCGGGGCCTGGCTGGAGAACTCCAGCGAGATGAACCCCTTCCCGGGCAGAACGACGTTCTCGCGCCGCAGGCATGCCTCGGCGAGGCTCGCCAGCCTGGCCACCGCTGTCTCCTCGGTGTGCGTCAGGGTGTTGAGGTGTCCGTCCGCGCACACGTCGGGCACCCTCGAGTTCGGGAGGATCCCGTTCTCGTCCGCCAGGACGGGCCTACCGCTCGGCGTCCAGATGATCGTGGTGTCGACGCCGTTGCGCGCGGCGCACTTCTGCCGCACAGTCGCCATCTTGCCCAGCCGAGCCCGCTCCAGAGGCGTCAGCCGGTAGGGCCCCACGGCGCGCGGGTCTACGCCACTGAGCTGGGCCCCTGGTTCCGAGTACGTGTCGGTGTGCAGAGGGTCGACGGTGGCGGCGGCCCCGGGCGGCAGGGCGGTGCGGGACCTGGCGGAGTCGGCGATCGGCGTACGGTCCGCCGTCGTCAGCGCGATCCGTCGCCCGGTGGCGGCCGACAGCCGGCGCACGGTGTCCTGGACGCCCGCCCAGCTCGGGTGGGTGGCGGCGTATCCGCTGAGCTGCCGGAGGATGTCCGTGTCGTCGGCGAGGACCTGTCCCTGCTCCTCCTGGATGGCGCGGGTCGTCGTCTGCACCGCCAGCCACGCCGTTGCCGCCACCGAGCAGAGGGCGATGAGCACCGAGGTGATCATCAGCCGTACGAGCAGCCTCTTGCGCAGCGGTATGCGGGAGCTCACCCGCGCCCACCGCTGAGCTTGTAGCCGACGCCGAACACGGTCAGCAGCCGCACCGGCCGGCGAGGGTCGGGCTCGATCTTCTTGCGCAGGTTCATGATGTGCACGTCGATGGCCCGTTCGGTGGAGGCCCGGTCGATACCGCGCGTGCACTGGAGCAACTGCCGCCGGGAGAAGACCCGTTCCGGATCCGCGGTCATGGCGCGCAGGATCTCGTACTCCCCGGGGGTGCACTCCACGCGCGCGCCGTCGCAGTGCACTTCGTGCCGGACCGGGTCGACGGTGATTCCGGCGGCCCGGACGGCCCGGTCCTGCTCATCGGCCGGGCGCCCGCTGCGCCGCAGGACCGTGCGGATACGGGCCATCAGCTCGCGCGGGCTGTACGGCTTGGTCATGTAGTCGTCGGCGCCGAGTTCGAGGCCGAGCAGGACGTCGTCCTCGGCGGAGCGGGCGGTGAGCATGAGGACGGGGATGTCGTCGTCCCGGCGCAGTACCCGGCATACGCCGAAGCCGTCGATCACGGGCAGCATCAGGTCGAGGACGACGAGGTCGGGCTTGTTCCTCCGCACCTCGTCGAGCGCGGCCCCGCCGTCGTGGACCACGGTCGCGGTGTGTCCCTCCTGAAGCAGTGAGCGGCGTATCAGCTCCGCCTGCTTCTCGTCGTCCTCCGCGACCAGCACATGTGCGCACACGTGGCCGATGGTAAGCGCCTGCGCCCCGGAAAAAGGGAGGCGAGAGGGTCTTCCCACACCCTGACAACTTCCTGATGTCCACCTGCGAAGCTCACGCACGCCACCTGACGCGACTGTGGTCGAAGGTGTGCACGGATCTTGACGCTCTCCGATCCGGGGCCGTAGCTTCCCGGAGGATTTAAACGATTCAAAAGCGTGGGCCCCGAAGGGGTCCTGTTTGTGCTGCCCTCCGAGAGAGTGGACGAGATCCATGAGCAACGTCACCCCGGCCCGCAGCTCGGGGCTTCCCCGCCGCGCTCTCCTCGGAGCCGCCGTCGCCACGGCCGCGGCCGGTGCGTTCGGCTGGAGCCTGCCCGCGGTGGCGAGGGCGTCGACCGCCGTCGGGCCGCCCTTCGCGACGCCCGGGCGCGCCGTGCGGCCGAAGTTCCGCTGGTGGTGGCCCGATGGCCTCGTGCGGCCCGACGAGATCAGACGCGAGATCGACCAGATCGCCGACGCCGGTTTCGGCGGGGCCGAGATAGCCGCGGTCCATCACAGCGTCACGGACCCCTCGGTCCTGGACACCGAGCGGCACGGCTGGGGCAGCGCCGCGTGGGTGGCGGGAGTGGAGGCCGCACTCGGCCAGGCGGCCCGGCGCGGCCTCACCGTCGATCTGACCGTCGGCCCCAGCTGGCCGGCGGCGGTCCCCGGCATCACACCGGACAGCGAGGCGGCGGTCAAGGAACTGGCCTACGGGACGGTCACGTTGACGGCGGGATCCGCCTACGCCGGTCCGGTGCCGGCCCCGGTCCACGCCGCCGCCTCGGGCGTGACCCGGCAGCAGTTGCTCCTGGTGCAGGCCGCCCGGGTGAACACCGCGAACTCCACCCGCAAGGAGACGGGGCTCGACCTGGACTCGGTCCGGGACCTCACCGGCGCCGTCACCGACGGCACGCTCGCCTGGACCGCACCCGACGACGGCAGCTGGGTGATCGTGTCCTACTGGGTACGCGGTTCCGGGCAGACTCCGGAGGGCGGCCCGCACACCGCCCCGGCCGCGTACGTGGTCGACCACTTCAGCGCGGCCGGCACACGCGCGGTGACCGACTTCTGGGAGGCCCACCTCCTCTCCCCCACCGTGCGGCGCCTGCTCAAGGTCTCCGGCGGGGCGCTCTTCGAGGACTCCATCGAGCTGGAGACCGACGGCCTCCAGTGGACGCCCGGCCTCCCGGACGCGTTCCTCGCCCACACCGGCCGTTCTCTACTGCCGCTGCTGCCCGCCGTGATCCTCAATCACGGCAACCAGGTCTTCGCGTTCGAAGCCGCCGTCACCCGGCAGATCCGGCACGACTTCTGGGAAACGGTGTCCGTCCTCTTCAACCGGCACCATGTGACGGCCCTGCGCGCCTGGGCCCATTCCCTCGGCCTCGAACTGCGGTCCCAGCCCTACGGGCTGCAGACCGACGCGATCGCCTCGGCCGCGCTCCTGGACATCCCCGAGGGCGAGTCCCTCGGCTTCAAGAACCTCGACGACTACCGCTGTCTGGCGGGCGGCCGGGACATGGCAGGGCACACCGTGTTGTCCTGTGAGGCGGGCGCCTACGCCGGCGGCGCGTACAACACCACGTGGCAGAAGTTCCTTCGCACCATGGGCGGCGCCTATGCGGCAGGGGTCAACCAGACGGTCGTCCACGGCTTCTCCTACGCCGAGCTGCCGGGCGTGAACTGGCCCGGATACGCCGCCTTCACCCCGTACAAGGGGACGGTCGGCTATGGCGAGTCCTGGGGCCCGCGGCATCCGACCTGGCGGCACGTCGCGGACGTGTCGGGGTACCTGGGCCGGGTTCACCAGGTGCTGCAGACCGGCCGCCCGCGCGTCGACGTCGCGGTGTTCCGGCAGACCGGGTACGCCGCCACCGGCATCGGCGCCTCCTGGTTCACCGCGACGGGCATCCCTCTGGGCTGGACCCACCAGTTCCTGAGTGGGCCGCTGCTCGACCTGCCCGCCGCCACCGTGCGCCACGGGCGCCTCGCACCCGAAGGCCCGGCGTACAAGGCCCTGTTCGTCGAGGGCGACTTCTTCTACGGCTCCACGGTCACCCTTGCGCTGTCCGACGCCCGCGCCCTGCTGCGCCTCGCCCGCGCCGGACTGCCCGTCGTGCTGCTCGGCGCCTGGGACACCGTCGTACCGCCCGGCGTCCCGGAGAGCGGCGAGAGCGACGAACTGCGTTCCGTGGTGGCCGAGTTGCTGGCCCAACCGCTGGTCCGCCAGGTCACCGACAAGTCGGCCGTCCCGACCGCTCTCGCCGACCTCGGGGTGGCACCCGACGTCGGCTACGCGACCTCCTCCACCCTGCTCAACTCCCACCGCGTGGCCGACGGCGTCGACTACTACTACCTCTGCAACGGCAAGCACGCCGAGACCGTCAAACCGCCGGTGGCCGCGATCGACCACGAGGTCACCCTGCGCCGCACGACCGCGGGCGCCGTGCCCTACCTCCTCGACCCGTGGACCGGTAGGTCCGAGCGCCTCGCCCGCTACACCGAGGACGGCGACACCGTCACCGCTCGCGTCACCCTCCAGCCCGCCGAGACCCTGATCCTGGCCCTCGGTCGCCCCGGTCTCTTCGGCGACCGCTCCGGCAGCCGTCCGCACGCGGTCGGCAGCGAGGCGGACGAGGTGCGCTTCACCGACGCCGGACTCACCGTCCGGGCGACCACGGCAGGCACGTACAGCACCGTCCTGTCCTCAGGCCGCACCGTGCGGACGACACTCAAGACCGTCCCCGCGCCGATGGATCTCGCCTCCTGGCAACTGCACGTCCAGGACTGGCGGCCCGGCGACACGCCCTACCGCACCACCGTCGTCGAGCACGACCTCACCCTCGACGCACTGCTGCCCTGGTCGCAGATCGCCGAGCTCGCGGACGTCTCCGGAATCGGCCGCTACCGCACCACGGTCACCCTCGACGACGGGTGGACCGGCGGCCACGGTGCCCGCCTGGAACTGGGCACCGTCACCGACACCTGCCGGGTCACCGTGAACGGCCACCGCCTCGACCCCGTGGACCAGATCCATCCGGTGGTGGACCTGGGCGACGTGCTCAGACGCGGGGTCAATGTCATCGAGGTCGAGGTCGCCACCCCGCTCTCCAACCGGCTGCGGGTCAGCGATCCCGCGGTATACGGCGGTACGGCGCGTCAGTCGTACGGGATGCTCGGGCCGGTGCGGCTGGTGCCGTACGGCGAGGCACGGATCGACTGACCGGGCCGCCCGTGTGGGCGGACTGGACGTAACCCTCGAGTGGCGGGGGCAGTTCGGCCACGCACTGCGCCGAACACGCATTGACCAGCAGGGGCAGCGGCGTGGGTCCAGGTCGCCGGTATCGAGTCCGGCGACCGAAGTCTCGGCAGGCTGAAGCCATGGAAAGGGGGGCCGCTCCCACGACGGAATTCGAGAATTTGGGGCCGCCTTTCGCCATTGGCCAGGCAGACAAGGAACTGCCACTCGAACTGCTCGTGGCGGTCGGCCAGGTCCCCGCACTTGGCCTGAGCGCGGTCATCCGCTCATGAGCAGAGCCACCCGCCGACAGCCACGACAACTACAACAGTGGTCTTCCACGGAGCGCTGGACCCGGTTCGCCCAGCCAAAGGTGGAAGCAGGACTGGTCATCCGGCAATCCGTGCGTTCGCTATCTTGACCGGTGCGGCGACCGCCGTCGGGCAATCCTGTGTTTCTGTGAAGGGTGGCGGATGGCGGTGGTCGACGGCTGGGAGTGGGACGACACGTTGTTCTCGGGGACGGCCCCCTACTACCGACGAGGAAGGCTCCCGTACGCACCCGGTCTCGCGGACGTGCTCGCCGAGGTCCTGCGACTCGACGGTCGGGGGCGCCTGATCGACGTGGGATGCGGACCGGGCACCCTGGCACTGAGTCTTGCGCACCTGTTCGCTGAGATCGTCGGTGTGGACCCGGACAGCGGGATGCTCTCCGAAGCGGGGCGCGGAGCCGCCGAGGCCGGGGTGAGCGGGAAGTCGCGGTGGGTGCGGGTCCGAGCCGAGGACCTGCCCGCGGGTCTCGGGACGTTCACCGTGGCGACCTTCGCCCAGTCCTTCCACTGGATGGATCGGGATCTGGTGGCGGCCACTATCAGGGACATGCTCGTGCCCGGCGGGGCGTTCGTGCACATCTCGGATCTGAAGACCGAGCGTCGATCCGTCGACGGTCTTCCGTATCCGGCGGTGCCCTATCCGGCGATGGACGAGTTGGTCAGGCACTACCTCGGACCGGTACGACGCGCCGGGCGCGGGGTGCTGCCACAGGGCACGCCCGGCGGCGAGGCGGCGGTGCTCACGCGCGCGGGATTCTCCGGTCCCCGGCGTCATGTCGTTCCCGGCGGGCAGGCGCTTGAGCGCACGAGCGATGACGTCGTCGCCGGGGTGTTCTCGATGTCGTTCTCGGCTCCGCACCTGTTCGGCGCGCGCCGCGCCGCCTTCGAGTCGGACGTGCGTCTCCTGCTGCGGGAGGTGTCCCCGTCGGGCCGATTCTCCGAACGCCTCCCGGGCACCGAGGTCTTCGTCTGGGGAAAGAACCCCGCCGAGCCGTGAATCCGGCAGCCATCGGCACGAGCCCACAGCGCCGGCCCACGCCCATGTCCTCGGTCAGTTCCCTCGGGGCCTCCTGCGCGAAAGGCATCGATGTCGTACTGCTAGCGGAAGGTGACCCACCGCTCGTACTCCCGTCTACCCGGGTGAACCGACAACGGCGTCGACCTGCGGTGCGGCGTCAGAGTCGAGTCACTGGAAGGCGATGACAGCGGGAGGCTGCGGCGCGCCCAGATGTCCGACGGCAGCACTCTGGACGTCGAAGTGGCGATGGCCGCTCTCGGCAGCATCCGTAGCGTCGAATGGCTGGAGGGCTCGGGGCCGGCGGCAGGGGACTGGGGCGCGGCGTGCGATGCGGGGTGCCGCGCTGTCGACGTCAACGGCGGCATCCACTACTGCTTCGGTGCCCCGTTGGCGCGTCCCGAGACCCAGATCGCCCTCACCCAGCTGGCGCACCGGCTGGAGAACCCCCGACTCTTCGCCGACCCACCGCCCTACCGCGCGAGCCTCGGTCTGCGCGGCTGCCGCCACCTTCCGGTCGAGATCGACGGCGTCGACCCCGTATGAGGATCTCCGCGATTCGCCGACTCGGCTCGGTCGATCCCCCAGACTTGTTCTTGTTTCCCCGTGACGAAGGGACGGCAAGTATGGCGAACAGCGCACTCCTCGTGATGGACGTCCAACGGGACATCGTGGGTATCGCCGACGACGGCTCCGGATATCTGCCGCGCCTGCGGAACGCGATCGAGGGTGCCCGCGCGGCGGGCATCCCCGTGATCTACGTGGTCATCGAGTTACGGCCGGGCAATCCGGAAGTCAGCCCCCGCAACAGGGTGCTCACCGCCGCCGTGCGGGCCGGCCTGTTCACCGAGGGTGACCCCGGCACCGAGATCCACCACGACATCGCGCCCCAGCAGGGCGACATCGTGGTCACCAAGCGGCGAGGGAGCGCGTTCTCGGGCAGCGACTTCGACCTGGTCCTCAGGGCTCGTGACATCGACAGCCTTGTTCTCACCGGCATCGCCACCAGCGGTGTGGTGCTGTCCACCCTGTGCCACGCCATCGACCTGGACTTCGACCTCACCGTCCTGACGGATGCCTGCCTCGACACCGACCCCGAGGTGCACCGGATCCTCACCGAGAAGCTGTTCCCGCAATGGGCGGATGTCGTCACCGTCGAGGACTGGCTCAAAGCCCTAGCACCGCGCTAGCGGGAGGCTGAAGCGGCCACGGAATTCCTGCCGCTCAGTGCCGCTCGGTGTCGCTCCTCGCCGCTCGACTGTCGGCTCTCGGCTCACAGCTCACGGCACGCGAACCTCACGCATCCCCGGCCGGCGGCGCCGTGCTCCCCCGCACCACCAGCTTCGTGGGGACGAGCGTGGTGCCGTGTTCCGGCCCGCCGTGGCGCATCCGCCGCAGGACACCCTCGACGCAGAGGCGTCCCACCTCGGCGAAGTCCTGGTGGACCGTGGTCAGCGGCGGCAGGAAGGAGCCGGCCTCGGGGATGTCGTCGAAGCCGATGACGCTGACGTCGTCGGGGATCTTCCGGCCGCGTTCGTGCAGGGCCCGCAGGAGGCCCAGTGCCATCTGGTCGTTGGCGGCGAACACCGCCGTACATTCGCGCTCGTCGGCGAGCCGCAGGCCCGCGCGGTAGCCGGACTCCGCCGACCAGTCGCCGCGTACGAGGGGCGGCGGGACGCGGCCCGCCTCGGTCAGGGCGGCGTGCCAGGCATCGGTGCGGCGCTGTGCCGCGAAGGACTCCTCGGGGCCGGCCAGATGCCAGACCGTGCTGTGGCCGAGGTCCAGAAGGTGGCGTACGGCGGCCCGGGCTCCCCCGGCCTGGTCGGTGTCGACCACCGCGTAACGGTCGCCCGCGTCCGAGTCGGCGACGACGACCTGCACGTGCGGGGGCAGGGAGATGGTCGCCGCGTCGAGCAGATGCACCTCCATGATGGCGATGACGGCGTCGACGGCGAGTTCCCCGAGCCGGGAGAAGGCGCCGCGCACCTCGTCCTGGGTGGGCACGGCGACCGGCAGCAGCGTGACGGCGTAGCCCTCCTGCGCCGCGGAGGTGGCGATCGCCTCCAGGGTGCGCATGTTGCCCGTGGTGGAGAGGTTGAAGGTGATGACGCCGATGGTGCGGAACTCACCGCGCTTGAGGGCCCGGGCGGCGCTGTTGGGCCGGTAGCCCAGTTCCTTCATCGCCGCCAGCACCTGTTCACGGGTCTCCTCGTTCACACCCGCGTAACCATTGGACACGCGGGAAACCGTCTGCGAGGAGACCCCGGCCAGGCGTGCGACATCGGCCATGGACGCGGTCTGCGTGCGACGCACCGCCCGTTTTCCCTTGCGCCCGCGGGACCGTTCCGTCCCCGTCGAGGCGCTGTCCGCAGTGTCCACCCGTCTCCTTTGTTGCCCGGGTCGCCGTTTCGTCAGACGACCCTTGACCACCGACATTGGCGCAGTGTAGACATGCCGCCATCAGATGTTTACGTAAACATAACAGCCCTCGACGCGAAGGGGGACTGCATGTTTACGTAAACATCGCGACGGCGTGAGACGCCGGTTCCGAGATGGACGAGCGAGGAACGACATGACGACGCTTCAACCCCCTGCGGGCGTGGCACGGCGCCCGGACCGGCCTCCGAAAAGGGACCGCCGCTCCTGGACAGGATGGGGGTTCATCGGCCCCTTCGCGGTGGTCTTCGCCTTCGTCTTCCTGGCTCCGATCGGCTATTCGATCTACCTCAGCCTCTTCCGTGACAAGCTCATCGGGGGAACGTCCTTCGTCGGCCTGGACAACTACAAGCAGGCCCTCCAGGACGACCAGTTCTGGTCCTCCCTGGAGCGGGTCTCGCTGTTCCTGCTGATC
Organism: Streptomyces sp. RLB3-17; assembly: GCF_007113425.2. NCBI lineage: Bacteria > Bacillati > Actinomycetota > Actinomycetes > Kitasatosporales > Streptomycetaceae > Streptomyces > Streptomyces sp. RLB3-17. The sequence continues at coordinate 10,809,601 of NZ_CP041610.2, read as the reverse complement.
CAGGTGCCGATCATGCTGGGGATCGCCCTGCTCGTCGCACTCGCGCTGGACAGCGGCCGTCTGTACGGCAAGAACTTCTTCCGGATCTCGATCTTCCTGCCGTACGCGGTGCCCGCCGTGGTCGCCACCCTGATGTGGGGCTTCATGTACGGCACCCGGTTCGGTCTGGTGGGTGACATCAACAGCGCCTTCGACGTCACCCTGCCCGACCCGCTCTCCGCGGACCTGGTCCTGGCGTCGATCGGCAACATCGTCACCTGGGAGTTCGTGGGCTACAACATGCTGATCTTCTACTCCGCGCTGCGGGTCATCCCGAGCTCGCTGTACGAGGCCGCGGAGATCGACGGCGCCGGGCAGATCCGCATCATCTCGGCCATCAAGCTCCCCGCCATCCGGGGCGCCCTGGTCATCGCGACGATCTTCTCGATCATCGGCAGCTTCCAGCTCTTCAACGAGCCGAGCATCCTGCGGCCGCTGGCGCGCAACGCCATCACGACGGACTACACCCCGAACTTCTACACGTACTCACTGTCCTTCAACGGACAGCAGCACAACTACTCCGCGGCGGTCGCCATCATCATGGGGCTGATCACCATGGTCATCGCCTATGTCGTGCAGCTCCGCGGCATGCGCAAGGGAGCGTGACCCGATGAGCAGCACGAGCAGCCCCGTCACCACCGCCTCCCAGCCCCCGTCCGCCCAGTCCGGCGGTTCCAAGAACACGCCCCGACTGCGCACACGGCACAAGCACACTCCCGGACGCCCCAAGCGCAGCGTCCTGCTGACCGTGCTCACCGGCCTGATCATGCTCTACACCGTGGTGCCCCTGGTGTGGCTGGTCATCAGCGCCACCAAGACCCGGGACGGGCTCGCCACCTCGTCCGGCCTGTGGTTCAGCCACAAGTTCGCCCTCTGGGAAAACATCCACGACACGTTCACGTACCACGACGGCATCTTCGTCCGCTGGCTGCTGAACACCCTGCTGTACGTCGTGCTCGGCGCCGGCGGCGCGACCCTCCTGGCGATCCTGGGCGGCTACGCGCTGGCGAAGTTCAACTTCCCCGGGAAGCGCGCCGTCTTCGCCGTGGTCATCGGTGCCGTCGCCGTCCCGGGCACCGCCCTGGCGGTGCCCACCTTCCTGATGTTCAGCAAGATGGGACTGACGGACACACCGTGGGCGGTGATCATCCCCTCCCTGGTCTCGCCCTTCGGCCTGTACCTGATGTGGGTCTTCGCCACCGAGGCCATCCCCACCGAACTGATGGAGGCCGCCCGCATCGACGGAGCGGGCGAGATCCGCACCTTCTTCCAGGTCGCCATGCCGCTGCTCGCTCCTGGCACCGTGACCGTCCTGCTGTTCACCACGGTCGCGACCTGGAACAACTACTTCCTGCCGCTGATCATGCTCAAGGACCCGAACTGGTACCCCCTGACCCTGGGCCTGGACGCCTGGAACTCCCAGGCCCAGACGATCGGTGGCGACGTGATCTTCAACCTGGTGATCACCGGTTCGCTGCTCACCATCGTGCCGCTGATCGCCGCGTTCCTGCTGCTGCAGAAGTACTGGCAGTCCGGGCTCGCCGCCGGAAGCGTCAAGGAATAGCCCGCCCTCAGGCCCCCACCCCCCGCAGCCTCACCTCTTTCACCCTCACCCTGTCCCACCCATGAAGAAGTCCCACCCACGAAGAAGTGGAAGCACCTCCATGCGCAGAACCACCGGCCGCCTGCTGCGCGGCTTCGCTGTCCTCTCCGTCCTCGCCCTCGGGGCGACCGCCTGCGGCGGCTCCGACAACAACAGCTCGGGCCAGAAGGCGGTCTCGGCCGCGGACATCCAGGCGGCCCTCAAGAAGGGCGGCACGGTCAACGTCTGGGCCTGGGAGCCCACGCTGAAGACGGTCGCCGCCGACTTCCAGAAGAAGTACCCCAAGGTCAAGATCAACCTCGTCAGCGACCGGTCCGGTGACAAGCACTACACCGCCCTGTCGAACGCCATCGCGGCCGGGAAGGGCGTCCCCGACGTCGCGCAGGTCGAGTACTTCGCGCTGAGCCAGTACTCCCTCACCAAGGGCCTCAGCGACCTGGCCCCCTACGGCGCCGACAAGCTCGCCGCCAAGTACACCCCGGGTCCGTGGAACGCCGTGAGCGAGGGTGACAAGGTCTACGGCCTGCCGATGGACTCCGGCCCCATGGCGATGTTCTACAACAAGAAGGTCTTCGACAAGTACAAGATCGCCGTTCCGACCACCTGGGACGAGTACGTCGACGCGGCCCGCAAGCTGCACAAGGCCGACCCCAAGGTCTACATCGCCAACGACGCCGGTGACGCGGGCTTCACCACCAGCATGCTGTGGCAGGCCGGTTCGCGCCCCTACAAGGTCGACGGCACCAAGGTGACGGTCAACTTCGAGGACGCGGGCGCCAAGAAGTACACCGACACCTGGCAGAAGCTCATCGACGAGAAGCTCGTCGCGCCCATCAACGGCTGGACCGACGACTGGTACAAGGGCCTGGGCGACGGCACCATCGCCACCCTGACCACCGGCGCCTGGATGCCCGCCAACTTCGTCTCCGGCGTGCCGAACGCCTCCGGTGACTGGCGAGCGGCCCCGATGCCGCAGTGGACCAAGGGCGACAAGGCCAGCGCGGAGAACGGCGGCAGCTCCCTCGCCCTGCCCGCGCTGGGCAAGAACAAGGAACTCGCCTACGCGTTCGTCGAGTACGCCAACTCCGGTGACGGCGTGCAGACCCGCATCAAGCAGGGCGCCTTCCCGGCGACCAAGGCCGAACTCCAGTCCACCGAGTTCCAGAACACCAAGTTCGACTACTTCGGCGGCCAGGAAGCCAACAAGATCTTCGCCGAGTCCGCCGCCAACGTCGCCAGCGACTGGTCGTACCTGCCCTTCCAGCAGTACGCCAACTCGATCTTCAACGACACCGTCGGCAAGGCCTACATCTCCGGCACCAAGCTGGCCGCCGGCCTGAAGTCCTGGCAGGACGCCTCCATCAAGTACGGCAACGAGCAGGGCTTCACCGTCTCGAAGTAACCGGCATTCCCCTCGGGAGCCGCCGCTGAGCAGCAGGAGCTCAGCGGCGGCCGCCCGGAAGCAACCACGCACCTCGCGCCACCCCGTGCAGTAACCGGAAGGACCACCATGATCTCCACCCTCCTGTCCCAGTTGCGGCACGGGCCGGACGGTGATCCCACCCCCCGCCTCGCCTACGGCGCCGACTACAACCCGGAGCAGTGGCCACGCGAGGTGTGGGAGGAGGACATCCGGCTCATGCGGGAGGCGGGCGTCAACATCGTCTCCGTGGCGATCTTCTCCTGGGCCCGCATCCAGCCCGCCGAGAACGAGTGGGACTTCGGCTGGCTCGACGAGGTCATGGACCTGCTGCACGCGGGGGGCATCGGGGTCGACCTGGCCACCGCCACCGCCTCCCCGCCGCCCTGGCTCAGCACGGCGCACCCGGAGATCCTTCCGGTCACCGCCTCCGGCGAGACGCTGTGGCCCGGGGCGCGCCAGCACTGGCGTCCCACCTCCCCCGTCTTCCGCGAGTACGCGCTGCGCCTGGTGCGCAAGATGGCCGAGCGGTACGCGAACCATCCCGCGCTGGTCGCCTGGCACGTCTCCAACGAGCTGGGCTGCCACAACGTCTACGACTACTCCGACGACGCCGCCCGCGCCTTCCGCGACTGGCTGCGCGCCCGCTACACGACGCTCGACGCCCTCAACCACGCCTGGGGTACGGCGTTCTGGTCCCAGCGCTACAGCGACTGGGAGCAGATCCTGCCGCCCCGGCTGGCCGCCTCCCACCCGAACCCCACCCAGCAGCTGGACTTCAAGCGTTTCTCCTCCGACGTGCTGAAGGACTATCTGCGCGCGGAGCGGGACGTGCTGCGCGAGCTCACGCCCGGTGTTCCGGTCACCACCAACTTCATGGTGATGGGCAACACCAAGGGAATGAACTACGCGGACTGGGCCGCCGAGATCGACTTCGTCTCCAACGACCACTACGTGGTGCCCGGCCCGCAGGACCGCGACGAGCTGTCCTTCTCCGCCAACCTCGTCAGCGGCATCGCCGGTGGCCGCCCGTGGTTCCTCATGGAGCACTCCACCAGCGCCGTGAACTGGCAGCCGATCAACGTGGCCAAGCGGCCGGGCGACCTCGCCCGTGACTCGCTGGTGCACGTCGCCCACGGCGCCGACGCGGTGTGCTTCTTCCAGTGGCGCCAGTCGGCGGCAGGCGCCGAGAAGTACCACTCGGCGATGGTCCCGCACGCCGGCGCCGACAGCGAGCTCTTCCGCGCGGTGGCCGACCTCGGACAGACCCTCAAGACCCTCGCTCCGGTCGCCGGGACCGAGCGTGAGCCGGCCCGGGTCGGCATCGTCTTCGACTGGGACTCGTGGTGGGCGAGCGAGCAGGACTCCCACCCCACCGCCCAGCTCAGCTACCGGCAGGAGGCGCTGGACTGGTACTCCGCGCTCCTCGCCCTCGGCATCCGGGCCGACGTCGTCACCACGCAGACCGAACTCGACCGCTACCAGGTCCTGATCACGCCGGTGCTGCACGTCATGCCGGCCCCGCTCGCCAAGGAGCTCACCCGGTACGCCGAGAACGGCGGCCACCTGATCACCACGTACTTCTCCGGTGTCGTCGACGAGAACGACCACATCTGGCTCGGCGGCTACCCGGGCGCCCTGCGCGAGCTGCTCGGCATCCGCATCGAGGAGTTCGGCCCGCTGCTCGACGGCGAGACCGCCGACGTCGAGCTGGACGGCGTGGACGGCACCGCCCCGGGCACCCTGTGGACCGACCGGATCAGCGTCACCGACCCGGCGGTGGAGGTGCTGGCGCACTACCGCGGCGGCACGTACGCCGACCGTCCCGCCGTCACCCGGCGCCCGACGGGCGAGGGTTCGGCCGCGTACGTCTCCACCCGGCTCGGCGCGGACGGTCTCACCGCGCTGCTGCCGAAGCTGCTCGCCCCGGCCGGTGTGCACAGTGAACTGCCGGACGGCGCGCGGGGAAGCGTCGAGCTGATCGTGCGGCGGAGCGCGGACAGCCGCTATCTGTTCCTGGTCAACCGGACCGACGAGACGGTGCCCCTGACCGGAGTCTCCGGAGACCTGCTGATCGGCCGGACGGACGACGACGGCGCCGTCGTCCTCGCCCCCCGGGACGTCGCCGTACTGCGGCAGCCCGCCCTCTGACAGCCCTCGAACAGCGAGCACGGCCCCCCGTTCGAGGGTTAGCCGGCGTGCCCCCGCGCGGGGGCACGCCGGTCCATCGCAGCGACCACACACGAGTTGGGAGCACACGTTGGCACGCCGTACCCGCACAAGACGGCTTCTGGGAACCATCGCAGGCACCGCACTGGCCACCGGGGCAGCCCTGGTCACCGCCCCGCCGACGAGCGCGGAGACCGCGCCGCCAGCGGCCGCGTCCGTGACCGTCCGGCCTGATCCCTCGTACAAGGAGCAGAGCTTCGAGGGCTGGGGCACCAGCCTGGTCTGGTTCGCCAACGCCACCGGCAACTACCCGGCACCGATCCGCGAGAAGCTCGCCAAGCTCCTGTTCGGCGACGACGGCCTCAATCTGAACATCGCCCGCTACAACATCGGCGGCGGCAACGCCCCCGACGTCCAGAACTACCTGCGGGCCGGCGGCGCGGTCGAGGGCTGGTGGAAGGCCCCGGACGGCACCACCCGCACGGACACCGACTGGTGGAGCGCCGACGACGCGGCCGACTGGAACCCGAACGCCGACGCCACACAGCGCTGGTGGGTGGACCGGATCAAGAAGGACATCACCCACTGGGAGACGTTCAGCAACTCGCCGCCCTGGTTCATGACCAACAGCGGCTATGTCTCCGGCGGCTTCAACTCCTCCGCCGACCAGCTCAAGGCCGACTCCGTCGACGACTTCGCCGCCTATCTCGCGGGCGCGACCAAGCGGCTGGAGAAGGCACACGGCATCAAGGTCAACACCCTCGACCCGTTCAACGAGCCGAACACGAACTACTGGGGTACGCGTCTGGGCGCGGACGGGCAGCCGGTCGGCGGCCGCCAGGAGGGGGCGCACATCGGCCCCGCGCTCCAGCAGCAGGTCATCCGCGCGCTGGCCCCCGCCCTCGAGAAGGCGAAGACCGGCACGAAGATCTCCGCGATGGACGAGACCAACCCGAGCATCTTCACGCAGAACTGGAACTCCTACCCCCAGGACGTGCGGGACCTCGTCGGCCAGCTGAACGTCCACACCTACGGCACCGGCGGCCGTACCAGTGCGCGCGACCTGGCCAAGGCGGCGGACAAGCCGCTGTGGATGAGCGAGGTCGAGGGCGACTGGGGCGACGGCCAGAGCTTCACGGACATGCGGCCGGGACTGGGCCTGGCCCAGCAGATGGTCGACGACCTGCGCGAACTCGAGCCCAAGGCCTGGGTGTTCTGGCAGCCGGTCGAGGACTACGACAACATGAAGCCCGGCGGTGAGTCCGCCAAGGGCGGCAACTGGGGCAGCATCCAGATCCCGTTCAGCTGCACCTCCGCCGACACCCTCGCGACCTGCCCCATCCACACGAACACGAAGTTCGACACCGCCCGCAACTTCACCCACTACATCAAGCCGGGCGACCGGCTGATCAAGACCGACGACACGTCCAGCGCCGCCGCGGTCTCCAAGAGCGGCAACGGGGCGACGGTCGTCCACGTCAACAGCACCACCAGCGCGCGTACGGTCACCATCGACCTGTCCAAGTTCGGCCACATCGCGCGGGGCGCGACGGTGACTCCCGTGGTGACCAGCGCCGACGGCAAGCTGGCACGCCAGAGCCCCGTCGCGGTCACCGACCGCCAGGCCACGTTCACGGTGCCCGCCCAGTCGGTGACCTCCTTCGTCGTCAAGGGCGTGTCGGGCGTGGCGAAAGACGCCGCTCTGCTGAAGAAGGGCCACACCTACTCCCTGACCGGCGTCCAGAGCGGCAAGGCGCTCACCGTCGCGGACGACGGCGGCAAGCTCGTCATCAAGACGGCGAGCACGGACGCGGCCACGGTCACCGGCCAGCGGTGGCAGCTGCGACAGATCAGCGGCCAGACCGGCAACCGGCAGCGGTACGTGTTCACCAACCCGGTGGAGGGCAAGCGGCTGGCCGTACGCGACGGCGCCCCGGTCCTGGAGGCGGACACCGGCCCTCGTGACACGGCCACGCAGTGGATCATGTCAACGACCGGTGACGGCACCTGGACCCTCGTCAACGCCGCCACCGGAAAGCTCCTGGAGGTGGGCGGCCAGGCCACCGCCGACGGATCCGCCGTCACGATCTGGACGCCGAACTCCGGCTCCAACCAACGGTGGACGGTGTCCGACGTGACCACCGGAACCGGCTCCTAGCGCTACCGCGCCATCCCTCTCCGCGCCCGCCCGTGACGGTCGGCGCGGGTGCGGAGAGGATGCCTCGGCCGCGTCAAACGCCTTGTGTATCAGGTGAGTCCGAGCAGTCCCCTGCACACGGCCGCCGCCCGATTGCCGACCCTGAGTTTGCGATACGCGCGCACGAGGTGGGTCTTGACCGTGGCCTCGCTGAGGTACAGCGCCTCGGCGATGCCCCGGTTGCTGCGCCCCTCGGCCAGCAACCGGACGACCTCGATCTCGCGATGGCTCAAGTCCTGCTCCGGATCGACCACTTGGCCGACAAGTTCGCCGACGATCTCCGCGACGAGTCCCATGGAGCCCGCGGCCGCGCAGGAGCAGCAGGGGGATCCAGAGGTGCCGCCCCCGGTGGACGAGGCAGCGGCGGCGGGGCCGGCCGTGGCGCCGAGGGCTCCGAGGCCGAGGGCTGCGGCACAGGCTCCGGCTCCGGCTCCGGCTCCGGCTCCGGCTCCGGCTCCGGTGGCAAGTACACGTCGTCTGCTGAGGAAACCGGACACTCTGTGGGGCCGCTCCGATGGGGGTGAGGACCTCGGCGGGTTGAACGCGGCGCCATGGTCAGTGGCGATTCTGGCGCCGTGCTGTGAGGCCTCGCGTCATCCGTACGCAGCGGAGGACGCGCGTGCGGTGGAATCCGCGTTCAACCGATCGGTTGAACGACGCCGACGGCCGGGCGGGCCGCGCACGTGGTGCCCGTCAGCGCCCCACGTCCGGCCCGACCGGGCGCCGACGCACCCAGCCGAACAGCGCCACCGAACCGACCGCCGCGAACGCGCACCAGGTCGACACGAACTCCAGCTCCCACAGCAGCCAGCAGATCAGCGCGCCCGTGCCCATCAGTACCCCGAGCAGCCGAAGTCCACGGTCACCTGAGAGCAGGAGGGAGCCGACGGTGGCCAGGAGATAGCCGGCGACGAGCAGTTCGGGATGGTCCAGATGCACGAAGTAGCCGAGGGTGTGGCCGCGCACCTCCGCTCGGACGGGACGGGTCACGAGGGCGTAGGCGAGTGCGGCGGCGGTTGCGAGGCCGATCGCCAGGGGGACCGTCAGCGCGCGCCGGGCGTGCGGGGGCGCCGCGCACATCACAGCGGCCGGAACCCACACCGCGAGCAGGGGCAGCGCGATGACGGCCCAGGCCACGGTCGCCGGGCCCGTACCCCCGCCGGAGTCCCAGACCACGGACTCCACGACCTGATGCGCCCCGAGGATCAACGGCAGCGCGGCCAGCGGCAGATCACGGACCCGCCGGACCCGCGCCACACAAGCCACCCCGACCGCGCCGATCCCGACACCGGCGGCCAGGTCGGCCGTCGCACTCCAACACATCGCGCCACCCGGGGGTCGGCCGTCATGTGATGACACCCTTACGCCGACCACCGTAGTGCCGCCGCCGGGCGAACCCATGCAGGGCCACCCGCCGGTGCGGGTTCGAACGGGACCGGCGGCACCGAAATGCGTTCCGTGAAGAGGTGATCGACGCGGGCCGTCAGGGGCGGCCCGCAGCGTCGCGGCATGGACCGCTGCCCATCGTCGGCTCCCACTCTCGACCCCGGCTCGGTGTCGACGTAAATCAGTTCGCGGAGTGGGGAGTTGATCCCTACGGTGTGACGCCGGACGAGTTCGGACTCACAGCATGACGCGCGTTAGGGAGTTGCCATGCCCCCGCAGATGAAGCTCACGGCGATCACGCTCGACTGCGCCGATCCAGAGACACTGGCCGCGTTCTATCACCAAGCCACCGGGCTTGAGCTTCACCCCAAATCCAACGGTGACTTCGCCGGCGTCACCCGCGAGGACGGGCTAGCGATCGGTTTTCAACGCGTCGACGACTACCAGGCTCCGCGTTGGCCGGACCAGGCCGCGCCCCAGCAGAGCCACCTCGACTTCGCGGTCGATGACCTCGACGAGGCGGAGGCCCTGCTGTTGCGGTTGGGCGCGGCCAAACCGGAGTACCAACCGGGGGGAGACAGATGGCGGGTCTTCACTGATCCGGCCGGCCATCCCTTCTGTCTGATCAGGGGCTGACGTCAAAAGCGCCGTCGAGCAAGGACCCCTGTCAGCCACCGACGTAGGTTGCGAGGTGCTTGCCGGTGAGGGTGGAGCGGGATGCGACGAGGTCGGCGGGGGTGCCCTCGAAGACGAGGCGGCCGCCGTCGTGGCCGGCGCCGGGGCCGAGGTCGATGATCCAGTCGGCGTGCGCCATGACCGCCTGGTGGTGCTCGACGACGATGACCGACTTGCCGGCGTCGACGAGCCGGTCGAGCAGGCCGAGCAGCTGCTCGACGTCGGCGAGGTGGAGGCCGGCGGTGGGCTCGTCGAGGACGTAGACGCCGCCCTTCTCCGCCATGTGGGTGGCCAACTTGAGGCGCTGGCGCTCGCCGCCGGAGAGGGTGGTGAGGGGCTGGCCGAGGGTCAGATAGCCGAGGCCGACGTCGGCGAGCCGGGTCAGGATCCGGTGCGCGGCCGGTGTCGCCGCCTCGCCGGCGCCGAAGAACTCCTCCGCCTCGGTCACCGACATCGCGAGCACCTCGCTGATGTCGCGGCCGCCGAGGTGGTATTCGAGCACCGACGCCTGGAACCGCTTCCCCTCGCACTCCTCGCAGGTGGTCGCGACGCCCGCCATCATCGCCAGGTCGGTGTAGATGACGCCGGCGCCGTTGCAGGTGGGGCAGGCGCCCTCGGAGTTGGCGCTGAACAGGGCCGGCTTCACGCCGTTGACCTTGGCGAACGCCTTGCGTATCGGATCGAGCAGTCCGGTGTACGTCGCCGGGTTGCTGCGCCTGGAGCCGCGGATCGCGGCCTGGTCGACCGACACCACTCCCTCGCCTGCCGGGATCGAGCCGTGCACGAGCGAGCTCTTCCCGGAGCCGGCGACGCCGGTGACGACGGCGAGCACCCCGAGCGGGATGTCGACGTCGACGCCCTGCAGGTTGTGCGTCCTCGCGCCGCGGATCTCCAGCGTGCCGGTGGGCTTGCGCACCGCCTCCTTGACGGCGGCCCGGTCGTCGAAATGGCGGCCGGTGATGGTGCCACCGGTCCGCAGTCCCTCGACGGTGCCTTCGAAGCAGACGGTGCCGCCCGCCGTACCGGCGCCGGGGCCGAGGTCGACGACATGGTCGGCGATCGCGATCGTCTCCGGCTTGTGCTCCACGACGAGCACCGTGTTGCCCTTGTCCCGCAGCCGCAGCAGCAGGTCGTTCATCCGCTGGATGTCATGCGGGTGCAGGCCGATGGTGGGCTCGTCGAAGACGTAGGTGACGTCGGTGAGCGAGGAGCCGAGGTGGCGGATCATCTTGACGCGCTGCGCCTCGCCGCCGGACAGCGTGCCCGCCGGCCGGTCGAGCGAGAGGTAGCCGAGCCCGATCTCCACGAACGAGTCGAGGGTCTGCTGCAACGCGGTGAGCAGCGGCGCCACCGACGGCTCGTCGAGACCGCGGACCCACTCGGCCAGGTCGCTGATCTGCATCGCGCAGGCGTCGGCGATGCTGATCCGCTTGATCTTCGACGACCGGGCCCCTTCGTTGAGCCGGGTGCCGTCGCACTCGGGGCAGGTGGTGAAGGTGACCGCCCGGTCCACGAACTCCCGGATGTGCGGCTGCATGCCCTCCCGCTCCTTGGCGAGCATGGACCTCTGGATCCGCGGGATCAGCCCCTCGTAGGTCATGTTGATGCCCGCGATCTTCATCCGGGTCGGCTCGCGGTGCAGGAAGTCGTGCAGTTCCTTCTTGGTGAACTTCCGGATCGGCTTGTCCGGGTCGAAGAAGCCCGACTCGCTGTAGAGCCGTGAGTTCCAGCCGCCCCCCGTGTACCCGGGGACGGTGATCGCGCCCTCGGAGAGCGACTTGGAGTCGTCGTAGAGCTGCGTGAGGTCGAGGTCGGAGACCGAGCCACGGCCCTCGCAGCGCGGGCACATGCCACCGGTGATGCTGAAGCTGCGGCGCTCCTTCACGGTCTGTCCGCCGCGCTCCATGGTGACCGCGCCGGCTCCGCTGATCGAGGCCACGTTGAAGGAGAACGCCTTGGGCGAGCCGATGTGCGGCTTGCCGAGCCGGCTGAAGAGGATGCGGAGCATCGCGTTGGCGTCGGTGGCGGTGCCGACCGTGGAGCGGGGGTCGGCGCCCAGCCGCTGCTGGTCGACGGTGATCACGGTGGTCAGTCCGTCGAGGACGTCGACCTCGGGCCGCGCCAGCGTCGGCATGAAGCCCTGCACGAAGGCGCTGTACGTCTCGTTGATCAGTCGCTGCGACTCCGCCGCGATCGTGTCGAACACCAGCGAGCTCTTGCCCGAGCCGGACACGCCGGTGAACACCGTCAGCCGGCGCTTCGGGATCTCGATGCTGACGTCCTTGAGATTGTTCTCGCGCGCGCCGTGCACGCGGATCAGATCGTGGCTGTCGGCAACGTGCGGCGCAGGCGACTGCGGGTCCGTCCTCGGGGCCATGCTCATCGTGTCTCCATCTGTCGAGTGGGGCCGCCTGCGCGGACTCCGTCGGCGTCGCCTGGCTGGATCCGACCAGCTCCGAGAGTAACGTCTGACGTTTCCCGTGTCGGAGCGTTCGTGGCAGCGGTCGCTGCCGGCCTGGCCGTCACGCTAGCCGCGGCTCACCGGCCGGCGCTTCTCGAATCCTGACCGGTCCGGTCGCGCGCGTCGCTTTCACGCCGGAAGCGCGCTGCCGTCCCGCCGCTGGATCGTCGCCGCCGCCCGGTGGAGTTCGGTGAGCACCGTGCGTACGGCCCTTCGCGCGGCGCGTTCGGGGCGGTGGAGCACGTCGATGTGGCGCCGGGTGTGCACGCCGCTGAGAGGTCTGAGGACGAGTGCGGGGTGTGGGCGCGTGGTCCAGCGGGGCATGAGGGCCAGGCCCCCGCCGGCGGCGACGGCCTCGGCGACGACCGAGAATTCGTTGATGCGATGGACGATGTCGAGCCGTCGGTTCGCGGCGCTCGCGATGGCGTCGATGGTGGCCATCAGCGGGAACCCGTCGTGGACGGTGATCCAGGGTTGGTCCGCGACGTCGCGCGGGGTCAGACGTCGTTTGGCGGTCAGGGGGTGCCCGGCCGGCAGAGCCACGTCCAGCGGCTCACGCAGCAGCGTGTCGGCGGTGACCGTGTCCGGCCACGGCGGCGCCTGGTCGAGACGGTGCGCGAGTACGAGGTCGTAGTCCCGGGTCAGTCCGGGGAAGTGGTCCTGCGCGACGTCCTCGTCGGCGAGCGAGAGCCGCGGGCGTCCAGGTCCTGCCTGGCCGAGCAGCAGGAGCGGGAAGAACGCGGAGGCCGCGCTGTGGAAGGCCGCCACCGACACGCCCGCGTCCGGCTGGTCGACGAACTCGTCGATCGCGTGCCGTGCCGCGGCCATCGCGGTCTCCACCTCGATCGCGGCACGGGCCAGGGCTTGCCCGGCATCGGTGAGCACCAGCCGTCGGCCGTCACGTGCGGTGAGAGGGACCGGGATGGAGCGTTGCAGCAGCCGCAACTGCTGGGAGATCGCCGAGGGCGTCATCAACAGCGCCTCGGCGGTGGCGGTGACGCTTCCCGACTCGCCGAGCTCCCGCAAGATCTGCAACTGTCGCTCATTCACCTGCTCAGTGTAGTGATGCTTCAGGTTCGCTGAAGAACATCGTTCTTGGCTTCAGGGTGGGAACAGTGCAGCGTAGGGGCGTGTTCCATACCCGCCGCACTGACGCAGTGCTTCTCCTTGTCGCCATCGTCTGGGGCTCCAGCTACCTGGCCGCGAAGACAGCCACCCATGCCCTGCCCGTCCTGGTGGTGCTGTTCGCGCGGTACGCGATCTCCGCGATCGCCTGCCTCGCCCTCGTCGCCGCCCGCCGGAAGGAGCGCTGCACGCGGGACGAAGTACGAGCCGGGACTGTGCTGGGGATCACCCAGGCCGCTGTCCTGGTTCTGGAGACGTACGGTGTCGCGCACACCAGCGCGGCCAACGCCGGACTGATCATCAGCCTCACCATCGTGCTCACCCCACTGCTGGACCGCACGACGGACAACGGACGGCTGCCTCCGCGCTTCTTCGCCGCCACGGGTGTGTGTCTGCTGGCCGTCGCCCTGCTCATGTCCGGCAACGGCTTCCACACCCCCGGGATCGGCGACCTGCTGATGCTCGCCGCCGCGGTGGTGCGCGCGGCACATGTCGCACTCGTGGGGCGGCTCACGAAGGGCCGCGACGTGCGGGCGTTGCAGCTCACGACCGTCCAGACGGCTGTCGGCTCGGCGCTGTTCGTCGTGCCCGCCGCGAGCGCCCTGCCGACGCTGACTCGGGTCGATGCCGCGGTCTGGGGTCAGCTCGTGTATCTCGCCCTGTTCTGCAGCGTGTTCGCCTTCCTCGCCCAGACCTGGGCGGTGCAGAAGAGCTCCGCCAGCCGGGCCAGTCTGCTGCTGGGCACCGAACCGGTCTGGGCGGTCGTGGTCGGCGTCTGCCTCGGCGGCGAAGGGTTCACCGTCCTCGCCGCCCTCGGCGCCGCGCTCATGGTCACCGGAACGTACTGGGGACAGCACATCGAACGCACCCACCGCACCACCCACATCGAGGAGTCCCCATGCCGGACAACGGCACCTACGAGCGTCTGATCAGCCTGCTCGACAGCACCGCGACCGCGTACGAACTCATCGACCACGAACCGGAAGGCACCACCGAGACGGTCAGCGCACTGCGCGGGCACCCGGTGTCCGAAGCCGCGAAGTGCCTCGTCCTGATGGTCAAGATCGACCGGCGGGTCACTCGCCACGTGCTCGCGGTCGTTCCCGGGGACCGGCGTGTGGACCTCGACGCCATCCGCACGCTGTTCGCGGCCCGCTACGTCGGATTCTGCGACGCCGCCACGGCGGAGCGACTGGCCCATGCCGTCCCCGGCACCGTTCTGCCCTTCAGCTTCGACCCCGCACTCGAACTCGTCGCCGATCCGGACGTCGTCGCGCGGCCGTGCCTCTACTTCAACGCCGCCCGCCTTGACCGTTCGCTGGCCATGTCCGGGGCGGACTACGCCAGGCTCGCGGAGCCGCGTGTCGAACGCATCGCCGGTCCCGGCGCGGACTGAGCAAGAAGGCCCCGCCTCCGGAAGGTCGGAGGCGGGACGGTGTGCAGCGGCGGCCGACGCGCCGCCGGGTTGCAGCGCCGCTGAACGGCACTTCGGCTGACGTACGGTTACGGCGAGTGGTCTGCGGTCGAAGTCGTAGGGGTGGGAAATGGCCGAGTTCCAGGGCGAGTTGGTGCGTGTGTTGACCGGCACGCTGAAGGAGCATTCGGCTCGGCGGGGAGGCAGGACCGCCTACGTGGACGGCCGCCGCGCCGTCACCTACCGGGAGTTGGAGGAGCGCACCGGCTGGCTGGCGGGGCATCTGGCGCGGCTCGGGGTGCGGCGCGGGGAGCGGGTCGCGATCCATCTGGGCAATCGGGTGGAGCTCGTGGAGAGCTGTCTCGGGGTGCTGCGGGCCGGGGCCATCGGCGTGTTGCTGAACCCCGGTGCGTCGGCCGAGGAGTTGGGGTATTTCCTCGACGACAGCGGCGCGGTCCTGTTGATCACCGAGGAGTCGCTCGCCCCCCGGGTCGCCCGACTGGCCGCCGTGCGGCCCGAGTTACGGGTGGCCGTCGTCGGCCCGGGCGACCTGCCCGCCGACACGTTCGCCTTCGAGGACCCGCCCGCCGACGCGCTCGCCTTCGAGGACCTGGCCGGGACGGATCCTGGTGTGGCGCCCCGGGACGACCTCGGTCTCGACGATCCGGCGTGGATTCTCTACACCTCGGGCACGACCGGGGAGAGCAAGGGCGTGGTCTCCACCCAGCGTGCCGCCCTGTGGTCGGTGGCGGCGGCCTACGTCCCGGCGCACGGACTGCGGGCGGAGGACCGACTGCTGTGGCCCCTGCCCATGTTCCACGCCTTCGCGCACTCGCTGTGCCTGATGGGAGTGATCGCGGTCGGTGCGAGCGCACGCCTCCTCGCCCCGGGTGCGAGCGTCGCCCAGGCGCTGGCCGCCGAGCCGTTCACCATTCTGGCCGGGGTGCCCGCCACCTATCGCCTCCTGCTGGAGTCGCTGCGGGAGACGGCGGCCCCGGTGTCCTCGTCACTGCGCCTGTGCGTCACCGGGGGCGCACCCTGTCCCCCTGAGCTGAAGGCGGAGGTCGGCCGTGTCCTCGGCGCTCCCCTGCTCGACGGCTACGGCTCCACGGAGACCTGCGGGAAGATCGCGGTCCAGCGGCTCGACGGACCCCGTGACGACGCCTCCAGCGGGCCTCCGCTGCCGGGGCTCTCGGTGCGGCTGACCGATCCGTCCACCGGTGCCGAGGTCACCGACGGGGCCGACGGGGAGATCTGGGTCCGCGGCCCTGGACTGATGACGGGCTATCACAACCGTCCGGACGCCACCGCGAAGGCGTTCTCCGACGGTTGGTACCGCACGGGGGACCTGGGCCGGCTCGGCGGGAACGGCCATCTCCATGTCACCGGCCGGGTCAAGGAACTCATCATCCGGGGCGGGGAGAACATCAACCCGTCCGAGGTCGAACAGGTACTGCTGGCCCGTCCCGACATCGCCGACGCCGCTGTCGTCGGCCGCCGGCACGACGTGCTGGGCGAGGTGCCGGTCGCCTTCGTCGTCCCGGGACCGGACGGGTTCGACACGGCGCGGGCGCTCGCCGACTGCCGGGAGCGGCTGTCCGGGTTCAAGGTGCCGGACGAGATCTACCCGACCCCCGCGATCCCCCGCACGCCCTCCGGCAAGATCGTCCGGTCGGCGCTCGCCGAGCAGTTGACGGAGCGGCTCGCCGCCGAACGTGCGGCCGCGTCCTCGGCGCTGCGTGCGCGGCTGACGGCCGCGTCCGACGCCGTACTGGACCTGGTACTCGACGAGACCGCCCGCACGCTCGACGTCCCCGCGCAGTCGCTCGATCCCGAACTGCCCTTCACGGCACAGGGACTCACCTCGCTCGGCGGCGTGCTGTTGCGCGACCGGCTGGGCACGGCGACCGGTCTCGATCTGCCGGCGACGCTGGTGTTCGACCATCCCACGCCGGCCGCCGCGGCGGTCCTGGTGCGCGACGCGCTGCACGGCGACCGCAGGCCCGCCGCCGCGCGCACGTCCGGCGGCGGACCCCGCGTCGAGCCCGGGGAGCCCATCGCCGTCGTGGCCATGGCGTGCCGCTACCCCGGGGGCGTGGAGTCCCCTGAGGATCTGTGGCGGCTCGTCGCGGACGGCACCGACGCGACCTCGGACTTCCCCACCGACCGTGGCTGGAACACGGCCGACCTGTACGACCCCGACCCCGACCGGCCCGGCACGTCCCTCACCCGCAGGGGCGGCTTCCTGCACCGGGCGGCCGACTTCGACGCGGCCTTCTTCAACATGTCGCCGCGCGAGGCGCTGGCCACCGATCCGCAGCAACGGCTGCTGCTGGAGACCGGCTGGGAGCTGCTGGAACGGGCGGGCCTCGACCCGTCGGAGCTGCGCGGCAGCGACACCGGTGTCTTCGTCGGCGTGATGCACGCCGACTACGGGCGCCGCCTCCTGCAGCGCGGCGGACACGAACTGGAGGCGCATCTCGCCCTCGGTTCGGCGGGCAGCGTCGCCTCCGGCCGGATCGCCTACACGCTGGGGCTGCGCGGGCCCGCCGTGACGGTGGACACCGCGTGTTCGTCGTCGCTGGTGGCGATGCACACGGCCGTACGGTCCCTGCGCGACGGCGAGTGCTCGCTGGCCGTCGCGGGCGGGGTCACGGTCATGGCCTCGCCCGGTCCGTTCATCGCGTTCAGCAGGCTGCGCGGACTGGCACCGGACGGGCGCTGCAAACCCTTCTCCGCGGCGGCCGACGGCACCGCCTGGGGCGAGGGCGTGGGGCTGGTTCTGCTGGAACGGCTGTCCGACGCGCGGCGCAACGGTCATCCGGTCCTGGCCGTGCTGCGCGGCTCGGCCGTCAACTCCGACGGCGCGTCTAACGGGCTGACCGCCCCCAACGGGCCCGCGCAGCAACGGGTGATCCACGCGGCCCTCGCCGACGCGGGACTGTCCGCGGCGGACGTGGACTCGGTGGAGGCGCACGGCACGGGCACCGCGCTCGGCGATCCGATCGAGGCGCAGGCTCTGCTGGCCACGTACGGACAGGCCCGGACCGCCCAACAGCCGTTGTGGCTGGGCTCGTTGAAGTCCAATCTCGGGCACACCCAGGCGGCGGCCGGGGTGGGCGGTGTCATCAAGACCGTACTGGCGATGCACCACAAACGGCTCCCGCGCACGCTGCACGCCGACGAGCCGACACCACGGGTGGACTGGTCGTCGGGCGCCGTACGGCTGCTGACCCGGGACGAGGAGTGGCTCCCCGCGCCCGGGCGGCCCCGACGGGCCGCGGTGTCGGCGTTCGGCATCGGCGGGACCAACGCGCACGTGATCCTGGAGGAGGCCGAGGCGGGCGCGGTCGCCGCGGCACCCTCCCGTCGCGGCGCGGCGACACCGCCGCTGCTCCTCTCCGGCGCGAATTCGGCGGCGCTGCGGGCGCAGGCCGCACGGACCGCGGCCGTACTGCGGGAGCGGCCCGAAATCGCCCTGGTCGACGTGGCGTTCACCCATGCCACCGCCCGGGCCGCACTCCCCCACCGAGCCGCCGTCGCCGCCGACGACCGCGCGGGGACGCTGAGCGCCCTGGACGCCCTGGCGGAGACCGCCGCGTCCCGCCCGGCGGACTCCGCCGGCCGGTCCGCCCTGCTGTTCACCGGTCAGGGAGCCCAACGCTCCGGGATGGGAAGGGAGTTGTGCGAGGCCTTCCCGGTCTTCGCCGACAGCTTCAACGCCTTGTGCGACCGCTTCGACGCGCACTTGGAACACCCGTTGCGCTCGGTGCTCTGGGACACCGCCGCGAGCGAGCTGCTGGATCGTACGGACTTCGCCCAGGCGGCCCTGTTCACCTTCGAGGTGTCCGCCTTCCGACTCCTGGAGTCCTGGGGCGTACGGCCGGACTTCCTGGCCGGACACTCGATCGGCGAGGCGGCGGCGGCGCACGCCGCGGGCATCCTGTCGGAGCGGGACGCCGTCGAACTGGTCGCTGCCCGGGGTCGGTTGATGCGGGAGCTGCCTGCGGGCGGCGCCATGGTGGCGCTCGACGCCACCGAGGTGGAGGTGACCCGCGAGCTGACCGACGGGACCGCGATCGCTGCCGTGAACGGCCCCCGCGCGGTCGTGGTCTCCGGCACGGAGGAACCCGTCCTCGCGCTCGCCCGGCGCTTCGCCGCGCTCGGGCGCCGTACGGTCCGGCTGCGGGTCAGCCATGCCTTCCACTCCCCGCTGATGGACCCGATGCTCGCCGAATTCGGTCGTGTCGTCGGCGGACTGACGTATGGTCAGGCCCGCATTCCGGTGCTGTCGGGGCTGACGGGACTCCCGGCCGCCGGAGACGAGCTGCGGTCGGCCGAGTACTGGGTACGGCACGCCCGCGAGGCCGTGCGGTTCGGGGACGCCCTGCGCTGGCTTGCGTACGACGGGCGGGTGACCGCGTTCACCGAGATCGGGCCGGACGCGCACCTCACGGCCCAGGCCACGACGGCTCTGGCCGAGGGCGGCAAGGACCCGGTGTTCACGGCCGCCGCCCGGCGGGGCGCTCCGGAGCCGCGGACGCTGTTCGACGCGCTCGGTCGACTCCATGTCCACGGTGTGCCGGTGGACTGGCGCAGGGTGTACGCGGACAGCGGCGCCCGCCGGGTCGACCTGCCGACCTATCCCTTCCAGCGGCAGCGCTACTGGCTGTCCGAGCCCGCCACCGACGCGCCGGCCGGTTCGGGCCATCCGCTGCTCACCCAGACGGTCACCGTGCCGGGCACGGAGCGTGTGCTGTGCGGTGGCCGGCTGTCCGGCGCGGCCCAGCCGTGGCTGCGCGACCATGCCGTGGGCGGCCACACCCTGGTGCCCGGGGCCGCGTTCGCCGACCTGGTGCTCCATGCCGGTGACGCGTGCGGTGTCGCCGTACTGGAGGATCTCGCCCTTCTCACCCCGCTGTTCCTCCCCGCCGCCGACGACGAGGGGATCCAGGTCCAGGTGGCGCTGGGAGAGCCGGACGGCGCCGGACGGCGCACGGCGGACGTGTACGCGCGGCCGGAGGAGTCCGGTGCGCTCGGCGCCTGGACGCACCATGCGACCGGTCGGCTCGGACCGGCGGTTGCGGGTGTCCTGGAGCGCCCGGCCTCGCTCGACGCGTGGCCGCCGCCGGATGCCACGCCCGTGGATCTCACCGGCGCCTACGAACGGCTGGCCGCCACCGGTCTCGCGTACGGGCCGGCGTTCCGGGGCGTCACGGCCCTGTGGCGGCGAGGCGAGGAGTTGTTCGCCGAAGTCGGCCCGGTGTCGCTCCCGGAGGCCCGGCGTCACGCCCTCCACCCGGCGCTGCTGGACGCCGCCCTGCACGCGGGACTGCTTGCCGAGCCGCCCTCCGGACCGGCCCGGCTTCCGTTCGCCTGTCAGGGCCTGACACTGCACGCGACCGGGGCCACGGCGCTGCGCGTACGCATCAGGAACACCGGCCCGGACACGGTCGGCCTCGACCTCGCCACGCCCTCGGGTGCGCCCGTGGCCCGGCTGGAGTCGATGACGACCCGACCGGTGCCGAAGGCGGGTGTCGCTCCGGTCGGAGAGCTGTACAGGCTGCGGTGGACCGGCGTTCCGGCTGTCGGCGAAGGACCCGCCCTCGCGGTGGAGGAACCCGACGACCTGGGGCTGGCCGCGTTCCTGCCGCGGCGGGACACGGCCTCCGGGGCCGCGGACGCTCCAGAGGTGGTCGTGGTGTCCTTGTCCGCCCGCGCCGACGAGGGGACCGACCCCGCCGCCGCGGCCCACGCGCTGACCGTACGGGCACTGGATCCGCTGCGTGCGCGGCTCGCCGGTCCCGGGCGGCTGGCCGTGGTCACGCGTGGCGCCGCCGATGCGGCGCCGGACCTGCCCGCCGCGACGGTCTGGGGGTTGCTGCGGGCCGCGCAGGCCGAGTACCCCGGTCGCCTCACCCTCGTGGATGTGGACGGCCGGCCCGAGTCGCTACGGCTGCTGCCTGCCGCCCTCGGCACGGGCGAACCCCAACTGGCCATCCGAGACGGCCTGCTGAGTGTCCCTCGGCTCGCGGCCATTCCCAGGGCGGCGGTGGACGGCTCCCTCGGCCGGGGCACCGTCCTGATCACCGGCGGCACCGGCTCCCTGGGCGCGCTGCTGGCCCGGCATCTGGTCGATCGGCACGGCGTACGGCATCTCGTGCTCGTCAGCCGACGAGGAGAGCGGGCGCCAGGGGCGCAGGCGCTGCGCTCCGAGCTCGAAGGAGCGGGGGCACGGGTGGACCTGATGGCCTGCGACATCACCGAGCGGGATCAACTGACGTCCCTCATCAAGGAGTTCGGGCCCGATCTCACCACCGTGGTGCACACGGCCGGGGTCCTGGACGACGGCGTGCTGGAGGCGATGACCCCCGAGCGGCTGGCGGCCGTACTGCGGCCGAAGGCCGACGCGGCCTGGCATCTGCACGAGCTCACGAAGGATCTGCCGCTGTCGCAGTTCGTCCTGTTCTCCTCGGCCGCCGGACTGCTGGGCAATCCCGGCCAGGCCAACTACGCGGCGGCGAACTCCTTCCTGGACGCACTCGCCCGTCACCGCACCGCCCTCGGCCTCCCCGCGCTGTCCCTGGCCTGGGGTCCTTGGGCCGACGACGACGGGATGGCGGCGCGCGCGGGCCGGGTGCACGGTGGGGCCGTGCGCGCGGTCTCCCCGGAGCAGGCGCTGGCACTGTTCGACGCCGCACTCGGCGGCCGGGAGCCGGTCCTCGCACCGCTGCCGCTGGACCGCTCGCCGGCAGCGCTGCCCGCCGGGACACCCGTTCCGCCGCCGCTGCGGGGGCTGCTGCGCCCTGCCCGGCCGACGGCCTCACCCGCGGGGGCGAACGGGGTGGCGGGCGAAGTGACGGAGCCGGACGGCGTCGCCGGGGCCTGGCGGGAGCGTCTCGCGGCACTGCCGCCGTCCGAGCGGGCGCCCGCCCTGGTGGAACTGGTCCGCGCCGAGGTCGCCACGGTGCTCGGTCATGCGCAGGTCGAGGCCGTCGACCGGGACTTCCCGGAGCTGGGTCTCGACTCGCTGATGAGCGTCCTGCTGCGCAACCGGCTGAGCCTGCTCGCCGGGATCCCGCTGGCGGCCACCGTCGCGTACGACTGGCCGAGCGCGGAGCAGCTCGCGGAGCACCTGTACGCCGAGCTGAGCGGCGCCCTGGCCGACGAGGCCGCTGCCGCCGTGCCACCGGAGGGCGATCCGCGTCATGAACCGACCCGCCCCGACATCCCGACGGTTGAGCGCCGGCGCGAAACCGGCAGGTCGCTGCCGACCCTCTATCGGCAGGTTTGCGAAACGGGCGACGTCGTCTCCGCGATGCACCTCCTCGTGAGCGCGTCCCTCGCCGCACCCACCTTCGGCCACGACGAGGGCGCCCGACACGCGATACCGCCGCTGCGACTGGCCTCGGGGGCGGACGGTCCGGCACTCGTCTGCGTTCCCGGCTTCGCCACCAACCTCGGTCGGCCCTGGTACGCGGGGCTCGCCGGCCCCTTCGACGGCGAGCGGGACGTCTTCGAACTGCGCCACCCCGGCGTCGACACCGGAGTCGCCGTGGCGCGGGACCTGGAGACGCTGGCCGAACTGCACGCCGCGACCGTCCGGCGGCAGCTCGGCGATCGCCCCTACGTCGTCGTGGGCCACTCCATGGGCGGTTCGGCCGCCCACGCGGTCACCGCCCGGCTGGCAGCCGACGGCGCACCCCCGGCCGGACTCGTGCTGGTGGACTCGTACCACGTCACCCCCGACCGGGAAGCCGAGCCCTGGCTGCTGGCGATGCCCGCCCGGATCCCGGCGGCCGTCGGCGAGCGGTTCGACAGCGCGGTGGACGACCTGACCTTGCTGGCGCTGGGCGCGTACACCCGTATGTTCCGCGGCTGGGACCCTCAACCCATGCGGGTTCCCACCCTGTTGGTGCGCGCCTGCGAGCCACTGCCGGACATGCCGGAACGGTGGCGGTCGTCCTGGCCGCTCCCCCACGACGCGGTGGACGCTCCCGGCAGCCATCTCGGTGTGCTGGAGGAGAACGCCCGGACGACGGCCCGGGCCGTGCGCGAGTGGATCGACGCGCTCGCTCCGGGCCGAGGAAGGACCGCATGAGCGCCGCGGCGGGTCTCGTCGCCCGCCGCGGTGTGCCCGAACGGGCACGTGACCTTGCCTCTGCTCCTCCTGAAGTCCGGCGGACGAAACGCTAGCGTCCCCTGGTGAGTATCAGGACCCCCGAGTCACCATCCGAGCCCGGGGCTTCGCCCACCCGGCGCAGACGCCGCCCCGGCCCGTTCACGCTGCTGATCCTGCCGGGGCTGACCGCCGTGGTGGGGTTCGCCGTGTTCATGACGGCGACGGGCCGGTTGACCACTCTTCTGTCGCCGGCCCCGAGTACGAACAGCGCGGTGGTCGCGGACGGCGCGGTCGCCGAGCACGTCGAGGACGCCTACGTCCCTTGGCTGCGTGCGGCGGCCAAGACGTGCACGGTCCTGAAGCCGTCCGTCCTCGCGGCGCAGATCGAACAACGTTCCAGCTGGGACACCGACTTCGCCACGCTCTCGGGCGAGACGGGGATCGCCGGGTTCACCGACGCGCAGTGGCGGACCTGGGGCAAGGACGAGGACGGCAACAAACGGTCCTCGCCCCGCGACCCGGTGGACGCCATCGTGGCGCTCGCCCGCGAGGACTGCGCTCTCGCCAAGAAGGTCACCCGTCTCAAAACCCATGGCACGGTCACCGGAGAGCCCCTAGACCTCACCCTCGCCGCCTACACGGTGGGCACGGACGAGGTGACCCGGGCGGGGCACGTCCCCACGAAGGCACGGACCTACGTCACCGCGGTCAAGGCGCTGTTCCCGCGCTACAAGACGTACGACCGGGTGGAGAGCGGGAGTTCCGGCAGCGGGGCGGCGAGCGCGGTGCTGGCGCCGCCGCTCACCTCGCTCGTGGTCACCTCACCCTTCGGCATACGCCAGCACCCGCTCACCGGTGTGACCAAGCTGCACACGGGCGTCGACTTCGCGGCGCCCCAGGGGGCCCCGGTCTCCGCCGCACGGCAGGGACAGGTCGTGTTCGCGGCGATGACCAAGGCCTACGGCAACCGCATCGTGATCGATCACGGCACCATCGGCGGGAAACGGCTGGAGACGACGTACAACCATCTGTCGGCCCTTCAGGTCACCTCGGGCCAGAGCGTCGACGCCGGAACGGTCATCGGTTTCGTCGGCTCGACCGGCCTGTCGACCGGCCCACACCTCCACTTCGAGGTACTCGTCGACGGAACGTACACCGACCCGATGCCGTGGCTCGCCGCCGGTTCCTGACGGCCACCTGGGCTGGTCGGCACCTGCGCGGGCGAACCCGCGCAGGGATCGGCCGACACCTCACAAAGTGGCATCGCGCTCGTGCTGTGCCAGCGGCGGACCTTCCAGGGGCGGCGTCTTCCGGCCGAGGAATACCAGCGCGAGCATGTCGGGCATGAGCAGTCGGGCGGGCGGCTTCTCCATGCTCATCACGTCCAGGAGGATGCGTAGGGCGTAGGGGTTGCGCGAGCCGGCGTCGACGGCCTTGTCGACGAAGGCGGCGAGGGTTCGTTCGAGCCGGGTGGGCGGCTGGTCGCTGGCGTCCGGGTAGAACACGTCCTGGCCCACGGCCAGGCTCCAGGCGTTCTCGACCGGCCGGGCCGCGGCCTTCTGGACGCGCCGGGCGGTACCGGGTGCGCCGAGGTCCTGTTGCCGCAGGACGCGGCGCAGGGCGATCACACTCTGCGCGGCGGCGCTCAGCCCGTGGCCGTAGACGGGGTTGTAGCCTGCGACGGCGTCTCCCAGCACGGTGAAGCCGTCGGGCCAGCGGGCGGCCTTCTCGTAGTACCGCCGCTTGTTGGCGGTGCTGCGGGTGGTGACGACATCGCTCTCGGGTTTGGCGTTCGCCAGCAGTTCGCCGATGACGGGGTGGGGCAGGCTCAGGGCGAAGGGCATGAACTCGTCGTTGTCGCTGCTGGGTTGCCCGCCGCGGGATCCGGAGAGCGTCACGAGCCATCGGCCGCCCTCTATGGGGGCGATGATGCCCCCGCGGCCGGGGATCCGGCGGGGATCGGCCTGGACGTTGACGATGGGAAAACCGTCCGCCGCGCTGCCGGGTGCGCGGTAGATCCTGCTGGCGTAGCCGATACCGGCGTCGACCGTGCGCTCCTGCACCGGAGGAAGTCCGAGTTCCCGCAGCCAGACGGGGGCGCGGCTGGCGCGACCGCTCGCGTCGATCACCACGTCGGCAGGAATGGATGTTTCGGACTCCTCCGCGCGTACACGGACACCGGTCACCCGGTCCCCGTCGCCCAGCAGGCCGAGCAGTTCGGTCTGCTGGAGGAGGGAGACGCGGTGGTCCCGCAGAACCCTGGTGCGGATCACCGCGTCGAGGAGGTCACGGCTGCACAGGAGGTTGGTGTGGCGGGCGTGGGTGAATCTGCGGAACCACTGCCCCGAGGGGGCTTTGGACACCAGGTCGGTCATGATGCGCGGTGTGTGGGCGCCTTGGTCGACGAGTTGGTCGACGATGCCGGGCAGGAGGTCGTCGAGGGCTTTCACGCCGCCGGACCAGAGCACGTGGGCATGGCGGGCCTGCGGCAGTCCCTTGCGGGGGTGTGGGCCGTCGGGCAGCACATCGCGTTCGATGATCCGCACGTCTGCGAAGTCGGCGAGCACGGCCGCGGCGAGCATGCCCGTCATACCCCCTCCGATGACCACCGCGGTACGGCGGGAGGCAGTTCTGGCAGACGACGACATAGGGTGCACTCTTTTCTGTTGCGGGGAGCGGGAGTCTCAGTCACGGCCGGCGGCCGTACGGGCGGCGGCCTGCCGTCGTGCTCGGGCGACGATCGGGGATGAGGACAGCGCGCGTGACAGCGGAACCATCCGTTGCGGTTGGGAAATGGACTCCAGGGTTCCCGCTCTCGCCGGTACCTCCGCGCGGCCGTCGCGCAGGACCTGTACACGGGCCGCGGCCAGCATGGCCGCCTCGGCCACCACCGCGGCCTGGTGCGGTGATCGGACTCCGCGGGTGCCGTCGGCGGCGAGTGACGCCGCGGCCTCGGCGTACGCGGTCGTGCGCACGTGGTCGTCGAGATAGGGCGAGCAGACCAGAACGCCGTCCCAGATGGCGATCTCCTGGCGCGCCAGGCGCACGACCGGCGGATCCCACCAGCGGATGATCCCCTCGGTCGGCGCGCGCAGCGTCCGCAACTCCGCCCAGAGGGGCTTCAGGAGCCGGTAGCGCTTCCACGCGCGCAGATTGTCGACCGCCGGCGGCCCCACCCGGGGGACGGCGAAGCCGGCGGCGGTGGTGACGCCGGCGAGCATGACGAGCGGTGGGGACACGTCGGTGGAGAGGAAATCCCAGTCCACGCCGTTCCAGCGGGCGGCCATGGCCGTGTACTTGGCGATCTGGTAGCCCGCGTCGAACGTCAGGCCGACGACGAGCAGGATCAGACCGACGCGGGTCACGCCGCGCACCTCTCGCAGCCAGCTCACGCTCATGACGGCGAGAGCGACGGTGGCGGCCGTGTGCGCGACCATGTACAGCACGATCATTTCCCGCATGCAGGGCGTGTTGGCGTAGTACGTGTCCAGGTCCCGGGTCCGTTCCACGGGGACCTCGGCCAGGCCGAACAGGACCCAGATTCCCGCGATGACCAGTGCGTAGACGCTCAGTACGAGCCGGGCGGCGCGCTGTTGCGTCTCAGGGGGTCCGCCCTTCCACCGGATCATGAGGACGAGGTAGCTCGCGCTGAGCGCCGTCATGCCGGCGTACACCAGCGGGGCGCTGAAGTTCGCGACGCCGGTCGCGTCATTGACGTACCGGATCGTGGGCGGGGCGGACAGAACGCACACGGCGGAGCCGACCAGCAGGATCGCGTTGCTCGGCGCGACGAGGGAATCCCGCCACAGGCCCGTGCCCGCCGACAGCTTCAGTCCCGCGGCGACCAGAAGAAGAGCGCCGGGTATGTAGAAGACGATGCCGCTGTCCACTGGGCCTGCCTGCCTTCCGGGGATGTACGTGGGACCGGTCGATCGGACTGCGGAAAGGGCGCCGTGGCCCGCCGTGACGTGTCCGGTGGCGGGACGGGCCTGCGCGGGGGCACGCCGTGCGGGCTCATGACGGGGTTCTTTCGTCAGCGGGGGCCGCAGCGGCCACGGCGTCCGCGCGGGCCGCCGCGACCATGGGGGACGTACGCAACGCATGCGCCACGCCCATCAAGGTGGCGCGCGCCGTCAGGGCCGCGGAGTGGTCGAGTACGGCCGTTTCGGCAGGCGCGCCGTCGGGGTGGACCCGAACGGCGGCGACGATCATCGCGGCGAGGCCGATGCGGGAGGCGTCCTCGTCGCCGTGTCCCGCGGACCGGGCCGCTGACTGCGCCCGGGCCCGGATCCGGTCGTCGAGATGCGGGCGAAGAAGGTTCAGCCCGTCCTGGATGCCGGCCTCGCGCCGGGTGAGCCGCACGGCGTACGAGGAATACCAGGGGATCGGAGCGGCGAGCGGACTCCCGGGGGAGACGCCGCCGAGTTCGTGCCACAGCGGACCGAGCCGCCGCCAGGTCACCACGGTGCGCCAGAGCAGGCCCAGCCGCGGCCCGAACAGCGGCACCGTGAAGCCGACGGTGGCGACGGTGGCGGCCAGGCTCGCCATGCCGGGCGCCAGGCTGGTGCTCAGCACGTCCCAGTCCCCGCCGGCCCACCGCGCCGCCACCGCGGTCAGCTTCAGGGTGCTGAAGGACAGGTTCAGCAGCCACCCGGCCACGAGGAGCCACAGCCCGGCCCGCAGCCATCCCCGCACCTCCAGCGCCCGGCGCCGGCACAGCGCCGTGGTGGCCACCGCCGCGGTGATGTGACCGAGCAGGTACAGCGCGATCATCAGCCCGATCCAGGGCGTGGTGGCGTAGTAGGTGTCGAGATCCGTACGGCGCTCGACGGGGGCGTCCCCGGCCACGAAGAGGACGATGATCAAGGTGATCAGTACGCTGTAGCCGATCTGCCAGCGCCGGGCGAGGCGGCGTACGTGGTCGGCCGGCCCGCCGCGCCAGTGAAGGATCAGCAGCAGGCAGGCGGCGCTGTAGGCGCTGACGATGACGTAGTCCAGCGGGGCCGCGAGGTTCGGGATGCCGCTCGCTCTGTTCACGGCGGCGACCGTGGGCGGGGCGGCGAAGAGGAATCCGGCACCTCCGAGGAAGATCACCCAGCACACCGAACGGACCAGAGGGTCGCGCCAGGTTCGGATCAGGTCCGGCAGTTTCACTCCGAGGCCGGCCCACAGGGCCAGCGCGGGTATGTAGTAGCGCGAGGCGTTCACGGCTCAGACCTGGGACCGGCGGTGTCCCAGTGAGGCGCCGATCCGGCCGGCGATCTGGGACCGGTCCGTGGCAAGGCTGCCCGGTTCCCCTTCCAGCCAGATCCGAAAATGCGTCACCGCCCGCAGGGCGAAGGTCTCGGCTTCCTGCTCCGACCGTTCGTGGAACTCGGTTCGCGCGGCCACGGCCCGCACCGTCCGCTGCACATCGGCCCGGTCGCTCAGCAGGCGTGCGGCGACGGGGACGCCGGCGGCGTGGTGTCCGCAATCGCCCTTGATCATGTGCCAGATCTCGTGGCAGAGGATGGCCAGTTGGTGGACGGGCGCCGCCCGCCTGTCGACGAGGACGATGTCGTGGTCCGGCATGTCGAGCCACAGTCCCGTGGCGGTACGGTGCGGGAACTCCTCTTTGAGGAGGACGACCTCACGGCCCCTGATGTCGGCGACCACGGCGATGAGCGCGTCGAACAGCGCGTCAGGAGCGGCGGGTACGGGCAGGCTCACGCCGTCGGCCAACAGGCCGATCAGGTTCCGCATCTCCTTGGCTCTGCCTGTGCGCACCGCTCTCCCCCGCGAACTTCAGCATGGGGCACCGTCGCACGACGCCCGCCGATCCCACCCTGCCTGCACCCACCCGGCCGAAAATACGCCCAACTCGGCCTGTCAATATGCCAAACAAGGTGCCTTGTCGGCCACGCCAGGCTCTGCGGTGTGCAGCAAGCTGAGGGGGATCAAATACCGATCAAACCGGATACGCGCACATCCGGGCCTGGCGCATCCGATGCGTTCCGGACACGCTCCGGCCCGCGCGCAGGACGCCCGCCGGTACCTGCGCCCGGCGGACGGCGCGGCGTGGGCTTCCCGCCCCGGGCGGCGACGCGCCTGCGTACGACCAGGTGCCCCCATGATCAGTGCCCTTCGGTGTGCGAACTGTCCGACCCCGAACCCCGTACCCGCTGAGCGTTTCTGCGCTGCAGGATGGTGTCGATCCAGTCAGTGACCAACTGAAGCTCTTCTTCGGCCAATTGCGGAGCGCGGGCGGCCAGCTCCCTCAGTCCGTGCGTACCGCGCAGCCGAGCCATCGGATCGGCTGCCTCTCTTTCCAGGCCGTGCAGGACGGACTGGAGGGCGTTGTCGAGAGAGGTCTGCGGTTCGGCGGAGAGCCAGCCGTTGGGCTGGCCGAAGAAGAACGTCTCGATGCCGGCCTGGGTGGATGCCAACGGGCCACCGGAGCGTGCCGGGCGTCGCTCCCCCGTCTGTTGCGAAGGCACCTGTTCCGAGAGCACCTGCTCCGAAGGCACCTGCTCCGAGAGCCCTTGCCGCGAGAGCGCCTGCCGCGAAGGCATCTGTGGCGAGGGCGTCTTCCGGCGGCTGTTGACCAGGTTCGACAGGGACGCCCGGGAGGCCCCGTAGGAGGCGGCGATCTCGTCGTAGGAGTGACGGGTCCCGTCGGGGCGCAGGCGTGTCTCGCGCAGGTGGACGATGCGGCGGACGATCCGGTCGGTGATGTCCTCGGCGGGTGGCTCCTCGCCGTCCAGGAGCATCCGGACGACGTCTCGCGGGACACCGCTTTCGTTCGAGAGCTGCTCCACGTCGAGCACGTCGTCGCGGCTTCGCCCGTCCCCGATGAGGGAGCCGATACGGCTGAGGGTCTCGGCGAGCGCTGGGCGCGTTTCTCTCACCGGCAGGTCTCCTGGTGTCGGACGGGGGGAACTGCACGTTGACTTCGGAGACTTTAGCCGCTGCCGGGCTCGGCCAGCCAGAGCGGAAGATACTCCAATAGCCTTACTCGGCTAGAACAGTTGACACGAATGACCGGGGATTGCAGGATCACGACACGACGTGCGGACCGGTCGTCACGCTGCGGGGATGGGGGAGCCCGCGTGCGCTCGGACGCGGGTCCCACGGAGTGTTCCGGGCTGCGGCGGTGCGCCATCACGGGGTGTGCGGTCGCAGCCCGGGCCGATTCCCACCGACGTCGGCCGCGTCGCGCGAAGGAGCCGCAGCGCACGGGGGAGCCGCAGCGCGCGGTGGCGGCATCGACGGGCGTTGCCCGGACAGCAAGCGCTCTCTAGACTCCCGTGCGATGGACGCGCAAACCGCTCTCGATAACGCCTACTTCGACTACTGTCCCTGGGACTTCGTGGGCCGCGCCTCCGCGGGGCAGCGGGCCGCGCAGGACGCGCACCAGCGACGGCTGGCGGAATCAGGCGCGCACCTCGGGCCGCGTTGTTACGTCTCGCCGGCCGCCGGGGTCTTCACCGACACACTGCGCCTGGGCACCGACTCCTACATCGCCGGGCACGCCTACGTGACCGGTGAGGTGACCGCGGGCGACGACTGCACGGTCAACCCGTATGCCACCGTCCGGGGCCGGATCACCCTCGGCGACGGGGTCCGGATCGGCGCGCACAGTTCGCTCCTCGGCTTCAACCACGGCTTCGCTCCCGACCGGCCGGTGCACCGGCAGCCCCTCACCGCCAAGGGCATCACCGTCGGCGACGACGTGTGGATCGGCTCGCACGTGGTCGTACTGGACGGGGTGACGATCGGCGACCACTGCGTCGTGGGCGCGGGCGCGGTCGTCACCAAGGATCTGGCGCCGTGGACGGTCGCGGCGGGCAACCCGGCCCGCCCCCTGCGCGATCGCCGCGCCCAGGGTGGACCACGACGGGATCGCGCGATCTCGGGCGACCTGCCGGGCGGACTCTCGGACGACCTGTCGGGCGACCGCCCGGGTGACCCGTCGGGCGACTTGGGGGACGCCGTCGCCCGGTTCGCCGACCGGGCCCGGGCGCAGGCCGCCGATCTCCTCGCCCGCTGCTGGAACGCCGACGCCGGCCGCTACGCCGACCGGCCGGGCGCTCCCGCGACCGTTCGAGCACACTGCGACGCCGTCGAGATCGCCGACCTGCTGCTGGGCTCGCCTCCGGAGCAGTTGGCCGCCGACGAACACGCCGCGCGGCTGCGCGCCCTTCAGGATCCGGGCAGTGGACTGGTGCCCGAGTTCGCTCCGGACGGCGGTCCGGGGGTGCTTCCCGCCCCGGCAGCCGACGGCTGGATCGATCACGGCACCGCCGAGTACCACGTGCTGGCCGTGGGCTACGCCCTGGACCTACTGGGCTCCCGCCTCACCCAACCGGTGCACGTGGTACGCCGCATGACGGCAGGTCAGCTGATCACGCGACTGGAGTCACTGCCGTGGCGGACGCGGACCTGGTCCGCCGGCGCGTGGGTGGACTGCTGGGCGACCGGCGCCCATCGCAATCTGGAGCTCGGCGTCGAGGACGGGGAGCCGGGCGCGCTGGAGGCGCTGTTCGGCTGGCTCACCACACGGGTGGACCCCTGGACGGGGATGTGGGGCACCGCCGGGTCGCCCACCGCGGGCCGGTTGCAGCTGGTCAACGGCTACTACCGGCTCACCCGGGGCTCCTACGCCCAGTTCGGGTTCGATGTGCCGTACGCGGAGCGGGTCGTGGACACCGTACTGGCCCATGGCCGCGATCAGCGCTGGTTCGCGGCCGGCCGGGAGAACGCCTGCAACGTGCTGGACGTGGCCCATCCCCTGTGGCTCGCGGGACGGCGCAGTGGGCATCGGGCGGCCGAGGTGCGGGCGTGGGCCGAGGAGCAGCTGACGCGGGCGCTGGGGCGGTGGCGGGACGGCGCCGGATTCGGTTTCGGTCCCGCGGGCGAGGGTGGTGGGGGTCCGGGCCGGGAGCCGGGGCTTCAGGGCACCGAGATGTGGCTCGCGATCGTATGGCTGCTCGCGGATCTGGTGGGCGTGGCGGACCGGCTCGGGTACCGGCCGCGCGGCGTTCATCGCCCGGAGCCGGCCCGGTCGCCGGGGTTCGCGACACCGGGGTAGTCCGCGCGGAACGCCGCGTCCTGCGGGGCGTGCGCGTACGGTGGGGCCGCGCGGTGCGCCACCCCCTGGCATGCTGCACCCATGCCGACGCCCATACAGCCGTCCTCGTCCGCCGAAGCCTTCGCCACCTCGGTCAACGGCCTGCGCATACAGGCACGTTCAGTCGGGCAGCGCATACACGGCGCTGGGAACGTCCTGCACGACGTGTCCCTCGACGTCGCGCCCGGGCGGCTCACCGTGATCGCCGGGAGCAGCGGGGCGGGCAAGACGATCCTGTTGCAGACGCTCGCCGGGCTGCGCGCGCCGACGGAGGGGACGGTCCTGCACGACGGGACGCGACCCGGCCGGCCGGGGCCGGAGTTCGGGTTCGTTCCGCAGGAGGACATCATCCACCGCGAGCTGCCGCTGCGTCGGACGCTGGTGTACGCGGCGGGTCTGCGCATGCCGCCGGGCACGACGCCCGAGTCCGTCGCGGCCGGTGTGGACCGGGTCCTGGAGGCTCTCGGTCTCTCCTCCCGGGCGGCGACGCCCGTGCGCGCGCTGAGCGGCGGGGAGCGCAAACGGGCCAGTATCGCCGCCGAGTTGCTCACCCGTCCCCGCGTGCTCTTCCTCGACGAGCCCACCTCCGGGCTCGACCCGGTGACCGGTGCCGCCCTGCTGCGGACCTTGCGCGCGCTGGCCGAGGACGGCACCACCGTCGTCCTCACCACGCACACGCTCGCCGATCTGCTCCGCGGCGACCAGGTGGTGTTCCTCTCCCCCGACGGCGAGGTCGCGTACGCCGGTGAACCGGGCCCGCTGTGCGGGGCGTTCGGGGTGGGCACCGTCGAGGAGGTGTACGAGGCGGTGGCCCAGGGCGTACGCGTCGAGCGCGCCGCGCCGCCGGACGCCGCGCACAACGCCGACACACCGTCGCCTCCGGTTCCCGTCCGGCGTGTCGGTGCCCTGCGCCAGTGGGCGCTGCTCACCCGTCGCGGTACCGCGCTCCTCCTGCACAACCGGCTCTCCGTCGCCGTCCTCGCCGGTTCGCCGGTGATGATCGTGGCGATGTTCGCGGTGCTGTTCCGGGCGGGCGCCTTCGATCGCGCGGCGCCCGACCCCGGATCGACCGCGATGATCATGTTCTGGATCGCGTTCGGCGCGTTCTTCTTCGGCCTGACGTACGGGCTGCTGCAGATCTGCACCGAACTGCCCGTACTGCGCCGGGAATGGCTGGCCGGGCTGCGGATCGGTCCCTACGTCGCGTCGAAGCTGACCACCATGCTGCCGGTGCTCGCGGTCGCCGACGTACTGCTGCTGGTGGTGCTGAGGGCGCTGGACCGGCTGCCCGCGGCCGGATGGGGCACGTACGGTTCGCTGTTCGTGTCGAGCGTGCTGGCCTCGGCGGCGGCCCTCGCGCTGGGGCTGCTGGCCTCGGCCGCGGTGACGGAGCCGGGCCAGGCGACGCTGATGCTGCCGCTGCTGTGCTTCCCGCAGGTGCTGTTCTCGGGGGCGTTCGTGCCGGTGCCGCGGATGACCGGTGCCGGGGAGGCGATCAGCTGGGCGATGACCAACCGGTGGGCGTTCGAGGCACTGGGCAGCGGGGTCGGCCTGGAGTCGTTGTGGCGCACGGGCGCGTCGCCCCTGGGTCCGCCGCTGCTGGACTCGTACGGGGACTCGTTCGGTCATCCGGCGAGCCGCGGCTGGTTGATCCTCGCGGGGTTCGCGGTGCTGTTCCTCGCGGTGACGTGGGCGGTCCTGGTGCGCAAGTGCCGGGACGGCGCGGTACGGAGCCGGGCGGGTCGCTGAGCGGCTGTCGACCCCCGCCGGACCCTCAGCACCCCACCCGAACCGCCAGCCCCGTCACCCCCGGCACCCGGTCGCGGTAGGTCTGGGTCACGAACGTCACGAACGTCTCGATGTCCCTGGGCTGGGACGACACGCCCAGGGAGATGCGGACGGCACCCGCCGAAGGCAGCCGCAGCAGGTCCAAGTACTCCTCCATCGAGCCGAGTTGCCTGCCCGCGGCCGAGCGCAGCCTGCGCAGCGGCAGTGCGAACGCCGCCTCGCCGGCGCCCGGGTTGCAGAAGCAGCCGGTCCGCAGGGAGATGCCGCGCGCGGCGCTGTCACGGGTGACGACGCGTTCGTCGACGATCCGGCCGTCCGCACCCAACAGGTTGAGCGCGACCGTGCCGCCACGGGCCGCCCCGGCGTCCAAGGGGCCGTACACGCGGGCCATCGGGGAATCGTCGCTGTGGCGCAACGCGCGCAGGCCGGTGAGCAGTTGGTCGGTGAGGGCGGTGACGTGGGCGTGCACCCGGTCCATGCCGAGGCGGTCGATCCACTCCAGCCCGGCGGTGACGTCCGGCACGGACAGGAAGTTCACCGTGCCGTCCTCGAAGGCCGCCTCGTCGTCGGCGAGGACGTGCCACTGCGCCTGCGCGCTGACCGCGTAGATCGTGCCACCGGAGAACCAGGGCCGACGCAGCTTGGCGAGGGCCTCCCGGCGGGCGATCAGACTGCCGATGCCGGTGGGGTGGCCGAAGACCTTGTACCAGCTGACCACGGTGAAGTCCGGGTGGAACCGGCCGAGGTCGAGCGGGTTAGTCGGCACGAAGGCGGCCGCGTCCAGCAGGACGTCGTAGCCCTGCTCCTGTGCCCGGGCGATCCACTCCAGCGGATGC
Source organism: Streptomyces sp. RLB3-17 (assembly GCF_007113425.2). Classification (NCBI taxonomy): domain Bacteria; kingdom Bacillati; phylum Actinomycetota; class Actinomycetes; order Kitasatosporales; family Streptomycetaceae; genus Streptomyces; species Streptomyces sp. RLB3-17. The sequence continues at coordinate 10,775,257 of NZ_CP041610.2, read as the reverse complement.
TGGACGCCGGTGAAGTTGCTCTGGGCCGGGTAGGCCAGCAGCCCGCGCGGCCCCCCGCCACCACGCCGCCCCAGGCGGCTCAGGCGGCTCGGGTGACGCCCGGGACCGCGTCCGCGCGCGGTGAGCGCGCCCCACAGCTGTTCCTCGTCGATCCGCAGACCGGGCCCGCTCACGGGGACGTACGCCGTCGCGGCTCCTCTGGCCCGCGCGTACTCGCGCAGACCGTTGACCGAGTTGTGGTTGTCCAGCGACATCACCAGCCTGCTGCCGCGCGCGAACGGATACGCCTCGCCGACCAGGCGCAGCGCGCCCGTGGCGTTGGGCGTGAAGATCACGGCGTACTCGGCGGGGTCGGCGCCGAAGTGCCGGAGCACCGCGCGGCGGGCCTCCGCGAGCAGCACTCCCGAGGCGCGGGAGGCCGGGCTCTCGGAGTGCGGGTTGCCGAATAACCCGCCGGTGATCCGTTCGGCACTCCCCGTGACGAGCGAGCGCGGCGGAAGCCCGGCGCCCGTGTGGTCGAGGTAGGTGTGGCCGCCCTCGTCGAGATAGCCGAAGTCGCGCGCCCGCAGCCCGGCGAAGGCGTCCGCGCCCCCTGCGTCGGCGGCAGTGCCTCCGGCAGGCTTCTCGGTCGCGCGTATGTGACCGTTGCCCGGTGCTGTGTCCATGAGTTCCCTCCGCCCGGCCGGTCCTTCCCCGTCCCCCTGACCGACCCTCCATGAAGCTTCACCAAAGGTATCCGTACGGACCGGCCTCTCCCCTGTGCCGCGGCATCGAACAGTGATTGGGTGGGCGCGGCCATACCGTTCGAACCGCAGGAGAACCCCGCAGTCATGAGCAACGCTTACACGTACGAGTACAAGGTCGTCACCTTCCGGGAGTCGCTCATCGGCGACGCGCTGGACAGCGACAAGCTGGAGAAGGTTCTGAACAAGCACGCCGGGGACGGCTGGGCGCTCAAGGCGATCACGTCCGCCGATGTCAAGGGCCGCATAGGCCCCGGCGCGGTGGAGGGGCTGCTCCTGACCTTCGAGCGCCCTCTGGCGTAAATCCATTTATGCCCGTTTATGTCCTTGTATGGTGCGTAGGCGGCCTCGGCGGGGGATGCTGGAGCTGATGAGAGAGCGGATCCGCGGGTACTCCTGAGCCGTCGGAGGCCTTCCGGTGCGGAAGGCCTCCCCGGGCTGGGCGGGTGCCGGTCGCTTGCCGTACGCCACCGGCATCCCGGAGTACTCGTGTCCAGCCGCTGGCGGCCAGTGAGGGCAGGACGGTACAGCGATGAAGAGCGACGGAACACTCGACCGTGCGGTTGTCTCCAGCCACTCGGTGTTCGGAGCGCCCTGCTGGGTCAGCCTGGCCACACGCGATCTGCGGGCCGCGCAGGATTTCTACCACGCCGTGCTGGGCTGGGAGTGGCACACGGGCAGGCTGGGCAGGGAGTACCGGTTCGCCCGGGTCAACGGGGTGCCGGTCGCCGGCGTCTCGGCGATGTCCGGCATCGGCGAGAGGATGGCCACGTGGACCCCGTACTTCGCGGTGGCGAGTGCGGACGAGACCGTGTCCCGTAGCCAGGAGCGCGGGGGTACGACCGCGGTGGGGCCGATCTCGTTCCCGCCGGGCCGGGCGGCGCTGCTGGCCGACCGGGACGGAGCGGTGTTCGGCATCTGGGAGGGCGAGCTGGTGGCCGGCTGGGAGGAGTGGCGCCGGGCGGCACCGGTCTTCGTACGGCTGCACACCCGCGACGCCTTCGACGCCGCCATCTTCTACGCGGAGGTCCTGGAGTGGGCGTCCTCGGACCCCCGGTCCTGCGAGGTGCGCTACGAGGACAACGAGGTCGTGCTGCGCAGCCGGGGCGACGTCGTGGCCCGTATCCACTCCGGCGCGGTCGAGGCCGCGCCCGACCCGACGATCCGGCCGCACTGGCAGATCCACTTCACCGTCGACGACGTCGAGGCCGCCGCCCGCGCCGCCCGCGCCCACGGCGGCACGGCCCACCAGCAGGGCCTCGGCTCGACCGAGGCCATCCTCACCGACCCCGACGGAGCGCACTTCACCGTCACCTGCAAGGGCGCCGGATGACTCATCGGGCCCCGGCTGCCAGCGCGTCCCCCAGCGCCGTGCGCTCGTAGAGGACGTACTGCCCCTGCCGGTGCGACACCAGCAGTCCGGCCTCGCGCAGCACCGAGAGGTGGGACGAGACGGACGAGGGGGCCAGACCGTGGCGGTTCGCCAGGGTCGTGGTCGAGGCGGGACCGTCGAGGCCGACGAGGACGGCGGCGCGGTGGGGTCCGAGCAGCCGGGCCAGCGCGGCGGGCGCCTCGGTGGGGGCGGCCCCGGCCGGCGGGCCGCCCGTGCCCCGGGCCGGATAGATCACCGTCGGCTGCCAGGGCCGGGCGAAGCCGCTCACCACGTCCGGCCGGACGAAGACACTGGGCATCAGCAGCACACCCCGCCCGTCGGGCCCCTGCGCCTCCTTCAGGTCGGCGTACCCGCGCAGGGTGAGGGTGTCGTCCGCCCATCCGATCTCCGGGTGCAGGTCGCCGAAGAGTGCCTCGAGTCCGCCGTCCGCCAACCGCCGTGAGCGGTGGGCGATATCGGCCTCCAGGAGAGCCTGGTGGCGAGGCCAGTCCGGGGCGAGCAGCGCGTGCCAGGCCCGCTCGGTGAGGTCGGCGAGGCGTCGCACGGTGCCCGCCGGGTCCTCCAACGCCGCCCGCCCGTACGGCGATGCCGCGGCGCCGGGTGTGCAGGCGAGCGAACGCGCCAGCTCCGTACGGGCCAGGGCGGGGTCGGTGGCGCGCATCAGGGCCAGTTCCTCGTCGAAGGAGGCGTTCGGCGTCCGCGGCGGCGGTCCGAGGAAGTCCGGGGTGTAACCGCCCTTGCGGGGGATGAACAGCCACAGCTCCACCAGGTCCAGGCCCGCCACGATGTCGCGCACGCGCCGCAGCCAGTCCCGGTGGAAGGCGTGCCGGTCCGGGCGCCGCAGCATGCGCAGCGCCTCGTGCGTCTGGCAGAGCGGGGACACCGCGAACCGGCAGCGCGTCAGATCGTCGGTGCCGAGGTGCAGGGTCAGCGGCAAAACAGTCTCCGACTGGTCTTCGGCCGAGCGCACGGGGTCGGGGTGGGCGATTCGGCTCCAGCCGAAAGAGTAGTGGGCCGCGCGGCGGCCACGCAGGCTGGCCCGTGGCCGGGTCCGGCCGCCCGTCCCCCTTGGGCACCCCGTCAACACCCCTTCGCAGAAAGGCTCGTGGATGGCGAGCGTTCTTCTCACCGCCTGGCGCAGGGCCGCCGTCGTCGCCGCGCTCATGCTGGCCGCGTTCGCCTTCAACACCACGGAGAATCTGCCCGTCGGGCTGCTCCCGCTCATCGCGGACGACCTGCGCGTGTCGCTCTCCTCCGTCGGGCTGCTGGTCACCGGCTACGGCCTGACCGTGGCCGTCGTCTCGCTGCCCCTCGCGCACCTGACCCGGTCGATCCCTCGCCGCCATCTGCTGTCGGGCCTGCTGGGACTGCTCGTGGCGGCCAGCTGGATGTCGGCGCTGAGCGGTGTCTCGTACGGCTTCCTGCTCGCGGCACGGATCGCGACCGCGCTGGCCCAGGCGCTGTTCTGGGCGGTGATGGGTCCGGTCGCCGTGGGGTTGTTCCCGCCCGAGCGGCGCGGGCGGGTGATCGGGCTGCTCTCCGTCGGGGGCTCGCTCGCCACGGTGCTCGGGGTTCCGGCGGGTACCTGGCTGGGCGGGCACAGCGGCTGGCGGGCACCCTTCGTGGTGCTCGGCGCGCTGGGCCTCGTCGCGCTCGTCGCCGTCGCCGTCCTGCTGCCGACCTCGCGCCCGGACGAGGGGCACGCGGCGTACGGGGCGACCTCCGACGTCCGCCGGTTCGCCGTGGTGCTGGCGACCACCGCGCTGTCGGTCACCGGCGCCTTCGCGGGATTCACGTACGTCGTCGCCTTCCTCGACGAGGTGAGCGGTTTCTCCAGGGATTCGGTGAGCGCCGTACTGCTGGCGTTCGGGGTGGCGGGCATCGCGGGCGTCTCGGCGGCCGGCCCGCTCCTCGACCGTTTCCCGCGCGCGACCCTGACGGTCCCGGTGGCGACCCAGGCGGTGGCGCTGCTCGGGCTGTACCTGGGCGGCGGGCGCAGCCAGGTGGCGGCCGTCGCCCTGCTGATGCTCCTGGGCGCGTCGGTGGGACCCGTCTTCATGGCCACGCAGAGCCAGGTCCTCCACGTCGCACCCGGGCGCACGGAACTCGCCCTGGCGGCGAACTCGGCCGCCTTCAACGCGGGCGTCGCGGCGGGCGCGCTGACCGGCGGCGCCCTGCTCCACGCCGCCGGCGTGCGCGGGACCTTCCTGGTCGGCGGAGTGCTCACACTCGGCGCCCTGGCCGTACTGACCTGGCCCGCGACCGGCTCGTCGCGGGCCAGACCGAACGGTCAGGGCAGTGGTTCGGCGGTGGGCACCATCGGCGACTGGTAGCCGCCGCTGGCCAGCATCCGCACTTCCCCGGCCGTGCTGATCTCGGCGCGGAGGATGCCGGTGGGGTCGGAGTACACCGGGTTCCCGCCCGGTCCAAGGGCGTCGGTCCGTTCGACGACCACCTCGTCGGTGATGACGCCGACGCCTGATTCCTGATGGGTGAAGATCAACCGGTAGCGGTCCGGAGTGTGCATGACGACCTCCCGTACCCGAGACAAGCCAGAGTTGCATAAGCGGGCAAATCGACCCTCCTCCATGATGCGGCCAGATCAGCCCGACAGCAGCACTCGCCGAGCGGCCCGCGCCACGGGCCCCGACCGGCCCCTGTCACACCACGCGCTGCCCCTCGCCTCGGGGCGCCCGGCAGTGTAGACATAGGCACATGGTCCGGCTCTTGGGTCGATCCCGGGCTCGGTCGACCCCTCGCCCAGGCGGTCCGCGCGCGGGGGGCAGACCCGCGTGGGGACCGCGGTCCGCGCTGGGCGGACGCAGCGTCGCGGGCCAGGTGTTCGTGCTGCAAGTGGTGATCGTGCTGCTGCTCATCGTCTCCGCGGTGGTGGCGCTGGTGCTGCAGGTACGGCACGACAGCACCCAGGAGGCCCGCAATCGTTCGCTGGCCGTGGCCGAGACGTTCGCCAACGCGCCCGGCACCCGTGAGGCGCTGAGCAGCCCCCACCCCACGCTCGTGCTGCAGCCGCAGGCCGAGGCCGCCCGTAAGCGGTCCCACGTGGACTTCATCGTCGTGATGAACACCGACGGGATCCGCTACACCCACCCCAAGCCGGACCGGATCGGCAAGAAGTTCGTCGGGAACACCGCCCCCGTGCTGGCCGGCCATCCCATCATCGAGGAGATCAACGGGACCATCGGGCCGCTGGTGCAGGCCACGGTTCCCGTCAAGGCGCCCGACGGCAAGGTCGTGGGCATGGTGTCGGCCGGTATCACGACCGCCAACGTGGGCGGGGTCGCGGACCGGCAGCTGCCCCTCCTGCTGGGCGCCGCGGCCGCCGCGCTCGCCCTGGCCCTCGGGGGTACGGCGCTCGTGAGCCGACGCCTGCTGCGCCAGACACACGGCCTGGGCCCGTACGAGATGACCCGGATGTACGAGCACCACGACGCGGTGCTGCACGCCGTCCGGGAGGGGGTGATCATCGCCGGCGGCGAGGGACGACTGCTGCTCGCCAACGACGAGGCACAGCGCCTGCTCGACCTGCCCGCCGACGCCGAGGGGCGGCATGTCCTGGAACTGGGCCTCGAGGCGGACACCGCCGACCTGCTGGCCTCGGGACGGGTCGCCACGGACGAGGTGCATCTGGTCGGGGACCGGCTGCTGGCCATCAACCAGCGGCCCACGGACCTCCAGGGCGGCCCGCCCGGCAGTGTCGCCACCCTGCGTGACTCGACCGAGCTGCGCGCGCTGTCCGGCCGGGCCGAGGTGGCGCGCGAGCGCCTCAAGCTCCTGTACGACATCGGGGTCGGCGTCGGCACCAGTCTGGACGTGACCCGCACCGCCGAGACGCTGGCCGAGGTGGCCGTTCCGCGGTTCGCGGACTTCGCGACCGTGGACCTGGCGGACTCCGTACTGAACGGAGAGGAGCCGGACTGCGTCACCGAGCTGCGCCGTACCGCGTACAGCGGCATCCGCAAGGACGCCCCGCTCTACCCGGTGGGCGAGAAGATCCGCTTCATCGCCTCCACTCCCCAGGCCCGGAGCCTGCGCACGGGCGAGGGCGTCGTCGAGCCCGACCTCGAAGGGGCCCCCGGCTGGCTCGCCCAGGACCTGGAACGCACGACGCAGGTGGTGGAGTACGGCATCCACTCGCTGATCACCGTGCCCCTGCGGGTCGGCCCCCTGGTGATGGGCGTCGTCAACTTCTGGCGCTCCCGCAAGCCCGAACCCTTCGACGAGGAGGAGCTGGCCCTCGCCGAGGAACTGGTCGCCCGTGCCGCCGTCTCCATCGACAACGCGCGCCGCTACACACGCGAGCACACCATGGCCGTGACGCTGCAACGCAGTCTGCTGCCGCGCAACCTGCCCGAGCAGAGCGCCCTGGACATCGCCTACCGCTATCTTCCGGCGCAGGCGGGGGTGGGCGGGGACTGGTTCGACGTGCTGCCGCTGTCCGGCGCCCGGGTCGCCGTCGTCGTGGGCGATGTCGTCGGCCACGGACTGCACGCGGCGGCCACGATGGGACGCCTGCGGACCGCCGTCCACAACTTCTCCGCCCTGGACCTGCCGCCCGACGAGATCATCGGGCTCCTCGACGAGCTGGTCGGCCGCATCGACCAGGACGAGGCGTCGGCGGACAACAGCGCCGCGATCACCGGCGCCACCTGCCTCTACGCCGTCTACGACCCGGCCTCCCGGCTCTGCACGGTCGCCCGGGCCGGCCATCCGCCCCCGGCGCTGGTCCGTCCCGACGGCAGCGTGGAGTTCCCGGATGTGCCCGCCGGGCCCCCGCTGGGGCTCGGGGGTCTGCCGTTCGAGACGGCCGAACTCAAGCTGGAGGAGGGCAGCCGTCTGGTGCTCTACACGGACGGGCTCGTCGAGGACCGGGAACGGGACATCGACGAGGGGCTCGAGCTGCTGCGCGCCGCCCTCACGGGGGTCGACCGGTCACCGGACGACACCTGTCAGGTGGTCCTGGACGCCCTGCTCCCGGACCGCCCGAGCGACGACATCGCCCTGATCGTCGCGGGCACCCGCGCGCTCGGCGCCGAGCACATCGCCGAATGGCAGGTGCCGTCCGAACCGGCCGCGGTGGGGGAGGTACGCGCCTCGGTCACCCGGCAGCTGGCGGAGTGGGGCCTCGACGACATGGCGTTCACCACCGAGCTGATCCTCAGCGAGCTGGTCACGAACGCCATCCGCTACGGCAGTGGCACCATCCAGGTCCGCGTACTGCGTGACCGCAGCCTGATCTGCGAGGTCTCGGACAACAGCAGCACCTCACCCCGCCTGCGGTACGCGGCCACCACGGACGAGGGCGGACGCGGCCTGTTCCTCGTCGCCCAGCTCGCCGAACGCTGGGGCACCCGGTACACCCAGGCCGGCAAGGTCATCTGGGCCGAACAACCACTGCCCTGAGCGGCTCGCGGCAGGGCGCACGGTCTCGATCCGGCCCCCGGCGCGACGAATTCCGTGGTTGCCGGTCCAATGGAGGTGACGGGATATACCGGTACGACATGTGCCGTCGCGTCCATGGGGCCCTGCGGCGGTGCGATGGAGGTCCGCGATGCCCACTGCTCTCCGGCTGCTGCCCGCCCTCTCCCCCGACCACAGGGAACGGCTGATGTCCCTGGCCCGGGAGGTCTCCTTCCCGGCGGACGGAAAGATCTTCGAGGCAGGGGGCACCGCGGACCGTTTCTGGGTGATCCGCTCCGGAACGGTCTCCCTGTACCAGCGGGTCGTCGGGGAGCGACGCATCTCCGTGGCGACACTGGGGCCCGGCGATCTGCTCGGCTGGTCGTGGCTGTTCCCGCCGCACCACTGGGACTTCGGCGCCGAGGCGTTCAGCCCCGTACGCGCGTACGAGTTCGATGCCGGGGAGGTGCGCACGCTGTGCGACCGGGATCCGGCCCTGGAACTGTCGCTGACCCGGACCATCGCCGCGATCCTCGCGCACCGGCTGGAGACGACCCGGGCGGCCCTGATCGAGCACTACGCGCGCCACGGCGGTGGCAGCGTGCGCTGAGGTGAGCGGTGGGGGCCGGGCTGCGATAGGAATCTCTCGTGAACCAGACTCCTGACCGCGACGAAACGTCCTTCGAGCTCCTGCCCGGTGCCCCCGACTCCCCCGTCATCCTGCACGTCCCGCACTCCTCGCGGCGCATTCCGGCGCCGGTGCGCGCCGGCATCGCGCTCGACGACGCCGCGCTGGAGCGGGAGTTGGACCACATCACGGACGCGCACACCGCGGAGCTGGCCGCGGCCGCGGCGCGGGCGGCCGAGGTCACACCATGGCGGTTCGTGAACCGGCTGTCCCGGCTGGTGGTCGATCCAGAACGCTTTCCCGACGAACGGGAGGAGATGCTGTCCGTCGGAATGGGCGCGGTCTACACACGGACGACCCGGCGCACACCGCTGCGGCCCGCCGACGCCGACCCGCGGCCACTGATCGAGCGCTACTTCCACCCGTACGCGGCGGCCATGACCGCGGCGGTGGCCGACCGGCTCGCCGTCGCCGGGCGGGCAGTGATCGTCGACGTCCACTCGTATCCGACGGCCCGGCTGCCCTACGAGCTGCACGGCGACGGTCCGCGACCTCAGGTCTGTCTGGGAACCGACTCGTTTCACACGCCGCCCGAGCTGGTCACCCTCGCGGAGAAGGCGTTCGCGACCCTGAGCGGTGTCGGGATCGACAGCCCGTTCTCCGGCGCGTACGTCCCGCTGCGCTTCTACGAGAGGGAGCCGCGGGTCACCGCCCTGATGGTGGAGATCCGGCGGGACACGTACATGAGCGAACCGGGAGGCCCCACGGGCCCGGGGTTCTCACGACTCGCCTCGGCGCTGACGGCTCTCGTCGATGCCATGGTCAACGAGTGAAGCGATAACAGGTCTGGCTGAACGTCCTGCCCCTGCCGAACCCGAAGACGGTGTGGGGCGCCACCTCGAAGACCAGGGCGAGGCCCGCGTCCCCGGCTTCCTCCGTCGACGGCGGCGCCGCGGCCGCCGTGGCGGAGTCGAAGGCCCCGCCGCGCACCTCGAAGTGCCACTCCGGGCCGTACTTCGCCTCCCACGCCGCCGCCAGCTCGGCCAGCCGCTGCTCGTCGGTGATCCGGACCGCGTCACCCTCGACCACCAGGTCGAGGCCCACGCCGTAGGCGTTGGTGCCGGTGGTGAGAACGACGTGCGGATTGGCGGCGAGGTTCAGCCCCTTGCGCTCCCGCGCGCCGGTGGCGAAGTGGAGCGCCCCGTTCAGCCACACCGACATCAGGGGGGTCACATGGGGTCGGCCGTCCGGACGTACCGTCGACAGCCAGAAGATCTCGGCCTTCTCCAGGTGGGAGACGGCCTCGGCCCAGGGAGTGGCGGTGGCACCCGGGGAGCTGTAGCGCGCGTCCAGATCGGTCTGCGGTTCCTGCGTCTGTGCCCGTGTCGGCATGGCAGAGTCCTCTCGGTCCTCGGTCCCCACCCATGGTTCCCGTGAAGCGCTGACTCCGCGCGCGAACCCCTCTAGGGTCGGGATGAGCAACCGCTTAGCCGCAAGCCCCGGGGAGGGTACGGGATCATGCCGGTCGTCGACGCGTGGATGCAGCACCCCACACTGCGCCACTCCAACCACGAGATGTTCGAGTCGCTGCGCCGCTGGACCGGCATGGAGCTGCTGGAGGAGCCGCTTCCGGTGAAGGTCACGGTGGCGGCGCTCGCGGCTGCCGACGTGGAGATCGGGCTGTCCGCGGCCTGGTACGGGCCGCAGGGGCCCCTCATCGACAACGACGAGGTCGCCGAGTTCGTCGCCCGGTCCGAGGGGCGGCTGCGCGGGGTCGCGGGCGTGGACCTGACCCAGCCCGTCGCGGCCGTGCGGGAGCTGCGGCGGGCCGTCCAGGAGCTGGGCTTCGTGGCCCTCAGGATCGTGCCGTGGCTGTGGCAGCTGCCGCCCACCGACCGGCTCTACTACCCGCTGTACACCGCCTGCGTCGAGCTCGGCATCCCGTTCTGCACCCAGGTCGGACACACCGGACCGCTGCGCCCCTCGGAAACGGGCCGGCCGATCCCGTACATCGACCAGGTCGCACTGGACTTCCCCGAACTGACCATTGTCTGCGGGCACATCGGCTACCCGTGGACCACCGAGATGATCTCGGTGGCCGACAAACACCCCAACGTCCACATCGACACCAGCGCCTACACCGCCCGCCGCTACCCGACCGAACTGGTCGACTATCTGCGCGGCCGGGGACGGCGCAAGGTCCTCTTCGGCTCCAACTACCCCATGATCACGCCGAGTCAGGCCCTGGAACACCTCCCTGACCTGCGCCTCGACGCAGAGACCACCGAGTTGTTCCTGTCGGGCAACGCCCGCCGCGTCTTCCGCCTCGGGGATCATTCGTAGATGCTGGGGCCAGGTACACGTTCGACCCCGAGGTGAGGGCAGCCCGTCGATGGCTTTGCAGATCAGCGCCACCAACCCGGAGCACCCCGCGCTCCTGCTCGAACTGCCCTGGCAACTGCCGCTGGAAGAGTGGCCGGAGCACTATCTGGTCCCGCTCCCCCGCGGCATCTCGCGGCACGTGGTGCGCTACGCGCGTGCCGGGACCGAGGTCGTGGCCGTCAAGGAGCTGGCCGAGCGGCCCGCCCTGCGCGAGTACGAGCTGCTGCGCAGCCTGGACCGGCTCTCCATCCCCGCCGTGGACCCGCTCGCCGTGGTCACCGGGCGCACCGACGGCGAGGGCGGCCCGCTGGAGCCCGTCCTCATCACCCGGCATCTGGGCGGCTCGATGCCGTACCGGTCGATGTTCGAGACGACCATGCGGCCCGCCACCATGCACCGCCTCATGGACGCGCTGGCGGTGCTGCTGGTGCGGCTGCATCTGGCGGGGTTCGCGTGGGGCGACTGCTCGCTGTCGAACACACTGTTCCGGCGCGACGCCGGAGCGTACGCGGCGTATCTCGTGGACGCCGAGACCGGGGAGCTGCACCCGCAACTGAGCAGTGGGCAACGGGAGTACGACCTCGATCTCGCCCGCGTCAACATCAGTGGGGAGCTGCTGGACCTGGAGGCGGCGGGGGCCCTGCACCCCTCCGTCGACCCGATCGAGTTCGGCATGGAGATCTGCGCGCGCTACCAGAGCCTGTGGGAGGAGCTGACCCGCACGTCCGTCTACCCGGCGGGCAAGCACCACTACATCGACCGCCGGATCCGCCGCCTGAACGACCTCGGTTTCGACGTCGCCGAGATGCAGATCGCGCACTCCTCGAACGGGGACACGGTGACCTTCGTGCCGAAGGTCGTCGACGCGGGCCACCACCAGCGCCAGCTGCTGCGGCTCACCGGGCTCGACGCCGAGGAGAACCAGGCCCGCCGTCTCCTGAACGACCTGGAGTCCTGGATGGCCACCCAGGACGACTACGCGCCCGGCGACCCCCTGGCCGCCCGCCCCGAGGTCCTCGCCCACCGCTGGGTGCGGGACGTGTTCCGGCCGACCGTCCGGGCGGTGCCGCTGGACCTGCGCGGCTCCATGGACCCGGCCGAGATCTACCACGAGCTCCTCGAACACCGCTGGTACCTGTCCGAGCAGGCCCAGCACGACATCGGCCTGGACACCGCCGTGGAGGACTACGTCACCAACATCCTCCCCAAGATGCGGGAGTCCCTCCTGCCACCGGCGGTGGACCCCACAGCGCCCGCGTGAAGCGGTTCCAGAGCGAAGGCGAGCATTCGTACATACGATTGAGGGCGACACTGTCCTGCTCGGGGTGGGAGACGTATGGCACAGGCCGCCGCTACAGCGCGGACCGTCATTCTGACCGTGGATGACGATCCCGGGGTGTCGCGCGCCGTCGCGCGCGACCTCAGGCGCCGCTACGGCGAGTCGCACCGGATCGTGCGCGCGGAGTCCGGGGATGCCGCGCTGGACGCGCTCAAGGAACTGAAGCTGCGGGGCGACCAGGTGGCGGTGATCCTCGCCGACTACCGGATGCCGCAGATGAACGGCATCGAGTTCCTTGAACAGGCGCTCGACGTGTACCCCGGCGCACGCCGGGTGCTGCTGACCGCGTACGCGGACACGAACGCGGCGATCGACGCGATCAACGTGATCGATCTGGACCACTATCTGCTCAAGCCGTGGGATCCGCCGGAGGAGAAGCTCTACCCGGTCCTCGACGATCTGCTGGACGCCTGGCGGACCAGCGACTACCGGCCCGTGCCGACCTGCAAGGTGGTCGGGCACCGGTGGTCGGCGCGCTCCTCGGACGTACGGGAGTTCCTGGCCCGCAACCAGGTGCCGTACCGCTGGTACTCGTCCGACACGCCGGAGGGGCAGCGGCTGCTGTCCGCGGCCGGTCAGGACGGGGAGCGGCTGCCGCTGGTGATCACGCCGGACGGTACGCCGCTGGTCGAGCCCGACGACCCGGATCTCGCGGCGCGGGTCGGCCTGGCCACGACGCCGACGTCGGAGTTCTACGACCTCGTCGTCATCGGCGGCGGTCCGGCCGGACTCGGAGCCGCCGTGTACGGCGCGTCCGAGGGGCTGCGGACCGTGCTCGTGGAGCGGTCGGCGACCGGCGGGCAGGCCGGGCAGAGCTCACGCATCGAGAACTACCTCGGCTTCCCGGACGGGGTGTCCGGGGGCCAGCTCACCGACCGGGCACGCCGCCAGGCGGCGAAGTTCGGCGCCGAGATCCTCACCGCGCGCGAGGTGACCGGCCTCGAGGTCACCGGAGCGTCCCGCACCATCCGTTTCTCGGACGGCTCGGCGATCTCCGCGCACGCGGTGATCCTGGCGACCGGTGTCTCGTACCGGCAGTTGCAGGCGCCCGGCCTGGCCGACCTCACCGGATGCGGTGTCTTCTACGGTTCGGCGCTGACCGAGGCGGCCGCCTGCCAGGGCCACGACGTGTACATCGTGGGCGGGGCGAACTCGGCCGGTCAGGCCGCCATGTACCTGTCGCGCGGCGCGAAGTCGGTCACCCTCCTGGTACGGGGAACGTCGTTGTCCGCCTCGATGTCGCACTATCTGATCCAGCAGATCGAAGAGGCGCCCAACATCACGGTGCGCACCTGCACGGTCGTCGACGCGGCGCACGGCACGGACCATCTGGAGCAGCTCACCCTGCGGGACGTGACGAGCGGGCACACCGAACTCGTCGACGCGCAGTGGATGTTCGTGTTCATCGGCGCGGCCCCGCTCACCGACTGGCTGGAGGGGACGGTGCTGCGGGACGGGCGCGGATTCATCCCGGCGGGTCCCGACATGACCATCGACGGGCAGCCGCCCAAGGGCTGGGAACTGGACCGGCCGCCGTACCACCTGGAGACCAATATTCCCGGCGTGTTCGTGGCCGGGGACGCACGTGCCGAGTCCGCGAAGCGGGTCGCTTCCGCGGTCGGAGAGGGAGCCATGGCCGTCATGCTCGTCCACCGTTATCTGGAGCAGTCATGAGCGGGCGGCCGATGCCGTGCGACATGGGGGAACTGAGCACGCTGTTCCTGTTCGAGAAGCTGGACGCGGACCAGCTGGGCCGGCTGTGCCGGGAAGGGCGGGTGGAGGAGTTCGACCCGGGTCCCGTCTACATCGAGGGCGATCCGGCCACCTGCTTCTTCGTGCTCCTCGAAGGCACCCTGGTGATGTCGCGCCGGGTCGGGGCCGACGATGTGGAGACCACCCGCAGCTCCCAGCGCGGGGTGTACGCGGGGGCCACCCAGGCCTATGTGAGCGGGCCGGACCAGGCGAACTACAGGGGCTCCCTCCGCGTCACCGTGCCCTCCCGGTTCTTCATCCTGCCCGCCGAGACCTTCTCCTCGATCATGCGGGACTGGTTCCCCATGGCCGTACACCTGTTGGAAGGGCTGTTCTACGGCACCCAGAACGCCCAGCGGACCATCGGGCAGCGCGAACGACTGCTGGCGCTCGGTTCGCTGTCGGCCGGGCTGACGCACGAGCTCAACAATCCGGCCGCGGCGGCGGTCCGTGCCACCTCCGCGCTGCGGGAGCGGGTCGCGAAGATGCGGCAGAAGCTCGGTGTGATCGCCGCGGGCCCCTACAAGCGCCACACTCTGGAAATCCTGGTCGAGATCCAGGAGCGCACCGCCGAGCGGGTCGCCAAGGCCACGCCGCTGAGCCCGCTGGAGACCTCCGACCGGGAGGACGCGCTCGCCGACTGGCTGGACAACCACGACATCGCGGGCGGCTGGCAGCTCGCGCCGACGTTCGTGCAGGCGGGGCTCGACACGGACTGGCTGGACCAGGTCGCGGCGGCCGTGGACGAGGAGACACTCCAGGGCGCGGTCCACTGGCTGAACTACACCGTGGAGACCGAGCTCCTCATGAACGAGATCGAGGACTCCACGACCCGTATCACGCACCTTGTGGACGCGGCCAAGCAGTACTCGCAGCTCGACCGCGCGCCCTATCAGGTCGTCGACGTCCACGACCTCCTGGACAGCACGCTGATGATGCTCTCCGGGAAGATCGGCTCCGGCGTCAAGGTCGTCAAGGACTTCGACCGTACGCTGCCGAAGATCCCCGCGTATCCGGGCGAGTTGAACCAGGTGTGGACGAACCTCATCGACAACGCCGTCTCGGCGATGGACGGCGAGGGGACCCTGACCGTGCGCACCGCACTCGACCACGACCAGCTGCTCGTCGAGTTCCGCGACAGCGGTCCCGGGGTACCGCCCGAGATCCGCGACCGCATCTTCGACCCGTTCTTCACCACCAAGCCGGTCGGTGAGGGGACGGGGCTCGGTCTGGACATCTCGTTTCGGATTGTTGTCAACAAGCACCACGGAAGTATTCACGTGCAGTCCGTCCCGGGCGACACCCGTTTCCAGGTACGCCTTCCCCTGACCGTCGCGGACACCGAAACACCCGAGGAGTCTTCATGAGCCTGCCCGCCGGAATCGATCCGAGTGTCCCGCCGAGCGGTCCGGGGTGCGGGGACTGCGACGCCGCCGGCGGCTGGTGGTTCCATCTGCGCCGCTGTGCGCAGTGCGGCCACATCGGCTGTTGCGACGACTCGCCCGCCAAGCACGCCACGGCGCACGCGAAAAGCACCGGCCATCCCATCATCCGCAGCTTCGAACCCGGCGAGGCCTGGTTCTGGAACTTCGACACGTCCGAGCTGTACGAGTCCGGTCCGGACCTCGCTCCCCCGCTGAGTCACCCCGAGGACCAGCCGACACCGGGTCCCGCGGGGCGGGTGCCGGCGAACTGGGCGAGCACGCTGGGCTGACCTGCCGGCCCGTACCTTCAGCTCCGTACCGTCAGCCCCGTGCCCTCGGCCCCGTGCCCTCGGCCTCGTGCCTTCGGCGGACGTCAGCGCACTGAGTGGCCGTACATCTCGCCCAAGGGCTCGGCGAGGAGTTCGACGCGGGCGCCGTCGGGGTCGCGGAAGTAGAGCGAAGTGCCGCTCTCCTCCTCGTAGTCGACCCCGGCGGCGTCGAGCCGTTCGCGCAGCCGCTGCCAGGTGGTGGGGTCGACGGAGATGGCCAGGTGGTGCAGTCCACCGAGCACCTCGGCGTAGGGGCCCAGGTCGAGGCCGGGGAAGTCGAAGAAGGCCAGCAGGTTGCCGTTGCCGACGTCGAAGAAGAAGTGGGTGGAACCCTTGTAGTCGCGGTTCTCGATCACCTCGGTGAGCGGGAACTCCAGGATGCCCTGGTAGAAGCGGACGGTCCGCTCGACGTCGGCGGAGAGCAGCGCCACGTGGTGCACTCCGCGTGCGGAACTCGCCGGCCGGTCCGAGGCCAGTTGCGTGTCGCGGATGCGCGTACGCTCCGCCTCGATCGCCGCGAGGTCCAGGGGCTGCAGCGCACTCATGGGAAACTCCGTTCGCCATTCAACCACTTTGCCCTCACTCTAGACCTCGCAACCGCACGCGGGCCACCGGTCGGTGGCGGCCACGGCAACCTCGGTCGGCGCCCCCGGGGTACCGAAGCCCGAACCAGCGTCACTGGTCACCCGGTCGCCCTGAGCGCGTCCTCGCGTCTCGGCTGTCGGGCTGGATCTCGCGTTGGAGATCGGCCACGCGATGGAGAGCCGTCTTGAAGGCGGCGTACTCCTGCCGACCCAGTGCCTTCGCGTGACGTTCCTCGATCGCGCGCATGATGGAGGCGGCGGCCTCCATCTGGAACAGCCCGCGTTCGGTGGGGCAGATCAGTTTGGCGCGGCGGTCCCCGGGGTCGGGTTTGCGTTCGACGTAACCCAGGCGTTCGAGGTCGTCGACGAGGGAGCCGATGACCTGCTTGTGCTGTCCGGAGACGCGGGCGAGTTCGCTGGCACGGATCCCGTCGGCACGCAGGTAGGCGAGGACGGCGCCGGCCCGGGGCTGGATGTCGTCGAAGCCCTGCTCGGCGAGCGCGCTGAACAACTCGCGCTGAACGGAGAAGAGGACCTGGGCGGCGAGCACGCCGAGGTCCGGGTCCGCGGTCCGGTGCTCGCTCAACACCTCTCCCGTCTCGGCGGTCGTCCGCCGTGCTGCGTGACCGGCGCTTGCGCTCCGGGGGACCGAGGTATAGCTTCGAATGGTCACTAGAACTGACTATCAAGTTTAGTGACCAATAAGCTGTGGCTCAACCCTCAAGGGAGCGGAAGATGAGCGAGCGCAGCAAGTTCTTGGAATCGATCACCCGGGACAACGCCGCCGTGGTGCTGGTCGACCATCAGGTAGGCCTGCTGTCCGGCGTCCGGGACATCCCGGTCGGCGAGCTGAAGCACAACGTGGTGGCGCTGGCACGGGCGGCGACCGTGTTGGGCATCCCGCTGGTCGTCACCACCACCGCGGCCGAGAGCATGTGGGGGCCGACCACCCCCGAGCTGGTCGAGGCGCTGCCGGCCGGACTGAAGATCATCGACCGCAGCACGGTCAACGCCTGGCACGACGACCGGGTCCGAGAGGCCATCGAGGCCACCGGCCGGCAGAAGCTGATCTTCGCCGGGGTGTCGCTCGAGGTGTGCGCGGCACTGCCCGCGATCGCCGCGACGGCCGCCGGCCATGACGCGTATGTCGCCGTGGACGCCTCCGGGACCTTCAGCCAGGCCAAGCGGGAGGCGGGGCTGCTGCGCATCCAGCAGGCGGGTGTCGTCGTCAGCGACTACGCCACCCTCATGGTCGAGGCCCTGGCCGACAACGCCGCCCCCGAGTCCGGCGCCGTCTACGCCGCCCTCGACATGCCGTTCGCCGTCCTGGTCGGCCAGATCTCCGCGGCCTACCAGGCCTAGGGCCTGTCCGGCGGATCATGCCTGGGCCGCGAGGTCCGCACAAGATGCGCCGCGCGGTGACGTGCCGGTCTCCGGTGTCTCGACGCCGGTCGCAGGGGGCTCTGGCGCCAGGGGACTTCGTGGACGACTGCTGACGGACGCTCTCCGTCCGGACGGTGGCCGGTGGAACGGTTTCCGGCCGGCAGCGGGCTACTGTGCGCTGCCGGGCCGCAGCGAGGTGAGGCGCGCCATCTCCGCCTCCGAGAGCCGCAGCGTGCCGGCCGCCACGTTCTGCGCGAGATGGTCCGGATCACCGGTGCCCGGGATCGCCAGGACGTGCGGCCCCTGCTGCAAGGTCCAGGCCAGCCGGACCTGCGCGACGGACACACCGTGCGCGCGGGCGACGGCACGCACCGCCTCGCTCTCGCCGGCTGCCGGACCCGCCTCGCGTCCGGAACCGGCGATCGCGAAGAACGCGACGAAGGCGAGGCCGAGTTCACCGCAGTGCCGCAGGAGCGCCCGGTCCTCGCTCAGCTCACCGATCCCGTAGGGGTTCTGCACGCAGACGACCGGGGCGATGGCCCGGGCCTCGGCCAGTTGCCCGGAGGTGACGTTGGAGATACCGAGGTGGCGGATCAGCCCGGCATCGCGCAGTTCGGCCAACGCGCCGAAGTGTTCGCCGATCGAGCCGTGCCGCCGACTCGGCGGCACGCGCAGGTTCACCACGTCCAGGTGATCGCGGCCGAGTTGGCGCAGGTTCTCCTCGACCTGGCCGCGCAACTGCGCCGGTGTGGCCCACCACCACGCGCCCGAGGGATCACGGCCCGGCCAGACCTTGGTGGTGATGACCAGATCCTCCGGGTACGGCGCCAGCGCCCGGTTGATCAGCTCGTTCGCGGAGCGCGTCGCCGAGAAGTAGAAGGCGGCGGTGTCGATGTGGTTCACGCCGAGCTCGATCGCCCGCCGGAGCACGCCGATCGACCGTTCGCGGTCGCGCGGCACGCCGCGGTCGAAGGGCGCGGTACCGGTCAGGCGCATCGCGCCGAACCCGACGTGGTTGACGGTCAGGTCACCGAGTCGCCAAGTACCCGTGGCTGCAGCGGTGTTCGTCCGTGGGCCCATGACATGGATCTCCTCTTGCGGGATGGGAACCGGGAACCGATGGGCGGTGCGGCCCCTTCAGGTCACTCGGGGCGTGAGTACCTTCGCAGCGGGTCCGCCGGTGCCGGGGGCAGGCTGGACCCGGGCACGAAAAAAGCCTCCTCGGCGGACCGGAGTCCGCGCCGAGAAGGCTCACGTGATGCCCAGCATCCTAGCAGCGCGGACCGGGCATCCACCAATAGGTCATCAATACCCCGCAAAATCCCCCAGGAGGGCGGCGCCGGTCGGCGACGACCGGTCAGGACGCCGCGTTCATCACGTCCAGGGCGCTCTGCTGGCGGGCGGCGTCCGTGGAGTCGATCGGCCCGGCCCAGTGCAATCCGTACGCGCCGAGGGCGTTGCGGTCGTTGGCGTAGGCGGAGTCGGCCTGCCGCGCGAGGTACGAGGTGTAGGGGCGGTCGGACAACTGGGCGTTGAAGGTGCTCAGACCACGGACGTAGGCACCCTTGAAGGTCGGCCCGTCGGCCCCGCAGCCGTTCGACTCACACGGCTCGCGCAGGATTCCGCCGGAGTTCAGCGATGCGGAGGTGGTCGAGGCGTCACCGATCTGGCGGCCGGTGGTCAGCAGGGCCGAGTCCCCCGTCGCCCGGTACAGCTCGGCGAGCCCGCCGAGGAGAACGCCCTGGTTGTACGACCATGCCGTGGACCCGTTGTTGCGACAGGTCGACAGGTCGATGCCGTCGTCGACGAGGTGCGAACTGTTGATCAAGCCGGTGCCCTTGAACCACGACCACTCCGCGTTCGCCCGGCCCAGATAGACCGAGTCGGCCCCGATGCGGTTGTGCAGGGCGGCGTTCAGCTCCAGGTAGAGGGAGTTGGCGATGGCGTTCTTGTACGTCTTCGCCGTGCTCCACCACACCCCGCCGCCGCACGTCGAGTCCCAGTACTGCGCCATGTGGTCCGCGTCGGCGCGGGCGGTGTTGAGATAGCGGCTGTCGCCGGTCAGGTCGTACGCGGCGACCCAGGCGAGGCCCCACCAGCCCGTGTCGTCGATGTAGTCGCTGCGGAACTGGCCTCCCTGGGCCCCCAGCTGGCGGTCGTAGGTGTTCGCGACGGCGTACTTGTAGCTGGGCATTCCGGTGACGCGGATGTTGTCGATGATCGCGGTCAGGGCGTTGGCGGAGTTCCACCAGCCGGTGGTGTCGAACAGACCGGTGGAGTTGTTGTACGACTGCATCAGCGCGGTGGCCGCCGCCGTGGGGCGGCTGTACGCGTTCCAGGTGGTGCGGGCCCATGCCGTACAGGCGATCTCGGCCCGGTCCCCCGCCTTGCCGCAGGCCCGCAGCGCGCCGACGCCGTTGTTGTTCCAGTCGTCGACGTTGTACATCAGGGTGCGCCAACCCCCTTGTCCTGAGGGGACGGTGGTGTCACCGAGCTTGCTGCCCGAGCTCCAGGTGCGGCCGCCGTCGAAGGAGCGGTCGAGCCAGACCTCGTCGGTCGGGCCGCCGTTGGTGATCGAGGCCCAGCCCATCGCGTCGGTGTCGTCGAAGTGCAGGGCGAGGGTGCGGGAGTAGATGGTGGCGGTGACCGGCTGCCGGTCACCCGGGGACAGGGCCGGGTCGCGTCCGTCGCAGTACTTGTTGCAGATCGTCGCCTCGGGGGCGGCGGTCGCGACGCCGCCGGTGACCGTGATCAGGAGGGTCAGCGTCGCGAACAGACCGGTCCCGATTCTCCGGACATGTCTTGCCGTTGAGTTCATGTCAGCTCCGTGGACGTGGGGGGTACGGGCCGTCAGCCCAGACGCCACTGCTGGTTGGCGCCGCCGTTGCAGGTCCACAGCTCGACCTGGGTGCCGTTGACGTTCCCGGCGGGCTTGTCGCCTCCGGTGACATCGAGGCAGAGCCCCGACTGGGCGCCGGTGATGGTGCCGTTTCCGTTGAGGCGCCACTGTTGGTTCGCGCCGCCGTTGCAGGTCCAGAGCTGCACTTTCGTGCCGGAGGTGGTCCCGTTGTCATACGCGTCCAGGCACTGGGTGCCGCCGTAGAGCCGCAGTTCACCGGCGGCGGTGAGGGTGACGGCCTGGTTGGCGCCGCCACCGCAGTCCCAGATCTCGATCTTGGTGCCGGGGGTGGTCTGGCCGTCGTACGCGTCGAGGCAACGGTTGGAGGAGGCTCCGATCAGCGGGTGTGTCGTCCCGACGCTGGTGCCGCTGCCGACGGACACCCGGTACATGACGGAGCCGTGCCCCGGTACGTTGGCCGCGATGCTGCCGGTCGTACTGCTGATCTGGTGGCTCCAGAGGTTGTTGATCCGGTACGACGAGGCCGCCGGCAGGCCCACCGCGGAGGCCGACGTCGTGATCGTGGCCGCGCTCGAGTTCTCGTTGAACAGGACGACCGACACATCACCGTTGGCGAGGGGTTTGGTCAGGACGTGCAGACCACCTGCCGAGGAGATCTCGGTGCCCTGCTTGCCGAGGGAGTCCTGGTCCACGGCGATGACGTCCTTGTTGCCGTAGAGGGAGAGGGTGGCGGCGGAGGCCTTGCGCAGATCGGTTCCGGCGATCAGCGGCGCGGCCATCTCGGCCCACAGGCTGAAGTGGGAACGGTCCTCGGTGAACGACATGCCGTTGCCGACCTCGAGCATGTCCGGGTCGTTCCAGGCGCCGGGCTTGGCGTACGGGGCGAGCTGGACGTTGGCCTTGTAGATCGACACCACCGTGGAGAAGTTGACGTTGATGTCGTCGGTGGTGCGCCAGCTGTTGCCGACCCCCGCACCCCAGGTCCACACACTGGCGAGACCCCAGTTGCAGAGGCTGTAGACGATCGGTCGGCCGGTGTTGGCCAAGGCGTCGCGCATGGCGGTGTAACGCTGCTGGTCGGGCACGTTCTGGTGGTTGCAGTTGTCGTACTTCAGATAGTCGACGCCCCAGGAGGCGAAGCTGTTGGCGTCCGTCTGCTCATGGCCGAGGCTGCCCGGGAATCCCTGGCAGGTGGCGGTGCCGGCGCTCTCGTAGATGCCGAGCTTGAGTCCCTTGGAGTGGACATGGGCGGCGGTGCCGCTGATGCCGTCGGGGAACTTGACGGGGTCGGGTACCAGTTGACCGGCGGAGTTCCGGGCCGAGGTCATCCAGCAGTCGTCGATGTTGACGTACTGGTACCCCGCGTCCTTCAGACCGGAGGAGACGAGATAGTCGGCGGTCTGCTCGACCAGCGCCTCGCTGACATTGCAGCCGAAGGCGTTCCAGTCGTTCCAGCCCATCGGGGGCGTCCGGGCCAGGCCGTTGTCGAGAGCGTGCACGCGCGGGGCCGAGCTCAGCAGGAGCAGGGGCGGGGAGAGCACCAACAGCAGCAGCGCGAGCACCGCTCTCAGGGGTCTCCACGGGCTTGACGGGGCGGTCATGTCTGCGTCTCCTGTTTCGCCGTGGGGGCCGGACGGATACAGGCGTCCGGAGCTATGGAAACGTAACCATCGCGAAGATCCCACGCCCTCGATCGGACGTCAATGGTCCGTACCACAACGGCTGTTGAGGATGACGCTGAAGAACTACCGTGCCTGCGCGGTCTGTTGACGACTCCATGTGACAGTGGCAACGTTTCCATTCGCCTGACGCCTGCGCGCCCCGTGCAGGCGGCGGCGCTCTGAATGGAGGCGTGTCGATGCGCTTGAATCCCTCTCGCCGGGCGCTGGTCGGCGGCGGCATCGCGGCCATGGCCACGTTGACCGCGACCAACGGAACGTCAGCCGCGGCAGACGTGCCAGGGTCTCAACACCCCGACCGGTCCCGGGCATTGTCACGCGGCATCGCCGCCTACGCCGCGCTGGAGAGACACCTGGCGAGCAAGGGCGGCTCCGGTCTGGTCCGTGAGCGGTATCCGGCGGCTTCCGGAGACAACGCGTACTCGTACGAATGGCCCTTCTCCCAGGTACACGTCGCGGCCCTCGACCTCGCGGCGGTCGATTCCCGCTACGCGGCGGAGGTGACCCGGCGGGCGAAGGCACAGGAGCACTACTGGAACGCCGGCGGCGGCACGACCGAGCTGCCCGGGTACGACTCCTACCCGCGCGCCCCCTACGGCTCCGGCGGCGACATGTTCTACGACGACAACGAATGGGTGGGCCTGGCGAAAGTCCAACTCCACCTGCAGACAGGGGACTCGGCGGCACTGGCCCGAGCCAAGGAGATCTTCGACCTCGTCAGGTCGGGCTGGGACACCGACTCCGCGCACGCCGCCCCCGGCGGCGTCTTCTGGACCCAGGCGAACTGGAGCCAGGACCGCAACACCGTCTCGAACATGCCGGGCGCCCAGCTCGCCCTCCGTCTGCACCAGATCACCGGTGAAGACGGCTACCTGGACTGGGCAAGACGGTTCTACGACTGGACGAACACGTATCTGCAGAGTCCCGGCGCTCTGTACTGGGACCATCTCGACCTGAAAGGGACGGTCGAGAAGACCATCTGGTCGTACAACCAGGGAGTCCCGGTCGGCGTCAACGTCCTTCTCTACAAGGCGACCCACGACCGCACATATCTGCGCAGGGCCGAGCGGATCGCCCAGGCGGCCTACGCCTACTACGTCACGCAGGGACGGCTGTTCACCCAGCCGGTGTACTTCAACTCGATCTTCTTCAAGAACCTGCTGCTCCTGGAGTCGGTGACCGGGGACGGCACGTACCACCAGGCGATGGCCGACTACGCGGACGAGCTCTGGTCCACGATGCGCGATCCCGGCACGGGTCTTGTGCACTTCGACTCGTCCGGCGGCACCGAGGCGATCCAACAGGCCGCCTTCGCGCAGCTCTACGCCGTGCTCGCGTGGCCGCGCGAGCTGTGGCCGACGCTCTACTGAGCCGCTACCGGGCAGCCGTCTCCCCCGTGCCACGGGCGATCAACCGCGACGGCAGCACGGTCCGGTGGAAGGGTGAGTCCTCGCCGTTGATGCGGTCGATCAACAGATGGGCGGCACGTCGGCCGAGTTCCTCGATGTCCGAGGTCACCACCGTGACCGGGGTGGGGAGCATATCGGCGAGCTTGAAGTCGTCGAAGCCCACCACGGCGATGCGCGCCTGCAACTGCTGGCTCGCCCGCAGGACGCCCTCGGTGAGGAAGCCCGTCGTCGAGAAGATCGCCGTCGGCGGGTGCGGAGAGGTGAGCAGGGCGTGGGTGGCGGCGGTGGCCTCCTCCGTGGTGCCGCGCCGCAGGGTGACCACCAGTGCTTCGTCGACTTCGATGCCGCTCTGCCGCAGGGCCTTGCGGTATCCGCGCAGTCGGCGGCCGGTGGTGTAGTACGAGGGGGCCACGAGGATCGCGATCCGGCGGTGACCGTGGTCGATGAGGTGCTGCGTCGCCATGCGTCCCCCGCCCTCGTTGTCGACGAGGACGACATCGGCCTCGGCTCCGGTGGCGGGCCGGTCCACGAAGACGATGGGCACCTGGTCGTGGCCGTTGACCTCCTGCAGAAAGGCGTGATCGCCCTGGTCGGGAACGATGATGAGGCCGGCCACGCGTCGCCCGATCAGCTCGCCCACGGCACGGCGTTCGACCTTCGGGTCCTCGTCGGCGGTGCTCAGGAGGACTGCGTAGCCTGCGTGGGCCGCCACCTCGACCGCCGCCTTGGCCAACGACGCGTAGAAAGGGTTGGTCAGGTCGCCGAGCAGCAGGCCGATGGTCATCGAGTTCTGCCCGGGACGCAGCGAACGCGCGATCTCGTTGCGCTGGTATCCGATCTCGCTGATCGCCGCGTTCACACGCTCGGCCGTCTCCTCACGGACCGTCCCGATGCCGTTGACGACGCGGGACACGGTGACAAGGGCGACTCCGGCCCGCTCTGCGACATCGCGCATCGTCGGCCTGGTGTTCTGGCGCTGCGGGAGACGACTGCTCACGTGGGGCGGAGACCAACTTTCCTGATGTGTTTCGCGGCCACCTGCGAGGGTGCCGCGCGGGCCTGACCGGGCGAACGCCCTCAGGATACGTTTCCGTTCCCGTCGTACGCCCCGGTCGGCGGGCGGCTTGCCCGCCGACCGTGAACGCGCCGAACACCTAGCCGTTGCTCTTGATCACTTCGTTGATCTTGTCGGCCATGGACTGCAGATCGGACAGCGGCTTCTTGCCCTGGAGGATGTCGGGCCAGTACGCCGTGATCAGGTCGCCGGCCTGGCTGGCCCACTGGGTGGTGAAGCGCACGCCGATGGTGGACGAGGCCTTCAGATCCGTCCTGACGGTGGAGGCGACGGTCGTCTGCCCCGCCTTGTCGAGGGCGTTGAAGTAGGAGTCCTGAGCACGGGTGTAGGCCGGCACCGCCACGGGCGAGTCGGGGAGCACCTTGGTCCACACGGTTGAGTCGAGGTACTTGAGGACCTTGAAGGTGGCGTCCGCGTTCTTGGTGTACGAGGGGGTGCAGATGCCCACGGCGTCGTACAGCGTGGCCGGCTTGTCGGCCTGGGGCAGGGGCGCGAACCCGTACTTGATCTTCGGTTTGTCCGTGAGGAAGCCGGCGGCCAGCCACTGGCCGCTCCAGAGCATGGGGATCTCCCCGGCGGAGAACAGCGACTGCTGGTTGGAGATGTCATAACCGGGAGGCGCTACGGCGCCGCTCTTGATCCCTGCCACGAGCTTGCTGACGCCTTCGGTGTACGTGGCGTCGACGGTGACCTTGGTGGGGTGGTGGACGTCGTCGGTGAAGGGCGCGCCGCCGGCGGACTGGGAGTAGAGGCTGAGGCTGAAGGGGGCGTCGAGAGCGGTCATGGCGTCGGCGACCAGGCCGTACTTGGCGCCTTTCGCGTGCAGCTTGGCGGCGGCCTCGTACATCTGGTCCCAGGTCCAGCCGGCCGCGGGTACCGGAATGCCGGCTGCCTTGAAGGCGTCGATGTCGTACCAGATGCCATAGGTGTTCATCAGCGAGGGGACGCCGCCGATCCTGCCGTCGGCGGTCTTCCAGTTCTTCATGGCCGTGGCGTCGAAACTGCCGGTGCCGAAGTCGCCGGAACCGGAGAGCTTCGAGGACCAGTCGGTGAGCAGTCCCTGTC
Organism: Streptomyces sp. RLB3-17; assembly: GCF_007113425.2. Lineage (NCBI taxonomy): Bacteria > Bacillati > Actinomycetota > Actinomycetes > Kitasatosporales > Streptomycetaceae > Streptomyces > Streptomyces sp. RLB3-17. The sequence continues at coordinate 10,749,794 of NZ_CP041610.2, read as the reverse complement.
CGGTGTACTGCTGCTCGGTGTCGTTGCCGCACCAAAAGAGGTCGGGGAGCTTCTTGGCCTGGGTCAGCGCCGAGAGCTTGTCGCTGTAGTTGCCGTTGGGTGTGTCGATGCGTTTGACCGTGATGTCGGGGTCCTGGAAACCGGCCAGGGCCTGGTCGATGAGCTTGTTGGTCGCGTTCGACTCCCAGGTCATCACGGTGACCGTGGTCTTCCCGCCCGACTCCTGTCCCGAGGAGCCGCCGCAGGCCGAGGTGGCCAGCAGTCCGCCTGCCGCCAGCAGCGCTCCGGCTGCATGGAGTGTTCGTTTCAACGTGGCCTCCTGGTACGGGGAGTGGGTCGGCTGACGTGGTGCGGGTCAGCGCTGGTTGACGGTGCCCAGAGCGCTCAGGCCTTGGATGAAGTAGCGCTGGGCCACGAAGAACACGGCCAGTGGGGGCAGCATGTAGAGCAGGTTGGTGGCCATGTAGAGGTTCCAGTCCGGGGTCTGGCCGGCGAACTGGGAGACGAAGGAGGCCATGCCGACGCTCAGCGGCCACTTCTGTGACGAGTAGAGATAGATCAGCGGGTTGAGGTAGTCGTTCCACGACATCTGGAAGGCCAGGATGGACATGGTGATCCAGGCCGGTCGGGTGAGGGGCAGCATGACGCTCACGAAGATCCGGAGGTGTCCCGCGCCGTCGACCTTGGCCGCCTCGTCGATGGAGTGGGGAATCGAGAGGAAGTACTGGCGGGCGAGGAAGATGAACAGCGGATTGCCGCCCAGCCAGGCCGGCACGATCAGCGGCAGCCAGGTGTCGTACCAGCCGATGTCCTTGAACAGCTGGAACAGCGGGATGACGCCGACCACCGGTGGCAGGAGCATGCTGCCGACGAAGACGTAGAACAGGATCCTCCGGCCGGGGAAGCGGAGCCGGGCCAGGGCGTATCCGGCCATCATCGATGTCATCACCCCGCCGATCACCGAAAGTCCGGTGATGACGAGGGAGTTGAGCAACAGGCGCGGGAAGTGGATCGCCTTCGGCCCGTCGATGAAGTTCTTGAAGTGGAACTCGTGGGGCAGCAGTTTCGGCGGCACTTCGAAGACGGCCGAAGGCCCTTTGAGCGCGACGGTGAGCATCCACAGGATGGGCAGGATCATCACGGAGCTGATGAGCAGCGCGACGGCGTACCAGGACGCGGTACGTGCGGCCCTGCCTCGCGGTCGGGCCGCCCCCGCGCTGTCGGGCGGCGGCGGAGCGGTCGGCGGCGATGTCTTCATGACGTCAGGAGACGTGGTCACTGTAGGTCCAAATCGAGGAGAAGCGAGCGGTGGCGGCGATCAGGACGACGATGACGAGGAAGAGCACCCACACCTGGGCGGAGGCGTAGCCGAGTTGGGCGACCCGGCCGAGGCTGGGGAAGCCGTTGGTGTAGATCGACAGCATCAGCACCCTGGTGCTGAATCCCGGGCCGCCCATGCCGTCCGGGGAGAGGATCTTGGGCTGGTTGAAGGCCTGGAGGGCGGTCACCATCTGCAGGACGACCTGCAGCACCATGATCGGGCTGATCAGCGGCAGGGTGATCCGGAAGAACACCGTCCTGGGTCCGGCGCCGTCGAGCCTGGCCGCTTCGTAGAGCTCGGTGGGAACCGCCTGGAGCGCGGCGAGGAAAATGATCATTGTTGAGCCGACGCTCCACAGCATGACGATCACGATCGAGGGCATCGCCGAGTCCGAACCGGACAGCCACTCACTCGTCGGGAGGTGAAGCCATGACAGCACCTGGTTGGCCAGGCCGACTTGGGGATTGAAGACGAACTTCCACAGCGTGATCGTGGCGACCACCGGCAGTACGACGGGCACGTAGCACAGCGTGCGCAGCAGGCTGACCCCCCGCATCCGCTGGTTGCAGAAGACCGCCAGCGCCAGCCCGATGGCCAGAGACAGGGGCACGTACAGAACGACCAGCAGCAGGGTGGCGCGTACCGAGGGCCAGAACGACGGATCGGTGGTGAACATCCTTCGGAAGTTGTCGAAGCCGACGAACTTCGGATCCGAAAGGCCGTTGTACTGCGTCAGCGCGAAGTAAGCCGACCGGATCAGCGGGTAGACGACGAACACCGTGAACCCGATGAGGGCCGGCGCAAGGAACACGTACGCGGCCCGGGCGTCCGATCCGAGCTTTCTGCGCCACGGGCGTGGAAGAGCTGTCACACGCGTTCACCTTCTCCCTACGGGGAGTTGGCGATGGCTCAGTCCTGGGCGGGCTCGCCGGTCTGGTGGTCGCCAGCTCCCTCAAGGTAACGTTTCCATTCCCCGTTGATCACACCGTGGCGTAGGTCACAGGAGGAGTCAAGAGGCGTGATGGTAACGTTTCCCATTCCCCAATCTCCTCCGCCCTGGAGCATTCCGGAGTCCCTGAGGGCGCTCGGAGGGAAGCTCGCCACCGAACTGCGGGGCGCCGGCCCGGCCGCGGACATCGTCGAGAGCTGCCTGACCAACACCTGGGTCACGTCGATGAGTTGGGGAACTCCTGCGGCCCCTTGGGCGGCGGAGGTCTTCGTCAGGACCGGCGACATACCGGCGATGTGGTTGCGCGACAGCACCGCCCAGATGCGTCCCTACCTGGCTCTGGCCGCGGATCCCCGGATCGGCGATGTCCTGGTCGGCGTGTCGCGGCGTCAGATCCGCTGCGTCCTGCTGGACCCGTACGCGAATGCCTTCAACGACGGCCCCACCGACGCGCACGGCGAGCCCACCGACCGTCCTGCGGTGGGAAGTTGGGTCTGGGAGCGCAAGTACGAACTCGACTCGCTGTGCGCGCCACTGCAGTTGGCGTACGCGATCTGGCAGGCGACCGGTCGCGTGGACCACCTGGACGACGGCTTTCGCCGCGCCGCGTGGACGATCGTACGCACCTGGCGTGCTGAGCAGGCGCACGAGCGGTCACCGTATCGATTCGTCCGGCCCTCCGGCCCCTTCTCGTCGGACACCCTTCCGCTCGGCGGCCGCGGCGCGGCGGTGGCGTGGACCGGTATGACGTGGTCCGGCTTCCGGCCGAGCGACGACCGCTGCACGTACGGCTATCTCGTGCCGGCCAACGCGTTGGCGTCGACGTGCCTGCACGGCCTGGCCGCACTGGCCGAGTCCGTCCTGCACGACACGGAACTCGCCCGGACGTCGTTGGCGCTGGCGGACGAGATCGACGCGGGAATCCTGGCGACCGCGGTGGTGGAGGCGGGCGGCGCGTCCGTGCTGGCGTACGAGGTGGACGGCCGGGGCCATGTCCTGCTGGGCGACGACGCCAACCTCCCCAGCCTGCTGAGCCTCCCCCTCAGCGGCTGGTGCGCCCAGGACGACCCGCTGTACCGTTCCACTCGGCAGGTCGTGCTGTCCGACGCGAACTCCTCCTACTTCCGCGGCAGGTTCGCGTCCGGGGTGGGCAGTGCGCACACCCCGGACAAGCACGTCTGGCCGCTGGCGATCGCCGTCGCCGGGCTGACCGGCGACGAGAGCGACGCGGCGCGGGCTCTGGACACACTGGCGGCCACCACCGCGGGCACCGGGCTGATGCACGAGAGTTTCCATGTCGACGACCCCGGCCGGTTCACCCGGGACTGGTTCGGCTGGGCCAATGCCATGTTCTGTGAACTCGCCCTCGACCTGTGCGGACGCGGCGTGCGCCACCTCTTTCCCAGGCACCCGCGCGTCCCGCCTGCCGCCCCGGGCCTCACCTGAGAAACGTCCGGCGCTTCAGGCCGCCCACTGGCAAGTCGGCAGCGATTCAGGGCGAACCCACCTCCGCCACCTTCCGGTGGCACGTCGACCTGACACAGGTATCGGGCCGACGTGCCGAACGAAAAGGTCCGCCTGCGAGGACGGTGAAACCCAAGGCACCCAAGGAATCCGAGCAAGCCAAGCTCTTCGTCGTCGAAGCCGCGCTGTGAGCCTGGCCGTGGTTCACGGACGGACGGCCGAGACCCCCGAGTCGAGACAGGGGTGTGGAGCGGGCGATGGTGTGGTGCCGGGCCGCCCGATCACCGTCCTGGCAAGATGGCGGCATGGAACGTGTGCTTGGAATCGGTGGGTATTTCATGCGGGCCGCCGACCCGGCGGCCCTGAACGCGTGGTACCGCGACTGCCTGGGCCTGGACGCCGACGAGAACGGACTGTGGCGTCAGGAGACCGGGCCGACGGTGTTCGCGACGTTCGAGTCCGAGACCGACTACTTCGGGTCTCGCGCCCAGCAGGCCATGCTCAACTTCCGGGTCCGCGACCTGGATGCGATGCTCGCGCAATTGCGCGCCAAGGGAGCGGACGTGGCCGAAGAGACGCAGGACATGGAAGGTGTCGGTCGATTCGGCTGGGTCACCGATCCCGAGGGCAATCGGGTCGAGCTGTGGCAGCCCGCCTGACCACGTCTTCACGCAGGCGCGGGAGGCGGGACGGCACAGTCGCTGATGTGGTCGGCCTCGGCGGACGAGAACTCCGTCCCGGCGACCGCGGGGCTCGTTCAGGCCGATGAGGACACCGTCCAGACCCGTGAGTGGCACCGTGGCGACAACCGTGGCGTGGGCGAGGAGGGTCAGGCGGCGCCGGGCGTCCGCTTCCCCTCCCGTTCCTCCCGCTCGGTGAGCAGCGCGTCGAGCACGTTCAAGGCACGCCAGGTCCGTGTCATTCCGAAGGGCGCGGTGACGCGGACGGCGGCGCGGACCTCGTCCGGTGTCGCCCCCGCGCCCAGTGCGCGGCCGACGTGAGCGCGGAAGCTTTCCTGGAGGGTCTGGTAGAGGACGTCCACCGTCATGGTGGCGAACGCCCGTTCGCGGACGCTGATGCGGGACATGTCGGCCCGCATGCGCGACTGCAGGTCCATGTAGTCGGCCAGACCCGGGTCGAGGGTTTGGACCTGGGCGCGCATCGCCGCGGGAAGCGGGCTGCCCGTGCCGTCCGCGTTCACCTCGTGGCCCTTGCCGGTCGGTCCGGGCAGGCCGTGCTCGCGCTCGATCTCGGCCAGCCGCACCAGCGCGGCCAGCGCCGCCGGGTATCCGCTGTCGTAGGAGATGAAGCGGAGCAGTTCGCGCAGGTCGTCGGCGTCGATGCCCTGGTCGAGGGCGGCTCGCACATGAAGTTCGTACGGCATGCCGAGGACCTGTTCGCACACGTCGGCGACGAGGCTGAGCAGGATGCGCTCGCGTGGCGTCAGTTCCGGGCCCTCGCCGGCGAGTCGAAAGCTCGCGGCAGCCATCTCCGCGAACGTCGGGTCCAGCTCGACGATCGTGCTCTGGGTCGGCAGTGTCATGGCGACTCCCCATAGGTGAACACCTGTAGTGCTACGACTGTAGCTCTACAGGGGGTCCCCTACAATGCCGAACCATGGACGCGACCACCCCGGCCCGGAAGACCGCCCGGACCGCCTCACGCGGCCGCAACCCGCGGGGCCAGGGCGAGCGGCTGCGCGCCGAGATCGTCGACGCGACGCTGCGGCTGCTGGAGGAGCTCGCCGACGACGAGGCCCTGTCCCTGCGTGCCGTCGCCCGCGAGGTGGGCATCGCCGCGACGTCCGTCTACATCCACTTCGCCGACCGCGACGCGCTGGTACTGGCCGCGCTGGAGCGGTGCCACACGGACCTGCTGCGCGCGGTGGACGAGGCGGAGTCGGGTGCCGGCGACCCGGTGGCCGCGTTGCGCGCCCGCACCGCGCTGCTCGGGGCCTGGTCCCGCGAGCACCCGGGGCTGTACAAGGTGCTGCACGAGAGCACGCTCAACCGGCGCACGGACATGTCCTTCAAGGAGGAGATGGCCGGGCGCACGACCGCGGCGATCCGTCGCTGCATGGACGCGGGGCTGGCGCCTCGGGGCGACGCCGAGACCGTGTCCCTGGATCTGCGGACGGCCGTCCATGGCGCGGTGTCACTGCGCGTCAACCAACCCGAGCTGCCCTGGCCCCCGTTGGAGGAGCAGGTCGACCGCTTCCTGACGAAGCTGGTCGGTGTGCCACCCGTGAAAGGCTGACGGAGCGGCGCGGCCCACGGCCCCGCACAGGGTCAACCGCCTGAGGACACCGGTGGTAGGGACGTGTCGTTCTGCCGCAGTTCGACCAACAGTTCGTTCTGCCCGGCCAGTAGCTCCGTGAGGATGCGGCGGGCCGCGCGCAGGAGCTCCGCGACGTCACCGCCGGCCAGCGCGTAGCTGACGGTGGAGCCCTCGCGGATGGACACCACGATGCCGGAACGACGCAGTACGGCCAGCTGCTGCGACAGGCTGGACGGCTCGATGTCGAGGTCGGCGAGCAGGTCCCGCACCGGGACGGGGCCGTGTTGCAGCAGTTCGAGGACCCTGATGCGCACGGGGTGTCCCAGCATGCGGAAGAACTCCGCCTTGGCCTGGTAGAGGGGGACCCGCATCGGTGCTCGCTCCCTGCCGCGTGGGGATGGTCTTCACCTGGTGCGGCGACGCCCGGAAGGCGCCGCCGCACGATGTGTCCTTCGCTACCGATCCTTCTCGCTCGCGGCCCCGCGCATCCCCTTGTTGGGATCATGCTGATGTGGTGACTTGAAGAAGTCTTCACATCGTGGGCGCACGTCGGCCCGAGGATCCGGTCGGCCTAGACTTCCAACTGCTCCTCAACGCGCTTGAGTTGGTGGCGAGCCATCGCCAGATTCGAACGCGCCTTGTCGAGCACGAGGTAGAGGAACAGACCGTTGCCGTTGCGTCCGGTGACCGGCCGGATGAGGTGGTACTGCGATTCGAGAGTGATCAGGATGTCCTCGATCCGGCTCTTGAGACCCAGTTGCTCCATGGTCCGCACCTTCGCGCGGACGACATCCGTGTTTCCGGCGGCAGCGATCGTGAGGTCGAGGTCCTTGCCCCCGCCCAGCGTGCCCAGCGCCATGCCGCTGGTGTAGTCGACCACGGCCGCCCCCAACGCTCCCTCGGCCGCGGTCATCATTTCCTTCAGCGACACTTCCACACTCGCCATAGCGCCTCCCCTTGGTTGTCGGCTGTGCGGCGGGATCGGCGATGCCCGTCCCGCCACGTGACCGCACCGTATGCGGACGGCCGAGGCGCCGACGGGAGTATCTCCGAGGCTGACATCAGGCGATCGGAGATGATCGCGACGGCATCGATTTCCGACTACTACTGCCCTGTTGCGGCCAGTGCGGCGAGGGTGTCGTCGAAGTCGGTGGCACGGGGCTGGTTGAGCGGGAGCTTGGCCAGAACACGGGCCATGGCGCAGCTGCCGCTGACGGCCGAGTAGACCAGGCCTCCGGCGACGCCGACGGACAACCAGCGCGCGGCCGAACGGCGTTGTCCGACCGCGAGTCCGACGAGGACCAGGGACCCGGCGACGAAGCGGACCTGACGGTCCATGGGCCAGACGCCGCGGGCGTCGGCCGGACGGTGCAGGTCGTGTCCGTGCCGGCTCCAGGCGGTGGTGCCGCCGGTGAGGGTGGCGGCGGGGATGCCGTGTGCGGTGAGGGTGGCGCAGGCCTGCGCGGAGCGGGCGCCGGAGGCGCACACCATGACGAGGTCACCGCGCTCGGCGGCGGACTTCAGGACGGGCACGGCCGCGTCGAGACGGTCCACGGGGATGTTGTGGGCGCCTGCTATGTGACCCGAGGCGTACTCGCCGGGGGTGCGCACATCGATGACGGTCAGCTCGTGGAGCCGGGCGTGGGCCTGGTCGGGGGCGAGGGAAGTGGCGGTCACGGGAATTTCCTTCTCTTTCCGGTGCTTCACCCCACGGACAGAATACCCGCGGGGGTATATCGAGGGAGGGCTTGTGGAACTGGCGATGGCAGCCGAGGAGCTGAAGACGGTGATCAACCGGCTGCGCCGGGCGCAGGGGCAGATCGCCGGAGTGATCAAGATGATCGAGGAGGGACGGGACTGCGAGGACGTGGTCACCCAGCTCGCCGCGGCCTCCCGGGCACTGGACAAGGCCGGGTTCGCGATCATCGCGACCGGTCTGCAGCACTGTCTGACCGATGCCGACCTGGCCGCCGACGGCGACCGTGAGCGGATGCGGGCCCGTCTGGAGAAGCTGTTCCTGTCCCTCGCGTGAAGCTGTTCCTGTCCCCTGGCGTGAGTCCGCCGGTACCGGCCGGGGTCAGGTCAGGGCGTCGACGAGCATGAACACGGCGACCGCCAGCAGGACCACGGCGAAGGTGCGCTGAAGGAGAGGGCCCGAGACCTTGCCGGCCAGGCGTTTGCCGTCCCAGGCGCCCAGGATCGCGGTCCCGGTGAAGGGCGCGATCAACGTCCAGTCCAGGCCCGACGTCGTGGCACCGCGGGTGAGCAGCGAGGCCAGCGAGTTGACCGAGATGATCAGCAGGCTGGTGCCGATGGCGGCCTGCATCTCGAAGGCCAGGACGGTGACCAGGGCCGGCACGGCGAGGAACCCGCCGCCCACCCCCAGCAGTCCGGTCAGCGCGCCCAGCCCCGCTCCGGTGCCGAGGGCCCTGGCCGGACGAACAGCACCAGGCTCCGCTGCGGACGGCGCCCGGGAGGGGCGCAGCATGCGGGTGGCCGCGAGCGCGGCGACGGCGGCGAACGCGGCGATCAGCAGCGGCTGCGGCAGCCGGGCCGACGCCGCTCCGGCGGCCACCGCCGGGACGATGCCGGCGGCCGCGAACAGGATGCCGGCCCGCCACCGCACATGGCCGCTGCGGGCGTGGCCGAACAGGGCCGTGAGCGAGGTGGCGGTGACGATCAGGAGGCTTGCGGTGGTGGCCGCTGCCGGGGTGAAACCGAGCAGGTAGATCAGGGCGGGCACGGCGAGGACGCTGCCTCCCCCGCCCAGGGCGCCCAGCGCGAGACCGACCAGGCCCCCCGCGACGAGCGCGAGAACGAACGCGCTCACGCTATGGCACCGTCGTCTCCGTCCGGGCCGGCCACCGGCAGACCGGCCCGCGACCAGGCGACCATGCCGCCGGTGACATCGGTGGCCTCCGTCCCACGGCCGGTCAGGATCTCGACGGCCTGCCGGGAACGCCGACCGGAGCGGCAGATCGCCACGACCGACCTGCCCTGGGCGGCTGGTGGCAGGGCCTCCCCCGCCACCAGCCGGGACAGGGGCAGGTGCAGCGCATCCGGTGCGTGTCCCGCCTCCCACTCGGCGGTTTCACGGACGTCGAGCAGGACGGCCTGGCCGTGGGCGGCCCGCTGGTGGGCCTGGACAGGGTCGAGACGACGGGAGGCACGACTGCGGCTGCGGCTGCGGAAGAACATGGGTTCATCACTCCGAACGGGTGTTGCGGCGGGGGTTCCGTGAGGGCCTGACTGTGGTGCAGCAGTCCGTACGGAACCGGGTGCGGGTCGATCCATGCCGGACCAGGTGGAAATCAGCCCGGGCTGGACCAGGCAAAAGACGGCCCGTGCTGGACCAGGCGAGAGTCAGCCCGTGCTGGACCTGGTCAGGGTCAGTCCGGCCTCGACGGCGGCGTCGAAGCTGTCGTCCACGGCGACCACGCCGCGTCCCGTGGCGTCCAGGAAGGAGGCGGCGATCGCCGCGCGCATCCCGCCCGCGCAGTGCACCCACACCTCCCCCGCGGGCACCTCCCCGAGACGACCGGGCAGTTCATGAATGGGGATGTGCACCGAACCCTCCACGGAGCCGCCCGCGCGCTCGGAGTCGCGCCGCACGTCCAGCACGACCACGTCCTCGCCGCGACCGCGGCGGGCGGCGAGGTCGGCGAAGGTCGCACGTGGGAAGGACCGCGGCTCCACTCCCCCGGGCACCCAGTCCCAGGGGCCGCCGGTGGCGGCGGCGACCGGCCGGTCGATACCGACCCGGGCCAGCTCCCGCTGTGCCGCGGCGATCCGCTCGGGCGTGTCGGCGAGCAGCGTGACGGGCTTGCCCCAGGGGATCAGCCAGGCCAGGTAGGTGGCCGGCTTGCCGTCGCCCTCGAAGTTGAAGGAGCCGGCGACGTGCCCCTGGGCGAACGCGACACGGTTGCGCAGGTCGACGACCCATTCACCGGCCGCCAGCCGCTGGGCGATCTGTGCGGCGTCGGCCGGACGTGGCGGGGTGAGGTCGACGGGAGCGGGGCCCGCGGCGTTGGCCGGGCCCATGTGCGCGTAGTACGCCGGCACGTCGTCCAGACCGGCGAGCAGGTCGGCGACGAAGGCGTCCACGTCGCGGGTGAGGGCTTCGTTGATCTTGCGTTCCCGCCCGATCGTGGAGCTGTCCCCCTCTGCCTGGGATCCGGAGCAGAAACTGCCGAACCCGTGCGTGGGCAGCACCGGCACCTCGTCGTCCAGCTCCTCGGCAAGACGGTGGGCGGAGGCGTACTGGGCGCGGGCCAGCTGCTCGGTCAGCCGCGGTTCGACCAGGTCCGGCCGCCCCACCGTACCGATCAGCAGTGATCCGCCGGTGAAGGCGGCCACGCCGCGCCCGTCCTCTTCCAGGACGTAGGACGTGTGGTGCGGGGTGTGGCCCGGGGTGGCCAGTGCCCTCAGGGTCAGGCCCCGGTCGACCGTGACGGTGTCGCCGTCGGCGACCGGGGTGCGGGCGAAGGACACCGAGGCCCCGGCCGGGACCAGATAGCGGGCACCGGTGACCCGGGCCAGTTCGAGTCCGCCGCTCACGTAGTCGTTGTGCAGGTGCGTCTCGGCCACGTACGCGATCCGCACCCCTCGCCGGGCGGCGGCGGCGATCACCTGATCGATGTCGCGCGGGGGATCGATCACGACCGCCTCGCCAGGGCCGCCGGCCAGGTAGCTGCGGTTGCCCAGGCCCTCGAACTCCAGGGTGTCGACGAAGAACACGGGTTCGGCTCCTTCCGGATGAAAGTACCCCGGGGGGTATCTGACATCCACCGTAACAGAGATACCCCGGGGGGTATCTCCAGGGGTATGCGCGGAGGTGCTTCAGCGACAGCCGGCGACCGTCAGCGACGCCGAGGGCGCCCTAGACGAGGCCCTTGAGCATGCCGCGCCAGTACAGGGCAGGCAGGCCGTACCGCTTGAGCAGCCACATGTCGCGGCGCTCTTTGGTGGTGTCCAGCAGGGGGATGCTGGGGGCGGGGCGCTGGTCGTAGTCGAACTCGGCGAGCAGCACCTTGCCGCGGGCCGTGACCAACGGGCAGGACGTGTAACCGTCGTAGCGGCGCTGCTCACGGTGCTCGCCGTTGATCTCGGCCAGCAGGTTGGCCACCAGGACGGGGGCCTGCTTGCGGACGGCGGCGCCGGTCTTGGAGGTGGGCAGGTTGGCGACGTCACCAAGGGCGAAGACATTGCGATGCCGTGGGTGTTGCAGGGTGTGCTTGTCCACTTCGACGTAGCCGTAGGGGCTCGCGGGATCGGCCAGCGGGCCGCGCTCGACCCAGCCCGGCGCGCGCTGCGGCGGTACGGCGTGGAGCAGGTCGAACGCGAGGCCGTCCTCGGCGCCGGTGAAGCGGTCGGCCACGGTCAGCCGACGGGCCGCGCCGTCGACGGAGGTCATCTCGGAGTTCAGCCGGACCTCGATGCCATAACGCTCGGCGACGCGTTCCAGGGCCCTGCGCCAGACCGGTACGCCGAACATGGAGTCGGCGGGCAGCACGAGGACCACCCGGATACGGTCCAGGACCCCCTGCCTGCGCCAGTGGTCGGCGGCCAGATAGGCGATCTTCTGCGGGGCGCCGCCGCATTTCACCGGGCCGCTCGGCTGGGTGAAGACCGCCGTGCCCGAGCGCAGGCCACGGATGAGTTCCCAGGTGTATGGGGCGTACTCGAAGGCGTAGTTGCTGGATACGGCACCGTGCCCGATGGCGGCGTCGAGGCCGGGGATCGCGTCCCAGTCCAGTTGGAGACCGGGTGCCATCACGAGGTGGTCGTAGCCGACGGTGCGGTGCGCCGTGGTGACGGTCCGCGCCTCGGGGTCGACGGCGGTGGCGGCCTCGCGGATCCAGTGCACCCGCCTGGGCATGACGGAGGCTTCGGGGCGGTGGGTGACACCGAGTGGGGCCCGGCCGCCGCCGACCAGGGTCCACAGCGGCTGATACCAGTGGACGTCGGCCGGTTCGAGCACCGCGATGTCACAGAGGCCGGCGCGCCGCAGGCGGGCCGCGACGGTGATGCCCGCGGTTCCACCTCCGATGATCAACACCTGGAAGTGGTCGCGGGCGGCACCGGAGGCGGGGTGGGTGGAGGGCATGGCGGGCTCCTCGCAATCCTCGGGGTATACCCCCAGGGGTATTGGGTGAGCCCGATGCTAGGCCACGCCCGGCGACGGGACCAATGCGCGGTCGATTAATTGCCAGCCAGGTAAGGGGAGTTGACGCACATGGCGACCGTCGGCTAGGTCCAGGCGGTGAGGATCGGCCGTGGAGCGTGTCCCGCGCGCGAAGACGATCCGCCCGTCGAACACGGTCCGGCCGACCTCGACCCACGTGACGTCGTGGAAGTCGACGGACAGCAGATCGCCGTCCAGCACGTCCGAGGACGCCGACTCGGACACCGACGGGCAGCGCTGCCGCCGGGGCTGGTTCCACTCCGCGCGGGTGCGCCCCGCGGGTTTCCGCGGCGGGGTCACGTGGACGCTGCGCCACCGGGGGCCGTCAGGTCGGCCTGATCCCCTACGGCTGCGGCCGCTGTGGCAGGTGGAGCGCGACGGGTACCGCAGGTGCTGCGCCGGCCCGGCCGCCCCTCCGCCGTCGTACGGGACGCGGTGGTCCTGGTGCGAGCGCCTGCTCGGAAAGACAGGCGCCGCCTCCCACGCCGAGGCCACCGCCACCGCCCTCGCCCTCGCCCTCGCCCGACGGGAGGGTCCACCGCGGCCGTCCCCGGAGGTCCTGGACCCCTTCGCCGTCCCCGGAGGTCCTTGGACCCCTTCGTCGAACGCCACCCGGGCCGCTGAGCCGCCGTGTCAGCTCATGGTGAGCACCATCCGGAAGCGGGCGGCACCGGAGAGCATCTTCTGGTACGCCTCATCGGTCTCGCCCAGCGTCACGACCTCGGTCATCGGACGGATGCCGTGCAGGGCGCTGAACTCCATGGTGTCCTGGATGTCCTGCGAGGTACCGCTCGGGTGGCCGCTGACGACCTTGCCCGCCATCAGGAGCTGGGCCGGGGTGATGCCGAGCGGCTCCGCGTCCACGCCGATGACCACCAGCTCACCGCGGGGACCCAGACCGTCCACGGTCGCGGTGATGGCGGCGGAGTTCGACGCGGTGGCCAGGACGACCTGTGCACCCCCGAGGGACTGAAGCGCCTCGGCGACCGGAGTGTCGGCCGTGCTGTCGACGTAGTGGTGCGCGCCGAGCTGCTTGGCGAAGTCGGCCTTGTCGCCACCGCGGGCGATGGCCACGGTCTCGAAACCCATCGCGGCCGCGTACTTCACCCCCAGGTGTCCGAGGCCGCCGATGCCGAGGATGGCGACCAGGTCGCCCGGCCGCGCCGAGCTGCGCCGCAGGCCGTTGAACACGGTCACGCCCGCGCAGGCCAGGGGCCCCGCGTCGGTGGCCGCCAGCGCGTCGGGGATCCGGGCCAGCGCGTCCACGGGCACGACCGCCGTCTCCGCGTACCCACCGTCGTAGGCCCATCCGGGGACCCGCAGGTTCTCGCAGACGATGAAGTCGCCCTGCCGACAGGGCGTGCAGTGGCCGCACGCGCCGCCGAACCAGCCCACCGCCACCCGGTCGCCCACCTGCCAGCCCCAGTCCCCCGTCCCCTCGCCGAGTTCCGCGATCCGCCCGGCGATCTCATGCCCGGGGACCACCGGGAACGTCACGCCGGGAACGCCGGCGTTCACGAACAAGGTGTCGCTGTGGCACACCCCGCAGGCGTCGACGGCGACCCGTACATGTCGGGGGCCCGGCTGCGGTACCTCACGCTCGACGACCTCGAACGAACCGCCGGGGGCGGTCACCTGCGCGACGCGATAGCTAGTCATCCGGATCCCTGCCTTGGAGAGTCGGTCTGATCTCGAAAGCGCTCCGCCCGCAGGTGGTCACGGGGGCTGGTGACAGGCGCGCGGGGCGGCACGCGGACCACACGCGAGCCCGACCGGCTTGTTTCACTCCGGTGGTGGTGTTGTCGGTCGGTGGCCGGACGTGATCCGTCTGCCGGGCCTCGGCGGGCCATCGACGGACGGGCGCGGGTAGCCTCACGCTACTTCAGGTCACAGCAGGACGCTCGGCGAGTTCGCCGTCCACCGAGCGCCCAGGGCACGTGCGGGCCGACGCTCGCGAGCGGTGTGAGCCGCGCGATCACGGCACACCGTTCCCCTCGACGGCCCGCCACCCACCGCCTACCACCTACCGGACAAGGGCACCCGGCTGCCCGCCCCGGGCGGAAGCCCACCCGTCCCGGCTGTCACACCCGATCCCCCACGGGCGCCCGGAGCGAGTGCAGCCGACCGCCATGGATCGGTGTCGTGTGCCAGCGCACGGTGAAGGTGCCGTCCGGCAGCGAACACGTCACGGTCAGCCGGTGCGGGGTCTCCAGGAACAGCACGTCGAGGCGCAGGGTGTCCTGGTCCGTCCAGCCGCCGCTGACCGCGGTGGGCGGGCCGCCCGCGTCGACGGTCCAACCGGTGGCGCCGAGCCGCATCTCGATGAGCTCGTCGTCCTCCGCGAGGGACACGCCCCAGCCCTTCCCGTCCGCATCGGCGGTGACCGTGACGCCCGTCAAGGTCCGCTGCTGCGGGCACTCACCGTCCTCCGGTGCGAACACGGCGCCCCTCCAGTCGTCGCCCCGCGCGGGCGGCTCGGGGCTCGCCTCGACGGGCGGCAGGGCCAGCTCCGCGAGGCGGCGGCGCAGGCCCTTGTCCACCGTGCCCGGGAGCCGTTCGGCCGGGAGCCGTCCGGCCGGAAGCGGTTCGGCCGGAAGCGGCTCGGCGCCGAACGCCGGGAGGAGGTGGCGCCACACCAGATTCAGCAGACCCTGCATGTCCTCGGTCGCCGCGGTCGTCGCGATCACCGCGTCGTGCTCGGGCAGGACGAGACAGAACTGCCCGTACGCGCCGTCGCCGCGGTACCCGTGCCTGCTCCTCCAGAACTGGTACCCGTACCCCTGCTGCCAGTCCGACTGCGCGCCCTCCCGCGTACCGTCCGCGGTGGAGATGTGCGCGCGGGTCGCTTCCGCGATCCACGAGGAGGGAAGCAGCCGCCGCCCCTCCCAGACACCGTCCTGCAAATAGAACTGGCCGAGCCGGGCGATCGCGTCCGTCGTGGCATGCAGACCGCTGAAGCCGAGGTCACGCCCGGGCGGCCGTTGGAGCCAGGCCGTCTCGCCGATGCCCAGCGGGTCGAACAGCCGGGGCCGCAGGTACTCCGTCAACGACTGGCCGCTCACGCGCTGGATGATCGCGGCGAGCGTGTACGTGCAGGGCTGGTTGTACGCGAAGACGGTCCCGGGATCCCGGTCCGGCGGAAAGAGCAGGAACCCCCGTACGATCTCGTCGCGGTCGCGTCGGATCGAGGTCGCGTAGGTCTCTTCGAGGTGGCCGCTGGCCATGGCGGCCACATGGCGTA
Organism: Streptomyces sp. RLB3-17; assembly: GCF_007113425.2. Classification (NCBI taxonomy): domain Bacteria; kingdom Bacillati; phylum Actinomycetota; class Actinomycetes; order Kitasatosporales; family Streptomycetaceae; genus Streptomyces; species Streptomyces sp. RLB3-17. The sequence continues at coordinate 10,734,358 of NZ_CP041610.2, read as the reverse complement.
CGAGCATGGCGCGGCTGCGCGGGTCGGTGATGTCGGCCTCGAACTCGGGGAAGTACGAGATCACGGGGTCGTCCAGGCGCAACAGCCCTTCGGTGGCGGCGAATCCGGCGGCCGTGGACGTGAAGCTCTTGCTGAGCGAGTAGAGCAGGTGGCGGCGGTCGGGTGAGTAGGGCGCCCACCAGCCGGAGGCCACGAGGTGCCCGTGGCGCAGGATCATCAGGCTGTGCGGTTCGATGTCCGGTGCCGCCTCGACGGCGTCGAGGAAGGCGTGGATGCCCGCGGCGTCCACCCCCTGGGCTGCGGGGGTGCTGGCGGGCAGGGGACGGGCGCTCATGAAGGCTGCCTCCGGGCGGTTCTGGCGGTGACGGGAGCGGGGCACTGTGTGCATTTGGCATCTTTCCGTCGCCGGACACCGTCTGTCCACGAGGTGCGTGCAGGACTCTTGAGGCTGAAGAGACGTGATGCGTAGGATCGTTGCCAGCGGAATGAAACGTTTCAATTCATCGCTTCACCATCGGGTTCACCATCGACTCCACCGTCGACTTCACCATCGAGGGGCGACACATGGCCAAGGATTGGAACCGCCGCGTCTTCCTGCGCAGCTCCGTCGCCGGAGCGGGCGCCACCGTCGCGCTCGGGTCCGGAGGCGCCCACACCGCCTCCGCGACCCCCGGAGCGAGCGCCGACGCCCCGCGGGAGGGCGGTCTGCGCATCGACCGCACCACCGTCGAGTACGCCGAGACACTGCTCGGCACCGAGGTCGAACACCCCAGACTCACCTGGGAGTTGACCGCCCCGGGCCGGGGTGCGCTGCAGTCCGCGTACCGGGTGCGGGTGGCGCTCACCGAGAAGGACCTGCACGAGGGGCGGCGCCTGGTCTGGGACTCGGGGCGGGTCGAGTCGGACCGCAGCGTCGGCATCGTCTACGCGGGGCCCGCGCTGCGGCCCCGTACCCGCTACCACTGGCAGGTCAGGGTCTGGGACGGCGACGGCCGTCCGTCGGCGTGGAGCGCCCCGCGCTGGTGGGAGACAACGTTGCCAACGGACGGTTGGCAGGGATTCTGGATCGGAGCGGCGGCCCTGCCCGAACCCCCTGGCTTCGGCGGGGCGTCCTGGATCTGGTCGCCCGGCTCGACCACCGGATCCGCCCCCGTGGGGCCCCGTTGGTTCCGTACCGCGACCACCCTCCCCGCCGGCAGTGAGGTGCGCAGGGCGAGACTGGTGGCCACGGCCGACGACGACTTCACGCTCTACGTCGACGGTCAGCAGGTCCTGTATCAGCCGCAGCAGACGGACGCCTGGCGCACCGGGCATCTCGCCGAGGTCACCGAGCAGGTGCGCGGGGCGAGCGGCGGGCGGATCGTGGTCGCCGCCGTCGCGACCAACCGCGACAACGGGTCCGCCAATCCTGGCGGGCTCCTGCTCCGCCTGATCGTGGAGACCACGTCCGGCGACACGGTCGAACTCGTCACCGGCGACGGCTGGCGCTGCGTCGACAGTGAGCAACAGGGCTGGCAGCGGCCCGACTTCGACGACACGGGCTGGTCGGAGGCCGCCGTGCTCGCACCCTGGGGACAGGGCCCCTGGGGCACCGGCGTGTCCGTCAGCGTCCCCGAACAGCCCGCTCCCCTGCTGCGCCGGACGTTCAGCGTCCCGAAGGACGTCGTGCGTGCCCGCCTGCACATCAGCGGACTCGCCTACTACGAGGCCGAGATCAACGGAGTCCGCGTCGGCCGTCAGGTCCTCGACCCCGGCTTCACGGACTACGAGGAGACGGTGCTCTACGCGGTGCACGACGTCACGGACCGCGTCCGGCGCGGTGCCAACGCGATCGGAGTGACGCTCGGGCGCGGTTTCTTCGGTCTGACCAGCCCCACCGCGTGGAACTGGAACCGAGCGCCCTGGCACGGTGAACCCCGGCTGCTGGCGCAACTGGAGATGGACCATCCGGACGGCTCGCGCACCACCGTCGCCACGGACGGCACCTGGCGGATCACCGACGGACCGACCCTGTCCAACTCCCTCTACGCGGGCGAGACCTACGACGCCCGCAAGGCGCCCCGGGACTGGACGCGCCCCGGCTTCGACGACCGCTCCTGGCAGGAGGCCCAACGGCAGACCGCGCCCAAGGGCACCCTGCGCGCACAGGGGCACGACCCGATCGAGGTGGCGGAGACCATACGCCCGGTGGACATCCGCGAGTTGAGCCAGGGCGTGTACGTGGTCGACATGGGGCGGACGCTCGCGGGCTGGACCCGGCTGACGGTGCGCGCCGAGGCGGGGACGACCGTCCGGCTGGTCCACGGGGAGCGGCTCGACTCCGACGGGAGTGTGCTCGCCCGCAACGACCTGGTGCCGGGCCGCTGCCAGACGGACGAGTACGTGTGTGCGGGCGGCGGCGCGGACGAGGTGTGGGAGCCCAGGTTCTCGTACAAGGGCTTCCGCTACGTCCAGGTCAGTGGATTGCCCGCGAAGCCGGGGCCCGAGCAGGTGCTCGGCCGGGTCGTGCACACGCGGGTGGCGTCGACGAGCACGTTCTCCTGCTCCGAACCGTTCTACGAGCGGTTGGACCGGGCGATGCGCCGCACCGTCCTCAACAACCTCCACGGCATTCCGACGGACACTCCCGTGTACGAGAAGAACGGCTGGACCGGCGACGCGCAGCTCGGCGCGCCCGTGATGGCGTACGCCTTCGGTGTGCACCGCTTCCTGACGAAGTGGCTCGGTGACCTGAGAGACAGTCAGAACGCCGAAGGGCAGCTGCCGGTGATCGTGCCGAGCGGCGGCTGGGGCTACCACGATCTGGCTCCCGCTCCCGAGTGGACGACGGTGTACCCCTTCCTGCTGCGGGAGATGTACCGCGTGTACGGGGACGAGCGGCTCGCCCGTGACCACTGGGCGCCGCTCGTCCGCTACCTGGACTGGGAGATCGGGCGCCTCCAGGACGGCCTTGCGGTGACCGCCCTCGGCGACTGGCTGCCGCCGGGCTACGGCGGCAACCCGCCCGAGGACACCAGGCTGACCGCCACGGCCTATCTGCACCGCGCGCTCACCGGGACCGCGGAACTGGCCGACCTGCTGGGCGACACCGAGGTGGCGGCCCGCTACCGCAAGACGGCCGACGCGTTGAAGGAGGCGTTCAACGCGGCTTTCCTCGGCGCGGACGGCCACTACCGCACGGCGAAGGACCCCGACTACCGCCAGACCAGCAACTGCCTCCCGCTGGCCTTCGGGCTCGTGCCGCCCGGCGCCCGGGCGAGCGTGGTCGACTCGCTCCTGGCCGACATCGCCCGGCGTGGCAACCACCTCAACACGGGGGCGCTGGGCACCAGCGTGCTGCTGCGCGAGCTCTCGGCCCAGGGGCATCCCGAGGTGGCCCACGCCCTCGCCACCCAGCGCACGTACCCCGGTTGGGGGTACTGGTTCGACAACGGCGCCGACACCATGTGGGAGATGTGGCCGCTCGACTCCCGCTCCCGGGACCACTACTTCCTGGGCACCGTGGTGCAGTGGCTCTACGAGAACGTGGCGGGCCTGCGCCCCGGCGACGCGGGCTACCGCACCTTCACGGTCCGCCCGGACGGCCGTACGGGCGTGGACTGGGCCCGTACCTCGGTGCGGACCGTGCGCGGCCGGGCGGCGGCGGCGTGGTCCGTCGTGGACGGGACGACGCGGCTGTCGGTGGGGGTACCGGTCGGGGCCACGGCGGAGGTCCATGTGCCGGCCGCCGACCGCTCGGCCGTCGCGTCGCCGGCCGGTGCGAAGTGGGTGCGCTCGGAGCCGGGGTTCGTCGTGTACACGGTGCCACACGGGAGTTGGGAGTTCGTGGCGCGCGCCTGAGCCGTACCCGGGGACGCCGCGGCAGGTCGGTGCGGGCAGGGGCGGAGGGGTTGTGCGGGCCGTGTCAGAGGGTTGCGCAGGCGCTGTGAGGGCTTGTCGGATCGCCGCCATAATGCCGAAATGATCAACCCCTCCCCCACATCCGCGCCGGCGCCGCGCGTCCCCGTCGTCATCATCGGTGCGGGACCCGCCGGGCTCACCGTCGCCAACATCCTGCGGGCCGCGTCCGTCGACTGCGTGGTCCTGGAGACCGAGAGCCGGGAGTTCGTCGAACAGCGGCCCCGCGCCGGATTCATCGAGGAGTGGGCGGTGCGGGCGCTGCGTCATCGGGGGCTGGCCGACCGGCTGGTGGAGCGGGCACAGGCACACAGCGAGTGCGAGTTCCGGATCGACGGCGAGCAGCACCGCTTCCGGTACGCGACGCTGACCGGGGACCGGCACTTCGTCTATCCGCAGCCGCTGCTGGTGACGGACCTGGTACGCGAGTACGCCGACGTGAAGGGCGGCGAGATCCTTTTCGGTGTGCGGGACGTCGCCCTGCACGGCATCGACGGCGACCGCCCGGCGGTGCTCTACACCGATCCGCAGACGGGTGAGCGCCGGCGGATCGACTGCGACATCGTCGCCGGCTGCGACGGCGCGCGCGGAGTGACCCGCGCCCATGTGGCCCCGAACCGGGGCACGGTGGCCCGGTACGACTACGGGGTCGGCTGGCTGGCGCTGCTCGCCGAGGCACCGCCGTCCAGCGACTGCGTCGTCTTCGGTGTCCACCCGCGCGGATTCGGCGCCCATATGGCCCGCAGCCCCGAGGTCACCCGCTACTACCTGGAGGTGGCGCCCGGTGAGGACCCGGAGAACTGGTCGCACGACCGCGTCTGGTCGGAGCTGCACGCCCGGCTGTCGGCCACCGGAGCCCCGGCTCTCACCGAGGGGCCGCTGATCGAGAAGCGCGTCCTCGACATGCACAGTTACGTCGTGGAGCCGATGACGTACGGGCGGCTGTTTCTGGCCGGAGACTCCGCTCACCTCGTCGCGCCGATCGCCGCGAAGGGCATGAACCTCGCGCTGCACGACGCCCTGCTGCTGGCCGACGCGCTCGTCGCCTACTACCTCAGAGGGGACGCCGACGGACTGCGCGGCTACTCGGCGGCCTGTCTGCGGCGGGTGTGGGAGTACCAGGAATTCTCCCGGTGGTTCGCGGAGTTGCTGCACGGACCGTCCTCGGGCGATCCCTTCCGGGCGGGTTCCGCGCGAGCCCGCCTCCGACGGATCCTCGGCTCACCCGCGGCGGCGGCCACCTTCGCCGAGTCGTACATCGGCAAGGTCACCGGCCCGATGGCCATGACGACACCGTGAGATGAACGGCAGTGGAGATGCGGCCTGAATTCTTCGCACGGGTGCGCTACGCGCAAAGAATTCCGGAAATCGGGGCCCCGGAATCGCCCGCCTTTGAACACACAACGTCACACCCGCCGTACAACCGGGAAAGGTGAGAGTCCGGTGCGCAGCGAGGGATGACCATGGTCAAGGTGCAAGTCTCCACGAATGAGTTGGTCGCCGGAAGATACCGACTGCTGGAGGGTGTCCACCACGAGGAGGGGCGTGAGGGCTGGCACGGTCAGGACGTCGAGTCCGAGCGGCCGGTCACCCTGACGCGCTCCCGGCTCCCGGCCCATCTCCGTGAGGAGGCGGAGCTGCGCACCGCCGTCCGGATCACCCGGGAGTCCGAGGCCCTGGGGCTGGTCTGCCCCGGGCGGGTGTCCGTCGTCATCGATGTCGTCGAGGACAAGGACTTCCTCTGGACGGTCACCGCACGGCCGGAGGGCGTTCCGCTGTGCGCGCTCCTCGGGCACGGCCCGGTGGACTACGTCCGCGCGGCCCGGATCGGGCTCGGTGTCCTCGACGTCCTGGGCGCGGCCCATCAGGAAGGGATCACACACGGCGACCTCAGCCCCGGCCAGGTGTGGGTGGAGGAGCGCGGCGGGGTCACGGTGGCCGGCTTCGGGCTGATGGGGGCCAGCGCCTCTCCGCGCGTCACGGCACCGTCGTACGCCTCTCCCGAGCAGGCCCGTGGCGAAGGCGGTGGACCGGCCACGGACCTGTGGGCGCTGGGCGCGATCATGTACGAGATGGTCGAGGGCCGACCGGCCATCCGGGACCGAGGAGGGCTCGAAGCGACGTTCCGCGCCGTGGAACGGCTGCCCATCCGGGCCCCGTTGAGCGCCGGGCCGCTCAGTCCGGCCATTCAGGGGCTCCTGCGCAGGGATCCGGTGGAGCGGGTGCCCGAGTCGGTCGTGCGGGAGGCACTCACGCGCATTCTCAAGGCGGAACTCGACGAGGACTCGATGCCCACCGAGACCCTGCCGGTCTTCCGGGACCTCGACGCCCCGCCGGCGAGGCGGGTGTGGGGCAAGGTGCCCCTCAGCCGCCCGGTGCTGCTGGGCGGGGCGCTGGCCGTGACGGTCGTCTGCTTCGCCGGGCTCACCGCGGCGGGCGGTCTGTCCGAGCGCGGCACCTCCGCGTCCGGTCCCGCGTCGTCCCCCAAGGTTTCCGCCACACCGTCGCCCACGCCGAGCGCCTCGCCCAGCAGCACCGTTGCCCAGCAGGCCCCGTCGACGTCCCCCTCCCCAACCTCGTCCTCATCCGCCTCCGCCTCCCCGTCGCCGTCCCACACCCTCACCGACGATCCGCCGACCGGCTTCTTCCGCTACACCGCGCCCCAGGGCTTCTCCGTCGCACTGCCCAAGGGCTGGAAGCCGGTACGGACCGAGAGTTCCGCCGACGGCTCCTATCGGGTCACGCTCGGCGCGAGCGGCGACCCGCGCACCCTGGTCGTCACCTACAGCACCCAGCTCACCTCGGACCCCGTCGCGGTCTGGCGCGAGGTGGACACCTCGCTGCGCGGCGACTCCATCGCGTACGAACGGCTGGGTGACATCCGCGCCGTCACCTACCAGGGCTACAAGGGTGCGGACATGGAGTGGCTTTCGACGAACGACGGGGTCCGTGAGCGCACGTTCGGGCGCGGCTACCTCATCGGTGACCACGAGGGCTTCTCGCTCAGGTGGACGACCCCGGCCGCCGACTGGGACACCGCCGCCGACCGGGCCGCCCTGACCACCTTCCTGCGGACCTTCAAGGGCGGATCACAGTGAACCCGTATGGCAACAGCCGTCCTTGCGCATCAGCCGCCCCACTTCGAGCCAGTCGTCCTCGGTCACGTCACGCCACCGCGCCGACGCCGAGACCTTCGACGGCGGCTCGAAAGCGGCCACCAGGTCCTGCGTCACGTACGGCGTTCCGCCCCTCAGCACCGACACCGTGCGGACGAGGGTGTCGAAGTCCTCGAAGGGATCGCCGTCCACCACCGTGAGATCGGCGAGTTTCCCCGGTTCTACGGTGCCGAGGTCGCCGTCGAGGCCGAAGAGGCGAGCCGGCAGGACGGTCGCGGTGCGCAGCGCCCCGGCCGGTGACAGCCCGCCGTGGTGCAGGGCCCGCAGACCCAGGTGCAGGGAGAGCCCGACCGGTACGAGCGGCTGGTCCGTGCCGAGCGCGACGAGACCGCCCGCGGCCAGTACCCGCCGGTAGACGTCCGTCTCGGTGCGCAGGGTGGCCAGTTGGGCCGCGGTGGGCGGCACGCCCGCGGACCGCCGTACGGCGGCGGAGTCCCACGGGGGCATGACGACGGTGACGCGGGTGTCGTCGGCGAGCCCCGGATCGGCGCCGAGCAGCGGCGCGGAGGTGAACGGCGTGGCGACGAGGGCGAAGTTGGCGCCCTGTCCGGTGTAGATCTCCACGACGTCCTCGTAGGCCCGTCCGGTAGCGCTCACCGCGTGACCGAACTCCCCGCGCTGAGTGGCCAGCAGATGGGTCGTCAGGTCCTGGCCGCTCTGGACGCCGGGTGACAGGAGATGGCTCCCCGAGCGCACCCCGAGCCGTTCGTGCGCGAATCGCGCCGCTTCCTCCATCACCCAACTCGGGGCTCGTACATAGGTCTTGACGAAGTCCCAGTCGAGGGCCGCACCCCGCTCCAGCGACCTGCGCAGACCGTCCCTCGTGCGGTGGGCGCGCCCCATGCTGTAGGCGACCCGCGAGCCGTCGAGCAGTTCGCCAGTGGTCAGCAGGCGGGGTCCGGCGAGCTGACCGACGGCCACCGCCTCGCGGATGCGGGCCTGCTCGTAGGCGAATCCGCCCAGGGAGACGGCCGTCGTGATCCCGTAGGTCAGTTGACCGACGGTCTGGCGGCCTCCATAGGTGCTCTGCCAGGGGTGGGTGTGGGTGTCCCACAGCCCGGGGATCACGGTGCGGTTCGAGGCGTCGATCCTGCGGAGGGCGCCACGGCCGCGGGCCCGGTGCGGCGCGACTTCGGCGACGCGTCCGCCGCGTACGACGATGTCCACGTCGTCCCTGACCGACTCGCCCGTGCCGTCCCACAGGCGCCCGGCGTGCACCACCGTGTCGGCGGGGGCGGTCCGGTGCTGGTCGAGCGGGACCCGGACGGTGCGGCGGTCGTGCCCGTCGATGCCGATGAGCCGCAGGCGGCCCGCCGAGAGGTACAGGAGAGTTTTCGAGTCGCCGGACCAGGAGGGGTGGTCGGCGGGTTCGGTGGCGAGGATGCGCGGGGCGCCGGTCGGGGTGCCGTCGGGGGCGACGGGCAGCAGGCACAGCGCGGACTCGACGACGACCGCCATCCAGCGTCCGTCGGGTGACCAGACGGGTCCGGAGTCGTAGCGGTCGGCGATGCAGACGTGGGGTGCGACGGCGTGGAGGCGGTCGGTGCCGGTCGTGGTGTCGACGATCCTGATGACGTTGTAGCCCTCGCGGAAGCGGAGATTGAGGCGGTTGCGGTCGCACAGCGCGAGGTATCTGCCGTCGGGCGACCAGCTCGGGCGGCCGGGCAGCCCGCCGCCGCCGAGCGGGGTCACCAGAACGCGTTCCGCACCGCTGCCCAGATCGCGCAGGACGAGCCTTCCGGTCATGTCGAGACAGGCGAGCCGCTTCCCGTCGGGCGAGAGCGCGGGATGGACCCGCCCGCCCGTGGCGAGCGCGGTCTCCTCGCCGGTGGCGAGATCGCGCCGGTACGCGCCGAGCAGTCCGTCGCGGTCGTCGGCGTACACGAGGGACCGTCCGTCGCGTGCCCAGACCGGTGCGAGCAGATAGCGGGTCGGTCCGGACTTCCGCAGTCGCTCGGGCGGGCGCCCGCCCGAGGTTCCGGCCAGCCAGAGCGAGTTGAGGGCGGCGAAGGCGATGTGCCGTCCGTCGGGGGACAGCGCGGGCAGGTGGATGCCCCGCACCGGGCGCACCCGCTCCTCGCCGAGGTCGTACTCCTTGGTCCGGTACCGCGGCCGGTCCACCGGCAGTTCGCCCTCGAAGGGGATCGGCTCGGTCCGCGCCGGCTTCTCCGGTCGTACGAGGGTGAAGTGGCCGTCCACGGTGAGGAGCAGTTCCCCCGTCGCGGTCCAGCGTGGCGGCACGGGTGCGAGGTCTCCGGCGAGCGCGACGGGCGTGCCGTCGACGACGAGGGTGCAGGAGGCGCTCGGGGCAGCGGTGACGCGCAGGTACGCGAGGCGGCGGCCGTCGGGGGCGAGGGCCGGGGTCATGACCTGCGCGGCCGTGGTCTCCGTGTGCTCGACGACGACCGGGCCCGCGGCGCCGGCCGGTACCGCGGCGATGGTGCGGGCTTCGAGGCCGGGCCCCGTGGGCAGGGAGACGGCCTTCGCGCGGACGAAGAGGACGCGCCTGCCGTCCGGCGACCAGGTGGGGTCGAAGTCCTCCCAGGGGCCGTCCTGCAAGGGGCCGTCCTGACCGGTGAGCCCGGTGACGCGGGTCAGTTCGCCGTTTGCCAGGTTCAGGACGTGGATACGGTACGGGCTGCCCTCGACCGGGTCGCCGCCCCGCTCGGAGGCGAAGGCGATCCGGGTGCCGTCCGGGGACCAGGCCGGGGCGCGGTCGTCCCAGGGGCCGTCGGTGCGCTGCCGTACGTCCGAGCCGTCGGGGCGCATGGTCCACAGGTGGTAGCCGCCGCCCTGGTACGCGCAGAACGCGATGAGCTTGCCGTCCGGGGAGTGCGTGGGCCGGTCGGGTTCGAGGCCGGCCGGAGTGAGGGGCACGGCACGGCCGCCGGTACGTGGGAGCGACCACAGCACATGCTGGATCTCGACGATCAGCCGGTCGCCGGCCGGCGAGAGCGTGGCCGCGCCGTTGGTGGCCTCCGAGAACGACAGGGAGAGCGCGGCGCGGCCGCTCGCCGCGGCCGGAACGGCGCTGAGGGCGGTAGGGGAAACGCCCACGACACCCGCGACGCCTGCCGCGGCGAGGAGTTGACGACGGGAAGGACGAGAGAGAAGCGAGCGCGGGGAAAACGGGGAGGGACGGGAGGTGGGGAAGGCTTCGGAGCTCCGGTCACGTTCCATGACAGAGAACGCTTACTCATCTCAAAGCCCGGGAGCAACAGCGCCATTCACGCCAAACGGGCACCTCCCGTACGGGAGGCCTTCCTCCCGACACACCTCTTGTCGCCGCCCCGGCGCCGACCTAGACTCCCCTCTGAACTGAAGTTGGTTCAGTAAGTGTCTCGTGCCACGGACGGGAGCAGACCGCATGCTGGATTCGCTCGGCGGCAAGACCGCCCTCGTCACCGGCGCGGGCCAGGGCATCGGGCGGGCCATCGCCGTGGAGATGGCCCGCCAGGGGGCGTCGGCGGTGGCCGTCGCCGACCGGAACGCGCAGGACCACGACCGCGCCGTCGACTCGCTCTCCGAGGAGGTCTGGGACGCGGTCTACCAGGTCAATCTCAAGGCCGCTTGGCAGACGACCAAGTTCGCGGCGCCGTATCTGCGCCGCTCACCGCGCGGCCCCGCCATCGTCAACGCCGTCGATCTCTCCCCGGTGCGCTGCAACTGCTTCTGCCCCGGTGTGATCGACACGCCTCTGGCGCGGGGTCACTTCGCCGCGGGCGAGGACCGGGACGCGCGCGAACGGAAGATGACCGCACCGCAGTTGGTGGACCGGCCGGGGCGCCCGGAGGAGGTGGCGCGGCTGGCCTGCTTCCTGGCGTCCGACAGCGCGGCGTTCATCACGGGTGCCGCGTATGTGATCGACGGCGGCGCGCTCGCCTGGCGCGGCGTCAAGGGCTGACGACGGAAGCGGGAGTGGTCGCGATGGAAGCGAGACTGGCCGGGAGGGCGGCGCTGGTGACCGGCGCCACCGGAGGCATCGGCGAGGCGGTCGTCCGGCGACTGGCGGCCGAGGGCGCCGCGGTCGTGGTGACCGATCTGGACGCCGACCGCTGCGAGAAGCTCGCCGAGGAGGTCGGGGGCGGCGCCCTGGGCCTGGCTCTGGACGTCTCGGACGAGTCCGCCTGGCAGGAGGTCGTCACCAGGGCGACGGCCGCGCTCGGCGGACTGGCCGTACTGGTCAACAACGCGGGGATCGCCGCGATGGGCACCGTGGAGACGGAGACCAAGGAGACCTGGGACCAGGTGCTCGCGGTCACCCAGACCGGCGTCTGGCTCGGCATGAAGCACGGCGGCGCGGCCATCGAACGCTCCGGGGGCGGCTCCGTCGTCAACGTCGCGTCGATCTTCGGCACGGTGGGCGGGTTCGGCGCCCAGTTCTCGTACCACGCGGCCAAGGGCGCGGTCCGTCTGATGACCAAGAACGCCGCGCTGCACTGGGCGCGGCGGGGCGTACGTGTCAACTCGCTGCACCCCGGGTTCATCGAGACACCCCGCTCCCGTGAACTGTGGCGCGGTACGCCCCGGTTGACCGCGATGCTCGACGGCACCCCGCTCGGCCGGCTCGGCACACCCGACGAGGTGGCGGCCGCGGTCGCGTTCCTCGCCTCCGACGACGCGAGCTTCATGACGGGTTCGGAGCTGTACGTCGACGGAGGCTGGACGGCGCGCTGAGCGGGCCGGAGGCCAGGGCTACGACATCACGGCGGCGGTGTAGCGCAGGACGCCCTCGGTCTCCGTGCGCGCGACCCGGCCGCGGGCCACCAGCACATCCAGGTGTGCGGCCGTCTCGTTCACGGCGAGCATCTGGTTGAAGGCGCCGAGGTCCGCGAAGGGCAGCTGCCTCCGGGTCCACCCCAGCTCCTGGGCCACCGTGTAGGCCGCGAGCGTGCGGTCGCCGAGGACGGCCAGGGCCTGGGCGAGTCGGTCGTCGTGGTGGTCGAGCAGCTCACCGACGCGCGTGTGGACGCTGGGGCCGACCGGGCCGTGGGCGGGCAGGAGCCGGGCGTCGGCGAGGGTGGTCAGGAGGCGCAGCGAGTCGAGGTAGTCGCCCAACGGCAGCGCGGTGGAGCCGAGTTCGAACCCGATGGACGGGGTGATGTGCGGCAGCACATGGTCCCCGGAGAAGAGCAGCCCGCGCGCCTCGTCGAGGTAGACGACATGTCCCCGGGTGTGTCCCGGCGTCGGGACGACCCGCAACCGCGTGTCGGCGAAGCGGAGTTCCTCGTCCTCCAGCCAGCGGTCCGGGGCCTCCCACACGCTCGGGTCGAAGCCTCCGTGGTCCATCGCGGCCACCCGCTCGGCGAGTTCGTGGGCCCCCGCCCGGCGCAACGTGTGCAGCGAGCCGGACGGCCGGTCCGTGCCCGTCTCCCCGAGCAGTTCCAGGCTGCGTCGCTCGCCCGAGCCGAGGTGGACCCGGGAGCCGAGCAGCCTGCGCAGTTCGACGGCCTGCGTGTAGTGGTCCCGGTGGATGTGGGTGACCAGGACATCACTGATCTCGCCGAGGTCGTGGCCGATGGTGGCCAGCGCGTCCTCCAGCGCCTTGCGGGACTCGGGGATCGACCATCCCCCGTCGATCAGGACCAGCCCCTCCGTCAGCCCTTCCAGCGCGTACACGTTGACGGCCCGCAGCCCGTCGTCCGGCAGCGGAAGCGGGATGCGGTGAACGCCGGCTCGTACGGTCTCGGCTCCGGCGTCCGCCCAACGGCCTCGGTCGAAGCGGGCGGTGTGAGCCGTGGGGGTGGTCATGCATCTCCTTGCCGGTGCTGTTCGTGATCCGGTTGTCCGTGCCGTTCCTGGTCCGGTCGTCCGTGCCGTTCGTGATCCGCTTGCCGATGTGGTTCGCGATCCGTGAGCCGGTGTGGTTCCTGATGCGCGTCGAGCCGCGCGTGCAGTTCGTGGGCGAGTCTGCGGGCCGCGGACCGCTCGAGCTTGCCGACGGTGGTCTGCGGCAACTCATCGACGGAGAAGGCGAATTCGGGCCACTTGGCCTTGGACAGGCCGGTGCGGGCGAGGTGTTCGGTGATCTCGTCCAGTCCGATGGCGGCGCCGCCCCCGGTGTCGTCTCCGTCTCCGTGCGTCCCGGCCTCCGCCTCCGCCTCCGCCACGACGAGAACGGCGGCGCGTTCGCCGAGCAGCGGGTCCGGTACGGGTGCCACGCAGACCCGGGCGACTCCCGGATGGCTGGCGACGGCACGCTCGATCTCCGTGACGTCGAGATTGCGGCCGCCGCGGATGATGACGTCCTTCTCCCGGCCCATCACGGTGACCGTGCCGTCGTCGCCGGTCATGAGCAGATCGCCGGTGGGGAAGAAGCCGTCAGGGGTCAGGACCGGCGACTCGACCTTGCCGTCGTGGGCGTAACCGAGGAAGAGCGAGGGCCCCCGGACCTGGGCGCGCCCGGTGCGCCCCGGCCCCAGCGCGGTGCCGTCGGCGTCCACGGCGCGCAGTTCGGTGCCGGGGAACGGGCGGCCGTCGCGGCCCAGCCTGATCTCCTCGGGGTCGTCGGGCCGCGGCGAAGTGTGCCCGAGGCACTCGGACATGCCGAAGACCCGCAGGATCCGGGTGCCGAGGGAACGTTCGGCGCGGGCGAGAGCCCCGCGGTCCATGGGGCCGCCGCCGACCGTGATCGAGCGGACCCCTTCGAGGACGCGTGATCCGGCCGCCGCGGAGCCCATCTGGAGGGCCATCGTCGGGACGCACATGGTCCACCGGACGTCGTGGGCGGCCATCCGCGCGAGCGCCTGTTCGCGGTCCCAGCGGCCGCTCAGCACGAGCGGCCCGCCGAGCATGAGGGCGAGGCAGACCCCGAAACAGTAGGCGGCGGTCGAGGAGAGCGGGACGACGGCGGCCACCGCGTCCCCGTCGCGCAGCCCGTTGACATCGATGGTGCACGTGCACGCGTACCGCAGCGCGCTCTCGGACTGGACGACCCCCTTGGGGCGCCCGGTGGAGCCGGAGGTGAGGCCGATGAGGGTGCCGCCCGACCAGCGGGAGACGTCTCGTGGGCCCCGGCCGGCGAGGACCGTCCAGCCGTCCAGCGCCTCCGCGGGCCGTGCGCCGGGCAGGGGCGGGGTGCCGCTGCCCGGCGCGTGCCACTCGTCGAGGGCGGAAGGGTCGGCGATCACCGCGTCGGGACGGATGTCCTCCAGGGCGGCGGCGAACTCCGCCCGGGTCGTGTGCCGGTTGACGAGGGCCAGGACCCCGCCGGTCATCCCGGCGGCGAGGGTCGCCGTGACGGTGCGCCAGGAGTTGTCGGCCTGCAGCAGCACCGTCCCGCCCGGCGTTCCGTCCGGTGTCATCGCCTCGGCCAGCTCGGCCGCGCGGTCCAGGAGGTCGCGCGCGGTGTGCCGGCCGTGGTCGTCGACGACGGCCGTGAAGTCGGCGTGCTCGGCCCGCTCGTAGAACTCCCGTACTGTCTGTCGCATCCGCTTCCCCGCCTTTTCGCGAAGGGTGGTGGAGCCCCGTTGTCCGGCCCGTGTTCGGCCCGCGGACGGCGGGCGGGGCGTGCTCATCCCGCGTACATCTCCCGCTCGTCGCCCATGAGGGCGATACGGCGTCCCCGCATGTCGCCGACCTGGGCGACGGCGGCCGCCCACTCGGGGCTGTCGAGGGCCTTGCGCAGGTCCTCGGGGGTGTCGAAACCGAGGACGGAGAGGCCGTCCCAGCCTTCCGAACGCGGTTCGAGCGCCGCGTCGAGGTCGGTGTGCCGCCAGGACCTCAGTCCGGGCAGCCGGCGGGTGAGTTCGGCGTGCTCGCCGCGCCACCAGTCGATGAACCGCTCATGGGTCCAGTCGGGCGGCCGGGCGGCCAGCAGGACGAGGTTGTACATCGCGCCCTCCTCAGGTGAACAACACTGCGGGCGAACGCCCGATGAGCAACCGCCGCACCCGGCCCGAGCCGTCGAGCCGCGCGGAGGCCACGAAGCTCGCCTCCGGCTCGCCGAGGCGCCGTACCTCTCCGAGGAACAGCTCGTCCCCGCCGACGGTGCTCGCGGCCAGCACATGGTGGGTGCGGACGCCCACCTCGCGCTGGTCGAGGTAGCCCTCCAGCTCGAGCCGGCCGCCGTGGAAGTCGGTGGCGCCGTCGCCGCCGGTGGAGAAGAGGATGGAGAACGAGAAGTCCTCGCTGATCATGTCGAGGATCCGGTCGGCGTCGGCGCTGTCGAGGATCGCGAACCAGGTGGTCAGGAAAGAGGCGGTGGACTGTGTGGTCATGGCCGGTCCACGAGGTCGAAGTCGGTGGTGAAGAAGGACTGGTAGCGCGCCATCAACCCGTCGGGCGACAGCCGCACGGCGGAGAGGAACGCGCCGGTGGTGACGCCCTTCTCGACCACGAAGCCGTACGCCGTCTCTACGTCGCCGTCGGCCGCGTACCGGCTGATCTCGTGCGTGCGGTCCACCGCCTCGCGTCCGGCGATGTACGCGGCGAAGTCCTCGCGGGACTCCCCCGTTCGCTGCCCGCCGGGCAGGGCGATGAGGAATCGGAAGCCGGGTTCGAGGAGTTCCAGGACCTTGTCCGGTTCCTGGCTGTCCATTCTGGCCATGTAGTCGCGAAGCACCATTGCTGTTCGCTCTCCCTCAGCGCCGAGAAACAACCTGAGTTCAGTTCAGTTTGACTCTAATCCGGATGTCCCGACCCCGACAAGGGGCGGGACGCACCCGGAGTTCCGGAACTATCCGGCGACCATGCGCACCACGCACTCCTCGATCATCTCGCTGATCTCGGTGAGCGGGATCGCCCCGGTAGGGCGGTACCAGCGCCAGACACTGACGATCATGCCGAGGACGGCGAGGCCGAGGGTGTGCGCGTCCCGGACCGGGAAGGCGCCCTTCGCCATGCCGCGCATCAGCAGGTTCGTCCAGTCCCGCTCGACCATCTGCACGAGCTGCCGGGCCGCGACGCGCTCGGTCTCCTCGCGCTTGGACTTGCGCGGATTGGCGAGCAGGGACATGTTGGCCTGCAGGATGCGCATCTGGCGAATCTCCTGCTCACTGACCGCGAAGGCCGAGCGAACCGCCGCGCGCAGCTCCTCGACGGGATCCCCAGCGTCGGCCGTCGCCTCCGTGAACATGTCGTGGGAGCGCTGGAGTTCCAGGCGCATGATGGTGAGCAGGCAGTGGGCCTTGGACTCGAAGTAGTGGTACAGGGCGGTCTGCCCGATCCCGACCCGGTCGGCGACCTCGGACCACTTCGTGCTCTCGTAGCCGTCCTCCCCGAACCGCTCCACGGCGGCCACGAGAATGGCCGCGCGCTTGGACCTGGGCCCCTCCTCCGGATCCACGATCCGTGCCCTCGCCATCGTCTCTCCCTCTGCTCCACGACCGCTGTCGATCGCCGCCCGGTACCGATCACCGCTCGGGATCGATCACTGCTCGGTGTCGATCACCGCTCGGTCGTCCGAGAGTAGACCCTAGTTCAGCTCGGGTCACCGTGGTCGCCGTGGTCGCCGTGGCCACCGAACGGCGGGTGGACGAAGTCCGGTCGGCGCTTGGCGACGAAGGCGCTGACACCTTCGCGGCCCTCCGCCGAGACGGCGGCGGCGGCCAGCGCGCGGGCCTCGGCGTCCAGATGCTCGTCGAAGGAGGCCGACAGAGCCCCGGAGACCAGTCGTCGTGTCACGCCGTACGCCCCCGTCGCCCCGCGTGCCAGCGCCCTCGCGGCCGCCGCGGCCTGAGCCGCGAGGCGCTCCGGTGCGACGACCCTGGCGACCAGTCCCATCGCGAGCGCCTCGGCGGCCGTGATCCGGCGGTTGGTCAGCAACAGGTCCCGTGCCCGCCCGGGGCCCACGAGCCGCGGCAGCGACCAGGTGACCCCGGCGTCGGGCGAGTACCCGATCCCGGTGTAGGCCGCCGTGAAACCGGCGTCGGACGCGGCGAAGGCGAGGTCGGCGGCGGCCGTCAGCCCCAGTCCGGCCCCGGCGACAGCCCCCTGCACGGCCACCACCAGCGGCGCGTCGAGTCCGGCGAGGATCCGCAGCGCGCCGTGCAGGGCGTCGGTGACGTCCGTGAGATGCCCGGCAAGACGGTCCCCGGGCACCGCCGCGAACTCCCTCAGGTCGCCGCCGACGCAGAAGGACCGGCCCCGCCCGGTGAGCAGCACCGCGCGGGCCCGCGCGGTCTCGCAACTCCGGGCGGCGTCCAGCAGTCCCCGGGCCATCGCGAGGTCGATGGCGTTGCCGTCCCCGCGGCACAACTCCACGTGGGCCACCGCGTCGCCGTCGACCTCCGTCGTGACCCTCATCGTGCCGTCCACCCGCCGTCCACGGTCAGCACCTGCCCGGTGCAGTACGAGGAGGCGTCCGAGGCCAGGAAGAGCAGTGCGCCGTCCAGTTCTCCCGCTCCGCCGCCCCGGCCGAGCATCGTGCCGCGCTCGACCCAGCGCCGGGACCGCTCGTCGGCGAACAGCCCTTCGGTCATCTCGGAGCGGAACCATCCCGGGGCGAGCGCGTTGACCCGTGTCCCCGATCCGCCCCACTGTCCGGCCAGTTCGCGGGTGAGTCCGACGAGCCCGGCCTTGGAGGCGGCGTAAGCCGCACCCCCCAGCGGGGCGCCGGAGACGAGCCCGAGGACGGACGACACGTTCACGACCGATTTCGTACGGGCGGACGGAGCCTGGGCCAGCAGCCGGGCCAGGTGGAAGGGAGCGACGAGATTGACGTCGAGGACGTGGGCGAAGTCCTCCGGGCTCTCGTCCTCGGCGCGTACGGACCCGGGTGTGCCCGCGTTGTTGACCAGCACGTCGAAGCCGCCGCCGTGCTCCAGGACGGTCTCGACCAGGCGCACCCGGTCCGCGTCCCGGGAGACGTCACAGACGACCGGGCGGATACGGGGATCGCCGCCGGCCAGTTCCTCGAGCCGGTCCGGGCGGCGCGCCGCGGCGAACACGGTGGCACCGGCCGCGGCCAGCACGGCGGCGAACCGGGCGCCAAGACCCGAGGAGGCGCCGGTCACCACGGCGGTCCTGCCGTGCAGCGAGAACAGGTCCGTGGCCGGGTCCGGAGCGGCCGTGGTGGTCATGCCTCCACTCCGATCGGCAGCGCGGTCGCCCCGCCGTCCAGGACCAGTGTCTGTCCGGTCATCCACGCCGACGCGTCCGAGGCGAGGAACAGCGCCGCGTTGGCCACGTCCTCCACCGTGCCGAGCCTGCGCAGCGGCAGCCTCGCGGTGAGGATCGGTTCCCTCGGCTCCCAGACGGCCCTGGCCAGCTCGGTCTTGATCAGCCCGGGCGCGATCGCGTTCACCCGGACGCGCGGCCCGAGTTCGTACGCGAGCTGCCGGGTCATGTGCAGCATCGCCGCCTTGGTGGCGTTGTACCAGCCGATGTGCGGGTCGACGACCAGTCCGCCGACGGACGCGATGTTGACCACCGTTCCGCCGTGCTCGCTCATCCACGCCCGCCAGGCGCAGCGGGTCCAGGCGATCATGCCGTACTGGTTGACCCGGACGGTCTTCTCCGCGCGCGCCAGGTCGAGATCGAGCAGGTCGCCCATGTACGGGTTGGTGGCCGCGTTGTTGACCATGACGTCGAACCGTCCGAGGCGGGCCATGGTCTCCGCGACGCACCGCTCGGCCTGCTCGGGCTCCCCCGCGTTCGCGACCAGCTCGTGGACCTCGCCGTCGCCCTTGACGCGCAACAACTCCGTGCGGGCCGCTGCGAGTCCGTCCGCCTTGCGGGCGGCGATCACCACATGGGCGCCCGCCTCACGACAGGCCTTGGCGATGCCCAGGCCGATCCCTCGGGAGCCCCCGGTGATCACGGCGACCCTGCCGTCCAGTGCGCGTGCGCTCATGCCGACTCCTCGGGATACTTGGCCAGTTCACGGCGGGCGACCGTGCGCAGATGCACTTCGTCGGGCCCGTCCGCGATCCGCAGCGCCCGGGTGATGGCGTACAGCCGGGCGAGTACGGTGTCGTCGCTGACCCCGGCCGCGCCGTGGGCCTGAACCGCGCGGTCGACCACCCGGTGGGCGACCTCCAGGGCGGCCACCTTGATGGCGGCGACCTCGGTACGGGCGGCGGAGTTGCCCGAGGTGTCCATCAGCCAGGCCGACTTGAGGACGAGCAGCCGCAGTTGCTCGATCTCGATGCGGCTGCGGGCGATCCACTCGCGTACGACGCCCTGTTCGGCGAGCGTGCCGCCGAAGGCGGTACGGGTCAGGGTCCGGCGGCACATCAGCTCCAGCGCCCGTTCGGCGAACCCGACCGCGCGCATGGCGTAGTGCATGCGCCCGGGCCCCAGCCGCCCCTGAGCCAGGGCGAATCCCTCCCCTTCGCCGCCGAGGAGCGACGACACCGGTACCCGTACGTCCTCGAAGAGCACGTCGCCGTGGCCGCAGCGGTCGGTGTAGCCGAACATCGGCAGATCGCGCAGGACGGTGATGCCCGGGGTGTCGCGTGGAATCAGCAGCATGCTCTGCTGCCGGTAGGAGGGCGCGTCCGGGTCGGTGACGCCCATCAGGATGATCAGCCGGCAGTCCGGGTCGAGGATTCCGGAGGTGTACCACTTGTGGCCGTTGACGACATAGGCGTCTCCTTCGCGGGTGATCCGGGTACGGATGTTGCGCGCGTCGGAGCTGGCGACCTCCGGCTCGGTCATGGCGAAGCACGACCGGATCTCGGCCGCGAGGAGGGGGCGCAGCCAGCGGTCCTGCTGTTCGGGGGTGCCGAACAGGGCGAGCAGTTCCATGTTGCCGGTGTCGGGGGCGGAGCAGTTGAAGACCTCGGGGCCGATGACCGAACGTCCGGCCAGCTCGGCGAGCGGCGCGTACTCCAGGTTGGTGAGCCCTGCGCCCCATGCGCCGTGGGCGAGGAAGAGGTTCCACAGGCCTTCGGCCCGCGCCTTCTCCTTCAACTCGCGCATGACCGGGGGTAGTTCGTGCGGGTTGTCGGCCTCGGCGAGCTGCCGCTCGTAGACGGCCTCGGCGGGCACGACGTACTCCTTCATGAACGCGGCCATGCGCGTGCGGAGTTCGTCGGTCCGCGGGGGGAGTCCGAAATCCATGGTGGCGCTCCTTCAGGACCGTGGGGCGAGGATGTCGCGTGCCGTGCGGATCATCGCCGCGATGGTCGGCGGCAGCCGCTCCTGGTCGGGGTCGTGGTACTTGCCCTCACGGTGTCTGCGCAGGTTGTGACCCATGATCGCGGCCATTTTGGTGCGGGCCAGGGCGCGGAACCAGTCGAAGGCGGGGGGTACGGCGCGGCCGTCGAGATAGCGGGCGAGCAGTTCGTCCTCGGTGGGCAGGCCCGGTACGGGACGGCCGAGCCGGGGGAAGTTCCGGTGGTCGGCGAAGAGGAGGAACCAGCCGAGGTCGATGCGGGGATCGCCCACACCCCAGATCTCCCAGTCGACGACCGCGGACGGACGCTCGCCCCGGCAGAGCACGTTGCCGAGTCGGAAGTCGCCGTGGATCAGCACGGGCGGCAGGCTCTCGGGGATCCCGGCGGCGAGGAGGCCCAGTACCTCCTCGGCACCCGGCCGCAGTGGGGCCGGTACGGCACGCATGGTCCGCGCCCAACGCTCCAGCTCGGCCGCCGGATCCAGGGGTTCGGCGCCGTCGACGTGCGTGCGGTGCAGGTCGCGCAGGACACCGGCCAGCGCCAGCATCCGTGTGCGGCACAGCCCCGGGTCCAGGCGGTGCTCGTCGAGGACGGGCTCGATCGCCTCTCCGGTCACGAACTCCATGGCGAACCAGGCCGGTTCGCGCTCGTCGACGGCGAAGACCTCCGGCACGGGCACCGGCGATCCGACGAGGGCGCGCAGGATCCGGGCCTGGCGCAGTACGTCGTTGCGCCCGACGGGCCGCTGCCCCTCAGGCACGGCTTTGACGACGTACGCCCCGGTGCCCGCGGTGATCGAGTAGGTGAGTCCCGAGTGGCCGCCGGGCAGGGTGCGCAGATCACCGAAGGGCTCGTTCGGGTGCCGGGCGGCGAGCCCGGTGCGGACCCGGGCGGCGAGTCGTGTCACCTCGGTCGCGGTGATCAACGCCCCACTCCCTTCGGTTCCTTGGGCAGTCCCAGCACGCGTTCGGCCAGGATGTTCCGCTGGATCTCGTCGCTGCCGCCCGCGATGCGATAGCCGGGTGCGCCGAGCAGGTGCTCGGTCCAGGCGAAGGTGCCCCACTCCCCCGTGTCGGCGGCGAGGCGCGGTCCGAGGAGCTGTTGGACGAGGTCGGTGGTGGCGCGCAGGGTGGCGGTGGCGTGGAGCTTGCCGACCGAGGCTTCGGCGCCGGGTTCGCGTCCGGCTGCCAGCGCCGCTGTGACCCGCAGGCCGATGAGCCGCTGGACCAGGCTACGGACGAACAGGTCGGCGGACCGCTGCTGTTCGCCGGCGGTCAGCGGGCGGGGCAGGTGCCGGGCGAGGTCGAGGGCCCGGTCGGCGTTGTCCAGGCCGAGGCCGCCGGAGTCGAGGCGTTCGGCGGCGAGGACGGTCAGCGTCACCCGCCAGCCCTCGCCGACCGGGCCGAGCCGGTCGGTGTCCGGCACGAACACGTCGTCCAGATAGACCTCGTTGAAGCTGGAGCCGCCGGTCATCTGTCGGATGGGCCGCACGACCACGCCCGGCGCGTCCATCCGGACCAGGAAGACGGTGATGCCTGCGTGTTTGGGCGCGTCCAGGTCGCTGCGGCAGACGGCCACTCCCCAGGTGGCGACGCGGGCCCCGGAGGTCCAGATCTTGTGACCGCTCAGGATCCAGCCGTCGTCCTGACGGACGGCCCGGGTGCGGACGGCGGCGAGGTCGGAGCCGGCTTCGGTCTCGGAGAAGAGCTGGCAGGCGAGTTCGTCGGTGCGGAGCATGGGCCGCAGCCAGCGCCTCCGCTGTTCCTCGGTGCCCCAGATCCGGATCGCCGGGGCCACGAGTTGCTGGGTGACCGGGAAGACCTCGGTGCGCCGGGGCACGTCGAAGCGGGATTCCTCGGCACGGTACAACTGCTCGTAGTAGGGCGGCAGTTCGCGCCCCCCGTGCTCCGGTGGCCAGTCCAGCGCGCCCCAGCCGTGGTCGAAGCGGGTGCGTTCCCAGTCCCGTATCCGGTCGGTGTGTTCGCGTTCCTCCGCCTCACTCCAGTTCTCGAAGACGGCCACCGAGTCGTCGCCACGGCCCCACTCCCGGCGGTCGGCGCGCGCCGCCGCCACACCGGTCAGCCATTGCCGGGCCGCGGCACGGAACTCTTCGGGCTCCGGGATACCGCTCATGGTCCTCCTTCCGGACGGGGTCTCAGCGGGTCAGTACGGTGCAGGCGCTGACGCCCGGCGCCCCGTACACATGGGTGAAGCCTGTCGACGGGCGGTCCGGCAGCTGTCGTTCGCCCGCACGGCCGCGCAGTTGTTGGACGATCTCGTGGACCTGCCGCAGGCCCGAGGCGCCGATGGGTTCGCCGTTGGCGATGCAGCCGCCGTCGGTGTTGACCGGCAGGGCACCGCCGGGTGCGGTCGCGCCTTCGGGGATCAGCCGCTCCTGCTCGCCGTGCTCGCAGAACCCGCACTCGGCCAGGTGCATCACCTCGGCACCGCTCTCGGTGTCCTGGAGCTGGCACACGTCGATGTCCGACGGTCCCAGCCCGGCTTCCTCGAAGGCGAGTCGCGCGGCGTCGGCGCTGACACTGGTCGGGGTGCCGACGGGCGCCCAGGGGCTGAACACCTCGAAGGAGCCGAACCGCCGGGTGCGGACGACGGCCGCCCGCAGCGTGACCGGGGTCGCCTCCAGTTCACGGGCGACCGCGCGGCTGCACAGGACGAGCGCCACGGCGCCCTGGCCGGGCGAGCAGAACATGTACCGGGTCAGCGGGTCGTTGACCATGCCGGAGGCCAGGATCTCGTCGGCGTCGAGCGGTGTGCGCCGCCAGGCGTGGGGGGTGCGGGCCCCGTTGGCGTACGCCTTCTCCGCGACCAGGGCCAGGGTCCGGGCGGTGACCCCGTGGTCGTGCATGTACCGCTGGATCTTCATGGCGAAGAACTGGGTGGTGACCATCAGCCCGTCGCGTCCGTAAGCCTCGTCGAGCCCCCAGTCGGCGGGCCGCGGATCGAAGGCGCCGCGCGGGTGCTTGTCGAAGCCGACGGCGAGGGTCACGTCCGCCGCCCCGGAACGGATCGCGTTGACCGCCGAGACCAGGGCGCTGCCGCCGGTCGCACAGCCGTTGCGGACGTTGACGAACGGCACTCCGGTCAGGCCGAGTTCGGCCACCAGCGTGTCGGCGTTGCCGGCCGCGTCGCTGCCGCCGTACGCCGCCCGCACACGGGTCCAGGGCAGTCCCGCGTCGGCCAGGGCGGCCCGCACGGCCCGCACGGCGAGCTGCCGGCCGCTCGCCTCCGTGCGGGCGAAGGAGGTGATTCCGGCACCGCACACGAGCACCTCTTCGGTCGTCATACGGCGACTCCCCTGGCCCGTGGGACGCCGTCCGCCGCCGCGACGGCCACCGGCATGCCGATCTTCAGGTCCTCGGCGCGCAGGTCGAGCACGGCCAACACGCGTACTCCTTCCGGAAGTTCGACGTAGCCGACGGCAAACGGCTCGAACCCGGCGGCGGGCTGGACGTACGGCGGCGACTTGGGCGCATGGTGCTGCACGGTCCACGTCCACAGCGTGCCCGTACCGGAGAGGACGACCGGCTCGGCCGGTCCGCCGCAGCGCGGGCACGACGGGTCGGCGGGGTGGACGGCCACCGCGCAGTCGGCGCACCGGGAGCCGCGCAGCGGGCCCCCGGCCTCCGGCAGGGGGCTCAGCGCCCCTTCCACTGCGGCTCCCGCTTCTCCAGGAACGCCGACACGCCCTCCGCCGCGTCCTCGGAGTTGAGCATCACACCGACCGCGAGGTGCTCCATGACCATCAGCGACTGGATGTCGGCATCCAGGCTCCGGTCGATGGTCATCTTGGTGATCCACATGGTGAACGGGCTCTTGTCGACGAGCTGGTCGGCGAACTCCTCGACCCTCGCGTCCAGCTTGTCGGCCGGCGCCGAGGAGTTGATGAGACCGAACTCGGCGGCCTCGACCCCGGTCAGGAGCTTTCCGGTGAGCATCAGCTCCTTCGTCTTGCGGACGCCGATCATGCGCGGCACCCGGTAGATCGGCCCGGCCCCGCCGAACAGGGCGCGGCGGATGTGGAAGTCGCCGATCAGGGCGTCGTCCGCGGCGATCGCGAAGTCGCAGGAGATCATCAACTCGAAGCCGCCCGCCGTGACATGGCCTTCGAGGACCGCGATCGACGGGGTCTTCATCGAGTACAGCCGGTCACAGACCTTCGCCGACTTCACGGCCACGTCGATCGCGTTGGACCTCCCGACGAAGTCGGCCTTGAGGCTGTCCAGGTCGAACCCGGAGCAGAAGGTGTTGCCCCGGCCCCGCAGCACCAGTACGCGCAGCTCGGGGTCGGCGTCGACCTCGGTGATGATCTCGTCCAGCCGATCGAGGATCGGCACCGTCACGCAGTTCTTCTTGTGCGGCCGGTTCAGCCAGACCCGTGCCACGTGGCCGTCCCGCTCGAACTGGATCTCGTCTTCGACTGCCATGAGCTCCTCCAAACTGAACTGAATTCAGATTGATTCTGTGGGCGTTGGATGCCCCTGTCAATGGACGGGGAAGCGATTCCCGAAACGGTCCGGCGCTCAGTCCGTACGGCTCGAACAGTCCGTACGGCTCGCTCCGTTCGCACGGCTCGCTCCGTTCGTACGGCCGGTGAGGCCCAGCAGCCCGGCCAGCCGCAGACGATGGTCGTCGGCGGTGCCGAACAGCGCCTCGTCGGCGCGGGCCCGGCGCACATAGAGATGGGCGGGGTGCTCCCACGTGAAGCCGATCCCTCCGTGGAGCTGCACGTATTCCGCCGTCGCCAGCCGATAGGCGCCGGAGCAGGCCACGGCCGCCGAACTCGCCGCCACCGGCAACTCCGCACGTCCGCCCGCGAGGCAGGCCGTCGCGTACGCCGAGGCGGACCGCGCTCCTTCGAGGTCGACCAGGAGGTCGGCGAGCCGGTGCTTGACCACCTGAAAGGACCCGATGGGCCGCCCGAACTGGGTTCGATGCCTGACGTACTCGAGGACGGCGTCCAGCGCGTGCGCCGATCCGCCCACATGCTCGGCGGCCAGCGCCACCCACCCCGCGTCCAGGACCGCCGCCACGGTCGCGGCGGCCTGTTCGGCCTCACCGACCGGCTCGGCGGGCGCGCCCCGGAACCGTACGAGCGCCTGCCGGCGCGTGGGATCGAGGACGCGCCGGGCCATCCGCTCACAGGTCCCGGAACCGACACCCGGCCCGGTCCCGGTCCTGGTTCCAGTCCCAGTCCTAGCCCCGGTCCTAGTCCCAGCCCCGATTCCAGTCCCGGTACCGTGGTCCGGTTCGCAGGCGAACAGCCGCGTACCGTCCGGCGCTTCGGCCGCGACCAGGATCAGATCGGCCCCCTCCCCGTCGAGTACGAAGTCGGCCTCGCCGCGCAGCACCCAGCCACCGGCGCCCCGCTCGGCGGTCACGTGCGCCGCCTGCGGGAATCCGGCCACCGTCGCGGTGAGCGAGCCGTCCGCGATACCCGGCAGCCAGCGCTGACAGGCCTGCCGGTCACCGCTTCGCAGGAGCGCGTGCCCGGCCAGTACGACGGTCGGCAGCAGCGGCGCCGGGCACAGCACGCGCCCGGTCTCCTCCAGAGCCACGGCGAGTTCGGCGAAGGTGTAGCCGGCGCCACCGAACTCCTCCGGGACGGCGAGCGCCTGCACCCCGATCTCGCCCGCGAGCCGTTCCCACAGCAGTCGGTCGTGACCGCGGGGCCCCGCCACCTGCTTGCGGACCTCTTCGGGTCCGCAGGTCTCCTTCAGCAGTTCTCGCAGCACCTCGCGGAGTTGGCGCCGCTCCTCACTCTCCAGCAGCAGCGTCGGATCGGTGTCGAGCCGGAACATACGAGCCTCCCTAAACGGTGAAGCGTCCGCCGTTGGCGAGCAGCACCGCGCCGACGAGATTGGCCGCCGCGTCGCCGGCCAGGAACAGCGCGACGTCCGCGATCTCCTCGGGTGTCGCGTAGGGGCGTACACGCGGGTCGGCGAAGCCCCGGCGCAGCGCCTCGGGCGTCCGGGCGGCCATCCCCGTCTCGGTCGGCCCGGGTGCCACCGTGTTGACGCGGATTCCGAACGCGATCGCCTCCTTGGCGACGGACTGACTCAGCGCGTGCGCTCCGGCCTTGGACGCCGCGTAGTGCGGATAGCCGGCCTGGGTGTCGAAGGCCGAGGAGGAGCCGACGGTGACGACCGCACCGGAACGGTTCGGCACCATCGTCCGCAGTGCGGCGCGCAGGACATGGAAGGTGCCGTCGAGATTGACCCGCATGACGCGCCGCCATGCGGCCTCGCCGAGCCGCGTGGTCACCTCGGGCGGCCGGTCGGTCAGCAGGGCTTCGGCGATCCACTGCTTCGCCCCGGGGTCGTCGACTCCGGCGGCGTGCACCACGACGTCCAGGCGTCCGTACTCGCGCACGGCCTCGTCGAAGACCCGGTCGACCTGCCCGCCGTCCCCCACGTCCACGGTCACCGGCCGCGCCCCGGGCAGTTCCTTCGTGACCGCCCGGGCCGCGGCGGCGTCGATGTCCGCCACCAGGACCACGGCGCCCTGCTTGGCGAGCCGCCGGGCGACCGCGGCGCCGATACCGGAGCCCGCGCCGGTCACCAGCGCGACCCTGCCCGTGAAGTCTTCGTGTGCCGGGCCCTCGCCGTCCATGAGATCCACCGCCCCACTCGGTTGCCGTGCCCGGTTGTCACACTCGGCCACCGGACCAGTTACTGAACTGACTTCATTTTTGCTAGCCTCTCACGTATGTCAACAGGCGGCACGAGAGCGATCCGACTGACGCGATGGGGCGGCCCACCGGTGCTCACCGAGGTGGCACGGCCGACACCCCGCGGCGAAGAGGTCCTGGTGCGGGTCGAGGCGGCCGGGCTGTGCCGCTCCGACCTCCATGTCCTGGACGCGGCACCGAACTCCCTGCCGTACCGGACGCCGTTCACCCTCGGGCACGAGGTCGCGGGCCGCGTGGCCGCACGCGGCCCCGAGGCCTTCGGCCCTGCGATCGGCGAGCGCGTGGTCGTCTACGGCCCCTGGGGCTGCGGGCGTTGCGCACGCTGCTCGGTCGGGGCGGACAACCACTGCGACGAGCGCCCCGCCCTGGACGCGGCCCGCGCCGGTACGGGGGCGGGGCTCGGGCGCGACGGCGGAATGGCCGACCACCTGCTCGTACCGTCCGGGCGGCTACTGGTTCCGGTGGGCGAACTGGACCCCGTGCAGGCCGCGCCCCTGTCCGACGCCGGACTCACCTCGTACCACGCCGTGGTCGGCGTCCGTCCGGCGCTCGGGGAGGGAGCGAGCGCGGTCGTCCTCGGGGTCGGCGGGCTGGGGCACCTGGCGGTACGGATCCTGCGCGCCACCACGTCCGCGTACGTCCTCGCCGTGGACGTACGCGAAGAGTCACTCGCCCTGGCCGCCACGTGCGGTGCGCACTTCGGCACGCTCCTGGGACCACGCACGGCGGAGGTCCTGCGCCGGCACGTCGGCGGCACCGGGGCGGACGCCGTGCTGGACTTCGTCGGCAGCCGGTCCAGCCTGGAGCTCGCAACCGGCGTCCTGCGCGCGGGAGGAGAGTTGGCCGTCGTGGGGAGCGGCGGCGGGGAGCTGACCGTCCGCAAGTCCGGCGCGCTCCCTCCGGGGCTGCGGATCTCGCTGCCCTTCTGGGGGACGCGGCCGGAACTGGAGGAGGTCGTGGACCTGGCGCGCGAGGGGGTTTTGACGGTGGAGACAGAGCAATTCCCGCTGTCGGGAGCGCTGGAGGCGATCGACAGGCTCCGCTCCGGCGACCTGCGCGGGCGCGCGGTGCTGGTACCCGACTGAGCCCGACGCCGGACGGCCCTCGACGCCGCCATCACCCCTCACCCTCAGCCTCGCCCCCGCCATCACCCCCACCCTCGGCCGAGCACGGCCGCAATCATCTGCCGTCCGGACCCTCGACTACAGAAGTGAGTTCAATTAGGGTCTGGTTCCACGCAACGACGCGACAAGGCGGTGGGCCGCTGTGCACGCTCGAAAAGTGGATCTGCTGGTGATCGGTGGCGGGATGGCCGGCCTCTCGGCCGCCGCCAAGGTGGCGCACGAGGGCGGCTCCGTCGTCCTGGTGGATCGGGCGGAGCGCCCCGGAGGCTCGGCGCGCCTCGCCGGTTTCGTCTGGACGGCCCCCACCCTCGACGCGTTGCGCCGGGTCGACCCGGACGGCGATCCGGAGCTCGCGCGGGCACTGTTGGAAGGGTTCGCCGAGGGGGTGGCCTGGATCGGCTCGCTCGGTGTGGAGTGCCGCCCGCCCGTCCCCGTACTCGGCTTCGGCCGGGGACACCAGATCGACACCAACCACTATCTCGACACCTGCGAGCGGCTGGTCCGCGACCGGGGCGGGGAAGTACTGACAGGCACCGAAACCCGCACGCTGGTGACGGAGGACGGCGTGGTCAAGGGTGCGGAGTGCGTGCTGCCGGACGGATCCGTGCGCCGGATCGACGCCGCCTGGACCCTGCTCGCGACCGGCGGCTTCCAGGGTGACCCGGTGCTGCGCGCCGAACACATCCACGACCAGGCCCGCGCCATCGCACTGCGCGCCAACCCGCACAGCCGGGGCGGCGGGCTCGCGCTCGGCCTCGCCGCGGGGGCGGCGTTCGGCAAGAAGGACGCGGGGTTCTACGGACACCTGATGCCGGCGGGCGTATCCCTGTCCGACCCGGCGCGCTTCGTCGACCTCGCCCTCTACTACAGCGAACACGCCCTGCTCTTCGACCTCACGGGCGAGCGATTCGTCGACGAGACCGTCGGGGACCACCTGACCGCCATGGCGCTCCTGGAACGACCGGGGGCCCAGGGGCTGTTGGTCGCCGACGCGCGGGTGCACAGGGAGTGGATCTCGGCCTCGTACGTGGAGGGGATCCCGGGCGTGGACAAGTTCCAGTTGTGCCACCGCGCCGGTGCCCGGAGCGCGGTCGCGGAGAGCCTGGAGGAGTTCGCCTGGATGCCCGAGGAATGGGGGTATCCGGGCGCCAGGATCCGGGACCGCGTCGAGGAGTTCAACTCCGTCGTGCGCGGGGGCGGCGAGACGGTCCCCGGACGACTGCTCGACCGGCAGCCGCTCGACGAGCCGCCCTTCTACGTGATCGAGGCCGCCCCCGCGATCACGTTCGCCTTCGGCGGTCTGCTGATCGACGCCGAGGCGCACGCCCTGTCCGCGGACGGGCGACGGACGGTCCCGGGCCTGCTGGTGGCCGGGGCGGACGCGGGCGGACTGTACCGGCGCGCCTACGCCGGTGGCCTCGCCCCGGCGCTGGTGTTCGGCCTCGCGGCCGCTCGGACCGCGCTCGGCCCAGACGGTGAAACGCACTCCGACAAATCCGGTGCAGCGGTCTTGCCCGACCGCCATCCGCGTGTCTAGCCTACCGAATTGAGTTCAATTTACCTAAGCGGTTCGTGGCGCGAACCCGCTTCCTGAAGAGGGAGGGACTGTGAGTCAGTTCCTGCTTGTCCTGGTCAGCGGTGTGGCCGGCGGAGCCGTGTACGGGCTCATCGGACTCGGGCTGGTCATCATCTACCGGGCCACCGACGTCGTGAACTTCGCGATGGCCTCCCTGGCGACCCTGGGCCTGTACGTGGCGGTCTCGCTCCGGGACCGCGGTGTGGCCACGGTGCTCGGCGTGCTGGCGGCGATCACGATCACCGTCGCGGCGGGCCTGCTGGTCCGCGAAACGGTGATCAGGCCGCTCGGCCAGGGGCAGTTGTTCTCGGCGCTCGTCCTGACGATGGGCGTCTCACTGGTGGCCGAGAGCGCGGCCGGTTCGATCTGGGGAGACCAGCCGAAGGCCTTCCCCAGCCTGGTCGAGGGAACGGTGCGCTGGTCGGGTGCGGCGCTGCCGGCCCAGAGCCTGCTGACGATCGCCGTGGCCGCCGTGGCGATGGCACTGGTCGGCTATCTGTTCGGACGGACCACCCTCGGCTCGGCCATGCGTGCCGTGGCCGAGAGCGCGGACACCGCGCGGGTCGTCGGGCTGGGCGCTCAACGCCTCGCGCGGATCGCCTGGGCCCTCGGCCTCGGCCTCGCCGCGCTCGGCGCCTGTCTGTACGCGCCGCGGGCCGGACTGGTGCCCACCATGCTCAGCGCACCGCTCTTCCGCGCCTTCGCCGGGATCTTCCTGGGGGGCCTGACGAGCATGTACGGGGCTGTCATCGGCGGACTGACCGTCGGCGTGCTGGACAACCTGGCGGCGAACTACGTCTCCGCCAGTCTCCGGGACACGTTCGTGTTCTCGTTCACTGTTCTGGTGCTGCTCGTCCGACCACAGGGCATGTTCGGCACCCGCACCTTCCAACGGGTCTGAGGGATCTGAAGGATCTGAGGAGTCGCATCCATGGTCTTCAACCGTTCCGTCCTGGCGAAGGCGGCACTCGGGCCGGCTGCCGGCGCGGTGCTCATGGCCTTCATGGCGTCCGGTGCGATCCCGGCGTACCAGATGTATTCGGTGGCGCTCGCGGCCGTCTACTCGATCGTGGTGCTGTCGGTCGGCCTGCTGGCCGGATGGTCGGGCATCTGGTCGGTGGGGCATCCGGCGTTCTTCGCCATCGGCGCCTACTTCGCCGCCTACGGCAGCGGTCACGACTGGCCGCTGGAGGCGGTGATGCTCGGGGCGGTCGCCACCGGCGCCGTCCTCGGCACCTTCCTCGGCTACGCGGGCGCCCGGTTCTCGACGCTCTACATCGCCCTGCTGACCCTCGCGTTCACGATGGTGTCACTGGAACTGATCAACCGCTGGAGCAGCGTGACCGGCGGTGACCAGGGAGCGCCGGTGCTGCAACTGCGCAGCGTCCTTGGCCTCGGCACCCTCGCGGGCGGCGGCACCGAACCGCAGTACCTCGCGGTGGGGGCTGCCGCCGTGGTGCTCGCGCTGGCCGTGCCCGCGGCGGCCTCGGGACTGCGGATGCGGCTGGTCGCCGCCAAGTCGCATCCGCTGGCGGCCCGTACGATCGGGATCGCGCCCGAGGCACAGTCGGCCCTGGCCTTCGCGGCGAGTGCCGCGTGCACCAGCTTCGCGGGCGTGCTGCTCGGTCTGATCACCGGCTTCGTCAGCCCCGACCCGTTCTCGCTCGGCTTCGGCATCGCGCTCGTCGCGGCCTGCGTCCTCGGCGGGGTGGGGACCGTCCTCGGTGCGGTGGCCGGTGGTGCCTACCTGACCTGGAACCCCTCGCTCTCGTCCGCCGTCGGGCTGCCGCAGCCGGTCGTGCAGGGCCTCGTACTGATCGGTGTGCTCCTCTTCCTTCCCGGAGGGGCCGTGCCCTTCCTGGCGCGGCCCGCGCGGGCCCTGCTCCGGCGTGCCCTGCCCCGGCGCGAGGAACGGCGGCAGGCAGCGGCGCTTCCTCTCGGCAGTCCCTCGGCCGACCTTCCCGTCGACACCCCGCCACCGGCGCGGACCGCCGGCGCGGACTCCCCGGCACTGCTGCGGCTGGAGCATCTGTCCGTCGCGTACGGCGGACTGAAGGCCCTGGAAGACGCCTCGTTGTCGGTGCGCCAGGGCGAGATCCTGGCCGTCATCGGACCCAACGGGGCGGGCAAGACGACCCTGTTGAACGTCCTGTCCGGGCTCACCGGCAACGGCCGGGTCCACGGCAGCGCCGACTTCGCGGGCAGGCCGCTGCTGAGGACCAGGGCGACCGCACGGCGTCGGCTCGGCATCGGCCGCACGTTCCAGCACGCGGAGGTCTTCTCCGAACTCACCGTCGCCGAGAACGTGTTGTGCACCCGGCGCCGGATCACGGCCGGGCACCGGGCCTCCGTCGCGCGGCTGCTCGACGCCATCGGTCTCGCCGACGTGGCGGACCGCCGCCCGGCCGAGCTCCCGTTCGGTCTGCAAAAGCGCCTCGACCTCGCCCGCGCGATGGCCGAGGAGCCGAGACTGCTGGTGCTGGACGAGCCGTTCGGAGGCCTGGACGCAGGCGAACGGGCGCTGCTGGCCGACCACATCAGGCGGCTGCAGGCCCGCGGCACCGCCGTCGTGGTCATCGACCACGTGCTGGACGACCTCTTCTCCGTCGCCCACCGGGTGCTCGCCTTCGACTTCGGCCGCACGATCGGCGAGGGCACACCGGACACCGTGCTGGAGGTTCCCGAGGTGCGTTCGTCGTACCTGGGTACGGTCGGCGGCAAGGCGGAACTGCCCGAGCGGGTCGGCGAGCGGTCGGTGATCCGGCTCCGCGGGGTCGGTCACACCTACGGCGGCGTGGTCGCGCTGCGGGATGTCGACCTGGACGTCCGGGAAGGAGTCGTGCTCGGCGTCACGGGCGCCAACGGCGCGGGCAAGAGCACGCTCGCCGGTGTCCTGCACGGCTCGTTGCACCCCGCGCGGGGCAGCAGGGTGACGGACATCGGCGGGGGCGGGACCGCCCGCACCAGCCTGGCTCCCGAGGGGCGGGCCCTGTTCAAGACGCTCTCGCTGCGGGAGAACCTGGAGGTCGCGGCGTACGCGGCCGGCATCACCGGAGCGCCGCTGCGCGAGCGCCTCGAGGAGACGACCGAGTGGCTGCCGCCCCGGCTGCGCGACCGGATGTCCACCTCCGCCGCCGCGCTGTCGGGAGGCGAGCAGCAGATGCTCGCCATCGCCCGCGCGCTGATCGTCGGGCCGGACGTCCTGATCGTGGACGAACCGGCGCTCGGTCTGGCTCCCGCGCTGGTCGACGAGGTCTACGACCGGCTGGTCCGGCTGGCCCACGACGGACTGACGGTCGTGCTGCTGGAACAACTGCTCAGCCGGGCGATGTCCGTGTGCCACGAGGTGGTCGTGCTGCACGAGGGCGTCGTCGCCGCCCAGGGAAGGCCCGGCGACCCGTCGTTCGCCGTCCTGGCCGAGGCGGCGTATTTCAGCGGGTCCCGGGAGACCGCCGCGACCGCCACCTAGCAACTGCCGGAACTTCCGCCGTACCTGTCAAAGCTTCCGCCGCACCTGTCGAAGCTTGCGCTGCGACCGCCGGAACTTCCGCTCACTGTGACCGAACCGAACTCAGGTTGAGAATGAGGTGGAGCCGTGCTCCGGAGAACCAGTAGATTCCGCCGCACCGCCGGGGCCGTCGCCGTCCTGGCCGCCGTGGCGCTCACCGCAGGCGCGTGTGCGGGGCAGGACTCCGCCGAGGCCGGCAGCGGCCAGCAGTCGTCCATCAGGATCGGCGCGTGGATACCGCTCACGGGGGCCGTCGCCGCCTACGGCGTGCCGCAGAAGGCGGGCGCCGACGCCTACTTCAAGATGCTCAACGCCCAGGGCGGGATCAACGGCCGCAAGGTCGACTGGACCGTCAAGGACAACGCCTTCGACCCGCAGCAGACCGTGCAGATCGCGCGCCAGCTGATCGGCCAGGACAAGGTCGTGGCCATCGTCAACGCCAACGGAACGGCTCAGGCCGAGGCGGCCTTCCCGTTCGTCCTGACGCAGTCGAAGGTGCCGATCGTCGATGAGCAGGGGGGCTCCGAGTCCTGGTACAAGCCGCCGCGCCCCGGGCTCTTCGGTACGCAGACCCTGTACGAGGACCAGGCTGCCGCGGTCGCCGCCTGGGCGGTCCAGGACGGCGCGAAGAAGATCCTCGTCGTCCACAGTGACCCGGCCGCGTTCGTCAACGTGGCCAAGCAGGTGGAGCCCGTCGCGAAGAAGGTGGACCCGTCGGTGGTGGTCGACCGGCTGGCGGTCAAGTTCCAGACGACGGACTACACGCCGGTGGTCAGCAAGGTGAAGGCCGAGAAGCCGGACGCGGTGATCCTGATCCTCACCTCGCCCGAGGCGGCGGCCTACCTCAAGGAGGCCAGGCTCCAGGGGCTGGCGCAGGCCACGTACGGCTATGCGCCCGTGGCCGCGGAGTCGACGATCGCCCTGGCCAAGAACGCCGCCGAGGGACTCAAGGCCGTACAGCTGGTCAAGGCCCCCTCCGACACCGAACCCGCCGTGCAGGAGTTCAGGACCGCGATGGCCAGGTACGAGCCCGGCCAGGACGCCGGATTCCTCGCGCTGTGGGGGTGGAGCAACGCCAAGGTGTTCGCGCAGATCGTGAAGACCATCAAGGGCCCCGTCACCTCGGCCGCGATCACCGAGGCGTACGAGAAGGCCACCGCGGTGGATCCCGGCGTCTCGCCCGTGATGCGGTTCGGCGCGAACGATCACCTCGGGACCCGGAGCGTGCAGCGCGTGGTCGTGAAGAAGGGGGTCTGGGTCTCCAGCGGCGACTTCTACACACCTCCGGCGCGCGACTGAGTCCCGTACGGCGGGCGGGGGCGCCACCTCGACGCGGTGCCCGCCTCGTGGGCGAGGTCGGGCCCCGCCGCACAGGTGGAGGATCAAGCCAGGTCGACGCGCGTCAATGGCCCTTGGCAGCCGGTCTTCGCTGGGAGAGCCACAGGGCGACCGCCTCCGAGATGGGTTGGCCGGTCTCCAGTTCGATGAAGCCGAACTGCCCGCCCTGGTTGCCCTCGAGGAACCACCAGACGCCGTCCTCGTCCTCGGCGAAGTCGAAGGCGGCGTACGCGAGTCCGGTGAACGCGGTGTACTCCTGGACCGAGCGGGAGATGCGGCCGGGCACCGGGGTGGGCTCCCAGCCGTGTCCGGTCTCGCCGAAGCGCCCGTCGACCTGCCCGGCCTCGGCGACCTTCCGTGCGGCGAACAGTTGGTTGCCGATACAGGTGAGCCGGATGTCGGCCCGCTTGGGGATGTACTGCTGAAGCAGCGCGGGACCGGCCGCGACGCCGGAGAAGTCCGCGTCGGGGCCGATCAGTGTGGTCGGCAGGGCCACCGGGGGTTCGCCTGGCGGCGGCCCCGAGGCGGACTTCACCACCACCTGCCGGTACTCCTCCACGAACTGCTGGGCCACCCGGGGAGCGGTGGTGATCACGGTCGGTGGGACCGCGAAGCCACTGCTGTGGGCGACCCGCAGCTGCCAGGGTTTGTGCCGGGCCTGCTCGGCCCGGCGCGGGTGGTTCATCCAGCGGGTGGAGGCGGAGTAGAGCATGCCGAACAGGGCCTGCTTGGTCTCCGCGGTGAGCCACGGCGAGGGCTCCGCCGCGTGCGCCGCGGGTTCACCCGGACGGCGTACCCACACGGAACGCAGGCCACCCATGCTGAGCACATGGCCGTTGACCGAGAGGTAGCCGTCGAAGTCGCCGTGCGCGTAGTCCGCGGACAGCACCGCCTTGCCCGGCAGGTCGGCCGGGTCCAGGCGCACCATGGGCACGCCCTGTTCGTGCAGCCTGGCCACGACCATGTCGGCGGTGACGTCCTGCTCCGCCGTGAGAATGAGTACCGTCATGTGAGTGAGGGGCCGTCAGTCGTCGAAGTGCGTCTGGGAACCGGCGGTGGAGGTGGTCGTGCCGGTGGCCATGAGGAGGGCGTGGTCGCTGACGGCCGGGCGGCCGTCCGGCAGCACGTTCAGTTGCAGGGACACGTCGAAGTGGTACGGGGGTATTGCGGCCGAATGCCCTGTGGGCAAGGCGTAGTTGAGGGTGAACGGTCGCACAAAAGTTCCTCCCGCCATCTCACGATGTCCTGCCCCCTTCCCTACGTGTCGCGACCGTAAGGGATTCATCACTTTCCGCCACATCGGGGTGAAGGGCATCACATCGCGTCGTTTCAGGCTTACTTGTTTCCGTATTGCACGTGTGTGTGCTTGGTTGTCTGCTTGACCCAGGCTGAAAGCTTCGGCCAAGGCTTCATTCTCTGTAATCTAGACGTCGTCTTACCCAGGAGAGTTCCCGGTGACCGTAGTTCTCGATCCGAGTGCCCAATCCGCCCCGATCCAGGGCGTGTTGGACCCCATTTCGTGTGACGCACGCGACTTCGGTGCCTATGCGCGAAACGGCGGCTGGGCCTTCGCCCTGATGGTGGCGCGCAGCGTGCGCCCCGGCGGGCAGTCCGCGGACGAGACGCCGAAGGTGTCCGCGAAGGAGTTCGCCGAGCTGGCCGGGTGCTCCCCCGAACGGGTGATGCGCTATTACAAGGCGTGGGACAGGGCCGCCGACGAGGGTCTGGTCCCGCACTTCGAAGTCCTCGTCCCGGGCCAGGACATCGAACTCCCGGACGCCGAGGCGTGGCAGACGTACTACGTGTCCCGCTCCAGCGCCACCTCCGAGCGCGGCAGCGCCATCACCGAGGCCGCCGCGGCCGAGGGCATCCGCCCCACCAAGGCCCTCGAGGTCGCCGAGAACCCCACCGCGCTGCGGGCGGCGATCCTCGCCGACCCCTCCACGGCCCAGGCGGCCCGGGCCGCGCTCCTCGACCGGGTGAAGGAGGACCCGGCGCTGCAGGCCGAGCTGGCCCGTGACATCGCCCGCACCGACGAGCTGAAGAAGGCGGTCGCCACCGAGACCAGGGCGGCCGACCGGATCGGCTACGTCCGCCAGATCGCGGAGAAGGGCCAGATCAGGACACCGGCCGGACAGACCCTCGACGCGCCGGCCGAACTGCTCTCCGAGGCCGAGCGCCACCTCTCGCTCCTGGACGAGCTGGACGAGGGCGAGGACACCGGCGAGTGGGCGACCGAGGCGTACGACACCATGAAGAACCTCGTCGTCGAGACCGTGGAGGCGGACCCCGAACTGCGCGTCCAGGAGCGCCGCACGAAGTTCTACAGCAGCCTGCAGAAGGCCACGAAGGTCTTCGAGGAGCTGACCTTCGACGACGCGGACGACATCTACGAGGACGACATGGTGCAGCGCCTGGAGGAGCTCCAGCAGGCGATCGGCTCCTGCATCACGGCACTGCGCAGCGCGGCTCCCCGCCCGTGAGCCGTGCCGGTGGTCTCCCGGGAACGGCCTGTTCCCGGGAGACCACCGGTTTCACCGGGGAAGACCGGACGGGTCGGTCGCCCACCGGGTGTTGGGCTGTTCGGCGAGCCGGAAGGCGATCCTGCCGCCCTTCGTCGTCAGGTC
Organism: Streptomyces sp. RLB3-17; assembly: GCF_007113425.2. NCBI lineage: Bacteria > Bacillati > Actinomycetota > Actinomycetes > Kitasatosporales > Streptomycetaceae > Streptomyces > Streptomyces sp. RLB3-17. The sequence goes on along the minus strand of NZ_CP041610.2, from coordinate 10,697,342 downwards.
GGCATTCGTCCAGGAGCGTTGCGTGGGGCGCCCGTTGACGCGTACGGCGTCGATGTAGGGGTGTGCGGCGTCCGCGCCGGGCGCGGCGACGGTGAGGTCGGTGCCGCCCGGACGGTCCACGACCGCGCTCGGGAAGAGCGGGGCGCCCAGCAGCATCGAGGCGCTGCCCGGGCTCTGGGGATACAGACCGAGGGCGGAGAAGACGTACCAGGCGGACATGGTGCCCAGGTCGTCGTTCCCGGGCAGCCCCGAAGGACCGGTCCCGTACACGGTGTCGAGGATCTGCCGCACCGTCGCCTGCGTCTTCCAGGGCTGTCCGAGGGCGTTGTACAGCCAGGGCGCGTGGATGCCGGGTTCGTTGGTCGGGTCGTAGCGCAGCGGGTCGCCGCCGCGCACCGACCAGGAGCCGTCCGCAGCGTGGAAGAACCCGTCGAGGCGGGCGGCGGCCTTCTCCCGGCCGCCCATCGCGGCCGCCAGACCCTGGACGTCCTGCGGCACCATCCAGGTGTACGTGGCACTGGTGCCCTGGGCGAAGCCGAGGTCACTGCCCGGGTTGAACGGGCCCACCCAGGAGCCGTCGAGCCTGCGGGCCTGGATGTAGCCCGCGTCGGCGGTGGCGGCGGGGTTGAACACATTGCGCCAGTAGGCGCCGCGCTCGGCGAGCACCGCGGCCTCCTGGTCACGGCCGAGCAGCTTCGCCCACCGCGCGAGCGCGGAGTCGGCGACGGCGTCCTCCAGGGTCTCGGCGGCGCCGCCCCAGCAGTGGCAGACGTCCTGCGCGGCGTAGTGCGAGGTCAAGTACTGGGCGAGATTGGGCCGTTGGCCCACGCACTGTCCGGGGCAGCCCGCGTCCGAGAGACCGTCGGCGTTGGGCACGGTGGCCTGCCGGACCAGCGAGTCGAAGGCGCCCTCGTAGTCGAAGTTGCGCACACCCATGGCGTAGAAGGTGGCCAGGGTGGCCGCCGAAGGGTCACCGGTCATGACGTGGGTGGCGCCGCTGATGTGCACCCAGCGGTCCCAGACCCCGTTGTTCTGCTGCGCGAAGTTGTAGAGGGACTGGGCGAAGTCGCCCGCGATCCTCGGTTTCAGCAGGGCGAGCAGCTGTATCTGTGCGCGGTACTGGTCCCAGCCCGAGAAGTTGCTGTACTGCGCGCGCTGGCCTCGGGCGAGGCGGTGCACCGCGCCGTCCATGCCGTAGTACCGGCCGTCGGCGTCGCTGATCAGGTCGGGCTGCATCAACGCGTGGTACAGCGCGGTGTAGAAGGTGGTGCGTTGGGCGGAGGTGCCGCCCCCGACGCGTACGGTGCTCAGTTCGCGGTCCCAGGCGCGGGCACCCTCGTCGGCCACCTCGGCGACGCTCGCGTGCGACGGGATCTCCCCACGGAGGTTGGCCTCGGCGCCGCCGAGACTGACGTACGAGATCCCGATGCGCATGTGGACATCGTTGTCAGATCTGGTGTCGAAGCCGACGTATCCGCCGGAACCCCGGCCCGCGCGGTCGGCCCCGGTGGCGTACCCCTCGCCTCCCGAGGCGGAGGCCGAGCCCGCCGACAGCGTGCCGTCCTTCCACGTACCGAAGTCGGAGAAGGCACGGTCGAAGGAGGCGCTGAAGTACAGCTTGTAGTAGCTCTTGCGGTTGTTGGTGCCGCCGTTGGCGCGGCGTCCGCAGAAGGCGCCGGTGAGGACCCAGCCGGTGACCTTGCGGTGCGCGGCGTCGATGTCGACGTGCGCGTCCTGGCTGCCGTTGAGGGAGTTGGAGACGCGGAAGAGCAGGTTGGCGGGTCGGTCGCTCGGGAAGCCGAAGTCGGCGACACCGGCCCGCTCGCTGACGGCCAGGTCGGCGGTGGCGCCCGTCTTGAGACCGAGGGTGTAACGCCCGGGTACGGCCTTCTCCTCGGCGTGCGTGAAGTCGGCGGCGTAGACCGCGTCCTTGGTGTCCGCCGAGGGCGAGGACGTCACATCACCCACGAACGGCATGATCGGTACGTCTCCGGCGGCACCCGGGTTGCAGCCGGCGCCGTTGACGTGGGTGAGGCTCAGCCCCCGGATGCGGGTGGTGTCGTACTGGTAGCCGTTGGCGGCGCCCGTACTGGTCTGATCACCGGTGGTGCTGGTCGGGGACCAGGCGATCATCCCGTACGGGAGAGTGGCGCCGGGGTAGGTGTTGCCGCCGTTCGCCGATCCGATCAGTGGGTCCACGGCGGAGACCGGCCGCTGGGGCGGGAGGCCGGCCGCGTCCACCGGGGCGGGAAGGGCGAGGACGACCGCCGTGGTCACGACCACCGCGGCGGACCTGCTCGCGGTGCGACTGCCGAACCGTCTTGCTGTGCGCAGCCATGGGGGGCGCATACGTGGTGTCACCTTCCGTTGGACGAGGAGGTGCGATGACGGGTCGGACCGGGCTGTCCCCGACGACTGGCCGCCTCGGGCGCCGGTCCGGGCGCGAGGATAGAAGGCGGCCGGGAGCGCCGGAAGTGGCGGGTGCGGACTGCTGGTTACGGGGCGGTGAAGGGTGCGGGCGGGACGGGGGTGCGGAGCTCGGGCGGGTGGGACCCGCGGGTGGCGTCAGCCGGTCGCGTTCGCCGTCGCCGTCTCGGCCTCGGCCTCGGCACGGTAGAAGGCCATCCGGTCGACGAGCGGCTGGGGTGCGTGCGGGGCGAAGCAGAGGTCGAGGTTCTCCGCCGACGCGGCCGCCGCGGCCTCGCTGCGCGGGAAGAGCGCCTGCTCGTACACGGTCAGGGCCTTCTCGGTGTCGTCCGGGTGGGCGGCGAGGGCCGTCGCGAGTTCGGCGCCGTCGAGCATGGCGAGGTTGGCGCCCTCGCCGGCGAACGGGGACATCAGGTGGGCGGCGTCTCCGAGCAGGGTGACGCCCGGAACGCGGTCCCAACGGTGCCCGACCGGCAGGGCGTGGACCTGGCGGGCGACGAGCGCCCCGTCCGCGTCGGCGATCAGCGCCCGCAGCCGCTCGTCCCAGCCTTCGAAGTGCTCCAGGAGACTCGCCTTGGCCGCTTCGACGTCGGTGAAGTCGATGGGTCCGGACGTGACCCAGTCGGCGGGCGCGCGCAGCGCGGCGTAGACGTGCAGCGAGCCGCCGGGGGTGCGGTGGGCGAGAAAGCCGTGGCCCTCGGCGAGCGCGAACATCATGCCGTTGCCCACGACGGCGGCGCTCTCCGGGTGCCGGGTGTCGGCGTCGAGGAGGTGCGCCTCGACGAAGGAGAGGTCGAGGTAGGCGGGGGTGGCGTCCGAGACGAGCGGCCGCACCTTCGACCAGGCACCGTCGGCGCCGATCAGCAGATCGGCGGTGATCGTCCGCCCGTCGGCGAACGTCACCTCGTGGCGGCCGTCCACGAGCGTCCGTACGCCGGTGACCTTGGCGCCCCAGCGGATGGTGCCGTCGGGCAGGGAGCCGAGGAGGAGGTCGCGCAGCACTCCCCGGTCCACCTCGGGCCGTATGCCGCCCTCGCCGTCGTCCGCCGTCCGGACGGTGGCCTCCCGGTCGAGGATGCGCATGGCCTCGCCGCCGGCGTGGATGACCGCCCGGAACTCCTCGTGGAGACCGGCGGCCCGCAGAGCGGCCTGACCGGATTCCTCGTGGATGTCCAGCATGCCGCCCTGTGTGCGGGCGGTGGGTGAGGCGTCCAGGTCGAAGACGGCGGACTCGATGCCGTTCAGGTGCAGTACGCGGGCGAGGGTGAGGCCTCCGAGACCGGCGCCGACGACGGCGATGGGGTGGTGAGTGGACAAGGTGTCGCTCCTTCGGAAGGGGTGACGCGGGTCGCTGTCACCCCTCAAAGGTAGCGAACATGTTCGTTGCGAACAAGTATGTTGCGATCGCGTTCGTTCTCCTTGGGTGTGGCTGCTCGACGTGCGGGAGGTTTGTGTCGGTGGGTGGGATCGTCGCCCGAAGGGGGAACCAAGGGGGGCGAACCAGCAGGGCGGACGGGCCCGCCGGAGAACCGGTGACGGGCAGCCGCGCGGGAGGCCCCGTGGCGGGCAGCCGCGCGGGAGGCCCCGTGGCGGGCGGCCACGCGGGAGGCCCCATGGCGGGCGGCGTCGCGCAGCGGTCTTCACGGCCGACCGCAGTCCCGCGGCGTCCGGGGAAGGCGGTCACTGCTTACTGTTGCCGCCCGCACAGCCACCGAGGCGGGTGCGGGCGGCCGGGGCTGCGGGCCAGGCGCGCGGGCCCGATCCGGTGGGAGCCGGGCCACCGGACCCCGCCCACGCGGAGGCCCACAGGCCCTGGGGGCAGAGCGCGACCGCCCGACGCCCCTCCTGGAGGCGCAGCCTCACACCATCAAGCGGCAAGCCACGTCTATGTGAGGGCAGCCCAAGGAGGGGCCACCGGACGACATCCGTCGCGCGGCCAGCCCCCGGCGGGGTGCTACCAGCGGCCCTCGACCTGCTCCTTGATCCGTCGGTCGTAGAGTTCCTCGATCGCGTCCAGCGTCTCCGTCGGCAGCGCCGGCAGCTTCGCGGCGGCCGCGTTGGCGTGGGCCTGTTCGAGCGAGCGGGCGCCCGGGATCACCGTGGTCACTCCGGGCTGCTGGATGATCCAGCGCAGCGCCAGCTGGGCCGGGGTGACGCCCTCCGGGGCGAGCGCGGAGAACTCGGCCGCCGCCTCGACGCCGGTCACGAAGTCGACGCCGGAGAAGGTCTCGCCCTGGTCGAAGGACTCCCCGTGACGGTTGTACGTCCGATGGTCGTCCGCCGCGAACACCGTGTCCTTCGTGTACTTGCCGGAGAGCAGCCCGGAGGCCAGCGGAACGCGGGCGATGATCGCGACGCCTGCCTCTCGCGCCGCCGGCAGAACCTGCCGCAGGGGCTTCATGCGGAACGGGTTCAGGATGATCTGCACGCTCGCCACGTTCGGCCGCGCGATCGCGGTCAGCGCCTCGTCACACGTCTCGACACTCACCCCGTACGCGGCGATCCGCTCCTCCTCGACCAGCGTGTCCAGCGCGTCGAACACCTCGTCCGACGAGTAGACGGGGGTCGGCGGGCAGTGCAGCTGCACCAGGTCGATGCGGTCGACGCCGAGATTGCGCCGGGAACGGTCGTTCCACGCGCGGAAGTTGTCGAGGACGTAGTTCTGCGGAATCTGCTCGACCCGGCGACCCATCTTCGTCGCCACCATCACGTGCAGGTCGGGGCGGCCACTGAGGAAGGACGCGATCGTCTGCTCGCTGCGCCCGTCGCCGTACACGTCAGCGGTGTCGAAGAACGTCACCCCCGACTCCGCCGCCGTCTCCAGCACCGCCTTGGCGTCCGCGTCGCTCACGTCGCCCCAGTCGGCTCCGAGCTGCCACGTACCGAGACCGATGACCGATGCCTTCTGGCCTGACCTGCCGAATTCACGCTCGTCCATGCCGTCAGTCTGACATCTCCGCCCGCCCGCGCAGGACGCCCACCCCGCCCGCGCCCGCCCTCGCCCCCCAGGCGGACGCAACAGTGCGTCATTCACCCACATGGATGAATCGTTTTGACGGACAGGTGATGCGTGTCAACCGTCACCTACCGTGAACCGCGTGACCGACCATTTAGAAAGTGAAGGGCGCACCCCCTGGTCCCGTCGGGGGTTCCTGCTGAGCGCGGCCTCGCTCACCGCGCTGCTGCCGCTCGCGCTGCCGGACCGCGCCGCCGCGGCGCAGGAGCTTCCCGGTTTCCCCGAAGGTGTCGACGTCTACCGGTCGGCGTACCGCAACTGGGTCGGCGAGATCACCGCCACGGGGCTGTGGGCCTGCGCCCCGGCCGACCAGGGCCAGGTGGTCGCCGTGGTCAACTGGGCCTGGAAGCAGGGCTGGTCGGTGCGTGCCCGGGGCAGTTCCCACGGCTGGTCACCGCTGACGATCCCCATGGGGACCGAGGCGGGCGCTCCCGTGCTGCTGGTCGACACCGCCCGGCATCTCACCGGTGTGTCCCTGGAGTCCACCGACCCCGCCGTCGTACGAGCCGGTGCCGGCGTCACGCTGGAAGCGCTGCTCGGTCATCTGGAGGACCACGGCCTCGGCCTCACGGCTGCGCCCGCGCCCGGCGACCTGACGCTCGGCGGCGCCCTGGCCGTCGACGCGCACGGCACGGCCGTTCCGGCCCACGGCGAGAGCAGACTGCCCGGGCACACCTACGGCTCGCTCAGCAATCTCGTCCTGTCCCTCACGGCGGTGGTGTGGGACGCGGACAGCGACGCCTATGTCCTGCGGACGTACGCAAGGGACGACCCCGACGGTGCGGCGCTCCTCACGCATCTCGGCCGCGCTCTGGTCACCGAGGTGACGCTGCGCGTGGGCGCCAACACCCATCTGCGCTGCGTCAGCCGGACGGACATCCCGGCCGCCGAACTCTTCGCGGCGCCGGGCGGCCCCGAGGGCCGGCGCACCTTCGCGAGCTTCCTGGACGAGTCGGGGCGTGCGGAGGCGATCTGGTTCGCGTTCACCGAGCACCCCTGGCTGAAGGTCTGGAGTGTCGCCCCCACCCGGCCGCCGGCCTCCCGCCGCGTGGGGTCGCCGTACAACTACCCCTTCTCGGACAACATCCCCACCGTCGTCGCCGATCTCGCCGGACGCATGGTGGCCGACGCGGCCTGGTATCTGGCGCCGCTCCTGGGCGCCGCGCAGCTCACCGCGGCGGCCGTGGGACTGACCGCCACCCTGTCGGCCGACCTCTGGGGGCCGTCGAAGAACACGCTGCTCTACATCAGGCCCACCACACTGCGGGTGACCGCCAACGGGTACGCGGTGCTCACCTCGCGTGCCGAAGTGCAGCGCGTCATCGCCGAGTTCACGGCCTTCTTCCGCGAGCGCCTCACCGCCTACGCCGCCCAGGGTCGCCACCCCGTCAACGGCCAGGTGGAAATCAGGGTGACCGGCCTCGACCACCCGTCCGACGCCGACTCGGCGGGTGCCCGTGCGCCACTGCTGTCCGCGCTGCGCCCTCGCGCCGACCACCCCGAATGGGACACGGCCGTCTGGCTGGACGTGCTGACACTGCCCGGGACGCCCGACGCGGAGGCGTTCTACCGGGAGTTGGAGCGCTTCCTGCTGACGACGTACGACGGCGGGTACGCCCTCACCCGCGTCGAGTGGTCCAAGGGCTGGGGCTACACGGACGAGGCCGCGTGGGACGACGAGGAGGTGCTGGGCACCGCGGTGCCCGCCTCCTTCCGGGACGGCGTGGGCCCGGGCTGGGACGAGGCGGCCACCGTCCTCGACCGGCTCGATCCTCACCGGGTCTTCGGCACGGCCCTCCTCAACCGGCTCTTCCCCTGATGTCCGGTCCCGCGAAGCGCGATGGTCTCACTCGACGGCAGCGGTCAGTTGCTCGTGGTCGGGCGTACTCGTCTCGCGGAACAGCAGACGCGCGGGAACCGTGAGGAGCCACCAGTACTTGGCTGCCGTCGGGGAGGCGAGCGACACCGGAATCGAGGTCGCGAAGACGAGGACGGTCAGGAGACCCCTCAGGACCGACTGCCTGATCTGCGCGGGGAGCACGGTCGGCTTGGCAAGGGCCGGACTGGCCCACAGACGGGCGGACATGGCTGTGAGCAGCCCGACGGCGAGGACGATCGTCGCCGCGTAGACCGAGGTGGCCACGGCGGTGTTGCCGTACTCGCTGATGAGACGCGTGGGGAACGGGAGCGCGGCCACGACGGCGAGCAGAGCGAGATAGAGGCGGAGCAGCCAGTTGTCGAGCGCGGCGATCTGCCGGAAGAGCGCGTGCTGGCCCAGCCACAGGGCGCCGATGACGGCGAAGCTCAGCAGATACGCCCCGAACTTGGGCAGGGCGTCCCTCAGCGCGGCTCCGACCTCGCCGTCGGCCAGCCCCTCGGGAACGGTGATGTCGAGCGCGAGCAGTGTGATGGCGATCGCGATCACCGCGTCGCCGAAGGTGACGAGCCGGTCGGGATCCATCATGGCGTCGCGGCGGGGAAGGCGCGGGACACGGTTGGTCATCAGGGGGGCACCAGGGGTGTGAGGAACGCCTGTCGGCGTCAATGGGGACGGCAAGCGGTCAGAGTACCGGCGCCCGCCCGCGCGCACTCCCGCCTCAGAAGAAGCTGAGAAGTTCCTGTGCCAGGCTGCGAGCCGCCGGGCGCCGGGCGATCATCACCGCCGCCCCTGAACACCCCCCACTTCGCGACCGAGCGTCTCCAGGAGACAAGCCCGATGAGCCCCAGCATTGTCAACGGCCTGCCCGCACACGTCCTGTTCGTCCACATCGTCGTCGTCCTCGTACCGCTGAGCGCACTGGCGCTCGTCGTCTGCGCGATCTGGCCGCACCTCGCGCGGCGCCTCGGCGTCCTGCCGCCGGTGCTCGCGCTCGTGGCGCTGGTGAGCGTGCCTCTCACCACGCAGGCGGGAGAGTGGCTGGAGAAGCACGTCGACAGTTCGTCCCTGGTGGAGCGACACGCCCAGCTCGGCGACGGTCTGCTGCCATGGGCCCTCGGCTTGTTCGTGCTGTCCTCGGCCCTGTGGTGGGCGGCGCGACGCACCGCCCCCGGCGAGGGAGACACCCAGGGTCCGGCGATCCGTCTGACGTCCGCGCCGATACGGACCGCCGCGGTCGTGCTGTCCCTCGTCGTGGCGACAGGCTCCGTGGTGGACGTGTACCGCATCGGCGACTCGGGTGCCAAGGCGGCCTGGCACGACGCCTACTCGAAGACCACGCAGAGTCAGGGCAACTGACCGAGGCCGCCACAAGCGGGCTCCACACAACCGCTGCCCGCACAGCCGAGGTTCCGCACGGCGGAGCCTCGGCTGTTCGCTGTCTCCGGGATGGTCGATGCGTTCAACTCCTTGTGAACCCAGGTCAATTCGAAGCCCGCTTTGCTTCATCTCTTGACGAGTTTGGTTCAGACCTTTAGGTTCACCGATCACTACAGCTCCATGAATGCACTCAACGTTCACGGACATGAACGCCCCCCACTGTCAGCCTCCCCGAAGGGCTGTGACCCTCTGATGGCAAGACAATCCCTCGCGCGCTCCACCGTGCTGCGCGCCACTCTGACCACGGCGGTGTTCGCTCTCTCCGCCGGCGCCCTGAGCGTCTCCCCCGCCTCCGCCGCCACCGGGACCATCACCGGACTCGCGGGCAAGTGCCTCGACGTGGCCGGCGCGAACTCCGCGAACGGTACGGCCGTTCAGCTCTACGACTGCAACGGCACCACCGCCCAGCAGTGGACCGTCGGCTCCGACGGAACCGTACGAGCCCTCGGCAAGTGTCTTGACGTCACCGGCAACTCGACCGCGGACGGGGCCAAGCTCCAGCTGTGGGACTGTACGGGCGGCGCCAACCAGAAGTGGACGGTCTCCGCCGCCCGCGACCTCGTCAATCCGCAGGCGAACAAGTGTGCCGACGTCACCGGCAACACCTCGACCAACGGCACGCCTATCCAGATCTGGACCTGCACCGGCGCCGCCAACCAGAAGTGGACCGCGCCCGCCGCCGACGGCGGAGGCACGCCCCCCTCCGCGGCGATGGCCGTCGCCCCCTACCTCTACAACGGCTGGGGCAACCCGCCGAGCCCCACCACCGTCATGAACGCCACCGGCGTCAAGTGGTTCACGCTGGCCTTCGTCCTCAGCAACGGCTACTGCAACCCGCAGTGGGACGGCGGTCGCGCGCTGACCGGCGGCGTCGACCAGCAGACCATCAACACCGTGCGCTCGGCCGGCGGCGACGTCGTCCCCTCCTTCGGCGGCTACAGCGGCAACAAGCTGGAGAGCTCCTGCTCCAGCGCCGGAGAACTGGCCGCCGCGTACCAGAGGGTCATCAACGCGTACGGGCTCAAGGCGATCGACATCGACATCGAGGCCGACGCCTACAGCAACACGACGGTCCAGCAGCGCACCGTGGACGCGCTCAAGACCGTCAAGGCCAACAACCCGGGCATCAAGGTGTACGTCACCATCGGCACCGGGCAGAGCGGCCCCGACGCCAGCCTGATCAACCGGGCCGCGGCGTCCGGGCTGACCGTGGACGCCTGGACGATCATGCCGTTCGACTTCGGCGGCGCCGGCCAGAACATGGGCACGCTGACCCAGCGGGCCGCGGAGGGCCTCAAGACCGCGCTGAAGAACGCGTACGGCTACAGCGACGACCAGGCGTACCGGGACATGGGCATCTCCTCCATGAACGGCATCACCGACAACAACGAGACAGTCACCACCGCCGACTTCCAGACCATCCTCGGCTACGCGCAGACGCACCACCTCGCGCGGCTGACGTTCTGGTCGGCCAACCGTGACCGTCCCTGCCCGGGCAGCTACCCGAACGACGACACCTGCTCCGGAGTGGCCCAGAGCAACTGGCAGTTCACCAGCATCTTCGCCAAGTACACCGGCTGACGGACGCCCTCCGACCTTTCCACCCCACCCCCCATCACCACAGGAGAATCCGTGCTCAGACGGAAGAGACTGACCGGCCGCCATCGCGTCCCGAGAGCGCTCACGGCGGTCGCACTCGTGGCGACCACCGTGACCGGCATCGAGTTCGCCGCGCAGGGCTCGGCGAGCGCGGCCGCCTCGGCCGCCGCCGCGATACCGACCGGCTACACCACCGTGGTCAACAAAGGCAGCGGCAAGTGCGTCGACGCCCGCTCGGCCGCGAGTGCCGACGGCACCGCCGTCCAGCAGTACGCGTGCAACGGAAGCACCGCGCAGAACTGGCAGTTGGTGGCCACCAGTGGCGGCTACTACCGGGTGAACAGCAACCTGGACGCCACAAAGGCGTGGGACGTCACCGACGTCTCCACCGCCGACTCCGCGCCCGTCCAGCTGTGGACGTACTCCAGCGGCAACAACCAGCAGTGGCTGCCCGTCGCCGAGGCCGACGGCGCCTACCACTTCGTCAACCGCAACAGCGGGAAGTGTCTGGACGTCCCGAGCGCCTCCACCGCGGACAGCGTGCAGCTGGCGCAGTACACCTGCAACGGCACCGCCGCGCAGTCCTTCACTCTGGGTGGCGGCACGACGAACCCGCCGGGCACTCCGGACTTCGGTCCCAACGTGACGGTGTTCGACCCGTCGATGTCGGCGGCCGGCATCCAGTCCAAGCTGGACTCGGTCTTCTCCCAGCAGGAGACCAACCAGTTCGGCTCGGCCCGCCAGGCCCTGCTGTTCAAGCCCGGCACCTACAGCGCCAACGCCAACGTCGGCTTCTACACGCAGGTCGCAGGCCTCGGCTTCTCGCCGGACGACGTGACCATCAACGGTTCCGTGCACGCGGAGGCCGACTGGTTCCAGGGCAACGCCACCCAGAACTTCTGGCGCGACGCCGAGAACCTGTCGGTCAACCCCACCGGCGGCAGCGACCGCTGGGCCGTCTCGCAGGCCGCCCCGTACCGGCGCATGCACGTGCGCGGCAACCTCGCGCTGGACGACGGTGGCTGGTCCAGCGGCGGCTTCATCTCCGACACCAAGGTCGACGGACAGATCCAGTCCGGTACCCAGCAGCAGTTCCTCACCCGGAACTCACAGATGGGCAGTTGGTCCGGCTCCAACTGGAACATGGTCTTCGTCGGCGACCAGGGCGCGCCCGCCCAGTCCTTCCCGACGTACACCAACGTCGCCAGCTCCCCGACGATCCGCGAGAAGCCGTTCCTCTACGTCGACAGCGCGGGCGCCTACCAGGTGTTCGTGCCCGGGCTGCAGTCCAACGCCGTCGGCACCACGTGGAGCGGGAAGACCCCGACGGGCAAGTCCCTGCCGATCGACCAGTTCTACATCGTCAAGCCCGGCGCCACCGCGGCCGACATGAACTCGGCCCTCGCGGCGGGCAAGAACCTGCTGGTCACCCCCGGCGTCTACCACCTCAACCAGACGATCAACATCACGCGCCCCGACACGGTGGTGCTGGGCATGGGCCTGGCCACCTTCGTGCCGGACGGCGGGATCACCGCCGTCACCACCGCCGACGTGGACGGCATCCAGCTGGCGGGCCTGCTGATCGACGCGGGCACCACCAACTCCACCACCCTGATGCAGATCGGCCCGTCCGGTTCGTCCGCCACCCACGCGGCCGACCCGACGCAGCTGTCCGACGTCTTCATCCGGATCGGCGGCGCGACCGTCGGCAAGGCGACCAACTCGCTGGTGATCAACAGCGCCAACACGATCATCGACCACACCTGGATCTGGCGGGCCGACCACGGCAACTCCGGAACGGTCGGCTGGACGACCAACACGGCGGACAACGGCCTGACCGTCAACGGCAACAACGTCACCGCGTACGGCCTGTTCGTCGAGCACTACCAGAAGACCCAGGTCACCTGGAACGGCAACGGTGGCCGAACGTACTTCTTCCAGAACGAGATGCCCTACGACCCGCCGAACCAGGCCTCCTGGATGAACGGCGGCGGGAAGGGCTATCCCGCCTACAAGGTCGCCTCGTCCGTCACCAGCCACGAGGCGTGGGGTCTGGGCAGCTACTGCTACTTCAGCGCCAACTCGAGCGTGGTCGCCGATCACGCCTTCGAGGTGCCGAGCGTGTCGGGGGTCAGGTTCCACGACATGGTGACCGTCTCGCTGGGTGGTGTCGGCACCATCAGCCACATCATCAACAGCACGGGAGGACCGTCCAACTCCGGCACCAACGTCGCCTACCTCACCAACTACCCGTAAACCGCACGGAAAGGATCGATCAGCAGATGCACACCATCAGATCCGGTTCCACCCGCGCGGCCCTGCGAATCCTCCTCCTGCTGGCGGCGCTGCTCGGCCTCGCGGTACCGCCCGCCGCCCACGCGAGCACCGCGGCGACCCCGTTCAAGGTGCTCGCGCTCTACAGCGGCACCTACGACGCGGCACACATCGACTTCGACAAGGAGGCCAACGTCTGGTTCCCGCAGCAGGCCGCGGCGAACGGCTTCACCTACACGGCCAGCACCAACTGGGACCTGCTCGCCAACGGCGGGGTCAACGCGTACCAAGTCGTCCTGTTCCTGGACGACTTGCCGCAAACCGCCGCCCAACGCACCGGGTTCGAGGCGTACATGAGGGGCGGCGGCGGTTTCATGGGCTTCCACGTCTCCGCCTTCACGACGGACGCGGCGAGCTGGTCCTGGTACCACAACACGTTCCTCGGCTCGGGCAACTTCGTGTCCAACACCTGGGGTCCGACATCGGTGACCCTGAAGGTGGAGGACCGGACGCACGCGGCCACCAAGAACCTGCCGGCCACGTTCACCTCGTCGGTCAGCGAGTGGTACAGCTGGTCCAACGATCTGCGGCAGAACCCGAACATCAGGATCCTGGCCTCGATCGACCCCAGCAGCTTCCCGGTGGGAACGGATCCCAACCAGTCCTGGTACAGCGGCTATTACCCGATCCTGTGGACCAACACGCAGTACAAGATGCTGTACGCGAACTTCGGCCACAACGCGATGAACTACACGACCAACACGCGTCTGTCGTCGACGTTCGCGAGCGCGACACAGAATCAGTTCCTGCTGGACGGCCTGAAGTGGCTGGGAGGGGCCGACACCGGCACACCCCCGGCCGACTCCCCCTCCGAGACCGCCTGGTACTCGCTGACGAATGCCGGCAACGGCACCTGTGTGGACGCCCGTTCGGCCGCCACGGCGAACGGGACCGTGATCCAGCAGTACGCCTGCAACGGCACCCAGGCCCAGCAGTTCCAGTTCCGCTCGACCGACAGCGGGTACCGGCAGGCCGCCATCCGTGTCAATCCACAGCAGGTCATCGACGTGACCGGTGTCTCGACGGCCGACAACGCGCCGCTCCAGTTGTGGAGTTACTCGGGTGGACAGAACCAGCAGTGGCTGCCGGTGAAGGAGAGCACCGGGCGCTACCACTTCACGGCCCGCCACAGCGGCAAGTGCCTGACCTCGGCGAGCGCCTCGACGAACAGCGTCCAGCTCACCCAGCGCACCTGCGACGGCTCCGCGGCGCAGAGCTTCACGCTCACCGCGCAGCCCTGACAGCGACAGGCCGGTGCCCCCGCCGCGCATGGCGGGGGCACCGGTGTGTCACGTCAGGGTCCGACCAGGCGGGCGAGTTCGGTGCCGGCGAGCAGGAAGGCGCCCACGCCGAAGTTCGCGGTGCTGTCGTAGGTGACGGGCTGGCTGGATTCGGGGCGGTCGCCGACGTTCTGGACGTAGCCGAGGAAGCCGTCGGGGTGCACGGCCGTGCTGACGAGGCCGTTCCAGGCGCGGGCCACGACCGGGAGGTGGGTGCGCCGGTCGACGAGGCCGGCCCGGATCGCGTAGGAGGTGCCGTAGAGGAAGAAGGAGGTGCCGCTCGTCTCGGGGCCCGGCAGATGGGTGGCGTCGGCGAGGTTGACGTTCCAGAAGCCGTCGGTGCGCTGGATCCCGGCGACGGCCGTCACCAGACGTACAAGGGTGTCGCGGTACTCACCGGTGCGCCGCTCGGCGGGTGGCAGCGCCTTGAGCGTCTTGGCGTGTCCGCCCGCCACCCAGCCGTTGCCGCGCGACCAGACCACCGGCTTGCCCGCGGGCGAGAGGATCCCGCCGGGGACCCCGGGGAGGAACCGCTTGTCCCGATACCAGAGCCCCGTGCCGGCGTCGTACAGGCCGGGTCCGCCCTCCAGACGTTTGGTGTGGTCGTAGAGGGCGTACAGCTTCTGCCAGTACCGCGGGTCGCCGCGGAGCACTCCGATCCTGGCGAACGGAGGCATCGCCATGTGCAGGGCGTCGTCCCACCACCAGTCGTCGTTCTTGTCCGGCTGGTCGGTGTAGACCATGCGGTGGAGCGACTCCTCGATGGCGGAGATCTTGCTCTCCTCCGGCTCGATCTCGTACAGGTCGAGGTAGGCCTGCCCGGCGTTGTGATTGTCGGCATGGCGCGTGGTGACTCCGCCGTTGAGGCCGTACGCGTGCTTCTCGGCCCAGTTCCTGGCGTACGCCAGATAGCGGGGGCTGCCGGTCAGGCGCTGGAGAGCGAGCAGTCCGCTGAAGAAGGTGGCGTTGGCCCAGCCGTTGTCGCCGGGGTCCGTGTGCGCGCCGATCCACTGGTCGGCCACGCGCCGCAGGACGGTGACGACCGCGGCTCCGGAGGGTAGCGGCGTGGCGGGTGAAGCGGCTTGCGCGGTGTCCGTCAGGGCGGGTTGGAGCGAGGCGGCGGCCGCGAGGGCGGCTCCACCGGTCAGCAGGCGTCGTCTACGCATATGAACAACTCCTACGGATGGGGACTCCCATCCTCAACACCCGTCTCAGTCGCTGTCCATGGCCCGTCGTCAACTTGTCGTGAATCAGACCAGGTTCACATCCTGATGCGATCTTCATGGAGCAGAACCCAGGCCGTACGGCCTCCCGCTCACACCGGGCCATGCCGCCCACCGGGCTCCCGACCTCACGTTCCACGCCCGCCGAGCTACGGCGTGTGGTCATCCATGCCCTGGTCAGCACGGTCCGTGAGCTATGTTGAGTTCTCGTGGGACACGAAGGAGGCACATCGGTGCCATCGCCGCAGCAGGCACGCGCTCAGGCGTCTGCGATCACCTCGGGAAAGACGGCTCCGGAGGTGGGCGCGGCACCCACGTCCCAGCTCAGGGAGTTGTTCGACGGCCCCCGGCTCTCGCCCGGACAGCGCCGCATCGCCCAGTACCTGATCGAGCACATCACCGAGGCGGCGTTCCTGTCGATCACCGATCTCGCCGAACGCGTCGGGGTCAGCCAGCCTTCGGTGACCCGCTTCGCCGCGGCGGTCGGCTTCAGCGGCTACCCCGCGCTGCGGGAGAAACTGCAGGCCATCGCGCTCAGCACACTCTCCAGCGCCCCGGGCGCGCCCGCGGAGGACCACGGCAACGAGCTGCAGTTGGCGGTGGACGCCGAGATCGAGAACCTGGAGAACCTGCGCCGCGACTTCGCCGATCCGGACCAGGTGATCGCCATCGGCCGCGCGCTGTCGCAGTCGACCCCGCTCACCGTTCTCGGCCTGCGCATCTCGGTGTCGCTGGCCGAGTACTTCGCCTACGCCGCCCGCCGCATCCACCCCGATGTGCGGCTGGTGACGCGCGGCGGGAGCGTCGCCTACGACGCGCTGCTCCAGTCGCGCGAGGCGGGCGGCACCTGGCTGCTCGCCTTCGGAATGCCCCGGCACGCCCAGGAGACGCTGACCGCGGTGCGGGTCGCGCGCAGCGCGGGGCTGAAGGTTGCCCTGATCACCGACCTGGCGCTCGGACCGCTCGCGGACGAGGCGGACGCCACCTTCACCGTGGGCACCGGGGCCCGTCTCGTCTTCGACTCCTACGCCGCGCCCGTCATGATGTCGGCGGCGCTCCTCCAAGCCATGTCCGACGCCGATCCGGAGCGGACGCAGGCGCGGCTGGAGGAGTACGAGCAGATCGCGGAGCAGCACCAGTTCTTCCTCAAGGACTGACCCCCGCACGGCTTCCCTCCCGCACACCCCCCGCCACTACGGCATCGCGGGATCATTCGCCCATATCGCGGATGAATTTTTTCATGTCCTTGCGCATCCGGCGGTATATATAAATACTTCTCGCGGATGAGACCAGGAGGCCTCCGGGTCACGTCCTACGGCCATCCGGGGCCGTCCGCTCCTACCCGCATGGGGCCCCGGATGTTCGGACGGGCCCCGCGTGAGTGGGTGCCCGTGGTGGCGGCCCCGGCCATCCCCTAGACCGGGGCCGCCCCATAACCCGCTGACCCTTGCCGCCGACGTAACCCGGAAGCGATGAACATGGCCCTGACGACGTACTCACCGATGACCTCGGACTGGCCGTGCCAGGTCAAGACCCCCGGCAGCTTCGACTGGGAGCGCTCCGCGACCAAGTGGCTGCGCGATCTGGTGCCCTCCCGCTACGCGAGCTACCCGGCGCTCAGAAAGCACCCCGTGCTGCTCGCCCGTCACGCCCAGATCCAGGTGCAGCACGAGATCCGGGTCGCCCGGACCGCCCTGCAGACCGCCCGGGCCGAACTCCCCGCTCTCGGCCTGCACGAATCGGTCATCGAGCACACCATCAAGATGTACGCCGCCGAAGTGCTGCAGCTCAATCACATCGCCCGGAGCGTCCGAGCGGTGACCCAGGCACTCGTCGACCACAACGCCGGGCGAAACTGAGGTCCCGGGTCCAGGTGGTGGTCCCGGCGGGATCATCACCGGGAGACGTCGTGGACACCCAGAGGCCGAGGACCGAACAGACCACTGAAGCAGCGGAGAAGGCCGCGGGCGCGCGGGCGCTGGACGTGCGGTGGATCCACGGATCGCCGTCGGCCAAGCACAACACCGATCCCGACATCCAGGTCCACGCCCACGACGCGCACACGGTGATCCTGCGGCAGAACATGGCCGTCGACTACGAGGCGCCGTTCCTTTTCCTGCTGTTCGGCGAGACACGGGCCGTGCTGATCGACACCGGTGCCACGGCCTCGGCCGACTGGTTCCCTCTGCGCCGGGTGGTGGACGAGCTGCTGGAGACCTGGCTGACCGCCCGTCCCCGGGAGGGCTACGAGCTGTTGGTGCTGCACACCCACCCGCACGGCGACCACGTCGCGGGGGACGCGCAGTTCGCCGGCCGTCCCGGCACCACGGTCGTCGACGCGGCCCTCGACAAAGCCTGGCCGTTCTTCGGCTTCGACGGCGACCCCGAAGGAGTCGCCCGCGTCGATCTCGGGGGCCGGGTCCTGGAATGCCTGGCCACGCCGGGCCACCACGCGGCCGCGGTGACGTACTTCGACCCCTGGACCGGCTTCCTCCTCACCGGTGACACGGTCTATCCCGGCCGTCTGTACGTCGAGGACTGGGCCGCGTTCACCCGCACCGTCGACCGCCTGATCGACTTCTGTGCCGAACGGCCGGTCACGCACGTGCTCGGCTGCCACATCGAGATGTCCGGCAACCGGGTGTGGACTATCCCGTCCGCACGACCTACCAGCCCGACGAGCCGCCCCTGCAGATGACGACGGGCCAACTGCACGACATCCGCGCGGCGATCGACACCGTCGGCGACCGCCCCGGACGGCACGTCTTCGACGACTTCGTTCTCTGCCGCCGTGACGTTCCCGAGGGTCGGTAAGAGCCGTACGGCCGGATTGTCAGAGGTGCGCAGTACGGTCCTGTCATGGCAGCCAGAATCGATCTGACCCTTGACTGCGCGGACGCGAAACTCCTCGCCGAGTTCTGGAAGACGGCACTCGGGTACATCGACGAGCCTCCGCCCGCTCCGTTCACCACCCGCGAGGAGTGGCTCGCGCAGTTCGACCTCCCGGAGGACGACTCCGCGGACGACGGCGCGTGGCTCTGCGATCCCGACGGCGTCGGCCCCCGCCTGTCCATCCTCAAGGTTCCCGAGCCGAAGACGGCGAAGAACCGCCTCCACATCGACGTCCGTGTGCCGGGACACGGCGGTCCCGAAGAGCGGTGGGCGCGGATCAGGGCGGAGTCCGAGCGGCTCGTGAAGGCGGGCGGCTCCGTCCTGGAGGAGTTCGACGGGCACCACGTGGTGATGGCCGACCCGGAGGGCAACGAGTTCTGCGTCGCCGCCGGCTCGGCCTGAATCGGCCGGTGTTTCGGGGGCGGTACGAACCGGGCGAGCGGGAACACGAAGGGGAGGAACTGCCCTACGAGAGCTCTGGACGGAACTCATGGACTCCACGACATGGACGGTGGTCCTCATCGTCGCGATCCTGGGTGCCGCCGCGCTCGGGGTGGCGATCGCGGTCCTGGTACGACTCGTGCGCACCCGCCGTGACCTCAGGCGCGCGGGGCTTCCGACCGGGTCCCGCTGGGTCTTCTGGGGTGCGGTCGCCTATCTCCTGCTGCCGACCGACCTGCTGCCCGACCCCATCTACCTGGACGACATCGGCGTACTCCTGCTCGCGCTGCGGTCGTTGCGCCCGCCCGAGGCGATCGACGCACGCGGTGCCGCGGAGCGCGGGAACCCTCGGGAGCGAACGGGACGTTGACGGGGTGAGCGGGCGGGAAGCGGGTGCGCCCGTGCCGGTGGTCCGCGAGGACCGTCACTTCCACGGGCGGCACGATGAGCGAGTTGGTTCCCGGGGGCAACGTGCCCCTGCCGGGCGGCATCCTGACGATCCGGGTGCCGGGTCCCTTCGACGTCTCCGCACTCATCACCGACGACAGCGGCAAAGTGCGCGGCGACGCCGACTTCGTGTTCTACAACCAGCCGACGGCACCGGGCGCCCGGCTCACCGGGGAGCACCTCACCATCGACCCGCCGCGCCTGCGGCCCGGCGCGAGCCGCGTCACCGTGGTCGTCAGTCCGGCCGATCCCGGTACGCCACTTGGCCGACTGCCCGCTCCCACCCTGCACGTCAGCGGTCCGGGCGGTCACGCCCTCGCCCGGTTCACACCCCCGCGCCCACAGCGGGAGACCGTGCTGCTGCTCGCCGAGATCTACCGACGCGGCACGGCGTGGAAGCTGCGCGCACTGGGCCAGGGATACGCGGACGGACTGGCCGGCATCGCACGGGACTTCGGGGTCGATGTCACCGAGGACGCCACCGGGGACGATCCGACACCGATGGCGGCTGCCGACCCGGACGGCTTCCTCGACCTGGTCAACTCGGTGCGCGGCGCGGCCGGTTCCCCGCCCGTCTCCCTCGACGCGCGGCTCGCGACCGCGGCCCGGGCCCACGCCTCCGACATGGCGGCACGCGGACTCCTCAGCTCCGAGAGCACCCGGGGGATCTCCGTCTACCAGCGCATCACATCCGCCGGATACGCGTATCTGACCGTCGGCGAGCACCTCGTCTCCGGCCCCCGCACCCCGGGCGAGTTCGTGGAGTACTGCCTCACCACCGAGCAGTCCCGCGACACGCTGTACAACCCGGCGTACAGCCAGGCGGGGCTCGCGTACGTCCCCGGCCGACGCTCCGGCGACATGTACTGGACGGCGCTGTGGGCCAGGCCCTTCAGCCACGACGGCCTGCGGCAGACGGCGGGTGAGGTGGTCGCGCTGACCAATGCCGAGCGGACCGCGGAGGGCCTGGCGCCGCTCGCCGTCGACACCCTGCTCACCACCGCGGCCCAGGCGCACAGCGACGACATGGTCGCCCGCGCCTTCTACTCCCACACCTCCCCCGACGGCAGCCAGCCGTGGGACCGGGCCGCCGCCGCGGGCTCCGAGCGCCGCACCATCGGGGAGAACATCGCCTGCGGCCAGCGCTCCCCCGCCGAGGTCGTCCGCGGCTGGATGAACAGTCCGGGCCACCGCGCCAACATCCTCAAGCCCGATTTCACCCACATAGGCATCGGCTTCGCGGGCGGCGGCACGGCGGGCACGTACTGGACGCAGCTTTTCGGCCGCTGAAGGATCTTTTCCGCTTTCCTTCGCGTGACATGCAACCCATCTGCCCCTCCT
Organism: Streptomyces sp. RLB3-17; assembly: GCF_007113425.2. Taxonomy (NCBI): domain Bacteria; kingdom Bacillati; phylum Actinomycetota; class Actinomycetes; order Kitasatosporales; family Streptomycetaceae; genus Streptomyces; species Streptomyces sp. RLB3-17. Next base: position 10,677,026 of record NZ_CP041610.2, on the reverse strand, counting down.
GCGCGTAGAGATGGTGCCGGCGTTCGCATCCGCGGCGCGGTACACAGAGGGAACTCGGGAGAAGAATCAGATGGTCTCAGGAACGGTGGGCAGAGGTACGGCGCTGGGCGCGGTGCTGTTGGCCCTCCTCGCAGTCCCCGCACAGGCCGGCACCGCCGCGGCCGCGGATCTGCCGGCACCCGACGACGCCGGTCTACAGGCGGTGCTGCACACGGCCCTTTCCCAGGGAGCCCCCGGTGCGATGGTGCGGGTCGACGACAACGGCACGATCCACCAGCTGTCGGAGGGAGTCGCCGACCGGGCCACCGGGCGTGCGATCACCACGACCGACCGGTTCCGCGTCGGCAGCGTCACCAAGAGCTTCTCCGCCGTGGTCCTGCTGCAACTGGTGGACGAGGGCAAGCTCGACCTGGACGCTTCGGTGAACACCTATCTGCCCGGGCTGCTGCCCGACGACCGGATCACCGTGCGTCAGGTGATGAGCCACCGCAGTGGGCTGTACGACTACACCAACGACATGTTCGCGCAGACGGTCCCGGGCTTCGAGTCCGTCCGCAACAAGGTCTTCAGCTACCAGGACCTGATCACCCTGTCCCTCAAGCACGGGGTCACCAACGCACCGGGCGCGGCCTATTCATACTCCAACACGAACTTCGTCGTCGCGGGCATGCTCATCGAGAAGCTCACCGGCCACTCCGTGGCCACGGAGTACCAGAACCGCATCTTCACGCCGCTGAACCTGACCGACACCTTCTACGTGCACCCCGACACCGTCATCCCGGGCACCCACGCCAACGGCTACCTCACGCCGGACGAGGCCGGTGGGGCCCTGGTCGACTCCACCGAGCAGACGGTGTCCTGGGCGCAGAGCGCGGGCGCGGTCATCTCCAGCACGCAGGACCTGGACACGTTCTTCTCCGCGCTGATGAGCGGGCAGCTCATGTCCGCCGCGCAGCTCGCGCAGATGCAGCAGTGGACGACGGTCAACAGCACCCAGGGGTACGGCCTCGGCCTGCGCCGCCGTGACCTGTCCTGCGGTATCTCGGTGTACGGCCACACGGGCACCGTGCAGGGCTACTACACGTACGCGTTCGCCTCGAAGGACGGCAAGCGCAGCGTCACCGCGCTCGCCAACACCTCGAACAACGTGAACGTGCTGAACACGATGGCCCGCACGCTGGAATCCGCGTTCTGCGGCAAGCCGACGACCGCGAAGCTGCGCAGCGCGACCTCCTCGGCGACCACCGTGGAGCGCCACGAGGACATCGCGCCGGGTATCGCCCGCGACTGACGCGCGAAGGTGCGGCCGGACCCACCCGTCCGGCCGCACCCCTCCGCCGGACAGAACGTGGGCCGGGCTCATGACTTCTTCAGGTCGGACCGGTAGGTCCGGTACAGGGCGCTGCCGTCGCCGCATCGCCTCGGTGGCTCGCTGCACTTCTGGCAGGCGAGCAGGTGGTCGAAATACGCCCGGTAGCTGTGGGGGGCGAGCGTAGGGCGTTGCTGCGACATGACGTTCTCCCCGTGGACGGCGGCTGCGGCGCCCGCTATTGACCAAAATTCAACAGCTTGATGAGCATAGGCGGAATGACCGGTCCCTGACCCCGGGTCGCCGGAGCCTGGCCGAATCCCACTCCCGCCCCCTGATACTGGTGGCATGGGATTCGCCGTCTTCATGACCCTGCCGGGACTGGTCATCCTGCTGACTCTAGCGGCCTTCGCGGACCAGCTGTTGCCGCGCGCCGGACAGGCCGGCCTTCCGCCGTGGCGGAACGGCGTGTGCCAGGGCCAGATATCCGCTACCGGCTTCGAGCAGTTGATCGACCCGGTGGGCGGGACGGCCGTCGTGCGCAGGCCCCGCTCATGACCTTCGACGACCTCGTGGAGCGGGCCGCGGCGCTGGTGCGCCCCGGTGGGCGTGCGATTCTCGGGATCACGGGAAGCCCTGGCGCGGGCAAGACGACGCTGGCCGAGCGCCTGGTCAGGGAGCTGAACGGCGACGCGCCCGGCCGGGTCGCGCATGTGCCGATGGACGGGTTCCATCTCGCGGACGTCGAGCTGGACCGGCTGGGCCGCCGGGACCGCAAGGGCGCTCCGGACACCTTCGACGCGGCGGGGTATGCGGCGCTGTTGGGCAGGCTGCGTGACGAGGAGGAGGACGACATCGTCTACGCGCCGGGCTTCGAGCGGACCTTGGAGCAGCCGGTCGCGGGCGCCGTCCCGGTCTTCCGCAGCGCCCGCCTGATCATCACCGAGGGCAACTACCTCCTGCTGGGGGACGGGGCTTGGGCGCGCGTACGGTCACGGCTGGACGAGGTGTGGTTCTGCGAGCTCGACGAGGAGGAGCGCCTGCGTCGTCTCGTCGCCCGCCACGAGGAGTTCGGCAAGGACCACGACACGGCGGTGGCCTGGGTGCTCGGCACGGACCAGCTCAACGCCGACCTGGTCGCCGCGACACGGGACCGTGCCGACCTGGTGGTCGGCGCGGAGGTCACCGCCGCCGCAGTTCCAGCGCGGGTTCCCCTCGGTCATCACCCGCGGGATTCCCGATCAGCGCGGTGAACGCCTCGGTGCGGATCGTCAGGCCCGCCGGTGTTTCTGCGAAGGTGGGGGCGAGAGGGCCCGGGGAGCCGTAGCGCACAACGAAGACGTGCAGGTCCTGCGGGGCGCCGGGAGCCGGTGCGGCTTCGAGTGCCGTGGAGGTGACGAGGTGGCGCCAGCCCTCGTCCGGGTTGCCGTAGCCGCGCGGGTCCGCGGCCAGGGCGAACGCCGCCAGCTCCTGGGTCGTCTCGGAGCGGGCGTCGAAGTGGTCCACGCCGTCCGCTTGTGGATGTGTCAGCCTGAGCGGGCCGGCCGAGGTCACGGCGGCCTCGGCGGTCCTGCGCACCCGGTCCCCGTCGTCGGTGGCGTACGGCAGTCCGGCGAGCAGGTACGGCGTCCCGTCGAGGCGTTCGACGGCGACCGCGGTCCACAGGCTCACGCCGTCGGTGACGTACAACGACCGGACGTGGCGCAGCACCTGGTCGCGGCCGACGACCGGCTTGGTGACGAGCTTGGCGCTGAGGCCGTCGCTCTCGAGGTCGCGCACCCGTACCTCGCCCATGGGGCGGCTGAGCAGGAAGCCGTCGACGACCGGGCCGAAGCCGTGCTGGCGGTTGACCGCGGCGGGCAGGTAGTACGTGCCCGCCGCCTCGACCAGTGAAGGGGTCATCCGCTGGTCGAAGGCCACCGAGACCGTGCCCGCGCGCAGTTGATGCCGTGCGGGGTTCCTCGACGGCGTCCGGTGCCAGCGCGTGGTGTCCTGGATCTGCCAGACCAGCATGAACGCGAAGTGGCCGTCGATCGCGCCGTCCGGCCCGACCGCATGTCGGCCCCAGCGGGTGTCGCCCCGGTAGCGGCCGAGGTCGGCGCCGATCCGCCGGCCGAAGTGGCGCAGGCCGAGCACGGCCTCGAAGCCGGAGTGCTGTTCGCTGTAGCGCGGCCCGCCGATGTCGAAGCCGCCCACCGTCAGACGAGCGTCGAGATACCGGGCGAGTGCGTCCCCGTCCTCGGCGAAGACCGGCTCCCCGCTGACCTTGTGGGCCTGGGCGAGGAAGGAGAGGGAGATCGGCCCGTAGTTGTTGTCGTACGCGCCCCCGTGCTCCGGGGGCAGCAGGGCACCCCGGTCGCGGACGCGGCGGGCGCGGATCTCGTCGGCGTACAGACTCATCGCCCGCGCGCGGACCGACTCCCCTTCCTCCGTGGGGAGATGGCCTGCGAGCATCAGCCCACCGACGACGCAGCCGATGGCCTGGTTGCCGGCCTCCTGCGGGTTGAAGAAGGTCGCTTCGGTCAGCCACAGCCAGTAGCCGTGCGCCAGCCCGACCAGTTCGCGGCGGTCCTCGTCGGGGACGATCGGGTCGGCCGTGCCCAGGATGTTGACCGCTTGGAGCAAGGCCCACACCGTGCTCGGCCAGTCACCGATGGGGTGGGCACCGTCCTCCAGTACGTAGCGGGCGTACGGCAGTCCGGAGCCGCGCCTCCTCAGGTTCGGGTAGCCGGGGTTGTCCTCGGTGAAGACCCGCTCCCGCAGATGGAAGCGCAGGCCGCGGCCGACGGCCTCCGGCAGGCGCGGGTCCCTCCTGCGCTGCCAGGCGAGCGCCAGCAGGGAGGTGACGCCGAGGGAGGTGTCGCCGATGTCGTCCACACAGTCGGGGTGTTCGAGATTGCCCTCGGGCGTGAGGCGGGCCAGGGCCTGCTCCACCACGTCGGCGAGGACCGCGTCGTACGCCTCGGGCGTGTCCGGCAGATTGTGCAGCGGGCCGAGCTGGCGGAGGAGGTGCACGGGTGGATCAGCCCTTCATGCCGGAGGTGGCCATGGCGTGGTTTGTCGGGTCAGACGACGGGCGAGGGACGGCGGGCGCGCAGTGCGACGGTCAGTGTGTGCGGGCCGTGCCCACCGATGTGGACGCGGTTCCCGGTCGTCGTGTCGGTGCCGCCCACCACGGTGTGGTCCTGCCCCGGGTCGTACCGTAGTACGTCGCCCCGGTCCGGCCCGGCGAGCGGTTCGCCTGGGGCCGGCCGCCAGCGGGGCGGCCGGCCGGTCGGCGGCGCCGGCCACCGCGCGGACGAACTCGTGGTCGAGCGGGGTGGACACGGTCAGTCCTTCAGTCCGGCGTTGATGTCGGCGCCCATGACGTAGCGCTGGAAGACCAGGAAGATGACGATCAGCGGGATCATGGAGATGACCGATGCGCCGAGCAGGACCGACCAGTTGATGTTCTGCGCGCCGACGATGCTCTGGATGCCGATCTGCACGGTGAACTTGTTGGGGTCGTTCAGCATCAGAAGTGGCCAGATGTAGTCGTTCCATCGCCATTGGAAGGACAGGATGGCGAGGGTCAGCATGATGGGCCGGGAGAGCGGCACCATGATCCGCAGGAAGATCGACAGTTCGCGGGCGCCGTCGATGCGTGCGGCTTCCACGAGTTCGTCGGGAACCGTCAGGAAGAACTGCCGGAACATGAAGCATCCGGTCGCGGTGAGCACGGCCGGGAGGATGATGCCGGCGAACGAGTTGTAGAGGCCGAGGTTGCGGACCACCAGGAACTCGGGGGCGAGCATGACCTCGCCCGGCAGCATCGTGGTGGCCAGGATGCAGATGAAGAACGCCTTGAGCCATTTGTTGTCGTACTTGGCCAGCGCGTACCCGGTACAGCAGCTGGCTCCCACCGTGAGGATCGTCGTGATCACACACACGAGGGTCGTGTTGATGAAGTACTGCGAGAAGTTGGCACTGCGCCACGCCGTCAGGTAACCCGACAGGGTGGGGTGGTGCGGAACCAGCGTCAGCGGATAGGAGAACAGATCCCCGGCGGGTTTGAAGGAGCTGAGGATGAACCACAGCACCGGCAACCCGTAGAGGCACGCCAGGATCCACAGCAGTGTCGTCGCGGGTACCGCCCGCCGGAGCCCACCGCTGCTCGCACCGCGGGGCCGCTTTTTGGAGACGGACCGTCCGGGACCGGCGTCGGCCTTGCGTGGCATGTCTGTGGTTGTCATCGGTTCTCCACCCGCCGGTTGACGACCAGCTGGATGATCGCGACGGCCATCAGGATGAGCATGAGCACGAACGACGCGGCGCTCGCGTAGCCGATCTGGCCCCGTTGGAAGCCGGTCTGATAGATGTACTGGACAAGCAGGTTGTTCGACGTTCCGGGTCCGCCGTTGTTGAGGGAGACGAACAGCGGGTATTCCTTCATCGCGTTGATCGTGTTGAGCAGGATCACGATGAACGAGGTGGGCGCGATGCTCGGCAGCGTGATGCTGATGAACTGGCGCCATGGACCGGCGCCGTCGAGTGAGGCCGCCTCGTAGTACGACACCGGTACGTTCTTGATCGCCGCGATGAACAGCAGCATCGAGAAGCCCGTCCAGGCCCAGGACGCCGCCACCACTACCACCACCAGCGACAGGTCCGCGTTCGACTGCCACGGAACGGCGGACCCGCCGAACTTCTCGACGACGTAGTTGACCAGTCCGAAGTTCTCACCGAACAGCCACCGCCACAGGACACCCACGACGATGGGCGACAGCAGCCACGGGATGAAGAAGACGACGCGGGCCACCGACGCACCCTTGGCGTGCTTGCTCACCAGCACGTTGGCGATGAGCAGCGACAGCGCGAAGTTCAGCGGAACGAAGAGGACGGTGTACAACAGCGTCCGGGTCAGCGCGTCGTAGAAGGCGGAGTCACCGAACAGGTTGTGGTAGTTGTCCAGTCCGACGAACTGGAACGCCCCCACGCCCGTGTAGTTCGTGAAGGAGTAGACGAGCCCGATCACCGCCGGCCACACGAAGAACAGCGCGAAGAGCACGACATTGGCCGCGATGAGGACGAGCGGCGCGAGGGTGTAGGTGCTGCGTCGTCGCCTGGGCGGGCTCACGGACACGTCCGCGGCGCGTTTTGTCATCTTCCTGACTTCCGTGCTGGTGGAATGGATTGCTGTGGGCTCACTTCATGGCCCGGCATCACGTGAGCGCCCAGGGCCGGGCGGCGGTGTCTCGATCCCGCCGCCCGGCCCCTCCGGCCTACGATCCGCCGCCGACCTGCTGGTTGTAGCCGGCCACGATGTTCTCCAGGGCCTTGTCGACCGACTGCTGGCCGTTGATCGCCTTGCCGAGCTCTGTCTTGGTCGGGTCGGTGGTGAGGCTCTTGCCCTTCAGCACCCAGTCGGTCTGCGCGCCGTTGAAGTAGCCCGAGATCGGGGCGTAGAGCGGGATCTCCTCGTTGTACAGCTTGAACGCCGCCTGCGCCGCCTCGGAGGTAAAGGGGTACTTCGGGTTCAGACCGCTCTCGACGGGCAGGAACCCGGACGCCTCGCACAGCTCGCGGTAGTGGTCCGGCTCGTACACCCAGGACAGGAACTTCTGCGCGGCGGTGGTCGCGGCGCCGTTGTTGTTGAAGCCCACCATCATGCCGCCGCTGTTGACGTCGCTGGCCTGCACCGGCTCGGCGGGAGTCGGGACGCTCGCCCAGTCGAACTTCTTGATGCTCGTCGCGAAGGCGGGCACCTGCCACACGCCGGACCAGTAGGCGACCACGTCACCGCTCTGGAACATGGCCGACGGGTCGGCGCCGCTGGTCCACACCGACTTCGGCATGGTCTTGTCGTCGTTGAGTCCGACGAAGTACTCCACGGCCTTCTTGGTCGCGGCATCCACCGAGAACTTGCCGGAGGAGTCCGCGTGGACGTACTGCCCGCCCATCTCGTACACCATGGCGCGCAGCCGGGACGGCGACTGGTCGAACGTGAGGGAGTACTTGGCGCCGGTCTTCTCCCGGACCTTGTTTGCCGCCTTGATGAAGTCGGTCCAGGTCCAGGTGTTCTGAGGCGAGGTCGGGACGGCGACGCCGGCCTTCTTGAACAGCGTCTCGTTGATGAACAGGCCGGACGCGGTGACGTCCGAGGGGATGGACAGCACCTTCCCGGACGAGTCCTTGGCGAGGAAGTTGGCGTTGATGTTGTTCGTCTTGTTCTTGGCGATGGAGCTGAGGTCGATCAGCTTGCTCGACCAGATCGGGTCCAGCGCCGGCACATCCGCCACGTCGGGCAGGGAGTTCGCCTGCGCGGCGTTGTGCAGCTTCGTCGGGTAGCCGTCGTAGGGGATGTTGACGAGCTTGACGTCGACGCCGGCTTCCTTCTTGTACTGCGCCACCAGCTTCTTCCAACCCGCGTCCTGCCCCGGAACCGTGGAGATCCAGAACGTCAGCGACTTGGAGTTCCCGCCCGAGCCGGATCCCGACCCGCAGGCGGAGAGCAGCAGGGCTCCTGCCGTGGCCACGGCAGCGAGAGGAACCAGACGGCGTATGCCGCCGCGGCCGAGTCGGCGAGAGCGCCGCACACCCACACTGGTCATCTTCAATCCCTTTTCGTCGTAGCGGAAGAAGCACGGCGCCAGCCGAGGCGGCACGGGTGCATTTCGCGGGAGATTTCGCTTTCCGGGGGCACGGCCTCGCCCGGCCGTGTCGCCTTGACGGGTGGGGTCCCCGGCCTCGACGGCCGCCGCCCGCGAGCACGCCCTCGCCGGGCTGCCGTACGTCTGGGTACGGCCGGGACGCTCACCCCAAGTCGACGTCCCGGCCGACTTAGAAAGCGCTTGTCCGGACATTGGCAGACCGATAAGTAAGCCGTCAATCCTTCGCCTGCGCGCCTTCGGTCACGTTTTGGACTCCCCTGGCCACGGCGAGCCGGGCGGCACCCACGACGGTACCGAGATCCCCGATCTGGCTGCTGACCACCTCGGTGGGCCAGCTGAGCCGGCCCAGTTCGGCCCGCACCCCCGGCAGGAGCTGCGGATCGGCACCCGTGCTGCCGCCCAGCACGATCAGCCCAGGGTCCAGTACGGCGGTCACGGCGGCGGCCAGCCGGCCCACGTCGGCGGCGTGCCGGGCGACGAGCCCACGGGCGGGTTCCCGGCCCGCGGCGGCCAGCGCGAAAAGCCGCTCGGCGGTACGGGGGCGCGGGCCGTCACCGGCCCGCCAGGCCCGGGCGGCCCGGCGCAGCAGGGCGTGCGAGCCGACATAGGCCTCCAGAGCCTCCTGACGCGGCTCCCGGTCGTCGTCCCAGGGATACGGCAGCCGGGCCAGCTCACCGGCCGCGCCGTTGGCGCCGCGCAGCACCTGGCCGCCGATGACGATGCCGAGACCGATCCCGACGCCGATCCGCAGATAGCCGAAGGTACGACGGCCCCGCGCGGCGCCCTCCTGCAGTTCGGCGAGGGCCGCGCAGTTGACGTTGTTCTCCAGGTGGACGGGCACGCCCGGCGGCAGCGCGACGGACACGGCGTCGAAGACGGGCCCGGCCTTGGCGGTCGCCGGGCGCATGCCGGTGCCCGCCCGGTCGAGCTCGGTGACATCACCGACGGCGACCACGATGGCCCGCAGCGGGGCGCCGGCGGGCAGCGCGGCCAGCGCCTCGCGCACGGCGTCGGCGGCCCGGGCCCGCGGGGTGGCCGCCTCGGCGAGCAGGGTGCCGTCCAGGGCGCAGCCCCGCACCCGGGTGCGGGCCGGGCCCAGGTCGACGGCGAGGACCGAGCCGGAGGCGGGCCCCAGGCCGTACACGGCCGCGGAGCGGCCGGTGCCGCTGGACGCGGTGCCGGAGTGGGTGGCCAGCCGGGCGCTCTCCAGTTCCGCGACGGCGGCGGAGACCGTCGGCTTGGACAGCCCCGCGAGGGTCGCCAGCTGCGGCCGGGTGGCGCTGCCGGCCTGGGCCAGGACGGCGAACACCGCGCTGGCGCTCTCGGTGAGGCGGGGGGCTTCAGTCACGACGTGTTCCACAGTTCCCCCATGGGTCAGGGGCCGCGCTCCCCGGATGACGGATTGCGGCGATGCGATGCCCTCGTGCCGCGCGGTCCCGCCCTCCGGCGGCGTCCCGTTGATCGACTGCGCGACAACTCTTGACGCACTGTACTTGGTTAGTTAACTTCCTAACGAAGTCCGGTACTCGCCTGCCGTGCTCCGCAAGAAGCCCGTCCCGGGGCTTCCCGACTCGCTCAACTCCTGTTCGACCGGACACGGTTCGCCCGCCGTCTCAGCACAGTGCCATGCTCTTCGGCGCTCTTCGCCCAGACGACGAAAGAGGATCCGTGCAGGACACTCCTTCTTCCCCGCTCGTGGTCGGTATCGACGTGGGTGGCACCAAGACCCATCTCCGCGCCCTCGTCGGCGCGGACCCGGTCGCCGAACGCGTCCGGCCGAGCAGCGGCTGGCGGCCGCACGAACCGGCCGCCGCCGCCCGCTGGTTGACGGCATTGGTCCACGAGGCCCTGCCCGTCGACACCCGCCCAGCCGCACTGGCCGTCGGCGGGCACGCCTGCGAGACGCCTCGGCAGTGTGCGGAGCTCCGCTCGGCGCTGGAGGCGGTCCTCCACGTGCCCTGTCTGGTGGTGGGCGACGCCGAACTCCTCGTTCCCGCCGCGGGGCTGGACAAGGGTGTCGGTCTCGTGGCCGGCACCGGCTCGGTGGCCGTGGGGCGACTGGCCGACGGCAGCCCCGTTCAGGTCGGAGGCTGGGGTGCGGCGCTCGGTGACGAGGGCGGCTCCGCCGGTCTCGTACGGGAAGCGGCGCGCGCCGTGTGGGCGGCGCACGACCGTGGTGAAGCCCCGGACGAACTCGCCCAGGAGCTCACCGCCGCGTTCGGGGTGAGTGAGGTGCCCGCCCTGGGCGCCGCGCTGGAGAGCGCGACGGACGTGTCGGCCGAGTGGGGTCGGCACGCGCCCGTCGTGTTCGAGGCCGCGGAGCGGGGTTCCCGGATCGCGCGATCGGTGATAGCCGACGGGGGCCGGTCGCTCGCCGCGCTCGTCGTGCGGCTCGCCGAGCGCGGGGTCGCCGTCGACGACGTGGTGGTCGCCGGCAGCACCGTGCTCTCCCAACCCGCCCTGTACGCCTCCTTCACTACGTCACTCACCGAGTCCGTACCCGGGGCACGGCCCAGGCCGTTGCGGGCGGCGCCGGTCGAGGGGGCCGTGGCGTTGGCGCGAGCCCTCGTATGAGGGGACGGGGTGGCGCGATACTCGCGGGCGACCGGCGCCCCCGCGGGGCAGCGCGCGTCGCCGCGGTGCGGGCGCCGGACAAGTAGTCGGCGCCGGGGGCGCGTTCGCCCGTACAGCGGGCGCACAGGGTCGGCGCATTCGTCCGTACGACACTTTGCCGCCCCCCGCGCTTCGCAAGCGTGACATGAATCGGCCGTAGATCTTCGCTCGTATGACTCGTCCTCACCACAGGGGCACAGTCGCTTCACGACTTCACCCGGCTGTCGGAGGACCCATTCCACTCAGGAGAGGCACATCCATGCCGTCACCAGCCGGGCAGCAGTCCGTCCCCTTGGTCCCCGTCCGTGAACGCGCCTTGAACCGACGGGTGTTCCTGCGCAACTCGCTCGGCGCCTCGGCGGGGCTGCTGGCCGCTCCGACCGTCGTCACCTGGCTCGCCGCCGCGGACGCGAAGGCCGCGACGAGCCCCGCCGCCTTCGTGGACGACTACACCACCAACGTCCTCGCCAACCTGACGCCCGAGACCAACGCGGTGGTCAGGATCCTCGGCGGCATGAGCAAGGTGTGGAAGACCGGGGGTGCCTGGAACACGGGCACGCCGCTCATGTCCGAGGTGCTGCGCGCCAACATGCGTTACTGCGCCCGCATCACGCACGCCCGCACCGACGCACAGGCGAAGGAGGCGTTCATCTACGACCGGCAGCACCAGAGTTACGCGATGATCGCCGGCCTGGGTCCGCTGGCCGACCTGTACAAGACGGGCGCCAAGGCGGTCACCTCCATCACCAGCGCTCCTGACGGCACTCCTTCCGGCAAGATCAACGACGCCGTGCCGGCCGACGCTCCGGCGGGCTCCGCGCAAGGCGCCGGTTCGCACGACTCGGCGCTCGGCAAGGTCGCCGAGCTGGTGGACACGGTGCGCGGCCCGTACGCCTCCGGCAACCCCGGCAAGTACGCCTTCCAGTACCCGCGTCCGTGGCGCATGAACGAGAACAGCGAGGTCGTCGACACAGGGAAGGTCGACGCGCTCGGCTTCCCGGTCTACGACTCCGACGTGATCGTCGCTCCGCAGCTGCTGTGGCAGCGCGGCACGACCGCGGTCGACGACGGCGGCTTCCCCAGCGGCCACACCAACGCCTTCCACCTGGCGGGGCTGGCGTACGCGTACGCGGTGCCCGAGCGCTTCCAGGAGCTGGTGGCGCGCGCCTACGAGCTCAGCCACACCCGGATCATGGCGGGCATGCACTCCACCGTCGACGTCATCGGCGGCCGGATCATGGCCACCGCCCTGGCCGCCGCCACACTGGCCGACCCGGCCAACGCCGCCCTCAAGGCCGCGGCGCGCGCCCAGGCCGCCGCGTACTTCCAGCAGCAGACCGGTTCGACGGCGGACACCCTGTACGCCTACGCGCACTCGGCGGACGTCGCCACCGACCCGTACGCCGACCGGGCCGCCAACGCCCGCGCGCTCACGCCCCGGCTGACGTACGTCCTCACCCGGCACGGCCGCTCCGAGGGCATGACCGTGCCCAAGGGCGCCGAGGTCCTGCTGGAGACGCGGCTGCCCTACCTCGACGCCGCCCAGCGCCGCGAGGTGCTCCGCACGACCGCCCTGCCTTCCGGGTACGTGCTGCTCGACGGCTTCGAGCAGTGGGGTCGGCTCAACCTGTTCGCCGCCGCGGACGGGTACGGGGCCTTCGAGTCCGACGTGAACGTCACCATGAACGCCGCCGACGGGGGCTTCAGCGCGGCCGACACCTGGCGCAACGACATCTCCGGGTGCGGCCGGCTGGTCAAGCGCGGCACCGGTGCGCTGACCCTGACGGGCCACAACGCCCACACGGGCGGCACCGTGCTGGAGGAGGGCGTGCTGACGGCCGGTTCGACGGGTGCGCTGGGGTGCGGCGACGTCCGGGTGGACGGCGGGACCCTGCGGGTCGACGCGGCGTCGTCCGCACGCGTGCGCGGCAGCTACACGCAGGCGTCCGGCGCGGGCCTGGAGGCGACGCTCCGTGCGGGCCGCGTGCCCGCGCTGACGGTGGAGCGACGGGTCGTACTGAGTCGGGACAGCGCGCTCACGCTGCGGCTGGACGCCGACCGGCCGCCGGTCCCCGGCACCACCGTCCCGGTGCTCCGGACGTCGTCGCTGCGCGGCCAGTTCGCCCGTATCACGGTCGAGGCGGACGGATACCGGGCCGTGCCCGTGTACTCGGTGGACGGGCTGTCCGTGCGGCTCGTACGGCACTGATCCCCGCCCCGGGGACGAGCTCCCCGAGGACGAGCTGAGTGACAGGACCCGTGGACCGTGCGTGAACGGTCCACGGGTCCTCTTCGTTCTCGTGCGCCTTCGTTTCCGTGCGCCGCGTCCGATTTCCGCCAGCCGTGGTGGCGGCCATGGCGCAGAGTGGACAGCGGAGACACACTTCGAAAGGACACGACCGATGCCGGTGTACACAACGATCGACAGTCCCCTGGGCGAGCTGCTGCTGGTGGGCGAGGAGTCGGTCACCGCGAAGGGCGGCACGGCGCTGGTCTCGCTGTCCATGCCCGGCCAGAAGTCCGGCGCCGTCGTCCAGGACGGCTGGACCAGGGACGAGAAGGCGTTCACCGAGATCGTCTCGCAGCTGCGCTCGTACTTCGACGGGGCGCTGACCGACTTCGACATCGAATACGTGAGCGGCGCGGGCAGCGACTTCCAGCAGCGGGTGTGGAAGGCGGTGGAGACCGTCCCGTACGGCACGACCGTCAGCTACGGAGAGATCGCCGCGCGCATCGGCGCGTCGAGGGCCGCCGTGCGCGCCGTGGGCACGGCGATCGGCGCGAACCCGCTGCTGCTCGTGCGCCCGTGCCATCGTGTGATCGGCGCGAGTGGCTCCCTCACGGGGTACGCCGCCGGTCTCGAGCGCAAGCAGCAGCTCCTCGACCTGGAGCACGCACGCCCGGCCACCTGAGGATCGCCACCATCATGAACACGCTCGACACCACCCACCCGGCGGGTCCGGTCGCCGACCGCGTCGCGGCGAACGACTGGACCGCACTGACCGACGAGCTGAACGAGCACGGACACGCACTGACCACTCGACTGATGCCCCCCGACGAATGCCACGGGATCAGGGCGCTCTACGACGAGACCGACCGCTTCCGCACCACCGTCGACATGGCCCGCCATCGCTTCGGTTCCGGCCAGTACCGCTACTTCACCCATGAACTGCCCGACTTGATACAAGAGTTGCGCGAGTCGCTCTATCCGCGGCTGCTGCCCGTCGCCCGGGACTGGGCCGACAAGCTCCGGCAGCCCGCCCCCTGGCCCGAGGACCTGGAGGAGTGGCTGGCGATGTGCCACGCGGCCGGGCAGGCCAAGTCCGCTCAGATCCTGCTGCGTTACGGGCCCGGCGACTGGAACGCGCTGCACCGCGATGTGTTCGGCGCGATGGTGTTCCCGCTCCAGGTCGTCATCGGCCTCGACGCACCCGGAGTCGACTTCACCGGCGGCGAGTTCATCATGACCGAGCAGCGGCCCCGGGCGCAGTCGCGGGGATCGTCCACGACCCTCCCGCAGGGACACGGGCTGATCTTCACCACCCGCGACCGGCCCGTCGCCTCCCGGCGCGGCTGGTCGACCGGACCGATGCGGCACGGCGTGAGCACCGTCCGCTCCGGGCGGCGTCACACACTGGGCCTGGTCTTCCACGACGCCGCGTGACCTCCGCCCCGAAGCGGCGGTGGCGGGTGACCAGACCGGCGCCCGGCGAGGGGCACGCTTTCGGCGAGCCCCTCCCCCACAGCGCGGTGTTCAGCCGATGGCCGTCTCGCGAAAAAACACGGTGGTGTCCCACCGAACCCGCTGGTTAGGGTCGCCGGATGAGCACACGTACCTTCCGCGTCACCGTCCGCGGCGTCTTCGACGGGCTCGGCGCGGAGCAACGCGCCGAGCTCCTTGCCCGCGCGTCCGAGCACGACGTGCTGCACGCCGCCTTCACCCCCGAGGGGCACCTCAGCTACGACCTCGCGGCCCGGCCCGCCTTCACGTTCCGGTTCCTGGACTCGGGAGAGGCGGAGGAGGACATCCTGGAGGCGACCGAGCGCGCCGAGGCCGCCGCGCAGGCGTGGCTGACCGAGCGCGGCTACGGATACAAGAACCTCAGGTCGAAGGCCGAGGACCTGTCCCAGGCCCCCCTCGGCAAACGGCAGCGCCGCGCCGCCGCGCACGGCGCCTAGGACGCGTGCGGCCGGTCATCGACGCGCCCCGCGACCACGGGGCCGGTTTTGCCGAATCGGCAACAGGCTTGGCTCGCGCCACACCGACCGCCGCATGATCGTCGGTAGTACCGGAGGCCGCATGACGAACGGGCCGCTCCGGCCCCTTCGCCGCACCGGCCACGCGTCGAGCCCCCTGGGAGGATCCGTGCCGCAGCCGTCCACAACAGACCGCATCCACCGTCTTGTCCCCTCGCCCGCCGGGCGGACCCACCTGGTGGAGCAGGGGACCGGCCCACTGGTCCTGCTCGTCCACGGTTTTCCTGAGTCCTGGTACTCCTGGCGCCACCAGCTTCCGGCACTCGCCGCGGCCGGCTACCGGGCGGTCGCCGTCGACGTCCGCGGCTACGGCCGCTCCTCCAGGCCCGAGGCGCCGACCGCGTACCGGATCCTCGAGCTGGTGGAGGACAACGTCGCCGTGGTGAAAGCCCTGGGTGAGGAGTCCGCGATCGTCGTCGGGCACGACTGGGGTGCGAACATCGCCGCCGTCTCCGCCCTCGTCCGCCCCGACGTGTTCCGCGCGGTCGGACTGCTCAGCGTGCCCTACGCCCCGCGCGGCGGCCCGCGCCCCAGTGAGATCTTCGCGCAGATGGGCGGGGACGAGGAGTTCTACGTCTCCTACTTCCAGGAGCCCGGCCGGGCCGAGGCCGAGATCGAGCCCGACGTCCGCGGCTGGCTCGCGGGCCTGTACGCGGCGCTGTCCGCCGACACCATGCCCGCACCCGGCGCGTCGGACCCGCACTTCGTGAGCCCCGGGGGCGCGCAGCGCGACCGCTTTCCCACCGGGCGGCTGCCCCACTGGCTCGACGAGCACGATCTCGATCTCTACGCGGGAGAGTTCGAGCGGACCGGGATGACGGGGGCCCTGAACCGCTACCGGAACATGGACCGGGACTGGGAGGACCTGGCCGACCACGACGGTGCGCCCATCAGCCAGCCCTCGCTGTTCATCGGCGGCGGTCGGGACGCGTCCACCACCTGGCTGGCCGACGCGATCGCGGCCTACCCCACCACCCTGCCCGGTCTGCTCTCCTCCCACCTCCTCGACGACTGCGGCCACTGGATCCAGCAGGAGCGACCCGAGGACGTCAACCGCATCCTGATCGACTGGCTCACCCAAGTCACGAGCGACAAGTGACGTTCCCAACCGGGGCAATCCCTCGATCAGGTGACTCACCTCGGGCGAGTGGATCGAACGCCACATCACGACCGCATCACCCAACACCCCCTAGGTCCGGCACGACCACTCGAACCTTCGTCTGAGGATTCGCCCTCCTACACCCGTGACGGCTTCTTGATCAGGTGCGTTCTTGAGGCACCCGCTCATCGTCGTCACCGTAGGAGGAACCGTGAACCCCATCCCCGCTCCCGCCCTTGCCCAGCCCGCTTTCGAACAGCCCGCCGCCGCGCCCCGGACCGTGGTGACGCCCACGGTGCACGGTGTTGACGCCGTGGCCGTCTCCGTCGCGGATACCTCATGCGGGGCACCGAGGTGGGGGGCATGACCGACTCGAAGTCACTGCCCGGCTCGAAGTCACTTCCCGACGCCGTACAGGCGTGGGCCGAGAGCATCCTCGGTCCACTCACCGTCGTGCGCGATGCCTCCCACCCCCGGCCCGGGTCCCGGGTGTGGGAGGTGACCCACCAGCGCGATGGTGCCCGTCATTTCGTGAAGATCTCGCCCACACCGAAGTTCTTCGCCCGCGAGACCCGGGCCTATCGGCAGACCGCCCCCGCTCTGGGGCCGGGATCGGTGCCTCGGCTCGTGGAGACGAACCCCCAGTGGCAGGCGCTGCTGCTGACCGCCGTACCCGGCCGGGGAGTCACGTCGCTCCCGCTCACTCCGGCGCGGCAGCGCGCCGTACAACGGCAGGCCGGTGCGTGGCTGAGTCGCTTCCACGGCGGGCCGCGCGATCTCAGTCCCCAGGACCACGCCGAAGCGGCGGCCGAAGTAGCCCGTGCGGTACACGGCGCCGAACGGCACCTGGAGAGTGCCGAAGACCTGATCGGCGAGCGGGAACGGGAGACCGTACGACGCCATGCCGCCGAGCTGACGCGGCTGGACCCGCTGCCCCGCGGCTACGTGCACGGCGACTTCCAGGAACGCAATTGGCTGTTCGACACCGGGCCCGGCAGGCTGGCGGTGGTCGATCTGGAGCGGGCCCGGCCGCATGCCGTCGTCTTCGACATCGTCCGCCTCGCCTGCGGCCCGTGGGTGGGCCGGCCGGACCTGCGTGCCGCGTTCTTCGAGGGCTACGGCCGTGAGCTCGCCGACAAGGAGGAACGCTCCCTTCGGTGTCTGGCCGCGCTCGATGCCGTGAGCGCCATCTCCTGGGGTGTCCCCCACCACGATCCCGAGATCGTCGCACGCGGCCGCGCGACCCTGGCCCGGCTGGAACGGGGGGATGCCGCGTGAGCGAGCCGTTCGCCACTCTCACCGGCCCCGCGGGCGGGGGTGCGCCGTGAAAGGTGGCACCGTGCCTCGGCAGGGCACTCCCCCCGAGTCCGTGCCGTCCCCCGCCACGGTCGCCGCAAGGCCGTCGCCCCCACCGCCCACCGAACTCCGTCACGGGGGCCGGCACGCCAGGAACCCGCTCACCCTCTCCAGGGGTCGCTGAGCGCCCCTGAGGGAGCCTCAGGAGTTCTCAGGGTCGAGTCAGGGGGACTCCTGATGGTCCGAGGGGCTCGAAGCGGGCGAGAGTGGTGACATCAACATCCAGTTGCCGCGTGAGCCGCTGTCGACCGGAAGGACCCCTCGTGAACCCCCTTGCGCGTCGGATCGCCGTGCTGAGCCTGGTCGGCGCGGCGTTGGCGACCGCTGTCACCGGTACCGGGACAGACATGGGTACGCGTGTCGGTGGTAGTGGCGCGGCCCTCGCCGCTACCACCACAACACCGGGCCCCGCCCCTGCTTCGCCCCGGCCACCGTTGGATCCGGCCGCGCTGCGAGCCGCGTTGCGGGTGAGGCCGGACGATCACGCCGCCGGCGCGATCGCGCTCGTCGCCGAGCCCGGTCAGGTGTGGCGCGGTTCGTCCGGCGACACCGTCACCGGGAAACGCATTCCTGACAACTCGCACTTCCACATCGGCAGCATTTCCAAGACCTTCGAGTCGACGGTCGTGCTGCAGTTGGCGGCAGAGGGACGGCTCGACCTGAACCGACCGATACAGCACTACCTGCCGGGCCTGCTGCCCGACACCTTCCAGCCGATCACGGTCCGCCAGTTGCTCAACTTCACCAGTGGCCTGCCGGACGTGCTCGAAGGGGCTCCACCACAGAGCACCGACGAACAGATCGCCCATCGGTACGACTACCAGACGTTCGATCAGATCATCCAGGAAACCCTGCGGCCCGCCGACCGTCCGAGGCCGGGACCGAGGTTCGCGCCCGGTACGAAACAGGAGTACAACTCCCTCGGTTTCCGGATCGCCGGGAAGCTGATCGAGCGGATCACCGGGCACAGCTTCAAGAACGAGGTCACCGCCCGCATCCTGCGTCCACTGCGCCTCGACCGGACGTCGGTGCCGCAGGACGACCCCCGGATGCCCCGGCCCTACCTGCACGGCTACCTCATCAACAGCGCGGGCGAGCCGGTCGACGTCAGCGAACAGGGCGGCGATCCGTCCAACATGATCTCCACCCCTGCCGACCTGGACCGGTTCATCACCGCGCTCTTCCAGGGCCGGCTGCTGCCGACCGCCCAGCTCGAAGAGATGTTCACCCTCCCCAGGGACGAAGACGACAAGGTGGTGCCATACGCCGACGCCTCCAACTGTCTGTCTCCGGACGGCAGGCCAGGCCCGGCCTGCTTCGGACTCGGCCTGATGTCCGTCCCGCTGCCGGACGGCACCGTGCTCTGGGGCAAGACCGGACACGACTACGGCTACGCCAACGGAATGTTCGCCACCCGGGACCTCTCCCTGCGGGGCGTCTACTCCATCTCCACCACGTCGTCCGACAACGGCCGCCCGAATCCGATATCCGACCGCCTTCTCCTCGCCGCGGTCGCACCGACCTCCAAGTAACGTCCACAGGCGGAGAGTTGAGGCGGTAGATGCGCCGAGCGTGGCGTCGCTAGGCGCGAGTCGATGCCCTGACGTGCAGTGCGACGGGCAGGGTGCGCACGGTTCCCGGTGGCGTCCGGCCGGACAGGATCTCGCAGAGCAGGCGGGCGCATTCGGCTCCCATCGAGCGGGGGCGCAGGTCGATCGCGGTGATCGCCGGCTCCGCCGTCCGCATCGCCGAGCAGTCCACGCAGGACGCCAGCAGCAGATCCCCGCCCACCGTGCGGCCCGCGGCGCGCAGTTCGGGCAGCACGGCCGCGGCGGCACCGTCGGGAGCGCACACGACGGCGTCGGTCCCGGGTTCCTGGGCGAGCAGGTCCCGCGCGACACCTCGCAGTACCTCGGGGGTGGCACCGACGGGCGCCTTGCGCAGGACGAGGGGTACGCCGTGGTCGGCGCACCAACGGGCGTGGGTCCGTTGGAGGGTGAGGGACCAGTCGGAGGTGGCCTCGGAGGCGATGAGCGCGGGCCGCCGGGCACCGGAGTCGCGCAGATGGTCCAGCAGTTCGGTCATCGACGCCTCGTGGTCGGAACGGACCACCCCGGTCGGCTGCTGGTCACCGGAGTACCGCTCGGCCGTCACGACCGGCAGCCCGGTGTTCATCAGATGCCGGACCACCGGGTCCTCGGGGGCCGGGTCGCACAGCACCAGCCCGTCCACCTGGGGCGTACCGTGCTGCGGCAGATGACCGGAGGACAGCAGGGTGACGTTCAGGCCCGCGCCCGCGGCCCGCTCGGCCACTCCGAAGACGAACGCCATGGAGTACTCGGCGCTGGTCAGGAACTCCGGGAAGTAGAGCGCGACGGTGTCCGTGACGGAGGTGCGCAGGCTGCGGGCGCTGCGGTTGGGTGCGTAGCCCAGCCGCCGGGCCGCCTCCAGCACGGCCTCCCGGGTCGGTCCCGACACCCGGCCGTGACCGCGCAGGGCGTCCGAGGCCGTGGTCTTGGAGACCGCGGCCGCGCGCGCCACGTCGGCGATCGTGGGCGGGGTGCAGGGGCGGGGCGGTGGCACGGCCGCGGATCCGGGGGTCGGCATCTCCCGTGTCACCAGCCGTGCGTCAGTACGTCGTCCAGGGCATCGGCGAACACGTCGGCGCTCCGCCGGGTCAGACACAGCGGCGGCTTGATCTTCAGCACGCACTGCCGGTCCGAGGTCGGCTGGACGATCACGCCGAGTTCCCGCAGCCGGTCGCAGATCGCGGCCGTCTCCTCGGTCGCCGGTTCCAGGCTCTCGCGGTCCCGGACGAACTCGACGCCCAGATACAACCCCGAGCCGTGCACCGCGCCGATCAGTGCGTGCCGCTCCGCCAGTTCGAGGAGCCGGTCCTTCAGGTGGGCGCCGATCTCGCGGGCGTTGGTCTGAAGGTCCTCGTCGCGCAGTGCGTCCAGGACGGTGAGCCCGACCACCGAACTGACCGGGCTGCCGCCCGCGGAGGAGAAGAAGTAGCCCTGCGTACGGTAGGCGTCGGCGATGTCACGTCGGGTGATCACCGCGCCCAGCGGATGCCCGTTGCCCATCGCCTTGGCGACGGTGACGATGTCCGGCACCACGCCCTGCTGTTCGAATCCCCAGAAGTGTGAGCCGAGCCGGCCGTAACCGACCTGGACCTCGTCGGCGACGCACAGCCCGCCGACGTCGCGGGTGGCCTCGTACACCTGCCGGAGATATCCGTCGGGAAGGGCCATGCCGCCCGCGTTGCCGTAGTACGGCTCGCACACGAAGGCGGCCAAGGGGCGCCCCTGGTCGGCCAGTTCGCGGATCCTGGCGGCGGCTTCGGGAGCGTACCGCCGCGACTGCGGTCCCCGGTGGCGGCCCCGGTAGGAGTTGGGTGCCGCGACGGTGTGCACCCACGGCGGCCGTGAGGCGAGCGCGTTCGGGTTGTCGGCGATCGAGGTCGACACCGCGTCGCTCGCGTAGGTCCAGCCGTGGTAGGCCTCCTCCACCGCGACCACGTCCTGTCGTCCGGTCGCCGCCCAGGCGAGCCGGAGCGCGAGGTCCACGGCCTCGGAACCACTGTTGACCAGGAACACGGTGTCCAGCTCGGCCGGAAGGAGTCCGGTGAGTCGCTCGGAGAGCTCGACCACCGAGGCGTAGTGGAAACGGGAGTTGGTGTTCAGCCGCTGCCACTGCCGGTGCACGGCTTCGCCGAGCCCGGGGTGGCCGTGGCCGAGGATGGTCACGTTGTTCAGCATGTCGAGATAGCCGCGGCCCCGGGTGTCCACCAGGTGGTGCCGCCAGCCGCGTTCGATCTGCGGCGGCGTCTCGAAGTAGTGCTCCTGGACGGTGGCGAAGGAGTGCTCGCGTCGCTCCAGCAACTCCGTTTCCGTGACGGCTTGTTGGGCGTCGCGGGCGGAGACCGGCGCGTCGTCGGGCGCGGAGGACGGCGCGTCAGGGGCGTCAGGGGCGAGGAAGAGGCGGGTCGGGTCGGGGCACACCTCCAGCCATCCGGCGGCCAGTTCCGGCGGCGCGAACCGTGGCGGTCGGCCCCCGGTGGCACACGGCCGGAAGAGCTGGATGCCCAGCACCCGTACGCCCTCGCGGGCGGCCACCGTCCCGAGCCGCCGCCCGGAGACGACGGGACCCGGCTGGACCTCCGCGTCGACGCCGTCCAGCAGCAGGTCCAGGCCTCCGGTGTGCAGCGTCACGCCGGTGTCGCCGTGCCGGGTGACCGTGCCCGCCCAGGGTGCCCGTATCTCCGCCGGACCGGTGAGGTGAAGCTCCACGCCGAGTGCGCAGGTCGCGGCGGGGACGGAGTCGTCGACGGTGGTGCGGGTCAGCCGGAACTCGCCGTGCCGGGTCCGTACCGCCGTGCGTCCGGCCGTCAGGGTGGCCCGGGCCAGGACGGTTTCGGCGTCGGGCGCCAGCCAGCGTCCCGTGTGCAGCTCCTCGCTCGACACGGACAGGTCGAGGCTCGCCACGTCGTCCGGCAGGCCGGGCAGCAGCGTGTGTTCGGCCACCGGCAGGAGCTGCGCCGACGGGCGGCCGAGGACGTGCCGCAGCTGAGCCGTCATCACCTCGGCCGGGACGGACACCGCGGCCTCGAACATCGCCCACTCGCGGTCCAGCGCCACCGAGGCGTAACTGTTGCCGGGGTCCAACAGGGTGTCGTACTGGCCGCTCACCACCATGACGGAGGTCCGCAGCACGACCAGCGGCCACAGCGCGTCCACTTCCTCGTTCGCGAGAGGTCGCACCGCGTGGAAGGCGTGCACGGCGGGCAGCACCGACGCCGGTCCGGCCCCGTGATGATGGAGCACGGAGGCGCAGGTGACCGCCAGTTCGGCCACCGTCCAGCCGAGACCGAGGTCACCGAAGTCGATCACGCCGACCGGCATCCGGCGGCCGTCCGCAGCCGGTTCGCAGACCACGTTGTTGTCGGTGACGTCACCGTGGATCACCTGCACCGGCAGGCGGTCCACGAACGGCTCCAGCAGGGTGTGCGCGGCCCGGGACGCGCGCAGTACCCGGGCGGCCCGCTCCTGGTCCGGCAGGTGG
Source organism: Streptomyces sp. RLB3-17 (assembly GCF_007113425.2). Classification (NCBI taxonomy): domain Bacteria; kingdom Bacillati; phylum Actinomycetota; class Actinomycetes; order Kitasatosporales; family Streptomycetaceae; genus Streptomyces; species Streptomyces sp. RLB3-17. The sequence continues at coordinate 10,654,675 of NZ_CP041610.2, read as the reverse complement.
GGAGCGAGCGTCTCGACGACGGTGAGCGCGTTGCGCAGGTCCCACAGCTGGGGCCGTTCCTGCTCCACGCCCGCGAAGTCGGCGAGCCCGGCCACGACACGTCCGGCGAGTTCGCCGAGCCTGGCCACGACCGGTGGTGCGAGATAGCGGCTGTCCATGATCGGCTCACCGGGCACGTAGTCCAGCAGCCGGCATACGAGCTCCACGCCGCCCGCGCTGAGCCACTGCACCACTTCGCCGTCGACGCCGGCGTGGGCTCGCGGCAGCCTCAGCCCGGACATCACGTCGGCCAGGCGTTCCACGGCCGCACACTGGGCGCGCAGTGCGGCCGGGTCCGAGGCGGGGTTCGCGATCTTGAGGACGTAGTCCCCCGTCTCCGTACGCACGCGGTAGTTGCGGTCCTGCTGGCTGCCCAGGTCGTGGACGGTTCCCGTCACCCCGAACCGCTCCGCGAGCACCGCCGACACCTCGGCCTCGTCGACAGGACCGATCGGCCGCACCAGCCAGTCGGCGGACGGGATGCCCATGGGGTCGCTCACTTCCGTTCGGCACGCCGCACGCGCGCGGGGCCCGGCGCAGGAGGTGCCGGAACGTTCCGGCAACCGTAGATTCGCCCGCTGAAGTGTGTCAACGGTGGCCCGTGCAGAACGGCCGGGAAGCATAGCCCGGCCTCTTGGCAGGATGCCTTAGCGTGCGCCACCGAACCGGTTCAGCTTCCTCACCGGCATCACTGGGACCCCCAGCACGGGGAACTGGGACCCCCAGCACAGGGAACAGGGAGGGCGCACATCCATGAATCGAACATCGTCGATCGTGAGCCTGGTGGTCGCGGGGTTGCTCGCGGCCGCCTTCGTGGTCGCCTCGTCCGCCGTGCGGGCGGCGGACGCCGGCCTCGGGTCGTCTCGCCCCACCGAAACGCATCAGCCGTCGGACGGGCACTGGGTGAACACCTGGGTCTCCATGCCTCAGCTCACCGAACCCGCCAACATGCCGCCCGCTCCGTTCACACAGGACGGCCGGGTGCTCGCCGACGCGACCCTGCGGCAGACCGTCCATGTGTCGGTCGGCGGAAGGCATCTGCGGCTGCGCTTCTCCAACGCGTTCGGCGGCGCGGCGCTGCCGATCACCTCGGTCTCCGTGGCGCTGCCGCTCGACGGGCAGGCGGGCGTCAGCGCGATCCGGCCCGGCAGCTCCCGGCCGGTGACCTTCGGCGGCCGCTCCTCGGTGGTGGTTCCGGTGGGAGCCCCCATGGTCTCCGACCCCCTGGACTTCGCGCTCACCCCGGGGGCCAACCTCACCGTGACGGCCTACCTGGCCGAGGGCCAAGCGTCCACCAGCATCACCTCCCACCCCGGATCCCGGACCACCTCCTACCTCCTGTCCGGCAACCACGTCGGGGACGAGGACCTGCCCGGAGCCACCCCCACCGACCACTGGTACTTCCTCAGCGGCGTCGAGACCTGGTCGCCCCGCACCGGCGCGGCGGCCGTGATGCTGGGCGACTCGCTGACCGACGGTCGCGGCTCCACGACCAACCTCAACAACCGCTGGCCGGACCAGTTGCTCAAGCGGTTACAGACCGAGGAGGGTTCGGCCGGGGTCGCGATCCTCAACCAGGCGGCCGGCGGCAACCGCGTGCTCCACGACGGTCTCGGCCCCAATGCTCTGGCCCGACTCGACCGAGACGTCCTCGCGCAGAGTGGTGTCGCGTGGCTGCTGGTCTTCGAGGGCGTCAACGACATCGGCACCGCCGAGCCCACCGAAGCCGCCCAGAAACAGGTCACGGCGGATCTGATCGCGGCCTACGAACAGATCGTCGTGAGGGCGCACGCACAGGGCATCAGGGTGTACGGAGCGACCTTGACGCCCTTCGGGGGCAACACCGGGTACGACGACGCGGCCGGGTACCGGGAGGCCTCCCGACAGGCGGTCAACCGGTGGATCCGCACGAGCGGCCGCTTCGACTCCGTCGTCGACTTCGACCGGGCGGCCCGTGACCCCCGGCAACCGGCCCGTCTGCTGACCGCGATCGACGTCGGCGACCACCTCCACCTCAATCCGGCCGGTTACCGCCTCCTCGCCGACGCCGTCCCCGCGCGACTCTTCCGACTCCGGCCGAATCAGGGGGACTTCGGACTCGAATAGCCATCGGACGAGGGGATTCCGTCAACGTGTCCCGCGCACCGGCAGAGGCGGCAGCGATGACGGACCTCACCCGCATACGGCATGTCAGGGCGCAGCAACGTGACGTCACTCGCAAAGAAGTGATGAGGTTTGGGCAAAGTCCCTCCCAATGGCATGATCGACTATGCGTTCGAGACAACGAGCCGAAGGGGGAACCGAGTTGTCTTTCGATGAGGAGTGGGCCCAGCTGAAGGCCGACGCTCTGGCGCGCAGGTCGACGGGTATGCAGATCGACCAGCTTCCGGCCGACGCGACCGGTGGCACCGGCGCACCAGTCGCCGGGAGTCTGGTGGCCAAGACCGACTCGATCAACGGCAACGCGAATCTGCTGATCGAAATAGCGGGCTTCCTCCAGGAGGGCCGGCCTGACGCCGAACTCACCACCATGGCCCGGGAGCCTCGAACACACGAGGACGTCGCCAAGCAGGTGGCCCGGTTCGCCGGATTCGCGGATGACCAGTACCTGGACGCGGTCGCTCTCTTCGCGGCACTCTCCACCCGCCTGCGAACAGTCGGCAGCGACTTCGTGAAGATCGACGACGACACGGCACAGCGCTTCCTCGACGACATATTGCGCTACGGCCAGTACGTCGCTCCGGAGGCACGATGAGCGGCGGAATCAGCCACCGCAAGGACGTTGAATATCTGGAGGGCTGCAACCCGCCCCTCGTCGAGCGGAACGCGGACGAGTTCAAGCGCCTGCACGACATGCTCGTGGCGGTCGACCCGTCCGCCGAGCGAGCCGAGAAGCACACTCAGTGGAAGAGCGAAGGCAGCCGGCACTACGAAGCCCGGCTCACCGAGGCGCGCAAACTGCTCACACAGCTCGCCGAGGGTTATCACAAGGCCGCCGGCGCCCTGAGCGACTATGCGTTCGCCCTGGAGGTCGCCAAGGCGCACTACTCCAACGGCAAGGCGAACGAGCAGTCCCTCGCCGACCTGATCCACACAAAGGGCACGGCGATCACCCGTGAGGCCCAGGAGGCGGAGCCGATGCGTCAGTGGGAGGACATGCGGTCCACCACCGGCGTCATGGACTTCTTCGCCGAACTCACCATGGATGTCGACGACATCCGCGACGACGCGAACCGGCTGCACGACGCCGCCGGCGGCGATTTCCATCTGGCGAAGACCACGGAACACGAGGCACGGGAGCTCTGCGTCCACCAGCTCAAGCAGGCGTACGACCTGTTGCCCGACTTCCGCATGGGCTTCATTCAACGCGTCGACATCGTCTCGGCGATCGCGGACTTGCGGCGAGAGGCTGCCGAGGCGCGCACGAATCCACTGACCCATCTGCCCGGCAGCGGCCCCAAGCAGGACTACTACCCCATCGCCGGGAGCGACATCGTCTCCCCGACGCTGCGCGACATCCGCCTCCAGGTCGCCAACCTCCCGGGGGCGAAGGACAGTTACTGGAGTCCGCCCTCCAACGCCCAGGAGCGCGCCGACTGGATCGCGGCGAACAAGAACATCATCAAGGCGGCGGCACGGAACTCGGGGCTCCCGCCGGACATGGTCGCCGGTATCGCCTGGCAGGAGATCGGCGGACAGCCCGGCATCCTGGACGACATCACCGACACCATCCGCGAGCAGGCCGACTCCCCACTCAGTCCGATCGCCCCCGAGAGCCTCCCCTGGCGTCTCGGCGGCGATCCCGACAACACGTCCATGGGGCCCATTGCCATCCAGGTGCGACGTGGCGCCGAGGTCCTCGGCTACGACCCCGACCACCTCACCGACCAGCAACGCAGCATGGTGGAGGATTCTCTCCAGGACCCTGCGCAGAACATCTTCATTGCCTCGGAGTACCTGGCCCAACTCAAGGCGGAGAGCGAGTTCGCCGACGTGCCTGCGGAGGAGATGACGCCGGCCCAGTATCAGGAACTCGCCGCGCGTTACAACGGTGGCCCGTACTGGCAGACCGACGACGCCCAGGCCTACGGGCGTGGCTTTGCGAACAATCTGGACGAGGCAAGGAACGCACTGCACTGATGACCAGCCATTCCGAGGTGGACAACGACCGTGGCTGCCTGCGCCTGGTCCTCGCCGTTCCACTGATCCTGCTCACCCTTGTCGCTGCGTACTTCTGCTGGACGGCACTGACCATCCGTCCGTCCGGGCCCTGGGACGACGACGCGTATGCCGGCATCGTTCTCTCGTGCGTCCTCACCATCGGGGCTGCCGGTGCGGTGGCAGTGTTGTGGCTGCTGCCGTCGGTGCGACGGATCATGGGGTGGTGGTGGGTGGGCCCCGCCGTGCTGTTGGGTGTGATCGCAGTGATCCGATGGGTGACGGGCGGTTAAGCCATCCAGCGCCATCGCTGCGTCCACCTACCCATGTGGTCCCGCGGCGAGTGCTCCGGACGCCCCATCCGTCGGCACGGTGCTTTGTGCTCCATCCACCCATGCCTTGCGACCGGGGCGTCCCGGAACCGATGTCAGGGGCCGGCCAGCAGCACCTCCAATGCCAGCGCCGTGTCGGGATGAAGACCGAGCAGCGCCGCCCCGGACGGACCGGGGGCCGCCGTCCGCCACGTACCGTCACAGCCCAGCAGGCTCGCCACCGCGTCGCACGTCGCGGGGTGGGCGGCGAGCAGCGCGACACCGGGGCCTTCGTCCGCGCGGCGCGCCGAGGGCGGGGTCTCCGGCACCGACTGCGCCCGCCAAGGCGGCACCCACGCGTCCAGCGCCGCCAGCCGGCCGGGGAAGATCCGTCCGGCCTCCCGGATCAGCAGCGGGGCCAGCTCTGTGCCGCTCGAACGCAGCGTGGTGATCAGGGTGGGCAGCCAGGGCAGGAGCACCGGGTCCGGCAGCCGTCCGAACGCGTTCGACACCGCTTCCACGACGAAGTCGGTGAGGGCGGGGACGGGCTCCAGCGCGTGTACGAAGCCGCTGAGGTAGCGCGGATAGGCGGGCACCACCAGAGGGTTGCCGAGCAGCTCGTCGCACCTCGTCCGAAGGTCGGCGCGGGAGAGGTTCCCGAGCTGTGTCTGCGCCGCCCACAGCAGCGCCGTCTTCGAGGGCTCCGCCGGATGCGACTGGCCCACGGCCAGTTCCAGTTGGGTACGGTCGCAGCCCAGCGACAGCGCCAGGCCCTCCATGCTGAACAGGAAGCCCAGCATCGCCGCCACGTGGCGCACGGTGGCGTCCTCGTCGGTGAACGCCGTGGGCAACAGGGTGCAGTAGTGCGCGTACCCGGTCTTGACGAAGGACTCGATCCATGGCGGCAGCGTCGGCTCGCTGGTGCGGTAGTACGCCAGCAGCCGGCGCACCCGGCGCAGCACCTCCGGCGCGCCATCGACGCTGCGTTCGGTCGCCAGCACCTCCAGCGCGCGGGTGCCCAGTTCGTCCGCGAGGCGGCGGCTGCGCAGATACAGCGTCGCGTCCTCGACGGTCCCCAGAACGGTCGCCGTGGTGGCCTGCGGGCCGTACGCCGTCCGGCGCAGACGCTGTTCAAGGACCTGCTCGATGCTGACGCCCTCGTAGCCGAGCTCGATGAGCGCACGCTGATGGGTGCCCAGCGCCAGGTCCCACGACTCCTGGATCGACCGCTCCCCCAGCTTCCGCTCGCCCATGATCGGCCGCGCGGCGCCCTGGGGCAGCAGTTGGCGGAGCATCCACAGCACGTCGGAGCAACGGTCCAGTTCCGGCTGGGCGGCTATGTTCAGCAACGCCCTCTGTACGCCGCGCTGTTGGAGCTTCAGGTTCAGCGGTGCGAGCCGGTCGTGCACGTCGCGCGCCAGCGGTGGCAGCGCGTCGTAGCCGACCTGGCCGACCCGGTCGCCGCCCATCATGATCTCCACGAGCCGACGCACATCGCGCCGGCCAGGCACGGTGTCCTTCTCGATGCAGGTGACGGCCGCGTCCTGGAAGTCGTACGGCGTCGGCCTGGCCCGGTCGCGCATCCCGGCCAGCAGGATCGACGTCTCGAACACGGCGATGGCGTCGGCGGTGGAGGCGAGGTAGCCGTTGCGGCGCGCCGCCCGCACGATCTCCACGCACCAGCCGAGCAGTTCGTCCTCGTCCAGCCGGTCGAGGACGGGTGGTCGTCGCAGGAAGCCGGTCAGTTTGTCCGCGGGTGGGAGCGCCGGTACCGCAGCCGCCGCGACCACGGTCTTCTTCGCCCTCGACTTCTTCGCGCCCGCCTGTCCCGCCAGGCGGTAGGGCTGCACACGGGTGCGGCTGACGTTCTTCGCCCAGACGGTCGCGGCGATCGACACCGAACCGGCGGCGAGGCCGAACTGCGCCTCGATCGCCGCGTGGCTGGACGGGATCAGGCCGTGCTGCCACTTGGTCGCGCTGCGCGGGGCGATCTCGAAGGTGTCGGTGCCGTGGACGCCGAACTCCTCGACCCGGCTGGCCGCGTGGAAGGCTCCGCAGACATAGAGGCAGTCGTCGGGATCGGTGCCGGTCGCGGTCAGGTGCTCGCGCATCCTGGTCCACATGTAACGCTCGCGGTCCTCGTCCACCCGCACCCGGTGCGGGTCGCCGGGTGCGAGGCGCCGGAAGAGGCTGCCGATCAGGAGCATCACCTGGCGGTAGGTGTCGTGGTCGCTGTCGCCGAGGGGCAGCTCGACGTACTGGTGCCACCACTCCGACCAGTGCCGCACCCTGCCGTGCCGCAGCAGGTGTTCCTCCAGTTCGGCGAAGCGCGGGCGCAGGTCGCCGATCTCCACGCCGACCGCGTCGCCGTGCAGCGCGGCCTCCTCCTCGACGGGCGGGGCGTCGGGGTCGGCGGGCTCGCCGGTGTGCGTCCCTCGTGCGTCCCACTGGAAGACGTGGTCCGAGGAACGGTCGACGAGGACGAGTTCGACGCCGGGCGTGTCCAGTGCGTAGGCGATCGCCTGGTACTCGGCCGAGGCCTCGGTGATCGGTGCGACCACCGACAGCGGGGACCACTCGGCCGGGAAGCCGTCGATCTCGGTCGCGAAAGCCTGGACCGCCACCGGGAGCCTGCAGTTGCGCAGTTCGGTCAGCAGCGGCGCCATGTCCTCACACAGCTCCAGGTACACGACCTTCGGCTGTTTCTCCCGCAGACGGCGTGCCATGGCCAGCGCCGAGGCGGGCGAGTGGTGGCAGACGGGGAAGATCTCCAGCGGCTCGCGCACCGCGCGGTCGACGTCCTCGACGATGCCGAGGAGGATGCCCTCCAGGGCGTCGGGCCCGTCGGCCAGCGTCGCGGCGGCCCCCTGCAACTGCGCGCGCAGCGCTTCGAAGGTGCCTTCGTGCGTGGCCCTGTGCGTGGGCCTTTGCGTGCTCTTGTGTGCGCCACTCGTGATCCCGTCCTGGGCGCTCTCCTGCGCGCCGTTCACGGTCCCGTCCCGCGTGCTCTCGTGCGTGCCGCTCATGACAGGGTGGCGATCGCGTCGCGGCCACCCTCCAGGAACTCCGGCCAGGATCCGCCCTCTTCCTTGCTGCGCGGCTCGACCACGCCGTGCAGGTACTTGTTGAGGATGGCCAGGTCCTCGGGCTCGCGCCGGGCCAGTGACCCGACGAGCGAGGAGGCCAGGGTGTGGGCGGTCAGGGCGCGTTCGCCGAAGAAGTTGCTGTGCAGGATCGCGTCCTCGAGCACGCCGATCTGCTCGGCGGTGGACAGCGCGGACTCCAGCTTCTCGTCGTCGCTGCCGGCCGCGGCCGCGGAGGCGCGCAGGTCGGCGAAGCTCTGCAGCAACACGTCGAGCAGGGTCGGCGGCACGTCCAGCTCGATCTGGTGACGGCCCAGGAGTTCCTCGGTGCGGAAGCGGACGATCTCCGCCTCGCTCTTCTTGTTCGTCACCACGGGGATGCGCACGAAGTTGAAGCGGCGCTTGAGCGCCGAGGACAGGTCGTTGACGCCCCGGTCACGGCTGTTGGCGGTGGCGATGATCGAGAAGCCTGGCTGGGCGAAGACGATGTTGTCGCTGTCCAGCTCCGGAACCGAGATGTACTTCTCGGACAGGATCGAGATCAGCGCGTCCTGGACGTCGCTGGTGGAGCGGGTGAGTTCCTCGAAGCGGCCGATCGCGCCGGTCTCCATCGCGGTCATGATCGGCGAGGGGATCATCGACTCCCGCGACTGCCCCTTGGCGATGACCATGGACACGTTCCAGGAGTACTTGATGTGGTCCTCGGTGGTGCCGGCCGTCCCCTGCACCACCAACGTGGAGTTGCGGGAGATCGCGGCGGACAGCAGCTCGGCCAGCCAGCTCTTGCCGGTGCCGGGGTCACCGATGAGCAGCAGGCCGCGGTCGGAGGCCAGCGTGACGATGGAGCGCTCGACGAAGCTGCGGTCACCGAACCACTTCTGCGAGATCTCCCGGTCCAGGCCGTCGGACCGCTCGGAGCCCAGGATGAACAGACGGACCATCTTCGGGGACAGCCGCCAGGAGAAGGGCTTGGGGTTGTCGTCGACGGACTCCAGCCAGTCCAGTTCCTCGGCGAACTTGATCTCGGCGGGGGCGCGCAACAGGTCGGACATCACAGGGCCTTTCTGAACGGAGAAAAGATGAGCGAGGAGTGTCTGAGCGGGCGGGTCGCCTAGGCGAGGAACGTCTTGAGCTCGTGGACCAGCTTGCGGATGTGGCCGGAGAGCACCGGCGTGCCGAGGTCCTTGAAGCGCTCCCGGAACCATGGGTTCACGCTGCCGCGACCGGAGCTGGTCACCGAGCCGACCGGGATGAACTTGGCTCCCGAGCGGTGGATGGCGGCCATGCTGTCGAACAGCGGCTCGGACCGCCATTCGTAGAAGTCGGAGATCCACACCACGACGGTGTTGCGGGGCTCGGCGATCTTCGGCTGGGCCAGGGCCATGGCGACCGTGCCGTCGGTGCCGCCCCCGAGGTTGGTGCGCAGCAGGGTCTCGAAGGGGTCGTGCACCCATGCGGTGAGGTCGAGCGCCTGGGTGTCGTACGCGATCAGGTGGACGTCCACCTTGGGCAGCCCGGCGAATATGGAAGCCAGGATGGTGCAGTTCACCATCGAGTCGACCATCGAGCCCGACTGGTCCACGACGACGATCAGTCGTTGGGGTGTCGTCTTGCGTGCGGTGTGCCGGTAGTAGAGGCGGTCGACGTACAGCCGCTCCTCCTCCGGGCTCCAGTTGGTGAGGTTCTTCCAGATCGTGCGGTCGAGGTCGAGGTTGCGGAACACCCGCTTGGGCGGGACCGAGCGGTCCAGCGCGCCCACACTGGTCTTCTCCACCTGGGTGCGCAGCACTTGGGCGACCTCGTCGACGAATCGGCGGATCAGTGCCTTGGCGTTGGCCAGGGCCACGCCCGAGAGGTTGTTCTTGTCCCGCAGCAGCTGCTCTATCAGCGACATGCTCGGGGTCAGCTGCGCGGCGAGTTCGGGATCGGCCAGCACCTCGCGCAGACGCATCCGCTTGACGAGGTCGGCCTCGATCGCGCCGAGTTCCGGGCCGATCGCCGGAATCAGCCGGCTGAGGTCGGGGGTCCTGCCCGGGCCGCCAGTACCGGTCGGGCTGACCCCGGGTCCCGCGGTGCCTGCCCCGGACCCCGCGCCGGCGCGGCCACCGCGCAGGTCGCCCGGCTTGCAGCCGAGTGCGCGCTCCAGCCAGCCCGCGTCGGACTGCCAGCGCGCCAGCTGTCCGGCGGTGACCGTACCGGAGCCGGCGGCGAAGACATTGAGCAGCACCTTCGACACCAGTGCCGCGCGCCGTACTTCGGCGGCCCGGTCCCGGGCCTCGTCGTCGGCCTCGGGCACCATCAGACCGTCGAACTCCTCGGCCAGGTCCGGATGGCGCTGCACGATCGAGTCGACCGAAGCACCCGGGTCCAGGAGGGCGGACGGCAGGCCGATGTCCTCCACGACGGCGAGGCTCGCCGACTCCAGCGTCGCCTGCTCCTCGTGGTCGAAGAGCCGGGCGAGGAGCCGCCAGTACAGAACCTGACGGCGGTTGTCGTGAGGGTCGTGAGGGTCGTGGGAGTCGTGGGCGTCGTGGGGGTCCGCTTCGGCGCGGGGGGAGGTCGTCGCGTCGGTCATTTCCGCAACAACCTTCCGGCACGCTCCCGCAGCACGGCCACGGCGTCGGTGGCGGCCTTCTCTGCCTTGACGCCGACCTTGTCGGTCGTGCCCCCGGCCCATGCCCCGGCGTGGAGCGCGACGGGCTTCTTCCGCACGGTCGTCTCGAGGGCCAAAGGCTGGACGCGATACGTGCCGGCGTCCCAGCGGAGCAGCCCTATGCAGGCGTTCGACGTCGCGACGGCCTCGGGGGTGAGCGGGCCGGCGGTGGGAACGCGGTCGGTGTCGACGGCGAGAGGGTGTCCGGCGACCGTGAACGTCATGGTCTCGTCGTCCTTGCGGACGGCGTAGCCCTCCAGGAACACGGGGACGGCGATGCGCGTCGGGTGCCGGTCGAGCGGTGCGGTCGCCGGGTCGGTGGCGGTGGGCAGGGCGACGCGGGCGGTGGTGAAGGCGTCGGCGGGCTCGCTCGGGCGGGCGTGCTCGTCGCTCCAGATCAGGTCGCCCTCGGCGGTGACCGGCATGTCGGCGAGCTCCATCGAGCGGCCTTCGCCGACGGCTGCCAGGAGCGACATGTGCGGCCGCAGCAGCTGCCAGAGGCCGGCTCCGACGACCGTGTCGGGCTTCGGCACCGACACGGTGGCGCGCACCAGGCCGGGCGCGGAGCCGTCGGCGGGTTCGAACACCGCGTGGACCTGGGCCTGTGCCGCGGTCGCGTGTTCCTGCAGGTCGACTCCCAGGGGCAGCAGGCGACCGGTGGCGGTACCCGGCGCGGGCGCGTCGGCGGCACCGGGCAGCGTCAGCAGCATCCCGCGTGACCAGAGGTCGCCCCAGCGGCGCGCCGGGATCCTCTCCAGGGCGGAGCCCGGGCAGGACGCGGCGAGTTCGGCGGCGAAGCCGTCGAGGAGCGTCGCCGGTCGGCGCAGGGACGGGTCCGGAAGCATCGCGGAGACGACCTGCGCCGCCCCGGAGACCACCTCGTGGTCGATGCCCTGCCATCCGGCACGTGCGAGATCGCAGAGCCAGGCGCGGGCGGCGGCGAGCAGGTTCGCCGCCTGCCGCCCACCGGTCGCCGGGACGGTCTCCTCGCCGCGGGGGCGACCGGTCGCCTCGGTGACGCGGCTCATCAGCGCGTCGTGGACGGAGCCGAGCAGAGCGGTGCGGGCGGCGGCGAGGGCGACGAAGTGGTCTTCGCCCGCTGCTCCGGCCGCCGCCTTCGCCGCCGCCTCGGAGACCCGGGCGGCCAGCGGTGTCCCCGCGACGGCGTGCGCGAGTTCGGTCAGACCGGCGGCCTGGGCGGGTTGCGGACGGAGCAGGCCCGCGACAAGCGCCTGGTCGAAGGCGTCGACGGCCGCCAGCGCTTCGTCGAGCCCGGCGATGGGGTCGGAGAACAGGTCCGCGCGCATCACGCCACCGCCCTGGTCGGCGGGAACCACTGCATCTCCGGCAACGGCGCGGTGGTCGGGGCGAGTTCGAGATAGGCCAGGTGGCGCAGGAACCGGCTGAAGACGGGCGCGGCGGCCTTGGTGTCTCCCTGCGCCGGTCGTGTGTGGTCCATGACGTGGGCGATGGTCTGTCCGCTCGGCTCGCCGTCCGCGAGCTCCACCCTCAGATAGCGGGCGACGCGCTCGGCGCCGTACTGAAGCACCGCCTCGTTGATCAGGGCGCGGATGTGGTTGCAGAACATGCCCCGCGCGCCGCCGCAGGGGCGGTTGTTGTTGGTGCTGCAGGCGAACGCGTAGGTGCCGGCCGCGACCGACGAGACGTAGACCCGCTCGATGTCCGAACCGCTGGACACCACACCCTGGAGGCGTCCGTCGGCCAGCTCGACAAAGGGCACCTTGGCGAGCTTCCGCGGCCGCGCGGGCACCGTCACCCGTGCCGTGCTCGACCTCTCCCAATCCGACAACGCACCATCTCCTATGCATCAGAGGGGACTTCCACGCCACTCCGGCGGGACACGACTGAACATAGTGGCGACCACTGACAACGCCGTTTCGCGGACGACCACCGAGGTGGGCAGGGTCGGTGCGCGACGCCTGCTCGTCGACGGGACCGCGACCTAGGGTTCCCATCGTGACCGGCGCGAAGTAGTTGGGGAGGACTGCTGGGCGGCATGCGCAGAACTCCTGATCCCAGTGGTCGGCGGTGCGGGCCGCTCGTACGACGGCGCTCCTCGGCCCGGCGGGGCGTCCGCTCACCTCCCGCCTGAAGACCCTGCTCGACAATCCCGTGCAGGTGCCGGCAGCGGTAGCGGCCCTCATAGCCGTGGCGGAACCCGCCTCGCTGGACCGCACGGCGCTCGCCTCGGCCGTCCTGTGGTCCGCCGAACAGGAAGCCGACCCGACAGGTGCCTGCGACGCCCTGGAGGCCCTCGGTGTCGCCGCCTTGACCGCCGACCACCTGCGCCGACTGTCCGCCCTCGCCGACGGCGACGCGCGGATCATCCGCTCGGGAGTGGAAAACCGCATCATTCGCCAGGACGAAGCCCTCCGGAACCGCGCCCGGGCCCTCGTCACCACCTTCACAGCACCCACTGGTCTCACTACTCCCACTGCCCCCTGACGCACCCGAGCATCATTCGCCGCCGCAAGGCCGTCCGAGCATGGCCTTGCCCCGCCTCATCGGGGATGGTGAGCGCCGTAGTTGGCCGCACGGGCCCCCACTACGGCGCCCGGTCACACTGACCACAGCGAGCAGCGGCGCGGACCCGAGTCCGGAGCGCCTCGCCAAGGGCCGCTCTGCAACGGCACGAGGAATCGTCAAGGGCTGTGGATCAAGTCAATTGGGCTGATCCCGGCGTTGCGGCTGACGGCTCGCTGCGTTTCGTACGCGGCGGGTGCGTCCGCGTTCGGCCAGCAGGCTGAGTGCCTCGGGTGAGACCACGAACCGCGTGGTTGTGGCCGTGCGCTGGAACCAGTCGGATGCGCTGGTGAGATCCTCGGCGGCCCACGGCTTGCCCAGGGCGATGGTTCTGAGCAGGGTCCACTCGCGCAGACGGAGGGTGAGGAAGTCGCGATCCGCGAACACCTCGATCATTGACCGGGCCCAAGTCGTGAACGCAGGGCCGGTCAGCAAGTCGGCAGCCCGGCGATCCAGATGACGGCACACTGCGCTGTCCGCCATCGTCATGTCCTGGTCGCGCAGGACGGCGGCCACCAGATCGGCCTCGTCCGCCTCGGCGACGGCCTCGAGTGCCTGTAGGTAGCAGGCGAAGCGCCCGTGCTCGGCGGGCTCCTCGGCTGGCTCCTCGCTGACGTGGAGGCCGGTCATGCCGCGCGTCCTTCCGGCCGTTCAACAGGCCCGCCGCGCTCGAAGCGTGCTCCGGCCCACACCGGGGAAACCAGGCGGGGCGTGTTCACCGCGTCCCGGCGGACCTGCGTGGATCGGCAAGTAACCGTAAGAGCCACATCAGGGTCCCGGAGCACGTGCTCCGGGACCCTGACACACGTCCTGCCCGCGAGGTCAGGCGGGCGTGATGTTCTCCGCCTGCGGGCCCTTCTGGCCCTGGGTGACGTCGAAGGTCACCGCCTGGCCTTCCTGGAGCTCGCGGAAACCGCTGGCGTTGATGTTGGAGTAGTGCGCGAACACGTCCGGTCCGCCGCCGTCCTGGGAGATGAAGCCGAAGCCCTTTTCTGCGTTGAACCACTTGACGGTTCCGCTGGCCATGCTGGTGCCTTCCAGTCGATATCGGGTTCCGCACCACGCGGACCCGGAGGTGATCGCCCTGGTCCTGCACTGCACAGCAAAGCGCCCACGCCGGAGCGCGGGCAGATACTGCGAACCACGACATCTGACAGCGACGCTACACGGCGAAACTGCCTACCGCCAGAGAGCAACAGCCATGATCCGCACGGTTCGCACGGGACCCCGCCGCAGGCCCCATGGCCGGCGCACCACGAGCCGAGTGGCCGGCGCGGGTCCAGGATGCAATACAGCCGCGAACAGCCCGTTTGGCAGCAGGTCGTGAAGCCGACGCAGAACACGGTCGGGGTCGGACATGCGGTGCATGGAAGCCGATGCGATGCCCACTCCGGATCCGGCGTGCCGAGGTGAGGCCACGCCGCCGCATCGAAGTCCACCTGAACGAGGCGCACGTGATCGGCCGACGTTTCGAGTGAAAAGGCCCCCCATGGCCGTCAGACCGTCCGCAATGGTCGGTTGGCTGGGCATACCAGGGCACGGTCCGGCCCGAGCGGTCCAAATACGCCAGACCGGGCGTGCCCAGCCTGGACAGCAGGATGTCCACCAGAAGTTGGACACCCTCCTCGACGGTGAACGGCGCGTCCGGCCCCCCGAGTGCGGTGCGAATGCAGCCTGGCGCCATGAGGAGAAAGGCACGCTGCGTCTCGGCCTGCCGGGTCACCCCGCGGCCGCTGACGCCCGCACCACCCGGCGCGACCGCTCCGGCCGCCGAAGGCGGGCCGTCGGCGGCCGGAGGTCCCTTGTCGCAAACCCGGAGGGGTTGTGAGGCACCCGATCGCTCGGCAGGCTGACCTGATGTTGAGTTCCGTGATTGCGTTCACCGGTGCGGCTTTTCTGATTGCGATGGTCCCGGGGCCGAGTACGGCCGTGCTCCTGCGCCGCGCGGTGATGAATGGCCGCAGAAGCGGTATCGCCACGGTCCTGGGCAACGAGTGCGGGGTGCTGCTGTGGGGCATCGCGGCGGCGTTGGGGCTCTCCGCCCTTCTGCTGGCCTCGCAGGTCGCCTACGACGCGATGCGGATCTTCGGCGCCGCGCTACTGGTGTGGATGGGGGCGCGCGCGTTGTGGCGGGCGCGGCGGCCCGGCGGCCCGGGTGAGGAACCGGCGGAAACGGCGGCGGTATCGCACCGACGGGCTTACTGGCAGGGGCTGGTCACCAACTTCGCCAATCCCAAGGCGGGCGTGTTCGCCGTGTCCTTCCTGCCGCAGTTCGTGCCACAGGGAGCTCCCGTACTGCCGACCCTGCTCGCCTTCTCCGTGATCTGGGCCGTGATCGACCTGCTCTGGTACCTCCCGCTGATCTGGCTGGCCGGACGGGTCCGCGGTGTGCTCCAGCGGCGGTCGATCCAGCGCCGGATGGAGCAGGTTTCCGGAGCTGTCCTGGTCGGGCTGGGGCTGCGCCTGGCGGTCGAGTCGTAGACAGTCGGAGCCGGTCCCGTCCGGTCCGGTCCCGTCCGGTCCCGTCCGCTCGGCCTGTCCGCTTCCGGCCAGATCATCCCCGTCTGCTTCCTCCTCACCGGGCGGTGTGTGCCGCGCCCGTAGGCGTTCGCCGACCGTAAGCCGACGGGTCCACGGCGATCGTGGTCTCGGGGCCGGGATAATTGGCGTAGGGTTGAGGAATCCGACGCGGGGTGGAGCAGCTCGGTAGCTCGCTGGGCTCATAACCCAGAGGTCGCAGGTTCAAATCCTGTCCCCGCTACTGAAACCTGAGGGGCCGGCACCGTGTGCCGGCCCCTCAGGCGTGTCCAGCCCCGCGGCGCGCGGTGGCAGCATGCGCGCCGGGCATGCACCTCTGAGGGAAGAGCGGGGGCGGCTGACGCCCCGTTCCGGACGGCTGGTCAAGTCGTACTGCGACACGGTGCACTGGGGCAGGTACGGCTGGGAGCTCATCGCGCACGCAACGCACTGTAGGTTCCGTTGCTCTGTGCGCTGGTAGCTGGGCATTCCGAGTGACATGGGCTGCGCGTCTACGGCTCAGCCATGCGCGTAAGTGTCGATCATCGAAACGATGGTGGCCGGCGGTGTCCGTAAGGCCGGTGTCAGAGGCAGGTCCTAGCCTCGTCCTTGAAGGACTGACGCCTGTAACCGGAGGGCAGCACCATGGCCTCGATGCCACAGAAGATCACCACTTTCCTCATGTTCGAGGGCAGGGCGGAGGAGGCGCTGACCTTCTATACGTCGTTGTTCGACGACGCCGAGGTCATCGACATCTCCCGCTACGGCGCCGACGGCCCCGGCGAGGCGGGCACGGTCCAGCGCGCCACGTTCTCGCTCGCCGGACAGCGGTTCATGTGCATCGACAGCCACGTCAAGCACGCCTTCGGGTTCACCCCGGCGGTGTCGCTGTTCGTCGAGTGCGACACCGAGGCCGAGCTCGACCGCCTCTATGGCGCCCTCGCCGAACAGGGCACGGAGCTGATGCCGCTGGGCTCGTACGGTTTCAGCGCCAAGTTCGGTTGGGTGAACGACCGCTTCGGCGTCTCCTGGCAGCTGAACCTGCGGGAGTGACAGTGGTACGGCTACGGCACAGAACCCCAAACGGAAGATCGTAAGCGGCTGTCAGTCATGAACTACTGAACGTCACCGCTGCTCATGATCAGTCAGGTCGCCGTCCACCTCGCCGGTTCCACCTCGGGCGGACACGCGGCGATCGACCGGGGCTGTATGTGCCGCACTCGTGGACCATGGATGTCTCATGTACGACAACGCCGTCACTGGTTGGAAAAGCATGGACCGCGGCAGCGAGATCCGCGAGTTCCTGACCTCCCGCCGGGCCAGGGTCACCCCCGACCAGGCGGGGCTGCCCAGCTGCGGCGCCCGCCGGGTTTCCGGGCTGCGCCGATCGGAGGCCGCGCAGTTCGCCGGGGTCAGTGTCGAGTACGAACAGGTCCGCGCCGACGCCGCAAACCGGCGGATCCGCAGGGAGTACTCCCCAACGTCCAGCGGCTCCCTCGGGCCGCCCCATGTCAGGCCATCGCTCCTCGGAAACGAACCCGCTTCCTGGGCCGACACTTGATGCAGCATCAGCCGCTTGAACCTGGCGGCGTCCCCGGGGTGTTCGGACGGCGGGACCGGGAGCGCTTGAGGAGGAGGGTCGTGCCGGCGGCAGCGAGGAGTCCGCCACCCGCGGCCCAGGCCACCACCTCGGTGCGGGATGTCCCGGAGGGATGCGCCGCCTGCTGCGTGGAGCAGGTGGTTGTTCTGGAGGCAGGGGTGATGCGCAGCCGGGCCCAGGGCTGGTTCGGGTGGTTCTCGCCCTGGTAGGGAGTGCGCTGGTAGACGAGGTAGAGGCCGGGCACAGCGTCGCATCTGAGGGTGGCGGTGGCGGTCAGGACCGCTCGTGCGCCGCGCAGGACGGGCCGGTCGGCGAAGGCCGGGGACGAGAGGGCGATGACCCCGTCCATTCCCTCGTCGTAGTTGTCGGTGATCGTGATGCGGCTGCCGGCGCGGAAGGACCTGACATCCCATTCCGACTGGGGCCACGTGGTGTTCGCCGCCCAGTGTTCCTCCCGGTCGGGCGGGGGCATCTTCTTGACCTTGTCCCGGCAGGCGCGACGCGCGGCCTCGTCGGCCGGTTCAACGCGTACGTGTGCCCACGGGGCCCCGTGCTCGGCCGGGCGTGTGTCTCCGGCACCGGTCAGCGTGACGGGGTAGGTGCCGGGCCGGGCGTCGCAGGCGATGGTGACGGCGGCCGTCAGCCGGGGTGTCGTCATCCGCATCCGCCCGGCCTTCAGCAAGACCGGGGAGGTAATGGTCTCGCCGTTCACGGCCTGTCCGCTCGCTGCGGTGACGGCCAGCGTGTCGCCGGGATGCACGGACCGGACGCTGCCGAGCGGCAGCGGTGCCGGTTCGGCGGCGGAGGCGGGCCCGGCGGCCAGGAGGGGCAGCAGGAGCGGCAATGCCACCACTGCCGCGGTGCGGAATCGGTCCATCGCCTCGCCTGTCTGCCTTATGACGCGACGTCAAGCCGCATGTGACGCTACGCTACCAATCTCCCCAACGAACATATGTGCGATTATGTGAGATCGATATCGCCCGCCGTTCGGCTTCCTCCAAGACGGAAAGACACCTCGTTGCGTTCCAGTTCCAGATGGATTCCGGCCCTGGCGCTCGGTCTGTGCGCGGGCACACTCGGCACGGGCCAGGCGCTTGCCGCCACCGGTACTCCGGTGCCGTTCGGCACTCCGATGCAGTCCGGCACTCCGGTGCCGTCGGTCCCCGCTGCACCCACGGCCCGTCCGACAGGGCCCGGGGCGGTGGCAGTGTCGCCTGCCCCCTCGGCGCCGCCGACACCCGCGCAGCCCAGCCACCCGCCTGTGTCCCCGACCTCCTCCGGCGGCGGCCCAAGCCTGAATGAGGAGGAGAAGTACTGGACAGCCACCCGCATGGACAACGCGGTCCCGATCGACAGCCCGCCCGGCCGGACCCCCGCGGCCTCGGCGCCCCTCATCGGCCCGCGCAGCACGCCCCCGGCCGGCACGCCCCGTCCCGAGCACTTCGGCGGCCACCCGATGGTGGGCACGTTCTTCTACGACGGCAGGCCCTTGGGCGGCAAGAGCACGTACTGCACGGGCAGCGTGGTGCACACGGCCGCCCATGACATCGTCCTGACCGCCGGGCACTGCGGCCGCGGTCTGCAGAGGGCCACCCACCGCATCTTCGTGCCGCAGTACCGCGACGGTCTGTCCGCCGCGAACCAACCGCGCGGCGTCTTCCCGGTCTCGCAGATGTACATCGATCCGCGCTACGCGGCCAACACCAAGAAGCCCACCTCCGACCTGGACCTGGCCTTCGCGCAGGTCGGTCCCAACAGCCGGGGCAAAGTGGAGGACGTGACGGGCGCTCTGACGTTCACCCCCACCACCAAATTCACCCACAAGGTCACGGTCATCGGGTATCCCAGCTCCGAAGGCGTCAATGCGAAGCATCAGGCGATCCGCTGCCCCGTCACCACCTCGCGCCTGCCCGGCTACCGGCAGGTGCGCATGGCCTGCACCGGCTTCTACGGAGGGGTCTCCGGCGGCCCGTGGATCGAGGACTACGACCGCACCACCGGCACCGGCAAGGTCGTCGGCAACACCGGCGGGTACAACGGAGGTGGCAACGACGCCAACGACGACTGGGTGACGTACGCGCCCATCTACGGCAAGGACGCCAAGGCCCTGTTCAACGAAGCCGCCGCCCATCGCACGGTGGGCGCGAGACCGCCCTACCAACCGTCGACGGACAGACCGCTCCTGCCCGGCTCGGCGGGCACCTGGCAGCACACCGGGCTCCTGGCCTCCGGCAACTTCCGCCACACCGGGCACAGCGACATGATCGTGGTGTGGACCGACGGCGAGGTCACGCTCCGCCCCGGCAACGGACAGGGCGGTCTCGACCCCGAGCGGCACCTGTGGCATCCAACAGCACCTGGACACACGCGCGAACCATCACGGTCGGCGACTTCACCGGATCCAACCAGTTCGACCTGATGGTGTGCTGGTTCGACGGCGAGACCACCATGTACACCGACATCGGCGCCACCCGGCCCGGGACCGAGCGTCGTCCGTGACGGGTCACTTCACGAAGCGGTACTTCACGTGGGTGGCGAGGGGTGTGTCGACCACCCTGACCGGCTCAAGGTTCCGCCGCCCGGCGCCCAGTCCCTCGAAGAGGCGCAGTCCCTCTCCGAGGAGCACGGGCACCACGTGCAGCTGCAACTCGTCGATGAGCCCCTCCCTGAGGTACTGCTGCACCGTGCTCGCCCCGCCCGCGATGTCGACGTTCCTGTCCCCGGCGGCAGCCTTCGCCTGGTCGAGGGCGCTGTGGATGCCGTCGGTGACGAAGGTGAAAGTGGTGCCGCCCTCCTTGACCAGGGCCGGCCGGGGACGGTGGGTGAGCACGAAGACCGGGGTCCTGAACGGCGGGTTGTCACCCCAGAACTCCTCGCCCGTGTCGTACATCATCCGCCCCATGACCACCGCTCCGGTGGCATCGAACCACTCGCGCATCAGCGCGGAGTCGCGGTTCTCCTCCCCGCCGGTCATGCCCTGACGCTGCCGCCAGCTCGCCAGGTTGTGGATCCACTCGAAGAGCGGCTCGGCGCCATCGCCTCCCGGGTTGTCGATGGCGACGTCGGTGCCGGCGATGCACCCGTCGAGGGAGATGGCCATGTCCGCGGTTACGGTCACGATGGGTTGCTCCTGAAGTCCTGGGATGTGCTGCCTCTACTCTCACGTCGATCGGGATCCGGAGTATTCGACATGCCCGGCGACACTCGACAGCTCCGCCCGCCAGAGGGTGCGATCCGGACGGTTGAACGCCAGGTCGGATTCCCGCCAGCTTCCGACACGGGTGCCAGCAATGCTCAACCCCATGAATCGACTTGAAGGAAACGTGGCCTTGATCACGGGCGGCAGCCGGGGTATCGGTGCCGCTGTGGCACTACGCCTGGCCGAAGAAGGCGCCGACCTCGTCCTGACCTATGAGAACAACGCGGAACGCGCCGGCGAGGTCGTGGAGCAGATCAAGGCCAGAGGACGCCGAGCCCTTGCCGTCCAAGCCGACAGCGCGGTCCCTGAAGCACTCACCGCCGCGGTCGACGAGGCCGCCGCGACGTTCGGCAGACTCGACATCCTGGTCAATAACGCCGGGGTCTTCCTCGTCGGCCCACTTGAAGACCTGAGGTCGGCAGAGATCGACCGCACTCTGGCGGTGAACGTCCGGGCGCCGTTCGCTGCGTCCCAGGCCGCAGTGCGTCATATGGACCAGGGCGGCCGGATCATCAGCATCGGCAGCAATGTCGCCGAGCGTGCGGTCTTCCCCGGACTGGCGCTGTACGCGATGAGCAAGACGGCTCTGGTCGGGATGACGAAGGGCCTGGCCCGGGAACTCGGCCCGCGGGGAGTCACCGTCAATCTGGTGCACCCCGGGCCCACCGACACGGACGCCAACCCCGCCGACGGGCCGAACGCCGAGATGATCGCCGGCTTCACCGCTGTCGGCCGCTATGCGGAAGCGGCCGAGATCGCGGCCACCGTCGCCCACCTGGCAAGCGCGGACGGCGCCTACATCACCGGAGCGTCGATCCACGTCGACGGCGGCTTCACCGCCTGACACGCGAGCTCTACTCCGCGACCAACTCTTCGCCGACCGCGGCTACGACCACGACGCCCACCGCGTCCGGGTCCGCGCCCATGACGTCGTGCCGGCCATCGCCCGTCGCGACACGCGCCACGACGCCGGGCTGGACATCCAAGAAACGCTCCTCGAACGGGCCTGCCGCCTCATCGCCCACCGACACCTGTCAGGGTTCCGTTACGTACCCTTCTGTCCATTGGTCCTCGTCGATCGCTGCCTCTTCGATGTAGAAGCAGTTGGGCTCGTCCGTAAAACCGGGGAGCCTCCGGGCCCGTTCGATGCGTTTCTGCGCGGCCTCGCGGCTCGAATAGGTGCCGAGGTGTTTGACGTCGTCGCCGGCTTCTTCGTCGGACCAGAAGTCATCGGGGTTTGCGAAGTGCCGAATCGCTCCGTCTTCTTCGGCCTGGTGGTGTACGTGCCACAGCAGGTAGACCTTGGCAGGTCCGCTCACTGTGCGACGCCAGTCGGCGCCACCGAGCATCCCGTGTCCGTGCTCACGCGTCGAGTGTCTTCTTCAGCGCGGCCAGACCCTCGGCGTAGATGCCGTGGAACAGGGTGATCGCTTCTTCTTCGCTCGCCCCTGCCGGTGTGAAGGTGCCGGACCACTCCACACGGCTCTGCCCGCCGGACACTTCGTGCACGGTGAGGGTGGAGCGGTAGCCGGTGACGGGGAACGGGGCCTGGAGAATGGAATAGCTGTACGTGCGCGCCTGGTTGTCGAACACTTCGAGGCGTTCGACGATGACGCCGCCTTCCTCGTTCGCGAGGCTGCGGACGCGCCCGCCCTCACTGAGCGTGCTCGTGGGAATGTAGGGCAGCCAGTCGGGCAGGGAGTCGAAGCCGCCGATGAGCTGCCAGACGCGCGCGGCGGGCGCGGGGATGTCGATGGTTGCGGTCGTAGTCGCCATGGTCGTCTCCTGAACGGGTGAGGTAGAGGTCAGGCGCTGGGTACGGGGGCGTCCTGAGCGATCAGCCCCTCCGTGCGCAGAGCCGTCCAGAAGGCAGCCGGGACCTTCTCGCCGCGTGCGGCGACGTCCTCTACGATGCGGCTCGGCCGGGAGGCACCGGGGACGGCCGCGGCGACCGCGGGGTGAGCAAGGGAGAACTGTAGCGCGGCCGCCTTGATGCCGACGCCGTACTGCCCTGCCAGTGCCTTGATGTGCTCCACCTTGGTGATGACCGGGGCGGGGGCCTTCTGGTACTCGAAGTGCTGCCCGCCGGCCAGGACGCCGGAGCTGTACGGTCCGCCGACGACGATGTCCACGTCCTGGGCCTCCGCGGCCGGCAGCAGCCGCTGCAGGGCGCGCTCATGGTCGAGCAGCGTGTAGCGGCCGGCGAGGAGGAACGCGTCCGGCTTCGGCTCGTCGAGGTCCAGCGTCAGCTCCAGGGGCTCGACCCGGTTGACCCCAAGGCCCCAGGCCTTGATGACACCCTCGTCGCGCAGCTTCTGCAGGACCCGGAATGCGCCGGTACGGGCGGTCTCGTACGCGGCGAGCCACTCGTCGCCGTAGAAGTCCTGCGCGACGTCGTGCACCCACACGATGTCGAGGCGGTCTGTGTTCAGCCGCTTGAGGCTGTCCTCGATGGAGCGCAGCGTGGCGTCGGCCGAGTAGTCGTTGACGATCTTGTTGGGGCGTCCGTGTTCGAACAGTCCGCCCTTCTCCCCCAGGTCGCGGGCAGCGGGGTCCTCGATCTCGTCGAGGATGACGCGGCCGACCTTCGTGCTCAGGACGAACTCGTCGCGGGGGCGGCCGGCCAGGGCTTCACCGAGCCGGATCTCGGACAGGCCCGCGCCGTAGAAGGGCGCGGTGTCGAAGTAGCGGATGCCGTTGTCCCAGGCGGCGTCCACGGTGGCCGCGGCCTCCTCGTCGGGTATGGCCCGGAACATGTTGCCCAGCGGTGCGGTGCCGAAGCCCAGGCGACCGGGCAGGAAGGACTTGATGGCCATGGTGCGGATCCTTGCTGTACGAGTTGCGACGGATGTGCTTTATGCGCCGTTCGCGCGGTCCGTCTGTCTGACACCTTCGAGGCTAGGATCTAGACTTGAGACTGTCCAAGACTTACTTGGACACACTTGAGTCCCTAGAGGTCTGACATGCTTGACCTGCGGCAACTCCGCTACTTCGTCGCCGTCGCCGAGACCGAACACGTCGGCCAGGCCGCCGAGCGGCTGCACATGTCCCAGTCACCACTCAGCCGGCAGATCGCGCAACTCGAGCAGAACCTGGGCCTCACCCTGTTCGAGCGGGGTCAGCAGAGAATCCGGCTCACCCGGGACGGCCAGGTGTTCCTGGCCGAAGCCCGTGCGCTACTGCGGCATGCTGATCGTCTGGAGAACCTGGGCCGACGGCTGGGTCGGGGAGAAGAGGGCGGCCTGTGCATCGGCTACGTCGCCGACGCCATGCACACCGGCATCCTGCCCGGCGCACTGCGCGCTCTGCACAACGAACGCCCCGGCATCCACGTCGCGCTGTACAACCTTTCGCCCATCGAGCAGTTTGAGGGCCTGCGGCAGCGCAGCCTCGACATCGCGCTCGTCCATGAGCCTCCGACCACGGATGACCCTGACCTACTGGCCGCACCCCTGCTCGAGGACCCGCTGCTCCTGGCCCTGCCCGCGGGGCATCCACTCGCCGACCAGGAAAAGGTGACTCCCGGGGACCTCGATGGTCAGCCGTGGATCGCAGTCGAGAATGCCCAGGACCCCGCCTGGCGGGACACGTTCGTCGCCACCTGCACGGCAGCCGGCTTCACCCCCGACATCCGCCTCGAAGCCGCCGAGCCACTGACCGCGCTCGGGTTGGTCGCGTCCGGGCTCGGCCTCGCACTCGTGCAGAAGAGCATGGTGCGCGCCACCACTGAGGATGTCGCGGTGCGCGAGCTTCCCTGGCATGACACATGCATCCAGCTGTGGGCCGCATGGCACCGAGTCGACCTGCGGCCCCTGGTGACATCGTTCCGCGCCACAGTCCTGCGCACCAGCAGCACCGCCTAGGGCCTGTCCAACAGCCGCTCGCCCTGGCACAGAGCCGATACCGTGCGGCCATGCCCGACCACGCAGAGCGCCCGCTCCTCTTCCTGGATGTCGATGGAACGCTTCTGCCCTATCGCGGAGCGCGGCTCCCCTCGACCCCTCAAGGATGGGAGGAGTGGCAGGACGTATCGAATCCTCAGCTGGCGAAGATCGACCTCGGACACGGTCCGCGTCTGCTCGCGCTGCCCTGCGTTCTGATGTGGGCCACCGCATGGATGGAAAGTGCCAACGAGGTGATAGCTCCGCTGCTCGGTCTGCCTGAGCTTCCGGTGGCCGACTTGCCAGACGCGCCGCAGGAGTACGAGGTCGGCGTGCTGAACTGGAAGACCCAAGCCCTCGTCCAAGCCGCAGCGGGGCGCCCGTTCATCTGGGTCGACGACTCGATCACCGAGCTCGATCAGACATGGGTGTCAACACGCCATCGCGGGCACGCGCTTCTCCATCGTGTCGATTCCACGATCGGCCTGATCGATACGGACTTTGCGGTCATCGACAACTGGCTGCGAGACCGGCGCACTCAGGCTCAGCAGCGGGAGGATGGGCAGGGAGAGCAGCAGGGATAGAACGGGCTCCGCCCTTTCGGCGTCGTCGCCCGGTACCAGCCGGGAAGGTTACGCGCCCGGTTTCTCCGGCCGGGCTTCTCGACCACCTGGCTGAGATAAGGCCGTTCGGATCACCCTCACCGTGACGCCGATCCGAACGGCCGCAAAGCGGGCCGGCGCTTCAGCTGATGCGAGCTCCCGTGCCGCTGACACGGACGCGCGCGTCACCCGCGCGCAGCATCACCGTGAGTTCGCCGGGGCGGCCCAGGTCCTCGCCCTGATGCAGGGTGAGGACGGCGTCCTCGGGGACCAGGCCGAGTTCACGGGCGTACGCCCCGAACGCGGCGGCCGCGGCGCCGGTTGCCGGGTCCTCGACGACGCCGCCGACGGGGAACGGGTCACGGACATGGAAGACGGTGGCCGACTCCCGCCACACCAACTGGACCGTGGTCAGGTCCAAGCGGTGCATCAGGGCTTCGAGGCGCGCGAAGTCGTACGCCAGATCTGCGAGGCGCGCGCGTGTCGCCGCCGCGAGAACGAGATGGCGGGCACCGGCGAACGCGATACGGGGCGGGAAGGCGGGGTCGAGATCGGCGGCCGGCCAGCCGAGCGCGGCGAGTGCCTCCGTGAGGTCGGCGTCGGCGATCTCCTCGATGTGCGGCTCGACACTGGTGAGAGTGGCCCTGACGGTCCCGCCCTCCTCGGCCACCTCCACCGGCACGGCGCCGACGCGCGTCGCGAACACCAGCTCCCCGGGGCCTATCCGCTCGGCGAGCGCGACGGCGGTCGCGACGGTGGCGTGCCCGCAGAACGGCACCTCGGCCTTGGGGCTGAAGTAACGGATGCTGTACGCCCGTCCCTCCTGGCCGCCGAGGCCCTCCGGGGGCGCGGTCAGGAACGCGGACTCCGAGTATCCGAGGTCGGCGGCGATGGCCAGCATGTCATTGTCGTCCAGGGCGGTGGCATCCAGCACGACACCGGCGGGGTTTCCACCGTCAGGGGCACTGGAGAAGGCGGTGTATCGCAGTACCTCGGGTCGCGGCGCATTCGTCGTCATGCTTGCGGCAACGCGGGGCGTGCTCGCGGCTATTCCTGGACGCGAGTGGAGGCGAGCATGGGCCCCTGCGGGGAGCCGCACATCGATACATGGCCGTGAATTGGTCCCCGAGCGGTTCGGTCAGCCATGAGGGAAACGGGGGCACAGGTCTCCCCGGTGATCACAGAGCGTCGCAACTCCGCGATCACCAGGGGCGAAGCCGTTCTGTCACCGAGGTACCCCACCGCCCCGATCCGCGCGGTCTCTTAGATGGTGACGCAGATGTTGTCCTCGATGGTGCGGCCGTCGCGCTCCAGGCCGCCGCAGACGAGACGGTTGGACTGCTCGTAGCCCACCGTCCACTTGTGGGACGCGGCGCTGACTCGAGGAGAGCGGAATTCACCCCAGTAGGCACGCAGAGTCCCAGGCAGGCCGTCCTTGGTGTAGACGGTGATGTCCTGGACGAACTTGTTCTGATGTGCGGTCATGACGCAGATGTACGTGCCGCAGTGGGAATCGACTCCGCGCGTCGCCGCGCCGGCCGGCACTGCGGCTGCGAGAGGGGCGACGGAAAGCGCCGCCGCGAGGATGAGGCCGAAGCGAGTGATCTTCACGCCCGGCCCAACGCCCGAAACAGCCGGCAGACACGCAAACATCACCCTCCGGCTCGCTGTGGCACCGCCGACTGCGGTCGTTCCCACATAGAGGCGGCCCCGCTCAAGCTCGCCACGTCAGTCTTTCGCCGGCATCGGCAGGCCTCTCACCCCTCCAGGTCCGCCGCCAACTCCGCCCTCCAGTGCGCGGACATCCGCCGGCTCAGGATCGTCGCGGCAGCCGCCGGCGCCCCCGCATGGACGAACTCGCGCAGTGCGCGAGCCGCCTCCACGCGCAGGGCCCACGCGCTGAAATCGGACTGGGTCACGGGGTCGTTGTCGTCGCGCCAGGCGCGCTGCCCGCTCACCCTCTGCCGGGCCGCCCACGCCTCGGCGGTGAGAGTACGTATACGCAGGTCAAGGAGGCTGTCCGGGGTGAGGTCGACCGTCTCGCCGAAAGAGGTGCGGGCCAACGCGTCGCTCACTTCGTCGTACACGTCGAACCGGGTCTCCGCCGCCAGTCGCCTCAACTGAGCGGCCATCGCCGTACGCAGCCGGGCCGGCGGTGTCCGTTCGATCAGTGCGGCCAAGTCGAAGTCCCGGACTGTGCCGACGTACTGGCCGGCGGCCCTGTCGACGTCCTCCAGCACGGGCAGGAGCAGAGCGCTCGTCAGCTCCGCGTCCGTATCGTCGTCCGGCCGGTACGTGATGCCGAACTCCTCCTCCAGTCCGGCCAGGAAGCGGGCGTACGCCGCCGTCGACCCGGGCCAGAGGTCACCGCCGCCCTCGCGCGGCGACAGGACATGACGCACGTCCTCCGGCCCCGGTACGCCGTCCTCGGCGACCGTGACCTGGACCTCCGGCCCCCGTCTGGTCAGGGCGACCGCGCGCGTGCCCGCGGACACTCTGCGCAGCACCTCAGGGCGGGCGAACTGGGCGGCGCCACCCTCCTGGGTCGCGTACGCCCATCCGCCGACGCTGCCCGCGCGAACCATCGGACGGTACGCCGCCCACGTCGAGTCCGCCGCCTTCCGGGCCCGGGCGCGCGTACGCGGGCGGACGGTGTCGGGGATCGCGCCCAGCCTTCGCAGCAGTTCGGCCGGCGTGAGGTGCTCCGCGAAGACGACGTCGGGCTGGTTCGGCGGGGGCGGTGACGGGATCCTGTGCCGGACCAACGCGAGGTACGCGCCGCTCGACCGGCCCACCGGAACGAGCGGCTCTGAGGGAGCCGGCGGCTCCGGCTCCGGTTCGGCGGACTCGGCGGCAAGTGCGAGCGGGGAGACCGGGTCGGGGACGGCGGTCGTCTCGGCCTCCCACAGCAGGGCGCCCTCGTACGCCAGCGGTATCCGGCCGTCGAACGGGCGGCCCCTTTCCAGGGCGTCCGCGAGGTCGGCGAGTGCGTGGCGCAGGGACGCCCATCCCGTGAAGGAGGGCGTGTCCTCGTCGAAGTAGCGGCCGAGACGGCCCCAGTTGCGGCCGGGGTGACAGGAGAGGAACAGGCCGTCGGAGGACTGCCAACCGATGCCAAGGGTGACGAGCAGCCAGTCGTGATGCCAGTACGTGGCAAGCTCGTCGTCGTCGCCCTCCTCGCCATCCTCGTCGAGGGCTTCGTCGTCCGGGACGTCCGCGCCGATGCCGCGCAGGAACGAGGTGCTCTTGACGATGTCGGCGACGCAGGACAGCGGGCCGTAATGTGTCAACACGGGCGCCCCCGGCTGGAGTTCCACACCGTCGTGGCAGCTCAACGAGGCCACCAGGTCGGAGTGGAACCGGACCCCGAGCGCGCGCTCGGCAGCCCTGATGTCCGACGGCGCCGCCGGCGGCCGCAACAGGGCGTGGCTGACGGGCGCGTGCCGCAACAGCCACGCGTCGATACGGCCCCACGAGTCCTCAACGGCGGGAATACTCATGATCGGACCATAAGCGCCGCCACTGACAACGGGCCCGGGCAAGGCGGCGGACAGCCTTCCAACGGGGCAGGTAGACAACCTGCCATCGTGTCCCTGCGCCTTTTCCACAGTCCCGGCCGCTGAGGTGGCATTCCTCGGCTGGTGCAAGCCGTTGCGCACCACCACCGGCTGTCCCTGCTCGTCAGCAGTGTGGCGGGGACCTCAGATCCGTCTCACTCGTGGACCAGTCTCGATGTGTCTCATGACCTTGGCCCGACGAAGACGTCGACGGTGTCGCCGGGGACGAGGTTGGTGGCCGCCGAGACGAAGGCGACGCGGCGGGCGTCCAGTCGTGGTTCGGGTCCAGCTGGTCCGCCGTCTCGAAGGCGACATGGCGTCCGTCGGCGCTGAGCGACGCCATCAGGCGTCCTCGAGGAGACCTCGTCCAAGAGGTCCCATACGTGGCCGAAAACCTACGCCCGGTCCGTTGCAACTGGCGTGCGTCGGCCGGGCGTTCCGGGTCGCCGTCCAGAGCGCACGCTCAATCCGGTCGGCGTCCGGGGGTGACGCCCGAGTCGGGCGTTGGTCAGTCGGATTGTTCGGGCCCCGTGGACGGGGTGCTTTCGGCCGGCCCCCCGAAGTCCGGGCTGGTGAAGTCCGGGCTGGTGAAGCTCGGGCGCGGGCCGGCCGCGGGTCCGCCGTCGGGGCTGCTGAACCCCGGCCGGTCGTAGCCGAGGTGCGGCATGCGGCCGGTGGTCGGTGTCGGTGACGGACGGGTCAGTGCCGCCGAGCCCGGATCGGCGAGGGCCTCCCGGAGGAACGGCATGATGCCGCGCTCCAGCAGGGCCTCGCGCCAGGCTTCCCTGGCCCGGGCCACCTCCGCGTCGAGCTCGCCGGGCGCTCCGGCCCGGAGCGAGGACGAGCCGTTGCGCAGAGCGGTGAGCAGCAGCCCGACCGCGGCGACCAGGATCGCGGCCGCCGTGACCGCGCCGAAGACCCACCCGGCGGTCAGCAGGGTCTGGGCGAACGCCAGCTCGGGGGTGAGGACCTTCAGGACGAATCCCACGAGCAGGAAGATCGCCGCGGCTGTTCCGGCCAGGACGGGCGCGAGCACCGCGACGACGGCGATCGCGCCCGCTCCGGCGGTCTCGTCGTGCTCTCCCATGGTGGCGGCGAGCCCCATCGCGCCCGCGCCGGGCTCCGCGGAGCCGGAGGCGGAGCCGGACGCGTCGGCGGACGACCGGGGGGACGGCGCCCGGCGGCTCAGTTCCTCGCGGACATTGGCATAGTGCGCGTACTCGGTCGCCGCGGCCGCCGTGATGAGTGCGGTGGCGTTGACCGCCATCGTGCGCAGCTGTTCGGCATTGAGCCGCCGGCCGACAGCGGCGAGTTCCGGGCGGTGTGGGGCGGAGCGCAGCGCCTCATCGAGGATCCGCTCGTATTCCTGGCGGTCCTCGCTCAGCAGGTGCTGCGGAATCGGGTCCTGCCACCGCGAGCGGTGTTCCCGGCGGTCCTCGCCCGGCTCGCGGTGCGGCAGACCGGCGCCCTCGCGCCCGGGGCGTCCCTCCTCTCGCGCCCGTGGTCGCGCGCTCGGTGTGTGCGGCGGCGGGACGGGGCTGCTCGTGCGGTCGGTGAGCTGTGCTCTCGTCTCCCCTTGCGACTCATTCCGCACGGATGCGTCGGACGCCTTCGCCGGGTGTGGCCGGATGCCCAGGACAGAAGTCAGCAGACGGCGCGCAAGGGGAGGTCGACGAGGGCTCGCGACGCCGCTCGGCCTTGCCGCAGCGCGGTTCGTGCCGGCTCGGGTTCCTTCGGGCGGTTCGGAAGTGCTGGAGGGCGAAGGAGTTGGCGAGATGACGGTCCGCGCCCCGGTGTCGACCGGCCTGAACGACCCGGTGGGCGGCCGAAAGCCTGGTGACCGGCGCGAGATGACCGCCAGGACGCGGCCGGCGAAGGATTCAGCGGCCGGCGTCATACCTGCCCCCCTGCGTCTGATGATCCCTGTGGCGCGGTGATGCCTGTGTCCGGCTGCGCACTGTCTGCGGGAGGACCTGCTGCCTGCGGCCGGAGAGGAACACCGTTGGCGTGGCCGTAACCGTACGCCTGCTGCGCTTGCCCCTGTAGGGCTTGCTGCTGTGCCTCCTCGGCCACACCGCCCAAGGCGGCCCGGCCGGCGCTCTTGACCGCCAGTGGCACCAGCGTGGCGAGTTGCTGAACAGCTGACAGTGCCCCTAAGCCGACCATATAGGCCACGAGCGGGTTCACACTGTGCGGGTAGGTCGCCGCGAGGGCGCCGGTCGGGGCCCCACTCACGAACAACCGCAGCACCGCGGCGACGCAATAGCCCGGCCAGCCGGGCGCGGGCAACTGCTCCTCGCCCGGCCGCACATCGGGCCGACGCCGAGGAGGCTCGATCGTGTCCGGCTGCACGTTCCATGGCATCTTGCGGTGCCACTTGACGGACTTGATGACGTCGACGGCCTCCATGGTGGCACCACCAGCCACCCCCACCCACGCGGCCATCAACCAGTCCATGAGCTGAGATTAGAAGGCCGCACAGTGTCAGGGAACGACCTCGCAATATTCGCCCCAGTCACACGGCATCTTCACCCTGTGTGATCACAAGGGGCAGCGGCCTCGGCGCGCGCCGCCAAGGAATACGCCGGCGCAACGCCCTCATCGCTGAGATGTTCGAACCGTCGAACGGTATGCCCCAGGCATAAACCGGCCGGCCTGAGCAGCGGCCTGCCGGACACAGCCCGCGCTGCGACCTGCTTCGTGATCAACCCCGGCGGCCGTTGCGGATGGAAGAGAGGGGCCATCGTCCGCGGACCCTGTAGAGGCGGTGCAGCAGCCGCGCGCGGAACGACCGTCTCCCAGCCGTGTTTCCGCCCGGCCTGTTCGATCGCCCACCGTCCCAGCCGTCCCCCCGTTCTGTCTCCGCGAGTGGAGTTCCCGCAGGTCAGCATCTGCCGCTTCCCGGGAAACGGTCACTTCCCGGCTGCCCCTAGCGGCCTCGGGGGCGGGACCGCCACCGTCGGAGGAGCAAAGGGCGGCACGCAAGGACTCGCCGCCCCGGACCCGGAACGAAGGAATTCGAAACGATCATGAACGTACGCATCCGCATCGCGTTCTCCTGTGCGACGCTCGCCGCGGTCACCGGGATCGCCGCGACCTCCGCCGTGGCGACCGCCGCCTCGCCGAACTCCGCTGCCAGTGCCGTCACCTGCTCCAAGTGGAAGTCCATCTCCGCGGACCACAACTCCGTCGGCGTGCGGTACATGGAGTGCGACCGGAAGGTGGGCGGAAGGCAGCAGACCAGCGCTGCCCTCTACATCTGGGACAACAAGACGGACGGCAAGTACGCCCGGGTGAACGTGGCCACGGGGTACGCCCACTGGAACGGCCTCGACCAGACGTGGTTCCGCTACTACTCCTGGACGAGCACCCGCCACCACAGCCCCAAGTACGAGACGGGCTGGCACTCCGGGAACGACGTCGAGGTACTGCTCAAGGCGGTCCGCGGCTGACCGTACCGCAGCGGCGACGGGGTCGTCGGGGGATTCGGGGGTTCCGTGAGCCGCTCGGTACCGCCCGGCCGCGTGCAGCCGTGGTCGCCGACGGTCAGGGTGGTGGCCCTGGCGCCGGACGGGGTCATCGCCACCGTCATCGCGGTGTAGACGTCGGTGTCGTAGTGGACCTTCGCCTGCAGGGTTCGGCCGTGGTCGGCGACGACCTGGGCGACGTCGCCGGGGCGTCCCCAACTGATCCGGGCCCACGCGGCTTTGCAGGCGTCGCTGTACCGCAGCTCCACGTACACACCGTGGATCCTGGTGAGGGCTGCGGTCCACGCGTCACCGGCGCAACCGGTCTGCTTGGGGTCCTTCGCAGTGCAACTGTCGCTGAAACAGCTGGTCTCCAGCTGCCGGGTCGGTGAACTCGCCGCAATCTCCCGGCCGTTAGGGTCCCGGGGACCAGAACCTTGGTCGAGGGCGACGAACACACCGGCGCCCGCGCAGGCGAGCAGTGATGCCGCGGCGATCGCGACCCGTCCCCGACGGTGCAACGCGGGTTGGGACGGGCGCGCGACCGGCGCCGGTGTGCTGCGGGGTTCGTCATCCACGGAGTCGGCCGGTGCCGTGGCGGCGGCCCGTTCCGCAGCACCCCGTTGTTTCCATGCGATCGTGGCGTCTTCCCACAGAGCGGTCAGCCGTGCCGGCTCGGCTCCGACGAGCTCGCCCAGCGCCAGGACGGCCTGCCGGGGCGGCAGCGCCTTGCCGTTGAAGTAGCGCTCCCAGGAGGACTTGCTGTACGAGGTCTGCCCAGCCAGGGCGGTCAGACTCAGCCCGCTGTGGTCCTTGAGGCGCCTGAGCTCTGTGGCCAGACGCCGGGCATCCGGTCGCAGAGCGTCAGGTAACTCAACCCATTCCCTCATCGATGTCCCCCAGCGGCCGACGCACCGTCCGGCACGCGGCACGGTGCGTACAGCGGCACCGTGCAGAGAAGCGAATGTGCTGCTGGAACAGCCTTCGGGCAGAAGATTAGACCGCCCGGCGGGTGATATCTCCGGCATCACTGTATTTTTTCACCCTGCCCGCGGTCGGTATTCGGTCAATGCCGTACGAGGTCCACCGGGGGCGTGCGCCGACCTGCCACGGGCCGCTAAGACTGAGGGGTGGGCTTTGTCGAGGCGGCCAGGGCGGTCGTGTGCGCGGTGGCGCTCGCGGCGGTGTGCGCCGGCGGAACCCAGTCGGCCGGCGGGAGCCGCCTGCACGGGGAGGGACCGCCGGTCGACGACTGGCAGGCGGCTCCGCGTCTGGAGAAGGGGCACACTCCGTCCAGTGATCTGGTGGGGCTGTGGCAGGGGATCTTGTGGGCGGACGGCTACCTGCCACGCACCAGCGTCACGTGCTCCTACGATGCCACGACGGTGGCGGCGACCCGCGTCTGGCAGAGCAACCACCGTCTCTCCGCGGACGGCGTCGTCGGCCCGGCCACGTACGGCACGGCAAGTCGGCGTCTCGCCGTCGTCCCGCCCTGGACGGTGTACCACGGAGACCGCTTCGATCTGCCGCTGCGCCGAAACAGGGACGGTGTCTACGAGGTCTGGGACGTCGGGCGGTTCCGTGAACTGCGCCTGGACGCGGTCACCCTGGCCCAGTGCCGCCGGTGACGGCGTCGGCCCAGCTGTCGGACTCCGACACCCCCAGCTGGTGGTGAGCCACGACCACGGCGGCTCGCGTCGCATCGGGTCCGCCGGGGATCATCGCCGTCCACGCAGCACCCGCGGGCGCCGTCTGCCGTGCTCCGTCGTCCCCGGCGACCAGCAGCCCCGAGGTTCCCCGGGCCGGCTGGACCTCGGCCCAACCGGCGTGACAGGCCGGGCTCCAGCGCAGCGTCAGGGTCCGCCCGAGCGCCCGGAGACGGTGCACCGAGACCGCGTCCTGGTCGCACCGCTGCCGATACGGATCGAGTCCCCGGCAACCGACCGGCCCACACGGCGTACCCGACCCGGGCGCCGTCGAGTGCAGCGGCCAGGGCCAGGCCGGTGCGCCGGTCGGCGCACCCTGCGGAACCGGCACGTGGTCTCCACCCCAGTGATGCCATGCCAATACGGCCGCCAATACGGCCGCCAGCACACACGTCCCGACCGCCGCGACCGCCGCATGCCGTCGGCCGCGTGAACGTGCCGTCGTATGCGGCCCCGCTTCCTGCCCCGCCGGGCCGGTCGCTTCCTGCCCCGCAGAGCCAGTCCCTTCCTGCTCCGCCGGGCCGGCCCCTTGCTGCCCCGCTTCAGCCTTCGGTGACGGGCCCCGGTCCAGTGCCGTACCGGGTCGGTCGGTATCCGCCCAGACTTCGGCAGCCGCTTCCCAGACCACCCGTAATCTGCCGCGTTCCGCTTGCCCCAGCCGGCCCAGCGCGTCGACGGCTTCCCAGGGAGGCAGCGAGCGGCCACCGAGGTAGCGCTGCCAGGAGCTGACGCTGAATCCGGTCTTGGCGGCGAGTGACGCCAGGCTCAGCTCACACCGGTCCTTGCACTGCCGCAACTCCCCCACCAGCCGCTGCAACTCCACCGGTACGTCGTCGTGCTCGCGCCGCCGACGGGCTGCCATCCGCTCCTCCCACCCCGAAAGGGCAGCGGGCCTGCCCCCACCGCGCCATCGTACGAGCGCGCCGAGCCACTTCCGTCCGACCAGTGACGGGCGAACGGGTAGCGGGACGGTCCGGGCGCTGGTCCCGGTCGGCCCCACCGATCCGGCATGTCGTCGATCCGGACCGCGTCACCGCCGCCAGGGGGAGGGGTGGGTCAACAGGCCTGGGAGACAAGCGCCTTGTACTCCATGTCGGACAGGTCTGTGGCCTGTACGTGGACCTGGACACCGTCGAGCAGGTTCCGGAGTGTGCTGTAGCCGGAGAAGTGCGCGATCCTCTCCTCGGCGTTCGTCCCCGGCGGGCACCAGGAGATCAGCACGATCTTCTCCTGACGGGTCCCGTCCGCTGTTGCGAAGAGCAGGTCGTGGACGACGTACCGGGGCTCGTCTGCCGGCAGGACCTTCAGTAGTTCGTCGTGTGTCAGGTTCCCCTTTGCGTCCGGGATGACGGTCTCCAGGTTGTCGCTGAGCCGGTAGATCACTGTGTTGATGTCCCGCCTGCTTTTCAGCTCCTGGAAGGCGCTGACACAGCTGTCGTCCACTGGGATACCACCGCTCACGACGAGTCCTTCTGATTCATTGGGAGAGCAGGCCATGCGGCTCAACGAACCGGCTCCCCGGGAGGTTCTGGGCCGCTTGCCCGGTTCGTTGCGAGGCAAGACTGCGATCAACCGGTCAGGCCGTATCCCTCCTGGTCGGCTGTACGCCCCTGAGCCCCGGGGTCTCAGCCCTTGCCGAAGTGCGCCGCGGGGAAGGCGCCCGCTGCCCTGAGGGTTCTGGTGAAGCCGCCGGCCAGCTCGGTGAGGCGCGCGGTGGCGGCAGGGCCGAGGTGGTCGTACGGGGCGGCGTCGAGGCGGTCGGTGAGCGCCTCGGCCTCACCGCGCAGGGCCGCGCCCGCGTCCGTGAGGTCCCCCGCCTTGTCCAACAGCCCGCGCTCGCACAGCCGGTCCCGGGTGGCGGACCACTGCTCCGCGGACCACCCGCGGGTCCGCATGAACAACGCCGACGTCGGCGCCGTACCGGTGGCGTTGTGCAGGACGAGGGCCTCGATCCCGGACAGGCCGGCCACCGCCAGAGCGGCGAGGTGACCGTCACCCCGGTGCTCGCGCAGCAGCGTCGCGGCGTGCCACAAGGCCAGGTGCGGTTCCTCGGGCACGGAAAGGCCGGCGTTGGCGGCGTACAGCGGCCGCGCCTCGCGGCGGCATGCCTCGGTGGCGCGCAGCGCCAGCTCGGCCGCCTCGACCATCTCCTTCGACGTGAGGACCTCCTCCCCGAGCAGCCGCCGCAGCGTCCCGTCCGCGCCGCGCAGCCGGGCCGCGAGCACCGCCTCCGGCGTGGTGACGGCCCACGCGGCGGGGATGTACCGGGCCACGTGCTCGTGGTTGAAGTTGTAGAACGTCGCGGTGACGGTGCCCGCGCCGACCTCTCCGAGCGGGGCCGCGCGGCCCGCGAAGTAGGCCATGGCGCCGCGCTCCAGGCCGAGCGCCGCGAGTTCGTCCTGCTGCTCCGGCGCGAAGTACACGGATGTGTGCACGGGATTGACGACGTTGTGGCAGCGGCGTCCCGCGCTCGCCTCGAATGAAGTCGTCTCGAATGAAGTCGTCTCGAATGAAGTCATCAGGACGAGCCGCCCGGAAGGATCTGCCGGCCGCACCCGGGCCTCACTCGCCGGCCCACGGCACGAGGACGGCTCGGGCGAGCGTGTGCTGGAGAATGAAGAAGCTGAGGGCGGCCGGGGTCGACTCCGGGGTGATGCCGAGGGCTGTCACGGACGGTATGTCGAGTGCGTTGACGGCGATGTAGTAGCGGTGCTTGCCGGTTCCCGGCGGTGGCGCGGCGCCGATGTAGGCGGTCGCGCGCACATCGTTCGAGACGTGGAAGGCGCCGTCCGGCAGGCCGCCGTTGCCGGGCGTGCCGGCGCCAGTGTCGAGGGACGTCACGTCGGCGGCGATGTCGGCCACCGCCCAGTGCCAGAAACCGGACGGGGTCGGGGCGTCCGGGTCGTACATCGTGACGACGAAGCTGCGGGTAGCGGCCGGGAAGCCGCCCCACGACAGCTGGGGGGAACGGTCCTCGGCTCCGGCGGCGCCGCTCATGGCGGCGAACTGCGCCACCGGCAACGGACCCCCGTCGGTGACGTCCGCGCTCGTGACGGAGAACTCGGGAACGGCGGGCATGGCGTCGTACGGACTGCTCATCGGGTCTCCCATCGAGCCAGGCGTTCTGACTTTCAATAATCAACCACACTTTTAAAAATACTGCCAGCTGTCAAATGTTGTAAGCTCCGTCCCGTGGCGAGAGGAGCCGGGCAGCAGACCCGCAGCGAGGTGGTGCAGGACCGCATCCGGGCCGACATCCTGGGCGGACGGCTCCGGCCTGGCCGGCGGTTGAAGTTCCCCGAGCTCAGCGAGCAGTACGGGGTGAGCACCGGGGCCGTACGCGAAGCCCTGCTCAAGCTGGTCGCCAAGAACCTGGTCAGCTCCGAGGCGCACCACGGTTTCCAGGTCACCGACGTCACCGCCCGCGGGCTGGCCGACCTGACCGACACCCGCACCGAGATCGAGTCCCTCACCCTGAGCCGCGCCATCAGCGAGGGCGGCCTCGCGTGGCAGGCTCAGGTGCTGGCCGCCCACCACACGTTCGAGCAGACCCCACGCGGCGACGGTGACCAGCCCAGCGAGGACTGGCTGATCGCCCACGCCGACTTCCACACCGCGCTCCTGGCCGGCTGCGCCAACCCCCGGCTACGCGACCTGGCCGCCTCCCTGAGGGAAGAGGCCGAACTGTACCGGCGGTGGAGCCGACCCACACCGGAAGAGACGCAGCGCTGGACCGACGAGGCCGTCCACAAAGAACACCGCGACCTGCTCGACGCGGTCATGGCCCGGGACGGCGAGCGGGCCGACGCCGTCCTGCGCCGCATGATCAGCTCCACGTCAGGCATGGTCCTGGACACCGAGCCGCACGCGTGATGCCCGGCTGAGCATCGTGGCGAGGTGGGGTGCGGCGGCCGTCCTAGCGGTTCACGGCGCGGTCCACGGCGCGGTCCACGGCGACGCGCACGCCGGTCGCGGCGGCCCAGGTCGCGTGGTCGCCTTCGCTCCTCCAGACAGTGGCCAGGTCGAGGTCAAATCCCTTTCGGGCAAGCCCTGTCCGCCCACAGGGGGGCCGGTCCAGGCGTGAGGCCGCGTCGAGTTCGGCGCATGCCGGTGAGTTTCGACAGCAGCGAGAGGACGACAGGACGTGGATGTGTATGAAGCCGTCGACAGTCGCAGGGCCGTGCGGGCGTTCAGCGATGAGCCGATACCCAAAGAGGTACTTGAACGAGTGCTGGCTGCAGCGACGCGGGCTCCATCGAGTGGGAATCTCCAGCCTTGGCATGTGTACGTCGTGAGCGGCGAGCCTTTGGCCGAGCTGAAGGGACGCGCGACGGCCAGGGCACTGGCGGGAGACCCGGGTGATGAGCGGGAGTATCCGATGTACCCGGCCGAACTGACCTCACCGTATCTGGACCGTTTCTCCGCCGCGGCTGCGCAGCGGTACAAAGCGCTGGGAATCAGGCGCGACGACCCCGACAGGCCCATGAAGATCGCCGCAGTGAACTCGGACGCGTTCGGGGCGCCGGTCGTACTGTTCTGCTACCTCGACCGGACGATGGGGCCCGGACAGTGGGGGGACGCGGGGATGTACTTGCAGACGGTCATGCTGTTGCTGAGGGCGGAAGGGTTGCACAGCTGCCCCCAGGTGATGTGGACGATGTACCGCGAGACGGTCAGCAAGGTGGTCGGAGCCGATGACGGGCTCGTGCTGTTCTGCGGTGTCTCGGTGGGATTCGAGAAGGAGGGCGTGCCACGACTGCGCACCGGGCGGGCGGACATGACAGAGACAGTGCGCTTCATCGGAGTATGACCCGCTGACCGTTGATCCTCACGACAGACGGGCCGTCAGTCAGTGGCCGCCGGTGAGGATTTCACGGACCTCGCGGACTGCGTAGTAGACCAGCACGTAGCCGGCCGCCGGGTCGGCCCACCACCAGCCGACGGCGCTGTTCAGGGCCAGGCCGAGCAGGACCGCGGCGGCCAGCAGGCCATCGATCAGCGTGACGCTGCCCTCGGTCGTGAGCACCGGGTTGTCCAGGGCGGCGCCGGTGCGGGCCTTGCCCGCGGCGAGGGCGAACATCACGACGGCGGTGACCGCGGTCCACCCGATGCCCAGCGGCGAATGGCGCGGGTGGTAACCGGCGGCCAGCACCCAGGTGGACTGCACCAGCAGGTAGACCGCGAGCGCCGCGAATCCGACGCCGATCAGCCGCA
Organism: Streptomyces sp. RLB3-17; assembly: GCF_007113425.2. NCBI lineage: Bacteria > Bacillati > Actinomycetota > Actinomycetes > Kitasatosporales > Streptomycetaceae > Streptomyces > Streptomyces sp. RLB3-17. The sequence continues at coordinate 10,616,144 of NZ_CP041610.2, read as the reverse complement.
GCGCGCGTCGCTGACGTGCTTCACCGGTGCCCGACAGTTCCCAGATCACCACCGTCGAGGCGCCGATCTCGATCAGGGAGTCCAGTCCGAACCCGGCCAGCGCCACCGACCGGGCGGAGACCGCCGCGACGGCAAGCACCACGATGCCGATGGCGTTCCAGGCCAGCGTGGTGTATTCCAGGACGAACCCCTGGCGGAGCAGGGAATCGCGGGAGATCTCTTTCGGAGCGGTCACGTCCTGATTCTCTCCGACCCGCAGCACGGTGAAGTTGGGTGTTCCAGGCCGGCCGGTACCGATCAGTCGGAAGTCAGTGTCGCGGGCTGAGCCGTAGGCCGGCCAGGGCGAGGAGATCGGTGAGTTCGATGTGACCACCGCCGGTCCCGTCGTCCCACTTCGTCCAAAGCCTGGACGCCTCACCGTCCCACGTGTCGATGTCCTCGCTCGGACGCTGCGCAGCAGCCGCTCACCGATCAGGTCGGCGGCGTGCAGCTCCTCGTCGTCGGTCACCCGCTGATGCTCGTATGGCTCTCAATGCCGTGGCGGCGGGTTTTCGTGCGCCTCCATGCCGAGGTGTCGCGGCGATGTCACACCGGAGTCCTCATGAACCCTCTTGGATGCGGACGCTCGACAAACACGCGACAGACGCGCACGGGAGGCCCTTATGACAGGGCTTATGACTGGAGGCCCTTATGAACGACGTGACCGATCCGGTGTCCGGGGAGCGGGAGAAGGTCCGTTTCAGCAGCGGCGGCAGCGAGTGCGCCGCCTGGCACTATCCAGGGAGCGACGGAGCCTGTGTGATCATGGCGGGCGGGTTCGCCGTGACGAAGGAACCGGGCACCGACCTGTTCGCGCGGCGGTTCCACGACGCCGGGTTCGGCGTGCTGGCCTTCGACTATCGCGGATTCGGTGAGAGCGGTGGCCGACCGCGCCAAGTCGCCTCGGTCGGCGGACAGTTGACGGACTGGCGAGCCGCTGTCGCGTTCGCAGCGACCCTGCCGGGAGTCGACCGGAACAGGCTGGCGCTCTGGGGGTTCTCCGCATCCGCCGGTCACCTCCTCCGGGTAGCGGCGCGCACCCCGCACCTCGCCGCCGTGATCGCCCAGACGCCGAACGTCGGGGGTCCGGCCGCCGCACGCCTCGCGGCGCGCCACCAGAAACCACTCGCCCTGCTGCGCCTGCTCGGCAGGGGCGTCCTCGACGCGGCCGGCGGCCTCCTCGGCCGTCCGCCCCTGCTGGTGCCACTCGGCGGCGAGCCCGGCACCGTCGCCGTCCTCACCACACCGGACACGGCCGACGCCCCACGCGCGCTCAATCCCGACGACAGGTATCCGGACTGGCGGCAGGAGGTCGCGGCCCGCTCGGCGCTCGGCCTCGGGTTCTACCGTCCCGGCCGTGACGCCTCCCGCGTACGGTGTCCGCTGCTCGTCGTCGTGTGCGAGCAGGACCAGTCCGCCTCGCCCACGGCGGCCGTGCGCGCGACGCGGCGGGCGCCCCGCGCGGAGCTGGTGTGGTTGCCCGGCGGGCACTACGCGCCGTTCCTGGACGCGCACGAACGGGCGGTCGACGCCGAGTTGTCGTTCCTGCGCCGACATGTGCTCGATTCCCCGGTGGCCTCCGTCGCCTCCGTGGAGCGCGGATGACGACGGAGGAGATCGAGCTGTCGGCGGGGACGGTCGCCTACCGGGACACGGGTGGCGACGGTCCGGTGCTGGTGTTGCTGCATGGGCTGATGATGGACGCCTCGCTGTGGGACGAGACGATCACCGAGCTGGCCGCCGACCACCGGTGCGTGGCACCGACCCTGCCGCTCGGGGCGCATCGGCACGGCATGCGGGCCGACGCCGACCTGTCGCTGCCCGGGGTGGCCCGGCTGGTCGCGGAGTTCCTCGACCGCCTCGATCTGCGGGACGTCGTCCTGGTCGGCAATGACACCGGCGGAGCGCTCGTCCAGCTCATGATGGTCGACGGTTCGGCACGGGTGGCGGGGGTGGTGCTCGTGTCGTGCGACGCCTTCGACAACTTCCCGCCCGGGCTGACGGGCCGGACGCTCGTCCTCAGCGGCCGGCTCCCACCTCGGCTGTTCGGGATGTTCATGCAACAGATGCGGCTGCGGCCGCTGCGCCGCACGCCGGTCGCCTTCGGGTGGCTCACGCTCCGGGGAGACGCCGCCACCGCTCGGTGGATCAGGCCGGTCCTCGAACGGCCGGAGATCCGCCGTGACGCCGTGCGCACACTGCGCGCGGCGGCGGCGGACACCGGTCTGCTGCTCGCCGCGGCCGATCGACTGCCGCGCTTCGACCGCCCCGCCCTCGTCGTCTGGGCGCGCGGCGACCGCGTGATGCCGCCCGAGCACGGCCGGCGCCTCGCCGCGCTGCTCCCGCGGGGGCGGCTGGTCGAGATCGACGACAGCTACACGCTCGTCCCGCTGGACCGGCCGACGGAACTGGCCCGGGCCATAAGGGAGTTCACTCGGTCGTCCGCGGCCACCTGAAAGTCCTGACGATCCTGACGCGCTCGGCAGCCGTTCGGCAGCAATACAGCCGTAGAGCCGTAGAGCCGTACGGGGTCACAGCGTCGTACGGGATTCGAGGTCGGCGCGGGTGTCGTTGCCGTAGACGCCCGTCTCGTCGCCCCGGATCCCGTACCAGAGCTGGAAGCGCGCGACCGCGGCCGTGAGCGTGGCGTCGTAGGTGCCGTTCGTGGAGCCGTGGTCGTAGACGTTCGGGATCCGGAGCAGCCGTTGCTGCAGGTCCTTGACCGCGGGGCCGCTGTCCCCCTCGCGGAGGGTGCCCGCGCCGTCCGGGTCGGCGCTCGCGGACGGGGCCTGGGCGGCTGCCGTCGTGGGCGCGCCGGTCGGGGCTCGTCCGGCCTGTGCTCCGGCCTCCTGCTCACCACCGGGCAGCAGGAGCGCGAGGGCGAAACCGACGAGGGCCGCCCCTGTGACCCCGATGACGACCGCCGCGCGGCGCTGCCCCGTGCCCCACCCGGACGCCCGCGCGCCCACGGGGCCGCGGGCGCGGTGGACGGCGGGAGCGGAGGAGGGCCCGCGAGCCCCCACCGGTCTCCCGCCCCGGGTGTAGTCCTCGCCCACCAGGACGGGTGGCAGTTCCTCGGTCGCGTCCTCGGCCACCGGCGGCGTCACTGTGACCGTCGTGGCCGGTACGGCGATGACCTCGTAGTTCTCGTCCGCGTCGGGCCCGTGCTGTTCCTCGCGCACCTCCTTCAGAAGTTGCGCGAGTGCCTCCGTCCGGCGGCGCCGCTGAACATAGGTGGGTTCGATCGCCCGTCGCCCCCCGGGCTGCCCTGGTTCGGGCGGTGTCGGCACACTGCTCTCCTTCCGTGCGCGCGGTGTCACGCCATCCCCGTGGAGTGATACGCGGCCTGAGGCCCCGGGGTTCAACGGCACCCCAGGCCCTCCGCGCCCACGTGGTCGTACAACGTGAAGAATGGGCAAATAGCGGGTAGGACCACCTTCGGGGAGCGGAGAGGGTCGCCGTGGCTGCGAGCGAGGAACGAGACGTGTCGGCCGCCCGCCGGCGCTTCGACATGGCGGACGCCGCGCCGCTGCTGCTCGACGCCAGGATGACGGTGACCAGCTGGACCGCGGACGCCGAGCGCCTGCTGGGGTACGCGCCCTCCGAGGTCCTGGGCCGCCGCGCCGCCGAGCTGCTGCTTCCGGAGGACGCGGCGCGGATCCCCGACCTTGTGGCGCGGTGCCACGACGGCGGCGGCTGGGCCGGACTGCTGTCCGTGCTGCACCGGGACGGGCACGCGGTCCGGGTGATGGTCCGGGCCGTCCCGATACGCGAGAGCGGCGGGCCGACGCGCTGGGTGGTGCTGCTCGCCGATCTGGCGGGTGGCCCCGGCTGGGACATGAGCCGGTCGGTACTGGAGCGGATGAACGCCCGCTCGCCGGTGGGCATAGCCATCGTGGACACGGACCTGCGCTATGTGTGGTCGAACGCCGCGCTGGAGCAGTTCGGCGGGGGCCCGCCGCACCAGCGTCTGGGGCGCAGGCTCGCCGACATCCAGCCGGGACTGGACGCCGAGACGCTGGAGGCGCAGATGCGCCGGGTGCTGGAGAGCGGCCGGCCGGTCGTCGGGTACGAGCACGTGGGCCGCGTACGGTCCGCGCCGCATCGCGAGTCCGCGCACTCCCTGTCGTTCATCCGGCTGGAGGACGACCACGGCCACCCGATCGGGGTCTACTACACCGTTGTCGACGTCACCGATCGCTACCGTGCGCGACGGCGGCTGGCGCTGCTCGACCGGGCCGGCGAGCACATCGGGCGCAGTCTGGACGTCCAGCACACCGCGCAGGAGCTGGCCGACGTCGCCGTACCGGGGCTGGCCGACTTCGTCACCGTGGACCTGCTGGAGTCCGTACTCAGGGGAGCCGAGCCGGTGCCCGGCCGGCTGAGCGACACGGACGTGGTGTCACTGCGACGTGCCGGACAGCAGTCGGTCCGGGCCGGTATCCCGGAAACCGCCGTCGAGGTGGGTGAGGCCGCGACCTACCAGGCGACCTCTCCCCCGGTCCGCGCTCTGGCCGAGGGCCGGTCCTGGCGTGAGGCGCGGCTGGATCCACAGGCCAGGAAGTGGAGCACGAGCGCCCGCGAGGGCCCGGCCGCCTCCTTCCTCGACCTCGGGCTGCACAGCGCGATGATCGTGCCCGTCCGGGCCCGTGGCGTCACGCTGGGGATCACCACGTTCTTCCGGCGCGACTGCGAGGACCCCTTCGACGAGGACGATCTGAGCCTGGCGGAGGAGTTCGTCGGCAGGGCGGCCCTGTGCCTCGACAACGCCCGTCGTTACACCCGTGAGCGCGACGCGGCGCTCGTCCTCCAGCGCAATCTGCTCCCGCACCGCTTCCCGGAGCAGAACGCGGTGGAGGTCTCGGCCTGCTACCGGCCCGCGGACGAGCTGACGGGCCTCGCCGGGGACTGGTTCGACGTCATTCCGCTGTCCGGGGCCCGGGTGGCACTGGTCGTGGGCGAGGTGACCGGTCACGGCATCGACGGCGCCGCCGCCATGGGGCGGCTGCGGGCCGCCGTACAGACCCTCGCCGATCTGGACCTGTCGCCCGAGGAGGTGCTCGCGCACCTGGACGACCTGGTCAGCCGGGCCGCCCGGGAGGAGGGCAGCGGCGCGGACACCCTTACCAGCGGGATGCAGGCCGTCGGAGCCAGCTGTCTGTACGTCGTGTACGACCCGGTGAGCGGGCGGTGCGCGATGGCGGGCGCGGGGCATCCCGCACCCGCGGTCATCGCTCCCGACGGCACCGTCACGTTCGCGGACCTTCCCCGCGGTCCCGTGCTGGGGGTCGCCGGACTGCCCTTCGAATCGGTGGAGTTCACCCTGGAGGAAGGCAGTGTGCTCGCCCTGCACACCGACGGGCTGATCGCCACGCCCCGCACGGGACGGGATCCGGACGCGGGCCGGGAGCGGCTGCGGGGCGCGTTGGCCTCGCACCGCCAGCCGTTGGACGGCATGTGCCGCACGATCGTGGACGATCTCGTGCCGTCGCGGCCGTACGACGACGTGGCGCTGCTGATGGCGCGCACGCGCCGGCTCGGCGCCGAGCAGGTCGCGACCTGGGACCTGTCCTCGGATCCGGCCATGGTGGCCGAGGCCAGGAAGGTGGCGACGCAGCAGCTGAGCGCGTGGGGCCTGGACGAGCTGGCCTTCACCACCGAGCTGGTCGTGAGCGAGCTCGTCACCAACGCGATCCGGTACGCCTCGGGGCCGATCCGGCTGCGTCTGATCACGGAGCGGGCGCTGATCTGCGAGGTCTCCGACGGCGCCGCGACCGCCCCGCATCTGCGGCATCCGAAGACCACCGACGAGGGTGGCCGCGGGCTGTTCCTGATCTCCCAGTTCACCCGGCGCTGGGGAACCCGCTACACCCCCGAGGGGAAGGTCATCTGGGCCGAGCAGTCGCTGACCACCCAGCCCACGATGTGACGGACGGACGCGTGGCCGTGGGTTTCAGCAGTCGCGGAACTCGGGTGACTGGTTGAGGATCTGCGAACGCTGCGAGGTGAACCGGGAGTGGGTCGCGCCGCCCCGGTCCTCGGGGCGGAAGACGGCGACGCGGTGGCAGTTCATGAAGGCGAGGGTGACGCCGAAGTGCCGCTCCAGGCTGCCGCGGATCGCGTCGCTGGCGAGCGCCCGCAGCAGCTGGCCGCGTTCCTTCTCGGAGGGCGGCGGAGTGTGGTTGTCGGTGAACTCAGCCGTCCCGTCGCGGAGTTGTAGAGCCAGGTCGGCGATGAGGTCGTAGGCGTACGGCAGGGACGTACGGACGGTGTCCACGAAGTCCGCTTCGCGGACCGGACCGCGTTCGGCTTCGGCGAGCAGCTTCGGGGCGACGTCGAGTGACATGAGAGTGGCAGTCCTGTCGGTAGGTGGTTCGTGGTGCGCGGGTCGCCATCGGGTCGGGTGTGGGGGGATCAGTGGGCGGACGGTTCGAGGGCGGTGGGGCCGTGTCGGAAGTCGGGGTCGATCTGTGCGGAGAGGTCGGTGCCGGTGGCCCGGTCGGCCCAGGCGGCGGCGTTGCGCAGATGGAAGGCGACGGCGTGTTCCTGGAAGGCCGTCCAGTCCTTGGTACGGGCGTCCAGGGCCGTCCGCATGCGGCGCAGCGCGTGGATGTTGTGCGGTTCGAGGTCGCCGTGGGGTCGGCCCTGCTCCTGGGCGCGCACCCAGGAGGAGTGCCGGACGTACGTCAGGAGGTCGTCGCCGACGTGTTCCTTGAGGAAGAGCAGGTCGTCCTCGCCGGTGACCTTGTTGCCGATCACGGCGACCGGGATGCCGAACTCCTCGGCGTGGTCGCGGTACTGGCGGTAGACGGAGACGCCCTTGCGGGTGGGTTCGGCGACCAGGAAGGTCATGTCGAAGCGGGTGAACAGTCCGGAGGCGAAGGCGTCGGCACCGGCGGTCATGTCGACGACGACGTACTCGCCGGGCCCGTCGACGAGATGGTTGAGGTACAGCTCCACCGCTCCGAGTTTGGAGTGGTAGCAGGCCACGCCGAGATCGCTCTCGTCGAACTCGCCGGTGACCATCAGCGGTACGCCGCCGACCCGTTGGAGGTGCGGGGTGTGCACCGGGTCGTCGCCGAGGAGGCGCAGCAGGCGTGAGCCGCGGCCCGGCGGGGTGGTCTTGATCATGGCTTCGGGTGAGGTGATACGCGGGTTGCTGCCGCGCAGGTGGGCCTTGATCTCGCCGAGCCGCGCACTGAGGGGCGGGGCGGCGAAGGTCTCGTCGTCGCCGAGGCCGAGGGCGTGTGCCAGGTGCTGGTTGATGTCGCCGTCGATGGCGACGACGGGCGCGCCGGAGTGCGCCAGCTCGCGGGAGAAGAGGGCCGACAGCGTGGTCTTGCCGCTGCCGCCCTTTCCGACGAAGGCCGCGCGCATGTCAGCCCTCCGGGCGCAGCAGGCCGCGCTCGTACGCCTTGGCCAGTCGCTGCGGTACGAGGTGGGAGGCGCCGTCGACGGTGATCGGGACGAGTCGCGCCGTGGCGGCCTTCCACTGGGCGCGGCGGTGGCGGGTGTTGCTGCGGGACATCTTGCGTTTGGGCACGGCCATGTCGGTCTCCAAAGTAGGTGGACACGACCGACGCTATCTGAAAATGGATCTCATTTCCAAGCTGGCGCGCGGGGCGCGTGGGATGCGCACGGAGCACGCGCGAGCCACGGAGGGCGCGCCGACAGCCGTGCCACCAAGCGAAGTTGACAGATTGTTGACCAAATCCAAGGCGAGTGGTGACCGACGGCGCCACTATGGTCGGCCGCATGTCCTCACACCCCCCACGGACTCCGGCCCTCCCTGTCCTCCCGTATCGGAAACCGACCCGTGACCGGGACTACTGGGTCTTCGACGATGTGCTGCCCGACGTGGACGCCGTCCGGGCGCGCTGTCTCGCCAAGGACGAGTGGGCCAAGGGCTACCCGTACACCTCGGAGAGCTGGCCGGGCCTGCGGACGATGCCGGGGCTCGAACCGGGCGAACTGGCCCGCGTGGAACGGCTGGTGAAAAAGGCCACCGGCGCGAAGCAGCTGTGGGTGCAGAGCACGCCCTCCGGGGGCACGCTCAACCACAACTGCGTCCAGGTGGTCGGCAAGGACGAGGGCCAACCGCGCCCGCACACCGACTCCCGCGCGCTGTGCCGGTACGCCGCCGTGCTCTATCTCAACCCGGTCGTACCCAAGAGCTGCGGAACGAGCTTCTACCGGCAGAGCCTGCCCGGCGGCCGACTCGGCGGGAACGTGGTGGCGGCTCCGCACAACAACCTGGTCGACGCGCTCGGTACGCGGTTCGTGGCGCCGGACTCCTTCGTCGAGGACCTCGAGGTCCCGCACCGCTACAACCGGCTGCTCCTCTACCACGCCAACCTGATGCACAGCGCCACCGGCTACTGGGGCAGCACGATGGAGGACAAGCGGATGACCGCGGTCTTCTTCTGGATGGCCTGAGACGGCGTACCAATGACGTGAGTCCGCGCATCGACGGTGAGCCCGCGCACCAATGCCGAGCGGCCCCGGACCTTGGAGTCCGGGGCCGCTCGGCTGTGCGGGGCGGTGGTGCTCAGTTGCCCATGAGTTCGCGTTCGATGGAGGCCAGCTCGTCGGCGCTGCCCTGGACCTTGGGTCCGGTGAACCACTTGCGGGCCGACAGCATCCACCAGGCACCGGCGAAGCCGAGGACGACGACCACCGCGATCGGCGCGTAGTTGAAGGACTTGGCGGTGACCGGGCTGACCTGCGGGAGCATGAAGAGGACGGTCACGCAGGCGACCCAGCCCACGGCGACGACCGCGACGGGCTTGCTCCAGCGGCCGAGGTTCCAGGGCCCGGCCGCGAAGTCGTCGCCCTGGCGCAGCCGCAGATAGATCGGGATGACGTAGGCGATGAAGAGTCCGATGACCGCGATCGAGGTGACAGCGGCGTACGCGGTGGGGTTGATCAGGTAGGGCAGGCCGAGGAGGAAGGCTCCGCCCGAGGCGAGCCACACCGCGTTGGACGGCGTGCGGGTGCGATCGCTGATCCGGTGCCAGAACGCCGAGCCCGGCAGCGCGCCGTCCCGCGAGAAGGCGTAGATCATCCGGGAGTTGGCGGTCACCGAGGACATGCCGCAGAAGAACTGGGCGCCGATGACGATGAGCAGCAGCAGCTTGCCGCCGGTGTCGCCCAGGGCGTCGAGGAAGATCTGCACCGGGGGCACACCGGTGGAGCTGCCGAGCGCACCGTCGTAGCTCTGGATCGCGAAGGTGACGCCGATCAGCAGGATCCAGCCCGCCACCAGCGAGACGAGGATGGAGTTGACGATGCCGCGCGGTCCGGAGCGGGCCGCGTCGTGGGTCTCCTCGGTCATGTGGGCCGAGGCGTCGAAGCCGGTCAGGGTGTACTGGGCGAGCAGCAGGCCCAGCAGGGAGACGTACAGACTCGATCCCCAGCCGGTGTTGTTGACGAAGTGGCCGAAGACGAAGCCCGCCGACTGGTGGTGGGAGGGGAAGACGACCAGCGCGAGGACGACGACCGCCACCCCGATGACCTGCCACCACACGCTGATGTTGTTGAGCAGGGCGACGAGCCTGACGCCGCGCACGTTGAGGAGCGCGTGGACGAGCAGGGTGATGCCGAAGAGGAGCACGGTGTGGCCGGGGGTGGCGGTGAAGCCGAACTGGAGGTCGAGGAAGGCGTTGAGGAACTGGGCCAGACCGAAGTCGATGCCCGCGGTGACGGCGACCTGGCCGAGGAAGTTGAACCAGCCGGTGAACCAGGCCCAGGCCGGACCTCTGCTCTTGGCGAGCTTGGCCGCCCAGTAGTAGAGGCCGCCCGCGGTCGGGTAACTGGAGCACACCTCGGCCATGCCCAGGCCGACGGTGAGGGTGAGGACACCGACGATCGGCCAGCCCCACACCATGACGGCGGGACCGCCGGTGTTCATGCCGAAGCCGTAGAGCGTCATACAGCCCGAGAGAATGCAGATGATCGTGAACGAGACGGCGAAGTTCGAGAACGGCGACATGCTGCGCTCGAGTTCCTGCGCGTAGCCGAGCTCGTGCAGCCGGGCCTCGTCGTCGGTCATCGTGGGTGCCGCGCTGTCGTTCGGTCCGGGTGAGCCGGTCTTGTCCAGGGTGTTGTCCGAAGCCACGGGTGATCCCCTTTGTGTGCTGGGCCGGTTGGGAGGGTGTACGGCGCGGACGACGCACCTCGCGCGAAGGGCGCGAGCTGCGCGGTGGCGGGGGTGGCGGGTGGGTGACGGCTACTGCGACGTCATGCCGCCGTCGACCGCGACGACGCTTCCGGTCATGAAGCTCGCCTCGTCGGAGGCGAGGAAGAGGGCCACGTTCGCAATCTCGCGGGGCTGCCCCGGACGCCCGATGGGCTGGAAGGAATCGATGGTGTCGTAGACGTGCTCAAGGCCGCCGAGGAGCTTGGCGTGCGCGTGGTTGATCGGCGTGTCGACCCATCCGGGGCAGATCACGTTGCAGCGGATGCCCTGCTTGACGTAGTCCAGTGCCACGCCCTTCGTGAGCATCACGCTGGCACCCTTGGAGGCAGAGTAAACAGTGAGGAAGGGCTCGCTGACCAGCCCGTTGACGCTGGAGATGTTCACAATCGAGCCGCCGCCCGCGGTGAGCATGTGCGGGATGACCGCACGGCAGCCGTAGAGCTGGCCCTTGACGTTCACATCGAGGGTCTTGTCGATGATGTCGTCGGGGACCTCGTGCAGCAGCCCCGGCAGGTTGACGCCCGCGTTGTTGACCAGGACGTCCACGCGGCCCCAACGGGCCACCACGGCCTCGACCATCGCGTCGACCTCGGCGCTGGAGGACACGTCCACCCCGCGGCCCTCGGCCACTCCGCCGGCCGTGGTGATCTCCGCGGCCGTCTCCCGCGCGGTCCGCTCGGACAGGTCGGCGCACAGCACCTTGCCGCCCTCCTCCGCCAGCCGGTGGGCGATCGCCCGGCCGATGCCGGAGCCGGCGCCGGTCACGACGCAGACCTTGTCCGCGACCCGGCCCGTGGGCGGCGCGGAGGGGGTGGTGGTCGGAGTGGCCATGGGCTCTCTTTCCGGTCGCGTGACGGGTCTTGATGCTTGGAACATTCGCCAACGACCCGTCCGGTCGAGCTGCGGGGAGCAGGCGATCACGGACCGGAGAGCGCTTCTGGTCTGTGCTTTCGCCGTGGGGGTGCCCTAATGTTGGGGCGTCCGGGCCCATAAGTCATTGGACGATCTCCCAACAATCGGGCGTTCGATCCGTGGGACCTTCCGAACGCCCGCACGATCACCGGGGGCACGAATTGATCGATCTCGACGGCAAGGTGGCCGTGGTCACCGGCGCGGCCAGCGGTATCGGACGGGCCATCACGCGCGGGTTCGTGGCGGCCGGGGCGAAGGTCCTCGCCGCCGACATCGACGAGGCGGGGGTGTGGCGTACGGCCGAACTGTGCGACGACCCCACCGCGGTCGAGCCGCTGCGCGCCGACGTCTCCGACCCCGACGACGTCGCCGCGGCCGTGGAGGCGGCCGAGCGGACCTGGGGCCGCGTCACCACGATGGTCAACAACGCGGCCGTCTCGATTCCCGGCAATGTGCTGGAGACCTCCGTCGAGGACTTCGACCGCATGCTCGCGGTCAACCTGCGCGGGGTCTTCCTCGGCTGCAAGTACGCGGTGCCCGCGCTGCTGCGCGCGGGCGGCGGCTCGATCATCAACATGGGCTCGGTCAACAGCCTCGTCGCGGAACCCGTACTGGCCGGATACACCGCGAGCAAGGGCGGCGTCCTGATGCTGACCAAGGCGGTGGCCCGCGACTTCGCCACCTCCGGTGTGCGCTGCAACTGCATCTGCCCCGGCTGGGTCGACACGCCCATCAACCTCGCCCACGCCGAGCGGATGGGCGGAATCGAGTCCGTCCGGGACACCCTGCCGTCCTGGCAGCCGATCGGGCGCGAAGGGCGCCCTGACGAGATCGCGGCGGTCGCGCTGTTCCTGGCCTCGGACCTGTCCACGTTCATGACCGGGTCGGCCGTCGTCGCCGACGGCGGCATGACGGCGATCTGAGGACGGACCGCGATGACCACCCACACGGCCGGCGGCGCAAGCGGCACGCTGGAGACACTGACCGCCGCACTCGGCAACGACGTGCTGCGCGCGGTACTGCTGCCCGAACCGTCCCTGCCCGTGGGCGGCGTACGGGTGCACGAGCCGGGCACGGCGCAGAGTCCTGGGCGCGGTGACATCGTCCTCGCCATCGGCATGGACGACGTGACGGCCGTGATCGCGCTGCTGCGCCGGCTCGGCGGAGTGGCCGCGGCGGTGGCCACGAAGTGCCGTGTCCAGGACGACGCGGACGTGCTGCGGGCCGCCGCGGACTCCGGGTGCGGGGTGCTCGTACTGGACGAGGGCATCGACTGGCTGCAGGCGGTGGCCCTGCTGCAGGGTGAGATCGCCCGGCACGCCGCCGACTCCGGTCCGGAGCCGTCCGGGGGCGTCGACCTGTTCGAACTCGCCGACATGGCGGCCGACGCGGTCGGCGGCCCCGTGACGATCGAGGACCCGCGGGGCTGGCTGCTCGCCTACTCCAGTGACCAGACCGGAGGCGATCCGGTGCGGGCGGAGACGCTGCTGGGCCGCCGTGCGCCGACCGGGTTCTCGCAGGCGCTCGCGGCGCGCGGGGTCCCGCAGGAGATCGCTCGCAGCGAGGGCCCGGTCGTGGTGCGCGGGGTGGCGGAGGGCGCCGCCGACCGGCTCGCCGTGGGGCTGCGCGCCGGGAGCTTCGGCCTCGGGTCGATGTGGGCGGTGGTGTCCGGGGCCGAGCGGCGGCAGGTGACGGCGTTCGCGCGGATCGCCCAGCGGGTCGCGGTGCATCTGATGCGGCGCAGGACCGAGGACTATCGCACCCACCGGGTCGAGATGGAGCAACTGGCCGTCCTGCTGCACGGCGGTCCCACCGTCACCGGCTCCGGCGACTCCATCGAACTCCCGCGCGGCGCCCACTGGGTCGCCGCGCTGGCCGTCGCCCCCAACGACCCCTCCGCGCGCGCCATCTCCCGCTCCCGACTGGAACACGGGCTCGCGCTGATGCAGCGGTCCCGGGATCTGACCGTGCACGCCGGGCAGTTGTCCAACCTCTGGTACCTCATCCTGACGGTCGGCCGTCCCCAGGAGAACTCCGCGGCGACGGTACGGGACTGGCTGCGGGACCTGCTCGACGACGGGACCGGGGATCGTATGCCCATCTACGCGGGCGTCGGTTCGGCGGCCGACGACCGCGGCGGACTGCCCAGGTCGCGCAAGGAGGCCGAGCGGGCGCTGGCCGTGGCCCGCCTCGCGCCTGCGCCCGGCGCCCCGCTCGCCTTCGAGGACTGCTGGGCGCGTGCCGCCCTCATCCGGGTGCTCGACCCGACCGTGGTCGCCGACCTGGAGACGGTGACACCCCTGTGGCGTCTGCGCGAGCAGGACACGGCCCACGGCACGGACTACCTCCCCACGCTGCACGCCTGGCTGGAGCACCAGGGCAACATCCGCACCGCCGCGCAGCGGTTGCACATCCACGCGAACACCCTGCGCTACCGGCTGACGAAGATCGAACAGACCGTCGGTATCAATCTCGCCGATCCCGACATCAGGCTCGTCCTCGCCCTCCAGCTCAAGGCACTCGACCCCGCCTGACCCACCCGTCCCGTACCACCTCGCGGTCGACCTCGGAGAACGCTGCCCGCTCGGGGAGAAACGCCCCTGACCTCCACCCTCCATTTCCGGACATGCGTGGGCTACGGCTCAGTTACGGCTTGCTCAAGTCCTGGTGGCCGGACGGTGAGCTCGTCATGATGGGCGCATGACGTTGGCCTCGCGTGCCATGACGCAACTGGCGGGCTGGCCGGACCTCGCGGAGGCCCGGCCGAGCTGCGGCACAGGGCGGGCGCTGAGTTCGGCGCAGGGCGAGATCGTGCACTTCCATTCGGATCACGATGTCGACCTGCATCTCACAGCGCGTGCCATTCACCGTTTCCAGGATCATCTCAGGGGCGCCACCGCGGTCCGGATGGTGCCCGAATCGCGGTGGGTGACCATACGCCTCGAAGTGGACGCCGACATCGGTCTGCTTCTCACTCTGGTGAGCCTCGCTCTTCAGTCCCACCAGACATGGCCGGTTCCGGGCGACTCGCCGTCGGCGGGCTGCAACGACCTGCGCAGCTTGGTGCTTCCGCGCGACAGCGTCGGCTGAGACGTCACCGACGCAGGGCCAGGTTGGGCGGTGGGGCTGATCAGCATCACGCCGGCACCGGCGCCGCCGGTCAGGGAGCCGAGCCCGGTGCGCGGCAGGTAGGTTCCCGAAGTCGTACTCCTGGTCCACGTCGTCGGCGGACTGTCACTGTGCGAGGTCGTGGCAGTGGGCGGCGGTACGCCGGGGAGACCGGCGCACAACTGGCCAGGACGCACCTTACGTGCGGGTCCGGGGCGCGCGTTCGTGGATTCCCACGTCACAGAGCGTCTGCGTCTCCGCTTCGGGGGCACACGGCGGGGCATCGGGTGCGAACGTCACCCAGCCGAAGACCGCCGCGAGGCGCCGACCCGTGGGAGTCCCGATGCCGACCGCCGTGCCGGAGAGAGCCGCGGGAGCGACTGGGGAAGGGCCGGAAGCGGTCCGGCCGGGCCGCTCGTCCGTCCTGCCCCGCGGTATCGGCAGGACCGCCGCGCGCATCGGCGTACCGACCGTCTGCCAGGCCGCCCTGATGGTGGGCTTCGGGCTCCTGATCACGGGCCCCGCCCGGAACGTGTGGCCGCTGACGGTCGAGGACAACGTCAGCGAGGGATTCGAGCGGATCCGTACGGGCCCGCTCACCACCCTGTCGTACCTCGGCTCGGAGGCGGGCAACACCCTCACGGTGGTCGCCATCACCCTGCTGAGCTGCGTGGCCCTGCTGCTCGTACCCCGGCTGCCGATGTGGCGCCAGGCGGTCTTCCTCGCCGTCGCCGTCTCGCTCCAGTCGCTGGTGTTCCTGGCCGTCACCGAGTCGGTGGACCGTACCCGCCCGGACGTGCACCGCCTCGACGCCTCTCCGCCCACGTCCAGTTACACCTCCGGCCACACCGGCGCGGCCACCGCGCTGTACGCCGGACTCGCGGTGCTCGTGCTGTCCCGGGTCCGCAGGCCGTGGCGGTGGCCGCTGGCCGGGCTGCTGTTTTGCGCGGGCTCGTGATGTCCCTCAGCGCCGGGATCCCGCTCGGCCTCGGGTTCATCGTGATGGTGGCCGGCGGCGACCTGGCCGCCGCGGCGGTGACGGTCTATCACCTCGACGGCGACGCCAGGACCGTCTGCGAGATCCTGCGCTGGCCCTTCGGCCTGCTGCTCGCCCTCCTCTCGGCCGGCGCGATCTTCCGCCGGTCCCCCCGACGCCGACAGCCCGGCTACACCTGGCTGTCGGTCGGCGCCGCCGTGTATCTCGTGCTGTGGACGGCCCTGACCTGGCTGCTGAGCCTGTACCTCGGCATCAGTGGGTCCTTCGACACGATCTACGGCCCGCTCAGCGCCTTCATGTCGCTGCTGCTCTGGGCCTACCTGACCTCCATCGCCCTCTTTCTGGGGCTCTCCTTCGCCGCGCAGTTGGAGGCCGCGCGGGCGCTGCGGCCCGGTCCGATCACAGCCGACCCGGGAGTCTGAATGGCGCTCCGCGCCGCCGAGGACATGCCGGGTTGAGGGAGGGTCTGGAGCCCGAACTCACCGGTGCCAGGCTCCGGACACGGGGTGGTGCGCAACACCCTTAGAGGGTCAGCGCGTTCTGCGCACTCCGGGAACGCCGCGCCTTCAGGACTCCGTGGGCATGCGCAGCAGGTCGGCCAGCTCGGCCTCGTAGAACCGCTCGGGGTCGAACCCCATCCCGGTGAAGTGGCCGGCGAGTTCCAGGGACAGGACGCCGTGCAGGCGGGTCCAGAAGGTCAGGGCCCGGTGGAGCGTGGCGGGCGGGGCGGGGTGGCCGCCCGCCCAGTCCCGGTGTTCGGCGAGGTGGGCATCGAACGGGGTCGTCGGGCCGTCCGCGGCCAGTTCGGCGCACGCGTCGAGCAGGCCCGCCATGATCTCGGAGGCGATCGCGGTGATGTCGTCGGGCGCGTGGTAGCCGGGGACAGGGGTGCCGTAGACGAGGAAGTACCGCTGGGGGTCGGCCAGGGCCCAGCCGCGCAGCGCGTGCGCGAGGCCGGTCGGGTCGGCACCCGCGGCGCGGGCCGCACGGACGGTGTCGGCGAGGCTGCGGTACGCGTCCCTGACCAACTCGGTGATCAACTCGTCACGGCTGGCGAAGTACCGGTACAGCGCGGGCCCGCTCATGCCCATGCGCTTAGCGATCGCGTTGAGGGAGAGCGCGGACGCCCCCGCCGTGGCGATCTGCTCCCACGCACGCTCCTTGATCTCCGCACGCACCTGGGTGCGGTAGCGCTCGCGTGGCGTCGTCGCCTCTGCTCCGTCCATGACCTGCCCTCCCTCACCGTCTAGTTAGAGGCTATCACGATGGTTATTGACACTCCCTCCGAAGGTGAGTTACAACTTCTAACGAACCCGATAGCAAGTAACTCGCGGCGGAAAATTCATGAGTCGCCAGGCCGCCCTACGCCTTGGCGATGAGCACTGTGACGCGGACCTCGCGACCGCAACCCTGGCAAGACATCAGGGACTAAGAGGCCTGGCGGGGCACTGCGCCGGCTCCGCCGTACATCCGGCTGTCTCACGCCACTTCCACCGTAAGAACGCAAAGGAGAACGCTCGTGTTTGAACGCTTGGCCGAACTTGCGATTCGCCGGTCCCGGCTGGTCCTCGTCATCGCCGTCGTGGCCGTGGCCCTCATGGGCGTGTTGGGAGCCGGCGCATTCGCAAAGCTGCGCGGAGGCGGCTTCGACGACCCCGCCTCCCAGTCCACCCGGGCCGCGAAGGTCATCGACGAGAAGTTCGACGGAGAGACGAACCTCGTCCTGCTCGTCCAAGCCCCCGACAGCCGCGTCGACACCCCCGCCGCCACGCGGAGCGGACAGACCCTGGTGGCCGAACTCAAGAAGGAGAAGGAGCTCACCAACGTCGTCTCGTACTGGGACACGGGCAGCCCCGACCTCCGCTCCCGGGACGGCCGCGAAGCCATGGTGCTCGCCCATGTGACAGGCGACGAGACACAGCAGCGGGAGAACGCCAAGAAGATCCTCGACACCTACACCGGAACCCACAAGGGCGCGCTCACGGTCCAGGCCGGGGGCGGCGCCGCGGTCGGCCACGACCTGTCGAAACAGGTGGTCGACGATCTGGTCCTGGCCGAGACCATAGCCATACCGCTCACCCTCGTGCTGCTCCTGTTCGTCTTCGGCAGCGTGGTCGCGGCCCTGCTGCCGTTGGCCATCGCCGTCATCGCCGTGATCGGCTCGTTCGCCCAGCTCTCCCTTCTCGGCAGCGTCACCGACGTCGCCGACACCGCGACCAACCTCACCACCGCCCTGGGCCTCGGACTGGGCATCGACTACGCCCTGCTGATGACCAGCCGCTTCCGGGAGCAGCTCGCGGCAGGGGCGAGCGTGGACGACGCCGTACGGCGCACGGTGCACACGGCCGGCCGCACCGTCGCGTTCTCCGCCGCGACCGTGGCGGCGGCGCTCGCGGCGCTCCTGGTGTTCCCGCAGTACTTCCTGCGTTCGTTCGGCTTCGCCGGAGTCGGTGTCGTCGCCATCGCCGCCCTCGGCACCCTGTTCGTGATGCCGGCCCTGCTGGCCGTCCTGGGTCACCGGGTCAACAGCGGGCGGCTGCCGTGGGCGAAGCCGGGGCACTCCGGCGCCCGGGCACCGATGTGGGGACGGCTGGCCCGCACCGTCATGCGCCGGCCCGCGCTCACCGCGCTTCCCGTACTCGCCGTGCTGCTGGCGGCGGCGAGCCCGCTGCTGGGCATCACCTTCGGCACACCGGACGAACGCGTCCTGCCCAAGGACGCCGCCAGCCGCCAGGTCTCCACAGCACTGCGGGCGAACTTCGACGGCAGCGAGGACTCGGCCGTCAACATCGTCATCGACCAGCCCGTGAGCAAGGCCCCGCTGGAGTCGTACGCGGTCGAACTGTCCGGACTCCAGGGCGTCGTACGCGTCGAGACCAGCGCCGGAACCTACGCCGGGGGACAGTCCACAGCGACCGCACCCGGCGACACCACCCTCGGTCGGCCCGACGCGCAGCGCATCAGTTTGGTGAGCGCCCTGACACCGAAGTCGGACGCGGCCCAGGACCTGGTCAAAGAGGTGAGGACACTCACCCCGCCCACCGGGACACACCCCCTGGTGGGCGGAACCGACGCCGTACTGGTCGACTCCAAGGACTCCATCGGCGGCCGGCTCCCGATCGCCGTGGCCCTGGTCGCCCTCACCACCTTCGTCCTGCTCTTCCTGTTCACCGGTAGCGTCGTGCAGCCGCTGCGCGCACTGGTCCTCAACGTGATCAGCCTGGCGGCGACCCTCGGCGTCATGACCTGGATCTTCCAGGACGGCAACCTCTCCTCCCTGCTCGGCTTCACGGCGCAGCCGATGGAAATGTCGATGACGGTGCTGATGTTCTGCATCGCCTTCGGCCTTTCGATGGACTACGAGGTGTTCGTCACCAGCCGGATCAAGGAACTCCACGATCTGGGCAAGGACAACGAGACCGCCGTGGCCGACGGCCTCGGCCACACCGGACGCATCGTGAGCGCGGCGGCATTCCTCCTCGCGGTGAGCTTCTTCGCCTTCGGCACCGCCAAGATCAGCTTCATGCAGATGTTCGGCCTGGGCAGCGGACTGGCCGTCCTCATCGACGCCCTCGCCGTACGCGGCGTACTCGTCCCCGCCGCCATGCGCCTGCTCGGCCGCTCCGCCTGGTACGCACCCGGCTTCCTTCGCAGGCTCCACGACCGGTTCGGCCTCAGCGAAGGTGGCCCCGAACCCACGGCCGCCACGGAACCCGCAACAGCAACGTCGTCGTACGTGAGGGACGCAACGGGAGCCTGACCACCCAGCACCCCATTGCAGGGCTGTTCAGTTGTGACTGAGTGTCCTGGTGGGCCGCGGTGGCCAACCAGGACACTCAGACGGCAAGCGCCCACCCGGTCTCACGGTGAATGCCGGTAGGGGCAGACACCCGAATGCGGTCCCGCACCTGAAGCCGCCCAGCGCGCATGCCTCGGCCTCGCCGGACTGGCCGCCGCGGCCTGGCCGTACGCCCGGTCTACTTGACCTTGACCCAGTTGAGCGTGCGTTCCACGGCCTGCTTCCAGCCCTCGTAGCCCTCCGCTCGCTGGTCCTCGGACCACTGCGGCTCCCAGCGTTTCGACTCCTGCCAGTGGGTGCGCAGTTCGTCGGTGTCCTGCCAGAAGCCGGTGGCCAGCCCTGCCGCGTAGGCGGCGCCGAGCGCGGTGGTCTCGGCGACGACCGGGCGGCTGACCGGTACGCCGAGGACGTCGGCCTGGATCTGCATGCACAGGTCGTTGGCGGTGACACCGCCGTCGACCTTGAGCACGTCGAGGTGGACTCCGGAGTCCTGCTCCATGGCCTCGACGACGTCGCGGCTCTGGTAGCAGATGGCTTCCAGCGTCGCCCGGGCCAGGTGGCCGTTGTCGTTGTACCGGGCGAGGCCGACGATCACGCCCCGGGCGTCGGAGCGCCAGTACGGCGCGAACAGACCCGAGAACGCCGGGACGAAGTACATGCCGCCGTTGTCCTCGACGGTGCGGGCCAGGGTCTCGCTCTCGGGCGCGCTACTGATGATCTTCATCTGGTCGCGCAGCCATTGCACCGCGGACCCGGTGACCGCGATGGAGCCCTCCAGGGCGTAGACCGCCGGGCTGTCGCCGAACTGGTACGCCACGGTGGTGAGAAGGCCGTGCTGCGAGCGGACCGGTTCCGTGCCGGTGTTGAGCACCAGGAAGTTGCCGGTGCCGTAGGTGTTCTTGGCCTCGCCGGGCGCGTAGCAGACCTGTCCGACGGTGGCCGCCTGTTGGTCGCCGAGCACCCCGCTGATGGGGATGGCGGCGCGCAGTGGCCGGGATGTGCGCGTCACGCCGAACGCCTCGCGATGCGACGAGGGGTTGACGGTGGGCAGCATCTCCCGGGGGATGTGGAAGAAGCCCAGCAGTTCGTCGTCCCAGTCGAGGGCCTCCAGGTCCATCAGCATGGTGCGGCTGGCGTTGGTCACGTCGGTCGCGTGGATGCCGCCGTCGGGGCCGCCGGTCAGGTTCCACAGGACCCAGCAGTCCGTGTTGCCGAAGAGAGCGTGCCCCTGATCGGCCGCCTCGCGGACGCCGTCGACGTTCTCCAGGATCCACTGGATCTTGCCGCCGGAGAAGTAGGTCGCCGGCGGCAGGCCCGCCTTGTGGCGGATGACGTCTCCCTGGCCCGAGCGTTCCAGCGCCGCGGCGATGGAGTCGGTGCGGGTGTCCTGCCAGACGATGGCGTTGTAGTAGGGGCGGCCGTTGCGCGGGTCCCAGACGACCGTGGTCTCCCGCTGGTTGGTGATGCCGATCGCGGCCAGGTCGGTCGGGGACAGGTTCCCGTGCCGCAGGGCGTTCTGCATCACGGAGTTGGTGCGCTCCCAGATCTCCACCGGGTCGTGCTCGACCCACCCGGAGCGCGGAAGGATCTGGGCGTGCTCCTGCTGGTGCTTCGCCACCTCGTTGCCCGCATGATCGAAGATCATGAACCGGGTGCTGGTGGTCCCTTGGTCCACCGCGCCGACGAAGTCAGCCATGGGTGCCACCTTTTCGTAGGTGTCAGTCCTTGGGAGCGGGGATGCGGCCCGGCGGCTCCGGCTCCGCTGTCGGCAGGAACCGGCCGACGAAGAACTTGTACAGGGCCGCGCCGACCAGACCGCCGACCAGGGGACCGAGGATCGGCACCCAGAAGTAGAAGTTCCCGTACTGATCTCGCCATGCGCTGCCGTACCCCGTGAGGAAACTGGCCAGACGGGGACCGAAGTCACGTGCCGGATTGATCGCATAGCCCGCGTTGGTGCCCCAGGCCATGCCGATGCCCACGACGACCAGGCCGATGATGAACGGGCCCAGGTTGGCGCCGGGGGGTGTGTTGAGCAGGTCCGTGATGGCCAGGATCAACAGCAGCAGGATGGCGGTGCCCATGACCTGGTCGCGAAACGCGCCCCACTCGTAGACCGGCAGGTTCGTGTTGCCGTTGGCGGGGAGCGTGGAGAACACGAACTGCGTCTTGAGGGTGTGCCCGGGGTCGGCCTTCGCCAGCGCCTCGGTGTAGTTCCACCGCACGAGGAGTGCCGCGACGAAGGCGCCGGCCGTCTGCGCCAGCGCGTAGGGCGCCACCTTGCTCCACGGGAAACCCTTGAACGCGGCCAGGGCTAGGGTCACGGCGGGGTTGAGATGCGCGCCGCTCAGCCGTGCCGCGACGTAGACACCCATGGTGACGCCGATGCCCCACGCCCAGGAGATGCTGTCGTGGTTTCCGAGGCCGCCCGGTGGAGTCGTGAGCGCTCCGCCGGCCACCACCTGGGCCACCACGCCGCAACCGAAGAGGATGAGAATCATGGTGCCCGCGAATTCGGCCGACAGCTCGCCTATCAACCCCGACCTGCTAAACCGCTCACTCATGGAAGCCCGCTTCCCGCCGGCTCAGGACCGGCCGTCGACTGCCCGAGTCCGCATGGCATCAGGATAGGGCGATCAAGGAATAACCGCACAAACCGTAAGATGTCATGCACTCAGACCTGGTCACACATGGGGACACCCCTTCGGGGCCGGCCGTCCCGGCGCGCTCTCGTTCCCGAACATCACACACGGGCTGTACGACAAGGACGCTCACAGCCACGCAATGAGCCATAACTCTACGTAGTGATGATAACAGGACAAATCGATATCGCCAGCGGAAAGCTTTCCCGCGGACTGCGACACTCCGTGACTGCGCCGGATGGTCCGCCGTCGGCACCGGCGCCGAGTCCTGCCGTCGACACAACTGGCCTTCCCTGACCCGGTCCTGCCCTCGCCCTGCATGACGGCGCCGCCCGTGCCAGGCGCCGTCGGACACCCCGGTCCGGTGGCGTCTCGGTGTCGTCCCTAGGAGTCAACATCTCGATACCCCCGGACCTTGAGGAACTCCCGGTACGACGGGGGCATCCGGCGGCCGAAGCGCTCCTCCATGGCTGCGATCCGATCCTCCGACACGGGCGGGAACCCCAGCCACCGCTCTTGCCGGGCGGTCGCGTCGTCCTCGCCCCGCGTCTCGCCGTCCGGCAGGGAATCTGCCTACGCCCCGCTCCACCTGAGCAGGAAGGACCGCACGTGCGAGGCACCATCTGCTGCTCGCCCGTCCGGCTTCCCGGGCGGCGAACAGCTCTCGCGCGCCGGGCAGCGGCCGGTCAGGATGTCTGCGGCAGAGCCCGCCCCGTCACCTCGGCCTCCTTCGGCGCGGCGGGTCCCGTCCGCTCGGGATCCTGGCCCCGCCCTCGGCTGAGCCGCGCCCCGACCGCCGAGGTCACCAGGCTCAGCGCCGCGGCTGTGTACCAGACGACCCGGAAGTCGTGGTGCGAGGTGGCATCGACATGGGAGCCGACGACCGCGACCAGGACGGCGACGCCGATCGTGGCGGAGATCTGGCGCACCGAGTTGACCAGCGCCGACCCGGTCGCCGCACGGTGTCCCGGTACCGCGTGCACGCCGGCGGCCACCAGTGTGCCCAGGGCCAGGCCCACTCCCGCACCGGTCAGCAGTTGGCTGGGCAGCAGCTCACTCACGTAGTCCGGTGTGACCGACGCGAAGATCGCGAACCAGACCATGCCACCGGCGAACAGCACGCCGCCCGCCGCGATCAGCGGTCCCTGCCCGAAGCGCTGCGCGGCGCGGGTGGTCAGCACGGTGACGACGGGCACGAGCGCGGGGCCGGGGGCCAGGGCGAGACCGGTGCGCAGCGCGCTCCAGTGCCAGACCTCCTGACACCACAGCACGTTCGACAGCAGCATGATCGAGAAGGCCACGCCGAACAGGAGGCTGCCCGCGTTCGCCGCACCGAAGCGCGGCAGCCGCAGCAGGTCCAGCTCGAACAGCGGACGGGGGTGCCGCAGGGACCGGAGCACGAACGCGGCGCCGCCGATCACGGCGACGGCCAGCAGCAGTAGGGTCTCGCCGCTCGTCCAGCCCTGGTCGGGTGCCTGCACCAGCGCCCCGGCCAGCGACGCGATCGAGACGATGACCAGCAGGGCGCCGAGGAGGTCGGGCAGCGGCCCGGTCTCCCGCGCGGCCGGCTTCGGCAGCGCGGATCGGCCGACGACGAGCGCCGCGATGCCGATGGGCAGGTTGACGGCGAAGACCCACCGCCAGTCCACCTCGGTCAGCAGGCCACCGGCGACGGGCCCGGCGGCCGCGGCGAGTCCGCCGACCCCGGCCCAGCCGCGGGTGGCTTGGGTGCGGCGCTCGGCCGGCACCGCCGCCAGCAGCAGGGCCAGGGAGGTCGGGATCTGGGCCGACGCCCCTACGGCCTGCACCACCCGGGCCACGATGAGGGTTCCCAGGTTCGGGGCCAGGGCACAGCCCAGCGACGCGAGCGTGAAGACGGCGATCCCGGCGAGGAAGACCGGCCGCTGCCCTATGCGGTCACCGGCACGCCCGGCCACCACCAGCAGCGCGGCGAAGGTGATCGCGTAGGCGTTGAGGACCCAGGACAGCGATCCGAGGCCCGCTGCGCCGCCGCCTGCGGAGAAGTCCTCTCCAATGGCGGGCAGCGCGACGTTCACGATCAGCAGATCCAGGTTGGTCATGAAGACGGCCACCAGGACGACTACGGCGGCCGCCCGAGGGTGCTTTGACAATCGAAGCAGCATGGACATGATGCAACCCAAGCACAGGGTGATTTGGAATTCAAACCCCGCCGGGTGACACTGGGACAATGACCACACGCATCGACCCCCGGGACATGGCGGGGCGCCCGTGCTCCCTCGCCGCGGCCCTCCAGATCATCGGTGACCGCTGGGCCCTGCCGGCGATCCGCGAGGTCATGCTCGGCAACCACCGCTTCCGGCAGATCGCCAGGAACACCGGCGCTCCCACGGACCGGCTCGCCGCGCGCCTGAAGGCACTGGTGGAGAGCGGCGTCCTCGAACGGCGCCCGCTGCCGGACGACGCCCGCTACAGCGGCTACTACCTGACGGAGGCCGGGCGCGATCTGGGGGCCATCACCCGCGAGCTGATCGGCTGGGGCGACCGCTGGGTCGTCACCGCACCGCCCGGCCGGATCCGGCACCGGGATCACGAACTCGTCACCCACACGGTGTGCGAGACCTGCGGCGAACAGGTCCACGGGGAAGATGTCCACCGTGACGACCTCGTACCCGGCTGGGACCAGTCGGGCCCGGTGACGACCCCGTAGACCGAACGACCCCACCGCGGCGAAACGAAGCCGAACTGCCGCTGTACGAACCTCGCCACCGCGCGGCCCACAGTCTGTGACACTCGAGCGGCCCAGCCCGGGGCCACCGGATGTGCTGACGGCACCGCCTCGTCACGGTGAACCGGATCGCCGGTGACAACCGTCGTGGTGCCTGGTCCCAGAGGCTGGTGGAATCATCCGCCGGGACGACCGCGTTCCCCCCGCGGAAACCCGGGCGGAGGCGGCCCGGATGGTGAGAAAGGTGGCGACATGCTGGAGACGGTGGGCCTGACGGCCGACGAGAGCGAGGTGTACCGCCTTCTGGTCGCCACCGGGACGGCGTCCGCTCAGGACATCTCCGGCCGCTCAGCCCTCGACGTCGTGACCGCACGGATGCTGCTGCGCGCGCTGGAGCACAAGGGCCTGGCATCGGCGGCCGAGGACAGTCCGGACAGTCCCGAATGGTTCACGGCCGTGCCGCCCCAGGTGGCCCTCATGCCCCGGCTCCAACGCCACTTCGACGCCCTGGAACAGACCCGGGCCGCGGTCTACGAACTGGCGGAGACACACCGCCGCAGCGCGTGGGCCCGGAGCACGGGCGAGGCCGTCGAGATCATCACCGGCGCTGCGGCACTGCGCCAGCATCTGCGCCAGCTCCAGCACGGCGCCGGCCGCGAGATGATGTGGTTCGTGAAGGCCCAGTACGTGGCCATGTCACCGGAGAGCAATCAGGAGGAGTTCGACGCGCTGGACCGGGGCGTGCTCTACAGAGCCCTGTACGAACAGGCGTACTTCGACGACCCCGACGCGGTGGACTATGTCGTCAAGGGCGTACGCGCCGGAGAGGTGTCCAGGGCGGTACCCCTGCTGCCGCTGCGGATGGCGATCGCCGACCGCTCGGTGGCCATCCTGCCGCTGGCCGCCTCGGGCACGTCCGGCAACCCCCGGGAACTGCGGGCCGCGGTGGTGCGGGAGAGCAGCCTGCTGGACGCGCTCATCGCCCTGTTCGAACACCACTGGGAGATCGGTGCCCCGCTCCGAGTGACCGAGGAGGGCCAGATCGGCGGCGCCGGCACCGCCGATGCGGCCTCGCCGGTCGGGGAGGACCGGCACCTGCTCTCCCTGATGGTCGCCGGCATGACCGACGAGGCGATAGCCGGACAGCTGCGGGTCAGCAAGCGCACCGTCCAGCGGCGCATCCAGGGCCTGATGAGCCTGGCGGGCGTCGCGACCCGTATGCAGCTGGGCTGGCACGCGGCGCGCCGCGACTGGCTCTGAGCACGGCGGACGCCGCACCGCACACGAACAGGGCCCGCCGGACGTGTCCGGCGGGCCCTGTCCCCGTTCGTCCGGCCGCTGCGGCCGGACGGCGCTCCTCGCGGAAGCAGCGACTCGAGGACGGGACTACTCCGTGAAGGCGGCTACTTGAGCAGGTAGCCCTTGATGACGGTCTCCTTGAAGGAGTTGCCCGCCGCGTCCTCGACGTGGACGCGCAGGCTGACCGAGCCGCCCGCGGCGCGGCGCGGATGCTCCACGGTCACGGTGCGCTCCATGCCGGAGCCCTCGACCCGCACCGACTGCCAGGACTTCCCCTCGTCGAAGGAGACCTCGGTGGTGAAGACGCGGATGGGCGACGCCGGGGCGCCGGCCGTCCGCTGGATCAGGACCGGGATGTCGAGCTTGCGACCGGCCTCGGCCCGGTTCCACTCGTCCAGCTTCGGCGCCATGCGCACCGCGTACAGCGGCAGCGCCTGCCGGGTCGCCGTGGTCTGCGACCGGAACCGCCATTCCGCCCGCACACTCGTGGAGACGGAGCTGGGGGCCAGGTCACGGTTGTGCTCGACCGTCAGCCGGTAGTCGGCGGGGGTGGCGTCGGCCGGGACGTCGCTCATGCTCCAGTCCTGGGAGACCAGCTCGCCGTTGCGCCACAGCTTCACCTCGGGCAGGCCGGACGTGGTGTCGGCCACCAGGTCGAGGTTGCCGTTCGCGGCCGACTGGAAGGGCCGGTACATCGTGTCGCCCTCACGGAAGGCGGCCATCTGGGACGAGAGGCCCACGGCCTGGATCCCGCCGTTCCAGCGCTCCTCGACCTGGGAGCCGGCCTTGTAGCCGTGCAGGTCGCTCAGGTAACTCTGCCCGCGCGTGTCCGGGTCGAAGAGGTTGTTCTGGTCGAAGGCCGCCTGCCAGCGCAGGCCGTCGGCCGCCGAGAAGTAGTCGACGCGCCGGGTCGGGACCGGAATTCCCTCCATCGCCCGGCCGCTGAAGCGGACGTTGTCGACGTACGTCCACACGATGCGCGTGGCCGTGGTGCCGGGCGTGGTGGCGGCGAACGTGGTGTTCACCCTGGCCAGCTCCGACCTGCGGGGGTTGTAGGCGGGATCCGCCGGGATGCCGCCGTGCACCGGTCGTGTGAGGTAGTAGACCGAGGCGGGGTTCCCGTCCGCGCCGGCCGGGTCGCCCCAGACGCTGGTGACGAGGTAGGTGAACTTCGAGTCCTTGTACCGGGTTGTCGGCACCGCGTACACGCCGTCGATGTGGTCCGTGCCGATCGCGTTGTACATGGTGACCGAGAGAAGCTGGTCGGCCATGCTGATCGTGCCGATCTCGGCCGACATGATGCGTGCGGAGCGGCTCGGTGCCGACACCGTGACGGGCTTCGCCTTCTGGGCGTCGATGGTCACCTGTCGGTCGGCGCTCATCACGACCTTCGGCACTCCGACGATGGTGCCCTCGGTGAAGGATGCGTCGAAGTAGAAGCCGCTCACCGAGTAGGTGTCCTTCGGCAGTCGCACCACTGTGCTGCTCTTGCCTAGCGCCTCGACCTCGTACGCCTTGCCGTCGGCCGAGTTGACCAGCAGGTAGGCGTTGTCGGGGGCGGCGCCCGTGCGGCTCTTCATGCCGATGCGCAGGTCGTACGACGGCTGCTCGACGTCCATGCCGAACGGGACGCGCACCGACACCTGGTCGTCCGCGGTGCTCGCGGTCACCACACCGCTGTAGGCGGCGTACGTCGTGGTGGCTTCCGGGGTCGCGGTGAGGGTGACGGCCGCCGTTCCGTGCGCGGGCACGGTGACCGAGTCGGCGCTGAGCCGGAACAGGCCGGCGGGAGCGGGCACGTCCTTCTTCCCGCTGCTCGGGTTGTCCTTCAGCTGAAGGGTGACCGGCGCGGCGCCCGGGTTGCGGTAGGTGATGGTCTTGGTCACCGGGGGACGCTCGCCGTCCGTCCAGCGGATCAGCCCGAAGTCCAGTGCGGTGGTGTCGGCGGTGACGTCCTGGTCGACCGCCCGGGCGACGTCGACGCGTCCGGCGCCCTGGAAGTACGCGCCGTGCTCCTTCGCGCCGGTCGCCGACTGCATCAGCTGGCGCTTGACCTGCTCCGCCGTCCAGTCGGGGTGCTGCTGGAACAGGATGGCGGCGGCTCCGGTCACATGGGGTGTGGCCATGGACGTGCCGCTCATCGCGACATAGCCGTCGTCGGCGGTGGTGCCGCCCGCCCTTGCGGCGACGACGTTGACGCCGGGGGCGATGATGTCCGGCTTGAGGCCGGAGTCGCCCACCCGCGGGCCGACCGAGCTGAAGCCGGCGAGGTCGTCGTCCTCCTCGGCCGCGCCGACGGCCAGCGCCCGGTCGTCGGAGGCGGGCGAGGAGACCTTGCCGGGACCACTGTTGCCGGCCGCGGCCACGACCAGCGTGCCGTAGTCATGGGTCACGGTCTCGACCATGGCCTCAAGGGCGTCGGTCTCCGGGGTGTCCGTGTCGCCCAGGCTGAGGTTGATCACCTTGGCGCCATGCTGGGCGGCCCAGGCCAGGCCCTTGACGATGTCGGAGTTGTCGCAGTTGCCGTCCGCGGTGCACACCTTGCCGGAGAGGATCTGCACACCGGGTGCCACACCCTTGTACTTGCCGTCGGAGGCCGCACCGGAACCGGCCACCGTGGAGGTCACGTGGGTGCCGTGGCCGTTCAGGTCGTCGGTGTTCGGCTCGGTGGTGAAGTTCGCGGACTCGGTGACGAGGCCCTTGAGGTCCGGGTGGTTGGGGTCGTAACCGGTGTCGAGCACGGCGACCTTGACGCCGGTGCCGGTGTAGCCCTTCTCCCAGGCGTGCGGGGCGCCGATGCGCGGCACCGTGCTGTCGAGCTGGATCCTGGAGTGGCCGTCCAGCCAGACCCGGCGCACACCCGCTCCGAAGGACGTGGCGTCCGCCCGGCCGGGGGCGATGCCCTTCCAGAACCCGGCGGCGTCCGCGCGGTGTTCGCCGAGGGTCGCGAAGGGGGTCCCGCCGATGGGGCGGACGGTGTCGGCACCGGCGGCGGTCAGCCGGCGCCGGGCGGTGCCCGCGTCCCCGGCGTACTCGACGATCAGCGGCAGGCTCGACCGCTGCGCGTACTTGCCCCGGATCAGGGCGGATACGTTGAACAGCGCCTTGTCGAGGCGGCCCGTCGCGAGCAGCGGGAGCGTGTCGGCGGGTATGACCGTCCAGTCGCGACCGGCCTGGCGCTTGATGAACGCGACTCGTTCGCGGCCCTCGGCGGGCTCGACCGACACACTCTGCTTGCCCGAAGTGTCCGTCTCCAGCGTGACGCGGTCGCCGGTGATCAGGGTGAGCTGATGCCGGGAGATGATCGGCGACCGGGCCGCTCCGGTCTGCGCGGTGACTTCCGTTCGCCCGCTGTG
Organism: Streptomyces sp. RLB3-17; assembly: GCF_007113425.2. Lineage (NCBI taxonomy): Bacteria > Bacillati > Actinomycetota > Actinomycetes > Kitasatosporales > Streptomycetaceae > Streptomyces > Streptomyces sp. RLB3-17. Next base: position 10,587,087 of record NZ_CP041610.2, on the reverse strand, counting down.
CGGGCCGAGGTCCTGAGCGGCGCCGGGGGCGGCGGTCAGACCGGCCACGAGCGCCACGAGGGCGGCGGCCGCCGCCGTATGCCGAGGCCGGGGAGGGCGGATCCCGGGGCGCCACCTGTTGTTCATGTCTCTCATGGGAGGACAGCGTGGTGCCGTCAAGTGCCGAGGTCAGCAGTTTGCCCTGTCCACCAGGCGTCAAGTCACCTTTACGCCAACCCCTATACCTCATAAAGAGGGAAAATTGGCCAGGTTGGCGGCTCATGGACGAACCGAGCGAGCCGCTCCCCGGGTGGTGTCAAGCCGGCCGCCGGAGATCACGCACAGCCTTTCCTTGCCCGCTCGACCGGAAGCCCTTCGGCTGCCCTCGGCGGCGAGTACTGTGCCGTAGCCCGGAGGCCTTGGCTTTTTGTTGAACTTGTAGCAGGTCAGGGCGGCGACCAGGCCGAGGAAGGCGAGGAAGTGCGAGCCCTTTCGTTCGTATCGGACGGTGAGGCGGCGGTAGCCGAAGCGCCAGGCGATCAACCGTTCGATCTTCCAGCGGTGCCGACCGAGGCGTTCGCCGGACTCGATGCCGGGCCGCGCGATGCGCGCGACGAGCCCGCGCTCGCGCAGCCAGGCCAGGTGTTCGGCGGAGAGATACGCCTTGTCCGCGCGGAGTTTGACGGGTCGGCGCCGCCGTGGTCCCCGGCGGGACCGGACGGCGGGTATGCCGCGGATGAGCGGCTTGAGGGCGAGGCTGTCGTGCATGTTCGCGCCGGACACGGCGACGGCGAGCGGGATGCCCTGGGCATCGGACAGCACGTGCAGCTTGCTGCCCTGCTTGCCGCGATCGACCGGGTTCGGCCCGGTCAGCGATCCCCCCTTTTGGCGCGGACGGAGGCCGCGTCGACGATCGCCGAGGTCCAGTCCACCTCGCCCCGGGCCCCGAGTTCGTCCAGCACCGTCCGGTGCAGCCGACGCCACTGGCCGGCCTCGGTCCATACCGTGAAGCGGCGATGCGCGGTGGCGGGCGACGTGCCGAACGTCGGCGGCAGATGCCCCCAGGCACAGCCGCTGGTCAGCGCGTACGCCACTGCCGTGAACACGGCCCGCTCGTCACACGGAGCGGTCCCACCACCTTGCGGACGAGCAGCGGACGACGGCAGCAACGGGGCGGCCAGCTCCCAGAGTTCATCAGGAACCAGACGCTTCGACAGATCAGCACCCACGACCGGCGTCATGCCGCTCGAACATCAAGTCACGTGGGACAGCCCTCTACGCCTTGGCTGATGAGGCCGATCTGGCGGCCTGCTCGATCTTCGCGCAGTAGGCGGTGCGGGCGTCCTCATCGATCTGCATCTCGTGTTCGGGGCGCATCCCGGTTCGGCCGTCGACGCCTTCGCGCAGGATGTCGGCGTGCCCCGCATGCCGGTTTGTCTCGCCGAGGACATGGACCATGATGGCGAACAGGTTCGTGTTGAGATAAGGCTCCGGCCACCACGGCACGTGGCCGGGGGCGTCAAGGGGAAGGTCGTTGATCGTCGCGTCCGAGTGTTCCCACGTGCGCCGGTAGAACCCGATGATCTGATCGCGGGTCTCGTCCTCGGTCGCCCACAGATCGCTGCCGTTGTAGTCCTGCCATCGGGGCAGCGGTTCCGGAGAAGGGCGGTCGAAGACCTCGCCGAAGTACCCGGCCTCGACGGTGGCCACGTGTTTGACCAGGCCGAGGAGGTTGGTCCCGGTCGCTGTCAAAGGTCGGCGGGCGTCGTATTCGGACAAGCCGTCGAGTTTCCAGAGCAGCGCCTTGCGGTCCCGCCGCAGTCTCTCGTGCAGGTTGTCTTTCGCGAATGCATCGATCATGCGGCATGAGCCTGCCACGGGCTGCTCGTGGTCTCAAGATCCCATACGTGGTCCGCAACGACTGGCAGAGCCGAGGCCTGGCCATGGCCGCCGCCCTGACCTGCTACAAGAAGCTCGCGAAACGTGCCACGTGAGACAACCTCTTAGTTGCTGTCGTGGCAGTCGAGTTGGGCGTCGATCTGTGCGGCGGTTCTGGAACCGTCGCGGGTCCAGTACTGCCCATCGGGGATATACGCTGCCTTGACCTTGCGGACGTTGAACACATCACCGGTGCCGTCCTCGACTCCGGCGAACGTGACGGAGATGTCGAGGTTCGCCGGCAGGGTCTTCGGCTGTGCTCCCGAAGACGTCTTCAGGAAATCGTCTGCATTCCACAAGGTGATCACACCTCGCTTCCCCTGAGGTCTTCGGGCTGCTTGCCATGCCCGCCAGGATGGTCGTCGCCGGGTCGGACATGCTGTAGGCGCCGTACACCCATGTGCCGACGGCGGCGAGGGCCGCCAGGCCGAGTACTGACCCCATCAGTACAAAGCGCCACACTGGTCGTTTACGAGGCTGTTCAGCATTGGAGGTATCCCCTGTCCCTCCAATTGGCGCAGCGCTCCCACCTGTTGTGGCACGGGTCGCTTCCCGCTCTGAGGTACATGTAGGCGAATCGGTACCCGTACCGCATCCATTACCGCCTGTGCCGGTTCTCGTGACGTATCCGGGCCCTGTTTGTGAATTCACTGCGGTCATAACTGCGGTTATAGGTGAAGTACGTCGTGCCGAGGGTGGTTCCGCCGCAGGCGTGGAGGCCGAAGCCCCCGGTGCACACCCGCATCATCCCGTAGCGGTAGCGGCATCGATAGCCCAGGTAGCGGCTCCCGATGTAAGCGAGGCCGACTCCGACGATGCGTGCCTGCCGGCGGTTTCGCCACCGGCAGTAGCCGTTGTGGGCGCGCCTTCCGTAGTGCGGTGCAGGCGGAAGCGAGCCGTGCCGGCGGAGATCCCGACCACAGCGGCGGCCTCCGTCGGCGTCAGCCCGGCTCCGGCGGCCGTCGCCCAGGCGCTGGCGGCGGTCCACGCCACCGTCCGCCTGGAGATCGATATCCGGTGGCTCCTTGACCGGCAGGAGGAACTGCTCGGCAAGAACTCGCCGTACGGGACTACTCGGCACTGGTGGCCGCCGTCGCACGACACCGGGTGAATACCCCGCAGATCGAGGTCGGATCGCCGGACGCGTACTGGCAGGCGGCCGCGGTGCTGGAGCAGATCGTGCCGCTGCGGGCCCCTGCCGGCCCGCAACGAGTAGTGGTTACGGCCCCCGGCCGGGGATCGGCAAGGCCGAGGCCTCACCCGGAGGGCCGGATCGGACAGACCCCAGTAGTGCGGGCGCGGGGCCGGGGCTCGGGACGAGTTCGCCCAGTCCGTGACCCGCGTCGGCGGCACGCCATCATTGAGCCAGTTCGTCAGGCAGGTGTGCCGCAGGTCGTACACCCGTTTGCCGAGCGGTGAAGCAAAGTCCTCGGGGCGAAGAACCTGCTGCCGAGCGGTCCGCCAGGCCCGCCGGGTGACGGAGCAACGGATCCAGCGGCTCGCTGTGCCGGCGGCGCCGAGCCACTGGGCGTGCACGGCGGCCTCACTGTGGCCGAGGTCCTTGGTGGGGGTGAGCAAGGTGACCTTGTCGTGGGCGGCGAAATCACGCAGGTGCCGCACGGCCGGCCGGTGATCGGCGTCCGCCAGTTCGCCGATGTAGCGATCCCGGAACTCCGCGAACGGCTCCTGGTCGTGGTGGGGCCAGTGGCGCAGGTCCGCCGACGGCGCCACGTCGCGGAGCCATTCGTCCAGGTGGGCCCGTCGTTTGCTCATTGCGCGGAGCCACACGCGGTCCACGAGCACTCGCTTGCCGTTCCGCGACGAGGTGTCCTCATAGATCCTCCGACAACTGGGAACGCCGCGTGGGCAGGGCCGCCGGCTGCGGTCCCACCCACGCGGTGCTGTCCCAGGTGACCTCCCGGGGTATGGCGTCAGCGCAGGCCGAAGGCCCGAGTGATCGTCTGCGAGACGGTGTTGCCCGCGCTGTCCCGCGCGCCGACCCGGAGCGTGACGAAGTCGGCGGACCGCGGCGCGCGCAGGTTCGTCCGCCATCCGTCGTCGCACCGGCTCAGGTCGGTCCGCTGCCAGGTCGCACCGTCGTCGTACGACACCTCGACGGTCGGCTTCCCGATGGTGGCGGTGGTGCCCGGCAGGTGCGAGGCGGTCACCGTCAGGCCGGCGTGCCGGTCGGCACGGCCGGACTTGTCGGTGTCCACGCCGTAGTCCAGCTGGATGAGCGGCAGGGACACCACCGCGTCGCTGCCGGTGACCGCGGAGGTGAAGTCCCACTCGGTCAGCGTGTGCGTCGAGTACGGGTTGGCCCAGGTGCCGCGGTCGTTGTCGAGGACCAGCCGGTAGGGCAGGCGCTCGGCGCCGAGGCCGGGAACCTGCAGGTACTCGGCGTTGCCCCAGTCGAGCTGCTGGTCGCCCTGGTAGAGCGACATCCAGTCCTTGACGTCGAAGTTCGCGCCGGCCTCGCCGACGTGGCCGGACCCCGAGTCACCCCAGCCGGGCGCGGTGATGTACATCGTGTCGAGGTAGCGCACCGGCTGGTAGTTGATGGGGCCCATGCGGGGCCGCTGGATCGGGCCGAACCAGCTGACCTTGCCGGTCTTGCGCGCCGGGTAGTTCAGCGGGTCGATCGAGTGCTGCCCGGTCTCGCCCTGGATGAAGGCGTCGTCAAGCCACGTGGTGCCTGCGGTGACCCAGTCGGTGCGTTCTCCCTGGGCGGGCGCGGTGAGCTGGTTGCCGACGGCCCAGCCGCGCCAGACGTCCGGACGGAACTCCATCGCCTTGCCCTGCCGGTAGTTCCGGAAGGAGACGTTCACCCGGCCGAGGTCCTTGGACTCCTCACGCCAGGTCGGGTCCGTCGGAACGGCGCCCGTCCAGTGGTGCACGACGTCGTAGACGTAGTCGGTCGTGGGGTGCGAGGTGACCTTCAGCGAGACCGCGCCGTGCCGAAGTTGGCCGATCAGGTCGGCGCCCTGGTCGGCGTTGAGCGTCGCCACCGTCACCGGGGCCGGGCTCTCCGGGCTCCAGGGGTTCTCGTCCCAGGGCTGCAGGCGGCCGACGCCGTCGTTGACGACCAGCAGCAGCCGGGCGCCGGCGGCCGCGGCGGCCTCCGCCTGAGCCTTGATCCCTTCCGTGCCGGCGCCGCGCACCACGACGGCCTTGCCGCGCACGTTCTGCCGCGCGAGCTCCTCGGCCGTGCCGTCACCGGCGAAGACCGCCGTCAGGTTCCGGGTACCGGCGGGCAACGGCGTGGCCGCGCGCTTGACCAGCGGGTCGTTGAAGGTCGTCGACTTCGTGCTCACGGTCAGCGCGGGCTGCTCGAGGCGGAAGCGGGCGCCGGTCTCGAACTCGCCGTCGGTGACCTTCTTGCCGGTCGGGAGCGCCCAGATGCTGTCGTACGACGGGTCCGGCAGCATCGACGTCTCCACCAGGCTGTCGGTGAAGGACCGGTGGGCGTCCAGGCGCGGGGCGACGGCGGTGGTCTGCTGCGGCACGCGCGCCAGGATCCGGCGTGCCTTGCGGCCGTCCAGGGTGACGGTACGGTCCTGGTCCAGCTTCACGTCGTTGAAGGCGAGCAGCACCATGCCGCGCGAGTGCGGGCCTTCGGCGCCCTGCACGTCACCGGTGAGCCAGCCGCTGTAGCTGCCGACGGGCAGCCGCGCCGTGCCGGTGCCGGACGCGTCGAGGTCCATCACCGTGAAGAGGTGCTCGGCGGTCAGGACGACCCGGCCCTCCAGCGGCTTGCCCGAACGGTCCTTGGCGACCACGGTCAGATTCTGCCGCTGGCCCTCGCGGGCCGCGCCGATCAGAGTCCGGGCGCGGACCGCTCCGCTGCCGTCCGTACCGGTGATCATGGCGCTGACCGACTGGTCGCCGCCCAGCTTGTCCAGATCCGCCGTCAGGGTGACCATGGCGGTGCCGTGGGCGGGCACGATGACGTGGTCGGCGGAGAGGCTGAACAACCCCGCCGGGACGGTGCCGTTGACCGCCAGGTCGAGGTTGGCCGGTGTGTCGCCGACGTTGGTGTACGTCACCGTCCGGACGTCGGTCTGCCCCGGCTTCGGCGGCCAGGTGTAGAAGCCGGAGTAGGCGCTCGTGGTGGCGAAGACCGTGGTGTGCACGGCCGCCAGCGCGTCGAGTCGGCCGGCGCCCGCCTGGTACGGGGTGTACGCCGGGGTTGTCTTGGCGCTGCTGACCAGCGCCTCCTTGAGCTGGGTGCCCGTCCAGTCGGGGTGCTCCGAGGCGAGGAGCGCGGCGGCACCGGCGACGTGCGGCGTCGCCATCGACGTGCCGCTCATCGTGGTGTAGTAGCCGGAGCCGCGCTTGTAGTGCGAGCGCGCCGCGACGATGTCGACGCCGGGCGCGGTGATCTCCGGCTTCAGCCCGCCGTCGCCGTCACGCGGGCCCTGGCTGGAGAAGTCGGCGAGCGTGTCGGTGGAGTCGACGGCGCCGACGGTCAGCGCGGAGTCCGCGGCACCGGGGCTGCTGATGGAGTGCGGGCCGCCGTTGCCCGCCGCGATCACGAACAACGCGCCCGTGTCGTGGCTGAGTTCGTCGACGGCCTGGCTCATCGGGTCGGTCTTGTCACCGCTGCCGCCCAGGCTCATGCTGATGATCCTGGCCTTCTGGTCGCGGGCGGCCCACTCCATGCCCGCGATGATCCAGGATTCCTGGCCGCTGCCCTCGGAGTTGAGCACCTTGCCGACGGCCAGCCGGGCGCCGGAGGCGACACCCCGCTCCTTGCCGTCGGAGGCACTGCCCGTGCCGACGATGGTCGAGGCGACGTGCGTGCCGTGGCCGTTGTAGTCGGCGATGTCGTCCTCGCCGGGGACGAAGCTGGCGCTGTCGGACACCTGCCCGACCAGGTCCGGGTGTTCGGTGTCCGCGCCGCTGTCGAGCATCGCGACCTTCACGCCCTGGCCGGTGTCGCCCTCCGCCCATACCTTCTGCGCGCCGATCTGGGCGGTGGAGTCGGCCAGATCGGCCTTCACCTTGCCGTCGAGCCACACCTTGGCGACGCCGCCCGCGAAGGACGGCTTCGCGGACCGGGCCGCCGCGCCGGAACCCCCGGTGAGCGAGGACCAGAACTCCGGTGCCTGCTTGTGGTTCTGCGCGAGGGCCGCGCCCTGGATGCTGTCCAGGCGGCGGACGTCGGTCGAGCCGGCCATCTTCGTCCGGGTACGGGCCTTGGCGGCGGCTCCGGTGTAGCGCACGATCAGCGGCAGCCGGGAGCTGTGCGCGTCGTCATAGCCCTCGGCGATCAGCCGCGTCACGTTGAAGAGCTGCTTGTCGAGTTTGCCGGCGCTCACGTACGGCAGGACGGCGTCGGGGTAGACATAGGTGGCGCCGTCCACGACAGCGCGGTGGAAGCCGGTGGTGGATCCGCTGGCGGCCTGAAAGGAGCGCACGACGGTGCCGTCGGCGGCGGTCCCGATGGTGACCTTGTCACCCGTGATCAGGGTGACGGTGTGCGTGCCGGCATCGCCGGGGGTTTGGTGTCCGGCGTCGTTGTGCGACACCTCACCGGCGGAGTACGCGGACACAGCGGCAGTCGCCGGTATGACGCCGACTGTCAGCGCGGCCGCCATGGCGAGGGCGATCGGCCCGGGCCGGGGGATGGGAACCTTGGGCAAGGAAGACTCCTGAGACGCGGCGAAGAGCGAAAGATCACTGGATCCTCCGGCCTCCCCCGGCGTCGTTCAAGGGGTCGCACCTGTCGCTCTTGTGCCATGGCACAGTTGCGCCGCGAGCATGCGGGTCGTCGGCCGCCACGCGTCCGGGGGGAGGGGACGACGGCGGACCGCTCAATGAATTCAGCGTGTCGAGGGACGGAGCAACGGGCCTGCGGGGCATCCCGGTCGGCGGCTTGGCGCACGCCCTCCGCCGGGGCGGACGCCAGGTGCGACGGGCCCGCGCTCTCACGTCATCGATGGGTGATGGGCCTTCCCCGCGGGGGCCGACAGCCCCACAGCCGGTACCCACTCGCCGTCACTCAGCCCGCCTGCCTGACCCTCGGCTGCGCGCTCATACGCTGACCGTGCCCTGCGTGTCGTGTCGTTGGCGAAACACCGGCTCCCCGTCGCTCCGGTGCGCCCGCAGGCTGTGGAACTCCCGGTCCATGTCCCGTATGAACTCAAGGAAGTTCGCATGCCGCTCGGGTGGCGTGGCCCGCCGGCTCGCCCATGTGTACACGGCCCACTCACCGGCCTCATCCAGGTCCTCGGGATCCATGAGGACGTGGGTGATGTCGGACTCCACGTCGAGCTGCAGCCCGCGCCGCCAGACGTCCGCCCCCCGCCGCTCCTCGGGCCCGGCGTCCTCGTCCAGGTACTTCTCGAACATGTCCGCGAGTCCTGGGGCTCCCCGTCAGGTGACCGCACCGAGCATGGCGCTGACGCCGGCGATGATCGCTCCGCCGATCGCGATGGAGACGAACGAGCGGAGGAAGCCAGTGCCGAAGAAGCGCCACCGGATCCAGGCCAGACTGACCAGTTCGAGGGTGATCGTGGCCAGCGCCACGGCGAGGGCAGCGTGGTACTGGGGTATCAGGAAGGGCAGGGTGTGCAGCACTCCGCCGAGAAACGTGCCTGCCCCGGTGATGGCTCCGCGCAGATGGGGATTGCCGCGGCCGGTCAGGTCTCCGGTGTCGGACAGGCCTTCGGAGAAGGCCATGCTGACACCGGCGCCGATGGCGGTGGCCAGCCCCGCGAAGAACGCGTAGCGCGGTTGGTGCGTGGCGAAAGCGACGGCGAAGATCGGTGCCAGCGTGGACAGCGAGCCGTCGATCAGTCCGGTCATGGCGGGTTGCGCACGCTGCAGGAGAAACGAACGCCTGTCCTGGTGCTCGGACGGCCGCAATAGCGTCGTGGTCATGGAAGGGGTCTCCTTGCCGATCATGGTTGTTGAGAGCGCCGCAACAGGGAGGAGCGTGGGGGCGGCGGCGCCGGTCGGCGGACCGTGGAGCCTGCCGGGCCTGGCGGACAGGGCCCGCCCCTGGCGTCCCGCCAACGGGTCGCTCCCCGTCGTGGCGCGGTCGTGTTTCGACGGTGGCAGACACTGAGGGCCCCTGGTAGCGGCCGTAAACTTGAGGGGATACAACCCCGGCTTGCAGCTGGGAGGACGGTGCCATGGCGCTCAGCACACATGTCCCCGACCTGGCCGCGCTGGAGTTGCTGCTCGGCGTCGCCCAGGAGGGCAGCCTCAACAGCGCCGCCAGGGCGGCGGGGGTGAGCCAGCAGGCGGTGTCGGCGCGGATCAGGGCGATGGAGGCCCAGACCGGCGTGACGCTGGTGCACCGTAGTCCGCGCGGGTCCAGGCTGACCGCGGAAGGCGTGATGATCGCCGAGTGGGCCGCCCGGCTGCTCGAAGCCGCGGCCGAGGTGGACGCCGGGATCGCTGCCCTCCGGGCGGACCGGCGCGCCCGGCTGCGGGTCAGCGCCAGCCTGACCATCGCCGAACAGCTCCTGCCGGGCTGGCTGGCCTCCTTCCGGGCGGCGGGACGAGTGGGCGATGCCGCCCCGGAGATCGTCCTGACAGCGATCAATACGGCCACGGTCATCACCCACGTCACCGAGGGCACCGCTGACATCGGATTCACCGAGGGCCCACAGCGGCCGGCCGGGCTCCACGGCAGGGTCGTCGGCCACGACCGGCTCGCGGTGGTCGTCGCTCCGGACCACCCCTGGGCCGGCCGCCGCCGACCGGTCGGCGCCGCCGAGCTGGCCGCCACTCCGCTGGTGAGCCGCGAGGCCGGTTCCGGCACCTGGGAGACCCTGGCGTCCGCGCTGGCCGCCGTGCTCGGCCCCGGTTCCTCCCGAGCCGGCCCGGCGCAATGGCTGCCCACCACCGCGGCGGTCCGCGCTGCCGCGCTGGTCGGCTCGGCACCGGCGGTCATCAGCGAACTGGCCGTCGAGGACGACCTGACCACGGGCCGGCTCATCAGGGTTCAGACGCCTGAACTCGACCTGAGCAGAACCTTGCGCGTCATCTGGGACGGTGCCACCAGCCCGCCCAGCGGTGTGGCACGGGATCTGATCACCCACATCCTCACCCACCGCGATCAACGACGCGGCGGCAGGCAGACGCGCCGTCCCGCCCAGTGACCACGCGGGCCCACCCAGTGACCACGTCGGCCCGGCGCGTGTGCCGACGGAGTACGCGCACGGGTCCCTGCCCCGCCTCCTCAGCCACCCACGCCGGCCCCGGCGCACGTCACAGGGCCCGCTGCGCCCCGCGCCGACCTCCACCAGCCACAACGCCAGGTTGTATCCCGGCAAGCAGACGGCCCCTACCGGCCGGTCCCCGCGGATGTGAGCGTCGACAAGGAAGGCCCCAGCCAGCAAGGGCTCCGGCCATCCGAGGAGGACGACATGCAGACGGTGACACTGGGAGCGACGGGCCTGGAAGTGACCCCCCTGGCCTACGGCACCTGGCAGTTCGGCGGGGACTGGGGGCCCGTGGACGAAGGCGCGGCGCGCGAGGCGATCGGCTGCGCCAGGTCGATGGGCATCAACTTCTTCGACACCGCACAGGCCTACGGGTTCGGCCGGTCCGAGCGGCTGCTCGGGTCGGCTCTGGCCCACGACCTGCGCTCGGCCCGTGATTCGGTGGTGATCGCCACCAAGGGCGGACTGCGCATGGACGGCGACCGGCTGGTCCGCGACGCCGGCCCGGCGTGGCTGCGCAAGGGCGTGGAGGCCAGTCTGGAAGCACTGGGCACCGACCACATCGACCTGTATCAGGTGCACTGGCCCGACCCGGGCACCCCCGTCCCGGACACGGCAGCCGCGCTCGCCGAACTGGTACGGGAAGGCATGATCCGCCACGTAGGTGTCTCCAACTACAGCCCCGCGCAGATCGCCGAGTTCGCCACGGTGCTGCCGGTGGCGACCATCCAGCCGCCCTACCACCTCTTCCGCCGCGACATCGAAGCCGACCTGCTGCCCTATGCCGTCGCGCACCACATCGGGGTGCTGGCCTACGGACCACTGGCCCACGGGCTGCTCGGTGGAGCCCTCACCGAGGGCACCAGGTTCGATCCCGGTGACTGGCGCGCCGACCATCCGGCCTTGACCGGTCCCGGCTTCGCCCGCAATCTCCACGTCGTCGCGGCCCTTCGCGCCTTCGCCGCCCATCGCGGCGTATCGGTCGCCACGCTGGCGGTCGCCTGGGTGCTGGCCCACCCGGCCGTCCAGGTCGCCATCGTCGGCGCCCGCACCCCGGCCCACCTGACGCAGAACCTCGGCGCCCTGGACCTGACCCTCACCCGGTCCGACCTGGCCGAGATCGACCGCATCATGACCGCCGCGGTACCGGTCGGCGGTCCCACCCCGGAAGGCATGGCATGACCACCCCTCAGACCCCCGCACAGCACAGCACCTCGGTCCGCCCGAGCGGCGGCCACCGCACGAAGACACCGGTGATCGCGTTCCTGGGCACCGGGCGGATGGGCGGCCCGATGGCCGCCAACCTGGCCCACGGCGGCTTCGAGCTGCGGGTGTGGAACCGGACCACCAGCCGCACCGCGGACCTCGCCCGGCAGGGAGTGTTCGTCGCACGCAGCCCGGCCGAAGCCGTCCAGGGCGCCGGAATCGTCATCAGCATGATGGCCGACGGGCCCGCCACCGAGCGGGCCGCGACCGGCCCGGACGGGTTCCTGGCCCGGTTCCCCGGGCTGATCTGGGTGCAGATGGCCACTATTGGAGCCGGCTGGTCGGCGAGACTCGCGGTCATGGCCGCCCGGCAGGGAGTGACGTTCGTGGACGCTCCGGTTTCCGGAAGTGAAGGGCCGGCCCAGGAGGGACAACTGGTCATCCTGGCCAGCGGGCCCGATCGGGTACAGGACGTCCTGGCGCCCGTGTTCGGCGCGCTGGGCCGGGCCACGCTCTGGCTGGGCCCGGCCGGCGACGGCACCAAGGCGAAACTGGTGTTGAACAGCTGGCTCGTCAACCTCGTGGAAGCGACCGCGGAAACCCTGTCCTTCGCCGGCCACCTGGGCCTGGACCCCGCCTCGATCGTGGAACTGCTGCGGTCGACCCCGCTCGGAAGTCCGTACGCGGTGCAAAAGGCCACGACCATGCTGGCCGGCAACTTCACCCCCGCGTTCGCGCTCAAGCACGCCCTCAAGGACGCCGAACTCGCGGTGCAGGCCGCGCACTCCAGTGGCACTCGACTCGCGCTCACAGAAGCGCTGCTCCCCCGCTGGCGGCAGACCGCCCTCCTGCACGCCGACAACGACCTGTCCGCGGTCTACATCACGGCCTGACCGAGCCGGCGCAGCGAAAGGACGCACGGCGATGAGGACGAACGCCTGCCCCACGGGCCCGACCACGCGGTACGCAGCAGCGAGGCAGCCCTCTGACACCGTCACCACGGTGGCGGACCAGGAGCGCCCCGGCACCGCCGCCGCCCCGACGGCCGAACACGGGCGGCTGGGGCTGGCGCTCATCCTGGTCGCCGCCTTCATGGTGGTACTGGACTTCAGCATCGTGAACGTCGCGCTGTCGTCGATCCAGCGTGAGCTCGGCGTTTCGGCCGCCACGGTGCAGTGGGTGGTCACGGGCTACGCCATCGCCTTCGGCGGCCTGCTGATCCTCGGCGGCCGAGCGGGTGATCTCTACGGCCGCCGACGCCTGTTCCTCGCCGGGATCGCCGTGTTCACCGCCGCATCACTGGCCGGCGGACTGCCCGCGACCCGGTACTGCTGATCGCCCCCCGGGTGGTGCAGGGGAGCGGGGCCGCGATGGTCGCGCCCGCCGCACTGTCACTCATCACCACGGGCTTCCCCGAAGGCCCGCGCCGCACCAGGGCGCTGGGCCTGTACGGCGCCACCGCCTCGGTCGGCTTCGTCGCCGGCCAAGTGCTCGGCGGCGTACTGGTGGAGTTCCTCACCTGGCGCTCGGTGTTCCTGGTGAACGTCCCCGTGGGGCTGGCCGCCCTGCTGCTCGCCCCCCGTATCCTGCGGGAGTCGAGATCGCCGCGTACGGGGCGGCATCTGGACGCTTCGGGTGCGCTGCTCATCACCCTGGCGGTGGGCGCCCTGGTCTTCGCCGTCTCCCGCGGCGGCGGCACGGGCATCGGCACGGCCGACGTGCTGGTCCCGCTCGCACTGTCGACCCTGGCCGCGGCAGCCTTCATAGCGAACGAACACCACCATGCCGACCCGCTCATGCAGCCGGCGCTGCTGCGTCTTCACGGGCTGCGCAGCGCCGGCGCCCTCATGCTGCTGCTCGGCCTGTGGAACGGCGGCGAGATGCTCGTGCTGTCCGTGTATCTCCAGCAAGTACTGCACATGTCCCCGCTCGCGGCCGGACTGACCATCGCCCCACAGGGAGTCTTCGGGCTCGCGACCGGCCTGCTGGGCGCCCGGTTGGCACGGCACCTCGGCATACAGAAAGTGCTGGTGGCGACCGGAGCCGCCGCCACCATCGGCTTCGCGGCCCTGACCCAGCTCCCGGGGAGCGGTGGATCCCACCTGCCGCTCGCGGCGGTGACGGTGGTCGGCTGCGGCACGGCCGGCATGGCGTTCGGCAGCATGGTCACCGCCAGCGCCGGTGTCGCCGACCGCGACCAGGGCCTGGTCGGCGGAGTGATCAACACAAGTCGGCAGCTGGGCGCCGCGATCGGAGCAGCGCTGCTTCCCGCGGTCGCCGACGCGGTCGACCGCACGCGGCACGCCTCCACGGCGGTCGGTGACCGAGCGGCCATGCTCGCCGGGCTGGCGGCGGCCGCCCTTGCCACGCTGGTGGCGACGAACGCGTGGCGTCGATCGCGCCACGACGGCGTCGCGCGATGCGCACCACGAGCTTGATCTGCTCCCGGCCCAACCGGGAACTGGACATCATCCTCACGGGCACCGGCGTGGCCCAAGCCGTTGCCACCACCATCGAGACCACTTTCGACAGCGACTACTCGGGCGGCACCACCGCCTAGAACCCGCCGCGACAGCGCCACCGCGGCCACGTACTCTCGGCCGATGGACAGAATCGATGTACGGCTGGGGGCAGACGCCACATCGTCAGCTCCCGCTCTCATACTGCGCCCCTGGAACCCGACAGATGCTGCCGATCTGGTGGAGCTGTATCAGGATGACGCCCTGCGCCGATGGACGAGCTCGGCCGTGAACGACGTGGCGAGCGCGGCACGGTGGATTCAGGACCAGCAACAAGGATGGGAGGCGGGAGACCGTTTCGGATTCGCCGTCCTGGAAGCCCAAGCCGGGGGCGCTGAGGGACAGTTGGCGGGTCACGTGGTCCTCAAGAACGCCACCCCGGGCGCTTCGTCCGCCGAGGTCGGCTACTGGACCGCGGCGCATGCGCGCGGCCGGACAGTGGCGCCCCGAGCACTGCGGGCGCTGACGAACTGGGCCCTCACCGCCTTCCCCGGTGACGGGCCGAAGCGCCTTGAACTCCTGCATCAAGTGGACAACACGGCGTCGTGCCGCGTCGCGCAGAAGTGCGGGTACGAACTGATCACGGTCCTGCCCGCGGCACCGCCCGCCTACCCCCTCGCCGGTCACCTGCACGTACGGGACCGCGACCGCTGACCCGGCCGGGCAGCCACCCCCGCACTGCTGATGACGGCTCCCCCACGAGGAGAACAGCCGGTCAAAGACGTGTCGCCACCCGGATCAGGTCGGCGACCGCGCGAAGTCGGCTCTGCGACGGCCAGGCGATCACCGTTGTCACGGGCGGAGCGTCCAGGACCGGCACGGCGGCGAGATCCCGGCGCAGGTCGGTGCCGGCGGACTCGGGCATGATCGCGGTGGTACGGCCGAGCGCGATCAGCTGGAAGAGCTGTGTCAGGTTCCGTACCTCCGCCCCTGGCCCCTCCGGGTAGCTGCCGCCAGGACCGGGCCAGCGTGCCATCGGGAGTTCCGGGAGCGCGGTGACCTCGGCCGTCCTGACCTGAGAGCGGCCCGCAAGTGAGTGCGAGCTGGGCAGGATCGCCACCTGTCCCTCGGTGTAGAGGGTCTCGGTGTCGAGTCCGACCGTCGAATCGAAGGGCAAGTGCAGCAGAGCCACGTCGGCCTGCCCGTCCTGCAACAGTTTCTGATGCTGATGCGCCTCACAGAGCAGCAGATCGACGGTGGCCGCGCCGGGCTCCGCGCGGTAGGCATCGAGCAGTTTTGCCAACAACTCGCCGGTGGTGCCGGACTTGACGGCGAGGACGAGACGGGGACGCCTGTGCGCAGCCTGCTGGGTACGCCGCTCGGCCGCGGCTACCGCGCTGAGGATCGCACGCCCCTCGGACAGCAGCACGGCCCCGGCCTCGGTGAGCGTGACCTTGCGGCTGGTGCGCTCCAGCAGCGTGACCCCGAGCTGTCGTTCGAGCCGGGCGATCGTGCGGGACAGGGGTGGTTGGGCCATCTCCAGACGCTGAGCGGCCTTCCCGAAGTGCAGTTCCTCGGCGATGGCGACGAAGTACCGCAACTCGCGTATCTCCATCCGTTCACAGTAACTCCGGCGCACGGCCGATCGATGCCGCTCAGGTATCGCTGGATGACCGAGATGGTGTTGGTGCCGGGTCGAAGCGCAGCCATGCTCGCTGTCATGAGTGAGAAGACGATCGCGCTGGTCACCGGCGCGAACAAGGGAATCGGGTACGAGATCGCGGCCGGGCTGGGCGCATTGGGCTGGAGCGTCGGTGTCGGCGCTCGGGACGGGCAGCGCAGGGCGGACGCCGTGGCGAAACTGCGCGCGGCGGGTGTCGACGCGTTCGGCGTTCCCCTGGACGTGACCGACGACGAGAGCGTGAGGGCCGCGGCGCGGTTGATCGAGGAGCGCGCGGAACGCCTCGACGTGCTGGTCAACAACGCCGGCGCTGCCAGCAGTTGGCCGGACGAGCCCACGACGACCGACCTCGAGACCGTGCGGCGGCTGGTGGAGACCAACGTCATCGGAGTCATCCGGGTCACCAACGCGATGCTGCCGCTGCTGCGCCACTCGGCGCACCCGCGGATCGTCAACCAGTCCAGCCATGTCGGCTCTCTGGCCCTGCAGACCACCCCCGGTGTCGACCTCGGAGGCATCAGCGGGGCGTACGCGCCGACGAAGACCTACCTCAACGCCGTCACCATCCAGTACGCCAAGGAGTTGAGCGGCACCAACATCTTGGTCAACAACGCCTGCCCCGGCTACGTGGCCACCGACCTCAACGGGTTCAGCGGTACTCAGACCCCTGCGCAGGGCGCGGTGATCGCCATTCGGTTGGCGGCTCTGCCCGACGACGGCCCTACCGGCCAGCTGTTCGACGACAAGGGAGTCGTACCGTGGTGATCCCCTGAGGTGTCGTCCACGGCCTCCGGATCACCAGCGTGGAAGTCGCAGTTCGTACTCGGGATGGAATCGCCGCATGTAGCCGGTGTCGTCGCGGCCGCGCAGGCCCGAGTCGAGATAGCGGCGGTGCAGGCGCTTCAGGGCGTCGTGGTCCAGTTCGACGCCGAGGCCGGGACCGGTGGGGACCTTGACCGCGCCGTCCCGCAGTTCCAGCGGGCCGGGGACGATCACGTCGTCCGCGGAGTTCCACGGGTAGTGGGTGTCGCAGGAGTGGTCGAGGTTCGGGAGGGTCGCGGCCACGTGGGTCATCGCGGCGAGGCTGATGCCGAGGTGGGAGTTGGAGTGCATCGAGAGTCCGATGCCGAACGCCTCGCACACGGCCGCGAGTTCACGGGTGCGGCGCAGCCCGCCCCAGTAGTGGTGGTCGGTGAGGAGGACCTGGATCGCGTTCTGTTCCACGGCCGGGCGCAGGTGTTCCCAGGCGATCACGCACATGTTGGTGGCCAGCGGCATGGGTGAGGTCTCGGCGACCTCGGCCATACCGGCGAGGGTGGGGGTGGGGTCCTCCAAGTACTCGACCACGCCCACCAGTTCGCGTGCCACCTGCCGCGAGGTCTCCACGGTCCAGGCCGTGTTGGGGTCCAGGCGGAGCGGGCTGCCGGGGAAGGCCTCGGCGAGGGCCTTCATCGCGGCGATCTCCTCGTCCGGCGGGAAGACTCCGCCCTTCAGCTTGAACGAGTCGAATCCGTACCGCTGTCGCATCACCCTGGCCTGCTCGACGATGCCCGCCGGGTCGAGGGCCTCGCCCCAGCCGTCGCCGATCGCCGGGCGGCCGTCGAGCGCCGGGTGTTCGGCCCACTTGTAGAAGAGGTACGCGGCGAAGGGCACGGAGTCGCGGACCCTGCCGCCCAGCAGATCACTGACGGGGCGTCCGGTGAGCCTGCCCTGCGCGTCGAGGCAGGCCACCTCCACGGCGGAGGTGATCCAGCCACGCTCGTGGGAGCCGGGCACGGTGGGCAGCAGGGTGGCGTCGATGGCGGCGGCGACGGCCGTGGTGTCGAAGACGTCCATGCCGACGATCACCTTCCCGGCGGCCAACAGACGTTCGAGCCGGTCGTCGCCGCCGGGGGTCTCGCCCAGGCCCACGGTGCCGTCCTCCAGGACGAGTTGCAGGACACAGCGCAGCGCGAGGGGCTCGTGCACTCCGCTGGAGTTGAGGAGCGGCGGATCGCTGAAGGCGATCGGTGTGACGATGAGCTGACGGATGCGACTGTCGGTCGAGTTCATGTGCGGACTGCCTCCAGGTCGGGGTCGATCGCACTATGTTCATGTCCGTGAGCCCGCTTCATCAATCTGAATCGCGCAACGGGCCCCGGTGCTCACGTACTCGGTGAGTGCCGGGGCCCGTCGGAGAGTCGTCGCGATCCGATGCTTCAGATGTCAGACGACAGATGACAGATGACAGATTTCAGATTTCAGATTTCAGATTTCAAAAACGCCTGTCAGACGACAGACGCCCGACGACAGACGTCACGAGCTGGTGCGCGTCGAGCGTCGACGCCGGGTGACGACGGTGATCGCTCCACCGGCCACGACCAGGGCCGCGGCGCCGGCGGCGATCGGCAGGGTGTTGCCACCGCCCGTCTCCGCGAGGTCGCCGGGCGGCGTCGACTGGCCGCCGTTCGGCGAGGGAGCCGGCGGCGTGGTCGAGTCGGAGGCCGACGGGGTGGCGGGCGTCGTCTCCGGGGTCGACGGCTCGTCGGGCGTCGTCGGGGTCGGGCTGCCCGGGGTCTCCGCGGGCGGCGTGGAGGCCGGCGGAGTCGAGGCCGGAGGCGTGGTCTCGGGCGTGCTCGGCGGCTGCGCCGTGCAGTCCTTCTTGCCGCCGTTCCACGCCATGATCAGCTTGTCCTTGATGACCGCGCGGTCCGGCCCCTTGGGCAGGTCGCCGTGCTCGAAGCCGTCGTTGGCGTCGAGCTTGCCGTCGAACTTCACGGCGCCGCGGTAGAGGTCGATCTGCGCGTAGCAGCCGGCGTCGGGCACCGCGAGGTCGAGGAAGTCGGTCTCGCCCGGCTTGACCTTGACGCTGTCGAAGTCGTGGAAGACCTGCTCACCGGAGGTCTTGAAGGTGGCCCCGTGGGTGCGGTACGCCGCGAGAGAGGCGGTGCAGGAACCGGCGTCGCCCGCCGCGCGCACCTTGATGTGCACCTTGCCGTCTTCGGTGGGCTTCAGGTTCTGGTCGTCGACGCGGACCCAGTCGTAGAAGTTCGTCCCGTCCAGGGAGAACTCGCAGCGATCCGCCGCGGTCACCGTACCGGCGCCCTGCCCGGGCTTGTAGGCGCTGTTGCCGCTGTCCCAGCCGTCTCCGCCGGGGGTACCCGTGGCCCAGGCGCTGGTGGTGCCCGCGGAGAGGGCGAGGACCGCCGCGCCCGTCCCCAGCAGGCAGCGAAGGGTGACACGTCTCGCTATGGACATGCAGATCCCATCTTGATGATCCAGGACCCGGTCATCGGCGGCAGGGCAGCACAAAGCAGCCGGGGGCCGCACCGGGGATGAGTGGTCGAAGAAACACTGGGCCCACTGGTCACATGGGCCACAGCTCGACCACATAGTCGATCACTGTGCAGGGGCTGTCAACCTCCTTGAAAACACGATGAGTTCACACTCAGCCACATTTCCGACACATAGGGAATCAGTTCTTCCGCGGCGACTCGACGGCGGCAGGTCCGCGGGCGCCCGCGTCAGGCCGAGCCCCGACGCCGAGCGCCGACACCGACGCCGACGCCGACGGGGCACGCGATCGACCAGCACCTTCACCGGGGGCACTCAGTTCCCTCGATCTTGTGCACTCAGTGCCACACGTTCCGCACGATGCTAGGTTCCGACCATGAGCGAGGAACCCCGTGGCGGCGACACCCCGGACACGACGACGGCGAAGCCGCCCATGCGGGACGCGCTGGTCGCGGCGGCCTTCCAGCTGTTCCTGGAGCGCGGGTACGAGCAGACCACGGTCGACGACATCGTCGCGCTCGCCGGTGTCGGCCGACGGTCCTTCTTCCGCTACTTCCCCTCCAAGGAGGCCGTGGTCTTCCCGGACCACGAGCGCTGCCTGACCGACATGACGGCGTTCCTGGGCGCCGGCACCGGCGAGGAGGAGCCGGTGCGCAGGGTGTGCGACGCCGCCCGGCTGGTGCTGCGCATGTACGCCGAGAACCCGACCTTCTCCGTGCAGCGCTACCGCCTCACCAAGAAGGTCCCCGGACTGCGCGCGCACGAGCTGTCGGTCGTCTGGCGTTACGAGCGCGCGCTCGCGGAGTATCTGCGCGGCCGCTTCGCCGGCCGGCCCGACGGCACCCTGCAGGCCGACGTCATCGCCGCGGCGGTGGTCGCCGCGCACAACAACGCCCTGCGCTCCTGGCTGCGTTCGGACGGACAGAGCGATCCCGACACGGCCGTGGACCACGCGCTGGGATACGTGCAGGCCTCGTTCGGCGGTTCCCCCGGAGACGGTGGCGCGCCGGGCGAGGAGCAGGAGGACGTGGTCGTCGTGATCTCCCGGCGCGGGGCACCGATGTGGCGCGTCGTACGGGAGATCGAGTCCGCGTTCGGCCGGGATTGAGACACCGAATCGCACCCACTTCCTCATGTGAGGGTACCGAGTGCCTTTACGAGTGGCACTCAGTGCCATACCCTGTGGCTCGTGCGCGGCGCTCCGGGCACCTCAGACTCCGGCCCAGTGCAGGGAGATGACATCGTGTACCCCTCAGGAATCGCCCTACATCCGGGCGTCGGACCCGCGACGGACATACTCGGCAGCGACTCCGCGCCGAACGGGACGTCGAGCTCGGACGCCCTCCTCTTCCAGCGGTGCCGCTGGTGCGGGACGGCGATGTACCACCGCCTACTCTGCCCGGTCTGCGCGGGCAGCGACCTGCGCACGGAGACGAGCGCGGGGGCCGGCGTCGTACGCCACTCCACCATCGTCCACCGCAACACCCCGGCGGCTCGCAACGTCTCCCTCATCGAGATGGCGGAGGGGTTCACCGTGCGCGGCCGGGTGATGGGCGCGCCCGCCGACGTCCACAGCGGCGACCGGGTCCAGCTCTCCACCGCCCAGGACCCGGTGCGCAGCCAGCCGGTGTTCCAGCTCATCGACGGCCCCTATCGCGGCTGGAGTTGACATGGAGTGGCTGGACGAACCGGCGCGCCGCCGGTTCGTCCAGCCACCGAGAGAGAACCCTCAGCCGTACGTGATGTCGGACGTCGCGTACTTGCAGTAGGTGCTGTCGGGGCCGGTCCCGTTCGTGGTCGGTTCGGCCCCCGTGTTGTTGCCGATGTACTTCTGGCAGGGGATGATCTTCTTGCTGGAATCCCCGACGATCTTGATGGCCTTGAGGGTCGCGCTGTCGCCGTAGTTGGTGTTGATGCCGACGAGCTTGCTTCCCTTGTAGGTGGCCTCGATCCCGTTGAGGTTGATCGCCCGCTTGTACTGCGTCTTGCAGTTGCCGCACGAGCGGACGAACGTACCGAAGGTCTGCACCGCGAAGTTCGAGACATTCAGCGTTCCGGCGCCGTTGAACTGGAACACCTTGTCGCTGGCTTCCTTCGCGCCGCCGCCCGAGACGGTATAGACGTTGGACGACGAGGAGCCCAGGAACGTCGCCGCGTCCTCGCCGACGTCCTCCCACCAGACGTTCTGCAGCGTGCAGCCGCCCAGGCAGTGGATGCCGTCCGCGGCGGGGGCGCCGATGATGACGTTCTTCAGAACGGTGCCGGCGGCCAGCTCCAGGATCGGCCCCTGGTCCTCGCTCTGACTGCCGGAGCCCAGGTCACCGGTGCCGTAGAGCCGCTTCATCCCGTAGTCCTTGGTACCGGACACCGAGATGGTGGCGGAGACGGCCTGACTGCCGTTCGCGGTCGGCCAGGTGGCGGCACTCGCCGGAGACAGGCCACCCTCTGCCATGATCATGACAGCCGACAGGCCGACTGCGGCCAGGGAGCCGGTGAGGGCGCGCCGTCGGGCGCGCGGGCGTGTTGATGAGGTCATGTCCCGATTCCTCCTTCTGAACGAACGTGGGGCGGTCAGAGCTTTCCGGCGCCCGCGCCGGACGTCACCGAGGCGACGACACTCGAGGCGGGCTCGGCGGTGTAGCCGTAGGGCGGGGTGGTGAAGGTGCCCACCCGCGAGATCTCGGTGGCGGCTCCCCCGAGGTCGTTGCCGCGCAGGTTGGCGTATCCGTCGACGTCGCTGTCGCGGTTGGTCGTGACGGCGATCGTCGTGGTGCGGAAGACGTTGTTCTCGACGAGCATCTGGGCGCCCATGCGGGAGTGCACGGCGGTGTCGGCCCCGACGACGTAGTTGTCGTAGAAGTGGCCGGTGCCGAAGCGCAGGCTGGGGATGCGGGAGTTGACGTTGTTGAAC
Organism: Streptomyces sp. RLB3-17; assembly: GCF_007113425.2. Taxonomy (NCBI): domain Bacteria; kingdom Bacillati; phylum Actinomycetota; class Actinomycetes; order Kitasatosporales; family Streptomycetaceae; genus Streptomyces; species Streptomyces sp. RLB3-17. The sequence continues at coordinate 10,565,463 of NZ_CP041610.2, read as the reverse complement.
CAGTTGTGGTGGTACGTCACCCGCAGATGCCCGGTGTCCTCGCTCGCGTTGTTGTCGCTGTGCCCGACGAGCGAGCCCTTGTAGTGGTCCTTGAAGGTGTTCCAGGACACGGTGACGTAGTCGGAGCCGTGATTGATGTCGAGCAGACCGTCGTAGTAGTCCTTGCCGTGGTCAAGGTCGGACGAGAAGGAGTTGTGGTCGATCCACACCTTCGTCGACGCCTGCACGGTGATGCCGTCGGCCGGCTTGAGCGGCTTGCTGATGTTCAGGTTGCGGACGACCACGTTGGTCACCCTCTTCAGCCGCAGTCCGCCGCCGGTGAAGCCGGACGACGAACCCGCGCCGAGAACAGTGGTGTTGGAGCCGATGTCGACCTGTCCACTGAGCGTGATCAGGCCATTCACGCGCACCACCTTGGCGGTGTCGCCCGTGACGGCCGCCTTGAAGGCGTCGAGGGTCGAGACGGTGACGGCGGTGGCTCCCCCGCCGCCGGTGGTCCCGGCACCGAAGCCGACCGGCGAGGTGTCGGCCGCCGAGGCGGGCGACGGGAGGACGAGAGCGGTGGTGACGGCCAGGGCGGCCGCGGTGGCCGTGGCCAGGGTCAGTCTGCGAGTGCGTGTCCGTGGGGGGCGAGTACGCATGCGGGTGCGTCCCTTCGGGAGTGCCGTAGGTCATGTACGCGAACGATGTACACCATGGCGAACAGCATGAGGTGCTCATGACATCCACACCGAGAATCGTCAGCTCCAGGGGGTGTGCACATTCCCAGGTGATGCGGCTCGGAGATCTGATGTCTCGCATATGAGATGCCAGGCGCGGGTCAGGCTGTTGAACGGGAAACGTAAGGGGCAAGCGCTTTCTAGTCAACGCTTCGCACCGAACACATCCGGTCAACTCCCTTGCCCCGCCGGGTCGGTGGACACAAGGAAGCCGGGCCCGATCCGCGGAGGGATCGGGCCCGGCGAGGTTGCTCCGCCGCGTCGCGACGGGTGGCGCGTCAGCTGAGACCGAGGTCGGACAGGGCGGTGGTCCAGTCGTTGATGATGGCGTCCTGGGCGTCGGAGAGCGAGACCGTACCCGCGCAGACGGCCTTCTTGAGCTTGTTCTCGACCGTGTCCTTGTTCGCCGCGGTCTTGGTGCCGTACTGCGGCTCGGGCCAGAGGTTGAGCTCGCTCTTCGGAGCACCACCGAGCTCCAGGGGCACGAAGTGGTCTTCCTCGTAGTCCGAGGTGCTGGTGTCGGTGTAGCCGTACTCGACGATCTGCTTCTTCTTCAGGGCGGTGGTGTACGAGCTGGAGGGCCGTACGGTCGCGGTCCAGCCGGAGACGCAGATCGTGGAGCCGATGGTGGACTGGGTGACGTCCGGGTTGAGGTCGCCGGGCTGGCAGCTGGGGTCCGGCAGGGGAAGGTACGCCTGGCTGCACGTCGCGGCGTGGGCGCTGCCGGTGGCGACGGTGAGGCCGGCGGCGGCGAGAGCGAGGGCGGACAGGGAGGTGACGAGGGGGCGGGATATGCGCGACATCGTGGGGGTCTCCCGATGTGGTGCCCGGCAGGAGTTCCGGGCGGTCGTGCGCATGACAGCACCAGGAGCGTCTATGCGGGTAGACCCTTTGACCGGACCGGGAGACGTTTGATTGAAGGTTTGTCCATGACCTGACAGCAACGGATGAAGTCATGGCCTCGGCTTGGTTGTTCAACGCGGTACGGCCGAACGGCGGGCCCGTCACTCCGGACGCCGCCCCACCGAGGAGGCGCCTGGCAACAGGCGTCGAAGTCCGGCACCGTGCGACCGGCGGGGCCAGGGCCTGGGCGGTGGCCGTCGGCCGGCCTCACACGGTCGGGGCAACCCGCCTCACATTCGAGGGGGCTGTCTCGTCATAGAGGTATGAACTCGAAAATCAGGTACGCCAGTCTCGGCCTCCTGGCCGTGACCGGGCTGTACACAGGCGTCTGGGCCTACTGCTCCCCGACGAGCTGGTACGCGAACTTCCCCGGCCTCGGACTGAGCTGGCTGCCCCAGCTGGGCCCCTACAACGAACACCTCGCCAAGGACGCCGGCGCCATGTTCCTGGCCCTGGCCTTCCTGACCGCCATCGCCCTGCGTTCCGTGCACAACACCCGGCTGGTCCAGACGACAGGTGCCGTGTGGTTGCTCTTCAACGTGCTGCACTTCAGCTACCACGTCCAGCACCTCGACATGTACAACACACGCGACCAGATCCTCAACGTGGTCTTCCTCGCCGCACTCATCCTGCTCGCGGCCCTACTGCTGTTCCCCGCCCTCCCCGCACGACAGGACCGCACACGATGAACCACAACGGCGACGACGGCGGCACAGGCAGCGTGAGCGCGAGGGAGGAGCCCGGCATGCGGGTGGCGGTGGCAGGCGGAACCGGACTGGTGGGACGGCATGTGGTCGAGGAGCTGACGGCGGCCGGGCACCACCCGGTGGTACTGGCCCGATCCACGGGTGTGGACCTCGTGACCGGCACCGGACTCGACGGGGCCCTGGCCGGCGTCGACGCGGTCGTCGACGTCACCAACGTGACGACCACGAGCGGCAAGAAGGCCGTCGCGTTCTTCGACCGCGTCGCCCACACCCTCCAGGACGCCGGTGAACAGGCTGGGGTTCGCCACCACGTCCTGCTGTCGATCGTCGGGATCGACCGGGTCGGCCTCGGCTACTACCAGGGAAAACTGCACCAGGAAAGCGTGCTCAAGAGCGGGCGGACGCCGTGGACGGTGCTGCGCGCCACCCAGTTCCACGAGTTCGCCCAGCAGACCCTCGACCGCGTCCCTGGACCACTCGCGGTGGTACCCCGGATGCGGACCCAGCCCGTCGCCGCCCGTGAGGTCGCCCAGCGCCTCGTACGACTCGTCTCCGCCCCGGCGCAGGGCATGGCCCCCGAACTGGCCGGACCCCGTGTCGAACAGCTCGTCGACATGACAGGCCGGCTGCTGCGGGCCCGCCACCAGCGCCGGCTGCTGCTGCCCGTGAAAATGCCCGGGGCCACCGGCACGGCCATGACCGGCGACGGTCTGCTCCCCGCCGGGCCCGGCCCCCGCGGCAGTCAGACCTTCGACGAATGGCTCACCCTCCACACCCCTCACCACGCCCACCAGGGAGGATGACGGCCCCGTGTCCACACCCCCGGGACCCGCCCAGGACCCCACCCTCGGCACGCTCATGGCCGAACGCCGCCGCCTGCTCAACATCGGCTACCGCATGCTCGGATCCCTGCAGGACGCCGAGGACGTGGTCCAGGAGACCTACGCCCGCTGGTACGGCCTGTCCGAGGAGGAACAGCGGGCGATCGGCGCACCGTTGGCCTGGCTGACGCGGGTCGCCTCCCGGATCTGCCTCGACCACCTCACCTCGGCCCGCGTCCGTCGGGAGCACTACACCGGTGAGTGGCTGCCCGAGCCCGTCCGGCACAGTGCCACGTGGACCAGCGCAGGCGATGAGGGCGGGGCCGACCCGGCCGACCGGATCACCCTCGACGAGTCGGTCAGCATGGGCATGCTGGTGGTCCTGGACTCGTTCACTCCCGCGGAGCGCGTGGCCTTCGTCCTCCACGACATCTTCGGCATGCCGTTCACCGAGATCGCCGACACCGTGGGCCGCACCCCCGCCGCCTGCCGCCAGCTCGCCTCCTCCGCCCGTCGGCGCATCGCCGACCGGCGTCCCGGCAGCAGCACCGCACAGGAGCACCAGCAGATCGTCACCGCGTTCCGCCACGCCTGCCAGACCGGCGATCTCGACACGCTGGTCGCGCTCCTCGACCCCGCCGTCGAGTCGCGAAGCGACGGAGGCGGCAGGGTCCGTGCCGCCCTGCGCCCGGTCATCGGCCGGGACAAGGTCGCCCGCCTCTTCCTCGGCCTCATGCGCAACGAACCCGGAGTCGAACTCGTGGAGGAGGACGTCAACGGCACCCCCGGCGTCAGCGTCCGCATCGCCGGTACCACGATCGCCGTCGTCGCCCTGGACATCCACGACGGTCTGGTCACCGACGTGTGGATGGTCGTCAACCCCGACAAGCTCCATGCCTGGACCGGCCACGAAACCCCCTGAGGAGCGGAGCCGAGCCCCCGGATCGTCCCGCTCGCGTGGGTCTACCGCGGCTCGAAACTCGGCTCGACGCCCGTCAGGTCGCGGCTGAGGTCCCACAGCCGAGCCGCGACCCGGGCGTCGGCGAAGTGGTCCCGGACAGGTTCGAGCCGCGGCTCGCCACGCAGGCCGAAGACCGTCGGCCCCCACAACTGCCCTCCGCCCACCCCGGGGTCGAGGACGGCCCGCACCACGGGCCACGCACCGGCCTCCTTGCCCTGAACGAGGAGGCCGGCGGGCAGGCCGCGCAGCCGTTCACCGGTACCGCGCACGTGCACCGGCGGTCGGGAAGGGGTCAGGGAGTCCAGCGCGCCGCCGGGATGAGCCACCACACTCAGCACCGGGCTGCCTGCCGCTCGCAGACGGCGGTCGAGCTCGAATCCGAAGGTCATCTGCGCCAGCTTCGAACGCCCGTAGGCGCGCTTCGGCCGGTAGTCCCTGCCGGACTGCGGATCGTCCAGGTCCAGCCGCTCGGACCGCGCCGCGAAACTGCCGACCGTCACGACGCGGGCCGCCGGTGCGGCCGACAGCAGCGGCGCCAGCCACCGGGTCAGCGCGAAGTGCCCGAGGTGATTGGTCCCGAACATCAGCTCGTTGCCGTCCCCGGTCCACCGTCGCGGCGGCTCGTCCAGCGCCACTCCGGCGTTGCAGACCACCGCGTCGAGGCACTCCGTCTCCAGCGAGTCCACCGAGGTCCTGAGCGATGCCAGATCGGCGAGGTCCAACCGGAGACGGCGCAGCCGCGCACCACGGACGCGGGATCGGATCGACCCCATGGCGGCTTCGGCCTTCGCCGGATCCCGGCTGCCCAGGACGACGGTGGCCCCGGTCCCGGCGAGTTGCTCGGCGACGAAATACCCGATGCCCGCGTTGCCGCCGGTGATCAGGAAGGTGCTGCCGTCGGCGCGCGGCAGTCGACGGACATCCCACGGCCGGGTACGAGACATGGACGACATGAGGCGGGCTCCTGGTGCCGAGTACGACGGGACTGCTCCAAAGTCGCAACAGCGGCTGACAGTTCACCTACAGGTCACCGACAACCCCGACAGGCCCCCGACATCCCCACCCGAGCTCGACGTCGCCCTGCACCACGGACCACCACTGAGTTGTCCCGAGGGCATGACCGTGACACGGACAGGAGGGGGTGGGGGCCCGGCGGTGGCCGGGCCCCCACCCCCTCCTCACGTGGTCAGGGAGATGCGAATCCCGACCGTGCCGTCCGTGCCCCGCCGCAGACGGCTGCCGAAGAGGGTGAGACGGCCGAGGATGCCGTACTTTCCGGCGATCAGCCGGCGGTAGCGCGCGGTGGCGGCCGGGTCGAGGATCTCCGCCGTGGCGGGGACCTGCTCGCCGGTCGGATTGCCGCGCACGTCGCACGGACCCACCAGGACGTCGGCCCGGTTGCGGATCCGCTTCACCTTCCAGGAGTCCGCGCTGGTCCAGGCGCCGAGGGCCGCACCGTCCCGGACCACCCACACGGGCGTCGCCACCCCCGTACCGTTCTTGCGGTAGCTCGTGATCAGCAGGAACTTGCTTGAAGCGAGCGCGTCCAGTTTCGTCTCGTCCATGCGGGGAGTCTAAGCAGTCACGGCCGGGAGTCCAGGCCGCCCGTTCAGGACAGCTGGCCGTTGTAGTCCGGCAGCTTGAACGTGCGCTCGGCGTGGCCGCCGACAAGGTCGGAGTCGTTGTTGCCGACGTTGGCGATGATCGTGTAGCCCCGCGACTCGATCTCCGCGCGCTTGCTGGTCTTGTAGGCGCTGACCTCTTCGAACAGATCTGGCAGGTCGCGCGTGTAGAGACCGGAGACCGGGTAGCCGACGCTCGTCAGGTTCCACTCCGTCAAGGAGGAGATGATGCCCGGACGTGCGCTGATGAAGAAGATGTCGACGCCGCGGGAGCGCGCGTAGCGGGCGAGGTCGAGCGAGGGCTTGACCGCCGGGGTCGGCAGTTCGTACCACGGGTGGAAGTCCGTCTCCAGCGTGGTGTTGTCGATGTCGAACACGAGGGCCAGCTTCTGCCCGGCGGCGTTCGCGGTGCGCTGTTCCACGTAGGGCCGTGCCTGGTCGATGACCGCCTTGACGTCGCTCTGCCAGGTGGCGTAGTCGACCGCGGCCGTCGCCGCCGTCGCGCTCACCGCCGTCTGGGCCGGAGCCGCGGCGGCGGTCCCCGCAGCGGTGGCCGTCCCCCCGATGCCCAGCGCCACGACCACCGAGACCGCGCCGATCCGGCGCCCCACACCGCGTCCTGTCATGCTCGTCCCCTTTTCATGTCGGAGCGGCGAGGTGCCTCGACCATCGCCGCTGGACAGATGATCGTGCCTAAGGATGTACAAGAAGGGAAGACGAAGTTACTGATCGGTAGAAGAACTCGTGGCCGCCGCCCTCCCCTCCGACTCGGGGTGGCACTTGGTGCCATCCCGTGTGAGCCTGGGCTGACGGGTGGCGGGCCACGATGTCTGGCACACGGAGAGAGGTAGCTGGGATGGACGCACCGAACATCGTGATCGTCGGCGGCGGGTTCGCCGGCGTCGAGTGCGCACGCGGACTCGAGCACGCCCTTCAGCCGGGTGACGCCCGGATCACCCTGGTCAGCCCCACCGACTACCAGCTCTATCTGCCACTGCTGCCGCACGTCGCCGCCGGTGTCGTCACCCCGCAGTCCGTGGCTCCCTCGCTGCGCCGGATCCTGCGCCGCACGACGTTCCTGCCCGGCGGGGTGATCGGCGTGGATCCCGCGTCCAAGAGGTGCGTCGTACGCAAGATCACGGGGGAGTTCGTCGATCTGTCGTACGACTACCTGCTGCTCACGCCGGGCAGCGTGACCCGCACCTTCGACATCCCCGGTCTCCTCGATGAGGCACGCGGGATGAAGACGCTCGCCCAGGCGGTGTATCTGCGTGACCATGTGATCGCCCAACTCGACCTGGCCGCAGCCACGTCGGACGAGGGCGAACGGGCGGCGCGACTGCAGTTCGTCGTGGTCGGCGGCGGATACGCGGGCGCCGAGACCGCGGCCTGTCTGCAGCGCCTGACCACCGCCGCGTCGAAGCGCTACCACCCGCGCCTGGATCCCGGGCTCATCAAGTGGCACCTGGTGGACGTCGCCCCCAAGCTGCTCCCGGAGCTCGGTGACAAGCTCGGCGCGAGTGCGCTGCGTCTGCTGAGCGAGCGCGGTGTGGAGATCTCCCTCAAGACGACCGTCGCCTCGGTCACGGAGGGCAAGATCACCCTCACGGACGGCCGGGTACTGCCGTCAAGGACACTGGTGTGGACGGCCGGTGTCGCGGCGAGTCCGCTGGTCGACTCGCTGGGCGCGGAGACCGTACGCGGCCGGGTCCTCACCGAGGCGGACTTCAAGGTGCCAGGCCTGGACGGGGTGTTCGCGCTGGGCGACGCGGCCGCCGTGCCCGACCTGGCCAGGGCAGACGGTTCCTACTGTCCGCCGACCGCCCAGCACGCCGCCCGACAGGGCCGGCACGCGGCGAAGAACCTGTCGGCGCTGCTGCGGGGGCAGCCCACGACGCCGTACAAGCACAAGGACCTCGGCCTGGTCGTCGACCTCGGCGGCCACGACGCGGTGTCCAAGCCGCTCGGTATCGGTCTCAAGGGAGTGCCCGCACAGGTCGTGGCCCGTGGATACCACCTGTACGCGCTGCGCACGGGCTCGGCCCGGTTCCGTACGGCCGCCAACTGGTTCCTCAACGCGGTCGCGGGCGACGACTTCGTGCGCACCGGCTTCCTCGCCGACCGGAAGGGGACCCTGCGGGAATTCGAGCACACCGACACGTATCTGACGCCGGAGGAGGTCGCCGCCCGCCTGAGCCGTTAGGGCCTGTCCGGCGGATCACGCCGCCGACGCGGGGCTGCTCAGGAGGGCGAGGTAACGGCGGGCGAAGAGGTAGGCGTCACCCGGCCAGCGGGCCGAGAGATAGCGGCCGTCCTCGACGACGAACGCGTCCGTGTCGTCGGTGGCGGTGCCGCGCCGGGTCAGGGTGCGGGGGCCGCGTACGAACTGCGTTCCCGGATCGGCGAGGGCCGCCCTGACCTCGTCCTCGACGTACGCGGGATAGGTGCGGTAGTAGCGGCCGAGGCGCCAGGCGGTGGTGAAGTAGGCCGTGCGTTCCATGTATGCGGGCAGGCAGGTCGTGCGCCGGTCGGCCAGGAGGCTCCGGCCGGTGGTGAGGTCGCGGGCGCGGGCGAGCACCAGGACGCCGTGGCAGATCGCGCCGACGGGCCGTCCGAGGGCCCAGAAGCGGGCGATCTGCTGGTGAAGCGCCGTCGAGCCGAGGTACTGCCGCATGCCGGGTGCGTGTCCGCCGGGCAGCAACAGGCCGTCGTACCGCTCGATGTCGACCTCGGCCCAGGAGACAGTGGTGGTGAACTCTGATGACTTCGTGAGCTGCTCGTAGAACCGCCGGGGTTCCTCGGCGGCGCCCAGTTGGCCGAAGAGCACCCCCGTCAGCAGCCGTGGGTCCGCCGCCGGCCGGGTGCCCGCGCGCTCGGTGGCGAGCACCACCTCGTGCCCCGCATCGGTGAGGATCCGCCAGGGAACGGCCACTTCAGTGACGTCGAAGTCGCGGTCGGGGACCGGCATCAGCACACGCATGCGCCCATCATGGCAGGCCCCGGGGTTGCCGCCGGTACGGCCGGCAGGAGAGTGACAACTTCCCTTTTCCAATGGCTTGTTGACGCCTACATTGCCGTTGACACGTCATCACAGGAAATGCCCAGGAGCTGATTCCGTGCCCGAGAACCCGGCCGCCTCGGAACTCCCCGCCGAGGGGGTGCTCAGCCGGATCATCACGACCCGCCCGCACACGGCCCGGATCTGGAACTACTGGCTCGGCGGCGGCGACTACTACGAGGTCGACCGGGCGGCCGGCGAGCGGATCCGCCAACTGCACCCGGGCATCGGCGACTACGCGCGGGCGGACCGGCTGTTCCTGGGACGCGCCGTACGCCATCTGGTCACCGAGTGCGGAATACGCCAGTTCCTCGACATAGGCACCGGCCTGCCGACCGCGGACAACACGCACGAGGTGGCGCAGCGGCTCGCACCGGACGCCCGGATCGTCTACGTCGACAACGACCCGCTGGTCCTGGCGCACGCCCGCGCCCTGCTCACCAGTGCCCCCGAGGGTCGCACCGACCATCTCGACGAGGACCTGCGCAATGTGGACGCCATCCTCGAACGCGCCGCGAGGACACTGGACCTGAGCGAGCCGGTCGGGCTGATGCTGCTCGGGGTCGTCATCTTCATCGGCGACGACGCGGAGGCGTACGACATCGTGCGCCGGCTGCTGGAGGGGCTGCCCTCGGGGAGCCATCTGGTCCTCTCGCACACGATCACCAGCCCGGCGATGCCTGACGTGGACGCCGCCGTCTCCTACTGGAACCAGCACGGCACCCCCTGGATCACCCAGCGCACCCCCGAGGCGGTCGCCCGGTTCTTCGACGGTCTCGATCTCCTGGAGCCCGGTGTCGTCTCCTGTTCACGCTGGCGTCCGCAGCCGACGGACGGGGACGAACCGGTGGAGGTGGCCATGTTCGGCGGGGTGGGCCACAAACCCTGAACCGGAGAACGGCCGGGGGTGAACGCGAGGGCACGGGCGCACGTATGGAAGGAGGGCTCACGACCGGAGCCCCGGCGGCGTCGACGCCGCACCGTACGGCTTCGGGAGCCCATGCATGAGGCACGCACGACGACGGATCGTCCGACGAGGGACGCGACTCGCGGCCGTCGGCGGGGTCCTCTGCGGAGGGTTGATGGTGACGCACGCCATGGCGAGCGAGCCGTCCGCCGCGTCACGTGCCCCCCAGAGCGCCACCCTGGCCGCCGCGGGCAAGGGCGCGGGGCTGGTGTCGACCCTCGGCACCTCGCGTACGGCGGGCAGTTGGATCGCCGCCGACGGGCGCCCCGTGGTCGCGGTGACCGACTCGGCCGCGGCGGCCGAGGTGCAGAAGGCGGGCGCCCGCCCCAAGGTCGTGAGCCACAGCATGGAGGACCTCAAGTCCGTGACGAAGGCGCTGAAGGCGGCGCCACGGGTCGCGGGCACCGCCTGGGCCATGGACTACGTCCACAACGAGGTGGTGGTGCAGGCCGACCGCACCGTGTCCGCCTCCGACTGGTCCCGGATGAAGAAGCTCGCCGCGAGCATGGGCAGTTCGGTCCGCATGGAGCGGACCGAGGGCACCTTCACCACACGGCTCAACGCCGCCCTGCCGATGTTCTCGACCGGCGGGCGCTGTTCGGCGGGCTACAACGTGACCAACGGGCGCAACGAGTTCATCCTCACGGCCGGGCACTGCGGGCCGGCCGGGTCCGTCTGGTTCGGTGACAACCAGGGCGCCAAGCAGCTGGGGCAGACGGTCACCACGGCGTTCCCCGGCAGCGACTTCTCCCTCATCCAGTACAACAACGGCCAGAACGACACCGGGAACAACATCGTGTCCATCGGGGGCGGCAAGGGCGTCCAGATCATCGGAACCGCCGATCCGACGGTCGGCCAGCGGGTCTTCCGCAGCGGCAGCACCAGTGGACTCCACGACGGTCAGGTGAAGGCGCTCAACGCGACGGTCAACTACCCCGAGGGCACCGTGACCGGTCTGATCGAGACCAACGTGTGCGCCGAACCGGGCGACAGCGGCGGTCCGTTGTTCTCGGAGGGCATCGCGCTCGGCGTGACCTCGGGGGGCAACGGGGACTGCACCGCGGGCGGTACGACGTTCTTCCAGCCGATCACCAAGGCGCTCACGGCGCTCGGGGTGAAACTGACCGGACCGGGAGCGGCCGCCCAGGGCGCGGCGGGAGCCACCGCCCAGTCCTCCCCCGCCCCCGCCTCCTCGCAGGGTGCGGCCGTCGTACCGGGATCCGCCGCGCCCGGCTCGGTCCAGGCGGTCGGGTCGGGCGCCTCCGAGCCGCTGCTCACCCGCCTCACGGACCCGCAGAACATCGGTCCGGGGCTGCTGGTCATCGCCGGCAGCATCATCGCGCTGGTCGCCACGCGGTACATCCGTACGGAACAGGATCGCAACCGCTACCGGCGGCAGTACTCGCAGAGTTGGGGCTGAGGCGGGGACGGCGGACGAGGAGACGGGGCGCAGACTCCCAACGAGGAGTCACGCCCCGTTCGTCACGGGCCCGCTGGGCGGCCGAGCGGGTTCACGCCGCCTGTGTGGGCGACTGCGGGGCGGCTTCCGCCCACTCCAGGACGAGCCGCTGGTACTCCCGCCGCTCCTCCATGCTCAGCGTCCCACCGGCCCGGAACCACAGGGCCCGGATCTCCTCGTTGACATCGGCGGCGGACCGCACGGAGTCGGTTTCAGGAGTGGTGGACATGGTGTGAAGCATACGGGCCTTGGCGTGAAGGCGCTGTGAGTAAAGGTACACCTTACGACAATACGGACCGTGAACCTGATCACTCGTCCGACGTGGGATCACCCCCCGCACCTGCTCACCTCCTCTCCCCCGCCCCCAGCACCAGCACCTGAATGGCCAGCACCGCGGCCCCGCGCGCCCAGTCGTGGAAGTCGGAGACCTTCGTCTCCAGATGGACCGGATCGGCCTGCGGGTGGCGGTGTGTGAGGATCGTCTCCTCGACGACCGGGCCCGCCACGTCGACGAGTCCGACGCCCTCTCCGGCGAGCAGGATCTTCTGCGGCATGGCGAAGTTGGCGATCTGTGCGACGAGGGTGCCGAGCGCGCGGGCCGCCTCGTCGAGGACGCGGGCCGGCAGCGGGTCACCCGCCGCGGCACGGGCGAGGATCTCCTCATAGGTCAGGTCCTCGCCGGTGGCGGCACCGACCTGGTAGCGGATGCTGGGGATGGTCAGCAGGGAGATGGCGCTGCCGCGTTCCCCTTCGGGGGTGAGGGGGCCGTACGGGTTCACGATCCAGCGGCGGCCCACGCCCCGCCCGTCCTCGACGGAGGCGACCCGGCTGCCGCCGAGGACGAGGCCGTAGCCGATCCCGGCGCCGATGGTGAGGACCACGAAGCGGTCGAGTCCACGACCGGCGCCGAACCAGGTCTCGGCCTCCACGAGGGCGGCGACGTCGTTCTCGACGACCACCGCCAACCCGGTGCGCGATGCGACGAGTTCGGCCAGCGGGACGTCCGTCCAACCGAGGAAGGCCGACTCGGCGACGACCGATCGTCTCTCGACACGGCCGCCGACTCCGATGCCGATTCCGGCCGGCTCGGGAAAGGACCGGGTGAGTTCCTCGGTCATCTCCGCCAGCAGGTCGGCGACTTCGGCCGGGGTGTGGGTGGTGAGCGGGCGGTCGTGACGCGCCACGATGTCGCTGCGCAGGGTGGTGACGACGCCGTAGACCATGTCCTCGGTGATCTTGAATCCGATGAAGGAGCGGGACTCGGCGACGATGTCCAGGGGTTGTGAGGGACGCCCCTGCCGTACCTCCGCGCTCTCCCCCTCCCCCGACTCGGCGGCCTCGATCAGCAGGCCGGACTCGATCAGCGGTTTGGTCAGCCGGGTGAGGCTGCCCGCCGACAGGTTCAGGCGGCGCGCGATCTCGCTGCGCGACAGCGGCCCGTGCACGAGCACCTCGATCGCCACCGCACGCTCACCCGGACTCAGCGGCAGCCAGCCGGCGGCGGCATGTGTGGTCATGAGGGTCGGACTCCCACAAGATTTTATTTCGCCTCGGAATTAATGACATCACTCTATGGCGCGACAGTTCGCCGGAAAAGATGCGTACAGGACTCTTGACGCCTTGATTGTTCCGCATCAAAAGTAAATGAGTCCAGGACGAGCCCGACCCGTGAAGTCTCCACCAGTGAAGGATGTTGCTCAGATGACGTTCTCTCTCGGCATCGTCGGCGCCGGCCAGTTCTCCGGCCAGTTCGCGAAGCTGTTCCTCGCCCACCCCGGCGTCGCCGATGTCCACGTCACCGATCTGCTCCCCGAGCGGGCGGAGGAACTGGTGGCCGCCGAAGGGCTGTCGGGCACCTTCCCCTCGTACGAGGCGATGCTGGAGTCGAAGGCGGTGGACGCCGTCGCGATCTTCACCCAGCGCTGGACCCACGGGCCGCTGGTGCTCCAAGGACTCCGGGCGGGCAAGCACGTGTACTCCGCGGTGCCGATGGCCATCACCCGGGACGAGATCGCCGCGATCATCGACGCGGTGCGGGCGACCGGACTGACGTACATGATGGGCGAGACCAGCCAGTACAACCCGGCGACGGTCCACGCCCGCAACCAGATCGCCGAGGGCGCCTTCGGGCGGCTGTTCTACGCCGAGGGAGACTACGTCCACGACATGGATCTCGGGTTCTACGAGGCCTACCAGTACAGCGGCGGCGAGAACTGGAAGGCGACCGCCAGCTATCCCCCGCTCCTGTACCCGACGCACTCGGTGGGCGGGGTGCTCGGCGCCTGGCGGACGCACGCGGTGAGCGTGTCGGCCATCGGAGTGCGCGACGAGCGCGGGGACGGGGTGTTCGACAAGGAGGTCAGCCAGTTCGGCAACGACTTCTCCAACGCGACGGCGCTGTTCGAGGTGGCGGGCGGCGGCTCGTTCCGTACGAACGAGTTCCGGCGGGTCGGATATCCCTCGCACATCCGGGAGTCCCGCTTCCGGTTCTTCGGGACCGACGCCAGCATGGAACAGCTCGCCACGGTGAGCTTCTGGCAGGACAAGAAGGGGGTGCGGGACATCACGGAACTCCTTGAGCCCAAGCCGACGCTGGCGCCGGACGATCCCTCGCTCCAGCACATCGCGCCGGCTCTGCGGGCCGCGTTCACGTCCGGGTCGGCGCCCGTGCACGACCGGGCGCGGCTCCCCCGGGAGTTCGACCACCTGCACAACGGGCACGAGGGCAGCCACCACTTCCTGGTGGACGACTTCGTGACCGCGGTCAACACCCGGACGCTGCCGTCGGTGAACGCGTGGGTCGCAGCCCGCTACACCCTGCCGGGCATCGTCGCGCACGAGTCCGCGCGGCAGGGCGGGGTCAGGCTGGAGATCCCGGACTTCGGGGACGCGCCCGGGGCGTGAGGTCCCCGGGCGGGGCCGGGTGCCGTCAGGTGCCCGGCTTGCGGCCGTACACGAAGACGTCGTCGCCGGTCTTCAGCAGCGACCAGTACTTCTTGGCGGTGGTCGTGGTCATGTTGACGCACCCGTGCGAGCCGGGCGGGTTCCACATGCTCAGGCCGACCGAGTGGAAGGCCTGGCCGCCGTCGAAGAACTGGCTGTAGGGCATGGGCACGTTGTAGATGTTCGAGACGTGGTCGATGTCCCGCCAGTAGATCTTCTTCAGACCGGTGCGGGTCTCGTACCCGTCGCGTCCCGTGCGGACCGGCACCGGACCGTAGACGAGCCTGCTGCCGTCCTGGATCCAGCTGAGCTGGAGCGTCAGGTTGACGCAGGCGATGCGGCCCTTGTTGACGGGACACTTGCCGTCCTTGTTGGGCTTGTTGCCGACGGCCTTCTGCTTGTTCATCAGGTCCATCACGCCCCAGGTGACGGACCCGGCGTAGCCCGCGTTCGGGGTGATGCCGTGCTTGGTCTGGAAGGCCTGGATCGCCTTGCAGTCGGCGGTGGACTGCCGGCCGTCGACCGGCCGGCCGAGGAACTTCTCCACCTGCTTCTGGTACGGGCCGGTCTGTGTCGTGCAGCTCGCGGCCTGCGCGGGCGCCGTGCCCAGCGCGAGCGTCAGCGGCGCGACCAGTCCGGTGATGCCCAGAGCGACGGCTCCCCGTCTGCGTATGTCCCCCATGTCAGGCCCTTCTGTCTGCGTGTTCCCGGGTGTTTCCCTCGTTCTCCGCCTGCTAGACCCGCGTCGGGGCACAGGCGTTGTACGGCTGTCCGGTCTGCGACGAAACGGTGACATCGGGAGCAGTCCAGTTACCCCGGATTGGACCAGGCTCCGGGTGCGGCGCCCGATCTACGCTGCCGCCATGCACCGCACACTCGCCGACGATCTCTCCCGGCTTCCCGAGCTCCTGCAGTCCGCCCGTGACTTCGCCGCCGGGGAGGTGGACGGGCTCGACGGGCGTCCCGTCGCCCACCCCGGCAAGGTGCCCGAGGCCGAGCCCCTGCCCGCCGAGGGGCACGGCGCGCAGGGGGCGCTGAGCCGGTTCGCCGAGCGCTGGGCGCCCGGATTCTCCGGTTCCGCGGGGCCCCGCTACCTCGGTTTCGTCACCGGCGGCGCGACGCCCGCCTCACTCACGGGCGACTGGCTGACCGGCGCGTACGACCAGAACGTGTCCGGTGGCGCCGGATCCTCGGCGAGCGCGCTGGAGCGGGAGACGGTGGGCTGGCTGCGCTAGCTGTTCGGACTGGGCGAGGCGCACAGCGGGGCGTTCGTGACCGGCGCGAGCGTCTCGAACACGGTCGGTCTGGCGATCGCGCGGGAGTGGCTCGGCGAGCGGCTGGGCGTGTCCGTGTCACGGGAGGGCGCCGCCGCGCTCGGACCGGTCGACGTCCTGTCCGGCTCCCCGCACTCCAGCGTCACCAAGGCGCTGTCGGTGCTCGGCATCGGCCGGGACCGGCTGCACACGGTGCCGGTGCTGCCCGGGAACCGTGAGGCCGTCGACGTCGAGCGGCTGGCCGCCGCCCTCGATGCGCTCGACGGGCGCCCGGCGGTCGTCGTGGCGAACGCCGGAACCGTGAACACCGTCGACTTCGACGATCTGCGGGCCATCGCCGCGCTCAAGGAGCGGTACGACTTCTGGCTGCACGTGGACGCGGCGTTCGGCGGCTTCGCCGCCCTGTCACCGTCGTACGCGCATCTCGTCGACGGGCTCGACGCGGCCGACTCCGTCTGTGTCGACCTGCACAAGTGGCTCAACGTCCCCTACGACGCGGCCGTGCAGTTCACGCGCCGCCGGGACCTCCAGGTCCGGGTCTTCCACAACGAGTCCCCGTACCTGGGCCTGCCGACCGACGACCCCGACTTCCTGCACCTCACACCGGAGAACTCGCGCCGGCTGCGGGCGCTCCCGGCGTGGTTCTCGCTGACGGCGTACGGACGCGAGGGGCATCGCGAGATCGTCGAGCGGAACATCGCGCTCGCCCAGCTGCTGGGCCAACGCATCACGGACGTACCGGAGTTGCGGCTGCTGGCGCCCGTACGGCTCAACGTCGTCTGCTTCACCCTCGCGGCCGAGCCCACGCGGGAGCGGGTGCACGCGCTGGCGGCGGCGGTCGAGGCCTCGGGCGAGGCCTACGTGACGCCGACCGTGTACGCGGGGACCCAGGGGCTGCGGGCCGCCTTCAGCAACTGGCGTACGACCGAGGCCGACACCGAGAGGGTGTTCTCCGTCCTGCGCTCGGCCGCCCTCACGGCCTCACCGCGCTCCGGAAAGCCGTGTTGACCGCGGTGAGGCCGCCGTCCACGCACAGCGTGGTCCCGGTGATCCATGCCGCGTCCCGGGAGGCGAGGAAGGCGACGGCGGCCGCGATGTCGTCCGGTTCGCCGACCCGTCCGAGCGGATAAATCCCCGACGCCTGGGCGAGATCGTCGTCGCGGCCCTCCCACGCCGGGGTGCGGACCGTGCCCGGCGCGACCAGGTTGACCCGCACACCACGGGGCGCCGCGTGCCCCGCGAGGGTGCGGGTGAGGGACATGAGGCCCGCCTTGGCCGCACTGTAGGCATGGTTGCCGAAGTCCTGGATGCCGTTCACCGAACCGATGTTGACGATGGCGCCCCGGCCCGAGGCCACCAGGTGCGGAAGGGCCGCGCGGCTGCAGCGGTACGCGCCGGTCAGGGTGACGTCGAGGTCACGGGCCCACACCTCGTCCGGTTCGTCCTCGAAGAGCGGCGCGTCGGGAGAGCATCCGTACGCGTTGTTGACCAGGACGTCGAGCGAGCCGAAGGAGTCCACGGCGTACGCGACGGCCGCCTCCACCGCCGCGCGGTCCCCCACGTCACACGCCAACTCCTCGGCCCGCTCCCCCAGTTCACGGATCGAGGCGGCCGTCTTCTCCGCCTCGGCCGGGTCGACGTCCGTGACGAGCACCCGGGCGCCCTCCTCGGCCAGCCGTCGGGCGGTGGCCGCGCCGATGCCGCGGGCCGCGCCCGTGATCAGAACTCCGTATCCTTCAAAGCGCCTCATGACAGATACCGTGCGCCCATGTCCGCGTTCATACAACAACTTCCGGCACTGATCGGCGTGGTCATCGGTGCGCTCGGCTCGTATCTGGCGATCGTGCGAGGCGATCGGGCCCGCTTCCGTCGGGAGCAGACGGCCCGATGGGAGGAACGGCGGCTCGCGGTGTACGCCGACTACGCGCGATCGCTCAAGAAGAGCGTCACTCTGACCTACCGGGTGGCGTCCCACCTGGGCAACGACCCGCACCCGCACCCCTTGTCCCCGGAGGAGGCCGAGCCGCTGCTGGCCGAGGCCACCCTCGCGCGGGATCCGTCCGGGGAGACGCTGATCCTCCTCGGCAGTCCGGAGGTGGTGGAGCGGGCCCGGGCGTGGGTGGTCGGGGTGATGGAGATGGAGCAGTTCCTGCGCGAGGGGACACGTGACCCACAGGCATGGCAGACCCTGTTGGAGCGACAGCGCGCCGGGCGCGAGGGCTACTACGCGGCCGTGCGGGCCGATCTGGCGCTGCCCCCGGGCCACTCCGCGCGCTGGCCGCTGTCGCCGGTGGGTCCCACCTGAGCTCACCGGTACCCCGTCACATCCGCCGGCCTGCCCGCGTCCTGGACCTCGACGAGATAACGCCAGGCGTCCGGCCTGCTGCCGTCGCGGTCGGTGAAGCCGTACTCCTTGGCCAGCTGCCCGCTGGAGAGCGAGCGTCCGTTCCAGCGCGCGACGTCCGGGTCGGCGGCCAGCGCGGCCACGGCACGGCCGACGTAGAAGGGCGTCTCGGAGATGGCGAAGTGCGGGACGCGCTCGAGGGCGTGCCGCCAGTTCTCCTCGCTGACGTCGAAGGTGTCGAGCATCATCTCCGAGCGCAGCCAGCCGGGGGTGAGCGCGAGGGCGGTGGCGCCGCGCGGGCCGAGTTCGTGGCCGAGGGAGAACGCCATGCGCAGGACGGACGCCTTGGCGAGGTCGTAGAAGAAGGAGACGCGGTAGGTGTCCCGGTTGTACTCGGCGGTGCCGTCGGTCATCTCGACGACGAGGCCGCCGGGGGTGCTCAGCAGCAGGGGCAGTGCGTGGTGGCTGGTGATCGCGTGCGTCTCGACGGCCCGGCGCAGCAGCCGTAGGCCCTGGTCGAGGTCGGTCTCCCAGAGTGGGGTGTCCCACGCGAAGTCCTTCTCGCCGCCCCAGACATCGTTGACGAGGAGGTCGAGGCGGCCCTGCTCGTCCGCGATGCGGGCGACCAGGGCCTCGACCTCGGCGGGGACCAGATGGTCGGTGGGCACCGCGATGCCGGCGCCTCCGGCCTCGGTGACCAGGTCCGCCGTGCCCTCGATCGTCTCGGGGCGGTCGTACTCGGAGCGCCGTTCGCGCGTGCTGCGTCCGGTGACGTAGACGGTGGCGCCGGCCGCGCCGAGCTCCACCGCGATTCCCCGGCCCGCTCCTCGGGTCGCTCCCGCGACCAGCGCGACCCTGCCGTCCAACGGCCCTGGCATGTCCGACCTCCGTGCTCGTGGCGTTCACGGGCTGCCTTCGCCCGTGTGTCCCCACGAGAGTCCCTCGGAAGCCGGACATCTCCTGTCGTGATTCGCTGGTGTGTCGCGACGGGACCGGCCCGGTCAGTGACCGCGCTTGATCCACTCCTCCAGATGCGGGGCCTCGGCACCGATCGTGGTCGAGTCCCCGTGCCCGGTGCGGACGACCGTGTCGGCCGGGAGGGTGAGCAGGCGCTCGCGGATCGACTCGACGATCGTCGGGAAGTGGGAGAAGGAGCGCCCGGTGGCACCGGGGCCGCCCTGGAAGAGCGTGTCACCGGTGAAGACGGTGCCCAGTCCCGGGTCGTAGAGGCAGACCGCGCCCGGGGCGTGGCCGGGCGTGTGCAGGACGGTCAGGTCCGCGCCGGCCGCCTCGATCACCTGCCCGTCCTGCAGCCAGGCGTCGGGGAGCCGGTCGGGGTGGGTCTGCTTCCACAGCTGCAGATCGTCGGGGTGGAGCCAGATCGTGGCGCCGGTGCGCTCGGCGAGGGCGGGCGCGGCGTCGATGTGGTCGTTGTGGGCGTGGGTGCACACGATGGCCAGCAGCCGCCGGTCGCCCACCGCCGCGGCGATGGCGTCGGCGTCGTGCGCGGCGTCGATGACGATCGCCTCGTGGTCGTCGCCGACGATCCACACGTTGTTCTCGACGTCCCAGGTGCCGCCGTCGAGCGAGAACGTGCCCGAGGTGACGAGGTGTTCGACCCGGGCGCTCATCACAGCACCACCACCGAACGCAGCACGTCACCGTGGTGCATCCGCTCGAAGGCGGCCTCGATCCCGTCGAGGGCGATCGTCTCGCTCACGAACGCGTCCAGGTCAAGTCGCCCCTGGAGGTGCAGGTCGATGAGCATCGGGAAGTCGCGGGAGGGCAGGCAGTCGCCGTACCAGGACGACTTGAGCGCGCCGCCGCGTCCGAAGACGTCGAGGAGCGGCAGTTCGAGCTTCATCTCGGGGGTGGGCACGCCGACGAGGACGACCGTGCCGGCCAGGTCGCGGGCGTAAAAAGCCTGCTTGTACGTCTCCGGGCGGCCGACCGCGTCGATGACGACGTCGGCCCCGAAACCGCCGGTGAGTCCCTGGATCGCCTCGACGGGGTCGGTCGAGGTGGAGTTGACGGTGTGGGTCGCGCCGAGCTTCGAGGCGGTGGTGAGCTTCCGGTCGTCGATGTCGACGGCGATGATCTTCGCGGCGCCGGCCAGCCGGGCGCCGGCGATCGCGGCGTTGCCGACGCCACCGCAGCCGATGACGGCGACGGAGTCCCCGCGGCCGACGTTGCCGGTGTTGAGGGCGGCGCCGATGCCCGCCATCACCCCGCAGCCGAGCAGACCGGCGACCGCCGGGGAGACCGCGGGGTCGACCTTGGTGCACTGTCCGGCGGCGACCAGGGTCTTGTCCGCGAAGGCGCCGATGCCCAGGGCCGGGGACAGTTCGGTGCCGTCCTTGAGCGTCATCTTCTGCTTGGCGTTGTGCGTGTTGAAGCAGTACCAGGGCCGCCCGCGCAGACAGGCCCGGCACTGCCCGCACACCGCACGCCAGTTGAGGACGACGAAGTCGCCGGGAGCCACGTCCGTGACGCCGTCGCCGACCGACTCCACGATCCCGGCCGCCTCGTGGCCGAGCAGGAAGGGGAAGTCGTCGTTGATGCCGCCCTGCTTGTAGTGCAGGTCGGTGTGGCAGACCCCGCACGCCTGGATCTTCACCACGGCCTCTCCCGGCCCCGGATCCGGCACGACGATGGTCTCGACGCGCACCGGTTCGTTCTTGCCCGGGGCGATCACGCCACGTACTTCCTGCGCCATGGTGGTGAACCCTTTCGTAGATCGACGTTCGTCAACCGACCCTACGGTGTGACCCACCGGTAACCGACCGGTAGAACGCCAGGTGGCATGCGGCCGCCTCGGTCCAGGTGTGGCGGGTGGCCGGCTCCCTGCCAAGGGCGGCGCGTACCGGATCGTCCGAGGTGAGGGCGTGGGCGAGCGTGGTGGCGAGGGCCTCCGGCGTGTCCGCGAAGCGGGCGGCGGGCCCGAAGACCTCACGCAGGACGGGCAGATCACGGACGACCAGCGGGACGCCCGCGGCGAGCGCCTCCATCGCGGCGAGTCCGAAGCCCTCCTTGAGGAACTTGAGGAAGGGGAACGCGAAGACGTCGGCCGCGGCCACGAGCGACGGCAGATCGGACTCCGGTACGGCGCCGAGGACGACCGGCTCGATCCCGAGTCCGACGACCCGGGGGCGTACACCTCGATGAGGTCGAGGGAGCCCTTGCGCTGCTCGATCCCGCCGACGGTCAGGACGTACGGGCCGAGGCGGGCGCGTCAGGCGGCGCGGGCGGCGGGATCGGTGGTCGCGCACCGTTCGTAAGCCACTCCGTTGGGGATGACGGCGGGGTCGAGGCCCCAGCCCGCGCGGAGTTCGTCCGCGACGGACCGCGCGACGCAGAGCGCTGCGTACGGCTCGACGACGGCCCGTTCGCGGCGGGTGGCCAGTTCGGGGGTGGTGAAGTGGTCGAGGTGGTGGACGGTGGGACGCAGGGGCCCGCCGCGTTGGCGGGACAGCGGGCCCCGCGAGCCGGGGGGCTCACACTGTGCTCCTGAGCGGGTCGAGGGTCGCGCCGATGGCGAGCACCGCGCCGGCCGGCCCCTCATGGACGACCACGAAGCCGCCGGTCGCCGTGCGCGGCTGGGACGGGTGGGACACGTGGAGGTACGCCTGGTCGCCGTGGGCCACGGCGTCCAGGGCCGGCGGCCCCACCTCGTCGAGCCCTTGCCCTGGAACTCGGGCAGGGCGGCGACGGGCGCACGGCGTGGCGGCCGAACTCGCGGCACGGCGTGGCGGCCGAACTCGCGCTGATCGGGAGGGTGGCGACGCTTCGCCCGGCGACCGGCCGTCGGCGATCGCGCGAGCGGCGCCGGGGCCGATGTGAGGCGTGACCCGGTCGCGGGCCCCCGGTCGCGGGCCCGGGAGGAGCCGCCTAGCGTGGAAGACGTCCGGGGCGGGGGACGGCACGGCGGACGTGGGGGCCGTCCTGTTCTTCGGAGGTCCCCCCGTGGGTACCGTCTCGTTCCTCCTCGTCGTGGTCGTCCTGACGGCCCTGGCCTTCGACTTCACCAACGGGTTCCACGACACGGCCAACTCGATGGCGACGTCGATCGCCACCGGGGCCCTGAGACCGCGCGTGGCCGTCGCCGTCGCGGGAGCGCTGAACCTGGCGGGCGCGTTCCTGTCCACGGAGGTCGCCAAGACCATCTCGGGCGGCATCGTGGACGACGCCAAGGTCTCCCTGGTGATGATCTTCGCCGGGCTGGTCGGCGCTCTCCTGTGGAACCTGCTGACCTGGCTCGCCGGGCTGCCGTCGAGTTCGTCGCACGCGCTGTTCGGCGGGCTGATCGGCGCGGTGTGGGTGGGCGCCGGCGGATCCGCGGTGCAGTTCGGGGCGATCGTCGAGATGATCCTGATCCCCGCCGTCGTCTCGCCGCTGGTCGCCTGTGTCGTGGCCCTGCTGGCGACCTACTTCGCGTACGTCATCACCCGGCGGACGGCGCCCGACCAGGCGCGGCGGGGATTCCGTCGGGGGCAGGTCGGTTCGGCGTCGCTGGTGGCGCTGGCCCACGGCACCAACGACGCGCAGAAGACCATGGGGGTCATCACCCTGGCCCTCATCTCGACCGGGGCGCTCGCCCATGACTCCGCGCCGCCGTGGTGGGTGGTACTCATCTCCGGAACGGCGATCGCGCTCGGCACGTACACGGGCGGGTGGCGCATCATCCGCACCATGGGCAAGGGGCTCACCGACATCGAGGCGCCTCAGGGCTTCGCGGCCGAGACCAGCGCGACGGCCGTGATTCTCGCCTCGTCCCACATGGGATTCCCCCTGTCGACCACGCAGGTGTGCACCGGCAGCATCCTGGGCGCGGGCCTGGGCCGCAGGCTGGCCCAGGTGCGGTGGGGCGTGGCCGGGCGCATCGCACTGTCCTGGCTGCTCACGCTGCCCGCGGCGGCGGCCGTCGGCGGCGCGGCGGCCTGGACCGCCGGCCACGGCACCGCGGGCGTGGCCCTGGTGGCCGCCGTCGCGGCCGCGGCGGCGGCCGGGTTCTGGGCCCTGTCGCGCCACCGGCCCGTAACTCCGGACAACGTCAACGAACTGCCCACCCGGTCGGCCGAGCCCGTGGCAGAGCCCGCGGCGTAAATGCCGACCGTCCCGTCCCGTCCGGCAGCGAAAGGAGGCGCGGCGATGGACATCCACTGGGCCGCCCTCGGTGGCGTGTTCGGTGTGAGCCTCGGGATCACGCTGCTCACGGTCGTACTGTTCTCCCTCGGTGTCGCCGCCCAGCCCCGTGGCGACGGCGGAGGCCACGGCGGAGAACGCTCCCGCGGCGCCAACCGGACGGCCACCGCGGCGGCACTGCTGTGCTTCGGCGCGTGCGTGGCGGTCGCCGTCTACGGGCTCACCCTGATCATCGGCGGCTGACATCCGTCGTGCCCGAGGCACCGTCCGTCGTGCCCGGGGCACCCGACGTGCCGGACCGGGTCGTCCACCCCTGCAGGCCCGAGGCCTGGCCCGCGGACCCGAAGTGCCCGAGACGGCCGGGGCGTTGTCAGTGGTGACCGGCAGGATCGCCGACATGACGGACCTCATGGACGACTGGCGGTCCTTCCTGGTGCGCTGGAGCCAGGAATGGGCAGACGCACAGGACCCCGACGCACCGGCGAGCGAGCGCCATGTGCGGGACGAGGAGCCTGTGCGTACGCGCTGGCTGGGGTTCCCGCCCGCGTCCGAGGAGCGCATCCGCGCCCTGGAGGAGCGGCTCGGGCACCGGCTGCCGCCCTCGTACCGGACGTTTCTGGCGGTGAGCGACGGCTGGCGGCACGCGGGCGGCTTCGTCTGGCTGCTCGCCGGTACCGACGCGGTGCGCCGGCACGAGGACGCGGCGGGCCTGGCCGAGTACTTTCCCGCGGATCCGGACGACGACCCCACGCCCGAGGACGTGTTGCTCGCCGGGATGTGGGAGCGGGCGTTGCAGCTGGACGTGGAGTCGGACGCGGTCTACGTGCTGCTGGACCCGGGGGACGTGGACGACGCCGGTGAGTGGGCGGTGTACTGCTACGCGTCGTGGCGCGCGAGTCCTCCGGAACGGTACGCGTCGTTCGGCGCGTTCATGGAGGCGATGTACCGCGAGTTTCACAGCCTGCAGGTCAGCCGCTCGAAGAGTGCGGGGACGGAGTTCGTCAACGCGACGACGAGGGCCCTGGACGCGTCCGTCGAGGCCGCGCGGCTGGACGCGCTGGGCGGGAGGTACGAGCGGGCCTCGGCGTCGCTGGCGGAGGCGATCGCGTACGGCAGGCCTCGGGCGACAGGGCTGCGCGACCAGATCCGCCGGTTGCTCGGGGAGACGTACCTGGTGTCTTTCGACGGGCTCACGGCCGACCCGCTGTACGCGCCGGAGTTTCTGGCCGTGCCGGCGGCCGAGGACGTGTGGCATCACCAGGACCGCCCGTCGTCGGCCCGCCACCTGGGGGGCGCCTCCGACGAGGTGCGCGAGGCGACGGACGAGATCCTGCGGCAGGTGGGGGACGGCACCTTCCGGTATACCGCCGAAGGCCCCTTCGGCCGTGCCGTGGAGGAGGCGCGGGAGCTGGCGCGCTGGGGCGACGGGGACTCGGCCTGGCGCATTCTGCGCGCCGCGCTGCCCGAGTGGCGGCCGATCGGCCCCGAGCACCTCGCGCCGGTCGGCCTGTGCGCCGACCCGCTCCTCGGCCCCTTGATCACCCCGGAGCGTGGCCGGGAACTGCTGGCCACACCCCGGGCGGGACAGCGGGGCGACACACCGGCTCCCGCGGCCGACCTGGATCCGCCGGGCCTGGCGTGGCTGGCGGAAGGCGATCCCGGTAACTTCCTGACGTCGTACCGCTTCGTCCTCGTGGAGTCGGTGGAGCCGGCCGAACTGCCCGGCCGTATCGGCGCCCCCGGCGACGCCGTGCTGAACGCGCCGACGACCTTGTGGGACTCGCGCACGCGTTTCCCCGGCAACGGCACCGTGACGTGGGAGGACGAGGCGCTGGCCGCCGTCGGCCGGGCGGGCCCCGGCTGGAGCTTCGCCTTCGAGGCGGCGCCGGTCGGGAGGTTCGACGAGCGGTGGTTCGTCTCCCCGGGCATCGCCGCTTCCCGGGGCACCCGTGCGGTGACGGTGTGGAGCGAGCCGAGCCGCGCCCACCGTCCCGGTGTCTTCCATCTGTCCGTCACGGAGGACGGCGAGGAGCGCTACGCGTTCACCGTTCGGGCGACCTCGGTGAGCGGACGGGGGTCCGTGCCGGCCGCGCTGGACCCGGACCGTCTCTTTCCGCGGGACGACGCGCACGCCGAGGGGCTGGGCGAGCGCCGTGCCCTGGAGGCCCTTGCCGCCGAGTTCGGCGTCCGGCTGCCCCGGTTCGCCCTCGGTCGGGGACGTCTCCACAGCTTCCGGACCCGGCCCTGGAACCGGCCGCCGGGCCCCGGCGAGGGCTATGTGACGTGGGGCGTGGTCCGCGCGTGACCCTGATGCCATACGCCGGTGGCCGAGGCGGGATGCCGGTCCACGAGGTCACGGGACGGTCCGCACGCGGCCAGGGTTGAAGCGGTGGGCAAGGGCGGCGGTGAGGGAGTCGCCGGCGCCCCGGGCGGTGCCGAGGATGCGGGCGCGGTGGCCGGTGCCGACGAGGGCCGTGCGGACAGGGGGAGTTCGGCCCATGGAGGGGGCCTTTTCCGGCGTCCGCGCGGGGCGTTCCCGTGACCCGATTCTTGTCCTGCTCGGGCACACCTCCCTGGCACAGGCAACCCACAGGTCCCGTTTCCCTTCCTTCGAGGCGCGAGGGGCTCCCGGTATCGACGGGGCGCCCGCGCTCGAAGTGTGAGGAGGGGGATCCTTGAACCGTACCCGGCGCATAGCGGTCACCGCCGTGGCCGTTCTCGCGGCCCTGGCGGGCTCACCGGGACTGGCCCAGGCTCAACATCCGTCCAAGGTGCAGCCGTTGACGCAGAGGGCGGACAGCGCACTGCCGCCGGGCTGGCGCGTCACCGGGAAGGGCGTCGCGCGTGAGCTGGTCTGGCGGTCGGACAGGCCCGTGCCCGTGGGCGACGCCCGTGTCGAGTTCCACGCGGCCGGCCGACTGCTCGGCCTACCGAAGGAGGCCAAGGACGGCCACACGTTCCGACTCGCCCTCCACGGAGCCACCCCGCTCAAGGATCTTCAAGTCCTGGCGGCCGGACGCCGGTTGGACGCACCTGCCGACAACACCGGCGAGAGACCGAGGAACTCCCTGACGGTCGCGCAGCCCCCGGCCCCACTCCCGGCGAACTCCGTGGACCCGGGCAGACCGGGCGGGTACCGCACGGTCACCGGCGAGTACCACCTCGACCCGGTGAAGCTCCCCGGCTTCGCCCGGCCGGTCGAGATGCAGGCCGTCGTCGTCGCGCCCACCGGCGCCACCGGCAGGCGACCGCTCGCCCTGTTCCTCCACGGCCGCCACGCCACCTGCTTCAAGCCGGGCGGGTCCGAGGACGACGTGACCCTCGAGTGGCCCTGCTCGGCCGGCACCCGGCCGATCCCGAGCCACAGGGGCTACCTGAAGGACCAGAAGCTGCTGGCCTCGCAGGGCTATGTGACGGTGTCGATCTCGGCGAACGGCATCAACGGCCAGGACGGGGACGTCGAGGACGGCGGTGCGCAGGCGCGCTCCTCGCTGGTGCGACAGCACCTCGCCCAGTGGGCCGGCTGGGCCGCCCACCCGGGCACCGCCCCGGCGGCCGTGCCCGACGCGGCGAAGGCCGACCTGTCCCGCGTGCTGCTCGTCGGCCACTCGCGCGGCGGCGAGGGCGTCAACCGGGCCGCCATGGACAGCCTCTACCCGCCGCCCGCCGCGCAGGACGGCTACCAAGGCCCGGTGCGCTGGAAGATCCGCGGGACCGTCCTCATCGGACCGACGATCTTCGGCCAGAATCCGGTGGCCGACGTACCGTCCACGACGATCCTCCCCGGCTGCGACGGCGACGTCTCCGACCTCCAGGGCGAGGTGTACGTCGACGGGACGCGCGGGGTCGGCCGGGGCACCGCCCTGCACAGCGCCGTCTACGTGGTCGGCGCCGACCACAACTTCTTCAACACCGAGTGGACGCCGGGCAAGTCCGAGGCACCCTCCTTCGACGACTTCTGGGACGACCCGGAACAGCGGCCCGACCCGGTGTGCTCCACGGGCGCCCGCACCCGGCTGACCGCCGACCAGCAGCACCAGGCCGGCGCCACCTACATCGCCGCCGCGGCACGACTGTTCGTCGCCGGCGACGACCGGGTGCGCCCGCTCCTCGACGGCTCGGGCCGGCGCGCCCCCTCGGCCGACCCGGCCCGCGTGCTGACCCACGCGGTCGGCGCCCGCCGCACGGGCGGCTTCCTGCCCGACGCCCCGGTGAAGGTGACCGGCGGCAGGCTGTGCTCGGCGCTCGACCCCGACCCGGCCGTGGCATGCCTCGACCCCGACGCCGCGGGGAGGTCGCCGCACTTCGCGCGGTGGTGGACGGAGAAGGAGGCCGGCCGCGGCGCGGTCGCGCTGAAGTGGTCGGCGCCGGGCGCGCCGACAAAGATCCGTCCCGCCGCTCCGGTGTCCCTTTCGGGCGCCAAGAGCCTTGCGCTTCGCGTGTTCGTGCCGCCGAACACGACCGGCACCGAGCTGGACGTGGCCGTCACCGACTCCAACGGCCGCCGGGCCGAGCTCGGCCAGGTCCAGGTCGACGGGCTGCCGGGCACCGACCGCACCGCCTCCTACTGGGCGCGCGAGCTGCGCGTCCCGCTCACCGCGGCCATCCGCGCCGGCCTCGACCTGAGGTACGTCAAGTCCCTTGATCTGACACCGCGTTCACCGTCCGGACGGGCCTGGCTTCTGGATGCCTGGGGCTGGGCGCCCGGTACCCCGGCGGCCAGGGCCGCGACGCTGCCGCGCGTCGACATCGGCCGACTCACCGTCAAGGAGGGCGACTCGGGCACCCTCACCTACCACATCCCGGTCCAGGTCTCCGGGCACGGCAGCGGCACGGTCCGCTTCTCCGTCCTCGACCCGGACACCGGACAGGCCAAGGACGAGCTGGTCACGGTACGGCCGGGCAGCTCCCCCATCGACGTGCCCGTGAAGGTGAAGGGCGACACACGCTTCGGCTATGACGAGCAGTACGACGTCGTCGCGAAGGCCGTGCGCGGCGCCGTCATCGGCTCGTACCGGGGCGGGGTCACCGCGGTGAACGACGACCCCGCGCCCTCGGTCACCCTGACGCCGGTCACGGACCGGGTGACCGAGGGAGGGACGCTGACGTGGCGGCTCTCGCTCTCCGAACCCGCCGAGGTGGACATCCTGCAGCCGATGCGGGTGCTTGCGGTCACCGAGGGCGCCGAGCTGTCCACCAAGGACGTGGACCCGCGGTGGCTGATGGACCGCGCAGGTGAGCTCCCCGACCCGGAGCGCGCGCTCTCCCGGGCGAACCTGTGGCTGGGGACGGACATCCCGGCCGGGAACACCACCGCCGACTTCACCGTGCCGACGGTGACCGACCAACTGGCCGAGCCGGCCGAGTCGCTACGCCTCGCGCTGACCGACGACAACGCCGAACCGCTTCCCGGCCGTCCCGTGCTGACGGGCACGGTGGTGGACGCACCGTAAACCGCCCTGCGCAGGGGGCATGGACAGCGTGGTCCATGCCCCCTGTGTGTCACCGAGGGACGCATCATGGCGACGGATTCGCCGGTCTTCGACAACGCCCGTTCCCAGATGGGCCCGGCCCTCCACCGACTGCTCGCCACGGGCGCAGCACCGGTACGATCCGCGACGGCGTCCAGGGGAGGACGGTCCTGCGTGCGCTGGGCGGCATGACAGGCCATGGCCGTTCGGCTACTTGAGCTCGGCGTCGGTGTAGTAGCCGCCCGCGACCAGAACACTGTCGTAGTTGGTCTTGTCGACGCTGATGGGCTGCAGCAGGTAGGCGGGCACGACCTTGGCGCCGTTGTCATAGGTCCTGGTGTCGTTGAGCTGAGGCTTCCTCTTGTTGAGCACGTCGTCGACCATGTTCGCGGCGACATCGGCGAGCAGTCGGCTGTCCTTGTAGACGGTCTGCGCCTGCTGACCCGCGATGATCGACTTGACCGAGGCCAGTTCGGCGTCCTGCCCCGTGATGACCGGGAGGGGCTTGCTGAGGGAGCCGTAGTCGTTCGACCTCAGCGCCGCCAGGACGCCGATGGATATGCCGTCGTACGGCGACAGGACCGCGTCCACCGTCTTCGTCTTGTACGACGTGGCGAGGATGTTGTTCATGCGCTTCTGCGCGGTGGCACCGTCCCAGCGCAGGGTGGTGACCTGGTTGAGCGCGGTCTCGCCGGATCGGACGACCAGTTGCTTGCTGTCCAGGAACGGCTGCAGAAGGTGCAACGCGCCGCTGAAGAAGTACTTGGTGTTGTTGTCGTCGCTGGAGCCGGCGAACAGCTCGATGTTGAACGGACCCTTGCCGTGCTCCAGGCCGAGCTTGTCGATGATAAAGCGGGCCTGGAGCCGGCCGACCTGCTCGTTGTCGAAGGAGGCGTAGTAGGTCACGTTCTTGGTGCCGAGGATGAGCCGGTCGTAGGAGATCACCGGGATGTTCGCGTCGGCGGCCTGCTGGAGCACCTTGTTCAGCGACTTGTTGTCGATGGCCGCGATGATCAGTGCGCTGACGCCCTGCGTGATCAGGTTCTCGATCTGCGAGACCTGGGTTGCCGGGTCGTTCTCGCCGTACACCAGCTTGGTCTTGTACCCATTGGCCTGTAGGTCCTTGACGACGCTCTTGCCGTCGGTGATCCAGCGCTCGGAGGCCTGGGTCGGCATGGCGATGCCGATCGTGCCGCCCTTGGAGCTGCCCGTGCTGCTCTGGCCGCCGCAGGCGGACATGGTGAGGGCGACGGAGGCAGTTCCGGCGATGGCGGCGAAGGCGGCTCTGCGATTGCGCATGGTGATCGTTCCTTGTTCTTCTCGTCGTTGAGAAAGATGACGGCGTGTCAGATGTCTGTGAGGAGGCGAGGGTGGAGCGAGCCGGGCGGCCGACGAGCGGGTCGAGCGCGAGTCGGTGCCGTGCCGCAGCCGGAATGAGATCCCCGCGTATGGGTGCCGTACGGGTGGATCCCGGACGCCCTGAACAACCCGAACGTGAGGTGAAGCGGTGCGCCGCGGCGGATCGGCTCGGCGACCTTGCAGATCCGCACGCAACCACCGAGGTCGTCGGGGTCTTTGGTGCGCATCTCCACGGGAGTGAGCCACCAGTATTCCCCGGCGAGATGACTGACGGTCAGGTTCTGGGCAACATTGTGGAGTTGGGCCTCATGAGCCTCGGCGCCTCGCGGATCGCCGATCGACGCGCCGTGGCCCAGACATCCGGGTCTTGCCGATTCGCGTGACCCCTCCGCCGGTGCGCACCTGAACGTACGTCGGGCCGCGCCGCGGGGTTACGTCCACACGTGTTCCAACTCCGGTGATGCACAGGGCAGTTGCCTTTCAACCGTTCGAAATGTCGTCACACGTTCGGAACGTAGGCGTGACCCTAGGAGGGCGGGCGCGGGGTGTCAACGGGGGAGGACTGGTAAGGATTCCGGAAAGGTGTTGTAGATTCGCTCCCTGAAAGCTCGGGCCTGTGCTCCCCGTAGGACTGTGTCACTGGTGAGGCAGGCGAGGCCGCCTCTGACACCGGGTGGCCCGTTCCCCTCCGGAGGCCGCGCCGACGTAGCCTGAATGCTCCGCACCGAACTCCCGCTAGGAGCACCGTGAGCATCGCAGAGCCGCACGCCGGACCGCCCGCCTGGCGGCTGCTCCTCGGGTACGTACGACCGCATCGATGGGCGCTGCTGGCGGGCGCGTTGCTGGCGCTGACGACGGGCGCCACCGGTCTGGTGCTGCCGCTGGTGGCCCGGGGGCTCATCGACGACCTGTCGCACGACCGGCCCATCGGGCGGGCGCTCATCGGCATGGCGGCGCTGGTGGTCACCAACGCCGCGGTGGGGGCGCTGGGTTCGTACGTACTGCGGCGCACCGCCGAGTCGGTGGTGCTCGGCGCGCGGCGCGCCCTGTCCTCGTATCTGCTGCGGCTGCGGATACCGGCCGTGGACCGCAGCGAACCGGGCGACCTGATGGCCCGCATCACCTCCGACACCACGCTGCTGCGCGAGGTCACCACCGATTCGCTGGTGGGCATCGGCACCGGCGGCCTCACCCTGGTGGCGACGGTGGTGATGATGGGCCTGGTCGACGTGGTACTGCTCGGCGTCACCCTGGGGGTGATCCTGTGCGCGGGCACGGTGCTCGGCGTGATCGTGCCGCGCATCAACCGGGCCAGCAAGCAGGCCCAGGACGCCGTGGGCGTGATGGGCGCCTCGCTGGAGCGGATCCTGGGCGCGCTGCGCACGGTCAAGGCGTCGGGTGCCGAGCACCGGGAGGAGCAGACCATCCACGCGGCGGCCGAGGAGTCCTGGCGGCAGAGCGTACGGGCCGCCAAGTGGTCGGCCGCAGCGGGCAACACGGCCGGTCTCGCGATGCAGATCGCCTTCATCACGGTCCTCGCGGTGGGCGGCGCACGGGTCGCGACCGGCGCCATCCAAGTCGGCACGCTGGTCGCCTTCCTCCTCTACGTCTTCTATCTGATGTCGCCGATCCAGCAGGTCGTGGGGGCGATCACCCAGTACCAGACCGGCGCCGCCGCGCTCGCCCGCATCCAGGAGGCGCTGCGACTGCCCGCCGAACCGGACGCGCTGCCCGCACCGCTGCCGACCCCCGGCGCCGCGCCGGCCGCGCTCGCCTTCGACGACGTCCGCTTCCGGTACGCCGACGACCTGCCGTACGTCCACCACGGCGTGACCTTCTCCGTCCCCGCCCGAGGCATGACCGCCTTCGTCGGCCCCTCCGGCGCCGGCAAGACCACCGTGTTCTCGCTGATCGAGCGGTTCTACGACCCCGAGGCGGGCGTCATCACGGTCGACGGCCTTCCCCTGGAGCAGTGGGACCTGCCCCGGCTCCGGTCGGCCATCGGGTACGTGGAGCAGGACGCCCCGGTCCTGTCCGGCTCCCTGCGTGACAACCTGCTGCTGGGCAACCCGGAGGCCGACGACGCCGATGTCACACGTGTGCTGAAGACGACCCGGCTCGACGGGCTGGTCGCCCGGCTGCCGCGCGGCCTGGACACCCTCGTCGGGCACCGCGGCACCAAGCTGTCCGGCGGCGAACGCCAGCGGGTCGCGATCGCCCGCGCGCTGCTGCGCCACCCCCGGCTGCTGCTCCTGGACGAGGCGACCTCGCAGCTCGACGCGGTGAACGAGGCCGCGCTGCGCGACACGGTCGCCGATGTGGCCCGCACGACCACGGTCCTGGTGGTCGCGCACCGGCTGTCCACCGTGACGATGGCCGACCGCATCGTCGTCATGGACGCGGGCCGCGTACGCGCCGTGGGCACCCACCGGGAACTGGTGGCCGGGGACCCGCTCTACGCGGAGCTGGCCGCGACCCAGTTCCTCGCGACGGCGGGCTGAGGAGAGCGGATCGTCGCGCGTTCTCCGTACGAAGTTTCCTTCACTCGACCCGGGACACATATGTCTGCCCCCGGCACGGGGTGCCGGGGGCGGACGCGGGCGGACAGGCCAAGGCCCGACCCGAAGGACAGGGCCTAGGCCTGGAGGCCCGGGAGGAGTCCGGTGACCGGGGCGACCAGGTCGGTGACCTGGTGCAACTGGTTGAGGTCGTTCAGGCGGTTGAGTCCGCCCAGTTGCTCGGAGATTCGCGGGATGTCGGCCTGGTGCTCCGCGGGGATGTCGCTGACGGCGAGCGCGTCGAGCTGGGTGATCGGGTTCAGCTTCCCCGCGTCCGGGGCCTCGGCCGCGGACGCCATCGGCGCGGCGAGACCCGTGACACCGACGGCGAGACCAACGGCGGCGACCATACGTCGTGTTGAGATCATGCTTGCAGCAACGGTCCCGGACGGCGCGCGGTCACGGCCGTCCCCCGCCCCTCACCCGAGAGGCGCATCGCACCGGCTGGGCTTGCCGTGGGCCATGGGGCGGAGGAGGCTCGGTAGAGAGGCCCTTCGCGGTCCCTTCCTTAGCGGATCGCGGCCTTCCAAGGAGGTCGACATGGGCACCATGGCAGGCCCCGCCTTCGACACCGAAGCGCTACGCCGGGGCATAGAAGGACACAATGCGGCGGATCTCCTGTCGCTCTATGCGGACGACGCGGAAATGACCATCGTCGACCGCAACACCCAGCCAAGTCACCCGATGATCAAACACGGTCGCGGCGAGATCGCCGAAATGCTCAACGACGTCTACAGCCGCGACATGACCCACAAGTTGGAAGAGTGTGTCGTCCAGGGCGACCACGTCGCGTTCACCGAGTCCTGCCAGTACCCGGACGGCGTGCGGGTACTCGCCAGCTCGATGATCTCGCTGCGGGACGGCAAGATCGTCGAACATACGCTGCTCCAGGCATGGGACGAGTAGGAAGGAACTGGCCGAAGGTCCAGATCAACTCTCGCCTGACCTGGACCTTCTCGGCGAAGGCCGCGATGGGTCGCTCGCGCTCGCAGCGCCCTCGGCTGCCACGACCAGTTTCCGCAGCAGGTCTGCGAGCGTCCGCTTCTCTGCTGGGCTCAGTACTGCGAGCAGCGCGTTCTCACCCCGGTCCTCCGACACCGCGTGCTGTTCGAACGCGGCGTATCCGGCGTCGGTGATCCGCACCTCCACGCGACGCCGGTCGGCCGTGTGGTGGGTACGGGCGATCAGCCCCTCCTCCTCCAGCGGACCCAGCCGCGCCGACAGGGCGCCGCGGGTCAGCCCGAGCATGTCGGCGAGCTGCGAGGGGCTCGCCGCGTAGGGCGGGCCGAGTCTGCGCAGCATCAGCAGCACCTTGAACTGCCAGTGCTGCAGCCCGTCGGAGTCGAGCACGTCCCGGCGGGCCTGGGCCGCGTGCCGGGCCAGGATCGCGAGCCGGACGAAGATCTCCTCCTTGACCGGGTCCATCCAGTCGAGCTCCTTCGCCCAGACCGCGACGTGCCGGTCGACCGAGTCCGCCGCCGACGCCTGCCCCCGCGCGGACTTCGCCTCTCCCGCCATCACCTCTCCCGCCTTCACATCTTCCATGCGCCACTCCGTAGATGGTTTTCTTGTGGATAGTTTTTCTGATTACTACTTTTCTCGCCATGACGAACACCGCAAGTACCCTTCGTACGGCCGTACCGCTCGACGAACTCATTGCCGCTGCAAGGGAGTTGAGGATCGGCGGTCGTTGGGAGCGCGCTGCGCGCCTGCTCGACTTGGGCGAGGCGACCGATCCGAGGTCCCGTGCCCTCCTCGCCCTGGCCGCCGCCGAAGTCGCCCTGGAGAGCGACTGGTTCGGCGGGACCGCCCTGGCGGAGCCACGGCTCGCCGCCGCCGAGGAATGCGTCGAGGTCCTCATCGCGAGCCTCGACGGGAAACCCGCTGATGAGGCGCAGTCCGACATCCGCTGGGATCTGGACTTCCTCCGGCTGCGTCACGGCTACCTCGGGCAGGTGCGCGTCGACGGTGCCTTCCGTGCCGGACCCGACGGCAAGGATCCGGACGCGCGGGACGCCCTCCGCACGCACGCCGAGCGGCTGCGCGGCGAGGCCCCGGACGACGTGCGCCGGGGCTGGGCCGAGATGTATCTGGGCCTCGTCGCCGACAACCTCTTCGCCGAGCGGGACGTCGCGCCCGGCCACTACGAAGCCGCGCTGAGCGCCGGTGAAGCGGGTGAGGCACGGGGAACGGGTGAAGCCGGCGGCTCACACGACTCCGGTGACGACCTGCTCGTCCGTGAAGCGCTGCGGCACCTCGGCGATCACGACCACGATCACGGTGACCACGCACGGGCACGGGAGCGCTGGAGCAGGGCGACCGAGCTCGGCGCCCGGGCCGGGACCGTCCCCGGCACCCTCTCGCAGCAGCTGCTCCTGGCGGTGCTGACACGCGACGCGGGCGACGAGGCCGGGGCCGTCGCGATGGTCCGCGAGATCGCCCGCTGGGCGGGGGCCATCGGCGCCGTGACCACCGAGGCACAGGCCAGGGGGTTCCTGGCCGGGGTCGACCCGACGGCGCCGCCCGCTCCCGCCGAGTCGGACAGCTGATCGTACGAGCTACCCTGGTCGCGGGCCGTGACTGGCGCTGAGGTGGACTACCACCGGGGAGCGGCCTGACGAACGGGTCTTTGCCGCGCGCCTGGGCGATTGTGTCAGCGACGCTCAGGAGTAGCTCATGTCCCAGGCCCAGCTCATGGACGGCGCGGGTCTCGCGCGCCGTATCGTCGAGGAGACCGCGAAGCGCGCGGCCGCGCTCACCGGGCGCACGGGGACGGCACCGTGTCTCGCGACGGTACTGGTCGGCGAGGATCCCGCCTCGGTCACCTACGTCCGCATGAAGCAGAACCGCAGCCGCAAGGCCGGCATCGAGTCCCGGCACGTCGCCCTGCCCGCCGACACCACCACCGCCGAACTGGTCGACACGCTGAAGGCGCTGTCGGGCGACCCGACCGTGCACGGCATCCTGCTCCAGCACCCCGTCGGACCGCACATCGACGAGCGGGCGGCGTTCGAGGCCATCGCGCCGGAGAAGGACGTCGACGGGGTGACGCTCAGCTCGTACTCGGCGATGAGCTTCGGGCTGCCGGGCTTCGTGTCCTGCACCCCCGGCGGCATCATGCGGCTCCTCGACGAGTACGACGTCGACCCGGCGGGCCGGCGCGCCGTCGTGGTGGGGCGCAGCGCGATCCTCGGCAAGCCGGTCGGGATGCTGCTGCTCGGCCGCGACGCGACGGTGACGTACTGCCACTCGCGGACGACCGATCTCCCCTCGGTCGTCCGCGAGGCGGACATCGTGGTGGCCGCCGTGGGCCGGCCCCGGCTGATCCGCGGTGAGGACATCAAACCGGGAGCCGTCGTGATCGACGCGGGCTACAACCCCGGAAACGTCGGCGACGTCGACTTCGACACCGCCCGCGAGCGGGCCCGGCTGATCACACCGGTGCCGGGCGGTGTCGGCCCGATGACGATCGCGGTCCTGCTGGAGCAGACCGTGACCGGGGCCGAGCGCCAACTCGGCCTCCGGTAAAGCGTTTCCGCCTCGCCCACAGCGTTTCGGATTCGGCTGGAGCGTTTGGGATTCGGCTACGGCCTTTCGGGTTCGGCTACAGCGTTTCGGGTTCGCTCACAGGACTTCGGTCCGCGCTCAACGCATCCACGCGCTGTACGACATCACGTCCCCGGCCTTGACGCCGTACTCGGGATCGTCCTTGGTGACGGTGTCCTCGATCCCGAGTACGGCGCCGCTCCTCGGGTCGAGGACCAACATCCGGCGCGCGGAGTGTGCGGTGTCCTCGTACACGTACGCCTGCCCCTGCCTGCCCAGCCGGTCGGTGACCGCTCCGGCCGGGCGCAGCCCCTTCGCGTCGGCGAGGACGCGGACGAGCGCGGCGTCCTCACGGGCGCCCAGCGTCCAGTTGTCCAGCAACTCGGCTACGGCGTCGAGGAGTTCGGATGTACCCATGGCCTCGATGCGGTCGATCTCGTCGAGGTAGGCACGCAGCCGCTCGGCGTCGTGCGGCGGCCGGGCCACCGGCGGGGCGTCGCTCCAGCTCGGCGGGTAGGTCCGCCGGCTGAGGACGTGCCCGTCCTCGACCGTGCGGGGGACGGGGTCGGCGTCGGTGACGACCGGCCTGCCCGGATGACGGGGGTCGGTCGCCACGACGAGTTCCGTGTGACTGCCGTCGGCCTTCCAGCGGACCACGCGTTCCGCGGGGAGGGTGATCGGCGGCCGGGCCCCCGGCCCGGAGGTCAGGCTCATGCTCCAGGTCTGTACGTGGGTGCCCTGGACGAGCCGCTGCGAGCCGGCGGACGCGGTCACTCGGTCGGCGAGCCGGTCCAGGGGTACGGGGGTGGAGCCCGCCTCGACGATCAGCGGGCGGGGTGCGGCCACGGCCGGGGTGGTGGTCGATCCCGACAGCGTGAGCGTCAGGACGACGGCACCGACGGCGGCCGCGGTGCCGACGCTCCAGACCCAGCGGCGCAGCGGACGGGGGCTCGTGGGTTGCCGTTCGCCGTGCAGCAGTTGGTTGAGGCGACGCTGCGCGTGCTGGTCGAGGGGGCGGTCGTGGAAGCGGGGGTCGGTGGCCGGCACCGGGTTGGCGCGGCGCAGGATGTCGAGTTCGTCAGCCATGGCCGTGCTCCTTCGGGGTGTCGCGGCGGGGCGAATCATGGCCGCCGGCCACGGTGATGTGCATGCGGTCGATCTCGGTTCTGAGCCGGCGGCGGGCGCGGTGCAGGCGCATGGCCGCGGCGCGGCTGCCACAGCCGAGGGCGACGGCGACCTCGTCGACGCCGAGTTCCTCCCAGGCGGTCAGGCGCAGTACCTCCTGGTCGGCCGGGGAGAGCCGGGCCAGCGCCTCGTGCACCCAGTCGCCCGGCGACGCCGAGTCGGGGCTGTCGACGACCTGTCTGCCGTGCGCGCTCTCGTCGTTGCCGATCCGGTCGAGGAGCCTGCGGCGGCGCCCGTAGCCGCGTACGGCGTTGGCCAGGCAGTGGCGTGCCACCCCGTACAGCCAGGGAAGCGGGGACGGCGGGAGGTCGGACCGGCGCCGCCAGGCGACGGTGAAGACCTCCGCCACCACCTCCTCGACATCACTGCTCCGGCCGTCCAGTCGCCTCGCCACGTAGCGGCTGACCGCCCAGTAGTGCTCGCGATAGGCAGCGGCGAAGGTCTCGTCGTTGCTCATGATCCGTAGGTGTCCGGCAGGTGCGCGATCGTCACAGGTGCGGGTGTGACGCTCGTCGCTTCGTTCAAGTGTGACGGCGGGGCCGCCGGCGGACACAGGCGGGGCATGGAAAGCACCACAGTGACGACGCCGCCCGCAGCCCTTCCCGCGCGTGCGCGGCGTCCTGGACTCGCCGCGGTGAAGTGGCTGACCACCACGGATCACAAGACGATCGGCACGCTGGGTGGATTCAACTGGTCGTCGCAACACTTTGATCTCGGAGGTGTGCGACGTGGCCACGGCGGACTGGAGTTTGAAGACCAGCGATGTTCCGGAGGGTCGGCGTCGGCAGTGGCGCGCTGATCGTGCGTTGCGGCCGGCGATGCGTTCGCCGGGGCGGCCTGATCCGTCTCGAGTCGTGCAGCGCCAGTTCTGGCGACTGATCGCCACGGGGGTCACGACGGTGGAGGCGTCGTTGGCGGTCGGCGTGTCGTGGCCGGTGGGTGCGAGGTGGTTTCGTCACGCTGGCGGCATGCCTCCGATCTCGTTGGCCGAGCCCACGGGCCGGTACCTCGCGTTCGAGGAGCGCGAGGAGATCGCGATCCTCAGGGCGATGAACAAGGGCGTGCGCGAGATCGCCCGCGCCCTGGGGCGTGACCCCGGAACGATCTCTCGCGAACTGCGCCGCAACGCCGCCACGCGCAGCGGCAAGCAGGAGTACCGCGCGACGGTCGCCCAGTGGAAAGCACAGCAGGCCGCCAAGCGCCCGAAGACCGCGAAACTCACAGGCAACGACAGGTTGCGTGAGTACGTGCAGGACCGGCTCGCCGGCGGCGTCCGCCGCCCCGACAACACGATCGTCCCCGGACCCAGGACGCTCGCATGGAAAGGGCTGAACAAGCCGCACCGGCAGGACAGACGATGGGCGACGGCATGGAGCCCGGAGCAGATCTCGCACCGTCTCCCTGTCGACTTCCCCGATGATGAGTCC
Organism: Streptomyces sp. RLB3-17; assembly: GCF_007113425.2. Taxonomy (NCBI): domain Bacteria; kingdom Bacillati; phylum Actinomycetota; class Actinomycetes; order Kitasatosporales; family Streptomycetaceae; genus Streptomyces; species Streptomyces sp. RLB3-17. Next base: position 10,526,997 of record NZ_CP041610.2, on the reverse strand, counting down.
ATGCGCATCAGCCACGAAGCGATCTACCAGGCGCTGTTCATCGAGGGCCGTGGCGCGCTCAAGCGGGAACTGGTCACGTGCCTGCGCACCGGCCGGGCGCTGCGGACTCCCCGTGCACGGTCGCAGAACAAACCGCAGGGGCATGTCACCGCGGACGTCATCCTCAGTGAACGCCCCGCCGAGGCCGCAGACCGCGCGGTCCCCGGACACTGGGAAGGAGATTTGATCATCGGGACGGGTCGCTCCGCGATCGGCACGCTGGTCGAGCGCAGCAGCCGCTCCACGCTCCTGGTGCACCTGCCCCGGCTCGAGGGCTGGGGCGAGAATCCGCCCGTGAAGAACGGCACCTCGCTCGGGGGCTATGGCGCGATCGCGATGAACGCGGCGCTCAGGACGTCGATGACGCAGCTGCCCGAGCAGCTACGCAAAACCCTCACCTGGGACCGCGGAAAGGAACTCTCCGGCCACGCCCAGTTCGCCCTCGATACCGGGACGAAGGTGTTCTTCGCCGATCCCCACTCGCCCTGGCAACGACCGACGAACGAGAACACGAACGGGCTGTTGCGTCAGTACTTCCCGAAGGGCACCGATCTGTCCCGGTGGTCGTCCACGGACCTCGAAGCCGTCGCCATGGCGATCAACAACCGGCCGCGCAAAGTCCTGGGTTGGCGGACGCCGGCCGAGGTCTTCGAAGAACAGCTACGCTCGCTGCAACAGCCCGGTGTTGCAACGACTGGTTGAACTCGCCCTGTATCTGGTCACGGCGTTCGGCTTCTTCTGCGTCGGCGGGATGATGGCGCTGCTGATGCGCGCCGAACTCGCCCGGCCGGGGCTTCAGATCATGTCGAACGAGCAGTTCAACCAGGCGTTCACGATGCACGGCACGATCATGCTGCTGATGTTCGCGACGCCGTTGTTCGCGGGTTTCGCGAACTGGATCATGCCGCTGCAGATCGGCGCGCCCGACGTGGCGTTCCCGCGGCTGAACATGCTGGCGTACTGGCTCTATCTCCTCGGCTCGCTGATCGCCGTGGGCGGGTTCCTGACGCCTCAGGGAGCGGCCGACTTCGGCTGGTTCGCCTACAGCCCGCTGTCGGACGCGGTCCGCTCGCCGGGTGTCGGCGCCGACATGTGGATCATGGGTCTGGCGCTCTCCGGCTTCGGCACGATCCTCGGTGCGGTCAACTTCATCACGACCATCATCTGCATGCGCGCCCCCGGCATGACGATGTTCCGCATGCCGATCTTCGTGTGGAACGTGCTGCTCACGGGTGTTCTGGTGCTGCTGGCCTTCCCCGTGCTGGCCGCCGCCCTGTTCGCGCTGGAGGCGGACCGCAAGTTCGGTGCCCACGTCTTCGACGCGGCGAACGGCGGTGCCCTGCTCTGGCAACACCTCTTCTGGTTCTTCGGCCATCCAGAGGTGTACATCATCGCCCTGCCGTTCTTCGGCATCATCTCCGAAGTCATCCCGGTGTTCTCCCGCAAGCCGATGTTCGGCTACATGGGCCTGATCGCCGCGACGATCTCCATCGCCGGTCTGTCCGTGACCGTGTGGGCCCACCACATGTACGTCACCGGTGGCGTACTGCTCCCGTTCTTCTCCTTCATGACGTTCCTCATCGCCGTACCGACCGGCGTGAAGTTCTTCAACTGGATCGGAACGATGTGGAAGGGGTCCTTGAGTTTCGAGACCCCGATGCTCTGGGCCACCGGCTTCCTGATCACCTTCGTCTTCGGCGGTCTGACCGGCGTGATGCTCGCCTCGCCGCCGATGGACTTTCCGGTCTCGGACTCGTACTTCGTGGTGGCGCACTTCCACTACGTGATCTTCGGTACGGTCGTGTTCGCGATGTTTTCCGGATTCCACTTCTGGTGGCCGAAGTTCACCGGCAAGATGCTCGACGAGCGCCTCGGGAAGATCACCTTCTGGACGCTGTTCGTGGGCTTCCACGGCACGTTCCTGGTGCAGCACTGGCTGGGTGCGAACGGAATGCAGCGCCGTATCCCCGACTATCTGGCGGTGGAGGGCCTGACCACTCTCAACACCGTCTCGACCATCTTCTCCTTCCTCCTCGGCAGTTCCCTCCTGCCGTTCTTCTACAACATCTGGAAGACCGCCAAGTACGGCGAGAAGGTCGAGGTCGACGACCCGTGGGGTTACGGCCGCTCACTGGAGTGGGCGACCTCCTGTCCCCCGCCGCGCCACAACTTCCTCACCCTGCCGCGCATCCGCAGCGAGTCCCCCGCCTTCGACCTGCACCACCCGGAGATCGCTGCCGCGGCCGCACGTCCGGAGACGCCCCGCAAGGAACTGCGATGACGACCATGGACCAGCGACCCCCGTCCCCGCGGACACTCATCGACGAACTGGAGGGCCATCTGCTCATCGAGGCCACCAAGGCCGAGGGACGGACGGAAGCGGCTCGCTTCACCCATTCCCTGGCCTGCCTGACGGACACCCAACGCGAAGAGGTGGAAGAACGCTTCGCGGACAGCTACCTGGCCCTCACCCGCCGCTCCTGGGAACGGACGGCACGGCGCGGCCGGGAACTGCGCGCCGAGTACGAGGCGAGGTACCGCGCACTGCGTCGGCGCCTTTGCGTGGTGTTCCTCCTCGGTGCCGCTTTCGCGCTGGTGGCCTTCGTCTCGGTCAGCCGACGGTGACCTCGCGCGCGAGGTCGGCGCGCAGAAGCATCCTGGACGATTCGTCCACCAGATTCCGTATCACCGACAAGTAGGTCTCGTCGCCACCCAGTTCGTCCAGAATGCGGTGCGCTTCGCCGCGGAACTCGTTGATGTCGTCCTCGTAGCGACCAAGAACGACCGGTGCCAGAAGGGTGTCGATGAGTTCCGCTCGGGCGTCACGGGAAGTTCTCGCGTCTGCTTGCAGCCGCAGGATGCGCGCCGTGGAGCGGGACGCGGACGTATCGAGGGCACATGCCAGGAGATAGGTCACCGTGCCGTTCAGAAGGTCCTCGTTGCGGCCGGACAGGATGTCTTCCTGGTCGTTGGACATCTGCCACAGGATGCCGAAGATATCGCCGAAATCCCGCCAGAGCTCCACTCTCGCCTTCTCGGCATCCGCCAATTCGGCGGCCATTGCGGTGACCATGCTGAAGGGGGCGCCGGACTTCCCTCGGTAGGCCGTGACCACCGAGTCGCGCGTGGCCGTCGCCGCATCTCCGCGCAGATCACTCAACTGGCCTTCGGCCGCGAGGATCCAACACTTCACGACCTCGGCCGACAGGGCGCCGCGCACCGATTCCGGGACGGCCTGCGACTGGACGACGAGCAGAGGGAGTGGAGTCCCGCTGACGAACGCGGCGAGCAGCGCCTCAGCTCCGCCGAGGTCTCCCCCGAGGTGTGCGCTCTGTCCGTCGGCCAGGTCGTCGAGATGGCACGCCGAGATCCACCACAACTCATGCACGACGGCCAACGGCACGGCCGGTTCGGGCGCGCCCGTCTCCACGGCATGCACGATCAGCGGCAGTACCGAGAGCGGACAGGTGAACTCCCGGCTCCGTACGAGTTCCGTGACCGCGGCCCGCACCGCGTCGGCCTGAGGGGCGAGTCTTTCCAGCGTGGCCTGCATCTCCGCGTCGATGTCCATCGAATACCTACGATGAAGATCCAAGTAGGACATGGAACGCACGTGGAGACCCCTCACCACCGAGATTGAATCGAGCACCGATTCGATCACCCCGGCCGAAGGGCAACCAGAGCGACTTTCAGCCACGGCATTTGGGATAGTTCTTCATTGGTTCGGCGATGGTGTGGTCGCGGCTTGGGACCGACGTGTGACGGCGAGGATGTCGCGGACCGCTTCGCGCAGGCTCCCGAAGTGACGGTGCACCCCGTCCACCGCGGCGGGTGCGTTGACCCCCCACACCGTCATCCCGGCACGCAGTCCGGACCGCACGCCGGAGGGTGCGTCCTCGATGACCAGACAGTCCTGCGGCCGGGCACCGAGCCGCTTCGCGGCCAGGAGATAAGGGGCGGGCGAGGGTTTGCCTTCCTCGACGGAGGCGGCATCCACGATGATCCTCGGGACCGGCAGGCCGGTGCGGGCGAAGCGGCCGCGCACCCGGTGCTCGTAGTTCGACGTCACCAGCGCCCAGGCCTCCGGCGGCAGAGCGTCCAGCAGCTCGGACGCACCGTCGAAGGCCGCGTACACGCCGGACCGGACGTCCTCGTCCTCGAGTGCGTGCAGCACGGCCAGGCACTCCTGCGGGTCACGGTCCGGAACGACCTGCGCGAAGGTCTCCATCGGCCTCGTCCGCAAGGCCACTTGGTGGACCTCATCGGGGTCGAGTCCGTAGCGCTCCGCCCACACTCGCCACACCCGGCGCTGGTTGTCCACGGCATCGATCAACGTGCCATCGACATCGAACAGGACATACCTCTTGGCTCCGAGCTGAGCAGGTTCACCGATCACGCCCTGATCATGCCATCAGGCCCCCCCCGAGCAGGTCCCCGCCCGCGGTCGACGACCGTAAGGGGGTCCCTCCCCCGCGTCCGTCCTACCTCCGGAGGACATGGCTGAGCTCATCTCCTGCATTCCGAGTAGCGCGATGTTCGGCACGCGCACGACGACGCGGCGGGTCCCGGTCGGACAGGATGGGCGGTGCCCAGGGAGCGACCGTGTTCACAGCTCCACCTCTGGGCCCTCGGGCCGCGCAGGCCCACGGCTTCCCCCGGTCGTGGGCCTGCGCGGCAGGGGCATCCTCGCGCGGAGGCCGCCCCACTGCGCCGAACCCGTGGGGACGGGGAGCGGCGCGCGGGTCCCGAACCCGGTGGTGGATCCCCCGGGATCCGCCACCGGGTTCGAGGACACCCCGACCGGCGGCCGGCACGGCACGGCACGGCAAAGCAACGGTGAGGGCACGGCACGGCACCAACGGTGCGGTCACGTCACGGGGTTCCGGGCCCGTGCGGGTTCCACCCCGCCGGTCGCAGGATCCCCAGCAGCTGACGGACCAGTTCCTCGACCACCTCGTCGAGCGTGGCCGCCACCCAGCCGGCGCGCCAGTCGTGCAGGAGGCCGTTGACGCTGCCGATGAAGGCGGTGGCGGCGATCCGGTAGTCGCGGGGCACCGCCTCGCCGCGGTCGGCGGCCGCGGTCGCCTCGGCGCAGATGAAGTCGACCCAGCGCGCCCGGCGGGCGAGCCGCTGCTCCTCCAGGCGCGGACTGACGCCGATGATCTCGACGAAGGTGATGCGGATGCGGCGCGGGTCCGCCGTCACGTTCGCGGCGTAGGCGCGGAAGATCGCGGTGGCGCGCTCGGCGAGCGGCAGGTCCTGGGCGTCGGCGAGGGCGGCCAGAGCCGCCTGCTCGGCCCAGTCGTTGACCTGGAGGTGGAGGGCGGCCAGCACGTCCTCGAGGGTGCGGAACTCCTCGTAGAACTGACGCGTGGACAAGCCCGCCGCCTCGCTCAGCGCCGCGATGGTCGTGGATCTGAACCCCGGGCTGTCACCGAAGAGTTGGAGCGCGGCGTCCAGGAAGCGCGAGCGTCGCTCGGCCTGCCGTTCCGCGGCGGTCCTGCCTCCGTAACGGCCGGTCGGCTGTTTGATCCTGCCCGCCACGCGTTCCTCCCTCGCCGGAGGGACGAACCGTTCGTCCCTCCGATGATTTTGTCGTGCACGGACCCTTGTGGAGAGGGCCGACCCTTCCTTACTTTCCAGTAAGTCCACTCTGAACGCTGTCGTGTTCAGACTTTTCGGTACCCGCACCCCCCGCCTAGACAAGGGACCACCATGTCTGCCCTCAGACCCAGACACCTCTGTACGCTCGCCGCCGCCGTCGCCCTCACCTTCACCCTCGGCGGTACGGCGACCGCGGCCTCCGCGCAGGCCACCGCCCAGGCCGCCGCGGCCGATCTGCGCGAAGTGATGTTCGTGGGCAACAACTGGGACGGCACCGCGGACGTCATCAAGTCCACCGGCGACTTCGCGAAGGTCGGCCGGATCAACGTCGTCCCGGACAAGGACGCGCGGATGGCGGAGATCAACGCCGATCCGATCAAGTGGATCTACTTCCAGGCCATCCGCAACGGTGTCGGCGAGGGCCACGACCAGTTCGTCGACGACATGTACTCCACGCCCGACGGCAAGTCGGTGGTCGTCTCCCGCCCGAGCTTCGCCGATGTCGTCTCGATCGACCTGGCGACCGGACACATCAACTGGCGTTTCCCCGTGGCCGGTTACCGATCCGACCACATGGCCGTCTCCCCCGACGGCACCCGCGTCGCGGTCTCCGCGTCGACCGCGAACACCGTGCACGTGCTCGACATCAACACGGGCAAGCAGCTGGGCTCCTTCGCCACCGGCGACAAGCCGCACGAGAACATCTTCACGCGGGACGGCAAGTACATCTGGAACATGGCCATCGGCGATGTGAACACCGCACTCGACGACCCGTGGCTGGACTGGACGAAGGGCGACCGGCACATCACCGTCGTCGACGCGACCACCTACAAGCAGGTCAAGGTGATCGACATGCGGCAGCGGCTGGACGCGATCGGTCTCACGGACTTCTCCGACGCGGTCCGGCCCGCCGTCTTCAGCCCCGACGAGTCCAAGCTGTACTTCCAGGTGTCGTTCTTCAACGGCTTCCTGGAGTACGACGTGGCCTCCGACCGGATCACCCGGGTGAAGACCCTGCCGATGAACCCCGCGACCAGCACCGACCGCACCACCTGGGTCAACGACTCGCGCCACCACGGGATTTCGATGAACCCGTCCGGCACGAAACTGTGCGTCGCCGGAACGATGGACGACTATGCGACCGTAGTCGACCGGGCCACCCTCCAGGAGGGCCCGCTCGTCACCGCCTCGAAGCCGTACTGGGCGACCGTGAGCGGTGACGGCAAGGACTGCATCGTCTCCGAGAGCGGCGCCGACCAGGTCACCGCCATCGACTTCGCCACGGGGCAGAAGACGGTGTCGGTGCCGGTCGGCGACCACCCCCAGCGTGTTCGCCTCGGCCATGTGGAGGCGAACTGGACCGGTCCTTCGACTAGTTGACCGTCGACGCGGCCCATGAGCTCAGTTCGGAACGGGCCGCGCTCAGCAGATCGGCGGTCGGGGCCGTCGCCCCGTTCGTGACCAGCGCGTAGTGCAGGGTCCCCGAGTCCGGTGCGGTGAGCAGCAGTCGGCGACTGACGGTGCCGCCCGGCTCGGGGGCCACGGCGATCGGGGTGGTCGTGGTGTAGGCGGGCGGGGAGATCGTCGCCCCGAGGTCGGAGACCACCGTCGTGGACGCGGTCGGGAAGGACGCCGGGAGATGGAGTTCGGTGGGAGCGCTGCCGCCGCCCGAGCGCCACAGGAGCAGCCCGTACTGGCCCGATCCCACCAGCTGGGAGACGTGCGGCAGGGACGACGGAACCGGGTTCCAGGTCAGGGTGGTGGAGCCGTCCCGGGAACGGTCCTCGTAGGTGAAGGCGACCGTGCTGCCCGAGGTCGCGCTCGGATAGAGCCGGTCGAGCAGGCGGGCGTCCTGGCGCAGGACGGCCGTACCGGAGTCGTCGAGGCGTACGGCCGAGAGGTCCTCGTCGTTCCAGGCGTCCCCGGAGGTGAGGACCTTGCCGGCGTTGCCGTTCATCAGCTCGTGATGGCGGCCGCTGTAGATGTCCCACTGCCACTGGTTTCCGGAGAGCACCGGGCCGGAGGACGCCGGTTTGGTCCACCAAGTGGCGCCCGGGAGTCGGGAGTCGAGGGCCTGGTACATCGCCTTGTCGACGGTCGGGGCCTTGCCGGAGACCGTTCCCGACAGCGGATGGCCGAACTCGCTGACGATCGCCGTCGTCCCCGCGGCCGAGGCGCGGTCGCGGACCGTCCCGAAGTCGGTGGCGTACTGGCCGTCCGCGGCATTGCCCCACATGAGGATGCCCGAGATGGCCTTCTGGTCGTAGAAGTGGGTGTTGAAGACATAGCGCGGGCCGAGGGTGCCCGCGTCGAGCAGACCGCCCTCCTGCTTCTGGGAGTCGATGTTGGAGTTCCAGAAGAGGTTGGCCTCGACGAAGGCGGGCTTGTCCTGCCAGCCGGCCGCGTCCATCCGGGCCCGGAACTTCACATAGAACGGCCAGAGCAGGTCCCGCTCCCAGGTGCGGCTGGTCTGTCCGGAGTCGTAGGTGCCCGCGTACGGCTCGTTGAACGGGTCGAAGCCGACGAGGCCCGCGAACTGGGCCGTGGTGAGGTGCTGTCTGACGTAGGTCATGGTGGCCTGGGCCGTGGTGAGGAAGGCGTCCTGGACGCCGTACGCGTTGTGCCAGAAGTCGTACTGTGCCTGCTTCACGGCCCCGTTCTGGGTGATGTTCTGCCCCCAGAAGATGCAGATCCCGCAGGACTCGCTCGGGTAGTTTCCGGCGTCCACGGCCCACTTGGGGGCTCCGTCGCCGGTGTACCAGCTGCCCGAGTTGAAGAGGTAGCGGGAGTAGAGGTCCTGGTGGAAGTCGGGATACACGCGGATTCCGGCGTCGAGGAAGGCGCGTATCTGGTCGGTGACGGCGGCGAGGTAGGCGGAGTCGACCTGGCCGCGTACGGGTTCGGCGTGGGCCCAGGAGAGCAGGAAGCGCACGGAGTTGCCGCCGCCGAGGGCCCGCAGTGCCGTCGCGGACTTCTTGGCGTCGGCGACCGAGGCGAAGGGCAGACCGCTGTTCTCTTCGAGTTTCGTCTCGCCGGAGACGTTGTAGCCGCGCAGGACGACCTCGCGGCCGAGTCCGTCGAGGAAGCGGCCCTTGTCGACCGTGAGAGTGGCCGCCGCCGGCGCGTCGAACCACAGGGAGTCGGGGAGTCCGTCCGCGGCGGCGGGCTGGGCGCCCACCGCCGAGAGGAAGCCGGTGAGGAGCACGAGGACGCCGAGCAGACGCGCACGTAACTTCGACATGTCCACAACATTCGCGGGTGCGCAAGAAGGCGTCAATACTTCTGACTCCAGAGTAAGTTTCATGTTCTGAAGATCTTCTGGAGATCTTTTGGGGAGCCGTGTCGCCGTGTGCGGGCTCAGGCGCCGACCCGCCGCGTCACGTTCAGCAGGTACTGCTTCCGGTCCAACGGGTTGAGGTCGGTGCGCGGGCGGTCGGGGACCGCGCCCCGCAGGACCGGTGCGTAGTGGTCGAAGGCGCATTCCAGCTCGCCCTCGCCCCGGGTCAGCCCCGGGAGCTGCCGCTCCAGCCCATGGACCCGGGCGACCGGGATCCGGCCCTCCAGCACGCACGAAGCGCCCCGCAGCTCGGTGGTCCCCGCGACGGCTCCCTGTTTCGCCAGCACCGGCAGCACCGCGCCCAGCGTGTCCGCCGGGGCCTCCAGCCTGAAGCGGTGCATCGGCTCGTACACCTGGGTGCCCGCCGCCCGCAGCGCGTCCATCACCACCAGGGGGGTGAGGCCCCGGAAGTCGGCGCCCGTGCTGGACATGCTCTTGTCGAAGCCCTGGTGGGCGTGGCTCTGTCGGGGCCAATAGCCGGAGTGGGTCATGGTGACCGTGCAGTCCGCCACCTGCCAGCCGTGGATTCCCTGCGCGAGGGTCTCCTTCACGGTGTCCTCGACCGCCTTGAAGAACGCGTACGGCATCGCTCCGAGCTCGACCTCCAGCCGGAACTCCACCCCGGAGCCGACCGGGGCCGGATCGACGCGCAGGCCGACGGTCGCGAGAAAGGGATTGAGGCCCTTCTTGATGAACTCGACCGCCGCGCCGCTGCCGAGGGGCCGCTCGATGCACAGGGGTGTCGTCTCGCGGAACAGGACGTCGATGCCGAACTCATCGGCCAGAGTCGCCTGGATGACCTCTTTCTGCACCTCTCCGTAGAGCGAGACGGAGATCTCCTTGCGCGTCTCGTCCTGGCGCAGATCGATCAGGGGGTCCTGCTCGGCCAATTGGGTGAGGGCGCCGTGCAGTGCGCCCTTGTCGGCCGGACGGCAGGGTTCGACGACGGTTTCGAGGGTCGGGGGCGAGAAGTGGTGCTCGCCGGCCGACGACTTCCGCGGTACGCCGATGGTGTCGCCGATCCGGATGTCCGCGAGGCCCCAGAGCTTGCCGATCCGCCCCGCCGCCACGGACTGCTCGCGTACCGCCGCACCCCGGTCGAAGACGCTGATCGCGGTGACCCTGCCCTCCTCGCCGTCGCCCAGAGGCAGCCGGTCGCGCGTCCGCAGCGTCCCGGAGAACATCCGCGCGTAGGCGATCTTCTCCCCGGCGGGCCCGCGCTCGACCTTGAAGACGCTGCCCGAGACCGGGCCGTCGACATCGGCCTCGGCGCGCGGCAGCAACTCCCTGATCCCCGCGATCAGTTCGCCCACCCCCGCGCCCGTCACGGCCGAGCCGAAGAACACCGGATGCACCAGGGCCTGCCCGGTCTGCCGTACCAGAGCGGCGCGGATCAGGTCGTACGACACCCGGCCCTCGACGTACGCGGCGAGCAGCGCGTCGTCGTGCTCGGAGAGCAGGTCGAGCAACGGGGCGCCGAGCCGCGCCTCGTCGAACAGGCCGAAGCGCGCGTCGCGCGTGCCCTGCGCCCGGACCTCGCCCAGGGGGACGAACGCCGGGGTGAGCCGCGCCGCGACGGCGTCGAGCACGCGCTCGCAGCACGCCCCGCCGCGGTCGATCTTGTTGACGAAGACGAGCGTGGGGATGCGCAGCCGCCGGAGCGTCCGCATCAGCACACGGGTCTGCGCCTGCACGCCCTCCACGGCGGAGATCACCAGCACGGCGCCGTCGAGCACGCTCAGCACGCGCTCCACCTCGGCGATGAAGTCCGGGTGTCCCGGGGTGTCGATCAGGTTGACGGTCACGTCGTCGACCGCGAAGGAGACCACGGCGGACTTGATCGTGATACCGCGCTGCCGCTCCAGCGCGAGGGAATCGGTCTGGGTGTTCCCGTCGTCGACGCTGCCGATCTCGTCGATGACTCCGACCGAGTGCAGCAGCCGCTCGGTCAGGCTTGTCTTACCGGCGTCTACGTGCGCCAGGATTCCCAGGTTGAGCATATGCACCGGGTGTCATGTCCTTTGATGGGGGAGTGATTCCTTCCTGGGTGGACATGAACGATGTGCGCATTGCTGCTCCCTGATCTCGGTGGACGCGTCCCGGTCAGTGCAACAGGCGGCCTCGCCCGGCAGCAACGGATTAACGCTCAACAAATCCCCGCCGCAGCACTCGCCGCCCTCCCCGCCCGGCCCTAGAGTGACGCACACCACATAAAATGGCTGATACCCCTCACCTGGCTCTCCGGGAGGGCACATGACCCGCATTTCGGTGAAGGTGGACGGCACCACGTACGAGGACGAGGTCGAACCCCGCCTTCTCCTGGTCCACTATCTGCGCGACCACCTGGGTCTGACCGGCACCCCGATCGGCTGTGACACGTCGAACTGCGGGGCCTGCACGGTCGACCTGGACGGGGAGACCGTCAAGAGCTGCTCCGTCCTCGCCGTCCAGGCGGACGGGAGCGAAGTGACCACCATCCAGGGGCTGGCGCACGACGGGGAGTGGCACGCGCTCCAGAAGGCGTTCCACGAGCGGCACGCGCTCCAGTGCGGCTACTGCACCCCCGGGATGATCATGGCGGCCCGCGATCTGCTGCGCGAGAACCCGGCCCCGGGCCCGCAGGAGGTACGGGAGGCCCTGGAGGGCAACCTGTGCCGGTGCACCGGCTACCAGAACATCGTGCGCGCGGTCCTCGCCGCCTCCCGACAGGAGGTCTCGCCGTGACGGACCAGATCGTCGAACCCGAGGTCGGCCGCTCCCGGCCGCGCAAGGAGGACGCCCGTCTGGTCACCGGGCAGACCAACTGGACCGACAACATCAACGTCAACGGACTGCTCCACCTGGCCATCCTGCGCAGCCCCATGGCACACGCCCGGATCGACCGGATCGACGTCGCACCCGCCCGCGAGCGCCCCGGCGTGGTCGCCGCGTTCACCGGCCAGGACCTCGCCGAGGGCCTCGGCTCACTCCCCTGCGCCTGGCCGGTCACCGAGGACATCGTGCTGCCCGACCACCCGCCGATCGCGGTCGACGAGGTCCGGTACGCGGGAGACCCGGTGGCCGTCGTCGTGGCCCGCGACCGGTACGCCGCCGCCGACGCCCTGGAGGCCGTCGAGGTCGACTACACACCCCTGCCCCCGGTGCTCGACCTGGAGGCCGCCCTCGCCGAGGACGCCCCCCTGGTCCACTCCGACAAGGGCACCAACCGCTGCTACGTGTGGCCGCTGGCGACCGGTGCGGACTACCGGTCCGTGCGGGAGCGCGCGGACGTCGTCCTGAAGCGCCGCTACGTCCAGCAGCGCCTGATCCCCAACGCGATGGAGCCGCGCGCGGTCGTGGTCACCCCGCTCGCCGCCTCCGGCGAGTACACCGTCTACTCGGCCACGCAGATCCCGCACATCCTGCGGATCATGCTCGCCGTCGTCACCGGCATCCCCGAACAGAAGCTGCGCGTGATCGCCCCCGACGTCGGCGGCGGCTTCGGCTCCAAGCTCCAGGTGTACGGCGAGGAGGCCCTCGCCCTGACCGTCGCCCGGCGGCTCGGACGGCCCGTGAAGTGGACCGAGTCACGCTCCGAGGGCTACCTCGCGACCCACCACGGCCGCGGCATGATCCAGGACGTCGAGATCGCCGCCACCAGCGAGGGCAGGCTGCTCGGCCTCAAGGTCGACCTCCTCGCCGACATGGGCGCCTATCTGATGCTCGTCACCCCGGGCATCCCGATCCTGGGCGCCTTCATGTACCCGGCGATCTACAAGATGGACGCGTACGACTTCACGTGCACCGGCGTCTTCACGACCAGGACGCCGACCGACGCCTACCGCGGCGCGGGGCGCCCCGAGGCGACGTACGCCATCGAACGGATCATGGACGAGTTGGCCGTCGAACTCGACCTGGATCCCATCGAGTTGAGGCGGCTCAACTGGATCAGGCACGAGGAGTTCCCGTACACGTCCATCGCGGGTCTGACCTACGACAGCGGCAACTACGAGGCCGCCACGGACAAGGCGCTCGCCCTCTTCGGATACGACAAGCTGCGCGCCGAGCAGGCGGACCGCAACCGCCGCGGCGACTTGGTACGCCTGGGCATCGGTGTGTCCACGTACACCGAGATGTGCGGGCTCGCGCCCAGCCGGGTGCTGCGCGACCTGCGGTACGCGGCCGGGGGCTGGGAGGCGGCGAGCATCCGCATGCTGCCCACCGGCAAGGTCGAGGTGGTCACCGGCACCAGCCCGCACGGGCAGGGCCATGTGACCTGCTGGAGCCAGATCGCCGCCGATGTGCTCGGGGTGCCCTTCGAGGACATCGAGGTGGTGCACGGCGACACCAGGGCGGCGCCCCAGGGCATGGACACCTACGGCTCGCGCTCGCTCGTCGTGGGCGGGGCCGCGGTGCACCACGCGGCGCGCAAGGTGGTGGAAAAGGCGCGGAAGGTGGCCGCGCACCTGCTGGAGGCGAGCGAGCACGACCTGGAGTTCACGCACGGCGTGTTCTCCGTGAAGGGCTCGCCCGAGGCGCGCAAGACCATCCAGGAGGTCGCCTTCGAGACGTTCTCCTCGCACGACCTGCCCGACGGCATGGAGCCCACCATCAACGCCGAGCACCTGGTCGACCCGGACAACTTCTCCTACCCGCACGGCACCCACCTGTGCGCGGTCGAGGTAGACACCGAGACCGGACGGACCACCATCCGCTCGTACGTGTGCGTCGACGACGTCGGCAGCGTGATCAACCCGATGATCGTCGAGGGACAGGTGCACGGCGGGGTCGCGCAGGGCATCGCGCAGGCGTTGTACGAGGAGGCCGTGTACGACGACGAGGGCAACCTCGTCTCGGGCACGATGGCCGACTATCTCGTGCCCTCGGCGGTCGACCTGCCCGAGTTCGTGACGGACCGGACGGAGACACCGGCGACATCGAATCCCCTGGGTTCCAAGGGAGTCGGGGAGTCGGGGACCATCGCCTCCACGCCCGCCGTCGTCAACGCGATCGTGGACGCGCTGCGCCCGCTCGGAGTGACCGAGGTGAGGATGCCCTGCACGCCACAACGGGTCTGGGAAGCCCTTCGGTCCGCTCGGGCGGCCGACGGGTCCGCCCGCTCCGGAGAGGAGGCGTCGGCATGATTCCCCCCGCATTCGACTACACGCGGCCCGCGAGCGTCGACGAGGCCGTGCGCACCCTCGCGGACGCGGGCGAGGACGCGAAGGTGCTGGCCGGCGGGCAGAGCCTGCTGCCCCTGCTCCGGCTGCGGCTCGCCTTCCCCGAACTGGTCGTCGACGTCGGCCGGATCCCCGAGTTGCGCGGGATCCGCGAGGACGCCGGCACGCTGGTCATCGGCGCGATGACCTCGCACCACGACGTCATCCGCGATCCGCTGGTGCGCCGGCACGCCGGACTCCTGGCGGCGGCCACCGCCACGGTCGCCGATCCCGCCGTACGCCATCGCGGCACCCTCGGCGGTTCGCTCGCACACGCCGATCCGGCCGGTGACCTGCCCGCCGTGGTCCTCGCGCTCGACGCGACCCTGATCGCGGTGGGACCGCAGGGGCGGCGCGCGATCCCGGCCCGCGAGTTCTTCCTCGACTATCTGCAGACCGCGCTGCGCCCCGACGAACTGCTGGTGGGGGTGGAGATCCCGTCGACCGAGGGCTGGGGCTTCCACTACGAGAAGTTCCAGCGGGTCGCACAGGCCTGGGCCGTGGTCGGCGTGGCGGCGCTCGTCCGGCGGGACGACGGACACCTCGCCGAGTCCCGGATCGGGCTCACCAACATGGGCTCCACGCCCCTGCGGGCCACGTCCACCGAGGCGGCGCTCACCGGCGTCGACGCCGAACCGGGCGCGGTGGCACGGGCCGCCGAGGCGGCGGCGGAGGGCACGCACCCCTCGTCCGATCCCTCGGGCTCACCCGAGTACCGCGCGCACCTGGCCCGGGTGCTCACCCGACGCGCGGTGCTGGCCGCCCTGGAGTAGCGCCCATGCACGAGGTGAGCGGTCCGGCGGAGGTGCGGGCCCGCCTGGAGAAGACGGGGTATCTCGTCGACGACGGGCTGGCCGTGGCCTGCTTCCTGGCGCTGCGGCTGCACCGGCCGCTGTTCTGCGAGGGCGACGCGGGCGTGGGCAAGACCGCGCTCGCGTCCGCCCTGGCCGAGGCGATGGACGCTCCGCTGATCCGGCTCCAGTGCTACGAGGGCATCGACGCCTCCCAGGCCCTGTACGACTGGGACTTCCCGCGTCAGCTGCTGCACCTGCGGGCGGCCGAGGCGGCGGGCGTGACGGATGCCGACCGCCTCGAAGGGGAGCTGTACGACCGGCGGTTCCTCGTCACGCGTCCGCTGCTGCGGGCGCTGGAGACCCAGCCGTCGGTGCTCCTGGTCGACGAGATCGACCGCGCGGACGACGAGTTCGAGGCGTTCCTGCTGGAGCTGCTGTCCGAGTACACGATCACCATTCCGGAACTGGGCACCCTGCGGGCGCAGCTGCCGCCCGTCGTGGTGCTGACCTCGAACCGGACGCGCGAAGTGCACGACGCGCTGAAGCGAAGGTGCCTCTACCACTGGTTCGACCATCCCGGGTTCGCCCGTGAACTCGCC
Organism: Streptomyces sp. RLB3-17; assembly: GCF_007113425.2. Taxonomy (NCBI): domain Bacteria; kingdom Bacillati; phylum Actinomycetota; class Actinomycetes; order Kitasatosporales; family Streptomycetaceae; genus Streptomyces; species Streptomyces sp. RLB3-17. Next base: position 10,511,426 of record NZ_CP041610.2, on the reverse strand, counting down.
ATCGTACGAAGGCGGTTGCCGCGGGTCACGGAACGGCTGGCCGAGCAGGTGACCGCACTCGCGCAGGCCCTGCGCGCCGAGGACCTGGTCAAGCCGCCCGGCGTCGCGGAGACCATCGACTGGGCGGAGGCCCTGGACGCGCTGGGGGCGAGCGAGGTGGACGCGGAGCTGGCGGTGGCGACCCTGGGCTCGGTGCTGAAGTACCGGGAGGACGCCGAGCGGGCACGGGGGCTGGATCTGGCGGCGATCCTCGCGGCACGGGAGACGTGAGCGGCGTGAACGGCCGGGACGGCGGAGACGGCCGGAGCCGCGGGGAGGGCAAGGACGGCGGGGACGAGGTGGCACAAGCGCGCGCCGTCGACGCGTCCGCCGTGGTCGTCGGGTTCGCCCGCGCGTTGCGCGCCGCGGGCGTCGACGCCTCGCCCGACCGCGTACAGGCCTTCCTGGGCGCGCTCGACACGCTCGATCCCGGTGCGCGCTCGGACGTGTACTGGGCGGGCCGTCTCACCCTGTGCGGGAGCCAGGACGACCTGGAGCGCTACGAGCGGGTCTTCGCGGCGTACTTCGGCGGCCGGCCCGGCGGCGCCCCTGCCCGGTCCGCTCCCCCGCCGCGGACCCGGACGGTCCTGCGCGCCGCCGGTACGGTGCCCCGCCCGGCGACGCGGGCCGAGGACGCCGTACCCGTGGCCGTGCTGGCCGACTCCACCAACGTACTGCGCCACCGGGACTTCGCCGAGCTGACCGCCGACGAACGCCACCAACTGCGGCGGCTGCGGGCCGCGTTCACCCTGCGCGGCGAGGCCCGGCGCACCGCGCGGCGGCATCCGGCCCGACGGGGCGCCGTCGATCCGCGGCGCACGGTGCGGGAGTTGCTGCGCGGCGGCGGGGAGCCGGCGCGGCTGCGGCACCGGGCGCGAGCGGACCGGCCGCGCCGGGTGGTGCTGCTCGTGGACGTGAGCGGCTCGATGGGGCCGTACGCGGACGCGCTGCTGCGTTTCGCGCACGCGGCCCTCCACGGCCCCCGCACCGGCGGGGCCGCACGGGGCACCCGCACGGAGGTCTTCACGATCGGTACCCGGCTGACCCGGGTGACCCGTGAACTGGCGCACCGGGATCCCGACACGGCCATGGCCGCGCTCGCGGCGGCGGTTCCGGACTGGCGTGGCGGCACCCGGTTGGGTGAGATGCTGCGCGGCTTCCTGGACCGGTGGGGGCGGCGGGGCATGGCGCGTGGAGCGGTGGTCGTCGTGCTGTCCGACGGGTGGGAACGTGGCGATCCGGCCCTGCTCGCGGAGCAGATGCGCCGCCTGCACCGGCTCGCGCACCGGGTGATCTGGGCGAATCCGCGCAAGGCCCGACCCGGGTACGCGCCCCTGGCCGGTGGGATGGCCGCGGCGCTGCCGAGCGTGGACGCGTTCGTCGAGGGACACAGTCCGGCCGCGCTGGAGCGGCTGGCGGCGGTGGTGAGAGGAGCGGACTCTTGAGTGGGACGCACCCTGTGGTGAGCGGAGCGAGCGATGCGTGAGATCCTCCCGGCGCTGGAGCGCTGGTACGCGGCGGGCGCCCCCTTCGGGCTCGCCACGGTGGTCACGGTCAGCCGCAGCGCGCCCCGGGACCCGGGAGCCGCCATGGCGGTGGGGCCCGGCGACGAGGTCGTGGGCAGTGTGTCCGGTGGCTGTGTCGAGGGGGCGGTGTACGAGCTGGCCCAGGAGGTGGTGGCGACCGGCGAGGCCCGCCTGGAGACCTTCGGGTACAGCGACGAGGACGCGTTCGCCGTGGGCCTCACCTGCGGCGGCGAGATCACCCTGCTCATCCGCCGGGTGACGCCCGCCGAGGACCCCTCCTTCGCCGCGGTGGCCGACTCGGTGGCCGCCGGCCGGCCCGTGACGGTGGCGACGGTGATCGAGGGACCGGCGCCGCTCGGGGCCACGCTCGCGGTGTGGCCGGACGAGGTGGCCGGTTCGCTGGGCTCCACCGGTCTGGACGTGGCGGTCACCGCCGACGCCCGCGGTGAACTGGCCCAGGGCGCCACGATCCGGCGGCACTACGGGCCGCACGGCGAGCGCCGCGAGGACGCCGTGACCGTCTTCCTCCATTCCTTCGCGCCGCCCCCGCGCATGCTCGTCTTCGGCGCGATCGACTACGCGGCGGCGGTGGCCCGCATCGGGGACTTCCTCGGCTACCGGGTCACGGTGTGCGACGCCCGCCCGGTCTTCGCCACCGCGAAACGGTTCCCGGCGGGTGTGGAGGTCGTCGTGGACTGGCCGCACCGCTATCTGCGGGGTACGGCGACCGACGCGCGCACGGTGATCTGCGTCCTGACCCACGACCCGAAGTTCGACGTGCCCCTGCTGGAGGAGGCACTGCGCCGCCCGGCCGCGTACATCGGGGCGATGGGCAGCCGTCGTACCCACGACGACCGCAGGAAACGGCTCATCGACGCCGGTCTGTCGGAGGGCGAACTGTCCCGGCTGCGCTCGCCGGTCGGGCTCGACCTCGGAGCCCGTACCCCGGAGGAGGTGGCCGTGTCCGTCGCCGCGGAGATCGTCGCGCTGCGGTGGGGCGGCAGCGGGGCGCCGCTGACGGCGACGGGCGGGGCGATCCATCCCGGTCCCGTCGTTGCGCCTGCCGGATCCGTCGATACGTCTGGAGTCGATACATCTGGAGTCGATACGTCTGGAGGAGAGCAGCATGGAACTGCATCATGAGTTCACCGTCCCCGTTCCCGTCGACGACGCCTGGCGGGCGCTCCTCGACGTCGAACGGATCGCCCCGTGCATGCCGGGCGCGACGGTGGACGACTACGACGGGAAGACCGTGACCGGTTCGGTGAAGGTCAAGGTGGGGCCCATCACGGTGACGTACCGGGGCACCGCCGTCTTCGAGGAACAGGACGAGTCCGCGCACCGGATGGTACTGATCGCGAACGGCAAGGAGACCCGCGGTCAGGGCACGGCACGGGCCACGGTCACGGGCACGCTCGCCGAACGCGACGGCGGCACGGCGGTGTCGGTGCGGACCGATCTGACCGTCACGGGCCGTCCGGCGCAGTTCGGTCGCGGCGTCATGGCGGAGGTGGGCGACAAGCTGGTCGGGCAGTTCGCGGAGTGTCTGGCGCGGCGCCTCGGGGAACCGACCGAACGGACCGAGCCATCCGAGCCGGTCGAACCATTCCAAGCGGCGCAACCAGTCCAACCGGTGCAGCCGGTCCAACCGGTCGAGCCGATCGACCTGTTGCGGACCGCCGGGCCTCCGGTCGCCAAACGCGTGGCGGTCGCGGTGGCCACCGCCGTACTGGCGCTGGTCTTCGTGCGCATACGACGGCACCGGCACGCCTGAGTGCCTCAGCCGGGGTCGACGCGGTGCAGGGTCACCTCGGTCAGCTGTCCTTCGGTCACGGTCGCGGTCATGTAGGTGTGGTGCGGCTGCCGGCGGCGGTCGGTCGGGGAGCCCGGGTTGAGCAGGCGCAGGCCCGTCCCGGTGATGGTGTCCCAGGGGATGTGGCTGTGTCCGAAGACCAGCACGTCGAGGTCGGGGTAGCGCTCGGCGCAACGCCGTTCGCGGCCCTGGGCGGCACCGGTCTCATGGACGACGCCGAGGCGCAGACCGTCCAGGTCGACGCGGGCGACCTCGGGGAGGCGGGCGCGCAGGGCCGGGCCGTCGTTGTTGCCGTACACCCCGACGAGCCTGTGTGCCCGCTCCTCCAGGAGGTCGAGGGTGGCGGTGTCCACCCAGTCGCCCGCGTGGACGACGACGTCGGCGTGCGGGAGTTCGGCCATCAGCTGCGGCGGCAGCGCCTTGGCCCGCTTGGGCAGGTGGGTGTCGGACATCAGGAGCAGACGCACGGCACCCACCCTAGGAGCGCGGTCGTCTCACCGCGAGGAGTGCGGTCCTGGCAGCGCGCGCCCTGCCGGGAACATGGACTTCCACGACCGGTTCCGCTTGAACGGCAGCTCGAACAGCTTGGCGAACAACCACGCTGCCAGCACCGAGGCGGGCAGTGCCAGTGTCAGCGTGAACCAGAACGCGGGCAGCCCCGGCGATACGAAATGTGGGGCCATCTTTCGGCAGACGATCATGACGATCGGCAGGTGGACCAGGTAGAGGCTGTAGGAGAAGTCGCCGAGGCCGCGCATGGGACGCGTGGCGAGGAGCCGCATGAGGACGGCGGGCCTGCCGGTGGCGACCGCCGCGATCATCATGGTCATGGCGGGCGCCACGGCGAGATCGATCCAGAAATAGTGGTCCACCGTCCACGCCGACCCCTTGCCGACGACAAGGGCCACAACCGGCAGGGCGGCCAGAGCGGCGAGCCAGTGCCACGGCAGGCGCCGGACCTTCTCCGGCGCGACGACGATCCCCGCGCCCACCAGTCCCGCGACGAACACGGGGGCGAGGTTCGGGGTCAGCCAGTTCACGCCCTCCACCGGGGACGCGTTCGGCGCCAGCAGGCCTCGCGCGACCACCAGGAGCGTCACGCTCGCGACCAGGACGACCGCGCCCAGCCGCCGTCGGACGAGCAGGAGGAGCGGGAAGACTAGGTAGAGCTCCGCCTCCACGCCGATCGACCAGAAGGCCCCGTTCGGCGTGGGAGCCGTGAACATGTCCTGGACCACGAAGCCGTACACCAGGATCGTCGTGCCGGTCGGCGGTCCGAAATGCGAGGCGGGCACCACGAACCGGGCGACCGCCAGGCTCAACGCGAGTGCCGCCCAGTAGGGAGGCAGAATGCGCCACGCGCGCCGCCGCAGGAACCGGGAGACGCCGCCCAGGTGCCAACCGTTGCGCGCCGGTGAGATGGCCAGGGAGAAGCCGGACAGCACCAGGAAGAAGACCACGGCGAGACGCCCGTACATCAGCCAGCCCAGCCAGGCGGGACCCCTGTTCTCGGGAAAGCCCGGCATGGTCAGAAGCCAGCAGTGGAAGAGCAACACGTACAGCGCGGCCAGGCCGCGGAGCCCGTCAAGGCCCAGCACCTGGCCCCGACCACGCGTTTCGGGCCGCTCCAGCGGTGGGGAGACGGCGAGTGGGGTTCCCATACTCTTTCTCACGTGTCGTCCCCGGCCGATGTTCAACTACCGTCCGATCATCGGCCTGTACGCCTCGGAGTCGATGAGCTGGAGCAGCCGACCGGACCGGACCGCTCAGATCAGCGTATCGACGGAGGGCCCGGCCGGGTCTCCGGGCGTCCGCGCCAGCCGTCGTATCTCCGCCACGTCCAACGCCGGGTTCGCGGCTGCCGGACGAGCCAGTTCCTCGTCGTCGAAGGGTTCCGTCAGCCGGGGCCTCGGGAGGTTCGGGTGGCGGGCCGCCGCGGACCGTACGGCCGGGTCCGGGTCCTTGGTGAGACGTTCCGCGACGGCCGGCGCGGTCTCGGGGTCGCGCACGGCCAGGGCCCTGACCTCGGGGTCCTCGGGGTCCTCGGGGTCCTCGGGGTCGGCGTAGGCGGCCAGTCGGGCGGTCGGGAAGTTCGTCCGGGGGATGGTTCTGGGCGAGCGTGACGCGTGCGCCGAGGTCCTCGTCGCGCCGGGTTCGCGGCTGCCGGATGAGCCAGTTCCTCGTGGTCGAGGTGGAAACCGCAGTCCGTGGGCACCTCGTAGTCGATCGCAGCCCGCTCCTCCTCGCTCAGCGCCGGGTGCACGGACACCGCGAGCCACACCTTGGGGTCGGGGTCCACGGCGAGCGCACGGCGTTCGGCGGGTCCGAGGTCGGCGCGGTACGCGATGCGCTGCCGTACGTCCTGCGGGGTGGAGGGGTTGAGTGCCAGCCCGGCCAGCCGCCGCGCGGGCAGGTCGGCTTCCTCCCCTATCCGCTCAGGCGTCTTCACCATGCGCAGTGACCCCCGTGTGTGCACCGGCCCCCGCCCCCAGGAGCACCTGGTGACCGACCCTACCCCCCTGCGTCCAGCGGGATTTCGCTCCACACCTGCTTGCCGCCGCTGACCGGCACGGTGCCCCAGGTCGCCGACATGGCCTCGACGAGGAGGATGCCGCGGCCGCCGGTGGCCTCCCAGCCGATGCTGGTGGGCTTGATGGGCGTACGGGGTGAGGTGTCGGCGACGGAGATCCGCAGACGGTGGTTGATGAGGGTGATGTCGAGTCTGACCTGCCCGTCGGTGTGCACGAGGGCGTTGGTGACGAGTTCGGAGACGACGAGGAGCGCGCCGTCCATGCTGTCGTCGGGCACGCCCCAGGCGCGCAGGGTGCGCCGGGTGAAGCGGCGGGCGTGCCGGACCGCCTCCGGGACGCGCCACACCGTCCAGCTCTCCCGCAGCGGGCGGGTCGCCAGACCGTCGTAGCGCATCAGGAGGAGGGCCACGTCGTCTCTGCGGTTGGCGCCCGTGAGCAGTCCGTCGGCCACCACTCCGAGGTGGGCGGGGTCGGACGCGGTCAGTTCGCCGGCCAGTCGGTTCAGTCCGTCCTCGATGTCGACCTCGGCGGACTCGACGAGACCGTCCGTGGTCAGGGCGAGGACCGTGCCGCGCTGGAGTCGCAGCGGGATCATCGGGAAGTCCGCCTGGGTGACGACGCCCAGTGGTGGTCCGCCCTCCGACACGGTGACCTCCGTTGTGCCGTCCGGGTGGCGCAGCACGGGCGGGTGGTGTCCGGCGCGTACGCACCAGGCGGTGCCCTCCTCCAGGTCCACGTCGACGTAGCAGCAGGTGACGAAGAGGTCGGTCTCCAGGTCCATGAGGAGTCGGTTGGCGTGCTGCACGACGACGTCCGGCGGGTGGCCCTCGACGGCGTACGCGCGCAGGGCCGTGCGCATCTGGCCCATCAGGGTGGCCGCCTGGGCGTTGTGGCCCTGGACGTCGCCGATGACGAGGGCGACGTGGTTGTCGGGCAGCGGGATGACGTCGTACCAGTCGCCGCCGACCTCCAGGCCCGCCGTGGTGGGCAGATAGCGGGCGACGGCGACCGCGCCGGGGATCCGGGGCAGGCGCCGCGGCAGCAGGGAGCGCTGGAGCATGCCGACCAGCTCGTGTTCGGCGTCGAAGGCGCGGGCGCGTGTCAGGGCCTGGCCCGCGAGGCCCGCGGACGCGGTGAGCAGCGCGCGCTCGTCGGGGCCGAACTCGTGCGGGTCGTCCCAGCCGATCAGACAGGCACCCGCCATCCGGCCGCCTGCGGGCAGCGGCAGGATGGCGAGACCGCCGGGGCCGACGTCGGCGAGCGCCGGTTCCAGGGGTGCTCCGGCGGGCCAGACGACGGGGCGCCCCTCGATGAGGGCCGCCTCCAGCGTGGGCATGGCGCGTACGGGAGCGTCGGGCCACTCCGAGCGCCACTCGGAGCGCCACACCTCGGGCCAGGCTTCGGGTTCGGGAGGGTCGAGGAGGGTGACGACGAGCCGGTCGCCCTCCAGCTCGGCGAGGGCGATCCGGTCGGCCCGCAGGGGGACCCGCAGCGCGTCCACCACGGCCCGGCCGACGTCGCGGACGGTGCCCGCGGTGGCGAGGGTCGAGGCGAGTCGCTGGACGCGGGCCACGTCGCTGACGCCGGAGCGCAGCTTGGAGGCGTCGGCGACGGTGCCCACGAGGTGCGCCGGACGTCCCTCTCCACCGGGCACGAGACGGCCGCGCAGCCTTAGCCACTTCGGCTCTCCGGAGGGCTGGAGGATGCGGAACTCCAGCTCGCGGTCGCCGATGGACATGTGGTCCGCCTCCACCACGGACATCAGCGTGGGCAGGTCCTCGGGGACGGTCATCGACAGCAGGCTCTCGACCTTGCCGTCGAACTCGGCCGCGTCGAGGCCGAACAGCTCCAGCATCTCGCCGTCGACCTCGAGGTGTCCGGTGTCCATGGCGAGGTCGAACGAGCTGGTGGGCCGGGCGGCGGTGGCGCGCGGTGAGCCGGGTGCGGGGGAGACGGCGGCCTCGGCGATCAGGCCGAGGCACTCCCGGTCCTCCTCGTCGAAGCCGCCCGGGCGCTCGCCGGCCGCCACGAGGCAGCCGCCGTCCGGCAGGGGCAGGACGGCCAGCCAGAAGTCCTGGGACGGCAGCCTGCGGGCTTCGGCGCAGTGGGCGATCTCCGCCGGGCCGAGCCACAGCGGTCGGCCCGAGCGGTACGCGTCCACCGCCGGGGAGCCGCCGGTGAGGACATAGCTGTCGCGCAGGCCGTAGAGCGTCCTGGGGACGCCTGCCGACTCGGACAGGTACAGCTCGTCGCCGCTCTCGGTGGGCGAGTACACCGCGACGACGCTCGCACCCGCGAAGACGAGTGCCAGTTCGAGCACGCGGCGCTGTCGCTCGCGCGGGTCCAGGTCCGGGGTGGGCGTCTTGAGGGCAAGTTCGGCACGCAACGTCCTCTTTCCGCGTTCCGCAGCGCCCTCACTGACCACGTCCGCAATTACAGCGCTTCCGGGACGCTCGCGCAGCCCCTGCGACGGTTCCGGGGCCGTCGGGCCTGCGGCGGAGCCCGCAAGCGGCACCCTGTGCCGCGCGTGGCGTTCGCCGTGCGGGAAGGGCCGTCACGAGGGAGCCTTGATCCCTGAGTCCCGTCGCGCGGCCCTGCGAGGAGGTGGTCGGCGTGTCCGACTGGCAGGGGTCCGTACAGGCGCCGGCGGGTCGGCGGACGCCGGTCGGGCGGCCGCTGCTGTCGCTGACGCTGGCCTCGATGATGGAGGAGGTCCACGCCCACTCCGGGGCGGTGTACCTGCTGACGCCGGGTGAGGCCGTGCTGGAGATGGCGGTCATGGCGGGCATGCCCAGGTCGTTCGCGGCGCCGTGGGAGCGGGTGGGGCTCAACGCGCCGATCCCGGTCGCGGTGGCGGTGCGCGAGCGGCGGCTGGTCTGGGTCGGTGGCGAGGAGGAGATGGCCCGCCGCTTCCCCCGGATCGCCGTGGTCCTGCCGTACCCCTTCGCGCTGGCCGCCCTCCCGGTGGCGACCGCGGGCACCGTGTACGGCGCCGTCTTCGTGACCTGGCCCGGCTCGCATCCCGTGGACCTCTCCGACCGGGAGCGTGACCATCTCACCGCGTCCTGCGCCCGGCTCGCGCTGCGTCTGGAGCGGGCGGCGGCGGAGCGGCGGCCGGTCCATCCCGAGCCGGATCTGCTGGCTCCGTCCGCGGCTCCGGCCACCGGCGTGCTCGGCACGCTGGAGGCGGCGCGGATGGTGGCGCGGTTGCCGTACGGGCTGTGTGCCCTGGACCTGAACGGCCGGGTCAGTTTCGCCAACGCCGCGACGGCGGACATGCTCGGCGTCCCGGTCAGCGAGCTGCTGGGCACCCAGCTGTGGGCGTCGGTGCCCTGGCTCAACGACCCCGTCTACGAGGACCGTTACCGGGCCGCGCTGATCAGCCAGCACGTGACGTCGTTCGTGGCGCTGCGGCCGCCCGGCAACTGGCTGTCGTTCCGGCTCTATCCGAATACGACCGGCCTGAGCGTGCGCATCTCCCGGGCCCGGGCGGTGGCCGAGATGGGGCGCGTCGAGTCGCGGCACGGCGAGGACGACACCACCCCGCGCCTGGTGACCATCAGCCAGGTGCTGAGTCTGGCGGGCGCGCTCACCCAGGCGGCGGGGGTCGAGGACGTGGTGCAGCTGGTGGCGGACGAGATCGCGCCGGCCGTCGGCAGCAAGGCCCTGGTCGTCCTCGGCTCGCGATCCGGCCGCCTGCACGTGCTCGGCCACCGGGGTTACGCGGACGCGCACATCGTGGAGCGCTGGCACGGGGTGCCACTGAGCGCGCAGACTCCGGGCACCCAGGCCCTCAAGACCGGGGTGCCGGCGTTCTTCGACTCCCGTCAGCAGCTGGAGCGCCTCTACCCGGACCGGAGCGCGACGCCCGACGGGATGGCGGCGTGGGCGTATCTGCCGCTGATCGCGTCCGGACGGCCGGTGGGCACCTGCGTCCTCGGGTACGCGGAACCGCACACCTTCCCGGCGGAGGAGCGTGCCGTACTGACCAGCCTCTGCGGTCTGATCGCGCAGGCCCTGGAGCGGGCCCTGCTCTACGACGCCAAGCTGCAGCTGGCGCATGGTCTGCAAGCCGCGCTGTTGCCGCACTCGTTGCCCACGCTGCCCTCGATCGAGGCGGCCGCGCGCTATCTCCCGGCCACTCAGGGGATGGAGATCGGCGGGGACTTCTACGACCTGGTGCCCTCGCACGGTCTGGCCGCCGCGGTCATCGGTGACGTGCAGGGGCACAACGTGACGGCGGCGGGCCTGATGGGGCAGATCCGCACGGCCGTACGGGCGTACACGACCGTCGGCCAGCCGCCGGAGGAGGTCATGCGCAGCACCAACCGGCTGCTGATCGACCTGGGGGCCGAGCTGTTCGCGAGCTGTCTCTATCTGCGTCTCGACCCGGCGCGCGAGGTGGCCGTCATGTCGCGCGCGGGTCATCCGCCGCCGCTGCTGCTGCGGCCGGACGGACGGGTCCGGGTGCTCGACCTGGCCGGTGGGCCACTGCTGGGGATCGACGCGGCCGCCACGTATCCGACGACCGAGGTCCCGCTCGTCCCCGGTTCGGTCCTCGCCCTGTACACCGACGGTCTGATCGAGTCGCCCGGCGTGGACATCGAGGACGCCCTGGCCGACCTCGGTCGCAAACTCGCCGAGGGCGGTGACCTGTCGCTGAACGCGCTGGCCGACCGTCTCGTCGAGCAGACCGGGGCGGTGACGCAGGAGCGGCTCGACGACGTGGCGCTGCTTCTGTTGCGGGTGCGTCCGCACGACTGAGCGGTACCGGAAACCCTCGGCGTCCGGCCCTCTCGTGAGCGGCGGGGGAAACACGGTGGGGTCCGGCCCTCCCGCCGGAGGGCCGGACCCTTCCACTGCCGACCGGGCCGTGTTGGCACGGCCGGGTCAGTGGCTCGTGGTCACCGGTGTCACGGGGTGCTGGTCACCAGGCCGGAGCCGGCGTTCATACCGGTGCTGGACTGGCCGCTGCCGGTCCCGGACTGGCCGCCCGCGGCCGGGTCGGTGGCTGCCGGGTCGGTGGCCGCGGGGTCGGTCGCCGCCGGGTCCGTGGCTGCCGGGTCGGTGGCCGCGGGGTCGGTCGCCGCCGGATCGGTCGCTGCCGGGTCGGTGGCCGCGGGGTCGGTGGCCGCCGGGTCGGTCGCCGCGGCGCTCGCGCCGCCGGCACCCGCGGCGCCACCCGCGCCGAGCGTCGCGCCGGTCGCCTGGAGGGCGGCGGTCACGGGCTGGAAGAAGGTCTCGCCACCGGCGGTGCAGTCGCCGCTGCCGCCGGAGGTCAGTCCGACCGCGCTGCCGTCCGCGGTGAACAGGGAGCCGCCGCTGTCGCCCGCCTCGGCGCAGACGTTGGTCTGTATGAGACCGGTGACGGTGTCGACACCGCCGGGAACGGTTTCGCTCTGGAAGTTGACGGTGGCGTCGAGACCGGTGACCGAGCCGTCGTGCAGACCGGTGGTGCTGCCCATCCGGAGGACCTGCTGACCGACCGTGGCGTCCGCCGCCTGGGTGATCTGGACGGTCTTCCCGTTGCCTTCGTTCACCTCGCTCACCGTCTGGGTGGCGGGGTCGTCGTACTTCACGAGCGAGAAGTCGCCGGCGCCGGGGAAGGTGGCCTGGTCGACGGTCGCGATCGGCTGGCCGTTCTGCGAGTCCGACCACTGCTTGGCCGCGACACCGCAGTGCCCGGCGGTGAGGAAGGCGGGGGCGCCGTCGCTCGCTGTGACGTTGAAGCCGAGGGAGCAGCGGACGCCGCCGCCGTTCGCCTGGGCGAAGATGGCGTCACCGCCCGACACGAACGTCTTGAACGTACCGGCGGACTTCTTGACCGTGGCCACGCCAGAGCCGAGCGAGTCGACGGTCGACGTCAGCTTGGCCCACTTCGCACCCGTGACGGTGCTGTCGGCGGTGACCTGGACCTGGTTCGTCTTGGGGTCGATCGACCAGGCGGTGCCGGGGATGGTCGCGTCGGACTTCAGTGTCTTGGCAGCCGTCTTGAGCGCGGACAGGCTGTTGTTGACGCTGCGGGGAACGGCGCCGGCCTTCTCGACGGTGTTGACGACATTGCTGTTGTTGCCGACGACATTGACGATGACCTGCTGCTTCGAGGCGTCCCAGTACGCGCCGCCGAAGGCGTCACCGAGCTGGGAGGCGAGGAGCGAGGCCAGGTTCGAGGCGTCCGCGGACTTCAGCGTCTTAGGAGCGGCGCCCTTCGCGTCGGTCTGCGAGGCGTTGGCGTGGGGCAGCAGCAGAGCCGCCGCTCCGAGCGCCGCGACGCCTCCGACAGCGATGGCGGCCTTGCGCTTGGGAATCCTTTTGTGACTCAACTCTTTGACCTCCTGGGGACGGGGTCGAGGCCACCGTCCGGCGGCTGACTAGGGGGCGCCTGGATGCCTGTTGATACGCGTGGGCCGCGAGGGCTGTTCAACTGTGTTTAAAAAAGAGCTGAGTTGGCTCGACCAAACCCATGAAATACCAGGCAATCGGGCCATTACACCGAGTGAGCGGCGGATCCGGCACGTTGCGCTACCGATCGGTGACGGTCCGTCTTCCGGCAGGAACGGAATCCTGGCTTCAGGGAATCTGCACATCGAATACGCAGGCGCGTCACGGTGGACAGCAGATCTGCACACTCGCGCGCCCCCCTCCGCGCCATTGCGGTGGGACTGTCCCTTTCGAGTGCGGGGCGACAAGCGCGGGGACGGAACAATGCCGTGCAGCATGTGAAGAACTGACTGCCGAGACGTGCGCACACCTGCACGGTTGGGCCCTGGCCACGCTCAAGTCCGCAGGTGAGAGCCCCGGTTGATTGGATGCGCGCACCTCGAGCGTGCTTTGATCCGTTGCACCGCGGAGGTCGCAGCCAGGCATCCGGGAACGGGCGCCGCACAGCGCCCGGAATCGGGTGCCGCACCCCCGCGGTGGCGGCCGTCATCTGTCCCCAGAGGGGGGCCGCTCTCCCCCTTATGAATATCCATACGAAGGGAAGTTCCCTCATGAACTCCACCCCCCAGGTTGCCACCGCCGAGATCTCGGACGCCGACCTCGACAACGTCTCCGGCGGTCTGTCGCTGAACGCCGTCGGCACCGTCACCGGCCTGGTCGACGGTGTTGCCCCGGTCTCCGGCCTGGTCAACACGGTTGTCGGCACCGTCGAGGGTGTCACCGGCCTCAACACCGCCCCGGTCACGGGCCTGGTCGCCGGTCTCTGATCGCGTTTCAGTGCCGTTGAGTCCCGGAACCACTCCCCGGTTCCGGGACTTCTCGGATGCCGTAAACCTCTCGAACAGGTGAGGGAAGTCCCGTGCAGTTCCGCCAACAGGCCCTCGCCAAGCTGCAGTCGCCCGAAGAGCTCGACCTTCCGGTGCGCTTCGCCCGCCCCCAGGGCTGGCTCGCCCTGTCCGTGACGGTGGTCGTCATGGCGGCGGCGTCCGTCTGGGCCGTGACGGGCACGGTGGCGTCCACCGTGAGCGCGCCCGCCGTCCTCACCCACGGCGAGGGCAGCTACATCCTGCAGAGCCCCGTCGCGGGGCAGGTCACCGAGGTCGTCGCCCAGGAGGGCGAACGGCTCGCCGCGAACGCGCCGGTGCTCAAGGTCCGTACGACCCAGGGCGGTACGACCGTCGTCCGCACGGTCGCCGCGGGACGCGTCACCGCGCTCGCCGCCACCATCGGCGCGATCATCTCGACCGGCGCGAACGTCGCCGCCGTGGAGAAGGTCGCCCACGCCGACGATCCGCTCTACGCGACGGTGTACGTGCCCGCCGAGAGCGCCGCCACCATCCCCGCGAACGCCGCGGTCGACCTCACCGTGCAGTCGGTGCCGACCCAGCAGTACGGGGTACTGCGCGGCCATGTGAAGGCGGTCGGCCGGAGCGTGCAGACCCCCCAGCAGATCTCCTCCTTCCTCGGTGACAGCCAACTCGGCGAACAGCTCTCCAAGAAGGGCAGGCCGGTGGCCGTCCTGGTCCGCCTCGACCGCTCCGCCGCGACGAAGAGCGGCCTGAAGTGGTCCTCGGCCGACGGGCCGCCGTTCGCGCTCACCTCCATGACCCTGGCCACGGGTTCGATCCGCCTGGCCGATCAGCGCCCCGTCGATTGGCTCCTGCCGTGACCACCGCACCAGACACCCGGAGCAGACGCCGCACCGCCCCGCCCAAGCGCACAGTCCCCAAGGCGAAGGGGAAGACGGTCCGCACCCCCACCGTCCTCCAGATGGAGGCCGTGGAGTGCGGCGCCGCCTCCCTGGCCATGGTGCTCGGCCACTACGGCCGCCACCTCCCCCTCGAAGAGCTGCGCATCGCCTGCGGTGTCTCCCGGGACGGCTCGCGCGCCAGCAACCTCCTCAAGGCGGCGCGCAGTTACGGCCTCACGGCCAAGGGCATGCAGATGGACACGGCCGCGCTCGCCGAGGTGAAGGCGCCCGCGATCCTGTTCTGGGAGTTCAACCACTACGTCGTCTACGACGGCATGGGCCGCCGCTTCGGACGGCGCGGCGTGCACATCAACGACCCCGGCAAGGGCCGCCGTTTCGTGCCGATGGAGGACTTCGACACCAGCTTCACGGGTGTGGTTCTGGTCATGGAGCCGGGGCCGGACTTCCACAAGGGCGGCCGCAAGCCGGGCGTCCTGGGCGCCATGCCGGCCCGGCTGCGCGGCACCTCGGGCACGATGCCCGCGGCCGTGCTGGCGAGCCTGCTGCTGGTCGCGGTCGGCGCGGCGGTCCCCGCGCTGAGCCGGACGTACATCGACACGTATCTCATCGGCGGCCGGACCTCGTTGCTGGGCGTGCTGTTCGCGTCGATGGGCGCCTGTGTGGCGCTGACCGTCGTGCTGACCTGGCTCCAGCAGGCGAACCTGCTGCACGGCCGGATCATCTCCTCCACCCTCTCCAGCGCCCGCTTCCTGCGCCATCTGCTGCGGCTGCCCGTCACCTTCTTCTCCCAGCGCAGCCCGGCCGACCTGGTGCAGCGGCTCCAGTCGAACGACGCGGTGGCCGAGACCCTGGCCCGGGACCTCGCGGCGGCCGGCGTGGACGCGATCGTGGTCGTCCTGTACGCGGTGCTCCTCTACACCTACGACCCACAGCTCACGGCCGTGGGCATCGGCGTCGCGCTGCTCAACGTGATCGCGATGCGCGTGGTGATCCGGCTGCGCGCCACCCGTACGGCGAAGCTGCGCGCCGACAACGCGCGCCTCACCAACACCGCCTACACCGGGCTCCAGTTGATCGAGACGATGAAGGCGACCGGCGGGGAGGACGGCTACTTCCGCAAGTGGGCCGGGCAGCACGCGACCACTCTGGAGGAGCAGCAGCGCCTCGGGGTGCCGAGCGCCTGGCTGGGCGTGGTCGCACCGACGCTCGCGACGCTCAACTCCGCGCTGATCCTGTGGATCGGCGGTCTGCGGGCGGTCGAGGGGCACATCTCCGTCGGTCTGCTCGTCGCCTTCCAGGCCCTGGTCACCCGCTTCACCGCGCCCCTCACCCGGCTCAACGGCGTCGCGGGCCGCATCCAGGACTTCGCCGCCGACGTGGCCCGGCTCAAGGACGTCGAGAACTTCCAGACCGACCCGCTCTACGCCCGCTCCGGCAGCGGCGAGTCCACCCGCCGGCTCCAGGGTCATGTCGAGCTGGAGAACATCACGTTCGGCTACAGCCCGCTCGACAAACCCCTGCTCACCGGCTTCTCCCTGACGGTCGGCCCGGGCCAGCAGGTGGCCCTGGTCGGCGGCTCGGGCAGCGGCAAGTCCACGGTCTCCAGGCTCATATCGGGCCTGTACGCCCCGTGGGAGGGCACGATCCGCATCGACGGGCAGCGGCTGGAGGACATCCCGCGCGGCGCGCTCGCCGCCTCCGTCTCCTTCGTCGACCAGGACGTGTTCCTCTTCGAGGGGACGGTCCGCGACAACGTGGCCCTGTGGGATCCGTCCATCCCCGACGAGGCCGTAGTCGCGGCGTTGGAGGACGCGGCGCTGTACGAGGTCGTCACGCGCCGCCCCGGTGGCATCCACAGCCGGGTCGAGCAGGACGGCCGCAACTTCTCCGGTGGCCAGCGCCAACGCCTGGAGATCGCACGGGCGTTGGTGCGCCGGCCCAGCATCCTGGTGCTCGACGAGGTGACCAGCGCGCTGGACGCCGAGACCGAGCAGACGGTCATCGACAACCTGCGCAAGCGCGGCTGCGCCTGTGTGGTGATCGCGCACCGGCTCAGCACCGTGCGCGACAGCGACGAGATCGTCGTGCTGCAGCACGGCACGATCGTGGAACGCGGGCGGCACGAAGCCCTGGTGGCGGCCGGCGGTCCGTACGCCGAGCTGGTCAAGGAGCGATGAGATGACCACGGTTCACGAGGGCGCACGCGAGGGAGACCTCGTCCTCGGCGCGCTCGGCGGCATGGGAACGCCGGTCGACTGCTCCGGCCTCGGCCGCCTCGATCTGGAAGGACCGCAGGTCCTCTGGCTGGTGGCGGCGGGTGCCATGGACCTGTTCGCGGTCGATGCCGTCCAGCAGGGCCACTGGCACCACCTCGGCCGCCTCGAAGCGGGCTCCCTGCTGCTCGGCCCCGTCGCGGGCCCACAACACACCCTCGTGGGGCGGCCGTTGCGGGACTGTGTGGTGCGCCGGATCGTGCTGCGCGAGCTGTACCAGCCGGTGGACACCCAGACCTGGTCCTACGACGACTACGGCAACCCCCAGTACGTACCGCCGACGTCGAGCCCGCTGGAGTACGCCCTCGCCCTCGGCGTCGGCCGCAGCCTGTCCATTCTGTTCCAGGCGCCGATGGCCACGGAGAACGCCGCCGCGCTGACCGACGACGACGTCTTCTGGATGCAGGTGCCGCCCGGGAGTGTCCAGTACGGCTCCCTGTACGGCGCCGAGGCGGCGGCCGATCTGCTGATGGACTCCGGTGTCTGGCAGGGCATGGTCGACCAGCAGTACCGGCTGCTGTCCACGCTCGACCGCTGGATCGAGCAGTTGGAGGCCAGCCACGAGGACCGTACGGCGGCGGGCATCAAGGCGGGCGAGGCCGTCCGCGCCCAGGCCGACCGGACCCTGCTGGCGTCGATCGGCAAGTCGTCCAAGCGCCCGACGGCGGCCGACGCGGACGCCACGTACGCCGCCTGCAAGCTGGTCGCCCGCGCGTCCGGGATCACCCTCGCCGAGTCCGCGCACAGCGGCACGGAGAGCGACCGGCTCGACCCGGTGGAGCGGATCGCGCTCGCCTCGCGCGTCCGCACCCGTGCCGTACGCCTCGACGGGCGCTGGTGGCGCGACAACATCGGCCCGCTGGTGGGCCACCGCGCCGTGTCGGGCTCCCCGGTCGCGCTGCTGTGGCGGCGCGGCGGATACGTGGCCGTACAGCCGTCTTCGGGGCGAGAGACCCCGGTCGAGAAGGCCAACGCGCCGGAGTTCGGGGCGCGGGCCGTGATGTTCTACCGGCCGCTGCCCGAGCGGAAGCTGAGCCCGCTGCGGCTGCTGCGCTTCTGCCTCCAGGGCACGGGCGGCGACCTGCGCAACCTCGCGATCAGCGGTCTCGTCACCGTCGCGATCGGCGCGCTGGTGCCGATCGCCACCGGCCAGGTGCTCGGCGAGTACGTGCCCAAGGCCCAGCACGGACTGATCGTGCAGGTCTGTCTGGCCATCATGGTCACCAGCATCGTGTCGGCGGCGTTCATGCTGCTCCAGAACCTCACGATGCTGCGGATGGAGGGGCGGATCGAGGCGACGCTCCAACCGGCCGTGTGGGACCGGCTGCTCCGGCTGCCCACGAAGTTCTTCACGTCCCGCTCGACCGGTGAGCTGGCCAGCGCCGCCATGGGCATCAGCGCGATCCGCCGCCTCCTCGCGGGCGTCGGACCGACGCTCGCGCAGGCGGGCACGGTCGGCGCGATGAACCTGGGGCTGCTCCTTTGGTACAGCGTGCCCCTGGCGCTCGCCGCGATCGGCATGCTCGTCGTCATCGCGGCCGCGTTCCTCGGGCTCGGACTGTGGCAGGTGCGCTGGCAGCGCCGCCTGGTCGTGCTCAGCAACAAGCTGAACAACCAGGCGTTCCAGACCCTGCGCGGTCTGCCCAAGCTGCGGGTCGCGGCGGCCGAGAACTACGCGTACGCCGCCTGGGCGGGCGAGTTCGCGCGCAGCCGTGAGCTCCAGCAGAAGGTCGGCCGCATCAAGAACCTCACGACGGTGATGGGCGCGGTGTACCTGCCGCTGTGCTCGCTGCTGATGTTCATGCTGCTCGCGGGTCCGGCGCGCGGCTCGCTGTCGGCCGCCGACTTCCTGACCTTCAGCACGTCGATGACGATGCTGCTGACCTCGGTCACCCAGGTGACCGGCGCGTTCGTGTCGGCGGCGGCCGCGCTGCCGATGTTCGAGGAGATCAAGCCGGTGCTCGACGCCACGCCGGAGGTGCGGGTGGCGAGCACCCGCCCCGGGGTGCTGTCCGGTGCGATCGAGGCCCGGCGGCTGTCCTTCCGGTACGCCGACGACGGCCCGCTGGTCCTGGACGACGTGTCGTTCGACATCAAGCCGGGCGAGTTCGTGGCGATCGTCGGCCCCAGCGGCTGCGGGAAGTCCACGCTGCTGCGGCTGCTGATCGGCTTCGACAAGCCGGTCTCGGGCAGTGTGCTCTACGACGGGCAGGACCTGGGAGCGCTCGACCAGTCCGCCGTACGCCGTCAGTGCGGTGTGGTGCTCCAGCACGCCCAGCCGTTCACCGGCTCGATCCTGGACTGCATCTGCGGCACCGAGCCGTACACGCCCGAGGAGGCGATGGCGGCGGCCGAGATGGCCGGTCTGGCCGAGGACATCAAGCGGATGCCGATGGGGTTGCACACCATCGTCTCCGGTAGCGGCGCGATCTCGGGCGGCCAGCGGCAGCGCCTGATGATCGCGCAGGCGCTGATCCGCCGGCCCCGCATCCTCTTCTTCGACGAGGCGACCAGCGCGCTCGACAACGAGACCCAGCGCACGGTCATCGAGAGCACCCGGGCGCTCAACGCCACCCGGATCGTGATCGCGCACCGGCTGTCCACGGTGTTGGACGCGGACCGTGTCATCGTGATGGAGGACGGCCGGGTCGCCCAGCAGGGCCCGCCCGCGCATCTGCTCGCGGACACGGGCGGGCGGCTGCACGAGCTGGTGCGACGGCAGCTGGCCTGAGTCGGCGCCGTCGGTCCCTCCCGGCACCGGGGCGCCGTCAGTCCGTGCCCGGTACCGGAACGCCGTCAGTCCGTGCCCGGTACCGGAACGCCGTCAGTCCATGCCCGGCACCGGGGCACCGGACGGGACCCCGGCCTCGACGTAACGGGCGTAGATCTCCTTCCAGGGCGCGGTGGCCCCGGCGTGCGGGCCCTCGAAACGCTCGCCGCGGGCCTTCGCGTCCAGGGCGGCGAGACACACCTCCCAGCCGGCGCCGTTGCGGGCGGCGGTGTTCTCGGCCGCGAGGACGTGGGTGAGGGTGAAGTGGGTGCGCTTCTCGTCCAGGGCGTCGAGGTCGAAGCGGAGCTCGTCGCCGCCCCAGTCGAAGGAGAGGTGCCGGGGCGGGTCGACGGCGAGGACCCGGCCCGTGGACTCGGGCATGTTCGGGTCGCCGCTGAACGTGATCGTGCCGCCGGGGCGCAGCTCGATCTCGGCCCGGGACGGGAACCACTCGACCAGTTCGTCCGGGTCGGTCACGAACCGCCAGACGCGGTCGACGGGGTGGTCGTAGGTGCGGCTGAAGCGGACGGCGGGGCGGCCGTCGTCGAGGGTGAGGTAGGTGCCGGTGAGCGCGGTGGGTTCGGCGGACATGTGGCTCAGTCCTTAGGAGTGGGGTCTTCCGGGGGGTCCGACGGCTCCCCCGCCGCCCTGTCCAGGCGGCGGCCGAGGGCGTCAAGGCTCTCGTTCCACAGCTTCCGGTACGGGGTCAGCCAGGCGTCGAGTGCGGCGATCGGGGCCGGGTCGAGGGCGTAGACACGGCGTTGCGCGTCCTGTCGTACGCGCACCAGGCCCGCGTCCCGGAGCACCCGCAGATGCTTCGACGTGCTCGGCTGGCTCAGACCGCACGCCTCCACGATCTCTCCGACCGGCCGCGGGCGCTCAAGGAGCAGCGCGACGATCGCACGACGGTGGGGGTCGGCGAGAGCGGTCCAGAGGGTGGAGTCGGACATGGGCCCCAATATGCCTCGACGGTTATATTCCCGTCAAGGCATACACGTCGGGAACCGGCCGACTCCGGCCACCACTGTGACGGCCGCCTCACCCGGCACCCCCAGCGAAACGTTGCCGTTTCGCTGGGGGTGTTCTAGTCTCGAGGTGTACGAAACAGTTTCGTTTATGTTCCTGTCATCCCTGAGCGACTTCCCTGGAGTGGTTCTCCCATGTCCCAGACCCTGACCGAAGGTGCCCGCAAGGGCACCGTGGACGGCTCGTCCACTCCCTCGTCGAAGCGGTGGTGGATCCTCTCGATCATCGGCATCGCCCAGCTGATGGTGGTCCTCGACGCCACCATCGTGAACATCGCCCTCCCCTCCGCCCAGGCCGACCTCGGCTTCTCCGACGGCAACCGGCAGTGGATCGTCACGGCGTACTCGCTGGCCTTCGCCTCCCTGTTGCTGCTCGGCGGACGCATCGCCGACCTCTTCGGACGCAAGCCCGCCTTCCTCATCGGTATCGCCGGATTCGCCGGAGCCTCGGTGCTCGGCGGCGCCTCCACCAGCTTCGGGATGCTGGTCACCGCGCGCGCCCTGCAGGGTGTCTTCGGCGCGCTGCTCGCGCCCGCCGCGCTCTCGCTGCTGAACACGACGTTCACCGACGCCAAGGAACGCGCCAAGGCGTTCAGTGTCTACGGGGCGATCGCCGGTGCCGGTGGCGCGGTGGGCCTCCTGCTCGGCGGTGTGCTGACCGACGCGCTCGACTGGCGCTGGACTCTGTTCGTCAACCTCGTCTTCGCGGTCGTCGCCTTCGCCGGTGGCTGGGTTCTGCTGAGCAATCACCGTGACGCGGCGAACTCCAAGCTCGACCTGCCGGGCACGCTGCTGGTCTCCTCCGGTCTCTTCGCCCTGGTCTACGGCTTCTCCAACGCCGAGACGCACGACTGGAGTTCACCCCTGACCTGGGGCTTCCTCATCGCCGGTGGTGTCCTGCTGAGCGCGTTCGCCTGGTGGCAGACGCGCGCCGAGCACCCGCTGCTGCCGATGCGCGTACTGCTCGACCGCAACCGTGCCGCGTCCTTCGTCACCGTTCTGATCACCGGTGCGGGCATGTTCGGCGTCTTCCTCTTCCTCACCTACTACCTGCAGCTGAACCTGGGCTTCAGCCCCACCAAGACGGGTGTGGCGTTCCTGCCGATGATGGCGGCCCTGATGGTCATGGCCCAGGTCTCCACCACCGTCCTGGTGCCGCGAATCGGACCGAAGGTCGTGATCCCGGCGGGCTTCGCGATCGCGGTGGGCGGCATGGCCTGGCTGACCGGCATCGGAGTCGCCTCCGACTTCTCGACCGCCGTGCTGCCGCCGCTGCTTCTGATCGGCGCGGGCCTCGGCATCGTGATGCCGCCCGCCATGTCGCTGGCCACCAGCGGGATCGCGGCGGAGGACGCGGGTGTCGCCTCCGCGACGGTCAACACCATGCAGCAGGTGGGCGGTTCGATCGGTACGGCGCTGCTGAACACGCTGGCCGCGAGCGCCGCGACGAGCTACCTCGCCGGCAAGGACGCGACCAGCAAGCTGGTGCAGGCGCAGGCGACGATCGAGAGCTACACCACCGCCTTCTGGTGGTCGGCCGGCTTCTTCGCCGCGGGCGCGGTGATCGCCTTCCTGCTCTACCGCCGCGGAACCCTGGACGCGGACCCGGACGCCGTACGGGCCGTCCACATGTAAGTCCCGTGTGATCACCCTGTAGGTCAGGTGTGATCACCCACAGGCCGAGGGGCCGCCGTCTGCAGGGAGACGGCGGCCCCTCTCATGTCTGCGGCGGCGGGCGGTCGCGGCCGCCGGCCGGGGACGCCGGGCGGGTTCGTTCCGCTGGACGGAGGGCCGGTACACGACGAGCGTCCGCCGCTCCTTCTCCAGCCTCAACCCGGTTGGCGCGGGCGCGACTTCACCGTCGTACGCGAGTGTGTCCGTACCGTCGAGGTCCGCCAGCTCGACCCACGGAACCACCTCCGCTCCATAGACCCGGGACCGGCCGAGCGTGCCGGCGAGCGCGGAGACGATCACCCGGGTGCGGGCGAGCCGGTGTTCGCCGTCGATCAGGCGCAGGTCGATCAGCCCGTCGTCCAGGCGGGGCCGGTAGGCGGGAGCGAAGCCCTGGGGTTCGTAGCGGCCGTTGCCCGCGAAGAGCAGCCACAGCCGGCGGCGGTGCCCATTGACGCTCAGTTCCACCGGCGTCGCGGTGCGCAGCACCCGGACGAGGGCGACGGCCGCCGCCGGCCACTTGCCCATGCGCTGCTCCAAGTGCTCCCGCATCCCGACGAGTTCGGGATACAGCCCGATGCTGAAGATGTTGAGGAACCGCACCTCGTGCCCCGCCCCCGACCGTGCCACGCCGAGGTCCACGGCCACCGCCTCGCCCCGCCCGACCGCGACGGCGGTGTCCTCGACATCCCGTACGCCGACGTCCTGGGCGAAGTGGTTGAGGGTGCCGCCGGGGAACACCGCGAGGGCGAGCCCCCGCCCGGCCGCCGCGCGGGCCGCCGCGTTGACGCTGCCGTCGCCCCCGCACACACCGAGCGCACCGCGCGCCGCCCCGGCCCGCTCGACCGCCCTGTCCACCGCCCGCTCCAGCAGCGCGGCGAAGTCGTCGTCCGGGCCGCGCTCGATCAGTTCGGCCCGCGGCAGCAGTCCGCGCAGCCGCTCGACGGGCGACAACGGTGTGCCGGGCGCGCCCGTCCCGGCCGGGGTGTTGACGAAGACGACGAGTCCTTCGCCGCCGGGCAGCGCGGTGGCGGGCGCCGAGGGCCGTTCGCGCGCCGGGACCGCGGGGCGCGGCGGCCACCAGCGGCAGGTGAGCGCGGCGGCTGCGACGCCGATCGCCATCCCGGCCAGCACGTCTCCGGGATAGTGCACCCCGACGTACACCCGCGAGAAGGCGACGGCGGCAGCGAAGGGGGCGACCAGGGCGCCGTATCCGGCCGACTCCAGGGCGACTCCGGTGGCGAACGCCGCGGCCGAGGCGGAGTGGCCGGAGGGGAAGGAGGTGGTGTGCGGCTGACGCTTCAGGTGCCGGATCGAGGGCACGTGCTCCAGCAGCGGACGGGGCCGCCGGGTGCTCCACTTCACGACGGTGTTGACGGTCAGCGAGGCGATCGCGAGCGAGCCCACGCCCCGCAGGGCCGCCCGGCGCGGCGCCCGGCCCCCGACGAGCGCGAGACCGGCCGCCGTGCCGAGCCACAGACGTCCGTGATCGGCCGAGCGGCTGAGCCGTCGCAGCGCCGGATCCGCGCCGGGCACCCGTGCCGCGGCCACCCGCGTGAACAGCCGTCGGTCCCACTCGCCGAGAACGCTCATGTCCCACGGCTACGGCACTCGGCCCGCCTCGGCATCCCCAGTCAATACACCATCCTCAATATTCACCCGTTCGAGTGAACGGGGTCGTGGCCGTGCCGACCTGAGGATGTTTCCGGCCAGGCCGGGGTATCTAGCGAGACCACATGACCCTCGCAGATTCCGGGCTTCCCTCGGCCAACCCCTACGCCCACAGTTATCCGCGCGGTCCGTTCACCGTGGTCGAGGTGACGGGAGAGATCGACATCGCGACGGCGGAGGCGCTGGCCGAGCATCTGTCGGCGGCGACGGCTCGGGCCGAGCCGGACGTGCTGGTCGATCTGCGCCGGGTGGCCTTCTTCGACTGCTCGGGCCTGCGCGTACTGTGCCGCGCCGAGACGCGGGCGCGGGAGCGCGGCGGACGGCTCCGCGTCGTCTCCGACGGGCCGCGCGTCCACCGCCTCCTGCGCGCCGCGCACCTGCTCAGCCGCTTTCCGCCGCTGGCCGACCTCCCGGAACCACCGGGATCGACGTACCCGCAGAACCGCCCGGCAGTTCCTCCTCCGTCCCGTCCGGAAAGCGGATCAGAACCCCGCCCCCGGCCGTGACCCGGGCGCTCGCACCGACGAGTTCGGGATCGCGGCCGAGGACCACCAGGGTGACGAGGAGATGGACCCCGCCGGGGTGAACGGGCAGCACGAGATGGGGAGTCGCCGAATGGACCCCATAGGCGTTGGCGTCCCTGGCACGCGCGACCAGGCCGTTTCCCGACGCGTCCCAGCCGAGCAGTCCGACGACCGCGCTCACCAGCCCGTCCGGGCGTCGCGCCCGCGCCCATCGCGGCCCCGTGCCCTGCCTCGGCGGCCCGGCGTCGTCGGCCAGCGCCCACCCCCCTTCCCGTACGACCGCGCCGCGCGGCCCCGCCACCCGGTGCACCCGGACCTCCCACGGACCGTGCACCACGCTGGTCGTCTCGATGCGGTGCTCGGCGCCCGCCAGACGTGCCGTGTGCCAGGAGGCGGCGCGGCGCCCGGCCGCGCCCAGCGGATGGATCCGGCCGCGCCGGGAGCGCGTGCCGTCCGTCGCGACCAGCGCGAGCTGGTTGTCGATCCCCGCGCCCTCGGCGCCGATCCCGGCCCCCTCGGTGTCGGGCGCGGCCGCGCTCGCGTACGCGAACCTCGTGTAGTGCGGACTGTGCTCGTCCGGTGCGGGCGGGGGCGGCAGACGGTCGCTGCCGTGGTTCACCAGGCGTACGACGCCGTCGGCGGCCGTCGAGTGCAGGAGCCAGCCCGGGACGGGCAGCGCCACGCACGAGTCGGCCGTGTCCACCGGTCCTGGCTCCTCGGGGGCCGTCCACACGGGGTGGTCGGCGGGGAGCAGCAGGCCGAGGAACGCCTTGCTCGCCCAGTACGGGGAGGCGGGTCCCGAGTAGCGCTGGGTGACCGGGAGAAAGGGGCGGTACCAGCCGAGCGACAGCAGCCCCCTGTCGTCGGGCACACCGCGTTCGGCGAAGTGCTTCAGGGCTCCGGAGGCGAGGCGCCGGGTCAGGCCCGGTGCCAGCGGGGTCGCGTCGGCGAGGACGCCCGCCCACAGGGGTGCGGTGGTCGCGAAGCGGTAGGTGAGGGAGCGGCCCTGGTGCACGGGGGCGCCGTCCGCGCCGGAGAAGTACTGATGGACGCCGAGGAATTCGCGTAGTCGGGCACGGTGCTCGGCGACCAGCTCCGGGTCGGCCCGCGATCCGGCGACGCGCGCCCACAGCACCGGATACAGGTGCAGGGCCCAGGCGTTGTAGTAGTCGAACTTGCGGCCGTCGCCGTCCGTGTACCAGCCCTCCCCCCGATACCAGTCCCCCAGCCGCGCGAGACCGGCGTCGATCTCGTCCCGGCTGTGCGGGGCGCCGACCGAGGCGAGGAACTCCTCCGTGATGACCTGGAAGAGCCGCCAGTTGGAGTCGTTGACCCTCGCTCCGATGAAGCCGCTCAGCCAGTCGACGACGCGGCCGCGTACGGAGTCGTCGAGGCGGTCCCAGATCCAGGGGCGCGTCTCGTGCAGGGCGATCGCGACGGAGGCGGCCTCGACCATGGGCTGGCCCCGGTCGGTGATCGGCGGCCACCGGTCCGGGCCGTGCGGGTCCGTCCCGGCGGTGAGCCCCGCCGCGTAACGCTCGATCAGCGCGGGACCCACCCGGCCGCCGGAGCCCGCGATACGGAAGGCGGCGAGCAGGAAGGAACGCGCGTAGCCCTCGAGGCCGTCGGACCAGGGGCCGGAGTGACTGGCCCGGCCGGGCAGCCGGTACTGGGCCGAGGTGGGTGAGGCGTGAGGGAGCAGTCCGTCCAGGAGGCGGTCGGCCGTCGCCTCCCAGTGGGCCCGGGTCCAGCCGGTGACATGTGAGGTGGTGGGGTCGGGGGGCGGCAGGTGCGTCGGGGCGGTGAGCGACACATGCGGGACGGTCATACGGGAGTGGATCCTCCGTCTTCTCTGCCGGGCGGGGGCGGCTGGACGCTGTCGCGCACGACGATGTGGGTGCCGAGCAAGTGGTGGGCGCCCGCCGCGTGTTCGGGGTCGCGCAGGGCGATGCGGACGGCGGCGCGGCCGAGTTCCTCGGCGGGGGTGCGGACGGTGGTGAGCGGGGGGTTGAAGTCCTCGGCGAGCGGGATGTCGTTGTAGCCGACCACCGAGATGTCCTGGGGCACGCGCAGCCCGGCGTCGGCGATGGCCCGCAGGGCTCCGGCGGCGACCATGTCGTCCCCGGCGAAGACCGCGGTGAAGCGCGCGGGGGCGGTGTCCGGGGTGGCGGTACCTGGGTTGGCGGCGTCGCGGGTGGCGGTGTCGCGGGTGGCGGTACCCGAGGTGGCGGTGTCGGGGGTGGCGGTGTCACCGGGGCCCGGGACCCCGCCCGCCTTGAGCAGTTCCGTCATCGCGCGGTGGCCCGCCGCCCGGCCCAGGCCGCAGTCGACGACGTGGGCGGTCTCGGGACCCAGGCCGTGTTCGGCGAGTGCGGCCCGGTATCCGGCGACGCGGGCGTCGAGGGCCGTGTTGCCGGGCAGGCCGCCGAGGAAGACGATCCGGCGGTGGCCGGCCGAGAGCAGATGGCCGGTGATCGCGCGTGCCCCGGCCTCGTTGTCGAACTCGACGACGAGCGCCGGGATGTCGGGATCCGGCGCGGGCCTCCCGCACAGGACGAGCCGCGCGCCGGCCGAGGCGAGGGCCTGGGCGTAGTGCGCGACGCGCTCGCGGTAGGCGTCGTCCTCGACGACCCCGCCGACCAGGATCACCAGCCGCGCCCCCTCCTCGCGCATCAGCTGGACGAACTCCAGCTCGCGCCCCGGGTCACCGCCCGTGGTGCCGACCAGGCAGAGCCAGCCGCGGGCGGCGGCCTCCGCCTCCACGCCCTCGGCGACCTGGGCGTAGAAGGGACTGGTGACCTGGCGCAGGACGACGGCGACCATCTTGCGGCCGCCGCCGACCAGGGCGCGGGCGTGCGCGTTGGCGACGTAGTCGAGGTCGCGGGCGGCGCGCAGCACCCGGGCCCTGGTGGACGCGGGCACCGGGTGGTTGCCGCTGAGCACGCGCGAGACCGTGGCCATGGACACTCCGGCCCGCTCGGCCACCTCGCGGATCGTGACCCGCCCCTTCGACGTCATGTCGTTCCCCATCCCCATGCCCATCCCCCGCGCCTCTCCCTCGACCGCCTCCGCCGCCTCAGGTGTTGGCGGCGTAGTCCTTCGCGAACTCCTCGGCCATTCTGTCGCCGCCCCGGTCGCGCCATTTCCTCGCGGCCGCGTCGAGCTCGGACAGCGGCAGGCGGCCCGCGATGACGCCGGTGACCGTGTCGTCCATCAGCGCCCTGAGCGTGGTGCCCTGGGCGGTGTACGTGCTGGACTGCAACCCGAAGGACGCGTTGCGGATCGCCACCGGGACCACCTTCACCTGCCAGGCGTGCAGGGCGCGTACGGCCTCGGGCATGCCCGGCACGAACAGCACCTGGGGCCCCTCGGCGAGGTACTTCAGCGGCAGGTTGGTGTTGTTCTCGACGTCGCCGAGCTTGGTGGCCTCGGGCGAGCCGTCCTTGCCGCGGGTGAAGTGGGTGCCCTCGACGCCGTAGTGGACGAGCTCCCACTCCTTGCTGCCGAAGGGCGCGGCAAGGTAGTTCAGGACGCGCAGGAGAAGCTCGATACGTTCCTTCTTCGCCTTCTTCAGGACCGTGTAGCCGAAGGAGCGGCGGCCGGCGACGATCCCGCCGGGTGTCCCGTCCACGCTGTACGGCAGCGCGGCGGCCGGGGTCAACAGCCCCTTGGAGTCCAGGTACTTGGGGAGGTACCCGCCGAATCCGTCCTGCATGGAGCCGACCGTGCCGTTGAGGAAGAGCGTGCTCAGGTCCGGCTGGGAGAGGGAGGTGGCGTCGGGGTGGTAGGAGCCGTTCTTGCGGAGCTGCGCCTGGTAGGCGACCGCCGCTTTGTAGCGTTCGTCGCCGTAGTTCGCGTGGAAGGTGCCGTCCTTGTCCACGGCCCAGCCCTGTGGCGCGTTGTGTGCGGCGGAGTGCACCGCGTTGCCGAACAGCGAGCCGGTCGCGGCCCCGAGCGCGTACTTCTTTCCGCTGGTGCCCTTCTTGGCGACGGCGGCGAAGTCCTGGGAGGTCCAGCCCTCCTTCATCCCCGCGTCGGTGAAGAAGGCCTGGTTGAGCCAGAGGGTGGAGCCCGGCAGCGGGCGCTCCAGGGGGATGCCGTAGATCCGGCCGCCGACGCGGCCCATGTCGCGCCGGGCGTGGGTGGGGATGTTGGCGAGGTTGGGATAGGCCGCGATGGCCTCGCCGGAGAGGTACGGGGTGAGGTCCTCGGCCCTGCGCTGCACGAACTGGGCCTCTCGGGGCAGCACGAATCCGGAGAAGATGTTGATGATGTCGGGCAGTTCGCCCGGGTCACCGGCCATCACCGTGGCCATCTTCTTCTGGTAGTCGGTCTGCGAGATGATCGTGTATTCGATCTTCACGCCGAGCGCTTTCTCGACCGCCGCCCAGAACTGGTTCGCGGAGGCGGGCTTGGGCGGCGTGCCGAAGGTCACGGACATGACCTTGACGGTGGAGCCGTCACCGGGCGTGCCCGAGACGGCCGTGACCAGGTCGCCGGGGTAGGCGGTGTATCCGGCCTGGACCCCGGCGTCGGTGGGCGCGAGGTCGGGCTTCGGGCCGGCGAACGCCTTGTACGCGGGCCAAGGGGCCAGCTTCTTGCCCGCGTTGGAGACGTCGCCGTCACCCGAGCCGGTCGAGCAGGCGGCCAGTGCGCCGGGGGCGGCGAGCGCGGCGCCGCCGACGGCCATCGAGCGCAGCAGGGTGCGCCGGGACAGGGAGGGCATGGGAAACCGACCTTTCCTGGTGGACGGAGTCAGCTCTTGACGGCGCCGGTGAGCACGCCCTTGGTGAAGTACTTCTGGAGGAAGGGATAGACGAGCAGGATCGGTACGGTGGCGATCACCAGGACCGCCATCTGCACGGTCTGCGGCGCGTTGACCGTGCCCTCGCCGACCGTCGTGTCGGTGAGCCCGGAACCGGCCACCACGTAGGTGCGCAGCACCTGTTGGAGCGGCCAGTGGTCGCTCTCCAGATACAGGGAGGCGTAGAACCAGGAGTTCCAGTACGCCACCGCGTAGAACAGTCCGACGACGGCGAGGGCCGCCTTCGACAGGGGCAGTACGACCGACCACAGCACCCGCCAGTCCCCCGCCCCGTCCAGCCGCGCGGCCTCGTACAGCTCCTCCGGGATCCCCTGGAAGAAGCCGCGCAGGACGACGAGGTTGAACACGTTCACGAGCACGGGAAGGATCAGCGAGCTGTACGAGTCGAGCATGCCCAGCTCCTTGACCAGCAGGAAGCCGGGGATCATGCCCGGGGGGAAGAGGAAGGTGAACAGGATCAGGAGCAGGACCGGTTTGCCGCCGAAGACGCCGGGGCGCGACAGCGCGTAGGCGAGGGTGACGGTGCAGACGAGGCTGAGCAGGGTGCCGACGAGGGTGACGCCCGCGCTGACGCCGAGGGCATGGGTGACGATGCCGCCGTCGAGGATGTCGCGGTAGGCCTTGAGGGTGGGGTGCTGGGGCCAGAGCACCCAGCCGCCGTTCGCGACGACCTCCCGCTGGGAGGCGAGCGAGGTGGAGAGGATGACGAGGAACGGCACGCACACCAGCAGGACGACGGCGACGAGGGCGACGGCCTTGGCGGCCTGGGTCGCGGGCCTCGGCTTCTCCATCCAGCCGGGCCGGGCATGGGTGCTCACCGGTAGACCCCCTGTTCGCCGAGGCGGTGGGCGACCTTGTTGGCCGCGTAGACGAGCAGGGCGCCGACGACACCCTTGAACAGGCCCGCGGCGGCGGCGAATCCGTAGTCGCCGCCGACGATGCCCTGGTAGTAGACGAAGGTGTCGATGATCTCGGCGGCCTGCGGGCCGACGGCATCCCGCTGGAGCAGCATCTGTTCGAAGCCGACCGAGAGGATGTCGCCGAGCCGCATGATGAGCAGCAGCACGATCACCGCGCGGATGGCGGGCAGGGTGACGTGCCAGAAGCGGCGCCAGGGGCCCGCGCCGTCGATGGCCGCGGCCTCGTACTGCTGCTCGTCGACCTGGGAGAGCGCGGCGAGGAAGATGATCGAGCCCCAGCCGGCGTCCTTCCAGATGACCTGGGCGACGACGAGCGGTTTGAAGGCGTCGGGGTTGCCGATGATGTCGACGGTGTGCAGTCCGGCGTCGCCGAGATAGCTGTTCACCATGCCCGTGTCGCCCAGAACCTGTTGGAACAGGGCGACGACGATCACCCATGAGATGAAGTGCGGCAGGTAGGCCACCGACTGCACGAAGCGGCGGATGCTGCTGCGGGTGAGGCTGTGCAGCAGCAGGGCGAGGGCGAGCGGGACGGGGAAGTAGAAGACGATCTGCAGGACCGCGATCCAGAGGGTGTTGAGGACCGCGTCCCAGAACTCGCCGTCCTCGAACATCCGCCGGAAGTTGTCCAGACCCACCCAACGACTGCCCCAGATGCCGTCGAACGGGACGTAGTCCTTGAACGCGATGACGTTGCCGAGCAGGGCGCCGTAGTGGAAGACCAGGAAGTAGGCGAGCCCGGGGAGCATCAGCAGGAACAGCGCCCTACTGCCGCGTTTCTGAAAGCGTTTCAAGCCGCGACGGGCCTCGATCGGAGGGCGGTGTGAAGGGTCCACCGCCTCTGTACCTGCGTGGTCCCGCAACACTGCGGCCACGGAGCCTCCTCACCTGGGACTGTCGGGTGAGGGGAAATTAAAACGTTTCCAATGCGGGGTCAACACTTCTGACACAACTACGAGTTGAGCTGACCGAGCCGGTGTTGAGGACACCGCGCCGGGGCAGACAGATGTCGGGGGCCGGCCGGCGGCCCCACTCCGCCTGACCGACCCCCGATGCGAGATCGCGTCGTACTCCGTGCTTCGGGGCGCGCACTCCCCACCTACTGACCCCGTTCGACGCTCACGAAGGCCGCGCGATCCCGGTCTCTCAGAACGCGAAGAAGCTCGTCCCGTAGGAGTTCTTCACGCACTCGTTGGCGAAGGTCCGTTCGTACGCGACGCGCTTGCCGCGCCAGACGCCCTGGACGGTGACGACCACCGGATCGAACTGCCGCGTACACAGTGCGCCGTCTCTCAGGGTCAGGGCGTCGAAGTCGCCGTTCACCGCCCGGAGTTCGGCACAGGCGTCGTAGGCGGCGGGGTGGGTGCCGGAGGGGGTCGGGGCGCAGTTCAGCGTGACCGCGCGCTCCGGTGTGACGGTGGCGGCGGTCTCCCCGTGGCCCGTGGTGAGCACCAGGGCCGAGGGGGCGTAGAGCCCTGAGGGGGCGAGAGCCGGCGTGGCGTGGGCCGATGTGGCGTGGGCCTGGCTCGTGACCGTCCGGGTCTCAGCCGTCTGGGTCACGTGGGCCGGGGTGGCGAGGGCGGACCCCCCGAGGGGGCCGCAGACGGCGGCGGCCGTGAGGGTGAGAGTCGCTGCCCAGCGCGCGGTATTCGGCATTGTGTGCATCCTTCCGCTCGATTGAATGCAGTACCGGCTCGATTGGGTGCCGGTGCGGCGAGCGCGAGTCTGCCGAGTCCGGACCGGAAACACACATCGACCCCATGCGTTTCAGTAACCTTGAGTATTGAAGCAGTGGCGTGAAGTTACGAAATTCGAACGTTCAAGCCCCGGAACTGAGGGGTTGTTGATCGCCAGTGGCACCCTCCTGGCCGGATTCCCCCGGCTCCGCAATAGGCCTGAAACATTCCGGTTCAGCCTCCGGCGGACCCCCTTGCTTCTTCCGCGCAATGGAGTAATCGTCATTACATGATTACTTCAGAGCACCACGAGAAGCTGCGCGGCTGGTTCGCCGGCCGCCTGCCCGACGATCTCTTCGAGAGCCTGGTGGAGGTGACGGTCGACCGGGAGGAGATCACCGTCGTCGGCCGCATCCCCGAGCCCGGGCTCGCCGAAGGTGCCTCGGACGCCGAGAAGGAGGCGGCCGCCCAGGCACGTATCCAGGAATTCCGCGAGCGCACCCGCGACGACCGGGTCGCGGTGGCACGGGAAGCCGAGCACCGGTTCGGCAAGAAGGTCTCCTGGGGCGTGGAGTGCGGGGGCGAGCGCGCCCTGTTCACCCACATCGCCGCGCCCGTCATGACCCGGTTGCGCCAGCCCGAGCGCCAGGTCCTCGACACCCTCATCGCCGCCGGGGTCGCGCGCAGCCGCAGTGACGCCCTCGCCTGGTGTGTCCGCCTGGTCCAGCGTCACGCCGACGACTGGCTGACGGAACTGCGCGACTCGCTGGAACATGTGCAGCGGGTCCGGGCCCAGGGTCCGGACGCCACGCCGCGGGACGCCGCACCTGACGAGGAGTGACCGACCACGTCACACTGGCGGCAACAGCCGACAAGACGAGGTGGTCGCGGATGAAGTTCGGAGTGTCGACGTTCATCACCGACGAGGGCATCGGCCCCAGGGCCCTGGGGCCCGCTCTGGAAGAGCGCGGGTTCGACACGCTGCTGCTGGCCGAGCACTCGCACATCCCGGTGAACCGGGAGACGCCGTATCCGGGCGGCGGGGAACTGCCCCGCGTCTACTACCGCACGCTCGATCCGTTCGTGGCGCTCGCCGCAGCCGCCTCCGTGACCCGGGACCTGCTCCTGGGCACGGGGATCGCCCTGGTGGTCCAGCGTGATCCGATCACCACCGCGAAGGAGATCGCCTCCCTCGACCTGATCTCCGGCGGCCGTGCCGTGTTCGGTGTCGGCGCCGGCTGGAACCGGGAGGAGATGCGCAACCACGGCACGGATCCGGCCTCCCGCGGCCGGCTGATGGACGAACGCATTCGCGCCATGATCGAACTGTGGACGAAGGACGAGGCCGAGTTCCACGGCGACTTCGTCGACTTCGCACCGGTCTACGCCTGGCCGAAGCCGGTCCAGCGGCCGCACCCGCCAATCTGGGTCGGGGGCAACAGCGAGCGCACCTTCGCGCGCGTCGCCGAGTACGGGTCGGCGTGGCTGCCCAGCGCCGTACCGCCCAAGGAACTGGGCGCGCGCATCGAACAGATGCGCAAGACGGCCGGTGACCGGCCGGCCGTCGTGGTCTACGCGGGCGGGAGCGACCGGGAGTCCCTGGACACCTACGCGGAACTCGGCGTCGACCGCGTGCTGCTGTATCTGCCGACCCAGCCGGAGGACGAGACACTGCGCACACTCGACGAACTGGCCGAGGCCGTGTCCGCCCACCGCTGACGCTTCCGGGGGCCGGGGATCGCGCGCCCACCGCGTTCCCGCCGCCGGGGAATCGGAGCTCACCGTGCCGGACATGGACGAGAAGGAGGCGCGCCGCCGGTTCGTGGCGGCACGGGTGGCGCGCCTGGCGACGGTGGACGCCGAGGGACGCCCGCACCTCGTGCCCCTCGTCTTCGCGGCGCGCGGCGGCGAGATCGTCACCGCGGTCGACCACAAACCCAAGAGGTCGCCGAGACTGCGGCGGCTGCGCAACATCGCCGCCCACCCCGCCGTGTGCCTGCTCGTCGATGCCTACGACGAGGACTGGGAGCGGCTGTGGTGGGTACGGGCGGACGGCGACGCCCGGGTCCTGCCGCCCGGCACACAGGACGAGTACACGATGGCGATCGACCTGCTGCGCGAGAAGTACGCGCAGTACCGGCAGCGGCCGCCGGACGGCCCGGTGATCGCCGTCACCGTCCACCGCTGGCACGGCTGGCGCGCGACCCCGGAGCCAGGTCCGGAGCACTGAGCCACCGCCGGGCACCTCCCGCGACGGACACACACGCCGGACTGGACGAATGCTCCACCCCGGGCACGGAAGATGGATGTTTTACCTTCTGGCGCAGGTCTCCGGCCCGGCCTTAGCGTCGGCAGACCCGCCAAGGACGACATCCGCCGCCGCACACCCCCGCGGCGACCACGGGGCCGACCTCCCCTCGCGCCACCACGCGCTCCACCGCCCGCTTCCGGGCACAGGCACTTCGCTGGAGCACCCTTGTCCGAGAACTCCCCCGCCACGCCGTCGCCGTCTCTCACCGAGGTGGAGACCTACGGCGTCGAGCGCATCCCCGACGCGGACCGCACCGCGTCGCCGCTCGACCTGTTCAGAGTCGCCTTCGGCGGTGCGAACACCTTCTCCACCTGCGTCCTCGGGGCCTTCCCCATCCTCTTCGGCCTCTCCTTCTGGCAGGGGCTCGCGGCCACCCTCCTCGGAGTCGTCGTCGGCGCCCTGATCCTGTGCCCGATGGCGATGTTCGGCCCGGTCAACGGCACCAACAACGCGGTCGCGTCCTCCGCGCACCTCGGTGTGCACGGCCGGGTCGTCGGCTCGTTCCTGTCCCTGCTCACGGCCGTGGCGTTCTTCTCGATCTCGGTGTGGAGCTCCGGCGACGCCCTGGTCGGCGGCGCGCACCGGCTGTTCGGCCTGGAGCGCAGCAACCTGTCGTACATGATCGCGTACGCGCTCTTCGGCTGCCTGGTGCTCGCGGTGTGCGTGTACGGGTTCCGGTTCATGCTGTTCGTCAACAAGATCGCGGTGACCTCGGCGACCGTACTGTTCCTGCTCGGCGCGATCGCCTTCGCCGGTGACTTCGATCCCTCGTACGCCGGTGTCTTCACGGCCTCGGCCGACTCGGCGACGCAGGCGCTGTTCTGGCCCTCCTTCATCGGCGCGGCACTGATCGTGCTGTCGAACCCGGTGTCCTTCGGCGCGTTCCTCGGCGACTGGTCGCGTTACATCCCGGCGAACGCGCCGCGCCGCAAGGTCGTCGGTGCCGCGTTCCTGTCCCAGATCGCCACCCTGCTGCCGTTCGTGTTCGGGCTCGCGACCGCGAGCATCATCGCGACGAAGGCGCCGAAGTACGTCGACCCGGCGGCCCCCGACTTCGTCGGCGGCCTGCTGGCCATCTCGCCGAGCTGGTTCTTCCTGCCGGTGTGTCTGCTCGCCCTGATCGGCGGCATGTCGACCGGCACGACGTCGCTGTACGGCACCGGACTCGACTTCTCGTCGGTGTTCCCGCGGCTGTCCCGGGTGCAGGCGACGTTCCTGGTCGGAGTCCTGTCGATCGCGTTCATCTTCATCGGCCGCTTCGGCTTCGACCTGGTGCAGTCCATCTCGACGTTCGCCACGATGATCATCACCTGCACCACGCCCTGGATGGTCGTGATGATCCTCGGGTTCTACACCCGGCGCGGCTGGTACGACCCGGACGCGCTCCAGGTCTTCAACCGCCGTCAGCGCGGCGGCCGTTACTGGTTCACGCACGGCTGGAACTGGCGGGGCATGACGGCGTGGTGGGTGGGCGCGGTGGTCGGTGTGCTGTTCACCAACATCCCCGGTCAGTTCGTCGGACCGCTGGGCGATCTCGCGAACGGCATCGACATCAGCCTGCCGCTGTCGCTGGCCGTCGCCGCCGTGCTGTATCTGGCGATGCTGCGACTGTTCCCCGAGCCCCGCGCGGTGTACGGGCCCGAGGGCCCGCGGCTGGCCCGTACCGTCGACGTGCCGGTGCCGCCGATCACCGGTCCCGGTGCGGAGAGCGAGGGCGCGTCCGCGGTTCTCGCCGTCGACGGCGGTTGATCCGCTGACGGAGAACGGGTCGACGAGCCGATGGAAAACTGGCTTATGGAGAACCGGTGGAGAACTCGCTGATGGAGAACTGATGGAGAGCTGGCTCGACCTGTCCGTGCCCGTGGTCACCGGGATGCCCGTCTATCCCGGTGACCCGGAGGTGGAGGTCTCCAGGGCGTTGCGGGTCGCCGAGCACGGAGTGAACGTCCTTCGGCTGCACATGGGGTCGCAGTCCGGTACGCATGTCGACGCGCCGTACCACGTGGACGAGGCGTGGCCCACGTTGGACGATCTGCCGCTGGAGCGGTTCGCGGGGGCGGCGGTCGTCGCCGACGTCCGTGGTCTGCCGGCGCGGGCGCCGATCACTCCGGACCTGCTCTCCCCCGCCCTCGGCCTGCTGCGGTCCGGTTCGATCCTGCTGCTGGCCACCGGGTGGTCGCGGTACTGGGGAACCGAGGACTACCTCGCTCATCCCTGGCTCACGTCCGAGGCGGCGGAGGCCGTGGTCGCGGCGGGTGTCCTCACCGTCGGGATCGACGCGCTGAGCGTCGATCCGACCGGTCCCGTGGACCTGCCCTCCCACCGAGTGCTGTGCGGAGCGGGGGGTGTGATCGCCGAGAACCTGACCGGGCTCGGAGGCGTCGCGGACGCGCAGGCCGCGGGATGTTCGGCAGAGGTGTTCCTGTTCCCCTTGCGCCTCGCCGGGGCCGACGGGGGCCCGGTCCGGGCGACGGCCCGCATCACGCCCCACGCGCCGTAGTCCCTACCTGGGGGTGTGTTCGTCGGGTGCGGGGGGGGCGGGGCCTGGTCGCGCAGTTCCCCGCGCCCCTCGGACGGGGCTGCGCCCCGCATCCCCGCCCGCCCCGATTCGTTCGGCCGCGGGCCGGTGGGGGCCGTTCGCGCAGTTCCCCGCGCCCCCAAAAGCCTCGGATCAGCCCACGTTGAGGGCGCACCCCCGCCCACCCCGGCCCGCACCACTCAGCCCGTCCGGCGCTTGAGGACGAGCCCTTCGGGCGATGCGGGGTTGAAGGGGCGGAGCCCCTGGGGATGGGTCGGGTAGGGGCGGCGGGGGCGAGGAGACTACGGCCTGATCGTGCGGGCGATGTCCAGGGTGAGGCGTTGCCAGGGGTCGCGGGGATCACGGGACGTCAGGGCGTGGATGCGCCGCAGGCGATAGCGCAGGGACTGCGCGTGCAGGTGAAGCACCCGCGCGGCGGCGCTCGCCGAGCCGGCGTCGATGTACGCGGTCAGCGCCTCCATGAGATGCCGCTGCCCCGGGTCGGTGAGCGGCCCGAGAACCAGGCGGGCGACCTGGTCCGGCGCGGCGGCCGGATGCCCGCCGAGCAGGGCGAGGACATGCGCGTCGGCGTCCGTGAGGACACGCCCCGGCCGGTGCGCGTGGGCAGGCGCCGTGTCGAGGGCGTCGGCGGCGAGCCGATGCGCCACGGCGACCCGGTCCAGGCTCTCCCCGGTGATCGCACAGCCCCGCCAGGACCGCGCGCCCAGCACCGCCCCCGCCCTGGCGGCAGCCGCGCCCGGCAGCAACAGAACGGCACGCGAACCACGTACCGTCGCGGACGAGACCACCTCGTCCCCCGGAACGGCCAACGCCTCGAGCAGCCCCGTCGCCGCGTCGAGCGCCATGTCGGGACGCTCCGCGCCCACCGGCTCGGCCACCAACAGACAGTAGGGGTCCGGGAGTTGGACCCCCAGCCGGGCCGACCGGTCGCTCAGCGCGCCCACCGAGGCGTGCCGCCCGGCGATCAGGTCGTCGAGCAGCAGCCGCAGTGCCCGGTCGCGGTCCGCCGCGAGGTCCTCGTCGGTGGCGGCGTACGCCGTGGTCATCTCCTCGGAGAGGGTGTCGAGCGCGGTCAGCAGCATCCGGGTGAGAGCGAAGGCGTCCGCGGCGGCGAGCCGGGGCGCGCGGGCCGCAATCTCGTCGGTGAGGACGGTCGCCGCCACCCGGTAGGCCCGCAGCACCGCCTGCACGGGCCGCCCGTCCGCCGCGCGGGCCGCCGCGATGCCTCGCAGGCGCCGCAGGTCCGACGGTTCGAGGGCGCCGTCGGTGACCCACAGGTGGAGGAGCCGCTCCAGGCCCCAGGCCGCGATGGCCCGTACCTCCGGCAGCCGGCTGTCGTCGAGCGCGGCGTACACCGGGACCTGTTCGTGGACCGCCGAGACGATCGCCGCCACGACGCGCGGATCGGCGACCATCTCCTGCCGGACGTGTTCTCTGGCGGCAACGGGCTGACTTGTCACAGGGTGATGATCCCAGCCGCGCGATGTGCGCACCACGGTGGACGGCTCTTGTCACCTTCGCCAGGATCGACGGCGTACAGCGCGGTCTCAGGGACGAGAGGCGGGACGTACGGATGGCTAAGCATTGGGCCGACTTCCAGTACGAGATCTATCTGAACGGAATGACGGGCGCCGTACCGCGGCTGCCCACCGATCTGACCCGGCTGGAGGAGCTGACCGAGCAGCGGCTCGGGCCCGGTCCGGTCGGCTACGTGGCGGGCAGCGCGGGCAACGGGAGCACCGCCCGGGCCAACCGGGCCGCCCTCGACCGGCGCCGGATCGTGCCGCGCATGCTGCGCGACGTACACGAACGTGATCTGTCCGTCGAGGTGTTGGGTCGTGCCCTGCCCGCGCCGCTGGCGCTCGCGCCCGTGGGCGTGCTGTCGATCATGCATCCGGACGCGGAGTCCGCCGCCGCGCGAGCCGCCGCGGCGCAGGGCGTCCCGTACATCCTGTCGTCGGCCTCCAGCACGCCCATGGAGCAGGTCGCGGAGGCTATGGGCGGGGCGGAGCGCTGGTTCCAGCTGTACTGGGCGAAGGACCGCGAGGTCACCCGGTCCTTCCTGGACCGGGCGAAGGCGGCCGGGTTCACCGCGCTGTTCGTCACTCTCGACACCCCGCTGCTGGCCTGGCGTCCGCGCGACCTCGACCAGGCGTATCTGCCGTTCCTGCACGGTGTGGGCACGGCGAACTACTTCTCCGACCCGGCGTTCCAGGCGGGCCTGGCCAAGCCGGTGCACGAGGACCCGAACGCGGCCGTGCTGCACTTCGTCGGCATGTTCGCGGACCCGGGCAAGACCTGGCCCGATCTCGCGTTCCTGCGGGAGAACTGGGACGGGCCGATCGTCCTCAAGGGCATCCTGCACCCGGACGACGCCCGGCGCGCCGCCGACGCCGGGATGGACGGCGTGGTCGTCTCCAACCACGGCGGCCGGCAGGTGGCGGGGTCGGTGGCGGCGGCCGATGCGCTGCCGCGGGTGGTGGAGGCGGTCGGCGAACGGCTGACCGTCCTCTTCGACAGCGGCATCCGCACCGGCGACGACGTCTTCAAGGCGCTCGCGCTCGGCGCGCGGGCCGTACTCGTCGGACGCCCGTACGCCTATGGGCTGGGCCTGGACGGACAGGCGGGCGTCGAACACGTCGTCCGCTGTCTGCTCGCCGAGTTCGACCTCACCCTCGCCCTGTCCGGGCACGCCCGCCCCGCCACCCTCGGCCCCGACGACCTGATCGAGGAATCCGCATGAGCACGACCCACACGGCCCACACGACCGACACGACCGACACGTCGGTGGCGAAGAACGTTCTGGCCGTGGTCTCGGCCCACGTCGGCGGTCGCACCGCCGGTGCCGCGCTCGCCACCGTCTTCCCCGGCGAGGCCAAGGTCACCGTCGTGGAGACGACCGACGAGGACCCGGCCGCGCTGCGCGAGGCCCATGTCATCATCACGGGTCTCGGCCCGGTGACCGCCGAACACCTCGCCTCCGCACCGGACTTGGAACTGGTCCAGTGCGCGAGCCACGGTTTCGACTACGTCGACCTGGACGCCGCCCGCGCCAAGGGTGTGCCGGTGTGCAACATCGGCTCCAGCGGCGCCGAGAAGCAGAACGTGGCCGAGCAGACCTTCGCCCTCATGCTGGCCCTCGCCAAGCAGCTGGTCCCGGCGCACACCGCGCTGGTCGACGCCGACTGGGCGCTGCCGAGACTGCAGCGGTCCATCACCGAACTGTCCGGCAAGACCCTCGGCATCGTCGGGCTCGGCCACATCGGCGAGGAGGTCGCCCGGCGCGCGGTCGCGTTCGACATGAGCATCGTGTACGCGGGTCCGCAGTCCGTCGGCGCGGAGACCGAGGCACGGCTCGGCGGCGCCCGTCATGTCGAACTCGACGAACTGCTGCGCACGTCGGACTACGTCACGCTGCACGCCCCGCTCACCGAGGAGACCCGGCATCTGCTGAACGCCGAGCGGCTCGCGCTCCTCAAGCCGACCGCGTTCGTGGTCAACACCTCGCGGGGCGCCCTGATCGACCAGGACGCCCTCGCGGACGCGCTCGAGGCGGGCACCCTGGCCGGGGCGGGCATCGACGTCTTCGACCCCGAACCGCCCACCGCGGCCCTGCGGTTGCTCAAGTCCCCGAACGTGGTGTTGTCGCCGCATGTCGCGGGCGTCACGCGCGAGACGCTCGTACGGATCGCGCTGGCGGCGGTCCAGAACGCCGCCGACTTCGTGGCGGGCAAGCCGCCCCGGGACGTGGTGTCCTAGCCCCGCCGCCCGGCGCGCCCGTTACCGTCCCAACCCCTCCACCAGGGGGGAGAGTTGAGCGGTCAGCGGCAGCGCGGGCCGGGCGCTCGCGCGGTCGTCGACGGTCACGGAACGGGGCTCGGCCGAGGACTCCGAGGGGGTCGCCGACGTGTCGTCCCGGCCGTCCGTCGGCGGCTCGCTGGGCGACGCGCTCGGCTCATCGGCCGTGCCCTGCGGGGACGGCGGCCTGCTGACCGGCCGGGTCGAGGCGCTCGCCGTCCCCGCGATCGACAGCGACCCGGGCTCGGCCGAGGCGGAGTCGGTCCGCCACCGCTGCGCGTCAGAGCCGTCCCGGTCCTTGACCACGATGTCGGCGTTCGGATCGGTGGAACTGGGCGTGACCGCGAGTCCCTCGCGTGAGCGGGACAGCAACTCGCCCCGCACGGTGAGGTCGTAGCGCACGTCGCCGCCCCGCGCGGCGCTCTTCGCGACGCAGCGGTCCAGGGCGACGACACCGTCGTCGGCGTGCGAGTCCAGGCACAGCGCGGGGTCGGCGACGCTGCGCAGCAGGCCGTCGCTCTCGTACGACCACTGCTGGGTCCAGGCGGACGAGCAGACGGCCAGCTCGGCCTCGGCACCGGCCTCGGCCTTTCCGCCCCGGATGTCGAGGCAGAGGTCGGCGGCGAGGTTGCGCAGCCGGGTCTGCTCGGTGCTGGTGGGCAGTCCGGCCGAGGTCGGGGGCGAGGAGTCGGCGGAGGGGTCCGGGGCGACCGGGCTGGGCGAGACGGTGTGGCTGCTGCCGACCCCCGTGGAGGCGGTCGGGTCGGCGCCACCTTCGCCGTGGGACCACAGACTGATGGTGAGCACGGTGACGAGCAGCACCGCCGAGGCCGTGCCCGCCCCGGTGAGCAGGACCTTCGAGTGCTTCTGGGCAATCTGGGCCAGCCGCCCGGGGGCGGGAATCTGCGCCAACAGACGATGACGGCCGGCACTTCCAGGACGCCCACCGGTCCCGAGACGCCCGCCGGCACCCACGCGCCCGCCGGTACCCACGCCTCCCTCGGCGACCGCCCGTCCGCCGCCGAACGCGAACCCCTCCTCGGGGCGCACCGCTTGCCGCCCGCGCCCCGGGCGTGCGTCGAGGTAGCGTCGCGCGCCCCAACCGAGCACCGCTTCGGCGAGCAGAATCCCCAAACCGCCCTCGAAATAGCCGAGTTGCTCGGCCGCGTGCCGACAGTGGCGGCACTCCCCCAGATGCTGTCGGACATCCGGCAGCAAGGCGCCCCCACGACGAATCGGGACGTCGAGCAGGCGGTTGTAGAAGCCGCATTCCTTGCTCGGCGCGAGTTCCCGGTGGGCGCGCACACATCCCTGGCGGAATTGCTCACGGGCCTGCTCCAGAGCGGCCGACGCGGTGTCGACGTCCAGGCCCGACAGACCGGCCGGTACGGAAATGTCCTCGGCCTCGACCTCGGTGTGCCACAGCAGACACTGGGCGAGGGGCGGCAAGGCATGGAAAGAGCGCTCGGCGAGCTTCCGATTTTCGGCGGTCATGGACTGCGCCGCCCGCATACCCCGCCCCCCGGCGGGTTTCCTCAAATCCGGCAGAACGCCGGATATCCGGTCCTCACCGGACCACTCATTGACGGTGTCCCGCACGGTCACGAGCAGTCGGGGCCGCAGGGCCGCTCCGGACTCGCCACGTATCAGGCAGTCGAGGGCGTAGTGGAAGGAGGTCGCGGCGACCATCGAGGCGACGTTCGAGGACGAGGCGAGGCAGATGGCCGCGTAGTCGTACGTCGGCTGCCAGTGCCGCGCCATCAGCAGGGCGACGGACTGCGTGGCCTCGCCCTCCGTCCGGCCTCTCAGCCGCGCGGCGAGGCTTTCGTCGGACTCCCCGGGAGCACCGCCGGGGGGATAGGAGGGGCGAGGGGGGTGGGGGGTGGGCACAGAGCGGGTTCCTTCCACGGTGCAAGGTGGTGCACAGAATTTCCTTGGTCGCCGAAAAGGGAGCCCCTGCCTGGTGCACACCTTTTGACGGAGCGCCGGGAAAATGGCCGCCGGCCCGGAATGATGAACACCGATTTCATACCCGGCCATTGACCCGCGCGGTAAGTTCACCCTCGCACAACACGCTCATGACCAACAAGGCACTTGAGCAACATCTGCATATTGAAAGATAGTCAGTAACTACGCCAACTCGCGTCGCTCGCACCGGCTTTCGAAATTTCCCGCACCACGTTCACGCGCCTCACCGCGGCACCACGTTCACGCGCCTCACCACGGCACCACGTTCATACGCCATGGGCCCTCACGCGCCCCGTGTGAACCGCGCGCTCACTCCGGAGCCCGTCGCACGCTCCCGGCGCGCGGTGCTCCGCAGTCCACTGGAACCCGGCCCTTCTCGGAGGCCCCGCGCAGGACGGCGGCTCTCCCGCGCGAAACCGGCCGCCGGCCCCGATCCTCCCGCCCTCGGCCGGCGGCCTCGGGGGCGAGAGGGGGGCCGCGCGGCGGGTATCAGATCTGCCAGGTGCGCAGGCGGTCGGCCGCGCCGTAGACGTCGGTCTTGCCGGAGATCAGATCCCGGGCGAGGTCGACGAGCGCCCCGTAGGGCGGGTCGATCCCGACACCGCTGACGAACATGTACGCCACCGCCGCCGAACAGGCGAAGCGGGCGTTGGCGGCCGGTAGCGGCTTCAGCAGGGCCAGGGTGTGCAGCAGAGCGGCGGCGCGCCAGGCCGGGTCGGAGTCGACTCCGAGGCGGGGCGGGTCGACGCGGTGCCGTGCCACGGCGGCGACCAGGGCCGAGAAGTCGTTGACCGTGGGCTGGTCGGGCAGCACCTCTTCGTGGCGCTGCAGCAGCCACGGCACGTCGATATGGATGACGGGAGCCATCGCTCAGGCGGCCCGTCCCTCGCCCCTGCCGGGAGGTTCGTCCTCGGGGAAGGCGGCCGCGAACTCGTCGGCGTGCGCCGTGAAGAAGCGGCGGAACACCTCCGCGCCCTCCTTCAGCGCCCGGTGCCGCACGATGTCGGCCGCGGCCGCCTCGCGCACCAGTGCCTTCATCGACGTACCGCGCTCTTTGGCGATCTGCCGGAGGTCCTCGAGTTCACGGTCACTGAACTCCACATTCAAGGCTGGCATGTCGCCACGGTACCGCGAGGGTACTTACTCGTAAATATCACCTGCTCAAGAGGTATGCGCAGCGGTACCGCCAGCCGATTCAGCGGGGCTGCTCGCGGGCCGCCTCCGCCAAGGTCAGCCAGCGGGCGGAGGCGGCGAGCGGCAGGCACACCCAGTCCTTCATGGGGCGGCCGCCCATCGGGTCGAAGAGGTGGGCGCCGGTGACCGCGAGCGCCTCGGCGTGTTCGGGACTGTCGCGGTGCAGGCGGACGACGAGTTCGCCTTCGTGGAGACCGACGAAGGCCTTGCCGTTCGGGTCCTTCAGGCACGGCATGCCGAACATCTTGGAGAGTCTCGCCCCGCGGGGGGCGAGATCCTCCGCGAGGCGGCCGAACAGCTCGCCGGCGTCCGCCATCAGGCGACCTTCCGTCCGGTGAGGGCGAGCAGGCGCTCCAGCGCGGTGGCGCCGGCGACGGGCTCGACCTCGGGTCCGAAGGATCCGTTCGCCCGGGCCCCTTCGGCGATCTGTCCGACGATGGCCGTCGCGGTGGCGACCACGTCGTCGTCGGCCGTGAACGGCTGCCCGGTGGCCGTGGCCAGGTCCCAGCCGTGCACGGTCAGCTCCATGATGGTGATCATCCCGGCGAAGGGGGCCGGGAAGGTGTTCGGCCCGAAGGAGGTCTCGCCCTCCCAGGCGCCGGGCTCGGCCCAGGCCGCGGTGAGCTGGTCGAGGAGCGGCGGATACACCACCCAGGGCGCCTCGGTCAGCGTCGTCGGGGCGTCGGCGGGCAGCGCCTGCTTCTTGGCGGCGTACCCGCTCATGGTCAGCACGCCGAGCAGGTGCTCGCTGAGCCCGTGGACATCGAACGCGGCGCAGGGGGTGGGCAGTTCACGCTTTCCGGTGAGGTCCGACTGCCGGGTGTGCAGCCGCAGGTTACGGGCGGCGCGGGCGAGCTGGTCGGCGAGTTCAACGGGGTTGACGCTCATGAGGGTTGCTCCCATTCAAGACGGGGTGGAGGTGATGGAGGAGGGGACGATCAGCCGAAGAACGGAGCGGGCTTGCCCGTCTCCGCGTACGCCTTGAGCGCCGTGAACTTGGTGGCCCAGCCGTAGGTGAAGTCGCGGTAGGCGTCGCCCTGGTCCGGGAACCCGGCGTGCGTGAAGCGCAGCTGGACCCCACCCTCGGGGACGTCGAGGATCTCGTACGTCTGCGTGGTGCCGGACCACGGGCCGTTCTCACCCGCGAGGACCAGGCGCCGGTCGCCGGACTCGGTGATCCGCAGCCGCCAGGGCTCCGGCACACCGGGGAAGCCCAGCG
Organism: Streptomyces sp. RLB3-17; assembly: GCF_007113425.2. Lineage (NCBI taxonomy): Bacteria > Bacillati > Actinomycetota > Actinomycetes > Kitasatosporales > Streptomycetaceae > Streptomyces > Streptomyces sp. RLB3-17. The sequence continues at coordinate 10,466,981 of NZ_CP041610.2, read as the reverse complement.
CGTGCTCCGCTCCGACGCCCTCCCCTATCGCGGCGTCCGTGGTGAACCAGCCGCGCACGCCGGTCTCGGTGGCGAGCGCCGCGCGGACGGTGTCCGCCTCGGCCTCGATGGTCAGCTGCATCGCGATGTCGGCCATCGGACGTCCTCCCAGGCATGTCGTGAGTGTCCGGTGTCGCCCCGAACATCTTTCTTTAGTCGACACTAAAATAAGATCCACCGCCGACGCAAGTTGCAGCCATGACTAAAATAAGCAGCGTGGATCAGGTGAAGGCGATCAGCGAGCCGCGGCGGCGGGCGATTCTCCAGCTGGTGTGGCACGAGGAGCTGCCCGCCGGAGAGATCGCCGAGCGCTTCGACGTCACCTTCGGCGCGGTCTCCCAGCACCTGAAGGTGCTCCGCGAGGCGGGGCTGGTCGTCGTCCGGAAGGACGGCACCAAGCGGTACTACCGCGCGGACCGTGCTGGGATGGGACCGCTGGCCGCCTACCTGGAGTCCATGTGGGGCGACTCACTGGACGCCCTGGCCGCGCTCGCCGAACAGGCCGAGCGGGAGGAGGAGCAGAAGTGACCATCACCCCCGACGGCTCCGTCGTCGTACAGCTACACATCAAGGCCCGTCCGGAGACCGTGTTCTCCTTCTTCACCGACGCCGACCGATGGCTGTCCTGGCAGGGCATCGAGGGCGTGTTCGACCCGACTCCCGGTGGCGCGTACCGGATGCGGGTCGTCGGTGAAGCGACCGCCTCCGGACGCTTCGAGGAGGTCGACCCCTACACGCGGATCGTCTTCACCTGGGGCTGGGAGAACGAGGGCGACCCGGTGCCGCCCGGCAGCAGCCGGGTCGAGGTCACCTTCGCCCCCGAGCCGGACGGCACCCTGCTCACCTTGACCCACTCCGGGCTGCCCGAGCCGGCCCGCGGGCCGCACCAGGAGGGCTGGGAGCACTACCTGGACCGGCTCGCCGTACGGGCTCCCGGTGGCGACCCCGGCCCGGACCACTGGATGGAGCAGAACCCCGCCTGAGCGTTTCCGGGCTCTCAGGCCACCCAGAGCCCGCGCCTGCGGTAGCCCGCCTCCCAGAACAGCTTGTTGAGGACGCGTACGGGCGGCGGGAGCGCGCCGAGGAACCGGGCGCGGTCGGCGGGCGGTGCTCCGTCGACGATCCACGGCACGAAGAGCGCGGCCCCGCGCACGCCCTGTGTCTTGCGGATACGGCCGGTGAACGCGCCCCAGTCCGCGGGCGTCAGCACCTCCCGGATGAGCGGCAGGGCGCTCTCCTCCTCGTGGGCGAGGTGCTCGTCGAGGGTCGACGCCAACGAGCGGACCAGGGCGGGGAGTTCGGCCGAGCGGTCCTTCAGGGCCGCGTCGACGGCGGTGAGCCGCGGGTCGAGGAGGGCGTGCTCCGCCTCCATCTCGGCGAGGAGGGCGATGTCCCGGGGACGGCCCGCGACCTTGCGCTCCACGCGCGGCCACAGATCGCTGTCCTCGGCGGTGTGGTGGATGTGCAGCTGATGCCTGAAGTTGTCCCAGCCCGCGCGGACCTGGGGGGTGAAGGCGGTGCCTTCGACCGCCGCGTCGCCGAGGCGTTCCAGGTCGCGGCGGAAGGCGTCGTGGGCTGCGTACATGACGGTGAGGTCGACCGTGCCGGCCGCGGCTTCGGTGGTCATGAGGTTGCTTCCTCCAGTTGGGGTTCGTGGACGGGCAGGGCGTGCGGGTTGGCCGACGGGCCGAGGTGACGGCGTACGGCGAGACAGGTGAGCGCGCCGGTTAGCAGGACGGCGGCCGAGACCAGGACGGCGGGACCCATGGCGTGCACGAAACCGTGCCCGAAGACCTGGGCGCCCAACACGCGCATGCGGTCGGCGATGTCGTGCGGTACGCCCTCCGGCGGCCGTGCCGCCTGGCGCGCGTTCACATCGGTCCCCGCCCGGGAGAAGCCGCCGACGAAGCCGTCGCGGTACGCAGCGGGCAGTCGTCCAGCGCGCTGTCGGGCCTGGTCGGTGAGCGAGGAGGCGAGCTGGGCCTGGAGCACGGCGCCGACGACGGCGCCCGCGAGCACCGAACCGACCTGTCGCAGCGCGTTGTTGACGCCGGACGCCGCTCCGGACAGCTTCGCCGGTACGTTGCGCATGACCTCCGTGGCCATCGGTGCGAAGGTGCAGCCCGCGCCCAGACCCGCGAGGAAGAGGGGGAAGGCGACGGCCGTCCAGCTCGACCCGACGTCGGCCGCGCCCACGATCCACACCAGGGCCGCCGTCCAGGCGAGCAGCCCGGTCATCAGGATGAACTTGCCGCCGATCTTGTCCGCGAGGACTCCGGCGGGCCCGGCCGTCACGAACGAGCCGAGCGCGAGGGGCAGCAGCACGAGCCCGGACTTGAGCGCGCTGAAGCCCAGTACGGACTGCAGGTAGATCGTCAGCGGCAGGAACATCCCGACCACGCCGAAGGACACGGTGACGCCCACGAAGTTGATGAGGGTGAAGTTGCGGTCCTTGAAGAGCGAGAAGGGGACGAGCGGATCGTCGCCCTGCTGGCCGCGCTCATGGCCGAGGAAGGCGGCGAAGAGGAGTGCCGCCGCGCCGAACAGCGACCAGATCCAGGCGTTCCAGTCGTAGCGCTGTCCCTCCGTCAGGCCGAAGGCCAGACAGAACAGGGTTCCCGAGGCGAGCAGCACGCCCAGGGTGTCGAAGCGGTGGCGTACGGTGCGCCGTGAGCCGGGGATGACCGCCGCGGCGAGGCCCAGCACCACGACTCCGAGCGGCAGGTTCACGAAGAAGATCCACCGCCAGTCGAGGTGGGTGATCAGCGCGCCGCCGATGATCGGGCCGAGGGCGCCGGAGACGCCCGCGACCACGCCCCAGACGCCCATCGCGGCGCCCCGCCGGTCGGCCGGGAACACCTCCGTGATGATCGACAGGGTCTGCGGCATGAGCAGCGCCGCGCCCAGGCCCTGGACCGCCCGGAACGCGATCAGCTGCGCCGGATTCTGCGCGAGGCCGCAGGCGAGGCTGGCGAGGGTGAACAGGGCGACGCCCGCGAGGAACAGGTTGCGTTTGCCGCGCAGGTCGCCGAGGCGGCCCGCAGTGATCATCAGGACGGCCAGGGCGAGGGTGTAGGCGTTGACGACCCACAGGATCTCGTCGAGGGAGGCGTCGAGGTCCTGGCCCATGTCGGGGATCGCGATGTTCACGATCGTCAGGTCGAGCAGGGTCATGAAGAAGCCCAGGGAGAGCGTGATGAGGATCGCCCATGGGTTGCCGTGCCACTTGTCGTGCCACTTCTTGAACACGGTGTCTGTCTCCTTGTGTCGAGGCATCGGACTCGCGTTCAAGAGGGCGTGGGCTTCCGCCGATGTGACGCCCGGCGGACTCCGTGAGACGTACGTCACATATCGCTCTCCGGACGTCACATTCGGGCCCGCTTCTCCCCTCGCAGTAGTGAGCGCACCAAGGGAGGCAAGGCATGTCCGAAAGCCCCGCGACCGGGACGGCCGACGGCGCGACGCAGGTGTTCGTCGACCACCGCGAGCTGCTCTTCGCGATCGTCTACAACATCCTCGGCGGCGTCGCCGACACCGACGACGTCCTCCAGGAGACCTGGCTGTCCTGGACGGGCCGCGCCCACCGCACCCCGCTGGAGGGCATCACCAACCCCCGCGCCTATCTCGTACGCATCGCCGTGAACCACGCGCTCGCGCGGCGCGCCGCGATCACCCGCCGACGCGAGACGTATGTGGGCCCCTGGCTGCCGGAGCCGCTGCTCGACGAGCCGGCCCCCGAGGACTCGGCCGACGACCGGGCCCTGCGCTCGGAGTCGGTGTCGCTGGCGATGCTCGTGGTCCTCGAGTCCCTCACCCCTCTGGAGCGCGCGGTCTTCGTCCTCAACGAGGTGTTCGGCTACGCGCACACCGAGATCGCGGAGGTCATCGACCGCAGCCCCGCGGCGGTACGCCAGCTCGCGCACCGCGCGCGGGAGCACGTGCACGCCCGTCGGCCGCGCTACCAGGCCCATCCGCGCGTCCGCCGGCAGGCGACCGAGCGCTTCGTCGAGGCGGCGCTCGGCGGGGACATCGCGGCGCTGATGGAGATCCTGGCACCGGACGTCACGGTGTGGACGGACGGCGGCGGGAAGGCCTCGGGCGGGCTGCGTCCTGTGCACGGCCGGGACAAGGCGGCGCGGCTGTTCGCCGGGTACGCGACCCGGCGCGGCTCCGGCTTCGACCTGCGCTACCGGCGCGTCAACGGCGACGACTCCGCCGTGCTCTTCGAGGGCGAGTCGCCGTACGCGGTCATGGTCATGGACCTCACCGCGGACGGCGAGCAGGTGTCAGGCGTCTACATCGTCACCAACCCCGAGAAGCTCGCGCATGTGCGGCGCGACGACGAGAACCAGGAGACCGGGATCGCGGAAGGGGAGCGCGCATGACCGCCACGGACCACCGGCCCGCGAAGGCGTCCTCCGGCGAACGGGTCGCCGACTGGTTCGACGGCCGGCTCGGTGTGTACGCCCTCGGCCGGCGCTATCTGCGCAAGGTCTTCCCGGACCACTGGTCCTTCCTCCTCGGCGAGATCTGCCTGTACAGCTTCGTCGTGCTGATCCTCACCGGGGTGTACCTGACCCTGTTCTTCCACCCCTCCATGAACGAGGTGACGCACCACGGCGGTTACCTCCCCCTGAACGGCATCCGGATGTCGGAGGCGTACGCCTCGACGCTCCACATCAGCTTCGACGTGCGCGGCGGACTGCTGGTGCGGCAGCTGCACCACTGGGCCGCGCTGGTCTTCCTCGCCGCGATGCTGACGCACATGATGCGGCACTTCTTCACGGGCTCGTTCCGCAGGCCCCGCGAGGTGAACTGGGTGTTCGGCTGGACCCTGCTGCTCCTCGGTCTGTTCGAGGGCCTCTTCGGCTACTCGCTGCCGGACGACCTGCTGTCCGGGACGGGGCTCAGGTTCGTGGACGGGGCGATCCTGTCGGTGCCGGTGGTCGGCACGTATCTGTCGTTCTTCCTGTTCGGCGGGGAGTTCCCCGGCCATGACATCGTGGCCCGCTTCTACTCCCTCCACATCCTGCTGATACCGGGGATCATGGCGGCGCTCGTCGTCGCCCATCTGATCCTCGTCGTGTACCACAAGCACACCCAGTTCGCGGGCCCGGGGAAGACCGAACGCAACGTCGTGGGCACCCCGTTCCTGCCGGTCTACCTGGCGAAGGCGGGCGGCTTCTTCTTCCTGGTGTTCGGTGTCCTCGCGCTGATCTCGGCGGTCGCGACCATCAACCCGGTCTGGTCGTACGGCCCCTACCGCGCCGACCAGGTGTCGACGGGCGCCCAGCCGGACTGGTACCTGGGCTTCGCCGAGGGTCTGGTGCGCGTCATGCCGGGCTGGGAGATCAGCGTGGCCGGGCACACGCTCGTGCTCGGTGTGCTGATCCCCATCGTCGTCTTCCCGCTGCTTCTGGTCGCCATCGGCGTGTACCCGTTCATCGAGTCGTGGGTCACGGGAGACCGGCGCGAGCACCATCTCCTCGACCGGCCGCGCAACCGGCCGGTCCGTACGTCGATCGGAGCGGCCTGGATCAGCCTCTATCTGATCCTGCTCGCGGGTGGCGGCAACGACATCGTGGCGACGCGCTTCCATCTGTCGATCAACACCGTCACCTGGGCGGTGCGGATCTCCCTGTTCGTCGTCCCGGTCGTCGTCTTCGTGGTCACCCGGCGCATCTGCCTGGGGTTGCAGTTGCGGGACCGGGAACTGGTGGCGCACGGCCGTGCGACCGGCGTCGTCAAACGCCTGCCGCACGGCGAGTACGTCGAGGTGCACCGCCCGCTCGGCCCGGCCGAACTCCACACGCTGACCGAGCACGAGCACCGGGACCGGTCAGACCACCGGGACCTCCAGACGGCTGATCCGCAGCCCGCCCTCGACGGCGCCGGGGTGCCCGCTCGCCATGAGGAGCCGCAGCCGTGAGCCGCGCACCCCGTCGAAGGTGATCACGGTCGGTGTGTCGGACGCGGTGGCCCAGTCGACGGCCGTTCCCTTCACCGGCACGTACCGCTTTCCGTCCCACACCGCGACCTCGACCGACGCGGGCAGGGTGTGCGTCGCGTCGACGGTGAAGGAGACCTCGACGCGGTCGACCGCGCGGGGGCGGGCCCAGGTGACCGAGACCCAGTCCTCGGGGCGGGCCCCGCTGAAGGCGGGCAGCAGGGCCGTCGCCGACTTGTAGAAGGCGTTGGACCACCCCGTCGCCGCGTCGCCGTCGAGCATGGCGGCGGGCAGGGTGTCCGGGCGGCCGGAGTAACTGGCGTCCGCGAGCGGGTCGTTCGGGGCGCCGGGACCCGGATCCGGCCGGAAGACCGCGGGCGGGGTGGTCGCCTTCGCGCGTGCCGAGGTGGTGCGTACGGTGAGGGTGGCGCCCCGCACTCCCTCGGAGCGTGCCGTCACCTTCAGCGAGCCCGGCCGCGTGCCGGATCGTACGATCGCCAGTGTCTTGCCGTGGAAGGCCGTTCGGGTGCTCGCCTGATAGCGCTCGGCGCTCTCCTCCCTGCCGTTGTCCAGCCCGGCGAGCGAGCCGCCGTCGATGTCGAAGGCGATCAGGTGCTCCGCGTCGGGCACGACCACACCACGGGCGTCGACGACCTCGGCCGTCACGAAGAGCAGGGAACGGCCGTCGGCGGCGAGCGACGTGCGGTCCGGTGTGAGGCGTATCGCGTGCGGCGCCCCGGCGGTGCGCAGGACGTCCGTGGCGACCGTACGGCCGTCGCGGCGGGCCACCGCCTTCAACTCACCCGGCGCGTAGGGCACTTCCCAGGTGAGGTGGAGCTTGCCCGCGCTGCCGTTCGGGCTGGTGTAACTGCCCGGGTAGGGGCCCGAGGTGAAGGTCTTGTCGTCGCCGGTCGCCTCGGTGGTCTCGAGATAGGTACGGCCGTCGGTGGTCGTCTTGGTGTCGAACCTCCGTGTGCCGAGGGACTTCCCGTTGAGGAAGAGCTCCACGGTGTCGACGTTCGCGTACGCCCAGACCTCGACCGTGTCGCCGGCCTCGTGGTTCCAGGTCATGGGCACCAGATGGACCATGGGCTCGCTCACCCACTGGCTTCTGAACAGGTGGTACATGTCCTTGGGGAAGCCCGCGGTGTCGACCGCGCCGAAGAAGGACGCCTTCACCGGGAACACGTCGTACGGCGTGGGTTCCCCGATGTAGTCGATGCCCGACCACAGGAACTCCCCCGCGAACCACTTGCGGTCCCGGTCCTTCTTGTGCCCGTACTCGCCGCTCATCGTCCAGGACGCGAGGTTGTTGTCGTACGAGGAGACCGCGCGCCGGCCCGGGGTGTGGTTCTCGCCGGTGTTGAGGTGCTGCGGCTCCTGATAGGTGGAGCGGGTCGAGGTCTCGGACGACGACTCCGACTCGAAGAGGAAGAGGTGCGGATAGGCGGCGTGCAGGGCGTCCACCGACTGGGCGGTGTTGTAGTTCAGACCGAGCCCGTCCAGCTTGGCGAGCATGAGGTCGGCAGCGGAGCCCTTCGTGGGCACGCGGCGGTATTTGTCCGAGCCGATGACCAGCGGCCTGGTGTCGTCCGCCGCCTTGATCGCGGCGATGATCCGGTCCGCCATCGCGAGGCCCGGGGTGGAGGTGGAGTCGGGGATCTCGTTGCCGATGGACCACAGGACCACGGCGGGCGAGTTGCGGGCCGCGAGGACCATCTCGGAGGCGTCCCGCTCGCACCACTCGTCGAAGAACCGGCCGTAGTCGTACCTCGTCTTGCCGGTCCGCCAGCAGTCGAACGCCTCCACCATCATCACGATGCCCAGTTCCTCGCAGACCTGGATCATCTGCGGCGAGGGCGGGTTGTGCGAGGTGCGGAAGGCGTTGACGCCCATCGACTTCATGATCGTCATCTGCCGGCGTACGGCGTCCACGCTGATCGCGGCGCCCAGCGCGCCCTGGTCGTGGTGCAGGTCGACGCCCTTGATCTTGGCGTGGACGCCGTTGAGGTGGAAGCCCTCGTCCGGGTCGAAGCGGAAGGTGCGGATGCCGAAGGGGGTGCGGCAGGTGTCGACCCTCGCGTCGCCGACCCGCAGTTCGGTCTCCAGGGTGTAGCGGTGATCCGGGGTCGCGAAGTCCCACAACCGGGGCTTGGCGACGGTGAGTTCATGGGTCTCGTCCGCGCGGTCGGCAACCGCGACCCTGGTGGACGTACGGGCCGCCGTACGGCCGTCGGGGTCGACGATCCGCGAGATCACCTCGACCTCGGCGGCGGCACCGGACTCGTTGACGACGGTCGTCCGCACCCGTACGACCGCCCGTTCCGCCGTGATGTCCGGCGTGGTGACATACGTGCCCCAGCGCTGGACGTGCACGGGTTCGGTGACCACGAGCCGGGCCTCGCGGTAGATGCCACTGCCCGAGTACCAGCGGCTGCTGGGCAGTTGGTTCTGGACCTTCACCGCGATGACGTTCTCGGTGGTGCCGTCCGTGTGCAGCAGACCGGTGAGGTCGAGGGCGAACCCCGTGTACCCGTAGGGGTGGCGGCCGACCTCCTCGCCGTTGCAGTAGACGTGCGAGTCCATGTAGACGCCGTCGAACTCCACGGAGATCCGGCGGCCGGCGAGGGCGGTCGGCAGCGTGAAGGTGGTGCGGTACCAGCCGAGGCCGCCCGGGAAGAAGCCGGTGCCACTGGTGGTGCCGTGTTCCGTGGTGGGGGTCTGTTCGATGCTCCAGTCGTGCGGAACGGAGACTTCCCGCCAGGCCGAGTCGTCGTAGCCGGGCTGCGCGGCGCCCTCGTACGCGCCGGTGGGGTCGGTGATCCCACCCGGGTTGACCAGCGCGAAGCGCCAGCCGTCGCGCAGCTCGACCAGGCGGCGGCCCGCGGCACGCCCCGGCGAGTCGGCCCAGGCGTCGGCGGCGCCCAGGAGCGATCCGGCCGCGGGTGCGGCGGTTCCTGCGATCAATACCGATCTTCGAGTGACCGACATGGCGGCTCTCCCTACTCAAGGGCCCATAAGTCATCACAACTGATCGTGAACAAACAGATTCTGACGGGGTGACACACGGCCCCGTCAAGGGTGCGGCACCCACTTCCGCCTCGCGCATCACATCGGCCGGAACAAGTCGTACCGATGCACCCCTGGGGCCACCCGTGTGCCGGGTGCGGAACGCGCGTACGCACTAGGCTGGAACCCGAGTGACGCGCCTGTTCACTGTGAGTGTCCGCAATGGAGTGGCGACGATGAGCCCGGTCCACCCGCTCGACGAGGCCGCCACAGCACGGGCGGTCATCGACGGGAACGGCACCCTGCTCCGATGGAGCGAAGGGGCCCGCCGTCTACTGGGTCATGCCCCGGACGAGGTCGAGGGGCGCCCCGCCGCCGATCTGCTGGCCACGGACACGCCCGTACCGGCCGAACCGACCGGTAACCGCTGGAACGGCAGCCTCGATCTGCGCCACCGCGACGGGCACACCGTCTCCGTGTGGCTGCTCGCCCACCGCAGGAAGCCGCAGGACGGCGGCCCGGCCACCTGGCTGGTGGTCACCCCGCTGGAGGCCCGCGGCCCGCGCTCACCGGACGACCCACTGACGACGGCGGTGCTGGCGCAGTCCCCGTGCCCGATGGCGGTCTACGACGACCGACTGCGCCTCTTCGGGGTGAACGACGCGATGGCCGACGTGATCGGCCTCCCCGAGTCCCGCATCCAGGGCCTGAGGTTCTCCGAGATCGGCGGGAAGGAGGAGAGCGAAGCCCTCGAGGCACAGCTGCACGAGGTCCTCGTCACCGGAACCGGTCGTGACGTGGAGACGTTCATGCAGACCGGCGGCGAGTACCACGCGCACGCCTGGCTCGCCCGGATGGCCCCGCTCACCGACGCCGAAGGCCAGGTACGGGGAGTGTGCCTGGCCGCGCACGACTTCACCGAGCAGTACAACGCCCGGGAGCGGCTGCAGCTCGTCAACGAGGCCAGCATGCGCATCGGCACCACCCTCGACGTCACCCGAACGGCCCAGGAGCTCGCCGACGTCTGTGTGCCCGCCCTCGGCGACTTCGTCAGCGTCGATCTGCTGGACCCGCCGGAACACGGGGGCGAACCCCACCCGGAGCCGCCGACCTTGCCGATCAGGCTGCGCCGCGCCGCCCACCAGTCGGTGAACCCGGGCTGCCCGGAGGCGGTCGTCAAACCCGGCCAGGTCGATGTCTACCCCGTCCACTCACCGCAGGCGGACTCCCTCACGGCCTCCCGGACCATCGTCGCCCCCGACGACACCGCCACGCTGGCGGAGTGGCTCTCCTGGGACGAGGTACGCGGCGCCCGCATCGCCGAGTACGGCCTGCACACCAGCATGTCGGTGCCGATCAAGGCGCGGGGCCAGACCCTCGGGGTGGCCGTCCTCACCCGGTTCCGGCGCCCCGATCCGTTCACCCCCGACGACATACTGCTGGCCGAGGAGGTGACGGCCAGGGCCGGCGTCTGCATCGACAACGCCCGGCGCTTCTCCCGGGAACGGGAGACCGCCCTCGCCCTCCAGCGCAGTCTGCTCCCCCAGTCACTGCCCCGGACGGCCGCCGTGGAGGCGGCCTCCCGCTATCTGCCCGCCGCACGGGCCGGAGTGGGCGGCGACTGGTTCGACGTGATCCCGCTGTCCGGGATGCGGGTCGCCATGGTCGTCGGAGACGTCGTCGGCCACGGCATCGCGGCCTCCGCCACCATGGGCCGGCTGCGCACCGCCGTCCGTACGCTCGCCGACATCGACCTCGCCCCCGACGAACTGCTCACCCACCTCGACGACCTCGTCGTACGGCTCTCCACGGAGGCCGGCGCGGAGGGCACCACCGGCGAGGTCGGCGCGACCTGCCTGTACGCGGTCTACGACCCGGTCTCGCGGCGTTGCGCCCTCGCCCGGGCCGGACATCCCCCGCCGGTCATGCTCCCGCCCGGCGGCCCGCCCCGGCAGATCGAGCTGCCGGCCGGTCCGCCGCTGGGACTGGGCGGACTGCCCTTCGAGTCCGTCGAGCTCGCCCTTCCCGAGGGCACGGTGCTCGCGCTGTTCACCGACGGCCTGATCGAGAACCGCGAGCGGGACGTCGAGGCCAACCACGAGCTGCTGTGCCATGCCCTGGCGGAGTCCGCGGACTCCCTGGAAGGTGCCTGCCACGACATCCTGCGGACCCTGCTTCCGGTGGGCGGCGCCCAGGACGACGTGGCGCTGCTGCTCGCCCGGACCCACGGGCTCGCGCCCGCCCAGGTGGCGACCTGGGACATTCCCGCCGACCCCGCCCTGGTCGCGCCGATCCGCAAGCAGGTCGTCGAGCAGCTCGCCGCCTGGGAGCTGAGCGCCGCGACGTTCACGGCCGAGCTCGTGGTGAGCGAACTGGTCACCAACGCGATCCGCTACGGCGAGCCGCCCATCCGGCTGCGGCTCATCCACGACGCCGAGACCCTGATCTTCGAGGTCTCCGACAGCAGCCACACCGCGCCGCATCTGCGCCGGGCCAAGACCTATGACGAGGGCGGGCGCGGGCTGCTGCTGGTCGCCCAGCTCACCCAGCGCTGGGGCAGCCGCCACACGGCCGACGGCAAGACTATCTGGGCGGAGCTGACGCCCCTCGGGGAGTTCTGACGACATCGACGCAGGTCCGAAGGGTCGGTGAGCGGGGCGGGGTGCGGCATCTGATGTGATGGTCGGGCACCACGACTTGTGTCCCGGAGGACCGAACCCTGAACACCCCGCTCGCCGAATCCCTGTCCGTCGTCCTGCTCGTCGCCGTCCTCGTCTGCGCGGTGGTCCGCCCCTTCGGCTGGCCCGAGGCGGTCGTCGCGGCCCCGGCCGCCCTGCTGGTGATCGCCACCGGCGCGATCTCCTGGGACCACGCGGGCGCGGAGGCGGGTCACCTCGGGCCGGTGATCGGCTTCCTGGCGGCGGTCCTGGTACTCGCCAAGTTCTGTGACGACGAGGGGCTCTTCCACGCCTGCGGCGCGTGGATGGCCCGCTGGGCGGCGGGGCGGCCGGGACGCCTGCTGACCGCGGTCTTCGCGCTCGCCTCGGCGATCACCGCGGTGCTCAGCCTGGACGCCACCATCGTGCTGCTCACCCCGGTCGTGTTCGCCACCGCCGCCCGGATGGGCGCCCGCCCGAAGCCGCACGTGTACGCCTGCACCCATCTGTCGAACACGGCCTCGCTGCTGCTGCCGGTCTCCAACCTCACCAATCTGCTCGCCTTCACCGCGAGCGGTCTCAGCTTCACCCGGTTCGCGGCGCTGATGGTGCTGCCGTGGCTGGTGGCCATCGGGGCCGAGTACGTGGTCTTCCGGCGCTTCTTCGCCGGTGACCTGGCAGCGGCCGTGCCCGAGCCGACGACCGGGGAGCCGCCGGAGCTGCCCCTGTTCGCGCTGGTCACCGTGGGCTGCACCCTGGCGGGGTTCGTCGTCGCCTCCGCGCTGGGCGTAAACCCCGCCTGGTCCGCCGCGGCGGGGGCGCTGGTGCTCGCCGCCCGGGCCCTGCTGCGCGGGCGCGCCACCCCGCTCACCGTGCTGAGGGCCGCCGCTCCGGCCTTCCTCGTGTTCGTGCTCGCGCTGGGCATCGTCGTCCGGGCCGTGGTCGACAACGGACTCTCCGACGCCCTCGGGCATCTCCTCCCGGACGGCAGCGGACTGCCCGCACTGTTCGGAATCGCGGCGCTCGCCGCCGTACTGGCCAATCTCATCAACAACCTGCCCGCTGTCCTGGTGCTGCTGCCGCTGGCCGCCACCTCCGGCTCCGGCGCGGTGCTCGCCGTGCTCCTGGGGGTCAACATCGGCCCCAACCTCACCTACGCCGGATCCCTGGCGACCCTGTTGTGGCGGCGTATCGTGCAGGAGCACGACCACGGCGTCGATCTGCGGGAGTTCACCCGGCTGGGTCTGATCGCCGTGCCGGCGGCGCTGGTTCCCGCCGTACTGGCACTGTGGTTCTCGCTCCACGTCATCGGGGGCTGAGCCGTCGCACAAGTGAGGGCCGGAGGCTGATGCTCATGCGGGTCGTCGTCTGGCTCGTCGAGGGGACCTGGCCGGCCTGCGTGGACGCCGTGCGCACGCACGCGCCGCAGGCGACCGAGGTCGTGCTGCTCCACGTCAGCGAACCCGGGGTGCCCGGACTGGCGCACGGCGCCTTCGCCGGGCTGCTCGGCCGGGGGCACGCCGAGCGCGATCCCGGGAACCGGCTGGAGGATCTCGGCGCCCGGTCGGCGGCGCGGCTGCTCGACGCGGCGGCCGAGCGCCTCGGCCGCCCCTGCACCCGTCAGGAACGCACCGGGCGCACGGAGCGCGAGGTGGTCGCCGCCGCCGAGGGCGCCGATCTGCTCATGGTGGCCCGGGACGGCGACCGAGCCCGGCTCGGACCGCACAGCCTGGGCCGGGCCGGGCGGTTCGTCGTCGACCACGCGCCGTGCCCGGTGCTGCTGATCTGGCCGGAGGCCACGCCCGCCGTCACGACGATCCCGCCGCCTCCCCCGCATTCTCCGGATTCCCCGCATCCCCCGCGTCACCCGCGTCCCCCGCACTCCTAGCGGTGTCCTTCCGGTAGGCGCCCGGTGGAGTCCCGTAGCGCTGCCGGAAGACGCGGCTGAAGTGGAACGCGCTGGTGAATCCGGAGGCCGCGGCAACCCGTTCCACCGGGAGCTCGGTGGCTTCCAGGAGCCGGGCCGCGTGCACCAGCCGGGCCTCGCGCAGCGCCCGCATCGGGGAGCGGCCGAGTTGCTCGGTGAAGAGGTGGGCGAACCGGGACGGTGAGAGCGCGACCGCCCCGGCCAGCGAGCGGACGGTGTGGGGCGCGCCCGGGTCCGCGGCGATCACCGCCTCCGCGTGACGGACGCGGGCGTCGAGATCGGGGTGGCGGCGCTCCGCGCGGGCGGCGGCGAGCAGCACGATCTCCTCCAGGGAGCACAGGGCCAGCTCCCGGGCGGCGGTGCCGTGCGCGACCGCGACCTCGCCAGGGGCGGGCTCCGCGGCCTCGGGCGGCGGGCCGTCTCCCGTCCAGCGGGCGTCGGCGAGCATCCGGCGGAACGCCGCTTCGATACGTTTCCGGGCGGGCGCGGGTGTGACGGCGTACAGGCCGTCGTCGAGTGCGTGGGGCCGCAGCCATCCGGTCCAGGAGGGGCGGGCCTGGCAGTGCGCCCACCAGAACGCCCAGTGTCCGGCGCCGGGTTCGACGGCGTAGCGCTGCGGCACGCCGGGCCCCAGAACCACCAGGTCTCCGGCGCCGGCCACCGTCCGGGCCGCTCCCTGCCGGAGCCGCCCCCGTCCGCCCGTCGTCCAGGTGAACAGCCAACTGTCGCTGCCCCGAGGCCGGTTGACGCGGTACCCCGGTCCCTGGTCGAAGCGACCGACGGTCACCAGGCCCGGCGGCGGGGACGGGGCAGCAGGCTCGGGCAACTCCTCAGCACGCACGGACATCCTCCCGGAAGGCTCGTCGACCTAGCGTGAAACACCTGGGACTCCGGTGGGAAGGGACGGTCGGATGACAGTCACGGACATGGACGGGCCGCGGTGGTCGGACTTCGAGGAGAACGGCTTCGTGGTGGTGCGCGGCCTGTTCAGCGGCGCCGAGATCGACGAGCTGTGCGCGGAGTTCGCGGCCCTGCACGCCGCCGGGCCGGTCCCGGGGCACTTCGAACCCCGGGCCACCGGGGCCACCGGGGCCGCCGGGGGCGGCGGACCGGTGGATCCGCTGGACGCCCATCCGCGGGTCATGCATCCGCACCGCATCAACGAGCTGTCCCTGCGCCGCCTCCTCGATCCGCGGTTGCGGCGGATCCTGGAGACCCTGCTCGGCGAGGAGGTCCTGGCGGCACAGAGCATGTTCTACTTCAAGCCGCCCGGGGCCCGGGGGCAGGCGCTGCACCAGGACAACTTCTATCTGCGGGTCGAGCCGGGCACTTGCGTGGCCGCCTGGATCGCCTGTGACGCGATCGACCGGGAGAACGGCGGCCTGGAAGTGGTGCCGGGCACGCACCGCATGGACCTGTTCTGCCCGGAGGAGGCGGACGCGGAACTGTCGTTCGTACGGGAGTACGTCCCGCCGCCGCCCGGTCTGGCCGTCGTGCCCGTCGACATGGCACCGGGCGACGTGCTGTTCTTCAACGGCAGTCTGGTGCACGGCTCCGGGCCCAACCGCAGCGCCAACCGCTTCCGCCGCTCCTTCATCGGCCATTACGTCGGCCGCTCCACCCATCACATCGGCCGCCATTACCCCACGCTGACGATGGGCGGTGAGCCCGTCGCCCTGCCCGAGAGCGAGGGCGCGGGCCCGTGCGGCACGGAGTTCGCCCCGGCGGCACCGCACTGATGTCATTCCCCCGGCTCGGGCAGCGCGTCGCGGAGTTGGGCACGGGAGGTGATGCCGAGCTTGGGGAAGATCCGGTAGAGGTGGAAGCCGACCGTACGGGGCGAGAGGAAGATCCGTTCGCCGATCTCCCGGTTGGTCAGGCCCGCGGCGGCGAGGCGGGCGATCTGCAGCTGCTGCGGGGTGAGTTCGGCGAGGCTGTCCGCGGAGCCGGCCGGCGGGCTCGCCGGGGTGACGCCCGCGGCGCGCAGTTCGGCGCGGGTGCGGTCCGTCCAGGGGCGGGTGCCCAGCCGTTCGAAGACCTCCAGCGCCGCGGCGAGCAGGGGGCGCGCCTCCACCGCGCGGCGCCGGCGGCGCAGCCACTCGGCGTAGTCGAGGCGGACCTGTGCCCGTTCGAAGGGCCACCGGTCGCCCGCCGGGTCGGCCAGGGCCGCCGTGAAGTGCCGTTCGGCGTCGTCCGGTTCGGCGAGCAGGGCGTCGGCCCGGTGCACGATCGCGGTGAGCCGCGCGGACGTCTCGCCCTCGGCGAGGCGCCGCCTGGTCGTGTCCAGGACGAGCCGTGCGTCCTCGGCCCGGCCGGTGCGGACGGCGGCTGCCACGAGGTCGGCCAGGTAGTAGTGCGAGGCGTGGAAGTGCAGGGGCTCGGGCTCCGGCTGCCGGGTGTAGACGGCGCGGAAGCGGTCGTAGGCCGCCGCGTGGTCGCCCTCCGCGAGTGCGGCGGCGCCCAGCGCGTAGTGCGTGCGCACCTGGAGGCTGCGGCAGTTGGGCAGGTCGATGCCGTGCACGGCGCGCTGTACGGCGGCGCGGGCCTCTTCGGTGTCGCCGCGCAGGGCGAGCAGGGTGGCGCGGAGCACGGGCGCTCCCACCACCACGTTCTCCAGTCCGCCTTCGGCGGCCAGGCCGTACGCCTCGTCGAGTGCCGCGCGGGCCTCGGTCCAGGACCCGCTCTCGTAGAGGGCCAGCGCGAGGGCCTGGGCCACGGTGGCGTTGGCCCCGGAGGTCGGGGAGCGGCGCAGATGGTCCATGGCCGCGCCGAGCAGCCGTATCGCCTCGGCGGTCTCGTCCAGGACCCAGGCCGTCCCGCCCAGGACGACCATCCGGGCCAGCGGAAGGTCCAGTTCCGGGCGCGCTCCGGGCTCCGCGAGGGGATCGGTCCAGGCGCGCGCGAACATCGCGAGGGCTCGCGCCCGGTTCCGCACCGGATCACAGCCGGCGAGGGCCCAGAGTCGGCCGATCTCGTCTTCCTGCGGCGGCACGCGCTCCGCGATCCGCAGGATCTTCTCGCGGTGTTCCGGGGCGCCGGAGTTGTACGCGGGGGTGGTGGCCGTCGCCAGGGCGTCGAGGGTCAGTACGGGGTCCTCGTCGACGGCGGCCTCGGCGACCGGCAGCAGGAAGCCGAGCGAGCCCGCGAACCGGGTGGTGACGGCGAGCGCCCAGCCCGCCCGGAGCGAGGCCTCGGCGAGGAGGGCCGGTTCGTCGGTGAGGGTGGCGACCTGGGCGCTGAGTTCGCCGACCCAGCGCGGGTGACCGGCGTACATCGCCATGGTCGCGGCCCGCACCAGGCGCCCGGCGCGGACGGTGGGGTCGGGACTGAGGCGGGCCGCGCGTTCGAGGGCCGTCGCGGCGGCCGCGTAGCCGCCGCGGCGCTGTGCCCGGGCCGCGCTGTCGTCGAGTTCCCGGGCGGCCTCCTCGTCGACGCCGGAGGCGGCGGCCGCGTGGTGCCAGGCACGGCGGTCGGGATCGCCGACGAGGACGTCGGCGAGCGCCCGGTGGGCTGTGTGGCGTTCGGTGTAGGTCGCGGCCCGGTAGACCGCGGAACGTATCAGCGGATGGCGGAAGCGGACGCGGTCGGCGTCGACGCGGACGAGTCCGGCGCGTTCGGCGGGCAGCCAGTCGTCCGGGGTCGCCCGGTCTCCCACGGCCGAGAGGATCACGGGCAGCTCGGCACTCTCCGCGGCCGCCGCGAAGAGCAGCAACTCACGGGTGGCCGGGGGAAGTTCGGGAAGGTCCGCGGCGAAGATGGCTTCCAGCCGGTCGGTGAGGGGCAGCGCGTCCTCGTGGGCGGCGGCCGGGTCGCGCGCCACGGCCCGGGCGAGTTCGACGAGGGCGAGGGGGACACCCGCCGCCTGTTCGAGGACGCGGGAGCGGGCCCGTCCCGCGGGTGGCCGGGGCTGATGGTCGAGGAGCCGTCCGGCTGCGGCCGGGTCGAGCGGCTCGATCGTCAACCGATCTACCTGACGGTCGAGTTGTGCGGGTACGGCGGTGTCGCGCGCCGCCAGGAGCAGGGCGACCGGCTCGCCTTCGAGGCGTCGGGCCATGAAGGCCAGGACGTCGAGGGTGCCCAGGTCCAGCCAGTGGGTGTCGTCGATCACCAGGAGGAGCGGGCCGTGCTCCGCGACGTCGGAGAGCAGGGTGAGGGCGCCGAGCGAGGTCAGCAGGGGGTCGGAGACCGTCGGCGTGCCGTCGTCGAGTCCGAACACGCCGAGCAGCGCGGCCCGCTGGCGTCCGGGCAACCCCTCGGCCAGGTCGAGGAAGGGTCGCAGCAACTGGTGCAGTCCGGCGAAGGGGAGGCCCGACTCGCCCTCGCTCCCCCGGCAGCGCAGCACCCGTACCCCGGACCGGCGGGCCATGCGGGCGGCGGCTTCGAGGAGGGCGCTCTTGCCCGCGCCGGGTCCTCCCGTCATCAGCAGGGCCCCGCTCCGCCCCGTCGTGAGAGCGTCCACCAGCCGTGACAGCAGGGCCAGTTCGTGGTCCCGGCCGACGATCCACTCGTCACCGAGCGGCGTCATGAGTCGGACCCGGGGAACGCCTCGGAGGTGAAGGCGAGGAGGGCATGGGCGACCGCGCCGGGGCTCTCCAGGAGCATCTCGTGCGTACCGTCGATCCCGACGACCCGCACGGTGGTCCGCCGTGCGGCCAGTTCGGCGAGGTCCCTGGCGAGCCCCTTCCCGTACGCCGTCATCAGTTCGTCGAGCCAGGGCAGGCCGGGGGCGGGCGGTACGGGTCGCACGGCCCGTCCGAGGAGCAGTGGCCGCCGCGTCCGCGCGAAGGCGTCGAAGAGGTCGAAGAGGTCGAGTGCGTCGACGGCGGCCAGCATCTCCAGCACGAGCGCGCGTTCGGGGTGCACCTCCAGCCGTCCGTCGGGCGCGGGCCGTACGCTGCGCAGCAGGCCGGCCTCCAACAGCTCGTAGGGAATGCCCAGTTGGTCGGAGAGTGCGCGCTGCTCGGCGAGCAGGTCCTTGAGCCCGTCCGCCGGCAGCGGTCCGCCCGACACCGTCGCGGTCGCCGACTCCCGCACCTGGGTGAGGCGCTCCTCGACGTACACCGGGTCGAGGCCCACGTACTGGTCGGGGCGGCCCCAGCCGTATCCGTCCAGGTTCACCGCGCCGGGCGTGACGTCCGGATGCTCCAGCCCGTACCGTACGGCGATCATCCCGCCGAGCGAGTGCCCGACGGGCAGCGCGCCGGGCAGTTCGTACCGTTCGAGCACCGCCTCGATGTCGTCCAGTACCCGGGGAAGACTCCAGGTCCCCGACGGTGAGAGACCGTGTCCGCGCAGGTCCACGGCGAGCACCCGGTGCCGGGGGACGAGGAGGGGGGCCACGGCGGCCCAGTCGGCGAGCGTGCGCCTGGCTCCGTGCAGCAGAAGCAGGGGTGGGCCGTCACCACCGTGGTCGTGTACGGCCAGTTCGATGCGGTCTCCGGTCATGTCCTGACAATACGGCGTGGGTCAGGGCTCCAGGAGCAGATTGAGCGTCGGCAGGGGGCCGCCCGGGAACTGTTGCAGCCGTCCGCCGGACGCCAGCGGGCCCAGATTGATGACCGCCCACCCCACCCGATCCGCCAGCCGCGTGACGCGCTCGTTGGCCCCGGGGTGGTTTCCCGAGAGGAAGATCACCCGCCGTCCGACAAAAGTGCGCGGATCGGAGCCGAGCACGGCCGGTGTCAGGGTGTTGAACGCCTTCACCAGGCGTGCTCCGGGGACGAGTTCGGCGACGACCTCGCTGGAGGTGCGGCCGTCGAGGTCGGCGACCTTGAAGTCGGGCGGTCCGAGCGGGTTGGTGGTGTCGATGACGATCCGCTCCTGCCAGTCGAGGACGTCCGCGGCGGCCACCGCCTCGCTCAGCCGTCGCCACGGCACGGCGAGGACGACGATCTCCTCCTTGGCCGACTCCGCGACGGTGGCGGGCGTCAGGGCCGGACCGATCGAGGCGGCGAGGTCCCGCAGTGACTGCGGGCCCCGGCTGTTGCTGATGACGACCTGCTCGCCCGCCGCCACGAACCGATAGGCGAGGGCCTGGCCGATGGCTCCGGCACCGATGATTCCGATGGGCATGAGGTGTCCTCCTCCTTGAGTTCCGCGGCTACGACAAGAGGGTGACGGTCAGCATCACGCCGCAGGTCACAGCGGCGCTTCTGTCATGTGACTGGGCCGTGTCCGCGACCCGCGCGGGTGTCGCGGGGGGCGCCTTGACGCGGGTGTCGTCCAGGCGATTTGATCCTGAGGTGCCCAGGCGCCGCGCCGGGCACGCAGAGGTGCGCCCAGCCGGTAGCGGACACCGTTCGAGTCCGGCCAAAGTCGCCAGGACCGCGGGAGCGTCCGAGGCGGGGTCGTACCCGCGATCGATGGAGCCGACATTCCCGCCCAACGTGTTTCCCGCGCCACCGGCCTGGGGGCGGCCGCCGCCCTGGTGGCGCTCGCGACGCTGGTGAGCTGTACGACCGGGTCTGACCAGGGGACGCCACCCCAGCAGGGTAAGGCCTCCCCGTCGAGCCCGGGGGCCGTACAACTCCCCCCGCTCCACGCGGGCTTCGACTACCAGATCGGCGGCGCTTATCCGCCACCGTCCGGCGTCCGCATCGTCACCCGCGATCGTTCGGACTCGCCCGCGCCCGGCGTGTACAACATCTGTTACGTCAACGCCTTCCAGGCGCAGCCGGACGAGTCGAAGGCGTGGCCGGCCGATCTGCTGCTGCGGGACGCCCACGGCAAGGTCGTCATGGACCGCGACTGGAACGAGGCGCTCCTCGACCTCCGCACGCCGGCCAGGCGCACGCGGGTGGCCGCGCGGGTCAACCGCTGGATCGACGCATGCGCCGACAAGGGATTCGACGCCGTCGAGCCTGACAACTACGACAGCTACACCCGTTCCGGCCATCTGCTGACGGCGAACGACGCCACCGCGTTCATCACGCTCCTCTCGGCCCACGCACACGCCCGGGGGCTGGCCATCGGACAGAAGAACACCTCTGAACTGGCCGGGCTCAGGTCGAGGACCAAGCTCGACTTCGCGGTGGCCGAGGAGTGCGGCCAGTACGACGAGTGCGGCACGTACGCAAAGGCGTTCGACGACCGGGTGGTGGACATCGAGTACACCGACAGCGGTCTGCGCAAGGCCCTCGCCGGCTACGGCGGGCGGCTGAGCATCGTGCGCCGTGACGTGCAGGTGTCGACGCCGGGCAGTGCGGAGTACGTCCGCCGGACGCACTGACGGACGCCGCCGCGGCCCGCGAGGGGTCACCGTGCATACTCGCACCGAAGCCGGGTGGATTCCGGATGAGCGGGTGCGCACGGAGCGGACGTATCAAAGGGCATGTCGACATCCATGGCCAGCAGGCAGGGCGACCACCTGCCCACGAGCACCACCAGACCGCCGGGCCGGTTCGATCGGCTCCGGCGGCACCGGCGGTGGCTGCTCGCGCTGGCGGTGGTCGCCCTGCTGGCCCAGATGGCGGTCGCGATGGTCACGGCGGCCGCGCAGCAGACGCCGACGATCGACGAGCCGGTGTACGTGGGCACGGCGGAGACCTATGTGCGGGAACACACCCTGCACTTCAACCCCGAGCATCCGCCGCTGGGCAAACTCATCATCGCGACCGGACTGGTGTTCGCCCATCCGCACCTGGATGCCCACTTCACAGGTGATCAGACCGCGCTCGGGCGGCGGCTGCTGTACGAGTCGGGCAACGATCCCTGGCGGGTGATGCTGTGGGCGCGGCTGCCGGTGATCGTGCTGACGCTGCTGTTCGGTCTGGTCGTCCTCGCGTTCGCCCGTGAACTCGTCGGCGCCGTGGGCGGGTTGGTGGCGCTCGCGCTGTACACGTTCTCGCCCGACGTCATCACCAACGGCTCGCTCGCCACACTCGACGTACCGGCGGCCGGTTTCCCGCTGACGGCGGTGTGGCTGGTGTGGCGGGCCCGACGTCGGCGGCCCCTGCTCCACCTCGCTCTCGCGGGGGCGGCGCTCGGCGCGGCGCTCGCCACCAAGATGAGCACCCTGCCGGCGGTGCCGGTGCTGCTGCTCCTGGTGTTCCTCTCCTTCTGGCAGGCACGCCGCACGCCGGGCCTGGGCCTGCGCGCGCAACCGCGGCTCGTCGGCCTGGGTGTGGCGGTGGCGGCCGGTACGGCACTGGTGGCGCTCGCCGTCGTCTGGGCGACCTATCTCGTCGTCGACCCGCAGCTGCGTTGGACGGCTCCCGCGAACCTCCCGGCCGTGCACGGTCTGCGCGGGCTCGTCATCGACTGGCTGCCGGTGCCCCGGCCCTACCGCGACGGGATGCGGATCCAGTTCGGCTTCGAGAACGACGTGTGGACCGGCTTCCTGTTCGGACGGCTCTACCACGGCTCGCTCTGGTACTACCTGCCGGCCGCGCTGCTGGTGAAGACGCCGCTCGGCATGATCGCGCTCTGGCTCATGGGCCTCGGCGTGATGGCCGCCGTGCCCCGGCTGCGGCCCGCCGCCCCCTACGTCCTACTCCCCCCGGCCGTACTGCTGGCCGTGGCCATGACCGGGTCCCGGGACCTCGGCGTCAGATACGCCCTCTTCGTCCCGGTGTTCCTGGCGGTGGCGGCGGCCGGGGTCGTCGCCCTGCGCCGGCGCTGGGCCCACCTCGTCACGGCGGCGCTGGTCGGCTTCGTCGCGATCAGTTCGCTGCGCGCGTTCCCGTACTACCTGCCGTACTCCAACGAGGCGTTCGGCGGACCCTCGCAGACCCGCCTGCGGCTGCACGACTCGAACGTCGACTGGGGGCAGGACCTGGGCCGCCTGGCCGACCGTCTGTCCGAGCGGTATCCGCACGAGCGGGTCTGGCTGGTCTACAAGGGCAGTGGTGTGCCCTCGTACTACGGGATCGAGGCGGCCGATCCGCGCAAGGTGCCGCCGAGCGAGGTACACGGACTGCTCGCCGTGTCGGACACCGCCGTCGCGAAGGCCGACGGCCGTCTGGCGGCGCTGCTCCACGGCGCCACGCCCATCGACGACGTCGGCCACTCGATCACGATCTACCGTCGCGCGTGACCCCCAGGCGTCACGCGCGAGAAGCGAGCAGGTCCAGGGCCGCTCCCCAGGGGAACTCCGCGCGCAGACCGTCCTGCCCCGGCTCCCCGGAGTAGCGGTCGCCGAACCGGACACCCATCCCGCGCAGCCGCTCGACGCTCCCCCGGTACGCGGGGTGTGACGCCAGCGCGTCGCTCACACAGGGGAGCACGGCGATCGGGACGTCGAGGCCGTACGCCTCGTTCAGCGTGCCGAGCGCGAGGGTGTCGGATATCCCGGCCGCCCACTTGTTGACGGTGTTGAAGGTGGCCGGGGCGACGGCCACCGCGTCGGGGGCCGGGAAGGGGCGCGGGTCGCCCGGGGCCCGCCAGGCGGACCTGATCGGGCGACCGGTCTGCGCCTCGACGGCCGGCGCGTCGAAGAAGCCCAGCCCCTGCGGGGTGGCGATGACCCCGACCTCCCAACTCCGTTCCTGTGCCGCGGTGATCAGTTTGCTGACGTCCCGCGCGACAGCGGCCGCGCACACCACGACGTACAGGAAGGGCTTTTCGGCGTGTTCAGTCACGTGGGCACCCTAGTGAACACACGGGATCGCCGGTGGACGCGCGGGGTGCCTAGTGGACCGGGAAGGTGTCCCCGTGTTCGGCTTCCGGGCGCGGGCCGAAGATGCGGCGCTCGTGCTCCTCGATGCGTACGTCGTTGATACTGGCCTCGCGCCGGGTCATCAGCCCGTGCTCGTCGAACTCCCACAGCTCGTTGCCGTACGACCGATACCACTGCCCGTCGGCGTCGTGCGACTCGTACTGGAAACGGACGGCGATGCGGTTGCCGTCGAAGGCCCACAGGTCCTTGCGCAGGGCGTACTCGTGTTCACGCGCCCACTTGGCGGTGAGGAGTTCGACGATCTCGGCGCGACCGGAGACAAAGGTGTCGCGGTTGCGCCAGACCGAGTCCTCGGAGTAGGCGAGGGCGACCTTGTGGGGGTCACGGGTGTTCCAGGCGTCCTCGGCCGCCTGGACCTTCTGGACCGCGGTCTCGCGGGTGAAGGGCGGGAGGGGCGGGCGGTCGTTCATGGGGCTGTCCTTTCAGGTACACGCGCATCCGGTCCACGCGCATCACATGAGTGGAGAACGTGCGTTCTCTCTCATGACTGCTAACGTAGAGAACGTTGGTTCTCACGTCAAGGAGCAGCCCCGCATGGACAGCACAGCCGCCCGCGAACAGGCTCTCGCCGCCGCCCGGGAGTTGGCGTTGGACGCCGCGGAGGAGCTCTTCTACGCCCGTGGCATCCAGACCGTCGGCATGGACGACATCCGCGGCGCCTCGGGGGTCTCCCTCAAGCGGCTCTATCAGCTGTTCCCGGCGAAGGAACTCCTCGTCGAGGCGTATCTCGAGCGGCGCGACGTGCGCTGGCGGCAGCGGCTGGCCGAGCACGTCGACGGGTACGAGGAGCCCGGGCGGCGGATCCTGGCGGTGTTCGAATGGCTGGGGCAATGGTTCGCCGAGCCCGACTTCCGGGGGTGCGCCTGGATCAACTCCTACGGCGAACTCGGCGCGACCTCACCCCGCGTGGTCGCCCAGGTCCGCGGCCACAAGGGAGCGTTCAAGGACTACCTGGGCGGTCTGGTGACCGACTCGGGACTTCCCGGCGCCCTCACCGACCAGCTGTTCCTGCTGGCCGAGGGCGCCATGGTCACCGCGGGCATCACACGAAGCACGGCGCCGGCCGAGCAGGCGGCCGACGCGGCACGGGCACTCGTCGAGGCCCAGCGGCGATAGAGCCGCCGCTCGACGGGGACGGCGGGCTCGCGCCGGCCGTCCCCGCCCAGTGGTCTCGGCGCTCGTCGAGTGGTCCTCGGCGTTCGTCGAGTCGTTCTCAGGTCTCGTCGTGTGCTCCTCAGCTCTCGGAGACGGTGATGGCGCCCACCGGGCAGGCCCGCGCGGCCTCCCGGACCAGCGGGTCGCCGCCGCCGTCCTCTCGGCCGGGCAACAGCGCGCTGAAGCCGTCGTCGTCCTGGGTGAAGACGTTCGGCGCGGTCAGCGCGCACTGTCCCGCGCCGATGCAGACGTCCTTGTCGATGGCGATCTCGATGTTCATGGCCGCCAGCCTCTTACCAGGTCACGGGGAGTTCCAGCATCCCCTGGATCGTGTCTCCCGCTTTGAAGGGGATCTCGTCCGCCGGTACGGCCAGACGCAGTCCGGGCAACCGGTCGAAGAGCGACAGCAGGGCGATCTCCATCTCGGCGCGGGCGAGGTTCTGGCCGAGGCACTGGTGGATGCCGAAGCCGAAGGCGACGTGATGACGGGCCGAACGGTGCCAGTCCAGGGCGTCCGGCTCGGGGAAGGTGCCCGCGTCACGGTTGATGACGGAGGTCGAGAAGACCACGCCCTCGTCGGCGCGGATCGTCGCCCCGGCCACCTCGATGTCCTCGGTGGCCACCCGCAGCAGCCCGTCGGCGATGGACAGGAAGCGCAGCAGTTCCTCCACGGCGGCGGGCATGAGCGTCGGCTCGGCCCGCAGTTCCGCCAGCTGCTCGGGGTGGTGCAACAGGGTGAACGTACCGAGCGAGATCATGTTCGCGGTCGTCTCGTGCCCGGCGACCAGCAGGATCGTCGCCAGGCTGATCAGCTCCTCGCGGTCCACCTTCCCCTCGCGCAGCTGTTCGTGGATGAGTTCGTCGAGGAGCCCGTCCCCCGGGTCCTTCTCCTTGCGGTCGATCAGTGCCCCGAAGTAGGCCTCCAGCTGGTCGCGCGCGTCCTGGGTGTCCGCGGCGGTCGGGCCGCGCAGAAGCCTGCGGGACTGCTCCTCGAAGAAGTCGTGGTCGGCGTACGGGACGCCGAGCAGCGCGCAGATCACCATCGAGGGCACCGGCAGCGCGAAGGCGCTGACCAGTTCGGTGGGCGGGCCCTGCCGCTCCACGGCGTCCAGCAGCCGGTCGACGGTTTCCTGGATGCGCGGGCGCAGGGCCGCGGTCCGTTTCAGGGTGAAGCTCGGCACGAGCATGCGGCGCTGGGTGTGGTGGGCCGGATCGTCGAGCCCGAGCAGCGCGACCCGCCGGTTGCGGGACTGGGCGAACCGTTCCGTGGGCATCGGGAACGCGGGGCGGGTGCGGTCGGAGGAGAGCCGGGGATCGGTGAGCAGTTCACGGGCGGTGCCGTGCCCGGTGACGACCCACACGTTGCGCCCGTCGAACAGGGAGACGCGCGACAGGGGGTGCGCCTCGCGCAGGGCGTCGTAGGCGGTGGGCGGGTGGTAGGGACACGTACGGTCCTGGGGGAAGGCAACGGGTTCTGTCATGAGTGACCTCGCAAGCGATGGTTCCCTCTTGCCGATCTTCATTAGATGCCCCAGGCACCTATAGGAGCCACGCAAAGTTCGGCCAGATGCCCCGGACGGACCATCTGGCCGATCACCGTCGCCGGTTGGGGCGGTCGCCGGGCTCCCACGGGCCTCGGTCGCCGCCCAGGTGCCGTCCGTACGGTGCGTGTGTGGCTCGATCCAACCGCTACCTCCACGGTACACACCCGCTTTCGGTGGCTCGGTGACGTCCTCGCGTAATTCGCTTGCACGGGCGGCCCGACGGCCCCAGGATCTGCCCATGCCCACGATCGAAGCCCTTCTGCCGCCGACCTCCGCCGCCGCCGCTCGTCCGGTGCGGGTCCAGCAGCAGCCCGGCCGTCCGCGGAGGCCCTCGCTTCCCCGGTCGTGACCGCCGCGCTCGTCGCGGGGCTTCTCGCGGGCTATGGCATCGCCATCCCCGTCGGAGCGGTCGCGACCTATCTCGTCTCCCTCACCGCGCGTACGTCCCTGAGAACCGGCGGGTGCGCCGCGCTGGGCGTCGCGACCGCCGACGGGCTGTACGCCCTGGTCGCCGCCCTCGGGGGCGCCGCGCTCGCCGCCGCGCTGCAACCGGTGCTCGCGCCGTTGCGCTGGGCCTCCGTTCTGGTGCTGCTCGCCATGGCCGTACGGGGCGCGGTCGGCGCGGTGCGCCAGTACCGCGAACAGCGGCTCGCGGCCCGGTCCGTACGGGACCCGGTGCGCCCGGCGCGGGCGTACCTGACCCTGCTCGGGATCACCCTCCTCAATCCCACCACCGTGATCTACTTCGCGGCCCTGGTCCTCGGCAGTCGGACGGCCGAGGCGGTGCGCCCCCTGGAGCAGGGGGTGTTCGTGCTCGCCGCGTTCGTCGCGTCCGCGAGCTGGCAACTCCTGCTCGCCGGCGGCGGTGCGCTGCTCGGCCGGGCGCTGACGGGACGACGGGGGCGGCTGGTCACGGCGCTCGCGTCGAGTGCCGTGATCGTGGTGCTGGCGGTACGGATGCTCGTCGCACCATGAGGAGTGGACCTCGCGCACCAGCGGGCCGGGTGCGGATGATTCGCGTCCGTGCTGGTGTTGAATCATGCCGAGACAGGATCAGCACGAGCGACGATGGGACGGAAGTCATGCCTCTTGAGGGTGAGTACGAACCCAGCCCGACGCAGTGGGTGCGTGACCAGGTGGAGTTGTACGAGGGCTCCGGCGGCACCAAGGGGACCACGCTGCTGGACACGGGACTGCCGGTCATCATTCTCACGACCCGGGGTGCCAAGAGCGGCAAGATCCGCAAGACCCCGCTGATGCGGGTCGAGCACGACGGACGTTACGCGGTGGTCGCCTCGCAGGGCGGCGCCCCCAAGCACCCGGTCTGGTACTTCAACGTGCAGTCCGATCCGCACGTGGAGCTCCAGGACGGCGCCGAGCGCCAGGACATGACGGCGCGTGAGGTCACCGGTGAGGAGAAGGCCCAGTGGTGGGAACGCGCGGTCGCCGCGTACCCCCCGTACGCCGACTACCAGAAGAAGACGGACCGCGAGATCCCCGTCTTCGTGCTGGAGTCGACGGACTGACCGACCCGGACCGAACTTCCTCGGAAATCGGTGCGCATGATCCCTCGCGCGCCGGGCACCCGTGCCTCAGGCCCCGCCGCGCTCCCCCGTCGCGGCGGGGCTTTCCGCTGCCACGTTCCCGCGCGCCGCGTCCTGTGGCGCACCCGGGTCGGTGACGTCCAGGAAGATCTGATCGGCCTCCGGGACGGTGTGGGCGACGGAGCGTTTGATGCGGACGGCGACCTCCTCGACCTCCTCGCTGTCCAGGCCCGGCACGAGGTCGATGCGGGCGGCGACCAGGGTCGAGTCGAGGCCGAGCTGCATGGTGAGCAGCGCCTCCACGCTGTCGATCTCGGGCTGCGCCTCCAGCAGGGTCCGGATCCGACGGCTCGCCTCCTCGTCGGCGGCGCGCCCGATGAGCTGTTCGCGCGCGTCCCGGCCGAGCCAGTAGGCGACGCACACGAGGAGCACCCCGATGGCGAGGGAGGCGCAGGCCTCCCACACGACCTGGCCGGTGACCATGTGCAGCACCATGCCGGTAATCGCGAACATGACACCGATCACGGCGGTGCCGTCCTCGGCGACCACCGTACGCAGGGCGGGGTCGCGCATCCCGTCCGCGCCGCCGCCCTGCCGGCGCACCTGGTGCAGCGCCCTGAGCAGGGAAGCTCCCTCGGCGAGCAGGGCGACGCCCAGGACCGCCAGTCCGGCCACATAGCCGTGGAAGGACTCCTCGGCGCCGTTCCGCAGCGCTTCGACGCCCTGGAAGAAGGAGAAGCAGCCGCCCATCACGAAGATGCCGACGGCCGCGAGAAGCGACCAGAAGAACCGTTCCTTGCCGTAGCCGAAGGGGTGTCGATGGTCGGCGGGGCGGCGGCTGCGACGCAGCGCGGCGAGGAGGAACACCTCGTTCATGCTGTCGGCGACGGAGTGAGCCGCCTCGGAGAGGAGCGCGGGTGAGCCCGCGAGGAGGCCACCCACCGCCTTGGCCACGGCGATCAACAGGTTGGCGCCCAGGGCGACCAGCACGGTGAGGCGTGTCCTGCGGTCCGACGTGTTCGGTTTCCGGTTCACCTCGGCCGGTTTCCCAGGAGTGCCCGCCTCACACTTCGGCGTACACCCACGCCCTCTACCCCGCGCCAGGATTCGGTGACACCGTCGGCCTCGACCGAGAAGGAGGACCAGGTGTCCAAGAAGGTGTCCAAGAAGCCGAGGAAACTCAAACTCCCCCTCGCCTACAAGCCCCTCGGCTTCGCGCTGGGCTGGGCGAGCGGCGCGCTGGCCGGGATCGCCTTCCGGGCGACCTGGAAGGCGATCCGGCACGAGGAGGACGCGCCCGACGCCCTGGACAAGGACCGCGGCTGGGGCGAGGTGCTGCTCGCCGCGGCCCTTCAGGGCGCCTTGTTCGCGGTGGCGCGCAGCGCCGCGGACCGTACGGGCGCCAAGGCCGTCGAACGCTCGACGGGGGTCTGGCCGTCGTCGGACAAGGGCGGGCGGGACTGAGGACCGGCGACCCGCCGCGAGCGCGACTTGGCGCGGGTGGGGCGGTCAGCCCTGTTTGGGTGTGGTCGACGGCAGGAGGCGCAGGGTGAAGGAGTGTCCTGACGGGTCGGCGTAACCGCGTTCCTCGAACGGACCGGACGGATCCTTGGTCTCGATCGGGCGCCCGCCGAGGCCGACGATCCGGCGTTCCGCCTCGTCCAGGTCGGCCACCTGGAAGTCCAGGTGCACCTGGAGGGAGTTCTCGGGCCGCGGCCAGCTGGGCGGCGTCGCCATCACGTCGCGGCGGAACGCCATCCGGATGCCGTCGACGCCCCTGATCTCCACACGGTTCGCGGTCGCGTCCGTCTCCTCGGCCTCGATCAGCTCGCTGTAGAAGGCGGCGAGCTTCTCGGGCTCGGCGCAGTCCAGTACCACGACGCCTGCGGTGACCAGTGCCATGTGTCCTCCGTACGGGGTTCCGGGCGCGGGCGGCGGCCGCCCGCTGTGTTCCCGGTTACCCCGCAGGACGAATTCAGTCCGCCAGGAGCCACTCCCCGTCGCGCATGAGGTCGCGCCCGGTGAGTTCGTCGGCCTCGCGCCAGGCCTGCACGCGCCGCGGGCTGATACGGAAGTAGAGGTACGCCGTGGTCAGTCCGCGCGGGTCGAAGCCGGTCTTCTCGGCGAAGGCGTCGCCGACTCCGTCCGGCAGCGCGGCGGCCTCCAGCGCCTCGGCGGTTCCCTCGACGAGCACCACGTCGCGGGTCGGGCCGATGCCCAGGCGCACCTTGCCGGTCGCACGCAGGTTGCGGCCGGTCGGACTGGCGGCCGGGGTGGCGAGCAGCAGGGTCGTGCCGTCCCAGAGGAAGGACAGCGGGATCAGGTACGGCGTTTCCCCGGCGCCGTCGGCCGTGGACACCCAGCAGTCGACGTCGTTCTCCAGCCGGTGGAGGGTGTCGTGCTTGCGCTGCTTCAGGGAGCGGGCGGGCGGGTTCATGGGCGGGCGGACTCCTGATCTTCTGCTCGGGCGTGGGAAGGATCGGCGTGACCGGCGCGCTCGGTGACCTCTTCCAAGCGGGCCGCCGCCGCGGTCAACAGCATGTCCAGCGCCACCGGATAGGCGCTGCGGCGCATGTCCACCAGCAGATGGCGGGCGGTCGCCGCGATGTGCGGGTGGGTGTCGGCGGGCAGCCGGGCGTACGTCGCCCGCCACACGCCCGCCTCCGCGTCACGCGCGGCGCGCGGAAGCGCGAGGCTCGCCGCGTCGAGGGCGGCGAAGGCCAGGGACTGGTCGACGAAGGCGTGGTAGATCCGCACCGCGTCCGGGTCCGGGAAACCGGCTCGGCGCAGCACGCCGAGGATGGTTTCCACGGCCTCGATCTCGTGGACCCGGCCGGTGACGCGGTAGGAGCTGAGCACCGCGGCCTGCGGATGCGACAGCGCCCCGGCGTGCATCCGCAGGCCGAGATCCCGCAGGTCGGCGCGCCAGTCCCCGGCGGGGCGCCAGGTGCGCAGGGTGCGGCCGATGAGTTCGTCGGCGATGGCGAGGAGCAGGTCGTCGGTGTCGCGGAAGTACCGGTACAGGGCGGTCGGGTCGGCGCCGAGGGCGAGGCCGAGGCGGCGGACGGTGAGGGCGTCGGCGCCGTGCTCCTTGAGCAGCCGCAGCGCGGTCTCGACGATCAGCTCCTCGGAGAGCACGACTCCGGTCTTGGTGGGGCGCCTGCGCCGCCGGGCGGCGGGCGGGACGACCCGGTCGTTCATGGACGTCATGGACTCTCCCTCCGCTGCCGCGCGGGCTCCGCGCCTCCGGTGCCGCACGGGCTCCGCCTCCGGTGCCGCGCTCCGACCTCCGGTGCGGGCACCTTATGTCAACGGCGTTGACCTGTTAAGGCCTCGGGCAGTTTCATTTCCGGTCATCGGGCCGGAATCAGGCCCCCTGGGTGCGATCGGAGCAGGCCATGACGCAGCAGCCCTACGGTGAGGACCCCCCGTCCCTGCGCAAGTCGCTCGGCGTCGTGGACGGCGTCGCCATCGCCGCCTCCAGCACGGCGGCGACCACCAGCATCGGCATCGGGCTGGGCGTGACGGCCGGCGTGGTCGGGCTGCATCTGCCCGCCATCATGCTGCTGGCCTTCCTGCCGATCCTCGGGATCGCGGGCGCCTACAGCCGGCTGAACCGGGTCGAGCCGAACGCGGGCAACGGCTATGTGTGGGTGGGCCGTTCGCTCACCCCCTGGCTCGGCTTCCTCGTCGGCTGGGTGAACATCGTGGCCACGGTGGCGTTCCTCGCGTACACCACGGCCGTGACCGGCTCGGCGATGCTCCAACTGGCCGGTGAGGCCGGGCTGCACACGGTGGCGGGGCTGGTGCTGGACCCGGGTTCCACCGCGCAGACGACCGCGGTGGGCATCGTGGTCCTCGTCGCCGTCACCCTCACCGCGGTCACCGGGGTCAGGACCGCGGCCCGGCTGCAGAGCGGGCTGCTCGTCTTCGAGTACGTCGTGCTGCTGGGCTTCTGCGGCTACGGCATCGTCACCGGTCCGCACCCCTTCCGGCTGAGCTGGTTCGACCCGTTCGCGATTCCCTCGGCGTCGGCGCTGGCGCAGGGGCTGCTGCTGTCGGTGTTCTGCTACTGGGGCTTCGAGGCGGCGTTCACCGTGAACGAGGAGGTGCGCGACCCGCGCGACGCCTCACGGGCCGGACTCATCACGCTGGTCACCATGCTGGGACTGTTCCTCCTCGGCTCGGTCGCCTTCCAACGCGTGCTGTCCGAGCAGGAGTTGGCCGGGCACGGCGCGCAGGGGCTGGCGTTCTTCGGTGACCGGCTCGCCTCCCAGCCGCTGGCCGCGTTGCCCCTGGTCGCCCTGATGTTCTCGGCCGTCGCCTCGCTGCAGGCCGGGGTGATCCCGACGGCTCGCGGGATGTTCGCGATGAGCCGGGACCGCACGCTCGGACCGGTGTGGTCCAAGGTCAGCGCGCGGTACGGGACTCCGGCGACCGGAACGCTGCTGATCGGCGCGCTGGCGACGGTGGTCGCCGCCCTCGCCCTGGTGATTCCCCGTCTCGCCGACATGATCATGGCGACGGTGAACGCGGTCGGGATCGTCGTCGCGCTGTCCTACGCGCTCACCGCCCTCGCGGCCGCCGCCCGCTTCCGGGGCCTGCTGCGGGAGGACTGGCGGCAGGGGATACGGGCCGTGGTCCTGCCCTCCTTGAGCGCGGCGGCCCTGCTCGCGCTCGGCGGCTATCTCGCCTGGTCCTTCTACACCTCCACCGACCACTTCGAAGTCAGCGCGGACAACGGCTGGTTCCTGCTGCTCACCCCCGCCCTGATGATCGCCTCCGGTTTCCTGGCCGCCGCGTGGGCGAAGTGGGTCCGTAAGTCCCCCTACTTCCGTACGGGACACGGCACCGACGCCGACGCGCCCCAACTGCTGGCCACATCCAACTAAGGAAAGATGCACATGCACGCCGATCTCCTCTTCACCGGCGGCCCGGTCCTCACCCCCGAGAACCACGAGGGTCCCGGGGGTCCCAGGGGCCCCGAAGGCCGCGGCGCGACAGCCGTCGCCGTCACCGGCGACCGGATCACCGCCGTCGGAAACTCCGAGGTCCACGACCTGGTCGGCCCGGAGACGGAGGTGGTCGACCTGGCGGGACGGCTGCTCCTGCCGGGCTTCCAGGACGCCCACGTCCACCCGGTCCCGGCGGGGCTCGAACTCAGTCAGTGCGACCTCACGGGGGCGAAGACCGCCGAGGAGACCCTCGCCGCCGTACGGGCCTACGCCGACGCGCACCCGGAACGGGAGTGGATCACGGGCGGCGGCTGGTCCATGGAGGCCTTCGCGGGCGGTACGCCGACCAAGGTGCTGCTGGACGCGGTCGTACCGGACCGGCCGGTGTACCTGCCGAACCGGGATCACCACGGCGCCTGGGTCAACAGCCGTGCCCTCGAGCTCGCGGGCGTCACCCGCGACACGCCCGACCCGGCCGACGGGCGCTTCGAGCGGGACGCCTCGGGCGAGCCGAACGGGATGCTCCAGGAAGGGGCCATGCACTACGTCGGCCGGCACACTCCCCGGGCCACCGCCGCGGACCGGCTCGCCGCGCTGCTGCGTGCCCAGCGGGAGCTGCACGCGCTCGGCATCACCGCCTGGCAGGACGCGCTGGTCGGCGCGTTCGTGGGGATGGAGGACCCGTCGGACGCCTATCTGACGGCCGCCCGCGACGGTTCACTGACCGCACGTGTCGTCGGCGCGCTGTGGTGGGACCGGGAGCGTGGGGCCGAGCAGATACCCGAACTCGTCGAACGGCGGGCCGCGTTCAGCCACGGCCGGTTCCGCGCCGACAGCGTCAAGCTGATGCTGGACGGGGTCGCCGAGAACGGCACGGCCGCGCTGCTCGACCCCTATCTGGACCGGTGCGGCTGCGCCACCGCGAATCGGGGGAAGAGCTTCATCGATCCGGCTCGACTTCCGTCGTACGTCACCGAGTTGGACGCGCTCGGCTTCCAGTGTCACTTCCACGCGCTGGGCGACCGGGCCGTACGCGACGCCCTGGACGCCGTGGAGGCGGCACGGAGGGCCAACGGGCGAAGCGACACCCGTCCGCACCTCGCCCATCTCCAGGTGGTGCACCCCGACGACGTACCCCGCTTCGCGCGTCTCGGTGCCACGGCCAACATCCAGCCCCTGTGGGCGGCGCACGAACCGCAGATGGACGAGCTGACCCTGCCCTTCCTCGGGCCGGAACGGGCCTCCTGGCAGTACCCGTTCGGAGCGCTGCTGCGTTCCGGGGCGAGGCTCGCCGCGGGCAGCGACTGGCCGGTCAGCAGCGCCGACCCGCTTCAGGGCATCCACGTCGCGGTCAACCGGGTGGCCCCGGACGGGACCGGGCCGGTGTTCCTGCCGGACGAGCGCATCGACCTGACGGCCGCCCTCATGGCGTACACGGCGGGCTCGGCGTACGCGAACCACCTCGACGACACCGGGAGCGTACGGGCCGGGGCGCTGGCCGATCTCGTGGTGCTGGACCGCGACCCGTACGCCGGTCCGCCGGAGGAGATCGCGTCCGCGAAGGTCGCCCTGACCTATGTGGGGGGTGAGCGCGTCCACACGGCGTCGGGAGCCTGACGTCCCTTGCGGCCGTAGGAGTGCGGTCCGGCCTCCGGGCGCCAAGCCGTACGCGTCGGGCTCACCAGGGATCGAACCCGCCGTCGAGGAAGCGGGCCCGGCAGGCCGCACGGGCCACCTTGCCGCTGCTGGTGCGGGGCACGGAGCCGGGCGGGACGAGCAGCAGGGCGCCGAGCCGCACTCCGTGGCGGGCGGAGACCGCGGCGCGTACGTCGCGCTCCCTCGCGCGGGTCTCTTCCTCGGTGGGGTCGATCTCGCGGCGGTGCTCGGCGACCACGACGAGTTCCTCGCCCGTGTCGTCGGCGCGGGTCACGCCGAAGGCGGCCAGCCGGTCCCGGCGGACGAGGTCCACGGCGCTCTGGACGGTCTCCTCGATGTCCTGGGGGTAGTGGTTGCGTCCGTCCACGATGATCACGTCCTTGAGTCGGCCGGTGACCAGCAGCCGTCCGTCGAGCAGAGCGCCGTAGTCGCCCGTGCGCAGCCAACCCCCGGGGTCGCGCAGAGCCCGATCGGCGCGCTTCCAGTAGCCGCGCCCGATGTTGGGACCGCGCAGCTCGATCTCGCCGACCCGCCCCTGAGGCAGCGCGGCGCCCTCGGCGTCGACGATCCGCACCTCCTGGCCGACGGGCGCGCCGCAGGACACGAGCACGGCCGCCGCGCCCGCCCGGTCCTGTGTGCTCTCGATCCGCCCCTCGGCGAGCGCGCCCGCGTCGCAGTCCATCGTCGTGGGCTCCGCCGTGGGCGCGTCCGCCGTCACGAACACGGTGGCCTCGGCGAGTCCGTACGCGGGACAGTGCGCCGCCGGGTCGAGGCCCGCGGGTGCGAAGGCGGCACGGAAGCGGTCGATGGTGCCCGGCCGCACCGGCTCGCCGCCGTTGATCAGGGCGCGTACGCGGTCGAGGCGCAGCTCGTCGGCCAGGGCGGGGTCGGTGCGGGCCACGCAGTAGTCGTACGCGAAGTTGGGGGCGGCGCTGATCGTGCCGTCGTACGCGCCCAGCAGGCGCAGCCAGCGCCCGGGGTTCTCCAGGAAGGCCGCCGGGTCCATCAGGACGGAGGGGAAGCCGCCGAGGACGGGCGCGGCCACGCTGAGGACCAGGCCCATGTCGTGGAAGAGGGGCAGCCAGCCGACGGTCGTGGTGGCACCGGGATCGTCGAGGTCGCCCGCGAAGGCGTCGATGGCCTGGCGGGCGTTGGCGACGACGTTGGCGTGGCTGATCATCACACCGGCGGGGTCTCTGGTGGAGCCCGAGGTGTACTGGAGATAGGCGATGTCGTCGGGGACCGGCGCGGACTCGACCTCGTCGAAGGCGAAGCGCTGGAGGGGGAGCCGGTCGACGGGGACGACCGGTACGGCGGGCAGCGCGTGGTCCAGGACGAAGGTGTCGACCGCGATGACGGTGGCCGAGTCGGTGAGCAGGCAGCCCGGTTCGCAGTCGGCGAGGACGGCCGCCAGTGCGCCCGCGTGACCGGGGAGCCGGGGGCTGAAGAGCGGTACCGCGATCACGCGTGCGTAGAGGCAGCCGAGGAAGGCCGCCACGTAGTCGAGTCCTTGGGGCATGAGCAGTGCGGCCCGGTCGCCGGGCGCGGCGAGGGTCACCAGCCGGTCGGCGACGGAGCGGGCACGGGCGTCCAGGGCCCGCCAGCCGAGGGTGCGGTGCTCTCCCGGGGACGCCGTGTCGGGGAAGTCGACGTGGCTGAAGGCGCGTTGCTGCGGGCGGTGGCGTGCCCAGTACCGCAGGTGGTCCGTCAGTGGTGCGTCGGCGGGCGGCCGGGCGGGGGTCATGGGATGGCTCCAACTCGTGCGGGCGGAGGGGCTGTTGCCCGGCGGGGTGGGCAAGCAAGGGGGACGGGCCCAGCGTCCGCCGAGGAGTGCCGGTCGGGTTAGACGACGTGTTGACAGTTCGTCACCCGGCCTCTGTCAGTCGGCTGACAAAGACCCGGCCCCGATTCGGCGCCCGGGGCCAATCCGCGGGGGCTCCGGGCCGTCGACCGCCGACGCCGTCGGGTCCCCGTTGTCACCGAGTGACCATCCACACACCCACGTCTGTCCGCCGTTGACGGGGCGCGGCTCGTTACTTGCCGGTATCGTCTCCGAGCCCCCGACCGCGCCCGCAGAAGGGAGCCGCAGTGATGACCGGATTCCACACCTCGGAGAGCGAGGACGCGGGCCGCGGAGCGGCCGAGGCGACAGACTCCGTGACGGACGCGACGGACGCGGTGGCCGCACCGGAGACGGGCGACGAGCCCAACGGCCCCTTCAGGGCGATCCCTTCGGACCTCCACCACCATCTCCGGCCGTTCTTCACCGACATCAGGGAAGAGGTCGTACGGGCGATCAAGACCGAGATCCCGGAGTACGCGCGCCCGACGGACGACACCTACATGCAGGTCGTGCAGCGGGGTGTCGAGCACGCCCTGCAGGGGTTCCTGGAACGGATGGCTCAGCCGGACACCGACTGGGAGCCGGTGAAGGAGACCTACCGGCGCATCGGGCGCGGCGAGGCGGACGAGGGGCGCAGTCTCGACTCGTTCCAGTCCGCGCTGCGGCTCGGCGCGCGGGTGACGTGGCGTCGGATCAACGCGCTGGTCGACGCCGAACTGCTGCCGCGCAATGTGCTGGCCGCCTTCGGCGAGGCGCTGTTCCTGCATCTGGACGAGATGGCGGCCGCGACGACCGCGGGCTACACGGAGGCACGGCTGCACCGGGCGGGCGAGCTGCAGCAACGGCGGGCCCGGCTCCTCGATCTGCTCACCGCCGATCCGCCGGCGTCGGCCGAGGCGATCAGCGAGCTCGCGCACACGGCGGGGTGGCCGGTGCCGAGTGCGCTGGCGGTGGTCGCGATCGACCGTGGGCCGCGGCCCACGGCGGCGGCCCGGCCCATCGTGCCGCCGGAGTTCCTCGCCCGGTTCGACGTCCGGCCGGCCGTCCTCGTCGTGCCGGATCCGGAGGGGCCGGGGCGGGCGCGGGCGGTCTCCGGGGCGCTGCACGGGTTACGTACGGCGATGGGGCCCACCGTGGCGCTGCACGAGGGCGCCCGGTCGCTGCGCTGGGCGGCCGAGGCGCTGGAGCTGGTGCGGCGGGGCATCCTGCCCGACACGGAGATGGTGCGCTGCCAGGAGCACCTGGCCACGCTCCTGCTCTTCCGGGACGAGGCGTTGGTGGACGCGATGGCCGAACGCCGGTTGAGCCCGCTGGACCGGATGCGCTCGCCGCAGCGCGAGCGGCTCGCCGAGACGCTGCTGACCTGGCTGCAGAGCGGCCACAACGCGAGTGAAGTGGCGGCGCGGCTCGCCGTGCACCCGCAGACGGTGCGCTATCGGATGCGGCAGCTGGACGAGTTGTTCGGCGAGCGGCTCCATGATCCGACGGCCCAGTTCGAGATGCAGCTCGCGCTGCGGGCGCTGACGCTGCGGCGGGCCGCCGGGGCCGGGTGACGGTCACGCCCTGCGGAGTGTGCGGTTGGCGCCCGCGGCGGCCGTCGTCGCGAGCGGCCGGCCGAGGCACACCAGGACCGCGGCCGCCCACCGGAGTCCGCGCGCGGTGAAGCCGTCGCAGTCGCTGCCCCAGTGGCCGCGCGGGGCAACCTGAAGCGCCCCGTGACTTCCTGGACAGTCGTCCAGCTATAGTGGACACCTGTCCAGAAAATATCTGTACGGGACATCGTGGACAACCGTGTACGAGGGAGCTTGCTGACGATGGAGACGGTCGCGAACGTGCTGGTGGGCCTGGTGGCCGCGCTGCACGCGTACATACTCGTGATGGAGATGTTCCTCTGGGAGAAGAAGCCGGGGCGCGGCCTGCACGGCTTCGACCCTGAGATGGCCCGGGCTACCGCGCCGATGGCCGCCAACCAGGGGCTCTACAACGGGTTTCTCGCGGCGGGCCTGGTGTGGGGGCTGATCGCCGCCGATCCGACCGGGTTCCGCGTCCAGGTCTTCTTCCTGGTGTGCGTCGTGGTCGCCGGGGTGTACGGGGCGCTCACCGCCAACCGCCGCATCCTCTTCGCGCAGGCCCTGCCCGGCGCGCTCGCCCTGGCCGCCGTCCTGCTCGCGCGGTGACGCCCGAGGACCCGCGGGCCGCCCGCACCCGCGAGAAGCTGCGCCGGGCGCTCCTCGCGGAGTGCGCCGAGCACCCGCTGGAGGAGGTCGGCGTCGCCGCGCTGGTGCGGCGGGCCGGGGTCGGCCGGGCCACCTTCTACGTGCACTACGCCGACCTGGAGGCACTAGCCGTCGACGCCTGCGCCGATGTCGTACGGGAGGCCGTGGAGGCGCTGCACGCGTGGCGCGGGCGGCCCGACCCGGTGTCCGCGCCACCCGCCCTGCTCGCGTTCTTCGCCGACCTCGCCCCGCACGCCGGCCTCTACCGCGCGCTGCTCAGCCCGGGTGGGGGCGGCCCGCTCGGGCATGTCCTCCATCGCGACCTGCGCGCCCGCAGCCTGGCCGAGCGCACCCTCGCGGGCGCCGCGGACGCCCCGCTGGTGGCCTCCGCGGTCGCCGCCACGTTCGCCGGGGTGCTCGCCGACTGGCTGCATGGACTCCTTGAGGGCACGCCGGAGGAAGTCGCCGACCAGGTCTGGCAGTTGCTGGTCGCCCTGCACATGAGCCGCTGAGGTCTCACTTGCAGGCCACCCGTTCCTTCGTGGCGGGCCAGGCCTCCACCCCGTGGTTCGTGCGTACGTACGCCGTGGCCTTGTCGTCCGTCAGCCAGAGCGCCCAGTCGTGGAAGCGGTATCCGGTGTCGTGCGCGCCTGCGGGCATACGGACGTCCCCCTCGTACGCCGCGGTGAGCAGGTGGCTCCCGAGCACCCCGCGCGGATCGCGGGCGTACTGCCTGACGTCCTTGCGCCCGCCCAACGCGAGGAAGTGGACGCTCTCCCAGTCGCAGTGCTCCGGCCCCGTCGAGCTGCTCACCGTCGTGGTGGGCAGGCGACGGCCGTCCCGGGCGGTCCAGATCTCGAACCTGTTGTCCGTGAAACTCGCGGGGAGTTCGGCCGGGTCGCAGGAGGCGTTGGTCTCCGGGCCCCAACCGGGGCGGTGCGGCTGGTCCTTGGCGACGACAACGGCGACCTTGGTCCTGCCGTCGACGTCGTACGAGAACAGGACGCGGCCCGCCGCCCTCCGCTCCACCCGGTAGCCGTGATCGGGCAGTTCGGGCTGGTCCATGTCGAAGTACGCGTTCAGGCCCTCCTCCGGCGTCGAGCCGCCGTCACGCTCGGCCCACCCGTCGCCCCCACCACCCGAGTGGATCGGGCCGTCGCACTCCAACGCCCGGCCTGCCGCACCCGAGCTCTCCTCGAATTCTCGGGCGCTGCCGTCCGCGCTCTCCCTGAACGGCAGGTCCAGCCGCCCCGCGTACGGCGTTGCCGGGGGCGTACCGGTGACGACGAGGTCCTCGCGCACCCCGTCGTCGTCGCACCCCACCGCCGCCAGTCCCACCAGCGCCACCGCCGCCACGATCCCTCTGCGCATCCCGCCCCCTGTTCGACGCACACTCGCTGTCCCTCCTCCGACGCACGAGGGACCGTGATCGTTCGCACGAGGGACCGTGATCGTTCGCACGGGGGACGGTGAGGGATCGTACGGGGGACGGTGAGGATCGTCGCTCAGCGAGCCGCCTGGAACGTGCGCCGGTAGGCCCCCGGCGAGACGCCGATCGCCGCGTGCAGGTGCTGGCGGAGCGAGGTGCCCGTCGCGAAGCCGACCTCGCCGGCGATCTGGTCCACCGAGAGGTCGCTGGACTCCAGCAGATGGCGGGCCCGGGCGACGCGCTGCTGGATGAGCCAGCGGCCGGGGCTCATGCCCACCTCGTCGTTGAAGCGGC
This sequence comes from Streptomyces sp. RLB3-17, assembly GCF_007113425.2. Classification (NCBI taxonomy): domain Bacteria; kingdom Bacillati; phylum Actinomycetota; class Actinomycetes; order Kitasatosporales; family Streptomycetaceae; genus Streptomyces; species Streptomyces sp. RLB3-17. The sequence goes on along the minus strand of NZ_CP041610.2, from coordinate 10,427,090 downwards.
GGGCGAAGGTGCGCAGGCTCATGCGGGCGTGTCCGGCCAGATCGGCCAGGGTCAGTGGGTCACCCAGTCGGGCGAGGGCCCACCCACGGGTCGCCGCCGTGCTGGTCGCCGCCGCGTCCGGCACGGGCTGCTCGATGTACTGGGCCTGACCGCCGTCGCGCCAGGGCGGCACCACACAGCGCCGGGCCACCTTGTTGGCCAGCTCACTGCCGTGGTCGTTGCGCAGGATGTGCAGACAGACGTCGACGCCGGAGGCGGCACCTGCGGAGGTGAGGATCGTGCCGTCGTCCACGAAGAGCACGTCCGCGTCCAGGAGCACCTCCGGGAACAGACGCCGGAAATCGTCGGCCAGCTGCCAGTGCGTGGTCGCCCGCCGCCCCTGAAGGAGACCGGCCGCCGCCAGCACGAACGCGCCCGTGCAGATGGAGACGATGCGGGTGCCCGGGCGGATGAGCGCGAGCGCCGCGGTGACCTCGGCGGAGAGCTCCGCGGTCACGGCGGCCGGGTCGATCGCGGGGATCACCACCGTGTCCGCCGTGCCCAGCACCTCGGGGCCGTGCTCGACGGTGACCGAGAAGTCCGCGTTGCAGCGCACCGGGCGGCCGTCGACGGTGCAGGTCAGCACCTCGTACCGGCCGTCCGCGGCGCCGAAGATCCGGCTGGGGATGCCCAGCTCGAAGGGGTAGACGCCGTCCAGTGCCAGGACGGCCACGCGCTCCACACGCTTCACTCGGCCCATGGCACGATCTTATCGAAGGTTGGCAATCTTGCCATTTCGCGGAGCGCGCCGGCCCGGCACGCTGGGTCCATGAGCACTGCGAACACGATGCGCGCGATCAGTCAGGACGTCCTCGGCGGGCCCGAGGTACTCAAGGAAGTGGAGATCGATCGGCCGACGCCCGGGCCGAGCGAGGTACTGGTACGGGTGCGGGCGGCCGGGGTCAACCCGACCGACTGGAAGCACCGGGCGACGGGCGGGTTCCTGGGACAGCCGCCCTTCGTGCTGGGCTGGGACGTCTCCGGAGTGGTGGAGGCGGTCGGGGTCGGCGTCACCCTGTACGAGCCCGGCGACGAGGTCTTCGGCATGTTGCCCTACCCGTTCGGGCACGGCTCGCACGCCGAGTACGTGACCGCGTCCGCCCGCTCCTTCGCACCCAAGCCGGCCGGGATCGACCACACGGAGGCGGGCGCCCTGCCGCTGGTCTCGCTGACCGCCTGGCAGGCGCTGGTCGACACGGCCGATCTGCGGCCGGGACAGCGGGTGCTGATCCACGCCGCGGCCGGCGGCGTCGGGCATGTGGCCGTGCAGATCGCCAAGGCACGCGGCGCGTATGTGATCGGCACGGCGAGCGCGGGCAAGCACGAGTTCCTGCGCGACCTCGGCGCCGACGAGCTGATCGACTACCGGGAGACCGACTTCACCGAGGCGGTCCGGGACGTCGACGTCGTCCTGGACACGATCGGCGAGGAGAACACCTTCCGCTCGCTGCGTGTGCTGCGCGAGGGCGGGATCGTGGTGTCGATCCTGCCGATGGGCCGTGAGGAGCTCTACAAGGAAGCCGCGGCGCTCGGTGTGCGGGCGGCGCGGATGCTGGTCGAGGCGGACCACGCGGGCATGCGGGCGGTCGCGGACCTCGTCGACGCGGGCAAACTGCGCGCGACGATCGCCGGGACGTTCCCGCTGGCCGACGCCGCCGAGGCACACGCGCTCGGCGACACCGGCCGGACCACGGGGAAGCTCGTCCTCACGGTCGACTAGAAGGTCAGTACGGGCTTGATCGTCTTGCCCGCCTTCATGTCCCGCACCGCCTGCTCGATGTCCGCGAACGGATAGTGGCTGATCAGGCGGTGCAGCGGGAGCCGTCCCTCCTTCACGAGCTGGACCAGCGCGGGGATGAAGGTCTGGGTCTCGCCGTCCCCCAGAGTGAGGCCGACGATCCGCCGGCCGGGGATCAACCCGTTGACGTCCAGGGCGACTTCGGTACCGAAGGGCGGGGCGCCGACCACGACCAGGGTGCCGCGCGCGGCGAGCGCGTCGGCGCCCTGGCGCAGTACGGCGACGCTGCCGGTGGTCTCGACGACACCGTCGGCACCGTGACCGTCCGTCAGCAGCGCGACGGCCTCGCCGAGGTCGGTCTCGCCCGCGTCGATCGTGTGCGTCGCACCCAACTCCTTGGCCAGGGTGAGGCGTTCGGCGACCCGGTCGACCGCGATGATCCTCGTGGCGGGGGTCAGGGCAGCGGCCATCACCGCGGACAGGCCGACCGCTCCGGCACCGAGTACGACGAGGGTGTCGCCGAGCCTGGGCTTCAGCACGTTCCAGACCGCACCGACCCCGGTCTGCACCCCGCACCCCAGAGGCGCGATGGACTCCAGCGGCACATCGGGGTCGACCTTCACCAGGCTGCGCGCGTCGACCAGCGCCCGCTCGGCGAAGGAGGACTGCCCGAAGAAGTGCCCGCCCAGCGGGACCCCGGCACGGCTGATGGTGCTGGTGCCGTCGGCGCGTCGGCCGCCGATGAGGTTCAGCGGCAGCCAGGTGGCGCAGTAGGCGGGGTGCCCGTCACGGCAGTTGTGGCAGCCGCCGCAGGAGGTGAAGGACAGGACGGCGTGGTCGCCGGGGGCGACGCCGGTGACGTCCGGTCCGACGGCCTCGACGACGCCCGCTCCCTCGTGGCCGAGGACGCCGGGCAGGGGGAAGGGCAGACCGCCGCTCGCCACACCGAGGTCGGTGTGGCACAGGCCGGTCGCCACCATGCGGACGAGGACTTCGCCGGGGCCGGGCTCGTCGAGTGCGACATCGGCGAGCGTGAACGGCGCGCCTGAGGACTCGACCACGGCCGCGCGGGTGGGGGTGGACATCGTACGAACTCCCTTTGGTGATGGTTCGCGGCTCAGTCGAGCGAGACGACGACGGACTTGACCTTGGTGTAGGAGGCGAGGGCCTCGGGCCCGTACTCCCGGCCGAAGCCGGAGTCCTTGACCCCGCCGAAGGGGACCGCGGGGTCGAGCATCGCCCAGTCGTTGATCCAGACGATGCCCGCCTGGAGCCGGTCGGCGACGCGGTGCGCGCGGGTGAGGTCGGTGGTCTGGATGCCCGAAGCCAGGCCGTACGGGGTGGAGTTGGCCAGTGCGACGGCCTCGTCCTCGGTGTCGAAGGGCTGGACGGTGAGGACCGGGCCGAAGATCTCCTCCTGGATCACCCGGGAGTCGTTCGGCAGGCCCGCGAGGACCGTGGGCTTGTAGTAGTAGCCGCCGTTCAGGTCGAGCCGCTCGCCGCCGCAGACGATGCGGGCGCCCTCCTTGCGGGCCAGTTCGACGTACTCCTCGACCTTCCGGAGGTGCCTCTCCCCCGCCATCGGTCCGACCACGGTCTCGGGGGCGCGGGGGTCGCCGACCGGGACGCCGGGGACGGCGTCGGCGAGGATGCTCAGCAGGGTGCTGTACACCGAGCGTGCCACCAGCAGCCGCGGGCCGCCCATGCAGAACTGCCCGGTGTTGAAGACGAATCCCTTGATGACCGCGCCGACCGCCTTCTCCAGGTCGGCGTCCTCGAAGACGACGTGGGCCGCGTTGCCGCCCAGTTCCATGGTGACCGGCTTGAGCGCCTCGCCCGCGACGCTCGCGGCGTGCCGCCCGACGGCGGTCGAACCGGTGAAGGCGAGCTTGTCGATGCCGGGGTTGCGCAGCAGCGCCTCGCCGGCGACCGGTCCGCTGCCGGTGACGACGTTCACCACACCGTCCGGGACCCCGGCCTCCTGGAGCAGGCGGGCCATGTACAGGGCGCTGAGCGGGGTCTCGTCGGCGGGCTTGTGCACCACGGTGTTGCCGGCCGCGAGAGCGGGGGCGAGCTTCGAACTGGAGAGGATCAGCGGGAAGTTGAAGGGCGTGATCGCGGCGACCACGCCGAGCGGCCCCCGGCGCGTGTAGGCGAAGGCGCCCAGCGGGGTGTCGCGGGTGGCGCCGTCCAGGGTCTGGGCGAGCGCGGCGCAGTACTCGTACTCGTCGGCCGCCGTGAGCACGTCGACGGGGCGGCACAGGGAGATGGGCTTGCCGACGTCGAGACTCTCCAGGGCGGCGAGCTCGTCGGCGTTCTCGCGGATGAGCTCCGAGGCGCGGTGCAGCACCCTGCCCCGCTCCCGTCCGCTCAGGCCGGCCCAGGGGCCGTGGTCGAAGGCCTCCCGTGCGGCGCGTACGGCGGCGTCCACGTCCGCCGCACCTGCCTCGGCGACCGTCGTGACCACCTGGCCGGTGGACGGGTCGATCACGTCCGTACGCGCTCCGTCGGCCGCCTCGCGCCACTGTCCGCCGATGAACAGCCGCCCGGGCCCGCTCTCGAAGGTGGTCGTCATTGCCCACTCCTCAGCCTTGGTCGCCAAGATTTCAACCAACAGGATTCCTGTTGGTTCGCAGTCTCATTACGGACAGGATTCCTGTCAATGCCTTAGGCTGAACCCATGGTCGGCACCCAGGTAACGAAGGCACCTCCGTCCCTGCTCTACATGGTCAAGCAGGTGGAGCTCGTCGTGCGCTCCCACCTCGACGAACTGGTGAAGCCGGCGGGGATCACCGCACTGCAGTACACGTCACTCACCGTGCTGGAGCGACACGACGGCCTCTCGGCGGCACAGCTCGCGCGGGACTCCTTCGTGACCGCGCAGTCGATGGCCGACCTGGTGCGCTCACTGGAGAACCGCGGACTGATCCGCCGCGAGCGCAATCCGCACAACCGGCGCGAGCTGCTGATCCTGCTCACCGACGAGGGGCGCGCGCTGCTGGCGCGGTACACCGACGCGGTACGTGAGCTGGAGGAACGCATGGTGCGCGAACTCAGCGCACACCAGACGGATCAGTTCCGCCAGGCGCTGTCCAAGGCGTGGCACGCTCTGTCGTGATCCGCGCGGCCGACCCGAGGGGCAACTCGCCCGCCAAATCGCAGACATATGTCAATCGAACATGCTGGAATTCACTCCAACGAGGGTAACTTGCAGAGCAGGGAACGGTTTTGCGGGCCCTGCCACCAGGAGTGGGCCAGCAGCCGGTTGGAGGCGATGTCGCCGTGACGTACGACCCCGCACCGCCCACGCGTCATCTACGCGTCCGCCTGGACCGGGGTCACACGGTGCTGGAGTTCCACGGGGAGATCGACATCGTCGCGGCGCTGGAGATCACGCCGTACCTGGACGCCGTGACGGGGCACCCGGAGCCGCAGATCGTGATCGACCTGCGGCCCGTGGAGTTCTTCGACTGCTCCGGGCTGCGTCTGCTGTACCGCGCCAGGAGCCGCGTTCTCGACCGGGGCGGCCGGCTGCACCTGGTCTGCACCCGGCCGCTGACACTGCGCGTCCTCAAGGTGACCGGCCTGGCCCGGCTCCTGCCGCCCTCGGCGTCGCTGGACGCGGCGCTGGGGCAGCCGGAGGCCACGTCGGGCACGTTATGACCGCCGCCGACCGGACGGTGCGACCTCGGCCGGCTCCCCCTCGCTCACTGCAGGATCTTGGTGACCTGCCCCGCCCCCACCGTCCTGCCGCCCTCCCGGATGGCGAACTTCAGGCCCTCCTCCATGGCGATGGGCTGGATGAGCTGCACGTTCATGGTGGTGTTGTCGCCCGGCATGACCATCTCCGTGCCCCTGGGAAGGGTCACGACGCCGGTCACGTCCGTCGTGCGGAAGTAGAACTGCGTCCGGTAGTTGTCGAAGAAGGGCGTGTGCCGTCCGCCCTCGTCCTTCGACAGGATGTACGCCCGCGCCTCGAACTGCGTGTGCGGGGTGACCGAACCCGGCCTGATCACGACCTGCCCCCGCTCCACGTCGTCGCGCCTGACCCCGCGCAGCAGCAGGCCGACGTTCTCCCCCGCCCTGCCCTCGTCGAGGAGTTTGCGGAACATCTCGATGCCCGTGACGGTGGTCTTCGTCTTCTGCTCGTGGATGCCGATGATCTCGACCTCGTTGTGGACCTTCAGCACCCCGCGCTCGATCCGGCCGGTGACGACCGTGCCGCGACCCGTGATGGTGAAGACGTCCTCGATCGGCATCAGGAAGGGCCGGTCGACGTCCCGGACCGGCTCGGGCACGAACTCGTCGACAGCCGCGAGCAGTTCGAGAACGGAGGCACTCCACTTCGGGTCGCCCTCCAGCGCCTTGAGCGCGGAGACCTGGACGACCGGAACGTCGTCGCCGGGGAACTCGTACTCGGTGAGCAGCTCACGCACCTCGAGTTCGACGAGTTCCAGGATCTCCTCGTCGTCGACCATGTCCGTCTTGTTGAGGGCGACGACGATGTACGGGACGCCGACCTGCCGGGCGAGCAGCACATGCTCCTTGGTCTGGGGCATCGGCCCGTCCGTCGCCGCGACCACCAGGATCGCGCCGTCCATCTGCGCGGCCCCGGTGATCATGTTCTTGATGTAGTCGGCGTGCCCCGGGCAGTCGACGTGCGCGTAGTGCCGGTGCTCCGTCTGGTACTCGACATGGGCGATCGAGATGGTGATGCCGCGCTGACGTTCCTCGGGCGCCTTGTCGATCTGGTCGAACGGCGTGAAGGGGTTCAGATCGGGAAACCGGTCGTGCAGAACCTTCGTCACGGCCGCCGTGAGTGTCGTCTTCCCGTGGTCGATGTGCCCGATGGTGCCGATGTTGACATGCGGCTTGGTCCGCTCGAACTTCGCCTTCGCCACTGCGAGCCCTCCTGATCACCTGGGTGACGCCGAGCGTTGCTGCGCCGCTTCCTGGCTGGGGGCCGAGCGAGGTGCCGAGTACTGAACGAGGTCAGGAAGGGTCGCTCTTCCTGTTTATTCGCTCGGGGGCGCGTCGAACAGGGCGCTGACGGACTCACCGTTGTGAATGCGGCGCACGGCCTCGGCGAGCGCCGGGGCGATGGACAGGATCCGCAGCTTCTCGGTGTGCTCCTCGTCCGGCACCGGCACGGTGTTGGTGCACACGATCTCCAGGATGTCCTCCTGCTCGCTCAGCCGCTTGAGCGCGCCCGCCGCGAACAGCCCGTGGGTGCAGGCGACCCGGATGGATCGCGGCCCCAACTCGCGCAACCGCTCCAGGAGTTCGAGGACCGTACTGCCCTTGGCGATCTCGTCGTCGAGGACGATGACATCGCGCCCGGTGATCTCACCGATGACGGAGCTGATGCTCACCCGGTCGTCGGCGAACCGCTGCTTGGCACCGGCGGCCACCTGGGCGCCGATCAGCCGGGCGAAGGCCGCGGCCTCCTTGGCGTTGCCCAGGTCCGGCGACACGACCGTCGTACGCGACAGATCGTGACCGCGGAAGTGCGCGGCGAGCTCCCGCAGGGCGTGCAGATGGTCGACCGGCACCGAGAAGAACCCGTGGACCTGCGGGGAGTGCAGCGTCATCGCGAGGACGCGGCTGGCCCCGGCCGCCACCAGCAGGTCGGCGACCAGCCGCCCACCCATGGAGATCCGCGGCATGTCCTTCTTGTCCGAACGCGCATACGAATAATGCGGCATGACCACGGTGATCCGCCCGGCCGAGGCACCACGCGCCGCGTCGCACATCATCAGCAGTTCGACGAGGTGCTCCTGCACGGGGGTGACCAGCGGTTGCACGAGGAACACATCGCGCTCGCGACAGTTGGCCTGGAGCTGGACCTCCAGGCAGTCGTTGGCGAACCGGCTGACCCGGGTCGGGCTGAGGGGCACGCCGAGATGGGCGCAGACCTCTGCCGCCAGCTCGGGATGGGCACTACCGCTGAACACGGCGATGTCACGCACGACCGCTCCTCGCAAGATCGATCCGGGTGCGCCGCCGGTTGGCATGATCGACCCGGGATGCGTGCCTCATGCTACTGGGCTCCGCCCGAGTACTCCCACCGGGGGAAATTCGGTCGCGCACGGTCACGGGGCATACGCCAGGGTGGTGAGACGCCCGCCGCCCTCCTGGCCTTGATCCAGTCATCCCGGAAGTTGCTCCGCCAAAGCTGCCCGCCCTGCGGACCAACGAACAGGTGACCCTCCTGTCCTTCGGCGGCGTAGCTCTTCAGGTCGACCTGCCCCATGGTTTGGGTTCCAGCCGCGGTGGCTAACTGGCGGCGGGGATGGTGTCTTGTTCGGAGAGAGTTCGTACTCGATCGGGGGGCGGTAGCCCAGTGCTGAGTGGCGCCGCTGTCGGTTGTGGAAGACCAACGCCTCACTAGGAACGTTTCCGCAGGTCAGGGCATCCTTCTGGTGGGGCGGATGGGACTCGAACCCACGGCCGACGGATGATGAGTCCTTTGAGGATCGTCCACGATCTTCCCGATCCTGCTGCAGCCGTCCTCTTTTCACAGGTCAGAGCCATGTCTTCATGCGGTGGCACCCGAACTCTTCCTCATCCTTCCCAGTCGTTCCGGCCCCTTGCGGGCACCCGGGCACCACCTCGGCCCCCGTGCAGTCCACAGATGCGGTCCCACAAGAGAATCGGACGCTTCGACGATCGCCCACACGGAAGGGCACCGGTCATCGCTCCGAGTGTGCCGCGCTCCAAATACGAGAGCAGCGGAGTTCCTTACCGGGCACGGTCAGCGCGAACCCGGCCAAGACGGCGGATGTGAGCGCCGAGGCTCCCAGCACCTGCCAGACCACGATGCCCAGCCGGGGCGCCCGCTCGGCCCAGCCGACCCACGCAGCAGCCAGGGCACCAGGGTGCACAGCAGCACGGCGTACACGAAGAGGACGGCGGCGACGATCACGAGGACGCCTCCCCCGCTTCCCGTGCCACGGCCTGTCCGAGCAGCCGGTGCAGTTCCTCGGCTTCGCCGGGCTGCATCTGCTGCACGAAGCGGGCCAGCGTCGCGGTGCGGTCGTCGGCCACGGACAGCGCCTCCCCCATCAGTCCGGCGACGTACTCCTCGCGGCTCTGGGTGGCTCCGTATTTGTAGGCCCGGCCGTCTTTCTCTTTCGCCAGCCAGCCTTTGCGGTAGAGGATCTCGGTGACGGTGTGGACGGTGTTGTACGCGGGCTCCGGGTCCCGGTCCAGGCGCTCGAGGACCTCACGGACGCGCAACGGTTTGCCCGCGGACCACACCGCGTCCATGATCGCGGCTTCCAGCTCGCCGAACTGCGTCATGGGCCCACCTCCCCGATCGGAATGTTCTCCGGACATCCTAAGCAGCCTAGGTGGTCGCGCGGCCGGTACCGATGATCGACGGGGGTGCGGGGTTGGCTCGGCCGTTGATCACGAAGTAGAAAGCGGCGGATGTCCTCGACGGTGAAGCCCGCCTCCTGGATGGCGCGTTCGGTGTCGCGGGTGAGGTGGCAGCCGCCACCGATGAGCCGCCATGGGAGGGCCAGCGCCTTCTACACCCGGCGGAAGCCGGGCCGCTCGGAGCCGACGTGCTCGTAGAAGAGCAGCTTCCCGCCCGGTTTCAGCACCCGCCTCGCCTCGGCGAGGGCGCCCGGCACGTCCGCGAAGGTGCAGAGCACCAGTGAGAACACCGCCACGTCGAAACCGTCGTCCTCCGACGGCAGCTGCTCCGCCCGGCCCGCCGCCACCTCCACCTGCACGGGCGCGTCCGTCGCGGCCTTCTCCACGTGAGCCCGGAGTCTCGGCTTCGGCTCCACCGCCACCACCTGCGTCACCTCGAGCGGATAGTGCCGGAAGTTCTCCCCCCGTCCCGGCTCCGATCTCGACCACCCGACCGCGCACACCCGTCAGCAGCTCCTGGCGGTGCTCGATCGAGCCGTGCGCCTCGGTGAAGGCGTTGATGCGCGGGTAGGGGCGGGCGAAGGCTGTGTCACCTTCCGACTGACCGGCACCTTGGCGTTCGCCTTGCCGCCGGTGCTGTACGCGGCGAAGACGACGACGTTGTACGAAACCGATACCCCCTGGGGGTAAGATGGCTACTCCGGCGTCCGGTGCGCACGGTGAAGGTGGAGCTCATGGGGATACGGACAGCGCACAGCGGCGGTTCAGCCGTTCGCTGTGTGTACGGGGTGTTCTTCACCCTGTGCGTCGCGCTGGCCGTGCTCGTCCATCATGAGATATCCGGGATGACCGACTCGCCGATGCCGGCCATGGCCCACGCGGCCATGCCGGGCGCAGCCCATGACGCTCACGTGCTGCCGGACGGCACGGCGTCGTCCGTCTCGGACGCATCCACACACAATCTCAACGACAGCGGATGCGCCACGCCAGGCATGCAGCACTGCAGCTCGGCGAGCATCACCACCGTGCATCTCGCCATACCGGGGCCGAGCGCGTTCGACGCCTCGGCCGATCTCCTGAGGGCCTTGTCCCGACGCGCACCGGGCTCCGTGGCGAGCAGAGCTCCGCCCGATCTGTCCGTCCTCTCTCAACTGCGCATTTAGGCCGCGCCGGACGGCGCGCGATGTGCCGTCCCTCCGCGACCACATCGGCAGTTACGACACAGAGGACACCACGTCATGAACAGCATCAACCGCCGCTCCGTCCTGCTCGCCGGGCTCGGAGCCGCCGGAACCGGCGCCCTCGCCGCCTGCAATGGCGGCTCCGGTAACACCGGATCCGGCAGCGGCAGCGGCAATGCCTTGGTCAGCCCGACCGCCTCGGCGGTCGCCGCCGCCGAGAAGAAGCGCACGAGCAGTGGACGGCAGCGGAAGCTCACCCTGACCGCGTCACCCGCGATCATCGACCTGGGCGGCGGCGTCATGCCCAAGACCTGGGCCTTCGACGGCCGTACGCCGGGCAAGGAGGTACGCCTCTCCGTCGGCGACACTCTGATAGCCGAGCTGTCCAACCAGCTCCCGAACAAGACGGCCACGTCGATCCACTGGCACGGCATCGCCCTGCGCAACGACATGGACGGCGTGCCCCCGGCCACACAGACCGCGGTCCGGGCCGGATCCACCTTCACCTACAGGTTCATCGCCGACACCCCGGGTACGTACTTCTTCCACCCCCATGTCGGCGTCCAGCTCGACCGTGGCCTGTACGCCCCGCTGATCGTCGAGGACCCCAAGGAGCCCCTGTCGTACGACGACGAGTGGGTCGTCCTCCTCGACGACTGGGTCGACGGCGTCACCGGCACCCCCAACGAGGTCTTCTCCGAGCTCAAGCTGGGCATGGCCGACATGAGCGGCATGGACATGAGCAGCAACCCGAACCCCAGCAGCTCGGACAGCATGGGTGACATGGGTGACATGGGCGGGATGGACATGGGCGGTTCCGCCTCGGCCTCCGCCTCCTCCGGCGGCATGTCCAAGAAGTTCATGCTCATGGGCGCCACCAGCAGCCTGCTCGGCGGCGACGCCGGTGACGTGAAATACCCGCACCACCTGATCAACGGCCGCGTGGCCACCGACCCGGATGTCTACACCGGCAAGCCCGGCAAGAAGGTACGACTGCGCATCATCAACGCCGGCTCGGACACCGCCTACCGGGTCGCCCTCGGCGGCCACAAACTGACCATCACCCACACCGACGGCTTCCCCGTCCAGCACCAGGAAGTGGACACCCTGCTGGTCGGCATGGGCGAACGCTACGACGTCCTCGTCACCCTCGGCGACGGCGTCTTCCCGCTCGTCTCCCTGGCCGAGGGCAAGAACGCCAACGGCCTGGCCCTGATGCGCACAGGCTCGGGGAACAAGCCGTCAGCGACCGTCCGTCCGAAGGAACTCGACGGCATGATCATGACGGCGTCCCAGCTGCGGGCCGCCGACGATGTGCGTCTCAAGTCCTCGAAGACCGACGTCACGCACCAGATCAAGCTGACCGGCAACATGATGAAGTACAACTGGGCCATCAACGGCACGCCGTTCGACATGAAGAATCCCGAGGCGCACCCGATCGTCATCGAGGAGGGCCAGCGGGTACGGCTCGACTTCGTCAACACGACCGAGATGTGGCACCCGATGCACCTGCACGGCCACACGTACCAGCTCGGAACCTCCGGGCCGCGCAAGGACACCGCGATCGTGCTGCCCAAGGAGACGGTGTCCGTGTTCCTCGACGCCGACAACCCGGGCCAGTGGATGATGCACTGCCACAACGCCTACCACGGCGAGGCCGGAATGATGGCGAACGTGGCCTACAAGGCCTGACGTTCTCCTCGTGCCACCTGGACGGGCCCACCGGTCGCGTTGCCGTTCCTCGGCATTGCCGAGGAACGGGCTGACCGCGCCGGCCGGGCCCGGTCCCGATACCGGGGCAACGAGCCCCGGAGGGAGCCTGTGGTGACGTGGTCGACCGTGCTGTTCGCATTCACCGTCGGGTTGCTGCAATCGGTAGCCACTGCGCCAGCGGGCGTTTCCGGCGCTGTGTTTCAGTTCTCCCGCACACGGCTTTCCGACATCGTTCACCGGCTGGCATGCGCCGTTGCCCTGCGCACGTTTCCGGTGAGACGGTAGACACCGAGCCGGGTGATCCACCCATAAGTAAATCGGGTGGTCCAGTTCCTGCCCGTAAGTCTGTGTTTCGCGCTGGCGGAGATCGCCAGCCGTTCGTGGACATAGTCGTCGACCAGGTTGAACTTCCGTCCGGAGTTCCCGTGACGGAAGTACGCCGCCCAGCCCCGCAGGACCGGGTTGAGATCGGCGACCACGGCGGATACCGGCCGCTCAGTCTTCGAACGAGCGGTCGCCGCACGGACTTTGTCCCGCAGTACCCGCATCGCCCTGGCCGAGGGCCAGCGTTGCAAGTAGTACCTGCCCCGCCATTTCCACGATTCCATCTTCCGGTGGTGGAAGCCGAGAAAGTCGAAGCCCTGCCCGCCTCGGGTGAGGCGGACGATGCCGGTCTTCTCGGGATGCAATCGCATCCCGAGCCGCTCCAGCACTCGTGCCACCAATTCACGGACCTGTTCGGCCCGTTGCTCCGTCGGAGACGAGGTCACCCCGCCCTCCAGGACTCCCATCCGCAGCCAGGCCCGGATCAGCTTCAGCATCGACCGGTCCACCACACGCCATGCCACTTGGGCCATCAGCGCCTCATGGTCGATCGTGCCGAATCAGTCGCGGATATCGGCCTCGAGCACCCACTCCCGCCGCTGGTTCGCGGCGACACGCACAGCTTCGCATGCGTCGATCGCGGACCGCTTCGGCCGGATCCATAGTTCGCCTCGGTGAACTGGGCCTCGAATACTGGTTCAAGGACCAGTTTCGCAGCCGTCATCACCACTCGGTCCGCCACCGTGGGGATCGAAAGCGGCCAGAACTCCCCCGGCCGCCCCAGGTTGGGAATCTGGACCCGCCGCAACACTGCCGGACGATACGTATGCGTCCGCAGTCTCTGCGAAAGGTCCTGGAGGAATGTGCAGGGCTCGGACCTTGTCCAGAGGACGGCCGCCCGGCCCTGCGGCGTCTTCCTCCCGGCGGATGGAACTAGCCGAAACGGCACTCATCCGGGTCCCTCCCCGTTTGCGAATCGCGTCGATGAAGCAGGGGCCCTTCGCTCCCAGCGGGTTGTGTTGTCCCGCCGATCGTCACTACTACGACCCCCTCCGACTGCCTCTCGGCAACCCGCCCTTTCCCGGTTCTGCCGGTTACAGGCAGGCCACTCTTCCCGGGCCGCAATACCCGGGGCCGAGGAGGCTCTCTCCAGTTCCCAGGACAACCTTCCGACCATTCCACGCCCCTTACGCCGGGAGGTTCTTCGACGACCGCTCCAGGTCCGAGATCGTCTTCCGTGGCCTTCGCCAAACAAGCACAGGCTCGGCTCCTCCTTGGCCCGCCCGCGGGCGGGGGTTAAATCACGACGCCGCAGGCTTCACTTCATGTTGCGGACTGGTCGGTTGCACGCCCCCGAGGGCGCTTGTCACTCCACTTCGACGTCACCATTTCGGGCGACGCCGGGAGTCAGCTACCGGGGACCCTGGCGTCTCCCCGGACCGGACTTCCACCGGCTGGCTATCCTGAGCTTGTCGTTCGGTTACATCGTTCACATCCCTTCTGAACTGGGAAGACGCCCGGACTGCTGGACGTACACCTGCTGTTCAACGTCGTTGCCGGCCCCGGTGCCCTGCCGCGTTACCACAAGGCGGGACGGCTGGGCGGGCCGCTGGCCCGCCTGCTGATCGCCGGCACCGTGCCGGTGGTGGTCCTGGGCACGGTGATCCGGGTGTTCGCCGTGCCTGGCGCGCGCGTGTTCCGTCTGTTCATCGCCGTTCTGCTGTCGCCACTAGTCTTCTGAGTCAGGAATTCCGTTCATATATGTAGGCTTGCCGTATGGCACGGATGGGGCGGCCGAAGGCCGAGTTGACGCTGTCGGACAAGGAACGGGCCGCACTTGAGGGGTGGGTGCGGGGTCGTTCCACGCCGCAGGCGTGGGCCTTGCGGTGTCGGATCATCCTGGCCTGCGCGGAGGGCGCCTCGAACAAGGACGTGGCGGCTCAACTCGGTTCCACGCCGCATGCGGTGGGCCGTTGGCGGGCCAGGTTCGTGCAGTACCGGATCGCCGGTCTGGGTGACATGCCACGTTCCGGTGGCCCCAGGACAGTGACGGACGAACAGGTCGCCGCGGTGGTCGCCAAGACGCTGGAATCCACTCCGAAGAACGCAACGCACTGGTCGACACGGTCGATGGCGAAAGAGATCGGCCTCTCACAGTCGTCGGTGTCACGGATCTGGCGGGCGTTCGGCCTGCAGCCGCACCGGTCCGAGACCTTCAAGCTGTCGACCGATCCGTACTTCGTCGACAAGGTCCACGATGTCGTCGGCCTCTATCTGGACCCGCCCGAGCGGGCACTGGTGTTCTGTGTGGACGAGAAGTCGCAGATCCAGGCCCTGGACCGGTCCCAGCCGGTGCTGCCGATGATGCCAGGGGTTCCCGAAAGGGCGACTCACGACTATGTGCGCGCCGGCACCACCACCTTGTTCGCGGCCCTTGAGGTCGCGACCGGCAAAGTGATCGGCTCTCTGCACCGCAGGCATCGGGCCGAGGAGTTCAAGAAGTTCCTGATCAAGCTCGACAAAGAGGTACCTGCCGGCCTGGATGTCCACCTCATCTGCGACAACTACGCCACCCACAAGACTCCCGCCATCAAGAAGTGGCTGCTGGCCCACCCCCGGTTCCACCTGCACTTCACACCGACTGGCTCGTCCTGGCTGAACCTCGTCGAGCGATGGTTCGCCGAACTGACCAACAAACAGATACGGCGAGGCGTTCACCGGTCCGTGCAAGCCCTGGAGAAGGACATCCGCAACTGGATCGCCGCATGGAACACCGACCCGAAGCCCTACGTCTGGACGAAGACCGCAGACGAGATCCTCGAACGCCTCGCCAGCTATCTGAACAGGATTCCTGACTCAGAAGACTAGTAGGACTCCGTTATGTCTTTCTCTCGGTCCTGTTTGAGGGGATGCTGTGGGGTGTGGATGCATTTGAAGTGAACCGTGCTCGGGCGAAGTTGGCGTTATTCGTGGCTGATGTGTTCGCGTCGGTGCCGCGCAAGGATCAGCGGGCGAAGGGTGACTGCTATCTGCGGGGCCTGATGCTGGACGGGCGGCGCAAGTCCATCCAGGCCATGGCGGAGCGGCTGGCGGACGGCAACGAGCAGAACCTGCAGCAGTTCGTGAACCAGTCGACCTGGGATCCGGTGCCGGTGCGGCGGCGGATCGCGGAGCGGATGGTGCCGCAGATCGGCCCGGCTGCCTGGACGGTCGACGACGTGTCGTCCCCCAAGGACGGAAAGATGTCGGTGGCGGTCGCGCCCCAGTACTGCGGCACTTTGGGCAAGCAGGCCAACTGCCAGGTCGCGGTGAGCGTGCACGCGGTCTCCGACACCGCGTCCTGTCCGCTGCAGTGGCGGTTGTTCGTGCCCCAGGAGTGGGCGCACGATGCCGCACGGCGGAAGAAGACCGGGATACCGGAGGGGGTCGGGCACCGGGAGAAGTGGCGCCTGGCCCTGGACACCTTCGACGAACTGGCCGGGTGGGGTCTGGTGCCGCCGGTGGTGGTGGCCGATGCCGGCTACGGGCAGAACGCCGACTTCCGCGACGGCCTGAGCAAGCGGGGCATCAGCTATGTCGTGGCGGTCCGTTCGGACATGACCGTCCACCCGCACAGCGCCGAGCCCCTCACGCCGCCGTCGTCGGGCAAGGGCCGCAAGCCGCAGCCCCGCTACCGGCGCAAGCCGTCCCCGGTGTCCGCGCTGGCGATGAGCCACGGACGGCCGGCTTTCCACGAGGTCACCTGGCGTCAGGGCTCCCGCGGGCCGATGCGCTCGCGCTTCCTGGCCCTGCGGGTGCGGCCCGCCGGCGTCAGGGCCCGCCGTCTGGCCCAGCCAGCCGCCACCACCGAACACCGGCACTGGGACGGTGTCCTGCCCGAAGTGACACTGCTGGCCGAATGGCCCGAAGGCGCCGAAGCACCCAGCGACTACTGGCTGTCCAGCCTGCCCGCCGGCACCCCGCTGCCCGAACTGGTCCGTCTGGCCAAGATCCGCTGGCGGATCGAGCACGACTACCGGGAACTCAAGCACGGCCTCGGCCTGGACCACTTCGAGGGACGCTCCTGGGTCGGGTGGTATCACCACGTCACCCTGGTCACCGCCGCCCACGCGTTCCTCACCGAACAGCGCCTGGCCCCAAAAGCCGATACAGCGGACTCACCCTCTACCAGATCCTCGATGCCATCCAGGACCTGCTGAACTGCTGGACCGGCAGCTGCACCACCTGCCACCGCCCCTTACCCAGAACATCCACCACCAGCCCAAACCCAAGAGCCAGAGCAACCTAACGGAGTCCTACTAGGACGGATCTAGGACGGATCTAGGACGGTAGTCCTTAGCCTCGATCCTGATGTTCACCGACAGGCCAGCAGCTGAGGTCCCGATTCGGGACAGCAGCTTCGACAACAGGGGGTTTGCCGTGACCGTATCCACGTCGGGTTCCATATCCACCGCTCCGGTTCGTGGCCGTATGAGGCTCCGCGCCCTTGGATCTGCCACTGCGGCGCTCGCCATGGCGCTCGGGCTCGCGGTCGCGAACACCGGAACCGCAACCGCGGAGGCTCAGGCCTCCAACTGGACGTACGGACACGTCTACCGCTTCATCAGCATGAGCCCGGACTACTATCACTCCAGTACCTGCCTGGACGACTCCGGCTCCAGTCCCTCCGGCTACCTGCGCAACTTCACCTGCAATGGGCAGAACTACCAGCAGTGGAAGGTTACCGCCCTCAGCAACGGCTGGGCCCAGCTGAAAAATGTGAACACAGGTCGC
Organism: Streptomyces sp. RLB3-17; assembly: GCF_007113425.2. Lineage (NCBI taxonomy): Bacteria > Bacillati > Actinomycetota > Actinomycetes > Kitasatosporales > Streptomycetaceae > Streptomyces > Streptomyces sp. RLB3-17. Next base: position 10,409,942 of record NZ_CP041610.2, on the reverse strand, counting down.
TGCCTGGACTACTCACACGCGTACCAACTGCGTACCTACGTATGCAACGGTCCCAGCTTCACTGGCGGCTGGCAGGGATGGGCGATGATCAACCGCAGCGCCTTCAACGGCTCCCAGGTCCTCAAGAGCGCCACAAACGAGGACCCCAGCAGCATGTGCGTGGACATCTCCTCCGGCGGCGGCACCCGCGGTTTCGCCTGCAACGGCTCCTCTCAGGACGCCGGATACCAGAGCTTCTGGGCCGAGGACGATTCCATCTGACAATTCTCTGTCCAACTCATCACGCTACCGGAGCGGGCCACCTTGAGAGTGCGGCCTGCTCCGGGGCAGCCCGCGCGGCCTGAACACCGCAAGCCAAAGCTGCAGGGCCGCCCTGCTGGGCAGCCTGACGGGCCAGTGGGCAGAGCTGGACATGTCTGCGGCCGGCCACCCCACAGTTCGGGGTGGCCGGCCGCAGCCGTGCGGTCAGGCCTGGGGAAGAACTCCGCCGACGGCGACGAGTTCATACCGCTGAGCGTTCCGGAGATCCGCCGGCTGGTGGGGCACTTCGTCGCCGCACCCCACCACCATGCCAACGAACACCACCTGCACTGGTCACGCTTCCGCCGACGAAGCCAAGCCCGCGCCCGCAAATCCCACTATGAGCGCCGAGGACACAACTCCCAGATGCGATCGACGCCTACCTGCAAGAGCCTGCGGACCAGGACTTCGCCGTCCATCACATGGCTGTAGCCGTCGAACGTCTGGCCAAAGCGTGCCTAAGGGTTGTCCCGCAAACGATCTTCTACGGGTTGAGGGTTGCAGCGGGCTGATCGGTGGGACCTTCCCTTATCCCGTCAGGACTAGGTTGTGTAGGCGTGCGACGCCGCGCATGGCGTGGTGGACTCCGTCGCCTTTGAGGCGGCAATCGCGGAGGATCTTCCAGCCCTTCATCCGGGCGAAGGCACCACCACATCACCCTCGTGAGCGCCGCCCACGCTTTCCTCACAGAACAACGCCTGGCCCCAAAAGCACCCGAACCGGTCTCACTCTCTACCAAGTCCTCGACGCACTACAGGACGTCCTGAGGGGTTGGACCGGCACCTGCACCACCTGCCATCAGCCCCTGCCCAGGCGAACACACAGCACACCAAGATCGACACAGACCTAACGGAGTCCTACTAGTGCTCTGACCGCATTGGTTCGCCGGGTTGGCCGTCGTGGCGGTTGGATGTGCGTTGACGCCCGTTCCGACCGCTGAAGGCGCGGCGGCTGAGCCTGCGCCGGATCATGGACGCCATCCTGTACGTCGACCGGACCGGGATCCCGTGGCGCTATCTGCCGCACGACTTCGCGCCGTGGGAGACCGTCTACGGATACTTCGCGGCGTGGCAGAAGGATGACATCTTCGACGAACTCAACGGCATCCTGCGTCAATTGGTGCGCCAGGCCGAAGGCCGGGACGCCGAGCCGAGTGCCTGTGTGCTCGACGCCCAGAGCATCAAGACCTCCGCGAACGTGACGGCCGCGGGTCAGGGCATCGACGCAGGCAAGAAGATCGCAGGCCGCAAGCGTCACCTCGGCGTCGACACTCTTGGCCTGCTGCCGGCGGTCTGGGTCACCGCTGCCGGCGTCTCCGACAACGTCGGCGGCATCCACCTGCTCTCCCGGATCGCCTCCGGAACCCGCAGGTCAGAAAAGCCTGGACCGACACCGGGTACCGCACCAAAGCCATCGAGCACGGGGCCCGCCTGGGCATCGACGTCGAAGCCGTCCACCGGGATCCCACCGCGAAGGGCTTCAAGGTGATCCCGCGACGCTGGGTCGTCGAGCGAACCTTCGGCTGGCTCATGCACCACCGCCGGCTCGCCCGCGACTACGAGACCCACCCGCACCGCTCCGAAGCCATGATCCGCCTCGCGATGATCGACGTCATAAGCACACGCCTCACTCGTGAATCCACCCTGAACTGGCGCGACACCTGACTTCGAACCAAACACCATCGCCAGGACAAATCGCTCTTTAAAAGCGTGTTGCAGAAGGCCGTGATGTAGCAGGTCAAAGCCCTACCACGGGTGTTCTGATCACGCGGCAAGGGCGAGGTTGTGCATGTGCGCGACGGCCCGGACCGCATGGTGGAGGCCGTCGCCGTGCCGCCGGCAGTCGCGCAGGATCTTGTAGTTCTTCAGCCGGCCGATCGCATGCTCGACCCGCGCACGGACCCGGCGATGCTCCGCGTTGTCGGCTTCCTCGCCGGTCAGCAGGGGCCGGCCGGGTCGTTTCCGGTGCGGGACGACCAGACCGGTGTTGATGGAGACGCCATCGCCGAGCACGGTGACGCCCTGAAACTGCTGCGGCAGCGGTGGGCGCGGTCATCTGGTGGTCCTCCGGCTCCGAAGGGCTGCCGAGGTGAAGCACGTCATTCCTCGGCCGGGGTGGGGGCTCGGGGAAGGCGTAGCTCGAAGCATGCTCCGAGGGGCCGGGGGGTGAGGGTGAGGGTGCCTCGGTGGCGGTGGGCCAGGTCGCGGGCGATGGCGAGGCCCAGGCCGGTGCCGCCGTGGTCGCGGGAGCGGGCGTCGTCGAGCCGGACGAATCGTTCGAAGATGCGCTCGGCGTCCTCGGCGGGCACACCCGGTCCGTCGTCGTGCACCGTGAGGACGACCCAGGCGTCCTGGTTTCGGATGGTGATCTGGATGCGGTGTGCGGCGTGGCGGGCGGCGTTGTCGACGAGGTTGCGCAGCAGCCGTTCGTATTCGTCGAGGTTTCCGTGTGCAATTGCGGGGGCGGTGCTGTCGCAGGTGAGCGTCAACGGTCGTTCGGTGAGGGGGTATTGCTCGGTCAGCCGCAAGGCGAGGGCCGTCAGGTCGACGGTGCCGGGGCGGGCCATGGGGGTGCGGGCGTCGAGGCGGGCGAGGAGCAGCAGGTCTTCGGCGAGGGCGTGGAGGCGGCGGGTCTGTCGGGCGGCGGTGGTGACCGCGGCGGGCCAGTGGGTGCGTTCCGGGTAGGCGAGCGCGACTTCCAGACTGGCCAGCAGTGTGGTGAGCGGGCTGCGTAGTTCGTGGGCGGCGTCCGCGACGAAGCGGCGTTGCTGGGCGGCGGCGTCGTCGAGGCGCTGGAGGGTGCTGTTGATGGTGGTGGCCAGGGCAGTGATCTCGTGTCCCGTTGCGGGGACGTTGACGCGTTCGCGGGGGTCGCTCGCGGTGACCGAGGCGGTGAGGACGCGGATGGTTTCGACCGGCCGCAGCGCGATGCGGACGGCGAAGTAGGCGACGGCGGCGATCAGTACGAGGCTGACGAGCCCGGCGCGCAGCAGCACGCGGTCGGTGATCTTGGTGTTTGCCTCGGCCGTGTACGGGAGCACCACCACATAGACCCGCAGCTTGGCGTCGGCGGCGACGCCCAGAGCGGCGGCTTTGTCGCTGCTGAGTTCATCGGGCCAGATATCGGCGGTCATGACCCGCTGGGTCCCGCCGGCCATATCGAATTTGTCCCTGGGGTTGTAGTGGCGGTTCACAGGTATGCGGACGGTGGTGAGCGATATCAGCGCGGCGACCCCGGTTGTCGGCGGGGTGGGCATCACGTGGTGGGTGCCGGGGTAGGCGAGGCTCAGGGCCCCGCCGGAAGCGACAGCGGTGCGTCGGCCGGTCGCGACGACCTCGTACGGCACGGCGCTTGTGGAGACGGGAATGACACCCTGTCGCAACTGTTCGCAGAGAGACCCGAGCTGCACCTGGGCTTGTTCTTCGGCGATCTGCGTGCTCTGGCGGTAGACGTCGTGGTGTACCCACCAGCCGATGCCGACCAGGATGACGGCGGCGGTCGAGGCGGCGGCCAGGGCCGCGCCGGCTCGTACCGAACGCGGCCACCAGCGGCGTCGCGGCTCAGTCGCGTTCACGGTCGTCCACCAGCCGGTAGCCGGTACCCCGTACGGTCTGCACGGACTGCCGGTGGAACGCGGCGTCCACCTTCTTGCGGAGGGCGCTGACGCGCGCCTCCACCAGGTTGGGATCCAGGGCCTCGTCGGGCCACGCGTGATAGAGCAGATCCGCTTTGGAGACCGCCTGGCCCGCCCGGCGGGCCAGCAGCTCCAGCACGGCGAACTCCCGGGGTGTGAGTTCCACCCGGGCCCCGGCCCGGCGGCAGACCCGGCCGGCGACATCCAGCGAGAGGTCGCCCACGGCAAGGACGGGCGGGGCGATCGTGGCGGCTCGTCTGATCAGGGCCCGCAGCCGTGCGACGAGCACCATGTAGGAGAAGGGTTTGGCCAGGTAGTCATCGGCCCCCGTGTCCAGGGCCTCTGCCTGATCCCAGTCCCCGTCCTTGGCGGTGAGTACCAGGATGGGGGTCGCGTTCCCCTCCCGGCGCAGCTGGGCGCAGACCTTGTAGCCGTTGAGTCCGGGCAGCATCAAGTCCAGTACGACAAGGGCGTATTCGCCGGTCCGGGCCATCCACAGTCCCTGCCGGCCGTCATGGGCGAGGTCGACGCTGTAGCCCTCGGCGGTCAGACCGGTGTGCAGGGTGTGGGCAAGGTCCACCTCGTCTTCGACCACCAGGATGCGCATGCGGTGCAGCCTCGCACAGCGCCGGCCCGGCTTCCTGATCGGCCGGTCAGGGTGGGTCAGCATCCGGTCAATGAGGTCCGGGCACGCTGGCGAAACGTCTTCGCCACTGCTGAAAGGCCCTGTCGCCGATGTCCGTTGCTGAACGTGGCCCCGCCGTGGCGAGGACGGTTTCCCTTCCCGTACCCGCCCGTCGACCATCACCGAGCCCGGCCAAGGCCGTTGTCGTCATCGCGCCCTTGTCGCTGACCATCGCTCTGGGGCTCTGGGGTATCCGCAGGAAGAACACCATGTGGGGGGACGAGTCCGTCACTTATCAGCTCGCGCACCGCGATCTTTCGCAGATATGGCTCACCGCCCAGCATGTCGATCTGGTCCATGCCCTCTACTACGCCGTGATGCATGAGATCTTCGGTCTCTTCGGGGGAGGGCTGCTGACGTTGCGGCTGCCGTCTGTGCTGGCGATGTCCGTGGCGGCGAGCGGAGTCGGGCTTCTGGCGCTACGCCTGGCGGGACCGCGTGCCGGGCTGCTGGCCGGGCTGGTGTTCCCGCTCCTTCCCCAGGTACAGAAGTACGCGCAGGAAGGCCGCTCGTATGCCATGGTCTGTGCCCTGGTCACCTGGGCCACCTATGCGCTCGTGGTCAGCGTCCCGCATCGCACCTGGTGGCGGTGGGCGGTCTATGGCTCCACCATGCTGCTGGCCTGTCTGCTCCATGAGTTCGCGGTCCTCGCCTTGGTTGCACACGGCGTCACGCTGGTCGTCTCCCCTGTTCCACGACCGGTGCTGAGGGCGTGGAGTGTGACTGCCGCGGGCGTTGTGGCCGGGCTGTTGCCGCTGGCGATCTGTAGTGCGGGGCAGTCGGGGCAGGTGTCCTGGATCGGCGGACCGGTGCGGCTTCGTTATTTCCTGGTTGTGGCGGTCGTGGGCGTGGCGTGTGCCCGAGCGTCCCTGGGGGTGAGGGGACCCGTGCGGCTTTCCGTGTTGGCTGTGCCGATTCTTGTGCTTCCGGGCCTTCTGCTGCTGATCGCCTCTCTGGTCAAGCCCCTTTTCGTCGACCGGTATGTGCTCTACAGCAATATCGGAATCGCCTTGCTGCTGGGTGCCTGGATGGATGACTTCCACCGGCGGCAGCAGTCTTCCCGCAACGCGTGGATCGCGGCGGTTGCCGTACTGGCCGCGCTCGTCCAGCCGAGCCTTTCGCTGAGGACGCCCCAGAGCCGGAGCAATGACGTCACCGCCCTCGGCGCCACCGTGCGCAAGGAAGGCCGTCCCGGCGACGGGCTGCTGTATCTCTCCGGCCAGCACCGGATCTTGACCGCGGCCAACCCCGAGGACACCCGTTTCCTGACGGATCTGGCCCTGGCACAGGACCCCGTTTCGTCGAACACACTTGCAGGTGTCGAGCTTCCCGCCCAGGACATTGCGGCACGCATGCTGGAATTCGACCGGATCGTCGCGGTCCGCACGGCGGGTGCGTACTCGCCGACCAACCCACAGGAGGAAGCGAAGACAAACACCCTGCGGCGCCACTTCCACGAGTACGGAACAACCCATGTCAACGGGGCGCGAGTCACCGTCTATGTCCGAGACCACGACCCGTCTCCGAGGGCCGATCCTGGATCCAGTAGCCCGGGAGAGAGCGGTGGGGTGATGAGGTGACCGCGACGGGTGCCGGCCCGAAACCAGCGGGTTCGCGGATTCTGAAGGTCGACCGGAGGCGAACCTGCTGGTCGTGACAAGCCGTTGACGGGGTGGGCACTCGGGTTGAGCGCTGCTTGAATGCTCCAGTGATCGAACTAGTGGGTCTCCTCGTAGCGGCCGGGTTGACGGCGTGGCTGTTTCGCCGGAAGGCGAAGCAACGTGCAGACAGTGCCGCTCAGGGAAATGTGATCAAGGTTCCCTGCATGCTCAGGCATCCCTCGCTTGAAGGCCGGTGGCTCCGGGGGCGGATGTTGATTGGCCCCTCCACGATGGCCTGGGAGTCCCGCACCAGGGCCGGGGCGGCAGTATCACTTCCGACAGGGTTGCGGCAGGTCAGCGTGCGTTCACCTGCGCTGCGCGAAGCAATGAAGATCAACGGTGGGTCCAGGATCGTTGAGTGCAACTCCTCCGAAGGCGCTGTTCTCATTGCCGTGATGCCGAATGAGTTGGATCACGTACTCACTGCCCTGAGCAGGAACGGAGCCGAGTAAGCAGCGGTACTTTCAGGCTCGTCGGCGCCGTGTGTATCGCCGTCGTCCGGCTGCCCGGTGAGCAACGTCAGACGGCGCGGCTTCCTGAATCCCGCATAGCCTCGCAAGTTGCTGGCCGAACTAGCACAATCTGCCAGTAACCCGGAGAAGTTGAAGCGCACGGATGACAAGCAGCGAGAAGGCCCTCACCTGCTCGCTTGCGGTGATTCCCCGTACCGAAGCCCTCACGGAACCCGCGTGAACTCCAATTGGGCGGCCACTGCCGTCACGCTGTCTCGACCCGGAGCCACAGACCTTGACTTGCCGGTCGCTGCTGCCGTGGGAGGCCGCGGCTGTTCTGTGCCGCTGCCCAACTCATCGCGACCGCACGCCAACGGCGCCTGCGCCTCGCCAGCCACTGGCCATGGACGGACAAGATCACCGACACGATCAGTCGGCTCGGCACCTTCCCGGACCCAGGCTGACCGACAACAGCCCGGGGAGATCCGCGACGTCGCGGATGTCGGCGATGTCGATCTCCTCGAACCCAGACGAGCACCAGAGCCACCGACCGGAAGGTGGCAACCGGCGCCCACCCGATGCGACGAGCGGGCCGCCTGCGTGCCCGCACACGCACCGCGACGACGAATGGGGCAGCAACCGAAACTGACGACCGAACACGAAAGGCTGAGAGCAGAGCGAAAGCCAGGTAGCGATTTGGGGAGTGCCAGCCATTGAGACCTGTGCAGCCTGAATCCGTCCTGGTCAGAGGTGCTGGCGCGGGTGGTCGGTGGCGCACTTGTGCTGGTCGCGGGCGGGAGGCTGGAGTGCAGATCGTCTGACACGTCCCGGATGGGGGTTCTTGGCTTCGCCCGTGCGGTGTTCGGCGGGGCTCCTACGGTTCCCTGAGGGCGTCTGGCCGTTGGGGAGGGGAAGGCGTGTCGTCGCTGGAGAAGATCGCAGGTCGCCGGGCTGAGCTGGAGGAGCTTGCCGAGTCGCTGGCCAAGCAGTTGACCGAGGTGGATGCCGAGCGTGAGGAACTCACGGTCGCGGAGCGGGTGCTGCGCCGGCTGTACGAACAGGAGGCCGAGGCCGAGGCCGCGGGACAGGACGCCGGTTTGCCGCAGCAGGTGCAGGTCGCGGGCCGGTCAGTTCTGAAGGTGCCGCACCGCCGGGAGGTGGCGGATGCGTCCGCGCTGCCGGGCGACTACCGGCGGATGCTGCAGATTGTGCAGGCCGCGGGCGGCCCGGTGATGGTCAAGGATGTCGGCGCCGAGCTGGGCATCGACGTGGTGGTGCCGGGCCGGCTGGAGCCGCCCCGCGGCAAGCTGTCGAAGCTGGCGGTCCGGGGCCGTCTGCACAGGCTGCCGAACGGCACCTTCACCATCCGGGCGTAAATCTCCCGCCACGGCCCCGTAACCGAGCGGCCCCCGGCCCTGGTTGATGAAGTGTGCCTACAAAATTCACCCCGGCCGGGGACCACAGTGAGCTTGCCCACCAGTGTCGGCTGGAGCTGTCCACGCAGACCCTCACCTCCCTGACCGGGCTGCTGTCCGCCCAGCCGAAGAAGATCCGCTCGCGATGGCGCAAGCGTCCGGCCGGGCGGATCGCGGTGATCGTGTCGGCCGCGCTGCGGCATGACCAACGGCTTGCCGACCTCGCCGGCGGCAACGGCCTCTCGCGCACCACCGTGGACCGGTGGCTGAGATCGACCTGCTGGCCGCGCGGGCCCCAGGCTGGAGCGGGCGCCGGCGAAAATCGCCCGGGCGGGTGGCAGCGTCGTCCTGATCGACGAATCGCTGATACCCACCCAGCGCCGCACCGGCCACCCGATGAGACGCCGCTGGTCGGCCAAGCACAAACGGCACGGGCTGCTGGTCATCGCCCTGACCGATGTCAAGGGGCTGCTGCTGTGGACCTTCATCGCCCGGCCCGCGCGGCTCGGAGATCACCGCCTGCCGCCACGACGACCTGGTCGGCGGACTCCGCGCGGTCGGCCTCGCCGCGATCGCCGCCTCGGCTTCGTCGGCCTCGGCTTCGTCGGCCTCGACAGCGGTGGCGACGACAGTGGTGGCGACGACAGCAGCGACCCGCCGGTCATCACTTCGAGCGTCGCGAGGAAGACCGCGAAGTCCACCGGGAAGTCCCGTCCGAAGCACCCGCCGGACCCCTCCGACCCGCTCCGCGCGGGGTGAACGACGGCAGCAGACCGCGGCCCTGAACGCGGCCGCCTTCGTGCGGGTCTTCGCCGACAAGAAGTCGGGCAAGACTGCGGAGCGCGAGGAACGAGGGAAGTGCCTTGACTACCTCCGGCCCGGCCACACCCGGGTGGTGCCCTCACTCGACCAGTTGGGCGCTCTATTCAAGACCTGAGCCCCATCGTGTCCGGCCTGCGGTGAAGCATCCGTCGCACGGCCTCTGGATGCCATCGACCGCTGACGTTCACCGACCCACGGCCCTGCCCGGCCATCGTCGACCGCCTGACCTTCAACGGCGCAATCATCCAACCCGGACCAAGTCCTAGACGAGGCCCACGAAGGCACCCTCGGCTCCCGCCTGAACTGGCTACGGGCCGCGGTGCTGGGCGCCAACGACGGCATCGTCTCCACCGCGGGCCTCGTCGTCGGCGTGGCCGACGCCACGGACGACCGCTCCGAGCTGCTCACGGCGGGCCTCGCGGGGCTGCCGGCCGGCTCCATGTCGATGGCGGCGGGCGAGTACGTCTCGGTCTCCACCCAACGGGACTCCGAGAAGGCCGCCCTGGCGCTGGAGCGACGCGAAGGCAGGCCGCCACCAGCTGAGAGGCAGACGCGCCGCTCGCGCGGTCCTCGTGACCGCGCAAGCACGTCTCATGCACCGGTAACTCCGTCGATCCGCTCACGGATGACATCGGCATGACCGTTGTGACGTGCGTATTCCTCGATCATGTGCACCATGATCCAGCGCAGCGAGACTCCCTGATCACCGACGTGACCCGCTTCCTGTTCAGACAGGCGGCCGGAGTCGTCCAGCGACGCGTCAGCGATCAGCTCACGGCCCCGGGCGATCTCCGCCTGCCAGACAGCCATCACCTCGTCGAGTGCCCGGTCCGGCAGAAGGACAAAGCCGTCGAGGTTGCTCTCCCCGAAGACCGGCGGCAGGTCCTGGCCTGCGAATACACGCTGGAACCAGTTACGCTCCACCTCAGTCAGATGCTGAACGAGGCCCAGCAGCGTCATCGACGACGGTGCCGCTGCGGCCAGTCGTAGGTGTCGTGTTCATGGACACACCCTCGCAGGAGCCGCTGCGACCTTACGACCGTCTTCGCTGGCGACGAACACACGTACGCATCGCCTCCCAAGGCCACCCAGTGGCATCGACTGGCCGGTCCAGATCGACTCCACCATCGTCCGCGCTCACCAGCACGCCGCGAACACCAGTCGAAAAGGGAGATGCACCGGCGGGACCCGCAGGTGTGGGCGGGCAAGCTGAAGCAGCCGATGGACAACCCGGTCAACGTGGTCGGCGAGACCGCGGTGCTGCGCGCGACGTTGTGGCAGTACCTGCGCGAGCAGGCCGACGCCGGACAGAGGTCACCCGAACGGCTTACACGCCCTCGCCTAGCGCATGCGGCCCTCACTCATTCAGCCCACACTGACAGTGGACCTTCTGCCGTCGCGCCGTTCCCGTGATCACCGCTTCGTCGGGAGGCATCGTGGTCGTGCTGGCTCTGCTCGTGCCCGTAATGCTCCTGCTCCTGATGCTGGCGCTGGACCTCTTCGAAGACCTCCTGTTCCCCTCACCACCACCGCCCACTCCAGATGACAAGCCCACGAAGCAGGGCGACAGCCACGATCACGGACAGCAAGACACCTAGCGGTCAACGCTCCCGGGTTTCTGAACCTCGAATCCCCAGGTCACGGCGCGGATGGTCGACACTTTCGCACACCTACGGAACGCGCTCAGCGGCGGACGTGGACAGGATCAAGCCGCCCGGGACTGCTGTTCGTGCGGTCGGCGTGCCGCATGGTGAGCGGTGTGCGCCCGGCCGCCGGGAATCAACCGTAGGCGGCGGCCGGCGGCATGACGCGGCTCTGGCGGCCTGGCGGTGAGACGGTCCTCGACGCGGTCCATGCCGTACAGCAAAAGCCCCAGCAGGGGCAGCAGCAAAACAGCAACGACGATCACGACACACGTCCTTCCCGGCTGACTGCACCGCCCCGGGTACCCATCACGAGCACGGCCAGTCAGCGGGATACGCGCAGGCCTGGTAACCGCGACGTCAGGGAGTCCAAGATCGGAGACAGGCCGAACGTGCCGAGGCCGGATGACACCGGACGCCGTCGGCAGGGAAGGACCCTTCGACCTCCCCAGGTGTCATGGCCTTTCCCCGTCCGGCTGCGGACGACTACCCGCCCGCCCCGGGCTCATGCTCACGCGATCGCCACCTCTCCACGGCTGTCTGCAGATGGTTCTGCAGGTCAGGCGGCATCGGCTCCGGCCCGGTCACCGCCGCGGTCATCACGTCGGCCACCACCCGCAGCTTGACGTTGCTGTTCTGGGAGACCTCCACCAAGTCTGGGAGACCTCCACCAAGGTCTCCCACGCGTCCTCGGCCGGACAGCGGAAGATGGGCATCAGCGCCCCGGGCCAAATCGATCACCGGGCGGCTCTCGATCGCATGCCCGAGCTGCTCGTTCTCGTGCTCAAGCCGCTCTATCCGCTCAGACATGTCAGGGACGGCACGGGAGCCCACCAAGTTCGTCCCGTGCCGACCAGACGCTCGGCACGCTATACGGATCCAAGAGGTAGGGCGCTGGGGAAGTGACCACACCGAGGCGGCGATGCACACCGCCGTGGTCGCCGCCGACCTCAACCGGCCCCTGCTCGCACCGGCCGCCACCGAGGACATCCGCGCCGATGGCAGCGCCCGCCTGCTCGCCGAGCAGCGCGCCGTCCTGGAACCGGCCACGGGCTCATGTCGCTCTGCCCGCAGTGCCGACGGCCGGCCGCAAAACTCACGCACCGGCGCGCCGTCTACGCCGCTGCCCGATTCCGGCTCGGGTGAGACGGGCCCGGCGCTGCGGGGTCGCCCTCCAAGTCTCGTCAGCTCTGCGGCTGCCGTTCGCGTGAACGAGCCGGCTGCATCGGAAGCCGGCCAGAGCAACTTGTAGCGACGAAAGCTTGTTACGGGCTGCACGGTCCCGTGCCCGGCCACGCGCAGTTCGGCATGGATGCGCGTCGAGGTCCACTGAGACGCATCGCCATCCCTCCGAGCACCCGAAACGGACCCAGGGCCGGCGTCAGCCCGGCGGACGCAGTCCGGTCAGCGTGACCGCGACGAGGCGCCGGACCGCCGACTTGGAAGCGAGGGCACCGGCCGCGGCGAGGGCGTGCAGGCAGAAGCTCGCCAGTTCGTCCGGGGAGACGTCGTCCCGGATGTCCCCGGCCTGCGCACCCTCGGCCAGCAGTTCCCGGAGGAAGTGCTGGAGGTGCTGCTCCGCTCCGGCGACGTGCCCGCCTCGGTGCAACAGCGCTCCGAGTTCCGCGCCGTGGCCGTGGCGCCGCTGCTGGATGAACGCGTACGCCTCCAGTACCCGTTCGAGCCGCTCGCCGGGGCCGCCGGGGCCGTGCCGGAGTTGGGCGAGTTCGTGGAGGTGTCCGGAGATCTGGCGCTCATGCCAGGCCACCATGATCGATTCGACGTCCGGGAAATACTTGTACAGCGTGGCCCGGCCGATACCGCTCTCCCCGGCGATCTTCGACATCGTCACCGCACGCAGCCCGTGCTCCATCACCAGCGCCGCCGTGGTCTCCAGAACCGCGTCGCGTACGGCACGGCGGTGCTCCTCGATGGTCTCGTTCCACAGCTTCGGCACCGCCCCAGCATACGACCCGCCGATGTCGATACAGAATGGATTGACAGCGACAGAGTGTATCGATAAAAGTTGTGTCGTTACGGGGACCTGGACGCCCGCCCCTCGCGGGCACCGCCCCCGACGGGAAGGACACCCGCATGACCGGCTCACCCCACCGCCCCGGCGGCCTGGCACCGCATGAGCCCGATGACCTCTACGCCGTCCCGCCGCCCTGGGACATCGGACGGCCCCAACCCGCGTTTCTCGCCCTAGCCAAGGTCGGCGCCCTGCGGGGCCGTGTTCTCGACATCGGCTGCGGAACGGGCGAACACGCCCTCATGGCAGCCGGACTCGGCCTCCACGCCACCGGTGTCGACCTCGCCTCCCGCGCCCTGTCCACCGCCGAGACCAAGGCACACGACCGCAGCAGCAAGGCTCGCTTCCTCCGTCACGACGCCCGCCAACTGGCTGGCATGGGCGAACAATTCGACACCGTGCTCGACTGCGGGCTTTTCCACGTCTTCGACGATGACGACCGCAACGCGTACATCGACGGCCTGCGGTCCGTGATCCCGCCGGGCGGCCGCTTCTTCATGCTCTGCTGCAGCGACCGGGAGCAGAGCAGCTGGGGGCGCGTACACAAGGTGACGCGAGAGGAGATCGAGACCGCGTTCGCCGACGGCTGGCGGATCGAGTCCATCGAGGCCACCACGATCGAGGTCACCACCGACCCCGACGGCCTCCGGTCCTGGCTGACCGCCGCCACCAGGATCTGAGTTCTCCGCCCGCGACCGAGCCGAGGAAGTCCATGCTCACCGCCGAAGCCCACATCGATACCGAACGCCCCAACCGCTACCTCGTACAACTGTGCAAGCACTTCGCCAACAAGGGTCGTCATCTGGGCCATCGCCCACGCACCCACCGCGGCGGTGGCGCTCAGGCACCGTCCGAGTCCCACACATCTCCCGAGATTCGGCCCGACCAGATCCACGTCGAATGGACCGACACCCAAGGAACGGTCCGCCTGCCTTGGGGTACCTGCGCCCTCCAGGCAGCCCCTGGCGCGTTGACACTGCGCGCCCAGTCGCCGGACGAGGAGAGTCTGCGGCGACTGCAGGACCTCGTCACCACCCACCTCAGCAGGTTCAGCAGGCGCGATCCGCTGCAGGTGGACTGGCAACGGCCCGAAGCGCCTGCCGTTCAGGCCGCCGCGCCGGCTCCCGCGGTTCCCCCACGAGGCGCGGCGTTGCGCCGCCGCCATGACGGGTGGACCGGGGTCGTCGCAGTCGTAGCGGTGGCCGCTGTCGTGGCCGTGCATCTGGGGCTGGGCGGGGCCGTTCTGGCAGACACGAGGTGGAGTGGTTGGGCCGTCGGCTTCGTGTTGACGGCTGCCGTGGTGAAGATCGGCGTCGTCGGCGGTCTCGCCGTACGTCGCGGCCGCCGCCGTACCGGATAGGAACCGGAGTCCCGGCCTGACATACCCCCGGGGGGATACTCGCCCCGTGAGCACTACCGCCTCCGGACGGGTGCAGGTCTGTGGATGCGATCGGGCACGCTCTGTCCATTGCCGGATCGATGACCTGGGAGGTCACCTGGGCACTGATCCTCGTCCTCCTGCCCGTACGCGGCCGTGGCCCTCGCGCGCTCCGTCTTCCGCAAGGGCGCCGACTTCACCGCGGCCATGGCCTTCGAGATCGCCTCCACCAACATAGGGATCACCTGGAACTGCACGACTTGGCTCAACATCGCGTTCCTGCTGCTGGCCGCGAGTCTGCTCGTACGGTTCTGACGCACCTGCGGCCCAGCGATGCTGCAGATGATGGACGACTCACCCGATCAAGCTGAACACGAGCACGGCGGCGACCGTATGTACAACGGACACCATCACTGAACCGATGTCTCACGCCTATCTGGGATGAGCCCGATGACGAGCCCGCAGCAGCACCCTCCGCGACCGCCTGTCGGGCGGTGGCGGGCGCTGCTCGTGCTCGGACTCTTGGCAGGGCTGCTCGGCATGCACGCCCTGGCTCCCGGCGGTGGCCTCCACAAACACGAACGCGCCGAGCGACAGCACATGGCGGCGGCGGTCAGCGCCCCTCATGACTGCTCCGGAGACGGCCACTGCGGCGGAGGCCACCTCCAGCACGCCGACTCGACCTGCCTGTCAGGTGCAGTGACCGACGGGCCGGCATTGCCTGCCCTCGTTCCCGACCCGGTAGCCGTACCGGTACGTGCCGACACCGTGTGCTCGTACGCGGCTCCGGCCCCGGACGGCGCCCGCGCCCCACCGTCCCTGGCGGAACTCCAACTCCTGCGGATCTAGACACCGCGCGCCACCGCGCCCACTGCTCAGCGACGCGGTGCGCCTCGGCACATCCAGATCCCTTTCCCACAGCAGGAGTTCCCGCATGCGCAACACCCGTACCCTCACCCGCCGCGCCGCTCTCGCGGCTACGGCTGTCACCGCCACTCTCGTCCTCGCCGCCTGCGGCAACGACAGCGACAGCGCGAGCAGCGGGCACGAGGGCCACAGCTCCGCGTCCTCGTCCGCGAGCGCCGACGCCACCACCGCAGCGCACAACGCCCAGGACGTCTCCTTCGCGCAGGGCATGATCCCGCACCACCAGCAGGCCCTGGAAATGGCGACGCTCGCCGCCGACCGAGCCTCCTCCGCCGAGGTGAAGGACCTCGCCGCGCGCATCGAGAAGGCCCAGGACCCGGAGATCCAGACCATGAGCGGCTGGCTCAAGTCCTGGGGCAAGGACGTAACGACGTCCGACAGCTCGATGGAGTCGATGCCCGGCATGGACCACTCAGCGCACTCCGACATGCCCGGAATGATGGACAACAAGGACATGGCCAAGCTGGAGAAGGCGTCCGGCGCGGACTTCGACACCATGTTCCTGACCATGATGATCGAGCACCACAAGGGTGCTATAGAGATGGCCACCACCGAGAAGGACAAGGGCGAATACGGTCCCGCCACGTCCATGTCCGACGGCATCAGCACCGCGCAGACCGCCGAGATCACCGAGATGAACAAGCTCCTCGGCAAGAACTGACACTCCCCGGGGAGGGTGCCGGTGCGGGCACCGGCACCCTCCCCCACTGCGCCGACGAGGCGAACATGGGCGATCAGAAGAACCCGAACGACAAGCGCGTGGCCGATGCCCAGCGCGCCCACTGGCAGGCGGCCTACACCCAGCACCCGCAGATGTACGGCACGGAGCCATCCGAACCCGCACGTCATGCCGCCGAGGTCGTCCGTACCGCCGGCGCAAGCACGGTGCTCGAACTCGGCGCGGGGCACGGCCGGGAGGCCCTGTGCTTTGCCCGCAAGGGATTCACCGTGCACGCCACCGACTTCAGTGCCACCGCCCTGGAACAACTCACCGCAGCCGCCCGGGGATCCGGCCTCGCCGACCGGATCACGACCACCGTCCACGACGTACGCGACCCGCTGCCCGTGCCCGATAGCACGGCCTGCCTCATGAGACAGGCCGAAGTCTGGAGAAGGAAGGATGGCGCTGCCGGTTCCTCGCTGGCGCGGGCCGGTTGCAGAGCTGGCACGGTACCGACTTGAGCACCTCGTTCGCGGATATCGCCGAGGCTTCGCGCGCGGGACTGTCTGCGGTCAACGACCTCGTGCGGCTCCGCGCCGCTTTTGTGCGGGCGGGGGCGGGGAGAAGGTGTCTTCCTCCTCGTCCAGCGGCGGCAGGTCGACGGTGTAGCGCGGCTGGAGAAAGAGATCGTTGTGCTGCGGCGCGGGCCGCGAGTCTGCCGTGTCCTGTGCGGGCTGGGCAGGATCGAGATGAGGGGAGACAGAAGTCATGTACAACCATCCAGGGTCGAGGGCCGCGCGGATCCAAGGCGGAGCTGTCGACCGGTGATGATCAGTATTCGTCTGCTCCGCGTGCGCCTGCCCATTAGATCCTATTGGCGGCGGCGCGTGGTCAGCGCGCAGTGCGAGGAGCGATGCAGTGGGATCGGGTTGTCCGCGCCGATCTGGACGCCCAGTCGCCGGAGTGAGCGCGTCGCATGGGCCGCTGCGCTGCGCTGGTCTGCCATCCGCTGAATCTTCGCAGGGAATCCCGGCCTTCAGGCCGGGCGGGAATGCGATCCTCGGTCTGGAGGCGCGCAGCGCCGGAGATCACTGCGCCTTTGTGGTGACGGTCAGGCTGGGGGGCGCTTCTGGTTGTCGATGTAGTCCTTGACGATGCTCAGTGGTGCGCCGCCGCAGGAGCCCGCGAAGTAGGACGGGGTCGAGAACACAGACCCGGTACCGGTCCGCTTGATCCGGCCGGTGCACTCCGCGCGCAGGTAGCGGAAGCTGACGCCCTTGAGGCTGTTGACGAGTTTGGACAGGGCGATTTTCGGCGGGTAGTGGATGAGCAGGTGGACACGGTCCCCTTCGCCGTTGAACTCCCGCAGCTCTGCGCCGAAGCCCTCGCACACGTCCCGCATGATCACCTCGCAGCGCGTCAGCATGTCGTGCTGGAGCAGCGAGCAGCTGCGCCACGTCATCACCGACCGGCCCCTGCCGGACCCGGTGCGCACCTCGGTCGGCGCGATCATCGCCGCCCGGCTCCGCGCCGCCCAGGCCTACCCGCCGCCCGACGCCCCTCGCCAGCGGAAGCAGCGGACATGAGCGCCGAGGTCTTCCCGGCCCTGCTCGCCGCGGCCACCGATCCGGCCGGACTGCGCCTTCTGCCGACCGCCGGGGTGCCAGCCGAGGCCGAGGACGACCCCGGCACCGAGACGACGACGGCCCCCACCCCAGCGGCCCCGGAGACGGACGGGGGCGAGAACTCCGGCGAGGAGGGCACGGCGCAGGAGGTTGAGGAGAGCGAGGCACACGACCCGCATGCGGCGGAGATTCGAATCCTGGGCCCGGTCGAGGTAACGGGCGTGGACAGCACCGGCCACGGCCCGCGGATCGCCCAGCTCGCCGCGCTGCCGTACTTCCGGCCCGGGCGCAGCGCGGACGTCCTGTGCGCTCACATGGATCCTGTCAGCCCCAGGTCGGTGAGCACCCTCAATGCCCGGCTGCAAGGACTGCGCCGCTCCCTGGGCAGCGATCCCGCCGGCAACCCCTACGTGCCGCGCCGCCGCTCCGGCGACGATCCCTACCGGCTCTCCCCCAGCGTGCGCTGCGACTGGACCCGCTTCCTTCAACTCGCCGAGCGCGCCCTGCCCCTGGGCCCGGCCGGCCTGCCGGACCTGGAAAGGGCGCTCGCTCTGGTGCGGGGCCGGCCGTTCGGAGGCAGGCCCCTGCCCTGGGCCGAGCCCTACCAGCAGGAGATGATCACCCGGATCATCGACGTGACACACACCGTGGCCACCTACCGCACCCCCGCGGGTCCGCACCACGACCCCAGCGCGGCCCGACAGGCCGTCGCGACCGGTCTCGACGTCGACGACGCGGCAGAGTTGCTCTACCGGGACTGGATGCGAATCGAGGCCGTCGCCGGGAACCGTCAGGGCTCCACACCGCCGTCACGCGCGTTCAGCAGGTCAACCGGGCTTTGGACTGCTCGCTGGAGCTGGCGACCGAACAGCTCGTCAACGACCTGCTCAACGGCTCGAGTGCGGCAGTGCGCATCCAGGATCCGCAACTCCATTGTCAATGACTATGCGTAGTACCGGTCCTCGCTGGGCTCTTTCAATCTCTTCTGAGTATGCGCTGCCGTCCTCCGTACCGTTCCGCTCGTACCGTTCCGCTTCAGGTAAGTGGCGATACCAAGGTTGCGGGGGTGGGGCCGTCGGGGCGGACGGTGATGCCGTACACCGCCTTTGTGGGGGTGGAGCAGAAGGCCGGGGTGTGGACCGGCAGCAGGTGTTCGAGCAGGACGGTCGATTCTCGGAGCGCGAATTGCAGACCGAGGCAGGCGCGGGGACCGATACCGAAGGGGAAGTAGGCGCCCGGGTGGGCAGGTCGGCCGTCTGGGATGAGGAAGCGCCGGGGGTCGAAGTGCTCTGGGTCTGGCCACAGTTCGGGATCGCGGTGCGTGAGGTACGGGCAGATCAGGAGGTCCGTGCCCGCCTCGACGGCGTATCCGGCAACGGTGTCGTCCTCGGTGGCGTGACGGGGCAGGATCCAGGCGGACGGGTAGAGCCGGAGCGTCTCGTGGACCAGAGCCTGGATGGCCTGGCGGCGCCCGGCTGAGCCTTCACCGCCGGCGGCGAGAGCTTGTTCGCGGGCGGCGGGGTACTGGTCGAGGAGCAGGTAGAGCCAGGTCAGGGTGGTGGCGGTGGTCTCGTGCCCGGCCACGAGCAACGTGACCAGCTCGTCGCGGATCAGCTGGTCGGTGTACTCGGGGCGCTCGGTGGCGGCGTCGGTCAGGACGAGCAGCAGGCCCGGGCCGTCGGGTCCTGCCGCCCCGCTGCGAGCGGCCTCGATGGCGTGCCGGGCGACCGCATCGATCCGGGCGAGCTCGGCGGCAACGGCGTCCTGGGCGTCGGTGACGTCAGCGGGCAGAGTCGGTAGGGCGGTCGCCACGGCGGCCACGGCGGCCAGTTCGCGCTCGGTCCCGTCGTCGAGGGGGTGCCCGGTAAGAGAGCGCCAGATGGCGTCCAGGGCGAAGCGGCGCATCTCCTGCCCGACGTCGAAGGTCTGCCCGGTACGGGCGTAGCCGTCCCAGCGCCCGGCGGTGGTCCGGGCGGCCTCGGTGATCCGCTGTTCGTAGCGGCGCATCCCGGTACCGGTGAACTGGGACTGCAGCAAGCGGCGTTGGCGCTTCCACGCCTCACCGGTGGCGGCGAGGACGCCGTCGCCGATCAGTACACGGGCGCGGTGGGAGCGCTTGACGTACCGCTCCGGGTGCCGGGCGAGTACGTGCTGGACCGCCTGGGGGTCGGTGACAAGAACGGTGGGGGCCGGCCCGAGGCGGAACGCGGCGACGCCGCCGAACCGCTCGCGCACCTGGGACAGCAGCTCGACCAGTTCGCCTCCTCCCGATCGCCACCGCTCCACGAGTTCAGGCTCGGCTTCGGGGACCGGCCGCCCGGTTCCGGGAACGTACGGAAGGGAGCCGAGGCTGGCTTCGGTGTCCATGTTTCTTTCTCCTGGTCAACCGCTGGGCTTGGCCGTAACGGAGCACTGGCACCACGGACTGTACGGGAGAGGGCACAGATGGTGGCAGTCCGCCCCCGCGTGGCCACTCTCCGGGCATGGCCCGGATTCCGCCGCCCTGCGCCGCGCAGCCGGACCCTAGACCAAGGCAGTGGCAGTGGCGGTGGCGGTGGCGGTGGCGGTGGTCAGCTGCCAGGAACAGAAGCTGTCGAAGCCGCAACCGGGCTACTGAGGTGTCCCGTAAAGGAACTTCGGGGTCCGCAGCGGGCTATCCCATGACTGCTCGGGCTGCGTCGAGAAAGGCCAGCCTGTTGTCTTCCAGGTAGTCACGCACGCTCTCGCCGTCGGGCAAGCCGTCCCACACGGTCCGGTTGAGGTCGAGGAAGTACTTGCGTGCTGCGTCATGCACAGGAAGGGGGAACTGGATACGGATCAGCCGCTCGGCGACCCACAGTCTGTTCATGGCGTCTTGGGTCGTGAGGAACCAGGCGCTGGTGTCGTCCCATTCGTGCGGTCGGCTGAAGGCGGCGCGCTCCGCCTCGGCCCCCACCTCGACGAACCGCTCCAACAGCGCAAGCCGCTCCGCCCGTCGGGCCTCCGACAACTCGGTCTGCTGCCGCCGCTGTTCTGTCCGTTCCGCCGACCGCTGCGTCGCGAACTGAACGAGGAAGGACAGCACGCCACCGAGCGCAACGCCGCCCAACGATATGAGTGACACCCAGACCTGACCAGACATGGCGACCATCGTTCCACGCTGCCGATCTTCAGCAGCCGCGGGCGTACCGATGAGGATGGTTGACCAGCTGACGGGCACAGAACACCCCAGTACTGCTGCTCCACTTGGTCCATCTTGATCGTGTCCTGAGGTGCGTCTAGGCTCCCGTGCCCATGGAGACGGGGGAACAGGATCACGGCCAGCGGCCGTGGCGCGAGCGGCCGGTCGGCCGTCGTGCCGTCGTGCCGCTGCTGGCCGGGGTGGTGGGACTGGCCGTTCTGGGAACCGTGTTCGTCGTTCTGCCGGGTGTGGTGGTCGACCACGATCTCGCCGGGGCCGTCGTCGTACCGCAGGATCGGCTGAAGGCCGTGAACGATGTCCGGACGACTCTTCTGCAGATGATCGGCGGCCTGGTCGTACTCTTCGGCGCCTACGCCACGTGGCGGCAACTCCGGGTCAGCCAGGATGGCTTGCGCGCTGCCCAGGAGGGCTACGTCACCGACCGGTTCAGCCGGGCGGTCGATCAGCTCGGCAGTGACAAGCTGGATGTGCGCGTCGGCGGGCTCCACGCGCTGTGGCGGGTCGCGGAGCAGTCCGCCCGTGACCGCGAGGCCGTCATCTCCATCCAGGCCGCGTATCTGCGGACGCACCTGCCCTGGCCGCCCACCGGGCCGGACGCGCCGGCGGCGGACGTGCCCATCAACGACATCGCACCGCTGGAGGCCCGTGCCGCCGACTCGCAGGTGGCGCTGACCGGCCTCGGCGTGCTGTGCCGGCGCCGGGAGCAGTCCTGGGTCAATCTCAGCGCCAGCGACTTGCGCCGGGCCGACTGCGACGGGCTGTGGCTGCCCGAGGTCAATCTCGACCGCTCCTGCATGGAGGCGGCAGGCCTGTACCACGCCAACCTGACCCAGGCATCCCTGGTCTCGGTCAACCTGCGGCACGCCGACCTCAAGACCGCAATCCTCCGCCGCGCCCGCTGCGCACTGGCCGACCTGCGCGGCGCGCGGCTGGCCGAGGCCGACCTGCGGGAGGCCGACTTCACCGAGGCCGACCTGCGCGAGGCGAACCTGCGCAAGGCCAACGCGCGCGGTGCGGTCTTCCGCCGATCCGACCTTCGCCTGGCAGACCTGCGCGGCACCGACTTGAGCACGGCCGACCTACTCCAGGCACGCGTGACCGACGCCCTGGCAAGCACCCACACCCGCTGGCCCGCCGGCTTCGACCATGCCGCCGCCGGCGTCGTCGTCACCGAGGACCCCGGCCCCGAACCCTCGCCCCTGCTCCAGCCGCCGGGGATCACGACGAACTACCCCCCGCTGCGATCCATGTCGTGACGAAGAAACCCGTGTAGCGCCGGCCGTACCCCGGAGATGTCAGCGGACTCCAGGACCACCGCCGCCGGATCGAGGACGTCGATCAGGCGACCGGCCCGCACGGACTCCGGGACATCGCGCAGCCAGGCTCGGAAGGCCGACCCGCTCCACTGCGCCCGGGCCAGCCCTTCGGCGAGGAGACGCTCCCCCGTACTCGGGGACCCCCCGCCGTCGTACTCCTCGAGGAGCGTGCGGGCGTCCCGCTCGAGGGCGTCGATCATCGAAACGGTCGTCACACGCGGTCGAACGAGCCACGGCGGGCGCCGGTGGCGGGCCAGCGCATCGACTTGGCCAGAAAATCGAACACGTGGCCTAATTATGGGCATGGAGCATGCACCCTTCCCCCCTGACCTGATCAAACTCCAGGCGGAGTGGCAGCTCACGTATGCGGCGCTGGCCGTGCCGCACCCGGTGCACACCACCGCACTGCGCCGCCGCCTGCAGACCCTGTCCGGCCAGCTGCTGTTCCACCCGTACTGGTCCGGCCCGGGCTGGACACCGGCGGCGCGGGTGGAACTGCGCCGCCAGGCCCGCGCCGTGGAGTGGCGGCCGTGAACCGGCGCCCGGAGCACCTCACGGCGCGGGAGGAGCAGATCCTGCGGTGCATACGGCGGTGGATCGAGGAACACGGTGAGGGCCCGTCCGTCCGACAGCTTGCCGACGACATCGGGCTCAGCAGCACGGCGTCGGTCGCCTACCACCTCGGCAATCTCGAAGAGCGCGGCGCCCTGGTGCGTGACGGGCGAGGCTGGCGCACCTGCCGCCTGGTGCAGTGACCGCACGCTCACGGACGGAGCCGCCGCCCCGCGGCTCAGAGAGCGGAGGGCAGGTTGTCAGCCGTGACGTCGCCGCGGACAGCTGGTACCAGGTACGTATGCGAAGCCCGCGGTATTCGTACGTGAGCAGGACCTCTGGGTGAAGTCCTGCTCACGTGGGCTCAACCGCAGGGCCCAGGACACGCCGCTCACCCTGGTCGTGAAGGCGGTGATGTCTCTGCTCCGGTAGTGCTCGTCCCCATGCGCGGGGAGCGCGGGGGCCGGAGTCTGATCGTGTGGACTTCCCCGTCGACGTAGCGCTCGCCGAGTTCGTCCCGACCCTCCCGGTCGGGACGAACTGGCGCTATGAGCCCAAACTATGGACAGGGTTCGTAGTTGTCCGTTGTCCACGGTCTGAGCGCTACGGCGGAGCGCTGTCTCGGACGAGAATGTCTGCGACAGCACTCCTAGCCCCAGGATCCAGCCGCCCGGGAGGAATCGACGTGGACGCGCTCGAACATGGCCCTGCGGCCGAGCTTGCCTTCGCCATCCGTGCTGGCGACATCGACGCCGTCCGACGCATCGTCGCCGATACGCCGGAGCTCCTGGCAGGGCCCCTCGGTGGTCCGTTCAAGACCCGCACCGCGCTCCACGTGGTGGCCGACTGGCCCGGCTACTTTCCCAACGGTCCGCAGATCGTCCGGCTGCTTGTGGCTGCCGGCGCCGACCCGAACACACGCAGCCCGGGAGACGAGACCCCGCTGCACTGGGCGGCCAGCAGCGATGACGTCGATGTCGCGGCCGCCCTGATCGACGCCAGCGCCGACATCGAAGCACCCGACGGTTCCATCGGCACTCCGCTCGACAACGCCGTCGGCTATGCCTGCTGGCACGTCGCGGCCCTTCTCGCCGCCCGGGGTGCCGGGGTCAACAAGCTTTGGCACGCCGCCGCGCTGGGCATGCTTGAGCGCCTCCAGCAGTTGCTCGACGCCGCCAACCCCACCTCGGAGGAGGTGTCCCAGGCGTTCTGGCACGCGTGCTGTGCCGGACAGCGGCGCGCTGCCGAACACCTCCTGGCCGTTGGCGCGGATCTGAACTGGGTGCCCGACTACGCCGAGGGCACCGCGCTCGATGCCGCCAGGGGCTGTGGCACCCGCAGGGACAACGTGATCGGCTGGCTTGAGGAACAGGGCACCCGCTCGGCGGCTGCAAACCACGGCTGACATTCTGGGATTCCCCAGTGGCGTTGCCGGCTGGCCTTGAGGCCGACTGCGCGCAGCTACGTGAAGGCGTGGTGCCGTCATCGTGCCCTTAACCTTCCAGTGCGGTGGAAGGTCTAGCTTGGGCCGCGTGACCTGGAGGTGGCGCTGATGCGCGTGGAGATGATGACAGTCCCGGACTGCCCGAACGGCCCGGTGCTCAAGGAGCGGCTGGTGCTCGCGCTCGCCGGCCGTACCGACGTGGAACTGACCGAGCACGTGGTCGACGACCAGGCCGAGGCCGAGCATCGGGGCATGTACGGCTCGCCGACGCTGCTGGTCGACGGGCGCGACCCGTTCGCCGCGCCGGGCACCGAGGCCGGCCTGTCCTGCCGGCTCTACCGCGGAGCGGACGGCCGGATCGGCGGGGCACCGTCCGTCGAGGAGCTGCGGCAAGTCCTGGGCACCAGAACCGGAGCGGACCAGGCTGCCGGTCGGGCCGGTCAGGGCCGTCTCGCACCGGTCGAGCGGGGCCTGCGAGCGGTGCAGCAGACCGTCCTGCGCTCCTTCGTCACCACCGGCGCCCCGCCTGAAGCCGCCGAGCTGGATTCAGCAGCCGAACCCGTCGGCGTCCCCGCCACCCAGGTACTCGCCGAGCTGGCCGCCGAGGACTTCCTCACCCTGGACGACACCGGCCGCGTCCAGGCCGCGTACCCGTTCTCCGCCACCCCCACCGAGCACGTCGTCCAGATCGCCGACGGGCCGACCGTGTGGTCGATGTGCGCGATCGACGCGCTCGGCATCCCGGTCATGCTGGGCACCGACGCCGTCATCACCTCCACCGACCCGGTTACCGGCGACCCCGTCCGCGTGGAGTTCACCGACGGAAAGACCACCTGGCAGCCGGCCACCGCGGTGGTCTACTACGGTGCCCGCCCCGGCACCGGCCCGGCCGCCGCCGTGTGCTGCCGCTACCTGCGCTTCTTCACCACGCGAGCCACCGCCGAGCAGTGGACCGGCCAACAGACCCAGCTCAGCGGCACTGTCCTGGACCAGACCGAGGCAGAGAGCCTCGGCGCTGACATCTTTGGCCCTCTCCTGACCACACCGACTCGTTAGCCGCACCGCCATGAGCCCGCCCCAGCGCCGCGATCCGACCACTCCGAGGGGAACACTCGGTCTGCTCCTGGCCGTCGCTGCGGCGGCCATCGTTTGCTGCGTGGGGCCTGCCCTGATCGTCGCCACCATTTCGGGCACCCTCGCCGCTTGGCTGGGCAACTGGTGGGCCATCGCCGCCGCCGTACTGCTGACCGCTGGCGCAGTGGGCTGGTGGCGGCGCCGTCGACGCGCCTGCCGCCCACCTCATCCACCGCGCTGATCGACGAGCGCGAGCGTCTGGTCGCCCAGCTTTCGCTCGGCCGGCCGAGATCAGACCTTCCATCGCGCTGGAAGGTCAAAGCGTAGCCTCGGTGCTATGCGCATCGGTGAACTGGCCTCCGTGAGCGGACTGACAGCCAAGACCATTCGCTTCTACGAGCAGGCCGGGCTGCTGCCCGACCCGCCGCGCACGTCCGGCGGTTACCGCGACTACCCACCGCAATCCAGCACCCGGCTGGCCTTCATCCGCGAGGCCCAGTCGGCCGGGCTCACCCTCGCCGAGATCCGCTCGATCCTGACTCTGCGCGACTCCGGCGAGGCGCCATGCGCCCACGTCACGGACTTGATCCAGCAGCATCTGGGAGACATCGAGGCGCGCATTGCCGAGCTGCGCACAACCCGCGCCGCCCTGCGAACCCTGGCCGAGCGGGCCGCCACGACCAACCCAACCAGCTGTACGGGCACGGACATCTGCCGCATCATCGGTGCCCACATCGATGACAACGAGGGATTGTCAGTGGCTGAATGACATGGTGTGCCAACGCCGACCGTGAGCTGCCCGCCAACGGTGACTGGAGCTTCTTTGCCCGAGCCCTACGCGCGGCGACCATGTACGAGTAGCACCCCGCTTGGACAGTCCCCAGGCCTAGCGCCCACGCAGGTTGCTTCGGGACGAAGAAGTCTCGTCACCAAGGAGCGGTGGGAGGGGGGCGGTGCGCTGGCGCGACTGGAGTCCCGAGGCGAACCCGAGGACCTTTCAATTCCCGCCCCCCTTGGCCGCCGTGCCCGTCAAGGGGGACATCGAACCGGCCCATCGCCAGAAGCTGACATCCACCACTGACAACGTCTTGGCGTCGGCCAGCGCCACCCGCCCAGTCGCGCCGGAACCGTGCCACAAACGTGCCAGATGCAGGGGTCAGCCACGGTCAACGAGGGTGCCTTACGGTTGAACTGACGATCGCCTCACGAGGTATCGAAGTCGCAGGTCAGTCGCAGGATTCCCCAGCCTCTCTCCTAAAGCGGGTGTCGCAGGTTCAAATCCTGCCGGGGCACAACGCGTACCGCTCTGGCCTGGGGTCATCCCCCAGGGAGGGCTCCTACTCGGCCTCGGACGTCTCGTCCGGGGCCGTTTGCGTGAGCGATCCGTGAGCGGACGGGGAGTTGATCTCCCGAATATCGCCCGACGGATCAGCATCATCTGGCACGGAGGTGGCGCGGGCGCGCGGTACGAGCCGGGCTGCGGCTTCAGCGACGGCGAGATCAGCCTCGGGGAGCAGGCTTGTGTACGTGTCGGCCGTGATGGTGATCGAGGAGTGGCCGAGCATCTCCTGGATGCTCTTCAGGTCGGCACCGGCTGTGTGAGCCGGCGTTGCCGCGCCGTGGAGCTGGACCGGACGGAGGCCGATCTCCTCGTACAGCTCGACGAACGGCCGGGAGACGTTGGCAGGGGGAGCATCTCGCCGTTCTCCTCGGTGAAGACGCGTACGGACTCCGCCCAGCGTCCTCGTACACCTCCCAGTCGTCCACCACGAGTTGCTTGGCGACGGTGATGAGACCGGCGTCCCTGCCGGGCTGAGGTCGGGTCAGAGCTGCCGGTTGCGTTGCCGGCCTTCGTCGGATCCTCGGCCGGACCGAGCGGGGTCAGGCGGGCGGACCGGCGATGCGCAGGGCCGCCGAGGAGGGGGTTCGGCGGAATCGGTGGCACCGGTGGGGATACCGATGCGGGCGGCGAGGATGGTGATGTCGTCTTCGGCGGGGCTGGGGGCGAAGTGGTCCATGAGGGTGTCGCACAACTGGTTGAGGTCGTTGTGCGCGCCGGAGAGAAGGCGGATGAGTTCGTCCAGACGCTCGTCCAGGTCGATCCCGCGGGTTTCGATGAGGCCGTCGGTGTAGAAGACGACAATGCTGCCCGGGTCCAGGACGACCTCGGTGGTGGTAAAGCGAATACCGCCGATACCCAGGGGAGCGCCGGTGGGCAGGTCGAGCAGGCGGGCGCTGCCGTCGGGCGTCACGAGGGCGGGCGGGGGGTGGCCGGCGCGGCCGAGCCAGCAGCGACAGACTGTGCAGTCACAGATCCCGTACAGGCAGGTGGCCAGGAGCGGGCTGTCGAGTTCCTGGAGCGCGTCGTCGAGATGGTGCAGGAGCTGATCGGGGGGCAGGTCGAGGTGAGTGAAGGCCCGCACGGTGGTGCGCATCTGCCCCATGATCGCGGCGGCTTGGATGCCGTGGCCCATCACGTCGCCGATGACCAGGGCGCCCTTACCGGGGGCGAGGGTGGCGACGTCGAACCAGTCCCCTCCGACCTCGTGGACGTCGGAGGCGGGCCGGTAGCAGTGGGCGATCTCGATGCCCGCCGGGGGTTTCGGGAGGCTGGGAAGCATGCTGCGCTTCAAGGTGAGCGCGACGTCGTGCTC
Source organism: Streptomyces sp. RLB3-17 (assembly GCF_007113425.2). Classification (NCBI taxonomy): domain Bacteria; kingdom Bacillati; phylum Actinomycetota; class Actinomycetes; order Kitasatosporales; family Streptomycetaceae; genus Streptomyces; species Streptomyces sp. RLB3-17. The sequence goes on along the minus strand of NZ_CP041610.2, from coordinate 10,382,486 downwards.
GCGGTGATACAGCCGGGCGTTGTCGATGCAGACGGCGGCGTGGGCGGCCAGATCGCCGGCGAGCGCAAGGTCGGCGGCGTCGAAGGCAGGCCGGTCGCCATCCCGCAGGAAGGTGGCGACGCCGAGAACCAGGCCGCGGGCCGTGAGGGGCACCATCATCATCGACGTCACGCCCAGGGACCGGAGCCGTTCGGGAATCGAGGAGTAGCGTGCGGCCTGGGCGACGGCACGGGCGTCGATGCGGCGCAGGAGGAAGGGCCGACGGTCGATGACAGCCTGCGCGTAGGGCGCGCTGGCGGGGAAGTGCAAGGTGCGGCCGACGGGGGTGAGGATATCGGCGGCCGCGTGATCTCGGGCGGGAGCCTTGCCGAGGCGGCGCAGAGTGGCGCCGCCCCACAGGCTGGTCATCGGCTCGGTGGCTTCGGTGAGGTCGGCCAGGGCGTCGACGGTGGCGATGTCGGCGAGGCGGGGCACGGCGATGTCGGCCAGTTCCTGTCCCGTTCGGGCCGCATCGAGGGTGGTGCCGATCCGCAGCGTGGCCTCGTTGAGCAGCGCCAGGCGTTGACGGCCGGCGACGGCCTCCCGCTCGCTCTTCTCCTGGGTGGTGACATCGATGATCGAGGCGTTGATCCCCAGCGGTTCGCCTTCCGCGTCCTCCAGGCGGAAGTAGGAGCAGGACCACACGCGCTCGTGGTCGGGGCTGGCGGGCGTGCGGCCGATACGGCGGAAGTTCACCACGGGGTCACCGGTGACCAGCACCCGACGCATCGCCGCTTCCATCTGCTCGCTGTTGACCCCGGGTAGCACCTCCGACGGTCGGCGCCCTATGTGTGCCGCGGCGGGTAGCCCGTTCATCGCTTCCAGGGCGCGATTGATCTGCTGGAACCGCAGCTCGGTGTCGAAGATCGCCAGTCCCACCGGCGAGCGGGCGAACAGCGCGTCCAGCGGGCCACCGACTTCGCGGAGCTGACGCGCTTCACGGGCCTGACGCGCTTCACGGGCATCGGCAGCCAGGAGCAGTACGTCCCACCCCTCCTCCTCGCCCTGTGCGGCCACGGGGCACGCCCACACCTCCATCCCGATGGTGGAGCCGTTCTTGTGCCGCATGGGAAATTGCCCGGTCACGCTGCGCCCAGCGGCAACCGCGTCGTGCACGGCGCGTGCCTCCCGGCGATGGTCGAAGAGGACGAGATCGGTGAGGTCACGGCCGATGACCTCACCGGTGGCGTAGCCGAGCAGTTCGGGGGCTGCCTTCGCCCACTGCCTGATCCGTCCGGTGCCGTCGGAGACGATCAAGGCGACGGGCAACAGATTCCACCATGCCGCGGCCTGTCCGACCGCAGCCGTCCGCTCCCCGGCCTGCCTGGGATCCGGCATCGCGAGTGCTCCAAGCTGCTGCCTTTCCATTATGAACGGGTTTGTGAGCAGCGGCACCGGCGTCTGCAGCGGTAGTGGCTCATACCTCGGCCGTGCCGGAAGCGAGCGGTCGGCAACGGTCATTCGCACATCACAGTGGCGAGAAAGCCCGGCTCAGGCGATACGGTGGCCACGGGTCGGGTGGGCAGGGCAGACGCTTGGAGATCATCCTCAGACTTGCAAGGCTGATGTCGCTGCCGATCCTGAACGCCCTCCCGGGCCGGATTGCCGTACCTACGGCATGTGCAGCACCTGCTCGCCCCAGATGGTCTTGCCGGTGCGGGTGTAGCGGGTGCCCCAGCGCTTAGTGAACTGGGCGACCATGAACAGGCCGCGGCCGCCCTCGTCGAATACTCGGGCCCGGCGCAAATAAGGACTGACGCTGCTTCCGTCGCTGACCTCGCAAATCAGCGTCTCACCCTTGATGAGCCGCAGCCGGATCGGCCCTCCAGCGTGCCGCATCGCGTTGGTGACCAGCTCGCTCACCACCAGCTGCGTGACGAACGCGGCCTCCGCCAGTCCCCACAGGGCGAGCTGCTCCGCTGCGAGCCGGCGAGCGTCGGCGACGACGGCGGGATTGCTGGGCAGGTCCCAGCTGGCGAGGCGGTCCTCGCCGAACACGCAGGGGCGTGCCAGGAGCAGGGTGACGTCGTCGGCATGCGGTTCGGGGCACAGGGTGTCCAGGACGGTGTCGCACAGAGCATCAAGCGAGGTGGCCGGGAGGGCGAGGGCGCTGCACAGGTCGGAGCACCCTTCGTCGACATCACGATCCCGGGTGGTGAGGAGACCGTCGGTGAACAGTGCCAGCAGGCCCCCTTCAGGCACGATGACGTCCGCCGCCTCGAACGGCAGACTGCCGAGTCCCAGCGGAGGGCCACAGGGCATGTCGATGACACCGCTGGTGCCGTCCGGGTGGATCAGCACGGGGGCGGGGTGGCCGGCGCGGGCCAGGGAGCAGGTGCCGGAGACCGGGTCGTAAACGGCGTACAGACAGGTGGCACCGATGTCGCCGGGGATCTCACCGGAGGGCTCGCCACCGTGCTCACCCGCGGTGTGGGTGATGATGTCGTCGAGGTGAGTGAGGAGTTCCTCGGGGGGCAGGTCGATGTCGGCGAGGGTGCGCACGGCGGTACGCAGGCGGCCCATGGTCGCAGAAGCGTTGATGCCGTGTCCGACGACATCGCCGACCACCAAGCCGACTCGTGCTCCGGGGAGGGGAACCACGTCGAACCAGTCACCTCCTGCCTGGGCGCCGCCGCCCGCAGGCAGGTAACGGGCGGCCGTCTCCACGGCGGGGTGCACGGTCGACTCCCGGGGAAGCAAGGCCCGCTGCAGTGCCAGCGCGATGCCGCGCTCCCGCGTGAACCGGCGAGCGTTGTCCAAACAGATCGCGAGCCGGTCGACGAGGTCCTCGCTGATCGCCGTGCAGTCGGGGCCGAAGGCTTCTTCATGCGAGGCCTCGTACCTGACGAACAGGACTACCCCGAGGGAAACGCCCTGAGCACGGATCGGCGCAGCGATGAGCGAGTGGGGGCCGAACGTCTCCGCGAGCGACGCCTGAACGGGATCCTCGGCCAGCCAACGGATGACCTCGGGATCCTTGGTGCTGTGACGAACGGCCCGGTTCTCGGCCAGACACCGCGCGACCGGCGACGACCATGGATGGGTGTGCATTTCCGTAGCGCTGATCACCGCATCGAGCGCGTGCCCGGCGGCCCACTGGTATGCCGCCATGCGCAGGGCAGTAACACCCCGAGGAAGGACGGGCGCGGGCAGCTCCCCCTGGAAGACGGGCTCCAGAAGGTCCACGCTGACGAAGTCGGCGAAGCGAGGGACAGCGAGTTCCGCGAATTCTCGTGCGGTGCCCACGATGTCCAGGCTCGTACCCACGCGGGTCCTGGCCTCGCTGATCAAGGCGATGCGCTCCCTGGAATCGTACTGCTGGGAGTAGTCGGACGCCGCAACGCCCACCGCACGCACCGAGCCGTCCGCGTCCTTGAGCGGGAAGACGTCCATGGCCCAGGCGTGAGCCTTGGATTCCCCGGGGAGCCTGACGATGGGCTCCACCGCTTCCGCTTTTCCGGTCCGGGCCACTCGAAGGACCCGCCGCTCCACCTCCTCGATCGCGTTGCCCTGGAGAATCTCGGTCAGGCGCCGGCCCCGGGCCTCCTCCTCGGAAAAGCCCCCCACTCCAAGCATCGGCTGGTTCCCGCGCAGGAGGCGCGCGTCGAGGTCGCAAATGGCAACGGCAAGCGGCTGCTGCTCGAATATCCACTGCGCGAGCAAGGCATGCCGTGGTGTGCCTGTCGCGGCCTCGGGCACGGCCGTCAGCAGGAGCAGGAAGCCGCAATCCCGATCGATGTCCTGCAGCGGGCACAAGTGCACCTGCGCGTGCAGCGCGAGGCCGTCGCGGTGCCGCAGCGTTCCCTCTGCCGTCAGCAGGTCGTCCACCGGCCTGCCGATGATTTCAACAGGGGCGTATCCGAGCAGTTCCTGCGCACCACTGCTCCAGTGGGTCACGCAGCCGTCCCGGTCCAGCACGCCTGCCGCGGCGGACACGTCCAAGCGAGCACCGGTGAATTGGCGAGTGTTCCGCCTGCCCCAGGTGTGCATGGTGGTCTCTGATCTCTTGTCGCAGGCAGTATCCACAGTGCTCCTGGGACCATGGGATGGCAAGCTTCAGGCGGCCTGCCTCGCCCCACCTGCGCACCCGTCGGGCCTGCACGCGGTCCAGTAACCCCACCCCGTCCGACCCGGGGCAGACCACCGCTCGCATGCCGGAAAACACCGTGGCCGGCCCACCCCCGAATCCGCCGACAGCCGGTCGAGGTCGGAGATGTTCAGCAGGTACAGCACGCGCATGGAGCATCGTCTCCCTCATCTGCCCGGACAGGTCGATCCGGGTCGGCGAGGAAAGGAAGGCGGCGACGCGACCCGTGCCGAGACGGTGAGACGAGATCACTCACAGTTAACACAGGCTCGCTGACGACGACGCGTGGCGGGGCTGCGAAAGGCGCGCGGACGAAGAGATCACCGGCGAGCAGGCGGCCGCGGACCGTCACGGCTGAACTGGCACATCGGCGGTAATGCGCGGCATGTCCAAGCAGGCACTCGCTCAGGCCATGGACTTCGACTCGCCCTACGTCAGCCACATGGAATCCGGCCGCCACAAGCCAGGCGGGGACTTCGCCCGCCTCGCCGACGAGGCCTTGAACGCCGGCAAAGCGATCTGGCGGTGCTGGGCAACCACGAGCAGGCCGGGACCAAGGAGACACGGTGAGCGCCGCTCACCCACACCGTGTTCCCTACGCAACGCACACGACGTCCCCCTCCTCGACCAACTGTCTCTGCGATGCGCGATTTCGCACCGATCACCAGTGGCGCTGCTACGCAGACGCTCCGCGAACGGATTCGGCACACATGAGACCGGGAAGCTCCGTGAACACGCGAGTCGCAGGTTCAAATCCTGCCGGGGGCACAGAACACAGGGCCAGTCCAGGAGGTACCCCCTCCCAGGCTGGCCCTTCGCCGTTTCAGGCGCCGTGCCACATGCGTGCCGCTCCAAGCCCTGATCGACGCGGTCACTACGGGACACGGTCTTGATCTCTACTGCCGGGTCTGCCGAACTGCCAGTAGCCCCGACGCGCCAAGCCAGCAGACAGGACTTCAGCCGTAACTAAGGGTGAGTCAACGCCACACAAGGTTGATCGGATACGAAAGGTTCCTCATGACGAGGAAATCGCCTAAGTTATTCCGATTAGCATGAAATGGCTGCGTACAGATCGCTGCAGGTCCACATCCGATCACATGCGGCCCAGCGGGTACCCAAGCGGTGAACGGAGGCGACGGTCGGCAGTGGTGAATACCAGAGGCGGCGAAGCGGACAACACCGGCCCGTCCATACCCCACATCCCCCATCCACTGCACCAGCCGCAGGGCATGCGGACCAAGACCGTACGGCCCTCGAAGCGACACCGCATGAGGATGCGGCTGCTCGACGCCGTGGACGAGGACCGGCACAATGCCGAAGTGCTGCTGACCGCCCTCCAGCAGGCGGTAGCCGAGGTGCAGGGCCTCGGCGGCATGGTGCATCTCCCGGGCGGCGGCATGAGCGGCATCCTCTACCTGGTCGCCGACAGTGGCCTGCCGGAGTCGATGACCCGGCCCTGGCTGATCATCCCGGTACGGGGCACGGCGCCGCCCAGCAGCGCCGCCCGCAACGACACCATCACCTGGCAGCCTGACCTGGCCCCGCCTGACCCAGTGCCAGGCCGGGACCCCGCCGCCCTGTGGCCTTCCCGACTCCCCGCCGGCATCGGTCACCTGGCCGTCCCCATTCCGGGCGGTGGCCGGCGACGCGGCGCGCTCTCCGTCCTCTTCGCCCCGGGCACCGAGCCCGGCGCGGCGGAGCGCGGGTTTCTGAACGAGGTGGCGGCCTGGATGTCCGGGAGGCTCAAGTCGTCCGGGATCCTCAATCCGTCCCCCACCCTGCTGCGCGCCCTGGAGAACGGGCCAGAACCACGGGAGGCCGTCCCCCCGTGGGGCGTGGAAGCGGTGCCCTCCATCACGTACACCTGGGACCTGCGCACCGGTGAGCTGACCTCCGACCGGCCCGTCGTGGAGGTGCTGGCCGGCATCGATCCGGAGGTGATGAGCGGCGGCATCGAGGCGTGGGCAGAGCTGATCCACCCGGACGACCTGCCAGGGGCGGTAGCCGGCTTCGACACCGGCATCCAGATGCGCGGCGGCTTCCAGAACGAATATCGGATCCGGCGCCAGGACGGCACATACCTCTGGATCGAGGCCCGTGCCCGGACGATCACGGACGAAGAGGGGACGCCGGTGAAGGTGATCGGCACCCTCCGGGACAGCAGCGAAACGCACGCCGCCGTCGAGTCGGTGGGGCGGGCGCTGCGACACATGAGCGACGGCTTCGTCTCCCTGGACACCGACTGGCGCATCGGATTTCTCAATCAGGCCGCCGAGCGGCTCTTCGGTGCCGCGGGAGATGTGGCCGGAGCCCTGCTCTGGGACATTCCCACGGTACGGGCCGTGCCGGGGCTGGAACAACGGTGCCGGGCCACGGCGGCCGAGGGCCAGCCGGCCGGTTTCGACGTACCGGGGCCGGACGGGACGTCTTGGTACCACCTGCGGCTGGTACCGGTGCCGGAAGGCCTCACGCTCTACATCACCGACACCACCGAGCGACATCTACGGGAGGTCGAGCGGGCCGCCGCGGAGCGGGCGGCCGGGAAGCGGGCGGCCCTGGTGCAGCGAATTACGCGGGAGCTGGCCGAGGCTGTCACGGCCCAGGACGTGATGGCGGCGGTGGCCGAAGGCGTGATGACACCCCTCGGGGCCACCGGACTCGTCATGCTCGACGTGTTCGGCGACCGGCTGACCGTGGTCGGCTCCCGTGGGTATTCGGAGCGCTTCACCCGACTGCTGGACGGGCACTGGACAGTGAGGGACGCCGCCAACCCGGTGGGGGACGCCCTGCGCACCCGCACCACCCTCTTCATCTCCTCCCCGGAGGAGTTCCTGCAGCGGTACCCGGAGACCGAGATCCTGGTCCGGGAGAGCGGCAAGCAGGCGTGGGCCGTTCTGCCGCTGACCGCATCAGGGCGCGACATCGGCGCGGCGGTGATCTCCTTCGGCCGACCGCGGGTGCTGGACGATGACGAACGAACGCTGCTGACCGCTCTCAGCGGACTGATCGCGCAGGCCCTGGAGCGGGCCGGGCTCTACGACGAGGCGACGACCCGGGCCCGTACGCTCCAGCGCAGCCTGCTGCCGCAGGCATTGCCCAAGCTCCCCGAGGTGACGGCGGCGGCGCGCTACCAGTCGGCCAAACAGGGAGCCGACGTCGGCGGCGACTGGTACGACGTGATCCCGCTCTCCGCGGCCCGGGTGGCGCTTGTGATCGGAGACGTCATGGGCCACGGCATGGCCGAGGCCGCCACCATGGGCAGGCTCCGCACGGCCGTCCGTACCCTCTCGGAGCTGGAGCTGCCGCCCGACGAAATCCTCGGCCACCTCAACGACATCGTCGGCGAGCTGGGCACCGATGCCTTCGTAACCTGCCTGTACGGCATCTACGACCCGGTGACCCGGCGTCTGTCGTACGCCAGCGCCGGTCAGCCGCCCCCGGCGGTGGCCCACCCCGACGGCACCGTCACCTTCCTGTCCATGACCCCGGACCCGCCACTGGGGGTGGCCGCTCCGCCCTTCGAAGCCCTCGAGACCCTCCTGCCCGCCGACAGCCTGCTCGCCCTGTACAGCGACGGCCTGGTCGAGAGCAAGGACAGGGATGTCACCACCGGCATGAGCCGCCTCGCCGAGCTCCTCTTTCAGTCCGTGAACGCCATGCCGACCTCACCGGCGGACGCGTCCGACCTGGACGCCCTCTGCGCCACCATCACCTCCGCACTCCTTCCCGCCCACGGCGAGCTGATAGACGACGCCGCCCTGCTGCTGGTCCGCACCCACCCGCTGGACGCGGAGAACGTCGCCGAGTGGCCGTTGCCGGAGGACCCGGTGGCGGCGGGCCAGGCCCGGGAGCTGGTCCGCGCCCAGCTCACCGACTGGGGCCTGGCCGATGAGGACCTGATCATGACCACCGAACTCCTGGTCAGCGAGCTGGTCGGGAACGTCATCCGGCACGCCTGCGGCCCCATCCGGCTGCGCATGCTCCGCAGCCGCGCACTGATCTGCGAGGTCTCCGACGCCAGCCTGACCACACCGCACATCCGCCACACCTCCGCCACCGATGAGGGCGGCCGCGGCCTCCAGCTCATCTCCGCACTCTGCCAACGCTGGGGCACCCGCCACACCCGCACAGGCAAGTCCATCTGGACCGAACTGCCCCTCCCCACCGCCTCGGTTTGATCTTTAACCGCGCACGTCACCGTTCGCCCGGACAAGCGCCTGAACTGGCCGGGAATGGCCGCAGATTCCCCAGCAGAGAGTTCCGAGGCGCGGCGCTCCGGCACTCCCGTCACGGGACGGCCGTGGCATCCGGCCGACGACACAAGCCGGTGGCGTGGCTGAGGCCGGTGGGGGTGCAGCGAGACATACGCGCGCCTGGTCGGACGGCGCACCCGCCATCGTGGCTGGCTGTCGTCGGCTGAGGCTCGTGCCACTGCCGTGCCAGATACAAGGGTCAGCCACGGTCAATGAGGGTGTCCTGTGGTCCAGTTGCAGGGTGCCGCACCAGGTACCGAAGCCCAGGTCAGCCCCCTAGCTTCCTCGCCTCTCTCCTAAAGCGGGTGTCGCAGGTTCGAATCCTGCCGGGGGCACAGGAAAAGGGCCAGCTCAGGAGGGTTTCCTCCCAGGCTGGCCCTTCGTCGTGTTCGGGGTCGTGCCACGCACGTGCCACTAATGCCACGCGGATGCCACATCCCCTAGTCGGGGGCTGCCTCTCCCCCACCCTTGCGGATCATGGCTCCGAGCCGATCAGCGATGGCCCGGTCTCGGTCGCTGGTCATGTGCTGATAGATCAGCGCGGCGCGCGAGCTGCTGTGGCCCATACGGGTCATCAGCTCACGGGTGCTGGCACCGGCGGTCGAGGCCAGGGTGTTGCCCGTGTGGCGAAGATCGTGGAAGTGGAGTTCCGACATGACGCCCGCCGCCTTCCTGGCCGACACCCAGTCATCGCGGAAATTGCTTCGCCGGAGTTGGCCTCCCTGGGGGCCGATGAAGACGTGTCCGTCGCGGCCAGGCGCGGCGAACTGTTCCAGGTGGCGCGTCACGTCGTCGAGCAGCTCAGCGGGCAACGAGATGGCACGTACGCCAGCAGCCGACTTCGGCGCTTTGTCGAAGAGCCGACCGTGCTGCAACTCAGCCTGAGATCGGCGGACGCTGACAGTCAGGGCTTCCAGGTTGATGTCTCGGCGGCGGAGGGCGGCGAGTTCACCGAACCGCAGAGTGGTGAACTCGGCCAAGAGGACGAGCAGCCGGTAGCGCGGCACGATGGAGTCGGCGACGGCGAAGACTTCGGCGATCGTGAGGACCGGCCGTTCGGGCACGTCGTAACGGTCGGCACCCTTGATACGGCATGGGTTGCGCCGGATCAGCTCGTCGTCCACAGCCATGTTCATCAAGGCCCGGAGAGCAGGGCGGCAAGGTTGACGTGGACCGGCAGGGCGAACATCGCGACCGTGCCGGCACCCTGAATGAGCAGGCCCGCGCTCAGCATCTTCACCCCGCCGAACCGGCCCAGCAGCTTCGCGACGTACATGCCGCCAAGGGGCGCGGCCGCGCCCTCGCCGAGGTAGCCCAGACCGGCCCGCAGGACGGTGAAGCCCAGCACGTCCTGCATGTACAGGCTGAGCAGCACGGTCGTACACGTCGTCCTGGGCGACAGGCAGCAGGAGGGCGCCGAGGAGGCGAGCCGATCCACCACAACGTCCTGGGGTCTGTCCGGCCGATCGGGCCGGTTGCAGAGAACGGCGCGTCTTGGCTGAGCCGAGCGGGGCGACGGGGGTCCCCTCTGGGGGAGTGCGTGCCAGGGCTTGCGACGCCGGGCAGGCAGTGACCCACCACGGGCGAACGGGTGATGGCGGGGTGTCGCAGGCCGCCCAGGCCCACCGGTGGCTTCGGCGGGCCCGGGCATGGCCGATTCGCGCTCTCAGTTCACGGTGAAGGAGTAGTCGTAGGGCGCGAGTTGTATGCCGGAGCGGGTCGTCGCGTAGACCGTGAGGTCGTAGACGCCGTCCGAGGTCGGCGTCCAGTCGACGCTCGCGGTGTGGTGGGCGCCCGCCGCGACCGTGACCTCCGAGTCCCCGTTGAAGGAGTACGTGTAGCTCACGACGCCCTTCACCTTCGGCGTGAACGTGAAGGTGCCCGGGACTCCCACCCCGCCGCCCGAGCCGTTCTCGGGGTAGGCGTCCGAAGCCACGGTGGGAGTGGTGTCGTAGCTGATGCTCCACGAGGCCGCGTCGCTGACCCAGCCGTTCGCGCTCTTGCTGGTCACCCAGAGACGTTCGCCGTAGAGGCCGTCCAGCGCGAGCTTCACCTCCGCCGTGCCGTCCGCCGCCGCCGCGACGTCGACGGTCTTGTCGCTCTGACCGCCGGTGGTCCGCACGGAGTAACTGACGACCGGGCTCGTCGACTGGAGCGCGGAGTTGGGCCGGATCGTGAACGTGGTCGGCTTGCCGAACTCGGGCGACGGGACGGCCGGAGTGACGGTGGGAGCCGTGGAGCTGATGTAGAACCTGTAGCTGGTGATCTCCGACGGGCTATAGGCCCGGTCCAGGCTTCGCACCCACAGGGTCATCGGACCGGCGGAGCCGCTCGGCGGGACCAGGCTGAGCGTGGCCGAACCGCCGAGGGCGTCGGCGCGCGTGAAGTATTCCGGGTCCGAGTACGGGTCGAGGGGCTGCGGAATGCCGTGGTCGCCGATGGTCGTGCTGATGACCGGGAGTTCCTGCTGCCAGGAGTACTCGAACCCGGTGACATCGTCGACGCCATTGGCGCTCAGCGTGAACTTGGCCGGCTCGCCGCCCTGGTTCCACTTGTCCGGCGGGTAGTTCGGCGAGGAGACGGTAGGGGCGTTCGCCGGGCGGCTGTTGTCGGTCGTGACATAACAGGGGGCCGACCAGTCCGAGGCCGCGCCCCCGGCCACCGTCTGCGCCCGCCACGCGTAGATCTGCCCCTCGGCGAGCGACCCCGAGGGCAGGACGCCGCTGGCCTCGAAGCCGGGTGTGGCGTGGTCGCGGGTGAACGTCGTGGTCTGCGCCGGGTCGGTGACCGGCCAGACCTGATACTGCACGCTGACCTGGGAGTTGTCGCTGGTGTCGGTGGTCCCGGGAATGCCCTCGACGATAAGATTGTCTCCGCCCCAGAGGTACGTGGGCCGGTCCGCGTCGGTCGAGCAGCTCCGGTAGTTGGTGAACAGCTGAGTGGGCGTGGTGGGTGTCCCGCCGGCCGCGCTCGCGGGTGACGCGGCGGCGGTCAGTGCCAGGCCGAGGGTTCCCAGAGAAGCGAGGACGGCACGCGATCGCGCGCCGAAGGACATGGTCAAGTGGTCCCTCCCGTTTGGATGCCCGCACACGATGCCGTGATGCACACAGGTGTTCGGGCGGCGAGGGGATCGTATGGGATGGCGCAGGCCGACGCATGAGAATTATGGGAGTTGAGCGAACCGCGCGGGACTTGCCGGCCGGACAGGGGGCGCGCCGTCGGTGCGGCCTTTGCCGATTGCGCCGACCACGCGTTTCACTGCCGTGAGGCAACCGACGTGTGGGTGAGTGGTCTAGCCACGCCTGCGGAGGACCGGTGCCAGGACGGCGACCGTCAAGGAGAAGGCGGCCAGAGCAGCCACCGACGCCTCGTCGTCACCGGCCAACAGCTTCTCCAGCACATGCCGTTCCATGGTCACCCCCACCGGGATCCTGCGGTACAGCAGCCAGGTTCCGCAACCCCAGCAATCACCCGCGTCCAGTAGCGTCCCTCCGGGGCCTGGTAGGCCGTCACTGACCGATCCGGCTAGAGCTACGGATCAGAAGGTGCACGACGCAGATAGTCGCGTGCCACATCCGTGCCAGATGCAGGGGTCAGCCGCGGTCAACAAGGGCGACTGCCGGGCGTCGACATGCCCACTAGCTCGGCCACGGAAGCCGCAGGTCACCGGTAGGACGCGTCACCCTCTCTCCTAAGGCGGTGGTATGCGACGCGTGTGAGATGTACCAGCGTGTGGAGGCGCCATGTCGTCATCGGGCGATGCTGACTGAGGGGGACGCGCGCCGACTGGTGCTTGCCGAGATCGAAGGCATACGGGGCTGCATCGAGTACGACCTTCAGATCTTGCGCGTAGAGGCCTTGCAGTTCGGGTGGATCTTCTACTGGGGAGCGGTCGGTGATGGACAGAGTGGACAGCGCCCTCGGTTGGGAGGCAACGGTCCATTCTTGGTGGATCGTGAAAACGAGCGGTTGATCCCAACTGCTACCAGCGTTCCCGTGGTCCGTCAGATCGCCGACTACGAACGACGACTACGACGCGAAGCTCACGTCCGGAACACGGCAGCGAAGCGAGCTGCACAGCAGCGCAGTTCCGCAACCCCAGCGACTGCCCCTGTCCGCTGCCGTCCCTCCGGGGCCTCGAAGCAACCGGAATGACCGTCGCTGGCCGAACTGGCTAGAGCTACGGATCAGAAGGCGCCCGTGCCCCTGCCGTGCCCGATCGCCCGGTATCTGACGGGGAACCACGGTGATTGACGGGCAGCGTCCAAGAGAACGGCCCCCAGCCGATTTACCTGGTCAGGGGCCGTTCATCCGCGGTGGGTGTGGAATTTGAACCCACGGTGACACGGCTGCCACGACGGTTTTCAAGCCTTCTCCCGGCGCTTGAGCTGTGCTTTGGTCTTTTCCTGCACGATCTCGCTACAGGCAGTATGGCTATGTGAGCCAGGACCAGGGGGCGGACCGATTGACGGCAGCGCTTCGTGACTCGGAATCGGAATCGTGGTCTCGAAGAGCCGCGGCCGGCCGACAACTTGCGGCGTGGGCCGAGCGGGAAGAGGTCGGCCCAATCCTTGCGCGGCTCCTATTGGACGCCCACGACACCGCAGTTACGCAGGAGACGGCACAGGCCTTGCTCGAACGGAGGGACCTGGTCGGTCTGCGCACGGTGCTGGCGGCGCTGTCGCGGGCCGAGGAGTGGTGGACCGCCGACCAGCTCGACGGCGAGGTGTTCGGCTACCAGAGTTGGATGATCGCCGACGACCGGACGGACGAGCTCGTGGACCAGCTTGTGAGACTCGCCGCCGACCAGGACAAGGGAGTCCGTGACGAAGCCCTGCGGCTGTCACGGCCTGGGGAGCGGCCATGAGTAAGCGTCGGTACGTAGCCAGAGGTGTGCCGGGCGGCTACCGGATCTGGGACAATCGAGGGCGCCGATGGTGGGGCGATCTCTACGAGCGGTGTCCCGATCTCCTACTGGTCGAGCTGAACGGCGCGGCCGACAGCGAAAAGATCACGGCTCCGCTCAAGCAGTACCGAGCCCAGAAGCGGTAGCGGCAGCGCCGGGGCCGTCTCCGGGCCGTCCGAGGCGAACCAACGTTGACAGACGATGACAGCCGATCACCACATCGGTGCTGGTCAGAAAGACACCGCAAGGAAGAGCCCGAGGTCAGAGACTTGGCGCCTCACTTCCAGAAGAACTGATCTCGCGGCGGTACACGGCCAGTCGTAAGGTCGGCGCGTGACAGACAAGCGTGCAGGCACAGGTTCTCCTGACTGGGCCTACAACTGGGCAGACGGTACAGGTCTGCTCGGGATGGACCAGCCGGAGGAAATCGACGCGGCATTTGAACGCGGCGAGCCGCACGTCGGAGTGGCCGTGATCGGCCTTGCCCTCAATTACTCCGATCCCGTGGCCATCCTTCCCCGGATCGCCCGCGCTCTCCGCTCGGACTCGGAAGAACTGCGCCGACAGGGCACGGTCGCGCTAGCGCACGTTGCACGTCTTCACCACTCGGTCGATACCGAGTGCCTGGCCCTCTTGCGAACCCGCCCCAGGGGCAACGAAGCCGACGACGATCTCTGGACGTTTGTCCCGCACCGGCGCTTGCCACTCTGGCTCTGGCGTCATCACCTGCCCCAACACACGAAATGGCTACTTTGGGACCGCTGGCGCGCTTGAGACCGCGCACCCCCAGCCATCCACCGTTGGAGGCGAGTGCTAGCCGTGCTCGTTGCATGCCCGATCCGGCGGGATCTCCCGGGGTCTCACGGGGAACCGTGGGGCCAGTCGCGCTCCAGCCCAGGTCAGGGACTTCCCAGGTCTGCCGCCATCCACATACGCCGTCTTCCAAACTGGCGCTCCAGGCCAGAGAGAAAAGCCACGCTTGTCAAGACCGCGTCCGGCGGCTGACAAGCGCGCACAGCAGCGGTCGACGCCGGACCCCAGTGGACGATCGGCCGAGGCGTAGGACCGGTTGATCGACGTCGACGGTCCCCGGTGATCGACCTGATAAGGATGCGGCTGCACCTCAAAGCCTCTGCGGGACACGGGCGCCGTCCTCAACTCATGGACGGCGCCCGGCTTGGGTGAGTCTTTGGGTCAGCCCTAGACTCCGAGCTGTGCCGACCCCCCAAGACAATGTCAAGCGTGCCTTCAGGTCCATGGACGGCGAGGCGTTGATCACGGGAGGCTTGGGCGCAGCTCTGGGGATCGTCTTCGGATTGTCGGCTTTAGGAGAGCGCTATAGGCAGCGCCGTCTCCACCGTCTGGGCCTCTGGAGCGCTCCCTCCAGCGATCGCCCAAGCGACGACCAGACCCCTCCGGAGCCGTTGTAATACAGCAGCGAAGTACAGCGACTGTGGCGGCCACGGGCGACCGTCGCGAGCCGTCGCCACCCCCGTAATCAGGTCCGGAGGCCTCAGCGACCTACCTGCCTGTAGTTCGCATCGAGGAGCTGTGGCACGGTCCCCGGGTTGTGCCACTCTCGTGCCAGAACGCACGGGGACTCACGGGGAACCGGGGTTCGCCAGGGAGGTACCGCCAGCCTCTACCTAACGCAGGGAATCCGCAGGTCACGCCTGTGATCGCCCAACCTCGCTCCGAAAGCGGTGGTCCGTACCTGGCGGGTGAGATCATCCGAGGATGGCAGACGCGCAACTACCCCTAGGCTGGACCCTCCAGCGGATCCGCGACGTATCCGGGGACCGGGAAGCAGTCGCGCTGGATCCAAACCGGGCGGTGCAGTGGGTGGCCGGCGCCGGAGCCCCCGAGGTGCTGCACCCAGAGATCATTCTCGGGTTCCACAGTCTGTGCCTCGTGAAGCCTGTTCAAGACGACGACTGGTACATGGGCAGCCTGTACGACGACGGCAGCATCGACTGTTGGTCAGCCTACGGCGATCTGTACGAGGCACTACGCGGTCTGTAGCGGCATGCGGGCCGGACACCCGGCGCCATGACTCATGACGGCCTGGGCCGTCTCGGGGCCGTCGGAGGGTGCTCAACGCCAATCAACGCTGACAACCACCGACGGCTAAGTCGCAGGTCGCAGCGTTGATCGATTAGACGGCCGCAGGTCAGAGATCCGGCCCTTCACTTCTTCGGCTACTGAGGTCAAAGGCCCCGTACCTGGCTGGGCCGGGGCCTTTGCTGGGTGCTCAGGGTGGCTACTTGGTGATCGTCACTGTCGTCTGGGTCGTTGCGGGCATGTGCTGGCCGTCGCCCTTGTACGTGGCGGTGTAGGTGATGTCACCCGTCTCGCGCGGTTGTTCCGTGAACATGAACTCGCCCGTCGCCGTGGAGATGGAGAAGGTGCCGACCGGAGTGCCGCTCGGGTGTTCCGCGTCCGTGCGGGTCACTTCCACCGTCGTGCCTGCCGGGAGGGGCTCCGCTGCCGACAGCCAGCCAGTGATGGCCAGGTCCTTGCCCTTGCGGGAGGTCGCGGGGGCCTGGAAGCTGAGGGTGGTGTCCAGCTTGCCGGCGTCTGGGAGGACGTGGAGCGTGGGGGCGCTGCCGTAGGACAGGCCCGTGATCGCGAAGAGGCGGTTCTCGTCCGGGGCCCAGGCGAGGCCGTCACGCTGGAGGTCGTTCACGGCGTACTCGTGGAACGACGGCCAGGTGGAGCCCGGGCGGTAGGTTTTTACGAAGTCGCCGGATGCGCCCGTCGCCACCGTTCCGTCTGTCGCCACGGCCACCGCGTTCGGGAACTGCCAGCTCGAGTAGGAGCCGTTCGACGACAGGTCCGACAGACGGACGATCTGGTGGTCGTTGGGGTTGTTCGCCGCTACGACGATGTTCTGGCCGTCCGCCGTCACCGCGAAGTCGTTGAGGTACGAGATCGACGGCGACGAGGTGAAGAGGCGCTCGGTGCGCTTCTGCAGGCCGCCGGTCGCCGTGTCGTAGACCGCCAGGGTGGCCGGGCTCACGCCCTCCTCGCCCGCCACCAGGACGTTCGGATCGGCGGGGGACGACGCCAGGGCCGGGGCGTAGTACCAGTACCGGCCGCTCGGGACGACCGTCGCCGCCGGGGCCGGAGAAGCCACGTCAAGCGAGCCGATGCCGCCGCTGCTGCCGACCGTGTAGCCGAACCACAGCTTGCCGCCCGCCATGGCCAGGCTCTGGGGCGAGGTGTCCGCGCCGGTCGGGTAGCGGTTGGTCTCGGTGAGGGTGGCGGTGTCGATCTCGGCGATCGCGCCGACCGTCGACAGGGCGACGTACAGCTTCCTGGAATCCGCCGAGAGCACGAGGCCCGCGGCCCCCTCCTCGGCGGTGATCTGCTGAACAACCGCGCCCGCGTAGTCGGTGACAACGATGCTGCCGCCAGTCGGGTCGCTGACGAACACCCGGTCGTGCACTCCGTCGACGACGATGTCCCGGAACGAGGCGCTGGGCAGCGCCACGCTCGTCTCCTCGGCCGTGGCGGTCACTGTCCCCGCCCCGATCAGGGTCAGCGAGCCGATCAGTGCCGCTGCCATCGCGACGGCGGTGCGTTTGTGGATGCGCAAGTGAACTAACCCTCCTGGGAGTTGGGGTGGCCGTTTTCGACCTCCCGTTCGAAGAGCGCAGGGTGGTGAGCATGTGTTACTGGGAGGTCGTCGACACCTCGCGCGTCGCTGAGCCGGCCGTATGGCCAAGGGCGCGGGTGGGCAGATGGGGTTCGTGGCCGCCTTGGTGCGGTCGGCGCTTCTGGTGCACCCCGTCTACGCCGAGTCGAGCCGCGAGTGCGGGATCACCGCGCAGCGGGGCCAGCCGTCTGGAGCGCAGTACTGAACGAACGCGGACAACGCCGAACGGTGTCCCGATCGGAAGGAACAGAACTCGAAGGCGTGCGCGTAGCGAGCGACCGGCTAGGCCTCATCACCCTCAACAACCTCGCCGACGTGGTAGCGCGCAAGCAGTACAGCAACCAGATACCGCAACCCCACCAATCGTTCCCGACCCGCAACATCCCTCACAGGCTTCGTACTGACCGCTGTGACCGTCCCCGCCCCATCCACATAGAGCTACGGATCAGAAGGTGCTCGTGCCCCTACCGTGCCCGAGCTACCGGGAACTGACGGGGAACTACGGTGACTGACGGACAACGCGGATGAGAACGCCCCACGACCGATTCACCTGGTCAGGGGCCGTCAACATATGTGGTGGGTGTGGGATTTGAACCCACGGTGACTCGCGCCATGACGGTTTTCACGGTCGATTCAGGGTCTCGGCTGACGGTTGAGGCTCCGTCGTCCCTGGTAGGCGCGCCCAGTGATGTACCCACGCCGGTGAGGATGCAGCGCAGTTCCGACAGGCAGCACAACCAGTGAGCCCCCTAGAGAGTCGTACGCGGCATGATCAACATGCGCGCACGGCACGCTCTCGGCGCCTCCACGCTCGTCGTGGCTCTGGCGTCATTGTTGCTCTCCTGCTCCGGCAGCCCGGGCACGACTTCGAGCGATGGGGAGTCGCCCGTCCGCAATGTCCGCAAGGCGGCATCGGCCCCCGCGACCGAGGAGCCGCCCGCCTCGAGCACGGCGGAACCGGCACTGGGAGGCGAGAAGGTCCGCGATGTGTTCGCTCGGCTTCAGGCCACCTACAACGACGGGTGCACGACCCCGGGGAACTGCGAGTACTTCCTGGGGCGGGTGCTCGATGAGCTCAACAGCCTCGACAAGGCGTCGAAAGCAGACCCCCAGGGCCCTGAACACTTCAAGGAACCCCTCGCATGGATCGCGAAACTGCGGGCCGAGCTGGGCGAAGACAGCTCCTTCGAGAACCTCAAGAAACACCAAGACCTGCTCACCGAAACGCGGGACAAGATCAATACTTGGATGCAGGGTCACCCAGAGGACTACCGATGAGGCCGAGGCCGAGCATGGGCTTCACGAGCTCGCAGCATTCGGGGAGCGACGAGGGCAATGCTCGATCTCAACGCCTTCGGGGACAATCGGGGTGAGTGTGTAACTGCGTGACAACGTAGGCACACAACGACAGACAACCGTGCACGCCTGCGGACGATAACAGCAGATGAGAGGTGCACCGGCCCAGGGTCGAGCCTCCACCCAAGTTGCTTCGGGACGAAGAGGTCGGACCGCATTGCGTCCGCGTGGACGTGCGAGATGGGGGCCCCGCGGCTGCGAGGCCCCCTCTTGCGCTCAGAGTGCGACTACAGGCTTGAGCACTGCCCAATCCGCGAGCCCGTCACGGTGTTCGGGTTCCCGTCGTTGGTCGGCGCCGGAGTGTTGCCAGTGCAGGACAGGGATCCACCGATGGTGTTGCCCTCGATCTCGGCCCGGGTGTCCTCCGGGAACGGACCGGTGCCGGTCGTGCCCACCACCTGAACCGACCCGCCCACCTGGTTGGCGACGACCTCCAGGCCGCTCCGGTTGTTGCCCAGCAGGACGGAGCCGGCGATCTTGTTACCCGTGCACCCGTCGTCACCGGGGTCGCCCACCATGACGAATCCGCTCGCACCGGTGACGTTCACTGTGCCGGTGACCGTGCTTCGGCACACGCTGAGCAGCGTGCCGTTGAACGACAGGACCGAACCACGGATCGTCGAATTGCTGATGAACAGCGCACCGTCGGCTGCGCCGTGCACGGTCCCGCCGATGGTGGCGTTGACGATGCAGGTGCTCTCACCGCTCGTGAACACCGCGCCGGGCGACCCGGTGATGTTGTTGGTGCAGCTCACTGTCTGGGTGATCGACTCCACGCTGCCCGCCAGGTAGTTCCCATCACCGCTGTACTGGGCGTTGATGGTGTGCGTTCCTGGCATCAGGCTGGAGAAACTGACTTGCGCCTGGCTGCAGTTGGCGCCGCCGCCCGGCGACAGCGTGCCGGTACCGAGCAGCGTACTGCCGTCCTTGACGGTCACCGTCCCGCTGGGAGGCGCCGTCGGGTTGGTGCTGGGCGGCGCGGCGCAGACGGTGTCGGTGTAGGTCACCGAGTGGCCGAACAGCGACGGACTGCCGGAGGAGGTGAGCGTCGTGGCCACCGCCGCCGTGTTGACCGTCTGTTTCAGGGTCATCGCCTTGTCGCCCTGGTAGTTCGGATCACCGCTGTACATGGCGTCCACGTCGTGCGTGCCAGGGCTGAGGGTGGCGATGCTGTCGGAGGTCGCCGTCCCGGTCGTGGTGTCGACCGTCACCGGACTGCCGAGCTGGGTGCCGTCGACCTTGAACGTGACCGTGCCGCCGTCCGGAGGCGGTACGACAGTCGCGGTGAAGCTCACCGGCTGCCCGTACACGGACGGGTTGGCGGACGCGGAGAGCGTCGACTTGGTGTACTGCGGGACGCTGAAGAAGATCGTGTCCGTCGGCTGCGCGGTGGTCTGGTTTACACCGTTGAGGTTGCCGATGAACGCACCGTAGAAGGTGGTACCCACCGCCTTGAGCTGCTGGTAGTCACCGAAGAGCCGCTCCTTGGGATTGCCGGCGATGCCCACCTGTGTCGTGTACGACTGGAGCACGGTGTCGGTGAACGTTGCCGCGTGATCGGTGCTCCGGGCGAGGTGCGCGGAGAGCTGGGGGAAGCCGCTGGTGTTGGTGCCGTCGGAGCTCAGGTAGAGGACACCGATCGTCCCGTCACTGAGCACCGCGACCGAGGGAAGCGCGGCGTTGGTCGAGTTGGAGACGGTGTGCTCCGCTCCGACGGTGAGGCCGCCCGCGCCGTCGTCCGTGAGCCGACGCATCCTGATCTGGTTGTTGCCCGAGACGTCCACGCCATAGGCCACGTACACATCGCCGTTGGTCGGGTCGACGGCGACATGGTCGACACCACCCAGAAGTGCGTTGACCGAGCCGAACTTGTACGTGACGCCCTGGTGGGTGTCCGCCGTGGCGATGGCGATGCCCTGCGGGTTGCTGCCCAGCGTCCAGGTCTGCCCGCCGTCGGTCGATCGATTGAGCCGGTAGGTGATGTTCTGCGGATTGCCGAGGGGCCCCGCAGTGGTCTGGGTTTGGAAGAGGGCGTAGATCGTGCCGTTGCGCGGATCGGTGGCCAGGCGGATCCCGCCGCTGGTGTTGGTGTCCGTGACGACCGCGCCCGGCGAGTTGTCCCTGGTGAAGTCGGGCGGCCTGGCGTTGCGTGAGACCGCGACGTGCGCCTGTGCCGGCCGGGTGCTCGTGCCAAGGTCCTCGTACCCGACGTAGACGCTGTCCTGGTCCGCGTGGTCCGGGTCGCGGTTCACCAGCAACCAGGGCTGGTCGGCATTGGTGTTGGTGGCGTTGGTGAGCTGGGTGGTGCCCGCGGTGGTGTTCCAGCTCCACGACGACGGCTTGGTGGGATCAGCGGTCGAGCCGGTCACCACCTGACTCGCATTGGTGAGAAAGGCGCCGTAGAGCGTGCCGTCGCGCCCGTAGTCGATGGTCTGGTCACAGGGGCAGTTGTTGGTGGCCGTCCCCAGTCCCGGAGGTACTGGGATGGTTGGCTCGTCCGCCCAGGTGATCCCGCCGTCGGTGGAGTACAGCAGGTCGGCGGGGTTGTTCCACTCGGCCGCGGCCGACGGGAAGCGGGTGACGGCGATCTGGTTGGGATCGGCCGGGTTGACCGCGATCGAGGGCTCGCCAAAGGTGGTGCCCCCCTTGCCGACGTATCCGTCCGCGTCGATGACATACACCCCTGGGGCCCTGACCGACGGCCGCACTCGGGTGGGGGCGGTGGGCTTCGGGCGGGGCGTGCGGTCGGGCGGTTGGTCGCCGGCGGGGCCGTGGATCGCTGGTGCCGTCGGGCTTTCCTGCGCCCACACAGGTGCGGGCGTCAGCAGCGGACCGACGGCCAGAGACAGCGCGAGGGCTGCACCGAGCTGCCGTCTGAGCGAAATCGGTTTCTGCCGATCTCTTGCGGATTGCACGAGTCAGTCCTCTCGTCCACGCGAACAGGCTGATCGCACTCTGTAGACGAGAGGATCCGTGCAGTCACCAGGCGTGCCCGTCGATCACCCATTCGTCTTCGGATCACCCCCCTTCAGCCGATCCGCCCGGGACTCACGCGGCAGCTGTAGATCGCGATCTGAGTGCCGGTCATGGTGCTGCGCCCGCGCTCGGGATGGCGCCGTACATCGTCACCTTGGTGTTGTTCCTGGCCTCGGTCGCGGGTGACGCCGCCGACCTCCACGGTGTCTGGCGCGGCCTGGCTCAGGCCGCGAGCGTCGGAGCCTGGCCCCTGTGGATGTTAGACGACGTGTCAGCGGACTGGACTGGCTTGGCCGTCACCGGGACCCCGTACCGAGCCTCTGGCGGGACCGAGGTCCCGTGCTACTCCTTCTACTCCTTCTCCTGAACATCGAACATGACGTCGTCGGGGTGCCTCCCGAAATGCTGAACAACTGCCGTCGAAACTCAAACTCGTGAACAAAGCCACGCCGTACCGTCAGGGCGCCGGCAGGTCCCCGTGGCATGCCTGTCGATGGCGGACGTCGTTTCACAAGAGATCGTGTATCGGGACCGAACCTGATGCGCGACGGCTGAGGACCTGACTTCCGCTGCCCGGTCTGGGGTTCTCAGCCGTGGCCCGGCCCCGGTATCGCTCTGGCGTGGACGGGCTACTCGCTGCGCTGCCGACGTCCGAAGAGGGTTTCGCGCAGGGTCGGGTACTGGCGCAGGCCGAGCGTGGCTGGCCCGGTGCCCTACGACAGGCCGTGGAAGGCTTCCTGACGGCCCAACAGCAGGACGTCGACGCCGGGGACGCGGGCTAGCTGTGCCGTCTCATGAGGTTGGTGTCGCCTCAGCGGCGAGGCTCGCGCCCGGCCATACGTACGGGCCCGCGGCGCGCTTCGTCCTGAGACGCTTCCCATGGTGCGTCAGTGTGTGCTCACCCGCTCGATGCCGGAGATCCAGCGACGGGGGGCTGGGGCGCAGAGCGCCGTGTCTCCGCCCATTCGCCGGCCTCAGACCGAACCAGCTCCTCGGTCCTCGATGCCAGCACGGCCGAGGAGTCCGCGCCGTCGTACGGGGCAGACCCACAGCTCCAGTTGACGAGCTCGCCCTGGAGCGCCATCAGCATGGAGTTCGTCCGTACCCAGTTCTCACCCCACCGGAATAGCTGCCGGAGCCCCGCCGAGACCACCACCAACGCACCGAGAATTCCCGTCACCGTGACGGAGGCACCGGCCGCCGCACACGCCGGTATGGACGCGGACAACAGCAGTAGCACGGCCTCCGAAAGGTAGTGGCCGAGCCGCTGCCGCCGCTTGTGCCACTCGTACCACGTCATGCGTTCCCGCACGTTGGGCGGGAGTTCGGCCCCGTCCGACCCCCGCAACTCCGTCCACCAGAAGCTCGCTTCACCTGCGCCGCCTGTCACGCGCGCGACCCTACGGCATGGTGTCCCGCACTGTCCGGGGCATGCCGCACAACCTGCCATGCCGTCTGAGACGGGGCAGTGATCAGCCGGACCTGTGGAACCAACGTCGTCCGGACCCGGAGGAGTTCGAACGAGGCCCGGCCGTACATAGTGGTTGCGCGGTGAACGGAGGGCCGGATTCGCCCGCCAGTTGAGGGTTCGGACCACTCCTCCCCGTCAAGGGCGCCTACGGCGTCATGTATCCGCTCTGACCGCCGGTACGGCGTGGCATTGCGGCTCTACCGCTCGGCGGTGCCGTCCTTCCCGTCAATCTCGTAGATCCGCCCTTGAAGCCGTTCACCGGCCCAGTCCAGCCCGACGACGTCGGTGTTGTGCGCCCGTTCTTCCAAAGCGTCACCGCGCAGGTCCTCGCCCTGGACGACCATCAGCGGTCACAGGCAAGCGTTCCGCATCGGCAGGAAGGCCAGGACGGCCACCGTGGCGATCGCCGGACCGGACAGCGGCATGACGATGCGTCGGTACCGGGCCCGCGGCGCGGGCCTGGTACCGACGTCAGTCACCGGATCGGGCGAGGTCAGGTCAGGTCACCGGATCGAGGAAGGTCAGCACCGAGGCGTCTTCCTCGATCAGCGGGACGAGCGCCGCGTTGAACGGGCCGCCGTACGGTGCCTTCAAGTGGGCTTGGAAGGCGTCCTCGTCGCGGTACACCTCGAAGATCCAGAAGGCGCGTGGGTTGGCCGACCTGGTGTAGACGTCGAAGGCGATGTTGCCTTCTTCCTCGCGCACCTTCTTGGCGTACTCCAGGATCAGGCGGGCTACCTCGTCCTGCGCTCCCTCGCGGGCTGTGAACTCGGCGAGCAGGGTCTTGTTCACGGTGTGATGTCCTCCGTGGTCGAAGTCGTTCAGGGACAGTCGGGGTCAGTCGGCGTCAGTCGCGGTAGGAGTCGAGGTGCCAGACGCGGGCCTGGTCCAGCTTCACCGAGCCGTTCTCGGCGAAGATCTGCACTCCCTGGCTGGCGGGGTCGGGGAAGATCTGGTCGGTGATGACGGCCTCGCCGCTGCCGCCGAAGACCTCGACGGACGACCAGTCGACGAGGATCCGCAGCTTCACCTTGCCGTTCTTCGCCTTCAGAGGCGCGGTCTGGACGCCGGGGAAGGTGCTGTTGAAGTCGACAGCGCCGGAGTGGGTGCGGTCGACGTACATCTCCTGTGTCGTGGTGTCGTAGCCGATGACGGTCTCCTCTCCCCCGGCACCGGTGCGCACCCTCAGGCCGAACCGATCGGCGTCCTTGAGGGAGAAGGTCGCCTCGATGTCGAGGGCCTTGCCCTGGGCCGCGGGGCCGATCAGGGTCTTGGAGGTGTTCTTGACGGTGACACCGGCTGCGGTCGCCGGGCCCTTCTGCCGCAGGGACGTCACGCTGTTCACAGGCCGGCTGGTCAGCCGGATGCGGCCGTCGACCGTACGCAGGGCCATCTCCCGGGGGATGCTCTGCGCGCCGCGCCAGGGTGACGTGGGGATCACGCCGCTGTAGTCCCAGTTGTTCATCCAGCCGATCATGTACCGCTTGCCGTCCGGCGCGTCCTCCCAGGACACCGCCGCGTAGTAGTCCTTGCCGTAGTCGGCCCAGTCGGCGCGCTGGACGACGGACTTCGCGGGGGTGTCGGCGGCGGTGAACTGATCGGCGAGGAGGTGGCCCCAGCCGGCGGTGTTCATGTCGGCGATCTGGATCTGCGCCTGCTTGCCGGCGTAGGGGCGCATGTCGAAGGAGGCCCAGTCCAGGGTCTCGCTGTTGGAGCCGGTGGCGCTGCGGACGACCTGGCCGTCGACGATCAGGTTGACGGACGTCTCCTGGGAGACGGGCTGGGCCCGGGTGTCGGAGAGCATGATGTGGTCGACGTTGAGGTGGCCCCAGCCACCGCTGTTGTCGTCGACGATCTTGATCTGTGCCTTTTTGCCGGCGAGGTCCTTGACGTCCCAGGAGGCCCAGTTGAGTGCCTCACCATCCTGTCCGGTGGCGCTGCGGACCACGTTGCCGTCGACGAGCAGTTCGACTGCGGTCGGGTTGTCGGAGCCGGCGGGGTGGTTGCCGCCGCCCACAAGGAAGTTGACGTAGTCCTTGTCGAGGGTGAACTCGGGCGAGGTGAGGGTGCCGGTGGTGGAGTCGCCGTTCAGGTAGCTGTTGACCAGGCCGCTGCCGAGGAAGCCGGAGACCTCCTGCTGGTTGGGGAGGGTGCCGGTGGCCGGCGCGGTGCCGAAGGCATCCCCGGTTGTCGTCCAGTCGCCGTAGGTGCCGCCCTCGAAGTCGGCGAGGACCGTGCCCGCGGGCGGCGGGCCCTGCTCCAAGACGGTGCCGTCCACGTGCGGGTGACGACCGCCACCGACCTTGAAGTTCAGGTACTTGCTGTCGACGGTGAAAGAGGGCGAGGTCAGGGTGCCGATGGTGCCGTCACCCGAGTGGAAGCTGTTGGCAAGACCGTTGCCGTCGAACCCGTCGACTGTGCCCTGGCCCGCCACCGCCCCGGCTGCCGGCGCCTGGCCGAACGCGCTGCCCGTGGTCGTCCACGAACCGAAGTCCGTGCCCTCGAAGTCCTGCACCACCGTGCCGGTGGGCGGGGTGTACGTGCCCTTGTCCTCGGCGGTGAACTCCTTGCCGTCGAAGTCGCCGACGAAGTACTGGGCGGCCGAACCACCGGCGATACCACCGGGGTTGATGTTGACGACCAGGACCCACTTGATCTTCTTATTGTCCCCGTCGACCGCGAGGGGGAACAGATCCGGGCACTCCCACACGCCGCCCGTCGCACCCGCCGGCCCGAACTCGCCCTGCAGCTTCCAGTCCTTGAGGTTCTTGGACGAGTAGAAGCGCACCTTGTGCTCGGCGGACATCGACACCGTCATCAGCCAGCTCTTCGTCGGCGCGTACCACTGGACCTTGGGGTCGCGGAAGTCCTTGGAGCCGATGTCGATGACGGGATTGCCCTGGTACTTCGTCCAGGTACGGCCACGGTCGGTGCTGTAGGCGAGCGACTGCGCCTGGATGCCCGTGGCCTTGCTGTAGCTGGTGTAGATCGCCACCATGGCCGGGTTCTTCTTTGTGCCGAAGCCGGTGGTGTTGTCCCGGTCGACGACCGCGCTGCCGGAGAACACCATCTCGTTGTCGTCGTGCGCAAGGGCGAGCGGCAGCTGCTTCCAGTGCACCAGGTCCTTGCTCACCGCGTGGCCCCAGGACATGTCGCCCCACGAGTTGCCGTTGGGGTTGTACTGGTAGAAGAGGTGGTACTCGCCCTTGAAGTACACAAGACCGTTGGGGTCGTTCATCCAGTTCTTGTCCGGCGTGAAGTGGAACTGGGGGCGGTGGGTCTCGGAGTACGGCGGGGTGTCGGCGGCTAAGGCCTGGGGGGCGAGCGGGGCCGCCGACAGGGCGCAGACGGTCGCCACCGCCGCGATCATCCGTGTGCGGGCACGCCGGGATACACGTCCAGAGCTCATGGTGTCTCCTGTGCTGCGGCCGTCCGCGCAGCGAAGCCTGCTGCCCGGCGCGGATCCGGCCGAAAAGTGACGCCCTTGCCGGCGTCGTCGTCCACGGCATCGGCATCGGCATCGGCATCGGCATCGGCAAGAGGTGTCATCGTTGACTTGTGTCATCGATGACATCGAGTGGCCCGATGATGGGGGCAATCCGGCTAATGCGTCAACGGTTCGGACGTGATGTCCTGCTGAGCGGCGTGCTCGCCCGCCATGCTCGGTCGGCCGTGGCGAGCTGCGCCAGTTGGCTCTGCCACGGGGGGTTGGGGCCGGCGACCGAGCAGGTCAGGGCCGCGACGCGGGTGCCGAAGCGGCAGGCTTCCTCGACGTCGTCCAGGCGGAGTTCCGTCAGCCGGCCACCCAGAAGCCCTCGAGCGCCAAGGTGGTGCAGCAGTCCGGCGGTGAAGGAGTCGCCTGCCCCGACCGTGTCGGCGACGCTCGTCGAGACGGCGGGCACGTGGACCCGTTCGCCGTCGAGCGAGGCCAAGGCGCCGTCGGCACCGCGCGTGATCACGACGAGCCGCGCCCCTGCCGCGTGCCAGATGTCGCACGCTTGCTCGGGCGGCGTGCCCGGCAGCAGGAGTTCCAGGTCGTCCTCGCTCAGCCGCAGTACATCCGCGAGGTCACACCAGTGCGCCAGCCGGGCGCGGTAGACCTCGGGGTGCACCAGGAGCGGGCGGACGTTGGGGTCGATGCTGATCGTGGCCCGAGGCGCGGCGGCAGCCAGGAAGTCCTCCAGCACGGCCGCTCCGGGCTCCTTGACCAGGGCCAGCGAGCCGGTGTGCACACAGGCGGTGTCGGCCAGGTCAACGCCGGCCAGCTCCGCACCGGTCCACTGCCAGTCGGCGGTGGCCTGCGCATGGAAGGAGAACGCGGCCTGACCCTCGGCGTCCAGTTCGGCAACAGCCAGCGTGCTGGGCTCGGCGGCTGCGACGGCGTACGACAGGTCCACGCCGGACGCCTCGAGATGGGCCCGGAACAGGCGGCCGAACACATCGCCGGACAGGCGTGCCAGGAAGCGGGCCGGGGTACCCAGCCTGGCCAGGGCCACCGCCGTGTTCGCAGGTCCGCCACCGGGCAGCACCCGCAGGGCGAGCTCGTACGGGACGCTTGTGGGTTCGGTGAAGGCGTCCGCGACGCACTCCCCCAGGACGGTGATCTGGCGCGGGCTCATGGGCTGCTCTTCTCTCGGAATGCGCGGACAGAAACAGGCACGTCCCGGGCAGCCGGTGAACGGCTTCGGGCGGGCGACGGCTGCGGGCGTTGCCGATTTGTGACGGGTGCAAGGCATTGACGTTGCCTGGGAACGGAGTCCATCATCCTCGCCAAGCAGTGTCAACGATGACATAAGTCAACGATGACACCGAGGCACGGCATGCCCCGATGCCGGCCGTTCGCCCGCAATCCCGCAGGAGTCGTTCATGTCACGCATCTCTCGTCTGCCCTCCCCCTTGCTCAGAGCCGCTGCCTGCACGGGTGTCGCAGCCCTCGCCCTG
Organism: Streptomyces sp. RLB3-17; assembly: GCF_007113425.2. Lineage (NCBI taxonomy): Bacteria > Bacillati > Actinomycetota > Actinomycetes > Kitasatosporales > Streptomycetaceae > Streptomyces > Streptomyces sp. RLB3-17. Next base: position 10,354,799 of record NZ_CP041610.2, on the reverse strand, counting down.
ACCGCCTGTGGATCCGGATCGGGATCGGGCACCGCGAGCACCGGATCGGGCAGCGTCAAGGTCGGTCTGATCACCAAGACCGACACCAACCCGTTCTTCGTGAAGATGAAGGAGGGCGCGGAAAAGGCCGCCAAGGAGAACGGCGCCCAACTGTCCACCGCGGCAGGCAAGTTCGACGGGGACAACGCAGGTCAGGTCACGGCCATCGAGAACATGGTCGCCGCCGGCGTGAAGGGCATCCTGATCACCCCGAGCGACTCCAAGGCGATCGTGCCCGCGATCCAGAAAGCCCGCGCCAAGGGTGTCCTGGTCATCGCCCTGGACACCCCGACCGAGCCGGAGAGCGCGGTCGACGCCCTCTTCGCCACCGACAACCTCAAGGCCGGCCAGCTGATCGGCGAGTACGCCAAGGCCGCCATGAAGGGCAAGACGGCGAAGATAGCCGCCCTCGACCTCGCGCCGGGTGTCTCCGTCGGCGTCCAGCGGCACAACGGATTCCTGAAGGGCTTCGGCGCCACCGACAAGGACGTCGTGTGTGCCCAGGACACGGGTGGCGACCAGGCCAAGGGCCAGACCGCGATGGAGAACTGCCTGCAGAAGGCGCCCGGCATCAACGTCGTCTACACCATCAACGAACCGGCGGCCCTGGGTGCGTACACCGCGCTGAAGGCCAAGGGCCGGGAGAAGGACGTCCTGATCCTCTCCGTCGACGGCGGCTGCACCGGCACCCAGGCCGTCAAGGACGGCAAGATCGCCGCCACGTCGCAGCAGTACCCGCTGAAGATGGCCGCCGAGGGCGTCAAGGCCGTCGTGACGTACGCCAAGGACGGCAAGAAGGCGTCCGGTTACACCGACACCGGCGTCACGCTGATCACCGACAAGGCGCAGGACGGCGTCACGTCGAAGGACACCGCCTACGGCCTGGAGAACTGCTGGGGCTGAGCCACCGCCTGATCCGTACGCCCCCTCAGCGGGGTGGCCGTCCCTCCCTGACCGGGGGACGGCCGCCCGCTCGTCCTCTTGTCCTCCGACCAGGAAGGACAACGACCACTGTCTTCCGACAAGGACTTCGCATGACAGCCACGACCACGCCGTACGCCGAGCTCAAAGCACCGACCACGGCCCGCAGACTGCTCACGGCGCCGACCACCGGACCCCTGGTCGCCCTCCTCCTGGCCTGCGCCTTCTTCTCCGTCTCGACCGACCAGTTCCTGACCGGCGGGAACTTCTCGCTGATCGTGCAGCAGGTCATGGTCGTGGGCACCCTCGCCATCGGACAGACCCTGATCATCCTCACCGCGGGCATCGACCTGTCCTGCGGAGCCGTGATGGCGTTCGGCAGCATCGTGATCGCCAAGATGGCCGCCGAGGGCTCCCTGCCCCCGCTCGTCGCCATCGCGCTGGGCATCGCCGTCTGCGGCGGCTTCGGGCTGCTCAACGGGCTGCTGGTGCAGAAGATCCCGCTGCCGCCGTTCATCGTCACCCTCGGCATGCTCAACGTGGCGTTCGCGCTGACCCACATCTACTCCGAGGAGCAGACGGTCACCAACCTGCCCGGCCCGCTGACCGCCCTCGGAAAGACCTTCCCCCTCGGCCACACCGACATCACCTACGGCTCCCTGGTCACCATCGCCCTGTTTCTCCTCCTCGCCTACGCGCTGAGCAGCACCGGCTGGGGCCGGCACGTCTACGCCCTGGGCAACAGCCAGGAAGCGGCGCGTCTCAACGGCATCCGCACCTCTCGCCTGACCATCGGCATCTACACCGTGGCGGGTCTCCTCTACGGCATCGCCGCCCTGCTGCTCATCTCCCGCACCGGAGTCGGCGACCCCCAGGCGGGGCAGACCGACAACCTCGACAGCATCACCGCCGTGGTCCTCGGTGGCACCAGCCTCTTCGGCGGACGCGGCTCGGTCCTGGGCACCTTCATCGGCGTCCTCATCGTCGGCGTCTTCCGCAACGGCCTGCAGCTGATGGGCGTCGCCTCCATCTACCAGACCCTGATCACCGGAGTCCTGGTGATCCTCGCGGTGACCGTCGACCAGCTCTCCCGGAAGAAGGCCCGATGACCGCCACCTCCTCCCCCACACCCGTGCTGCAGGCCCGCGGTCTGGTCAAGCGGTATGGCCAGGTCACCGCCATCGACGGCGCCGACTTCGACCTGCTCCCCGGCGAGGTCCTCGCCGTCATCGGCGACAACGGAGCCGGCAAGACCAGCCTGATCAAGGCCCTCACCGGCGCGGTGTCCCCCGACGCGGGCGAGATACGACTCAACGGCGAGCCCATCACCTTCTCCGGCCCGCAGAGCGCACGCGCCCACGGCATCGAGACGGTCTATCAGGACCTCGCCGTGGCCGCCTCCATGGACATCGCCTCGAACATGTTCCTCGGGCGCGAGCTGCGCCGCCCCGGCGTCCTCGGCAGTGTCTTCCGCATGCTGGACAAGAAGCGCATGCGGCAGGAGGCCGCCGAGCACATGGCCGACCTGAAGATCGGCCTGCGCTCGCTGACGCAGTCGGTGGAGACGCTCTCCGGCGGACAGCGGCAGGCTGTCGCGGTCGCCCGTTCCGTCGCCTGGGCCCGCTCCGTCGTCGTCATGGACGAACCCACCGCCGCCCTCGGCGTCAAGGAGTCCGGCCAGGTCCTCGACCTCATCCGCCGAGTCCGCGACAAGGGCATGCCGGTCGTCCTGATCAGCCACAACATGCCCCACGTCTTCGAGATCGCCGACCGGATCCACGTCCACCGCCTCGGCCGGCGCGCTGCCGTGATCAAGCCCTCCGACTATTCCATGGCCGAGGTCGTCGCCATCATGACCGGCGCTCTCACCGTCGATGCGGCCGGAGATACTGTCGTAGCGGATTCCAAGGCCGCGAAGGCCGCCGGAGTCCAGGCCACCTGACAGCACAACCCCGCTCTCGCAGTTTCCGGCCGAGGCCGCGGCCGGAACCGAGAGCCCTCAGGAGACGGTTTCTCCATGGCAGCGAACCGCCGCCCCACCCTGGCCGACGTCGCCCGCGAAGTCGGCGTCAGCGCCAAGACGGTATCCCGAGTCCTCAACGAGGACGGACCCGCCTCCGCGCAGACCAGGGAACAGGTACTGGCCGCAGTGGCCAAGCTCGGCTTCCAGCCGAACCTCATGGCCCGCAACATCCGCGTCGGCGGCCCGGACACCACCATCGGCCTGGTCATCCCCGACCTCGCCAACCCCTTCTTCGGAGCCGTGGCCCGCGCCATCGAGGACACCGTCCGCGAACGCGGGCTGACGCTCCTCATGGGCTCCTCCGCGGACGACCCCGAGCGCGAACGCGCCCTGACGGACAAGTTCCTCGCCCGCCGCGTCAGCATCCTGATCATCGTCCCGTCCGTCGGCGCCGACCACTCCCACCTCAAGTCCCACCGTACGGCGGGACTGCCAGTGATCTTCCTCGACCGACCCGGAGTCGGCCTCGCCACGGACAGCATCGTCAGCTCCAACCGCGCGGGCGCCCACGACGGCGTCGCCCACCTCATCACCCACGGACACCGGCGCATCGGCTTCGTCGGCGACCTGCCCGTAAAGCTGTACACCCGCCGCGAGCGCCTGGCGGGCTATCGCTCGGCGCTGCAGGAAGCCGACATCCCCTACGACCGCTCGCTGGTCACCAATGCCCACGACCAGCAAGGGGCCGAGGCCGCGACCTCCCAGCTCCTCGGCCTGGCCGATCCGCCCACGGCCCTGTTCGCCGGCAACAACATCATGGCGCTGGGCATAGTCGCCGAACTCGCCCGCAGCAAACGCAAGGACGTCGCCGTCGTCGCCTTCGACGACGTCTCACTCGCCGAAGCACTCGAACCCGCCCTGACCGTCGTCGCCCAGGACGCGGAAGAACTCGGCAGGGCAGCCGCGACCACCGCCCTGACCCGACTCGACGGCGACCGCACCCGGACCCGCACCATCACCGTGCCCACTCGGCTGATCGTCCGCGGCTCGGGCGAGCAACCCGCGCCCAAGCCGTAGACGGCTTGCCCCTGCCGGAATCGGAGGCAGCACTCAAAGAGCGGAGGGGAGCCTCGACCGCTCGGGCCTGACTCCGCGTATGGTCTACGGCCTCACCGTCGACGACCTGCACACGTTCTTCGTGCTCGCGGGCGCCACCCCGATCCTTGTTCACAACTGCAAGGTCGCCTTGGGGTGGCAGAGCAATGGGGCGCTCGACGCGTGGGCTCGGCCTCCCGAGAACAAGTTCACCACCTTCTCCCTCGCGCGCGCAGGATTTCGCTTCGCTGGCGAGGAAGGCCATCGCCGACCCGAACGTGGAACTGCACGTCAACATGACGGGACTGGAACGATTCGGAGACTTCATGGACGCTGCCAAGCGCGGCCTGCTGGCTGGTGAAGCCGACGATTCCACAGACTACGAGATGTCCTTGATCGCGAGAGCCGTCGCCAATGGTCAACGCGCGTGGAGTTCGGTAAAGTTCTATTCCGCGTTCCGATGGCACCATGCAGTTCAAGCCGATGGATATGCCGGATCTGTCAAAGTTGGGGAAACTCAAGCCCGTAGACGGGGGCAAATTCGGGTACTGCCACCGCCGTTAAGGAATCCGATGAATATGGACGCCCACCGGAAAGACCTGTACCCGGACGTGACTGCTTCGGGTGGCCTTGGGCCAGCCATGCGAGGGGCAGCACAGCTGCGCGGGTGCGACACCGGGCTGGGACCGTGGGCCGTCGACGTCGTCAGCATCCAAACGGCGAGGGGTTTCCTGTCGGTCGATCCTGCGACCGAGGAACGCCTTTTCCGATTGAGTGTCGGCATTCCCGGGTTCGACTGGGAGATCGGCTCCACGGGGGATCTTGGATTGCTTGTGGAAGCGGTCGCCGCATGGCGGGAAGGCATACCGCTCGACGAGCTGGAGGAGAGATTCGAGTTCATGGAGCTCGACGAATTCGTCGGGGCGCTCGAACGCGGAGAGCCCACCTCTTCGCAGTGGGCTGAACTCCTGTCGTCCGACTTCAACCGGCGCCAATGGAACCTCCTGCGCCGCCTCCGTGCGGATGAGGTACTGCGGGACATGTTCCCGACCATCTCGCACGGTGCCGTGCGCCTGTGCGTGGATGCGATGGACGGAAGGAGCCGTCAGGTTCTGGTGGACGAGGTGAACGGGGAACTCTATGAGGTCATGCGGGTAGGGGTGCCAGGGGCCAGCTGGGTCGAGGTGCCGGCCGGTGATCTGATCGCCTACCTGCGGGCTGCCTTGAACGAAGAGTGATCTCGACAGATCGATGAGGTCGAACCCCGCCAGGTAATTCCTGGCGGGGTTTCTTTGTGCGTGCCCACGTGGGAGCACAGGGCGGCTTCAGAGGGCACGTCCGGGCGATGAACGGACGTTGGCTGATGCTCCGTTTTCAGTCCCCGCCGCTTCAAACCGGGCAGGCGGTTCTCCCGCATCCGGCTTTCCGACATCGTTCACCGCCGTGCATGCGCCGTTGCCCCGCGTACGTTTCCGGGGTATTCGAATGTGAGCGGTGCGGGTCGGCTCTTACACTGACCAGTCGTCACGGTCTGTGCTCAGTGGGTTGGTTGGACCCTGGATGCAGGACGCCCGTGGTCCTGGTTGATTATTTCTGTTCTCTACGCAGAAGGATCACCAAGGAGCCACGGGCTTGGTCAGCGATATGACGTTGCTGCTGGACCTCGCCGGGGTGTCCGTCATCCGGGTCGAGCGGCTCGAGGATGGCAGGAGCCGGGTTCATCTGGCCACGGCGGACGCCTCGGCCAGGGCCTGCCGGTGTGTGAAGTGTTCGCGTCCCGGGTCAAGGGGGCGGTGACCACCCGGCCGCGTGTGGAACTCCCTCACCAGGCCGTGGTCACGTCAGCGGCGGAAGAACGCGTGGACACGCCCAGGGCCGGAAGTCGGCCGGCACCGCCCGCCACCTGGTGCCATGTGCCCACCAGGTAGCGGATCGCGTCCAGCATCGCCCGGTGGCAGTACGCCTCCGGCTGCCCGACCCGGCCACTCATCCAGCCCGGTACCGGCAGCGACGGCCGGACCACCGCCCACTCCGCGTTCGTCATATCCGTCGGATAGCGCGGCGGCCGCAACCCGTGATCGGCGGCGTTCCCGAACTGGTGCGCCAGGCATCTCTCCCGGATCTGGCAGTTGCCACTTCCGGTACGAGAAGGGGGAGCCGCTGGAGGGCCCGGCGTGCACGCCGGGCCCGTTCCGGGAGGCGTACGCCTATGAGCACGTGGGTTGGCCGTTGAGGACCCAGGCGCAGCCCTTGCGCGGCGTCCTTCACCCCGACGACCTTGACGGCGTTGGACGAGGCTCGCACCCCGCCCCTGGGGTGCGAGCCGCGGATACGAGTCGACGGGCCGGCCTTGCACGAACACGCTCGGCATCGCTGTCTCCTTGTGTTTGTGGGGATGCTGTGGGTGACAGGCAATAGGGCTTCCGGCTTCCGGAGCCCCTCCCTACCCTCAGGTGTCCATGACAACAGAACACGCGCAGCAGTCCCAGGAGCACAACGGACACAGCCGCAGACGCTTCCTGACGGCGACCGGCGGAGCGGTCGCCGGATTCGTCGGCGGGGAGGCGATCGGCGCCTTAGCAGCTGCCGGCGGCGCGGCCGCGGCCTCCTCCGGCAAGCGCGTCGCCGTCCTCGGCGGCGGAGTCTCCGGCCTCAGCGCCGCTCACGAACTCGCCGAACGCGGCTACGAGGTCACGGTCTACGAGTACTACGACGTCCTCGGCGGCAAGGCCCGCTCCATGGACGTCCCCGGGACCGGAACGGGCGGGCGCAAGCCGCTTCCCGGCGAGCACGGCTTCCGCTTCTTCCCCGGCTTCTACCGGAATCTGCCGGACACCATGCGCCGCATCCCCTTCCCAGGCAACGCGAACGGCGTCCACGGCAACCTCCGCAGCGGTACGGAGGAGTTGTTCGCGCGCGGCTCGGGCCGCCCGGACCTGCACTTCCCACTCCGCCGGGGCACCACCCCGCCCGCCCCCGGCGACCTCACCCCGTCCTGGATCCGCGACCAGATCCTGTCGGTGCTGGATCTCACCACTCATCTGCCCGCCCACGAGGCCGCCTACTTCGCCGACCGCCTCCTGGTCCACCTCACCAGCTGCGACGCCCGCCGCGAGGGTCAGTGGGAGAAGGTCGCATGGTGGGACTTCATCCGGGCCGGCGAGATGAGCCGCGAGTACCAGGTGCTCCTCGGCATCGGCCAGACCCGCAACCTCGTCGCCACCCGCGCCGAGATCGCCTCCACCCGCACCGTCGGCCGCGTCATCATCGAGGCCCTCATCCTGTGGGGCCTGCTCGGCCGCGGCATGGACGGCGACGCGGACGTCGACCGGGTGCTGAACGCCCCGACCAGCGAGGCGTGGATCGACCCCTGGGAGACACATCTACGCTCCCTGGGCGTCGAGTTCGTGCTCGACACCGAGGTCCGGGAGGTGGTGTACGGCGGGGGCCGGGTGACCGGCGTACGGGTGGCGGCGCGCGACGGCAGTCGGCAGCGCACCATTACCGCCGACCACTACGTCTCCGCCCTCCCGGTCGAGCACGCGCGCGTGACCTGGGGCCCCGCCCTGCGCGCCGTCGACCCGCAGCTCGGGCGGTGCGACGCGCTGAAGACGGACTGGATGACCGGCGTGATGTTCTACCTGCGCACGCCCACCCCCGTCGTGCACGGCCACATCAACTGCCTCGACTCACCGTGGGCGGTCACCGGAATCGGCCAGGCGCAGTTCTGGGACGTACGGGATTTCTCGCGTGACTACGGAGACGGGCAGGCCCACGAGTGCCTGTCCACGATCATCTCCGAGTGGGACAAGCCCGGCATCCTGTACGGCAAGACGGCCCGTGAGTGCACCAAGGACGAGATCGTCGCCGAACTGTGGGCCCAGCTGAAGGACGGGCTGAACGACTCCGGCAAGACAACACTCAGGGACGAGGACCGACTCGGCTGGTTCATGGACCCGGCGGTGACCGGCCTCGGCGGCCCCGATCCGCAGAACCGCGAACAACTCCTCATCCACCCCACCGGCACCCTCTACCACCGCCCGTCGGCGAGGACAGCGGTGCCGAACTTCTTCCTCGCGGGCGACTACGTCCGTACGGACGTGGACCTGGCGACCATGGAGGGCGCCAACGAGTCCGCGCGACGCGCCGTCAACGCACTCCTGGACGCGGACAGTTCGGGCGCCGAACGGTGTCACATCTGGGAGTTGTTCCGGCCGCCGGAGATGGAGCCCCTGAAGCGGGTCGACGAGGTGCGCTATCAGCTGGGGCTGCCCAACACCTTCGACCTGGGGTAGCACCCGGCACCGACTTGCGCCGGAAGGGCCGCTGCCCCGAGCGGCTGCGGCCCTTCAACCGAAACGGCGTGCTGCTGCTAGAGCATCCGCACCGCACCGGACGGCGGGTCGTACGACAGGGCTTCCGCTCGCACGAATTCCGCCGGTAGCCCACTTGGGGGAACTGACGACAGGCGGTGCATGGGGTGACGGAATACTCGGCGAGAGGGATCAGCGTGCAGGCGTACGGCCACCGCTTGCCCTTTGTGGGTGATTGCCGGTCCCCAGCGGTGCCTGGGGAGCGTGCCGGGGAAAGGACGAACACCACCGGAAAATGATCACAGGAGGCCACCATGGAACAACAAATGCAGTACAGACAAGGCGAAAGGGTGAGGTACCAGAACGACCAGCAGCAGCAATGCGACGGCACTGTGCAGAGCGTCCAGGGGCAGGGCTCAAGCGCTCGCTACACGATCAAAAACCAGAACACCAACCAGAATGAAGAGGTGACCCACACCCGCGTGCAAGGGCGCCTTCAGTAACGGCGCGTTGCCCTCGTGCCCTGTTTGAGGCACGGCTGGATTCGAAGTGCTGCCCGGGCCCGGCACGGGATGTCGGGCCGGGGCAGTGGCTTGTGCGCTTCCGGGTGGGTGCCTTTGCCGCGCTCAAGCCTGGTGGCCGGTGTCGGTACGTCAGCTGCCGTACAAGATTCGCCATGATTCCCGATTCGGGAACCAGCTCGGACCACCTGAACCGGCGGCGGCACCTTGGAGATTTGCTGGGGACCTTCGCTCTTCAGCACGGGACATCCGCACAGTTCGAGACGCGTTTCCGCAGCGCATCGAATTCCGTCAGTGCCCGCAGGCAGGCGCTAAAGCGTGTTGCAGAAGGCCGTGATCAGGGCATTTTCCTTGTGTGGCTGGGGTGTTGAGGGCTGGTCCGTTGTGGGTGGAGACGTTCACCGGGCTGCGGATGAAGCAGTTTGAGCGGTTGCTGAAAGTGGTGCGGGAGCGGGGTGGCGACGGGCCGCGCATCGGGCGGCCGTGGTGTCTGCCGCTTGCGGACCGGGTGCTGGTGGTGGCTGTCTGTTATCGGACGAACCTCACGATGCGGCAGCTCGCGCCGCTGTTCGGGGTGTCGCCGGCCACGGTGTGCAGGGTCATTCACCGGTTGTGGCCCCTCCTCGCGCTCGAGCCGGCCTCACGTCCCGTCGATGCCGCGGACCGGCTGTGGATCGTGGACGGCACACGTGTCCCGGTCCGCGACCGCAAGGTCGGTGCCTCGAGCCGCAACTACCGGTTCTCCGCGAACGTGCAAGGTCATCATCGACGCCGACACCCGCCTGGTCGTGGCGACCGCCCGTCCGGCCCCGGGCACCAGGGCCGACGCCCACGTGTGGCGCGACTCCGGCCTGCCGGAGCAGTGCCAGGGCGTCACCGTGCTCAGTGACGGCGCCTGCATCAACACCGGTCTGGTCGTCCCGCACCGGAAACGACCCGGCCGGCCCCTGCCGGCCGGCGAGGAAGCCGACAACGCGGAGCACCGCCGGGTCCGTGCGCGGGTCGAGCATGCGATCGGCCGGCTGAAGAACTACAAGATCCTGCGCGACTGCCGGCAGCACGGCGACGGCTCCACCATGCGGTCCGAGCCGTCACGCACATGCACAACCTCGCCCTGGCCACGTGATCAGAACACCCGGGGTAGGGCTTTGACCTGCAACATCACGGCCTTCTGCAACACGCTTTAGGTCGGTCCCGCGGCGGGCTGACCACTAAAATCCGCCTCGTGGTCGACGGCCGCTGCCGCCCGCTGGCATTCCTCCTGACCGGCGGGCAGGCCAACGACGCACCCGCCTTCACCGAGGTGATGGCACGTCTGCGTGTGCCCCGTCGACGGGGTAGGCCCCGCACCCGGCCGGATGTGGTCCTGGCGGACAGGCCTATTCGTCGCGCGCGATCCGCGAGCACATGCGCAGCCGTCGTATCCGCGCGGACATCCCGATCCGGGCGGAACCAGGGCACCCACCGCTTGCGGCGAGGCAGCCGGGGCGGGTGCCCTCTCGCTTTCGACCGTGAGGCGTACAAGCAGCGCAACACCGTCGAACGGTGCATCAACCGCCTCCAGCAATGGCGAGGGATCTCCACCCGCTAACGAAAAGACCGCCACCATCTACCCGGCCGGCCTCCACGTCGCGGGCATCTTCCTCTGGTCAGCCCGCTGATGCAGGCGAAACAGCCTGGCGGTACGCCTCGCGATACCTGCGCAGCCTGGGGGCGCGTACGGCGGGCAGCCGGACCAAGGTGTCCTCGAAGGCACGGTGGTGGGGCGTCAGTGGGCACCAAGGGCGCGACGGCAGGGGGTAGTCGTCGCGCAGGACGCCCTCCGGGAGGACTCCAGTCGCGGGCAGCGGCGAGGTCTCGCCCGGGTGGGCGAGGTACGCCCAGACCCCGCTGTCCAGCGGCACCACAGCTCCCTCATCGCCTGGCGGACGCCAGGGCGCCGCCGTGAGGGGGTGGCGGGGGACGAGGAGAACATCGGGACGGGGCCGGGGCAGGTGGATCCCCGGGCCGGCCAGCCCCACGGACCGGACCCCGGGACCGGCGGGGAGGTACCGGCCGACGGCGTGGCCGAGCAACTCGGCGACGGGACCGACGGGGAGACTCACCGGGCGGTCCTCGGTGACCGCCACGAGATGGGCCAGTGCGACCCCGACCGCCGCCTCCCAGCGGCGGCTCCACGAACCGTCGGGTTCGACAGGTGGGACGCGATACTCAGCGCGTTCCAGATCGTCCCAGTCTGGAGACGGACCGGCCGAGAGTCCCGAGAAGCGGCGTGCGACCGCGTCGGGCTCAAGCCACACCGTCTGCCACATTCCGCAGTCGTCCATGCGGGTTGCCACGGCCCGTCCGCATCCCTGGCACGCCAGGTTGGGACCGGCCCGGCCATCCACACCCTGGCAGTAGCCTTCGCACTTGTCGGGGATCAGGGTCATTGACCGGGAGTCGCCGGGGGCGATGACGATCCTGTTTCGTGCGCCGAAGGAGACGGAGTACACCGGCGCGAACACGCCCTGCCGAGCAGCCGCGTCAGCTCCGACCTCCTTCCACAGCCGCCAGGGCGGTCCGGTGGGCTGGGGGTCGACGGCATACGTCGCGGGCTCCATCAGCGGAGGGTGGAGTTCCTCCCATCCTCCGTGGTGGACGTGGACGGGGAGGGCGACCCGGGACACCGGCGCCGTAAGCTCCGTGCCGCACCCGGCACACGCGAACACGTCCAAACAAGCTCCCCCTCGCCCCGAATCCACGGGGATTGTGCCTCGCCCGCAGCGGAGAATCCACCGGGATTTGGAAAGGCTCGTAGGTTGCTTCGTTCGGATCACCTCGCCGCCATCGTCCTCCGGCCAGCAAAGCGATCCGAACGAAACGGCCTCGCGGCCTGAGCCGGAGGCTCGTCGTCTTCGGCGCGCCCTGCGTGCGTGCTTCTGGACCACGTTCCGTCCGCACCGTGAGCACGATCACAGCCTAATTCGAGGGGCCCCTCATGTTACTCTGGATGTATGAGTCACCAGCACGTCCTGTCCGCGCCCCAGGCGCCGGCCAAACCGCTACGCCGCGACGCGCAGCGCAACAGGGACGCGATCGTGGCCGCTGCCCGCAAGGCTTTCGCCGAGCAGGGGCTGGACGCTTCCCTGGAGGGTGTTGCCCGCGAGGCGGGTGTCGCGATCGGCACGGTCTACCGGCACTTCCCGCGCCGGCTCGACCTTGTCGAGGAGCTCTTCACCGCGAAGTTCACGGATCTGCTCGCTGCGGCCGAAGAGGCCGCGGCCATGGACGACGCCTGGGAGGGGTTCTGCTCCTACCTGGAAAAGCTCTGTGAACTGCAGGCCTGTGACCGGGCCTTCAACGACCTGGTCTCGGCCCGCCTGCCCGTCCATGCGCTCGGCAGGGGAATGTTCGAGCGTACGAAGGAACGGGTCGCTCAGATCTTCCGGAACGCCCAGGAGCAGGGCGTCCTGCGTGACGACGTCACTCCGGAGGACATCGCTTTCGTGATCTGGTCCCAGGTCGGGATCATCCAGGCCACCCGTGCCGTCGCTCCCAACGCCTGGCGCCGGCATCTCCACCTGCTGCTCGACGCCTTCCGCGCCGAGTGCGCCCACGAGCTGCCCGAACCCGCGCTGACCCCTCAGCAGTTCGCGCAGACCCTCACCACTCTCGAGTGCCCCGAAGAGGAGTGCCGCGAGTGCCGCGACGAGGCATGAGCCTCGGCTGACGACGTCGCGCAACACGGCATACAGCGGGGACATGCGGCGGGCCCGGTGCCGCGGTCGGCATCCGGGCCCTCACTCCTACGAGGGGCGTCACCATCCAGGAGGATGGCGTTCAGTTTTCCGCCAGCAGCTGTGCCAGTTCGGCGTCCAGGTCGAACCGGCTGGATTCGGTTCCCGGCGGCACCGCGGACCGCGTTTCGCGCAGGAAGGATTCCACGCCCTGCGCGGGCAACTCGAGCAGGGCCGATCCCGCAGGTGAACTGAGAACCATGCGCACCACATCGCGTCCCGAGTCACTGGTCGGCCACATGCGCACGTCTCCGTGCCCGGTGTGCTCGCTCAGAGCCTGAGCCAGCATGTCGCGGCTGAGGAACCACTCGACCGTTCCGCTCTGGTCCAGGGGGTGGAAGACGGCACGCACGGCATAGGGATCATCCGCGTCGTACTGCAGTGCTGCAGGTATCGACACCGACAGGTCGTGCGACAAGACGAGCCGCACGGGCAGCTCGTGTGCCACGGTTCTGACCGATCTCACTGTCCCTCACTTCCATGTCTCCGCTCGCCCGGCCCTGCGATGGCTCCGTGTGTGCATCGAGGCGCGGGGGTGGTGGTACCGCCGGCGCGACCGGAAGCGCCGGTGGACGCGAGCAGCCCACGCGGTTCCCGCGTGTTGTCCTTGTTCGCCCAGGGGGCGATTTCACCGGCTCGCGCTCGATGTCGGCTCGGCGAGCGGTCGGTTTGACGAGCCGCAACGGCGCACCCCAAAGCCACGTCGTTGCGACCGGTCAAACCGACCGTGCTGGCCTGCGGCTGCATCAGTGCTGGTCCGCAGACCACGCGACCTGGTCCAGGTACCAGCGCTCGGCGCTGACGCGGTACGTCGTCACCTCGTCCCAGCGGTACCCGTCCCAGACGTACAGGTGGCTACCGTTCCAGCGCTCTTCCCCGTAGTGGCCCTGGCGGTCGTCGTTCGTGTACCAGCCGCGGGGTGCGCCCCAGCCGTCGTCCTGTGCGCCGTGGTGAGTGCTCTGGTATCCGCTCGCGCGGTCGCCGCCGGTGGTGAAGGCGGTGATCGCGGACTGCGTGTGCTCCCCGGGCGCCGAGGCCGTCGCTGCTGACGCCGTGCCGCTGACTCCGAGAAGGGCTCCGCCTGCCAGCGCCGTAGAAGCGACAGCGGTCGAGACGCGCTTGATCCACTTGTTCATGGTCATCTCCTTGTGATGTGCCGCGATTCCGTTGACCGGGCGGCCGTCCTGTCCGTGATCCGGGGAATCCGGATCGGCCGGGTGTCGAACGGGGAGGATCATCCGGAGGGGGTCCTCATGTTCGGCGCTGCCCAGCGTACTCGAGGGGGCCCTCATGTTTGCGGTGAGGCTCATCACAGCACGTCGGAGGGGTCGAATGGCACGAGCGGGGCGACGGCGGTCGAGGCGGCGGGCGCCCAGCCTGACCTGCAGGAACGGGCATCCGGAACCCGGGGCGCCGACGCGTCCGGCAGCCGTGAGGCCATGGCCTGGATGGACTTGCGGCGACCGCCCACCATCAGTCCCCGCAGGCAGCAATCGCCCTTGGCCCGCTGATCCTTCCGCGGGCTCACCCTCTACCAGACCCTCGATGCCCTCCAAGACCTCCTGAACTGCTGGACCGGCCTGTGCACCATGTGCCGCCAGCCCCTGCCCGGACCCCGGACCAGACACCAGCCGGCAAGATCCACCTCGACCTCACGGAGTCCTACGCCTGGTCGAGCGGCGTCAGCAGCCGCGTCGCCGCGATGTGGTCTTGCGCGTTTTCCACGCCCCGTTCGCCGGGGACGGGATCGGGCTGAACGGACTCGAGTGCAGGGTGCTCCTGGAGTGACTGACCGAGGAGCGGGCGCTCGCCGACAGCAAGCCGTGGACTACCGACCCGCTGGAAAACACCCTGATACGGCTGCGGGCCGACGCCGCCGACGGAAAGCCGGCTACCTGGCTCAGCGCACAGACCGCGCACACCATCGTCGCGGTCCTGCAGGACGCCCCCGCCTCACCGGCCACAACGGCGCAGGACGGCGCAGGACGGCGAGATGCTCTCCGCCCTGGTCCAGCATCTGGCGGAATGGGCGACCAACCCCGCGGACGTGCCACGCTCGCGGTACGGAACAGGCCGGCGTTTCCGGCAACAGACACTCGCGCTCACCGAGCACCCCACCGTACTGTCCTAGCTCAGCCGCCCGTTCTTCCCTTTCAGTGCAAGACCACGTCCACGGGACAGCTCGTGGTGAGCCGCTCGGGCCTGATGGAGGCTCGATTCCTTGAGGGGATCGAGTCATGGCACGTCCGTCCCCCTACCCTCCTGAGCTTCGTGAGCGTGCGGTGCGCATGGTTGCGGAGATCCGCCCGAACTACTCACCCGAGTGGGCCGCGATGAAGGCGGTCGCAGCCAAGCTGGGGATCGGTGCGGCCTAGACCGTGCGGACCTGGGTCCGCACGGCCGAGGTGAATGCCGGTCAGCGGCCCGGAGGCACGTCCCAGGAAGCCACGGAGATCAAGCGGCTGCGGGCCGAGGTCGCCGAGCTGCGACGGGCGGACGAGATCCTCAAGGCGGCGTCGGCTTTCTTCGCGGCCGAGCTCGACCGGCCGTCGAAGCGCTCGTAGCGTTCATCGACACACACCGCCAGGTGTTCGGGGTCGAGCCGATCTGCCGGGTCCTGACCGGCCACGGGCTGAAGGTCGCGACGAGCACCTGCTACGCCGCCAAGAACCGCACTCCCAGCGCCCGGTCGGTCCGCGACGCGGAGCTGAAGACGCAGATCAGCCGCGTCCACACGGACAACTTCAGCGTCTACGGGGTCCGGAAGGTATGGCGGCAACTGCACCGCCAGGGCATACCGGTGGCCCGCTGCACCGTCGCCCAACCGATGCGTGACCTGGGCCTGGAGGGCGCCCGACGCGGGAAGAAGATCCGCACCACCATCCGGGACGACGGCCAGGAGAGGGCTGGCGACCTGCTCCGGCGCGACTTCACCGCGTCACATCCGAATGAGCGGTGGGTGGCCCGACTTTACCCATGTCGCCACCTGGTCCGGGATCGTCTACGTCGCGTTCGTCGTGGACGTGTTCTCCCGGGCGATCGTGGGCTGGTCCGCCGCCACCAGCAAGCGGGCCAAGCTCGTCCTCGACGCCCTCGACATGGCCTTGTGGCACCGCGACCGCGCTGGAACTCCCGCCGGACCGGGGCTGATTCATCATACGGACGCGGGCACTCAAACCACGTCTTCCGCGTTCACCGCGCAGCTCCTCGACGCCGGCATCGACGCCTCGATCGGCACCGTCGGCGACGCCCTGGACAACGCGCTCATGGAATCCCAGATCGGCCTCTACAAGACGGAGTTGATCAAGCCACGCAAGCCCTGGCACGGCCTTGCCGACATCGAACTCGCCACCGCGGAATGGGTCGACTGGTTCAACTACCAGCGCCTCCACACAGCGATCGGAGACATCCCGCCCCACGAGCACGAGACCAACTCCGATCCCGGAGCGCTTCAATGCAGACGATACTGGGGCGCCAACTGCACCAACGGAGGCAAGGAGTGCGACGAGTACCCCTTCGCAACCACCTACGAGGGGGCCGCGGAACACGACTATGACCCCGAAGTCAGGAAATTCAACTTCTCGGTGAAGCCGATCCCGAAGGACGACAACCGGGCCGGCGGGAATCTCCAGCAAGGCTTCTACGGCAACAACCGCGTCATCGACGGAAACTACGACGGCTTCATCGTGAAGACCGTCACCTGACCTGGTGCCACCAGTTGCCGGGGCGGGGCCGGGCACTGCCCCGCCCCATTTCGCGCGATCAGGATCCAGCGGGCCAGAACTGGACGAGATAGCGCTCGACCCCCGTGCCGGTGCCCTCACCGTCGGACAGAGCAGCAGCCTCAGCCCGGCCCGCACAGCTCACCCGGACCTGCCACGCACCGCCGGAATCGGCCAGCGTGATGACATCGTCGGCTCGGCCCAGGCTCATAGACCACACCACCACCTGGCCGCTGGTCGATTCGAAGTCGGCTTCGGCCTGCTCGTCCCAATTGGCTGGGTCTTGTTCGGGCGGCGGGCCGTCCCACACTTCGACCGTGACGGCGGCAGTGTGGGTGTGGCCACCGCTGGTGATGTCCAGCCGCCCCGGATGAGTGCTGAGGAATGTGTCGTAGTCGAAGTCGTCAGGGAACGGCACCGCCAGGTCCGCGTCATCGGACTCCTGCAACCCGAACGCGTTGTACCCCACATCCGCATCGATGTGCTACTTGCGGACAAGCTCTGCCATGAGCGCCACTTCGACGTCAGAGGGGCGACGCGGGCACTCGTTGGTGGGACGGTCGACCCAAGACCGTCCCACTCATGCCAAACCCTCGCTGCACTCCCCACCGCCAGGCCGTTGACCAGGAGAAATACAGAAGTCCGGCTGGAGTACTAGTGCGGGAAGTGGCGGGGTGGTCGAGTGACTATGGATTCGCGGAACTCGGCAATCCGCGAGTGGACTTGGCGCATCAGGTGGGTGTCCTCGATCCGATCCAGGTAGAGGCAGCGGGCTGCCAGGCCCGGGAGGTCGAAGGCGAAGTACAGGGACATCAGCGGGTTCACGAACAACTCACTGCCCCGGGTGCGGTCAGTGAACCGGACATCGCCGAACGAGCCGCGCACGGCTGCCGCGATTGAACCGTTCACGATGCTGGGGTACTCCGGGGTGTGGTGCTGAGCGTGCGTCACCGCGTCAAGGTAGAGCGCGCCCTCACGGGTGGCCCGCGGTATCGAGAACGCACCGAGGTACGCGCCGTCGCGCTCCAGCGCGGCGATATTCTCCAATACCTGCACATGGTTTACACCGTGGTACGCGTCTACACCGAAGCCGACCGACACGACGAGCCGCGTCGGTATGCCGTCCAGCGCAGCCAGCGCCGCCACGCTCGTCAGGTCTTCCTCTGGAGTGCCGAGCCCGGCTTCATCGCCGCGCATCAGAATGTCCGTACCGCCGTCGACCAGCACCACAGCGTCGACGCAGTGCAGCTCGATCAGTGCTTAGTAGGCGGCGCGCAGCGGGCGCACCCCGGTCTGGGGGAAGGCGTACACGGTGAACGGGTAGCCGTGCTGACGCAGCCACTGAGCGAGGGTCCGCTCCGGGAAGTAACTCTGGTGCAAAGCGGAGTCGGGAGTGACAGCGGCCAGGTCCGGGGCAACCCAGTCATCGATCGGAAGACCGTCAAGTGCGCTGAAGGAGAGGTTCGCGAGATATACCTGCTTGCCCTGATGCAGGAGGGAGAGAGCCAACGGCAGGCCGGAGTAGATGTCGAAGCCGCCACCCGCGCCCGCGACGAGGATCCGTTCGGCATCAGCGAGCCGGGTGAAGAGTGGGTTGGAGTGGAGGGACGTCATGACGATCATTGTCCGGGGACCCGGCCCCGGGCGCTCCCGAGTTCTCGACGCGACGACGGAGCCACGGAGTAACCGGAATCAAGACCTCCGACCCTTGACCGCCCAGAGTCAACCTGTTGCGGTAATAGCCCTGACTGCGGACACGACCGGGTGGCCGTACCGGCGGCGCAGGGCCCACGCTGGAGTCCGTGTTCGCCGCCCACCAGATGTCGGCGCCGTGGGCGCTGTGCTCGTCGATCACCCAGGAGGAGACCGCGCGCGAGTGGCTGACGTGGGCATCGGCCGGAATGGAGGGCGTGGTCTTCAAGCAGCTGAACGACACCTACCGCCCGTCGGTGTGGGGCTGGCAGAAATACAAGGTCCGCGAGACGAGCGAGGCGATCGTCGGCGCGGTCACCGGCTCCCCTGCCACTCCCCGCACGCTGTTGCTCGGCAGGCACGACACCGATGGTCGCCTTCAGTACGTCGGCCGAACCACCACCCCCGCCCGGGCAACGGGTAATGCGTTCGCCGGCCTGCTCGCTCCGGGACGGCACGGGCATCCATGGACAGGTTGGTCTTTCTCCGTCGGGTGGGGCACCAGGGAGACGCTGAACGTCACGCCGTGGAACCTGAGCTGGTGGTGGAAGTCGGCGCCGACGTCGCCCGCGACACCTCCGGCCGGTGGCGACAACCAGCACGCTGGCACCGCGCCCGCCCCGACCTCTCCCCCGCCGATGTCCCCCGCCTGACATCACCACCGCCCTGGCGGCAGCGCAGCGCGGCGTCCCCGGCCGACGCGCGAGGAGCACCGGCGGCACCCGATCCCCTCGCCCGCCGCCCGGGACCTGTCCCACCCACCCACTTTCCTTGTTCTTCCTGTTGTGGGGCGTGGTCCAGGTGCGTAGAGGGTGCGGACGGTTGTCGGCCGGGATGTCGGAGGGGGTTACGGCCTGGTCCGCGGAGGCGTTGTCGCTTCGTGACCGTGGTCGGGCCTTCGTGGTCGGGGCTCTGGTCGGGGCCGACTGCTGCCGTGACCAGTACGCGGCGCCGGGCAGGACGGTGCCGCACCGGACGGGAAGCGAGCGGAAACGTGATGATCAGCCTGGACGCGGGCAGCGGGGACCGGCTGGCGCTGGCCGTGCTGGTGCAGTACCGGATGGCCACCACAGAGCAGATGACGGCCGATCAGGAGCTTCCATGCGGGCCGCCTGCCGGTGCCGTAGCGATTCCTGGCCACGGCCCTCGCCGAACCTGCGCGGCAAAGGCCTCACCCGATGGCTCGTGAGCGGACGACCCAGGGTGGACCTGGGCGGGCCGGCACGACGGCCGGATCGTGCCCTGCGAGTCACCTATCCGGCGGCCGTTTGGACTCAGCCGCCGCTCTTGCGCCGAAACGACCGCTGACTCGCGGCCGGGCCGTGCGCCCCGCGGATCTTCGACGCGCCGGTGTTCGCAGCGAGGGCGGCCGCGTCCGCCTGCATGCCCCGCTTGCGCGCCAGGGCGTCCCGGAACTTGCGTTTCAAGTCATCCTGCCCGTCGTCGGGTGCCGGCGCGGGCTCCTCGATGTCGGCCAGCTCCGGACCTTCTTGCGGTGAGGGCTCTGCAGTCATGGTGACCTCCGGGTTCGGGCAGTGGGAAGCACAGCTTGTCATGGAACACGGTGTCCGCAATCAGGCCCCTCAGTCCGGGCGCGCGTCCGCGAAGGTTGGTGAGGCCTACACGCCTGCAGCAGCTGGTCACAACGGGTCGAGGTCGCCGACAAACACGACGAGGAGAGCTTCCTCTTCACCCGATGACCAGCAGCAGAGATCTCACTGACCTTCGGCCGTGCTTCGAACCGGCGGGCAACAAGCGCCGCGAGGAATGCTTCCGGCGCTGACCGACGCCGGCGAACGATCGCCGATGCGCGCTCTGTTGCTGCCAGACGATGGGCTGTGCCTGTGTCGGGGTTCATCGCGACCGCTGTCGCCGTCATCGGAACACCGATCTATGACCGCACTCAGCCTCGCCCAGCGGCTCGCCGACCACCGCACCCCTTCGAGACGCGGTCGCACCCTGTGGTCGGGTTCCATGCCGCCTCGGTCCACTCGATCACGCTCGCGCCGAAGCTGCGGCTGAATCCGCACGTCACGACGTCGGGTTGGTCCTTTGCGTTGGTCTCCTAGAACCGTTGGGCGGCGTCGATGTTTCCGACAAATTCGAGAATGGCCTTCGCCAGCTCGTCGGGAGCCTCCATCGCGGCGTAGTGGCCGACCCCGTCGAGAGATACCGAGCTGACCTCGGTCGCCGCCGCGGCCTGCGTCATGGTGGCGGCCGTGAAGGAGCGTCCGCCGGCGCCGACCGCGAGCACAGGTACGGTCAGGCCCGGCGCGTCGGCGAGAGCCTTGATCTCGGAGCCCTCGCGCAGCATCGACCGGTAGAGGCCGATCGCTCCTCGCCAGCCGTCGGGCCGCGCGTAGCTGCGGACGAATTCGTCGATGTCGGCGTCGGTGCTCGCATCCGGGGTCGCGCTCGTGGCCGAGAATGCGAACTGTCCCAGGAACTCACGCTCGCGACCGGCCAGCAGCATCTCGGGAATGCCGGGCGCGGCGAGAACACCGATGTACCAGGCGCCACCGTGGGTGATGTCGGCCAGCGCCTCCACGCCGAACCCGGGCAGTCCCGTCTCAATCGCGATGAAGCTGAGCACGTCGTGCGGGTGCGTGGTCGCGAGTCGGAACACAGTCGCTCCGCTGATGTCCTGTCCGGTGAGATGGACCGGGCCGACGTCGAGTTGCTCGATCAGAAGGTGCAGGTCCTCGGCCGAGGTGGCGCTGTCGTACTCGCCCGGCCCGTTGCCGGAGTCGCCGAAGCCGCGCAGATCGACGGCGAAGACCCGGTGGCGCTCGGCGAGCAGCGGGATGAGCTTGTGGAAGGCCCACCAGGTCTCGGGGAACCCGTGGACCAGCAGGATCGGGGTTCCGCTGGTTCCCGCCGCGACGTAGTGAAGCGTGGTTCCGTTGACCTCGACGCGGTGGTGCGTGATCCCCGGGAGTGTGGCACCGGCCGGTGTGGCGTTCATCGTGCCCCCTATTTCGACAACCTTGTTGTCTATGACATTAGACAACAAGGTTGTCGTTGTCTAGTGGTCGTATTCTTCTTCCATGCCACGATCCGGTGCTGACCTCGCACTGCTCCTGCTCGGAGGCTTCCGCTCACTGGCGGATGCCGCGACCGCCGAACTGGCCCGCCGTGGCTACGAAGACGTGCGTCCCGTCCACGACTTCGCCATGCGGGCCATCACCGCTGGTGCGGACAACGCTTCAGAACTGGGACGACGTCTGTCCGTCTCCAAGCAGGCGGCGGCGAAAACCATCGCGGTGCTGCAGGAGCGCGGATACGTGGCACGTGACACGGACCCCCTTGACGCCCGTCGCAAACGCCTTGAGGTCACCGCACTCGGCGTCGAAGTGCTGCGACAAGGTGAATCGATCTTCGACGAGTTGCGCGACCAGTGGGAGCGGCAGATCGGTTCTGCCGAACTCGCGAGCCTTGAGGCGCACCTGGCCACGCTGGTTGGCGCCCTGCCCGTGCGCCTGGATGCACCGGGCTGGATTGCACATGACCTCGGCGGGCCGGCCTAGCAGTCCTCCTGCCCACGAGCGCGCGCCTTGGCAGTCGATTCGCCGAAGATTCCATCCGCCCAGGCCGAGAACTGTCGATACGGCCGCCCGCAGGGCTCCGGCGTGGCCGGGGCAGGCATTGCTGCTGGCCGATGACAAGTACTACGGCCCCGAAGGCGAGCCCTTCCTCAACGGCTCGCGGCTGCTCTACGTCGTCACTTCATCGCCGCCCCGGAGTAGCCTTCGCCCGCCAGCAAGCCCCGCTCGCCCTCCGCTGTCGCCCCCGCCGCGTGGCCAGCGCGCCGACCAGCCTCAACGAGCTGGCCGGACCCAAGCACGGGATGGTGGCGCTGCCGCTGCACATCGTGTGGTCCGGACTGCGCATCCTCAATACGGACCGGCCCTGCCAGCGCAGGAGCCTGTACAGAACAGTGCTCGCCGAAGGCATGCGTGACGATCTATGCCGCTTCCTCAACAAGGGCATCCTGCTTGAGCTGTGGCCGGTACTCCGCAAGCTCATCAGCACGGCCATCAAGGACGTCCGGGAAGAAGCATTCCCCGAGGAGCTGCTGGCGGAGGCCGAATACCGGATGACCGATCTGCCCAAGGCGCCGGCCGATGAGTGGGAAAGCGTCACCATCGACATCACGGACGCGTACGGCAAGCGGACTTACGTGCAGCTTCGACCGGACCAGCTCCGAACAAAGCCATGCGGCCGGTCGGAGGTGAAGCCGGTACTGCCCGGCATGCAGGCGTGGCGTCCGTTCCTCGGGCGGGGTTTCTGCCGTCCGGTCGCCCGGCTGGCCCCGGCCCGCCCTCTCGAGATTCTCTCGTACAGCAAGCTCCAGTGCCTCCCGTGCCACCCCAACGGCCCAACCGGCTCATCGCGACAACCGGCGCTCCCGGCCGTGTCCCTGCATCAGCTGGAAAACCCGAAGCCACTGACCCAAGTGGCGCCACCGCCACCCCTTGCAGACAGTAAGAAACATGAACCGGCACCGACGCTCACCCCGTCGAACCTCGTGGATCGCGAGCGGTGCCGCCGTGCTGGTCGCCGGTGGCATCGGCGTCGGCATTTGGGCGATAGTGACCCCCGACCATGAAGCCCCTCGGCCCACGCCGTCGGACATAACACGGCCCACGTCGACACGCACACCGAGGCTCAAGCCGACAGCGACGGCTCGTCCCCGGCAATCAGCCCCCTCGAGCAACCGGCCTCAGCCGACGCCCCACCAGACGGCGACGGCCCCCTCGTCCGGGCCGAAACCGAAGCCACCGGCAACACAGTTCCCCGCGCCCAAACCGTCGGCGACAGCAGTGCCGAAGCCCACGCCAAAACCGCCCGTACCGTCCCTGCCCGCGCCCACGCCCACGCCCACGCAGCCTCCAGCACCCCAACCACCGACAACAGCAACAGCAACAGCAACAGCAACAGCAACAGCAAAGCCCATACCGACACTGACCGCGCCGCCCCCGCCCAGGCCCACACCGATACGGCCCTCTGCGCCCAAGTCACCGACGACAACACCGAAGCCCGCACCAACGCCACCTACGCCCAAGTCCACGCCGCCCCCGCCGCCCGTGCCGCCTCCGCCTCCGTCACAGCCGCCGACACCGACACCGACGCCGACGCCGACGCCGACGCCGACACCGACACGGTGGTACACGAACGCGGCGGCGACGGCCGCTGCTCAGCGCATGGCCGCTGCCAGAGTGGTCGGCGATCCTGCCTGTTCGATGGCGGCCGTCGGCCAACCGGACCCGGCGCTGCTTCCAAAGGGCCTCACGTCGGTCGGCACCGGACAGGCCGGCAACTACTGGTGCCTGATCTGGTAGCGCCCTGGGTCCGGTCGTGTCGGGTGCCCTCGCGGCCCGAGCGCAGCACTCACGCCTCACGGAAGCGGGGAGACATACCGGTCTCCTCTTCGCGCCGTATGACGTCGAAAGCCTGCCGGCTACCGGCCGGATCCATGGTCCTGGCCGGTGCTCCTGGGCCGAGCGGGAAGCCGGGCAGCCTGGCCGGGCAGTCGAGGATCGAGCGTGCAGGCAGGACCCCGTTGGCCGTGAGGTCGCCTCCCGTGTCCTGCCCCTCAGCTGTGTGTGCTGGTGGCGCAGGGCCCCGCGGTGTGCCGGCGGCGGTGGTCATGGTGACGTCGACAGTGCCGGTTCCCGCGGAGGGGGCGACGGTGGTGAGCGACAACGGCGTCCCGCCCTGAACGGCGACGCCGCCACAGCTCACCCCTGACCGGGCGTCGGTCTCAAGGCAGGGACCGGCGTGTGGGGAAGCGATCGGCAAGGGAAGCGGTTGACGAGGTTCATGTGTCGGTGCGGGCCTGGCCGTGGTCGGCGTGGCCGGCGCTGAGGGCCAGAGTGCCTTCGCCTTGCGTGCGGCGTTCGTCTCCATGCAAGTGTGAACCGCCGTGGGGCGCACGATCCGGGATCCTGGTCGGCCGGGGGTGCGGCCGTGTTGCTGTGTGGGCAGGCGCCGGCGTTCCGGAGTGGGGCGGCTCGGGCCGCGTCAGCTGTGGTTCAGGGACCACACGACCTGGTCCTCGTGCCAGCGGGCGGTGCTGACACCGTGCCACGAGGTCGCTGCGTCGACCTGGTCCTCGTACCAGCGGGCGGCGCTGACGCCGCGCCACGAGGCCGCTTCGCCCTCGTGGTCCGCAGCCCGTACGTAGCGCACAGTGTCCTGCCCACGGTGGTCGTCGCGGCGGCCGTCGTCCTTGTGGTGGCCGACTTGCTCGGTGCTGGTCGCGGACGTGGCGGACACGTACTGCGTGTGCTGCACGGGCACCGGAGTCGTGGCTGCCGACGCCGAGCCGCCGGCGCCGAGAAGGGCTCCGCCGGCCAGTGCCGTGGAGGCGAGTGCGATCGAGACGCGCTTGGTCATGCTGTTCATGGTCATTCCCCTTGCGAGACTGCCGCGGTTTCGCCGAGCTGGCGGCCGCCGCTTCTATGTGAACCGAGATCCGGAAATCCCGGGTCAGTCGGCTTGCCGCAAGGTCATCCGGAGGGGTGCCTCACGTTCGGCTCTGCCACCGTACCCGAGGGGTGCCTCATGTTTGCAGTGAGGCTCATCACAGCACGTCAGAGGAGTGAGATTGCGATCGGAAACATGACAACAATCGAATTCGAGGGGGGCCTCATGTTACGCTCGAGCCATGAGCCACCACCACGCCCCGTCCGCGAGCGAGACACTGGCGAAACCCCTACGCCGTGACGCACAGCGCAACAGGGACGCGATCGTGGCCGCCGCCCGCACGGCCTTCTCCGAGCAGGGCCTCGGGGCGTCCCTGGAGGGCGTCGCCCGCGAGGCCGGCGTCGCGATCGGCACGCTCTACCGCCACTTCCCCACACGGCTCGACCTGGTCGAAACACTCTTCAACGCGAAGTACACGGAACTGCTCACCACCGCGGAAGAAGCCGCTGCCATGGACGACGCCTGGGAGGGGTTCTGCCGCTACCTGGAGAAACTCTGCCAGCTGCAGGCCTGCGACCGCGCCTTCAACGACCTGGTCTCGGCACGGCTGCCCCTTCACGTGGCCGGCCGCAAGATGTACGAACGCACCAAGGAACTCGGCATCCAGATCATGCGCAACGCCCAGGAACAGGGCGTCCTGCGCGGCGACGTCACCGCGCAGGACATCGCCTTCGTGATCTGGTCCCAGGCCGGGATCATCCAGGCCACACGCACCATCGCCCCCCAAGCCTGGCGTCGCCACCTCCACCTGATGCTCGACGCCTTCCGCACCGAGGGCGCCCACGAACTGCCCGAACCCCCTCTGACCAGCCAGCAGGTCGACCAGACCCTCGTCACTCTGGAGTGCACCGAAGAGGACTGCCGCGAGCAGTCCTGACCACACGAGAGACAAGTCCGCGGACAACAGCTGCGCATCACACCGGACCGGCGCCACACCGGACCAGTACCTCGGACGACCGGCCGGGACGGCCCCGGACAGCACTCCGGGCGGCAGGACCACGGGCCGTCCGACCGCCGTCTTCCGGCTGCCCCAGCCCGCGCTGTCACCGGGATTCCCGGAGGATGCCCTGGCCTTCAGGCCGGGGAGGAATCCGGTTTCCCGCGGAGCGGGGCAGGGGAAGCCGGATCGCCGCTGGGCGATCCGGCGTCCGGCCGGGGAGCGGTGAGGGCGACCTCCAGGAGGTGGAGGATTTCGGAGTTGAGGGACCGCCGGTCCGCAGCGGCGCGGGCGGTCACCTGTTCGTGTAGGTCTGCCGGGATCCTGAGTGAGAAGCGAATCATGACGACGCCCATGGAAGCCGACGGGGCCGGGCGCGCCCGGTACACCTACCGGCTTCGCGTGTCGTCGAGTGCCCGTACCGCGCTGGAGGCGGAGTGGGCACTGGCGCGGGAGCGTACGCCGTGGCTGCGTGAGGGCAGCTCAGTTCCTCAGCAGCAGCTGATCCGGGACTTCGGCAAGTCCCGCGCGAAGGCGCACAAGGACATCCGGGAACGCCTGCCTCAGCGGCAGCGGGCCGGTATGCCGGGGTGGAAGAAGAAGCACGAGGCCTTGCCGACGCTGAACTGCACCCGGCGCGGGTTGCGGCCCCAGGACGACCGCCTGCATTTGGCGGGTGGGATCGTGCTGACGGTGGTGTGGTCGCGCAGCCCGCCGGGCGAACCTTCCTCGGTGCGCGTGTACCGGGACAGCGTCGGGCACTGGTACGCATCGTTCGTGGTCCCACCGAGGTGCAGCCGCTGCCGGAGACCGGCCGGGTGCTCGGCGTGGACTGGGGCGTGAAGGAGACCGCGACCACCACCTCCAACGCCCATGGTCTGCCGCACGCCCAGCACGGCCGTAAGGCGCAGGCTGGGCTGACCCGTTACGACCGGATGATGGCCAGCCGCCGGCCGAAGAAGGGGCAGGCCGCCTCGAAGGGCTACCGCGAGGCGAAGAAGTGGCGGGCGAAGACCTACGTGAAGATCGCCCGGCAGCGGCACGACACCGGCCGCAAGTGGGCGAAGAAGGTCGTGACCGACCACGACGCCATCGCCGTCGAGGACTTCAGGCCGAAGCTCCTCGCCACGTCCTCGATGGCCCGCAAAGCGGCGGACGCCGCGCTCGGCGCCACGAAGAAGGCCCTGGTCGAGATGGGCCGCAAGCACGGACGGGACATCCGTCTCGTGCATCCTGCACACACCACCATGGACTGCGCATCGTGCGGAGCGAGAACCAAGCACGCACTGCCGCTGTCCGAGCGCACCTACACCTGCACCGCATGCGGAGTCGTCTCCCCCAGAGACAAGAACTCCGCCCGCATGATGCTCGTCCGGGCAGGTCTGAACCCGGCTGGTGCCGAGGGCGTAAGACCACCGGGAGCACTGCTCCCAGAGGCAGCCTGAGCCAGGAATCCCCGCCTGAAGGAAGGGATCCCCTCCCTTCAGGCGGGGAGCAGTCAAAGCCGGGACAGTGTGCTGTCCTGTCCTGGAACCGGCCGCTTCGGGACCGCCCCGGTATGAGGGAGTGCGGACGGGTCAGTGGCCGCCCGCGTCGACGACCTCGATGTCCTCGATGTTCTGCTCGATCGCGTCGGTCGGCAGGGCCACGCGGATCGCCCAGTGGTAGATCGCCAGGGAGAACACGGCCACGACGGCGATGTCCGTCCACATCGGCAGGTTGCCCTGGCCGCCACCGAAGGTGCCCTGCCAGGAAATCACACCGATGCCGAGCAGGTAGACCGGCAGCCACTGGGCGGACTTCCAACTGATCCGCGGAGCGTTCGGCAGGCCCTTCTTGGACGCGTAGAGGGCGTAGCCGCCGAGCAGGAGGTAGCCCAGGACGATCGCTTCGCCCAGCTTCTCCAGGGTCTGCCAGCCGCTCCAGTAGATGATCAGGCTCGCAACGATGAACGCCAGTGGGGAGAGCACACCGCCGAGCGGCAGCCGGTAGCTGCGCTCACGGTTCGGCAGGCGCCGGCGCATCGCGCCGAAGGCCAGTGGAGCGCCCGCGTACATCAGCACGCTGGCGGAGGTGATGAAGCCGACCAGCTGCTGCCAGCTCGGAAACGGCAGGAAGCAGACCACGCCGGTGACGAAGGACATGATCAGGCCGTACACCGGGACCCCGCGTGCGTCCGTGCGCTCGAAGACGCGCGGCGCGTAGCCGTTCTTGCTCAGACCGTAGGAGATACGGGAGGTGGAGGTGGTGTAGATCAGACCGGTGCCGCCCGGGGAGACGATGGCGTCGAAGTACAGCACCACGGTCAGCCAGCCCAGACCGACAAGGGTGGCCAGACCCGCGAAGGGGCCACTGATACCGACGAAGTCGAGCTTGTCCCAGCCCTGGGCGAAGCTGCTGCCGGGCAGCGCGCCGATGAAGACGACCTGCAGCAGGACGTAGATCAGCGTGCCGATGGCCACTGAGCCGAGCACCGCGCGAGGGATGTCGCGCTTGGGGTTGCGGCTCTCGCCCGCCAGCTGGATCGCCTGCTCGAAACCGAGGAGGGCGAAGACGATGCCGCTGGTGCTGATCGCGGCGAGCACGCCCTTGGAGCCGAACGGCGCGAAGCCGTGCGAGGTGAAGTTGCTGCTGTGGAAGTGGGTCGCAGCGAGGGTGAAGATGGCGAGCAGCGGCACGAAGATCTTCAGCCAGGTGGCAGCGCTGTTGGTCCGGGCCAGCACCGAGACACCGAGGAAGTTCACGGCGACGAAGACGCCCATGAGGATCACCGCGACGATGAAGCCGCTCGTCGTCAGGGTGCCGTTGTCATTGAGGAAGCTCTTGGCGAAGTGCCAGTGACCGGCGTAGCCGATCATGGCCTCGACCTCGATCGGCGCCACGGTTGCCGCCTGCAGCCAGGCGAACCAGCCAAAGGACATGCCTGCCAGGCCGCCGAAGGCGTAGTGCGGGTAACGGGCGGTACCGCCGGCGACGGGGAACATTCCACCCAGCTCGGCATGGACAAACGCCAGCAGCACGATCGCGACCGCGCCGATGCCCCAGGAAATCAGAGCCGCCGGGCCGGCGGCGACGACGGCGTTCTTCGCGCCGTACAGCCAGCCGGACCCGATGATCGAGCCGGCGGACGCCCAGAGCAGTCCGATCAGTCCGACGTTCCGTCGGAGGGAGCTGCGGTTCTGGCTCGTGCTTGGTGGGGCGAGCTGGTCGACAGATGCCATGGGGCGGCCTCGCAGTGTTAGTGGTGCGTTAAGAGTCGCCACAGGCTAGGTTCGGAATGTCACCATGCAACAGCCCATACAGCTGAATGGTTATTTTCATCACGTCCATTCATGATCGTCTGCTCATGATCGTCTGCGCGGCTCGGTGACCACCGCTGGACGTGGTGGATCCCGTGCGGCGACCCGCTGGCGTGCATCTGACCCTGGCGGCGAAACCATGATCAGGATGCAGTCGTCGCCGTGGTGCCGACCAAGCCGTGGTCGCGGCCGGCCGCAGTTCCCCTGCGTGAGTGGGCGTTGCGGGACCGTGAACGCCGTGGCATCACCGCCGCGGTTGCGAAGGGCGCCCAGCCTCGGAAGGCGGTGCCGTCCGCTGATCCGGACGAGCGGGTGTGGCGGTTGGAGGCCCGGGGGGGGCCGAGCTCGAGGCAAGTGAGCGCAAGCTCGCCACCGAGCGGGACATCCTCCGCGAGGCGGCCAAGTATCTCGCCGGAGAGACGAACTGGTGAGGAGCCGCTTCCGGTTCGTTGACGACCATCGGGACACCTACGAGGTGAAGCCGGAAGCACGCCGCGGCGTGCGGGTGCTGCGCGTGCGCCCCCTCGCATCCTGATGGCTGGTTCTTCGCGCTCAGAAATGTTGCGGGGGCCCAACAATGGGCACGCGCTCAGCATCACAGGACTGGCGTACGGCAGGTTGAAGGGGCGGCAGTGATCCAGGTACTTCTCGTGCACGACGGATGTCTCGTCAGATCGGTCCTCGCGCAGTGGCTGTCACGGGAGCCCGACCTGCGGGTGGACGACGTCCCCTGGCGCCGGGCGTCCCGTCACGTGCGCGCGTTGCGGCCCGACGTGTGCGCGGCGGATCTGGACTGCTCGGACACGGCCGGCATTCCGCCCCTGGGCGAGTTAGGTCTGCGGGGCGGCGGCCAGGTCCTGTCCCGCTTACTCGTACTTGCCACTGCGAACAGGCCTGGCCTGCTGAGACGGGCCCTTGAGGCGGGCGCGCTGGGCTACGTCGACAAGACGGGGACGCCCGAGCAGCTGCTGCGCGGAATCCGGAAGGTCGCTAAGGGGGAACGTTTCGTCAGCGAGTCGCTGGGGTTCGGATTCCTCAAGGCCGCCGAGATGCCGCTGACCCGCCGGGAGCTGAGCGTGTTAACCCTCGCCGCCGAGGGGGCCTCCGTCGCGGAGATCGCCGGGAGCCTGCACCTGTCCCACGGGACCGTGCGCAACTACATGGCGGCCATCACCCGCAAGACCGGCGCCCGCAACCGCATCGACGCCATCCGCATCTCCCAGAGCCAGGGCTGGCTGTGAGAGCTGCCCGGGTTCCCAGCCACCCACGAGGTCGCGGTAGAGGGGCGAGCGGCGCAGCACCTCCTCATGCGTCCCGAAGGCCGTGCGCGGGCCGTCCATCACCAGCACCCGGCCGGCGCGGCGGGCCGAGCTGATGCGGTGGGCCACGACCACCAGGGTGCCGCCCGGCCGGGCCGCGAACGCCCGCTCCGCCCGTTCCTCCGCCACCGGGTCCAGATGGCAGGTCGCCTCGTCCAGCAGGACGAGGGGGGCGGACGACAGGTACGCCCGCGTGAGCGCGATCAGCTGGCGCTCCCCGGCCGACAGCGTCGCTGGATCCACGCTCGCCCCCGGCCCGCCCAGGGCGTTGAGCAGCGGTGTGAGCCCCACCGCCTCGGCCGCGGCGAGCAACTCCGCCTCGGGGACGGGATCCGGCCGCAGATGGGCGAGGTTCTCCCTGAGGCCGCCGCTGAACACGTACGCCTCCTGCGGGATCAGCACGCGCCCGGCGGCGGCCTCGCGGCCCGGCACCCGGCACCCGCAGATCCGTATGTCTCCGCGTACCGGCTTCAGCAGTCCCGCGACCAGCCCGGCCAGCGTGGACTTCCCGACACCGCTCGGCCCTACGACGGCCAGATGGGCGCCGCTGGGCAGCGCGAGGGTGAGGTCGTCGACGACGGGGGCGCAGGCGGGGCCGTAGGAGAAGGTGAGGGACGTGAGCGCGAGGGCCGGGGGCACTGCCGGGGTGGAGGGGCACGGAGGCGGGGTGTGCGGGGTGAGCTCGGTGACGGCGGGGCGGGAGACCGCAGGCGGGGGCGGCGTCAGCCGGCGCAGCACCACGGTCAGGCGCGAGCCGCTGGTGCCCAAGCCGTGGATGAGGCCGGTGAGGGCGGGGAGGAGCGACTGGCTGACGTAGGCGAGCGCGCCGAGCACGGCGCCGGGGGTGACTCCGTGGTCGAGGAGCCAGGGGGTGCCGGCCAGGAGCAGGACCAGAGGCAGGTGGCCGCCGACTGCGAGACAGACGACGCGGGCCACGCCCCAGCGAGCCAGGGCGCGGGCCGCCCGCTGCTCGGCGTCGGCGAGGGCGCCGGCGTCCGCGGCGATCCGGTCCTCCGCGCCGGCCGCCGTGACATCCCGTAGCCCCGGGCAGACGGCGCCCAGGTTCTCCGCCAGGGCCTCGTCGGCGGCGAGGTACGCCTCCTGCCGTCGCGCCAGCGGACGCAGGGTCGCTGCGAACAGAGCCACTCCGGCGACGAGCGGCGGCACGACGGGCAGCAGCAGCAGCGGGGCGAGCGAGCACAGGCCCGCCAGCGCGCCGACGGACGTGAACACGAACGAGCGCGAGACCATGACCAGGCCCGCGAAGGTGTCCCGGGCGATCTCGACCTGCTGGGTCAGGCCGGACAGCGCCCCGCGGTCCCCCTCCCACACCCCGCGCCGCACCACGCCGGTGACGAGCCTGTCCCTGAGCGGCTCCACCAGCGCGGCGACCGCCCCGTACACCCGCCCGGTGCCGTACGCGCCGACGAGTACGCCGAGCCCGGCTGCCGCGAGCCAGCCGAGCCCCACGGCGGCCCGTCCGGCCAGGAACCCGTCGTCCAGTGCACGCGCGAGGGCGTAGCCGAGGAGGAACGTCTGACCCGTCTCCAGCACCGACCAGCCGGCGAGCCGCACCATCGCCCGTCGGCCGACGTACAAAAAGCGCAGGGCGAGCAGGGCGCGGTGGCCCAGGTGTCCGTGCAGCCGGTGGAGTCCGTCCCGGTGGGTCACGCTCCTGCCTCCTCCCCTGCGGCCCCGAACACCGCCCGGTAGCCAGGCAGCCGCCGCCACAGCTGTGCATGCGTGCCCACCGCCCGGACCCGCCCCGCGTCCAGCCATGCCACCGTGTCGGCACGGGCGGCCGTCGCGGCCCGGTGGGCCACCACCAGCCGGGTGCCGGTCGCGGCCCTGCCCAGGACGGCCTCGGAGACCTGGTGCTCGGTCACCGTGTCGAGGCTGGAGAGCGCGTCGTCGAGGACGAGCAGACGACCGCGCTGGGCGAACGCCCGGGCGAGGCCCAGGCGTTGGGCCTCGCCGCCGGAGTGCGGGGCGTCGGCGACGGCCGTCGCATAGCCGTCGGGCAGGCGGCGGACGAACGCGTCGGCGCAGGCCGTACGAGCGGCCTCCCGGACGCGGGCGGGAGAAGGGCAGCGCAGCCCCAGGGCGATCGTGTCCTCGACGGTCGTGCCCAGAAGGGCGGGGCGGTCGAAGGCGTACGCGACCGCCGCGCGCAGTTCGGCGCGGGAGAGGGCGGGCAGCGCGACGCCGTCCAGCAGCACCTCGCCGGCGTCCGGGTCGGTGAGCCGACCCGCGAGCGCGGCCAGCAGCGACTTGCCCGCACCGGAGCGGCCGACCAGGGCGAGCGTCGTCCCGCCGGGCACGACGAGGTCGACGCCGTCGAGCACCGTGCGTGCGCCGCGTCGGGCGCTCACCCCGCGCAGCTCCAGGTGGCCGGGGCCGTCGGGCGGCAGGCTCCGGTCCCCGTGCGTAGGGGCGGGTTCAGCCAGGACCTCGCCCAGGCGGCGGGCCGCCGTGCGGGCGCGGACCAGGCCGGAGAGCTGCCCGACCAGCACGCCGACCCCGGTGGCGAGGACCGCGTAGCGGGAGGCCGCCAGGACGTCTCCGGCGGAGAGCCGGTGCCGGCTGAGCAGCATGCCCGCCACGGCCACGACGGCGAGGTGCAGCAGAGGCGCCACCGCCACCGCCCGCGCCGCCGCCCGCCCCTGTACCCGCCACATCCGCCGACCTGCCCGGGAGAGTTCGGGCAGCGGTCGCAGGATCCGTTCCGCGTCCCGGTCCGCCGTGCCCGCTGCGCGGATGGTGCGGGTGCCGCCGACGGCCTCGGCGAGCGCGGACGCGATGCGCCCCTGCACCCGCTGGTAGTCGGCCACGCACGTCGAGGTGTCCCGGGCCAGGGAGCGCAGCAGGAGCGTCAGCAGCGGCGCGCCGGTAAGGAACGCGGCCGCGAGCCACGGGTCGATCACACCGAGCGCGACCACGCCCCCCACCGGGCCGGCGAGTGCGGCCAGCAGCGCGGCGCGGGCGCCGGGCGCCGTGCCGGCCTGGGCGGCGTTTCCCACGAGTCGCGCGACGAGGTCACCGGGGCCGAAGCGGAGCGTCGCACGCGGCCCCAGGGCCAGGACATGACCGGTCACCCGGCGGCGCAGGAAGGCGGTGGTGCGGGCGTCGAGGGTGCCGGCGAGCACGGTCTCGCACGCGTCGAGCCCGGTCAGCAGCAGGACGAGAGTCGCGCAGATCAGCACCCAGCGGGTCGCCGGGGCGTGGGCGAGCAGGAGGTCCAGGGCCCGGCCGAGGGCGGCGGGCAACAGCAGTCCCGCGCCTGTCGTCGCCACGCTCACCAGGCAGAGCGCCGCCCAGCGGGGCCCGCTGTGCCGGCTCGCCGCGGTGAGCAGTCCACCGGTCGTCGGGTCCATCGACATCGCGCACCCCCTCGGAGCTTCCGCGCCTCTGCGTTTCTGCGTTTCTGCGTTTCTGCGTTTCCGCCCGATCGGGCGGACGACCCCGGGCGGC
The DNA here is from genome assembly GCF_007113425.2 of Streptomyces sp. RLB3-17. Taxonomy (NCBI): domain Bacteria; kingdom Bacillati; phylum Actinomycetota; class Actinomycetes; order Kitasatosporales; family Streptomycetaceae; genus Streptomyces; species Streptomyces sp. RLB3-17. Next base: position 10,321,239 of record NZ_CP041610.2, on the reverse strand, counting down.
CCCATCCCTCGCGGGAGCGGGACCGCCCGGAGTGTTCAGCGTGAGCCGTTCGTCAGAGCGTTCGGCACCGCTTCGTCAGAGACAGAGCAGAACGCTGGCCGCGCTGATGCACGACAGGAGGCTGACGGTGCTGTTGCCGCCGCCGCCGGTGTGCTCGTCGGATTCCATCGTCTGCAGGTCGAGCAGGGCCATGGTGTGTCCTTTCGTCGGTGTCGGTTGTTCGTCCCGTGGGGACAGGGTTGCGTCACGACTCCGCCGGATGGCAGAGCCATGTCATAGGGGCCGCCGATGCGGCGGCGGAAGGAACGGCAGGTGCGCGGCAACGCCCTCGTCGCCCGAGCCGAAGGCTGCGGCGAGGGCGAGCAGCGCGCCCGCCGTTCCGGTGGCGAGGTCCATGGAAAGGCGCATCATCTGGTGCCCGGGGAAGGCGAGTTGGCCCTGGTACGGCATCGCCGACCAGCCCAGCCCGGCGATCTGCTCGTCGAGCCGAGCCCGCGTCGCCCCCGGCGCGGTGGTGCGGGCGAGGTGCAGGATCATCCCGGCACGTCCCTGGAAGAGGCCGGGCTGCGCGTAGAAACGGGAGGTGGCCGCGGTGAGGATGCCGGCACGGGCCCGCGCGAACTCCGCGCCGGCATCCGGGACGTGCGCCGCATAGTCGTCGAGCATGAGCCCCACGCCCACGCTCCCGTCCCCGAGATACGGCATGGTCCGCCACCCCTCGTCGACCTCCACCGCGCCCCCCTCACGCTCGGCACAGCACTCCAGGTCCCGCCGCAGCGCCACGCCGGCCGCCTCCAGCAGCGCACGCTCGCCGGTCTCCTCGTACCGCCGGAGGAGGAACAGCGCGGGCCCGCTCGCGCCCCGCATCAGCCCGGCCCGTCGCCGGGGCGCGGCCGGCGCCGGTTCGGCGAGGCGACGTACGAGGAGGTCGGCGGCCTCGGCGGCCCGCTCGTGCAGTTCCGACTCGCCGGTCGTGGCGGCCAGTCGCCCCAGCACCAGGCCGAGGCCGGCCAGGCCGCCCTGGAGGTCCGAGGACAGATGCTGCCAGCGTTCGCGCAGGATGCCGTCGACCAGGTCGAGGGCCCGCTGCCGGTGTCCGAGCAGGTCGAGGGTGTGGGCGACGCCCGCGAGACCGTCGTACAGACCGAGCGGGGTGCCCGTCGGGGCCGGGGCAGTGTGGTCCAGGAGCCAGCGTTCGCCCTCGTCGTGGCGTTCGGCGCCGACCGCCGCCAGGGCGTACAGGACGCCGGCCGCGCCGTGCGCGAGGCCGAGGCCGCCGCCGTCGGAGAACTGGGCGACGTCGCCGGGGTAGAGCCGGTCGTCGCGCTCCGGGGTCGCCGAGGCGAGGATCGCCTTGATCATCGAGTCGCGGCTGTGCGGCCAGTCGCCCGGCTCCACCCGGGAAGCGGGGGCCGACGGCACCCGCTCCGGTGCGCCGGTCCCGCCGACAGGGGCCCCGGTGCCGCAGACATCGCGGGTGATCTCCGCGACCGCCTCGTCCAGGAACTCCCTTGGCACGTCCGGGAACTGCTGCGCGATCACCTCGGCCAGATGGGCCGCCTTGCCCCGGTCCACCACGAGCAGCGTGGTGACGGGCAGGAACAGGGCGAGCCGCAGACACGCCAGCGCGTACCGGTCGACGTCGGCGCCCCGGCGGTCCGGTGGCGCGAAGAACCCGGGATGCGCCACGACTTGGCGGCCGTTCTCCTCGGCCGGGGCGGCCGCCTCGAAGTCGATCAGGAACACCGACTCCTCTTCGGGCGCGACCATGATGTTGAAGACGTGCAGGTCGTTGAAGACGATCCCGCGCGCGTGCACCTTCTCCACCGCGCACTCCACCGCCCGGTGGATGCTCACCGCCCATGCCGTGTACGCGGCGACGGCCTGCGGGTCGGGGTCGGGAGAGAGCAGCGGGTGCCGTTCGGCGAAGAAGGAGTTCAGCGGGCGCCCCGCCACGAAGTCCATGACCAGGAAGCGGTGGTCGCCCAGGGTGAACCAGTCCCGCACCTCGGGCACCACCCCGCTCCCCGCCACTGCCTCCAGAGCCCGCTTCTCCCGCTCGAGCCGGGCGATCGCGTCCGCCCCGTCGGAAGCCAGCCCCGCGTGCGGCCGCCCCTCCTTGAGCACCACCTTGCGCCCGTTCCGGGTGTCGGTGCCGGCGTACACTCCGCCGCCGTTGGAGAAGTGCAGCGCCTTCTCGATGCGGTACGGCAGCTCACCCACCGTCGTGGTGTTGCGCGCCGCGAGATGCGGCTCGAGGAACGCGGGCAGCGCCACCCACTCCGGCACCTGGAAGGACGGCGCCCGCCGGTCCGGCACCAACGTGCCCGAGCCGTCGCGCACCGCCGGCACGAGCGAACCCCGCTCGTCGACGACGTACATGCGCGCGAACGCGCCGTAGCGGACGTACAGCGGCCCGTCGTGCCAGCGCAGGTCGGTGAGGATGTAGGGGCCCTCGAAGCCCTCCAACAGGGAACCCAGCTCGCGCAGGACCGTGTGCAGCTGCTCCTCGTCGGCCGGGTAGACGGTGACGAACTTGCCGCTGGTGTCGCGGCCCGCGTACTTGGTGTTGCGCAGATGCAGCAGATGCGGGCCCGGCACGAACTTGAACGGGATGCGGCGAGGGAAGCAGTAGTCCCACACAATCGCCGCGATCCGATCGGCGTTCGCCCGGGTGGCCGAGGCGTGGATCTTCCAGCCCTGGGCCGGCGCCGCCGCCGGGGCGCCGTCCGCGCCGAGCGGCGTGAGTGTCAGCCAGTCGCCGACACGGGCCGTCGCCCAGCCCTCCGGGATGGGCCTGCGTGCCGTCTCGAACACGGGAACAGTCCCCTGAGCCGCCCCTGCGACGCCCGTCGCCAGCCGGTCGGGTGTCTCGTAGAAGTGCGCGTCCGCCAACGCGTACACCTCGTACCGCTTGTCCATGCCTCCCCTTCCGTGGCCCGCCCAAGAGACTCGCAAGCCGGCCTGGGGCACCGACAGTCACGACTGTCACGAGCTCACTGTGCGAAACGCACGGGTAAAGACATGTTCGGCTCGTTTCGATCGCGGCCCCGCGCCGCCTCCTGGACACATGTGCTCCGCGGGTTGCTCTCGTGGGGCGTCGAGCCAGGCTCATGCCGACAGATCCCGATATCCGGCCCGGGTCGCCGGGAACGATCGGCACCATCGGGGTGCCGAGCTGCTGGTGGGCGGCGATCAGTGGATCCCTGTAATCAGTCCAGGTGAAACTGCGTCTGCCGCCCCGTTTGTGATCGATGTGCCGCTTGGGCCGGTAGATCAGACGTGAGCGTTCGCCCTGCTTGTAACAGGCCAGAGCGGCGATCGAGAACCGGCGCTGGGCACGTCCGCGCACCCTGATGACGGGCGTGCGCCCTCGCCTGGCCCAGGTCCGCGTGGTGGGCGGCGTCATCGAGAAGCCCGCCTCGTCCTCGAAGCAGACCCCCGCCACGGTGCTTCCACCTGCGGCCAGGTCTCTTCACCCAGCCGCTCACGGCGTCCTCGTCGCGCTCCACCGCACGACGGGCCGGAACCTGATGGCTGAAGCCATGACGATGCAGCATCTGCGCGATCGCCGAAAAGGTCATGCCTTTGTGGGAACGGCGCCCGATCAGGGTGCTGATCCGCGACAGCGTCCAGGTCTGGCCCGGCCAGCCGTGCGCCACCGGCCCCTCGGCCAGATCCTGCTCCAGCCACCGCAGCCAGCGCCTCTCTCAGCTTGAGCCTGGACACCGGTCCCTTCGACGCCAGGGCATGCTCCCCGCCAGGGCTCGGCCGTCAAGGCTCTACGGAGCCGGGCGAGAAGCCGCCTCGTTGACGAGGGGCGAGTCATGACGACAGCGAAGCCGTCCGAGGCCTGGGACACGGCCGTCGGGGTCGCCCGGGTGCGGGCACGGGAGACCCGGCGCGAGAACCCCTTGTTCCTGGACCCGTTCGCGGAGGCATTTGCCGCCGCCGGCAGCCTGCCGGTGGACGGGAAGCCGCCGCGAGCGCCCGTGGACGACGCGGCCCGGCGGCGCTGGGGCCCGGCGGCGCTGGGGCGCGGTCGCGTTCTCGATCGTGGTCCGCACCCGCTTCCTCGACGAGCTGCTGCGCGACGGGGCCGACGCGGGCTGCCGCCAGGTGGCCCTGCTCGGCGCCGGCATGAACAGCCGGGCCTACCGGCTCGACTGGCCGTCGGAGACCCGCCTGTTCGAGATCGAAACGGCGGAGCCGCTGGGCTTCAAGGAGTCGGTGCTCCGGGCCGAGCCGGCCGATCCGCGCTGCGAGCGGATCACCGTACCGGTCGACCTGCGCGAGGACTGGACCGGTGCCCTGGTCGCTGCCGGGCACGATCCGGCGCTCCCCACGGTGTGGATCGCCGAGGGCCTGCTGATCCACCTGCCGCAGGATGCGGTCGAACGCCTGCTCGGGCAGGTGGGGGAGCTGTCCGCGACCGGCAGCCGGATGGGCCTGACGCTGGGTCAACCCGGTGTCGTCGAGCGCTTCGCGCAGGACACCGGCACCGCGGCGTCGATGCGGGTCTCCGAGATGCCGCCCGACCCGGTCACCTGGCTGGCCGGTCTCGGGTGGGACACCCGCGCGTACACCGTGCGTGAACGCGCGGCGGCGTACGGACGCCCGGTCACGGCACCCGAGGAGCAGCCGCCGAGGCACGGCGTCCTGATCTCCGCGGCACGCCGCTGAGCACGGCGCGCGTCCGCGGTTCCTGACTCATGGCGGTCTCCTACGCCTCGTGGTGAAGTCCACCGTAGGTGTCGGCCGCCATGTGCCGGGAGACCTTCAGCGTTACGGGCAGCCCTCTCGGCGGCTTGTTGCCTTGAGCTGGGTGACCTCTCAACTAGGGGCCCGTTCAGGTTCCCCGTGGGGAGAGGTGACATGATGAGCCGCTCCGACCGGCCTTTGGGCCCCTCGAAGCCATCCGCGGGCGTGCGCCCGCGGCCAGCGGGGGCCCCGATCCGGGCACCCCACGTGGAACGTTCCCTGGGGAGGGACCCGTGATATCCAAGCGTGCCGTCACCGCTGCCGCCGTGGCCGCAACAGCTGCCGTGCTCCTGGCCTCTGGTGACGCCTATGCCTGCAGCATCGGCGACTTCACCGCGAAGGCGACGTGCGACACCAGCACCGGCGAGGCCCGGGCCGCCATCACGATCACGGACAAGGACCCCTCCGGCACGCCCGCGGACATCACCGTGCGGATCCGGATGGCGGTCGGTACCGACGGCGAAACCGTCGGCACCGGACACATCGACCACCCCACGGCGGCAGGTGCGAGCACGACGATCCTGGTGCCGTGGCTCCAGGGCTACCAATGGAACGTCTCGGTGACGGCGGGCAACCTCGTCGACGAGCGCCTGACGGACCTGCCGATCTCCCCGGACACCCCCTGCGTGCCGGCCACTTCCCCCACGTCCGGCACCCCGACGGTCGGGCCGGCCCCCTCGGTGTCGCCGACCGCCGGCGTCACGCCGACCTCGTCGGCCGCCGCGCCGTTGGCCTCGACGTCCTCAGCCCCTTCGACGTCCGCTTCCTCGCCCGTTGCGGGGACCAGGCTCGCCGAGACCGGAGGCGGCAGCGACACCGGTCTGATCGCCGGATCGGCCGCCGCGGCGATCGCCGCCGGCACAGGCCTGCTGTTCGTAATGCGCCGCCGCACGACGGCCGGACGGCACTGACCACGGACCCGCGCCGGGCCGGGCCGAGGACAGGGGTCGTATGCATCTGACGATACGTACGGCCCCTGCCCAGCGACCCACCCGCTTGCATGGGTCCAAGCGGTAGCAACTGTTCAAAGCTCTGCGGGCCGGCTGTGAACGCGAGAACGGGAGGCGTTTGTAGGGGCATTCGGGAGTCACCTCGGGGGCCCGGCTCGTGATCAATGTCGATGAGTTCGGGAGTCCCTGCGGCCACCCGTTCGAGGCGGGTCGCCATCTCACCCGCTCCACGTTGTGGCCTGTAGGGCATAGGCACCAGATTTCCCACGTCTGTTCGCCAACTGGCTCCAACAAAAGCTGTTGATCATGTGGCTGTTGGCTTGTCTGTTCGTTGGTCTGGTTGCGGGGAAACGTCAGTCGCGGCCTTGGATCGTTCCCGATGAACTTCTGCCCCTGCTCGACAAGATCCCGGCCATCGCGGGCCGGGTCGGCAGACCTCGCCGACGCCCCGATGCGCTGCCGGCCGACCGCGGCTACGACCACGACAAATACCGCCGCCTGCTCCGAGCCCCCGGGATCCGCCCCGTGATCGCGAAGCGAGGCGAGCCTCACGGCACCGGCCTGGGCATCTTCCGCTACGTCGTCGAGCGGACGATCGTATGGCTCCACGGCTTCCGACGCCTTCGCACTCGCTGGGAACGACGCGACGACATCCACGAAGCATTCCTCGGACTCGCCGTCTGTCTGATCACCCACCGCCACGTACAGCGGCTTAGTTAGGACCGGTAGGTGAAACTCGACGGGTGCCGTGCCGACTCCCGCAACTTGGCGGCGGTCAGGGAGGGTTGGGCGACGGCGTCGGCCGCCTCCCTCCAGTGTGGCGCACCGGAGGCGGCCAGAAGGACGTCCGTCACCCCTGGGCATGACGCGACGGCGAGGATGCACGCTTGTGCGGGGGTCAGGCCCGGCCGGATGAGGTCGGCGAACTCCTGGCCGACCATACCGGGGAGCTCACCGCGGTGCAGCGGGGGCCGACGCCATCACCCGCAGTCCCACGTCGGCGGCGGCCGGGAGCGGACCCCGGCCGTGAAGGGCCCGCGCGATCGGCGTCATCATCACCAGGCTGACCGGCATCTGGACCGCGACCAGATGATGGTGCTGTCCGCCCGCGGCTTCGGCGGCCAGGGCGAGCAACTCCCCCACCGTGAACGCCTCCTCCAGGCCCGCCCACGTGGCGACCCCGTACCCAGCCACGCGCCCGGCCGCCACCTCCTCCTCCAGAATCGCGAACGCGTCCCGGATGGCAGAGAGCAGGGCGGAACGGTCGCCGGGGTGGGCTCGCTCGGGGTTGTGCAGCAGGACCAGGTCGAGCCGGATGGAGTCGGTGCCACACGGTGTGCCGGCGCGTGGCCACCGGAGTGGTGTGCCCGCCGAACTCCGTCAAGACGACGCTCAGCGTATGTCCGTCGGCCGGCACCGGCGGCAGCTGCTCAGTACTCCATTTCGGGGCGCAGGGGGCCGCCGACCGCATGGAGGTGCCGCAGCACTTGGGCGTAGGAGTTGAGGAGTCCGGTCTCGTAGTAGGCGATACCGTGCCGGGCGCAGAAGGTGCGCACGAGTTCCTGGGCATGGCGCAGGCTGGGCCGCGGCATGGAGGGGAACAGGTGGTGTTCGATCTGGTAGTTCAGTCCGCCAAGTGCGAAATCGGTGAACCGGTGGCCCCGAATGTTGCGTGAGGTCAGTACCTGCCGACGCAGGAAGTCGATCTTGTCGTCCTTGGCGAAGACGGGCATGCCCTTGTGGTTGGGGGCGAACGAGCACCCCATGTACAACCCGAACAGCCCTTGGTGCACGACGAGGAAGCACACGGCCTGGACGGGAGACAGGACCAGGAACACGGCGGCGAGATAGCCGCCGAGATGCGCCGTCAGCAGTCCCGCCTCGGCCAGTTTGGCCGCCCGCGAGGTTGCGGTACCGGTGCGGTCCAGCAGCGCCCGTACTCCGGCGATGTGAAGGGCGAGTCCTTCAAGGAGCAGCATCGGGAAGAACAGCCAGGCCTGGTGACGGGCCAGCCATGCGTACGCTCCGCTGCGGACCCGGGCGTGGTCCTGGGTGAAGGCGATCGCGCCGTCGGCGATGTCGGGGTCGCGGTCGACGTGGTTGGGGTGGGAGTGGTGCCGGTTGTGCTTGTTGATCCACCAGCCGTAACTGAGGCCGATCAGCAAGTCGGCGTGCACACGGCCGAGCACGTTGTTGACGCGCTTGGAGGCGGCGATCTGGTGGTGTCCGGCGTCGTGCCCGATGAACCCGGTCTGGGTGAACATCACCGCGAGGAAGGCTGCGGTGAGCAGCTGCCACCACGACTGTCCGATCAGGGCGAACGCGGCCCAGCCCGCGGCCAGCAGGAACAGGTTCGCCCCGACCTTGACGCAGTAGTAGCCCGGCCTCCGCTTCAGCAACCCGCTCTGTTTCACCTCGCGGGACAGTGCGGCGTAGTCGCTGCCCCGGCCGCCGGGCGGGGGTTCAGCCATGTCGGTGTGGTCCGCCGGACCGGTGCCCCGGATGGTGATGTCAGTGGTCACAGTGTTCCTTTCGGCGTGCACGGGCGCTGCCTCCGACACGACGGCGGGGCACCGCAAGCGGCAGCCGTTCGGAAGCAGCACGAGGCAGGTCCGCGGCGCGGGGTCTGCCTCAGAATGAGGTGTCTCAGAGCGCGCGGACCCGGTCGGCATGCATGCCCTTGGGGCCCCGGCTGGCGGTGAACTGCGCCCGCTGGTTCTCCTCCAGGGAGCAGAAACCCCCCGTGTCGATCACTGAGTGGTGGCCGAAGGTGTAGGCGCCGCCCTCATCGGGGGCGATGAAGCCGAAACCTTTGTCCGGATTGAACAACTTCACGGTTCCTTGAGCCACGTCACGTCTCCTTCGAGGTGGCGAGAGGTGCGGAGAACGCGCGCTCGCACGATCCCGGGCTGTCAGCCGCCAGCCGTCGAAGAAAACCCCCGAGAACGGCGAAGCACCCGCTGTCAGAACTCCACGGGCGCTTCCACGTTCGCAAACTTCAACTACAACCACTCGCTACAACGTCCGGAGCGCCGCGAAGGTTCCCGGTTGGACGGGGAAGGGTCCGGCGACGCCCGGGCGGGTTGGTTCCGGGTCCGGGTCCGGGTCCGGAAGGGACCGGACACTCCGCATCACTGCGCGCCCGCTTCAGACCGATGCCGTGATGTGACCTCGTTCCGGGGTGAGTTGTGAGTGTCCTGGGCCCCGGAAGGGAGGACGGACAGGACGAGCAACGGCCCATCGGCCCATCCGGCGACCTACGAGCCGAAGGGCATCCCGTGCTCACTGACGTGCTTGGCCCGCAACTCCTTCAGCCGACTGGGGAACGCGTTGTGGCGGTTCTGGCCGAGGTACGAACAGGTGGTTGCCGCTGGTCCCACGTCACAAGCACATAACTGGAGGCGGTTCCTGAACGCCCAGGTCAAACTCGCGCCCTCAGGCGTCGTCGTGCTCAAGGGTGCAGGGTCTCCGGCGCGTGCGCAGAGGGGACGCGACGCTCGTGGGCCATGCGGGCTCACGCGTCGAGATCATCGAACTGGTCGAGAAGAAAGTCGACCGGTGTCCGGCTCGGGGTGGCGGATGTGCCGTCGTGGAGAAACTGTTCCGCCCAGATGACCTTGCCGCGGGTCGTGTACCGCGTTCCCCATCGCTGGGCGAACTGCGCCACCAGAAACAGCCCCCGCCCGCCTTCGTCCGTGGTCGCCGCCCGCCGTAGCCGCGGCGAGGTGCCGCTGCCGTCCGACACCTCGCAGATCAGACAGCGTCCGTGCAGCAGCCGCGCACTGACCGGCGGCAAGCCGTACCGGATCGCGTTCGTGATCAGCTCGCTGAGGATCAGTTCCGTGGCGAATCCGGCCTCCTCCAGTCCCCACTCCCGCAACGTCTCCCTGCACCGCGCCCGCACCGAGGGAACCACCGCCGGGTCCGACGGCACGTCCCACTCGGCCACGCGCGAGGGCGGGAATATCCGGGTACGCGCCACCAGCAGCGCGATGTCGTCGGAGGAGTGTGACGGCTTCAGCGCGTCGATCACCGCCTGACACGTCTCCTCCGGAGTGCGGCGCTCGGAACCGTCCAGTGCCTGGCGCAGTCTCTCCATCCCGACGTCGATGTCGTGGGTGCGGTCCTCCACCAGGCCGTCGGTGTACAGCACCAGTTGTGAACCCTGTGGCAAGGAGAACTCGGCGGTCTCGAACGGGTAGCCGCCCAGGCCGAGCGGCGTCGAAGCGGGAACGCCAGGACAGGTGACCGTCCCGTCCGGACGCACCACCGCCGGTTCCGGGTGTCCCGCACGGGCCATCGTGCAGGCCTCCGACACGGGGTCGTAGACCGCGTAGAGACAGGTTGCTCCGGTCACCCCCTCCCCCTCGTGGCCCTCCGCGGCATCGCCCGCGTTCTCCTCGTTGTCCATGCTGAGGACGAGGTCGTCCAGCTTCCCGAGCACCTCGTCAACGGGGAGGTCCAGGGTGGAGAAGTTGTGCACCGCGGTACGCAGCCGGCCCATCGTCGCCGCCGCGTGCAGCCCGTGACCGACGACGTCACCCATGACCACGGCCACCCGAGCGCCCGGAAGCGGGATGACGTCGAACCAGTCCCCGCCCACACCCGCCTCCGCGGGCAGATACCGCCAGGCCACCTCCAGTGCGTCCTGATCTGGCTGTGCCCGCGGCAACAGACTGCGCTGCAGCGTCACCGCCATCGCGTGCTCCCGGGTGAACCTCCGGGCATTGTCGATGGCCAGGGCCGCCCGCGCGGCCAGTTCCTCCGCGAAGGAGAGATCCTCCGGCTGGAACGCCGGGGAATCCACTGTCCGATAGAAGTTCACCACGCCCAACGGCACGTTCCTCGCCTGGAGCGGTACGGTCACCAGCGAGCGCAACCCGCACTCCAGGGCCTTCCGGGCGCGCTCCGGATCCTGCTCCCGCCAGCCGTGTGCCTGCCGCAGGTCCGCCTCCAACAGGACTCGTCGCTCCTGCAGCGTCCGCATTTGCGGCGTTCGGCGCGAGAACGTGATCACTTCGCCCAGCGGATACACTGGGATCATCGGCTGTTCACCGCCGATCGCCGCCCGGCGCAGATGCCGCCAGCCCTCCGCCGTCGGCTCCCACCCCCGCAGTACCGCGTCGAGCAGGTCCACCGTCACCAGGTCAGCGAACTCCGGCGCCGCAACGTCGGCCAGCTCCTGCGCCGTACGTCCCACGTCCAGCGTCGTGCCGATCCCCACCCCGGCCTCGTACAGCAGCTTCAGCCGCTCCCGCGCGACCTCGGCCCGCCCCGAGACCACCGCCAGCTCCGTGGTGTCCCGCAGGGTCACCACGCTGCCTCCTCGGTCGGCCTGCCGGTACGTTGGCCGCTTGTTCACCGCCAGCAATCGGTCCCCTGCGCGATGCACCTCATCGGTGACCGCCTCCGGCGACGACAGCAGACGCGTGATCGGCTCCGGCAGTCCCAGCTCCCGCACCGGGCGCCCCTGCACGTCCGCCGGCAGGTCGAGCAGACGCCTCGCCTCGTCATTGGCCAACAGCAGCCGTCCGTCGGTGCCAGTGATCAGCACTCCTTCCCGCACCGCGTGCAGGACCGCGTCGTGGTGCTCGTACAGCTGCGCCAGCTCCGCCGGGGCCAGGCCGTGTGTCTGCCGACGCAGCCGCCGGGCCACCAACGTCGTTCCTGTCATGGACAGCGCCAGCGCGGCCGCGCCGCTGCCCAGGATGATCGGCAGCTGCGGCAGCCACAGTGCCGCGACGTCCTTGACCGTGATTCCGGCGGAGACCAGGCCGACCACCTTTCCGCGCGAGTCGGTCACCGGGACCACCGCCTGCACGGCGGTTCCTTTGCCCGCGGGCAGAGGCGGTCCGCCGGCCTGCTCGACGACGGTACGGCCCTTCAGCGCCGGTGCGATCGTGCCGACAAACTTCTTCCCGATCTCGCTCGGATAGGGATACGTGTAACGAATCCCCTGCGTGTTCATGGCGACGACGAAGTCCACATCCGTGCGTTTCCGCACCTCCTCGGCCCGCGGCTGGAGCACCGCCGTCGGATCACGGCTCCGCAGCGCCTCGGCCGTGCCAGGAGCACTCGCGAACGACTGGGCCGCGACGACCGACTCACGACGCCCCCGCTGCACCGCGTCGCGCGCCGTCTGGAGCACCACGGCCGCCACCGCGGCCACGACCAGCAGGACCACGATGACAACCTGGAGAAGGAATACTTGACCGGCCGCACTGCGCAGGTCCAGCGGGGAAGCACGGTGTTGCCGCGAGCGTCCGGTGAGCGGATGACGTTCCGGGCTCCGAGGACGCCCAGAAAATACCTCCATACACCCTTCATAACACCGCAGCGGGGAAGCCGACGCTGATCACGTTCGTCGCGCCGCCGCGTGACTGAATTCGGCACTTCAGGGCGACGGTGGTGGGCCGAGGGAGATGCCGCCGGCGTGGCGTTCAGTCCGCCTCGGCCTGGCTGGGGTGCGCCTTGCGATGGGTACTGGACCAGCCTGGGCATGTGCGGTGTGCAACCTCGCTGCCGCTGATGGGGATGCCCTTCATAGGGCGGCGCGGGGTTCGCCTCCTCCTCACCCCAGAGGCGGCACAGCACCCTGCGGATGTCGGCTTCCGTCCGCTGTCACTGGCCGACGGGCATGGCATCGCTCCGGGCTGGCTACCCGGTGAACTGACCAAGAGCGGTTGGCCCCACGTGTGGCAGCACAAAGCCGTGCGGGACGTGATGTCCGTCCCGCACGGCTGCGGTTCTCGATGAACGACTTGAACCTTCAGAACCCCGGGGATCTGCCGCTTGACGAACCCCAGCTTGTCGGCTGCCGTCTCGGCGACGCCCTTGGGGGCGTACGCCACCTGCAACATCACATCGGTCTGGTGCTCGTCCAGGGGCGAAGAGCCTCGAGGGTCCGTGATCTTCAGGCGAGGAGGCGGCCCCGTTGATCACGGCGCGGAGTCCTGCTTGCCGCTCGCCGCGGCGTATGCCTGGGCCGGGGTCATCGCCACCCCGTTGAGCTGAACGGTCTTGTACGGGCTGACCTTGGCGCACTTGGACTCGTCAGCGGTCTGGGCATGGGCGTTGGAGACGGCGGCGTGGGTGTCGGCGGGGGCGGCCGACGAGCCGCCCGAGTACGTTGCGCCGGAGGGCCAGTCGCTGCCGATGACCAGGGCCAGCCCGTTCGCGCTGCCCTCGGTGAGGTGCTGCGCGGGCAGCTCCAGGGCGGAGGCCACCGTCTGTGCCTCGGCCTTCCGGCCGGGGCCGTAGGTGAGTGTGGTGGTCGCCGTCTGCTCGGGCGCGTTGCTGGTGCTGGTGCCGGGGCTGAAGCCCTTGGCGATGAGGGCGGAGGCGACCACCGAGGCACGCCCGCGGGTAGTGGTGCCGTTCTCCACCCGGACGGCGATCTGCGAGGCGGGCGCCGTGGCCGTCGCGGAGGGCGTGGCGGGCGCCGTCTTCTTGTCGCTGCCCGAGCTCAGGGACTGGTCGTTGGCGATGGAGGCGAACAGCGACTTCGCGCCGGAGCCGACGACGACGCGGTCAGCGTTGCTCGGGTCGGGAGCGGTCTGCATGGTGGTGAACGTCATCCGCTTGGACGGGACCTTGTCCAGGGCGGTCGCGAGACCGATGAGTTTGCCGACGCTGCCCAGGCCGGTGTCCACGGTCAGGGCCTTGGTGGCGGCGTCGGCCAGCGAGTAGACCTTGGTGGGGTTGGCCAGCGTGCCCGCACTCTTGAAGTTGCGGATCATCGCGCTGAGGAACAGATGCTGGGAGACGGTCCGGCCCAGATCGCTGCCGTCACCGAAGCCGTGCCGGGAGCGGACGAACTCCAGCGCCGCCTCGCCCTTGAGGGTGTGGGGGCCCTTGGCGAGCTTGAGGTGCGAGTAGGTGTCGTAGACGTTGTCGCTGACGCACACCGACACCCCGCCCACCGCATCCGACATCTTCACCACGCCGGAGAAATCGAGCATCACGAAGTGGTCGATGGGTACGCCGGTCAGCTGGTGCACGGTGGTGACCTGACAGGCCGGCCCGTACTGCAGGGCGCTGTTGATCTGCCCGTAGTAGCCGGGCGTCGACTGGCCGCTGTCCGGGTCCTTGCAGGCGGGCACACGCGTCATGGTGTCGCGCGGCACACTCATCACGGTGGCGTTGGAGCGGTCGGCGGACACGTGCACCACCATCTCCACATCCGCGTTGTGCCCGGCAGTCGAACTGGCCGAGCCACAGCCACCGCCCAGCTTGCAGTCGGCCGCGTTGTTCCGCCCGTCCGAACCGATCACCAGGATGTTGATCGGTGTACGGCCGAAGGCGTCTGCCTTCTCCTTGCCATTGGCGCCGTCATCGATCGACACGCTGTGGATGTTGCCGTTCAGGTGCTGCCACAGCCACGTCCCGGTGCCCGCGACGACCAGGATCAGCGCGGACACCGTGAACAGGGCTATGCGGCCGAGCCGCTTGCGCCGGGCCGCGGGTTTGGGCCGCCGTCCCGACCTGCGGCCCTGAGACTGAGGCGCCTGCCGGGCCGCAGCCCGGCCGCCCCGCGGCGGCCTGGCAGGCCCGCTGTCGTCCGCCCTCCGCGGGCGGGGCGGAGCGGCGGAGCGGCCGCGCGTCGTCTGGCGAACCGAGCCACCGTCCCAGGAGTCGCCCATTCCCTCTCCCTACGCTCGTCGCCGACGCCAACCGCCAGCGCGGCGGCCTGACAGCACGGACCCCGGTCCCGCACGTAGGGGAGCACCCTCGGTTGGGACAATTGCGCAATATAGCAACTGTCGCTGATGGCACCGGCACCGTCTCCCACAAATCCGCTCAGCGAAAAATCCGATTGTCGAGCGGGGGCACCGGCGGCGGCACCCCCGGCCAGCCATAAGCCCCCGTCCGAACGCAGGCATGGAAGGGAAGGGGAACTGGATGACATCCACAGCGCCTCGATCCGAGGAAGGAACTGACGGACGTCACCGATGCGTTGCGCGAAGCTGCGGATGTCGGCCGGGAGAAGACACCGACCGCAGGCCGGAGCCAAGGAGGCACCGGCCGAACCGGCCGCACGCACGAAGTTCGGCTCCGACACCACCTGGCGCAGCGACCGAAATCCTCCAAGGCGGACCATCAATCGCGGCGATGACCGCTACCGGCCTATCCGAGTAGCCGCTGATCTCAAGTGCTGGACACCAGCCCATGAGACCCACCGCCTCACGACGCCTCGAACCCAACGCTGCGGCTTCCGCGCACAGGGCGAGCCGCTGCGGCACGGCTTCGACGCGGTCGGCCGCCGACGAGCCGGCAACAGGAGGCTCAGTGGGCCGTGTGGCCCTCCGTGGTCGGCCGAGCCGTCGCGGTCTCGCCGGGAGCGGACTGGATGACGCGGGGCGCCTCCGCGGCGGAGGAGGACGCATCCTCGGCCGGGGCGGTGGACTGGGCGGTGCCGTCGTCCTTCATGGCCTTGGCCTCACTCTTGAGGATGCGCATCGACTTGCCCAGCCCTCGGGCGGCCTCGGGGAGCTTCTTCGAGCCGAACAGCAGGATGATCACGATCGCCACGATCAGCAGGTGCCAGGGTTCAAGTCCGTTGCGGAGCATCTGACCCCACCCCTTCTCTTCGCCGGACAGTGGCGCACGCCGGAGCGGCGTACCATCTGCCATCATTGCCACATTGCGCAACTGTACAACCATGGGGTGAGGTCAGTCGTCCCCTCCGTATGAGTCGGACGGACGAGGGCACGCCCATGACCGCCACGCGGGGTGAGAACACGCCTTCCCCCACCCGCAGCCCGTGGACAACAGCGCTCCTCATGACGCTGGCCATCGGGGTGCTCGGCACGGCCAGGCCGGGCTGGATCCACCTGAAGCTGAACGGCAACATCAATACCTTCGACACCTTCGATACCTTCGATGCGGACGGCCTCTCCACCAGGCCGATTCGTTTGGATCACTCCCGCTGGCCGAGGTTGTCGTTGATGATGTCCGTGTGACTCACCGCATGAGCGCTCTGATCTCGGCCTTCGGCGTTCTTGCCGGCATGGTGCTGCTCGTGGGTGCCGTTCGCGAGTACCGCTCCGGGGCATCGGTCGTCTGGATGGCGGCAGGAGCTGTGATCTTCCTCAGCGCCTTGTACGCGCTTGTACGGGATGTACGGCGACTCCGCACAGGGCAGACGACCTGACGAGCGGCGCCGGTCCCAACCGTGCCCTCCGGTCGTTGGTCCGGATGTGCCGTTGACTGACGGGCGGTGGGCGCGGATCGAACCGTTGCTCCCGGACCGGACGCCGAAGCGGGGTGGCCGGTGGAGGGACCACCGCGAGGTGATCAAAGCGATCGCCTTCAAATCCAGACCGGAACACCTCCTGCGCGCCTCCGCCCCGTCCCGCCACGCCGCAACTGCTCGGTGATGAAGAGCACGATGCCGCTGAGGGCCAGGAAGATCGCCGTCGGCACGGGCCGCCCGAGCGTCGTGCGGAACAGTTTGTCGAGCGCGATGCCGGCGACGCCCACCGGAATGGTGGCCATGATGATCAGCCGGGCGAGCCGCTGGTCCACGGTCTGGATACGCCACTGCGTGACCGATGTGGACAGCCCACGGATCACTCGGATCCAGTCCCGCCAGAAGGAGACCACCAGCGCCAGCGCCGTGGCCAGGTGGAGACCGATCAACTCGTTGACGTGGAGGGATCCGTCGGTGGAGACGTTCAGATCGCGTTTCCAGTGTCCGCCCAAGAGGGCGGGTATCAGGATGCTGTGCCCGAGGTGGAGCCCGGGAACAGTGCGGTGACGCCTTGCAGCAGACCGACATCCGGACGGGGAACCACCGTGCTGTACGTCAGCTCGCCGCCGAGACGTTCGGCGACCTCGCCCGGGGTCAGCCACTCTCGGCCCGCTGCAGCAGGGAACGCCTCCCCGCCTCCTGGGCACCGTTGGGCAGCTTGGGGCCCGGGGGCGACGGCCGAACCGGCTCAGCCGCCGCTCTGCCTGCCCGCCTTTGCCCAGTTGGCGTGCAGATTGTCGAGGTACGACTGGGCCTGGCTGCCGGGGGTCGCGCCGCGGGCGAAGGCGAGCATGTTGCCCGCGCCTGTGTTGTAGCCGAGGGCCAGCAGATCGTTCCTGCTGTAGGAAGCGGACCACCGGGCGGGGAGTTGGGCGGCGAGGTCGTGCAGATACCAGGCTTCAGCCTCGACGGCGAGATCCCGGTCGTCGGGCAATTCCTCCCACTTCCGGTCCGCGAAGTCCCGGCCCTGCTTCACCTCGTCGAAGGTGGCACGGTGCATGTTCGCGATACCGAAGGCGGCGTCCGGCTTGTACTTCTGCCAGGCGCGCTCAAAGGCAGAGTCGTGCGGCTTGTACGCCTCGTTGTACAGGATCGCCATCACCAACTGGGCGCTGACGCCGGCCTGCTGAGCCCTGGCGCGGACCTGGGTGGCGTAGTCAGCGGGGTCGTACGACGAGGCAGAACCGCTCGGCGCGGCGGAGGAACCGGCCGAGCGGGTGGGTGAGGCCGATGCCCTGGCCGGGGGCGGCGAGTCCGACTGCGGAGTGTGGGCGGCGCGGACGACGACGTAGAGAGCCACAGCGAGGACCACGACCACCAGCCATCGCCGCCGTGAGGTGGCATCGGACATGTTTCGCCCCCTTTTCCCGCCCCGCTTCGGGCCAGCCACTTGTACAGCACGCGCGTTAAGACACGTGTGAAGCGTCGCTGATGCTTCACAGGATTCAGTGCAGCAGGGCTACTGCCACCGTGGCGATGTCGCGCCGGCGGCAGCATGGGCCGCCTACGAGACGAAGAGTCCTCCGGTTCACAGGCGGCGCACCAGGACCGTGGTGACCGCCGGAGGCCGACCACCGCGGATGGCCGCCGTCAGGCACGCACAACACCGGTGAAGGGATGGCTCGTACGGTCGCGGGCTCCCTGAGAACGGTGGCGGAGAGGGCCTTGAGCAGAGTGAGGACGGCCACGGTTCCCGCGCTGGTCACCGCAGACCGCACCGTGAGCGGCACGGCCAGGCAAGCCGCCGCCGCTCCAACACAGCCACCGGCAAGTCGACTCCACTCGACTCGGGACAGTCCGCAGCCTCCATCAGACCCGGCGGTTCAATCTGCTTCGAGTGCCTGGGCGCCGCGGCCAACGGCCTGAGTACCTGAACACGATGTGTTCAACGAATAGTCGTCCCATGGTTATCGAACGGGTACTGGTAGATGTCTCATACAGGTGCCTCCGCCCTTCGGCGGTTCGCCATGAAGATTCATGCCCAGAAGCTACGATTTCCAAGGGATCAGCCAAGGAGCAGCACGTCATCTTGGAGGCTCGCTTTTACAGGACGCGTCCCAGGCAGCGGCAACCACGGCGTCGCCCACGGCACCAACCGCACTACCCGCAGGTGACCGCAGAAGCGGGAAAGCCAGAGGTTCACATGACCGGCGCGAACAGCTTCTCCGTCTCCGGCTACGGCCCCCAGCGCGCGGGCTGGACGCGGCTGTTCAACCGTGACTCGCTGGCTCGCCGACTGGACTGGCCGATACTGCTGTCGGCCACTGCGCTGTCGCTGCTCGGCTCGCTCCTGGTCTACTCCGCGACCCGCAATCGCATCCAGATCAATCATGGCGACCCGTACTACTTCCTCGTCCGCCACCTGATGAACACCGGCATCGGGCTCGCCCTGATGATCGGCACGGTCTGGCTCGGCCACCGCGCCCTGCGCAACGCCGTACCGATGCTTTACGGCCTCTCGCTGTTCGGCGCGCTACTGGTGCTCACTCCGCTCGGCGCCACCATCAACGGCAACCGCAACTGGATCGTCATCGGCGGCGGCTTCTCGATCCAGCCGTCCGAGTTCCTGAAGGTCACCATCATCCTGGGCATGGCGATGCTGCTCGCGGCCCGGGTCGACGCGGGTGACAAGCAGTACCCGGACAGCCGAACCGTCGCCCACTCGCTGGGCCTGGCCGCCGTGCCGATCATGGTCGTCCTGATGATGCCCGACCTCGGCTCGACCATGGTCATGACGGTCACGATCCTGGGCGTGCTGCTCGCCTCGGGCGCCTCCAACCGCTGGATCTTCGGCCTGCTCGCCGTCGGCGTCCTCGGTGCCATCTCCGTGTGGCGGCTGCACATCCTGGACCAATACCAGATCAACCGCTTCGCGGCCTTCGCCGACCCGAGCCTCGACCCGGCGGGCGTGGGTTACAACACCAACCAGGCCCGCATCGCCATCGGTTCGGGCGGCCTGACCGGCGCAGGCCTCTTCCACGGCGCGCAGACCACCGGCCAGTTCGTGCCGGAACAGCAGACTGACTTCGTCTTCACCGTCGCGGGTGAGGAGCTGGGATTCGTCGGCGCCATTCTTATCATCCTCTTGATCGGCCTGGTGCTGTGGCGTGCCTGCCGGATCGCCCGCGAGACGACCGAGCTGTACGGCACGATCGTCGCCGCCGGGATCGTCGCCTGGTTCGCCTTCCAGTCCTTCGAGAACATCGGCATGACCCTCGGCATCATGCCGGTGGCGGGTATTCCCCTGCCGTTCGTCTCCTACGGCGGCTCGTCGATGTTCGCGGTGTGGGTGGCGATGGGCCTGTTGCAGTCGATCCGGGTGCAGCGGCCCGTGTCGGCGTAGAAGGTTGACGCGGGAAGGCTGAGAGCGCGCCGGTAAGGGGATCTCCCCCTGGTCGGCGAGTTGCAGGGTCCACCAGGCGTTGAGCGCAGCCCAGTGCAATACGTCGGGGGCATCACGCCCGTCCGCGTCCAGGGCACGGTCGACGACCGGCCTGTCCTGGGTGAGGGTGCCGGTCTTGTCCAGGCACAGCACATCCACGGCGCCCAGATCGTGCAGCGCCGGGAGCCGCTTGACGATCACTCCGTGCGTGCGGGCCAGCAGCGACGCGCCTCGGGCCAGACAGGTGGTGACGACAACCGGCAGCATCTCCGGAGTCAGCCCGACCGCCACCGCGACGGCGAACGGCACCGTCTCCAGGCCGCGGTCGCGCAGCGCGGCGTTGGCCATCAGCACCAGCGGCGGAGTCAGCAGCATGAAGCGGATCAGGATCCAAGAGATGCCGTGCACCGACCGGTCGAAGGCACTCGCCTCGCGCTGCCCGGCCGTACGTCCGTGGGCGGCCACGAGTTGCGTGTCCGCTCCGGTCGCGACGACGACCGCGGTGGCACTGCCGGAGGAGACGCTGCTGCCCTGGAAGCACAGCTACGGCTGCTCGAACATCCCGATGCCGTCCGGGTGGAAGATGTCCGCGGCACTCTTCACGACGGGCGCCGATTCCCCCGTCAACGCCGCCTGATGGACGGTCAGTCCGCTCGCGCGCAGCAGTCGCACATCTGCCGGGACCAGATCGCCCGCGCCGAGCTTGATGATGTCGCCGGGGACCAGCTCATCCACAGGAATCTCCCGGGCCGACGGAGCCACGTCCTCGTCGGCCCGCCGCAGCACGGTGGACGTGCTGGCGACCAACTCGCGCAGCCCGGCCATCGACCGGTCGGCCCGGCGCTCCCCGGAGGCCCGCAGCGCGCTGCTGACCACAACCAGCAGCAGAATCACACAGGCAGTGGACCAAGCGAAGACGGCGGCGGACACGAGACCGAGGCAGAGCAGCACCGCGGTGAACGGATCGCGCAGGCTGCGCACGACGAGCCGTGCCCAGGAGGCGTCCTGCCGTGCCGGGAGCAGGTTCTCCCCGGAGCGGACCAGGCGGACCGCGGCCTCGTCGTCCGTCAGCCCGCGCGGCCCGGTGTCCAGCTGCCGCAGGACCTGCAGTGCCGTCGCCACGCCGAACGACGAGTCGACCGTCTCGCCGGCATGCGCCACCCCAGGTGCCGACACAGTCCCGGACAGCGGCGCTTCGGCGCCCTGTCGCGAGGCCGAGGTGATCCTAGGCACCGGTCCCGTGCAGCCGACGCGCCGACGCCTCTTGGGCTCGCGCGGCCAACTGCCCGACCATCACCCGGACGACGGTCACCACGTGCGGGTCGTCGACGTAATAGATCTGCCGCCGGCCTTCACGGCGAGCACGCACGAGGCCGGCGAGTTTCAGCTTCGACAGGTGCTGGCTGACGGCGGGCAGGGCGCCGCCCACCCGGTTGGCCAGGTGAGTGACGTCGCACTCGCCCTCGGAAAGGGCCCACATGATGTGCAGCCGAGCCGTCGAAGCGAGCAGTCCGAAGGCGGCGGCCGCCGCCCCCAGCACCTCGGTCGAGGGGTCCTGAACGCCACCGCCGAACTTCGCCACGGTCCTCTCCCGCCCACACCTGCGTCACACCCAACGCACATCTGAGCACCCAGTGTAGGCGCCGACGCGTCGGCATCCGGCCGCGCCGGGACACCCGGCGGTCCTCAACGGGGACGACCGCGCGCCGTCGGGCGTCTGCGGCTCATCCTCGTAGTCATTGTTGACGACCACTTCGGGCTCGTCGTCGAACGCCTCGTTGAGCAGCGCGCCGCCGACCAGCCCGGCCGCACCGGCGCCGATGAGCCCGCCCGCACCGAAGCGGCGGCCGCCGCCCTGCCGCTGACCGCGAACGTGGTGCTCGCCGTACCGCGGACGAAGCAGGACTCGCCGCGCCCAAGATGCGTGGGTGCTCGACGGCGAACACGGCAGCGCAGGCGGATCCGGATGCTCGTGGCCACTGGCGCACCACTGCTCGTGCTGCTCACGGCCGGGATGGGCCGCCTCTGGCTGACGCTGACCGGCACCATCGACACGTTCGACGCGAACGGGCGACCACCAGCACGCCGTCGCGGTGTCGATCCCACGTGACACGCTGGTCACGATTCCGCCGTGCCGGCTGACGGACGGTTGCCGTTTCCCCGTCACCGAGCGCTGGCGAGATCACCTCAGGTGGTGGGATCACCGTGGCGGTCTACGACGGCACCAGACAGAGTGGACTGGCCTCCCGGGCGGCCCGGACTCTGTCCCGCCACGACTTCACGGTCGCCAGGACCGGCAACACCGGCAACCAGAACCACGCCGCCACGTTCGTCCAGTACGACGCGACCCTCAAGTCCCAAGCTCAGAAGGTCTCCCAGCTTTTCCCTGGCGCCCAGCTCCGGCAAGTCACCAGACCGGGCATCAACGTGGTCCTGGGGCAGAGCTACGCCGCGTCCGCCATGTCCGTCTCACGCGCGCCCGCCTCGTTGGCCGCCAACGCCCGCTCCGCCGTCGACGACCTTTGCTCCAACCTCTCCCACGGATAGCCAATAGTTACGAGCAGTGCGGCTCGGACCTCACGCGGAGGACACCGGCGGGGCGGAAGCCGTCACGGCCAGCCGCTCTCTGCCCTAACCGTCGAACACCGACCCCTGCCGAGCCAACGGCTACGACGATGTGGCCTGACAGCGGGAGCCCTGGGCAAAGCGGGCCACGCCTCTACCTACGCGTGCCACACCCCGGACAGAAGGCCGCCCCGTCCGGCACCACAGCGGAACACGCAGCGCACTGAACCGACTGAGCCAGCTGATAGCCACACCCGGAGCAGAAGCCGGCGCCATGGGTCTCGGTACGGCAGTGCGGGCAGACCAACTGCCGGGGCGTCGTGGGGTCATAGCCCTGACCGGCCTGCTGCCCCGCGGCGTACGCCCGTTGCGAGGCCATGTCGTTGAGTCCGCGCTGCTGCGCCGCCATGGCCTCGGCCGCGGTGTCCGGGGCGCAGCGCAGACACAGACCCTGAGCGGCGTTCCAGCAGCGGCCACACACGTAGTCGGTGCAGCGTGCGCACCGGTTGAAGTGCCCCCGCGCATCGCCGATCGCTCGCTCGAAGGCGTGGTCGCGGGCCCTTCCCCAACCCGCGCCCGCGAGACCGTCGGCCGCGGACGTGAGCCCGCTGCCGGTACGGCCCAGCAGCCCCCAGGCCATGTCGACGCCCTTGCCGAGCCAGGTGGCCGCCCGCTCGCCGGTGTACGGCTCGAATGGCGAACGCCAGGTGTCATAGCAGCGCGAGCACGAGAACTCGAACTGGAAACCCGCCCCGGTGCCGTTGCGCTCGGACAAGTCACGGTAGTTGTTGCTGAAGTAGATCTCGCCGCTCACGTGGTCCCCCCACAGGTCAGGCCGCCGTCACACATGCCGTACGACGCCGGGGAAGCGGTACCGGTTCTCGCCACCGCCCAGACCATCCGCTTCCACGGTCGGGCCTCGCCCGCCTTACGTCTCTGTGTCCGGATCCTCGCGCTCATACGCGCGCTCCGGGGCGGAACACGTCAACAGTTGCGCAATAATAGAACCATGACGGAGTCAAGGGTGAGGGCCGGGACCGTGGGCGACACGACCACCGCGGAGCGCGTACTCGAAGAACTGGCGAAGGGCTGCCCAACGCCGCCCGAGAACCAGGTCCGGACCGCCTACCAGTCCGTAGGCGTGCACGACCGGGCCGGATGGCCGTGGCCAGGCACCATCGTCGGCTGGTGGACCAGCCCTGACGGCGTCACCACGTGCCAAGTGCGACTGTCGGGCGCCTCAGCCCCACGATGGGCGGTCTACGATCCGGACCGGATCATCCTGCTGGTGCAGAGCGGCACGTAGGAATCGTCCGGCTGAACGGGGCTCAGTGCGCAGACAATTCCCCGCGGGACGCGCCATCTCGCAACCCGACTGGTGGCCCCTTCGCGCAACCCAAAGGGCCACCGGCCGGGTCCGGCCGGGCAGCGAAAGCTCGCGAGCACTCGCCTCGGCAAGACCCGATCACAGGTCGAACTCGTGCGGCGGCAGCCCCAGCCCGAAGCAGACGCCCCGGTCCACGGCCCGCTCGGTGGCGTCGAAATCGCCGTCCGCGCTGTCGCTCACGATGCTGATCTGGATCACCGCACGCACCTCCGGCGGCTTCTTCTTCGCCTTGGCGACCGACATCGCACACCATCCGCGATGCGAGCATGGCGATCTGCGCGCTCGTCGCTGCTGTCGGCGGGAAGATCGATTCGTCCGAGCGGCAGCACGTCGCGCAGCTGATCTTCACCAACGAGGCGCTGCAGAACTTCCCCGCCGCGGACCTCCAGCGCCGTCAACCTCTACAACACTCCAGCGCCCAGGCTCGTGGCGTGTTCGGCCGGCCGGGTGTGGCCGATCTGCTCGACATCTGCGAAGGAGCCGAGCCGAAGAGCGAGTGGCTGTCTGTTCACCCGGCGACGTGACCTGGTACTGCAACGGTGTCTGCGCTGATTGCCGGGCGAACACCAAGTCCGCCTTCGGCGCCGGCGTGACCAGTGGGGAGGTGCTCGATGAGTGTGGGGCCGCGCCCACCTCGCCCGGAACCGGGATGCCGGTGCCGGTCCATGAGAGTGACAAGCGTGGCGATCGGCGTCGCGGCAGGACCGGGGTGGAATCAGTACGGCCGACCTGCCGACCAAGATCGATCGAAAGGTGTCGAACAGTGATGCCTCTGCTAAGGGGCGGGCCGGCTCGCGCCCTGCTCTGCCCGCTGACTGTGCTGGCCTTCCTCACGGGGGCGGTGAACGCGGCAGGATCCGTCGCCGCGCCCGCGGGGGCCTCGCCGCAAGGGGACTTCTACCAGTATCCGAGCCGCAAGACGCTGGAGAGGTCGTCACCGGGACATCTTTTGGCGTCCGAGCCGATGACGGTGTCCACCCGCCTGCAGAGCGTCAGCTCCCGTGCGATGCGGATCATGTACCGCTCGGTCGGACTGCACGGGGAGCCCATCGCTGTCACGGGCTTCCTCCTCGTCCCCCGCGGTGCTGCTCCCCGCGGAGGTTGGCCGGTGATCTCCTGGGGCCACGGCGCGACGGGTGTGGGGCCGGTCTGCGCCCCTTCCCGGCACGCGAACCTGTACCCCTCCTCCGACCAGTACGCCGAGACGGACATGATCGAGCACCTCGTGCAGGACGGCTACGCGGTCGTCGGCGCGGACTACCCGGGGCTGGGCTTCCCTGACACGGTGGAGAACTTCCCCCAGACGGATCTCGAGAGCCGGTCCGTGATCGACGCCGTGCTGGCAGCGCGACAGGCGTCGACGCAGCTCGGGCGGCAGTGGTTCGCCGTGGGCCACTCGCAGGGAGGGACGCCGGTCTTGAGGGTCGGCGAGGACGCGGCCCGGTGGGCACCGGGACTGCGCTTCCTGGGCACCGTGGCACTCGCGCCGCCGAGCCACTTCGCAGCGGTCATGGACGAGATGGGCGCCGCCCGGCCGCCGGTCAACGTGGGGCTGGCCGTGCTGGGTTCGTACATCGCGGTGGGAGCGCACCTGTACTCACCGCGCATCCGGTACACGAACGTCCTGGCACCGCAACTCGCCGCGCAGATCCCTCTGGCGAAGAAGCTCTGCGCCGACGAACTCGACATCTACCTGAACAACGTGCAGTTGCAGCGCGTGGGGAATCCCCACTGGGCCCGCAACGCGACGCTGCGCCGGTTCATCGACAGCCTCGAACCGGCCAAGGGCCGCTCCGCCGGGCCGATCCTGCTTCTGCAGGGCGAACGGGACCAGACGGTTCCGGTCGAGGTCACGACCGCGCTCAACAAGGAACTCTGCGACCTCGGCGACGTCGTGAACTACCGCATCTACGCCGACGCCAACCACGAGAGCGTACTGAGCGCCTCCTACAAGGACGTGGCGGCCTGGCTGCGCGACCGACTGCAGGGGCAACCGGCCCCGTCGACCTGCCAACCGCGTGCAGCCCATTGACGGCATAGCGCCCGGTGACAACCGCACAGCCCCGGAGCCTCCCCGCGATCGTCGGCGGACCGCCCGGGGCTTCGCCTTGTCGACCTTCAGCCGCTCCGATGTCGGCCCGGCGAGAGCCGGCCGGTGACGCAGGCGTCACCGGCATCCCACTCGATCCGGTTCGGCCGGCGGTGGATGCGGTCCGAACCCGCATGCCCGGCATCCTCCGCGAGGGTCCACCCGTTCTTCGGACAGGAGATACCGCAGCGGTCATTTTCAGGGCAGGAATTCGAAGAACGGACCGTCAGGCGCGAAGTTGCGAGAACACAACACCACGTCCCTACCCTTGAGATAAGCCAGCAACCACTCACTGAACGTCATCTCGTAGAGAGTCCAGGCCGGACTGTCGAACTCCTGGACCACGACGCGCCAGGGCGATGAGGGGTTGTCGGGGATGCAAAGGAAAACCGCCTCGCCCGTCGTGGCCGACGCCACCGGCATCAGATCCCCGGGGTTCCCCCCTACCGGACTC
Organism: Streptomyces sp. RLB3-17; assembly: GCF_007113425.2. NCBI lineage: Bacteria > Bacillati > Actinomycetota > Actinomycetes > Kitasatosporales > Streptomycetaceae > Streptomyces > Streptomyces sp. RLB3-17. Next base: position 10,295,399 of record NZ_CP041610.2, on the reverse strand, counting down.
GGCAGGAACTCCGCCATGTCCTCCTCGCGCCAGAGCTCGAGATCCCCCCTGATGTCTTCTCCCAGGCTGTGCAGAAGATGGCCGGCGGGGTGCTTCAGATACAACTGCCTGTTGATCTCGATCGAACCGTAGGCGTCCACGATCTCACGGAAGTCCGCAGGAAATTCGATACCGAGTTCCTGCTCCAGCTCGATCCACGGAGCCGGATCCGACCAGTTGAACCGGGGTTCGCCCAACAGGGCTGTGATCTCTGGAAGCGTTGCCACCACTGGATTCCTTCTAGCACGTCGAGCCGATGCCGGTCTTGGAGTTGACCGCAGTACAGGCGACAGTCTCCTCGACCCCCTGGGGTCCGTACATGAGGGTCGGGTGAAGTTCTCCCCGGTCAAAGGTGTCTCGATCGGGCGGTACTGCACAGTGCACGACGGATCGGAAGCCCGGTGGCACGGACGAACACCCCGAAGAAGATCATGTCGCGGTCGGCCTGCCAGTAGGCTGGGGCTGCTGCGGCACCCCCACCATCATCCGTCCCCTCGCAGGGACATGGCCTGCAGCGGTCGAGTCGTCTCACTGCGTGAGGATGAAGTAACAGGTGCTGATAGCGGGCCGGTACCGGCTGCAAACCACCATCGGACGGGGCGCGATGGGAGAGGTCTGGCGGGCGTACGACGAGACACTCGGCAGAGCAGTGGCAGTCAAGCTCCTGCTCGCCCAGAACTCCGACCCCACCGCCTCCTCTCGCTTCCGTCTGGAGGCCCAGACCGCGGGCCGGCTCAGCCACCCCCATGTGGTCGGTGTCCTCGACTTCGGCGAGCAGGAGGGCCGTCTGTTCCTGGTGATGGAGCTGGTCGAGGGCGACAGTCTCGCCCGCGTGCTCTCCCAGGCAGGATCGCTGTCGGCCGAGAAGGTGGCCCTCATCGCCGCCCAGGCGGCCGCGGGGCTCGCCGTCGCACACGAACAGGGCATCGTGCATCGGGACATCAAGCCCGGCAACCTTCTCCTCGACGCCGACGGGTCCGTGAAGATCGGTGACTTCGGCATAGCGCGCTTCGTGGACGACCCGGGTGCCGCGCTCACCGCGACCGGTCAGATCGTCGGGACCAGCCTGTACCTCGCTCCCGAGCGCGCCCTCGGCAAGCCGGCCGGACCGGCGTCCGACGTCTACTCGCTCGGCTGCCTGCTCTACCAACTCCTCACCGGAAGACCGCCGTTCCACGCCGACAGCGCCGTCGCGATCCTCCACCACCACCTCGACACGGCCCCCGTACCACCGCGGGAGCTCGGCGTCGGTCTGCCGCCCGCCTTCGAGAACTACCTGCTCGGTCTCCTCGCCAAGCGGCCCGAAGACCGCCCCACGGCACGTCAGACGGCCGAATGGTTCGCCGCGGGTGCCTGGAGGGGGCGCCCCGAGCCCCTCCCGGCAGCCGCGCCGCTCACCGCGCCGGAGGTGCCGCGTTCGACCGCCTCGGGGGCGTTCGCAGGGCCCGGAACGAACACGGCCGGAGCGGCCCCCGGCTCCGCGACCACGTACGCCTTCCCGTCCGCCGTTGGCAGCACCGCTGGAGCCCACCGGACGCCGCGTCGGCAGCGCTCGGGAGTTCGCGCCTTCGTCGTACACCGGTCGAGGACGGTGAGCACCGTCGCCGCGCTGGTGGTCTTCCTCGCGGCGCTGCTGGTCGGCATGACGTGGTTCTCCCCCGACCACAGCTCGGCGGAGACACCACCGACGGACCCGCCTCGCACCACGAGCCCCGCCCCGGGCGCGTCCTCGACCCTGAGCACTCCCCCGACCGGTGGTGAGGAGCCCGGCAACAGCGCCGACGACAGCTCGGGCAGGCAACAGCGCACCCAGAAGGGGAAGAACGGACACAGCAAGGACGACAAGGGCTGATCCCACGTCACCGCACTCGCCGCAAACCCGGCAACCGCCGCAGCCCGGCAGATCGTAGTAGCTTCCAGATGCGCTGCCTGATCCTTGGGCCGTTGCCGCTGGACCATCGGGCCCCTGCCGGGTTGCACGGAGTCCAGGTCGCGGAGCTGCTCGCCGATGCGGTCCAGCACGTACTCGTCGACCGCCGCACGCAGGCCCTGCGTGGAGCCGAAGTGCCGTGTCACTGGCGCCGGTGAGAGGCCGGCCGCGGCTGCCATCGACCGCGTCGAGGCGCCGCGAAGGCGCGCTCGGCGAACAGCTCCGAAGCTGCCTCGCGCAGCCGTGCCCGCCCGGTCGGATCGCTCTTCTGCGCGGCTGGGGTTCAACCGGTGCTGGGGTTGAGGCGGGCGGCGAGGAGTGCGATGTCGTCGTCGACGGAGGCGGGCGTCAGGTGGATGAGCAGGCGGTCGCACAGCTCGTCCAGGGTCGGGGCGGGTTGTTCGAGGAGGTGGATGAGTTCGGAGAGTCGTTCGTCAATGTCGCTGCCGCGGGCCTCGACGAGCCCGTCGGTGTACAGGACGAGGATGCTGCCGGGCTGGAGGGTGACATCGGTGGTGGTGAAGGGGGTGCCACCGACGCCGAGTGGGACACCGGGCGGCACGTCGAGGAGGCGGGCGGTGCCGTCGGGTGAGACGACGACGGGCGGGGGGTGCCCGGCGCGGGTGATGTGGCACCGGCCGTTCGCGGGGTCGATGACGGTGTAGAGGAAGGTGGCCAGCATCGGCTCGGTGAGGTCTTCCAGTGCGGCTTCCAGCTGGTGCAGCAGGTTCTCGGGTGCGAGGTCGAGCCGCGCCAGTACGCGGACGCTGGCGGAGAGCCGTCCCATGACGGCTGCGGCCGCGGCGCCGTGTCCCATGACGTCGCCGATGGCGAGCGCGACCTTTCCGCCGTCGAGTCGGATTACGTCATACCAGTCGCCGCCGACTTCGTTGACGTCGCTGGCGGGCAGGTAGCGGTGGGCGACCTCCATCCCCGGGAGCTGGGGAATGTGCTGGGGAAGCAGACTTCTTTGGAGCACGAGGGCGGTGCCGTGTTCACGGCGGTAGAGACGGGCGTTGTCCACGCAGATGGCGGCGCGGGCCGCGAGTTCGCCGGCGAGGCTCACGTCGTCGTCCGTGAACGGGCCGACGGGCCGGCTCCGGTACAGGGTGCCGAGACCGAGCACGACGCCGCGGGCGATCAGCGGCACCATCATGAACGAGTGCACGCCCTGCTCGAGAAGTTGTGCGGGCGCCGGTGAATAGCGGGCCGCTGGGGCGATGGCCTTCTTGTCCAGGTGGGCAATCATGAAGGTCTCGCGGTCGGCGAGGACCTGTGTGTAGGGCGCTCCGGCAGGGAAGATCAGGGTTCGCCCGAGCGGGGCGAGGATGTCCGCGATACGGGAGCCGGCCGGGGGAGCTTTCCCGAGGCGGCGCAGAGCGGTGCCGCCGACCAGGCCCGGGCCGAGGTCTCCACCGGTGGTGAGGGTTTCCAGGACGTCGACGGTGACAGCGTCCGCCAGGTCGCGCACGGCGATGTCCGCGAGCTCCTGCGCGGTGCGTTCCAGGTCCAGACTGGTCCCGATCTTGACGCTCGCCTCATTCACCAGGGCCAGGCGGCGCCTGCCTGCTTCCGCTTCCAGCTGGTCCTGTTGTTGGGCGGTGATGTCGATCAGGAAGGCGGTCAGCCCGATCGGTCGGCCGTCGGGGTCCTCCAGCCTGACATAGGAGCACGACCAGACGCGCTCATGGCCGGGATCGGAGTGGGTGCGGCCCGTGCGGCGAAAATCAAGGACCGGCTTCCCGGTGACCATGACCTGCCGCATCGCGGATTCCATCTCGGCCGCGTTCACCGCGGGCAACACCTCCACTACGCTGCGTCCGATGTGGGCATTCTCCTCCAAGCCGTTCATGGCCTGGAGAGCCTGGTTCACGCGCAGGAACCGCAGCTGGGTGTCGAAGACGGCAATGCCGACGGGAGAGCGGACGAACAACCCCTCCCACACCGCGGAGGAACCGCGGATGCCACGGGCGGTGTGAGCGTCGGCAGCGAAAACCAGCACGGTGGTGCCGCCGCGGTGGCGGGCCGGGACGGGCGCCGCCCAGATCTCCAGCTCAAGTGGATGTCCGTCGCGGTGCCAGGCGGTCACCGTGGCCATGACCCCATGGCCGGCGGTCGCGCTGTCCCACAAGGACCGGCCGAGGCTGCGGTCGGCGCCGGGGTGCAGCAGGTCGGCGATGGGCCGACCCACGACCTCCCGCGACGGATACCCGAGCAGAGCCTGCGCCCCGTGGTCCCAGCGCACGATCGTCCCATCGGCGTTCGTGGCCACGACCGCGACCCGTAGCTCCCCCAGCCAGCCACCCGCATCCCAGGCAGCACCACCGGCCACATCATCCACGGGTGCCCGCATCACCACACTTCCCATCTGCCCCGCACAGCCTCTCTTCCAGTATCCGTGCGGACCCGCCGCCTCGCGCTTCAGCGCGAGGCGGCGGATTGCCTGCCGACCTGGCGAGGTGGTACTGGACGCCGCACGGCCACTGCCGTCAAGGGCGGCCCCAACCAGACCGATCCCGCCGCCTTCGCGGCCGCGTTCCGCGAGATCGTGACGCGCGCCCACGCCCGCGGCATCCGCGTCGTCGGCGGCACGATCACTCGGTACGGCGGCAACGGCGGCTGGACCGCGGCCCGCGAGGCCGTACAGCAGCCCGTCAACGACGTGACCCGGTACGACGGCATCTTCGACGCGATGGCGGACTTCGACGCCACCGTCCGTGACTCCGACGTTCCCGACCGGATCCGGCAGGCCTTCGACTCCGGCGACCACCCGCACTTCAACGACGCCGGACTCCAGGCGATGGCCGACGCGATCGACCTGACCAGCACACTGACTCGATTTTTCGTGTCAGTGTCCTCTGCGGGACGCGACCCCCTCGGATTTGCCTTGGAGTGGACTCCAGCCTCCAGACTGATCACGACAAGATCCGTGCTGCGGACAGAAGGACGGCAGTAGATGGAGACGACGAGCCAGACGGGGCATCCTCTGCCCTACGACACCTACCGGCAGGCGATAGAGCGGGAGACCCTGCAGTTTGCCGAGGTGGTCAAAGGTGCGGACCCCGCGACCGCCGTGCCCTCCTGCCCCAACTGGACGCTGGCCGAGCTCACCCGGCACGTGGGAGCGCTGCAGCGCTGGTTCTGCACGCTGCTGACCCAACTGGTGCAGGCGCCTCCACACAGTCGCGACGTGGAGCTGGGGCTGCCGGAACGTGCCCAGGATTATGCCGACTGGGTGGCAGCGGGCGTACCCCAAGTGGCCGCCGTGCTGCGGGCCACGGATCCCCAGGCGGCGATGTGGGCGTGGGGTGAGGACCAACACGCGCGGTTCTGGGCCCGCCGGATGCTGTTCGAAACGCTGGTGCACCGGGTGGACGCGGAGCGTGCCGTCGGACGGAAGTCGGACATCGACCCCGCGCTGGCGGCGGACGGGGTTGACGAGTTCCTCGTCAACCTGCCCTACGCGGGCCTCTTCGCCCCGGCCGTGGCGAAGCTGCGGGGCAACGGCGAGACCATCGCCTTCCAGTGCGCGGACTCCGCCGACGAAACCGGCGAGGAGTGGCGGGTGCGGCTCGATCCGGACGGTTTCCGACTGCTGACGCGGGCCGGAGCCGGCGCCGCGCCATCCAAGGCGCAGACGGCAGTACGGGGGCAGGCGGCCGACCTCCTCATGCTGCTCTACGGGCGGCGGTCGTACCAGGAGACCGTCTTCGACATCTCAGGCGAGGTCACGGCACTCGACTGCTGGTTCGCCCACACAGCCTTCTGATCCGCGCCAAGGAGCGCGCTGGTGGAGCTCGGCGACGGGCTCGACGACCAACGGCTCCCCTTTGAACTCGTTCCCGAACCGCTGTGGGGCACGGAGCCCCGCCCCTGGACACGGGGAGAGCCGACGCAGGGGTATGCGGGCAAGGATGACGGGGATCGTTCCCGACGGCCCCTAGTGCTGCGCCGCGGAATTTCCGCCGATGAGTTTCCGGCGGTTGTGCCGTCTACCCGTCGACGAAGGGAGCGCACCATGCGCAAGATCATCGTTTGCACGTTCCTCACGCTGGACGGCGTCATGCAGGCGCCGGGCGGTCCGGACGAGGACGCTGAGAGCGGCTTCGAGCACGGCGGCTGGCAGAAACCGGTGGCCGACGACGAGGTCGGCACGGCCATCGCCGGCTGGTACGAGCACTCCGACGCGATGCTGCTCGGCCGCAAGACGTACGAGATCTTCGCGTCGTACTGGCCGACCGCCGATCCCGACAACCCGTTCACCCATCGGATGAACAGCATGCACAAGTACGTGGCGTCCCGGACCCTGACGTCCGTCGAGTGGCAGAACTCCACGCTGCTGGAGGGCGGCATCGTCGATGCCGTACGCAAGCTGAAGGCCTCCGACGGCGGCAACATCAACGTCGTCGGCAGCGGCGACCTCGCCCAGACCCTCATGCGGCACGACCTCGTCGACGAGTACCGGCTGACCATCCATCCGGTGATCATCGGCACCGGCAAGCGGCTCTTCGCCGACGGAGCGATCCCCACCGCCCTGGAGCCCGTCAGCGTCTCGACGACGAAGGGCGGCACCATCGTCGGCGTCTACCGGCCGAACGGCAAGCCCAGCTACGACAGCTACTAAGCGGTTTCGTTCAGATCACCGAGCGGGCCAGAGAAAGATGCCCGCGACGTGGAGTCCGGCCAGGTAGATGGTCGCGGTCTTCTCGTAACGGGTGGCGATGCCGCGCCATCGCTTCAGGCGGTTGACGCACCGCTCAACGGTGTTGGGCTGCTTGCGGGTCTCGCGGTCGAAGGCCGGTGGGTCTGCCGCCCCGGCTTCCTCGCCGCAGTCGGTGACGTCGCCGGTCGGCCGGGACAGGGATCACCGTCCGGATCGCGCTTGCGCAAGTGGCTGCGAATCGCGCGGGAGGAATACGCCTTGTCGGCCAGGACCATGTCCGGTGCGAGGCCGTCCACGGCGGCGGGGAACGCGCAGGCGTGCCATCAATTCCATGAAGGCGGGCCAGTCGCCTGCCTGTCCGTCGGTGAGATGGAACACCAGCGGTTGTCGGCGGCAAGGTGGATCTTCGTGGTCGGTCCGCCGCGGGACCGGCCGACGGCATGGTCGTCCGGCTCGCCGGTCCTCGTTCGCGTCGGCCTGGGCCACCAGGGCAGTGAACTCCCGCTCCCAGGTGCCATCGACGGCCCACATCCGCGGCCGGTTGCAGACACCTCGCGAGTTGCCATACTTCCTTCTCGGCACATGAAGCCACTGGGTACCCGTCTGAAACTTGAAGGCGATCGCGTCGATCACCTCACGATGGTCCCGCCGGCGGCCACCCCGCTTCGGCGTCCGGTCCGGGAGCAACGGCTCAATCCGCGCCCACTGCACATCAGTCAACGGCACACCCGGACCGACGACCAGCTGATCCAAACGACAGACCCTAGGTGAACCCCTGATCCCGGCGTCGGGGCGGGCGGCCGTTTGTTCCGGGAATCCCCCTCCTTCCCCGGGGGGATCCGTCGTACTGGCGTGGACGGGCACCATCGTCCACGCCAGTACGACGGGGACCACGGGGAACAGCGAGGGCGGGAGAACGATGAGGGGCTCACGATTCGGGGCGTTGGCGCTGCTGACGGTGTGCGCGCTGGTTCCCACGGCGGGCGGTGCGGTCGCCGCACCGCCCGCCGTGGGCCCGGACGCGACCGCGTTACAGGCGGCGCTGGACCGGGTGACGGCAACCGGAGCGGTCGGCGCGGTCGCCGAGGTCCGGCAGGGTGGCGCCGTATGGCGCGGCAGCAGCGGCAAGTCCAGGCTCAACGGCCGGCAGGCCGCCCCTGTCGATGGCCGCTTCCGCGCCGGAAGCGTCACCAAGACGTTCACCGCCACTGTCGTGCTCCAACTGGTGGGCGAGGGGCGGCTGCGCCTGTCCGACACCGCCGAGCGGTGGCTTCCCGGCCTCGTCCCTGCCCCCGGAGGCGACAAGATCACGGTCCGGGAACTGCTCCAGCACGCCAGCGGCCTGCCCGAATACACCGACGGACTACTCGACGGCGACGCCCCCCACGACCGCTTCCGCACCTGGACACCCGCCGAGCTGGTCCGACGGGCCGTCAAGGACGGCGACCGCAACCGCCCTCTGCTGTTCCCGCCGGGCACCGATCACCACTACTCGAATACGGACTACATCGTGCTCGGGATGATCATCGAAAAGGTCACCGGCCGCTCCTACCGCACCGAAATCGACCAGCGCATCATCCGGCCCCTCGCACTCCGGGACACCCGCCTGCCGGGCTCCTCTCCCTTCCTCACCGGGCCCCACTCCCACGGCTACGAACCAGTGGAGAAAGAGGACGGGACACTTGTCCCGGTCGACTACACCACCGTCAACATGTCCATCGCCGGCGCTGCCGGCGAGATCATCTCCACCACCGCCGACCTCGACCACTTCTTCCGCACCCTGCTCAGCGGCGGCCTCCTGCGCCCGGCCGAGCTGCACGAGATGACCGCCGACACCAGCGGCGACGGCTGGGGCCTCGGCCTGGAGATGGCCACGCTTCCCTGCGGCACCATCGTGGGCCACGGCGGCGGCACTCCCGGCTACCGCACCATCTCCTTCCACACACTCGACGGCACCCGCCAAGTCACGGTGGACTGGACCGACTGGGGCACCGACGCCGACGCCAGCCCTGCGGCCCTCGCCCTGATGACCGCCGCCCTCTGCCCCTCGTAGCCACCGGGCCTTCACCACCCTCGTCCGGGCCCGGCACCCCGACCAGGCGGAACCGCTGCGCTCGGCCGCACGGCTCCGGCGGCGTCTTCACGTACGAGGCCGAGCTCGGCGCCCTGCCCCGGGCCTTCCACCAGGCGATCGAGGAGACGGTCCACGCGACCCTGCTCACCGGTCGGCGCGGCCGGCCGGTCACGGACTACCGGGTGACGCTCGTCCGTTCCGGATTCGCCGCGCCGCTCAGCACGGCCGCCGACTTCCGCGGCCTCACCCCGGTCGTGCCGCGACGCGCGCTGGAGAGGGCGGGGGCGCGGGTGTACGAGCCGTACCACGCCTTCGAGGTGGAGCTCCCGTTCGATGCGCCCGCCCCGGTCGCGGCTCGGCTCGTCGCCGGTGAGCTGCCGGCCCGGCATGTGCGGGAGGTCGAGCTGCGGCTGCCGGGGCTCACGCACGGGGAAGGGGTCTGGTGGTCCTGCCCGTCGGGGGACCGCCGTGTGTAGTGCGGCGGATGCGGTACGCCGGGCGGACGCGGCGCTCATTCGGTGTACGGCGAAGTGTGGTGGCCGGTGCCACCACAGTGGACGCGCTCCCGCCCACGCTCCCCGTCAGCGACGTCAATCCGCCAACAGGGCGGCCTAGGAGGCGATTTGGCGGGCATTCGGTGAGCAGGAAGGAGGACCGTCGAATGACGACGTCCATCAAGCGCCTGCCCAAGCGCATGCCCGCGTGGGCCAAGGCGATCACTGCCGTCGTGCTGGTGCTCGTGGTGCTGTTCGCCGGGCTGCGCCTGGCCGTTCTGCCTGGGCTGCGCGACCTGTTCGGCACCCAGACGCACGACCGCTCCGGACCAGCCCTCCTCAAGTCGATCCAGGACATGAGCCGTTACGACGCCGCCTCGGGCAACTTCCAGGTGGTGGTGGACCTGGAGAAGGATGCCAAGTACCTGCCCGACGCGATCCGCGGCACCCGCACGCTGTACGTGGGGGCCGGCACGGTCGAGGCGTACGTCGACCTCGGTTCGCTCGCCAAGAAGGACGTGACGGTCGACGCCGACCGCACCACGGCCACCCTGCGGCTGCCGCACGCGTTCCTCGGCAAGCCCGCACTCGACCCCAACCGCTCCTACGCCGTCTCCAAACAGCGTGGGCTGCTCGACCGGCTCGGCGACTTCTTCTCCGACAACCCGGACAGCGAACAGGCCGTGCAGAAACTCGCGGTCAAGCACATCGGCGACGCGGCGAAGGACAGCGAACTCACCAAACGGGCCGAGGAGAACACCACCGGCATGCTCGACGGCCTGCTGCGCTCCCTCGGCTTCAAGGAGGTGAGCGTGAGCTACGGCGCCTGAGCCGGGCCGCACTCCGGCAAGGATCCGGTGGGGCAAGGCCGTCGCCCCACCGGGCCCCACCTCACGCACGGCGACGAACAGCGCCGGGATCCCGCCGGGCGCCCCTGCCCCCGACTGCCCACGGGACGCCCTTTCATGACCCCCTCCTTCCGTCGCGCGGGGCTCGGCATCGAAGGAGGCTTTGCGGGTAACCGCCCTTACCTGGAGAACCGTTGAAACCGGGAGAATCGAATGGTCCGTACGGCGTCACTCTTGAGCACCCTGCGCACCACCGGTACGGCGAAGTCAGGTCGACGGCCATCGGTACCCGCGCAGGAGCGCAAGGCGCTCCCGCTGCCCGTGCGGCTGCTCATAATGCTGCTGGCCTTCGTGGCCATGGTGGCGTTCGCGGTCGCGCTGGCCCGGCTGACGCTGGAGCCGTCACCGGCGTCGAAGGCGCTGATCCACACCAATCTGCACCCCGGCAGTTCTCTGCGGGCCTATCTCGACCAGCCCGCGCTGCGCGACGCCGTGAAGCAGATCGGCGGGAACGTCGTGCTCGGTGTGCCGTTCGGCGTGCTGGTGCCCGTGCTGATTCCGAAGGCCCGGGGGATCCTGCGCGTTCTGCTGCTCACCGCGGTGGTGATGCTGCTGGTCGAGTTGGTCCAGGGCACGCTGATCACCGGACGCGCCTTCGACATCGACGATGTCATCCTCAACACGTCCGGAGCGCTGGTGGGTTATCTGCTGCTGGGACGGCGGATGGGCCGGGCGGTGCATCCCAAGCGCCGTCGGAAGGGCCTGCGCAACCGGCGCGGGGCCCCGAAGGCATGAAGGGCCGCACCGCATGACCGTCCGTCCGCGGCACCCACCGCGGGCGGACGGCGTTGATCGGCCGGAGTCGATCGGGCCGGGGTCGATCGACTGGGGTCGGCCTCTCAGCAGCCCATGGACCAGGTGTGCGAGTCACCGCGGTCGTTCGCCACGGCGTTGTAGCCGACCTCCTCCCCCGGTCCGAGACAGATGGTCATGGCGCCGCCCTGCCAGGCGTCCTCGTAGACCTTCACGTGGTCCTTGACGCCGGGGCCCGAGATGCCGTGGTTGGCCCAGGAGGAGTCGGTGTCGGCGATCCAGCTCTCCCACCACCCGTCGTCCCCCGACCAGTTGGCGCGCTGACCGTCGAAGTTGGCGTTCTCCCAGACGCAGAAGTTGCCGCTGGGGCAGTCGGCCGCGCCGGAGGGGGTGGCCAGGGCGAGGCCGCCGGTGAGGGCGAGCAGGGCCGCGGCTGCGGAGAAGGCGAGACGCTGGGTGATCACGAAGGGTCACTGCCTTTCTTCAGGGTTACCTGGACGGTCCGCTCGGCGTACAGATCCGCCGCGCGGCGCAGTGCGCGGGTGCGCAACTGCCGGTAGGTGGTCAGTTGTCCGTGCCGCTCGGCGCGGACCCTGGCCAGCAGGGCCGGTTCCAGCCGCGCCCGCAGCCGGGTGAGGCCGCTCTCACGTGCGCAGCGCGTGGAGACGGCGGGGTCGGGGCGGTCGGGGCGGGCCTCGTGCGCCGGGGTGACACAGCGGGTCCAGCGGGCGGTCGCGGCGCGGTAGTCGGGGTCGCGCTTCATGCGCTGCTGGGCCTCGGCCCGCAGGTTGTTCACCACGACTCGTGTACGGAACCAGAGCCGCTGGTCGCCGTAGAGATCGCGCTCGGCGGCGGCGAGGCAGCCGTCCGTGTGGGCGGTGACGGTATAGCCGGTGGCGAGGGTGACGGAGAGCTCGGGGTGGCCGTGGCCGAAGAGGGCGCTCTGCAGTCGGCGGTCCTGCGGGGCCGAAGCGCTGTGGTCCTGCGGTGCCGAGGCGTTGGGCAGGGTCAGTCCCTGCCGGGCCAGACAGCGGTCGACGAGTACCTGCTGGGCGGCGTCGATGAGGTCGTCGCGGTCGCGCTCGGTCCTGGGCAGCGGGGGCACGGCCCGCTGCGCCGTCGCCGTGGAGCACCCCGTCAACGCCAGCACCGCGAGCGCGGCGGCGGCGAACGCGCGAAGGAGTCGCACGGGTCAGCCGACCTCGCAGCCCATCATGGTGTCGGCGACGCCGTCGAGCCGGGCGCCCCAGGGCCAGTTGTCGGCCAGGTCGTGCGCCCGGATCAGCCGGGCGTAGCAGGTGCCGCGGCCCCAGTCGATGGCGTACACGGCGGTGTCGGCGTTGGACCTGAAGGACGCGGCCTTGTCGTGCAGGAACTCCGGGACGTCCGTATAGCCCGGTGGGGTGTAGCACCAGGACGAGCCGTGCTGTCCGGCGGCGGTCCAGAAGCACACGTCTCCGGCCCGCGACGCGCCAGGCGTCGCCGCGCTCGCCGGTACGGCGGTGAGCAGGGCGGTCGAGGCCAGCAGGACGGTCGAGGCGAGGAGGGCGGCGGCGGGCACGGCGAAGCCACGGGGCATGACGACTCCCGGAGGGAAGAGGGGGCGCCGGGGCGGTCGCGATCACCCGGCAAGATCAACCGTGCCCTCGGGGGAATCGGCCCATGCCGAGTTCCCGCCCTTTCGTGATCTTTCCTGGGGTGCGGGGTCATTCCTCCCGCGACAGCTCACACCGGCGCGAGTCCCGAGGTCCGCGCGCTCCCCGCCTCCTCGATCCAGCTGTCCGGCGCCACGCCCTGATCCGCCGGACAGGCCCTGGCGCCGTGATCCGCCGGACAAGCCCTGGCGCCGTGATCCGCCGGACAGGCCCTAGCGCCCCGATCCGCCGGACCGGCCCTGGCGCGGCGCCCAGGTGAACTTGTCGCCGCCCACCCAGCGCACCACGTCCGGATCGTCGAGATCGTGGATGTGGATCCCTTGGGAGCCGGCGAACGTCAGGACATCGGTGATCGACTTCGCCTCGCCGACCATTTCCCCGTCGATCTCCACGATCCGAAACGGCGGGTCGCACGGCTGCACCCCGAGCACCATGACCCGCGGGTAGGAGATGTGGGGGCTCGAGATTTCGGTCATGCCTAGAGCGTAGATCGATTCCCGCGAGGGGGCCGAGGTGAGTGGCACTCCGCCGTGCGGGCCGACGGCGGCTGGGCAAGGCTTGAAGGGGTTGAAAGGGGTGGGGAGCTCACGGAAGGTGATGCCGATGGACCCCGTCGAGGCCCTGGACCGGATCGCGTTCCTGCTGGAGCGCACCCAGGCCCCCACCTATCGCGTACGGGCCTTCCGCACCGCGGAGGCCGTGCTGGCCGCGCTGCCCGCCGGGGAGGTCGACAGGCGTGTCGCCGCCGGGACCCTGGAGTCGCTGAAGGGCATCGGGCCGAAGACGGCGCAGGTCGTGCGCGAGGCGGTGGCCGGTCAGCCGCCCGGCTATCTCGAGACGCTGGAACAGCAGGCCGCGGGCCCCCTCGCCGAGGGCGGCGAACGCCTGCGGGCGCTGCTGCGCGGCGACTGCCATCTGCACTCCGACTGGTCGGACGGCGGCAGCCCGATCGAGAAGATGGGCCGGACCGCCGCGCGTCTCGGGCACGAGTGGGCGGTGCTCACGGACCACTCGCCACGGCTGACCGTGGCGCGGGGCCTGTCCCCCGAGCGGCTGCGCGAGCAGTTGGCGGTGGTGGCGGAGCTCCACCGCCGGTGGGCCCCCTTCCGGCTGCTCACCGGCATCGAGTGCGACATCCTCGAGGACGGATCGCTCGACCAGGAGCCGGAGTTGCTGGAGTCGCTGGACGTCGTGGTGGTGTCGGTGCACTCCAAGCTGCGCATGGACGCCAGGTCGATGACCCGCCGTATGGTCACCGCCGTACGCAATCCGCTCGCGGACGTGCTCGGTCACTGCACGGGCCGGCTGCTCACCGAGCGGCGGCGGCCCGAGTCGGAGTTCGACGCGGACGCGGTCTTCGCCGCCTGCGCGGAGGCCGGTACCGCCGTCGAGATCAATTGCCGCCCGGAACGGCTCGACCCACCGCGCCCGCTTCTGCGCCGGGCGCTCGACGCGGGCGTGCTCTTCTCGATCGACACCGACGCGCACGCACCCGGCCAGCTCGACTGGCAGATCCACGGCTGCGCGCGGGCCGAGGAGTGCGGGGTGCCCGCCGAGCGCGTGATCACCACCTGGAGCGAGGACGAGCTGCTGGCCTGGACCCGCTCGCGGACGGCGCCGACCCGTGTCACCAGCACCTGACGGGCGTACGCTGGGGAGCGAGAACAAACCCGCGCCCGAGCCCTCGGACGCATGAAGTCGTACGGCGAGCCGAGACGTGAGGCGTACGGCGACCCGAGAACCGTCCGCCCCTCTTGCCCCCTCCGGGTGACGCGGATCACCGCGCCCGCCCTGGTCACGTGGGAACACCCATCGGTAGTTCCCCGTTAAACCAACCGTGGGTGCGGATGGGCCGGTGTCCCCGGGCCTCATCTATTGCCCACAGGGACGATCGTTCGGCTGAAGCCCTGTGGAGCCTCTCGCCGAGAGGTGACCGCCATCGGTGCCCACCACAGACGACCCCGACCGAGATTCCCCCGTCCGGTCGGGGTCTTTTCATGTCTGGCGCCCTGCCCGGTCCCCGCCGTGCACTGCCGCCCCGCCGTGCACTGCCGCCCCGGCCTGCGATGCCGCCCCGCCCCGCGCTGCTGCCCCCGCCGTGGGCGGCGGCCTCCGCTTGACTTCGAGTGCTCTCCAATCCGTAGCGTCGGAACATGACCACTGCACAGCACAAGATCGGCTCGGGGTTCGGCGCCCACAGCACCGCCGACGACGTCCTCCAGGGCGTCGACCTGACCGGGAAGCTCGCGATCGTCACCGGCGGGTACTCGGGGCTCGGCCTGGAGACCACCCGCGCGCTCACCAAGGCGGGCGCCCACGTCGTCGTTCCGGCGCGCCGCCCGGCCGCGGCCCGGGAGGCGGTGGAGGGCATCGAGGGGGTCGAGGTGGACGAGCTCGACCTCGGCGACCTCGACAGCGTCCGCGCCCTCGCCGAACGCTTCCTCGCCTCCGGCCGCACCATCGACATCGTCATCGACAACGCCGGGATCATGGCCTGCCCGGAGACCCGCGTCGGTCCCGGCTGGGAGGCCCAGTTCGCGACCAACCACCTCGGCCACTTCGCGCTCGTGAACCGTCTGTGGCCCGCGATCGAGCCGGGCGGCGCGCGGATCGTCTCCGTCTCCTCGGGCGCTCACCACAACTCGGGGATCCGCTGGGACGACGTGCACTGGCGCACCGGCTACGACAAGTGGGAGGCGTACGGGCAGGCGAAGACCGCGAACGTCCTGTTCGCCGTCCACCTCGACCGGCTCGGCCGGGAGTCCGGCGTCCGGGCCTTCGCCCTCCACCCCGGCGGCATCCTCACCCCGCTGCAGCGCCACCTCGCCAAGGAGGAGATGGTGGAGCGCGGCTGGATCGACGAGAACGGCAACCCGCTGAACCCGTCCGGCTTCAAGTCGCCCCAGGAAGGTGCGGCGACCCAGGTGTGGGCCGCGACCTCACCCCAGTTGGCCGGCCTGGGCGGGGTGTACTGCGAGGACTGCGACATCGCCGAGGTCGCTCCGGCGGACGGCGAGCGAACCGGCGTACGCGACTACGCGATCGACCCCGAGCAGGCCGCGCGGCTGTGGACGCTGTCGGCGGAGCTGACCGGGGTGAACGCGTTCGCGTGACGCGCCCGGGGCGTCAGTCGCGGGCCGTGAACTCCCGCAGATCCGCGAGGAGTTGCTCCGCGTGCGTGGCGAAGAGGCCGTGGCCCGCGTTCTCGTAGACCTTGAGTGTGCCGTTGGGCAGCAGTTCGGCCGCCCGGCGGCCGGTCAGGTCCAGCGGCGCCGACGTGTCGTGGGTGCCGTGGACGACCAGTGCGGGCAGGTCGAGCTTGACCAGTTCGGGGGCGACGTTCAGGATGGCCGCGAGGTCTCCCAACGCCGCCCCGCCGCGCGCGGTGGCGCCGTGACAGCGGTTGATCATGGACTGCACGTAGGCCGGGGAGAGTTCGTTCCCGGGGAGGTCGAGGGCGAAGAACGAGCGGGCCCCGTCCACGAAGAAGGCGGCCCGGTCGCGGCGGAAGACCTCGTTGCCGGCCTCGACGACGCCCGGGTCGATGCCCTCCGGATGGTCCGCGGACCGGACGGCGCCGGGCGCCATGCCCGCGACGAGTGCCACCCTCGCCACCCGCTCGACGCCGTGCCGGGTCAGACAACGTACGACTTCCGCGGTCCCGATGGAGTGCCCGACCAGTGTCACCCCGGACAGGTCGAGGTGACGCAGCAGCCCGTCGACGTCGTCGGCCAGAGTGTCGAGGTCGAACCCGCCCCACACGTCGTCGGACCGGCCGTGGCCACGCCGGTCGAAGCCGACGCACCGGTAGCCCTCCGCGGCGAGCGGCAGCATCTGGTACTCCCACATCTCCGTGCCGAAGTAGGCGCTGTTGACGAACACGATGACCTGCCCGGTGGCGGGACCGTAGTCGACGAAGTGCAGGCGGGTGCCATCGACGGGGCTCTCGAAGTACGGCATGGGAAACCTCCCGGAATCCGGTGGCGGGACGAGTGGGTACGTCCTTCATGGTTCCGGAGCGCCGGGGCGGGGTCGATTACCCCCGAGGTCATGCCTGCGCGTGCGCGCCCTGTGGTCAGCTCGGTCGGCCCATAGGCCGCAACGGGCACCCGGTGTCGACGCGCGTGGCCAGTTCGGCCCGCAGGGTGGCGAGTTCGGCCATGCGGGCGTCGATGACCTGGATCTTCTGCTCGAACAGCACGGACAGCGCCTCCGCGGAGTCCGGCGCCTCCCGCAACTCCTCGCCGTGCCGCGCGATCTCCGCGAGCGAGAATCCCAGCGTCTGCGCAGTGCGGACGTACTGCAACCAGGGCACCGCCTCGGCCGGGAAGTCGCGATAACCGTTGGCCAGCCGCCGACCCGTGACGAGGCCGACCTTCTCGTAGAACCGAATGGTGTCCCTGCTCATGCCCGCCTGCGCGGCGAGCTCTCCGATACGCATGTCCCTCCATCGGACGGCGGGCTTGACCTTGGACCGTACTCCACTGTTTAGCGTGAGGCATCGCTGCCCCGAGACCAGTTGGAGCCTCATCGTGATCCGCACCCTCGCCCCCGAACGCCCCGCCTATCTTCGCGCCGTACGGGCGAGCGCCTGGTACGACCTCGTCGTCACCGCGGGCTTCGCGACGCCGTGGACGTACGCTCTGGTGCACGATGCGCTGTCGTCGTCGGGCAACGCGCTCGGGCTGGGAGCCCTGCCCGAACTCGACCCGGTGCAGACGCTGTACGCGAATCTGATGGGCTCGGTCGTGGTGGTCTGGGCCGTCCTGCGCATCGTCCGGCCGCTGCCGGTGCACGGACTGCTCGACGGCATCGCGCGCACGCTGTTCGCGGCGTGGCAGGCGTACGCGCTGGCCCACGGTGCCATGCGGCTGCTTTGGCTGTTCTTCGGCGTCGAGGTGATGTTCGGCCTCGTCCAGTTGGTGCCGTGGTGGCGAACTCGGAAGACGAACCTGTTGAGCACCGAAGCCGGCCCGGCCGTTGGGCATCCACCCGCGGAGGGCCAGCGACAGCCGTCTTGAGGCACATGCACCGACGCCCCGAGTACGCGGCGGTGTGCCCGGCCACGTGCCCCGGAGACCCTCGTGGAGCCGAGACCCGTACGGCGATACTCCCTACTCGTCATCGCGTCGACGATCCCGGTACGGGTGGGAACGCCCCTCGGTGATCCCGCCGAGGACGCCGTGGCTGTCGCCCGGTCCGGCACGGCCGAAGAACGCCGAGGAACAGGGCGTTGCCGTGTGCGCACCGACGACAGCCCGCCCAGTCACCGCGGTGCCACTCGACCTCGTTCAGAAAACGTTCTGGAGACACATCCGATGAAGCTCGCCAAGCGTCTCGTCCTCACCACGACAGTTGTCGCCGCCGTGACCGCCGGCACGCTGTTCAGCGCGACGGTCGGCCAGGCCGCGACCTCGCAGCCCGCCCGCACCGGCGTCGACGCTCCCGCCGCGCTGAAGGTCCCCGACGGCAACCGGCTCACCGGCGTCTTCTCCGCCGCGGGCGTCCAGACCTACACCTGCGCCGACGGCGCCTGGAAGCTGCTGGAACCCGCCGCCACCCTGTGGGCCAAGAACGACCGCACCCACCGCCCCGTCGCCCTCCACTCCCGCGGCCCCGTCTGGGTGTCCACGGTGGACGGCAGCGCGGTCAACGCCGCCGCCATCGCCAACTCCCCCAAGACCGGCACCATCCCCGAGCTTCTCCTGCAGTCCACCGCCACGCGCGGCACCGGGGTCTTCGCCGGCGTCTCCTACGTCCAGCGCCTCGACACCCACGGCGGCGTCGCGCCCACCACCGCCTGCACCGGTACCGACCAGATCAGCGTCCGTTACTCGGCCACCTACGCCTTCTACAAGCCCGCCAAGTGACGCGGTGGGGAGCGACGGCCCCGGGTCAGTGCGGGGCGCGCTCCTCCAGGGCGGTGCGCCAGGCCGGGGAGGGGCCCTCGCTCACCGGCTCGGCGCGTCGGCCGCCCCGCGCGAAGAAGTCGGCGAGCGGCAGGATCGCGGCGCCGACGGTGACGGCGTCCGGGCCGAGCCGGCCGAGGTCGATGGAGACGCGCTCGGCCGGGTAGCGCAGGGCGTACGAGGCCGCGTACCGGCGGACGGCGGGCAGAAAGCGGGTGCCGAGCTGGAGGCCCGCCCAGCCGCCGATCAGGATCCGCTCGGGCTGGAAGAGGTTGATCAGGTCGGACAGGCCCGCGCCCAGGTACTCGGCGGTCTCCTCCAGGACGGCGAGCGCGACGGGGTCGGGCTCGACGCCCTCCTCGGCCGGGTAGGCCGCGGTGAGCATCGCGGTGAGCGCGGTCTCCTCGTCGGTGCCCTCGGGCGGGCGTCCGCCCTCCTCGCGCCAGCGGTCGAGGAGGGCCTCCGCGCCCGCGTACGCCTCCAGGCAGCCCAGGGCGCCGCACCGGCAGCGGCGCCCCCTGACCCGTACCGTCAGGTGGCCCCACTCCACCGAGCGGCCGTGCTCCACGTCCTCGGTGACCAGACAGGCGCCGACGCCCGAGCCGAAGAGGACGACGACCGCGTTGCGCGCGCCGCGTCCGGCGCCGAACCACATCTCGGCCTGGCCCAGGGTCCGGGCGCCGTTGTCCGCGAAGTACGGCACGGTGTCGGGGAGTTGGCAGGCCGAGCGGAGCAGGGACTCCAGCGGGACGGCGTCCCAGCCGATCGTCTGACCGTGCACCACCGCGCCCTCCTCGGGCGTACGGGCGACGATTCCCGGGACGCCGATCCCGACGCCGAGCAGCCGCTCGGGAGCGATGCCCGCCTCGTCCAGCACCTCGGCGACGCCGTCCCGGATGTGGCCGACGATGACATCGACGTCGTACTCCCGACGCTTCGAGGACGGTCCTCCGCCCAGCGACGGCCCCTCCACCTGGGCCGCCCCCTCGCCCTCCGACGCCCAGTCACCCGCGTACCCCTGCTGCTCCAACGGCCTCTCCGTGCGGGCGAGTTCGGTGAGGGTCAGGTCGAAGAGCTCGACGCGGACGCGGGTTTCGCCGACGTCGACGCCGATCATGTGGCCGCTGCCGGGTACGACCCGCAGCAACGTACGCGGCCGGCCGCCGTCGGAGTCGACGCTTCCGGCCTCCTCGACCAGACCGTCCGCGACGAGTTCCGCGACCACGTTGCTGATGGAACCGGAACTCAGGCCGGTGGCCGGGCCCAGCTCGAAGCGGCTCAGGGGGCCGTCGAAATACAACCGTTGCAGCACGGCGGTGCGATTGCCGCGTCGCAGGTCACGCACTGTTCGTCCGTTCCGCACCGCCATGAGAATCCCTTCCGGCCTGCCCGACCTGCAAGATACCCCTGCGCGATCCCTTGACGCGACTTTCTTCCGGGTCTTAACTCACGTCCTAAATTAAGACATGAGGGTCGTTCGAGAAGTGAACGCGGGCGCCCCTCGTGGCTCTTCCCCCGGGAAAGGGACATACGCAGCCATGCGCAGAATCCGAGCCGCGGCCGCCGGTGCGGTCACCGTCTCCCTGCTGACCGCCGTGACCGCCTGTGGTGGCGGCTCGTCGACGGGCGGTGGGTCCAACGACTCACCGAAGACGCTCACCTACTGGGCCTCCAACCAGGGCGCCAGCATCGAGGTCGACAAGAAGGTCCTCCAGCCGGAACTCGACAAGTTCGAGAAGCAGTCCGGGATCAAGGTGAAGGTGGAGGTCGTCCCCTGGTCGGACCTGCTGAACCGGATTCTCACCGCGACCACGTCGGGTCAGGGCCCCGACGTCCTGAACATCGGCAACACCTGGAGCGCCTCGTTGCAGGCCACCGGCGCGCTGCTGCCGTGGGACGCGAGCAACTTCGCCAAGATCGGCGGCAAGGACCGCTTCGTCGACTCGGCGCTCGGCTCGACGGGCGCGCAGGGCAAGGACCCGGCCGCGGTCCCGCTGTACTCGATGGCGTACGCGCTCTACTACAACAAGAAGATGTTCGCCGACGCGGGCATAGCGACGCCGCCGACCACCTGGGACGAGCTGATCGCCGACGGCAAGAAGCTGTCCAAGGGCGGCAAGTGGGGCCTGGGGGCCGAGGGTTCGAACCCCTCGGAGAACATCCACCACACCTTCGTCTTCGCCAAGCAGCACGGCGCCGACTTCTTCACCGCGGACGGCAAGCCGGACTTCACCTCGGACGGCACGGTCGCGGCGGTCAAGCAGTACATCGACCTGATGGCGAAGGACAAGATCATCGCGCCCGGCAACGCCGAGTACGCGCAGAACCAGTCCGTGAGCGACTTCGCCAAGGGCAAGAACGCGATGCTGCTGTGGCAGTCGGCGTCGGCCAACCTCAAGTCGCAGGGCATGAGTGACGACGCGTACGGCATCGCCCCGGTCCCCGTGCAGTCCGGCACCCCGGGAACCGGTACCAACGTCAACTCGATGGTCGCGGGCATCAACCTGGCCGTCTTCAAGAACAGCCACAACCTCGACGGCGCCACCAAGTTCGTGAAGTTCATGACGAGCGACGCCGAGCAGAAGATCCTCAACACGGCGTACAGCTCGATCCCGCCGGTGAAGACGGCCCAGACGGACGCCACCTTCAACACCCCGGCGAACGCGGTCCTCAAGGACACCTTGGCCAAGAGCGCCGCCGCGCTTCCGCAGGTCGCCGACGAGTCCCAGTTCGAGACGACGGTCGGTACGGCCGTCAAGACACTGTTCGCGGCCGCGGCCGCCGGACGCGCGGTGACCACCGAGTCGGTGAAGGCGGAGCTCGAGAAGGCTCAGCAGCAGATGCCGGCGAAGTGAGCGCGGACTCCCTCATGACCACCACGACCGCCGCCTCCGCCGACTCCGGCGAACGGGCGGTGCCCAAGGACTCCCCCGGGGCGGCGCGCGGACCGCGCCGCCCCGGGCGGATCCGGCGCATCGCACTGCCCTATCTGCTGCTCCTGCCCGCCCTGATCCTCGAACTCCTGGTCCACCTGGTGCCGATGGTGATCGGCATCTTCATGAGCTTCAAGGAGCTCACCCAGTTCTACATCCGCGACTGGGGCACCGCGCCCTGGTCCGGATTCGACAACTACAAGGTGTCGGTGGACTTCAGCGCGCCCGTCGGCAAGGCGCTGCTGCACTCGTTCCTCGTCACCGTCGGTTTCACCCTGCTGTCGGTGGGCCTGTGCTGGCTGATCGGCACGGCGGCAGCGATCTACATGCAGGACACCTTCCGCGGCCGCGGTCTGCTGCGGGCGCTCTTCCTCGTCCCGTACGCGCTGCCCGTGTACGCGGCGGTCATCACCTGGGTGTTCATGTTCCAGCACGACAACGGCCTGGTGAACCACGTCCTGCACGACCAGCTGCACCTCACCCACAAGCCGTCCTTCTGGCTCATCGGCGACAACAGTTTCTACGCCCTGCTCACCGTCTCGGTGTGGAAGGGCTGGCCGTTCGCGTTCCTCATCGTCATGGCCGGCCTCCAGAACATCCCCGGGGAGCTGTACGAGGCCGCCGCCCTCGACGGCGCCGGTCTGTGGCAGCAGCTGCGCCGCATCACCCTGCCGTCACTGCGCCCGGTCAACCAGGTGCTGGTGCTGGTCCTGTTCCTGTGGACGTTCAACGACTTCAACACGCCGTTCGTCCTGTTCGGCAGGACCGCTCCGGAGGCCGCGGACCTCATCTCGGTGCACATCTACCAGGCCTCGTTCGTCACCTGGAACTTCGGCACCGGATCCGCCATGTCGGTCCTGCTGCTGCTCTTCCTGCTCGTCGTGACGGGCGTCTACCTGCTGCTGACCTCCCGAGGAAGGAAGACGGCCGATGTCTAGCACCGCGCAGACGGCGTCCCGCGCCTCGAAGGCGCCCCGCTCGCCGATGGCTCCCCCGCGGTCCTTCCTCTGGTCCCGCAGGATCTTCCTCACCCTGCTCACCGGCTTCGTCCTGGTGCCGGTCTACGTCATGGTCTCCAGCTCGCTGAAGCCGCTCGCGGACGTCTCGGGGAAGTTCCGCTGGCTGCCGAGCGGGCTGACGATCCGCCCGTACATCGACATCTGGTCGACAGTCCCGCTGGCGAGGTACTTCCTGAACTCGCTGATCGTGGCGGGCGTGGCGACGGTCTGCTCGGTGGTGATCGCGGTCTTCGCGGCGTACGCGGTGAGCCGCTACAGCTTCCGCGGCAAGCGCGTCTTCACGGTGACCGTGCTGTCGACGCAGATGTTCCCCGGCATCCTCTTCCTCCTCCCGCTCTTCCTCCTCTACGTCAACATCGGCAACGCCACGGGCATCGCGCTGTTCGGCTCGCGCGGCGGCCTGATCCTCACGTATCTCACTTTCTCCCTGCCGTTCTCGATCTGGATGCTGATCGGGTACTTCGACTCGGTGCCGCGCGATCTGGACGAGGCGGCCCTGGTGGACGGCTGCGGGCCGCTCGGCGCGCTGCTGCGGGTGGTCGTGCCCGCAGCGATCCCCGGCATCGTCGCCGTCGCCGTCTACGCCTTCATGACCGCCTGGGGCGAGGTGCTGTTCGCGTCGGTGATGACCAACGACACCACGCGCACGCTCGCCGTCGGGCTCCAGGGCTACTCCACGCTCAACAACGTGTACTGGAACCAGATCATGGCCGCCTCGCTCGTGGTGAGCGTCCCGGTGGTCGCCGGGTTCCTGCTGCTCCAGCGCTACCTCGTCGCCGGCCTGACGGCCGGAGCCGTCAAGTGACCGACTCCTCATCCCCTGAAGGGACTTCCGTGACCATCGACCTTGCCGCACTCCCCGAGGACTTCCTGTGGGGCACGGCCACGTCGGCCTACCAGATCGAGGGAGCCGTCGCCGAGGACGGCCGCTCGCCGTCCATCTGGGACACGTTCTCGCACACCCCGGGCAAGATCGACAACGGCGACCACGGTGACATCGCCTGCGACCACTACCACCGCTGGCGCGAGGACATCACGCTCATGCGCCAACTGGGCACCAACGCCTACCGGTTGTCCATAGCCTGGCCCCGCGTGGTGCCGGGCGGCGACGGCCCGGTCAACGCGAAGGGGCTCGACTTCTACGACCAGTTGATCGACGCCCTGCTGGAAGCGGGCATCACCCCCTCCGTCACCCTCTACCACTGGGACCTGCCGCAGGTGCTCCAGGACCGCGGCGGGTGGCCCGCACGCGACACCGCACACCACTTCGCCTCGTACGCGGCGGTCGTCGCGGAGCGTCTGGGCGACCGTGTCCAGCACTGGACGACGCTGAACGAGCCGCTGTGCTCGGCCTGGATCGGCCATCTGGAGGGCCGGATGGCTCCCGGCCTCGCGGATCTGGCGGTCGCGGTGCCCGCCTCGTACCACCTGCTCCTGGGCCACGGCCTGGCCGTGCAGGCCATCCGCGCTGCTGCACCGGGCGCCCAGGTGGGCATCGTCAACAACCTCTCCAGCGTCGAGGCCGCCACCGACCGCCCCGAAGACGTCGAGGCGGCCCGCCGACTGGACGGACACACCAACCGCTGGTGGCTGGACCCGGTACACGGCCGCGGGTTCCCCGCGGACATGCGTGAGGTCTACGGAGTCGAACTCCCGGAGCTGCCGGGCGACTTGGAGACCATCGCGCAGCCCCTGGACTGGCTGGGCCTCAACTACTACTTCCCGTCCACCGTCGCCGACGACCCCTCAGGACCCGCGCCGCGCGTGCGCACGGTGCGCCGCCTGGGCGTTCCCCGCACCGGCATGGACTGGGAGGTCGACGCCTCCGGCATCGAGCGCCTGCTGCTGCGCCTCACCGACGACTACGGCGCCCGCAAGCTGTACGTCACCGAGAACGGCTCGGCCTATCCCGACGTCGTGCGCCCCGACGGCACCGTCGACGACCCCGAGCGCACGCGATACCTGGAGCAGCACCTCGCCGCCTGTGCCGCGGCGGCCGGCAAGGGCGTCCCCCTCGCCGGATACTTCGCCTGGTCGCTGCTCGACAACTTCGAGTGGGCCTACGGCTACGACAAGCGCTTCGGCCTCGTGCACGTCGACTACGAGACGCAGCGGCGCACGGTGAAGGGGAGCGGGCACCGGTACGCGGACATCATCCGGGCCCACGGGGAGCGCAGGCGCAACGCGGCCTGACGTACGTCCCGGCCTTCGCGCTGGACGCGCGTGTTCCCTCGAACGGAGCTCGCGTCCAGCCGAAGGCGAGGGACGAGGTCACCCCTTCGACGTGCGGGCTCCATGCCGGCCGATGTCGTCCAGGGCCGCCACGAGCTGCGGAGCCACCACCTTCCGGGTCCAGGCGACATCGTCGTCACCCACGGCGCGGGGCACGGTCTCGATGAGCATGATCAGGTAGAGGTAGCTGCGGTAGAGGGCGAGGCGTCGGCGGGCCGCGGTGTCGAAGTCCGCGCGGCCTCCCGCCTTCCGGTAGCCGGTCAGGAAGGCCGTATCGTCCTCGATGTCGCCGAGGAGGGCGAGGGAGACGAAGTCCGCCAGGGGGTCGCCCCAGAACATGCGCTCGCCGTCGATCAGGCCGCCGATCCGGGGTGTTCCTTCCGGCCGGTCCACGAGGATGTTGCCCGGCCACAGGTCGAAGTGGACCAGGCGGGGGGTGGTGACCTCCTCCAGGGCGTCGTACGCCGCCCTCGCGGTGCGGGCCACCTCGTCCACGGGCCGGGGCAGCCAGGCCCGATAGCGGCGGGCGTCGTCGAGGACGGCGTCGTACATGGTGGTGAAGGCGGTGCGCCAGTCAGGGGCGAGCGGGCCGAGGGCCCCGGACGGGTAGCCGAACCCGGGTCCGGTGACCTGGTGGAGCCGGGCCACCAGGCCGCCCAACTCCGCACGCAGGGAGGCCTGTTCGACAGGAGTGAGTGTGCCGTTCCACGACTGGCCCGGGCAGGCCGTCATGAGGAGGTGACGGTCCCCGGTGGCCACGACGCGCGGCGCCGGCACGTCGACGGTGGCCGCCGAACGGTAGAACTCCGCCTCGGACACCAGGAGTTCGTGCTCATGGCGCATGCCCGGGGCGGTCCGCGGGGGCGGGACCTTCAGCACATGGCGGGTGCCGTCGGTGAGGAGGAGTTCCTCGACGGTGTTGTAGGTGCCGCCGTCGAGCGGGCGGCAGCGGGCGAGGCGGTCCGGCGGCAGTCCGGCCGCCGCGAGGATCCGTCGCGCCCGCTCCCAGGAATCCTCCGTCATGCGCCCCACCCGCCCCTTCGATCACCCGGCCGCGTACACGTCCTCCACGTAACGCCCGTTCGCGATCAGCTCGTTCAGCCACCTCTCGGCGGTCGCCTCGTCCGCGTCCGGCGTACGGTCCCGGTACAGCGTACGGAAGGCCTCGCGGACGCCGGGTGCCATGCGCGAGCCGTCGCCGCACACGTACACCCGGGCTCCGGCCCGCAGCAGCTCCCAGATCTCGTCCGCCTCGGCGGCGATCCGGTGCTGCACGAAGGTCACACCGTCGACGGGCGCCGCGCTGAAGGCCGGGCGCAGGGAGACCGCCCCGGCGGCCTCGGCGGCGTGGAGTTCCTCCGCGTGGAGGTAGTCCGCGTCCGGGGCGTCGCAGCCGAAGTAGCAGAGGGCGGGCGGTAGTTCGGCTCCCGAGGTCAGCCGGGCGCGGCGGTCGGCGATGGCGCCGCGGAACGGGGCGAGTCCGGTGCCGGCCGCGACCATCACGACCGGCGCCGAGTCGTCGACGCGGAAGGCTTCCCGGCAGGGCTGGACGCGGGCGAGGACGGTGTCGCCGGGCTTGACCGCGTGCAGATGGCCGGAGCCGACTCCGGTGTACGTGCCCAGGCCGGAGCGGGCCGGGGCTTCCAGCAGGGAGACCATCAGGTCGGCGTGGCCGGGGTCGGTCGCGGGTGAGGACGACACCGAGTAGTGGCGGGGCCGCAGCGGGGTGAGGAGGTCGAGCAGGGCCGGCCAGTCCAGCGCGCCGCGCAGGGCGGGGTGGGCCTCGAACACCTCGACCAGGGTGCGTGGGTCGTCCACGAGCGCCGCGAGGGCCGTTCGTTCCGGCGGGCACGGGTTGGCCGCGGCGAGGGCGGTGAGCTGTTCGGGTGTGGGTCGCTGCCGCAACTCGACGTGATGTGTGAGGAGTTGATGTGCCGTCAGGGGACGGTCGACCGCGATGCCGTCGCGGCGCGGGCGGGTGGCGCGGATGTCCAGGACCGTGTCCAGGTCGAGGCCGAGCGCGGTGGCGGTCCGCTCGACGAGGTTCGGGTCGTTGACGGGAAGCACCGTGAGGTGGTCACCGGTGCGGTAGGTCGTGCCGTCGGGCAGGGCCAGACGGACGAAGCGCTTCGTGCGCGGATGCGTCGGCGCGGTGAGGTCGTACGCCTCGGTGACGGTCATGGGGAGCAGTCCGTGCCGCTCGGCGAGTGCGTCCAGGGGGCCGCCGGTCAGCGCCCGGACCTCGTACGCCGCCGTGGGCTCCACCGCATCGGTGGCGTCCGGGTCGCCGTACCGCTCCAGCAGCGCGGTGCGCAGCCGGGCCGTGAAAGTGCGGACGGTGCCGGCCAGGTCGCCCGAAGCGTCGGCCGCGGCGCGCTCCAGGAGCCGGGTGCCGCCCCCTTCCGCGAGGCGCTCGTCGATGCGGGCCGGAACGTGCTGGTAGGTGGCGGCCCAGTTGCGGTCACCGACGCCCAGGACGCCGTACGTCACGCCGGCGGTCCGCGGGGCGGTGTCGAGCCAGGCCGCGAAGGCGGTGGCGTCGTCGGTGGGCTGCCCGTTGTAGGAGGCGGCGGCGATGACGACGGGGCGGTCGGTGGGCAGCCCGTCGGTGTACGCGTCCAGCGGCGCCACCTCCGTGTCGCAGCCGATCCCGGCGGCCTCGTCGGCGAGCGAGGCGGCGAACTCGCGGCAGGTGCCGTAGTTGCTGCCGTGCAGGAAGAGGGCGCGGGTGCCGGGACGCACCCGGGTGGGCAGGGTGGACGCGTCGGCCGAAGCCTACGCCGGGTGCTGGGCGGCGGCGCCGGGCAGCGGCGCCTGGACGCGGTCGGCGGCCGTGCGCGGGGTGAGCGTGAGGGTGAACCCCTCGGGCTTGAGGGTGAGCGTCTCCTTGACCGTCAGCGCGTAGTCGGCGTGGTCGTGCAGCCGGTAGCGGTGGACGAGCATGGCGAGCAGCATGGTGGCCTCATGCAGGGCGAACTGCCGTCCGATGCAGGCGCGTTCACCGGTGCCGAAGGGCTTGAACGCGTGCGGGGAGCGCGCGGCCTCCGCCTCCGCCGTGAAGCGCGCGGGGTCGAACAGCTCGGGGTTGTCGCCCCACACCGGCTGCCGGTGCAGCATCGGGCCGAGCACGGTGACCGCCTGTCCGGCGCGCAGCGGGATCCGGCCGCCGAGCAGGGTGTCCTCCCGGGCGTGCCGGCTGAACGCGGCGGCGGTCGGCCACAGCCGCAGCGCCTCGTTGAGCACCTGCCGGGTGTAGGTGAGGCGCCCGATCTCGTCGAACGTCGGCTCGGGGTCGGCGGCGTCGCCCCACAGCGCGTCGGCCTCGCGTTGCACGAGCTGGAGCACGGCGGGGTGCTTGGCCAGGTAGTAGAGCGCGAACGACATCGCGCCGGAGGTGGTCTCGTGGCCCGCGATCAGGAACGTGATCACCTGGTTGCGGATGTTGGCGGTGTCGAGCGTGGTGCCGTCGGCGGGGTGCTCGGCGGTGAGCATCAGTCCGAGGAGGTCCCCGGCGTCGGCCGCGTTCGGTCCGGAGTCCACGCGGGCGGCGATCACCTCGTCCACGACCTGTGCGAGGTGGTCGGCGTCCGCGCGGAAGGCCGCGTCCGCCGCCGAGTGGTCACTGCCCGGCGTGCGGCTGAGCCTGGTCATGCTCCACTCCAGGCAGCGGACCATGGACTCGACGAAGGGGTGGGGCTCGTCGCGTTCGAAGGAGCCGAAGTCGTAGCCGAATCCGGCGAGCCCGATGGTGTCGAGGGTCATGCGGGTCATGTCGTCGGGGACGTTCACGGGCTGTCCGGCGCGGGCACAGCGGTCCCAGGAGTCGATCAGCCGGCGTGCGACGCGCAGCATCACGGGGTGGTAGGTGCGCATGGAGCCCAGCGCGAAGGCGGGCATGAGGATGTCGTGGGCCTTGGCCCAGTTCGGCTCGTCGTTGTAGGCGGTGAACAGTCCGTCGGCGGCGAACGCGCGGACGTTCTCCAGGGCGGGTCCGACGGCCTTGGCGAACCGGGTCTCGTCGGCCAGGTCGGTGACCAGGTCGAGATCGCCGACGAAGAGGGTGTCCCGGCCGTGCAGCCGTCGTACGAGCGCGGGGCCGTGCGCGCGCATCAGCTCCATCACCTGCTGGAGCGGGGTTCGGCCGGGTCCGGTGTCGGAGATGTCGACGACCGGTATGTCGTGGAGGGGGTGTGTGGGTTGCGGGTGCGGCGCGGTGGGGGACATGGCGCGACAACTGCCTTTCGCGGTACGGAAGTCCTGCCCTCCCAGCTTGATTGTCGGACCCGTCGTGCCCGCACCGCCTCACTACATGATTCTGTAGTCCCCGGGGCCGGGTCGCGCTTGCCACGGCGGCAGCGGGATGGCAGGAGGCCGGGAGGTGGCGATGGACGCGGTGGACGCGGTGGTGTGGCGCAACCGGGCCATGACGTTGTTCGACCGCATCCCCATGCCGGTCGCGGTCTGTGATGTGTACGGGGCGATCATCCTGGCCAATCCGGCGATGGCGGCGGAGTGGGGCGCCACGTCGAGCGGGCTGCGGGGGCGCGGGGTCCTGGACCTGTTCCGGCCGCAGGAGCCCTGGCAGATCGAGCGGATCGCCCAGGCCTTGCGGCTGCGCCGACGCTCGCGCTATCCGGTCTCGGTGCGCTGGGAGGCGGCCGACGGGGTGCCGCGCGAGGGCGAGCTGACCGCTGACCCGGTCAGTGACTCCGTCGAGGCGAGCACCGCGCTGCTGGTCATGGTCCGCGTGCTCGGCGAGTGCCCGGGCGTGGAGCAGCCGCCCGAGCCGGCGGCCGGCACGGCCGAGGTCCGCATTCTGGCGCTGCTCGCCGGGGGCGCGACCACCGCGCGGGCCGCCCGGGAGACGGGCCTGACCGTGGACGGCGTCAACTACCACCTGCGGCGTCTATCCGAGCGCTGGGGCGCGGCCAACCGTACGGAACTGGTCGCGCGCGCCTACGCGCTGGGCGTACTGACTCCCGGAGTGTGGCCGCCCGCGGCCGTGCCCGCTCCCTGAGGGGCGCCGAAGCGCGCGAGGCAGTGCCACACCATTTTCAGGTCCTGGAGTTCATGGCGGCCGGTGCGGGCGGCGTCCCCGATGATCCGGGGGTCGAGCAGGCCGTCCTCGGCGATCCGGGCGCCGAGCGCGACGAACTCCGGGCCACGGAAGTCCGGGTGGCGCCGCAGTTCCTCGACCGGGAGCCGGTAGCCGGGGTGCCACTCCACGGGGCACGGGAGCCGCCGGGCCACCGCCTCGACGGCCGTGCCGCGGTAGCTCGCGTCCAGGACCAGGGCCTCCATGTCCCTCGCCAGGTCGACGGGGCCGTGCACCTGCGCCTCGATGTAGTCGTTGAGCGCGTCCTGCTCGTCCGCCTCGGCCAGCTCGATCAGGGACATCCCGGCGGCGACCCCGAACGCGGACGGCTCGGCCGCGCTGTCGGGATAGCAGAAGGTGGCCCGCCGCAGGGCCGCACCGGTCAGCCGGAAGTGCGAGGAGCCGAAGCGGGGCGCCGCGCCGGCGAGTTGGCGCCGGAAGTTCAGTCCGCCGTACACGGGTCGTTCGTGCGCGGGTTCGGCGTCGTACGCCGCGCCGAAGATCCGGCTCTCCCAGCGCCAGCGGTCGCCGCCCGGGTGTGCCGTGAGCCCGCCGTTGCTCGTGCCCGTGACGAACTGCGAGACATACGCGCCGTCCCGGGCCAGTACCTCCAGGATCGGAAGCCCGCCCACCAGCCGGTCGGGGTGGAAGTTCAGGGTGATGCGCAGCGTCGGGTCCACCGCCGGGCCCCGGGAGACAGCCGCCACATGGCGCAGCGCCCGCTCCTGGGGTGTGCGCCCGCCCCTGAAGTCCACGTGACCCCTCCCCGCCCTGTTCCCGCACCTCTTCGCCCCACTCCATGACACTTAGAGATCACTCGTCGGGCGGGACCGCCGCAACTCATTTCTCCTGAACGGCCAGCACGATCTTGCCCCGGTTGTCGCGCCGCTCCAGGCGTTCGTGGGCCGCGCGCGCCTGGTCCAGCGGGACCACCGTCTCGACCGGCACGCGGTACGTGCCCGCCGCGACCCGCCGGGCCAGCTCGCGCAGGTCCTCGCGGGGGTCGTAGCCGTGGATCTGCAGATTGGTGAGCTGGAAGCCGAGGACGGCGGCGTTCTTCGGATAGAAGTCGCGGGTGTCGATCGTGCTCGGCTCCAGGGCGACGTTGGCGAGGGCGACCACCCGCCCGCCGTGCCCGACCTCGCGCAGACTCCGTCCGAAGGCGGGGCCGCCGACGGTGTCGAGGACAACGTCGGCGCCGCGCCCGCCGGTCAGCCGCAGCACCTCCTCGACCTCCGCGTCGCCCGGGTGCGCGGAGGTGTCGAGGGTGTCGTGGGCGCCGAATCCGGCGGCCCAGGCGGTCTTGTCGGGTGACCCCGCGAGCGCGACGACACGGGCGCCGGTCCCGGCGGCGATCTGGACGGCCGCGCTGCCCACCCCGCTCGCGGCGGCCTTCACCACCACGGTGTCGTCCTTGGTCACCTTCGCCAGATGGCGCAGGCAGTACCAGGCGGAGAGCCAGGCCACGGGCAGGGCGGCGGCCTCGGTCAGCTCCAGACCGTCCGGCACGACCGTGACCTGTCGGGCGGGCACGACGGCCAACTCGGCGTAGAAGCCGGGTGCGTTCACCCCGTCCAGGGCCATGACCCGCTGTCCGACCTCGATGCCGGTCACCCCCTCCCCCACCGCGGCGACGACGCCGGCCGCCTCCACCCCCGGGATCAGCGGTGGCCGTCCGGCCCGGTGGTACCGCCCGGCACGGACCAGCGCGTCCGCCCGGTTCACCCCCGCCGCCACGACCCGCAGCAGCACCTGGCCCGGGCCCGCGACCGGGTCGGGGACCTCCGTCGGCACCAACACCTCGGGCCCGCCGAACTCGTCGATTCGCACCGCACGCATACCGCACCTGCTTCCTGGTGGACGCACCGGAGCACCGCGGAATCCGAGGGGACCCACGCGAGCAGTGACACCGGTTGAAGTGGTGTCACCATGCGACACCACTTCAACCGGTGTCAAGGGCGCTACACTCGGACCATGCCCTCCGCTCCCGCCGCCACCCCCGAGCCCGCCTCGCCGTTCCCCTTCATCGGCGGACGCCCCTGCCTGAACTTCGTGGCCACGCTCGGCAAGCGGCACGCCACCCCCCTGGAGCGGCTCCCGGACCCCGACGCCCTCACCCGCTGGATCACCGAGGCGGGCCTGAGCGCCGGGGCCGACGACACCCCGGTGCGCGTCACCGAGGGCGATCTCACCCACGCCCGCACCCTGCGCGAGGCGCTCTACCGGCTCGTACGCGCCGCGATGGCCGGGGAGGCACCCGACCCGGCCGATGTCACGCGGGCCAACGAGGCGGCGGCCCGCCCCGACCTCGCCCCCCAGCTCGCCGAGCCGCGGGACGACGGCGCGGACCCCCGGCAGCCCCTGCGCTGGACGGCCGAGCGTCCCGGACCCGCGGCCCTCGCGACCGTGGCCCGGGACGCCGTCCTGCTCGTCGGCGGCCCGCTCCTCGCCAGGGTCAAGGAGTGCGAGAACCCCGAGTGCTCGCTGCTCTTCCTGGACGACTCCCAGGCCCGTCGGCGCCGCTGGTGCTCCATGGACCGCTGCGGCAACCTCGCGAAGGTGGCCGGCTACCGGTCCCGCAGCCGCACCGGCTCCAGCCGGTGACAGTGGACCGCGCCGTCCGCGCCTGCTCCAACCGGTGACGGTGGGCGGCCCCGCCGTCCGCGCCCGCGGCGTTGTCGACCGGTCGACAACGCCGCGGTGTCCTCCGTCTCTCGGTCCGCGGGTCAGGACAAGGCGGGCGTCCAGTGCGGGTCCCGGCCGAGGAAGGCGAGCAGCGCCTCCGCCCGGCCGGCGGTCGCCGGCACCGCGCGGGCGGCGGCGAACACCCCGTACGCGTCGCGCAGATGATCGGCGAGCCGATCCGCCGCAAGCCTGATCCCTTCCGCCAGCTCCTCCTCCAGCGGCGCGTCCTGGCCGGTGGCGACGGCGATGTCCCAGGCGTGCACGGCTGCGTCCATGGCGGCAGCGGCGGCGGCCAGCGGGAAGGGCAGCGGTCCGAGCGGGGTCGCGACCTCCGGGGAGTCGGCCGGCAGCTGCGCGTAGGCGTCCGCCACGCCCCGCAGCACCTTCTCCAGGGCCGTCTGCGCGTCGGCGTCCAGCGCGTCGGCGGGCCGGAATGGGTCGGAGTCGGGCCATCCGGTGCCGGTGATCGCGGCGCCGTACGCCTGCTGATCCAGGCGCGCGTGGTTGAGGACCTGGCGCACCGTCCACTCGCTGCACGGCGTCGGCGACCCCCACGCCCGCTCCGGTACGGCGGCGGCCACCTCGCTCAGGTAGGTGTGTGCCCTGGTCAGCAGTTCGAAGCCCGCGAGATCGCGCATTCCTGGTCCCCTCCTGGATGCCTTCCGGCCGGTGAGAACAAACTAGGCTCCCTTGCGGACAGTTACGGTCCTCTATCAGCACGTTCGGCACGCCTGCGAAAAGGGAAAAGGCCAAGGATGCGAGACGTACGTGGTGCGTGGGCCGTGGCGGGCGCACAGCTCCGGAAGTGGCACGAGGAACCCGTGGTCGTCCAGTCGGTGCGGTCGGCGGGGGCCGCGACCGTCGCGTACGTGATCGCGCTGCGGCTCAGTCCGGAGCCCGCCCCGCTCACCGCCCCGCTCACCGCGCTCCTGGTCGTGCAGGTCACGCTCTACGCCACCCTCACCACCGGCATCCGCCGGGTGAACTCCGTGGTGGCGGGTGTCGTCGTCGCCATCGCCTTCAGCGTTCTCGTGGGTCTGACCTGGTGGAGTCTGGCCCTGCTCATCCTCGCCTCGCTGGCCGTCGGCCATCTCGTCCGGGTCAGCGAGTTCGTGCCCGAGGTGGCGATCAGCGCCATGCTCGTGCTCGGCGTGACCAGGGTCGGGGACACGGCCTGGGCCAGGGTGCTGGAGACCCTGATCGGCGCGGTGGTCGGACTCGGCTGCAATCTGCTCTTCGCTCCGCCGGTGTGGGTGGGCGCGGCCGGCGAGTCCATCGAGGATCTGGCACGGCGGGTACGCCAGTTGATGCTGCGTATGGGCGAGGAGGCGGCCGGCCGCACCCCCGTCGAGCACGCCACCGCCCGGCTGCACGAGGCGCGCCGCCTGGACCACGACATCGTCCAGGTGGACGCGGCGCTCCGGCAGGCCGAGGACAGCCTCAAGCTCAATCCGCGCGTACGGGAGGGCCTGCTGCACCGGATCGTGCTGCGCACCGGCCTCGACACGCTGGAGATCTGCACGGTGGTGCTGCGGGTGCTCGCCCGCACCCTCACCGACCTCGCCAAGGAGCGCGATCCCGAGCCGCTGTTCGAGCCCCAGGTGGGGGCGACGCTGGAGCAGCTGCTGTCCGAAGTGGGCGACGCCGTGGTGAGTTTCGCCGTCCTGGTGACCACGGACATCAGTCAGAACGCCGAGTCGGCCGAGGACCGGCTCGCCGCGGAGCTGTCCACAGCCACGGCGACCCGCGACAAGCTGGCCCAGCTGCTGCTCGACGAGGTGCAGCGGGACGCCCGGCAGTGGCAGCTGCACGGCGCGGTCCTCACCGAGATCAACCGCATCCTGGACGAGCTGGACACGGAGCACCGCTCGCGGCGGCTCATGGAGGAGCTCGACCGCGGCACCCGCGAAGAGCGCGAGCGCCGTGACCACCTCGTCCGACTGCGGCAGCGCCTTCGGACGCTCCGCGGGCCGCGACAGCCGCGCTCGGACCGGAACCGTCCCCCCGTCTCCGGTCGTTCTCTCTGAGGACAGCCGTTCCGTTCTCGGGGGCGGGGGCGACGACGGGGGGAGCGGACGGATGGCCGACGACGCTGTGCGGATCGACGGGAACACACTGCGCCTGCCGGGCGGGGTGCGGGTCCGGTTCATGCGGACGCTGCGCCTGCCCGAGACGGGCACGCACGAACTGCCGCCCGGGCTGGGCGAGTTCCCCGTGCGCCGCGTCGAGGACCACGCGGACACCGTGCCCGCCGAGTGGCGTGCGCGCGGCGGTGTGATGCTGCCGGTGTATCTGCGCGAGGCCATGTGGCTGAGCTTCGCGGGCTCGACGGAGCCGGCCGCGCTCCAGGTCGGCGTGGGCAAGGTGTGCGCGGTCTCGGGCAGGCCGTGGAGCTCCCTGCTCGCCCAGGACCCGCAGAACTACGTGGTGCTCCCCCGCCAGCCCTGGCTCGACGGCATCAACTCCGGGAAGGGCACGGTCCGCCAGTTCGTGGCCGTGCCGCTGGGGCTCGGCGCCACGGTCGAGGGCCAGGTCACCGGCGAGGAGGTGTGGGGCGGCCTGCAGCTGCAGTCCTTCCGGCTGAATGACGCGGAGCTCGCGAAGTGGCGTGAGCTGGAGCGCCGCAGGACCGTGAGCACGAGGTCGGTGAAGAGCGAGTCCGCCTTCGGCGCCGCCCCGCCGGCTCCCGGCGCCGCCATGGCCGCCGCGCCCGCCTCGGCGGCCCGCGCGAGGAGCGCCCCGGCCATGGGACTCGGCGTGGGAGGCTCGATGCGCCAGGAGGTCTACGCCGACGAGCGATCGCGCGGCGCCTGGGCCAGGGAGCCCGCCGGCCGGGTGTTCGTGCATCTCGTGACGCCTCCCGAGTGGCGCCGCATCACGGGCGAGGCTCCCCCGCCGTCCCCCGTCGACCGCGCGGCGTACACACGGGCCGGGCTGCCCTGGTTCGAGTACTACGACGACGCGGCCCAGGACGTCGCCCCCACGGACACCCTGGGCTCGGTGCGGCCGGTCGGCGAGTGGCTCGGCGACGACCACGAGCCCTGGCAGGAGCCCGCGCCCCACCAGGTGAAACAGCTGGGCGACGCGCCGGGCGAGCCGGTCGAGGACGGTGACTGGTAGGCAGCCCCACCCGGTCGTCGGGCAACCCCGCCCGTCGTTGCACAGAGCGCAACAAGCATTGCCGTTCTTGCACTCCTCGGGTGTCGCACGCCAAGGTGGCTGTGACGACCGAGGCGACCGACACCCGAGGTGCAGGTATGAACAGTGGCGCGGATCCGGCGCGGGACGCGGGCGGCGGCTGGGGCAGGCGCCGGTTCCTCGGGGCGCTGGCGGGGATCACCGCCGTGGCGACGGTTCCGGCACCGGCCGCGCCGCGTACCCGCCCCGCGGCCGCCACGACCCCACCCGCCGAGGGCTCCCCCGCCACCTCGGCCCCCGGGCCGGCCTCTTCCTCCTCCGCCGTCCGCCGGCTGTTCCTCGGCACGTACACCTCGGTCCAGGGCGGTGGAAAGGGGATCGGTCTGGCCACGTACGACCCGGTGACGGGCAGCGTCACGGCCACCGGCACGCTCGCCGGCATCGGTGACCCGTCGTACCTCGCCACGCATCCGAAGGGCCACACGCTGTACGCCGTCGACGAGCGGCCGGAGGGCGCCGTGACGGCCGTACGGCTCGCCGACAACCGAGTGCTGGGCACCCGGAGCACCGGCGGCGCGGGCCCGTGCCACCTCTCCGTGCATCCGAGCGGACGGTGGCTGCTGAGCGCCAACTACACCTCGGGCAGCGTGGCCGTGCACCCCGTCGACGCCTCGGGCGCGCTCGGCGAGCGCACCGACCTGGTCACCCACTCCAGTCCGGCACCGGGCCCCGGCCAGGACGGGCCGCACGCGCACCAGTTCGTGACCAGTCCGGACGGCGGGCACGTCCTCGCCGTCGACCTGGGCACCGACACGGTCTACACCTACCGCCTGGACCAGTCGAAGGGAACGCTCACCGAGGTCTCCCAGGCGCACACCCGGCCGGGCGCGGGGCCACGCCATCTCACCTTCCACCCCGCCGGCCGCTTCGCCTATCTCGCCAACGAGGTCGACAACACGGTCGTGGTCTGCGCGTACGACCCGGCGAGCGGACGGCTGACCCCGGGCGACCCGCAGTCCACCGGCACGGGCGCGGGCACGAACTACCCGGCGCAGCTCCTGGTGACGTCGAACGGGTCGTACGCCTATCTCGCCAACCGCGGCCACAACAGCCTGACGCGGTACGGGGTCGAGGCGGCCGGTGCCCGGTTGAGGCTCCTGGACACCGTGCCGGTAGGCGGCGACTTCCCGCGCCACCTCGCCTTCTCACCGGACGAACGGCTGCTGTTCACGGCGAATCAGCGCTCGAGCACGGTCAGCGTCTTCCACGTCGAGGGCGCGAGCGGTGAACTCCGGCTCGCGGGCAAGCCGTTCGCCTCACCCGTCGCCGTCTGTGCGCTGCCGCTGTAGCGCGCGGGGGCAGTTCGCGGAGCTCGCCTGCGTGAGCAGCACATGCATCCGCTCGGTGAGCTGCGCGACGTCGTCGGCGGGCGAGTGGAAGGACAGGCGTACGTCGCCGTTGCCGCGCGCCCGTTCGATCCGCAGCGTCAGTCCGTGCCGGTCGACGGCGAGCGGCTGGACGCGGACCGCGCCGTGCAGGCTCTCGGGCTCGACGAGGCGGGTCAGCCGCTCGACGGCGTCCGGGTGCGCGTCGGCCAGATGGGTGAGCAGGCTCGCCTCGGCCGTCGCGAGCGGGTCGGGGACGGCGTCCGCGAACTCGTCGAGGTCCACCACGAGCGCGCCGGACGCCTCGCGCAGCACCACGCGCGAGGGCCGGAACTCCAGGTGCCCGTCCGCCAGGACGAACCGGCCGGCCATCCAGAGCCGGGCGCGGATCCGGTTGCGGACCGGCACGGGCGCGACGTCCGCGAACTCCAGGACGGCGGAGGGCTCTCCGCGCGGCGCGCAGACCGCCGTGGCCGTCAGCACGCTGTCGTCCGGCACGTGCAGGAGAACCCGGCCGTCCGCGGTGACGGTGTGCGCACCGACGAGTTCCTCCCTGCCGCCCTCCGCGGTCACCGCGCAGGACCATGCCGCGGCGAGCACCGAGCGGGCGCGCTCGGCAGCGGCGGGTGCGGCCGTCCAGGTATGACGGTCACCCATGCGGTCACCCATCCCAACCTCCCTTAGGTAAGCCTTGCCTAACCTATCGGAGATCCGGGTGTACGCCAACCACGCCACACCTGCGTCCCTCGCACGAGTTACGGCGCGATGGCGCCCAGAAGCGCCCGCGCGCACAGATCCCGCAGCTGCTCCCGGGTCAGCTCCGCCCCCCTGAGCCACTCCAGGCACACGGCCGTGGTGAAGGCGAGCCAGCCACGGACGGCGATCCGCAGCTCCGGCCGGTCCTCGATCCCCCCGGGAACATCGGGGTCGGCGTCGAGCGCCGCCAGGATCTGCTGCTCCTGCGCGGCCAGCGCCCGTTGGTAGACCCTGCGCACCGCCTGGTCACCGGCCGCGTCGGCGCGATGGAAGGCGCGGAAGCCGTGCGCGTGGGCCTCGACGTACGCCAGGAAGGTGTCGAGTCCGGCGCTCAGCTGCTCGCGGACGGGAGTCCCCGGCACCGCCGCCGTCAGCCGCAGCATCCGCTCGCTCTCGCGCTCCACGACGGCCGCGAAGAAGTCCCGCTTGGTGGGGAAGTAGTGGTACAGGAGCCCGCGCGAGACCCCGGCGATCTCGGCGACCTGCTCGATCCACACCTCGTCGTACGGGCTCTCCGAGAACAGCCGCGCCCCGACGGACAGCAGCTGCTCCCTGCGCTCCTCGGTACTCAGCCGACGGCGCGTCCGTCCCCCTCGCTCCCCCTGTGTGCCCATCATGGCCGCACCTTACTTGACGTCGGTTCAACAACAGGATCACACTGAAAACCACTATTGAACCCGCGTACAACATGGTCAGGACAGCAGCGTCGACGTGCCGCAGGCACAAGGGAGATCGCGTCATGGCGGAGACGACAGGGGCCGTGCTGCCCAAGGGGTTCCGGAGCGCGGAGCTGGGCTGGCCCGAGCTGCACCGCATCCCCCGCCCGCCCTACCGGCTCCCCCTCGTCGGGGATGTGATCGGCGCGCACGTCCGCTCTCCGGTGCAGGACTCGATGCGATTCGGGCGCCGGCTCGGGCCGATCTTCCGGCGCAAGGGCTTCGGCAAGGAGATCGTCTTCGTGTGGGGCGCCGAGCTCGCGGCCGAGCTGGCGGACGAGACCCGGTTCGCCAAGCACGTCGGCCTCGGGGTCGCCAACCTCCGGCCGGTCGCCGGGGACGGTCTGTTCACGGCGTACAACCACGAACCGAACTGGCAGCTGGCCCACGACATCCTCGCTCCGGGCTTCAGCCGTGAGGCGATGGAGGGCTACCACCCGATGATGCTCGCCGTGGCCGAGCGGCTGATGGACCGCTGGGACGGGGAGCGCGCGGCGGGCCGGGCGGTGGACGTACCCGGCGACATGACGAAACTGACGCTGGAGACGATCGCCCGCACCGGCTTCGGCCACGACTTCGGCTCCTTCGAGCGCTCCAGGCCGCACCCCTTCGTCACCGCGATGGTCGGCACCCTGACCTACGCGCAGCGCCTCAACGTGCTCCCCGCGCCGCTGGCCCCGATCCTGCTGCGCGGGGCCACCCGCCGCAACGTGGCGCACATGGCGTACCTGAACCAGACGGTCGACGCCGTCGTGGCCGCCCGTCAGCACTCCTCCGGCGAAGGGGACCTGCTCGACCGGATGCTGGAGACCGCCCATCCCGAGACCGGGGAGCGGCTGACGCCCGAGAACATCCGACGCCAGGTGATCACCTTCCTGATCGCCGGCCACGAGACGACCTCGGGCGCGCTCTCCTTCGCCCTGCACTACCTCGCCCAGCACCCGGACGTCGCCGCCCGCGCACGGGCCGAGGTGGACCGGGTCTGGGGCGACACCCTCCTGCCCGCCTACGACCAGGTCGCCAAGTTGCGCTACGTCCGCCGGGTCCTCGACGAGTCGCTACGGCTGTGGCCGACGGCACCCGGCTTCGCGCGCGAGGCCCGGGAGGACACCGTGCTGGGCGGGGTCCACCCGATGCGGACGGGTGCCTGGACCCTGGTCCTGACGACGCTGCTGCAGCGCAACCCGGAGGTGTGGGGCGCGAACGCCGAGGAATTCGACCCGGACCGCTTCGACCCGGGGGCCGTACGGTCCCGAGCCGCCCACACCTTCAAGCCGTTCGGCACCGGGGCGCGGGCCTGCATCGGCCGGCAGTTCGCGCTGCACGAGGCGACGCTCGTCCTGGGGCTGCTGCTGCGCCGCTACGATCTGCGGCCCGAACCAGACTACCGGCTGCGGGTCGCCGAGCGGCTGACGCTGATGCCGGAGGGGCTGCGGCTGCACCTCGAGGACCGGGCACCCGCGGCGGACCCGGTGTCACTGCGTCCAGTGGCCCGGGCGGGTGACTGACCGCGGCAGCCTGGTCCCGGCGCTGCCCCTGGCCGCGTTCAGCTGGGGCTGGGTCAGGAAGAACGCGTCGGTCAGATCCGCGTCCGTGAGATCCGTGTCGCGGAAGTCGGCGCCGATCAGGTCCGCGCCGCGCAGATCGGCGCCGGTGAGGTCGGCGGCGATGAGGTAGGCGCCGCGCAGGTTGGCACCCCGCAGGTCTGCGCCCCTGAGGCGGGCGCCCATGAGGTCGGCGCCGCGCCGCTCCTTCTTCTTGCCACGGCCGACTCCCGCGCGCACGAGTTCGCTGGTCCGCAGCAGGAGCGTGTTGACCTGCTGTCGGTGCGCGTTCACGTCCAACGCCCCGAGTTCCTCCGCGGATCGGTTCGTCAGTCGCTCCGTCTCGGCGAGGGCTCGGCGGAGGTCGGCGTGGATCGGGCGGGCCGGGGCGAGGGTCAGGGCCTCGTTCAGGTACCAGAGCAGTTCGTGGAGCTGGCGGACGACCGGGAACACGTCGAACATCTGCCGGGCTCGTTCCCGCGGGCCTGTGCGCCAGTCCTGGCCGGCGAAGGTGACCTGGGAGACCTGCTGGCCGGCGCCGAAACAGTCGTACACCGTGCACCCGTTGAACCCCTTCTCCCTCAGCTGCGTGTGGACTCCGCACCGGGAGTCCGTCCGCAGGTTCTGGCAGGGTGTTCCCGCGTCCTTGTCGATCGCGAAGTCCGCCGAGCGGGTGAAGGGCAGGGCGACACAGCACAACCCGAAACACCGACCGCAGTCGGCCCGCAACTCGAGGAGCCGGTCATCGACTGCCGTCACGCTGTCTTCTCGCATGTCACCAGCGTACTGAGCCGGCAGGCGCCCTCCGTGAGGGGTTCTCTCGCCCCCGCCGCCCCATCCCTGGGGGCTCCGCCCCCAGACCCCCGCTTCGGCCTGAACGGCCTCGTCCTCAAACGCCGGACGGGCTGAAAGATGCGCGCCAGCGCCCCTTCAGGGGCGCGGGGAACTGCGCGCCCAACCCCCACCGGCCCGCAGCCAAAGAACACACCCGGGGGCTGGGGGCGGAGCCCCCAAGGATGGGACGGGTAGGGGCGGCGGGGGCGAGAGAACCCGGGGTCAGCCCGCCAGGTCAGGGAGGGCCAGGTCGGACAGGCGGGCGGGGTCGGCGAGGATGTACATCTCGACGACGCGGCCGTCGGAGATGGTGACGCCCATGACGGACAGGGGGCGCCCTTCGGGGGCCGTGACGACACCGACCGCCCCGTTGACCAGCGCGAGCCGGGAGAACTCCGCGAACTGGCGGAACATGAGCGCCTGTTGGGCGACGCCCGTCGCACCGTGGACCACCTTGGACGCCGCCGCCCCACCGACGAGCACGCCGGAGTCGACGCGGAGCACGACATCGGGATGGAGGACGGACACCAGCGCCTCGAAGTCCCCGGCGCGCGAGGCCGCGAGGAAGGCGTCGAGGACCAGCTTCTGCCGGGCCGGATCGAGCTCGGGCTCCGGCGCGGCAGCGCCCCGTACCCGCCGCCGCGCCCGACTCGCCAGCTGCCGCGTCGCGGCCGACGAGCGGCCCACGACGGGCGCGATGTCGTCGAAGGGCACCGCGAACATGTCGTGCAGGACGAAGGCGAGGCGCTCGGCGGGTTCCAGTGTCTCCAGGACCACCAGCAGGGCCAGCCCCACCGAGTCGGCGAGCAGCACCTCCTGCTCGGGGTCGATCCGCTCCAGGGGGCTGACCAGCGGGTCGGGGACGTAGGTGTCCAGCGGCTCCTCGCGGCGCGCGGCGCGCGTACGCAGCAGGTCCAGACAGACCCGGCCGACCACCGTGGTCAGCCAGCCCGCGAGGTTCCTGATCTCACCGACGTCCGTGCGGCCGAGCTTCAGCCACACCTCCTGGACCGCGTCGTCCGCCTCACTCAGCGAGCCGAGCATCCGGTACGCCACCGCCCTCAGGCGACCGCGGTGCTCCTGAAACCGGTCCGCGAGGTGCTCGAGGAGTTCGTCGTCGTCCATCGCGTTGTCCTCTCCCCCGAACGGCGCCCGGTCAGACCTCGTCGCGCGACAGCGCCAGCAACCGGTCCAGCACGCGCGACCCCCCGGCCCGTACACCGTCGTGCTCGAACTCGTCGGTCACCCAGGTCCGCAGATTACCGATGGCACGGGCCGTGCGCAGGGAGTGCTCCGGGTCGACGTACATGTCGTCGTGGTAGATCGCCGCGGCCACCGGCACCTCGTTGGCGGCGAGGCGGGCGGGGTCGTACAGCGGCCGCCAGTCGGTGCGCGCGGCGAGTTCCTCGGCGGTCTCGCGGAGCGGACGCAGCGCGGGGTCGGTGTCGAACACCCAGGGGTGCACGGACTCGCCGGTGAACAGCAGCGGTCCGTCGTCCGCGAGGGCCTTCGCCGCGTCGAACTGGGGGAACTCGGCGCGCACCCGCTCGGCGGACCAGGCGGTCGGCCGGTCGTCCTGGGCGTAGCAGGCCTCGTGGACGAGCGCGTACAGGGGGTGGCCGGCGTACGAGAGGAGTCCCTGTACCTCCTCCTGGAAGGCGTCGGAGAGGGCCGGGCCCTGCGGGGTGCGGACGAAGGCCTCCTCCA
Source organism: Streptomyces sp. RLB3-17 (assembly GCF_007113425.2). Lineage (NCBI taxonomy): Bacteria > Bacillati > Actinomycetota > Actinomycetes > Kitasatosporales > Streptomycetaceae > Streptomyces > Streptomyces sp. RLB3-17. Next base: position 10,252,930 of record NZ_CP041610.2, on the reverse strand, counting down.
GGAGGTAGTGCAGACGGTGGCTGCCCTCGCCACCGCCGAGGAGGATGCCGAGGGACTGGAAGGCCTCGACGGTCAGGCGGTAGCCGTTGCTCAGGACGGTCTCGTGGCGGAGGAGGTGGTCGGCGATCTGCCGGGCCCGCTCCACGTCCTGGGGGTAACGCGCGTAGTGTGCCGCGACCTTGCGCTCGATACGGGGATACGCGGCCCGGTAGACGTCGTCCGCGTGCGCGTCGAGGGAGGGCAGGCCCCCGGTGATGAGGGCCGCGCGCAGACCTTCGGGGGCGGTCGAGAGGTAGTGCACGACGCAGAAGCCGCCGAAGCTCTGGCCCAGTACGGTCCAGGGGTCGCCGCCGGTGAGCCGGGGGCGGATGGCCTCGCAGTCGCGGACGATGGAGTCGGCGCGGAAGCGCGCGAGGTAGTCGGCCTGCGCGCCGGGGCCGCCGCGCAGCGGCAGCGTCTGGCGATTGGCGGGCGTGGAGTGGCCGGTGCCGCGCTGATCGAGCAGCAGCACCCGGAACTCCTTCAGCGCGCGGCCGAGCCAGGCCTGCTTGCCGACGAAGCGGTTGGCGCCGAAGCCGGGACCGCCCTGGAGGTAGACCATCCAGGGGAGGTCCTGCTGCGCCTTGTCGCTCGCGACGGCCTCGCGGGCGAACAGCTCGATGCTCTCCCCCGCCGGGTCGTCGTGGTCGAGGGGCACGGTGAAACGGTGGTCGGTGAGGACGACACCGGGCTGGCGATAGCTGACGGTCAACAGGGCTCCCGAGACGTACGGATCCAGGCTGCGTCCCAGTTGAGCACATGATCCCCGACCGGCCGAGAGCGGGGATCAAGAAAGTCGTACTGAATGGTCGCTCAGCAGGCCAGGCGCGCGGACCGTGCCGCGCGTCAGCGCGCCGACAGGCTGGAGCGGCGCACGACCAGCTCCGGCTGGAGCACCACGCGCCGGTGTTCGTGCGGTGTGGGTGCCGTCTCGGCCTCCGTCTCCTCCAGCAGCAGTTCGGCGGCGAGAGCGCCCATGGTCATGGCGGGCTGCCGTACGGAGGTGAGCGGGACGGCCGCCGCGGCGGCGAACTCGATGTCGTCGTAGCCGACGATCGCGAGGTCGTCGGGGACGCCGACGCCCGCCGCGTACATGGCCTGCAGGACGCCGAGCGCGAGCAGGTCGTTGGCACAGAAGACGGCCGTCGGGCGCTCGGCGAGGCCCAGCAGCCGTGCGCCCGCGTCGCGGCCCGCGGCCACGTCGAGGCGCTGGGTGGGCAGCTCCCGCATCGCGGTGGGCGCCAGGCCCGCCTCGGCCAGCGCGTTCAGGGCGCCCACACGGCGGTCCCTGACCTGGTTGAGGCCGGGCGGCCCACTGACGTAAGCGATCGACCGATGGCCCGCGTCGACCAGATGCCGTACGGCCAGCGCGCCACCCGCCACGTCGTCGACCGAGACCGAGCACTCGGTGGTGCCCTCGGCGACCCGGTCGACCAGCACGAAGGGGATGCCGTTGCGGCGGAACGTCGCGATGTTGCGCCCGGTCGCGTCGGCGGGCGTCAGCAGCACGCCGCGTACCCGCTGCTCGGCGAAGAGCGACAGGTAGTCGGCCTCCTCGCTGGCGCTCTGCGCGCTGTTGCAGACCATCACGCCGAGCCCGGCGTCCCGCGCGGCGCGCTCGGCGCCGCGGGCGACGTCCACGAAGAAGGGGTTGCCCATGTCGAGGACGAGCAGGCCCATGATCCGGCTGCGTCCGGCCCGCAGCTGGCGCGCGGACTCGCTGCGGACATAGCCGAGCCGGTCTATCGCCGACTGGACACGGGCCCGGGTCTCGGAGGCGACGCTGTCCGGGCGGTTGATGACGTTCGAGACCGTGCCCACGGAGACTCCGGCGGCGCGGGCGACGTCCTTGATACCCACCGACTGTGCCATCAGGCAGGAACCTCCAGGGGGACGAGAAGCGGCGGGCGGGCCTTCACATTACCCGCGAGTCCGCCGACTTCGCTGGTCATGCGGGCAGCCGGAAGTCGACGACGTGGAGCGCCGAGGGCGTGGTCCCGCTGGACTTCTCCTGGTACATGACCGACAGTGTCCCGTCCTGCGAGACGCGCGTCTCGTCGATCACCACCTCACCGAAGGCGTTGAGGCCGCTGCCGTCGTACAGCAGTGTCCAGTCCGTGTACCCGGAGGACTTCGAGGCGCCCGCGATCCGGCCGAAGGGCATGATCGCGTAGGCGTTGTCGTACTTGTCCAGGATCAGCTTCGTGCGCTGGCTCGAGCCGAGGGCGATCGGGATCTCGGTCTTGGTCCAGTTGCCCGGGGCGTTCTTGCGGAGGTGGAAGGCGCGGCCGTTGTTCGTCCGGTCGGTGACGTAGTTCGTGGTGCACTGGCCGAAGCGCCCGGGCACATAGCTGATGATCGCGTGGGGCAGGCCGGTGGAGTCGGTGGCCTGGCTCTCCTGGTTCATCAGGGAGTGGTCGGGGTTGAGCGCGTCGACGACGAGTCCGGCGTCGGTGACACCCACCGTGTCGGAGCCGCCCGTGGTGCCGACGAGGGTGCCCGCGTTGTTGCGCCAGGTACGGCCGCGGTCGGTCGAGTAGACGTAGCCGGTGTCGTGGTTGGTGATGCCGCCGCCGTTGCACATCACGGCGCCGTTCTGCTCGCGCCAGGTGAAGAAGGCGTGCAGGCGTCCGTTGACGTCGTAGTCGATGCCGTGCAGGTACATGTTGCGGGCGGTGCTCGAGCCGTGCTCGCTGGTGTACGTGCCGGTCGAGCCGGACCACTCCCCGAGAGCGGTCCAGGACGAGCCGTCGTACTCCGCGAGGGCGTTGCGCCCGTTTCCGGAGATGCCCACCCGGTAGCTCAGCTGGAGCTTGCCGTCGGGCGTGGAGACGAACTGGGGGTAGGTGAACTGCGTGGTGAGCGCGAGGCCGTCGAGCGAGATCTGTACGGCTCCGAAGACGGCGGAGGTCCAGGCGGTGGAGGCGGGGTTGTCGAGCAGCCCGGCCACCGACTTCACGTAGAAGAAGCCGTCGCTGTGGGAGTCCATGTTGAGGTGCAGCCGGCCGTCGGTCTTGGACACGCCCATGGAGATCACGTTGTGCGAGTCGGAGCTCTTGAGCCGATGGGCGAGGGTGACCGTCGACCAACCGGACGCGCCGAGCGCCCGGCGGGCGACGACCGCGCTGCGGTCGGTGGTGTACCAGACGGCGTACTGGTAGCCCTTGTAGGTCAACAGGCCGTTCTTCTGAAACGAGTTGTTGTTGACCAGGCCGTCGTACGACACGAAGAACAGGGCCTGGGCGTCGAGTTGGGTGCTGCCGGTGAGGGAGACCGAGGGGCCGGGGTCGGCCGCGCGCGCCGTACCGGCGCCGATTCCGGGGCCTGCCACACCGGTCAGCAGGGCGGTGGCCAGCAGGGTGCGTCTCTTCATGTCCGGACTCCTGGATAGGGCTTCGCGCGGGTGGCGCTGGGCGGGTGCCGGCGGGTGGCGGGGGCGCCAGGAAGGTGTCAGGCGAGGTGGAAGACCTCGGTGAGGGGCTTCATGGCCTCGTCGGGTCTGGCGCCGTCCAGCGATTCGAAGAACGGCGCCATCTCCGCCTGCCAACGGGCATTGATGTCGGTGGCTTCCATGCCGGCCTGCGCGGCCGCGAAGTCCTGGGTCTCCAAGTAGCCGACCAGCAGGCCGTCCTCGCGCAGGAAGAGCGAGTAGTTGTGCCAGCCGGTGGCCGAGAGCGCGTCGAGCATCTCGGGCCACACGGCGGCATGTCGCTCGCGGTACTCGTCGAGGCGGTCCGCACGGACCTTCAGCAGGAAGCACACACGCTGCATCAAGGGACCCCCGGATCCTAGAAGTTGAACTGGTCGATGTTCTTGGCGTTGAAGACGGTCGGCTTGCCCAGGTTGATCACGCCGCCCTTGCCGATGGTGAACGAGCCCATGTCACCGGCCTTGAAGGTCTCACCCTCGGCTCCGGTGATCTGCCCCGAGGACAGCGCCACGGCCGTACGCGCGGCGAGCTCGCCGAGCTTCGCCGGGTCCCACAGCTCGAACGCGTCGACGGTGCCGTTCTTGACGTACTTGCGCATGTCGTTGGGGGTGCCGAGGCCGGTCAGCTTGACCTTGCCCTTGTACTTGGAGCCGGACAGGTACTGGGCCGCGGCCTTGATGCCGACGGTGGTCGGGGAGATGATCCCCTTGAGGTTCGGGTGCTCCTGGAGGAGACCCTGGGTCTGCTGGAAGGACTGCTGGGCGTCGTCGTTGCCGTAGGCGACCTTGACCAGCTTGATGTCCTTGTACTTGGGGTCCTTCAGCTCCTCCTTCATGAACTCGATCCAGGCGTTCTGGTTCGTCGCGGTCTGCGCGGCGGACAGGATCGCTATCTCGCCCTTGTAGCCGATCTGCTCGGCGAGCAGTTGGACCTCGGTGCGGCCCAGGTCCTCGCCACTGGCCTGCGAGACGAAGGCGTTGCGGCACTCGGGGTTGGTGTCGGAGTCGTAGGTGACGACCTTGATCTTGTTGCTCATGGCCTGCTTGAGCGCGGTGCACAGGGCGCCCGGGTCCTGCGCGGACACGGCCATCGCGTTGACCTGCTGCTGGGTGAGCGTGTTGACGTAGCTCACCTGGCCGGAGGTGTCGGTGGCGCTGCTGGGGCCGACCTCCTTGTACTTGGAGCCCAGCTCCGTCAGCGCCTTCTCGCCGCCCTTGTCCGCCGAGGTGAAGTAGGGGTTGTTGACCGCCTTGGGCAGGAAGCCGACCGTGAGGCCCTTCTTGAGGGCCGCGTTCGGGTCGGCCTTGCCGGTCGCGGCGGCCGAGCCGCCCCCGCTCTTCACGTCGTTCTTGGTGGTGCCGCCGCAGGCGGTGACGGCCAGGGCGAGCGAGGTGACGGCGGCGAGTGCCGCGCCAGTACGACGGAGGGATGACTTGCGCATGGCATGGGGTCCTTTGATACGAGGGTGAGCGAGAGTGCCCCTTCAGGGGCGCGGGGAACTGCGCGACCAGCCACATCGGGTCCCGCAGACGCAAAACGACCTATCCAGTGGAGCGAGCCGCGGCCCTTGCAACAGCGACTTGCTGAGCAACCCGAGGGCCGAGCACAGAGACGACGAGCAGAACACCGGTGACGACGATCTGCGACTGCGCGGAAACATTCAGGAGACTCATCACGTTCTGCAGCGCGCCGAGCAGGAAGACTCCCGCGATCGCGCCGCCGAGCGTGCCCTTGCCGCCGTCGAAGTCGATGCCGCCGAGCAGGACGGCGGCGACGACGGAGAGTTCGAGGCCGTTGGCGTTGTCGTAACGGGCGCTGGCGTAGTGCAGGGCCCAGAAGACGCCGGTGAGCGAGGCCATGAAGCCGGTGGCGACGAAGAGGATCAGTTTCTGCCGCTTGACGCGGATGCCGGCGAACCGGGCGGCCTCCTCGTTGGCGCCGACCGCGAAGGCCGAGCGCCCGAACGGGGTGGCGTGCAGTACCACCACCGCGATCGCCAGGAGTACGAGGAAGGGCAGGAAGGCCTGCGGGATGAAGGTGTTCCCGATGCGTCCGGCCGCGAAGTCCTGGTACTGGGTGGGGAAGTCGGTGACCGCGTCCGAGCCGAGCACGATCTGTGCGATGCCCCGGTAGGCGGCGAGGGTACCGATGGTGACGGCGAGGGAGGGCAGCCCGAGCCGGGTCACCAGCAGACCGTTGACCAGTCCGCACACCACTCCGAGGAGCAGGCAGATCGGGATGATCGTCTCGATCGCCATGCCCTGGTTCCACAGGGCGCCCATCACCGAGCCGGACAGTCCGGCCGTGGAGGCGACGGAGAGGTCGATCTCCCCGGCCACCACGAGCAGGGTCATCGGCAGCGCGATCAGCGCGATGGGCAGGGTGTTGCCGATCAGGAACGACAGGTTGAGCGAGTTGCCGAAGCCGTCGACGAAGCCGAAGGAGAACAGCAGCAGGACGATGAGGAGGGCGCCGACGACCGTGTCCCAGCGGACGGCGCGCGCGAGGGACGAGTCAGCCATGGCGGGCGTTCCTCTTCTTCAGTGCGGAGGCCACGCGCAGCGCGACGATCCGGTCGACCGCGATGGCGAGGATGAGCAGGATGCCGTTGATGGCGAGCACCCAGACGGAGCTGACGCCGAGGGCGGGCAGCACACTGTTGATGGAGGTCAGCAGCAGCGCGCCGAGCGCGGCGCCGTAGACGCTGCCGGAGCCGCCGGTGAAGACGACACCGCCGACCACGACCGCGCTGACGACGGTGAGTTCGTAGCCGGTGCTGGTACCCGAGTCGACGTTGCCGAACCGGGCGAGGTAGAGGGCACCCGCGAGTCCGGCGAGGCCGCCGCACACGACGTACGCGGTGAGGATCCGCTTGCGGACGGGGATGCCGGCGAGCCGGGCGGCCTCCGGGTTGGAGCCCAGCGCGTACAGCTCTCGGCCGCTGCCGAAGTGCTTGAGGTAGTACGCGGTGACGAGCAGGACCGCCAGCGCGATCAGGGCGAGGTAGGGGACCGCGGAGATGCCGCCGGAGCCGAAGTCGACGAAGCCGCCGGGGAGGTCGGCCGCGGTGATCTGGCGGGAGCCGACCCAGATGGAGTCGACGCCGCGGATGATGTAGAGCGTGCCGAGGGTGACGACCAGAGCGGGCACCTGGCCGAGGCTGACCAGCAGCCCGTTGACCAGTCCACAGCCGATGCCGAGCAGGACGGCCAGGAAGACCGCGACGACGGGGTTTCCGCCGCCGTGCAAATAGGTGCCGGCGGCGAAGGCGCTGATGCCGAGGGTGGAACCGACCGACAGGTCGACGTTCCGGGTGATCACGACCAGCGACTGACCGGTGGCGACCAGCACCAGGATCGTCGCGTTCAACAGCAGGTCCTTGATGCCCTGTTCGGACAGGAACTCGCTGTTGCCCATCTGGGTGATGGCGATCATCACCAGGAAGACGACCAGGATGGCGAGTTCACGCATCTTGAAGACACGGTCCACCAGCCGGGTACCACTCGACTTGGGCACCTCGGCGGCGGGCGCGGGATTGGGTGCGGTCACCGTCATGCCGTCCTCCTTTCGTTCGCTTCTCCGCCCGCGCGGCGCAGAGGTGCGGGCATCGTGTTCGTCTGCGGCCCGGCGGCCGCGCGTGCGTCGCTCACGCGGCCCTCCGGGGGATGTTCGGGTTCTGGCGGACGACCGTCGAAGTGAGGGGAACGGCCCCCTGAGAAGAGGCGGGTGTGTCGCGGGCGGCCGAACCGGCGGCTCCGAACTCCCCACCGGCGGCACGCCCCACGTTCGCGGAGGCGAACCGACCGCCCGCCCCGGCCGCTGCTGGTGCTGCTGGTGCTGCTGGTGCTGCTGGTGCTGCTGGTGCTGCTGGTGCTGCTGGTGCTGCGTCGAGGGTGGCGGGCCTGGTGGCTGTCACGCGGCAACCCTCCCCGTCGCGGCGGCCATCACGGTCTCCTCGGTGGCTTCGGAGCGGGGTATCTCGGCGGTGAGCCGGCCCTCGTGCATCACCAGCACCCGGTCGGCCATGCCGAGGATCTCGGGCAGGTCGGAGGAGATCATCAGGACGGCCACCCCGTCGGCGGCCAACTCGGAGAGCAGCCGGTGCACTTCGGCCTTCGTGCCCACGTCGATGCCCCGGGTGGGCTCGTCGACGATCAGCACCTTGGGGCCGGTGGCGAGCCACTTGGCGAGGACGACCTTCTGCTGGTTGCCGCCCGAGAGCGTGTTGACCGTGTCGGCGATCCGGGCGTACTTCACCTGGAGCTTGACCGCCCAGTCGAGGGAACGGCTGCGCTCGGCGCCGCGGTCCACCAGCCCCGCCTTCACGGTCGTACGCAGCCCGGTGAGCCCGATGTTGCGCTCGATGGACATGTCCATCACCAGGCCCTGGGCGCGCCGGTCCTCGGGGACGAGGGCGAGCCCCGCGGCCATGGCCGTGGAGGGCGCCCCGTTCGTCAGCGACTTCCCGTCGACCTCGACCTCTCCGGCGTCCCAGCGGTCGACGCCGAAGACGGCCCGGGCGACCTCCGTACGCCCGGCGCCGACGAGTCCGGCGAGACCGACGATCTCGCCGCGCCGCACGTCGAAGGAGACGTCGGTGAAGACGCCCTCACGGGTCAGCCGGCGCACGCTCAGGGCGACTTCGCCCGCCTCGACGTCCTGCTTGGGGTAGAGCTCGTCGAGGTCGCGGCCGACCATCCGGCGTACGAGGTCGTCCTCGGTCATGCCGTCGAGGGGCTCGCTGGATATCCGGGCGCCGTCGCGCAGGGTCGTGACCTGTTGGCAGATCTGGAAGATCTCCTCCAGGCGGTGCGAGATGAACAGCACCGCCGAACCCTGCTCGCGCAGGGTGCGCACGACACCGAAGAGACGGGCCACCTCGCTGCCGGTCAGGGCGGCGGTCGGCTCGTCCATGATCAGGACGCGGGCGTCGAAGGAGAGCGCCTTGGCGATCTCGACGATCTGCTGGTCGGCGATGGACAGTCCGCGCGCCGGGCGGTCGGGGTCGAGTTCGACACCGAGTCGCTTCATCAGGGCGGCGGTCGCCTCGTGGGTGGCCTTGTGGTCGATACGGCCGAGGGCGCGCCGGGGCTGGCGGCCCATGAAGATGTTCTCCGCGATCGACAGGTCGGGGAAGAGGGTGGGCTCCTGATAGATCACCGCGATGCCCGCGTCGCGGGCGTCGGCGGGACCGTGGAAGACGGTGGGCTCACCGTCCAGCAGCACCCGACCGGCGTCCGGTCGGTGCACGCCGGCGAGCGTCTTGATGAGGGTCGACTTGCCCGCGCCGTTCTCACCGGCGAGAGCGTGCACCTCGCCGGGGAACAGTTCCAGGGACACGTCCCGCAGGGCGCGTACCGCGCCGAAGGACTTGGAAATGTCCTCCAGCGCCAGTACGGGGGCCGGACCCGCGTCGGACCGGTGGGTCATGTGAGCTCCTCAACGACGCGGGCGGCGAGGCCTCACGACGTCGTGAAAGGTTTCAACTAGGTTGCCGGGACGTTAGGCAGGTAGCCCAGGTCACGTCAATGGGTTCGGGTCGAAATTTTCGATAGCCGATGGTCACAACCGAGTCACGGAGGGCTGACTTCACCCAGGGGCTTGACACGCCTTCGGGCGGCTCATAGCTTCGGCCTTCTGAATCGTTTCAGATCGTTTCAGGCGGAAGAGCTGTTCCGATCAGGCAGAAGTGCAGTTCGGACCCGACTCCACAAGTCGTTCGAAACCGAAGCCACACCCGAAGTCACAGGAGCCCCGAAGTGACCGAGCTTGCCGCGGTGAAGACCGCCCTCAAGACCCAGGCAGTAGAGACGCCCTCGTGGGCGTACGGGAACTCGGGAACCCGCTTCAAGGTGTTCGCGCAGCCCGGAGTCCCGCGCAATCCGCGCGAGAAACTGGACGACGCCGCCCAGGTGCACGCCTTCACGGGGGCCGCGCCGACCGTCGCGCTGCACATCCCCTGGGACAAGGTCGACGATTACGGGGCGCTGGCGAAGTACGCGCAGGAGCGCGGCCTGAAGCTGGGCGCGATCAACTCCAACACCTTCCAGGACGACGACTACAGGCTCGGCTCCATCTGTCACCCGGACGCCGCCGTCCGCCGGAAGGCTGTCGACCACCTGCTCGAGTGCGTGGACATCATGGACGCGACGGGTTCGAAGGACCTGAAGCTCTGGTTCGCCGACGGTACGAACTATCCCGGTCAGGACGACATCCGCGAGCGCCAGGACCGGCTGGCCGAGGGCCTGGCCCAGGTCTACGAGCGACTCGGGGACGACCAGCGGATGCTGCTGGAGTACAAGTTCTTCGAGCCCGCCTTCTACATGACGGACGTCCCGGACTGGGGCACGGCGTACGCGCACTGCCTCAAGCTCGGCCCGAAGGCGCAGGTCGTCGTCGACACCGGGCACCACGCGCCCGGCACCAACATCGAGTTCATCGTCGCGACGCTGCTGCGCGAGGGCAAGCTCGGCGCGTTCGACTTCAACTCGCGGTTCTACGCCGACGACGACCTGATGGTCGGTGCGGCCGATCCCTTCCAGCTGTTCCGGATCATGTACGAGGTGATCCGCGGCGGTGGCTTCACGCCGGACGTCGCCTTCATGCTCGACCAGTGCCACAACATCGAGGCGAAGATCCCGGCGATCATCCGTTCCGTGATGAACGTGCAGGAGGCGACGGCGAAGGCGCTGCTCGTGGACGGTGCGGCGCTGGCCGACGCGCAGCGTACCGGGGATGTGCTCGCGGCCAACGCGGTGATCATGGACGCGTACAACACCGATGTGCGGCCGTTGCTGGGTGAGGTGCGCGAGGAGCTGGGGCTGGACGCGGATCCCGTCTCGGCGTATCGCCGGTCCGGGTGGGCGGAGAAGATCGCGGCGGAGCGGGTCGGTGGGCAGCAGGCGGGGTGGGGGGCGTGAGCGGCTGAATCTCGTCTGCCCTGTGCGGACCGTTGCAGGCTGCGGGCCGTATGTGGCTGGTCGCGCCCACGCGGCGGAGCCGCAAAATGTCACAGCCCCGCGCCCCTTCGGGGCGCTTCACCGCAGGTACGTCATATCTCACCCTTCTTTCTTTCCTCTAAGGACCAGGAACATGGCATCCCATCCCGAAGCCGCCGCTCTGTTGGCCCGGTCGCACCGGCTCGGTGCTGATCCTCGTAACACCAACTACGCGGGCGGCAACGCCTCCGCGAAGGGCACCGACACCGATCCTGTGACCGGCGGTGATGTCGAGCTGATGTGGGTGAAGGGGTCGGGTGGGGATCTCGGCACCCTGACCGGGGCGGGGCTCGCCGTGCTGCGCCTTGACCGGCTGCGGGCGATGACGGCGGTCTACCCGGGGGTCGAGCGCGAGGACGAGATGGTCGCCGCGTTCGACTACTGCCTGCACGGCAAGGGCGGCGCGGCCCCGTCCATCGACACGGCGATGCACGGGCTGGTGGACGCTGCCCACGTCGACCATCTGCACCCCGACTCCGGGATCGCGCTGGCCTGCGCGGCGGACGGCGAGAAGCTGACCGCCGAGTGTTTCGGCGACAGTGTGGTGTGGGTGCCGTGGCGCCGGCCCGGCTTCCAGCTGGGTCTGGACATCGCGGCGGTCAAGGAGGCCAACCCGCGGGCGATCGGCTGCGTCCTGGGCGGGCACGGCATCACGGCGTGGGGCGACACGGCGGAGGAGTGCGAGCGGAACTCGCTGCACATCATCCGCACCGCCGAGGCGTTCCTCGTCGAGCGTGGCAAGGCGGAGCCCTTCGGGCCCGTCGTCGAGGGGTACGCGGCCCTGGAGTCCGCCCGGCGCCGGGAGCGGGCCGCGGCGCTGGCGCCGTTCGTCCGGGCCCTCGCCTCGCAGGACAAGCCGCAGGTCGGCCACTTCACCGACTCCGACGTCGTCCTCGACTTCCTCGCGAGCGCCGAGCACCCGCGCCTCGCCGCGCTCGGCACCTCCTGCCCCGACCACTTCCTGCGGACCAAGGTCCGGCCGCTCGTCCTCGATCTGCCGCCGACCGTGGAACTGGACGCGGCGATCGCGCGGCTGAAGGAGCTGCACGGCGAGTACCGCGAGGAGTACGCGGCCTACTACCAGCGGCACGCCGACGCCGACTCCCCCGCCATGCGCGGCGCGGACCCGGCGATCGTGCTGATCCCCGGTGTCGGCATGTTCTCCTTCGGCAAGGACAAGCAGACCGCGCGCGTGGCCGGCGAGTTCTACGTCAACGCGATCAACGTGATGCGGGGCGCCGAGGCGGTCTCGACGTACGCGCCGATCGAGGAGTCGGAGAAGTTCCGCATCGAGTACTGGGCGCTGGAGGAGGCCAAGCTCCAGCGGATGCCGAAGCCGAAGCCGCTCGCCACCCGGGTGGCGCTGGTGACGGGGGCGGGCAGCGGGATCGGCAAGGCGATCGCCGAACGGCTCGTCGCCGAGGGCGCGTGCGTGGTGATCGCCGATCTCGACGCGGAGAACGCCGCCGAGGTCGCCTCCTCGCTGGGCGGGCCCGACAAGGCCGTCGCCGTCACCGTCGACGTGACCTCCGAGGAGCAGATCGCCGAAGCCTTCAGGGCGGCGGTGCTCGCCTTCGGCGGCGTCGACCTGGTGGTGAACAACGCCGGTATCTCCATCTCCAAGCCGCTGCTCGAGACCACCGCGAAGGACTGGGACCTCCAGCACGACATCATGGCCCGTGGCTCCTTCCTCGTGTCGAGGGAGGCGGCGCGGGTGATGATCCAGCAGGAGCTGGGCGGGGACATCGTCTACATCGCGTCCAAGAACTCGGTCTTCGCAGGCCCGAACAACATCGCGTACTCCGCCACCAAGGCCGACCAGGCGCATCAAGTACGGCTCCTTGCCGCCGAGTTGGGCGAGCACGGCATCCGGGTGAACGGCATCAACCCCGACGGGGTCGTGCGCGGCTCGGGCATCTTCGCGGGCGGCTGGGGCGCGCAGCGCGCGGCGACGTACGGCATCGAGGAGGAGAAGCTCGGCGAGTTCTACGCCCAGCGGACCATCCTCAAGCGCGAGGTGCTGCCCGAGCACGTGGCGAACGCCGTGTTCGCCCTGACGGGTGGGGATCTGACCCACACCACCGGTCTGCACGTCCCGGTCGACGCGGGTGTCGCGGCGGCCTTCCTGCGATGAGCGAGCACGTGAAGAGCTTCGCCGCGGTCGACCTCGGCGCGTCCAGCGGGCGCGTCATGGTCGGCCGCGTCGGCCCCGAGTCGCTGGAACTGACGGAGGCGCACCGCTTCCCGAACCGGCCGGTGCGGGTCCCCGAGGGGCTGCGGTGGGACATCCTCTCGCTGTACGCGGGGGTGCTCAACGGACTGCGGGCGGCCGGGCAGGTCGACTCCGTCGGCATCGACAGCTGGGCCGTGGACTACGGGCTGCTGGACGCCGACGGCGCGCTGCTCGGCAACCCGGTGCACTACCGCGACGCCCGCACCGAGGGGGTCGCGGAGAAGGTGTGGGCCACCGTGCCCGCCGCGGAGCTGTACGCGGCGACCGGGCTCCAGTACGCGCCCTTCAACACCCTGTACCAGCTCACGGCGGCCCGCTCGACGGCTCAACTCGCCGCCGCCGAGCGGCTGTTGCTCGTTCCCGACCTGCTGGCGTACTGGCTCACGGGCGAGGCGGGCACGGAGATCACCAACGCCTCGACCACCCAGCTGATCGACCCGCGCACCCGTGACTGGTCCCACGACCTCGCGGACCGGCTCGGCATCGACCTCACGCTGTTCGCGCCGCTGCGACAGCCGGGCGACCCGGCCGGTCTGCTGCTCCCGCGGGTCCTGGAGGAGACCGGGCTGAGGGGCCCGGTCCCGGTGACGACCGTCGGCTCGCACGACACCGCGTCCGCGGTCGCCGCCGTCCCGGCGGCGGGCCAGCGGTTCGCGTACATCTGCACCGGCACCTGGTCCCTCGCGGGCCTGGAGCTGGAGCGGCCGGTCCTCACCGAGGCGAGCCGCGCGGCCAACTTCACCAATGAACTGGGCCTGGACGGCACGGTCCGCTATCTGCGGAACATCATGGGGCTGTGGCTGCTCCAGGAGTGTGTACGGGAATGGGGGCAGCCCGATCTGGGTGCGCTGCTGCGGGCCGCCGCGGAGGTGCCCGCGCTGCGGTCGGTGGTGGACGCGGGCGACGCCACGTTCCTGGCCCCCGGCCGGATGCCGGACCGGATCACCGACGCCTGCCGGGAGTCGGGACAGCCCGTGCCCGAGTCGCGCGCCGAGATCACCCGTTGCATTCTCGACTCCCTCGCCCTCGCCCACCGCAGGGCGATCCGCGAAGCGGAGGCCCTCGCCGACCACCCGGTCGACGTCGTCCACATCGTCGGCGGCGGCACCCGCAACGAGCTCCTGTGCCAACTGACGGCCGACGCCTGCGGACTGCCGGTCGTGGCCGGCCCGGCGGAGGCCGCCGCGCTCGGCAACGTCCTCGTCCAGGCCCGCGCACACGGTCTGGTCGGCGACCGTACGTCGATGCGGCGGCTCCTCGCCCGTACACAGCCGTTGCGGCGGTACGAGCCCCGGGGCGACGCGGCGGCCTGGCGCGCCGCCCAGGACCGACTCACCCGCGGGTGAACCGGAACTCCCGCCCGCCGTGACGGGCGCCTTTCACCCGTCCGCGAGGGGGACTCGTCCGTGTCCATGAGCGGGGGCTCCCCTGCCGCCCGCCCTCCGCGTACCCTGCACTCATCCGATGATCGATCCCAAGGAGCCGCGATGCGTGTCGCCCTGTTCCTGACCTGTGTCAACGACACGCTCTATCCGGACACCGGCCGCGCCGTGGTGAAACTGCTGACCAGACTGGGCGTCGAGGTCGACTTCCCGATGGCGCAGACCTGCTGCGGGCAGGCCCACTACAACACCGGGTACCGGCATGAGGCCGAGCCACTGGCCCGGCATTTCTCCGATGTCTTCGGTGACTACGAGGCGATCGTGACACCCTCCGGGTCGTGCGGCGCGATGGTGCGGGAGCTGTATCCGCGGATGGGTGAGCGGGCGCGGGCGGAGGGCCGCGGGGACACCCTCGCGGCCACCCTCGCCCCGGTCGTGCCGAAGACGTACGAGCTCACCGAGTTCCTGGTGGACGTGCTCGGCGTGACGGACGTCGGCGCCTACTACCCGCACACCGTCACCTACCACCCCACCTGTCACGGGCTGCGCAGTCTCGGGCTCGGCGACCGGCCGCGCCGGCTCCTCCAGGCCGTCAAGGGTCTCGAACTGCGCGAGTTGCCGGGCGCGGACGAGTGCTGCGGCTTCGGCGGCACGTTCGCCGTCAAGAACGCCGACGTCTCGGCCGCGATGGGCGCCGACAAGGTGCACAACGCCGAGTCGACGGGCGCGGAGGTGCTGTGCGCCGCCGACAACTCCTGTCTGATGCACATCGGCGGCACGATGACCCGGCTGGAGACACGGATGCGGCCGGTGCACATCGCGGAGATCCTGGCCAGTACGGAAGAGGAGCCGAGCGCATGAGTGGCACCTTCGTCGGCATGCCGTCGTTTCCCCCACCCGCCCACCCGGCCTTCCCCAAGGCGGCGCACGAGGCCGTCAACAACCCGACCCTGCGCGGCAATCTGCGCCACGCCACCCACACGATCCGCGCCAAGCGGGCGGTCGCCGTCGCCGAACTCGACGACTGGGCCGCGCTGCGCGAGGCCGGCAAGCAGATCAAGGACCACACGCTCCGTCATCTCGACCGCTACCTCGTGCAGTTGGAGGAGTCGGTCACCGCGGCCGGGGGCATCGTGCACTGGGCCGCCGACGCCGACGAGGCCAACCGGATCGTCGCCGACCTGGTGAAGATGACCGGGGAGAGCGAGGTCGTCAAGGTCAAGTCGATGGCCACCCAGGAGATCGGCCTCAACGAGGCCCTGGAGGCCGAGGGCATCCACGCCTACGAGACCGATCTCGCCGAGCTCATCGTGCAGTTGGGCAAGGACCGGCCCTCCCACATCCTCGTCCCGGCCATCCACCGCAACCGCGGCGAGATCCGCGACATCTTCGCGCGCGAGATGAGCGAGTGGGGCCGCCCGGCGCCGGAAGGCCTCACCGACACGCCCGCCGAACTGGCCGAGGCCGCCCGACTGCACCTGCGCGAGAAGTTCCTGCGCGCCAAGGTCGGCATCTCCGGCGCCAACTTCATGGTCGCCGAGACCGGCACCCTGATGGTCGTGGAGTCCGAGGGCAACGGCCGGATGTGTCTGACCCTGCCAGAGACGCTGATCTCGGTGGTCGGCATCGAGAAGATCGTTCCGACCTGGCAGGACCTGGAGGTCTTCCTCCAGACCCTCCCCCGCTCCTCGACCGCCGAGCGCATGAACCCGTACACCTCGATGTGGACGGGCACCACAGAGGAGGACGGCCCCCAGACCTTCCACCTGGTCCTCATCGACAACGGCCGCACCGACACCCTCGCCGACGAGGTCGGCCGCCAGGCCCTGCGCTGCATCCGCTGCTCGGCGTGTCTCAACGTCTGCCCGGTGTACGAGCGCGCGGGCGGTCACGCCTACGGCTCGGTCTACCCGGGCCCGATCGGCGCGATCCTCAGCCCCCAACTCCGTGGCACCGCAAGCGAGATCGACGCCTCGCTCCCGTACGCCTCCTCGCTCTGCGGCGCCTGCTACGAGGTCTGCCCGGTCGCCATCGACATCCCGGAGGTCCTCGTCCACCTGCGCGAACGGATCGCCGAGGGCGGTCCGGTGACGCGGGAGGGCAACAAGGTCGTCCTCAAGCCCGCCAAGGGGCACGCTGCCGAGCGGGCGGCGATGCGGGCGGCACGCTGGGCGTTCAGCCACCCGGGCGCGCTGCGCACCGGTCAGCGGCTCGCCTCCCGAACGCGCCGCTTCCATCCACGCTCGCTGCCCGGTCCGGGCAAGGCGTGGAGCGGCACCCGGGATCTCCCGACGGTGCCCGCGGAGCCGTTCCGCGACTGGTGGCAGCGTACGCACGGCGGAAAGGACACCGACAAGTGAGCAGCAGGGATCTGATCCTGGGGCGGGTACGGCGCGCGCTCGCCGATGTGCCGCGGGACGACACGCCGTACGAGCAGGCCATTGAGCGGGGGTACCTGCGCGAGCACGGGTCTCGGAGCGTCGAGCAGACGGTGGATCTGCTGGCGGAGAACCTCGCCGACTACCGGGCGCTGGTGCACCGCTGCGCGGCCGACGAGCTGGCCCCCACCATCGCCGGGCTGCTCGCCGGACACGGTTCGACGTCGGTGGTCCTACCGGCGGGACTGGACGCGCGGTGGCTGGCGGCGTCGGAGGTGACGCGCGTCCCGGACCGGGCCGAGGACACCTCGGGCGAGCTGGACCGCGTCGACAGCGTCGTGACCGCGTGCGCGCTCGCGATCGCCGAGACCGGCACCCTCGTCCTGGACGGTGGCCCTGACCAGGGACGCCGTCGCATCACGCTGGTCCCCGATCACCACATCTGCGTCGTCCGCGTCCCCGACCAGGTCGTCTCCTCCGTGCCCCAGGCCCTGGAGCGACTGGATCCGACCCGCCCGCTGACCTGGATCTCCGGCCCGTCGGCGACCAGCGACATCGAGCTTGACCGGGTCGAGGGGGTGCACGGTCCGCGCACCCTGGAAGTGGTGCTGGTGAGCGGGGAGTGACCTGCGCGGTTAGCGTGAGGGGATGATCCGGTTCGAACAGGTCACCAAGCGCTATCCGGACGGCACGACGGCCGTGGACGGCCTCTCGTTCGAGGTCGCGGAGGGCGAACTCGTCACGCTCGTCGGCCCGTCGGGCTGCGGCAAGACGACGACCATGATGATGGTGAACCGGCTGATCGAACCGACCTCGGGCCGGATCTTCGTGAACGGCCAGGACATCGCCACGGTCGATCCGGTGCGGCTGCGGAGGCGTATCGGGTACGTCATCCAGCAGGTGGGCCTGTTCCCGCACCGGACGATCCTCGACAACACGGCGACCGTGCCGACGCTCATCGGCTGGAAGAAGGCGAAGGCGCGGACGCGCGCCGCGGAGCTGCTCGACCTGGTGGGCCTGGACCCGAAGACGTACGGCTCGCGCTATCCGGAACAGCTGTCGGGCGGCCAGCGCCAGCGGGTCGGGGTGGCCCGGGCGCTCGCCGCCGATCCACCCGTACTGCTGATGGACGAGCCCTTCGGGGCCGTCGACCCGGTGGTCCGGGAACAGTTGCAGGACGAGTTCCTGCGCATGCAGGAGGCCGTGCGCAAGACGGTGCTGCTGGTCACGCACGACATCGAGGAGGCGGTACGGCTCGGCGACCGCATCGCGGTGTACGGGCAGGGCCGCATCGAGCAGTTCGACACGCCGGGGGCCGTGCTCGGCACCCCGGCCACCCCCTATGTCGCCGAGTTCGTCGGCGCCGACCGCGGGCTGAAGCGGCTGTCGGTCACCGACATCGAGCCCGACGACCTGGAACAGCCGCCCGTCGCCCGCCTGGACGAGCCCGCCGAGACGGCGGTCGCCCGCCTGCACGCGCAGGGCGCGCGATGGGCGGTCGTCCTGGACACGGAGGACGACCTGCACGGGTGGGTGGGCGTCGACGAGTTGACGGCGGGCGGGTCCGTCGGGGACCGCGCCCACCGGATGAACTCGTGGGTCCCGGTGGGCGCCCCGCTGAAGCAGGCCTTCGGCGTGATGCTCCAGCACGACGCGGGCTGGGTCGCGGTACTGGACGGGGCCCGCTTCCTCGGCGTACTCACCCCGGCGAAACTGCACGAGGCACTGCGGCGGTCGGTGGACGCGGATGCGCGGGGAGTGCGGCGGGGGCAGGTGTCGATCGACTCGATCTCCGATGCGTGAGCGCTCCGCTGGGTTGGGCGGGGGGGTGCGGGTTGTTCGGCGGTGCGGGTTGTTCGGCGGTGCGGGTTGGGCGGGGGGTGCGGGTTGTTCGGCGGTGCGGGTTCGTTGTGGCTGGGCGCGCAGTTCCCCGCGCCCCTTTGGGGCGCCCGCGGCAGTACTGCCCTGATCGGGCCCAGCAGACCGCGCAGGCGTCCCACGTCAACGTATGTCTCCTGAAGCGGAGTTCCCTTCCGTCGCGCTACCGAAGACGGCCTTCAGGCGAGCCGCCAGGGCCGCCAGACGGGCGGTGAGTGGGGCGCCGCCGAGCTGCCGGGCCAGGCAGGCGAGGATCTGCTCGACGGCCCCGCGGACCCGTTCCTCATCGATCGGGGGGCGGGCCAGCTCCACCTTGATCACCGCCGCGGCCTGCCGAATGACGTACTGCGAGTAGAGGTCGAACCCCAGCCGATCGACCTCGACCCGCAGGGTTTCCACCACCTGTACGGGGTCGGCACGCCGCGCCGGCTGGAAGTGCGTCCGGTACAACTGCTCGGGCCGTGCGTCGGTTTGATTCTGGGTCACATTCCCTTGGGAGCCGATCGCCACCTGGCTGTCGGTGATCGGGCCGAAGACATAGACCAACGGAGTCGTCGGCTCGTCGGGACGCAGGGGGCTGATCCGCTCGGGATTCGGCGCGCGGGCCAGGCGCAGCAGGGACTCGTAGTCGCGGTAGTCGATGAGCGGGGGTCCGGCGGCGCGCGGTGCCTGTGCCGGCCCAGCCGTCGGCGGTGCACCATGCGGCGTCCATGCCGGTACCCCGGCCATCCCCCGCCGGTGGATCGGCTCCCCCGCCTCATGCGCGGTCTCCCTCGCGGGCTGGGACGACACGCCGGGGAGCGGGCGCTCGTTCTCGTACCGGAATCCCGCACTGGCCATGTGAACCCCCCGTGGCAGAGCACCTCCTTGAAGCGTAGCGAGACAAACCCGGGGAGGAAGGCCTCATCCGGCATCGGAACACCGCAATCCGGCCACTTCCGCACACGTGTGTCTCTCCGATGCGAGGGCACCCGTTCCGCGGGAGGTCCACATGAACGCAAGTGCGACGGCACGGACCGGACGCATCAAGGCTCGGCGCGCGGCGAGGGGCTCGGGGGTGGAGTACGCCGCCCGGGCGGGTCTGACCGCGCGGGGCGTGATCTACCTGCTGGTCGGTGTGCTGGCGCTGCGGATCGCCTTCGGGGACGGGAAGAAACAGGCGGACCGCAACGGTGCGGTCGCGGAGATCGCGCAACAGCCCTTCGGCGCGGTGCTGCTGTGGGCGCTGGCCGTCGGCCTCGTCGGCATGGCCTTGTGGCGGCTGTCCGAGGCGTGCTTCGGTTCCGCCGGGCCGGACGGCCGGGCGGCGAAGAAGCGACTGCTGTCGGCCGGGCGCTTCGTGTTCTACGCGTTCGTCGCCTACTCGGTGCTCTCGTTCGCGGCGGGCTCGGGCAGCGGCGGGAAGGGTCCGAGCGACCAGCAGTCGCGGGACGTGACGGCCAAGGTGCTGAATCTGCCTGCGGGGCAGTGGATCGTCGGAGCCGCCGGAGTCGGCATCGTCGTGGCGGGTCTGCTGATCGGCGGGCGGGCCGTGCTGCGCAAGTACCACAAGAAGCTGAAGCTCGGTCAGATGTCGGCGCGCACGCGGCGGCTGGTGGATGTGACCGGCGTGGGCGGTGGCGCGGCGCGCGGGCTGGTGTTCGCCGCGGCGGGGTGCTTCGCCGTGCGCGCGGCGATCGACTACGAACCCGACCGGGCGAAGGGGCTGGACGACACGATCCGCTCGTTCGCCCACACCCCTGCGGGACCGTGGCTGCTGGTGTGCGTCGCCGCCGGACTCGTGCTGTTCGGTCTGTTCTCCTTCGCGATGGCGCGCTGGCGCCGGATCTGAGGGTGTTCGAGGGCGTCCGAGGGCACTGAGGGCACTGAGGGCATCACTTCAGCAGGCCCTTGTCCTTCAGATAGGTCCGCGCCACGTCCTCGGGCAGCCGTCGCCAGCTGTCCACCTGCTGGTTCATCGATGCCAGGTCCGCGGTGGTGAGCACGTCGTTGACCTTGCCGAGTGCCTTGATGACGCCCTCGCTGCCGGCGCGCGAGCGGTTGACGACGGGCACGATGTAGTCGGCGTTCTGCAGATGTTTGTCGTCGGCGAGGAGGACGAGGCCGAACTCGTCGAGCGTCGCGTCCGTCGTCGTGGTCAGGACCATCTGGTCCTGACCACTCTGCACGGCCCGCTTCGCCTGGGTGGTGCCCACACCCTTCGGGTCGACGCCGGTGATGTCGATGCCGTACGTCTTCTTCAACCCGGGCTCGCAGTAGGGCCGTTGGACGCACTCGTCGCCCGCCGCGAGCCGTACCGGAAGACGGGACGCGCCGAGGTCGCTGAGTGTCTTCAGGTGATGCTGCCCGGCATACGCCGCCGTCACCGCGAAGGCGTTCTGGTCGACGGCCCTGCCGGGGTCGAGGACGGTGAGGCCGCGCGGTGTGGCCAGCGATCGGAGCGCCTTCATCGTGGTGGCGAGATCGGGTGAGCCGACGGGCGGCGCGTCCGCTCCGTGGGTCTTGGCGTTCAGCCAGTCCGCGAAGGTGGCCGCGTACTCCGGTACGACGTCGATCTGGCCGGATTCCAGGGCGGGTTCGTAGAGTTCGCGGTTGGCGACCGTCAGCATGGAGGTCTTGTATCCGGCCTGGTCGAGCAGCAGCGCGTACATCTGGGCCAGCAGGTCGCTCTCGGTGAACCCGGCCGAGCCGATGGTCAGGTGCTTGCTGTCGCCGGGCGGCGCGGTGACCGCGCCGCGGTTCTCCAGGGACGGGCCGGTGGCGCAGCCGGTCAGCAGGACCAGGCTCAGCAGGGCGCCACCTCGCCTCATCGGATGCCCCTCGCCCAGCGCGGTGCCAGCCGTTCGGCGATCTCGAAGATCCCCTCGACGATCAGGGCGAACACGGCGACGAGGATCGCGCCGGCGAGGACCTGCGGGGTACTCGCCAGGTTGAAGCCCGCGGTGATGATCCGGCCGAGTCCGCCGCCGCCCGCGAGCGCGGCGATCGTGGCGGTCGCGACGAGTTGGACCGCGGCGATCCGTACGCCGTTCATGACCATCGGGAGCGAAAGGGGCAGTTCTACGTGGAACAGCATCTGTCGACCGGTCATCCCCATGCCTCGCGCCGAGCTGACCACGCTCCGGTCGACCTCGCGCATCCCGACGTAGGCGTTGGTGAGCAGCGGCGGTACGGCGAAGAGGACCAGCGCGACGACGGTCGGACCCTCGCCCCACTTGCCGAGCGGGGTGAGCAGCAGCAGGACCAGTACGGCGAAGGTGGGGACGGCGCGGCCGATGTTGGAGATGTTGACGGCGAGCGCGCCGCCCCTGCCGAGGTGGCCCAGGACGAGCGCGACGGGCAGCGCGATGAGGCAGCTGATGACGAGGCAGACGACGGTCAGGACGAGGTGCTGGGCGAGGCGGTGCCAGACGCCGTCGTCCCCGGACCAGTGCGCGGGGTCGCTGAGCCAGTCCCAGGCCCCGGTCAGGGCGTTCATCCGCGGGCCGCCCGGGTCCAGGGGGTGAGGAGCCGCTGCACCGCGAGCAGGAGGAGGTCCGCGGCGACGGCGATGACGACGCAGAGTACGGACGCGGTGAGGACCTGCGCCTTGAAGTAGGTGTTCATGCCCGCGTAGATGAGATTGCCGAGTCCCCCGAAGCCGACGATCGCGCCGACCGTCACCAGTGAGACCGCCGAGACGGTGGCGATGCGCAGTCCGGCCATCGAGGCGGGCACCGCGAGCGGAAGTTCCACGGTGAGCAGGAGGCGGATGGGCCCGTATCCCATGCCGCGGGCGGCCTGCCGGGTCTCCTCGGGGACGGCGCGCAGGCCCGCGAGGATGTTCCGGACGAGGAGGGTCAGCGAGTAGAGGACGAGTCCGGAGACGACCAGCGTGGCCGACAGCCCGTACACGGGCAGGAGCAGCGAGAACATGGCGAGGGACGGGATGGTGTAGAGGATCGTGGTCACCGCGAGGACGGGTCCGGCCGCCCAGCCCCAGCGCCGGGCAAGGACGGCCAGCGGCACCGCGATGACGAGTCCGACGAGCACGGAGACCGCCGTGAGCTGGAGGTGCTGGACGACCGCGTCCAGGAGGATCTGGCGGCGCGTGCTCAGATACTCACCGCAGATCCACTCGTTGCGGGCGAGACAGTCGTCCGGGGGCGCGGTCACGCGTCCATTCCATCGGGGGCGGGCGGGAGTCGGCGCGTTCTGGTGACCCGTACGGGGTGTCGCTGAGTACACCCCGCGATACGGGTTCTGCGCCCCATGTGGGTCGAGCGTTCGCTCCGTAGCGTCGTGAGCGAGGCACAGGGCGTGCCGGACGGAGAGTGATGACGATGTTTCGCCGCACCTCGCGACGTACGAACGGATCGGAACCCGCCCAGGAGGCACTGCGGCTGGTCAAGGTCGGCAAGACCTACGGCGCCGGGGAGAGCGCCGTGACCGCGTTGGACGGGGTGAGCCTCGGCCTGGCGCGCGGCAGCTTCACCGCCGTCATGGGGCCCTCGGGGTCCGGCAAGTCCACGCTGCTGCGCTGCGCGGCGGGGCTGGAGCGACCCGACAGCGGCATCGTGCGGGTCGACGGAACGGAGATGACGGGCCGCGGCGAGGCCGAGCTGACGAGGTTCCGGCGCGGTCGGATCGGTTTCGTCTTCCAGCAGTACAACCTGCTGCCGACGCTGACCGTCGCCCAGAACACGATCCTGCCGCTGAAGCTCGCCGGGCGGCGCGTCGACCGGGCCCGGGCGCGGGAGATCCTGACGGCGGTCGGTCTGGGCGACCGGCTCGGCAGCCTGCCCGACCAGCTCTCCGGCGGGCAGCAGCAGCGGGTGGCGATCGCCCGGGCGCTGGTCGCCGAGCCTCGGGTGATCTTCGCGGACGAGCCGACCGGCGCCCTCGACAGCCGCGGCGCACGGGAGGTGCTGCGGCTGCTTCAGGAGGCGGTGCGGGTGCACGGCAGGACGGTCGTCATGGTGACGCACGACCCCCTCGCCGCCTCGTACGCCGACGCGGTCGTGTTCCTCGCGGACGGGCGGATGGCCGGCCAACTGCACGCGCCGACGGCGGACGCCGTGGCCGAGCGTCTGGCGCACCTCGGCGACGACACGAGGGTGGGGGTGTGAGCCGTGTTCGCTCTGGCCTTGCGTTCCCTCCGGCAGCGCCCCGGGCGCGCCACGGCGACCCTGCTGTCCGCCTTCCTCGGCGCGGCGGTCGTCATGACCTTCAACTCCCTGCACGACACGGCCGCGCGGCCGGGCGTGGACTCCGTGAGCGCGGAGTCGCTGTCCACCGCGGCGGGCGTCGTCGGCGGCTACGGGACCCTGCTGGTGTTCTTCGCGATCGCCTCGACCCTGACGGTGAACGTCCGTCAGCGCGGCGCCGAGATGGAGCTGCTCAGGTGCTCCGGGGCGACTCCCGCGCAGATCCGGCGGATGGTCGTGGGTGAGGCGGTGGCGATCGCGCTGGTGGGCGCGGTACTGGCGATCGGTCCGGCGATGCTCGGCGGACGCGCCCTGCTGGGCGTCTTCCAGGACAGCGGCCAGGTCGCCCGGTCCGTCGACTACTCCTTCGGTCCCGTCGCCCTCGGGTCGGGCATCGCCATCACGGTGTCGGCCGCGGCGGGCGCGGCGTTCCTCGCGGTGCGTCGGGTGACGCTCCGCCGTCGCCCCCGGGGTCGGGCACGGACGTTCCTCGCGTACGCGGCTCTGCTCGCCGGTGGCGCGGCGGTCTGTTCCACCTTCGCGTTCTCGGCCGAGGACGCCGCGCTGATGGCGCCTCCCGCGTACGGGGCGATCCTGCTGTCCGTGGGGTGCGCGCTGCTGGCGCCGCGGCTGCTGGGGGGCCTGCTGGACCGGCTGCCCCTGACGGGCCCGAGCGGGTATCTGGCCGTACGGAACCTGCGTCGGCGTGCCGCGGAGATGTCCGGTGTCCTGATGCCGCTGATCCTCTTCACCTGCATGGCGTCGGCGACGCTGACCATGCAGGCGGTCGAGAGCGACGCGATCAGGGCCTCCGGTGTTCCGAAGTCGGTCGACGCGAAGAACCTCGAGACGCTCAACCTCACGGTCGTCGGCGTCATCGTGGTCTTCTGCTGCGTCATGCTGATCAACTCCCTGTACGCGGCGACGACTTACCGCGGCCGGGAGTTCGGGCAGCAACGGCTGGTGGGTGCGACGCCGGGGCAGGTGCTCGGGGTGGTCGGCGCCGAGGGCCTGATCCTGACGGTGACGGGCGTCTTCCTGGGCACGGTTGCCGGGCTCGCCGGGGTCCTCGCGTTCAGCGCCGTGCGCACGGGCTCCCCGTGGCCTGGCCAGGGGCCTGGTATCTGGCTCGCCGTCGTCGCGGTCGCGACGGCGGTGACCCTGGGGACCGTCCTGTTCACGGCCCGCCGCACCCTGCGGACGCCGGCCGTGGCGGCGGTGACCCTGGTCGCGTGAGCGGGCGGCGGACTGCGGGGGCGGTATATGGGCGCGGTCCGCACTGGCACCTGACCGGCCGAGTGGCCACGATGGACTCCGAGGACGACGGCTTCCGCCACCAGGATCCAGGCCCCGGAGGGGACGATGACGTCAGACGCCCGTTCGGGAGGCGCCGAACCGTGCGACGCGCCGCAGGAGTCGGCTTCCCCTTCCGACACGGCGGACCGGATGGTCGAGTTGCGGGAAGAGGTCGACCAGCTGAAGGAGGCCGTCACCTCGCACGCCACGGTGGACCAGGCCATCGGCATGGTGGTCGCCCTCGGCCGGGTGTCGCCCGACCAGGGCTGGGCCGTACTCCGGGAAGTCTCTCAGCACACGAACGTCAAGCTGCGCACTGTCGCGGAAATGATTCTCGTCTGGGGGCGGCAGGGAGATCTGCCGCCCGATATTCGCGCGGCACTGGAGGACACGCTCGACAAGTACGGGCCCACGCAAATCCCGGACAGTCCCCCCGCCCCGTAGGCGCGAATTTGTTTGGATCTGATCCACCCAGGTAGTTCAGAGAGAGGTGGCCCGCTGGCCAACCGCTCCCGGGAGGGTTCGGCAGTGAGCTCGCCTCCGACCGCCCGGACGGGGCGACCCCCCGGGCGGCCGGGTGTTGTCCACCACCACTCGCACGCCCGGGCAGACCCTAGGCCGCATCGGCGAGCACCTGTTCGCGCAGGGTGGCGCAGCAGTCGCTGAGGAGGCGCGAGACGTGCATCTGTGAGATGCCGAGCTGGTCGGCGATGCAGCTCTGCGTCATGCCCTGGAAGAAGCGCAGGTAGAGGATGGCCCGTTCGCGCTCGGGGAGTTCGTGCAGGGCCGGTTTCACCGACTCGCGATCGATGACCAGGTCGAATCCGGTGTCGCGCGCGCCCAGCGCGTCGTTGAGCGCGTAGCCGTCGTCCCCGCCGGGCAGTTCGGCGTCCAGGGAGAGGGCGGAGAAGCTGTCCAGGGCCTCGAGACCGGTACGCACCTCGTCCTCGCTCAGGTGCGCGTACGCGGCGATCTCGGCGACGGTGGGCCGTTGGCCCTGCATCGTCTGCGACAGGTCCTTGAGGGCCGCGCGCACCCTGTTGCGCACGTCCTGGACGCGGCGCGGGACGTGCAGGGTCCACATGTGGTCGCGGAAGTGCCGCTTGATCTCGCCGGTGATGGTCGGGACGGCGTAGCTCTCGAAGGCGTTGCCGAGCTCGGGGTCGTAGCGGTCGACGGCCTTGACCAGGCCGAGCGCGGCCACCTGGTTGAGGTCCTCGACCGACTCGCCCTTGCCCCGGTAGCGGCCGGCGACACGCTCCGACATGGGCAGCCAGGACCGGATGATCTCCTCGCGGAGCGCCTGCCGCTCGGGCCCGGCCGGCAGCCCGGCGAGGCGGACGAAGGCCGCGGCGGTGTCGGGGGCGTCGTCATGGGGATGTCTTTTGGTGCCGGACGTCATGCGCATAGTGCTCACAACTCCCTCAGGGGTTGCCGACGGGGCAGTCCCCGCGGGAGGGCGCGCACAAAAAACCGGACGGGAGACATCCGGCGATCTGGCGGACCAGCTCCCACGGACGTGCCTCCTGTCCGAAGCACTCCTAGGACAATTCCCGCATATCGGTCAGCCAAACAATGTCGAAACAATCCCGGAGAATCATCCAAGGGGCGTGGCGCCGGGCGAGGGGGCGATTCCGGAGCGTCACGCGTCGTCCACGAATCCATATCCGTACGCCGTGAATTCACTGCGCGATATCCGCGCGACCTCCGCGCCCGCCGCGAGACAATTCACCGCGCGATGCGCCGCGCGAACAAGCGATTCGACGCCGGATTCACGACGCTGATCCGAGACAGGGCACGCGGCGCCACGCTCCGCGACGGCGCCAGGCGCAGGTCGCCGGGACGCCGGTGTCGCGCGGGCTTCCACGAACCCAGGCCGGCAAGGTCGTGCCGAACCGTCGAGAGCCCCGGATTCACCCGGACCCCCGCCGACCGTTGACGGGGCAGCCGCACCATGGAAATCTTATACTCAGTGAAGAGAATGCAGTTCTCGCCTGTGGCCGTAACCGTTCAGGCAACGCCCGTATCGGAGGACTGACGCGATGGCCCCTTATCCGAAGCCGGCCGAGGGCAGCTGGACCGAGCACTACCCGGACCTGGGAACGGGAGTGGTGTCCTACGAGGACTGCGTCTCACCCGCGTTCTGCGAAGTCGAGGGCGAGGGGGTCTTCAAGCGGGCCCGGCTGAACGTCGGCCGGGTCGAGGACCTGCCGCGCAAGGGGAGTTGTTTCACCGGCAAGCTCACCTTCGTCCAGCAGGAGAGCGAGTTCTTCAACAACGCGGCGCCACTGGCGCTGTACGGCGTCGACACCGGCGCCGGCGCCGAGATCCACCGCGTCGCCGAGCCGCTGCCCTGACCCGGCCCGGCGACCGCCCGAGCCCAGCCGACCCACCATTCACGACCACCGGGACCCACACGTTGCGGTGCCGAAGGGAGCGTTGCACACGGTGAACGACTTCGAGGCGATGAACTTCTTCCGGGACGACGGGCTCGTCGCGGACCCCTACCCGTACTTCGAGGCGATGCGCGGGAAGTGTCCCGTACAGCGCGAGAGCCACCACGACGTGGTGATGGTGACGGGGTACGACGAAGCGGTTCAGGTGTTCAACGACAGCGAGACGTTCTCGTCGTGCCTCTCGGTGACCGGCCCCTTCCCCGGGTTCCCGGTCCCGCTCGAGGGG
The DNA here is from genome assembly GCF_007113425.2 of Streptomyces sp. RLB3-17. Classification (NCBI taxonomy): domain Bacteria; kingdom Bacillati; phylum Actinomycetota; class Actinomycetes; order Kitasatosporales; family Streptomycetaceae; genus Streptomyces; species Streptomyces sp. RLB3-17. Next base: position 10,225,428 of record NZ_CP041610.2, on the reverse strand, counting down.
GACGACGTGAGCGAACTCATCGAGCTGCACCGCGCCGAACTCCCCTTCAGCGACCAGCTTCCGACCCTCGACCCGCCGACGCACACGGACCACCGCGCGCTGCTGATGCGGCTGATCACACCGCGACGCCTCAAGGAGAACGAGGCGGCGATGTGGCAGCTGGCCGACCGCCGGCTGGACACGTTCCTCGCCCCGGGCGAGGGCGACTTCATCAGCGGGTTCGCGGGCCCGTTCACCCTGGAGGTCATCACCGACCTGCTCGGCGTGCCCGAAGAGGACCGCGAGGAGTTCGTCAGGGGGCTGGAGCACCGACCGCAGGCGGACGGCGGTGTGGGCAGCACGGAACGGGAGATGGAGCACACGCCGCTGGAGTATCTCTACGAGCGGTTCGCGTCCTATGTCGAGGAGCGGCGCCGCGAGCCGCGCGACGACGTGCTCTCCGGTCTGGCCTCGGCGACGTTCCCGGACGGCTCCACGCCCGACGTCGCCGATGTCGCCCGGGTGGCGACCAATCTCTTCGCCGCGGGCCAGGAGACCACCGTCCGGCTGCTCAGCTCCGCCCTCAAGCTGCTCGTCGAACGCCCCGAGCTGCAGCGGCGACTGCGCGAGGAGCGCGCCCTCATCCCCAACTTCATCGAAGAGGCGCTGCGGATGGAGAGCCCGATCAAGGGCGACTTCCGGCTGTCCAGGGTGCCGACCACGGTGGGCGGTGTCGACATACCGGCCGGCACCACCGTGATGGTCCTGAACGGGGCCGCGAACCGCGACCCCCGCCACTTCGAGGAGCCGGACACCTTCGACCCCTCCCGCGCCAACGCCCGCCACCACATCGCGTTCGGACGGGGCATCCACACCTGCCCCGGTGCGCCGCTGGCCCGCGCCGAGGGCCGGGTGGCCATCGAGCGGCTCCTCGACCGCACGGCCGACATCAGGCTCTCGGAGCGCGTACACGGCCCCGAGGGCGAGCGCAGGTACCACTACATCCCGACGTACATCCTGCGCGGTCTGACCAACCTGAACGTCGAGTTCACCCTCGCCGAGGAGCCGGCACCGTGAAGGCGAAGGTCGACGAGGACCGCTGCCGGGGACACGGGGTCTGCTGGTCGCTCTGCCCCGAGGTGTTCGACCTGACCGACGACGGCTACGCGGTGGTGCTCACACCGGACGTACCCGCCGAGTTCGAGGACACCGTGCGTACGGCGATGGGCAGTTGCCCCGAGCGCGCCATCACGCTGGACTGACGGTCGCGGCCCGCGCACACCGCACGGGCCGCGACCGGCAAGGCTCTTTCACGCGGATCGCGACGGCATCTCGAACCCGGAGACGATCACGACGTTGCAGTCGGCCGCGGCCAGCCGCAGCGGCTTCGCCTCCGCGTACGCGTCCGACGCGTACCAGGCACGCGCCGCTTCCACGGACTCGAATTCGAGGACGACCGTACGGTTGCCGTGCCAGCTGCCCTCCAGGACCTGGGGCCCTGTATCCACCGCCAGGACGGCTGCCCTGCCGTGCGCGATCGATCCCGCGGACGCCCGGCCATAGGCCTCCATTCCGGCCTCGTCCTTGATGGCCTCGGTGAGGATGACATATCCCTTGGGCATGGGTTCCCCTTTATGTCGATGAGCACTATTTGATGACGGTTGGTCAAGAATGGGAGGGAAATAAGTCATGCGGGATCTCGAGCTGTCCTGCGGGCTCCCGCCGGGCCCGGACTTCGCGGACCTCGCCGTACTGGCCGAGGAGCTCGGCTACTCCAGGGTGTGGATCTACGATTCGGCGCCGCTGTGGGAGGACCCCTTCGTCCATCTCGCCCTCGCCGCGCGGCGGACGACCCGCATCGGGCTCAGTACGGCCGTCCTCATCCCCGGCCAGCGGTCGGTGATGACCATGGCCTCCGGCATCGCCACCGTCGCCCGCGTCTCCGGCGGGCGCTTCCGGGCGTGCTTCGGTACGGGGTTCACCGCCCGCCTCGCGGTGGGCCGGCGCCCGATGACGCTGGACGCCCTCGCCGACTACATGACGGCCCTGCGCCGGCTGCTCGCCGGCGAGACGGCGATCACGGACGGCAAGCCGGTGCGGATGCTGCACGCGAGCGGCCTCACCGCCTCGCGACCGATCCAGGTCCCGCTCTGGATCAGCGTGTTCGGCCCCCGGGGCACCGCGCTGGCCGAGAAGGTGGCCGACGGCGTCATCGGGCCTCCGCACCCCGTGCTCCCGACCGCGACCATCATCTCCGGCACCGTGCTCGACCCCGGCGAGGACCGGGACTCGGACCGCGTCCGGGAGGCCATCGGACCGTGGCGGGTCGTCGACTGGCACAACGCGTACGCCAAGGGCGGTGCCGAGGCGGTCGACGCCCTGCCCGGGGGCCGGGCCTGGCGGGCGGCTCTCGAGGAACTCGCCCCCGAGGAGGAGCGCCATCTGCTCACCTTCGAGGGCCATGTCACGCACCTCCCCGACCGCGACCGCCGGCTCCTCGATCACATCGACCTCAAGACGATGGTCGGCGACGCGTCCCGGGTCGGCAGAAGCCTGGCGCGGCTCGCCGACCTCGGCTTCCACGAGGTCGTCTACACACCGAGCGGCCCGGATGTGGCCCGCGAGCTGCGCGCCTTCGCCACCGCCCACCGGCAGCGGCCGGCGGCGGACCGCTGAACTCACGGGCACTACGGGGCGTACGGGCCTCACGTGCACTCGTAGGGACTCACGTGCGACCGGCTCGGGTCCGGACGGCGGCGCACACACCACCGTCCACGAGAAGGTCGATCCCGCTGAGGAAACCGGCCTCGGACGACAACAGGAAGGCGACGGCCGCGGCGACGTCCTCGGACCGCCCCAGCCGGCCGAGCGGGGTCTGCCGCAGCAGCAGCTCCATCCCCGGATGGGCGGCGGACTCCTGCCGCCCCTGAGGCGTGTCGATCAGCCCGGGGGACACCGAGCAGACACGGGCACCGAGCGGCCCGATGCGCACCGCCTCGCGCTGGACGAAGCGGTGCACCCCGCGCTTGGCCCACGCGTACGCGATCCCGGTGTCCTCGATGCCCGGCCCGACGGCCTCGTGGACGCGGTCGAGGAACCGCTCGTCGAGCGGGTCGTCCAGCACCGCGTCGACGGCCGGGTCGGGGTCGGTGCCGCCGAGCAGCGGGGCCATCGACGCGAAGCACACCAGGGCCGTGCCCTCGGTGGCGAGCGGGCGGAGCGTCTGCGCCAGCAGCGCGGTCCCGACGAGGTCGACGGTGAAGATACGACGCCAGTCGGCCATGGTGGGCGAGATGCCCGCGGCGTGGGCGACGGCGCGCAGGGTGCCCAGTTCGCCGACGCGTGCGGCGAGCCCGGCCAGACCCGCGGCATCGGTGATGTCGAGGGCGAACGGTTCGACGACGGCCCCCTGCGCGGTGGCGGACAGGTCCTTGGCGGCCGCGGTCACGGTCGCCTCGTCCCGGTCGACGAGGAGCAGCCTGTCCACCTGGTCGGCGAGCCGCCGCGCGCAGGCCAGCCCCATCCCGCGGCCGGCGCCGGTGACGATCCCGACGGTCGTCATGCGCTCATCCCCCAGAACCGTTCCAGGCTCCGCTGTGCCACCCGGCTCACCAGCTCGACGCGGTAGCCGCTGGCCGGGCTGCGCAGGAACGCGAACGGGGCGCCGTCGGCACCCTTGCGCGTCGCCTCCCGGACGAAACCGTGGCGTTCCAGTTCGGCGGCGTCCGCGGCGACGTCGTCGGACCAGTAGCCGACGTGATGAACGGCGCCGTCGGCCGTCGGCTCCCACAGGGTTCCCGGGACGCGCCGGACGATCTCGAGACGCGGTGTCGTCGTCGAGAACACGCACCCGAGCTCGACCACGGCGTCCGCGTCCGGCAGCGTGACCGGGACCGGCCCGCTGATCTCGCCGCACCACTTGTACCCGAACAGGGAGGAGAACTCGGCCAGGGTCGTCTCGAAGTCCTCGACGACGATACCGAGATGGAACTGGTCCTGAGCCTTCAGCACCCGGCCGACGGCCGCCTGCCCGTACTCCGTCGCTTCCAACGTGTCTCCCTCGTCGTTGAGTTCAACCACAGCAAAGAAGTTCATTCTTCGAAATGAGAACGATATTCTCACGTGCGGTCGGGGAGCGCAATGGAAGGGCGGGGGCCGTCGCGAGGCCCGGCGGCGACCTTTCTTCGTATCATCGGATGCGTGCCGTTTCCCAACGGATCCGGGGGTCACGGCGTGGGTGTTCAGGTTGTGTTCAGGCCCCTCGCGGGCCCTGGCAACTCCTGCACCAGAAGCCCCAAAGCAATGGCAAAAACCCCTGTGGCCAGCACTGTTCGCCATGTCATCGTGCGGGCATGAGCACAGAGCACCTCACCCGCCGTCGTCGCGCCGTCGGCCCCACCCATCTGGCGAGCAAGGTCCCGGAAGTCACCGTCTACTTCTGGGTGATCAAGGTGCTGACCACCGGCATGGGTGAGACCGCCTCGGACCTCCTCGCCAAGAAGCTCGGGCCGATCCCCGCCGTCGGCCTCGGCGGCCTGGCCCTCGTGGTGGCGCTCTTTGTCCAGCTCAAGGCCCGTCGCTACGTCGCCTGGATCTACTGGACGGCGATCGTGATGGTCAGCGTGTTCGGCACCATGGCCGCGGACGTCCTGCACGTCGGCCTGGGCGTCCCGTACACGATCTCCACCCCCTTCTTCATGGCCGCGCTGGCAGCCGTGTTCGCCGTCTGGTACGCCAGCGAGAAGACCCTCTCCATCCACAGCATCCACACCCGCCGCCGCGAGCTCTTCTACTGGGCCACCGTGCTGGCCACCTTCGCGCTCGGCACCGCCGCCGGTGACCTCTCCGCCACGGTCGGCCTCGGCTACCTCGGCTCGGCCGTGCTGTACGCCGTCGCCATCGCCGTCCCTGCCGTCATGCACAAGTGGGGCGCCCTCAACGCGGTGGCCGCCTTCTGGACCGCGTACGTCATCACCCGCCCGCTCGGCGCCTCGGTCGCCGACTGGATGGCCCTGAGCCACGCCCGCGGCGGCCTCGCCCTCGGGCTGGGACCGGTCACCCTGTCCTGGACCGTCGCCATCATCGGCTTCGTCGGCTACCTGGCCGTGTCCCGCAACGACGTCGGGGACGCCGAGCGCCTCGCGTAGGACACCGGCCCTACGGGTGTGACCACCGGGGCCGCGCTCACAGTGGTGGACGACCGCGGATCGACGGGCGCGCGGTCGTCCAGGTGGGGTTCACCACCTGACGCCCGCGCCGCCGTCCCGCCACGCCTCAGCAGATCCTCGGCAGCTGTTCCCCGATCGGCAGGTCGACCACCCGGGTGCCGCCCAGCCCGGTGCGGGCCACCACCATGCCCGGATGGGCGTCCACGACCTCGCCGATGATCCTGGACTCCGTACCCAGCGGGTGCGCCCGCATGGCGTCCAGGACGGCGTCGGCGTGCTCGCGGGGCACGAACGCCACCAGCTTGCCCTCGTTGGCCACGTACATCGGGTCGAGGCCCAGCACGGCGCAGGCGTTGGCGACGGCCGGCGGGACCGGGACGTCACGCTCCCGGATGACGACGCCGGTGCCCGAGGCGGCCGCGATCTCGTTCAGAGCGGCGGCCAGCCCGCCCCGGGTGGGATCGCGCAGCACATGCAGATCCGGGGTGACGGCGAGCATGGCGTCGACCAGACCGCCGAGCGCCGTGCAGTCGCTCTCGATCTCCACCCCGAACTCCAGGCCCTCACGCACGCTCATGATCGCCACGCCGTGCACGCCGATCGCACCGCTGACCATCACGACATCGCCGGGCACGACCCGCTGCGGGCGCAGATCGACGCCCGCCGGGATGAGCCCGATACCGGCCGTGTTGATGAAGATCCCGTCGCCGTGACCGGCCTCCACCACCTTGGTGTCGCCGGTCGCGACCTCGACGCCCGCGGTCCGCGCCGCCGCGCCGAGCGCCTCGGCCACACGGGCGACGGTCTCCATCTCGACGCCCTCCTCCAGGATGAAGCCGCAGGAGAGGTAGGCGGCCCGGGCACCGCTCATGGCGAGGTCGTTGACGGTGCCGTTGACGGCGAGGTCACCGATGCTGCCGCCGGGGAAGAACAGTGGCCGCACCACGAAGGAGTCGGTGGAGAAGGCCATCCGGACACCGCCCAGCGACAGTGCCGCGGCGTCGCCCAGCTGGGCGAGCACCTCACCGCCGAACGCGGGCGCGAAGACGTGCTGGACGAGTTCGGCGGACAGGGCGCCGCCGCCCCCGTGGCCCATGACGATCCGCGGCTGGTCGCGCAGCGGGGCCGGACAGGTCCAGGCGGCGGGGTCGAGTACGGGCGTACGGAGTTCGGTGGTGGTGCCGGTGGTCTCAGACAACGGGGGTCGCCTCCCGGGGCGCGGGGGTGAGGTCCAGGCGCCGGTAGAGGTAGTACGCGGCACAGGCGCCCTCGCTGGAGACCATGGTGGCGCCGAGCGGGGTGCGGGGGGTGCAGAGCGTGCCGAACGCCTCGCACTCGTGCGGCTTGAGCAGGCCCTGCAGGACCTCGCCGCTGCGGCAGGCGGCCGGTTCACGGGTCTGGATGCCGTCGACCGAGAAACGGTACTCGGCGTCGTACTCCCGGTACTTCGGGGACAGCCGCCAGCCACTGTCGGGGATCACCCCGATGCCGCGCCAGGCCCGGTCGGTGACCTCGAAGACATCCTCCAGCATGGCCCGCGCCGCCGGATTCCCTTCCGGGCGGACGGCACGGGGGTAGGCGTTGTCGACGGTGTGTTCGCCGCGCTCCAGCTGCGCCACGGTCCGGCGTACGCCTTCGAGGATGTCCAGGGGTTCGAATCCGGTCACGACGATCGGGACCCGGAAGCGCTCCGCCAGTTCCGGGTACTCCCCCACCCCCATCACGCTGCACACGTGCCCGGCCGCCAGGAAGCCCTGGACGCGGCAGGTCGGCGACTGCATGATCGCCTCGATGGCGGGCGGTACGCGCACGTGGGACACCAGCAGGCTGAAGTTCGGGATGCCGAGCTTGCGGGCCTGGTACACCGTCATCGCGTTCGGCGGCGCGGTCGTCTCGAAGCCGATGCCGAAGAAGACGACCTGGCGGTCGGGGTTCTGCTGGGCGATCCGCAGGGCGTCGAGCGGCGAGTACACGACCCGTACGTCGCCGCCGGCGCCCCGCACCTGGAACAGGTCCCGTCCCGTGCCGGGCACCCGGAGCATGTCGCCGAAGGAGCAGAAGATCACTCCGGGCCGGGAGGCGATCTCCAGCGCCTTGTCGATGACCTCCAACGGGGTCACACACACGGGACACCCCGGCCCGTGGATCAACTCGACCTGGTCCGGCAGGAGTTGGTCGATGCCGTGGCGGATGATGGTGTGCGTCTGTCCGCCGCAGACCTCCATCAGCGCCCATGGCCTGGTCACCGTGGAGTGGATGTCGTCGAGCAGCCGACGTGCCAGGTCGGGGTCCTGGAACTCGTCGAGGTACTTCACTTCCGCGCCTCCTCTCCCGCGGACGGCAGGGCCTCGCCCGCCTCCGCGGCCATCTCCCAGGGGTCGCCGAACTCCTCCTGCAGCAGGCCGAGGGTGGCGAACAGTTCGAGCGTCTGCTTCGCCGAGTCCTCGTCGAGGCGCTGCAGGGCGAATCCGACGTGCACGATGGCGTACTCGCCGACCTGGAGGTCGGGCAGGTACTCCAGGCACACCTCCTTGACCACACCGCCGAAGTCGACGTTGGCCATCCGGGTGCCGTCCCGTTCCTCGATGTCCAGCACTCTGCCGGGTACCGCCAGGCACATGAGCCTCTCCTCTCTGTTGGTCAGTCGTTGGCTCGGGTACGGTCCTCGGCGCGCGCGGCCACCACGAGCTGCCCGAGGGCCAGACCGCCGTCGCCCGGCGGGACCAGGCGGTGGCGCAGGACCGTGAAACCGTCCGCACCCAGGGCCGCCGCGCAGGCGGAGGACAGCAACGAGTTGGCGAACACCCCGCCGGTCAGGGCCACCGTCTCCACCGCGTGCCGTTCACGCGCCAGCGCACAGACGCGGAGCACGAGACCGGCGACGGCCCGATGGAAGCGCGCCGAGACGACGGCCGGGCCGGCCCCCGCCCGCAGGTCCTCGACGATCGCCGCGAGCACAGGTGCGGGATCCGCGAGGACGGGCGAACTGTCGGTCGGCCCTGCCGGTCGTAGGGCGAACGCATACGCGACAGGGTCCCCGGCGGGAGCCTCCAGCGCCGCGGCCTCCAGCTCCATCGCCGCCTGGGCCTCGTAGCCGGCCGCATGGCACACGCCCACGAGGGAGGACACGGCGTCGAAGAGGCGGCCCATGCTGGAGGTGGGGACGCAGTTCAGGTCGCGCTCCAACTGCCGCTCCAGCACACGCCGTTCGTCGGGCGGGCAAGCGCTCACGCAGGCCAGCTCGTCCGACCAGTCGATCCCCGCCGCACGCAGATGCGCGAGCGCCATCCGGTACGGCCGTCGCACCGCCGCGTCACCACCGGGCAGCGGCGCATAGGCGAGGTGCCCGAACCGGGTGAAGCCGTCGTAGTCGGCGAGCAGGATCTCCCCGCCCCACACCGCACCGTCGTCGCCGTAACCCGTGCCGTCGAAGGCGACCCCGATCACCGGCCGGCTGCCGTCCATCCCGTGTTCGGCCATCGCGGCGGCGACATGGGCGTGGTGGTGCTGCACGCGTACGACGGGCCGGCCCGACGCGTTCCGGTCGGCCCAGCGCGCCGAACGGTATGCGGGGTGCCGGTCGGCCGCGAGCAGTTCGGGGCGTACGGGGGTGATGGACTCCAGTTGGGCCACGGCGCGTTCGAAGGCGTGCTGGGTGGCGAGGTCGTCCATGTCGCCGATGTGGGCGGACAGCCAGGCCCGGCGGCCCTCGCCGAGGCAGAGCACGTTCTTGAGGTCCCCGCCGACGGCGAGGGCCGGGCGCACCGGGACCGGCAGGGTCAGCGGCAGGGGCGCGTAGCCGCGGGCACGGCGCAGCGGCAACAACGCGCCGTCGCACACGCGCACCACCGAGTCGTCGCACGGCACATGGATCGGCCGGTCGTGGGTGAGCCAGCCGTCGGCCAGCCGCGCCAGCCGCTCCAGCGCCTCCCCGTCGTCGGTGACGATCGGCTCACCGGACACGTTGCCGCTGGTCATGACGAGCAACGGGGGCCCCTCGGGGTCGCCGGGCAGTCCGAACAGCAGGTGGTGCAGGGGGGTGTACGGCAGCATGACGCCGAGGTCGGGGCTGCCGGGCGCGACGGAGTCGGCGGGCCGTGGTGCCCCCGCCACGGGTACCTCCCTACGGCGACGCAGCAACACGATGGGCCGGGTGGCGCCGTCGAGCAGGCTCCGCTCCTCGGCGCCGATCCGCACGAGGTGCCAGAGGTCGTCGAGGCTCCGGGCCATGACGGCGAAGGGTTTGTCCCCTCGGGCCTTGCGGCGGCGCAGCAGGGCGACGGCTTCGGGGTTCGTGGCGTCGCAGGCCAGGTGGTAGCCGCCGAGGCCCTTGACCGCGAGGATCGCGCCGCCCGCCAGGAGCCGGCGGGCCTCGGCGACCGGGTCCGCTCCGACGACTGGTTCCGGAGGGCCGCTCACGCCCGGTCGGGGGACGAGCAGCCGAAGTCGGGGGCCGCAGGCCGGGCAGGCGACGGGTTGCGCGTGGAAGCGGCGGTCGGCCGGATCGGCGTACTCGCGGGCGCAGTCGGAGCACATCGGGAAGCCGGCCATGGTGGTGTGGGAGCGGTCGTAGGGCAGGCCGGTGACGATGGTGAACCGGGGGCCGCAGTGCGTGCAGTTGATGAAGGGGTGGCGGTGGCGCCGGTCGGCGGGGTCGGCGAGTTCGCGCAGACAGTCGGCGCAGGTGGCCGTGTCCGGCGGGATCAGGGTGCCGGCCCGGCCGCCCGTGCGGGAGGCGAGGATGGTGAACGCGGCGTCGCCGGTGACGGGTACGTCGTCGTGGTGCACGGAGTCCACGCGGGCCAGCGGCGGTGCCTGGACGGCGATGCGGTCGCAGAAGCGGGCGACGGCCGAGGGGGCGCCCTCGACCTCCGCGATGACGCCCTCGGGGGTGTTGGTGACATGGCCGGACAGTTCGAGGCCGGTGGCGAGGGTGTAGACGTACGGGCGGAAGCCGACGCCCTGCACCACACCCCGTACGGTGACCCGTCGGCGCAGCGGTGTCCCGTCGGCGACGGCGGCCGCGGAGGGCGGACCGCTCACGAGTGGGAGTGCGCCATGGCGCCGGTGCCGTGCGGGTGCTCGTGGCCGTCATGTCGGTGGGTGTGTGAGGCGCCGTCGGGTCGGCGTGCCATGACGGGCTCATGGAGCGGGACGCCGTCCGCGGCAGCCAGCGCCCGGTCGAGCAGGGCGCCGACGCCCCGGTCCCGGCGGGCCGAGGTCAGCAGCACGTCCACTCCGGGGTTGACCCGCTCGACGTTCGCGCGGAACGCCGCCTCGTCGAACTCGACGGCCTCGGCGATGTCGGTCTTGGTGACCACCACCAGGTGGGCGAGGCCGAAGGCGGTCGGGTACTTGAGCGGCTTGTCCTCGCCCTCGGTCACGGAGGCGAGCACCACTCTGAGGGTCTCCCCGAGGTCGTAGGAGGCCGGGCAGACGAGGTTGCCGACGTTCTCGACGAACAGCAGCCGGGTGTCGTCGGGCAGCCAGCCCTCCAGGTGGCGGCCGAGCATCCCGGCCTCCAGGTGGCACAGCCCGTCCGTGAGGACCTGCTTGACCGGGACGCCGGAGCGGGCCAGCCGCTCCGCGTCGTTCTCGGTGGCGAGGTCGGCGGTGAGCGCCGCGACCGGCACGGACCGCTCGCGCGCGAGTCCCAGTTCCCGTTCCAGCAGGGCGGTCTTGCCGCTGCCGGGGCTGGAGAGCAGGTTGACGACCGTGGTGCCGCGGGCCGCGAGGCCGGCGCGCAGGGTGTGCGCGGTCTCGTCGTTCTTGGCCAGGACGGCTTGCTGCAGGTCGACCACACGGCACATGGTTCAGCGCTCCTCGGAGATCGGTTCGCGGGGGTGGGCGTGCGTCGGACCGTCCTCCCACTGCACGCTGAGGATCTGGAGTTCCCGGCCCGTCAGTAGCTCCGTGGTGGCTCCGCCGCACCGCGGGCAGGTCAGCGCGGGCGGCATGCCGACGGCCCATTCGTGCGCGCAGGATGCGCAGCGGGCCCGTCCCGGCACGGCTTCGGTGAACAGTTCGGCGCCTTCCAGCACGGTTCCGGCGCAGGCCAGTTCGAAGCAGAAGGAGAGGGCGTCGGGTACGACGCCGGCCAGCTCGCCCACCTGAAGCCGCACCGAGCGCACGGCCGTGACGTCGCCGGCCCGCTGCGCCGCCTCTTCCACCTGGCCGATCACCGCCATCGCGAGGGACATCTCGTGCATCGATCGGTCTCCGTCTCGGGCAGGGCGTCCGCCGCCCCTCATTAGAGGGGAGGCGTCCGAGGGCGGCGGACCGGCACGCCGTCGTCGGCCGGCCACGTACGCCGTTCGCCGCAACGGCACGGCGGAGACAACAGAGGGCGTACGAGCGGGAGGTGTCGGCTCACATGCTCCGGATCCGCAGGTAGCGTCTGAGGTCGGGCAGGATCTGCACGAGGACGGCGGTGACAGCGGCGGCCAGCACGCCGCCGACGAGGGTCTTGATCATGGCTTCTCTCCTCACTTCGCGGCTTCGCCGACCGTGGCCCGCGGCGCGGACTCTCCCGGTTCGTCGGCCCGCAGCAACTCTTCGATCAGCCGGACGGCCTCCGGCACGGCGGCCGAGACCGGCGGGCTGAGCCCGATGCCCTCCTCGACGGAGGCGGGTTCGCATCCCACGACCAGCGTGCGGCGCGGCGGCTGCCCACCGGTCGTGGCGCAGAGGGTCCCCAGCAGTGCGAGCACCGTGTCGGGGGTCATCCGGTGGCCGTCGAGCGGGACGCCGTGCGGCTCGCCCGCGTCGGCGCTGTCGTGCTCGATGACGTACAGGGTGCCGGGGCGCTCGCCGCGCGCGGTGGCGTCCACCAGGATCAGGGTGTCGTAGCCGTCGAGGACCTGGTACGCGAGGTGCACGCCCCGTACGCCGATGTCCACGGCCTCGACGTGCGGGGGCAGTTGCCGTCCGGTGAGCGCGCGCACGGTTTCCACGCCGAAGCCGTCGTCCCCGAGGAAGATGTTCCCGATCCCGGCGACGAGAACCTTGCCGCTCTCCTGGCGGGGTGGGTCCGGGGGCGGGCTCATGCCTCGTCCTCCAGTGGTTCGACCTCGTCGGGCTGGAAGTAGAGGAAACGGCCCTGTTCGCGGCGGATGTCGGCGCCCGGATCGTCCTCGACCGTCACGGCCAGGTGCACTCCGCCGTCCACGTCGTGCAGCACGGCCTCGACCTTCGCCGTACGGCCCGCCAGGAACAGGTCCTGTGCGTCGGTGCGGCGCAGCCCGGGGCGCAGCAGCACCCTGCTTCCCGCGCCCAGCGACCGGCCGTCGACGACGATCCGGTCCTGCCCCGGGTCGAAGCCGGCGTCGCTCGCCGGGTCCCACCACGGGGTGTCGGGTCGCGGCACGCCGAACTCGTCGGGGAAGCCGTCCGCGGCCGGAGCGGACGCTGTTCCCGTGCCCGTCCCGGTCACCTCGCGCAGACTGCGCACCGCCCCGTGCAGGCGCTCCAGGACCTCGGGCGGCATGGTGTCCGCCAGGTCGATCACGGCGGCCGCCCGGTCGTCGGTGCCCCGGGCCTCGCGCTTCTCCTCGTCGGTGAGCGCGGCGGTGCGCAGGGCGAGGATCTCGTCGATCTCGGTGGCGTCGTACAGGGCCCCGGGGCTTTCCGGGGCGATCGCCGGGTGGTCCTCCAGGATGATCGGCGAGGACAGCACCACGTCCGCGCGCCCGGGTTCGCCGGCGAGGACCGGCCAGGTGTGCAGATTGCGGCAGGACGCGACCGCGCCCTTCGCCCACTCGGGGGGATCCGTCATCGACAGGAACGACCCCGCGCCGAGCCCCATGAGGAGGTGGGTGGCGACCAGGGAGCGCGGGAGGGCCGCGTCCCGGTCGGCCGCGGTGCCGTCCGGGGGTGTCCAGGTGCTGGTGTTCTCGACGATCGCGGTCAGCCGCAACACGCGGTAGGGCCCGTCGAGTTCGCTCGCGGACAACCGGAGTACGCCGCTCGTCTCCTCGTAGCGGCGGACCATCCGGCCGACGACGCGACCGCTCTCGTCGAGGACGGGCTCGGTGTCCTCACCCGCGGGGCGGTCGAAGGGGACCCTCACTCCTTCGCCCAGGAGTTCCTCGACGGGCACGACCGCCTCGACGCGCTCCTCCGTTCCCTCGTCCCAGGGGACCAGCGTCCGGTCGCCGAGCCGGAGTTCGGCAACCGTCTCGAAGCCGCCGTCCGGGCGCGCCTGTTGGACCGTGCGGCGCCGGGCGCGCAGGAAGCGCAGCTCGACCGCGAGGGTGGCGTCCGCCTTGGGTTCCATCAGGCATTCGGTGTGCTGGAATTCGTGCTCCTCGCGGTCGGCGCCCCAGGCGGGCGGGACGAGCACGCCGAACTGCCAGCGCAGCCGGTTCTTGGCCGCGGAGGCACGGTACGGGTAGAGCACATAGCCCTCGAAGAGGACGGCGTCGGCCACCTGCCGGGCGACGGCGAGGCGGGCCTCGGTCTCCGGGGCGAACGTGGTCACGCTCACGGAGCGGTCCTTCCGGTGGTGCTGGTGATGCCGGTGAGACTGAATCTTCGGGGTGGTGCGGGAGCCGCTCCGCCGCTCTCGTCGAGCAGGGCCCGCACGGTCGCCTCCCAGGAGGGCAGGGCCCGTCGCGAGCGGAAGGCGAGCAGGGCGTCCATGGTGTCGCGGGGCAGCCGGATCCAGCCGCAGCCGGGGAAGTGCTGCTCGACCATCTCCCGCCAGGTGGCCACCGGCATCCGGAAGACCGCTTCCCGGTCCCACGGGACGGGTTCGACGCGGAAGCCGCCCGCTCCGGTGAACGCCGTGCCGGAGAACAGCATCAGCAGCGGCACCTCACCGCTGGTCAGGGCGTCGAAGTAGCGGGTCGCGGCGATGTCCATGTCGTACGTGCACGGCACGACGAGGTCCGTCTCGGTCTCTCCGGTGAAGGCGGGGACCATGACGGAGACCTGGGCGAACTGCACCGGCTGGAGGGTGCTGCCCCAGCGCGAGCGCTCGCCGAAGAGGTCGGCGAGCCCCTCGGCCTCCGCGGTCTCGTAGCCGCGTTTGGCGGGCTCGATGCGGATCTGGCAGCGCAGCGCCATGGCGTGGATCGGTTCGTCTCCGGTCGCGGTGATGCGCAGCCGGAAGACCAGGGTCGGTCCGGCGGCGAACCGGTCCGCGCGCACGCCGGTGCAGGTGAAGGCGAACTCCGTCACGCCGGGCCCTCCTCGCGTACGGGGCGGGCGCGTCGCCCGACGTGTTCGAAGAAGGTGCCGAGGGCGGCGCGGGCCTCGGCGCCGCCGTCGAAGCCCTGCCACAACAGGCGCATCCGGCCGACCAGTTCGTAGCAGATGTCGACGGGCACGAGATAGCACTCGCAGCGGCCCTCGTGGCGGCGCAGCAGCAGCGCCTCCACATCGGGTTCGAGGAGTTCGGCGAGGCGGCTGTCGCCGAGGACGGCGCTCCACGTCGCCGGATCGAGCTCGCTCTCGGTGGCCCCGGCCGGGCTCGGATAGAGGGCCACCAGCCGGTCGAGCGCTGCGTTGCGGAAGAAGAAGGCGACGCCGACCGGGATCTGCAGCGCCTCCCAGGCCCCGTCGTCGAGGTGGTGGTCCGGGTCGGTGAGAAAGCGGTCCGGAACCGCGCGGAAACGGCCGCGTGCGGCGCCCGGCTGTTCCATCAGCAGGGCGCAGGACGTACAGGCGCAGACGATGGCCCGCTGCTCGATGTCCACCAGGTGGCGGTGGCGTGCCTCGTCCACCGCCACCGCGCACAGTCCGCAGCGCTCCGGCCGCGGTTCACGTCCGGTCAGGAACCTGCGCAGCCCGGAGTCGCGCGTGGCCGGTCGGAGAACCGGGGGCGCGTTCACGGTGCCTTCGCCGGAGCCGGGGCGGCGGCGGTGCGGGTCCCGGGGCCGGTGCCGATCTGGAGCAGCGTGGGCTCCCCCGAGCGGCCGGCGGCCTGTACCTCGACCGCCGTGACCTCCGGCGCGAAGCAGGCCAGCGCGCCCTCGGCCGCCTGCTGGGCCGTCGTACCGCTCGCCGCGCAGCCGCATCCGCCGCCTCCGGCCGCCCGCAGCCGGAGGGTGCCCGTCTCCTCGTCGAAGTCCACGACGTCCAGTTCGTGGTCGCGGACGCTGTCGAGCGCGCGGGTGATGCGGGTCGTCCGGTCCTCGGGGTGCAGATCGTGCAGGACGAGGAGGCTCGCGACCAGTTCGTCGCCGAGCAGGCCCGCCAGGGGATCACCGGGGGTTCGGCGGCCCACGGGCGTGGACAGCAGGTGGAGCATCCGGGCCAGGCCCGCACCGTAGAAGTCCATGAGGGCCTGGACGAGTTCCTCGGCCGCCGCGCGGGCGGCCGGGTCACCGGTGGTGGCCAGCCGGTCGAGTACGTCCTCGATCCGCTGCCCGGTGCGCACCGCGTCGACCGCCGGTGCCGCCTTCGCCGCCTTCGCCGCCTCGATGGTCGTGCCCGCGCTCATCCGCCCAGTCCGCTCAGGCCGGTGGGCATGTGCATCTTCTGGACGGTCTTGCCGCCACCGACGTACATGTGCACGCCGCACGGCAGACAGGGGTCGAAGCTGCGGACGGCACGCATGATGTCGATGCCCTTGAAGTTCTCCGGGGAGTTCTCCTCGAAGATCGGCGTGTTCTGCACGGCGTCCTCGTACGGGCCGGGTGTGCCGTAGGTGTCCCTGGTGCTGGCGTTCCACGGGGTCGGCGGGTACGGGTGGTAGTTGGCGATCTTGCCGTCGCGGATCACCATGTGGTGGGAGAGCACACCGCGCACCGCCTCGGTGAAGCCGACGCCGATGCTCTCGTCGGGCACCTCGAACTTCTCCCAGGTCTGGGTGCGTCCGGCGCGGACCTCCTCCAGCGCCTTCTCCGCGAAGTGCAGGGCGACGGCGGCGGTGTAGGCCTGGAAGTAGGTGCGCGCGCGGTTGCGTTCCAGCGCGTTGCTCCAGCGCGGGATCTTCCACTCGAAGGTGGTCTCGGGCTTGGTCATGGTGCGCGGCAGGTTGATGACCACGCTGTGGCCGGTCGCCTTCACATAGCCCGTGTCGACGAGGCCGGACAGGGCGGTGGACCACAGGCGCGCGATGGGGCCGCCGCCGGTGTCGAGGGCGAGGTGGTCCTTGCCGTCGAACCAGCGGGGCGACATGACCCAGCTGTACTTGTCGTCGAAGTTCCGCTTCTGCGGGGCGGGGATGGTGTGCTGGTTCCACGGGTGGCGCGGGTCGACCGGGTTGCCGAGCGGGTCGTGGGTGACGAACTGCTCCTGGCCCTCCCAGTCCTCGTAGTACGAACTGCCCAGCAGGATGCGGATACCGAGGTTGATCTTGGTGAGGTCGTTGGTGACGAGCTTGCCGTCGACGATGATGCCGGGGGTGACGAACATCCGCCGACCCCAGTCCGTCATGTTGGCGTAGGTGAAGTCGCAGTACTCGGGGTCGTTGAGCGCGCCCCAGCAGCCGAGCAGCACCCGACGGCGTCCCACTTCCTCGTACCCGGGCAGGGCCTCGTAGAAGAAGTCGAACAGGTCGTCATGGAGGGGGACGACCCGCTTCATGAACTCCACGTAGCGCATCAGACGGCTGAGGTAGTCCGTGAAGAGCTGGACCGAGGCGATGGTGCCGACGCCGCCCGGGTAGAGCGTGGAGGGGTGCACATGGCGGCCCTCCATGAGGCAGAACATCTCCCGGGTGTAGCGGCTCACCTGGAGCGCCTCGCGGTAGAACTCGCCTTCGAGGGGGTTGAGGGACCGCATGATGTCGGCGATCGTGCGGTAGCCGTGCTCGGCGGCGTGCGGCGCCTCGGTGCGCTCGGCGAGTTCGAGGACGCCCGGGTTGGTCTCCTTGACCATCTTCTCGCAGTAGTCGACCCCGACCAGGTTCTCCTGGAAGATGTTGTGGTCGAACATGTACTCGGCGGACTCGCCGAGGTTGATGATCCACTCACCGAGGTGCGGGGGCTTAACGCCGTACGCCATGTTCTGCGCGTACACCGAGCAGGTGGCGTGGTTATCCCCGCAGATCCCGCAGATGCGGCTGGTGATGAAGTGCGCGTCGCGGGGGTCCTTGCCGCGCATGAAGACGCTGTAGCCGCGGAAGACGGACGAGGTGCTGTAGCACTCCGCGACCCGCTTCTGCTTGAAGTCGATCTTCGTGTGAATGCCCAGGCTGCCCACGATCCTCGTGATCGGGTCCCAGGCCATCTCCATCAGGCCGCTACCGTCGCCGGCCGCCTTCGTCTTCGGTGCCATCGTGTGTGTCGTGCCCTTCTTCGCGGGTGGTCCGGGAGGGTGTGGACGGGGTGGTGGAGCTGCGTCTCAGGTGGGGCGGGGGTTCACCACGGCGGCCGGTATCCGGTGGTGATCTTGTCTCCCGTGTGGCGCCACTTCGGCTCCTTGTCCACGGTGTTGGTCGTGAGCGACCTGAGTCTGCGGATCACCGCCCCGTAGGCGCCGCTGGCCGTGACGGACAACTTCGCGCCGGGAGGTTCGTCCATGAACGGCATGAACTTGTCGGGGAACCCGGGCATGGTGCAGGCGATGCAGATGCCGCCGACGTTCGGACAGCCGCCGATGCCGTTCATCCAGCCCCGCTTGGGCACGTTGCACTTGACGACCGGGCCCCAACAGCCCAACTTCACCAAGCACTTGGGCGAGTCGTAGGTCGTCGCGAACTCACCCTGCTCGTAGTAGCCCGCGCGGTCGCAGCCCTCGTGCACGGTGGCGCCGAACAGCCAGGACGGGCGCAGCTTGTCGTCGAGCGGGATCATCGGGGCGGAGCCGGCCGCCTGGTAGAGCAGGTACGTCAGTGTCTCGGCGAAGTTGTCGGGCTGGATGGGGCAGCCGGGGACGCACACGATGGGGATGCCGGCGTGCGACTTCCAGTCCCAGCCGAGGTAGTCGGGCACGCCCATCGCGCCGGTCGGGTTGCCCGCCATGGCGTGGATGCCGCCGTACGTGGCACAGGTGCCGATGGCGACGACGGCGAGCGCCTTGGGCGCGAGCCGGTCGATCCACTCGCTGGTCGTGATCGGCTGGCCGGTCTCGGGGTTGTCGCCGAAGCCGCACCAGTAGCCCTCGGGCTTGATCGACTCGTTGGGGACGGACCCCTCGACGACCAGCACGAACGGATCGATCTCGCCCCGCTCCCCCTTGAAGAACCACTCGATGAACGTGTCCGCGCCGCCGACCGGACCGCATTCGAAGTCGATGAGGGGCCAGTGGACGGCGATCTTGGGCAGACCCGGCAGATCGCTGAGCGCGATCTGTTCGATGCTCGGCTGCATGGCCGCCGTCAGCGCGACGGAGTCTCCGTCGCAGCTCAGCCCGGCGTTGATCCAGAGGATGTGGATCGTGGGCGTCTCGTCGGCGGGCGCACCACCGGCGTTCGTCGCGCCGGCCGTACTGGGTGTCGCCGCTGTCATGGGACCGCCTCCTCGGGGAGGTGAGGGACAAAAACGTATATTTCGACCATCAGCTCTCTTGGTACCAGCCGTCCGGCCGACGCGAAAGGTCTTCCAGGGCCGTTCCAGTGACGCGCGCCCGCGTGGACCGGTCCGCTCCCGCCGCCGTCCTCGCGGCGGTGGTCGCCGCGAGGCCGAGGTGCGGCGGAGTGGACTGCGGTCGTCGCTTGTGGACGAACGCCCGGCGCAGTGCGTGATAGGGGGCGTCCGGGTCGTCGAAGGTGCGGCGCATCCTGGTCAGCTCCCGCTCGCGGAAGGCGGCCAGGGGCTCGCCGCACTCCTGACGTTCCAGTTCGGCCTTCTTCGCGGCGATCCGGGACGGTGATCCCGGCAGCGCCGCCAGCCGGGCCGCGAGGCGGCCGACCTCCGCGGCGAAGTCCCCGGGGCCGCAGTCGACCACCCGGTCGACGAGCCCGAGGTCGCGGGCGCTCGCCGCGCTCATCGGCAGGGCCTCGCCCAGCAGTCGGTCAGCCGTCGCCGCACCCACACGGCGCGGCAGGGTGTACGTCCAGTACTCCGAGCCGTACAGGCCCATGAGCCGGTAGTGCGGGTTGAGTACGGCGCCGGCGCGGCACCAGACCTCGTCGGCGGCGAGGGCGAGCATCATCCCGCCCGCCGCGGCGTTGCCCGCGACCGCGGAGACCACGAGCCGGTCCGTGGTGGTCAGGACCGCCTCGACGAGGTCGTCGATGGCGTTGATGTTGGCCCAGGACTCGGCGGCGGGGTCCTCGGCGGCCTCGATGACGTTGAGGTGGATTCCGTTGGCGAAGAAGTCCCGCTGCCCGCCCAGCACCAGCACCGAGGTGGGCCGCGCGCACGCCTGCCGGTAGGCGTCGAGAAGGCGTCGGCACTGCGTGGTGCTCATCGCGCCGCCGGGGAACGAGAACGAGAGGACTCCGACGCTCCCTTCCTCCCGGTACCCGATGTCCGTCCAGGTGCGCCGGCGCGGGTCCGCGGAATCCGGTGCGGCGAGCTCCGGCAGGGACGGCAGGCGGTCGCCGAGGGCCTGTACGGCGGGCAGTTTGTACGTGGGCGGCCGTCCCGAAGCGCGCCTGCGCCGCAGCTCGGGGATCCACACGGCGCCGTCCTTCGTGGCCCGGCAGATCGCCCCGGCCCGGGTGGCGAGCAACTCCCCCGGGGCGCCGCGCAGGCCGCCCTCGGGGTGGCCGCCGTGCAGGTACCACTCGGCGCCGCACAGCACGTCCAGCACGCCGGGCTGCGAGTCCGCCGCGCGCAGCTTGCGCAGGACGGTCTCGGTGGAGTCGGCGTCCCAGTCGATCCGCCGGACGCTCTGGTCGAGGTACGGGCGGATGCGCACCGGGGTGTACTCGGCGTGGGCCGGGCCCTGTGGGCGCGGGGTGTGGGTGCCGGAGGCGAAACGTTCCACGGCGAGCAGGACGGCCGTGAGCGCGGCGTCGGCGATCTCGCCCCGGTACAGGTCGCTCTTGCCCACCGGCGGGACCACGCAGTCGGCGGACGCCCAGACGTCCCCGGCGTCCATGTCCTCGACCGCCTGAAGGACCGTCACCCCCCATCGGTCGGCGCCCCGCTGGATCGCCCAGTCCAGCGAGGACGGCCCCCGGTCCCCGAAGGGCCCCGGGTGGACGATGAAGCACGGGTACGCGGCCCACACCTCGCGGGGGATCGCCGTCCTCAGCATGGGCGCGAGCACGAGGTCCGGCGCGTGCCGTCGGACGGCCTCGGCCAACGGGCGCTCGGGCAGCGCGAGTTCCACCGCGACCGTGTGCCCGTGGTCGCGCAGTTCGACGTGGACGCGCTGGGTGAGGCTGTTGAAGGCGCTGGCCACGAGCAGGATGTGCACGGCGGGCTCCGGCGGCGGACGGTGCGGGCGGCGACGCCCCGGTCGACTGCGATGCTCGGACACGCCGAACCGCCGGGCCCGACGACAGGCTGAGGGGTCACCCGAAAGCGGACGCCTACCCGCCACCCGGCGGCCCGGTCCTGATCCGGACGACAGGCCCTAAGTGCGGTACGTCGCCTCGTCGAAGTCGGCCGGCAGCCCGCCCCCGGTCAGGACCCAGGCCCAGAGTCCGACGAACGCACCGGTGAACCCGAGGGCGCGGATCCGCTCGCCCTCCATCTCCTCGGCGTGTTCGTCGGAGAGCACGGTCGCGTCGAGTGCCGGGCCGAGGGGACGCCGGCCGGGGCTCGTGTCGTAGCGGAAGCGCAGGACGGATCCGTCGAGGTCGAGACCGAGGCGCAGCCGCGTGGTGTCGCCGAGGGGTTCCCCGCCCGCTTCGTCGACGGTGAGCTCGCCCCGGTCGCGGGCCGCCAGGCGCGAACGTGCAGCGCGCGGCGGTCACCCGGCGCGCCACCAGGCTGGGGGCGGCGAGGCTCTGCGGGGAGTGGCCGCCGCGAAGCCGCGGGTGGGAGGCGCGGTCGGTCAGCGACAGCCGTGGAACAAGCCGTCGGCGTGGCTCAGGTTCTGCGCCCACACCCCGCCGGAGTCGGGACACCCGGTCAGGTCCAGCAAGCGGGTGCTGTCCAGGGCACCGCCCAGGGGCCGCCCGTGCACGAGGTCCCTGGAATGGTGCAGCCGTACCCCGGGACACCACTCGAACGTCGAGGTCGCCCGGTGGAAATCGGCTCCCACGCGGAGGATGGACGGGTCCGGATGCGAGCCGGCCAGGACCGGATTCCGGACGACCCGCGTGGTCCGCTGCCGCATATGTCTCCTTCGGCGGGCGATGATCGAGAGCGGGTGATCGAAGAGGACCGTAGTGTCGAACACGTTCGCAGGCAAAGGTGGTTCCGCCGCCGACAGCCCGTGCACACCGAAGGGATCGGAATCGATGAACGACGTCACGACCGAGAGCCAGGTCCGCTCGCTCAAGGAGGCCGTCGGGCGGTACGGCATCTGGAGCGGGGGCCTGCGCTCGGAGGATCCGCAGGGGCGTGGCGAGCGCGCCGAGGCCGCCGCCGAACTGGAGCAACTCGGCTTCGGCGCAGCCTGGTTGGGCGGCAGCGGCACCGCGCAGAACGCGACGCCGCTCCTCGCGGCGACCGAGCGGCTCATCGTGGGGACCAGCATCCAGAGCATCTGGGCACAGGACGCCCTCGCGAGCGCGGCGGGCTTCGCGGAGGTGGAGACGGCCCACCTCTGTCGCTTCGTGCTCGGCCTCGGGGTGAGCCACGCCAAGATGGCGGACCAGTACCGTCGCCCCTACGCGAGCATGGTCGCTTATCTGGACGAGCTGGACGCGAAGGGAGTGCCCGCCGGACGCCGGATGCTCGCCGCCCTCGGCCCGAAGATGCTGGAGCTCTCACGTGACCGCGCCGCCGGGGCGCTCCCCTACCTCGTGACGCCGGAGCACACCGCGCAGGCTCGCGAGATCCTGGGCGAAGTCCCGCTGCTGGCACCGGAGTTCAAGGTCGTCCTGGAGACGGACCCGGACCGCGCCCGCACGCTCGCCCGGGGCGTCCTCGCCTTCTATCTGTCGCTGCCGAACTACACCAACAGCTTTCTGCGGCTGGGCTTCGCCGAGTCCGACTTCGCGGACGGCGGCAGCGACCGCCTCGTGGACGCGATGTTCGCCTGGGGCGACGAGGACGGTATCCGCGCCCGTGTCGAGGCCTTCCACGCGGCGGGCGCCGACCATGTGGCGCTCCAGGTGGTGACCGGACAGACCCCCGACTCCCTGCCGCGCGAGGAGTGGCGCCGACTGGCGGGCATCCTGCTCTGACTCTCCCCCGCGCTTCCAGGTCCTCGCTGGTCCCCTCCGTGGCAGCTCACATGGTGTAACGCGCTACACCATCGATCCGGGGGACCGGTCCCTCGTGGCGGCGGACGGGCGACGGGATCGTTGACGGCAGAGATCGCAACGGACCTGCGCGTCCCCTGCCGAAGGAAGATCCCGTGAAGTCACTGCTCGCCGCCGTGCGGTCGTTCGTCGCCAACCTGCTGCTCTGGTCGTTCTTCGTGAGCGGTCTCGCCGCGAGTTCCGCCTCCGGCGCCGTCCTCGACGGCACGCGGAAGGACGTGGCCACGTACGCCGGTATCGCCGTGTCGCTGGTGGCCGGCTCGCGCATCGCGAAGAAGCCGAAGATCAAGGCGTTCCTGTCGACGCCGCCGGTGCTGTGGTTCCTGTTCCTGTTCAACGGCGCCGTGGCCGCGGTCTGCTACTTCACCATGGACGGCGTGAAGGGGATCATGGCCGCCGTCGGCATGGGTCTGGTCTCGCTGGGCGCCGCCGGCGGCCTCGTCGCAGGCCGCCGGAAGAAGCCGGTCCAAGCGGTCGACCAGCCCTGGTACTGACCGGCCGACCCACCCCGCTTCCGCTGCCCCCTCGCCCGGTCACGCCCGCATACCTCCGAAGGGACCCTCCCATGGCCGCCGACCGCCGACGTGGACGCCGCGTCGCCACTCTCGCCACCACCCTGGCCGCCGTCGCCCTGACCGCCGGGCTCGCCACCGGTTGCGACGGCGTCGACAACTCACTGCACTGCCTGCGGAACGCCGACACGATCGCCGACAGCCTCAAGGCCATCAACGAGGCCGGCCTGGACGCGGCGAAGGATCCCACCCGGACCGACAAGTCCATCGAGACCATCAACAAGAACCTCGACAGGATCGGGGACAAGACGGGCGACGGCAAGGTCGACAGGGCGGTCGACAAGCTCGACAAGGCCGTCGCCGACTACAACAAGGCCATCCTGAACGGCGACACGAACCCGGACTCCAGCAAGATCAATGACGCGGCCGACGAGTTGAAGAACGTCTGCACGTCGTGACGTCAGGTGCGGCGTGCGGCCCACACCGTGCGCTCGGTGCGCACACTCAGGTCGATGCGGCGCAGGATGCTGTGCGGGCCGCCGGTGTCGAGCAACCGGTCGAGAGCGGTCAGGTCCTCGGCCGTCAGGGCGGATGCGACGCTGCCGCGCATGCGGCGCAGGCTGCTGAGTGCGTAGCGGCCTGCCGCGTCGGTGCGGGGCGGGCCGATGTCGACGGTGACGGTGCGCTCGCCTTCGAGGGTGAAGCCGGCCTTTGTCAGCTTGGTTCCCCAGTCGGCGCCGCGGTGGGGAACCTGCTTGGCGTGATGGTGGTCGAGTGCGGCATGGCAGCGCTCCTCCAGACCGGGAGCGTCCTCCGGGGCGTCCTCGGGCAGGAACCGGGGGAAGCCGGCCAGTTCGACGACGGCGAACAGCCCGCCCGGTGCCAGCAGGTCGTGGACCTGGCGCAGGGTGCGGTCGGGGTCGGGCATGTGGTGCATGGAGGCCGACGCCCAGACCAGCTCCGGCGTGCCGAGTTCGGGCCACGCCGTCGCGTCGAGGTCGGCCCGCACGATGCGCACGCGGTCGGCCGCACCGACTGTGGCTGCTTTCTCCCGCAGACGGTGCAGGTGGGCGGCTGACAGGTCGACAGCCGTCAACTCCGCCTCGGGAAAGCGCTCGAGCAGAGCGAGCGTGCCGGCTCCGGTCCCGCAGCCCAGATCCACGATGCGGCGGGGGCTGGTCCCGACGGGCAGCCAGGCGGTGATGGACGCGATGTGTTCGGCGAGCACTTCCGCGTCCAGGTCGAGGATCTCCGCCTGGTCGCCTGCGTTGCGCTCGTGCTCGTGCTCGTGAACATGGTGCCCGCCTTGGGGCGCAGTGTGCGGGGAGAGGTGGTTCATGCGGCCACGCTAAGCGCGCCCTCCGCGTGGAACCTGGCGGGTTGCTGAATGCGCAAGACGATGGCCCGCTGGACCGCGGAACACGCAAACGGTCACGGTGACGGGCGGTTCGCTTTCCCGACGTCCTCGCCACGCTGGTGGCCGCGGCGGGCGTCGCGGTCGAAGATGCCCAGGATCTCGCACGGTCCGCCCTCGGCGCCGATGGCGTGCGGGAGCATCGTGGGGAACTCCGCCGCCTGGTTGGTCTCGATCCGCAGACGCCGATTGCCCAGAAGCAGGCTCGCGGTGCCGGAGAGGACGACGAGCCATTCGCGGCCCGGGTGGGCCCGCATGCGCGAGGGGTTGTCGGGCGGCGGGTCGGTCATGCGCTGGCGTACGACGGTCATGCCGGGTTCTGCCTTGATGGGCCAGCGCATCAGCCCGTGGGCCGCGTCGATCATCGGGTGGGAGACGACGTCGTCCGCGGCGGTCTCGACCAGCTGGTCGAGGGAGGTGTCCAGGGCGCGGGCGAGGGTGACGAGCTGGTCCAGCGCCAGGCGGCGCCGGCCGTTCTCGATGCGGCTGAGCGTGGACTGGCTGATCCGGGCGCGGGCGGCCAGCTCCTCCAGGGACCAGCCCTGGGCCACGCGCAGGGCGCGGATGCGTTTGCGTACCAGGCTGTCCAGCTCACCGTTGTCTTGCGCCATGGGCAACATCGTATGCCGTTGCGGCAAGGTGCCGTCAGGTACGCGTGGGAGGGCCCCGCCACCGGGGCGGGGTCCTCCACCAGGGCGGACGCGCCGCCCTACGGCTACACGGTCAGCGACGGAACAGGATCAACGGCGGCCGTCGTGACGCTCACCGGGGCGCCCTCCGAGGTCGTGGCGGTCACCGACGTCGTGACGCCCGCCGACGTCGTGGCGGTCACCGACGTCACGAGGGCCACCGTGCTCGCCGCGGTACTCGCCACCACGCTCACCCCGGTGTTCACCGGCACGCTCGCCGCCGCGGTACTCGACTCCACGTCCATCCCCGTAGGCGCCGTCACGGTTCCCGGGGTGACGGGCGCCCCAGGAGAGGGTGTCGACCAGGCGGCCGTGCTCGTCGCGCAGGGCGGCCGTGTCGGAGCGGTCGCCCCACACGGAGGTGCGGCGGTCCTGGTAGAGGTCGTGGGAGGTGTCGCGGCCCATGCCGGTGTGGACACGGACGACGGAGCGGCCGTCCAGGCGGTAGTGATGGAAGGTGTACGTGTGACCGTCACGGTCCGACAGCGTCCAGCCGCTCAGGTTCACCGCACGGCGGGCGCCGTTGGCGACCTCCACCCACTCGCTGTTGAGCGACCGGTTGGAGCGGAACCCGTCGCCCAGGAAGCCGTGCTGCACGTCGGCGATCCTCACGGCAGCCTCGCGATCCGTGCGGTCGGCCGCGGACGCCGGCAGCGTCGCCGCCCCGGCCACCGCCACCACCGTCAACGTGGCGGCGGCGAGACGACGAACGGTCACAAAAGCAGAAGCGGACACAAAGCCCTCCTACTGGGTGCTGGCATCCCGCGGCCGTCCTACGCGGTCCGTTCCGGGGTGCGTGTGCGGGTGTGCGGCCTGCTGGCCGACGCGCACACATTGCTCTCACCACCCGACGATTCGGGCGATACATGAGTGCTGTTACCTATCGGCCATATTTTCGTGACACTCACATGTAACGTCCATTTATGTACTGAATGCGATGATTTACCGTTTCGTGAGGAGGCTTTCCCTTGCGGGCACACGCCTCGGACGGGTCCACGTGACGCTCCGCCCCGCCACGCCCGACCCGGCCATCACCCGAAAGTTGATCACGGCCCCCGGAGGGCGTCCTGCCGCAACGGACAGGTTTGCGCTGAGCTACCCAGGTCAGGCGTAGTGGTAGAGCGCAGAGGAGAGAGGCATGTGTGCGGAGCACCGGACGAACTCCCCCGACACCACGACCGTTCCCGGCCGACTGCGTTCACCCGGACCGCGCAGCCCGGCCGAGGTGCGCGAGGCGGTCAGGCACGCACTCGAAGAGGACGTACGACGGTCCGGCGGGCGCGACGGCGCGGGCGATGCCGTCGCCGTCGGCGACGCCCTGCTCGTCGCCTCGGAACTCACCACCAACGCGATGCTGCACGGCGGCGGTGTCACCGAGTTCGAGGTGATGCTGGTCGACCGGGAAATACGCCTGTCGGTGAGCGACCACAGCCGGGAACTGCCCACACCGGCAGAGCACCCCGACGAGCCGGGATCCATGAGGATCGGAGGCCATGGCTGGCCGATCATCTGCCGCCTCGCCCGCGACATCACCATCGCGGAGCTCCGCGCCGGCGGCAAGTGCATCACGGCCGTCGTACCACTCTCACCGCACTAGGACTGGGATCACGAGGGCTGGGAGTACGACGCCGTCGTACTCCTGTGATCGGCCGCGGCCCGGAACGAGTTCACGCCGTGAGGACCTGGCGGGGTGTGCCGGTCGCGAAGGGTGCGCCGCGCACGACGGGGCGCACCGGATACGTGGTCTTCGCCGGATCCACCACCGGGTCGCCCAGCTCGATCCGGCCCGCCGCGTGCAGCGCGTCGCACTCGTCCGTGGGCAGCGCCACGTAACAACCACCGCGCCCGGAACCGGAACTGAAGGGCTGCCAGTACCCGTACCGGCGCCGCCCGCTGGCATGCACGGTGAGGCAGACGGGGACGCGCTGGACGGTGATCAGACGCAGGACCTCGGCACCGCCGGGGCCGAGGGGAGCGGGCGTGCGCGGGAGGGATCGGAGCATCGTCAGCGGTCTCCGTTCAGGGCTCGCGGCACGGCGCGGCGTCGGAGAGCGGGCGTCATGTGCGGGCGGCCTTTCGACGGACGGGTTCGATCGCGTACCGCCGGGAGCGGTGACGTTCTCGCTGCTCAGCATTGTTGCGGAGGGCACTGACAATGCGGTCGGTGCTGCTCCGGCGCACTCCCCCGATCCCGGGCCCGGTCCAGATCCCGGTCCAGATCCCGGTCCGGTTCCGGGTCCCGTTCACCGCTGGCGCGGCAGTGTCCGTGCGCGAGGGGCAACGGAGGCGGGGCCGCCGCGAGCGTCCTGCTCGCCCTGGACGAAGGGGTCGTCGGCGGGGTCATAGGGCCCCGCGTGGTCGGCGAGCGTCCCGGTGACCCGCTCCCACTCCTCGACCTCCGCCCGTGCGACGACCGCGTCCCGGCCGGTGGGCGAACCGCCACGCGCCGCCTTCCGGGCGGTGGCCCGCGCGGACCTCGCCTCGTGGTGGCACATTCCCGTGGCCGAGCGGCGTACCCGCGCCCAGGCGGCACGCTCTTCGTCGGAGGGCTCCGGCACCTCGTCACCCGTGTCGTCGACGGGACCGGACGCTCGGTGCTGCTCCAGGCTCACTGCTCCACCTCGTTCGGGTGCGGGGGCTGATGTGTCCTTCGGCAGTCCCGTGTGCCCCGTTCGCGCGAACCGACACCTGCCGGCGGCGACGAAGGGCTCACCAGGGCAGGAAGGCGTGCACATCCTTGCCGTCGGGCCGCACCACGACGCTCACCTGGTGGCAGAGCGCGTGGAGGAGGTGCCAGCCGATTCCGCCCGCGCCGTGGGCCGGGTCGACGCGGCGCGGCGCGGGCGGCGTCGTGCTGCTGTCGCGGAGCGTGACATGCACGCCGTCGAAGGTGGGGCGGATCCGGAGTTCGAAGGGGCCGGGAGCGTACTGGACGGTGTTGGCCGCCAGCTCCGTCACCACCAGCAGGATGTCGTCCCAGTGCTCGGCCGCTCCGGGCGGTGACGTCCGCGCGAGTTCGCACAGATAGTCGTCCGCCACGAGGCGGGCGTCGGTCACGTTGCGCAGCTGTCCGGGGAAGGTGCTGGTCAGGCCCTGGGGCTCGTCGCTCGGCACCTTCTCGTCCCCGTTCGGGTCGCTTTCCATCGCGCCTCCCGGGTCTCGTCGGCGGGATGTCCTGCTCTTCATCGCCCCACGCGTCTTCGTACGGGGTGTCCTCGCACCGCGCGGGCGTCGCCCACCCTTCGCGACCCGCGTGCCTACGATCCGGTGTCCCGGGACCTGCGGGCGACCGTACGTCGCCTCAGCGCGCGTCGTTCGGTCTCGCTCGTACCGCCCCAGACGCCGATGGTCTGCCCCGTGTCGAGCGCCCAGCTCAGGCACTCCTCACGGACGGGGCAGTGTCGGCAGACGGCCTTCGCCTCCTCGACCTGCGGCAGCGCGGGGCCTGTGCTGCCGATGGGGAAGAACAGATCGGGGTCGACGCTCCGGCAGGCCGCGGACTCGCGCCAGTCGTTCATGGGGGCCTCCTGTGATCGCGATGGTCCTGCGCGATCTGTTGTTCGTGGGACTTCGGTCCTCCTTCGGGTCACCCTTGATCGCACCTGCGAAACAGACGGTTTCGCGGGAACAGCACGGTTTGAACGAGGAATGACGGGGACAGCCGTGTACGGACACGGCTCCCCCACCCGCCCGTCCGGCGCGGCGGGGACGCCCGAGTGGCAAAATGGGACCGCGGATGAGCGTCGGCGGCGCTTCGACGAACAAGCAGGTGGCACATGTCGCACGAGCCCGGCGAGGTCTGGGAGCAGTTCGCCGTCGCCCTGGCGGAAATGGCGCGGGATCTGCTGGCCCAGGACACGGTCCAGGGCACACTCGACCGCGTCGTGGAGCACGCGACGGTTCTGATCAACGGATGTGACGACGCCGGCATCCTCACCGTGCGGCGGGGCGAGGTGCGTCCTCTGGCGGCGACGAGCGACGTGGTGCGACGTGCGGACCGGATCCAGCAGGATCTGCGGGAAGGCCCGTGCTTCGACGCCGTGACCGACCGTCAGCAGATCTACACCATCGAGGACTTGAACCGGCCGCATGAGCGCTGGTCCCACTTCGCCCCCGAGCTGAGAAGGCTGGGCATGGGGAGCGTGATGGGCTTTCTCCTCTTCACCGAGGACGACGAGCTCGGGGCCCTCAACCTGTACTCCCGCCGACCACGCACCTTCGACGAGGCCGCTCAGCGGGCCGGCTGGATCCTCGCCTCGCACGCGGCCGTCGCCTTCTCCGCGGCCCGTACACATCAGCAGCTCGGTGATGCCCTGGAGACCCGTCACGAGATCGGCGAGGCCATGGGCATCCTCATGGAGCGCTACGCGCTGACCGAGGACTCGGCGTTCAAGCTGCTCAAGAAGGCGTCCCAGGACCGCAACGTCAAACTGCGCGAGATCGCCCGCCGCATCTGCGAAACCGGCGAAAAGCCCAGCTGACCCCTCCGGTCACAACGGGCGGCGATCCGGCACGAGCGACCCCGCGGAGACCGCCGAAACAGCCGCCGACCTGCTGTGACTTCGGCCACCCCCTCTTGCCCCGGCAAAGAAGGCATACCTAAGTTTCGTTTCATGGCCCCACATAACCCCCCGCATCCCGACGGCACCCCCGCGCTGGTCGACTTCTCCGTCGACCTCACCGCACAGGAGGTGCAACGACAGGCCCAGGTCCTGGCCGCCCTCGGCCCCGACTGGGACCCGATGGAGGTCATGCGCGGCGAGGAGGCCGCGTACGACCTGCTGTACTCCGGTCTCGACGAGGAGCAGCAACGCCTGTACGACGACCTGGTCGCGGCCGGCGTGCTGCCCCCGCGCGGAGGCGGCCATGCTGCCGCTTGACCCGCAGGCGGACCGCGGGCGCCGCGCCTGGGTGAGCTGTCCGAACTGCAACGACAGTCGCGGCTGCGCACCGTGCGAGCAACGGCGCACCTGCTCCGACCACTGGCGCTATCTGCTCTCCAACACCGGCAGCCTGCTCCACCTTCAGTGCCCGTCCTGCACACACGTGTGGGTCCACGAGAGCGGCTTCGGTGCCACCCGCTCCCTGTGGAACCGCATCACGAGCGGCCGCCCGGATCCTCGCTGACCGCTCCGGCTCAGAGCGCGTGCGGGTCGGTGGGTGCCCGCGGTTCGTCGGGGATGTAGCAGGCGATGAGTGCGGCCGTGTCGTCGTTGAGACGGTTGTCGCTGTAGGTGAGCAGGTCGTGGTGGAGCCGGTCGAGGAGTTCCCGGGGCGGGAGGACTCCCCAGGAGCGGATGCGCTGGACGAGCGGGTAGAAGGCGCCGTCACTGTCGCGGGTCTCGGTGACGCCGTCGGTGTACAGCAGGAGCTGATCGCCCGGCCGAAAGGGATGTTCGTCGGCGCGGTACGGCTCTCCGACGAGCACGCCGAGGTTGAGGGGCGGTGAGGACCGGTCCGTCTCCAGTTCGGTGACTTCGGCGGAGCTGATGAGCAGAGGGGGCGGGTGGCCGCAGTTGACGATCCGCACGACACGGTCGGGGGTCACGATTTCCGCGAAGACCGCGGTGACGAAGCGCTCAGCCATGTCGCTGCCGGCGTAGTCGGCGGCCCGGCGGCTCATGCTGGTCTCCACCCGGCCCGCCAGGGCGGCGAGGTCGGGTTCGTCGTGGGCGGCTTCCCGGAAGGCGCCGAGCAGGGCGGCGGCGGTCTCCACGGCGAACAGACCCTTGCCCCGGACGTCGCCGATCACGAGGCGCAGACCGTGTGTCGTGGGCACCGCCTCGTAGAGATCGCCGCCGACGCGTGCCTCCGCGTCGGCGGAGAGGTAGAAGCTCTCCACCAGGATGTCACCGACGCGGTGCGGAACGGGCCTGAGCAGGACGCGCTGGGCGATCTCGGCCACGAAGCGCACGGTGGCCAGCGTGCGCTCCCGTCGCATCCGGCTGACGGCCAGGATGGTTCCCAGGGTGCCGATGAGAGCGGTGCAGAAGTAGGCGGCCACGTAGTGGCGGTCCCACTGGTAGCCGACGGAACGTCCCGCACAGCACGGGGTACCGGCCAGAACCCCTTCGAGCACCACGGCGAAGACGGTGACACAGACGACCGTCACGGGGCCGTGGGCGAAGGCGGCCACCAACGGGAGAGCGATCAGCAGGAAGCTCACCGGCCACTCCACGGGCGTGATGGGCTCGATCAACAGGACGGCCGCGACGTAGAAGAGGGGGAGCCAGCGCATCCACATGGGGGGTGCCGGCAGCGAGCGGCCCGTGCTGTTCGGGTGCGGCGTGGCGCTCTTTGCCTCCGCGCCGCGGACCCGCCACCTCACGGTGTCCCGCGACGCTGTGCGAGGGGCGGGAGCTCGGACACCAGCGAGGCAGGGGGATGCACCGAGAGCGGGCCCGAGAGTGGACGACACGACTGACGGCTCGTTTGATGCAGCCTGTTCACACGGAACTCCTGGCACACGGTTTCGGCAAGACGCCCAGCCTGCTGGGACTCGGTACGGCGTACCGGTCATTGCTCCACTCAACGGCATGTCAGGCACCGGACCGTGCCGACGACACACCCGTGACCGCAGCTGCCGCGGGGGGGCCTGCTTCAGAGTGCCTGGAGCTGGGTGAGCAGGCTCAGGGTGTCGGTGTTGACCCAGTACTCCGCGAACTTGCCGTCCCGCATGCGCAGTGTGTCGGTGCCGGTGAAGGTGACCACGGTCCCCGGCTGGGCCTTGGCGCCGGGGAAGCCGCCGGCGTAGGTGCCGGTGGCCGTCCAGCGCACCGATGCGTAGCGGCCGTCGACCAGCGGGGGAACCTCGATGGTGAAGCGCAGGTCGCGGAATGCCGCGCGGGTCTGGCCGATCCAGGTCACCAGGCCGTCGACGCCGCGGATGGAGCTGCCGTCACCGCCGTCGAGGAGGGCGGCGTGGACGCGGAAGCCGGGAGAGATGATCCCCGGGGCCCGGGCGAAATCGCCGTTCCACAGCCGCAGCCACGCGTCGAGCATCGCCTTCGGCTTCTGCTCGGCCGCCCGACGGTCGTGGGCCGTGGCCGTCCCGACCGCGGTTGTCGGTGAGGTGTCCGCGGCGGCCGTCGTGGCGGTGAAAACGAGGACGGCGATCGCCGCGGGGACGAGCAGCCGAGCCCGGTGACGCCTCGGGGTGGCGGGGGTGGCCGTG
Organism: Streptomyces sp. RLB3-17; assembly: GCF_007113425.2. Lineage (NCBI taxonomy): Bacteria > Bacillati > Actinomycetota > Actinomycetes > Kitasatosporales > Streptomycetaceae > Streptomyces > Streptomyces sp. RLB3-17. The sequence continues at coordinate 10,193,274 of NZ_CP041610.2, read as the reverse complement.
CGGGTGGTGGGGGTGGCGGTCATGGCGGTTCCTCGCGTTTCTGGGCAGGGAGGGATGGCAGGGGCAAGGTGGGCGATCGCCGGCAAGGTGTGCGACCGGGCGGCTGCGGAAGAACCCGCTACGGGTTCAGCACGACCTTCCCGGCGACGGTGCCGGACTCGGCCAGTCGCAGGGCGTCGGCGACGCGGGTGAGGGGCAGTTGGGCCGCGATCTGGGCGGTGACGTCACCGCGCTGGAGGGCTCCGAAGACCTGGGTGAGGTCGGCGCGCAGCTGGGCCCGGAACCGGTTCTTGGCCAGCGCCCGCCCGGCCCACACATTGAAGAAGTAGGCGCGGCGGCGGTTGGGCAGCGCGTTCCACAGCCACACCCGGCCGAGCAGCTTGAGCACGGGCCACTGCTTGGAGCCCTCGTCGTCCCGGGTGGAGGCGCTGCCGTACGAGACGAGCGTGCCGCCGGGCGCGAGGAGGTGCCAGGAGTCGACCGCGCTGCGGCCGCCGACATGGTCGAAGACGGCGTCCACCCCGGCGGGGGCGAGCTCGCGGACCCGTGCGGCCACGTCCTCGGTGCGGTAGTCGACGGGGATGACGCCCCGCTCCCGCAGCGCGTCGTGGTGACGCGCGGACGCCGTGCCGATCACCTTCACGTCCGCGGCCTGGGCGAGCTGAACCAGGACCGAGCCGACGCCGCCGTTGGCACCGTGGACCAGGATGGTCTGCCCCGCGCGGACGCGTGCCTTGCGGTGCAGCATCTGCCAGGCGGTGATGCCGTTGACCACCACGGTCTCCGCCTCCGCCGCGCCGATCCCGTCGGGCACCGGCACCACGTCCGCCGCGTCGACGAGCACGTGGCTCGCCCAGGCGCCGACCTTGACCAGCGCGGCCACCCGGGTGCCGGCCAGAGCGGGCTCGACGCCCTCGCCGGTCGTGAGGACGGTGCCGACCAGGTCGTAGCCGGGCACGAACGGGAACGCCGGCTGGTCGTAGTACCGGCCGCGGCGCATCTGCTGCTCCGCGAAGGAGACCCCGGTCGCCTCCATCCGGATCAGGACCTGGCCGGGGCCCGCGGCGGGCACGGCTCCGTGCCGGATCTCCAGCCCTTCCGGCTCCACCTTGCCCGGCAGGACGACCTCGACGAGTCCTTCGGCGTTCATGACGACCTCCACTGCGCTCTGAGTCGGTTACTCGCTTTCGCGTTCGTTAGAAGTTATAACTCGACATGAAGGAGAGAGTCAAGAAGTTCAGTGACACCCTCTAACTACAGCTTGAGTCTCTATCGCGCAGACCCCGCGTGAGCGCTACCGCGCCCACGTACGTGCGGAGATGAGGGAACGCGCAGGGGAGCAGCTCACCGACGCCCCGCTCCTCGTACTCAGTGCAGCGCGGCCTGCTCCGGGACGACCACCTGGTCGACCATGCGCTGGATCCGTTCCGTGGGGAGGGCAACCGCCATGGCCCAGTAATAGATGGCGAGGCTGAGGACTGTGACCGCCGCCAGGTCCCACCACAAGGGGAACCACGGATGCCTGAGGGGGCCGAAGTCGCTGGCGTAGACGACGAGGCCCATGCCGACCAGGTAGGCGGGGAGCCACTGGGCGGCACGCAGATCGAGTTGGGGAGTGACCGGGTTCATCCTGAAGACGCGGTTGGCGATGAGGACGACGTAGCCGATCAGGATCGCGATGCCCAGTTTCCAGTCCGTGGTCCAACCCGACCACAGGATCAGGAAGTTGGCGACGACGAAGGCCAACGGGGACATCCAGCCGCCGCCCGGCAGCCGGTACGGACGGTCGACGTTCGGGAGACGGCGGCGGAAGACCCCGAAGGACAGGGGCGCACCGGCGTACATCAGCACGCTGGCGCTGGTGATCAGCCCCACGAGCGAGCGCCAGCTCGGGAACGGCAGGAAGCACACACAGCCGACCACGAAGGCGGCGATGAGACCGACCCACGGCACCCCGCTCCGGTTGGTCGCCTCGAAGGCCGACGGCACATAGCCGTTGCGGCTGAGTCCGTAGGAGACCCGCGAGGAGCCGGTGATGTAGATCAGGCCGGTGCCCGCGGGCGAGACCACCGCGTCGAGGTAGAGGACCGTGGCCAGCCAGCCCAGACTGATGAGCGTGGCGACCTGCGCGAACGGACCGGTCAGGGTGTTGAAGGCGGCGGTGGCCCAGGTGCCCTGGATCTGGGAGGCGGGAAGCGCGGCGAGGAACGCGACCTGAAGCAGGATGTAGATGATCGCGCCGATGACGATGGAGCCGATCACCGCACGCGGGATGTCGCGTTTCGGGTTGGCGCTCTCACCGGCGAGCTGGTCGGCCTGTTCGAATCCGAGCAGCGCGAAGATGATGCCGCTGGAGGAGACCGCGGACAGGATGCCCTTGGCGCCGTAGGGGTTGAACCCGTCGGCGGCGGTGAAGTTGCCGACGTGGAACTGGGCGACGGCGAACACGAAGATCGTCAGCAGCGGGATGCCGACCTTCCACCAGGTCGCCGCGCTGTTGGTGCGGGCCAGCAGGCGGATGCTGAGGAAGTTGATGGCGGTGATCACCGCCATCAGCCCGACCGCGACGGCGATCCCGGAAGCGGTCAGGATGTGCTGACCCCCCTGGGTCTTCAGCCAGCCGTTCGCCCATGAGTAGTGCTGGCCGTACGTGATCATGGCCAGCACCTCGATCGGCGCCACCGTGGCCGCCTGGAGCCAGGAGAACCAGCCGAACGACGCTCCGGCCGCGCCGCCGAACGCGTAGTGCGGGAAGCGGGCCGTACCGCCGGACACCGGGTACATGCCGCCGAGTTCGGCATGCACCAGGGCCAGGATGAGGATCGCGACGCCGCCGATTCCCCAGGAGATGATCGCGGCCGGGCCCGCCGCCGCGAGCGCACCCTGCGCGCCGAACAGCCAGCCGGAGCCGATGATCGACCCCTCCGAGGCCCAGATCAGCCCGATGAATCCGACTTCTCGCCTCAGGCCGGGAGGCCCGGCATGCGTGGCGGGTGCCGCTTCGGTAGTGCCCATGACCCTCACCCCTGCACCAAAGGGGACGAACATCGCAATACGGCGATATTGATACTTTAACTTCCGAGTGATGCGAGCACGAGAGGCGCGACGAGCCCGTTCCGCATCGACAACCATTGACATGCACGCAACATGCTTCCAACACTGAACCCCAAAGGTCCATACCTTCTCCGGCAGTTGAGAATGGAAGGGGTTCACCCATGCGACGTGTCACGCGTCTTCGCTGGGGCCTGTCCGTCCTGTTAGCCCTCGGCACGTGCACTCTGGGGCTGTTGCCCGTCGACACGGCGACGGCACAACCGTCCAGTCCCCGCCCCCTCTCCCCCGGCCTGGTCACCGCCATGCAGCGGGACCTCGGCCTCACCGCGTCGCAGGCCCGCACCAGGGGCGAGCGTGAGACCGCCGCCGCCGAACTCGCGCCGCGGGCCGAACGGGCGGCGGGGCGGACGTTCGGCGGTTCCTGGTACGACCCGGCGCGCGGCACCCTCGTCGTCGGAGTCACCGACACGGGCACCGCGGCGGCCGACGCCGTACGAGCCACCGGCGCCACGGTCGTGCGGGTCGCGCACAGCGCCCGGACGCTGGACGCGGCCAAGGCCGCCCTCGACGACACCGCCACGTCGGACGGCGCCCCCACAGCCGTCCGCAGTTGGCATGTCGACCCCCGCACCAGCACCCTGGTGGCCGAGGTCCGAAAGGGCGCGGAACACAGCGCCGCGGTGACGGCGTTCCTGGCGCCCGCGCGCGAGGCGGGTCTGCTCACGGTCCACACCTCCGCCACCGCGCAGACGCCGCGCACGTTCTCCGCGGGCACCGTCGGCGGCGACCCGTACTACATCAACGGCAACACCCGCTGCTCCATAGGCTTCTCCGTGGTGGGCGGCTTCGTGAGCGCCGGGCACTGCGGCTCGGCCGGCAGCTCGGTGGCCGGCTGGGACGGCTCGGCGATGGGCACCTTCGCCGGATCGTCGTTCCCGGGCAACGACTACTCGTACATCCGGATCGGCAACGGCTGGTGGACCGTACCCGTGGTGCTCGGCTGGGGCACCGTCAGCGACGTACTGGTCCGCGGCTCGGCCGTGGCCCCCGTCGGCTCGTCCATCTGCCGCTCAGGATCCACCACCCACTGGCACTGCGGCACCGTGCTGACCCAGAACGAGACCGTCAACTACAGCCAGGGATCCGTCTACGGCCTGACCGGCACCAGCGTCTGCGCCGAACCCGGTGACTCCGGCGGCTCGTTCATCACCGGCGACCAGGCCCAGGGCGTGACCTCGGGCGGCTGGGGCAACTGCACGAGCGGCGGCCAGACCTGGTTCCAGCCCGTGAACGAGATCCTCAGTACGTACGGACTCACCCTCGTCACCGCCTGACCGCCACGAGCCGCGGGCCGAGCGCTCCCCGCTCGGCCCGCGGTCGGGGAGAAACGCTCCCGCGGTCACCGGCAGGTCACTGCTGACGAAGATCCTTCACCCGGCGGAGCTTGCCCAGTGAGCGCTCCAGGGTCTCCGGGTCGACGATCGCCACCTCGACGGTGACACCCACGCCGTCCTTGACGCCCTGGGCGATCGTCTTCGCGGCCGCCTCCCGCTGCTCGGCCCCTGCCCCGGGACGCGCCTCGACACGGACGGTCATGTGGTCCATCCGGCCGCGCCGGGTCAGCTGCACCTGGAAGTGCGGGGCGACTCCGGGCGTGCGCAGCACGATCTCCTCGATCTGACTGGGGAACACGTTCACACCACGCAGGATGATCATGTCGTCGGAGCGGCCGGTGATCTTCTCGATGCGTCGGAAGGCGGGCCGGGCGGTGCCGGGCAGCAGCCGGGACAGGTCGCGGGTCCGGTAGCGGATGATCGGCAGGGCCTCCTTGGTGAGGGAGGTGAAGACCACCTCGCCCTCCTCGCCCTCGGGCAGCACGGCGCCGGTGAACGGATCGACCACCTCGGGGTAGAAGTGGTCCTCCCACACGTGCAGTCCGTCCTTGGTCTCGACGCACTCCTGCGCCACCCCCGGGCCGATCACCTCGGACAGGCCGTAGATGTCGACCGCGTGGATGTCCATGCGCTCCTCGATCTCACGGCGCATCGCCTCCGTCCACGGCTCGGCCCCGAAGATGCCCACCTGGAGGGAGGTCGTGCGCGGGTCGACGCCCTGCCTCTCGAACTCGTCGAGCAGCGTGAGCATGTAGGACGGGGTGACCATGATGATCTCGGGCTCGAAATCCTGGATGATCTGCACCTGGCGGGCCGTCATGCCGCCGGAGGCGGGGATCACCGTACAGCCGGCGCGCTCGGCGCCGTAGTGCGCGCCCAGGCCGCCGGTGAACAGGCCGTAGCCGTAGGAGATGTGCACCTTGTGCCCGCGCCGGCCGCCGGCCGCACGGATCGAGCGGGCGATCATGTCGGCCCACATGGAGAGGTCGTTCTCGGTGTATCCGACGACCGTGGGGCGGCCCGTGGTGCCGCTGGAGGCGTGGATGCGCCGCACGTCCGCCATCGGGACGGCGAACATGCCGAAGGGGTAGGTCTCCCGCAGATCCGCCTTGGTGGTGAAGGGGAACCGCGACAGGTCCTCCAGGGAGCGGCAGTCCTCGGGCTTGATCCCGGCCTCGTCGAACTTCCTGCGGTACAGCTCCACATTGTCGTACGCGTGCCGCAACGTCGCCCGCAGTCGGTCGAGTTGGAGCTCCCTCAGCTGTTCGCGGGTGAGGCGCTCGCCGTCGTCCAGCAGATCCTGGGGAAGCGGCTCTCCCAGGCGGGCCGGGCGGGGTCCCGTGGCCGCGCCGGCCGTCGCTGCGGTGTTCATCGCGACTCCTTCGTCGTCGTGCCTCTGATACTGCGGCTGCGTCCGCGGAACTCCGCGACCACCTCGTCGCCGCGCAGCACGCTCACGTCGTAGATGCCGCTGCGGCCGAACCGGGTGCGCTCCCGTGCCGTGGCCACCAGGACATCACCCTCGTACGCCGGGGCGACGAAGTCGATGTCGGCCCCGGCCGCGACGGTCACCGGTCCGTGGCTGTTGCAGGCGCAGGCGAAGGCGCTGTCGGCGAGCAGGAACAGATAGCCGCCGTGGGCGATCCCGTGCCCGTTCACCATCGCCGGCGTCACGGTCATCCGGAGCACGGCGGTCCCTTCACCCTGCTCGAGAAGCTCGATGCCCAGCGCCCGGGACGCCTCGTCCGCGGCGAACATCGCCTCGGCGGGCGTCGCTCCGGCCGAGGTCGCTCCTGTGGCCTGCGTCACCTTTTTCACCATCTTGTGTCCCGACCGAACATTCGGTTAGCGTGCGGCACGGCCTAGTAATCCAGCATCACCACTGCCTGTCAAGAGGTGGAACGCATGCCCCAGAACCTCCCCGAGCGTCCGCACTTCTTCGCCCGTCACCGTGCCCTGCTGGAGCAGGCGGTCGCCGCCACCGCGAGCCGTGGCCACTGGACCCCGTATCCGGAGTCGCCCAGCAGGTCGGTGTACGGGGAGGACGCGGCGAAGGCCGGGGAAGCGGCCTTCCATGAGCGGCTGGGCGGTCACTTCGAGCTGCCCGGTCACCCGGCGAGCGGCACGACATCCGCCACGGAGACCTCCCCGTACGGCTTCCCGCTCGGTGTCACCTACCCCCGCCTCGCACCGGACGAGGCCGTGGCCGCCGCGCGGGCCGCCACCGGCCCCTGGCGTGCCGCGGGCCCCGACGCCCGGGCCGGTGTGGCGGCTGAGATCCTGGCCCGCCTGAACGCCGCGAGTTTCGAGATCGCGCACGCCGTGCAGCACACCACCGGCCAAGCCTTCGTGATGGCGTTCCAGGCGGGCGGACCGCACGCTCAGGACCGCGGACTCGAGGCGGTGGCGTACGCCTGGGCGGAGCAGAAGCGCCATCCGGGGGCGGCCCGCTGGAGCAAGCCGCAGCGCAAGGGCGGTGCGCTGCTGATGGACAAGAAGTTCACGCCGGTCGGACGCGGGGTGGCGTTGCTGATCGCCTGCAACACCTTCCCCACCTGGAACGGCTACCCCGGTCTGTTCGCCAGTCTGGTCACCGGCAACCCGGTCGTCGTCAAGCCGCACCCGGGCGCCGTCCTGCCCCTGGCGATCACCGTGCGGATCGCGCGCGAGGTACTGACCGAGGCAGGCTTCGACCCGAACGTGGTGATCCTCGCGGCGGAGGAGGCCGGGGAACGTACGGCCGCGGCGTACGCCCTCCACCCGGACGTACGGATCATCGACTTCACCGGCTCCACCGCCTTCGGCGACTGGCTGGAGACCCACGCCCGCCAGGCCGCCGTGTACACGGAGAAGGCGGGCCTGAACACCGTCGTCCTGGATTCGACGGACGACTACCGCGGGCTGCTGGGCAACCTGGCCTTCTCGCTGTCCCTCTACAGCGGGCAGATGTGCACCACCCCGCAGAACCTCCTCGTCCCCCGCGAGGGCTTCGCCACCGACCAGGGCGTGAAGACCGCCGACGAGTTCGCCGCCGACCTCGGCGGAGCGCTCGACAAACTGCTCGGCGACCCCGCCCGCGCGGCCGGCACACTCGGGGCGATCGTCAACGACGGGGTGCGGGAGCGACTGGAGGAGGCGGCCGGGCTCGGTCGTACGGTGCGGGCGTCCGCGCCGGTCGAGCACCCCGAGCACCCGGACGCGGTCGTCCGTACTCCGCTGGTGGCCCGGCTGGACGCGGACGCCGACCGGGAGATCTACACGCGCGAGTGGTTCGGTCCGATCTCCTTCGTGATCGGCACCGACTCCACCGAGCACGGTCTGCGGATCTTCCGGGAGACCGTGCGCGCGCACGGCGCGCTGACCGCCGCCGTCCACTCCACCGACGAGGACGTGCTCGCCGCCACCGAGCTGGCGGCCCTCGACGCGGGAGTGCATCTGTCGGAGAACCTCACCGGCGGCGTCTTCGTGAACCAGTCCGCCGCCTTCAGCGACTTCCACGGCAGCGCCGCCAACCCGGCGGCCAGCGCCACCCTCTCCGACCCCGCCTTCGTCACCGGCCGCTTCGCCACGCTCCAGTCGCGTCGGCCCGCCACCGCCGAGGAACACACCGAGGAGTCCGCAGATGCCTGACGAGGTCTTTCTGATCGACGGCGCCCGCACCCCGCAGGGCCGGTACGGGGGCGCACTGGCCTCCGTACGGCCGGACGACCTGGCGGCCCTGGTCGTCGGCGAGGCGGTGCGGCGCAGTGGGATCCCCGGCGAGGCCGTGGACGAGGTGATACTCGGCGCGGCCAACCAGGCGGGTGAGGACAACCGGGACGTGGCCCGCATGGCCGTGCTGCTCGCCGGCCTCCCGCACACCGTGCCCGGTTACACCGTCAACCGGCTGTGCGCGTCCGGACTGACGGCGGTCGCGAACGCGGCCCAGGCGATCCGGTCCGGGGAGGCCGACCTCGTCGTCGCCGGCGGTGTGGAGTCGATGACCCGCGCGCCCTGGGTGATGGCCAAGCCCGGCACCCCGTGGGCCAAGCCGGGCGAGGTGCACGACACCTCGCTGGGCTGGCGCTTCACCAACCCACGTTTCAGGGCCATCGACCGGGCCGTGCCGGCGGGAGGGGGTCCGGAGACGGCCAAGGTGACCCTGTCGATGGGGGAGACCGCCGAAGAGGTCGCCGCGCTCGACGGCATCACCCGCGCCGACTCCGACGCCTTCGCGCTGCGCAGCCACCAGCGGGCGGTGGCCGCGCAGGAGGCCGGCCGCTTCGACCGCGAGATCGTGCCGGTGCGGGTGAAGGACGGCGAGGTCACCCGCGACGAGGGCCCGCGCCCCGGTACGACCCTGGAGAAGCTCGGCACCCTGCGGACCATCTTCCGGCCGGACGGCATCGTCACGGCCGGTTCCTCCTCGCCGTTGTCCGACGGCGCCGCCGCGCTGGTGGTGGCGAGCGCGGCGGCCGTCGAGCGGTACGGGCTCACCCCGCGCGCCCGGATCGTCACCGCCGCCTCGGCCGGCGTACAGCCGAATCTGATGGGGCTCGGCCCCGTCCCCGCCACCGAGAAGGCCCTTGCCCGGGCCGGCCTGGAGAGCGGCGACCTGGACGCGGTCGAGCTGAACGAGGCGTTCGCCGCGCAGGCACTCGCCGTGATGCGGAGGTTGAAGCTCGACGAGGAGAAGGTCAACGCCGACGGCGGTGCGATCGCGCTCGGCCATCCCCTCGGCTGCTCCGGCGCCCGCATCCTGCTCACGCTGATCGGCCGGCTGGAGCGCGAGGACGCCCGCCGGGGCCTGGCCACCCTGTGCGTGGGTGTCGGCCAGGGCGTCGCGATGCTCGTGGAGCGCGTATGAGCGCCGCGGACGAGTCCCCCGCTGGTCGAGGAGCGCGTATGAGCGCCATGTACGAGACGTTGCTGGTCGAGGAGCGCGACGACCGGGTCGTCGTCACCCTGCACCGTCCGGAAGCCCGCAACGCCATCAGCGGGCTGATGATCCGCGAACTGCACGCCGTGTGCGACCTGCTGGAACGTGACCCGAAGTTCCTGCTGCTGACCGGGCACGGCGGTGTCTTCGCGGGCGGCGCCGACATCGCGGAGCTGCTGCGACGCGGGCGCGACGAAGCCCTTCAGGGCATCAACAGCCGCCTGTTCGAGCGGGTGCGCAGACTGCCCATGCCGACCCTCGCCGCCGTCGACGGCTGGGCGCTGGGCGGCGGCGCCGAACTCTCGTACGCCTGCGATCTGCGCATCGCGGGACCGGACGCGGTGTTCGGCAACCCGGAGCCGGGGCTCGGCATCCTCGCCGCGGCAGGGGCCTGCTGGCGGCTGCCCGAGCTGGTCGGCGAGTCGGTGGCCAAGCAGGTGCTGCTCGCCGGACGGAACCTGGACGCGCGGGCGGCGCTGGCGGCCGGGCTGGTCATCGATGTCGTACCGGCCGACCGACTCCTCGACGAGGCGCACGCGCTGCTGGACCGGATGGCCCGCTCCTCGGCCGCGGCCCTGCGCCTGACCAAGCTCGTGGTCGACTCGCCGGGCGCCCATCCGGTAGCCGACGACCTGGCGCAGGCCGTGCTGTTCGAAGGACAGGACAAGCGGGAGCGGATGACTCGCTTCCTGGAGAAGAGGAGCAGCGCATGAACACCGCCGCGACAGGCACCGCGTCCGCACCCTCCGTCGTGGGCGTGATCGGCGGCGGCCGGATGGGCGCCGGTATCGCCCAGTCGTTCGCGGCCGCGGGATCGTCCGTGACCGTCGTGGAGAGCGGTGAGCACGCCGCGGCCGCCGCGCTGGACCGGGTCGCCACCGGGCTGACGCGGGCCGCCGAGCGCGGCGGGCTCGACGCGCCCGCCGAGGACGTACTCGGCCGGATCACCGTCGTCGGCTCGGTCGACGAGCTGCCGCGGACGTCCGACCTCGTCGTCGAGGCCGTCCCCGAGGACGCCTCGCTCAAGGCCCGGCTGCTCGCCGCCGCCGAGCGGGCCCTGAGTCCGGCGACCGTCCTGGCCAGCAACACCAGCTCCCTGTCGGTCACCGATCTCGCGTCGGCTCTCTCCCGCCCCGGGCGCTTCCTCGGCATGCACTTCTTCAATCCGGTACCGGCCTCCGAGCTGATCGAGATCGTCGTCGCCCCGGAGACCGAGGACGCGACCGTAGGGCTGGCGCTCACCTGGACGCACGCCCTCGGCAAGAAGGACGTCGTCGTCAAGGACTCCCCCGGGTTCGCCAGCAGCCGCCTCGGCGTGGCGCTGGGCCTCGAGGCGATCCGCATGGTCGAGGAGGGGGTCGCGGGGCCGGAGGCCATCGACGACGCCATGCGTCTCGGCTACAAGCACCCCATGGGCCCGCTGCGCCTGACCGACCTGGTCGGACTGGACGTACGTCTCGCCATCGCCGAGCACCTGCACGCCACGCTCGGGGACCGCTTCGCGCCGCCGCGGCTGCTGCGTGACAAGGTCGCGCGCGGCGAGCTCGGGCGGAAGACCGGGCAGGGTTTCTACACCTGGCCCTGAGCGGCCCCGGCCGCGCCTTGGCCCCGGGTCCCGCGCCCTGGTCCCGGGTTCTGGTCTCGTGCCCCGGCCCCGGGCCCTGCCCGGCCGCACGAAAGTCTTGCCCGTCCGGAAGAAAACCGTCACACTGGAACCGAACGAATGGTCGGTAGGGAAGCTGGTATCGATGACCACGACACACTCCGCCGCCACCGGCGCCGACGGCGTCGGGCCGGCGGCCGAAGAGCGGCTCCAGGAGCACTTCGACGCGACCGTCGCGCGTGACCAGCGGGTCGAGCCGCGCGACTGGATGCCCGAGGGCTACCGCAAGACGCTGATCCGGCAGATCGCGCAGCACGCGCACTCGGAGATCATCGGCATGCAGCCGGAGGGCGAGTGGATCACCCGCGCGCCGTCGCTGCGCCGCAAGGCCATCCTGTTCGCGAAGGTCCAGGACGAGGCCGGGCACGGGCTGTATCTGTACTCGGCGGCCGAGACCCTCGGCGCGGACCGCGCCGACCTCACCGAGCGGCTCATCGAGGGCCGGCAGAAGTACTCGTCGATCTTCAACTACCCCACCCTGAGCTTCGCCGACGTCGGCGTGATCGGCTGGTTCGTCGACGGCGCCGCGATCTGCAACCAGGTGCCGCTGTGCAGGAGTTCCTACGGCCCCTACGCACGCTCCATGGTGCGGATCTGCAAGGAGGAGTCGTTCCACCAGCGCCAGGGGTACGAGCTGCTGCTGACCATGATGCGCGGCACCGACGCCCAGCGGGCGATGGTGCAGGACGCGGTGGACCGCTGGTGGTGGCCGTCGCTGATGATGTTCGGACCACCCGACGACAACTCCCCCAACTCGGCCCAGTCCATGGCCTGGAAGATCAAGCGCCACAGCAACGACGAACTGCGCCAACGCTTCGTGGACATGACCGTCCCGCAGGCCGAGAAGCTGGGCGTCGTCCTGCCCGACCCCGAGCTGCGCTGGAACGAGGAGCGCGGACGCCACGACTTCGGCACCCCGGACTGGGACGAGCTGATGCGGGTCATCAAGGGCGACGGACCGTGCAACGCCGAGCGGATCTCCCGGCGGCGGACGGCCCACGAGGAGGGCGCCTGGGTCCGTGAGGCGGCCACCGCCCACGCGGCCAAGCAGAGCGAGCGAGCCCGGAAGGAAGCGGCGGCATGAACGACATCGACGGCAAGAAGGACGGCTGGCCGCTGTACGAGGTGTTCGTACGGGGCAAGCGCGGACTGAACCACGTACACGTCGGCTCGCTGCACGCCGCCGACGACGCGATGGCCCTGACCCACGCCCGTGACCTGTACACGCGTCGCAACGAGGGCGTGAGCATCTGGGTGGTGCGCTCGGAGTACATCGCGGCCTCCACCCGCGACGAGAAGGACCCGTTCTTCGCGCCGAGCGCCGACAAGGTCTACCGCCATCCGACCTTCTACGACATCCCCGACGACGTCCCACACATCTGAGGAGCAGGGCATGAGTGACGACCACGTCTACCTGACCCTCGCCGAGGGACACGAGGACGACACCCGCTGGGCGTACGGCACCGGCTTCGAGGACCCCCTGCACGGGGTCGACACCACCGTGCCGGACGGGCTGGACGCCGCGGAGCTGGCGGCCTCCTGCGTCGCGCTCGCCGACGACGCGCTCGTGTGCGCCCAGCGACTGGCCGAGTGGACCACCCGTGCCCCCGAGCTGGAGGAGGAGGTGGCGCTCGCCAACATCGGTCTCGACCTGCTCGGCCAGGCCCGCCTGCTCTACGCGCGCGCCGGCCAGGTGGACGGCACGGGCCGCGACGAGGACGCCTACGCCTACTTCCGCGACGCCGACGACTTCCGCAACGTACGCCTGGCCGAACTCCCCAACGGGGACTTCGCGTTCTCCGTCGTGCGGCTCCTGGCGCTGTCCAGCTGGCGGCTCGCCCACTTCGAGCGGCTCGCCGCGCACCCCGACCCGGTGCTCTCCGCCATCGCCGCGAAGGGCGTCAAGGAACTGGCCTACCACCGCCAGTACGCGGCCGAGTGGGCCGTGCGACTCGGCGACGGTACGGCGGAGTCCCACCGCAGGATGCGTGCGGCGCTGGAGCGGGTCGCCCCGTACCTGGGCGAGTTGTTCACGGTCTACGACGTACGGGACGAGGTCGTCGCCGTGCTGCGCCAGGTGACCGAGGCGGGCGGACTGCCCATGCCCGTGTACCGGCCGCTGCCCGGCTCCGGACGCGCGGGCGGGCACACCGAGCATCTGGCGCCGCTGCTCGCCGAGTTGCAGAGCGTGGCCCGCGCCCACCCGGAGGCGACATGGTGAGCGTGCTGACCGACGTACGACGGGCCCGGCACATCGCCGAACAGGTGCCGGACCCCGAACTGCCCATGCTCACCCTCGCCGACCTGGGCGTGCTGCGCGAGGTGTCGCTCAACCCCGACGGCACGGTCGTCGCGAGCCTCACACCGACCTACTCGGGCTGCCCGGCGATGGCGGAGATGCGCGCCGACGTGGCCGCGCGGCTCGCCGCCGCCGGGTACGAGCGCGTCGAGATCCGTACCGTCCTCGACCCGCCGTGGACCAGCGACTGGATCACCCCGGCGGGCCGCCGCAAGCTCACCGAACACGGGATCGCCCCGCCCGGCGCCGCGCCTCGGCGCCCGGCCGGTCCGGTGCCGCTCGTGCTGACCACCACCCGGCGGGCCGCCGTGCCCTGCCCGCGCTGCGGCTCGGCGGACACGGAGGAGACGTCCCGCTTCGCCGCCACGTCCTGCAAGGCGCTCTGGCGCTGCCGCGCCTGCCTGGAACCGTTCGAGTACGTCAAGGAGATCTGATGGACGACCTGATGGAGTCGGCCGCCCCCGCCCCGGCGGTACGCCCGCGTACCCGCCGTCGGCCGGCCTTCCACTCCCTGCGGGTCGCCGCCGTGCAGCCCCTGTGCGAGGACGCGGCCGCGGTCAGCTTCGACATCCCGGCGGAGCTGGCGGAGGAGTTCGCCTTCGCCCCCGGGCAGTCGCTCACCCTGCGGCGCGAGATCGACGGCCGTGACGAGCGCCGCTCGTACTCCATCTGCTCTCCGGCCGGATCGGTGCCGCGCATCGGGGTGCGGGTGGTGCCGGGCGGCCTGTTCTCCGCCTGGCTGGTGCGGGAGGTGCGCCCCGGAGACATGGTCGAGGTCATGGCCCCGACGGGCGCCTTCACTCCCGACCTCGCCACCCCCGGCCATCATGTGCTGATCGCCGCGGGCTCCGGCATCACCCCCATGCTGTCCATCGCCGAGTCGGTGCTGGCCGCGGACTCCCGCTCGACGGTCACTCTCTTCTACGGCAACCGGCGCACCGACACCGTGATGTTCGCCGACGAGCTGGCCGACCTGAAGGACCTCTACCCGGCCCGGTTCCAGCTCGCCCACGTCCTCTCCCGCGAGCCCCGCGAGGCCGAGGTGCTCTCCGGCCGTCTGGACGCCGAGCGGCTGTCGGCGCTCGTCGGCTCGCTGGTCGACGTGGCGGGCGCGGACCACTGGTGGTTGTGCGGCCCGCACGGCATGGTCCGCGACGCCCAGCGGGTGCTGGCCGGGCTCGACGTGCCGGCCGACCGGGTCCACCAGGAGCTGTTCTACGCCGACGACGAGCCCGTGCGGGAGGTGCACCACCAGGACACGGCCGTCGTGGGCCCGGTCAGCGAGGTCACCATCACGCTCGACGGCCGCTCCACGACCGCCGCGCTGTCCCGCGGTCGGAGCATCCTCGACGGCGCCCAGAAGACCCGCCCCGACCTGCCCTTCGCCTGCAAGGGCGGCGTGTGCGGCACCTGCCGGGCCCTGGTCACCGACGGCAAGGCCGACATGCGCCGCAACTTCGCCCTCGAACCCGCCGAGGTCGACGCGGGGTATGTCCTTACCTGCCAGTCGTTCCCGGTCACGGAGACGCTCGCCGTCGACTACGACAGCTGACGCTGTCGTCCATCACCATCGCCATCATCGTCGTCGGGAATGGTTGTGGCAGCTCGGCGTGACATCCGTCACGCCGAGTTCCCGTATCAACGTGGTGCGGTAGTACATGGCGCCTGGGCGATATAGCCAGACTTGCCACCCGCAATCCGACATACACGCGCATGTTCCTCCGGCGTACGCCATACGCGGTCGCGTCACCTCGCCCGCCGGGCACATGAAGCATCCTGACGGAACGTCAGACCATGCCGCGCTCCGGTCAGCCGGGTCTGCACACCCATGCGCCCGATTCAAGGACGTTCAGGTCTACGAGGCCGGGTAGTAGTGACGCTCGTTGCCGCTTCCTCACGCAGGTTTTAACAATGGCGGCCCCAAACGGCGTCACCACAGCTCAAGCACCGTGTCCGTGCGGAGCCGGCCCACCGGTGGCGCCCCCGCGACGACCGAGCGAGGCCCGCATGAGCAAGCACCGCAGGAAGACGCGCCACCGGCAGATCACCATCGCTGCCGTCGTGCTCAGCGCGCTGGCAGTACCGACCGCCGCCATGGCGTGCATGAACGACCAGAGCGGCGCGGGCGCCGAGTCCTCCAGTCACTGGCAGGGCTGGAAGCACTGGCAGAACTGGCAGAACGCGTCCCTGCAGGAGCGCGTGTCCCTGAAGGAGCGGTGGAAGGGCGGCAGGTGGACCGCTCACACCCAGGAGCCGACTTCGCAGGCCACCACCGCGCCCACCGCTCCCGCCGCGCCCGAGGCACCGGCCTCCACGTCTCCCGCCGCACCGGAGGCGCCCGCTTCGACGGCACCCTCCGCGCCCGCGGCACCCAGCTGGACGGCACCGTCCCGGCCCGAGACTCCCGCCTCGTCGGCGCCCGCCACACCCAAGGCACCGGCCTCGACGGCGCCCGCCACACCGAAGGCCACCGCCAGCGCGTCCCCGAGCACCGCGGGCACGACCGCCCCGGCATCCGCCGCCGTGGCTCGCGTCCTGGCCCTGGTCAACAGTGAGCGCGGCAAGGTCGGCTGCTCCTCGCTGACCCTGAACGCGAAGCTCTCGAAGGCCGCCCAGGACCACAGCGCGGACATGGCGAGCCACCAGAACATGTCGCACACGGGCTCCGACGGTTCGGATCCCGGTCAACGCATCACGACCGCCGGCTACACGTGGAGTGCGTACGGCGAGAACGTCGCGTTCGGATACTCCACCCCCGAGGCGGTCATGGCGGGCTGGATGTCCAGTCCCGGCCACAAGCGCAACATCCTGGACTGCGGCTTCAAGGAGATCGGCATAGGTCTCGCACAGCCCGGCAGCTACTGGACGCAGGACTTCGGCACGGCCCGTTGACCTACGCCTCGCGACGGCCTTCGTCAGCCTCCTCCGTTGCGGCCGCACGGCGTGAAGGAGCCGAGCGCAACACCCGGGTCCACCGGTTCGCCGACCCGCTCGGCGAACCGGATGCGGCTGCCCCGGGACGGGACGGAGCCGGGGCAGCCGTCGCGACCGACCTCGGCCGCCGCTTCGGGAACGGCCGAGTACGGAACGCCCGGGTAATGAAGGGCGGGGTCGGCGACTGCCGGGTCGGCAACTGACAGGCCGTGAACCGCCGGCTCGTGAACCACCGCGTCGGCAACCGCCAGGTCGGGAACGGCCACCTCGGCAACTGCCGGGTCTTGGACCTCCCGGTCCTGAACCGCCGGGTCTTGGACCGCCGGATCGGCAACCGCCGGGTCGGCAACCGCCGGCTTGTGGAGCAGGAGCAGTGCCGCGTCGTCGTGCAGTCGGCCGCCCACGTGCGCCAGCAGTTCGTCGTGCAGGGCGGTGAGAGTGCGCGCCGGCTCGTCGCACAGGTGGCGCGCCAGGCCCTCGGCCAGCGGGTAGAACTCACGGCGGTGGTTGCGGGCCTCGGTGACCCCGTCGGTGTAGAGCAGCAGCTGATCCCCGTCGGCGAAGGGCAGCACCTGGAGGCTGGGAGTCTCGCCCGTGAGAGCGCTCAGCCCGAGCGGCGGGGCGGGATGGGTGGGATCCACCGGCACGACACCCCCGGACGCACGCACCAGCAGCGGCGGCGCGTGTCCGCAGTTCACCACCTCCAGATGCCCTGCCTGCGGATATCCGGCCACAACGGCGGTGACGAAGTCGTCGGTACCGAGGTTGCGCGCCAGGCTCCGCTCGATCCTGGCGACGACGGCGAGGAGGTCGGGCTCGTCGTAGGCGGCCTCCTGGAAGACACCCAGGACGAGTGCGGCGGTGCTCACGGCCGGCAGCCCCTTGCCGCGCACATCCCCGACGATCAGCCTGACGCCGTACGGAGTGGGCAGCAGCGCGTAGAGATCCCCGCCGATACGGGCCTCCGCCGCCGCCGCGCTGTAGCGGACCGCCACCTGAAACGGCCCGACCGTCGCCGGTACCGGCCTGAGCAGCGCGTGCTGGGCGGCCTCCGCGACCGAGCGGACGGCCGCGAGCACCCGCTCACGACGTCCCCGCAGAGCGCCGGACAGGCCACTCGCGAGAGTGACGGCCGCCAGCCCGGACAGTACGGCCACCAGTTCGCGGCCCGGCAGACCGTCCCGGATCCCGAGCGCGGCACCCAGCACCGCGGCGAGGAGACCGACGCACAGGACCCCGCGCGGCCCACTCGTGGTGGCGGCCAGCGCGGGCCCGGCCACGAGCAGGGAGAGCCAGATCACGCCTGCTCCGCCGACGAGGCCGACGAGCACGACCCCGAGAACGATCAGCACGGACAGTACCGGCGTACCCGAAGCCAGGTGTGCGGCGGCGCGGGTCCGGGCCGACGCCCCGGGACCGGCCACTCGGTTCCTGAACAGCCCTATCGGCCAGGGGTCGCCACCATGGTCTCGGGCCTGACTCATGTTTCGTCCGCACTCCTCACCGTGCGTCGACCGCACTCCAGAAATGTCCGTTTCATCCAGGAAACGGGTTCGGCTCGGAAGCGACAAGGACAGGGATTTCAGATAGTGAGCGACAGGCTCCTGGTCACGCGGTTCGCGGTCGGCGTCAACCGCTCCAGAACCTCCTCGAGCCGGGAGAGCCGGTTCACCGGCAGCGAGACGCCGAGCGAGCCGAGCGTCTCCCCGCTGTACACCGGCACCGCGACACACACCGTCCCCAGCGCGTACTCCTCCAGATCCGTGACGGCCGGAGCCATCGGCGAGGAGTCCAGCCGCCGCAACAGTTCCCACGGACTCGTGATCGTCCGTGGCGTGAGATCCGCCAGGGGATGCCGCGAGAGGTAGTCCTCGCGCGACTCGTCGTCCAGCTCCCGCAGCACACACTTGCCCAGCGCGGTCGCGTGCCCCGCGTCCTCCATCCCCACCCACAGGTCCACCCGCGGCGCCCGGGGACTGTCGACGATCTCCGCGACCCGGATCTCACCGTCCTCGTAGAAGGTGAGATACGCGGCAGCCGTGACCTCGTCCCGCAGCGCCGCCAGCGTGGGACGCACCCGCCCCAGCAACGCCTGCCCGCGCCCCGAACTGTGCAGCGACTGCACCTTGTCCCCCAGCACGAACCCGCCGTCGTCCAGCTTCCGCACATAGCCGTCGTGCACCATCGTCCGCAGCAGGTGGTACGCCGTGGCCAGGGGCAGCCCCGTCTCCCGCGCGAGATGCTTCGCCGGCACACCGTTCTCGTGCGCGCCCACCGCCTCCAGCAGACGAAACGCCCGCTGCACGGACGTGATCAGCGTGGGGCCCTCACGAACACCCATACGACCAGACTGCGCCGGACACGCCGCACGAGCAAGGCGGCACCGCCCCACCCGACCCCGCGCACGAATCCGGCGTACGGCCGGTGCCCTGGCTTGAGGGTGGAACGGCGCCGCGGGAGGCTGGAGACGACGCCCGCGATGCGCGCCCGGTTTCCTCGGGGCGCGCCTCAGGGCTCCGCCGAGGCGAGGACGAGGGTAAGAACCCATGGATAGCGAGCACGTCGCATCCGGAGGAAAGGTGCCGACGCCCGTACCGGAGGACTCCGCCGTCGTGGTCGACGCCCGGGGGTCGGTCATGGTGTGGAGTGCCGGAGCCACGCAGCTGCTCGGTTACGAACCCGAAGAGATCGTGGGCCGCCACGCCACCGACCTGCTCGCCGCCGACCTGCCCGCCTCCGCGCGGCGCCACATCGCCGAGGGACGCCAGTGGGCCACCGAGGTAGCCCTTCGGCACCGGGAGGGGGGTCGTGTCGTGGTGCGGCTGCGAGGAGCCCCGCTGGTGGACGCGGCGCGCCGGAGGCTCTGGCTCGTGACCGGCGCGGCGCTGACGAACCCTGCCGGACCCACCGACCCGAACGCTGCCGCGATGTGGGGCCGCACGCTCGCGCAGCTCCCGTTGCCGGTGGCGGTCTACGACCTCGATGCGCGGCTCGTGGCCGCCAACGAGGTCATGACACGGGTGATGGGCAGGACCGAGGAGGAGATGCGGGGCCTGACGCTGTGGGAGATCGAGCCGAGCTGGCCCTTCGACGAGTACGACCGCCTCCAGCGGGAGGTGCTGCGCACCGGTGAGATGATCTTCCATGAGCAGCACGGCCAGGCTCCCGGCGAGACGCGGGAGCATGCGTGGTCGATGTTCTTGTCGCCGTTGAAGGACGAGAACGGCACGGTGCACGGGCTGTCCGCGGCCGTGTTCGACACCACCGAGCAGTACTGGGCCCGACAGCGCCTGGCCGTGCTCAACGACGCGAGCCTCCGCATCGGCAGCACCCTGGATGTGACCCGAACGGCCGAAGAGCTGGCCGAGGTGGCTGTGACGGGGTTCGCGGACTTCGTCACCGTGGACCTGCTGGAATCGGTGGCGCAGGGCGAGGAGCCCCGGTCGGTGCCGCCCGGCGAGTCGGTCACGGTCCGCCGTGCCGCGCAGCGCTCGGTGCTGGAGGGATGCCCGGAGTCGGTGGTCGCCGCGGGCGGCACGAGTCTCTACCCGGCGGATTCGCTGCCGGTGCTGGCGCTGGTCAGCGGCCGGGGCACCCGGCACCGGTCGGACGATCCGGCGCTGCGGGCGTGGGTCGAATCGTCCCCGGCCCGTGCCGAGACCGTGGGCAAGTACATGATCCACTCGGTGATGATGGTCCCGCTGCGGGCCCGGGGCGTGACCCTGGGCATGGTGCACTTCCTGCGGCACCGGACGCCGGAGTCCTTCGGCGAGGACGACCTGCTGCTCGCGGAGGAGATCGTCGCCAGGGCGGCGGTGAGTGTGGACAACGCCCGCCGCTACACCCATGAACGCCGCACGGCGCTGGCACTCCAACGCAGTCTGCTGCCCGAGCGGCCACCGGCTCTCACCGCGGTGGAGGTCGCCTACCGTTACCTCCCGGCCGGTTCCGGAGCCGACATCGGAGGGGACTGGCTCGACGTGATCCAGCTGTCCGGCGCGCGGGTCGCCCTGGTCGTGGGCGACGTGGTGGGCCATGGCATTCAGGCCTCGGCCACGATGGGGCGCCTGCGGACCGCCGTACGGACTCTCGCGGACGTCGATCTCGCGCCCGACGAGTTGCTCACCCAGCTCGACGACCTCGTCATCAGGCTCGACCGGGAAGAGGGTCCGGAGGCGCGCGGACGGGCGGAGGAGACGTCGGGTGAGGTCGGGGCGACCTGTCTGTACGCCGTGTACGACCCGGCGTCCCGCCGCTGCACCCTGGCCCGTGCCGGGCACCCGCCGCCCGCCCTGGTCACCCCGGACGGCACCGTGCGGTTTCTGGACCTGCCCGCCGGGCCGCCGCTCGGCCTCGGCGGCCTGCCGTACGAGTCCACCGAGGTGGAGCTCGGCGAGGGAAGCCTGCTCGCTCTCTACACCGACGGCCTGGTGGAGGCCGCCGATTGGGACATCGGCGTCGGGCTCGAACTGCTGCGCCGGGCGCTCAGCAGTCCGGCCGACACGCTGGAGGAGACCTGTGACCAGGTGCTGAGTACCGTGCTGACCGGCCGTCCCACCGACGACACCGTCCTGCTCCTGGCCCGCACCTCCGCGCTCGACGCCCGGCAGATGGGGACCTGGCACCTGCCGCGGGATCCCGCGGCCGTCGCCGGGGCCCGCAAGGTGGCGAGTGAGCAGGTGGCCGCGTGGGGGCTGGACGAAACGGCGTTCGCCACGGAGCTGATCGTCAGCGAACTGGTCACCAACGCCATCCGCTACGGCGAGGCGCCGATCCGGCTACGTCTCATCCGTGACTCCACGCTCATCTGCGAGGTCTCGGACGGCAGCGGCACCGCCCCGCACCTGCGCCGGGCCCGGGTCTTCGACGAGGGCGGGCGCGGGCTGCTGCTGGTTGCCCAGGTCGCCGAGCGCTGGGGCAGTCGCCAGACCCCCACCGGCAAGACCATCTGGGCCGAACAGCCACTGCCCGCCTGACACCGGCACGGCCCCGCGCCGCCACCGGCGCCGACCGTGGCGGTGGCGACGGTGGTGGCGGTGACGGTGGTGGCAGGCTCACGGCACCGGTCGTACGTCGGGCGGGCGCCGCCGGGCGGAGTCCACGAGCCGGTCGGCGAGCGCGACGACGAGATCGCGGAGCTCGTCGGGTCGCTCGATCACGAAGGGCAGATCGAGCGACGCGAGCACCGGAGGCAACCAGTCGAGCCGTTCCACACGCAACCGGACACGCGACCAGAGCTCGGAATCACCGTCCGCCCGGCCCGCCGCCCGCGGCTCCTCGACGATCGCGACGCTTGCCGGAAGCCCGACACGGATCTGCTCGACCGTCCCCCGGATCCACAGGATCACTTCGTGCCGGTACGGAGCCTCGGCGAACCCCGACACGACGCGCCGCGCCGGATCGAATCCCGCGGGCGGCTCGAAGGAGCCGGGCAGGGACCTCGCGTCCGCGATGCGGTCGAGCCGGAACGTGCGGTCCGCGCCGCTCTCGGGCTCCGCTCCGGTGACGTACCACCGGCCCGAGTGGACGACGAGCCCGTACGGGTGCACCGTGCGGACGCTGTGCCGGCCGTCTCCGGCGGTGTACCGGATCGAGATCGGCCGGCGATGGCGGATCGCGTCGGCGATCGAGAGCAGGACCGCGCTCCGCGGTGCGGCTGTCTCGTCGGGCGGCGCGGTGAAGGCGAGGGAGTCGAGCACGGCGTCGAGCCTTCGAGTGAGGCGCTCGGGCAGGACCCGCCGGATCTTGGCCGTGGCCGTCTCATGAGCGGTGCCCGTGGTCGTCGGCAGCCCGGCTCGGCGACCGGCGATCAGGCCGAGCAGCACGGCCAGCGCTTCGTCGTCGCCGAGCATGAGCGGAGGCATGCGCCGACCGGGGGCCAGCCGGTACCCGCCGTAGCGGCCGCGCACCGATTCGACCGGCACGTCGAGGTCGACCAGGTGGTCCACATACCGGCGCACGGTGCGTTCGTCGACGTCGAGCCGCTCGGCGAGTTCGGCGGCTGTCCTGGTGCCGCTCGACTGCAGGAGCTCCAGCAGGGTGAGCACGCGAGCTGTGGGCCTGGGCATGCTCAGAAGTATCCCCGCAATACCGGGCGGAAAGTGTCCGCTATCCCTCCTAGCCTCCGTGAGTACGTATCCCACCCAACTCACCGGGAGATCATCGTGAACCTCGTCTCGATCCGCGTCATCACGGGCGATGTCGCTCGCCTCGTCGACTTCTACGAGCGCGCGACCGGCACCCGGGCGAACTGGTCCAACCAGGACTTCGCCGAGCTCAGGACGGCGTCGGCCACTCTCGCGATCGCCGGCGTGCGCACCGTGCCGCTGTTCGCACCCGACGCCGCCCGTCCGTCCGACAACCGTTCCGTGATCATCGAGTTCCTCGTCGACGACGTGGACGGCGTGTACGAGAACCTGACCGGCTTCGTGGAGGACGTCGTCACCAAGCCCACCACCATGCCTTGGGGCAACCGTTCGCTGCTGTTCCGCGACCCCGACGGCAATCTCGTCAACTTCTTCACCCCGGTCAGCCCTGACGCCGTCAAGAAGTTCGCTTCCTGACGGCGCCGAGGCGGGACTGTCGGGCTGGGCTATGCCACGAAGGTGACCCCTCGCGCCGATGTCATGAGCGGCGTGCGCGGCGGGACGCGTACACCGCCCCGGCACCGAGGGCGACCACCAGGGCCGCGCCGCCCGCGAGGGTGCCGACCGGCGCGCTCGCACCCGTCTCCGCCAGCGGCGGCCCGCTGTCGCTGGGCGACGGCTCGGGGGTGGCGGGCGGCGTCGACGCCAGCGGGGGCACGTCCGGCGTGGTGGGAGGCGTGGTGGAGGGCTTGGGGCTGGTCGGAGGCGGGGTCGTCCCCTCGGCCGGAGGCTGTCCGCCCGCGGGAGTCGTGGGCGTGACCGGGGTGGCGGGAGTGGTCGGGGTCGACTCCGACGGCGTCGGGGTGGGCGAGTCCGACGGGCCGGGGGTGCACGGCTGTTCGCCCCCGTTCCACGCCGCTATGAGGTGGTAGGGGGTGACGACGTTGTCGGGCTCGTAGGGCACGGGGCCGTGTCCCTCCCCCGTCTTCCCGTCGTAGGTGATGTCATCGCCGTACAGGTCGATCTGGCCGTAGCAGTCCGGCGTCTTCACGGAGAGCTTCTGCCAGGTCCGCTTCGCGTCGTCCGTCCCGGCGACGTCGTCGGCGGTGAGGTAGACCGTGGCCTTGTCGACCAGGCTCTGGTGTCCGGAGACGTACCAGTTCGGCCCCTCTGTGGTGTATTCGGCGAGGGACACGGGGTACTTGCAGCCCTCCCCGACCGTCTGGCCCGGAGCCAGCCGGACCTGGACGCTCCCGGGAACGGTGTCCCAGGAATGGAATCCGCCCTGCGAGGTCCAGTCGGCGCCCACGACGTTTCCGTCGGCGCCGACGATGCGGTACTGGACCGTGGCGGACTCGCACGCCCCGGTGGTCGTGGCACTGGCCACCCCCGCGCCGAGCAGGGGCACGGCGGCGGTGGCGAATGCGGTTGTGGCGAGCACAGCCAGAGTTCTGGAGTGTTGCGAACGCGACAAGATGAGCCTCTGTGAAATCGAGAGTGTGGGAGGTGATGGCGCGCGAGTGACCGACGCGGACGGCAGAACTGGATGACCCGACGCGGGATCCGGCGGCAGGCATGCCGCCCAAGCCACTCGTGTCGCTTCGCTCACTTCAGACGCGGCGAAGCGAGCTGGATTCTTCCAACTTTTAACAACTCCCGTCAATCCTTCACGGGTTGGCCACTTCCTCCATGGAACACACCCCGGCGGTAAGGGACTTACGACACGAGAAGGCCCCCGGACGGTTCCGGGGGCCCTCACTCGTGTGGCGGGTCGTGTCAGCTGGGGACGGCGACCCGTCCGCTCGCGGCGGCCGTCACCGGCTTGGGATTCAGCAACCGCTCGGCCAACTCGCCGAAGACCAGGCCGAATCCGCCCCACAGGACGGTCTGGATGGCCAGTGCGGAAAGACGGAACCGCCACAGCAGGGTGGCCGGGAAGTCCTTCGGCACCTCGTTGATGACCGGCAGGAACGCGTACGCCAGACCGATCACGACGGCGAAGGCGGCCACCGCGCCGACGGTGGCGTACCAGGTGCCGATCCTGGGTGCCAGTCGCTTGCCCAGGATGGTGGCGGCGATCGCGAGGAGCACGCTGAGCACCATCATCAGGAAGTACAGGGTGGTCCGCTTGCCGATGGTGTCGGGGTTGCCGACCGACGGCGGGTTGGCCGGGTACTTCAGGAACGGCACGACGTACACGGCCAGCAACGCGCAGCCGGACAGCAGCAGTGCGGTCGCCCGCGGGCTGAAGCGGCCGACGCGGCCGAGCGCGAAGGAGAAGGCGAGCGCGGCGATGCCGCCGAAGGCGACGCCGTAGACCAGGACGCCGGTGGCGAGACCGGCGGTGGACTGCAGAGAGCGGGAGACGATCTCCATCTCGTGCTCGTGGGAGTGGGCCGCCTCGAAGCTGATCGCGCTGTCGACGTTCGGCTCACCGAGGAAGTAGGCGGCAACCAGGGCGAGCAGGCCGGCGCCGAGGCCGGCCAGCATGCCCCGCACGAGCAGATTTCTTACCGTTGCGGAGTTCATGGCAGTGCTGGGGTTCCCCTCGGTCAGTGGCAGGGGAAGCCGAGAAGGTGGCGGGCGTCGTGGACCCACTCGTGGACGTCCGAGCCGGAGACGACGGAGGTGGCGCCCTGTTCGGCACCGACGAAGTACAGCAGGACGAGCATCAGGATGCCGAAGAAGACCGCCCACGGAGCTATCGCCTTGAGCGGCAGCTTGGCGGGGACGACGGGGGTGGTGGTTGTCGGCTGGGCGACGGTCTGCGCCATGGCAGGACCTCCTCGGGAGTTCGCGTCCCATCTCGGTGGTGCACTGGACGACGGCTACGGGTCTGACTCACGAGAGGTCCCAGCGGGCTGGAGCCTCTCGTTCACAGTGGCGCGACCGTGCCGGTTTCCCACCGGCTTCCGTCTTGCCGTCATCGATATCGCACCGACCGTACCGCGTGTCGGGTGCGGGGCCAAGACCGCGCCACCTGGCGTGATCTTCCTCTCGCACCAGGTGGCCTGTCCCGCGTGAACAGCGGGTCAGCGGTGGCGGAACCCAGCTGAGTTCGGGCCCCGGCCTCGCTCTCAGACCGAGGGGGACCGGTCCGCGTCCTGGGACTCGGGCGTGTCCGTCGTACGACCGAGCTTCTGTGCCTCCTCCAGCGTGCGAGCCCGGCGGAGGGGGGAGAACGTGAGCCAGAACGAGACGACGAGGTAGGAGATCCCGACGGCCCACAGGGCCCTGCCGGGTGACAGGGCGTCGGCCAGGGCACCGCCGACGACGGCTCCCAGAGGCAGCGTCCCCAGGGCGACAAGGCGGTAGCTCGCGGTCACCGCGCCGATCTGGTGCTCCGGCGGAATGGCCTGTCGCAGGCTGACGGCGAACACGTTGAACAGCGCGACACCGAAGCCGTTCACCATCATGGCGACCGACGCGAGCACGGCGACGTACCCGCCGACCTGGCTGACGGCGGGTACGAGCAGCAGACCCACCGCGGCCAGCACCGCGCCCAGCGCCAGCACACCGCCGACGGCCCACCGTCGGGTGAGCCGGGTGGCGCAGAGCGAACCGATCAGGGCACCCACACTGCCGATGCCGGTGATCACGCCCACGGTGGTGCCGCTCATGTCGAGGTCACGGACGGCGAACACCAGGAAGACGGTCAGGAAGGCCTTCTCGTGCAGGTTCGACAGGCCGGCCTGAACGCACAGGTCCCGGATCGGGCGCAGGGACCAGGTGTAGCGGAGCCCGGAGCCGATCGCCTTCAGTGCCGACTCACGTGGCTGTTCGGGGGCCTTGACGCCCCGCAGCAGCAGACCGCTCACGGCGGCACCGGCGGAGCACGCGGCGGCCACCGTCAGGGTCGGCGACACCCCCAACTGGCCGACGAGGAAGCCGGCCGCGGCCGGACCGGCGAGGGTGCTGACCGAATACGTCGCCTGGTGCAGGCCGTTGGCCGCGGCGATGGAGTTCAGCGGCAGGAGCCTGGGCAGCGTGGACTGGTAGGCGACTTCGTAGAAGACGGTGGCGACACCGATCACGGCGGCGGCGACGACAAGTTGGCCGAAGTTCAGCCCGTCGGCCGCCTGGAACGCGGCGAGCACCGCGAGCGCCGCGCCCTGGGCGACACTCGCGGTGACGAGGGTGCGGCGCGGCGGATACCGGTCGACCATGACACCGGCGATCAGCGAGAGCACCACGACGGGGACGAACTGCACCGCCGAGACGAGTCCCACGCCCGTGCCGTCGGCATGGAGGTAGGTGACCGCGATCAAGGGTAGGAGAAAACTGGTCAGCTGTCCGCCGAAATGCGCCGAGGTTTCTCCGAGCCAGATGTTGCGGAAGTCTTTGTTGTCCGCGATCAGGATTCGAATATCCTTGTCGAATATGGCCACCGCAACCCCCGGTCAAGTCTTCATGAAAAAAATCACGGCAACGCTAGCATGGCGCACCATGGTCCGCTAGCGTGCGGGGGGATGTCGTTGTTGCACCCCATTCACGGTAACAGGAGTCGCGGAATGTACGACCATTCAGGACTTACCGCCGAGGAAGTCGAACTACTCCCGTCCGAGGAAGATGTCCGACTTTATTCGGAGCGTGGCTGGTATTTGTCCGAGAAGCTGCTCACCGACGCCGAAGTGGACACCCTGACCGACGCGAGCGAGCGCTACTACGCTGGTCAGCGCGATCGGGAACTTCCGAAACGGCCTGACCGACTGGCCGATTGGACCCCCGCCGACGGAGATGTCCAACGCAACAACGACTACATCCACTACCAAGACGAAACGATGCGGAAAATCCTGAGGAAACCCATCATCGGGGCGGTGGCCGCCCGCTTGGCACAGACACCTTCAATACGCGTCTTCCAGGCCACCCTGATCTACAAGCCGCCCATCGCCGAGGAGAAGTCGAACATTGTCTCCTGGCACTTCGACAAGTATTTCTGGCCCACCTGCTCCTCGGACGAAATGCTCACCGCCTTCATTCCGTTCCACGACTGCACCGAGGAGTCGGGCACGATCACCATGGTGAACGGAAGCCACCACTGGCGGCATCGGCACGGCGCCGCCCGGCCGGTCGGTGATCCGCGGGACGTGGGACGCGACTATCTCCTGAACGGTGACGCGGAGCGAAACGGCGCCGTGGTCGAGAAGGTTCCGGTGCACATTCCCAAGGGACACATGACCTTCCACCACTGCCTCCTCTATCACGGCAGCGGCGCCAACCGCAGTCCGCGGCCGCGCCGGGCCATCTCGTTCCATCTCCAGGACGGGACGAACGCCTACCGCGACCACACCCTGTCCGACGGCCGGCAGGAGCCCTACAAACACGACTTCCTGGTCCGCAGGACTCCCGCCGGTCAACCGGACTACTCCGACCCGGAGTTCTGCCCGGTGCTGTGGCCCGTCCGCGAAGGCGACGGCCCGGAGGCCTCCTTCACAGGGGAGTGACGCGGGTCAGGTCCCACTCCTCCTCGCTCATGCCGGCACCCGCCTCCTCACGGACCGCGTCGGCGAGAGCCTGGTCCGCCACCGTGTCCCGTCGCAGTCCGGCGGGCGCGGTGGCCGGCAGGGGAACGACGGCCGCCCACAGGGGGTGCAGCGAGGCCCCCCGGTGAACCTTCGCCTTCAGGGCGGAGGGCCCGAGGTGGAGCGTGGTCATCGCGTTGCGTTCCATGTGGTGGAGCGGTTCGTAGTACACGGCGTTGAAGTACTCGTAGGCGTTGCGCGTCCGCTCGTAGTCGAAGCCGGCCACCCGGGCGTAGAAGGTGTCCCGCCAGGCGAAGCACAGGCTGGCGCCGACCAGTTCCCCCTTCTCGTCGACGCAGCGGAACACGGTGCTCAGGTCGTCCAGGCAGTTCGCCTGGACCGTGAGGAACGTGTGGATCTCCGCGAGGTCGAGGGAGGCGTTGTACCGGTCCATGGTCTGGGCGACCAGTGGCGCGAACTCGTCGACGCACGCGGACAGCGGGGCCGTCTCCACCCGCAGCCCGGAGTCCGTGAAGCGCCGGATCTCGTACTCGCGCTTACGGACGTTGCGGCCGAGCAGCTCACGGTAGGACTCGAAGGTGCCGCCGTCGTTGTGCACCACGGCCTCGGCGGCTCGCAGCTGCGCCCGCACCCCGAACCGGCCCGCGAGCAGCCGCAGACTGTCGGTGGTGAGGAAGTCGAAGAGCAGTGCGTCGCAGCCGAGCGCCGCGGCCCTCTCGGCGGCACCGGCGACCAGGGCGTCGAGTGCCTCCTCTGCCGTTCCGGGGTCCTTCGGCAGCAGAAACTCGTTGTGGTAGCCGGTACGGGTACCGAGTCTGAGCACAGTGTGGCCCTCGGACACGTCCGGCAGGGGCGGTGCGTTCTCCGACGGGAAGTCGTAGTACGGCGTCCCGGCGAGGAGTTGGCCGTCGGCCTCGACGGTGAGGTAACCCGGGGTGGCGAACTCGGGCCGCTCCTGACCCCGCAGCCAGGCATGGCTCTGGTAGAAGCGACTGCCCGGCGCGAGCGCGTCCCAGGCCTCCCGGTCGATGTCGTCGATCGTCTCGAAGTGCCTCACATCAGGCATCTGTCTTCCTCCCCTTGCTCACAGCAGCCAGTCGTCGGTGTTCAACCCGCCCACCACGTACTGGCCGTACTCGGCGCCGAACGCCTCCGCCTCGGCCCGGTTGCGTTCGCTGACCTTCGTCGCGTCCGCCGCCAACGGCCGGTCCACTCCCACGAACACGCTGTACAGGGGATGCGGCTGGGCGCCGCGCGCCAGCTTTGCCTGGAAGGTGCCCAGACCGAGGTGGATCGCCCGCACGGTGCGGCCGGCGCCCGACTCGATGGGGTGGTAGAAGACCAGGTTGAAATAGTCGGCCACGTTGGGCACCGAGTAGTCGAATCCAGCCACGCGCGCGTACAGCGTGTCGCCGTGCCGGTATCGCAGCGCGAAACCGATGGGCTGCCCGGCGTCCTCGTCCAGGAGGAGCGTGCTGCGGTCGCCGAGGTGACGGCCCTGGCGGTCGTACACCGCTGCCGCGCGCTCCTCGCCGTACGCGTGTCCGTGCTTGCGCATCAGCGCGCTGTTGAGCGGGGCGATCTCTTTGACGACCTCGGGGAGGGAGACCTCACGGATGGTCCGCCCGCTGCGGCCGAAGTCCCTTCTCTCCCGCCGGGCCCGGGGCCGTCGGCCGGAGGGCAGCCAGGCGAAGTAGTCGTCGAGGCTCTGCCACAGACCGACGGGCAGGACCGTCTCCACGTCGTGATAGAGGACCACCGCCCCGTCCTCGGCATGGGCCTCGGCGACCTCCAGCGCCTCCGCCCGGGGCAGGTAGTAGTACCCGAGCACGTCCGCTTCGGAGGTTCGGGCGAAGTCGAGGGTCCGCGCGGTGAGCGCCCGCACCGCCTGCGCGCGCTCCTGTGCCGATACTCCCTCGCGGCCCGGCAGTTGGCCGCGGAACTCCGACCAGCCCGCGCCGAACACCATGGGACGGGCAGCGAGTTGGGCGTGCCGCTCGTCGTCGATCAGACCCGCGAGCAGGTCGGCGGGGGTGTAGAGCAGGTGCGGCGGACGGGTGAACGCGTACGCCTCGGCTCCCGCGACCGGCGTTCCCTGCGCGTCGCGCGCCAGCAGATAGCGGGTGGTGGCTCCGGGCGGCAACTCCTCCGCGCGTACGCCGGCGAAGCCGCTGCTGGAGTAGATCGTTCCGCCGATCACCAGAGCATCCCATTCCGCCGCCGGCAGCTGGTCGACGGAGTCGTACGAGGAGACGTGCATGGGGGAAACTCCAGAAAAGGTGGATCGGATGAGTGTAGGGGGAAACGGTGCCGGGGTTCATTCCAGCAGAGATCGCACATCGCTGTCGC
The DNA here is from genome assembly GCF_007113425.2 of Streptomyces sp. RLB3-17. Lineage (NCBI taxonomy): Bacteria > Bacillati > Actinomycetota > Actinomycetes > Kitasatosporales > Streptomycetaceae > Streptomyces > Streptomyces sp. RLB3-17. Next base: position 10,163,094 of record NZ_CP041610.2, on the reverse strand, counting down.
GCGTGTGCAGGAGCAGGATGCCGGTGTCGCTGAGCTCGTCGAACAGCCGCTGGTTGGCGAGCCGTTGGGAGTTGCGGACCTGCACGGCGTACCAGAGGATGGACCGGGGGCCGACGACGGTCCAGAACGTTTCCCGGACACCGCCCCAGAGTTCCTCACGGCGTATCCAGCGCCGTACGGTACGGCGCAGCAGGCGCGGCCAGGTGACACGCAGCGGCGGATCCGTCCACACCACGCAGTCGGCGCGGTCGGCGAAGGCCTCGACGCTCGCGGCGAACTGACCGTCGACGACCCAGGTGTCGGCCGTCAGTTCCCGTTCGACGCCGGCGAGGAAGACCTCCGTGGGCACCGGTGTCCAGGCCGGTCCCCAGAAGAGGGCGTCGAGTGTGACGGGCGGGATGCCACGCCGTTCGGCGAGGGCGCGGGCGAGGGTCGACTTGCCGCAACCGGGACCACCCACGATCCACACCCGGCGGGCCTCCGCAAGGGTCTTCACACGTGGCACAGACACATTCCCTCCAACCAGGCGGCCACGCCGTCTTCGTCGTTGCACGCGGTGAGGGCGTCGGCGGCCTCGCGTACGTCCGTGCTCGCGTTCGCGACGGCCACGCCGAGGCCCGCGGCGGCGAGCAGCCCCGTGTCGTTGGGCGCGTCGCCGAAGGCGACGACCCGCTCCCAGCCGATGCCGAGGTCGGCGAGGACCGACGCGACCGCGGACACCTTGTCCGCCTCCGGGGCCGACACCTCCAGCAGTCCCGGCCCCGAGGAGGTCCACCGCACCGCGCCACGCACCCCGAGCGCCGCGGGCGGAGCGGCGGAATCGATGTGCACCATCAGGCACAGCACCGGCGAGCCGTCCGGCACGTCACCGACGCGCAGGGCCGTCCCGGCACCGCTCGCCAGGATGTCGGGCCAGCCAGGGCCGATCAGTCGGTCGTGCTCCCGGTCCACGGCCCAGGGGCGCTGCCCGAGCGTCGCGATCTCGGCGCGGACGGTGGCGGGTGTCATCGCCCGGATCCGTCGTACGCCCCCGCCGTCCAGGTCGCTGACGACGGCGCCGTTCGACGACACCAGGAAGGCGCCCAGACCGGACGCGGCGGACAGCAGCCCGCGGGCGGACCAGGCCGGGCGGGCCGTCGCGAAGACGACGCGGGTCCCCTGTGCGGCGACCGCTCGGAGCGCCGCCACCGCGCGCTCGCTCACGCTGCCGTCGGACAGCAGCAGTGTGCCGTCGAGATCGGTGACCACGACGGCCGGGCGGCTGTCCCCCCGGATGCGGGGACAGCCGCTGAGATGCGTTCCGGTCACGGAGGTCACTTCTCCCGAGCGGGCTCACGAGGCGGCGGCATGCGGTGGGCGATGGCGGCCGCGTACCGGTGGTAGTGCCACTGCTCGTAGCCCAGGTGGCTCTCGCCGCGGATGCCCAGGTCGGCGTTCTCGAACAGCTCCCAGCCGGGCCGGGTGACGATCCGCTCCATCTCCGTGGCGGTCGGGTAGTAGCCGCAACTCCGCTCGTCGTCGTTGAGCCCGATCAGGTACTCGCCGAAGAAGAGTCCGCCCGGAGCGACCATGTCCATCGCGTGGTGGACGAGGGCTTCCATCGTGTGGGCCCGGTTGGGCGGCATCGACCACAGGCCGCTGCCCAGTACCAGTTGGAAGTCGCCCTCGGCAGGCAGGGTCATGTAGTCCTGCTCCACCACGGTGCACCGGTCCTCCAGGCCCTCGGCGGCGAGCCGTTGGCGCAGGCCCACGACATCGTGGTGGCCGTCTACGAGGTCCAGTTCACCGCCGTTGAGGAAGAGGTCGTCGCTCTCCACGCCGACGACCTGCCAGCCCGCGCGCAGCAGCGGCAGGGCGAACTTGCCGTCGGAGACGCCCAGGACGCAGGCGCGCGGCTGGACGCGCCGGGCGTATTCGCCGAGCGGGATGTAGCGGGCCAGGGCGGGGAAGTAGGAGTAGTAGTCGCCCCAGTAACTCTTGCGATCGACGTCAAGCACGCGCCCTCCCAAGGCTGTTGTCGGTGCCGGTGGTCATCTGGCCGCCTCGGTCAGTGGCTCGGCCGCGCTGTTGCGGACGGTCCCCCAGCGCTCGGCCGCGGACTTGTGGATGTACCAGATGTCGTCCTCGGTGAGCAGTTGGGAGACGACTTCCGGATAGGCCTCCTCGAAGTACGTGTACGGGGGCCTGTTGTCCTTGCGCGAGTGATAATCCAGTCGGTCCTGGCCGTGTGCGGCGGTGATCGCCGTTCCCGGATGGTAGGTGAGGATGTTGGGGCTGGCCATGACGAGCAGTTCGTCGTCGATCAGCCGGCCGATCTGCTCGATCGTCTCCTCGATGGTCTCCCGGCTCTCGCCGTCCAGACCGAAGAGGACCGAGCTGCCGACCCGGATGCCGTGGCCCCGGATGATCGCGAGTGCCTCGCGCACCTTGCCCACCCAGGCCTCGGGGTTGCGGCGCAGCAGGTTCTTGCCCACGTGGGCCATCACGCTCTCGGCCATGCTCTCGATGCCGATGTAGATGTAGGTGCAGCCGCTGCGGCGCATCAGTTCGAGCGCGGCGTGCACCTCGTCGGCCTTGGCGCGGTTGAGCACCACGTCGACGGTGAGCTGTCCGCCCCACTCGAGGCGGCTGCCCCCGGGCAGGTCCGTGCCCTGGCGCAGCAGGTCCTGGCAGAACTCGGTGATCGCCTTCCAGTTTCCGCCCCAGAACACCGGGTCGTCGAAGAACACGGCCTCCGCGCCCCAGTCCATGAGCCGGCGGACGCGCTGTGCCACGTGTTCCGTCTCGCTCACCGCGAAGCGGGTGGGCCGCTGGGAGACCTGGATGCTCTCCGAGCAGAAGGTGCATTTGAACGGGCAGGAGTCCAGCGTCATCATGTGCGCCGTGCGGCTGCCGAGGGGGTGGCTGCCCGCCTCGGTGAAGACGCCGAAGCGCGCGCGGATGGAGAACGCCTCGTACGGCGACGGGAGTTCGGCCGAACCGAGCCTCTCGCCCCGCACCGGCACCACCACCGCCTCGCCGGGGCATAAGCCCACGATCGTGCCCGAACCGCGGAGTGTTTCCTCGGCGTCGGCGACCAGCGCAAGGGCGTCGAGCACCGCCGCGTTGTCGGTCGGACCGAAGCCGGGCGTGACGGTCAGCGACAGGGCGCGCAGCAGCAGGTCGAGCAGAGGGGCGCCGTCACCGGCGACCACGAAGTCGACGACCTGAGCCGCGCGGCCGTCGCGGACGACCTCCACCGTGCTGCTCCAGGAGAAGTCCGCCGTGCCGTCGGCGTCGCGGTACTTCATCGTTTCGTCGGCGTGCCGGCCGCCGAGGACGACGACGCAGTGGGGTGCGTGGACCTTGGCCAGCTCGGCCATCTCCAGGGCGTACCGGTGCGCCGCCGACACCGCGCTGAGCAGGAGGACCTTGGGCTGGAGCGCGCGGAGCTCGGCGATGAAACGCTCCTGGGCCACCTCGTCCCAGATGCGGGGGTCGAAGACGTGGCCGTCGGTGGTCCGGCTGTCGGCGATCAGCGTGGTCCGGGGGCCGTTCGCCGTGCGGCGGTAGTCGTCGTCCGGGCAGTGCCCCCAGTCGGGGCAGACGTCGTCGAGGGAGGGCTCCTCGGGCAGCCCCGCGCTCAGGCGGGCCACCGAGCGCTGGATGGTGAGGGTCAGTGCCGAGTACAGGCACATCGGATCACCCGGATAGGCGACCTCCCCGCCTCTGCTGGTCGCCACCGGGACCAGTGCCGCCATGACCGGATAGGTGAACCGGGCCTCGCCCGGGTGCGCCGTGAACAACCGGCGCCGCCGGACGACGAGTTCCGTCACTTTCCCGCCTGATGCCGCCGCGTCCGGACGGCGCGGCTTCAGCGGGGTACGAATCGTAGTCCTCACGTGTGATTCCCCGGCGCGATCAGATCGCGGCGATGAGGTTCGCGACGCCACCGTTGGACGCCGGGCTGGTCACGAGCGACGTCGTGTCGCCCAGCTTGCGGTAGGCGTGGGTGGCCAGGCAGGCCCGGGCCACGTCGGCGAACTCGGTGTTCGCCTTGTGCGTGGCGATCTCGTCCACGGTGGAGACGTCGCCCGACTGTGCCGCGAGCCGAAGCCGCCGCTCGAAGTCGATGAGTTCGCGCGCGGTCTCCCGGCCGCCGTCCGGGGTGCCCGGGAACGAGGGCAGCGCCACGGCCTCCACGGGCGCTTCGGTGATCTTCCGGGCCAGCTCCACCTCGTTCTCGTAGAAGTGGAAGGTGCCCGACTGGTGTATGTACGGGCCGCTCGGGACGTTCAGCAGCGAAGCCGCGTACTGCTGCATCCCCATGAAGAGGAAGGCGTCGTACGGCAGGACCGTCAGCGCCTGCTGGGCTCGCATGACGGTGATCCAGGTGAGTGCGCCGTCCCGGAGGAAGAGGTGGACGCCCACGGCGCACGGGTACTCCCGCGACTGGCGGAAATTGTCCTCGGGCTGCAACACCAGGGCGAACGCACGCCGGTGGGCGGGGTCGCGCTCGATCCGGCCGACCACTTCCTCCAGCTGGTTCCCCCTGGAGGTCAGCAGCCGATGGCCGAAAGCACCGCTCAGCGTGTGCTGGTCGTCCGAGTACTCATGGGCTCCGCGGCGGTAGTACGCCGGGGTGTCGACGTCGTTGCGGCCGTCCAGGGACCAGGCGAGCAGACCGAAGCAGTAGGAGAGATTGACCGGAAGGTGCGGGGTGACCGCGAGACAGGAGGTCGGGTCCGCGATACGGCTCTGGTAGGCCAGGAGTTCGCGGTACGGGCGGTCGTTCTGGCCGAAACCCGAGGCTTTGGAGAGCGGATCGCGCACCGAGTCCACGTCATTGCCGTCCGCGAGTACGTCGCGCAGCCCGGCCGTGTAGGAATCCGCAAACGACTGGTAATTGGCCATGACATCTTCCCCGTTTCTGGTGATAGACGAAAAACTCGCCACCTGCCTTCAAACCGGACATAGCGACATCCGTGGCGAGCTCGGTTCCAATCGAGTAGAGCGTTGGAGATCTTCGTTTGTCAATGACGTTTTCAATTCCCTGACGAAGGGAAATACGTCCCCGTCGGGCGGACGCGGGTCGGTGTTGACACCGACGACTCGGTCTCTGCATGATGACCGGCGGCCAATGGGGCCTGCCAACACACGGGGGTGGCAGATCAAGTGACAGGCCGGATTTTGTTAAATCCTTGGCGCCTCTCTCCACGCTGGCGTATCGGGATCGGCGCGGTAATCGTCGCCATCACTTACGGGGGGCTGATTTCAGCCAAACCCGATTCCGTGCACGGCGGCGTGGGCGGTCCGGCCGCCCTGCTCGCCCTGTGCGGTTACACCCTCGGGGCGATGCTGATCGTCTCCGGCGCGGTGGCGGGGCTGCCGACGACGACCGTGGCCCTGCTGCCGGTGGCGATCACCATCAACATCGTGATGGGAAAGATCGTCTACTTCAGCGGCCTGCCGCTCCAACTCGACTCGATCGGCACCGTGCTCGTCGGCGTCCTGGCCGGACCGGCCGCGGGCGCCGCCACCGGGGCTCTGGCCAGCATCGTCGTCGGGATGACCATCACTCCCGGAGCCCTGCCCTACGCGGTGACCGCCGCCCTGATCGGCTTCATCGCGGGAACCCTGGCGCGGGCCGGCTGGTTCCGGCGCCTGCCGACCGCCCTGCTCGCGGGCGGTGTGATCGGCGTGGCCGCCGGCATCGTCTCCGCCCCCATCACCGCCTTCGTCTTCGGCAACGCCGGCGGCACGGTGGGGCAGTCGGCCGTCATCGCGACGTTCCAGGCCTACGGAAACAGCATGCTGAAGGCCGCCAGCCTGCAAGGGCTGGTCGCGGACCCCCTGGACAAAGCGCTGACCGTCGCGCTGGCCCTGACCCTGCTGGCAGGCCTGCCCTCCGGCTATGTGCACCGTTTCCCCTTTGTGCAGAAGCATCGGGTACTGGCGGTTCACCGCCTCATGCCGAGAAGGACGTGACCCGCATGGACATATCCCCGCGCGCGACCGACGACTCCCCCGTGCACCGGCTGAATCCGCTCACCAAGCTGACCTTCGCGGTCACCGTCACCGTATCCGCATTCGCCCTCACCATGACCTGGTGGCCGCTGCTGCTCTTCTGCGCCACGGTACTTCCCCTGGTGATAATTTCAGGAACCCTTCGTAAATTCGCGCCCATGCTTCTTGCCCTGTGGGTGCCCGTCGCGCTCACGGTTTACCTGATTCAGGGCTTCTTTTATCCGGACACTCACCGGGTGGTGGCTGAAATCGGCCCCCTGGAATTGAAATATGAGGGCCTGGTTTTTGCCACGCAGACCGCACTGCGTCTCCTGGCGCTCATGGGGGGATTCTTCCTGCTTCTCCTCACCACGCAACCCGGCGCGCTGATGAGCGCGATGACACAGCGCGGCATGTCGCCGAAGACTGTCTACGTCGTCTCGGCCGCCCTGCAGATCGCGCCCGCCCTCACCACCCGGGCCCAGGGCATCATGCACGCCCAGCAGGCGCGCGGCCTGCCGGTCACGGGGCTGCGCGGCCGGGTCCGGGCCCTGGTTCCGATGGCCGGGCCGCTGATCCTCGGTGCCCTCACGGAAGTGGGGGACCGTGCGGTGGCCATGGAGACCCGGGGTTTCGGCACCACCCGCCGCCCCACGTATCTGACCGAGGTGTCGGACACCGCGACACAACGGGTCGCGCGGACCGTCATGGGCCTGTGCGCGCTCGCCGCCGTCGTCACCAACGTACTCGGAGTGCTCCGGTGATCGAATTCAGGGACTTCTCCCTCACCTATCCGACCGGCTCCCGACCCGCCCTCCAGAACATCGATCTCGTGGTGCCGCGTGGCCAGTTCTGTGCCGTGGCCGGTGCCGACGGCGCGGGCAAGACCACCCTCGCGGGAGTCGTCAGCGGCGTCGTCCCGCAGATGACCGGCGGCGAGACCACGGGATCGGCACGGGTGGGTGGCCGGCTGTTGGCGGAGACGCAGCCGTCCGAACTCGTCGGCGAGGTCGGCCTGGTCATGCAGAATCCGTTCAACCAGCTGTCGGGAGCACGGTTCTCGCTGCGCGAGGAGCTCGCCTTCGGTCTGGAGAACCTCGGCGTCGAGCGGGCCGAGATGATCCGACGCGTCGATCGCGTCATGGCCGACCTGAGGCTCACCGCCCTGGCCGACCACTCCCCGTACGAAATCTCCGGTGGACAGCAGCAGCTACTGGCCATCGGATCGGCGTTGGTGATGAGGCCGGCCGTCATGGTGCTCGACGAACCGACCTCACAGCTCGACGCGGTGGCGACCGGCGTGGTGTTCGAGGCGCTGGAGACCCTGCGGGCGCAGGGCGTCACCGTCATCCTGTTCGAGCACCGGCTGGAACGGCCGGCCCGGTACGCGGACCGCGTCGTGATTCTCAACGAGGGGCGGATCGCCGCCGACGGGCCGCCGACCGATGTCCTCACCGACCCCCGGCTCGCGGAGTGGGGAGTGGCTCCGCTGCGCTACACGACGGCCGCACGCCGCGCCGCCGGGCGCGGCCTGTGGGAGTCGGACCGTCCGCTGCCGGTGACCCTGGAGGCGGCCGCGGAAGGATTCACCGCCTCGCTCAAGAGCACGAGAACCGCCGGAGGCATGTGATGGTGCTGCGCGTCGACTCCCTCTCCCATCGCTATCCGAACGGAACGACCGCGCTCGCGGACGTCTCACTGACCGTCAGGGCCGGCGAACGTGTGGCGGTCGTGGGTCCCAACGGAGCGGGCAAGAGCACGCTGGCCCGGCACCTGATCGGCATCGCCCGCCCCACGTCGGGGACGGTCACGGTGGACGGCCGCGATGCCGCCGGGCTCGAGATCGCCGAGCTGGCCCGCAGCGTGGGCTTCGTGTTCCAGAACCCGGACGACCAGCTGCACGCCGCCACGGTGGCCAAGGAAGTCGGCTTCGGCCCCCGCAACCTCGGCTTCCCGGCCGACCGCCGGACCGCCCTCACGCAGTGGGCACTGCAGGTCACCGGTCTGACCGGGGAGGCGAACAGCCATCCCCGTCATCTGTCGTTCGGCGAGCGCAAACGGGTCGCCTTCGCCTCGGTCCTCGCGATGGACACCCCGATCATCGTCCTGGACGAACCCACCACCGGCCAGGACCACCGCTCCGTCGTCCTGCTCGAAGAGCTCGTCACAGACCTGCACGAGCGGGGAAAGACGATCCTGGCCATCACCCATGACACGGACTTCTGCGCGGAGAACTTCGACCGGGTCGTCGTCCTGTCCGAAGGCCGCGTGCGGTGGGACGGTCCTGTGGAGCGCTGGCTGGAGGGAGACAGGAATCCGTCCATGTCCGCCTTCGAACAGCCCCAGATGGCCCGGCTCGGCCGACGACTCGGCTGGCCGACCCCCGTGGCCACAGTCGACGGCTTCCTGGACCAGCTGACCGACCACGCCGCCACTCGGTGAAGTCGCGGGCGCCGTCCGCGTTCTTCTCCACGCTCACGGTCCCGCCACCGAACTCGATCGCGTGTACGGCGGATTCCGTTCCACCAGAGGCCCTGGCGACCGTCTGTACACCCGCCGTGCGGCGGGAACCGACCCGCGCGGCCGCCGACCGGAACCCAGCGGCCGCGCCTGGAGCGCGATGCCCCTGGCAGGGCCACTGAGGTGCCGGTGGGCGGAGAGCGGTCGCGCGCTTCGGGAGGAGGAACCGGCGGGCTTCTTCCACGACGGCGACCGGCCCCTGTGTGCGCCGGCGCCGCGCGCACCGGGAACACTCCCCTACGCTCGAAGAACCCCGAGCTGAGAGACGACGGAGGTCCCACATGCTTGCGTCCTGGTACGACGAACAAGGCCCGGCCGCGGCCGTGCTGGGCGTCGGCGAACTCCCCGACCCCGAGCCCGGCCCCGGTGAGGTTCGGGTCCGTGTCACCGTGTCGGGGGTGAATCCCGGGGACACGAAGAAGCGGCGCGGGTGGCTCGGCTCTTCGATGCCGTATCCGCGGGTGATTCCGCACAGCGATGCCGCCGGGGTGGTCGACTCCGTGGGGGACGGTGTCGACGCGCGCCGGGTCGGACAGCGGGTCTGGGTCTACGGCGCCCAGTCGTACCGGCCCTTCGGCACCGCCGCCCAGTACACCGTCGTACCCGAGGACCTGGCCGTACCCCTGCCCGACCACCTCGGCGACGAACTCGGCGCGAGCCTGGGCATTCCCGGGATCACCGCGCACCGGACCGTGTTCGGCGACGGGGCGGTGGACGGGAGGACCGTGCTGGTGCACGGAGTGCTCGGCGGGGTCGGCTCCCTGGCCGCTCAGCTCGCCCGTTGGGGCGGAGCCACCGTGCTCGCCACCGTCCGCCGCGGCGACGACCTGGACCGCGTCGACCCGGCCGTCGTGTCCCACGCCGTCGCCCTCGACTCCGCCGACCCGGCGGCGGCAATCCGCACGTACGCGCCCCGGGGCGTGGACCGCATCATCGAAGTGGCACTCTCCGACAACGCCGACCTGGACACCGCCGTCGCCGCGACGGACGCGGTCATCGCCGCCTACGCCACCCGCGCCGACCGCACCGAAATCCCCTTCTGGCCACTGCTGTTCAACAACGTCACCCTGCGGCTGCTCGGCAGCGACGACTTCCCCGCCGAGGCCAGACGCCAGGCCGCCCGCGACCTCACCGCCGCGGCCGCCGTGGGCGCCCTCACCGTCGACGTCGGCGACCGCTACCCGCTGGAGGACATCGCCAAGGCCCATGACCGCGTCGACGCCGGCGGCCGGGGCCGGGTGCTGGTGACCATCCCCCACTGACCGTCCCCGACCGACCGGGCCACCGTCACGGGGCCACCGTCACGGGGCGGCCGGTGGGACGGCCGACGGGACCGCCGGTCGTCGGGCCGTGCCGTCAGGCCATCAGGCCGTCAGGCCGTCTTCACCACCTTCATCGTGAAGTGTGAGGTGACGTTCTTGATCCGCGGGATGGTCATCACGTGCCCGCTGAGGAAGGTCTCGTAGGCGGACAGGTCCGCGACCGCCACGCGCACGAAGTAGTCCGGGTTGCCGAACAGCCTCCTCAGCTCGATGACCTCCTCGGCCTGCGCCATGGTCTGCTCGAAGCGTTCGACCGTCTCCGCGTCCTGGGCTTCGAGGCTGAGGTCGATGAGCACCTCGAAGGAGCGGCCCACGGCAACGGGGTCGATGACGGCCCGGTAACCGCGGATGACACCGTCGGCCTCCAGCCGCTGCACGCGCCGCAGGCAGGGCCCTGTCGTGAGCCCGACCCGCTGCGCCAGCTCGACGTTGGTCAGCCGCCCGTCCCGCTCCAACTCGGCGATAATTGCCAGATCGATCGCATCCACGTAAGAAGATTGCACTCCAGACTGCCGAGCGCGCAATCTTCGCAACCACATGGCGCACGTTTTCCGGGACGATGAACACATGCACCACGACGTTCCGTCCCGCGCGACCACACCGGAACCCGCCCCGGTCGCGGCTCGGGCCCCCGCCGAGCGGCGCCGGCAGATCACCCTGGGAGTCCGCGACTCCTTCTCCGCAGGCCTCGGGATCTTCCCGCTGGGTATCGCTCTCGGCCTGCTGATCATGCAGGCCGGCCTGCCCTGGTGGCTCGCCCCCGCCCTGTCCCTGGCCGCGTTCGCCGGCTCCCTGGAGCTGCTGCTGGTCGGCATGATGGCCACCGTCACCCCACTGGCCGCGGTCGCGCTGACCGTCCTCGTGGTCAACTTCCGGCACGTCTTCTACGCCTTCTCCTTTCCCCTCCACCTGGTCAGGCACCCGGTCGCGAGGGCCTACGCCGTCTACGCCATGATCGACGAGGCATACGCCGTCAATGCCTCCCTGCCCGAGGCGGAACGCTCGGCGCCCCGGCTGCTGGCGATGCAGATCGCCTGCGAGACCTACTGGGTCGGCGGCGGTCTGGTCGGGGTCGCTCTCGGCGCCGCGCTGCCCGCGCCGGTCAAGGGCCTGGAGTTCGCCCTGTGCGCCCTGTTCACCGTGCTCACCCTTGACGCGTTCCGCTCCCGCAGCGAACTCCCCTCCGTCCTGCTCGCGGGTGCCGGCGCCGCGCTCGCGCTCGTACTGACCCCGGGCCTCGCCATGTTCACCGCGTTGCTGATGTTCGTCGGCCTGCTCCTGGTGCGCCACACGCTCACCACTCGCCGACCCGCCCAGGAGACCACCGATGCCTAGCACCTCGTATCTCATCACCGTCCTGGCGATCGTCTTCGCTCTCACCTTCGCCCTGCGCGCCCTGCCGTTCGCGGTCCTGCGCGCCCTGCGCGGCTCGGCGCTGGTGCGGCACCTGTCCGTGTGGATGCCGGTCGGCATCCTCGCGATCCTCGCCGTGACGGCCCTGCACGGCACGATCACGCGCGACCCGCACGGAACGGGGTACGCGCTGCTCGCGGTCGCCGTCACCATCGGCGTCCACCTGGCCTTCGGCCGCCGCACGATCCTGAGCGTGGGCATCGGCACCGCCGTCTACGTCGTCCTGCTCAATACTCTGTGATCAGCCCCGTGATCAGCCCTTTGAACAGCCCCGCGAACCGCCCGAGGAGAGACGTCCGTTGAACACCGGCACCCCGGTCCCCGACAGCTACTACGAGCGCATCGACGAGCACCGCTACAAGCCGACCGCCCACGCGGGCGGAGCCTGGGACCCCGACGAACAGCACTTCAGCCCGCTCGGCGGCCTCGTCGTCCACGCCATCGACCGTCATCTGGCCGGGCGGCCGGACTCCGGCCTGGCGACGGCCCGGATCAGTTACGACATCCTGGGCCGACCCGCTCTCGACGAGTGCGAGATCCGGGTGGAGACCATCCGCCCGGGCCGCACCATCGAGTTGATCGAAGCCGTCGTGCTCATCGCCGACCGGCCCGTGGTCCGTGCCCGCGCCTGGCTCCTCGCCACCGTCGACACGGCCGCCGTCGCCGGGGGCCCCGACGACCGGCTCACCCCTCCTCAGGCGCTCACCCCGTGGCCGATGGCCTCACTGTGGCCCGGCGGATACATCGCCTCCCTGGACGTCCGCCCGCTCGCACCACCCCGGGCGGGCCGTACGACCGCCTGGATCTCCACCCCCCACGCCCTCGTCGCCGACGAGCCCAGCAGCACGCTCGCGTCCTACCTCGCCCTCGTCGACACCGCCAACGGCATCGCCGTACGACAGCCGCCCACCGCCTGGATGTACCCCAACGTCGACCTGACGGTCCACCTCCACCGCCAACCCGAAGGCCATTGGACCGGCCTGGACACCACGGTCACCTTCGGCCCCACCGGCCAGGGCCTCACCAGCACCGTCCTGCACGACCTCAACGGCCCGGTCGGACACGCACAACAGATCCTCACCGTCCGTCCCGTACCGGGCAGGTGACACCGGACGACGCCTGCGCGCACACGGGCGGTCCTTGTCCGAGGGCCTGAGTGAGACGCGCGGTGGCTCAGGAGCGGGGCGCCTACTTGTCGATCTGGAGTACCGCCATCATCCCCTCGTCCTCGTGGTTGAGGATGTGGCAGTGCAGGACCGTCTTGCCCGGATAGTCGAGGAACCGGATACGGACGACCATGTTTCCGCGTGGAGGGACGTCGACGGTGTCCCGCAAGCCGTAGTTGACCTGCGGCTTGCCGTTGATGCCCAGCACCTGGAAGTCGTTGGTGTGGATGTGGAACGAGTGGACCTCGTCGCTGTCGTTCTTGATCGTCCACTCCTGGACGGTGTGGAGCTTGGCCCGGAAGTCGACGCGGTTGTGGTCGAACTGCTTGTGGTTGATGTAGAAGAGCGTGCCCGCCTTGTTCTCCGTGAAGATGACCGTCTTGCGTGCCGCGACGGGCTCCTTCGACAGGTCGACCACCGGGGCGAAGGCGGTGGGCAAGGCCGCGGGTCGCATCGGTTCACCCCCGGACTGGACCGTGGCCAGTGTCGCTTCGGGGAACTGGTTTCCGGCCTTGCCGGAGTTGTACGGCAGGGTCCGCAGTTCCGACACGCCGGCCTTCGGACCCTGTACGAGCACGTCGTAGCGGGCACCGGCCGGGATGACCATGGAGTCGACGGAGTAGACCCTGTTCACCGGGTAGCCGTCCTGGGCGACGATGTGGAACTTGGTGCCCGGCAGCGTCACTTTGTAGAAGATGTTGGCCCCGATGTTCGCGAGGCGCCACAGCTGGGTCTCGCCGGGCCTGATCCGGATCCGTGGGTTGAGCTGCCCGTTGACGGTGCGTGTCGTGGGTGCACCGATCTTGAGATGCGAGGTCTTGATCTGGTCGCCCACGAGTTGGAAGTCCTTGAGCGCGACGGCGTGCTCGGTGATCCCGCGGAGCGGCGCGGGCAGATACCTGTCGAGGCCGTCCACCACGATCAGTCCGGACATGCCGCCGGCGGTCTGGGGGGCGGAGAGCGTGTGCGGGTGCGGGTGGTACCAGTACGTTCCCGGCTCCAGGCTCTTGGGGAAGGTGTACTCGTAGGTGAACGTCTTCCCCGGCTCGACCTTGAGGAAGATGTTGTCCGCATGGCCGACGGGCGAGACGTGCATGCCATGGACGTGCAGATTCGTCTGATGGTCGAGCTTGTTCTCGAAGGAGATCTCCATCCGGTCCCCCGGCCGCAGACGCAGCGTGGGCGGCATGTACATCCCGTTGTACGTCAGGGCCCACAGATCGCGGCCCGCCAGGCGCACCTTCTTGCGTTCGACGACGATCCTGGTCCTGAGCAGTCCGTTCCGGCTCACGATCTGCGCGGGGTCGCGCAGATCCTGCGTTGCCCGCGCGGTGAGGGCCGGCGACGGGGACACGCTCTGCAGGGGACCCGTCGACAGCTTCGGATGGCCGAGTGCGCTCATCCCGGTATGCGGGGTACACCCCGCAGCCAGTGCGAGTGCGGCAAGTGCGGATCCGATGACGGTCCGGGTGCGGCGGGCATGTGGGGACAAGCTGAACTCCCATGCACGGCACATAGGCAGAACGGGCGGCCGTGAGCTGTCATCATGCATCTGGAAATCAGGCTGAATCGGTCACGACCCCAGTGAACGGGGCAGGCATCACCTTGATGAGCGAGCCGGTTCCCCAGGACCGCACGGTCAGGCGGTCAGCTCCGTCTGGGCCGGGGCCGCAGCAAGGGGGGCGTGGCGGATGTACCACTCGGTGGCGAACAACCGCTCCCGTGCCTCCGGCGAAAGACCGGCGATCACCCCCGGCAGAGCTCCCCGTTCGACCTCGGAGCGATGCGCCAGTACGGCGGCGATCTTCCGCTCCATCCAGGGGCCGACATCGACAGTCGCGGTGACCTGTTCGTCCGGAACGCTGTACACCGTCTTGCGCGCACCGATCGCGGCTCGCAGCGCCGGCACGGCCGAGTGCGGGTGCGTGGCCAGGTAGAGGGCATGCGGCTGCCAGGGGGCACCGGCATCCGGGTAGAGCTGCCCAAGCCCTGCCGCTTGGGCAGCGAGCACGGTCACCCGATGGGTGTGGACGTGGTCCGGGTGACCGGGCAGCCCGCCGTAGGCGTCATGGGTGACCATGATGTCCGGGCGGAATGCGCGGATGTGCGTCACCAACCGCCGCACCGTCTCGTCGAGCGGCGCCTCGCAGAGCCGCACACAGCCCGGGGCCGAGTGCGGTACACGCGCATCGGCGTAGCCGAGCATGCGCGGTTCGCCGGCGCCGAGGATCCGCAGGGCCTCGGCCAACTCCGCGGCCCGCGGGGTGTCCGCGGCCCAGGTCGCCGTGACAACCGCGGTGCGCGCGCCCGCGGCCGCGTGACGGGCGAGCACCCCGCCGGCCGACAGTGACTCGTCGTCCGGGTGCGCGAAAACCGCGAGCAGACTCGGCACGGGCATGGGCAGACCACCTTCCGGCGCGAAGGAAGCCCGATCGTACGTCCCCCAGGGGGCGCGCTGTTGACCCCCGGCCCGCCGGAGCGCGGGCGGCTCCCGAGTCGCCCCGCGGGCGGCCTGGTTGAGGGCCCGTCGCGGAATCCGCGGGGCGGCGTCGAACCTGTCGGTTTCAGTCGGCGACCGGTACGGACGGAGCACCCGGTGGCATGTTGAACGGCGTGACCACCTGGATGGCCGAGGGCAGCGACGGTCCGTCGTCGGGGAGTGCCTTGTGGGCACGCATGATGATCTGGCAGGCGCGGCGCATGTCCTGGCGCAGGTCATGGTGGAGGACCGCGGACAGGCGACGCTCGCGCAGCAGCCGGGTGTTGTCGTGGTCGAGGTCGTGGGCGATGAACGCCTCGCACTCCCGCCCGAGCGCGTCGAAGGCGCCGAGGGTGGCGAGGTTGCCCCCGCCCGCGGAGTAGACGGCGATGATGTCCTCGTCCCGCTTCAGTGCCTCCAGGACGAGATCGTGCTGGGTGGCGTCCAGGCCGTCGCTGTCGGTGACCTCCACCAGGGATCGTCTGGGGTCGGCGAGGCGCATCGCGCTGCGGAAGCCCATCTCGCGTTCCTCCTCGCCCCGGAAGGAGCCCCGGCTGATGGTGGTGAGCACGTTGCCGGGCCGCTTGCCCAGCCACTGTCCGAGGAGGTAAGCGGCGGTGGCCCCGGCCGCGCGGTTGTCGATCCCGACGTACGCCAGGCGTGCGCTGTGGGGCAGATCGGTCACCAGGGTGACGACGGGGATGCCGGCCGCGACCAGCCGACCGACCGCGGCCGCGATCTCCGGCTCGTCGGGGGCCTTGAGGATCACGCCCTGCGTACCACGCTTCGCGATCTTGTCCAGGGTGCCGATCAGTTCGGCGGGAGGGCAGGTCTCACGGAAGTGGAAGCGCGAACGTACGAGAGCGGGATGCAGAGAGGGCAGTTCGGCTTCGAGTGCGTCCCGTACCGCGGTGGAGAACCGCTCCGGAGCCTGCATCACGATGTCGATCATGAAGGTGCGGCCACCGAGCCGGACCTGGCTCTGCTGGCGGTCCAGGTCCTTGATGGCTTCGTGCACCTCCCTGACGGTGCTCTGCGTCACGTTGCCCCGCTCGTTGAGGACGCGGTCGACCGTGGCCGTACTCAGTCCGGCCTGCCGGGCGATTTCCCTGATCGGGTAGCGGTGTCGCATGACTGATCCCAAGAGCCGATGATGCACTTTTGATGTACCGACAAGCATTGAATGATGGGTTGAGGTTCTCAAGACTGGCAGAAACGCACGGACTGCGAAAGGACCCGGATGTCTCCCACAGCCGCAGGATCGCGGACTTGGCTGACCGAGGCGGACTGCGATCTCGACGCGTTCCGCTCGCTCGTGGAGCAGCGCACCGACCCCGCCGACCACCCCTCGGCCGAGCGGGTCGAACAGAACGTCCCGCTCTACGACAGCGATCGGCTCCGTTCTCTGGCGATCTCCCCGGAGGGTCGTCGGAGCGTGCAGGACGAGTTGGTCCGGGCTCTGTGGGACGGGCCCGGCATCGTGGTCCTCAAGGGCGCTTTCCCGGACGCGGCCGTGGTGGACGCGGCGTCCGAGGCCTTCTGCGCGCTGATCGAGGAGGAGCGCGCGAGCGGCACGGCCCGCGGCGACCACTTCGCCAAGCCCGGCGCGAACGACCGCGTCTGGAACGCCCTGGACAAGGTGGCCGTACGGGCGCCCGAGGTGTTCGCCGACTACTACGCCAACGACATCCTGGAGCTGATCGCCGAGGCCTGGCTCGGCCCCGCCTACCAGGTCACCTCACAGGTCAACGTGGTCAACCCGGGCGGCGCGGCACAGAACGTCCACCGCGACTACCACCTCGGTTTCCTCTCCCAGGAGCGCGCCGCGACCTACCCGGCGCACGTCCACCGGCTCTCGCCGGTGCTGACCCTGCAGGGCGCGGTGGCCCACTGCGACATGCCCGTCGAGTCCGGCCCGACCCTCTACCTGCCGCACTCGCAGAAATTCGAGCCCGGCTATCTCGCCTGGCGACTCCCGCGGTTCGTCCAGTACTTCGACGCCCACCACGTCCAACTCCCCCTGGAGAAGGGCGACGCGGTCTTCTTCAACCCGGCGCTCTTCCACGCCGCCGGGCACAACCGTTCGGCCGACATCAGGCGCATGGCCAATCTGTTGCAGATCTCCTCCGCCTTCGGCCGCGCCATGGAGTCGGTGGACCGCGAGGCGATGGCGAACGCACTGTTCCCGGTGCTGCTGCGCCGAAAGTCCGAGGGCGTCTCGGAGGACTGGCTGCGCCGCGTGATCGCGGCCACCGCCGAGGGCTACCCCTTCCCCACCAACCTCGACCTCGACCCGCCGGTGGACGGTCTCGCCCCGCCCTCCCAGGCGGACACCGTCCGACAGGCCGTCGCCGAGGACTGGGACCCCGAGCGGCTGCGCCAGGAACTGCAGGCGGGCGCCAAGCGCCGCCAGAGCTGAGAGCGACACGGCACTCATGGGATTTCTCGAGGACAGGGTGGTTCTCGGGAACGGCGGCAGTCAGAGCGTCGGTGCGGGCATCGTGCGGGCCGCCGCAGGGGAAGGTGCGACCGTCGTCGGCGTCGGCTCCCACCACGCCCACGGCGGGCCGCCCCGCCTGGCGCCGTGCTCCGCGGCCAAGGCCGCTCTCGCCGGCCTGACGCGCGAACGCCGCCCCCGCCCACCACTGGGACCGGATCGTCTTCGGCGGTCAGGACCGAGCCGCCCTCGGGCAGAAAGAGCACGCATCTCATGCGCATAGGAATCATGGGGCTGGGCCGCATCGGCTCCTTCCATGCGGAAACCCTCGCCGGGCTGGACGGGGTGGACTCCCTGGTGGTCACCGACCCGGTGGCCGCGGCCGTCGCCACGGCCACCGAACGCTTCGGGGCCACCACCACCGACTCCCCCGAGGCCCTGCTCGCCGCCGGCGTCGACGGCGTCGTGATCGCCGCCGCGACCGACGCTCACCCCTCCCTCATCCTCGCCGCCGTGCGGGCGGGCATCCCCGTCTTCTGCGAGAAGCCCGTGGCCCTCGGGGTCGAGGAGAGCCTGGAGGTGCTGCGTGCGGTGGAGGGCAGCGGCGTCGAGGTGCACATCGGCTACAACAGACGCTTCGACGCGGGCTTTGCGGCCGCGCGCCGGGCCGTGCTGAGCGGTGAGCTCGGCGACCTGCACACCGTACGGTCCACCACCCTCGACCCCGCCCCGCCGCCACCCGCCTACGTGGCCGTCTCCGGCGGCATCTTCCGCGACTGCGGCGTGCACGACTTCGACATCGTGCGCTGGGTGACCGGCCGCGAGGTGGTCGAGGTCTACGCGACCGGTGGCAACCGCGGCGCGGAGTACATCCGTGAGGCGGGCGACGTCGACACTGCGTCCGCCCTGCTCACCCTGGACGACGGCACCATCGCCGTCATCTCCGACTCCCGCCACAACGCCCGCGGTCACGACGTGCGCCTGGAGCTGCACGGCATGAAGGACAGCATCGCGGTGGGCCTGGAGGACAGACTGCCGCTGCGCTCCGTGGAACCGGGCACCGCCTTCCCGGCCGGAACGCCGCACACCTTCTTCATGGACCGGTTCGCCGACGCCTACCGCGCCGAACTCACCGCGTTCACCGAAGTCGTCGCCGGCACCCGTACCTCCCCCTGCACGGTCGCGGACGCCATCGAGGCGAGCTTGACCGCCGAGGCGTGCACCCTGTCCCTGCGTGAACACCGGCCCGTACGACTCGACGAGGTGCGCAAGTGATGACGGACGAACCCCTGCGGATCGGAGTCCTGGGCGCGGCCCGGATCGCCGAGCTGTCGATCGTGGGACCGGCCCGGGCGACCGGCCACCGCCTGGTCGCGGTGGCCGCCCGCGACCGCGACCGGGCCGAGGCCTTCGCCGCCAGGCACGGCGTGGAGCGGGTGGCGGACTCCTACGCCTCGCTCGTCACCGACCCGGAGATCGAGGTCGTCTACAACCCGTTGGCCAACAGTCTGCACGGGCCGTGGAACCTGGCCGCACTCCAGGCGGGCAAGCACGTCCTCACCGATCAGCCGTCCGCGAGCAACGCGGCGGAGGCGGCCGAGGTCCACGGGGCCGTCGCCAAGGCGGGCACGGTGTTCATGGAGGGCTTCCACTACCTGTTCCACCCGGTCACCCGGCGCCTGCACGAGCTGCTGGACAGCGGGGAGTTGGGCGACCTCCGGCACGTCGAGACGACGGTCGCCATGCCCGCGCCACCTGACGACGACGTACGGTGGCAACTCCCGTTGGCGGGCGGCGCGTTGATGGACCTCGGGTGCTACAGCCTGCACGCCCAGCGCATGCTCGCGCCGTGGGCAGGTGGGGCGCCCCGGCTGGTCGCCGCGCGCGGCGGTGAGAAGGCTCGGGCGGCGGGAGTCGACGAGTGGCTGGACGTCGATCTGGAGTTCCCGGGCGGCGCCACGGGCAGCGCCCGCTGCCACATGGCCCACCGCACATGGCAGATGAGCTGCCGTGTCGTGGGTTCGCGCGGCGAAGCCACGGCGGTGAACTTCGTACAGCCGCACCTGGACGACCGGGTCGTCGTCCGTACGGCCGCTGGTGAGCGCACCGAGGAACTCGGCCGCCGGTCCTCGTACACCTACCAACTCGAGGCCTTCGCCGCCCATCTGCGGCGCGGGACGCCGCTGACGCTCGACGCCGCCGACGCGCTGACCACGATGCGGCTCATCGACGACTGCTACCGGGCGGCCGGGTTCCCGGTGCGGCCACGTACGGTCCTGCCGGCCACGGCATGACGAGGAGCGAACGGGAGAGGGCGGTACCGCCCTCTCCCGTTCCCTGTGCGGCCTGCCGGTAGCAGGCGGGCCGCTCGATCAACTCGACCTCCACACGTCGCCGCCTCGGCAGGCCGCGGAGTGACAGGGAGAGGCAGGGTCAGTTCGCGGCTCGCTCAGCCGTCGGCGCTCGGTCGGCTGCCGCTCCCCCGGCAGGCGCCGGCCGCGCAAGTGTCGAGCCAGTCGGCGAAGTCCGCGTCGTAACGGGTGCCGATGCCGGTGCTGTAGACCGCATAGGCTCCGGCGTAGTCGCCGGTGCGGAACTTGCTGAGCATGGCCTGCACGTCGTCCGGGTGGTTCTCCATCATGTAGCGGACGGCCAGGTAGCCCCACGGGTAGGTGCGGGTCAGGTCGGAGTTGGCGTACGTGCTCTGCCACAGGGTGCTCAGGGCGTAGGTGTGCTTCCCGGCATCGGAGAGCGCCTCGGTGTCGGGCACTCCCCGGTAGCTGTACGAGACGTACTCGGCGAAGCCCTCGATCCACCAGATGTCCGGGACCGTCTGGCCCGCGGAGAAGTCGCCGTACGTGTCGTAGCGGCCGTCGAGGTAGTGGGTGTACTCGTGGTTCAGGTTCCAGATGTCCGCCGGGAAGCCGTCGCCCACGCTCTTCACATAGGCGACGAAGCGGGCCTGGTTGTCGGGGTCGGCGGGGTTGCCCTCCAGGTATTCGCCGCCGTTGTCGGTGCTGTTGCCGAAGATCCAGCCTGAGTAGGTCCGGTACTCCCTCGGGCTCGCGAAGACGACGATCTGGATGGTGGTGTTGCGGTCGTCGGCGACCGGGCCGCTGTCCCTGACCATGCCGTGGAAGTAGGCGTCCTGTCCCTGCACGCTCTTGCAGGCCTCGGCGAGCGCCGAGTCGGTCAGGGACTGGGCCAGGAAAGTGTGCCCGTCATCGCACTTGTAGGTGATGGGGAGTGCCGCCGCGGTGAGCTTGGACGTCAGGTCGCAGGTGTCGTAGTACGAGCATTGGGCCGCGTCGTGCGCGGAAGTCATCTCGGCGGCGCCGACCCACAGCGGAGCGGTCGGGCCGGTGATCGAGGAGGCGCCGAGCAGGCCCTTCACCATCGGCCGCACCTTGTCGTCCAGCCCGGCCGTGTCGAGGAAGCGCGCCGTCTCGGCTCCGGCGTTGGCGGCCATGAAGTACCAGGTCCCGCTCAGCATCGAGATGTGGTTCAGGGTGAATGAGTTCAGCGTGTCGATGATGCTCGGGTCGGCGGTGACCGCGCTGATGAACGCGGGATTGAAGTGGCCGCGGAAGAGCGGGGTGAAGACGTCGTTGACGGCCGTGTCCATGCTCCAGTAGGCGTCGTAGGAGCTGTCGTAGGCGTTCAGCACTCGCTGGTACGTGTCCAGGTAGCGGGCCTGCTCGTTGGCGCTGTCCGTCAGGATGATGACGTCGCCCAGGACGTTGCCGTGTTCCGAACTGACGTCCATGAAGTGGGAGTTGGCGATGAACGCGTCCAGTCCGCAGGCGATGGCCGCGGCCAGGGTCGGGCCGTATTCGCCGACGTCGGCCGCGTCGTTGTACTGCACGTAGTAGCCGGCGCGCAGGAACAGCACGAGCTGCCACACCTGGGTGGAGTTGTCGCCGGGATACGTCTGCGACGCGTCCTGGAAGGCGTCTGCGACGGTCACCATCTGCGCCTCGCGGAACACGTTGCGGGCGTCCGTGCCGGTGACGCCGAACAGCGTGTTGATGCAGTCGGTGGTCGAGTCCTGGATGTACGCGACCAGTTCGGATCCGGTACGGGTGCCGAAGTCGGCCGGGGTGCACGACGCGGCTGCCGCGTGTTGCGTGGCTTTGGGAGGTCGCACGGCCTTCGAGGTCGAGGAGGTCTGCGGCAACTGCGGGCTGAGCGGCCGGACATGGGCGGCTGCCAGTCGCCCGCTCTGGACGTCTGCTTGGTCGGACGCAGCGGTGTTCGCGCCGAGCGGCGACAGCGCGCGCGGCTTGGGCTCGGTCACGGCGGTGGTCGTGGGAGCAGCCGTTGCGACGGCCTTCGGTCCGGCTGCCGCAAGGGCCGGTACGGCCGGCAGGCCTGCTATCAGGGCACTGACCGCCAGGCTGACGGCCAGGAATCTGGACGCGAATCTGGACGGACTTCCGGGACGGAATCCGGGCAGGGCAGGTCGACGACGCATCAATGCTCCTTCGTGAGTGGGGGTCGCTTCGAGCACGAGCGGCGAGCGTGGGGGGAACGTCCCACTCACAGTGGCCAGTGACAACGGACTGAGGGATACGACAATGGAGGGGCGGGCCATAACATCCGTGCCCGCAGAGGTAGTTGACGATCCGTGCCCGCAGAAGCAGTTGACGGTCAGGGCGGGGCGCCGAGCAGGTCTCCACCTCGTGTTATGCGTGCGGCGGAAAAACGGTATGGGGCGGGCCGGCCCCTTGCTCCCTACGATCCCGGTATGACGACGAAGAAGCCGCTGCACACGGGTTCGCACGACCTTCCGGTCTCCTCCGCGCTCGCCGAGTTCCTCATGGGGAACTGGGAGTCCTCGCCGCGAGCCGACCCGCCCCCGCAGTCGATCGCACCGTGGGCGGCCAAGCGACGCGACCGGCTGTCCGCGCGCTTCCCCGGCGAACGGCTCGTCGTTCCCTCAGGCGTCCTCAAGGTGCGCAGCAACGACTGCGACTACCGGTTCCGGCCGCACACCGCGTTCTCGTACCTGACGGGTGGGACCGAGCCGGGCAGCGTCCTGATCCTCGAACCGACCGCCTCGGGTCACGAGGCGGTGCTGCACGTCCGCCCGCGATCCCCGCGCGACACCGGGGAGTTCTACCGCGACCGTCGCTACGGCGAGATCTGGGTCGGCCGCCGCGCCACCCTCGACGAGGCCTCCTCACTGCTCGGCGTGGCGACCCAGGGCCTCGACGACGTGCCCGCCCGGCTGAACGGCGCGCGACCGACCCGCTTGCTGCGCGGCGTCGACCCGGAGATCGACACGCTCGTCGACAGCGCCGGCCGTGAAGAGGCCGACCTCGAATTCGCCTCGTTCCTGTCCGAGATGCGCCTGGTCAAGGACGAGTGGGAGGTCGAGCAGTTGCAGATCGCGGTGGACGCCACGGCGGCCGGATTCACCGACGTCGTGCGCGCACTGCCCGAGGCCGTCCGCCATCCGCGTGGCGAACGCTGGGTCGAGGGCGTCTTCGGTCTGCGCGCCCGTCTCGAGGGCAACGGCCTCGGCTACGAGACAATCGCCGCCGCCGGAGCGCACGCGTGCGTACTGCACTGGATCGCCAACGACGGTCCGGTCCGTCCCGGTGACCTGCTGCTGCTCGACGCCGGCGTCGAGTCGGACACGCTCTACACCGCCGACATCACGCGCACCCTTCCGGTGAGCGGCACCTTCACCGCCGCGCAGCGCGACCTCTACGACCTCGTGCTCGCCGCGCAGGACGCCGGTATCGCGGCGGTCCGGCCGGGCGCGCGCTTTCGTGACTTCCACCTCGCTGCGATGCGGGTCATCGCCGAGGGGCTGCACTCCTGGGGCCTGCTCCCGGTGACGCCGGACGAGGCCCTTGAGCCCGAGAGCGGTCTGTTCCGCCGCTACACGTGGTGCAGCAGCGGCCACATGCTGGGCATGGACGTCCACGACTGCGCCGCGGCCCGTGCCGAGCAGTACCTGGACGGCGTCCTGGAGGCGGGCCACGTCCTGACCGTCGAGCCGGGCCTGTATCTCCAGCCGGACGACCTGACGCTGCCGCCGGAGCTGCGCGGCGTCGGCGTGCGCATCGAGGACGATCTGGTCGTCACGCAGGACGGCGCCCGCCTCATGTCGTCGGCGCTGCCGCGCACCGCGTCGGCGATCGAGACGTGGATGGGTGAGCTTCTGGCCTGACCTGCGTCCCAGGGCTCGGGCGCCACCGTAACTGGCCCTAGGAACGCGGCAGATGGAATGACTGCGCCGCCCACGCCTGGAAGTGCGCCGACCGCGTGATGAGGGCGCGGTAGGACGCGTGCGCGGAGCTGAACAGTGTCTCCGTGATGTCCTCCGTGACCTGGTCGCGGCGCCATGCGAGCAGATAGCGGGTCCACAGCGGTGTGCCGGTCAGCGGTTTGACGATCACGCCCTGGCTCGGCCGGGTCGTAGCCTGCACGATGGAGACGCCGAGTCCCTCGGCGATCATGTCCTGGAGCTGGAGCCGGTCACCGAGGTACTCATGGACGGCCGCGGGCGTGAACCCGGCCGCCGCGCAGGCCGCGTAGAACACGCCCGGCCAGCCGGCACCGTCGTCAGGGGTCAGGAACCAGGCCTCGTCGGCGAGTTCGGCGAGGGGGACCTCCATGCGGTGCTTGAGGCGATGACCGGAGGGCAGGGCTACGAACGCGGGTTCGTTGACGATCTCGCGATGCGCCACGGCCGCGGAGTGCCGCAGCTCCATTCCCGGGTAGTCCGCGGCGATCGCGGCGTCCAGCTCGCCCTTCTCCAAGTGCTCGACTATCTCCGACGAAGGGTAGACGCTGCTCACCGTCAGCGTGAGATCAGGCCTCCGGCTGCGAATGCGGACGACCATGCCGGACAGGACGGGCGAGTTGGTGGCCGCAAGGCGCAGGACCCGGGGTGCTTTGACGCCGTCCCCCGCCGGACGGCGCCTGATGGCATCCGCACGGGCCAGAATGTCGCGCGCCTGAGTCAGGACCTCGAGGCCGTACTGGGTCGGCTCGACGCCCGACGCGGTACGCACGAACAGGTCCTCACCGAAGAGCCGCTCGATCCGGCGCAGTTGGGTGCTCATCGCCGGCTGCGAGTACTTCAGGAGTGCCGCGGCCCGCCCCAGACTCCCGGCGTCGGCGATCGCACACAAGGTCCGTAGATGCCGAAGCTCCAGGTCCATCGTCCGGGCTCCTCGTCTCGACGCCCCTGCCGTCCGCGGTCATCGGGCGACTCTAGCGGTGGTTCATCACGGGGTCAGTAAGCGGAGGGTGGAGTGAATACGTCGTGGAGCACCTCGGAGACCGGGATGCGGTCCCGCTCGTGGACGACACCGGCTTTCCGAAGA
The DNA here is from genome assembly GCF_007113425.2 of Streptomyces sp. RLB3-17. NCBI lineage: Bacteria > Bacillati > Actinomycetota > Actinomycetes > Kitasatosporales > Streptomycetaceae > Streptomyces > Streptomyces sp. RLB3-17. Next base: position 10,138,429 of record NZ_CP041610.2, on the reverse strand, counting down.
AGGGTGTCCGCTCGGCGGGAGTGCGGCGGCAGTACTCGGGCACCGCGGGGCGCACGGGGAACCGCCGGATCGGTGTCTTCCTCGCCCATGCGGCTCCCCGCGGGCGGACGTTGATCGACCGCGCCTGTATCTGCCCACCTGATGGACGGACGACCGTGAACGGTGCCCGGGCTCCCGCGCCAGAAGTGGAAGCACCACTCGTGCGGCGAGGGAGCCCACGGCTTGCGGATCTTCGACTGGGCCCGGGTCGAGGTACGGCCCTTGCACCGGCCGGATCGCCGCACTGGATGATCGCCCGCCAAAGCGTCAGCCGTCCGCGGGAGATCTCCTACCGCGTCGCCCACTGCCCCGCCGAGACCCCCTGGGCGAACTGATCCGTGTCGCGGGCCAGCCGATGGGCTGTTGAGGAACGCTTCCCGTCAGGCGCGTCAGCCGATGGGCTCCGGCATGGGCCGGACGTCGTAGGCGAGGCTGATGACGTCCCCGTCCGTCGGGTCGCCCAGTTCGACGCGCCAGCCGTCGGCGAACTGGTCGACGCCGGCAGCCATGGGAATGGTGCCGGAGATCAGGACGGTCCCGGGCGTCAGCTCGCCGCGGGAACGCAGGACGTCGACCCAGTAGGCCGGGGCGAGGAGTTCGGCGAGTGTCCCGGCCTGGATCACGGTCTCGGTGCCGCCGTGGCTGACCCAGGCACGCAGGGTGAGCTCGTCGATGCGGGACTCCACGTCGGCCAGGCGCCAGGCGCGGCGGGCGAGGACGTCCGGGCCGGCGTTCTTGCTCCACGCCACCCCGTGCACCTCCAGGTCGCGGTCGGTGTGGTCGCAGGCGGCGGTCAGCAGCAGTTCCCCGCCCTCCGCGACGACCAGCGCCCACTCGGCCTCGCCGGAGGTGCGGCCGTGCTGGACCGCGACGCGTTCGGTCTGCTGGGCGAGGTACGGGGAGACGGGGTAGAGCGCCGGCGTCACGGACGGGCCCGGTACGCCCAACTCGGCGAGCTCCGCGACGTGCGCGGCGACGTCGTCCTGGCTGCGCCCGGCGTACCCGGCGTTGAGGACCTGGACGACATCGACCTCGCGCGTCGATCCGTCGGGCAGTTCGAAGGTCAGCACGGCCATGAGGGCACTCCCAGGGATGGGGGGACGGTCCGCGGATCCTGATTTCTCCACGGTTAACTTCTGGCGCAGGCTTGCGCATACGACCTGTATACAAGAAGTATGCCGGAAGGTCGATGTCCCCGGAGCAAGGATGGAAACCATGCACGACACCCCGAAGAGCGACGCCGGAGCGGCGGAGAGGCGCTCCGGCGTCCGCCGCGCCTTCGTCGCGAGCCTCACCGGCACGGCCCTGGAGTGGTACGACTTCGCCGTCTACTCCGCCGCCGCCGCGCTGGTCTTCGGTGACCTCTTCTTCCCGTCGGAGGACCCCCTCACCGGCACTCTCCTGGCGTTCTCCACCTACGCGGTCGGCTACGTCTCCCGCCCCATCGGCGGATTCGTCTTCGGCCGGCTCGGGGACGTGATCGGCCGCAAGAAGGTGCTGATCGCCACACTCGTCCTGATCGGTGTGGCCACCTTCCTGATCGGCCTGCTGCCCGCATACGGAACGATCGGCGTGGCCGCGCCGATCGCCCTGGTCGTGCTGCGCTTCGCCCAGGGCGTCGGCGTCGGCGGCGAGTGGGGCGGTGCCGTCCTGCTGTCCAGCGAGTTCGGCGACCCGCGCCGCCGGGGCTTCTACGCCTCCGCCGCACAGGTGGGCCCGCCCGCGGGCAACCTGCTCGCCAACGGTGTACTCGCCGCCCTCGGCGCGCTGCTGACCGAGGCGCAGTTCGAGTCGTGGGGCTGGCGGGTGGCGTTCATGCTGTCCGGCGTGCTGGTCGGCTTCGGGCTGTGGATCCGGGCCAAGCTGGAGGAGACCCCGGTCTTCAAGGCGATGGAGGCCGAGCAGACGCGACCCCAGGCCCCGATCCGCGAGGTCTTCACCACCCAGCCCCGCGCCTTGACCGCCGCGATCCTGTGCCGGGTCGGCCCCGACGTGCTGTACGCCATGTTCACCGTCTTCGTACTGACCTACGCCACCCAGGAACTCGGCATGTCGCGCGGCTCCGCCCTCGCGGCCGTCCTCATCGGCTCCTCGGTCCAGGTCTTCCTGATGCCACTGGCCGGCGCGCTCTCCGACCGCGTCAACCGCCGCCTGCTGTACGGCATCTCGGCGGTCGCGGCCGCCGTATGGCCGTTCGTGTTCTTCCCGATGGCCGCCGGCGGTTCCTGGCTGCCGCTCGCCGCCGGGGTCCTCGTCGCCCTGGTGATCCACTGTTGTCTCTACGGACCGCAGGCCGCCTTCATCGCCGAGCAGTTCTCGCCCCGGCTGCGCTACACCGGCTCGTCCCTGGCCTACACCCTGGCCGGGATCATCGGCGGCGCCATCGCCCCGCTGCTGTTCACCACCCTGCTCAGCGCCTACGGCAGTTGGGTGCCGCTGGCCCTGTACATCGCGCTCGCCTCGGCGGTCTCCCTGGTGGGCGTCCTCCTGGGCCGCGGTCCCGATGCCGCCGTCGACGAGGACGTACGGCTCGCCGCGCCGAAGACCCGGGCCGCGGCGGACGCCCCCCTTTCCCGCTGAAAACGGCCACAGAACCCCGACCCAAAGAAGGAGGCGCCGCACCGTGCGGATCGCCCTGAGTCAACTCACCACCGGCCCGGACCCCGGGAAGAACCTCCGTCTCGTCGAGGAGTGGACGCGTCGCGCCGCGGACGCCGGAGCCCGTGTCATCGTCTTCCCGGAGGCGTCGATGGCCTGTTTCGGCACGCCGCTGGCCCCGCTCGCCCAGCCCCTCGACGGACCGTGGGCCGACGGGGTCCGCGAGATCGCCGAGGCGACCGGCACGGTCGTCGTGGCCGGCATGTTCACCCCGGCCGACGGGGGACGGGTGGCCAACACCCTGCTGGCCACCGGACCCGGCGTCGAGGAGTCGTACGACAAGATCCACCTCTACGACGCCTTCGGCTTCCGCGAGTCCGAGACCGTCGCCCCGGGCTCCCGCCCCTCCGTGATCGACGTGGACGGCATCCGGCTGGGCCTGGCCACCTGCTACGACGTCCGCTTCCCCGAGCTGTTCCGGGCGCACGCCGACGCCGGGGCGGTGGGAACGCTGCTGGCGGCCTCCTGGGGGGCCGGCCCCGGCAAGCTCGACCAGTGGGAGCTGCTGGTGCGGGCCCGCGCGCTGGACGCCACCGTCTGGGTCGCCGCCGTCGGCCAGGCCGATCCCGGCACCGGTCCGAGCGCCGTGCCGACCGGCATCGGGCACAGCCTGGTGGTCGGCCCGGACGGGACGGTACGGGCCTCCCTGGGCGCCGAGCCGGAGCTGCTGGTGACGGACTTGAACGTGGAGGAGGTCGGCGCGGTCCGCGAGAAGACGTCCGTGCTGGCGAACCGGCGGCCGGAGGTGTGGCGATGAGCGGGCCCGAGCTGGAGTTCCACCGCCCCGACGGGCCCTGGCGCGCCCCGGCCGGCGCCGGACCTGGTGTCGAGGAGTGCGTCCTGGCCGAGGACCCCGCGAGCGGTCGGCGCACCGCGCTCGTCCGCTGGGCGCCGGGCACCGACACCTCGGCCGCGGGCGTGGCCCGGCACGACGTGTGGGAGGAGGTCTACCTGGTCGAGGGAGCGCTGTACGACCGGACGCTGGACCGGACCTTCACCGCGGGCATGTACGCCTGCCGTCCCCCGGGCATGCCGCACGGACCCTGGACCTCGCCGGACGGCGTGACCATGCTCGTGATCACCTACCCCTGATCCCGGCGGGCACGGGAGCGTCCCTCGGCAGCGGGGACGCTCGCCCGGCCCGCTAGCCCGCGAGCAGCACCTTGAGGGTCGACTCCAGGTGGTGGTCGATGGCCGCGCACACGGCCTGCGCGTCACCGCCGGCGAGGGCGTCCAGGATGGCCTCGTGCTCGTCGAGCACCGCCTCCTGCCGTCCCTGCTGGTTGTAGACGGCGACCACCCCGGCACAGACCTGGCGGCTGCGCAGGCTGTCATAGTGCCGGTCCATAAGGGCGTTGCCGACGGCCGACACCAGGGATGCGTGGAACCGGTGGTCCACGGCGATGAACTCCCGGGTGTCCTCGGCGCCGGTGAGCGCGCGCTGCTGTTCCAGCAGGGAGCGCAGTTCCTCCAGGGGCACTCGCTCCGCCGCGACGAGCTGCTGGGCCGCGTACCGCTCGACGACGCCACGCAGCTCCATCAGCTCCCGGACCTCCCGCCCCGTCAGGGGTGTCACCCGGGCACCGCGCTTGGGCACAAGTTCGACCAGGTCCTCGGCGGCGAGCAGCAGCAGCGCCTCCCGGATGGGGGTGCGGGAGACACCGATACGATCGGCGAGCTCCTGCTCCGACAGGAAGGCCCCCTGCATCTCGGGGTCCGTCAGCACCGTGTCCTTGAGATACGCGTAGGCCTTCTCCCGACCGGACGCCACGGCAACCCCCAGACATCGCATACAGTTTGTATACCGACGCTACCACGCACTTTGCCACGGAGGGACGGGTCGCGCACCGTGTTGGGGGACGCTCGGGCCCAGAGGACGTCGGCATCAGGCCCCGGCACGAAACCGATGCCGGTCCCGTGCCGGATGATCTCAGCCGCGTCGATCACAGACGGCCTCCGTCGGTGAACTCGTCACGCCAGGGCACGATCCGGCCCTTGGCCTGCTCGGGGGTCGGGTGACCTGGGGAAATCTCACCCCATTACCCGGCGCGAGTGTGCTGCGGAGGACCAGCTGATCAAGAGCAGTCCTGGTCTTCGATGTCCAGGTTCAGCAGAAGGGTGAGGGCCTCGTATTCGGGTTCGCCGTCCCCGTTCGCACCCTGCCCACGCGGGGAATCAAACGCGGCCGCCGGACGCTTTGACCTGGAGTGAAGAAGATAGGTTTCCTCTCGTTCGGCCACTGGTCGCCGAGTGCCCACTCCAAGACCCGGTCCGCGGCCGACTTCCTGCTCCAGTCCATCGACCTGGCGGTCGCTGCGGAGGAGCTCGGCGTGGACGGTGCGTACTTCAGGGTGCACCACTTCGCGCGGCAGGCGGCCAGCCCGTTCCCGCTGCTCGCGGCCATCGGTGCACGGACCTCGAAGATCGAGATCGGCACCGGCGTGATCGACATGCGCTATGAGAACCCGCTGTACATGGCCGAGGATGCCGGCGCTGCCGACCTCATCTCCGGCGGTCGGCTGCAACTCGGCATCAGCCGCGGATCACCGGAACAGGTGATCGACGGCTGGCGATACTTCGGCAACACCCCCGCGGAGGGCGAGACCGGCACGGACATGGCCCGCCGACACACCGAGACCTTCCTCAAGGTGCTCGACGGCGAGGGCTTCGCGAAGCCGAACCCGCGGCCGATGTTCCCCAACCCGCCGGGTCTGCTGCGCATCGAGCCGCACTCCGAGGGGCTGCGCGAGCGGATCTGGTGGGGCTCCGGCTCGAACGCGACCGCCGTCTGGGCCGCGAAGCTGGGGATGAACCTGCAGAGTTCCACCCTGAAGGACGACGAGACGGGCGAGCCGTTGCACGTCCAGCAGCGCAAGCAGATCGAGGCGTACCGCGAGGCGTACAAGGCGGCAGGCCACACACGAGAACCGCGTGTGTCGGTCAGCCGCAGCGTCTTCGCCCTGACCAACGACCTGGACCGGGCCTACTTCGGCCAAGACCGCAACTCGCGGGACCAGGTCGGCATGATCGACGACACGACCCGGGCGATCTTCGGACGCTCGTACGCCGCCGAGCCGGACGTACTGGTGAAGCAACTCCAGGAAGACGAGGCCATCCAAGCCGCGGACACCCTGTTGCTGACCATCCCGAACCAGCTCGGTGTCGACTACAACGCCCATGTACTGGAGAGCATCCTCACCCACGTAGCACCGGAGCTCGGCTGGCGCTGAGTGTTCTACCGCCCTGTGTGGGAGGCGACTCGGCACCGTGGTGGTCGGGCTCACGGCTGGGCCGAGCCCCGGGCCCGGACTCGGCCCTGATCGGGCACACCGACCGGGGAGGAAAAGGCGGAAGCCCAGCTTCACTGCCCGTCAGGTGAACTCGCGCTGTGGGGTGTGGCGGCCGGGCCGACGGACACCTATGTGCATGTGTCTTGTTTGCCCTTGAGTGACGCGGCTCTCCGGGGAGAAGCTTGATGTTCGGTGATGCTTTGGGCCAGGACGCCTCCGTGCTGAGATGGCGGGTCGACATCGCCAAGGCGCACCCGGCGCGCGTCTACGACCTGTTTCTCGGGGGCACGGACAACTACCCGGTCGACCGGGCCGCGGCCCTCGCCGCCAACCCGCGGGGTTACCTCGACATCCGGCACAACCGGGACTTCTTGCGCCGGGCGGTGACCACGCTGACGGCGCAGGACGGCATCCGGCAGTTCCTGGACATCGGCACGGGGCTGCCGACGCGGGAGAACGTCCATCAGATCGCCCAGCGGATCAGCCCGGACTCGCGGGTCGTGTACGTCGACAACGACCCGGTGGTCCTGGCCCAGGTGTACACCCTGCTGACCAGCCGGTCCGAGGGCCGTACGGACTACATCGACGCGGACCTCAAGCAGCCTGCTCGGATCCTCGAACAGGCTGCCAAGACCCTCGACTTCGACCAGCCGGTCGCGCTCGTGCTTGCGGCCGTCCTGCACTTCGTCGAGGACGAGGAGGCCTACCGGGCCGTGCGTGAGCTGGTGGACGCGTTGCCGTCGGGCAGCCGGCTCGTCCTCAGCCATCTCACCGAGGACGTCAACCCCGAGGCCATCCGCGCGGTGCGACGGACGTACACCGAGCACGGTTTCACCTTCGTCCTGCGCTCGAATCGGGACGTCGAGCGGTTCTTCACGGAGGCCGGGCTCGTACTGGAGGAGCCGGGTGTCGTCCCGGTCCACCGCTGGCGCCCCGATGGCGCAGCCCCCTCGCCCGAACAGGCCGACCCCGCCCGCCTCGCCACCTTCGACGCCATCGAGATGATCCGCTTCCATGACATCAACGACGTCACGGACGCGGACATCAACATCTACGCGGCGACGGGCCGCAAGGCCTGATCAAGGTTTGATCAGGCCTTGACCAGGGATCGGTCAGAGGCGCTCGGGCGTCCTTGACGCCCAGCGGGGCCATGCCCTGGTGCAGGGTGCGGGCCGTGAGCTCGCACAGGAACAGGCGGTTCTCGACCTGGTCAGCGATCTGGACCGGTGCCGGTGCATGCCCGTGCGGGTAGCGGCCGAGCGACGGCACGTGCAGCTCCCGCGCCTTCGCACGCCGGGCCCGCGCGACGGGCCGCTCCCTGTGCGACGTCCGAGGCTCGGCGGGCACCGCCGGCTCACTGCCCCCGACCAACGTCGAGTCGTCGGCACGACTTGCCACCAGCGCGAACACGCTGACTACCTGGCCTTGGCGGGAAGCCCCAGGATCCGCTCGCGTTCGTCCTGCTCGGCACCCCCGAGTTGTGCCGACGCGCCGGCGACCGGCTCGCGACGTCGGTCACGGAAGACTGCGGGCTCGCGTGATCCGCTGAACTGCCGCCCCGCCCGGAACACTTGACGATTACGTGTACACGACGAAGAATGATCGCGCTCCACGCTTTGACAACGTTGTCCAGGCTTTGAGGAGGCGTTCCCGCCCATGGGATGGACTCAACGGCTACGCGATGCGGGGATGGTGGTGGCGACCACCATGCTCCTCGGCGGCTCCCTCGCGGTTCCGGCGGCCCGGGCGGCCGTCCCGCCGAGCGCCCCGCTCACCGATCTGGTCAACCCGTTCATCGGAACGGAGAACGAGGGCAACACCTACCCCGGCGCCGCCGTGCCCTTCGGCATGGTGCAGTTGTCGCCGGACACCGGCCACAACACCGGCTACGACTACTCCCAGAATCACATCCGCGGCTTCTCCCTCGTCCATCTCTCGGGCGTCGGCTGCGGCTTGGGCGGCGACCTGCCCGTGCTGCCGACCACGGGTGACGTCACCGAGACGGACTACGCCAAGTACGAGGCGGAGTTCAGCCACGACAGCGAGCGGGCGAGCCCCGGCTCGTACCGGGTCGACCTGAAGACCGGCATCAAGGCCGAGCTGACCGCGACCGCCCGGACCGGGGTGCAGCGCTACACCTTCCCGGCCACCGACAAGGCCAACGTCCTGCTCAACGCGGGGCAGTCGCTGCACAGGACGATCTCCACCAAGGTCGAGATCCTCGACAACCGCACGGTGCGGACCGCCATCACCGGCAGCGGCTTCTGCCAGGACACCAAGCCGTACACCGTCTACACGGTCACCCGTTTCAACCGCCCGTTCACCACTTCGGGCACCTGGAACGGCGATGCCGTCACCGAGGGTTCCAAGGAATCCGTCAGCGCGGGACGCAACGGCGCCTTCGTCCGCTTCGACACGACCAAGGACCGGACGGTCGAAGCGACCACCGCGCTCTCGTACGTGGACGCCCGCGGCGCCGCCCTCAACCTCCGCTCGGAAGGCGGCCGTTCGTTCGACGCCGTCCGGAGCCAGGCGCACCGCACATGGGAGGACCGGCTCGACGACGTACGCGCCCAGGGCGGCGGTGACACCCTGCGCCGCACGTTCTACTCATCGCTCTACCGGTCCTTCCTCGCGCCCAACATCGGCAGCGACGCCGACGGTCGCTACACCGGCTGGGACCAGAGGGTCCACCGCGCACAGGGCTTCACCTACTACCAGAACTGGTCACTGTGGGACACCTACCGCACCCAGTCGCAGCTCCTCTCCCTGCTCGCGCCGCGCGAGGCCAGGGACATGGCGATCTCCGTCATCAAGATCGACGAAGACAGCGGCTGGCTGCCCAAGTGGGGCTACGGCACGGTCGAGACGAACATCATGACCGGCGACCCGGTCACCCCGTTCCTGACCAACGCCTACCAGCAGGGCCTGCTCAAGGGATATGAGGAACGGGCCTACCGCGCCCTGAAGAAGAATGCCGACGGAGTGCCGCCCGCCGATTCGCCCGCGGTGGGCCGCGAAGCCAACAAGGAGTACATCGCGAAGGGCTTCGCGCCGTACATCAAGGGCCGCCCGCACGCGAAGCCCGGCGACTCGGACTACGACCACGGAGCCTCCGCGACCCTGGAGTACGCCCTGTCGGACGCCATGCTCGGCGCGATGGCACGGGATCTGGGCCACGACGCGGACGCCGCACGCTATGCCGCACGGTCCCAGAACTACCGGAAGATCTACGACGGTTCGACCGGCTTCTTCCGCGCGAGGGATGCCTCCGGCGTCTTCACCGGACCGGCGGACCCGGCCCTGAGTGAGGGTTTCCACGAGGGCACGTCCTGGCAGTACCAGTGGCTCGTGCCGCAGGACCTGCCGGGCATGGTCGACCTGATCGGCGGCAAGCAGACGGCCAACGACCGGCTCGACTCGTTCTTCGCGTACGAGCAGCTTCTGAAGGACCCGGCGAAGACCGCACGAGAGGTGTGGGTCAACGGCCCGTACGACTACTACAACGCGGACAAGTACAACCCGCAGAACGAGCCCGACCTGATCGCCCCGTACACGTATCTGTCGACCGGTCAGCCGTGGAAGACGACCGATGTGGTGCACGCCGCGCTGACCTTGTTCACGGACGCGCCGACCGGCATGACCGGCAACGACGACCTCGGCACGATGTCCGCCTGGAACGTACTCTCGTCCATCGGGATCTTCCCGGTGCAGCCCGGCTACGACACCTGGGGCCTGTCGACGCCCGTCTTCGAGCGGGTCGATCTGACGCTCGACCGGCGCTACTACCCGCGCGGCGCCCTGACCATCAAGGCCACCGGCACCTCCGACCGTGACCGGTACATCCAGTCGGCGAGGGTCGACGGTTCCTCCTACGGCCGTACGTATCTGACGACCGAGTCGCTCCGGGGCCTGCGGGCGCTCTCCTTCACCGTTGGCGCCGAACCGTCCGACTGGGGGACGTCCGCCGACGCCGCCCCACCCGCCCTGGGACCTGCACGGTGAGACGGTCGTTGGGCAGTGCGTCGAACGGCGTACGTGGGTCGGAGGGTTCCGGACGGGTTGCGGGAAAACACATAGCTGTTGATCCCCGGCCGAAGGTCCGACCGCAGCACTTCGACACACACCACATCCCATGACGTGACGCCACGTGACGCGGTCGCGGCAATCGCCCATGCGCTGGTCAACGGATGCGTAGGGCGGGTGCCGCGGCCGTCAGTCGACGACCTCCGCCGCCTCGGACCGGGAGAATTCCGGCAGCAGGCTGGGCTGTGGCTTTCACACCCCCCGCCGAGCAAGGATGCGAGCGTGATGGCAGCAGCGACGGCGACGGCGGTCAGCGGCGGGTGCCATCGCGTTGCCCCGGTCTTGGGGTTGGCGTAGTCCCCGGCCTTTGCGTGGAAGCGCACGGCTCCGATGAGCAGGAGTCCGAATACCACGGGGGCGGCGATGCCGACGGGCTGCCAGAAGAGGCCTATGAGCAGTCCTGCGGCGCTGGGCACGGCGGCAGAGATGAACACGCCGCACCACCACCGGCTGCACGGCCCCCGCCGCGTGCAGGTGGCGGGTGAGATTTTCCTTGTCCCGCCGCAGGCGGGCGATGGTGGCGCGGTCCGTGGTGGTGTCGCGCGGGCGTGGCGATCTGGCCAGAGAAGTCGCGGTGGCGGTGTGGCGGTTGACCTGTAGGTGGCTGACGAGGGCGAAGCCGGTGGCCGCGCGGTCCGTCCTCGGCTTCGGCTTCGCGCACCAGGGTTTCTGCCCTGAACACTGCCGGGGCGGACGCGCGCCCGGGTCGACGGACTCTGTGACCTCGCAGTCCGGCCTTCGCCGTCAGGCGGCCTGGTGCTGGAAGGTGCGGCGATAGGCCGTGGGGGTATTGCCGACAGTGTCACGGAATCGGGCGCGCATGTTGGCGCCGCTGCCGAGGCCGCATCGCATGGCGATCTGTTCCACCTGGAGGTCGGTGGTCTCCAGGAGTTCTCGCGCGCGGTTGATGCGGGCGGTCAGGAGCCATTGGTGGGGGCTGACGCCGGTTTCCTGGCGCCATAGGCGGGTCAGGGTGCGTGGGGAGACGCCGGCGTGGTCGGCCAGGTGGGGGATGGTGAGGCCTTCTTCGAGGTGGAGCAGGGCCCATTCACGAGTGTCGGCGAGCGTGGTGGCCTGGGGGGTGGGGAGGCTCCTGTTGATGTACTGGGCCTGTCCGCCGTCGCGGTGGGGGGCGGCGACGATGTCCCTGGCGATGTCGTTCGCGACGGCTGCGCCGAGGTCTTTGCGGACCAGGTACAGACACAGGTCGATGCCGGCCGTGAATCCCGCGGAGGTCAGGATGGTGTCGTTGTCGATGTAGAGGACGTTGCGGTCGACGCGCAGCCGGGGGTAGAGCTCCTCGAGGTCATCCGCCTTGGCCCAGTGGGTGGTGACGGTGCGGCCGTCGAGCAGCCCGGCCGAGGCGACGGCGAAGGCTCCGGTGCAGATGGAGGCGATGCGTATCCCGGCGCGGCCGGCGAGCTTGAGAGCGGCCCTCACCCGTGGGTGCGGAGGGCGCCGGAAGTCCTCGAAGCCCGGGACGATGATCGTGTCCGCTTCGGCGAGCGCCTCGAGACCCGCGGTCAGCCCGAGGGTGAAACCGGCGCTCGTGGTCACGGCCGCCTCGGTGTCGCCGCACACGGTGAGCTCGTAGGGAGTGTTCGGACGGGCGTTGAAGATCTGCGTGGGGATCCCCAGATCCATGGGCAGCACACCGTCGACCGCCAGAACCATGACCCGGTGCTTGTTCATGGCCGCAATATTACGTCCGCCTCTCATTTCGCAGGGTGGGCCAGGAAGCCACCGTGCTCCGGCCCAGGGATGCTCATGGGATGAAACACCTGGTCAGACAGCTGATCGTGTGACCGGAAACCATGGGTCCACCCGCACGGTTCTGGCCCAAAAGATGCGCATGCTGGCAGATGAGCCGTGGTCTGGAAGGGAGGTTCCGGAGCAGGATCGAGGAGCGAGCGCGGGGCAGCCGACTCCACACACCGGTGGAGCGGTCCGAGAGCCCCGGCCGTGGACGAGGAGCCGGCAATGACTTCGCAGAATGTGGTGGGCCGTTTCTTCGACGTGCGGGGCGGCCAGGTGTACGCCCACGTCCGCGAGGGTGACGGCCCGGTGCTGATCTTCCTGCACTACTGGGGAGGCTCACGCCGCACCTGGATCCCGGTGCTGCAGCGTCTGGATCCCGGGCAGGGCTTCGTGGCCTACGACCAGCGCGGATGGGGCGACTCCACGAGCGTGCCGGGACCTTATGACCTGGACCAGCTCGCGGACGACGCGCAGCGGGTCATCGACGCGCTCGGACACCCCAGCTACGTGCTGGTCGGGCATTCCATGGGTGGCAAGGTGGCTCAGCTGCTGGCCGCACGCAAGCCCGCCGGTCTGAGGGGAGTCGTCCTCGTGGCACCCGCGCCGCCCGCGCCCATCGGGGTGACCGAGCAGGTGCAGGAGACGGTTTCCCACGCCTACGACAACGAGGAGGCCGTTCTTCAGAGCATCGACCTGATGCTGACCCGCGGCGGGCTGACTCCCGAGCTGCGCCGGCAGGTGGTCGAGGACAGTCTGCGCGGTGGCGACGAGGCCCGTCTCGAGTGGCCGCGCCAGGGCCTGGTCCAGGACGTGTCGGCCGGCGTCTCAGCCATCGAGGTGCCGGTTCTGGTTCTCGCGGGCAGCCACGACAAGGTCGACCCGCCGACCGTGCTCGCCGACCACCTGCTGCCGCTGATCCCGACCGCCACCCTGACCGTCCTGAAGGACACCGGCCACCTCTCGCCCCTTGAGGTGCCCGACCAGGTGGCCGCGCACATCGGCGCGTTCGTCGCGCAGCTGTGAGCACAGCGCTCCAGCCGCACATCCCCCGTGGGGCCATCGGCTGTCGCTCCACATGTCGTGCAGCCGCACCCCCATACCCGGCACGCGTGAGCGCGCCGCCCAGCCACCGTACCGATCTGCCCCGGACCGGGGTTCAAATGAAGGAGACACATCATGACCACCGACGCACACCTGTCCGTCTTCGAGCAGCTCGACCTCCCCGACACGAGCCTCACCCGGGACACATTCGCCCTTGCGGCACAGGCCACGCCTGCCTTCATTCACGATCACTGCGTCCGCAGTTACGTCTTCGCCCGCGCCCATGCCCAGAACCAGGGTCTGCGCGCCGGTACCGACTACGACGACGAGTTGCTGTTCGTCGCTTGCGTCCTGCACGACTTGGGACTGAGCGAGGAGGGCAGCAACAGCGACCAGCGTTTCGAGGTCGACGGCGCCGACATCGCAGCGGCATTCCTCCGCGAGCGCGGTGTCGAGGAAGAGCGTATCGCCGTCGCCTGGGACGCCATCGCTCTGCACACCTCGGACGGCATCGCCTCGCGCAAGGGCACGGAGGTGGCGCTGGCCCAGGCGGGTATCGCCACCGACATCCTCGGAATCCAGCGTGAGAGCCTTCCGCCCGGCCTCGCCGACGAAGTGCACGCCCTGCTGCCGCGTCGGGACCTGGCCCACGGGTTCAGCGACCTCATCATCACCCAGGCCGTGGCCAAGCCCCACAAGGCGTCCCCGACGACCTTCATCGGCGACCTGCTGCGTCGCCACCTGCCCTACGGCGCCTATCCCAACTGGTACGACCTGATCGACGCGGCCGGCTGGGGCGACAAGCCGGTCGGCGTCACCGCCCGGCGCCGTGCCGAGACGCCCCAGCAGGTGGGGACCTTGTACATGGAGTACCTGGAGGCCGGTGACGTCGAGGGTCTGGTGTCGCTCTACGAGCCGAACGCCCACTTCGTCCCCACTCCCGGAACCCACTTGGTGGGCACGGACGCAATCCGCAAGGCCATGCGGCAGATGGTCGACAGCGGTGCCCGCCTCAAGCTCGAACCGCGTGAGATCCGACAGGTCGACGATGTCGCCCTGGTGTCGAACAACGCCATCCTCACCGGGGTCGGACCGGAGCCGGTGCTCTCCACCACCACCGAGATCCTCCGACGCCAGCCCGACGGCGGCTGGGTGCACGTCGTGGACGACCCGTTCTTCAGCTGACCGCGTCGGGCAGCCTGGGCACGGAAGCACAGGCCGCCCGCCCCTCCCAGGGCTTGGCGGGCATCTGATCAATGTGCAGGATGCTGTGAGGGATGTTCGTTGCGGGCCAACCGCGTCCCGCCTCATCGCCGCGCGGCCCAATCCCCGATGCCTGTTGTGGAGTTCTTCAACGTCTCCGACCAAGGTCATTGCCATTCCCGTATTCGGTCGGCACGCCGGCGCACCGATCGCCGGCCACATCGCCGACCTCGGCATCCACTCCAGACCCTGGGTCTGGACCCGCCTCCGGTTCGCCCCGTTCGTCCTCGTCACACCCCGTTCGTGCCCCGTAAGACCATCGCCCAGCACTGGGCCGGGGCTTGCGCCGCCGGTCCTCCGTAACGCCGCGGGTCCGCTGACGCCGTGGCGCCCGCGGACCCGGGTGGTGGAGCAGCGAATCGGATCAGTAGGAGAACTGCTGGATCTGGCTGCTGTCGGCCGCGTACGTCCAGCCGGTCCGTGTTGCCGGGTCGAGCTGGATGGCACGCTCGTGATGGCTCGGCAGCCGGCCGTTGAAGGCGCCGGCAGGGAGGTACTCGACGCCGGTCACGGTGCCCACCGTCTCGCCCGTCTTCAGGTCGACGACGGCGATGCGGCCGGTGGCGTTGTTGTCGCCGAAGCCGTACTGCTGAAAGCCGCCCGTCGGCTTCAGGTCCGGGTACCGGAAGGCGAACAGCCCCAGTTGGTGCACGCCGTCGATGGCGAGCGCTTCAGCCGCTTGGTTCGTTCCGAGGTTCACCGGGTCCCCGCTGGGCAACTGCGCGTAGTACCCGGTGCCGGCGAAGTTGACGCTGGCTGAGTGGTACCACGTTTCGTAGAGGTTGCCCTTCTGGTCGGAGGCGAGGTTCCCGGCGCAAGGGACTCCTGCGCCGCTGTGGGTGACCGTTGCGCTGTCCAGGTTGATCGTGGCTATGGTGCCGGACCCGGTCGAGGCCAAGCAGTTGATGGTGCTTCCGGTCTTCTGCGCGGAGAAGACGCCGGTCGACTCGTCTATGTCCAGCAGGCCGTACGTGGCAAAGCCGTCCGGGGTGGGCTCGAGCTCGAGCGGCGTCCCTTGAGCGCCGGTCGCCGTGTTCACGGGGAGCACGAAGCCCGCACGGTCGCTTGAACGGGAGGCGAGCACCGCTGCACGGTGGCGCTTGGCGTCCACCCGCCCGCCGGTCACGACGTACTGGTCGTCGACCCGGACGGGGCTGCCGACCGCGTTGCCGGTGCTCGTGTCGTAGGTCTCGAGCCACTGCTCGCCGGTGGTGGTCTGCTTGTGCAGGACCAGCGTGTGGTGGGCGGAGTCGACGCCGAACACCTCGTAGATGGAGCCGTACGCGGGGTCGCTCGTCAACTTGCGCCCATAGGTTCCGGTGGCGGCGTTGTAGTCGTACACCGAGCCTTCACCGGTGGGGGTTTCGACCGCCGCGACGGACGTGCCGCCGGGGACGATCGCGAAGTTGGTCAGGTTGGTGTCTTCGGGGGCCAGTCCGTCGTCGTATCCCAGCAGGGACGTCGGCGAAGCCTGGCCGACTATCCTGCCGTGCTGGTCGACGGCAAACACCCGCAGGTCGTAGGCGATCGACGAGGGAAGCTTGAGCGCGAGGGCGTCGAGTGCCGCCGTGCCCCTCGTGCCCTTCAGCGAACGGTCGAGCGTGGCCGGGTTGTCCACTCCGTCGTGGTCGCGGGTGGTGCCGTTCTGATTGCTGACCAGGTTGTACGAGTTGTACAAGTTCGGCCCGGGCGCGGAGAACTCCAGCAGCGTGCCGGTGGCGCCCTTGACCCCCGATACGTCGTAGTGCACCGAGAACCGCGGTGCGGCCCGGTTGATCTCCAGCAGGTGACCGAACTCTCCGGATGTCTTCGCGGCCAGGGTCGGCGCTGCCGGGCGCTGTGAGGGGCCACCGCCGTCGACCCGGATCGAGGCGAACTCGCCGTACAGCGGGCCACCCTTGCGGTTGCCTGTGGGGTTCTGGAGGATACCGATCCCGTAGATGCCGCCGCCGGCGGAGAAGGCGCCGGCCGGGACGGTGACCGTGCCGTGAAGGCCCGTCAGCGGGGCGGTGTAGGAGGCGGAGAAGATGGGCGCCGACGCGGGGTTCCAGTGGCCGACTCCCGACACGACCAACTGGGGCGAGCCAAGGTTCCGCACCCCGGTGAGGTCGTAGCTCACCTGAACGGAGTGTCCCGCCTTGACGACGGGCTGGACCACCGGGGCGAGCGACTCGACGTAGCCGCCGTCGGTGGGGCCGAAGGTCAGCTCGTGGGTGGCCGAGGCCAGTACCTGGTGGCCGTGGCGCACCTCGAAGGTGAGCGAGACCTGACGGTCCGTCGCGGAGACGACCGGCAGTCCGGCCGCGGTCAGCATCTGCCTGGGGGTCAGCCGGATCGCCGGCACATCGGAGGCGAACTCGTGATGCCCGATGCGCAGCGCGTAGCTGACGCCTTGCTGGTCGGGCAGGCCGGTCACGTCGGCGCCGATGGTCACCGGTCCCACCAGGCCCTCCCCGGTGGCACTGGAGCCCGAGCCCGGTCCGGCCAGGTCGATGCGTCCGGGGTCGGTGGCCTCCAGGTACGAGCTCCCGAGTCCGCCCGTGGTCTGGCGATGCGCCACGGAGAGCCGGACGATGCGGGGCGTGCCTGTGTGGGCGTGGCCGCCGTGCGCCTTGGCCAGGACCGCTTGCAGCGCGGCGGTGACGTCGAGTTGCGGGCCCACGTGCAGCGGCTGGTCGATCTGCGGCGGTGTGGGCACGGCCCGGCCGGTGCGCTCCAGCAGCGAACGGACGTCATCGGGCGACGGGTGCTGCCCGGTCAGCCGGGAGGCCTGCAGCACGACCGCGGCAGCGGCCGCGATCTCGGGTGCCGACGCCGAAGTGCCTCCGCTGAGGACCTCCGTCACCGACTGCGCGGTCTGGCCCTGGTGCTCGAAGGCGGGAATGCCGTCACTGGGCGCCGAGACGTTCACGCGCGTGCCGAATCCTGAGGAGAAGACCCCGGAACCGTTGAGCCTGGTGGTCGCCCAGGTCCCGTTGGCCGATGCGGCTCCGCCGTTCTGCGGCGGCACGGACAGCGTGTCGTCGGTCGTGGTACCACCCGCGGTGATCGCGCCGGAGTCCAGCACCTTGCTGGGCGTGGTCGACAGCTGGTCGTCGTCGATCCGGGTGGTGTCGGCGGCCTTGCGGGTCACGTTGGTCGCGGTGCTGCCGCCGTCGGGCCCGACGGCCGCGTTGGTGTACAGCCTGGTCCCGTCGTTCGACGAGACCACCATGGTGATGCCGTACTGCTGCACGATGGACGCGATCACGGCCTGCTGGACCGGGTCGTCCTCCAGGTAGCGGCCGGGGAGCCCCGCAGCGTCGGTGCCGTAACCGAGGCTGGCGGTGATCACGGTGGGTCGCGGCTGCTGCCGGGCCGCGGCCAGCAGCGCCACCGCGATCTGGCTGAACGTCGGCTGCTGCGGGACGACGAGCCGGTAGGTGGCACCCGGGGCGATGCCCAGGAGATCGGAGGACCCACTGCCCTGCATGCCCGGGCGCTGCAGTTCGTGCGGAAGCGGCGCCATCACCGAGAAGTCCAGAAGGACCTCACCCAGTGCGGGGTCCTGCCCCTGGGCCGAGCCCGTCGGGTCGAGTGCGCCGGTCGCGTCCGCGGTGTAGGTGGGTATCAAGGGCATCGTGGGGATGTCCAGGTACCGCTGGCCGTTCTGGACGACGGTCGTCGGCCCCGCTGCGCCCAGGTTCGGCGTCGACGTGTCGGTGAGGTCGCCGATCGAGACGTTGGTGATGGTCTCACCAGTGCCGGGCAGCTGGTCGAACTTCTGCTTCAGCAAGCTGTAGGCGCCCGTCGCGTTGACACCGCCGGCGTTGAGGAAGCTCTGCAGCGAGGTGCCGAGAGCCGCGTTCCCGGGCACACCGTCGGAACCGGTCGCCGCGCTGTTGTGCCCTTTCGCCGACGAGCCGGCCTTCCCCGCCGTGGCGGTCACCGAGGAAGGCAGCGGCACGGAGCCGGTGTTCATGGGGGAGACGGTCTGGTCGGGCTCGGCGTAGACGACGCCGGGCGTGGCGGCCAGCGCCCGGGCTGCCGCCGAGGCGTCGCCGCCGGCGAGTTGGACGACCTGGACCTTGGACAGGTCGATCGCCCCGGAGCCCAGCTTCGGCAGGGCGGCTGAGCGCAACCGCTGGGCCTCGGCGACCCCGAGACCCGGCAGCAGGGGCCGCATGGAGACCGCGTGGGCCCTCTGGAGCGCGGTGTTGACCGCGGTGTCCGAGGTCAGCGGGGTACGGACCCGCAGATTGCGCTGCTTGCCCAGCGACTTGCCCGTCGCCTGGGTGGCCGAGCCGAGTACCACGAGGACCTGGTGAGGGCTGTTCTTCGCCGACTGTGCGGGCGTGGGCTTCAGGAACGAGCGCCACGGACCGAGCGCTGAGGATCCGGGTGTGGAGGGCAGCGCAGCCCCCGCGGACGTACCTTTCACGCCGGAATCGGCCGCCGGGTTCTGTGCTCCTGCGGCCGCCGCGTACTGCACGGGTGTGCCGAGCAGTACGGCCGCGCTGGCTATGGTGGCGACACCGCGAGCGATCGCTCTTCTCCGCCGTTTCATGGGCACTCCACTTCTCGCAAAAGAACTCAGGAGGAAGTACAGAGATGGCGCCACCCCCGGACAGCGCCCACGCTTCGGGGAATCTGTCAACCTGGCGAAGCCGGCACAAGATCGCGAGGGCGGCGGACTTACGCCAACTGGCAAGAAGTCGCCACCGAAACGGCTTGATTGCACGGCATTCAACGTGCTGTGCAAGACGGCCGAAGCAGAGTGTTGCCGGGACGCGTCTGCAGCCTGCCGCGGTAAGTGGCCCGAGAGTTGGCGGACGGAAGCGGGACGACCCGTGCCGCGGAATCGGCCGCCCACCTCACCGTGTGGCGCAGGCTCCCCCACCGCGGCCCCCTCGCGGTGACGTTCACACTCGCCGCTGAATCAACGATGCCGCGGCGGCGCCTACGCCAGGCAACGTCGTCCTCGCCGGGCCGCTGGGGCTCCAGGTACGGCTCAGAAACTGTTGCTGATATCAACGGCTGTTGACACTTGGCCGGCCGGAGCCCCGCGACGACTCGACCGCTGATGGGGATACGCGGCTTGATCGCTTCGTAGGGCGCCGCCGGACCAGGCGGCGGGACATGACGGTGATGCACACCCACGGGATGTGCGCTTCGGCTGCCTGGCGCTCGGCGCGGGGACGCCGGCCCGCGGCGAGGGGGGCGGACACCGGAAGGGAAGATGTCGATCACGACACGAGCCACACAAGGCGACAGAGGTGGCCGTCTTCCGCCAGCTGACGGAAGCCGCCATGGAAACGGTGAGAACGCATGGCATTCAACGTGCTGGGTCTGACGGACGAGACGGAGCGCGCGTACGCCGTGCTGGTCGGCCTGCCGCGGGCCACGGCCAGAGAACTGGCGGACGCCTGCGGCTTGTCCACGCCGGCCGTGGCACGGCTCTTGACCGCGCTGGTCAACAACGGCCTGGCGATGCGAGCGACCGGCCGGCCGCCCCGGTTCACCGCGGTGGCACCCGATGTCGCGGTCACCGCCCTCATCCGCCGACGGGAAGAGCAACTGGGCGAGGCCCGGTTGCTCGTGCACCAGTTGATGGACGCTCACCGCGAGGCATCCCGGATCAGCCACCCCGACATGCCGGTCGAACTGCTCACCGACCGCACCGACGTCATCGCTGCGGTACGGCGGCTGACCGCCGAGGCACGCCGCGAAGTACGGGTCTTCGACCGGCCCCCGTATGTCGACCGCCCGGGCAGCAACTTCGAGGGACAGATCCAGCGGCAACGCGCGGGCGTGGCGCACCGAGTGGTCTACGACCGTGCGGCGGTGGCCTTGCCAGGCCGCCTGAGCGACGACATCCTGCCCAGCGTCCGGGCCGGCGAACAGGCCCGGGTCCGAGCCGAGTTGCCGCTCAAGCTCGTGATCTGTGACAGCCGGGACGCTGTTATCCACTTCAGTCTCGCGCCGGGCGGACAGTCCGCCGCCTACCTGGTGCACAGCTCGCCGATGCTGGTGGCCCTGGAATCACTCTTCGAGGCGGAGTGGGAGCGAGCCGTTCCGGTGTCCGTGACGGGCCAGACGCCGCCCGCCGGTACCCCGGAGGAACCTGCGGCCGACGGACCCGACGTGGAGACCCGCCACCTGCTCACGCTTCTCGCCGCCGGGCTCACCGACGCCGCCATCGCCCGGGTCCAGGGCTGGAGCGAGCGCACCACGCAAAGGCGCATTCAGCGTGTGATGGCCCAGTTGGGTGCCCCCACACGCTTCCAGGCCGGCCTCCTCGCGGCTCGCCGCGGCTGGCTGTGACCATGACCGCCGTACCCGAGTGCGGGGCGGTCTCGGCGGGAACTCACGTCGTTACGAACCGCTGCCGAAGCCACCAGGTTCCGTTCTCGCGAACCTTGTCCATGGCAACACGTTGCCCACCAGCATAAATAATGCCCGGCCGAAATGAGGAAACAAGTTCCATTTCCCTCTGCCTCCTTTGGCTTATTTCAACTCCTTGGTGCAGTTGACTTGCATCAGGAAATCTCAATAGCGTGCACATGACCAAACTTTCGACAGGGGGAACTGACCCGTGCACAGAAAAGCGATCAGCCTGTTCTTTGGAGCCGCGACCATCGCGGGCACCGTCGCCATGGGTGGCGCAGCTGAGGCAGCGACGCCCAACTCGGCAGCAGCGGACGTGACGCACCACGTCGTCTGGCAGTCGGGCAAAGTAAGCCCCATGCATGTCCCGAACCACGGCTTCAACACGTACTCCTTTAACGGGGTGTCCTGGCGCGCAACGGTCACCGTCGATTACGGCCGCACTGGGGCGTGGACTCACTGCAGTGATGGCACGGACATCCATGGCCCGCTGCAGGGGCCCGGTTTCTGGGACTTCGGCGGCAGCTGCAGTGGTCACGGCACCATCACTCAGTACGGTTGGTATGACGGCTGATGATTCTTCCGGAGGCGCAGCGGAAGACTAACTGCACCGAATAGACGGCAATGGTGGTGTACCGGAATCTGATTCATTGTCCGGTACACCATCACCCGTGCGGGGCCACACCGAATTTCGCGTTTCCCTTTCGTATAAGCGCTGGGCGGGTTGCCTCCCCGGCGGTCGGTTGCCGGCGGCCGAGACCCGCCAGCTCGCACATTCCGTGCACGCGCGTGCGGAGCGCCGGCGTAAGAAGCCGTCCGGCTGGGCGGAGCACGCTGGACTCTGGAGACGGCACACCCGGCGGGGTGCCTGCGCGAGGCCGTTGACCAGGTCGGGCAGCGTCAGCCACCACACGAGTGTTGGATTTCGGAACGAATCAGCCGAGCAGGCAGTCTTGTTGGCACGTGCGTACGACTGATCATCCTGGCGCTGCCCACCAGCAGGGCCACCCCTGTTCCACAGCGATCCGGCCGCATCCGTCCCCGAGCCTGAGCCCGGGCACTACGAGCGCAAAGCCGTCTGAAGGACTGGCGACGTGCTCAGCCGGTGGCTCGTGGCGTGTCCAGGGAGCGGGCGAAGTCGGCGAGTGTGCGGAAGTCGTCCTCGCGCAGACCGATTCGTGGGTTGACGTGGTGCAGAAGCCCAGGTCCGTGGTGGTGGGCGGTCACGTATGCCTGGTCCAGATCGCTCTGTTCGTCGTCCACCCAGGCGAAGGGACGGCCGTTGGCGTAGTCCACCAGGGGACCGGTCTTCCAGTGGACCCCGTCAGGGCGGTCCTGGAGCAATGCGTCGCCGAAGTCCACGAAGGGGAGTTCGGGAAGGCCGAGCACCGGAGCGATCCACCGGTTGGCGGCGTCCATCCATGTGGTGGCCCAGCACAGCTCGTAGCCAAGCTGGAGCAGGGATCGCCCGTGCTCTGGGTTGAGCCAGACCCGCAGGGGGCGCCGCCGGGCCGAGAGGCCTCTGTGTTCGTCTGAAGTTCCGCTGTCCGGGGGCACTCTGAGTGTGGTGTAGCCGTCGGGGCGCCTCTCCGGCTGGGCCGCATAGGGGTTGAGAGGCCCGTCCACGTCGAGGAACAGCAGCGGTCGGTTCACGATTTCCCCCGGTCTTGCGGAGCATCGGCTGTGCCGTGGAAGCGTAGCTGCAGCGATCGTCTCGGCGTCGGCCTGGTCTGATGTGATGATCCCGGCGTGGTGGGTGTGATCACGGCGTCGGAGCCGTCCTGGACAGCCCCGCACACCGGGCTGAGTCCGCGCTGTTGGCGGCAAGTTGGTGACCACTCCGCGGCGCGACGGAGCAGACGCGGTGCGCCGGCGCCGACCGTGGAGCCTGTCGCCGGAAGACCGGCTGCTGCTTGGTCACGGCGTACTGGCGCACGAACTTGACGCTGCGCCGGCTGTCCCCGCTGTTCGGCGTCTCGAAGTTCGCAGCCGACCGCATCATCGGCCGCCTCGGCTCTCTTCTCGCGCTCCGGCCCCGCGGACGGTTCGGTAGGGACACCGTGCTCATTGTGGACGGCACCTTGGTCCCCACCCGCGCGGCCTGCGCCGCAAAGGCGAAGAACTCTCCATCTGGAAGCAGGAACACAACGAGTTGCACGAACGAGTCCGCGCCCGAGTCGAGCACGCCTTCGCCCGCCCATGAAGTCCAGGAAGGTCCTCCGCAACTGCCGCCCGCCGCAGGGGCGACGGCGTTCACACGCCATGAGCGGCATCACCCCGCCTGCACAACCTCGCCCGTGCTGGATGAACGAGTGGGCCGGACACCGACAGAGCGAAGACCAAGCAGGATGCCGTGAAACCCATAGTCCTCACGGACGCCGCGGAGCGAGTGCTGTTCTGCAGCCCGGTCCGGCCGGGCAGTTGCGCCGACATCACTCAGGCCCGAGAGCTTGGGACTGGTCCAACTCCTGGCCGGCGGTCCGTTCGTGGAGATCCTCGCAGACGCCGACTACCAGGGCCTGGGCGCGCAGCCAGACGGACGGGTGGTGACACCACTCCACCGCCAGTTCAAGAAGAACAGACTTCGACGTGCCACGGCCAACCGTGCACGAGGTCGTCAGGCGTGCGGGTCAGCCGCCCTGACCAGCGCTTCCGACCGGGCCGACCTTCTCCGGGGAGCCGGAGCCGTCCGTGACGGGCAGCGTGGCGGCGCCCGGCCAGTTGAGGGTGACCGACTTCGTCTCGTCCGGCGGGGTCACCACCAGCCCAGTGATGCGAACGCCGGAGCCGCCCGACTTGTTGAACGGGTAGTTGACGGGGAAGTACGTCGACTTCCCGTTCTTGAGGATGGCCGAGCCGGCCTGCTGGCCGGTGCGCTTCGCGGACAGCGATCCCGCGCTGGTCTTCAGGTCGACGCCCGCATACCCGGAGATCGTGCAGTCCCGGCCGCTGTGGTTCGTCAGGGTGACCACGACCGTGCCATCGGGGTCGCCGTCGATGGTGTTGTCCTTCGCCGTGATCTCCAACTCGTCGGTGCGGCACTTGCTGACCTTGGCGTTCGCGTTGGAGCCGGTCCCGGCAGCCGTACCGGTCCCGCCAGAGTTCGTTGTGGAGCTCGTCCCGGCGGAGTTCTTCGCGCCGCCCTGGTCCGAACTGCCCGAGTCCGAACCGCCGCCCGAGGACGACGGGGTGGTCCCGGACGACACGGTGGACGGAGATGACGGGTCGCTCTGTCCCGTGCCGGTGTTGTCGTTCTGGCAGGCCGTGAGCGAGAGACCGGCGGCGACGGCCAGGGCGGCGAAGGTGAGCTTGTGAACGCGCATCGTTTCTTCCTCAGGATCGGTTGGCAGTGTCGGCCGCTCGATACGGGTCGGTACGAGCGAGCGTTTACGACCAACAGGACCGGCCCGGCCCGGTGGGCCGTTCCATACAGTCACCTCATAAGACATCCCTGTTACACGCACAGCCAGGCACAACGCGCGCCATCACCGGGCAGACCTCGCCGGGACGCGCCGCCGGCCAGCCGGGACGGCGGTTCCCGCCACCGTCGCGCGCCTGTTCGCAGCCGCCGCCCGTTGGGACAGACCCGTAACCCGACGGATCACAACCGATCGCCTGCCCTCTTCATCCCGCTCCGCTCGCTCACGGGAGCAACCGCCCGGCCTCACCGCCCAGTCCGCGAGGCCAGGTTTCCAGCACATCGAAGGCACGCATCGACTCGTCTCGTCTCGTCTGCCACGATTTCCGCGGTCTCGGGCCTGGCCCGCCCACCGGGGGTGAGGCCCTGGACCGGCCGGAACAACACCCGGTGCACGGCCACGACGAGCGCCGCCGCCATACGCGGGGTGACGCCGTCCGCCGCACTCACCGCAGCCGGTGCCCAACCAGTCCCAGGGGCCGTGGGGGGAATCGCGCGCTGTGGGCTCGAGGTGCCTGTCAGCGCATAGGCCGCTACCGTCGAATGAGGTGAGGTCGCGATTCAGGACACGTCCCGCGACGCGCTTCCGCAAGGGTGGGCCTGCAGCCGGGAGACGTGCGTCCCTCGCTTTCACGCGGCGACCTCGACGACAGCGCCGCATCGGTCTTCGAGCGGCACCATCCAGCCGGCGCCGGACCCCACGCTTCGACGTGAGGCCGCGGCCATCCCTTTCGTGCTGGGACAGCGCGAGAACGTGGAAGAAAGAGCAGAGCCATGCGAGCACATCGCGCCAAGCGGGCCTTCGCCTGCGTCGCGGCCGGCTTCCTGCTGGCAGGCGGCACCGCAATCGGGGTGGCGGGCACGGCCGCAGCAGCCACCCCCGCCACGACGACCGTCTCGGTTACGGGCTGCTCGTGGCACAGCGGCTGGTACGACCGTTACCACCACTGGCACCAGGGCTATTGGGACTGCAACTCGAACAGGAACAACCGCTGACCTGCCCGCCGTCCGGCGCCTCCATCGTCGGGTTCGCCTTCGCCCACATGCTCGACTTCAAGTTGATGCCGAGGCCTCATGCGGGCCGCAGCGACCGTCGGACATATATGCCCCAGAGTGCTTCACGGACATGCGCTCCCTCTACGTTCGTTTGGTGCGGCTGCAGGGGCCGCGGGACCGCTCGCGGTGACCCTGCAGCTGCACACCCCCTCACTCCTCAGGGTCCGGCGCTGGCGAAGGCCCCCGCATCGCCTGTATAGGCGTACAGATCACGGCGGTGTGGCGATGTCCTCTGGGCACGTGACATACGCATGCAGCGGTGCGGCAGCCTGAACGTCGGATTTCGGGGGCTGCAATCCGGTCTGGAATCAGGCCCGTCGGGCGACGGCGACGCGGCCGGAGCGCAGCGACGTACGGCCCCGCATGCTGGACTCCAGGCGATTCGCGATGGCCAGCAGGTCTTCGTCGGAGACGACTCGCAGCCCGTATTCGGCGAGCAGGGCCGCCATCTTCTGCGGCTTCCACAGGGACCGCCACGGCTCGCTCGCCGTGACAGAGCTGTTCAGGACACGCGCGATCAGCCGGCCTGCGGAGGCCTTTACCGACGGGCCCTGGTAGTTGAGGACCAGCGCGCTCCCCGGCGCCGAACGGTCGGCGACCGCACGTACCGTGGCGCGCACCTCGTCGTGTGTCAGGTACGGGACGACCCCCTCCCACAGCCAGGTCGTAGGGACGGACGCGTCGTGACCGGTGGCCTCAAGTGCGCTGCCCAGGTCGTCGGTCGCAAAGTCGACGGGCGCGAAGCGTACGGAACGTGCCACGACGGGCGGTGTGCCCGCCTCAGCCAGGCGTTCCTGTTTGTCCTGCTGGGAGGCCGGGTGATCGACCTCCCACACGTCCGTGTCCGCGAGCTCCGGCAGCCGCCACGCACGCGAGTCCAACCCGGCGCCGAGCACCACCAGCTGGGGAGTCCCGTGACTGCGCAACGCGTCGTCGATCGCGACCGTACGCGGCACAACGACCTCCGCACAGGCCCGCACACCCTCGTACGTCGCACGCGCCTTCCAGCCCGTGGAGGGAGTACCTGCGCGCACCTCGTCCACAGGGGCCCTCTCCGGGGGCCGCAGCAGCCGCACCGCCACCGCGTCTGCGAACCGGCCCGCCGCAAGCCTGCCGTCCGCTGCCGCCCGCCCCTGACACACCAGGACCGCCGTACGGCTCGCCGTGCGCTCGATGTCGCTCATGAGTGGTAGTTAATACCATCCTCGTGCGGTGTACGGGCTGGGTGATTGCTAAGCGTTTGATCTTGTGTAGGTGCTGGTCAGCTGAGTCCGAGGAGCTTCAGCGGCCGGTCGAAGGGCCGGAAGGACATCTCCCGTACACGTGCGGATGGTTGAGGCGTCCTCGCGGTGGGCGACGTCGCGGATGAAGTGCAGCCGATTCTGCGAACAACCGATGGTCTCTCGGGTGCGCTTGCCAGTAGTGCGCACTGTGCGGTCCCCGTGCCGCCAAGGTCGTGAGGATCGTCAGGCACAGCACGGTCACGACGCGTGTCTCCAGGCGGCCGTGGCCGCGGGTGCGGTCGTAGTACGTCGCCGTAGGACAGCAGATGAGCGGCCGGAGTGCCGGCAGTGCGCCAGCCGCGCGCTCTTGCCGTCCACGGCGAGGGTGGCGGCCCCGGCCGGATCGGCTCCGAGGAGGTCGGCCGGCCTGCCCGGGCACGCCTGGCCCAGCACCCGGCGGATGGCCGCAGTCGAAGGCGCGATGCGCACCGCGAACGCGGTGACCCTGCGCGCCCCGAGGATCGCGAGGGTCCACTGGGGTGCCTCGGCGGCCCATTGCCGATCGCCGTGAACGACATCGCGCCGGCCACTACCGCCGCACAGGCGATCAGCAGCACGGCCACGCGCCGTCGAACCACGGCGACTTGATCGGACAGACGGTGGTGGCAGACTGACGGCACATCGAAGCTCCGGTGGTGGACGGCGACTTGCTACGGTCACCCATCCACAACGGAGCTTCGTTGCGTCCGGCATGCCCCACCTGGCCACTGCGATCAAGCGTTCGGCGGCCGATGCCAAGGCCACCAGCATCGTGGCCGACCTGGCCGTGGGCGCGGACAGCATCGACGACCCGGAGGTGCCGCGGCACGGCGCGATGCCGGTCGCGTTCGGCGGGATCGCTGCCCCGTCCGCCCCGGGCACCTTCCTGCATGCGTTGCCCCACGGCCGCACCCTCCGACTCCACGTCGCGCTCCGCGGATTCCTGGGCGCGCACACCCCGCCGCTGCCCGGCTCCGGCGCGCAGGCGTTCATCGACGCCGGCTCCACCCACAAACGCGTCTGCGGCCGCAGGTGCGCCCCCGGCCGGCCGTTGCCCCTCGGTCAGACAGTGGTGACCACTTGCGCGTACGCCAGACGTGGGGAGCGCGTGAACCACGCGTTCTCGCCCGGCCTGCCGATGTTGACGACGACGAGAACCGAGTGCTCACCGTCGCTGAAGAACTCCTTGTCGATGCCCTCGGCGTCGAAGCCGGTCATCGGTCCTGCGGCCAGGCCGGCCGCGCGGACGCCGATGATGAAGTAGCCGACCTGCAGGAGCGCGTTGAGCTTCGCGGACCGCTCGCGCACCGCACGCTCGGCGAAGAGACTCTTGGCCTGTGGGAAGTGCGGGAACTGGCTGGGCAGTTCCTCGTGGAACTCATTGTTCGTAGATGGCCTCGATCTGGTCGTCCGTCACCGGATCGTCGGTGAAGGTGTTGGCGGTCCGTGCCTCCCGGAACAGGAGGTCCTGGGCGGCGGGATCGAGGGCGAGGGACATGGTGAACCTCTTACGGTTGAGTGTCTGTGGTTTCTCGGTGATGGCGAACTGCGAAGCAGAGGAACTGGGCGCTGACACCCAGCAGGTACACGGCGGTCGTGGCCGTCCCGACGAGCCCCCAAAGGAGGGGCCCTGAACAGCACCGGGTCAGCAACAGGCTGGCCAGCGCGGCGCAAGCCGCCATGGGCAGGTGGAAGGCCGCCCAGATCCGCGTGCCGGCCGGGGCGGACCGCTCCGGCATCATGGGGGCACCGCCGTGTGCGACAGCGGCCAACGCGACGAAGGCGAGCGTCGCGCCGGCGAGGAGCGCCAGGACGTCGGCTGCCCCCGGGGCGCCGCGATCGGACGACGTCACCGCGGTGGCGGTCCACAGCGCCAGGGTGTACCCGTGCGGGGCCGCGCTGGCGGTCACGACGGCCCGGAGCTGGCCGCGGTATCCGCGCTGCGGGCCTGTACGCGCACCGGGCCCGGCCGCCCTGGGCCGCCGTTGGCTATCCGTCCGCGACATGGATGACGGCCTTGCCACGCGGGTGCTCCCTCTCGGGCGGCGCGGCGGTACCGGCAAGGGCGCCGCCGGGGTGCAGAGGGCCCCAGGGCCGGGTGTGCGTGTCCCCGCCCGCCGTGTCGCGTACGACGTCCACCTCGGCCACTTCGAACCGGTGGTCTTGGGCGAGTTGTTCGGGGCCTTCGCGTCGGTGAGCGCGTACTGCGCGCATCGTGTTCATGAGGCGGTCACCTCCTGATGAATGGCGGTGCCGTGCCAAGGGCCACGCCGTTGCGTCCAGCATCACGGTGGTGCCGGAGGCAGGCGTCACCCATTCAAGGGATCCTGGCCGCCGTGTTCTGCGGTCGGTGCGCCGCTCAGTCGGCCCCGTCGGCGCTGATGGCCCGCTCGATCGCCAGCCGGGTCAGCTCGACCCGCGAGTTGATGCCGAGCTTGGTGAAGATGTGCTTCATATGCGTGTTGACGGTGTGCACGGACACGTAGAGCCGGTCGGCGATGGCCCGGTTGGTGAGTCCCTCGACGACGAGCGGGATCAGTTTCCGCTCGGATTCGGTCAGGCTCCCCAGCCCCTGGGGGCCGGCCGTGTGGTTGCGCACGGGGCCGGTGCGCACGCCGAGCCGGCGCAGGCGCCGCCTGATCCGTTCTTGGTCGCGCCCGGCTCCCGAGGCCGATGCCAGCCGGCCGGCTTCTTCGAAGTACGGGATCGCCGGCGTCGTGTCGGCCGATGCCGCCATGAGCTCGCCGAGGTCCTCGCAGGCCGCTGCCAGGGCCAGCGGCCTGCCGGTGCTCCGGTAGCCGGTGATGGCGGACGCCAGTGCGCGGGGGTCGCGGTGGAGCAGGCCGTCCACGTGGGTGCGGACTGCCCCGATGATCTGCCGGCTCTCGTCCTGCGCGGTCAGGCTGCGCAGTGCGCCGGACACGGCCTGCGCGAGCGACCGGTCCTTGTCGCGGAGCGCGATGCGCACGATCCCGGGCCAGTGGGACGGAGGTACGGCGAGCAGCCGCGTCGGCTCACGGCTTTGGAAGCTTGCCGTGAGTGCCGCCGCCGCTTCGCCGTCTTCGCCCTCCGCGTCTGCCAGGCCGGCGCGCGCGAGAGACACCCAAGGGCCGTAGCGCTGCGTCGTGTTCGTGCCGGAACCGGTTTCGGCGGCGCGGAGGTGGTCTTTGGCCTTGGCGAGGTCACCGCGTCTGATCTCCACCAATGCCAGTACGGAGCGGGCCTGCGGGTTCGGCAGAGTGATCTCGAGTTCGCCCGCCACCATCAGGCTGGCCTCGGCTTCCACGGCCGCGTCGTCCAGCGCTCCCTGTTCGAGGAGTGCGCAGGCACGGGCGGCATGCCAGTGGGGTAGTGACCAGCCCAGGCCCAGCGCTTCCGCTTCGCGCTGTCCCTCCCGCAGGACCCGCTCGGTGTCCGCGAGCCGGTCGGTGGCGGTCAGCACGGTGGCCAGCCACAGCGCCGGGATGCGCGGGGGCCGCAGGTAGAGCGCGGCGGACTGGGTGCCGGCGCGCCGGGTGGCTTCCTCGGCGAGTTCGAGGGCGCGGGCCAGGCGCCCGCGGTAGAAGGACGTCTGCGACTGGAACACCATGGCGCTGACGACGACGGCCGGGTCATGGCTGCGATAGGAGGCCTCGACCAGCCAGGGGCCGGTCTGCTCGGCAGCGGTGATGTCTCCGAGGTACACGTGGCCCGTCGCCTTGGTCTTCAGCAGCCGCACGCGCAAGTCGGGCGGCAGCGCGGGAAGGTCCAGTGCCTGCTGGAGATGTGTCATCGCGGCGGCGTCGTCGCCGGCGGCCTGGTGGATCTCGGCGGCCACCAGGCGCAGGTATGCCTCCTGCAGTGGCTCGAGGCCTTCCGGCAGGGTGGTGTCGACCAGGTCGAGCGCCTCGTGGACGCGGCGGGTCCGGCCGAGGTACTCGGCGGCGTCGGTCAGCAGGGTGATACGGCGCCCATCGTGTGGGGGCAGCAGTCCGGCGACCCGCTGGGCCAGGTCCGCAGCCGCGTCGGGGGCCGACGACGACAGTTCCCGTACGGCGGTGGTCAGCGTGGTCACGGCATCGTCGTCGACCGGGCCGCCCGACATGACGACGTGCCAGGCCACCTCGGCCGATCGTGCTCCGATGCCGCGCAGGCTGTCGGCCGCTTCCCGGTGCAGAGCGGTCCGTACGGCCAGGGGGAGGTTCTCGTGGACGGCCTGCCGGATGAGGTCGTGGCGGAAGGCGAGTCGCGGGCCGTCGGCCGAGAGCAGACCGGCGTGCAGGGCGGCCTCGACGCCCGACAGCAGGCTGCCGACCTGTCTGCCGAGCATGCGGGCGGCCGTGCCGAGGTCGAATTCGCGGCCGAGGACGGATCCGATCTGGAGCAGGCGTACGGCATCGTCCGGGAGCCGGTCCAGGCGCGCGGCGATACTCCGCCGGAAACTGACGGGGATGCCGTCGTGCAGGAGGCCCGCCTCGCCCGCCTCCATTTTGGCGGCATCCGTGTCGGCGAACGCGCGCACCAGTTCAATCGCCAGGAAGGGATTGCCCGCGACGGCTCGCAGGAGCCTGGCCAGGCCGGGTGACGGCCTCGCTCCGAGGACGTCGGCCGCGATGTCCTGCAGTTCCTGCTGTGGCAGGGGGCCGAGGGTGAGCCACCGGGCTCCGAGGCGTTCGAGGTCCTCCCGCACTCTGGCCACGGTCGGACGCTCGGTGTCCGACCGTACGGCCAGCACCCACAGGATCCGTGAGGCGGCCAGTCGTCCAGGCAGGGTGCGAAGGACGAAGAGGGTGGCCGGGTCCGCCCATTGCGCGTCATCCACGAGGACGGCCACCGGGGCGTGCTGAGCCCGGTCCTCCAGAGCGTCCGTGATGCTGTCCAGCAGCCAGAGCCGCTGGTCGTCGGTGGCTGCGGCGGCTCGGTTGGAACCGTCGGAGGAGTGCAGGGCGGACTGCAGTGCGGCTCCTGCCGCGTACTGGTCGAGCTCGTCGGCCCGTACCGACACCACGTCGAACCCGGACCGCCGCGCCATCTCGTCCAGTTCCGCGAGCAGCCGGCTCTTGCCGACGCCAGGCGTGCCTTCCACGACGACGCAGGCGCCCCGTCCGCCACGTACCGTGTCCAGGGCTTCACGGACAGCCGTGATCTCACGGTCCCGTCCCCGCAGGCGCAGGCCGGTCATGGCCTGGTTCCCACGCCCGCCTGCCTGGTCGTCGGCGGGGTCTGTGCTGCTCATGGGGCAAGCATGGCTCACAGCCGTATCCGCCCTCAACGCCGGTTTCCCGGTGATCGCCCCTTTCACCCGGGTGATTGCCGGCCGTGCGCCGTCCTGTCACCCCGTCGCGACGCATGCTCCGTGCCATCCGGATCTTTGCCCCTGGAGAGGAGCACGACGTGCGTACAGGCAAGGAATACCTGGCAGCGCTGAACGACGGCCGCAAGGTGTGGGTGGGTGACGAACTCGTCGACAACGTGGCCACGCACCCGAAGACCAGGGCGTACGCCCAGAGCCTCGCGGCCTTCTACGACCTGCACCACCGCCCGGACCTCCAGGACGTCATGACGTTCGTGGACGAGGGTGGCGTCCGGCGGTCCATGACGTGGTTCCAGCACCGCTCCAAGGAAGACCTGCGGCGTAAGCGGCACTACCTGGAGACGGTGCAGCGGGAACTCGGCGGCGGGGCGATCCCGCGCACACCGGATGTCAACAACTACGTCCTGCTGACCTACGTCGACGACCCGGAGCCCTGGAGCAGCCAGTCGGTCGGGACCGACGGGAGGGACCTCACCGAGGGAATCCTCGACTTCTGGAACGTGGTGCGGGACGGCGACCTCAACGCGACGCCGGCGTTCGTCGACCCGCAGGCGGACCGCTCGCGCGATTCCGCACAGGCCGAGTCGCCTGCCCTGCGGGTGGTCGCCACCTCGGACGAGGGCATCACCGTGCGGGGTGTGAAGGCGATCAGTACCGGCGCGGCCTTCGGGGACTGGATCCACATCGGCGTCTTCTACCGTCCCGGAATCGTCTCGGAACAGATCATCTACGGGGCGGTGAAGCCCGACACCCCCGGGGTCACCATCATCTGCCGGGAGAGCAACGTCCGCGACGGTGAGGAGGTGGAGCACCCGCTCGCCTCGCAGGGTGACGAGCTGGACAGTGTCATCGTGTTCGAGGACGTGCTCATCCCCTGGAACCGTGTCTTCCACATCGGTAACCCCCAGCACGCGTCGCTGTACCCGCAGCGTGTCTTCGACTGGCTGCACTACCACTCGTTGGTGCGTGCGATGGTGAAGGCCGAGCTGATGCTCGGCCTGGCCCTGCTGATCACCGAGCACATCGGCACGTACCAGCTGCCGCCGGTCCAGGCCCGGGTCGCCCGGTTCGCCGGCTTCCACCAGACGCTCAAGGCGCATACGGTCGGTTCGGAGGACGAGGGGTTCTTCACTCCCGGCGGCATCTTCAAGCCGAACGTCCTGATGTTCGACTTCGGGCGGGCGTACTACATCGAGCACATCACCGACATGGTCCACGAGCTCCTCGACCTGTCCGGTCGTGCCGCGCTCATCTACCCCACCGAGGGGCAGTGGCAGCAGCCCGAACTGCGGCCGTGGCTGGAGGCGCTGCAGACCGGACCGGTGGGCAGGCCCTACGACCGGCTGAAGATCAGCCGAGTGATCCGCGACATGTTCCTGTCCGACTGGGGCGACCGCATCAGCACCTTCGAGAACTTCAACGGCACGCCCCTGCTGGCCATCCGCAGCCTCACCATGAAGCGCGCCGAGATGTCCCCGAGCGGCAGCATGGCGGACCTCGCGCGCAAGGTCTGCGGCATCGAGAGCGTGAACGACGAGGAGGAGACCGCGTACAAGGCTCAGGCGAACTACGCCCGACGCCAGGACGCATCCCGCCAGGACGCCTCCTAGCAGGATGCCGGGGCCCGGGTCAGAGCACGCCGCACTCCCGGGCCCTGGCGACCGCTCCGCCCCTGTCGTGCGCGTCGAGTTTGCGGAAGATCGCCCGTACCTGTGTCTTGACGGTGTTGTGGGACACATAGAGCTCGGAAGCGATCTCACGCAGCGTCAGCGGACCGCACAGGGCCCGGAGCACCCGCCGCTCCCCCACCGACAGGTCCTGGGGGCGGGGGGCGGCCGATACCACCGCCGTGTCCCCGCCGGCTCGGGCGAGCAGGTCCGTCAGCACCCCGGGCGACTCGCACCGGGCCGCCGCCCGCCCGGCCGCCTCGCGGGCCCTTCGCGCCGCGTCCGTGTTGCGCCGCGCGCTCTCAAGCCGCGACCGCGTGAAGTGGCACAAGGCGCGCACGTGGGGTTCGCTTTCCGTCCGGGGCGAGCCCGCCAGCACCGCTTCCGCGCCGGCCAGAACCCGTTCGGCCTCCTCGGTCTGTCCCTCTTCGAGGAGCAGGCCGGCCCGGCCGATGTAGGCGGGCACAGAGACGAAGTGCCGGCCCAGGCCGACCGCCGCGACTGCCTCGAGGGCCTCGTCACTGAGAATGCGCGCCAGTTCGTGCCGACCGGCCAGGAGCGCACACACCACCCGCAACCCCAGCGCGCGGACGAGCGCCAGGCCGTGCCCGGCGGCATGCGCATCACGGGTCGCCTCGCCGAGCAGCGCCTCCGCCTCCTCGTACCGGCAGGTCCAGAGCAGCGCGGCACCGCGGGCCGTACAGGCCAGGGCACGCCAGGCAGTCAGCGGCAGGGTGCCGGCGACGGCGGCTTCGCCGAGACGGCCGGCGGTCAACACCTCCCCCTTCAGACAGCAGGCCACGACCTGAGCGACGGCTGCGGCGTCGGACACGGTGCTGCCTTCGCCGACCGTCTCCAGTCCCGTCTGCCTGAGCTGGGCCACATCCAGCCAGCGCCGGGCCGTTTCCGGGGCGCCTCCTGAGAGAGCCGCCATCGCCGCCACGACGCACAGCCTCGCGTCGGCGGCGACCGTGCGGGGCGGCAAGAGATCCAGCCAGTTCGAGACCTGCGCACCACGACCCGCCGAGATCGCCTTCTCCCAGCCGTCGAGGACCGACGCGACGGCCGCGGGCTCATCGCCGCCCAGCGTCCAGTGCCGTACGGCCGCGGTCGTCTCCCCCTGCCGGGAGTACCACTGACCCGCCGACCGGTGCAGGGACACGACGGTGTCGGACCCTTCGGACTCAAGGACGTCGGACAGCAGCGAAGCCAGTGCCCGGTGATGCCGGTACGCCGACGGATCGGCGGCGGGCACGAGCAGTTGCACGGTCCGTGCGAGCTCGCGCAGCAGTACGCCCGCCCGGTCCCCGGCCAGGGCCTGGCACGGCCCGGCGCTCAACTCGTCGAGCACACTGGTACGCAGCAGGAACCGGCGCTGTTCGGTGGTGAGCCGATAGAGCACCTCGGTGGCCAGATACTCGGTGACCGCCTGCCTGCCGCGGGCCAGATTACCTTCCGTGTCTGCCTCGTTCGCCGAGCGGGCGAGGGCGCGCCCCATGATGCACAGCCCCGCCGCCCATCCCTCGGTGGCCTCGTACAGCGCGCTCGAAGCGTCCGCGGTCGGAGCGGACCCGAGAAGACCGGTGAGCACTGCCTGTGCTTCCTCAGGGGTGAAGGCCAGGTCGTGCTGGTCGAGTTCGGCGGTCAGACCCCGGGCGCGCAGGGTCGGAAGGGGGCTTCCGGGAACGTGCCGGGTCGACAGAACGACGCGGAAACCGTGGGGAAGCCTGGTCAGGAAGTCCGCCAGGCTGCGCACTGCGTCGGCGTCCGTGATGGATTCCAGCCCGTCGAGGATCAGTGTGAGCGGTCCCTCCCCGCCCAGTCCGGTCACAAGGCCCGGCAGGATCTCCTCGAGCCATGCGTCCACCGTCCACCCATCGCTGTCGAGGCGGCCGGGCAGGTTCGGTCGTGCGTGGTGCACCGCTCGCAGGATGCAGGACCAGAGCCGGTCCGGGGCGTTGTCGTACGCGTCCAGGCTGAGCCAGGCGCACTCCCCGCGGGCCGCCAAGCCCTGCGACCACTCGGTCAGGAGCACCGTTTTCCCGGCACCGGCCGGCGCGGAGAGCACCACCACGGGCTCGGTCGCCGCCTCAAGCCGGCGCAGTAGACGCGGGCGTGTCAGCAGATGCGGGGGCTGGGCCGGAGGATGCAGCTTGA
Source organism: Streptomyces sp. RLB3-17 (assembly GCF_007113425.2). Taxonomy (NCBI): domain Bacteria; kingdom Bacillati; phylum Actinomycetota; class Actinomycetes; order Kitasatosporales; family Streptomycetaceae; genus Streptomyces; species Streptomyces sp. RLB3-17. The sequence continues at coordinate 10,103,075 of NZ_CP041610.2, read as the reverse complement.
ATGTCGCAACGGAGCTGGTCATGGCACTTTCCGTGGAGTCGTCGGAACGGGCGGAGCCCCCGACGGCCATGGCTCACCTCGGGGGAACCGGACATCGGGGGCGGTGGCGGCGGCGGTGGCGGCCGGTCACGGGCCTGGCGGCGGCTTCCTTCGAACCGCCGCCTCCAGGACTAGTGCGGAGCCCGGAGTGCGCCGAAGCCGCCCGCGAAGTGGACCAACGGTCGGCAGTCCGCCTTGTGTGCCCAATGGCGGACGTCGCCCACGAAGATGGTGTGATCGCCGCCGGGGAGCGCCTCGGCGACGTCGCACACGACAGCCGCGATGGCGTCCTTCAACACCGGCACGCCGTGGTCGTCGAAGGTCTCGACGCCCGCGAACTTGTCCGCTTTGGAAGCGGCGAAGTTCCGCGCCAGGTGCTCGCTGTCCTCGCCGAGCACATTGACGGCGAAGCGGCCGTACGCCGCGATCGCGGTCCGCGTGTACAAGTGGTTGCCGATGCACACGAGCAGCTGGAGCGGGTCGAGGGAGAGGGCGGACACGGCGCTCGCCGTCATGCCGATGGGTGTGCTTCCGGAGCACGTGGTGATCACGCTGACACCCGTGGCGAGCCGGCTCATCGTGGCTCGGAAATCGACTGTCATGTCAAGGGTTTCGGTCATCGGAGGACCTCCGTGAAAGTCGGGAAGAGCGTCGGCCTGTCGGGCAGGTCACGGGGTGAACTCACCGCGCCACCGGGTGGGTTGGCGGGCATGTCGTTCGAGCGGGGCAGGAAGGCGGGCGGCTGCCCCATGACGTACGCGAGGTCATCGCGCGCGTGGTGGACGGATCGCGCTTCGCCGAGTTCGGGGCAAAGTTGCGTCCGGTCCCGTACCGGGGGTTGTCACGGTCTGCCGGCTCATCGGCGCAGCCGGTCGGCCAGGCGTCGGAAGTCCGCGGGCGGCGGCACTCCGGGCTCCTTCGCTCTCAGTCCGCGGGCAGGGGTTCGAGGACGAAGGTGTGGCGCAGCAGGGTGTAGGGCACGTCGGTCAGCCCGCGGCAGGGCCCGGCGTCGGCCGCGTATGTGTCGTAGGACTCGACCAGCGACTCCTTGACTCCGAACACCGGATCGGTGTCCAGGTACGGGTCGTCCGAAGGGAACAGCATGCTGGTCACGCGCTGGAATCCCGGAGCCTTGATCAGCAGGTGCACATGGGCGGGACGCATGGGCGACCTGCTGGTCGCGCTCAAGAGTTCGCCGACCGGGCCGTCAGCGGGTATCGGGTAGCTGGACGGGCGGATGGAACGGAAGCTGAAGTGTCCTCTCTCGTCGGTCCGGAACAGCGCGCGCATGGCCGTGTCGACCTGGCCGGGCACATCCACGTCGTAATGGCCCTCGGAGTCGCTGTGCCAGACATCCACCGCGGCGCCGGTCACCGGCGCTCCCTCACGGTTGACGACCCGTCCCTCGAAGAACAGCGGGGTGCCGGGCAGGCCTGCGGAGATGTCGGCGGCGTCGGCGTGCTGCGGCCTGTCTTCCCTGAAGAAGGGGCCCAGGACGCTGTTCTGTGTGGCTTCGGCGGGACGTCGGTTGCCCAGGGCGTCGACCAGCATGGTGATGCCCAACACGTCGGACAGCAGGATGAATTCCTGGCGCGTCGGTGTGCACATCTGCCCGGTGCGTGTCAGGAAGTCCACTCCCCGGGCCCACTCCTCCTCCGTGGGTTCGACGTCACGGACGAAGGAGTGGAGGTGCCGCACCAGTGATTCCAGGATCTCCGCGAGGCGGGAGTCCTTGGTGTCCCGCATGGTCGCGATCACGGCCTCGGTGATGGTGTCGCTGGTCAGATCACGCATGGCGTGCTCCCGTGGTGGTCGAGGGTTCGATGACGGAGTCGGTCTGGGGTTGTTCGTTGCCCGGTGGCGTCCGCGGCGTCTCCCCGGCCCAGGCGCGTGTCAGGAAAGCGCGGACAGCTGTCCGGTCGACTGGGCGCGGATTCCAGTAGCCGTCCCGCACGATGAGTTCGGCCGCCTGCTCGATCCCCGATTCGGGCATGCCGAGGTCTCGCAGTGCCCTGGGGGCACCGAGCCTCCCGGCGAAGTCGAAGAGACCGCTCGCGGCGTCGTCCGTCGACAGCGCCTGCGTGATGCGTGCCATGGCTTCGGGGGCCGCCGGCCCGTTGTAGGCGACCACGTGCGGCAGGACGACTGTGTGGGTTTCGGCGTGCGGAAGGCCGAATGTGCCGCCCAGCACGTGGCACACCTTGTGGTGCAGGGCCATGCCCACCGTGCCGAGGCACGTGCCCGCCAGCCACGCCCCGTACAGCGCATCCGCCCGTGCCTCGCCGTCGTCCGGACGTCGCGCGATGACCGGAAGGGATCGGGTGAGGGAGTCGAGCGCTTCACCGGCCATCAGGAAGGCGACCGGGTCCCGGTCCTGTGCGTAGAGGGCCTCCACGGCGTGCGCCATCGCGTTGATGCCGCTGACCACCGATATCGCCGCCGGCAACGTGAGCGTCAGGTCGACGTCGTAGACCACCGTCCTGAGCAGCGCTTCCGGCAGCCGCCGGGTCGTCTTCCTGCGGCCTTCGGTCTCTCCGAGGATCGGCGTCATCTCCGAGCCGGCGTACGTGGTGGGCAGCGCCAGCTGCGGAAGACCGGTCCGCACGGCGATCGCCTTGCCGAGGCCGATGGTCGATCCGCCGCCGATGGCGAGCACGGAGTCCGCTGCCACGGATCTGGCGTACGTGACCGCCTGGTGCGTGACCTCGACGGGGGTGTGCGGGGCAGCTTCGGCGAACGTTCCCACGGCTGCCGCACCCAGCAGGTCGCGCATCTCCGCTGCCTGGGCCACTTGACCAGGTGTGCACAGGATGAGCACCCGACGGCATCCGAGAGCATCGGCCTCTTCGGGAATACGGCTGCGTGTACCGCTGCCGAAGACCACCTTGGTGATCTGTCCCCGATGCACGAATGTCTTCATGAGAATTTCCTCGGTCCTGCCGATCCTGCGTTCATGGGGAAAGCGTCGGCACTCGGATGATGCGCGTCAACGGAATCCGTGAGTGATAACGGGAATCGGTGAGGGAATACCTTGTTCGCGCGACGCTCACCGACAGTGCGGCCTGGGGATCACGGGCGATATCACTCATCTGCGGGATACCGGCGGATGCCAGGGCGCTGGACCGTGGGGGCAGGTGTCGGTCAGGTGAGATGCGAATGAGACGGACATGTCTGCGGCGGATCCGCTCCCGCGATTTCCGTGACGCCCGCGGAAATATTACAGAACCCGGCCGAATTCTTGACATTGCACGGAAACAGCGTCTGATGGGTCCACATTGACGAGAGGCAGAGTGAAAAAGGATGGATAAAGTGGTCGCCACGGCCTTGGAGGCGGTGGCGGATGTGCCGGAGGGTGCGTCGTTGGCGGTGGGCGGGTTCGGGTTGAGCGGTGTGCCGAACGTATTGGTCCAGGCGCTGTTCGAGCGGGGGGTGTCGGGGCTGTCGGTCGTCTCGAACAACTGCGGGGCGATGGAGTCCGGGCTCGCGGTGCTGCTGTCCGCCGGGCGGATCGCGCGGGTGACCGGCTCCTACATCGGGGCGAACAAGGAGTTCGCGCGGCAGTATCTGGCCGGGGAGCTGGAGGTGGAGATGATCCCGCAGGGCACGCTCGCGGAGCGGTTGCGTGCGGGTGGTGCGGGGATCCCCGCCTTCTACACCCCCGCCGGGGTGGGCACGCAGGTCGCGGACGGCGGGCTGCCCTGGCGCTATGACGGCTCGGGCGGGGTGGCGCTGGCCTCGCCCGCCAAGGAGGTGCGCGAGTTCGACGGCACCGAGTACGTGCTGGAGCGCGGCATCCGCACCGACTTCGCGCTGGTGAGGGCCGCGAAGGGCGACCGGCATGGCAACCTCGTCTTCAGCAGGTCCACCCGGAACTTCAACCCCCTCGCGGCGATGGCGGGCAGGGTGACGATCGCCGAGGTGGAGGAGCTGGTCGAGCCCGGCGGGATCGACCCGGACGCGGTGCATCTGCCGGGGATCTTCGTACAGCGGGTGGTGGCCCTCACTCCCGAGCAGGCCGCCGCGAAGATGATCGAGAAGCGGACGGTGAGCGGCTGATGGCCTGGAGTCGTGAGGAGATGGCGGCCCGTGCGGCACGCGAACTCCAGGACGGGCAGTACGTCAATCTCGGCATCGGGCTGCCGACGCTGATCCCCAACCACCTCCCGGCCGGCGTCGAGGTGATCCTGGAGTCCGAGAACGGGATCCTGGGCACCGGCCCCTACCCCACCGAGGACCAGGTCGACCCGGACCTCATCAACGCCGGCAAGGAGACCGTGACGGTCCTGCCGGGCGCCTCCTTCTTCGACTCGGCGCTGTCCTTCTCGATGATCCGGGGCGGCCACATCGACGTGGCCGTGCTCGGCGCGATGCAGGTCTCCGCGCGCGGTGACCTGGCGAACTGGGCCATCCCAGGGAAAATGATCACCGGGATCGGCGGGGCGATGGACCTCGTCCACGGCGCCCGCACCGTCATCGTGGTGATGACACATGTGGCGAAAGACGGCTCGGCGAAGATCCTTCAGGAGTGCGCGCTGCCGCTCACCGGCAAGGCGTGCGTCAACCGGATCATCACCGACCTCGGCGTCCTCGACGTCACCGACGACGGGCTGATGCTCATCGAGACCGCGCCCGGCGTCACGGCCGGAGAGATCATCGCCAAGACCGCCGCCAAGCTGACCGTCGCGGAGGACCTGCAGTGAACACCGTGTACATCGTCGACGCCGTACGGACCCCGATCGGCCGCTACAACGGCGCCCTGGCGAGCGTGCGTCCGGACGACCTGGCCGCGCATGCCCTTCGTGAACTCCTGGCCCGCACCCCGGACCTGGACCCCGCCCGGATCGAGGACGTCTACCTCGGCAACGCCAACGGCGCCGGCGAGGAGAACCGCAACGTCGCCCGCATGGCCGCCCTGCTCGCCGGGCTGCCCACCTCGGTGCCGGGCGTGAGCGTCAACCGGCTGTGCGCCTCCGGCCTCGAAGCCGTCATCCAGGCCGCCCGCGCCATCGCCGTCGGCGACGCCCACATCGCCCTGGCCGGCGGCGTGGAGTCCATGACCCGCGCCCCCTACGTCCTGCCCAAGAACGACCGGCCCTTCCCCGCCGGACACACCCAGCTGTACTCCACCACCCTCGGCTGGCGCATGGTCAACCCGAGGATGGACCCCCAGTGGACCATCCCGCTCGGCGAGTCCGCCGAACTCATCGCCGACAAACACAAAATCAGCCGCGAGCAGCAGGACGAATACGCCCTCGCCAGCCACCACAAAGCCGCGAAGGCCCAGCAGGAGGGCCTGTTCGACCGCGAGATCACCCCCGTGCCGATCCCCCAGCGCAAGGGCGACCCGGTCATCTTCGCCGCCGACGAATCCGTCCGCCCCGACACCTCCCCCACCGCCATGGCCAGGCTCAAGCCGTCCTTCCGCACCGAGAACGGCACCGTCACCGCGGGCAACGCCTCCCCCCTCAACGACGGCGCCGCCGCCCTCCTCCTCACCGACGAGGAAGGACTGAAGACCACCGGCCGCGAACCCCTCGCCCGCATCCGAGCCACCGGCGTCTCCGCGACCGACCCCCAGTACTTCGGACTCGCCCCCGTCGAAGCCGTCACCCGCGCCCTGGCCAAAGCCGGCAAGACCTTCGCCGATCTCGACGTGCTCGAACTGAACGAGGCCTTCGCCGCCCAGGTCCTCGGGTGTGTGGCCGAATGGCCCGAGTTCGACCCCCAGGTCCTCAACCCCCAGGGCGGTGCGATCGCCCTCGGCCACCCCCTCGGCGCCTCCGGCGCCCGCCTCGCCGGCACCGTCGCCCACCAACTCGCCCGCAAGGGAACGGGAGTTGGTGTCGCCACCCTCTGCATCGGCGTCGGCCAGGGCCTCGCCCTCGTCCTGGAACGCTGACACGGATTCGCCCGCATCGGCGTCGGTTCCGGTTGCGGCAGCTCTACCACTGCCCGCAGACCAGCGACCTGTTCGACGGACACATCGCACTTCCCTCCCAACTGGCCTTAACAGCTTGCCGACTTGGCATCGTGAGATGTCTCAGCGAACAGTGGCGACCGGGCGCGGACGGTGACGGTGCGGTGAGGGTCGAAGACCACGGGGACTGGTCGTTCTTCGCCCTGGAGTACGGGGACGCGTGTCGAAGCCGTCCGCCACGGCCCGTGCGACAGCACTCGCGCAGGGGCACCACCTGGATCACGGGTGAGCAAGGGAAGCCATGCCGCAGCCGGGGCCGGTGACTCTGTTGCGGGGACGGCGAATGTGGTGACGGGCCCGGCGACCGGGCCTCCTGCGCGGGGGCAGCCTGACCTCCCGCGCAGGGCCGGTCGGTGCGGACGTAGGGGTGCTGGTATTCGCGCCATACGGGGAGACGGCGCCGCACAGCCCTACGGGCCCCCGCCGGACCGGTGGCTCGCATTCGAGCTCTACCCCGACGGATCCGGAGTCACCGCAGGCCGCGGCGTGACCCGATGAGCCTCGGACGAGCGTCAGAGCGGCTTGATGCGGGCCTTGAGCAGGCAGAACTCATTGCCCTCAGGGTCGGCCAGGACATGCCACTGCTCGTCCCCGGTCTGGCCGATGTCGGCCCGGCGGGCACCGAGCTTCAGGAGGCGTTCGAGCTCGGCGTCCTGGTCACGGTCGGTGGGGTTGACGTCGATGTGCAGCCGGGACTTCCCCGGCTCCGGCTCGTCCCGGACGCTGAAGAAGATCGTGGGCTGCGGACCGCCGAACCCTTCCGGCGTACCGATCTCCACGCAGCCCTCCTCGCGGCCGACCACGACGTAGCCCAGGACCTCGCACCAGAACTGCGCCAACAGTTCGGGGTCGCGGCAACCGAGCACAAGCTCACCGATACGACATGCCATAAAGAAACCTTCCCTCAGTCGGCGGGCCGCCGGGGCCACGGGCACAGCTCATGGGCTCTCAGCAGCGAAGACAACTCCGCGACCGTACCGAACGAGGCAAGCTTGGGAAAGATCTTTTTTCCGTGCCGAGGGGCGGCTTCTTTCCGTGCCGAGGGGCGGCCGGGCACGCCGGGCGGTCGACGTCGAGCGAGGGACGGGTGGGGGCTTCCCAGGCCAGCTCACACGACCCACCGGACAGGCCCCAGCCGACGGGGTCGGCAGCCGCAGGACACGCGGCCGGCGTCGATCACCTGGTCGGCAACCCGTGCGATCCGCTCCGGCCGGCGCGTACAGAAGCCACGCGTCCAGGCTGTGCACGTCCTCTTCCTCCGCTTCGGCTTCCGCCACTTCGGCCACGCAGTTCCGCACACTCGGCATGCCTTGACAGCGGAGGGGCAGGAAGCCAGCATGGAAACTATGGAAACTACATCAGTTTCGAAAGTTTCCGAGCATGGCGGGCAGCGTGCTGACGTGATCGTGGAGGCGGCCGGCCGGCTGTTCTTCGCGCCGGGTTCCGTGCGGGTGAGCATGGACGATCTCGCCCGTGAACTCGGGATGAGCAAGAAGACGATCTACCGTCATTTCCCGGACAAGCGCAGTCTGCTGGCCGCGGTGCTGGACCGGCAGTTCGCGGCGGTGGAGCGCACGCTGATGGCGGCGGCTCAGGACGCGCAGGGGCAGCCGTTCGATGTGCGGGTCCAGCGGTTTCTGCTCGCGGCGGGCAGTGAGCTCGGGCGGATCGGCGCTGCCCAGCTCGCGGCGGGGCGGGGCGATGCGATGCTGCGCCAGTACGTGGAGCGGCGCGTGGACACGGTGGTCTACCGGCGGCTCGACGAACTGTTCCGGGACGGGCACCGGCAGGGACTGCTGCCGGCGCCACCTGAACTGCTGAGTGAGATCACCCGCGGCGCGCTGGAACGGCTGCTCACCTCGCAACTGCCGCGCGAACTCGACCGGACTGCGGCCGATCTGCTGCGGGCGACCGTCGACACCGTGCTCTACGGCGCGATCCGCCCGGCACACTCCGGGCACCCCGGCACCGGCGATGAACAACTCGAGGCGGTCATTCCGACGGCCCGCGATGAGGAGGTGGGCCCATGACCGGGACAACCGGCAGGGTGGTCTTGGTGACAGGGGCCAGCAGCGGAATCGGTGCGGCCACCGCACGCCTTCTGGCCGCCCGGGGGATGCGCGTGGTGGTCAACTACCTCCGCAACAGCACGGCAGCCGGGGAGATCGTGGCCGGCATCGAAGCCGCCGGCGGCCAGGCCATGGCCGTGCAGGCCGACGTGCGCGAGGCGGCGGCGGTCGAGAACATGGTCGGGCAGGTCCAGGCGGCATGGGGCGGCGTCGACGTGCTCGTGCACAACGCGCTCATCCCGTATGCGGTCAAGTCGTTCCAGGACATGACGTGGGAAGAACTGGGCGGCAAGCTCGACGGCGAGATGCGTGCGGCGTTCGCGGTCACCAAAGCCGTCCTGCCCGCGATGACCGAACAGGGCTGGGGACGCATCATCTACATCGGTACCGGCCTCAGCCGCCTGCCCCGAGAGCACATGATCGCGCTCGGCACCTCCAAGGCCGCACTGGAGCAGTTCGCCCGCTACCTCGCCCAGGAACTGGGCCCGCAGGGCATCACGGTCAACGTCGTCGCGCCCGGCCCGGTGGAGGACACCCGCATGGCCCGCATGACGGATGTGTTCGACGACGCCCACAAGAAGCGCCAGGTGGCCGCCACCCCGCTGGGCCGTCTGGCCCACCCGGAGGACGTCGCCCAGGCGGTCGCCTTCTACGCCGGCGAGGACAACGCCTTCATGACCGGCACCACGGCCGCGGTCAACGGCGGCATGCTCATGTACTGACGCCCCGCCGTCCTTTGCACACGGGGCCATACCGTCCGGGTCCGGCCGTCGGCCGCACCGCCTCCGGCACACCGTCACCTCAGCACCATGAGCCGCAGCACCATGGGCCGCAGCGCCCTGCGCCTGCGGCCCGCGCGGGCACAGGGCGGCGACACGATCAAGGAAAGACATTCATGCACACGATCGATCTCGCCTACGTCGGGCGGGGCCTGCACGAGGAACTGGTCGCCCACATCGCCGACCAGCAGGACTACTACGCCGACGAGGGCGTCCACGTCGCACTGCGCGACGGCTGCTCCTGGGACGAGGAGCGGCTGCGCCGCGGCGCCACCATCGGGCTCGGCCGGGCACTGCTGTCCCGGCTGACCGACAGCACTCCCTGGGTCGCGCTCCAGGTCAACACCACCCGCCCGCTGTTCTGGTTCCTCGCCCGCCCCGGCCTGACCTCCCTGGCCGACCTGGCCGGTCGGCGGCTGGCGGTACACGCCCCACACACCGCACCCGGGTGCTTCACCCGGATCGTGCTGCGCCGGGCCGGCCTCGACCCGGACCGCGACATCCACACCGTGGTCCGCCCGCCCGGCGACTACGGCATGGACCTGCGCCGACTGCACGACGGCAGCATCGACGCCGCCCTGGTCGGCAGCACCATGGCACCGGAGGCGATAGCCGCCGAGCACGGCTGGCAGGTACTGGGCTGGGTCGGCGACCACTTCCGGATCCCCACCGTCGGCCTGGCCGTCGACCCCACCTACACCGACCCGGACGACCCCGCGGTCCAGGCCGTCCTACGAGCCCACCGGCGCGCCCTGCGCGTGATTCACGACGAACCCGACACCACGGTGCGGCACATGCGGACATTCCTCGGCCGCCACACCCCGGACGAAGTCCGGGCCCACTACGAGACGTTCATCTCACCGTATTTCACCACCGACGGCCAGGCCGACCCCGACGTCGGCGCCGACGCGATCACCGCGGTCGCCACCGAACTCGGCGTCCCCGCCACCGTCACCGCAACCGAGTTCTACCGCACCGCAGCCACCACACCCTAGGGCCTGTCCAAGGGGCCACATGACTCGGCTCCACCTCCTGTCGGGTCCGTCAGCACTCCGCAGGTCCTCGCTCCCGGTCAGTGGGGCGATGCCCCGCAGTTGATCCCTGTGCCGCGGGCCGCCACGGGCGCCCGCGGCGATGCGGAACAGTCAGTTCTGCACGCAGGAGGGGAAGAAGCGGTCCACGATCACCATGTCCCGCCCGTACCAGGCGGCCTTGTAATCCAGAAGGCTCCGGAACTCTGCCCACGCGGCATCGCTGATGGCGCGGGCGAGTTTCCGTTCCTGACCATATTGCGTGCGGTCAGGCCCTCGATCACGAGCGTTGGGATTTCGCGCACGAGTCGAGAGGTCGGCTTGTGCAGGCCGTCCCTGCGCCGGTCCGTGATCCCGGTTCGCGGAGCCTTCTCCTTGCGGGCACAGTGGCGCTGTGCCGTGGCGAGGTGAGCGCGGTCAAGGCGCTCGTGCCGGGGGTTGGCGATCTTCTCACCGGTCGACAGAGCCAGCAGGTGGTCCAGGCCGACGTCGATCCCCACCGCCGCATCCGTGACCGCGAGCGGTTTCACCGTCGGGTCGTCGCACCACCAGACGATGTCCAGCGGGCCGGCCATCTTGGGGCTGCGTGCTTCCCGGAGGAGCCGGTGCCGGCCTACGAACCCCTCCCCCAGTCAGCCGACCGCAGTCTTTCCCAGCTGTTCCCGGTGTGCCCGGGCCGTGGCCATCAACCCATCGAGCGTGTCCCTGGTCCGCACGAGGTCGGCGATGTGCGTGGAGAGCCGATCGCGCTCCAGTGCCATCCGCTCCAGCGCAGAGTCGGAGTTTTCCTCGCTGGGCGAGTCCACGCAGGGCAGCAGCTCGGTGATGGTGCGGCTGGACAGACCGGCGGCGTACAACCGCTGGATGAACGCGACCCGTTCGACCTCGCCCTCCGTGTAGTGCCGCTGCCCGCTCGGACTACGGGTACTGGTGAGCAGCCCCTGCTCCTCGTAGTAGCGCACGGACCGGACACTGACTCCGGCGCGTGACGCGAGCTCCCCGATCCGCACAAAGTCCTCCCGGCTGAGTTCTGCGTCACAGACCCTTGCCTCTGACGTCAGTGTGAGGTTTTAGCGTAGCCGCCGTGCCCGAGGTGCGGGCACGGCGGAACGCGAAGGAGTCCCGACATGACGACCCTCTTCACCAGCTACCGGCTCGGCGGCCTCACGTTGCCCAACCGGATGGTCATGGCCCCGATGACCCGGGTCCGGGCCGCCGCCGGTGGCCTGGCGACGTCGTCGATGGCGACCTACTACGCCCAGCGGGCCACAGCCGGGCTGATTGTGAGCGAGGGGGTGCAGCCGAGCGCGATCGGGCAGTCCAACCCGGGTACACCGGGACTGCACACCGACGAGCAGGTCGAGGCATGGCGCCCCGTGACCGCCGCCGTCCACGCCAACGGCGGCCGCATCTTCGCCCAGCTCATGCACGGCGGCCGGGTCTCACATTCCGACACCACCGGCCTGCAGCCGGTCGGGCCCTCAGCAGTCCCCGCCGTCGGCGACGTGTTCACCCCGACCGGACTCCAGCCCGCCCCGACGCCGCGCGCGCTGGACACCGCCGAAGTGCCCGAGCACGCGCGGTCGTATGGCGAAGCCGCGCGCCGCGCCGTCGATGCGGGCTTCGACGGCGTGGAACTCCACGGCGCCAACGGCTACCTGATCTCGCAGTTCCTCTCGTCCAACGCCAACCTGCGCACGGACCGCTACGGCGGCCCGATCGTCAACCGGATCAGGTTCGCCGTCGAGGCCGTCGCCGCCACCGTCGAGGCCGTCGGCGGAGACAGGACCGGCATCCGTCTGTCACCGGGCGGGACGTTCTGGGGAGTTCAGGAGACCGACGTCCGCGAGCTCTACGCCGCGCTGCTGGACGAACTGGCCCCCTTCGGGCTGGCCTATGTGCACCTCGAAGCCACCGCCGACGAAGAGGTGCTCGTCGCCCTGCGGCGAGCGTGGCCGGGCACCCTCGTCGTGAACCCTGTCCTTCCGATGGGTCCGAAGCAGACCAGCCGGGACGACGCCGAGCACTGGCTCGGTCTGGGCGCCGATCTCATCAGCTTCGGCCGCGCCTTCCTCGCCAACCCCGACCTGGTCGAGCGGCTGCGGGGCGGGCTTCCGATCGCCCCCGTCGACGAGGCCACGTATTACCAGGGCGGTGACGCGGGCTACCTGACCTACTCGGCCCACCAGTACGCGGGTTGATTCCCAGCTGCGGCAAACGAGCGTGACCAGCGCGGGCGGTGGTGCTCAGCCTCGCTCACGAGCACTCCCGCCGGCTGTCCCAGCCCTGCACTCACGAGCGTGGAACAACTTAGCCGGACCCAGGTGTCGCAGTCACGTCATCACGTCAGGAGTGGCCGAGGACTCGGTGTGGCTGGTACGGGGCTTCCAGGCGGGCGATCTCCTCTTCGCTGAGGGACAGCCCCACCGCCGCGACCGCGTCGTCCAGATGGTTCAGCTTGGTCGCGCCTACGATCGGTGCGCTGATCGCCGGCTTGCCCAGCAACCACGCCAGGGCGATCTGCGCGGGCGGCAGCCCACGCTCACCGGCGACCTCGCGCACCGTGTCGACCACGTCGAAGTCGGCGTCCCCGTATAGTTCCTCGGCGTACTGGTCACTGCCCGCGCGGACCGTGAGCTGCTTGCCGCCGCGTTCGCGTGAACCGGCGAGCAGCCCGCGCGCCAGTGGGCTCCACGGGAGGCAGCCCACGCCCTGGTCTAGGCAGAGGGGGATCATCTCGCGCTCCTCCTCGCGGTAGGTCAGGTTGTAGTGGTTCTGCATCGACACGAACTTCGTCCAGCCGTGTGTCTCCGCGACGTGCTGGGCCTTGGCGAACTGCCAGGCGTACATGCTGGACGCGCCGATGTAGCGCGCCTTGCCGGAGCGGACCACGTCGTGCAGCGCCTCCATGACTTCCTCGATCGGCGTCTCGTAGTCCCACCGGTGGATCTGGTAGAGATCCACGTGGTCGGTCCCCAGTCGCCGCAGCGAGGCATCGATGCCGGACAGGATGTGCTTGCGCGACAGGCCGCCGTCGTTGGGTCCGGAGGCCATCGGGAAATAGATTTTCGTGGCGAGCACGTAGTCGTCACGGCGGGGGAAGAGCTTGTCGAGCAGCCGTCCGGTGATCTCCTCGCTCAGGCCGTGCGAGTACATGTCCGCGGTGTCGAAGAACGTCACCCCGGCCTCCGCTGCCCGCCGCACGATGGGCTCGGCCGCCTCCTCGTCCAGGAACCACGCGCGCCGGGCGGGGTCGCCGTAGCTCATCATGCCGAGGCAGACCCGCGAGACCTTCAGCCCTGTCGAGCCCAGCCTGATGTACTTCATGTCTGCACCCTTAGACGTTCGCCACCCGTTGCGTCAGCTTACGCTCGGCCGGCGCTCGCGGTCGTAGGGAAGCATCCAGTCGGCGACTTCGCCGGCGATCCGCCGTACCTCGGGTTGCCTTCGCGAGACTCCGCGCGGCTGGAGGCTGGTGCAGTGAGCGAAGCGTCATCTGGTGGGCAATGACCGGACCGGGCCTGTGCCGGGAATCAAGTGGTCGTGGAGCTCCCAGTGGTGGGGCCGCGGTATCGGGCACCATGTCATGGCTGCTCTGCGTTCGCGGCTCCCCTTGTCTGAGCGGGCAGGGGAAGGGGCCGGGCAGGGGCGTCGGAGGTGTAGGCGTCGGCGTCGAATCGGCTCAGTCGGCGCACGAGCCGCCCGGTGGACCATGGCCAGGCGAAGGTGTTCCGCCCGGTGGAGGTGAAGTAGTAGCTGGTGCAGCCGCCCGTGTTGTAGACCGTGGTCCCGAGCGCGTCCTGGACGGCGGTGTTGTGGGCGGCCTGTGCGGCCGACCGGACGTCCAGGGCACGGTGGCCGCCCTGGTCGAGGTGGGCCAGGGCGGCGATGAGGTACGTCAACTGGGCTTCCAGGACCGTGATCGCGGAGGTGGAGCCGCCGAGCAGATTGGGTCCCAGAAGCAGGAAGAGGTTGGGGAAGCCGCTCACGGTGGTGCCCATGTACGCCTGCGGTTCACCGCCCCATGCTTCGTCGAGTGTCCGGCCGTTCGTGCCGTACAGACTCTTGGCCAGCGGCAGCTCACCGACGCGGAAGCCTGTGGCCTCGATGAGCACGTCGGTCGGGACGGTGGTGCCGTCGGCGCCGACGACCTCGTTGCCGCGTACGGCGGTCACCGCGGTGGGATGCAGGCGGACGTGCGGCTGAGACAGGGCCTGGTAGAAGGTGCTGGACGTCAGAAGACGCTTGCAGCCCAATCGGTAATCCGGTGTCAGCTGCCGACGTAGCTGCCGGTCGCGGACCGCGAGCCGCAGGTGTGCGCGGGCGCCTGCTTCGAGGAGGCGGGCGCCCTGAGGGTGGCGGAAGGCGTAGCCAAAGCCCTCCTGCAGGGCGTACTGCCCGGCACGCAGGGCGCCGCGCGCGCCGGGTACGCGGTCCAGAAGCCGGTTGAACGCCGCGGGTAGCAGCAGATCGGGCTTGGGCAGCACCCACTGGGCGGTGCGCTGGAAGAGGCCCACGGACGCCGCCTGGGCTTCGATGGCCGGGACGACCTGGACGGCGGAGGCGCCGCTCCCCACCACGGTCACCCGCCGCCCGGCCAAGTCGACGCTGTGGTCCCACCGGGCGGTATGGAACACGGGACCGTTGAAGTCCTCGATCCCGGGGACCTCCAGGCGGCGCGGGACGTGCCACGGGCCGGTGGCCAGGACCAGTACCGCCGCACTGTAGGGCCCGTCGCTGGTCTCCAGCAGCCAGCGGCCGGCCGCCCCGTCCCACCGGGCCCCCAGCACCTGAACACCGCAGCGCAGCATGTCATCAAGCCGGTACCGCTTTGCCGTCGCCCGCAGATAGGCAAGGATTTCCCGCTGCCCGGCGAAGACCCTGCTCCAGGCGGCATCCGGGGTGAAGGAGTAGCTGTAGAGCGTCGAGGGCACATCGCAGGCGCAGCCGGGGTAGGTGTTCTCCCTCCAGGTGCCGCCGAGTTGCGTGCCCTTCTCCAGAACAAGCACATCGTTGAACCCTGCTTCGCGAAGCCGGACGGCGGCGCCGATCCCGGAGAACCCCGCTCCGACGACCACGGCCCGCAGGTCCCTGTCGGTCCGCGTCCTCTGAGCCGGGATCACAGCAACGCTCCGGTCGGGCGGGGGGCGGTGAGACCACGGCCCGCGCGCAGCTCTCGCGGAGCCGTTCGGCGGACGGATCCCGAAGAGAACCCGGCTCCACGGGCCGCCTCGGCCGCCCGTCGTGCGGTCCCTGCCACAGCCTGCCCACCTGGAACGTACGGCCATGGCGAGGTGTGCGGGTCTGGCTCGGTCACAGCAGCCAATGGCAGACCTGTCTGCATCAGTACCTTCTTTCCCTTGCTCCGGGTAGATGCCGTCGGTCGGCGAGCCACCCGTGCCGGCCGACGGGTCACCCGGACACATCCACGACGTCGGCCACCCCGGCGCGTGGTCGTCCGTGCGGCGTCGTCCGCATCCACGCCACTTCGGCCGAATCCGGCGTGAGCCCCTCATGCGTGCAGTTCACGAGAAGTGCTCGGGTGCGTGAAACAGGGACCACAAAGCGTTCCACTGACGCCACGCACTGCATGATCCCGAAACACTCACGCCGGCAGCCCACGTAACGCCGGCACCGGGTGACGGTGAAGAAACCTCACATGCTGGGGATTTGTTCAGTCCGGGCCGTCGAGAACATCACTCGAACGAAGCACGGCTTATGGAGCCGTGCCCGGCACCCAGACCTCGGCCACGCCGGTGTCGTCGACGTAGACGGTCATCGCCGCGTCCATGCCGGACTTGAACAAATAGGCGATCCCCCGTGTGGGATTGCCCTGGGCGTCCTTGATGCGCACGGTCAGCTTGTGCGTCGGGTCCGCCAGCAACACCGCTGTGTGGGTGACCGCATTCCCCGCCGCGTCGGTCGCGCTCAGCGCGGCGGGCACATCCACTCGGCCGCTTCCGACCTGGAGGACGTTTGTGTTCCCAAGCAGCTGCGAGCTGCTGACCAGCAGGTCCTTCAGCTGGGCGCCGGTGAGTCCGGGGTGGGCGGCGGCGAGCAGGGCCGCGGCTCCGACCGTATGCGGGGCCGCCATCGACGTACCGCTGAGCGTCTGGTAGCTGCCCTCGCCGTCGGGAGCGTACTGGGACCGCGCGGCGAGGGTTTACGGCAGGCGCGGGCCGGAGCGGCGGCGGAGGGCGGCGGCTGGGCACTACGCCTTCGTCACGAAGCGTTCGGTGACGGCCAGGGCGGCCGCCATGATGCTCAGTTGGGGATTCACCTCCGGACAGCTGGGCAGCACGGAGCCGTCCGAGATCAGCACGCCGTCGACGCCGCGCAGGCGCCCGTCCGGGTCGGCGGGTGACCGCTCGGGGTCGGCACCGGCTGCCGCCGTGCCCGTGGGGTGAAACGCGGACACATGCAGATGGCGTGCGGTCACCGTGTCCAGCAGCGCCTCGAGCTGGGCCGGGGTGCGGGCTCGCGGCACCTGCGGTACACCGGTCAGCACCTCCTCGGCGCCCGCCGCGAACAGCAGGCGGCCCATGGCCCGTTGGGCCCGGAGCAGGCGGCCGGCGTCGCGCGGCGTCAGGTCGTAGCGCAGCAATGTGCGGTCCCTGCCGAGGACACGCCCCGAGGGCCGGTCGGCGATCATGGCACCGAGTGTCGCGAGCTGATCCGTCCCCTCCAGTTCGCGGCGCAGCTCGCGACCGAGGCCGGGCAGCACGAACGAACTCATGCCTGCCGGCGCCGCGGTGGCTTCGATCAGGATGCCGTCGTCGCGCAGGTGCTCCACCCCGACGCTCTGCAGGACGCCCTTCCAGCCGGTGACCGGGCGGCCGAAGCGTCCCGCGACGCTGATCGCCGGGTGCACGCTGAGGTTGCGGCCGAGCCGCGGGTGTCCCCCGAGGCCGGAGCGGCGCAGTAGCGGCGGGGTCTGCAGGGCCCCCGCGGCGACCACGACCAAGGGGCTGAGGATCTCCAGTTCGCTGCCGTCCGGGCGGCGAACCAGCACCCCGGCAGCGCGTGGACCGCCCGGCCGGTCGCGGTCGACGAGGATCCGCCGGACGCGAGCGCCCGTCACGATACGGGCGCCGGACGCGCAGGCCTCGGGAAGCACGGACAGCTGGACGCTCTGTTTGGCACCGGTGGGGCAGCCGACGACACACTGGCAAGAGCCCCTGCAACCCGGGGCGTTGCGACGCAAGGGTGCCGCGGCCCAGCCGAGCGTCTTCGCTCCGGCCAGTGCGAGCAGCCCGTTGTTGCCCAGTACCTGCAACGGCTGGGGTGCTACTTGCAGGGTGCGTTCCACCTCGTCGAGGTGGACGTCGAAGCCTTCGGCCGCCGCGAAGCCGTGATGGTCCAGCCAGCGGGTGAGGACGTGGTCCGGTGTGCGATAGCACGTTCCGGAGTTGACGACGGTGGTGCCGCCGACCGCGCGGCCCACGGGCAGGACCAGCGGGGGGCTGCCGAGGGCGATCGTCGCGCCGCCGTCCCGGTACAGGTCGGTGAAGCGGTCGAGCGGGGCCCGGCGCCCGAACGACGCACTGGTGTGGTGCTCCCCCTCCTCGAGGACGACGACACGCATCCCGACGCGGGCGAGTGTCCGGGCGGCCATGGCTCCGCCGGCGCCCGAGCCGACAACGACGGCGTCGGCGCTTGAACGCGTGGGCCAGTCGCGGGACGGCGTGCAGTCGAGCGGCGGGTCGTCGGGGCCGGACGCCGGGGGCGCAGGGCGGTGCTGATGCAGCGTCCGTTCGGTGCCGGCGGCCAGCAGCAGCGGTACTTTGACCGCGTCCAGGAGCGGCAGCAGGGCCCGGTGGGAACCGAGTGAGCCCATGACCTGCTCCCGTTGCGCCGCGCTCAGCGTGGACAGCCGCCTGCCCGTTCGGGCGACGGTGTAGGCGTCGATCGCCGCGGCCGCGGCGCGCACGGCCGTCCGTACCGGAGCGGGCATGGTGTCGAGCAGCGTCTCGGCCCTGCGGGGCACGGCCCGCGTCCACGCGGTCGTGCCGTCGTCCGCGAGCAGGGCGGCTGCGAGTCCCGCCAAGGCGGTGGGACGTCGGGAGTTCATCGGTCGCCGACCTCCGCGTGCGCGGTGCCCGACAGCCGCCATACGGCCTCCCGCCGCCATGTGCCCCACCAGCGTTCCAGGCTGACCACCGCGTCCGCCCTCTCGCTGTTGCGGCAGACCGCGGTGGAGCCGTCGGGGTCGGTGTAGCCGAGCGTCAGTGTCTGTTGCGGCGGCTGGGTGACCGTCACCTGTATGCGGCTCAGGCCCGCCCTGCCCTCGACCCGCCACTCGGGCAGGCGGATGTCCGCGCGGAACCGGCCGATGCCCGCCCAGCCCACGGCAGAGCGTTCCGCGCGCCGAGGCCAGGTACGGCCGTTTCGGTGCAGGCGCAGGAAGACCAGGGGCGGCAGCCTGTCGAGTCCGCGTCGCATGGATACCGCGGCGATGATTTCCAGGACGTCGCCGCCACCCAGGTCGGCGTGGAGCCAGGCCCAGCGGCGGGCGTTGCCGTGGCCGTAGATGCGGGCGCCGGCTCCCGGAGCGTCGTCGAGCCGCAGCTCACCGGTGCCGTACCGGATGGTTCCGCTGTAGCGGGCGCGGGCGGCGGGGAGCATGTGCGAGGCCGGCAGCCAGGGACGTCGCCAGGACCAGCGGGGGAAGGTGTGAAGCGGCGGACCTTCGGGTCTCTCGGTGAGTGCCCAGGTGAACGTCCCGGCGGAGCCGGTGAGCCGGCCGGGCCGGACGCAGATGCCCTCGGCGGTGAAGCCCTCCGGATGCGCCGTCCACGGTACGGGGCCGAAACGTGTGTGTTCGGCGGGGCCGTCCTTGGGGAAGACGGCGATCCAGCCGTGCGCGTAGGCAGCGGAACCGTCGGAGGGCGCCACCAATTCGTGGTGCAGCCAGATCCCGCTGTCGGTGGCCGGATCGGTCAGGGTCGTGTACCAGACCTCGGTCCGCCCCGGTGTGCCGTCCCAGCGCGACGACAGATGCCCGTCGGCAGGGGACGCGGCCGCACGAGGGAACCGGAAGCTCGCGAGGAAGGGCAGCAGGCCGGTGGCGAGGGGGAAGCGCAGCGTGCCCTCGCCCACCCGGTCACCGTCCTCGTACAGGGTGTACGGCAGTACGGTCAACGAGGCGAGCGGACGCTTGGGCGACACCGACTTCCAGCCGTCCAGAGTGAGGCGCCGGCCTTCCATCACGAAGGTGATCCGGTAGCGGATCCTGCGGCGCGACAGGGGCGCTATCTCCAGCTCGCCCTCGGCTTCGGCGTCGTCGGCCCGTCCCGCTATGCGTACCCGTCCGCTCACGTGCGCCCGCGTCGTACGGTGGGGCAGCAGCACGGCGTCGGCACGGGCCAGCAGGTCCAGCCGCACGGGGCGGTCGCCGTCCTCGTCGGCCAGGCGCACACGGCCCAGCATGGTCTCCTTGAACACCGTCCCGTGTGCGCTCACAGGGCACCTTCCCCGCGTCCGCCGGAGCGTGCCAGCCCCTTGAGCATGATGCGTTCCGTTGCCGACAGATAGTCGCCCGCAGCGGTGCGAGCCGCCTCCTGGTCGCCGGCGGCCACCGCCTCGACGACCGGTGCCAGACGGTCATGAGCGGCCCAGGGATCCTCGAAGGGCCCGACCAGCGCCCCGCGCACCGGCAGGTACGCGTTGAACAGGGTGTTGGTCAGCAGGACGTACACCCGGTTGCCCGTGGCACGGGCCAGCGCTCGGTGCACCTCCACGTCCGCGAGCTGCACGGGCTCGCCCCCCGCCGCATCCCCGACGGCCGCCAGCAGCAGACGCAGTTCGGCGACCTGGGCCGCCGTGGCACGGATCGCAGCGCGTTCCACGATCAACTCACCGATGCCGCGCCGGACTTCGAAGATCTCACCGATCCAGTCGGGGCTGTGGCGCACGAGCACCGGCAGGAGGTCCGCTCCGCCCAGCCGCAGGAAATCCCGTACCCGGGTACCCACTCCGTGGCGCGTCTCCAGCAGCCCGGCGTGCGCCAGTCGACCGAAGGCGTGCTTGAGAGAGGTGCGGGTGACCCCGAATCCGTCGGCGAGTTCACGTTCGGGAGGCAGGTAGCTCCCGGCGGGATGACGCCCGGCGAGGATGTCCTCGCGCAGCCGCTTCTCCAGCACGTCGACGATCGTCTCGCGTGGCAGTGCCTCCACCCCGGCCCCCAATGATTCAGTGGTTCAGTGGCTCAGCCACTGAACCACTGTTGATGACACGGCGTCAATAAGAGCGGACGGCACTGATCGACCCGGAGATCGACGGCGCCACCCTGTCCCTGAGGCCGATCGCGGGGCAGCAGTGCCGAAGTCCTGGAAACGGCGCCGCTCCGCGATACCGAGTTCTCTGGTGAACCGGCAGCACGGATTCCCGTCATGACACCGGAGTTTGGGTGCCGGTTTACGGATGGGCTTGCGTGCGGTCTCGTACGATGATCTTTCCGGTGTTCTCGCCGCGCAGCATGCCCAGGAACGCGTCCACGATGTGTTCGAAGCCGTCAACCACCGTCTCGTCCAGAGCGAGCCTGCCGCTCTGCAGTTGCGGCACCGCGAACTCGTACAACTCCTCCTGCAGGTCGCGGTAGTTGCTGACCAGGAAGCCCTCCATGCGCAGGCTCTTCTCCACGATGTCCGCGTAGTTGAAGCGCGGCGGCGGCGCGTCGGGGGTGTTGTACTGGCTGATCGTGCCGACGCGCACGATGCGCCCGAACTCCCGCAGCGCTCCCACCGCCGCGGCCAGCTGGGCGCCGCCGACGTTGTCGACGAACACGTCGATGCCGCCCGGCGCGGCCTTGCCGAGCAGGTCGGCGGCGGGACCGTCGTGGTAGTCGAAGACGGCGTCATAGCCCACCTCCCGCGTGAGTTGGGCGGCCTTCGCCGCCGAGCCCGCGCTGCCCACGAGCCGTCCGGCGCCCAGCAGTCTGGCGAACCGCCCGGTCGCCGTGCCGACCCCGCCCGCGGCGGCCGACACGAACAGGTCCTCCCCCTCCTGGAGCCGGGCGATCCGGGTCAGGCCCACATAGGCGGTCAGGCCGGTGCCGCCGAGGGCGCTCAAGTACGCGGTCAGGGGCACCTTGTCGAAGCGGGGCAGCTGCCGGATCTCCTCGGGCGTGACCACCGCGTGCGTGCGCCAGCCCTGCCGGTGGAACACGATCTCGCCCTCGGCCAGCCGGGGCGTGCGCGAGGCGATGACCCGCCCGATGGTGCGGCCCTCCAGCGGTGCGCCGAGCACGAAGCCGCCGGGCACGTCGTCCATCATCTCGCGGTGGTAGGGGTCGACGGACCAGTAGAGGTTTTCCACGAGCGCGCTGCTGGCCGCGTGGCCGGGAAGTGCGGACTCGACGAAGGCGAAGTGCCCGGCGGTGGGAAAGCCGTGGGGGCGGGCGGTCTGGTGGACGGTGAGCGCGGTCTCGTTCATGCCCGGACCGTAGGGCGGGAATGCGCCCCCCGGGCAGCCGGTTGGGCTCATGCGACACACCGTTCCATGAGCAGTTCTCATACGTTGAGGTGAGCGCCCCGTGACCCGCACGACCGACTCCGATCTCACCCCGCAGGAACTGCGCGTCCTGGTGGCGGTCGCGGACAGCGGCGGCTTCTCGGCCGCGGCCGGCACACTCGGTCTGACCCAGTCGGCGGTCTCCCACTCGGTGCGCGCCAGCGAGCGCAGGATCGGTGCCGTTCTCTTCGAACGCGGCCGCACCGGCGCCCGCCCCACCCCTGCCGGAGAGCAGGCCGTCGCGTACGCCCGCCGCGTCCTGCGCCTGCTGGACGTCCTGACCGCCGAGGCGCGCGGCGCGGCCCGGCCCGGTGCTGCGCAGGGTCCGCTGCGGATCGCGGCTTTTCGCAGCGCGGCTCTCCACCTGCTGCCGGCCGTCCTGGAGCGGCTGCGCGCCCGGTACCCCGGGATCGAGCCGCAGGTGCGGATCGTGCGCGAGGTGGGGCGCGGCACCGCGGGCGAAGTGGCCGACGGGAAGGCCGACATCGCCATCGCCACGCTGGGCGGCTCGGTGCCGCTTCCGCCTGGTCTGATCGCGAGCGGGCTCCTTGAAGAGCCGTATGCGCTGGTGCACGCGACGGGTCATGCCGCCCCACGCTCGCTGCCGCTGGTCGACTGGGCCGAGAACTGTGGCTCGTACACCCGCGGCTGGTGGGCTGCGCAGGACTGGATCCCGAAGGCAACCGTCGAGGCCGAGGACGACGGAGCGGTGCTCTCCTTGGTGAGCGGAGGCCACGGAATGGCGATCATGCCGGCCCTGTCCCTGGTCGGAGCACCGGACTCGGTCGGGATCACTGATCTCGGCCCGGAGCGCCCGACCCGCCAGGTCGGCTATGTCACCACTTCCGAACTGGCCGGATCCGCTGCCGTGCGCGCCTTGGTGAGGGAACTGCGGGCGTCGGTCCCACGGGGTATGAGCCTTGTCAGCGGCGGGGCTTGATCGGGTCGGGTGTGCGGGCCGCCTGAGCCTGGATCCACCGGCTTGATGTCTGTGGACAGTTTCTCGGGGAACGAAGAAGTGCCTTGTGACCTGCGATGATGGGGTTTCTCTAGGACCACATCAGGCGCGATCAGCAAGGCACTTCCGAGATGCAATCTTCCCATGCCGCAGCGGCGGTCTCATCCGCGTTCGACGACCCGAACCTAATCGCGTACGGCGGCCTGGAGCCGGTGGTGCGGTTGGCCGAGCGGTGCGGTCTGCCCGCACTGGTCGGGGAGTACATCCGTCTGCCGGCCTCGAAGGACGGCACCGGTGCCTTCCCCGCGGCGAAAGTGATGTCGCTGGTGGGCGGCATGGTCGCGGGCGCCGACAGCATCGATGACATGCACCGGCTACGGCACGGCGCGATGGGCCGCCTGTTCTCCGGTGTGCGGGCCCCGTCCACGCTGGGGTCGTTTCTGCGTTCCTTCACGCACGGGCATGTGAAGCAATTGCACGCCGTGGCCCGCCGGTTCCTTCCCGAACTGGCCCGTCACGCCCCGCTGCTGCCCGGCGCGGACCAGGTCGCCTACGTGGACATCGATGACACCATCCGCCGCACCTACGGCTACGCCAAGCAGGGCACCGGTTACGGATACAGCAAGGTCAAGGGCCTGAACGCGCTGCTCGGCATCGTCTCCACACCCCTGGCCGCCCCGGTGATCGCCGCCACGAGGCTGCGCAAGGGACCATCGAACTCCGCGCGCGGGGCGGCAGCGTTCGTCGCCGAGACCATCCGCACCGCCCGCGCCTGCGGCGCGAATGGCCTGCTGGTGATGCGCGCGGACTCGGCGTTCTACGGCGCCGATGTCGTCAACTCCTGCCGGGCGCTGGGCGCGCGGTTCTCCATCACCGTGCGGATGAACGCTTCCGTCAAGGCCGCCATCGCCCGCATCGATGAGGACGCCTGGATGCCGATCAAGTACCCCAAGGCGGTCTGGGACGAGGAGGGCCAGTGCTGGATCTCCGACGCCGAGATAGCCGAGACCGGCTACACCGCCTTCACTTCCAAGCCGAAGAAGCAGCAGGTCACCGCCCGTCTGATCGTGCGCCGCGTCAAACGCCTGAGCACTGGCACCGTCCCCGCCGGACAGGGCACGCTGTTTGACACCTGGCGCTACCACGCCGCGTTCACCGACTCCCCGCTCTCCTTGAACGATGCCGAGCGTGATCACCGACGGCACGCTGTCGTCGAGCAGGTGATCGCGGATGTCAAGAACAGCGCCTTCGCCCACGCACCCTCCGGGCATTTCCAGGCCAATGCCGCGTGGCTCGCCCTGGCCGCCCTGGCGCACAACCTGACCCGCGCCGCTGGCGCACTGGCCGGCACGTTCCATGCCAGAGCGACCACCGCCACCATCCGTGACCACCTGATCAACGTGCCCGCCCGCCTGGCCCGCTCCGCCCGCCGCCTCACCCTGCACCTGCCCGAACGCTGGCCCTGGAGCACGGACTTCACCCAGCTCTTCAGCATCGTGCACGCGCCACCAGCCCCCTGACACTCCCCGACCGACCTGCCCGAAAGGGCCCGAGAACTGCGGAAAAGTGGAAAGGCTGGGCAGACCAGCGGCCGCCCCACGCCCGAATCCGCAACTCAGCCCCGACACGCCCTGCACGACCCCGAACCGATCACACCACAATCAAGCCGGTGGATCCGGGCTGAGGCAGGCGGGAAGAACTCCATGGAATCCGGCAGAGGGTACGGCTCCGCGAGCGCGATGCTGTGTGGACTGCGGGGCGTGAGTCACACGTCCCTGCGACCCCAAAAGGGTGTCTGGATGGAGGAGCCCACCCGGCAGCCAGTTGGGCGCCGCCTCCGAACCCGGGCCTTTAGGGCCGGGTCAGGGACTCCTGCTGCCCCGGCGGCTGTTCAGCAGGTGTCTTGCCGGCGAGCACATCCTTGAGGCGCCGCGTACCGAGAGTGACAGCCTGCTGGGTGGAGTCGGCCTCGGTGCCGCCGAGCCCTCCGTTCGTCACCGCGATCGCGTTGGTGCCGACACGGACGGCGGCAAGATCAAGCGTCAGCGTGGCGGGGTTGCTACCCACCGGGCCCTGAAGCCTCAGGCGCAACCCCTGGCGGGAGTCGCCGGCCTTCGGCAGCGAGGTCTCGATGACCTGAGCGGTGCGGGTACTTCCGTCCTTGCCCGTGACGGTGAACTGGTCACACTTCACCGGCAACGTCTTGAGCCAAGCCAGCGACGAGTCCAGTTGTCCACGGTCATGGCCGGCGACCTGATAGAGCATTCGGGCGCCGTCACCACCACCCGAGAAGCCTGCCACCGCACGTGCCCCGGAGGGCTTGCCCAACAGCGCGTCGCTGTAGAGCACGTCGAGCAGCTTCTGGCAGTCAGCAGCGGTCGTTTTGCTGTCGGTGAAGAACTGCGCAGCATCCACTTTGCCGATGAGCAGCGAATCCCGCCAGGTGGCGGCATCGTTGACCCGCGTCCAATTGCCCTCCAGATCCGTCGTGTTGATCAACGCAGTTTCCGCCTCCGCCTGGGTCAGAGCTCCAGCGGACCTGGATGACGTAGAGGTCGCTGCGCCGCTCCCGTTCGAGCAAGCCTCAGTGGCCAGCATGGCGCCCGCAGCCAGGGCCAGGGCGAGGAACCGGGCAGCACGGGGTGGGTGACGAATCATCGCCGATGCCTCCTGAGGGACTCCCAACAGCACACTCCTGTCCCACTGCATCACCGCCCCTCCCGCCCCACGAGTCCTGCGGCCCGTACGGGTGGCGGCTCACCCCCACTCCGTGCGTTCGCCCGTCCGGAGATGCGACCACCTTCCGCCCGCCCCAGACCTCCTGCTGCCGCAGGCGCGCAGCGGAACCGCGAGGCGACCCAAGGGTTGGTGGCCGCGGATGATTCCCCCCAGCCCCCGCCGGACAGCCGTACGCTCCCGGACTGGCATGCGGACGCCCATGGGGCCATAGGCCCCAGCGCCGAGGGGACGGCCACGGGACACCCTCCCCTCCACTGCCCCACCGGCCCCCCTCCCACTCAGTGGGCACCGACACCCCCGCGCGCACCAAGAGGCCACTGAGACGTCCGGCCGCTCGTGGCAGCACGTGCGCCCGGCCGGCATGCCCCGCCTTGCGAGGGCCACCGTCTCCCAGCAGCCTGGTGGACGGGAACGGCGAGAAAAGGGAGCCCTGATGACCCAGCATCCGCCCACGGCGCCGCTCGACCGGCCGGTGGTCGGCTCGTACCCGACCTACGAGGGCGCCCAGCGCGCGGTCGACTTCCTCTCCGACAGCAAGTTCCCGGTGGAGCGCACCGCGATCATCGGCTCCGACCTGCGGATGGTCGAGACGGTCCTCGGCCGGCTCACCCGCGGCCGGGCCGCCCTGGCCGGCGCGGGCTCGGGAGCCTGGTTCGGCCTGCTCATCGGCCTGCTCCTGTCGCTGTTCGCCGCTGGCAACCACCACGTCCTGGTGCTGATGATCAGCGGCCTGTTCTACGGCGCGATCTTCGGTGCGCTCTTCGGCTTCGCCGGCCACGCGTTCACCGGAGGCCGCCGCGACTTCGCCTCCCGCAGCCAGATCGTCGCCGCCCGCTACGACGTGGTCGCCGAGACGGAGGTCGCGGAAGAGGCGAAGAGTCTGCTCATCAAACTCGGCTGGCGCGAAGGCTGAGCGGGACGGCCGCCACGACCGGGATCAGTCGGCCCGCAGGGGCAGGAGCGGCGGCACACGGGGGCGGGAACGGTTGGCGCGCGAGGACGGGAACGGTCGGGGCGGGGTGCTGGGACGGTCGGTGCGGCCGCGGCAGCAGCCCCGGCGGCGGGCGCACGGGGGGGGCAGTGCCGTACGGGCGGCGGGAGTTCGGCCTGCGGTGGGCGTTCCCGCGGCCGGCGCCTTGGTTAATCTGCACGGGTGACCACCGACCTGACCCTGCTGCCACGTGTCGCCTATCGCGGGCAGGAGGTCACCGCGCCCCGGCTCCGCGGTCTCCTCGCGCTGCTCGCGGGCGACTTGCGCACGGGCTGCAGCACCGAGCGGCTGGTGGCCGGGCTGTGGCCGGAAGAGCTGCCGGAGCGGCCGGGAAAGGCGGTGCAGGTCCTCGTGTCCAGGGCGCGGGCGCAGCTGGGCACCGGCGTCCTCGCGAGCACGCCGGCCGGATACCGGCTCGCCCTCGCCGAGGACCAGGTCGACAGCTCCGCCCTGCTGCTGCACGCCGCCGCCGGCGCGGAGCGGGCCAGGGCCGGGGACCACGCGGGATCGCTGGCCGCGGCCGAGGCCGGGCTCGCGCTGTGGGAGGGCACTCCTGACGGGGCCGGCAGCGCCGACGACCCCGTGGCCGCGTTGCGCGCCGAGCGTGCCCCGGTCCGCGGCGCGCTCGTACGCGCGCGGGCGCTCGCGCTCGCCCGGCTGGGGCGGCACGCGGAGGCCGCCGGGCCGCTGGGCGTGGCCGCCGCGGAGCATCCGCGGGACGAGGAAGTGCTCGCCGAGTTGCTGCGCGGTGAGGCGGCGACGGCGGGGCCGTCCGCCGCCCTGATGCGGTACGAGGCGTACCGGCGTGAGCTGCGCGAGACGCTCGGCACGGATCCGGGCGCCGGGCTCAAGGCCGTACAGCAGGAGCTGCTGCGCGGCGAGTCGCCCGTGGTCCGGCACGGTGTGCCGCACGAGCCGAACCCGCTGCTGGGCCGGGACGAGGACGTCGCGGCGGTGGAGCGGCTGCTGCGGGCCTCCCGCGCCGTCACCGTCGTCGGCCCCGGCGGCCTCGGCAAGACCCGGCTCGCGCACGCCGTCAGCCGCCGGGCCGAGCAGCGCGTGGTGTATTTCGTGCCGCTCGCCGGTGTCACGGCGGACGAGGACGTGGCCGCGGAGGTGGCTTCCGCGCTCGGCGCGGGCGAGGGGCGGCCCGGCGCTGTGCGCGGTCACGACCCGGTGTCCGGCATCCTCGGTGTGCTCGGCTCCGGGTCCGCGCTGCTGGTGCTCGACAACTGCGAGCAGGTCATCGCCGGTGCCGCCGGCCTCGTACAGGCACTGGTCTCGTCCTCGAAGGACCTGCGGGTGCTGGCCACCAGCCGGGCCCCGCTGGGCCTGACGTCGGAGGCGGTGTACGCGCTGCCGGAGCTGGGTCTCGGCATCTCCGTCGAGCTGTTCACGCAGCGGGCCCGGGCGGCGCGGCCCGGCGTGGAGCTGCCGCCGGACGCGGTGGCCGGGCTGTGCCGTCACCTCGACGGGCTGCCGCTCGCCGTGGAGCTGGCCGCGGCTCGGGTACGGGTGCTGTCGGTGCCGGAGATCGCCCGCCGCCTCGGTGACCGGTTCGCGCTGCTGCGCGGCGGGGTGCGGGGTGTGCCGGAGCGTCACCGCACGCTGCACGCGGTCGTGGAGTGGAGCTGGAACCTGCTTGCGCAGGACGCCCGGGCGGCGCTGCGCACGCTGTCCGTGTTCCCCGGCGGTTTCGGCGGTGAAGCGGCGGAGCGGGTCCTCGGCGAGGATGCGCTGTTGCTTCTTGAGCAGTTGGCCGGTCAGTCGCTGCTCACCGTCTCCGAGACCCCGGCCGGGGTGCGGTTCCGGATGCTGGAGACCGTACGGGAGTTCAGCGCGGCCCGGCGGGCGGAGGCGGGCGAGGACGAGGAGGCTGTGGGCCGGTTCCTCGCGTGGGCGCGGGACTTCGGGGTCGCGTACCACGACGCGCTCTTCGGCTCGGATGCGCAGGCCGCCTGGGAGCGGATCAAGGCCGAGCAGGACAACCTCGTGCTGGCGCTGCGGCATGCCCTGGCCCGTACGGACAACCCCGCCATTGCCGCCGTCACCGCCGTCCTCGCCAGTCTGTGGTCCACAGGCACCAGCTTTCCCCGCCTCGCCGCCCTCGCCGCGGACACCGGGCCGCCGCTGTCGCACTACCGTCCCGGGCCCGAGTACGTCGAAGTCGCCCGCACCGCCGCGGTGTTGGGGACGGCGACCGTGTTCATGGGCCCCGGCCCGCGCGCCGTGCGCCAGCTCGTCACCCTGCGGCGGCTGCCTCCGGCCCCGCCGGACACGCTGATGCGTGCCACCGCGATCGTCCTGTGCGCGGTCCCCGAGATACGGCCTCCCGGCTACGACGTGCTGCGGAGGCTCTGCGAGGGCGAGGACGAGGGCGGCAGCGCGCAGCCGTTGCTCTCCGGCATCGCCGAGTGCGTCGCCTGCTACGTCTGGGAGTTCGAGCACGACATCGACCGCGCGCTCGTCTCCGCACGGCGGGCGGTCGCCGGACTGGCGGCGGTCGACAATCCGTCCGTGCAGCTGATGGTGCACTCCCGGCTGAGCGAGCTGTGTCTGCGGACGGCGCGGGGCGAGGAGGCGTACGAGCATCTCCAGGCGGCGCTCAAGGTGCTGCCGCGGCTCGGGGACGGGCAGGACTACATCAGCATCCGCTCGCTCCTGGTTCTCGCCTGTCTGCAGCGCGGCGAGACCGACGAGGCCGAGGACTGGCTGCGGCAGGCGGAGAGCGACAACACCCCGCAGGAGGACGACTTCTACCGGCCCGACCTCGGCGGGCGCGCCGAGATCGCGCTCGCCCGCGGGCTGACGGAGGTCGGGCTCGGCCTGTGGCGCGGTGCTGTGGAGCGGATGCTCGCGGCCGGCTCGCTGCGCGGCGGCGACTCCCGGCTCGACCCGTGGGCGTTCCTGATCCAGTCGGTGGCGGTGACGGCGCACGCGCACGCCGGCCGGCTCGGGCTGGTCGCGCAGGTGGTCGACCGGTTGCGGCAGCGGCTGCGGACGCTGCTGTGCGATCCGGTCGGCTCACCCTCCGAACTCCCCTTGTTCGGAACGGTGTTGCACGCCCTCGGCATGGCTGGGCTCGCGTCCGGCGACACGAGTGCCGTACGGATGATCGCGCTGGCCGAACGGCTGGGGGTGATGCGCGAGTTCCAGCCGACGATGTCGGCGGACCGCGCCCGGAAGGCGGCGGAAGACGCCGACAGGGCGGCGTACACCGACGCGGTGTCGGAGTACGCCGCCCTGGAGCGGGACGAGTTGCGGGAGGCGGCCCGCGCTGTCATGGCGGCTACTTCGGGTCGCGGTTGAAGGACGCCGTCGACCAGCGGTAGCCGAGCACGGTCAGGCCGACGCACCAGGCGATCGCGATCCACCCGTTGTTGCCGATCCCGGTGCCGAGCAGCAGACCGCGCAGGGTCTCGATGGCCGGGGTGAACGGCTGGTACTCGGCGATCGGCTGGAACCAGCCCGGCATCGTGTCGGCCGGGATGAAGGCGCTGGAGATGAGCGGCAGGAGGATCAGCGGCTGTGCGCTGTTGCTGGCCGCCTCGGCGTTCGGGCTGGCCATGCCCATCCCGACGGCGATCCAGGTGAGTGCCAGGGCGAACAGCGCGAGCAGGCCGAACGCCGCCAGCCATTCCAGGGCGGTTGCGCCCGTGGACCGGAAGCCGATGGCGACGGCGAGGGCGCCGACGAGGACCACGCTGGCGATGCACTGCAGCACGCTGCCGACGACGTGCCCGACGAGCACGGACCCGCGGTGGATGGCCATCGTGCGGAAGCGGGCGATGATGCCCTCGTTCATGTCGGTGGCGACGGACACCGCGGTCCCGATGACGGTGCCGCCGATGGTCATCATCAGGATGCCCGGGACGATATAGGCGATGTAGTCGGAGCGGTCGGCGCCGCCGATGCCCGTGCTCATCACGTCGCCGAAGATGTAGACGAAGAGCAGCAGCAGCATGATCGGGGTGAGCAGCAGGTTCAGGGTGAGGGACGGGTAGCGGCGCGCGTGCAGGAGGTTGCGGCGCAGCATGGTGTTCGAGTCGCGGACGGCGAGGGAGAGGGCGCTCATCGGACGTTCTCCTTGGACTGGTTCGGCTGGGTGGGCTGGTTCGGCTGGGTGGGGATGGTGGTGGGGCCGGTCAGGGCGAAGAACACGTCGTCGAGGTCGGGGGTGTGCACGGTCAGCTCGTCCGCCTCGATGCCGGTGGAGTCGAGCCAGTCGAGGATGGCGCGCAGTTCGCGCTGGCTGCCGTCGCTGGGGATCTGCAGCGCCAGTGCCTCGTCGTCACGGGTGACCTCGCGCAGGGCGACGGCGGCGGACTGGTAGGCGGCGGGGTCGGTGAAGCGGAGCCGGACGTGGCCGCCGGGGATGAGCCGCTTCAGCTCGTCGGCGCTGCCTTCGGCGGCGATCTTGCCGTCGTTCAACACCGCGATGCGGTCGGCGAGTTCGTCGGCCTCGTCCAGGTACTGGGTGGTGAGGAAGACGGTGACACCGTCGGAGACCAGCTCGCGGATGATCTGCCACATGTTGTGGCGGCTGCGCGGGTCGAGACCGGTGGTCGGCTCGTCGAGGAAGATGATCCGCGGGTCGCCGACCAGCGTCATGGCGAGGTCGAGGCGGCGCTTCATGCCGCCGGAGTAGGTGGAGGCGGGCTTCTTCGCGGCCTCGGTGAGGTCGAAGCGCTCAAGAAGTTCGGCGGCGGTGCGGCGGCCCTCGCTGCGGGAGAGGTGGTGCAGGTCCGCCATGAGGAGCATGTTCTCCTCGCCGGTGATCAGACCGTCGACGGCGGAGAACTGTCCGGTGACGCCGATCGCGGCCCGTACGGCCTGGGGGTCGGCGGCGAGGTCGTGGCCGCCGACCCGCAGCTCGCCGGCGTCGGCGGTGATGAGGGTGGAGAGGATCTTCACGGCGGTGGTCTTGCCGGCGCCGTTCGGGCCGAGCAGGGAGAAGACCGTGCCGGCCGGCACCGCCAGGTCGATGCCGTCGAGGACCGTCTTGTCGCCGTAGGCCTTGCGCAGCCCCTTGGCCGCGATGGCGAGTGAGTGCGAGGTCGTTGTCGTCATGCCGAGGAGGTTGCGGCAAGGCGCATTCAGCGCGGTTTCACGATGGTTTCAGCGCCCTGGAACCGGGCGGCGGAGGGCAATGTTTTGTTGCCTCGCTGCTGTTGCGGGCCTCGGCACGGCAGGCCCCGCGCCCTGGTGGGCGGGGCCTGTGCCCGGGCCGCCGGGTGGGGGCGGGAGGTGTGCACGGCTCGTACCGACGCGGCCTGGACGAGGGGCCGTTGGGGTTGCCGACGGGTCGTCGTCCGGAATCCGGCATCCGCCACGGCGCTCTCCTGGCCGCGGCAGGAGAGGCGGCTCGCGTTCCGAGGCAGGGCTCCTGTATGTGCCGTACAGGGGACGGAAGGGGCCCTTGGCCGGCGGTGACGCCGTACAAGGGCCCCTTCACGCGATGAGTCTGCGTCAGCCGTCGGACTCCGAGGAGGGGATGTAGGCGCCCGGGACGTCCTTGGGCGCGAAGATCTTGCTCTCGCCGGGGTAGGGCTTGGTCCATCCGTGGGTCTGGTACCAGGTGAAGTGGTTCATCTGTGCGGGGTTCGCGAAGTCGGGAATGGCGCCCGGCCCGGTCAGCCGCTGGTGCGTCTTCCACTCCTCCCACGTCGCCGCGAGTGCCCGCTTGGCCGCCGGCACCTTGGCCGAGGGCACGGGCGCCGCGCTGGGGTCCTGCGGTGCCGGGGTGTCCACGCCGCAGGAGGGCGGGGTCTTCAGGCCGTCGGTCAGCGAGGTCCGGTTGGGCAGCGCCTTGAACGGCGTGAAGTCGGGGTGCCGGGTGAACGCCCCGCGCATCGGGCTGGCCGCGCTGTCCTTCTGGTTCATCGGGTGGATCCCGAGGATCTGCTCGATGGTCCGGATCATCGTGATCTGCGAGTAGTAGTGGCTGTCGACGGCGGCGTGCTGGGCCCAGGGGCTGATGATCTGGATGGGGGCACGGTGGCCGTCGACGTGGTCCAGGCCGGCCTGGGAGTCGTCCTCGACGACGAAGATCGCCGAGTCCTTCCAGTACTTGCTGTGCGAGATCTCATCGACCATCCGGCCGACCGCGAGGTCGTTGTCCGCGACCTGGGCGGCCGCGTTCGCCGGGCCACCGGTGTGGTCGTTGGAGAGCCAGAACATGTTCAGGTTCGCCGGACCGTTCTTCTCGAAGTCCTGCTTCCAGATCTGCTCCTTGTAGACGTCCGGGACGCTGGTGTCGAACAGCGGGAAGCCGGGCACCGACACCTTGTTGAGCGACGGGATCGCCGAGCCCGTTTGGATGGGGTAGGCGGTGTTCTGCCCGGTCGCCTCCATGTTCTTGGTGTCGCAGTACAGGTTCTGCCAGGACGCGCCGGCCGGCTTGCTCTCGAACGACTGGAACTCGCCGAAGTCCCTGACGGACTTCCCGGCCGCCTGCGCACCGGTCCAGATGAAGCCGGACTTCTGGTGGCCCAGAGCGTCGTCCTCGGTGTCGTAGCTGCGCGTGTACTCACCGGCCGAGGACTCGGTGTACTCCGGGTCGTCGGCCTGCATCAGCCAGTTGTGACCCTCGGCGGAGTTCGTGCCGATGTCGTAGGTGTTGTCGTACAGCCCGAACTGCGAGGCCAGCGCGTGCTGGTTCGGCGTCACGTTCTCGCCGAACTGCGTCACCGACGGGTCGCCGTTGCCCTGCGGCATGTCACCGAAGACCTGGTCGTAGGTCCGGTTCTCCTTGACGATCATGAAGACGTGCTTGATCGTCGAGGGGGCGCCGAGCCGCGCCGGGACCGGCACCTGCTTCTGGTCGCCCTTGCCATGGGCCAGCGAGACCGAGCCGCGCGTCCAGCCGTTCTGTTGGAAGACCTTGCCCGTCTGGGACCTGATGACGCTGTCGTCCGGCAGCGTGAACTGCGTCAGGCTCGACGTGGTGTCGTGGGTGCCGTGCCCGGCCTTGTTGGTGGGGCGGCGGGCGTCAATGCCGCGGGTGTTGGAGACGATCACCTTCTTGCCCACGGTGGTGATCTCCGCGGGGAAGTAGTCCGTCGGGAGCAGGCCGACGTAACTGGCGGGCTCCTGAGGGGACTTGTAGCGGTAGACGGCGACGGCGTTGGCGCGGCCGAGCGTCACCAGCAGACGGCCGTCGTCGGTGAGCGTCACCGCGTTGGGCTCGTAGCCCACCGACGCCTCCGGCCACGGCTGGGTGGCGATGGTCTGCACGACCTTGTTCTTGCGGGTGTCGATGACCGACACGTTGTTGTCGGCGGTGTTGGTGACGAACACCGCCCCGTTCTTGGCGTACACGGCCGTCGGGTGCAGACCGACGTCGATGCTCCCGACGGCTGCGGTCGGGTCCGTCAGGTCGATGACGCTGACCGTGCCGGTGGTGGTGGCACCGGTCTGCGGGTTGGCCGGAACCTGGGTGCCGTAGGAGTTGATCGTGGTGTCGCCGGCCTTGGCCGGGCGCCCGCCCTCGTTGCTGACGTAGAGCTTGTTGCCGACCATGGCGATGCCACGGGGTGCGTTGCCAACGGCCCAGCTCTGCTTGATGGTCCCGGTCGCCGCGTCGATGGCGGCCACCCGGTTCTGGCCGTTGACCGCGCCGTACACGGTGGAACCGTCGGCCGAGAACACCGCGGCACCCACGAGTGCGTGCTTGGAGCCGTCGGCCGGGATCGAGATGGTGGTCGGGCTGGAGAGGGTGCCGTCCGGGTTCACGGTGAACTTGGTGTAGCCGTCGCTCTGGCCCAGCCACAGCTGCGAACCGTCGGGCGAGTACGTCGGCCCCTCCTGGCCGACGGCGCCGCTCGTGATGCGCAGGTCGTCCGTCGCGGCGGTGCCGACGCGCTGCTGCACCTGCCCGGTCTTGAGGTCCATGACGACCAGCGACGCATCGCCGTCGGTGACCGAGGCCGCGAGATGGCTCCCGTCCGGGCTGACCGCGGACGACATGATCTTGCCGTTGTTGATGACGGTGCGGCTGCCGTACGGGGCGATGTACTGGTCGCTCGAGATGACCTGGCCGTTGGCGGTGACCTGACCGACCTGCTGGGTGGCGAACTGGCTCGTCGAGGCAACAGCGGTGCCCGTGACAGCGAGGGCCACAGCGATGCCCGCCGCTACCAGAGTGCTACGGCGGCCGACGCGTCTGCCAAAGAGGTTGATCTGTTCCTTCTCGTTGCTCCGACGCTGCCGTGCTACCTGCATGGAGTTATCCCTTCGGGGTGGCGAGCAGGTCGACGTTGCCGTCGAACTGCCACAGCGGGTTGGGTGCGTCCCCGGTCGGGGTGCGGACCAGGAAGTAGCCGTTGACTTCCTTCGGTCCGTCGCCGTCGGCCATGAAACGACCGTCAGGTGTGAGGTCGAGCTGGTAGATCGCCGTCCCCACGACGTCGATGCCGGGCAGATGCCAGGACACGACGCAGCGCCAGTCATTGCCCGGCCCCTCGGCGGCGACCTTGACGCTGCCCTTGTCGCACGTCGCCGTGGCCTTCAACTGCGCTTCTGTGACGGCGGGGCGGTTGAGCTGCTCGGTCTGCAGGCGATAGAGGTGGGCGAACGCCGTGGCAACCGAGCGCTGCACTTTGTCCTGCTCAATCCCGGAGCCCGAGGCCCCGCTCGCCGAGGCGAGCACCGCGACCGTGACGGCGACCAGAGCGGCGAGCGGCAGGCCTGCGGCGGTGACCGCGCGGCGCCCCGAGCCGTCGTAGGTCGGGTTGGTGAAGTCGCGCCGCAGGAAGAGCACGTAGGCCAGCGCGGTCGCGGTCACGGCCCACAGCAGGCTGACCCCGATGCCGATCAGGAGCGGGCCGAGTTGCATGGGGCTGGTGAACAGGCCGTTCCAGGCGATGAAGGCGTAGCTGGGCAGGGCGAGGCGTACGGCGACGGGCAGCGGCATCATCTGGGCGAGCTGCATCGCGAGCGCGACGAGCGCGGGCAGCAGCAGTCCCATCGGGGAGCGCCCCAGCGTGACGGACCCGAGCAGTCCGATCGCGGCGAGGGCCAGGGTCGGGGCAAGGACGCAGATCCAGGCGAGCAGGACCTTGCCGGCGGCGTCCGCCGGGCTCAGCAGGTGGCCGTCGAGGCCAGCGAGCGGCTGGTTGCCGACCGCCACGATCCCGCCGGCCGTGCTGGATGTGGCCAGTCCGGCCACGAGCAGCAGGATGACGGTGAGGCTGGCCAGTGCCTTCGCCGCGAAGATCCGCCTGGGTGAGCGGACCGCCACGAGCAGGTGGCGCCAGGTGCCGAGCCTGTCCTCGGAGGCGAACACGTCGCCGGCGACCACCGAGGTCAGCAGTGGGAGCGCCCAGGTGCCCGCGAAGCCGAGCATCACCAGCGTTCCGGCCCATCCGGTGGCGTGCATCCAGCGGCCGAAGAGGGTGTCGGAGGGGAGTGTGCTCTGCTGGCTCACCGCGGCGACGAAGAGCGCCGGCGCGATCCAGCAGGCGAGGACCAGCAGCCGGATCCGCCATTGCGAGACGAGTTTGACCAGCTCGAAGCGGTAGGCGCGGGGAACGGAGACACGGCGGGCCGCGGCAACGTTGTCGTGGGTGAGGGTCGCGGTCACCGGCCGGTCTCCTTCTGCTCGGTGAGGGCGAGGAACGCCGCTTCGAGCGGCGACACCTGGGGGGCGAGCTCGCGCAGCGCGATGCCCGCCTGTACGAGCCGCACCACCAGTTCGTCGAGGGCGGGCACCGGCGCGCGCACGACGAGCGCCTCGGCGTCGTGGCGTGTCCCGGTGTCGTCGACGACGCGGATCGCGGCCGCATCGAGGGCCAGCCGGCGGGCGGCCTGCGGGTCGGAGGTGAGCAGCCGGTAGTCGAGTTCGCGGCTCTCGGCGGCCAGCTTGCTCAGCGGGCCGGAGAAGACGACCCGTCCGGTGGCGAGGATGGTGGCCTCGGAGCACAGTGCCTGGAGGTCGTCCATGCGGTGGCTGGAGAGCACGACGCTGGTTCCGTCCGCGGCGAGCCGGGTGAGGACACCGTGTACGTGTCTTTTGCCGGCCGGGTCGAGGCCGTTGGAGGGTTCGTCGAGCACGAGCAGCCGGGGCTTGGTGAGCAGGGCGGCCGCGAGTCCGAGCCGCTGGCGCATGCCGAGGGAGAAGCCGCGGGCCTGGTCGTCGGCGACATCGGTGAGCCCGACCTGGTCGAGCACGTCGTCGACTCCCGCTGTCCGCGCGTCGCGGCCTCGCAGAGCGGCCAGCGCGGCGAGGTTCTGCCGGGCGGTGAGCGAGGGGTAGAGGCCGGGTCCGTCCACGAAGCCGGCGACGCCGTCGGGAGCGGCGAGCGCGCGCCTGAGCGGTGTGCCCAGGATCTCGAGGTGGCCGCTGTCGGCGACGGCCAGGCCCAGCAGGAGACCGAGCAGCGTCGTCTTGCCGGCGCCGTTCGGTCCGACCAGGCCGTGGATCTGGCCCTGTGCCACGTCCAGATCGACGCCGTCGAGTGCCACGACGTCACCGAAACACTTGGTGATCCCGCGAGCCTGAACTGCGAGAGGTGTGTCCATGAGCCCCTTCTTCCGAAACACTCAGGGACCTTAGGGACGGCACACAACGCAGACACAGGCGGCTGGCTGAACGTGCAGGAAACGGATCGTCAAGGCGTCGGCAAGTCCGGGTGCACAAAATGGCCAGCATCGAGCCAGAGTTGGGCAACCGGTCCTGAGGACTGAACGGGAGTGAGTCCTGATGTCATTCCGGGCGGGTACGGGCAGGACGCGGCCGAACGGATCCGGCAAGCGGGCTTCCGGGGGGAAACTTCGACGCGTTCATCGACACGTTCGGCGACGGCTACGTGGAGCCGGCAGTGGAGTTGGGCGTGCGGCCGGAGGGGATCGACACGATCGGCGGCCGGCGGGCCACGGCCAGGTGGGGGCGCGAGCCTACGGATAAGGTACGGCGGTACACCCACAGCGAGATCATGCTCCGGCCCCAGGAGCCGTCCCGCCGGTCATGTGTCCGTTTCGTGATCCGTTGCAGCCGCCGGCTGCCCAGTTTCCCGCTGCGGGTTTTCCACCGGGAAGTGGATCGGGCTGAGCAGGTACTGTGCCCGCTCAGGGCTCGGCCGGTTGGCCAGTCTCGGTGCGATGGCCGCGCGGAGTTCACCGGTCAGTTCTTCCAGTTCTGCTGGGCTGAGCCAGAGTGCGTGTTGCCGGTAGCCCACTTGGTCGGCCACCGGGTCGGCCCCTTCGCGGGCGAGATAGGCGTTGAACTCGGCCAGCAGGGCGGTCATCGCGGTGGCGAATGTCTGGCGATGGTCCGTCGGCGTGAGCGTGCGGACCGTCTCGGAGCCGATCACGGCACGGTCCTGCCGCAGCCGGTAGTGCCGTTGTACTGCGCCGCGCACCCTGTGTTCCTCGGCGACCTCCAGAATCCCGCCGTCCACCAGCAGATCGATGTGGCGGTAGACGGTGGCCTTGGAGGCTTCGGGGATACGTGCGCAGAGCTGAGTGGTGGTCAGCAGCCTTCCGCCGCCCATCGCATGGACGATCCGCAGTCGGATGGGGTGGGCGAGCAGGTCCAGGGAGTCCATGCCCAGACTTTCTCACAACTGCTACCTTTCTCAATCATGAGAATTGACAAGGGTGGGGCCATGGAGGTGGCGCGAGGCTTCGCCGCGCTGCTGCAGGCGGAGCGTTTTGACGAGATCGTGGAGCTGTTCGCGCCACCCCTGCGCGCCGCGGTCTCTGCCGAGGCGCTGAGGCTCGCATGGGCTGCCCAGGCAGCCGGACATGGCGGGGTCAGGGCGGTCGAAGAGCCGGCGAGCCAGGCCGACGAGGCCGACCCCGTGCGCGTGCACATCGCAGTGACCTGCGCGAACGGCGGCTTCACCGTGGTCACTTCGGTCGGAGGCGACGGCCTGCTGCACGGACTGCGCCTCGACCCGCACGGCGGCTCCGAGTGGCATCCACCGCACTATGCGGATACGGCCCGGTTCACCGAGCGGGACATCATGCTCGGGACCGGTCCGCTCGCCGTGCCCGGCACGCTCAGCCTGCCTGTCGGCCCCGGACCGTGGCCCGCCGTAGTGCTGCTCAGCGGTGGCGGTGCGTTCGACCGAGACGAGAGCAGCGGCCCGAACAAGCCGCTCAAGGACCTCGCCTGGGGGCTCGCCACCCGGCAGGTGGCCGTGCTGCGCTTCGACAAGGCGACCTTCGCGCACCCGGATCGCCTGCCGCAGGACTTCACCATGGCCGACGAGTACCTGCCGCCCGCGCTCGCCGCCGTCCGTCTGCTCCGGCAGCAGCCCGAAGTGGCCCCGGACCGGATCCACCTGCTCGGCCACAGCATGGGTGGCAAGGCGGCACCCCGGATCGCCGCCGCCGACCCGTCGATCGCGGGCCTGGTGCTGCTCGCGGCAGACGCACAACCGATGCACGAGGCGGCCGTCCGGGTGGCCCGCCGTCTCGCGGCACTCACCCCCGGGCCCGGCGCGGAGGATATGGTTGCCGCACTCGTCCGGCAGGCCGCGCTGGTGGCATCCCCCGGCCTTACCCCTGACACACCGTCAAAGCTGCTGCCGCTGGGATTCTCCGCCTCCTACTGGCTCGACCTGCGCGCCTACGACCCAGTGGCCACGGCAGCAGGGCTGACCTGCCCGATGCTGATCCTGCAGGGCGGCCGGGACTACCAAGTGACCGTCACCGACGACCTGGTCCGCTGGCAGAACGCCCTAGCGCACCGGCCCGAGGTGACCATCCGGATCCACCAGGACGCCAACCACCTTTTCTTCTCCGGCAGCGGCCACCCCACCCCGGCCGAGTATGCGCGGTCAGGACACGTCGAGCCGACGGTGGTGGACGAGATCACGGCCTGGCTGACGCGACGGTAGGCGACAGGCCCTCTGGCACAGAAGGAACTCCCGGGCTGTCGCCACCCGTCACGGCAAGCGCGGCTCCGTCTCCCAGGCACCGTCACCGCAGCAGCACTCGTCATCCGGCTCCGCATGACCGGCCGGACAGTTCCTGGCACTGGACGCCCGACGAACGGGCCCGGTCCAAGGGCGCGACGGACAGCGGGCCGGACGGAGCCGATCAGAGCCTGCCCAGAGCCGGCAGAGCCCAAAGGCGTACATCCCCGGACTGACACGCCGCCCGGAAATCCGCCGGAGGCTCGATGCCGCCCGGCGGCTCACCCTGAAGGGTGGCAGCATGGGTGAACCCAGAACACTGACGAAGCGTCATAAGCGTTTCCTGCCAGGCAGGTCGGCGGCTGTCGCGGCCGCCCTCTGTCTCACCTCGGCCACCGTGGCCCTCCTGCCCGCGGCTTCCTCCGCCGCGACGGGGCCGGACGGCGAGACGGTGGCCGAGGGCGGGCACACGGCCCAAATCAGCCGGACGGAGTACGGCATCCCGCACATCCTGGCCCGGGACTTCGACGGCCTCGGATACGGCTACGGCTACGCGTTCGCGCAGGACAACGTGTGCGAACTCGCCGACCAAGTGGTGACCTTGCGGGGCGAGCGGTCCCAATTCTTCGGGCCCGGCGGGGAGTCCGGCGAGGGCGCCAACCTCGCGAGCGACACGTACTACACGGGGCAACGGCGCGCGGGCACCGTCCAGCGGCTGCTCGACCGGAAGGCGCCGCTGGGGCCGACGGCGGAGCTGCGCCGGATGGTCGATGGGTACGCCGCCGGGTACAACCGTTATCTGCGCGACACGGGCGTCGGCAAGCTGCCGGACCCGCGTTGCAAGGGCAAGCCCTGGGTGCGGCCGATCACCCCGCTCGACCTGTGGAGCGTCGTGTACGACGTCAACAGGGTGACCGCGGAGGTGCCGCTGGCGCCGGACATCGGCGACGCGAAGCCTCCGGCGGCAGGCACGGGCGGCACGGCGGCCTCCGGGGCCCCGGGCGGCAAGGGCATGGCAGTCTCAAAGACCCCGGACGGCAACGACGCGGCAGCCATAAAGACCCCGGCCGTCAAGGGCACGGCGGCCTCCGGGACCTCCCGTGCGACGGCCCTGGGCGCGCAGGGCCTCGCCACGACCGGCGTCGGCAGCAACGGCTGGGCACTCGGCCGGGACGCCACCCGCACCGGCAACGCGATGGTCCTCGCCAACCCGCACCTTCCCTGGGCCGTCGGCCGCTTCCGCTTCTACCAGGTGCAGTTGACGATCCCCGGCACCCTGGACGTGTCCGGGGCCGGCCTGTACGGCACTCCCCTGGTCGAGATCGGCCACAACCGAAGTCTCGCCTGGACGCACACCGCGAGCGACGCCCAGCACGCCTCCTTCTACGCCTTGAAGCTCGTGCCCGGCGACCCGACCAGCTATGTGGTCGACGGGAAGGCCGAGCGGATGAAACGGCGCACGGTCCCGGTCACCGTCCGCGATGAGAACGGCAAGCTGTCGACCGTCGACCGCACCCTGTACACCTCACGCTTCGGCCCGGTCCTCTCCTCCGCCTGGACCACGAAGACCGCCTACGCCGTCCGCGACGCCAACGCCGACAACCTGCGCTCCATGAACGCCTGGCTGGCCATGGGCAAGGCCCGCGACCTCGCCCAGCTGCGCACCGCCCAGGACACCTACCAGGGCATCCCCTGGACCTACACCCTCGCGGCCGACACCAGCGGCGGTACGTACTTCACCGACTCCTCGGCCGTCCCGCACCTCACCGACGCACAACTGGGGCGCTGCACCCTTCCGGCCGGCGAGGAGACGCCCGCCGCCCTGGACGGTTCGACGTCGGCCTGCGCCTGGGGCAGCGACCCCGACGCGCTCGTGCCGGGCATCTACGGCCCCTCCCACCAGCCGAAGCTGAGCCGCACCGACTACGTCGCCAACTCCAACAACGGACCCCAGTACACCAACCCCGAGGCGCCCCTCACCGGCCTCCCGGGCGTGTACGACATCGATCCCCGCCTCGACCAGCGGGCCCAGCTCGGACTCCGCATGATCGCGCAGCGCGCGGACGGCACGGACGGACTCGGCGCCCCGGGCTTCACCCAGGCCACCCTGCGCGCGTCGATGCTCGGCAACCGCGTCCTGTCGGCCGAGACGGGCCGCGACGACGTGGTCGGCATGTGCCGCGCCCACCCACGCCTGACGACCACGGACGGCACGGAGGTCGACGTACAGCATGCATGCACGACTCTCGCCCGCTGGGACACCCGCGCCGACACCACCGGCCGGGGCGCCGCGCTCTGGATCACCTTCTTCAACCGCCTCCTCGACAACGGCCCGTCCGACACCTGGCGCCGCGTCCCCTACGACCCGGCCCGGCCCCTCACCACGCCGCGCGGCATCAACGGCGACGACGTACGCGTCCAGCATGCGCTGGCCGACGCCGTCCAGGACTTCGCCGCCCGTGGACTCCCGGTCGACACCGAGCTCGGCGCCGTACAGAAGTGGGCCGGCATCCCGCTGCCCGGCTGCGACGTGGGCTGCTTCGACGTCGTGGACGCGAGCCCCCGCTCTGGCACCGGCACCCCGCCCGTCGGCGCCTTCGGCAGCAGCTTCCTGATGGCCGTCGAACTGACCCCGGACGGGCCCCGCGCCCACACCCTCCTCACCTACGGCGAGTCATCGAACCCGGCCTCGCCCCACTACACGGACCAGACCCGCCGCTTCTCCCGCAAGCAGTGGGTCACCGAACGCTTCACACAGGCGGAGATCGCCGGCGACCCGGCCCTGACGGTGACGACCTTGCACAGCTCACCCGGCCCGGCGTGGAGCGGGCCGATCCGGGTGCGGTGACCACCAGCGCCCGAACCGGTCCGAACTCCTGATCACTCACCGCCTGCCGCACGCCGTACGACAACGCCGTCCGCCATCATCCATCAGCCCTCTTGCCGCCTTCTGCCTGCTCACGGCCCGGTCCGGCCGCATAGGCCAGCGGAGGAGCGATCGCCTGGACATCCGCTTCCTCTGCGACCCACAGCGCGATGAACAGCGCGGCGGTCGCCTCCAGGAGCCCCGCCCGTTCGAGACCGCCGCCGGCCACGGGCGCGCAGCCCACGTCCCGCACCAACTCACGTACGCGCGCGAGGGCCGCACGGTCGTCCCCGCAGACCGGAACGGCCAGTGGCCGCCCGTCGAAAACGGGCGGCCGCATGCGCCACACGTCCTCGTGGCAGAGATTGAACGCCTTGACCACATGGGCGCCCGGTGCCGCCGCGGCCAGCTGCCGTGCGGCCGAAGGGCCGCCTTCCGTCAGCAGCCGGAAACCCGGCCCGACCGGATTGGAACAGTCGAGCAGCACCTTGCCGTCCAGGGCCACCCGCAGCTCCCGTGCCACGCTCACCCCAGCGTCAAAGGGCAGCGCGGCCAGCACCACCTGACCGAACTCGGCCGCCACACGCAGACTCGCAGGCTTCGCGCCGCCCCCGATGCGCGTCGCGAGCCGCTCCGCCTTGTCCACGTCCCGTCCCCCGACGGTCACCTCGTGCCCGGCCCGCACCCAGTGGGTGGCGAGTGCGTCCGCCATGCCGCCCGTTCCCAGCACGCCGATCCTCATCACGCGATTCCTCTCCGTGCCTGCTTCGACCTTCCAGGACGACGCTAGGCGGCCTTTCGGGCACCATTCGGTACGTGACCACCGACGCCTTCCTCGCCGACTGCCGCGCCCGCCTCGCCTTCGACCTGCTCTCCAACACCTGGAACGCCGTAGTGCTTTGGGCACTGCGCGAGGGTCCCAGGCGCCCGGTCGAACTGCGGGAGCGAATCGGGGGCATCAGCTCCAAGGTCCTCACCGAGACACTGCGGCGCCTGCAGTTCAACGGACTGGTGGACCGGCACACACATCCCGGAGCGCCACCGCGGGTCGAGTACCAACTCACCGCCCTGGGACAGACCTTGTTGGCCCCCATCGACGC
This sequence comes from Streptomyces sp. RLB3-17, assembly GCF_007113425.2. Taxonomy (NCBI): domain Bacteria; kingdom Bacillati; phylum Actinomycetota; class Actinomycetes; order Kitasatosporales; family Streptomycetaceae; genus Streptomyces; species Streptomyces sp. RLB3-17. Next base: position 10,060,152 of record NZ_CP041610.2, on the reverse strand, counting down.
CGTCGGAGCATGGGCCTTCGAGCACGGCGATGAGGTCATGGCCGCCCAGGAAGCCGAGACGCCGCCGGAGCACACAAAAATGGGCCGCAGGCCGTGACGAGCCGGACCCTCACGCGCCCGAACGCTCCCGCGGCGGACTGAGCACCAAGGTCCGCCTGGCCGCTGACGACGGCACACGTCCCCTTGCCTTCGCCGTCACAGCGGGCCAGACCGGCGACGCACCGGCCTTCGAAACCGTCATGGCCCGCATCCGCGTCCCCCGCCCGTTGGTGTCTTCGCCGGCCGCGGCCCCCGTAGACCCAACCGCATCGGGGTGACGTGCTGCGCCATCGAATCCGGCCACGGCCGCGAACTGACGGTGCTGGGCCTCGACGCGGTCTTCGGCACCCCGGTCATCGACCTGGAGCCGACGCTGGCGGAGTTCCGCGCGGTGAACATCAAGCAGCCGGAATGGGTCAGCCGCCTGATGTCGGAGTACTTCCAGCCGTAAACGGCCCCCCGCCAAACCGCCCGCACTCACCGAGAGACACGCCCAAGACCACTCGGCGGCGTGAGCTCGGACGTCGCCGGCAGATGAGTACGCAGGATGGGCGTCTTGAAGTCCCCTTTCGCGCCGCGCAGCTTGTCCAGAAGGGTCTGGCGCAGCCGGGGCCGCACACCGGCCCAGCGGCGAAGAACCGAGGGAATCCGCTGACCTGCTGAAACGCGGCTCGTACCGGGTGGAGCCCGCGTTGGGGCGTGGACATTCCCTGTGCCGTTCAGGGCTGTTCAAGGGTTCTGCTGCTCCAGGGCACCGCTCTTTCGGTGAGGCCGCCACACGCCTGCCGCCTCCGTCCCTGCCGCCACCTCTCACGCCATATTGGAGACATGAACGCAGACGACAGGAACATTCTGGCCGGGGCACGTGTGGCGACCAGGCTTCCCGCCCAGGACCTGGACCGAGCACGGCGCTTCTACTCCGAGCAGCTCGGTCTGGAGCCCGTCGATGAGCGGCCCGGCGGGCTGCTGTACCGGTGCGAGGGCGCGGACTTCGTCGTGTTCCGGTCGACGGGAGCCTCGCCCGGCACCTTCACTCAGATGGCCTTCGAGGTCGACAGCATCGAGACGGTCGTATCGGAGCTCAAGCGGCGCGGCGTGGTGTTCGAGGAGGTCGACGTGCCCGGGTTCCGGACGAGGGAGGGGATCGCGGAGATCGACGGGAACTACCCGAGCAAGGGCGCACGGGGTGAACGCGGCGCCTGGTTCCGTGACAGCGAGGGGAACATGCTGGGCATCGGCGAGCCGGTCGTCTGAGGAGAGTGCCCGATCGGCGTCCGTGTCCGTTGTCGGCGACGGTGGTCGAAGGCAGCCGAAGGTGATGAACCGAGCTGGTCGGACTAGATGATCGATTCCAAGGGGTAGTTGCGGCCCCGGGTGACCGATGAGCCTTGCTGATTCCTGTGACCGGCGTTCTTCGTGGTGACAGTCAGGTCCGGTGGACGGGCCTCGTATGGGGACAGCCGACGGGAGTAGATTCTGGCCCTCAATACAGGCGCGGATGAGGAGCAAGGCCAGTGACCAGCGACAATCGCATAGGACCGCCCAGTTTTGGAAGCGAACGCGACATGCTGCGGGCTTTTCTCGACTACCACCGCGCGACCCTCGCCATGAAGTGCGAAGGGCTTACCGACGAGGAGCTGCGGCAGCAGTCGATGCCGCCGTCCACGCTTTCGCTGCTCGGTCTGGTGCGGCACATGGCGGAGGTGGAGCGTGCTTGGTTCCGTCGAGTGTTCGAGGACAACGACGCTCCCATGGTCTGGTCCGACAAGATCGACTTTCAGGCGGCCTACGACGCGAGCGCGTCGACCAGGGACGAGGCGTTCGTGGCCTGGGAGGCCGAGGTGGAGAACTCGCGCCGTATCGAGCGGGAGGCCGAGTCCCTGGACCGGGCCGGGTATCAGCCGAGATGGGGCGAGGAGGTATCGCTGCGAATGGTGATGGTGCATGTGCTCCTGGAGTACGGCCGCCACAACGGGCACGCGGACTTTCTGCGTGAGGGTGTCGACGGGACAGTGGGCGCCTGATTCCGCAGGAGCCATCGGTATCCCATTGCTGGTCCGTTCCAGGGAATCGCCGGCACGACTGGAAGGGGTGCTGCTCCGAGTCGGTTGGTGGAGGGGTGCTGATCAAGCGTGGTCTGGGAGGAACTACTCGGCGGCCCTGTGCAGCGACAGGACTTCGGCAGCGGGTGAGGCCGCCGAGCAGTGCGTTCCTGGTACCGGTCCCACCAGTACAACGCGTATCTGGCTGGTGTGCGGCCGGGGGGACAGCATCGGTCGGGCAAGGAAGACATGTGGTTGGGGAGCGCGGCTCGGGCAGGGCGGCCCAGGTCTCCAGAGAGGAGTTCGCAGCCTCGGTTCCACGCCAGGATGTCGAAGCGGGGGTTGACGATGAAGGCCGGGTTCGGGTCGAGGTGGGCCAGCAACAGTTCGTACTGCCGGGGCAGTTCGGCGCGGACCCGGGAGGCGGTGTCGCCGGGCGGCATCTCGCCCGCGAGGCGGAAGAGGTGGTTCCGCTCCGCGGCGTCCAGACCGAGAGCGCCTGCCAAGCTGCCGAGCACCTGACGCGAGACACGGATCTCGCGCGCCTGTTCCAGCCAGGTGTACCAGGTGATGCTCACGCCGGCGATGGTCGCCACCTCCTCGAGCCGAAGGCCCGGAGTGCGCCGGTGGCCGACGGACGGAAGCCCCACGTCCTCGGGCCGGTGCCGCTCTCGCCGGCTGCGGATGAACTGGGCGAGCTCGTGGCGCTGTTCGTCGGAGGGCACCTGATCTCCTTCTCCTCTACCCCTCCACCCACCGTAATCGGCGGACACCGGTGAAACGCAGGCGGCCGGTTACGGCCGGCGCGCGCACGGGTGTTCAGCCGTTGGCGCGGGTGGTGTTGCCCCGACTCGGGTGGCGACGGCAGCCAAGGCCGCGGCCATGCTCCCACCCATATGTGTGGTATCTGCGCTCACCCGGCGGCAGTCACCCCGGCAGGCCCGTCCGGCGCCACGGTGGACCCCCGGGCGCCGGGTGCGCAGCCGCTTGTTCAGGTCCCCGCGTGCGCCCGCGGTGCCGTCACATGTGCGGAAGTGTGCCGCTCACTCGAAGGGGGTCAGGAAGTCCCGGGTGGCCAGGGCCCTGTTCACGACGCGGGTGTCGCCGATCCATCCGTAGAAGCCCTGCCCGAACCGCTCGTCGAACTGCGTGGCGCCGATGACGAAGGGCTTGCCGAGCGTGGTGATGCCGGTCGACGGCTGCGACGGATTGCGGGCGATCTTCGAGCCGTCCACGTACATCACCGTCCGGCGGCCGTCGTTGACGAGTGCGATGTGGATCCACCGGCCGACGGGCACGGCGTGGCTCCACGACGTGGGGTCCGCGTCCTGCTTGTAGGGGTAGACGACGAACTGGAGGAACCTCTCGGGCGACAGGTTGAGGCTGCAGGTGGGCTCCAGCGGGGACCAGCCCGTGGTCTTGCCCGCGTCTCCGTTGCGGCCCTCCCAGCTGAGGATGCCCATCCAGCTGTGGTCACCCTCGAACGGCTCGGGCAGCATGAGGTACGTCTCGATGGTGTAGCCGCCGGTGAACTTCTCGCTGTTGAGGGCGGCGCCCGCGGCGGTCGTCAGCACGGCACCGCGGTCCGGGCTCTTGCCGCCGTCGAAGCGGAGGCTGGCGTGTGCCGGCTGGCCGGGGTGGTGGTCCGCCGACCAGGTGAGCGCGTCGGGCCCACTGGAGTGCAGACGGCTCACGGTCAGGTGGTTGCCGTTGCCCGTGAGGTCGCGCACGACCGCTCCGTCGGCCACGGTGGCGCCCGGCGATCCGGCCGCAGCCGTCCCGGACGCGTCGAAACGCCAGTACGCGACCGTGCCGCGGGGCATCACGGCGGATGCCGGACGCGGCTTCGGCGAGGCGGCCGGGGCGAAGCCCTTGAAGCGCTCGTCGAAGTCGACGCTCAGGCTGAACCGGTCGGTGGGGCCGGTCAGTTCGATCGTCTCCGCCTCCAACGGCGACCGCTTGTGCGGGTCGCAGGCGAGGAACCACGGCGAGAAGGTCTCGACGTCGATGACCTTGCGGACCAGGTCGAAGCCGTACAGGCGGATCATCCCGGCGCCGCCGTAGTAGCGGTCCTGGTAGTTGGTGATGTGGACGTGGACATCGTTGTCGGCGTCGTTCGTCAACACGGTGCGCCCCGGCGGCCAGTAGTGGCCGCCCAGCGCGAGGAAGATCTGGTCGTTGCCGCGGATGAGACCGTCCCACAGCCGCCTCCCGTGGTCCGACAGCTGCGCCGCGCCGTCGTCGTCCGACCAGGCGAGGTCGTGCGTGGTGAGGACGGCGGGCAGCGTGGGGTGCGCGTCGAGCACCCCCTGCGCCCAGCGCAGTCCGTTGTCCGACACCCGCCAGTCGAGGGCGAGGACCAGCCACTCCCGGCCCGCCGCACGCAGTACGTGGTAGCTGTTGTAGCCGTCGGGAGAGGCGCCGCGGAAGGTCGGCATCGAGGCGTAGCGCTGGGGTCCGAACTCCGCGAGGTAGGCGGAGTCGCCGCGCTGGTCGTCCGTGGAGGAGCGGATGTCGTGGTTCCCCGCCAGGACGCTGTAGGGCACCTTGCCGTGGATGGTCCTAAAGGTGTCGGCGGCGAGTGCGATCTCCTGCTCGGTGCCGTGTTCCGTGACGTCGCCGAGGTGCGTCATGAAGGCGATGTTCGCCTCCTCCCGCTCGGCGGCGAGATAGCGGAACGTGGCGCGCAGGGGTGCCGGGTCGGAGCTGTCGGCGTCGAAGAGGTACTGCGTGTCGGGCAGGACGGCCAGCGCGAAGCGGGGGCTCTCGGTGTCGAAGTGGGACCGGCCGCCGCTGGGGGCTGCCGTGTCGGCGTGTGCCGCGGTCGCCTCGAGTACGGTCGCCACCGCGCCGGCCGCGGGTATGGTGACCGCGGCCTGCAGCAGTGCGCGTCTGTCCAGTCGGTTGTGGTGCCCTGCTGTGCTCATGTGCCCTCCAGATGAGGAACGTTGGGTTCGCAAGGCACGGTCCTGAGCGGCCGTGGCCATGTGGTGGCAGGTAGCTGAACGCCGCGTTCTGTTCGCCGCACGTTTGGCTTCCCTCGCTGCGGTGCGAGGCGGGGTGCGCCGTCGGAAGAACGGCTCGCGTGCGTTGTCCCTGCCGGCTCGACCGCTGCCCCCTCCTCCCTCTCCCCCGGGGCCCTGCCCTCCCCCGGGCCTCTGCGTGGCCGCTGCGGTCGGGGACGCCCGGAGCCGTTCGGCGAGGCCGACGAACACGCGTAACGCCGCCGTCTGGGGGGAATCGGCTCCGCCGACCCCCGGTCCGGTCCGGTCCGGCCCTGCCACACCGGCCGGGGCGCGGCCCGGGGGGCGGGAGCAGCCGTAGGCAGGAGGGTCGTGGCCGTACGGCGTGAAGCGGCCGCCCCTCGCATGGGCCGCCCCTCGCACGGGCCGCCCCTCCAGAGCCGGCAGCTGCGCCCGGCCGTCCGCCCGGCTCGCGCAGGGCCTCCAGCCGGACCCGCTCACCCGGGCCGGGCAAGCCCCGTCACCTTCCTGCGGCCTGCCCCCGAGCGGCAGGCCCTCGGCGTCCCGTCGTCGGCCGGTCAGCGGTCAGCGGTCAGCGGTCAGCGGTCAGCGGTCAGCGGTCAGCGGTCAGCGGTCAATCGTGGTCCTCCTCGTGCTGGTGCGCCGCGACCAAGGCCTCGATCATGTCGACGGCGCTGCCCTCGTGGTCGCTGCCGGCTGTTCCGCTGCCCTGCTGGATGTTCGCGGTCCGGTCCACCTCGAGGATCGAGTCGGCGTGCGAGTTGTCGAGGACGGTGATCAGGCTGTCGCCCGCGGCCGCCGGTGTTGCCGCGGCGCCCAGCAGGGCCGCCGACAGCACGGCGGCCGTGCGCAGTCGCGGTGGCGGGACGCGTGCCGGAGTCACGCGCTCACGCCCTGGGGTTCCGGCCGCAGCCGGGCGATGTTGCGCTCCAGAAGCTGGGTGGCGGTCTTGACGCCGACGCCGTCCGCCGTGTTCACCACGGGGAGCCGGCCGTCCGCCCTTCTGAGGTCGGCGAGCGCGGAGTGCATGGCCTGGTGGGCCGCGAACAGACACGGGGTGCTGTAGATGGCGACGTCCACGCCGAGTTCGGACAGTTCGGTCAGCGAGAGCCGGGGGGACTTCCCGCCCGCGATCTGGTTGAACAGCAGGGGCTTGTCGCCGACCACCTTGCGGATCCGCCGGATCCATTCCACGCTGCGTACTCCGTCGACCAGCACCACGTCCGCGTCGGTCGCGGCCAGTTTCTCGGCCCGGTGCAGGATGTCGTTCTCGTCGGTGGCGTCCGTACGGGCCACCACCACCAGGTCCTGCCGGGTCGCCAGTACCATCTCCAGCTTGGCGAGGTACTCGGACAGCGGCAGCACCTGCTTGCCGTCGGCGTGCCCGCACCGGCGCGGACGCTTCTGGTCCTCCAGGATCACTCCCGACGCCCCGGTCCGCTCCAGTCCCTCCACGACATGGCAGGCGACCTCGGGGTCGACGTATCCGTCGTCGATGTCCACCAGCAGGTGGTGGCGCGGGAACGCGCCCCGCAGCCGCTGGACGAACGCCACCATGTCCGGCCAGGCGATGAAGCCGATGTCCGGCAGCCCGTAGTACGAGGCCGCGAAGCCGAAGCCGGAGACGAACATCCCGTCGTAGTGCTCGGCCGCGATCGACGCCGAGTACATGTCATACACGCCGATCAGCGGAGTGGTCTCCGGCCCGGCGATCTGTTCCCTCAGCTTCTTCCCGTAGGTCAACGTCCGGTTCCTCTCGTGGGGTTGAACACGTCACTTGGCGAGGACCGCCGCAACACGACCACCCTTTGCCAGAACAAGAGGATCCCTATAGCGACACCGGACTCTCTCCTTGTAATTGCTTTACTCACCTCAATGGCGCAAGCGGTTCACCGGAGAAACGTCACTGGTCCTCCGTCCGGGCCGCCCAGTTGATTCCGCCGCGCGGACGGGCGTGGAAGCCCCGGTCCGCGCAGGCGGCCGGGGCCGCCACCCGGGGGGACGGCGACTCGTCGGCGGCACTGTCGTCCGGTTGCCCGAGAGGTCTCCTGGCGCGGCGCCGCGGTCCCCCGGCGATCAAAAAAGCAGCCCCGTCTCCGGGAGACCGGAGGCGGGGCTGTGCGGAGCGCCGGGCAGGCCTTGCACCTGCATCTCCCCGCAGGAAGCGGGGCGTCTTTCCTTGGACCACCAACGCGAGGCCGACCGCCGGAAGTTCAGCGGCTTGCTCAAGATCAATGGTAGCGCAGTCCCAGCGTCCCGGATCACGCGGCGGCGCAGGAACCGCACCGGCTGCCGTGCGGGACAGCGTCCGGGTCCCCAGGCGTTCAGGTCAGCGGAATGACGACTTCGTCCTCGACCGGCGGGTCGAGTTCCTGCGCGCGGTTTCCGGTGGCCGCGAAGCAGCGCAGCCGGACCGACTCCGGGGTGACGTCCAGGCGCAGGAAGCACTTGAAGAACGGCGGGCTGTACGTCGCCGAGCTCGGTGAGAAGAGCTGGGTGTAGATCTTCCGCACGGGCAGGCGGAAGCGCGAGGTGCGCTCGGGGCGGCCGCCCGCGCCCAGCAGGTTCGCGATCAGACGGGTGCGCCGGGTGACGCGGGCGGGCGGGCCCTGGGTACGGGTCGGCGGGATGCCGAGGCGCTCGGCGACGACGGCTGTCGCCTCGGCCTCGGTGAGGGTGAACAGGCGGCGCAGGCGGAGCCGGTGTCCGTAGAGCCTGCTGTAGAAGGCGAGGGAGTCGCCGCGCAGCGGGTAGCAGCGGAACTCCTGCTCGGTGACGTTCGCGACGGAGACGCGGGGGATGGTGTGGGTGGCGTGCATGAAGGCTCCGCCGCCGCCCGACACCACGTACTGGATGGTGCGGCCGTCGACCTGCACCGGGTAGCGCTGGTAGTTGTGGATGTCGCCGCCTATGGCCGCGAGGTAGCGGTGGTCCGGGTCGCGGACGAGGTCGTCGACGGTGCCGCCGCCTTCGATGGGGCAAGGGTGGTGTTCGCCGTCCACGTACAGGGGCGAGCCGGTGACGAGGATCTTGGGGAGAGGTCCCTTGGACACCTCGCGCAGCCATGCGCCCTGCTCGGCGTCGATGGTTCCCAGAAGTCCCGTGTCGATGCCTATGATCCGCACCGGACCGGCGTCGATGGCCCAGTACGGGCCCGGCTGGACGGCCTGTTGGGCTGGTGACGAACGCAACTTGCGTGCCTCAGTGAGGTGTTGTCCGTCGGCCGGGTGCGGCCGGTGCCACAGCAGCGACCGCAGCCAGGCCCGTGAGAGGGGGCGCGGCGCGGGCTGCGGGGCGAGTGGCGGGGCGTCGTCGCAGAAGACGCGCATGAAGCCACCGAGGTCTTCGTACCAGTCGTGGTTGCCGGGTATCGCGTATATGGGTGCCTGGTAGTCCTGGTACGGGCGGAAGAACTTCGTGCCGTAGTCATCCGTCCGGCCGACTGGGTAGATCACGTCGCTGGCGATGACGGCGAATTTCGTTCCCTGACTGACCTTCAGGAAGCCGGGGACGACGGCGTATTGGGGGTCGTCGCCCTCGCCGGTGTCTCCGATGACCATGAAGGAGAAGTGGTCCGGGTCGTCGCGCCGGATCACCTTGGCGGCGGGTGCTCCGGCGGCCGTCCGCTGTGCCACCCAGCGGCTGCGGGTGCGGCCCGTGGGGTCCCCGAACCAGGAAGCCAGCACGCCGTTGCGTGCGGCCCACAGGGTCTTCGGGTTGAGCCATGAGACCTTGTCGACCTGGTGCGGCATCAGGTGCTTGTATTCGCCGTGTTCCAGGGTGCCCCAGCCGGCGCCTTCGGCGGTATCGCGTGAAGAGTCAGACACCGGTGAACCGTAGCAACGATCCAGGAACGGACCGGGGGAAGGGTGCCTCGCGACACTGCCGCCACTTCGTCTCCAGGCGGGCGAAGACGTCGAGTTCGTACATGTGCAGCGGGCCGTGGTCGTGCTCGGCGGCCTCGCTCCTGTCCGGCATCCCGTCGCGGCCGAACAGCGACGTCTTGTCGTCGTCTGACGTCCGCCCGACTCGGGACAGTCCGCAGACTTCACCGGTCCTGGAGCGAATCGGGCTGTTCCCGCCCTCCCCCAGATCACCCGGATCACCCGGATCACCCGGATCAGACTGCCCTCAGCTGCATCGCCTTGCGGGCAGCCTCCTCGTGGCCGGTGCGCGCCGCACTACCCGGCTGCTCAACGCCGACCACGGCTCGGGGGGGGCGGTCGGAGGGCCGCTCGGGTCCGTGGCCCCGGGCCGCGGCCAGACTGGGCAGTTTTGGAGAAGCATCGGCGACCCGGCTGCCCCTACCGTCGAAGACATGAACTCCATCGACTCCGTCTCCCTCGAGGTGGCCGACACCACGGCCGCCGCCCGCTTCTACTCCACCGCCTTCGGACTGGACTCCTCGCACGTGCGCCTGCGCGCCTGCGAAGTCCCCACGACCGGCTTCCGCGGTTTCACCCTGTCGCTCGTGGTGTCCCAGCCGGGCAACGTCGACGCCCTCGTCGGCGCGGCCCTCGACGCCGGCGCCACCGCCCTCAAGCCCACCTCGAAGTCGCTGTGGGGCTACGGCGGCGTCGTTCAGGCCCCGGACGGTACGATCTGGAAGATCGCGACGTCGACGAAGAAGGACACAGGCCCGGTCACCCGGGACTTCGACGAGCTCGTGCTCCTGCTGGGCGTCGAGGACGTGAAGGCCAGCAAGCAGTTCTACGTCGAGCAGGGCCTCACCGTGGGCAAGAGCTTCGGCGGCAAGTACGTCGAGTTCGCCACCGGGTCGGGCCCCGTCAAACTGGCCCTGTACAAGCGCCGCGCTCTCGCCAAGGACGCGGGTGTCCCCGCCGACGGCACCGGATCGCACCGGCTCGTGCTCTCCAGCGCCGCCAGCCCGTTCAGCGACCCGGACGGGTTCGTCTGGGAAGCCACCGCCCCCCTGGCTGCCACCACCTGAGCCGAGCCACCTCCGTCCACGGGACAGCACTTTGGGGCTGGCATCTGCGGGGCCATGCTTTCGCCGCCATCGGTCCCACTCAGGCCACGGTCGTCCTCCCTCCTGCACCTGGCACGGTCGGGGCTGCGTACATTCGCTCTCGGTGACGAGGAACTGCTGCTGGGGATGCATTGGATCGTCTTGCTCAACGGCAGATGCGAGGACCAGGGACCTGAACATCGTCTGTGTCCACCGCCGGTGGGGCATGGCCAATCTGCCGAAGGTCGGCCGCACAGCGCAGGAAGCACCCCGAGCCCGGCGCACGCACCTCCCGCCGGCCGCGGGGAACCGACGAAATGCGGCTCCCGGGGTGACGGAATGCGCGGAGCAGAGTCAGCGGGCCGGACGGCCGCCGCGGTTTCGTCGACGCTCACGCTGCGATGGGTTCCCGGTCTGGGAACGCGGGATCTGCTCGGAGATCTTGGGGCGTTCCTGGTAGGTGAACGTTCCTGGTAGGTGAACTCGGTGGCGAGTGCGAGGGCCCGGCGGGCCGACTCGGTGGTCAGTCGGCTGGGCGGCTGCCACATGTCCGTCGGTTCTCGCGGGACTCACAGTGATGCGTCGGCGCCCGCTAGCCGAGCTTCCGCAACACCTCGGCGATGGTGGCCCGGTACGTCCGCAGCGCCTGCAGCCCGGCGGCGTAGCGGTCGCGGTGCCGTGTGATGTCCACGGCCTGCTTCTGCGCCCGTGCGGCGTGCCAGAGCTCGGCCGTATGGTGGCGGCGCTTGCACGTGACGTCCGCGACGGCGGTGGCCCGCTCCCGCTGCGTATGCCTGGTGTTGCCGTCACTGCCCCGGTGCCAGGCGGTGTCCGTGTACGCCGCGACGGGGTCGGGGTAGCGCGTGAATCCTTGTTCCGCCACACAGCGGGACCACACATCCCAGGCCGCGCGGAGGCGCGGGTCGCGCTTGACCGCCTTGTCGACCTCGATCGCCCGTGTGCTTGCGTAGAGCCAGTCCCGCTTGAGGTCGATGCCGCGCAGCAGCCGCCGGCTCGCCTCGGCGCTGCAGGCGGGGAGGTCCGCATACTCGGCGTTGGTCATCCGTCGGCCCTTCGGCCGGAGGGCCGGGGACTTCGCCGGGTCCCAGCCGTAACCCCAGCGGCGGGCAGTGGCGAGATCCAGGACGCCGTAGTCGGTGCTGACTGCGGTGGCGACGATGGGATCGCTGGGGTAGCGGGGGTCGAGCGGGAAGTCCGGGTGGCCGTGCTCCGCCATGCACTGCCGGATCAGCAACGCCGATGCACTCTGCGATCGCTGGTAGTCCTGCGGCGTGTAGTCGTAGCGGTCGGCCGGGAGGGGGCCGAGGTCCGACGCCGTGCGGATGACCTCCGGGCGTTCTGGACCGGCGGCGCAGATCGCCGCCAGCACCACCACGGCACCCAGCCGCCACCCCCGCCTCGTCATACGAAGGGATGCTAGCGGGCGGCGTGCAGCGGGCGGCCGTGGCCCCCAGCGACTCATCCACGCACGCCGACCCTCCAGTTCTGGCCGGGGCTGCGTCTCCCCCCATTCACCAGCTTCGCCACGTGAGGGTGTTGTGGTGGGGCCGTGCCGTTCGTGGTTCGCGTCGGCGGTGATCGCAGAGGGCAGGGGGTGCGTCGCCGCGTTCGTCGCCGTAGGGGGCGCGGGGCCCGGCGGGCTGCGCCGGGACCGTTCTGCGGCCGGAGTGGACGGCCCCGAGGGAGATAGGCAGGCTGCCTGATAATATTTGTCAGGTGGCCTGCTCATCTCCGCCGGGATCTCCCCAGCAGGCCTGCCCCGTTGCGGAAGGTCCCGGAGGAAGGAGCCGCGCCGTGCCGTCTGCCGGTGACACCCGCGCTCCGGAGCGGATATCCGAGGCCGGAGCGCCCCGTGGCAATCCCTTCGGTGCGCGTTTTGTGGCGCCGCTGTACCTGGGGGCCTCGCTCAACCCGGTCAACAGCTCGATCATCGCGACGGCGCTGGTCGCCATCGCCGCGGCCCTGCACATCCCCGTCGGGGACACCGCGATCCTGATCTCCAGCCTCTATCTCACCAGCGCGCTGGCCCAGCCCGCCGCCGGGCGTCTCGCCGAGGAGTTCGGGCCCCGGCGGATCTTCGTGGCCGGTATCACGCTGGTGCTCGTGGCCGGGATCGTCGGCTCGCTGGCCCACTCGCTGACGGCACTGATCGTGGCCCGGGTCCTGATCGGCGCGGGCACCTCGGCGGGCTACCCGGCGGCGATGCTGCTGATCCGCCGCCGCGCCGAACAGGCCGACCACGCGGCCCCGCCGCGCGAGGTGCTGGGCGGTCTGTCGATCACGGGTGCCGCCACCGTCGCCGTCGGCCCCGCCATCGGCGGACTGCTGATCGGCGGGGCGGGCTGGCGCGCCGCCTTCTGGATCAACATCCCGGTAGCCGCCGTCGCCCTGTTCCTGGCGCTGGCCGGGATCGCCCGGGACCCCGACCCGGTGCGTTTCGGCTCGCCTCGCGCACTCGCCTCCCGCATCGACCTGCTCGGCATGCTGGGCTTCGGCGGCTCGCTCACCGCGCTGATGATCTTCCTCGACGCGCTGCCGCGCCTGGACTGGCCCGCGCTCGCCGCCGCCCTGGTCCTCGCCGCCGCCCTGGCCGGCTGGGAACTGCGCGCCGCCCAGCCCTTCCTCGACGTACGGCTGCTCGTCGCCAACGGCGCCCTGACCCGTACCTATCTGCGCAACGGCCTGACCCTGATGGGCACGTACGTGATCCTGTACGGGCTCACCCAGTGGTTGGAGGTGGCCCGCGGGCTGTCCGCCTACCAGGCCGGGCTGATGCTGATGCCGATGGGTGTGCTGACCGCCCTGGCCGCCCGGGTGGTGTCGCGGCGGGCGGCGGTGCGGTGGCCGCTGATCGCCTGCGCGGTCCTGCTGCTCGTCGGCGCGGTGGCCACGCTGTTCGTGGGCAGCGGCACCCCGATCGCGGCGGTCATCTGTGTCACCGCGGTCTTCGGCCTGACCTCCGGCGCCGGGACGGTCGCCAACCAGACCGTCCTCTACCAGGAGGCCCCCGCCGCCGCGCTGGGCACCGCTTCCGGACTGCTGCGCACCTTCGGCTACATCGGGTCCATCGCCTCGGCGGCGATCACCGGCACCGCCTTCCACCGCGGCGTGAGCGACAGCGGCCTGCACTCCATAGCGTGGGTGCTGGTCGCGATCTCCGCTCTCGTCCTCGTCATGACCGTCCTGGACCGGCAGTTGGCCCGGGCCGACCGGCACCACACGAACCAACCCCCGGCCGGGGCCCGGAATCCGGGCCCCGCGCCCAGCACAGAACCCACTCGTGCAGAACCCACTCGCACAGAACCCACTCGCACAGAACTCCCTCGTACAGAAAGCCGATCCGCTGACATGACCACTGGTACGCACACCACCCCCACCCCCGCCCTCGACCCGGCCCGCACCGCGCTGCTGCTGATGGACTTCCAGCCCGTCGTGCTCGGCGCCGTGCCCGACCCGCAGGGCGTGCTCGCCCGCGCGGGCGAGGCGCTGGCCTGGGCCCGCACCCACGGGGCGCATGTCGTCTTCGTGCGCGTCGCGCTCGCGGACAAGGACGCCGCCGCCGTGCCCGCCCACAACAAGACGTTCTCCCAGGCCGTCGCGGCCGGGTACCTCACCGACGGCACCGCGGCGACGGCGGTGCACGAGTCGCTGAAGGCCGAGGAGGACGATCTGACCGTGCGCAAGACACGGATCAGCGCCTTCGCCAGCGACACCGACCTGCCCGCCGAACTCCGCGCCCGCAACGTGGACACCCTGGTCCTCGCCGGGCTGACCACCAGCGGCGTGGTGCTGACCACCCTGCGCCAGGCGGCCGATGAGGACTACCGCCTGTTCCTCCTGGCCGACGCCACCGCCGACCCCGATCCGGAGGTGCACCGGGTGCTCATGGAGAAGGTCTTCCCCCACCAGGCCGAGATCATCAGCACCGCGGACCTCGCCGCCCTGAGCACGGCAGCGCAGTAGCCGGCACGACGCTAGGCGGTCTCGGAGTCCGCCAGGCGATTCATGATCTCGGCGGCCTTGTCGAGTGTCCGGCGCTCGGGGGCCCGAAGCGCGGACCCGATCACATCGGCCAGCCACGCCTCACGGGCCGCCGGGATCCGCTTGGTCAGCGTCCGCCCGGCCGGGGTCGCGCTCACCAGGGCCTTGCGCCCGTCGCTGGGGTCCTTCGCGGTGGTGACCAGCTCACCGGCGCGCAGCGCGGCCACGGTCTCCGCCATCGACTGCCGCCGCACGTGCTCGGCCTGCGCGAGCTCGCTCACGGTCATCGGGCCGTCCGTGACGATCCGGTGCAGCGTGGTCAGATGCGACCAGTTCCACGGCAGGTCGTCGATCGGCGCCTCGGTGCGCAGCCGCGCGCGCAGCCGCGTCATCGCCCGCATCAGCTCGACGGCGGTGCCCTCTGGCGGAACCGGTTCGCTACTCACCAAGCCAGCATATTGCAGGGCGAAGACGCCCTGACCAGGGATGGGAACCGGGAGGGGTGGATCCCCGCGCAGACAGACCCGATGCCCCGTCAACGGCTCGCCGGACAGGACCGGTTGCCCGTACGGAGCTCACCTGTTCCACGGGGGGCCGGTGCCCACGCCGCCGCTCCCGCCGCTCGTCCCCGCGACGGGCCGCACGATGTCTTCGTGTCTTCGTGTCTTCGTGTCTTGGGTCCGGCGCCGGGCCCCCGGACCCGTCAGCGCGCCTGGGTGTGCTCGCGTCGCGCCGCGGTGTCGCTGCCGTCCCACTGGTAGCGGTCCGTGCCAGGCAGGCCCAGGAACTGCAGGACGCGTTCGACGAACTCGTCCCGCAGCTGCGCGAGTGTCTCGGGCACGTTGTAGTACGTGGGGATCATGGGGTACACGGTGGCGCCCGCTTCCGTGACAGCAACCATGTTGCGCAGGTGGATGAGGTTCAGCGGCGCTTCCCGCAGGCACAGGACGAGTCTGCGCCGTTGCTTCAGCATCACGTCCGCGGCTCGTTCGATGAGGCTCTCGGTCTGGCCGTGAGCGATGCGTCCGAGTACGCCGGCCGCGCACGGCAAGATGATCATTGCGTCGCTCGGGTAGCTGCCGCTGGTCACTGGTCCGGACATGTCGGCCGGATCCAGGAAGCGTACTTTCGGTGACGTCGCCTCCAGGGCCTGGACCACCGAGTCCGGGTCTTCGCCGGTCCGGAATTCGAAGGCCACCAGTTTGCGCCCGTTGGCCGACACCAGAAGATCGACATGGCCGACCCGGTCGTCCCTCTGAAGTGCGGTGAGCAGGGCCTTGGCCACACCGGTGCCGCCCGCTCCCGTGACAGCGACGGTCACATTCTGCTGGGTCACGACTGTCCCTTTTCCTGACTCATCGGGTCGGCAACCGCGCTGACTCGTGCCACACAAGTGATGTCTCGACGCCTGGGGTTGGAGGACCGCTGTCCGCTTCGGTCCGACGCGCACGCTGATCGGTACCCGCCGGTGATCGCGAGATCCCCTCGGTCACTCGACCAGCGGCTACTCGTCATTCCTCATTCACCCGGTCGGCGTCCACCGCTCAGCGAGGTACGGGCCCGCGCACGTCGATCCACCCGGTTCCGCGCCTCGGCCACTGGGCCCGGTCCGACGCCCGCCCCCTGACCGCCGGGCTGTGGCCGGTCAGGGGGCGGGCGTCGTGCCGGTCGTGTGGCGGGCCACGACCACCTGGTGGTGGCCTACGTCCCAGACGTCTTCGGCAGCGCAGGTGCCGGCTCTACGGCACCCGAGTGTCAGCTCTACGGCACCGCAGGTGTCAGCTCGATGCGGCAGAGCCACTGTCGCCCGTCTGCTCGGCGGAGCCGGTGTCGCCCGTCTGCTCGGATTCGGCGGCCAGGACCTTGGCGCGCACGGCTGCCGGGAAGACGCCGTCGAAGGTGGCGGGCGGAACGCGTCCGCTTCCCACCGCCGGGAGCAGGGCGTCGTGTACGACGATGGCTCCCCAGCCGTTGTGCAGTTCCTCCTCAAGGAAGCACGGGTACCACGGCATGATCGGCCCGTGCCACTGCTCCTGACGGAGCGACGGATGCACTCTGGTGGCCAGCGCCCACAGGAGATCCGAGTCGTTCGCCGGGTCCACGTCGTCGTCGAGGACGTAGACGACCGGGGAGAGCCGGCCGACCCGGGTGCCGTTCAGTACCTCGCCGATGCGGTGCACGAATCGCGCGGTGTCCATGCCCGGCAGCACATCGCGCCAGTTCTGCGGGACCGTGATCACCGTCCAGAAGCAGGCGGCGCCGAGCGGCAGCCAGGCGGTCGTGATGGGCAGTCCCGCCCCCTGCAGGACCGCGACGACCTCTGCGGAGATGCCCGCGGCCGGTGCGACATGCGAGTCGTCGACAGGCCGCCCGGCGGCGGCCAGCGGCCAGATCGGGTCGTCGCGGTAGGTGATCGCTTCGATGCTGAAGAGCGGTTGCGGCGATGTCTCGGGCAGGGCCCAGCCGTGGAACTCCGCGAACGGGCCCTCCACGGCATCACGCGTTGCGGACAGGTACCCCTCGATGACGACCTCGGCGGAGGCCGGCACCTCCAGGTCGTTCGTCTCGCACTTCACCACGTCGACCGGCCTGCCCAGCACCGCTCCGAGATACGCTCCCTCGTCGACCTCGGTCGGAACGGTCATTCCGCCGACGACGGCAGCGCCCGGGTCGCCTCCCTGGAATAGGGCGTAGGGCATCGGCTCGCCGATGGCCTCCCACTCACGCCAGATCATGCCGAGGTGCTGACCCGGCAGCACCAGTCCGGTCATGTGCCGGTCGTCGATCATCATGATTCGGGAAATGGACCAGTTCGTCCATCGGCCGTCCGGTGTCCTCGCGACGATGACACCCCACGTATTGACGTAGGGACCGCCGTCGCTCTGGTGAACGAACGGGATCGGGAACCGGTCGAGACGGGCCTCTTCCCCCGTCAGGATGTTCTGTTTGCAGGGCGCCGAGTCGGCTGCCACACGCCGCGGCGGGATCAGTTGCCCGGTGCCCGCCTGCCTGAGGTGTTCGACCAGTTCGGCGGCGGTCGTGGTGTACGGCAGGCCGAGGGAGAGGGAGACCCGGGCCAGTGGGTGCCCGGGAACGCTCGACAGGGCGCCCGGGGCTCCGATCATGCGAAACCCCTCGCCGACCCCGCTGAGGTGCTCGAAGAACGGGGCGGGCCGGCCGTTCTCGGTGGACCGCCGGGTGACGGCCGCCGCTTCCAGATTCGGATCGATCACGCGCGTGATGCGCTGGATGTCCCCCAGCGCGTCGAGCGCGGAGAGGTAGGACCGCAGGTCATTGGTTTCGGACATCAGTCCCTTGCGCCTTTCAATTCGGATGGGCGAGGCATTCCGTCCCAGCGCCGCGCCGACGGCACCTGGATATCCAGCTGGTCCAGCACTCGGACAACGACATGCTCAACTAGTTCGTCGATGCTTTTCGGGCGGCTGTAGAAGGCCGGCATCGGCGGAACGATTCTCGCTCCCATACGGGAGAGTGCCAGCATGTTGTCGAGATGGATTTCACTGAGCGGGGTCTCCCTCGGCACCAGCACCAGGGGACGCCGCTCTTTGAGCGTGACATCGGCGGCGCGGGGGATGAGACCATCGGCGTATCCGGTTCGAATTCCGGCGAGCGTCTTCATGCTGCACGGTGCGATAATCATTCCATCAATTCGGAATGACCCCGAGGAAATCGCCGCACCCTGATCGTTCCATGAATAGGTCACGTCCGCCAGATCGGTAACTTCGCGAACCGACAGGCTGGTCTCCAGATGGATTGTCGCTTTGGCCCACTGGGACAGAACGAGATGTGTTTCCACGTCCGGCTGGTTCCGCAGCCGGCGGAGCAGTTCGACACCGAAGACGGCGCCGGTCGCCCCGGTCATTCCCAAGATCACTCTTCGCGGCACGGGAACCACCTTCCGTACACGGTAAGTCCGTACACGGACGAATGTAGAGGATGAAGCTTTCGGTTGCAAACAGTCCGTGTACGGACTCACAGTGCACGGATGTATCCTGAGCCGGTGACGATCGGAGCTCGATACGACGGGGTGCTGGCCGACGGCATGGCCCACCAGCTGCGCCGCGCCTCGCAGGCGGTGAACGCCTCGTGGCAGCTGCGCAGCAGCGACCTCACGCCCGCACAGTTCGCGGTGCTCCAAGTCCTGGACGAGCGCGAAAGTCTCGACCAGAAGACCCTCGGTGCCCTCGCCGCGGTCGACCGGTCGACGCTCACCCCCCTCCTCGACCGGCTCCTGGCCCGTGACCTGATCACCAAGAGCACGGATCCCGGCAACCGCCGCCGGCAGCTGATCGCCCTGACGCCCGCCGGTCACGAACGAGCGGCTCTGGGCCGTCGGCAGGCACAGGAAACGAGCCGCTGGATCGAAGACCTGCTCGGGCCTGAGCGGCTCGCGACCCTCACCCTTCTCCTCAAGGAACTCGGGGACGCGGGCCGCGACCAGCAGCCCGGCAGCAACCGCTCATGAGCAAGCCCTCCGGGCGCCGAGCCGCCATCCGCTGCACCCGCCGCACCGGCCGCACCTGACGATCCCGGCATCGCGGCAGGCGCCGGCTGCACCACCTCCCGTACGGCCCCGGCGGCGGCAAGCCGACGGGCTGGTCCTGCCCCGGCCGCCGCGCGCCACGCCGCCGTGGTCGCCCTGTCGCCCTGTCGCCCCGGCCGGCCTCGGTCCAGAGCCCGGGATGCCGCGGCCGGGATGTCCCGGCCGGCCGGGCTGCGCGGGTGCGGGCGCGTGCAGCGGCGACAGGGCGTCCTGGCGCACCGGACGCATCGCATCCCCGGGCTGCCGGGCGGCCCGGCTCTTCACGCATCGACCGCACCGCACTCCCCCGGTCAGGCCCCCTGTTGTGCCGGGTGCGGGCCGCCGCCGCGGACTCCTGAACCACGCGCGTCCGGCGTGCGCCACCTCGTCCCGCGGCTGCGCGAACCCCGCCGTGCTCACTGCCGGACAGGGCCTGGCCGCTGAACTCCGGGGCTGTTCGGCGGGGTTGATGCCACCGCGCGTCACAGGCGGCGTAGCGCGCCGTCCGCTCGGAGGTCCTCAAGAGCCGGGTAGCCGTCCACCGCCATGATCAGGTCGGCCTCGGCAAGCAGCGCGCGCAGGACGTGGACGATGCCCTGCGTGCCTCCGAGAGCCAGCCCGTATGCGTACGGGCGGCCCACACCCACGGCGGTGGCCCCCAGCGCCAGCGCCTTGACCACGTCCGCACCGCTGCGGACACCCGAGTCGAACAGAACCGGCAGGCCGTCCGCCGCCTCGACCACTCCCGGCAGAGCCTCCACGGCGGGCAGTCCGCCGTTCGCCTGGCGGCCGCCGTGGTTGGAGCAGTAGATCCCGTCCACGCCTCCGTCCCTGGCGCGGCGCGCGTCTTCGGGGTGGCAGATGCCTTTGAGGACGAGCGGCAGGTCGGTGATCGACCGCAGCCAGCCGAGATCGTCCCAGGTCAGTGGATTGCCGAAGATCCGTGCCCACTCCAGCACCGCGGCCCGCACATCCTCCTCGGGGGCTTTGGCCAGCCGGGCCCTGAAGACCGGGTCGGACGTGTAGTTGGCAAGGCAGTGGCCGCGCAACTGCGGGAAGTTGCCGGTTGCCAGGTCGCGGGGGCGCCATCCCGTGATCCAGGTGTCCAGCGTCACCACGATGCCCTTGAAGCCCGCCGTTTCGGCCCGGCGCACCAGGCTCTCGGCCAGATCCCGGTCGGTGGGGGTGTACAGCGAGAAGAATCCCGGGGTTTCCCCGAACTCGGCGGCGACCTCCTCCAGCGGATCGGCGCTGAGGGTGGAGGCCACCATCGGCACGCCCGTACGGGCGGCTGCGCGGGCCGTGGCCAGGTCGCCGCGGCCGTCCTGCGCGCACAGCCCGATCACCCCGACGGGTGCCATGAACAGCGGGGAGGGCAGGCTCGTCCCGAACAGGTTCACCGACATGTCGCGCCGAGCCGCGCCGACCATCATCCGCGGCACCAGCCCCCACCGCAGGAACGCCGAGACGTTGGCCCGCTGGGTGGACTCGTCTCCTGCGCCACCAGCGACATACGACAGCAGTGACGGCGACAGCGCCGCCTGTGCTCGTGCCTCCAACTCCTGGAACTCCATCGGCAGGGCGGGCAGCACGCCGGACAGCCCGTCGATGTAGATCTCGTTCTGGTAGTCGCCGAACTGCCCGTCGAGCTCCCGGTTCATCCGTGGGGTCACCGCCCTCGCCTCACCTGCCCCGGCCGTCGGGGACCAGTGCTTCTCATCGTGCGGCCGAGACGGGACGGCGGCCAGGTCACAGCGGTACAGACCGCGCTGAAGGGGTTGTGGCCGGCGTACATTGATCCGCCGCCCCTTGGTCACGTCCGCGTGCGCGGTCCGCCGATGAGCAGTCGGTGATCTCGTTTTGTACGATCGGGGCATGGCTGCGGAGTATCCCGAGGCCGCAAAGCAGCTGTCCGTGGTCGCGGAGAGTGTGGGGGCACATCTTTCCGACGTCAGCCGTGACATCGGGGAGCAGCTGCTCACGGAGATCCCGGAGCTCCGAGGTGACGGGACCGTCATCAAGATCCTCGAAGCGAGCGTCGCGGAGAACGTCGCCACGCTCCTGCACATTTTCGAGAACGACATACCGCTGGACAACGTCGAGAGGCTCCCGGTCGCCTCGGAGTACGCCAGGAGACTGGCCCAGCGGAACGTACCCCTCAGTGCGCTGATCAGGTCCTACCGGATCGGGCACTGGCGTTTCCTGCAGTGGTGTCTCGACGAGCTCAACCGTCAGGGCGCCGACGAGTCCCTGGCCGCCGCGACCAACTGGCGCATGCTGAGCCTGAGCTTCGGCTACATCGACCGGGTCACGGAGCATGTCATCGATGTCTACCAGCTCGAGCGCGACCACTGGCTGCTGAGCCGGACAGCCGTGCGCGCCGCGCGCGTGCGGGACATCCTCGCCGGGAAGGACGTCGATC
The DNA here is from genome assembly GCF_007113425.2 of Streptomyces sp. RLB3-17. Lineage (NCBI taxonomy): Bacteria > Bacillati > Actinomycetota > Actinomycetes > Kitasatosporales > Streptomycetaceae > Streptomyces > Streptomyces sp. RLB3-17. Next base: position 10,039,151 of record NZ_CP041610.2, on the reverse strand, counting down.
TCGACTGGGCGGAGTCGGCTCTGGGTTACCGCATCCGGCAGTACCACCTCGGGCTGGTGTCCTGGCTGCCCCCGCTGGCGGAGGCGGGCGCGGGGCTGGCCAGACTCGACCGGATGACCACCGTGATCGCCGAAGCGCTCGGGTGTCCTGCCCGGCCGCTGTTCGTTCCCCGGGACGAGGCGCTGTCCTGGGCGTGGCTGCCGTGCGGCTCGCACCACGACGTCTCCTGGGAACAGCTGTCGGACGCGATCGACAGCACTGATCCCTCGGTGCATGTGTGCGTGGGGAACGTGGAGCCCGGCATCGGGGGATTCCGCTCCACGCACCATCAGGCACTGCGCACCCAGGAGCTGGCGACGCTGGCCAGTCCCGGTACCCGGTTCACCGAGTACTCCCGGGTGGCTCCGATCGCCTTGATGTGCGCCAATGTCGAGGACATGCGCGCTTGGGTGTGGGAGGTTCTGGGCCCGCTGGCTGTCGATGACGAGAACTGCGCGCGGCTGCGGGAGACCGTGCAGATCTTCCTGGACACCGGCTGCAGCTACACCGCCACGGCCGGCGCCCAGATTCTGCACAAGAACACCGTGCACTACCGCATCCGGAAGGCCGAGGAGATCATGGGCCATCCCGTCCAGGAGCGCCGCATCGATCTGGAAGTCGCGTTGCTGGCCGTCCAGTACCTCGGCCTGACGCTCCTTCGCAGCACCCCGGCATGACACGCCCTCGCGCCGGCCGACGGGACTGCCACCCCCGGGCGATCGGTGAGCCGCTGCTCGCCGTCAGTCGGTGCCGGCCGTGACCGGCTCCCAGCGGGCGTACTCGTCCATCAGCTCGGCGAAGCGGCCGCGCACCATCTCCAGGCCGGCGGTGGCCACCGCGAGGTGCAGCGGGGGCTCGTCGATGCCCGTGATGTCGGCGACGGCGGCCATGGACTTGCCGAGGTCACCCCGCACCGCCTGCTGGTCGAATGCGGCCATGGCGGCGTAGGAGGGCGCGTAGGCGGGGATGGACGTGGCGGGGAGCTTCGCGTTGGTCCCGAAGCTGGTGTTGTAACCCGCCGGCTCGACCAGGGTGACGTGGATGCCCAGCGGGCCGACCTCCTTGGCCAGTCCCTCGCTCAGGTTCTGCACGGCGCTCTTCGAGGCGCAGTACACGGCCATCGTGGGCAGGCTGACGTGGCCGCCCATGGAGCCGATGTTGATGATGTGGCCGCGGCCGCGTTCCCGCATGTGCGGGAGTACGGCCTGAATCACCTGGACGAGGCCCACCACGTTGGTTTCGAACTGGTCGCGCAGTTGGTCGGGGCTGACTTCCTCGACCGTGCCCACCTGCCCGTAGCCCGCGGCGCCCACGAGGGCGTCGATGGCGCCGAAGCGGTCGACGGTCTCCTTGACGGCCTGCTCGATGACGGCGGCGTCGGTGACGTCGAGGCGTGTGACCAGGACGTTGCCGAGGCCGGCGAAGGCCGGATTGGCCTTGGCCGTGTCGCGCATGGTGGCCACGACGTTCCAGCCTCGCGCGGCGTACTCGAAGGTGGCCGCTTCGCCCATACCTGTCGAAGCACCTGTGATCAGAACGGTCTTGCGCATGCTGCCCTCTCTCGTGGCGTGGCCTCTGCACCCACACTCACTACTAAACAGAATCTACAAAACATGTATAGCATGCTCATTCGGTATGGTGTGCATATGGCAGCGACCCGGGGGGACACCCAGCGCCGCGAGCAGGTGCTCGCGGCGGCACTGACCGTTTTCGCCACGTTCGGCTATCGCAAGACGTCGATGGACGCGGTGGCTCAGGCGGCGGACATCTCCCGCCCCGGCCTGTACTTCCTCTTCTCCGGCAAGGAGGAGCTGTTCCGCGAGACCATGCGGCAGGCGCTGGACGAGGCCCTGGGCGACGTCCGCACGGCGCTGGCCGCGCCCGGCGCGGACCTCAACGCGCGTCTGGTGGCCGCGCTCGACGCCAATCTGGGCCGGTACGTCGGCACACACATCAACGAGGGCGTCGACGACCTGCTGGAGCACGGCACGGCACAGCTCCAGAGCATGTACGACGACTACCGGGGCGCCTTCCTCGACGCGCTCACCGAGGCCGTCGCCGCCTCCGGCCGGCCCACCGCAAGCGTCACCCCGCGGCAGATCGCCGAGGTCCTGAACGCCGCCGCCGAGGGCTGGAAGCACCGCGTCGCCGACCGTCCGGCATTCGTCGGCAAGCTCACCACGGCCGTCGACGTCGCCTTGCGCCCCTGAATTCCGCCGACGGCATTGCCGCAGACGGGCGTGCCGGGCCCCGCGTCTGCGGCCTGGCCGGCCGGGCACGCCCTAGAAGCTCCTGCGCACGCCCCCGTCGACCGACAGCATCACGCCCGTGAGGTAGGACGCGGCGGGCGACAGCAGGAAGGCGGCGCTGCGGCCGAACTCCTCGGGGGTTCCGTAGCGGCGCAGAGGGACACCGGCGGTCGCACGGGCGCGGGCGGCGTCGGCGTGGCCGGTGTGCGCGTCGAGTTCGCGGACCCGGTCGGTCTCGATGTGGGCGGGCACCAGGCCGACGACTCGGATGCCCCGGGGTCCCAGCTCGTTCGCCAGGTTCTTCGCGTAACCGGCCAGGCCCGGCCGGAAGGCGTTGGAGAGCGCGAGACCGGGAATCGGCTCGTACACGGAGCTGGAGAGGACGAAGCCGATGACCCCTCCCCCGTCCAGCTCCGCCGCGACGGCGCGGGACAGCCGCACCGCACCGAGGAAGACCGACTCGAAGGCGGCGCGCCACAGGTCGTCGTCGATGGTGTCCGACGTACCTGCCGGCGGGCCCCCGACGCTGATGAGCACCCCGTCCAGCCGATTGAAGGCATCGCGTGCCGCGCCGATGAGCCGGCCCGGGGCAACGGGGTCGGCGTTGTCGGCCACGACACCGACCGCCTGCCCCCGGCCGCCGAGCTCCGCCTCGGCGGCGGCCACCGACTTCTCGCCGCGGCCGCTGACGACCACCCTCGCCCCGTCCGCCACCAGTTCGCGCGCGGCGGCCCTGCCCAGACCGCGGGTGCCACCGGTGACGATGTACACCCGGTCCTTCAGTCCAAGGTCCATGACCGCTGCCTCCTGTCCCGCCGTGTCGCTCGCATGTCCCGCCGTACCGCTCGCACGGCCTACAACATCGCCTTCTGGGGCTGCGTGGGCACCACGATGACGGTGGTGGTGCCGGCGGTCAGGGCCGCCTTGAACTCCCGCTCCAGGTCCCCCGCGGTCTCCACCTCGACCGCACGGCATCCGAATCCGCGGGCCACGGAGGCGATGTCGAGCCCGGGCAGGTCGAGTCCCGGAACGCCCGGCGTCTCCTCCAGCACCGCGAACGACTTGAGGATGGAGTACTCCTGGTTGCGCATGACCACGTACACGACCGGGAGGTTGTGCCGGGCCGCCGTCCAGATGGCCTGCACGGAGTACTGGAAGGAACCGTCACCGATCAGCCCGACCACCGGCCGCTCGACGCCCCGCTCCCGGTCGCCCAGCGCGACGCCCACCGCGGCCGGGGTGCCCCAGCCGATCCCTCCGCTGGCCGTGGCGAAGAACGATCCGGTCCTGACCGTCGGAAGCCACTCGACCTGCTGCGCCATCGTGGAGGTCGACTCGTTGACGATGACCGCGTCCGGCGGCCGGACCCTGCTCAGGGCGGCGTACACCTCCGGCGGGGTGAGCGGGCTGCTCGGCGTCTGCGGCAGCTCACGGGGCCGCGCCATCGGCTCCGGAGCGGTTCGCGCGGACCCCTCGGCGACCATGTCCAGGAGCAGTTCGATCGCCGTCGCCGGATCGCCCAGGAGGCTGTCGCCCACCCGTGCCGCCGCGGCAACCCCCGGATTGCCGGTGATCTGCAGGAGCTCGGTGCCGTCGGGGAGGTAGTCGCCGGGCACGTAGGGGTAGTAGCGGAACGCCTCCGCGCCGATCACGACCACCAGGTCGTGCCCGGCCAGCCGGTCGCTGATGGTCTTCACCGACATGCCGAGCGGGCCGCGGAAGAGGGAGTGGTCCTCGGGGAAGGAGGCGCGGTCCAGCAGCGGGGCGCCGTAGACGGAAGCGCGCAGCTTCTCCGCCAGGGCCACGGCCGCGTCCCAGCCGCCGGCGCGGTCCACCTCCGGCCCGAAGACCAGCGCGGGACGGCGGCTTGCGGAGATGCGGTCGGCGAACAGCCGCAGGCGCCGCGCGTCGGGGGCGACCCGGTCGCTGACGGTCCGGACCCGGGTGAATCCGGACAGCGGCCGCTTCCAGTCGTCCATGGGAATCGACAGGTAGACCGGTCCCGCCGGCGGCTGCAGTGCCTCCGCGTAGGCCCGCATGAAGGCCTCGGGGACGTCTTCGGCGCGGGCCGGCTCGTAGGACCATTTCACCCACGGCTTCGGCAGCGTGGTGGCCTCGCGGTTGCCGAGATACGGCTCCCCGATCACGAGTTCACGGTGCTGCTGTCCCGAGGTGATGATCAGGGGCGTGTTTCCGTGGTAGGCCGCCACCAGGTTGCCCACCGCGTTTCCCACGCCGGCCGAGGAGTGCACGTTGACCAGTGCCGGGCGGCGCGTGACCTGGGCGAAGGCATCGGCCATCGCGATGACGGACGCCTCCTGCAGCGCCAGGACGTAGGTGAAGTCCTCGGGGAAATCCTGCAGGAAGGTCTGCTCGGTCGAACCGGGATTGCCGAAGACCGTGGTGAGTTTCAGGGTCCGCAGCAGGTCGTAGGTCACGCTGTGGACGGTGGATCGCTCGGTCATTGTTGCCACCGACTTTCGTGCTGGAGTCGGGCGCAGGGTCAGCGGCCCTGCCCGTGGGGTGCGCGCTTCTCGGTGAAGGCCCGGGTGCCTTCCCTCGTGTCGTGGGACGCCGGAACCAAGCGCCGATCCGATCCTGCTCGACACCGGCGCCCTCGTCGCGAAATGCGGTCCGTTCGGTGACGGCACGTCCGACGGCCGCCACGACCAAGGGGGCGATGCCGCAGTGGACCTCGGTCTTCCCTCGCGTTCATGCACCGTTCCTTTGCCGCGCTCGTGTACGGCTCCTTCGGGTCCGGGGACCGGACCGCTTCCGTGAGGACGACGCTAGAAGCGTGCGCGGATGGAGCCATTGGGCGACGAACACCACGTTTGCCCGGAACTTGGTTTCCTGGCACCAATATGCGCGGCACTGACTGGTATTTACTTGCTTGACAAAGCAGATGACTGCCTGGGCATACTCGGTCGGTCGGTCCGGAACACGGGAGCCCGCATGAACCTCGGCATGGCCATCGCTGACTTCACCCAGCCCCAGGGCCCGGCAGGCATCGCACGTCACGTGGGCCGGCTCGCCCGCACCGCGGAGGAGTACGGGTTCACGCGCATCGCCGTCATGGACCATCTCTTCCAGATCGGGATCGTGGGGACGTCCGAACAGGCAATGCTGGAGGCGTACACCACGCTGGGCTACCTGGCGGCGAGCACCGAGCGCGTGGAGCTTCTCGCCCTGGTGACCTCGGCCGGCTACCGCGAGCCCGGCCTGCTGGCCAAGATGGTCACCACGCTCGACGTGCTGTCCGAGGGCCGGGCGGCCCTGGGCATCGGCGTCGGCGCGGGGTTCAACGTCGCCGAGGCGCGCGGACTGGGCCTGCCCTTCCCGCCCGTCGCGGAGCGGTTCGAACGCCTCGAGGAGACGCTGCGGATCTGCCTGCAGATGTGGAGCGACGACGAAGGGCCCTTCAACGGCCGCCACTACCGGCTCGAACGCACCCTCAACTCCCCCGCCACGGTACGGCGCCCCCATCCGCCGGTCCTGATCGGCGGGTCCGGCGAGCGGAAGACACTGCGGCTCGTCGCGGAGTACGGCAACGCCTGCAACCTCTTCCACGGACCGGACCTCCGGCACAAGCTCGACGTGCTGCGCGGGCACTGTGACCGGGCCGGGCGGGACTACGACACGATCGAGAAGACCGTCCTCTTTCCCCTCGACCCCGGGCCGCGGGGCGAGCACGTGCCGGGCCTGCTCGCCGAACTGCGCCGGCTGCACCAGATCGGCATCGACCACGTCATCGGCCCGGTACGAGGAGCCGACCAGCAGGCAGCCCTCCATCTGCTCGGAGAGCGCGTCGTTCCCGAGACAGCGCATTTCTGAGATACCGCATCTCTGAGATACCGCATCCCCGACCGCAGCACGCGGCAGGAACCCGACCGGCCCCGCAGTATCAATTTGCTTGAAGAAGCATCCAAAGATGCATCCCCTGACAAGTCCTCGGAGGCAAGTCCGTGAGCGACAGCAACGACCGGCCGGGCAAGGACGCCGATGTCATCGTCGTCGGAGGCGGATCCGCGGGCGCCGTACTCGCCGCCCGGCTCAGCGAGGACCCGCAGCGCGAGGTCCTGCTGATCGAGGCAGGCCCGGACTACCCCGCGGGGCAGTTCCCCCACTGGCTGCGGACCCCGCATCTGCTGGCCGATCCGGACCACGACTGGGGCTACACCGCGCGGGGCACCGACCGGGCCCCGGGCATCCCCGCTCCACGCGGCCGGACCATGGGAGGCAGTTCCGCCGTCAACGCGGGGGTGGCCATCCGGGCGCGCTCCGCGGACTTCGCCGCCTGGGCGGACCGTTACGGCATCAAGGGCTGGTCCTACGAGGACGTCCTCCCCACGTTCAGGCGCATGGAGAACACGCCGGCCGGCGACGACGCCTACCACGGGCGCTCCGGACCCTTCCCCGTCCGCCAGTGGTCCTACGAGCAACTCACGTCGCCTCTGCGGGCGTTCGTCGACGGCTCGGCGGACCGCGGGTTCCGGCGTGTCGAGGACTTCAACGGGGCCGAGCAGGAGGGCGTCGGCGGCTACCCCGTCAACATCGTCGGCGGGGTGCGGCAGAACACCGCCCTGGCCTATCTGACGCCACCGGTGCGACGGCGCCCCAATCTCCGGGTGCTGAGCGAGGTCACCGCCGACACCGTACTCATCGAGGACGGCACGGCGCGCGGCGTGGTGAGTGCCTCCGGCACCGTGTACCGGGCCGCCGAGGTGATACTCGCCGCCGGCAGCTACGGCAGTGCGGCCATCCTGCTGCGCTCCGGCGTCGGCCCGGCGAAGGACCTGCGGGCACTGGGCATCGACGTGGTCGCCGACCTGCCGGTCGGCCGGAGGTTGCAGGACCATCCCTTCTTCCACTCGCTGTTCGCCCTGGCGCCTGGGCACCAGACGATGACGGACGCCTTCTCGGCGGGCCTGTGGTGCGCGTCGGCCGAAGCCCAGGCCGGCGAACTGGACCTCGGCATCGTGGCCGTGCACCTGCTGGACGGCTCCTTCAGCCCGACCGGCGCAGCCCTGCTCCTGGCGACGGCCGTCACCCGGCCGGAGTCACGGGGCTCCCTCCGCCTGGCCGGCCGGGACCCCTACGCCGCTCCGGTCATCGACGACAACTACCTCGCGACCGCCAGGGACCGCAGCCGCATGCTGGAGGGCGTGAAGCTCGTGCGCAGCCTCGCGGGCACGCCGCGGTTCGCACGGGTACTGGCCGGCGAACTCGTTCCCGGTGACGCGGTCCGGGGCGACGAGGAACTGCTCGACACGATCGAGACCGGGATCTCCACCTACGGTCACCCCACCTCGACCGTGCCTATGGGAGGGCCCGGGGACGAATGGGCCGTGGTCGACGAGTCGGGCGCGGTCAAGGGGGTCGAGCGGCTGCGCGTCGTGGACGCCTCCATCATGCCGGAGGTCCCGTCCACCGTGACCAACGCGACCACCATCATGATCGCGGAGCACATCGCCCGCCGCGTGTACCGGGCCTGACGGGACGTCTCATACATCGGGCCGGACGGGGCCGTGGGGAACCCCGGCGCCGGGGAGCGCGACGCGGACCACCCGGCCGGTGCGATCCGCGTCGGCTTCCACCGCGTGGGCGCGCAGGCCCGCAGGCGGCGACCGCGTTGATCAGGTACTCCCGCGTCACGGACGCGTCGCTGAGCCACGCCTCGACGGCAGCGGACGCCGGTGACCGCCTCGATCCGTCATCCCGGCGAATTCGTCGAGCAGGACGGCGGCGGGCTCGTCGTCGAGCGCGGACCGATGGCCGACCGGACCGGGACACGGCCGTCCGTGGCCTGGTTCAGTCGAGCTTTTTCACCACGGCCTCGAACTGCCGCACCAGAGCGGGCAGGGAGCGTCCGTCGAGCTGGTCGACGACCCGCTTACGGGCACTCGCCAGATGAACGGGGTAGGCGGACTGAAGACGCTTCAGCCCCTCCGGGGTCAATGAGGCCACATTGCCCCGCCCGTCGCCTTCGTGGCGCCGCTTGGTCACCTGGCCCCGGGCCTGGAGGGTGTCCACGATCCGGGTGATCCGGCTCGCCGACAGGGCGCTGGCCGCGGCGAGATCCGTCATCCGCAGCTCCTGGTTCTCCGCTTCGGAGAGACTCATGAGGACGACGTACTCGGTGAGCGTCAGTCCCGTGGCCCGCAGCAGATCGTCGTCCAGCGAGCGCGGGAGCGCGATGATGACGCGCATCAGGGCACGCCAGAATCGTTCTTCCTCGGCGGCCAGCGGATCAGCGTCATTCATCCGTGCAGCTTACATGCTCAAGCAAGCAAGCTCAAGCGGTGATCGGATCCCGGATTCCCGTGCAGTCTGCGGCACCGACAGGACCGGCCGACGACCGCCTACGCCTGCGCCTGGGGCAGGCCATGGACCGACTGGATCCCACGACCGCCAGCCTGTTCGCTGCACAGAGATACTTGCTTACGCAAGGAACAATCCGTCGGAAGCTATCAGGTCGATCGGCGCGATCGTCTATCACCTTCACCACCCGGCACATGTTCGGCCTTGGCAGGGTGAACGGCACTTTCGCGCTGGAGTCGGCGAGCATCTCCGTCGCCGAGTCGGTGACCGAGTCGGCCGTGTACGCGGTAGTCGCTGCGGGCAGCTTCCACACCGGTGCGGCTCGCCGGGACGATCACGTGCGCTCGCCCGCGTTCCTGGACACGGACCGGCACCCGGCCATCCGCTTCGAGTCGAGCAGGGCAGTCCGCGGCGACGACGGCGTCTGGACGGTGGAGGGGTCGCTCACGGTCCGTGGGCACCGGGCTCCCCTCCGGCTGACGATCGACTCACTGGCTCTCAGGGACGGATCGCTGCGGCTCTCCCTGACCGCCACCGCACCCCCCACCGCCGGCCCCACCACGAACCCGACCGCGCATCCGACCGCGCACCCGGCCCTCGGCACGGCGACTCGCGCCGTCGTGCCGGCAGAAGAAGCAGAAGAAGACGCCGTGCCGGAAGCCGGCTGCCGGGTGGTCGCGGGCGGGGTCCGTGCCGGTGCGGTGGTCGCAGAAGGCGCTGGAGTGGTCGCGCCGGCCGTCGCGGCCGGGGAGGCCGTGGGCGGCTTGCGTCCGGACGCCACCGGCGGGGCAGCCGTCTCCTGGGAGCCGGCGACGGGCGTGGTCGCGGCGTTCCCGGTACCGGCGTCGCGGCCGGAGCGGAGGACCACGATCAGGGAGACGAGCAGAACGGTGGCGACCATCGCCAGCGCCGTGCCGGTCACCAGCCCTCGCCTGCGCGGGCGACGCCGCGCGGCCTGCCTTGTTGCCTTCATGTCCGTCCGATCACAAGAGCGAGTCGATGGTGCGCTGTTCAGCGGCCGCAGGAGCCGGAAAGCTTGCTCTCGCCGCGCACCGGCTGGACTCCCCGCCCTCACCGCCGTCCCGTGAAGGAAGAGGGCGATCGGGTCCGTACCCCGCCGCACGCCGCCGGGTCGGGGCGGCGACGACGTTCCCCGCGCGGGGCGGGACATCAGGTCAGCGGAGGACTGAACGGCCCCGCGACACTCTCAAAGACTTCGAGGGTGATCTCCGGGACGAAGACAGCATCGCTCTCCAGGCCCTCGGGAAGGTGTCCCCGCATGTCCTCACGGCACAGGAGCGTGCCGTCGGGAATGACGATCCCCGCGCCGAGCCGGTCCGCCAGCTCGATGATGATCTTCCACACGTCGCCGGCCTGCGGGCGTTCGACACCGATGCCGCTGTCGAAGACGAACACCTCGGCCTCGCTGCCGTCGGCGGCACGGATCCAGAACTCCGTATCGTCCTCGGCCGCCTTCTCGGGCGCGGCGTCACAGGGCGAAAGGACCGCCCGGACCACGTCCATGTCCGGCTTGGCCGGCTCACCGTCCAAGAACCGGTAGAAGCCCAGGCTGTAGCTCATTGCGGTGGCCCCGGTCTTACCCCGGGCCCGATCGCCCCGACGTCGTTACCGAAGGGCTCGATGTCCCCGCTGCCCAAGAGGGGCCTCCTTCGCTGTCGTGTGCGGGGATCATCGCATCGGCGACTGACAGCAGGCGCCAGAACTCCCGAACCAGCCGAACCGCTCCCCGGTCCGGGGAAGAACGCACCTCGCACTAACGTGGCCGCATGCGCTTTGCCTTCAAGACGTCACCGCAGAGCACGACTTGGGACGGCATGCTCCAGGTGTGGCGGGCCGCCGACGACATCGAGACATTCGAGTCCGGCTGGACCTCCGACCACTTCTACCCGACGCACGGCGCCGACCCGGCCCTCCCCCGCCTGGAGGGCTGGATCACGCTGACCGCGCTGGCACAGGCGACCAGCCGACTGCGGATGGGCACGCTCGTCACCGGCATCCACTACCGGCACCCCGCCGTGCTGGCCAACATGGCGGCAACCCTCGACGTCGTGTCCGGCGGCCGGCTGGAGCTCGGCATCGGGACCGGCTGGAACCAGGAGGAGTCCAGCGCCTACGGCATCGAGCTGGGCACACCGAAGGAGCGCAGCGACCGGTTCGAAGAGGCGTGCGAGGTCATCACCGGTCTGCTCAGCCGGGAGACCACGACGTTCAAGGGCAGCTACTACGAGCTGACCGGCGCCCGCTGCAACCCCAAGCCCGTGCAGCGGCCGCACCCGCCGCTGTGCATCGGCGGCAGCGGCGAGAAGCGCACCCTGCGCACCGCCGCCCGTTTCGCACAGCACTGGAACTTCGACAGCGGCACGGTCGGGCAGTTCATCCGCGCGCGCGACGTACTCCACCAGCACTGCGCCGACGTCCGCCGGGACCCGGCGGAGATCCTGCTGTCGAGCCAGGTGCGGTTCAGCGGCGATCCGGCCGCGACGGCGGCCACCGCCGCCGAGCTCGGCGAGGCCGGTGCGGAGCTTGCCATCGTCTACCTGCCGCCGCCCTACACCCCCGCCGTGCTGGAACCACTGGCCACAGCACTGGGCCAGCTGCCCTGAGCCCAGGAACGGAGCCCTCCAACAGACCTGGCCAACCGTCAAACGCCCAGAGAGCCTGATCGAACGGGACGGAACCAGACCCTGACTAGGGTCGTGGGAGACTCCGAGTCTGTTTCAACCCCGGTGGTCAGGTCGCGGTGGGGATATGGCGCGCTGCTGCCAGTTTGGCCATCGTTCGAAGTCTCGCGAAGTAGGCGGCGCAGTACTCCTCGTTGATCAGGGGCACGATCTTTTCAAGGTCGGCGATGCACGCCCAGAGGATGGCAATGCCACGGTCGTCGAGTCCGCCGTTCAGCTCCCTCTGGACGAGGCCATGGACGTCGGCGTCCAGGAGGACCAGGTCCACGCCCTCGATGTCGACGCCGCGGAAGCTTGCGGGGAACAGCGCGCGCCGGTGTTCCTCCCACAGCCCGGCGAGTTGGTCTTCGGGCTGTGCTCCGCTCGTATCGGCGGCTGTCGCTTCTGCCACGACTGATGGGCGAAGGAGCAGGGAGACAGCGTCGAAGACGACACGCACCATGTCGGTGGCCCTGACCGGGCCGAGGGCGGCACTTGTCACGGCGCCCTGCGTGATCTTGTCGCGCAGCAGTCGGCCGCGGTCGAGTTCGGCGGCGAGTTCGGCCGCGATCAGCCCCGCGTCGACGGCCCTCTCGATCAGGTCCTGGAGTGGCTTGTCGACGGCCAGACGCTCGGCAAGGACGTGCTCCAGGGCGTACAGGGAGTGCATGACGGCGACGGTGGCGAACTCGTACCGGTAGTAGGAGTGCCGGATGAGCTCGCGGGAGGTTTCCATCGCACTCATCACGTACATCGACGCGTCGCCGGGCAGAACCAGGTCAGCAACCAAGGCGTGCATGCCCGCATAGTCGAGAACGACGTCGTGGGCGCGCGGGTCCGGTACCGGTAGAGGGAGCGGGCCGGGCGACGGCGGCAGGGTGTTCACGCGTGCAGTCTTGTCGTCTGAAGGCTGCCGGTGCCATCGGATTTGCTCGGGGTGATCGGCGACGCGGCTGCGGCATGTCGCCACTGGCCCGGTCCGACCTTGAGGAACAGGTTTCGCAGACGAGGCCTGCGATGGCACGGCGGACACAGTGTGTGCCGCCATCATCACCCAATCCGCTCCGCCGCAGGTCAAAGTGGTTGTGATGTGTGATCGGCGGCGCACTCGTTCGGGGTGCGCGCGAAGGTGGCCGGAGGTAGGCGGGTCAGCCGGCGGCTTGGGGCTTCACCTGGCAGGCAGTCCTGCGACGACCTGAAGGGCGGGAGCTGCATCCGTCGCGGCTGTGGCGCTGTCACAAAACCGATCGCTATTCGGTCATTAGGGGAAAAAGGGGCGAATCACTGGAGCCCCGTGCCGTCGACTTTCCCAGACCCCTGAGGACAGCACTTGATGACTACGACCAGCCTCGACGCGATAGCACTCGGTAAGCAGTTGCACGCGTCTGACATATCCGACACCGCAATCGCGCTGCTCGACGAGCAGGGGACGGTCGCCGCATGGACGCACACCGCCGAACGGCTCGTCGGATTCCGTGCCGGGGAGGTCGTGGGCCGGTCCGCCGCACTCGTGCTGCCGTCCTTCAAGGAAGCGACCACGACATCAGCGTTTGTCGAGCGGTGCCGTGCCGAAAACGGCTGGTCAGGGGCGACGGCAGTGCGCCACCGGGACGGCCGCGTACTCGACGCCGGCGTACGGCTCACGATGCTGCACGGTCAGGACGGGACAGCGCGATGGCTCGCGTCCGTGACCGACGCCGTCCCGCAGTCCGGGGACGCGACAGACAGATCGGTGCGGGGACCGCTTCTCGCCCACACGCCGATCGGTGTCGGCATTCGTGACCGGCAACTGCGGTCCACCTACGTGAACGACGTTGCTGAGAGCCATGACGGCCTTCCCCGTGAGCGACGTCTCGGACGTCGAATCACCGAGGTACTGCCCGGTGCCAATGCCGAAGCGATCGAGGCGGTGATGCGGCAGGTACTCCAAAACGGTACGACCAGGATCCACGAGTACCGGACGTGGCTGCCGACGTGCCCGGAGCACCAGTTCGCGGCCTCATTTCAGTGCCTCCAGGGCGCCGACGGCCAAGCGCTGGGGGTGTGCACCATCGGCGCCGACGTCACCGCGAGCCGGCGGACGCGTGAGCGCCTCGCCGTCCTCAGCCAGGCCAGTACGCATCTGGGCAGCACCCTGGACGTGACACAGGTCAGCCAGGAACTGGCAGACCTGGCCGTGCCGTTGCTCGCCGACCACGTCACCGTGGACCTGGAGCAGTCGATCTCGTTCGGGGAGGGGGCCCCGGTCCACATCGGCGCGACGGGCCAGCGCCTCCCCTGTCTCCGACGTGCCGGTCTGGCCTCGATCCACCAGGGGGACCGGCCATCCCCATGGGCGCGCGGCGAGCCGGTATTCGTGCCGCCGATCTCACCCTTCACCGACGTCCTGCGTGCCGGGAAGTCCGTCCTGGAGCCGGTCCTGGACACCTCCTCGGGCACATGGGTCGACAAGGTGCCGGAACTGGCGCACGGGGTCCGCGAGCACGGCGTGCACTCGATCATGATCGTACCCATCCGTGCACGGCGCTCCCTGCTGGGCGTGGCGCTGTTCGTCCGGACAAAGGATCCCGCGCCGTTCCATGAGGTCGATCTCCTCCTGGCCGAAGAGCTCGTCGGCCGCGCCGCGCGGTCGTTGAACAACGCCCGTCAGTACGCTCGCAAACACACCGCCGCCCTCACCCTGCAACGCCATCTGCTGCCCCGCCGGTTGGCAGGCGGCACGGCGGTCGATGCGGCGTCGCGCTACCTGCCCGCGGACCTGGACCACGGTGTCGGCGGCGACTGGTTCGACGTGATCCCGCTGTCCGGCGCACGGGTGGCGCTCGTCGTCGGCGACGTGATCGGACACGGCCTCCACGCCGCCGCGACCATGGGCAGGCTCCGCACCGCCGTCCACACCCTCGCCGCCATGGAACTGCCCCCCGACGAAGTGCTGGCCCATCTCGACGACACGGTCCAACGACTGAGCGAGGAAGACGCCGACACCCCGGTCCAGACCCCCGCGGTGGTGGGCGCCACCTGCCTGTACGCCGTCTACGACCCTGCCACCCGCCGGTGCACCATGGCGCGGGCCGGGCATCCCCCGCCCGCGATCATCGACCCACAGGGGCGGGTCACGTACCTCGACCTCCCCACCGGAGCCCCCCTGGGTGTCGGCCTGGGGGACCCTCCCGAATCCGTGGAACTGGAACTGGCCGAGGGAAGCGTCCTCGCCCTGTACACCGACGGCCTGATCGAGACCCGCGACCACGACATCGAAGAGGGAATGCGCCGGCTGGGCACCGTCCTCGCACAACCGGGCCGGTCTCTGGAAGACCTCTGCGACATCGCGACGCAGTCCCTTCCGGACCAGGCACCGTGCGACGACGTCACACTCCTCCTCGTCCGCACCCGCTCCCTCTGCCCGACCCGGGTTGCCTCCTGGACCCTGCCCGGGGACCAGTCCGCCGTCCGCAGCGCCCGCACCCTGGCCGCACGACAACTGACGGAATGGGGCCTGCAAGGTCTTCAGGACGCCACGCAACTGATCGTCAGCGAACTCGTCACCAACGCCATCCGCCACGGCACCGGGCAGATCGAGCTGCGGCTCGTCCGGCACCAGGTCCTGACCTGCGAAGTGTCCGACACCGGCCCCTCCACCCCGCGTCCGCGTCGCGCACGCACCATGGACGAGAACGGCCGCGGCCTCTTCCTCGTCACCAACCTGTGCCGCAGGTGGGGCTCCCGCCCGGTACCGGGCGGCAAGGTCGTCTGGGCCGACCAAGACCTCCCCCACACATCCGGCCTCCGAGCGGCGGCGGCCTGAGGCGAGCCCACCGACCCCGCGAACGGGCTTCACAGAGGCGTCCGGCACGCCTCCGCCCCTCTCTGCACCACTTGCGCCTGGCGGCCACTTCGCAAGGTCGACGGCACCACCACCGAGGTCACGGTGTTCCCCGGCCGGTCCCACCTGATGCCCGCCCAGGACGGCCGGCAGGAGATCGTCGATCACGCCTCGGCTGGCCGCTCGCCCACTCCTGACACTCCAGCCTCTTCCTGCGGGGTGGCGGCAGGTTTTCGCGGGTCGCGCCGCGGCGGCCCACACCACCGGTGGGTGCCGGCCGGCCGCAGCATCGAAAGGCCGAGCAAGTTCAACTTCCCATCATCACCTACGTGTTCACGCGCCGATCTGGTCAAGGTGGCGACGCCAGGCCGTCGCCCGCGGCGCACCGCAGATCGAACGTCCTACGGTGCGGCCAAGGCCGCCATCAGGGGACGTCCTCAGTCCGACCGAACCACTTCACCGCTACGGCTCCCTTTACCCGCCGACCGCACACCTGGGACACCCTGAGGCTCCGCCGGCAGGGGCGGAGCCTCTCGGTGGCCTGGTTGAGGGGGCTACTGGACGAGTTCCCAGTCCTGCGAGCCGTCCGTGAGCGCGTTCTCCAAGGTGAGCGGCGCGCCGTCGGACGGGCCGGTCAGGTACAGGTTCGTGTTCCTGACCGACTGGAGCTTGTAGAACCCGTCGGTGGTCTTGACGAGGTTCCAGCTGCCGGTGGCGCTGTTGTCGACCCACTGACCGATCCGCTGCCCGGCCGTCGCGTTGCCGGTCCAGACGGCCGCCGCGCGGCCGCCGGACTTGTTCAGCAGGGTCACGCCGCCGTTCGGCTCGGTCACCACGTGCCAGTGCTGGGTGTCCGGGTTCGCCGCGGAGCCGGGGGCCTCCAGGACGACGTCGGGGACGTCCGCGTTGCCGATGTTCGCGTCGTTGGTCTTGTTCCCGGTGCCGATCACCTGGCCGGTCCTGCGGTTCACCAACTGGTAGTAGGCGCCGCCCGATTGGCCGAGGTCGACCTCGGCGTAGGCGATCGTGGAGGTGCCCTGGTTGTTGAGGATCGCGATACGGCCCGTGCCGTCGACGTACTGCAGGCTACGGCTGTAACCGGCCTTCGAGGTGGTCTGGTACTCCTTCCACGTACCGTCGCTGCGTCCACTCTCGTTGACCCACACATTGCCGCTGCCGGCCGCGTTGTAGACCAGGCGTCCCCCGGGAAGCCTGATGACGACCGGGCTGCCGCCCGTCGCGAGCGGCCGGGAACCGGTGTCGACCGGCAGTGAGGTGACGGCTTCGCCGGTCGGGGAACCTCGGTAGAACTGCAGCGGGTTGTCGGCGACCACGTACCTGGTGTTGGCTCCGCCGCCCCAGTACTCGAAGGTGAGGAGCCACTTGCCGTCCGCGGTGCGGACGACGTTCGCCATGCCCGGCCGCCCGCCGCCGATCTGTGTCCTGCCGCCTCCCACGCTCTGGGTCAGGCCCGCGATGTCGACGACGGGAACGCTCCACTGCGCACTGCGCCCGTCCCAGGTCCTATGGGCGAGGATCTGGCCGTGCGAGTCGGTGGCGGTGGTGTTGGCGGGGTCGAGGGTCGGGACGCCGGTGGTCGCGTTGAAGCCGGTGTAGTCGTTCTCGTCCGAGTAGTAGCACACGAGTTGGCCCTGATAGACCATCAGATACGGCTCCCAGACGGGGTCCACCTGCTGGTGTGTGTTGGCGGCGGCGATGTTCTGGCCGATCGCGCCCGCGCTGCCGCCCTGCCAGCCGCCGGTCGCGATGACGTTGACGACCTTCCAGGACGCGCCCTCGTCGGTGCTGGAGTACAGCGCGATGGCGAGGTCGCCGCGGTCGCCGTCGTTGGAGGGTGTCCAGCTGGGGTCGGCCGCCTTGTGCTCACGGTAGTACTGGTCGTCGCCCGACACGACACTCGCCAGGAGCAGCGTGCCCTGCTTCAGGTTCCCGACGTCCTGCGGCAGCGTGTAGAGGTACGGGTTCGTCCAGTTGCTGGTGTACTTCGCGTACTGGCGGTCGCTGGAGAGGTACGCGGGAGCCTTGACCTCCGACAGCGGCTGCCAGGTCGTACCGTGGTCGTCGCTCTTGTAGACCGGGAGGGTCTGCCTGTCGGCGCTGCCCGTCGCCGCTACGACGGTGGACTTCTCGAACGACGCGACCAGGCGTCCGCTCGGCAGTTGCGCCGACTTCGGGTAGACGGCGCAGTTGCCGCGCCCCTTCAGGCACGGTTCGTTGCCGAGCTGGTAGAGGATCCCGCCCGTCGGGTTGTAGGCCTGCGCACCGGTGGTCATGGGTATGGCCAGTATCGCGGCTGCCGCGATGAACGTGCCCAGTGCCTTGGCCGCTCTTCTTCCCTGCACAGCTTGCACGGCTACTCCTTCGGGGAGACGAGTACGCGTACGTCCCACGGGCCGAGGTCCAGCACGGTGCCCGCGGGCAGGAGGGTGCCGTTCAGGGCGTCGGCGAGGTTCACCGGAGCGGGGACGCTCGTGGGCTGCCAGCTCCAGTTGTGGACGATGTGGACGCGGCGGCCGTCGGGCGCTGTGCCGGTCGTCGCGGTGACGGACGCCGGCAGGTCACGCCACGCGCTGCGGGAGGCCGGCGCCATCCAGGCGGCCAGCGCCCGGGCGAGGTCGCGGCCGGGCACGGTGCCGACGCAGGTGACGCGGCCTTCGCCGTGGCGGCGGGTGGTGATGGCGGGAAAGCGGCCGAAGTGCGGGTGCTCGTAGGTGGCGAGGACGTCGGCGTCGGTGACGGTGAGGCCGTCGGCCCAGTGCGTCGCCGTCGCGGTCTCGGGCAGTGGGAGGGGGCTGTCCGGTGCGGCGTGGACCGGGAGGGCGTGGGTGAGGTTGCTGAATTCGTCGTACGTCACTCCCGCGGCGCCGGTGAGGCGGGCGGGGGCCGCCTCGTGCCGGGCCCGGGCCTCCTGGTCGGCGTAGCCCGTGCGGGGGCCCAGGACCAGGTGGCCGCCGGCGTGGGCGTAGGCGGCGAGCCAGTCGAGGGTGGTGTCCTCGGCGAGGTACAGGGCGGGGACGACGAGGACGGGGTGGCGGTGCGCGGCCTCGTGGGGGGCCATGCCTTCCCGCTGGCCGCGCGGGTCGTGCAGTTGGCGGGCGTGGACGATGCGGACCTGCCGTCCGGCGTCGAAGGCGCCGCGGTAGAAGGGGTCGAGGATGCGGTGGTAGGCGGTCGGGTCCGGTGCGCCGTCGGAGGTCGCGAGGGGCGGGTGCTTCTGCATCAGCCACTTGCTGGGGGTGGAGTAGACGATCGTGACGTCGGCATCGGGTTCGAGCCCCGCGACGAGCGGCCCTACGGCCTCGAACTCCTTACCCAGCCGGGCCAGTTCGGCGTACGTGCGGCCCGGTCGGCCGCTGTGCGGCAGAACGCCGCCCCAGTAGGTCTCCGCGCCGAAGCGCAGGGTCTGCCACTGCCAGTACTCGATCATGCGGGCCCCGCGGCCGACGAGGGCCCAGGCTGCCTGGCGCCACTGGCCGTCGTAGGCGGGGCGGTTGTCCCACGCGTAGCCGATGGAGGAGGCGTTGGTCTCGGTGACCAGGAACGGTTCCTGCCGGGAGGAGAACATCCAGTCGGCGGTCTGGTACAGCGACCAGACGCCGGTGCTCTGCCACTTCTGCTCGTGGTCGTCCGGTGTCGGGTCGGGCAGGAGCAGGCCGTCCTGCATGGCGTAGTAGGGGTTGCCGGTGGCGATGTCGAGGCGGTCGGTGAGCTCGTCGTCCTCCACGGCGGGGCGGGTGTAGGAGATGCAGGTGGTGACGAACTGCCCGGGGCGGGCGTACTCGCGGACGAGGTCGGCCTGCCAGCCGATGAACTCGGTGCACTGGCGGGCCTGGAACTCCCGCCAGGCGACGTCGTATTGGGGCTGCACGTTGCCGTCGGGCGTCCACAGGTCGGCCCAGGTGGACAGGCGGTGGGACCAGTAGACCAGGCCCCATTCGCGGTTGAGGGTCTCGACGTCGCCGTACTTGGCGCGCAGGTGGTCGGTGAAGCGCTGGAAGACGCCGTGGTTGTGGAAGAGCTCCAGGCCCGGTTCGTTGTCGACCTGGAAGCCGATGACGGCCGGGTGGCCGGCGTACCGGGCGACGATCTTGCGGATGATCCGCTCGGCGTGGAAGCGGAAGGCGGGGTGGGTGAAGTCCACTTCCTGGCGGGCGCCCCAGCCGATGCGTTCGCCGGTGCGCCGCTCGCCGGTGATCTCCGGGTACTGGCGGGCCAGCCACGGCGGTACGGCGTACGTGGGGGTGCCGAGGATGACGGAGATGCCGCGTTCGTGGGCGCCGTCCAGCACCGGCTGGAGCCAGTCGAGTGCGAAGCGGCCGTTCTCGGGTTCCCAGGTCGACCAGACCGACTCGCCGACCCGGATGACGGTGAAGTGCGCGTCGGCCATCAGGTCGAGGTCGGTCTTGAGCTGTTCGTCGGGCCGTACGTCCGGGCCGTAGGCGGGGTGGTACTCGTGGTAGTAGGCAGCGCCGAACAGCACGCGGGCGGGCAGGTCCGCCATGGACAAACCTCCAGGGATTAGGGGGTGTTGGGGGTGCTACTGCTTGACGCCGCCGGTGGCCAGGCCGCTCTGCCAGTACCGCTGGAGCATCAGGAAGGCCAGGACGAGCGGGACGATCGAGATGAGGGAGCCGGTCACGACGAGGGCGAGCATGTCGCTGCTGGCTCCGGCGCCGCCGTTCTGCGCCTGGTCGGCCCAGCGGGAGAGCCCGACGGTGATGGGGTACAGGTCCGGGTCGTTGAGCATGATCAGCGGCAGGAAGTAGTTGTTCCAGGTGGCGACGAGCGTGAAGAGGATGACGGTCACCAGGCCGGGGGCCAGCAGCCGCAGCCCGATGGTGAGGAAGATGCGGAGCTCTCCGGCGCCGTCCATGCGGGCGGCCTCGACGAGGCTGTCGGGGACGGCGTCCTCGGCGTAGATCCGCATGAGGTAGAGGCCGAAGGGGCTGATGAGGGAGGGCAGGATGACCGCCCAGGGGGTGTTGACCAGGCCTGCCTTGGCGAAGAGGAGGTAGGTGGGGATCGCCAGCGCGGTGGTCGGGATCATGATGGCGCCGAGGACCAGGTTGAAGGCCGCGCCGTGGCCGCGGAAGCGGTACTTGGCGAACCCGTATCCGGCCGCCGCCGCGAGCAGCGCGGCGCCGAGTGCGCTGGCCCCGGCGTACAGGACCGTGTTGAGCAGCCAGCGCCCGAAGACGCCGTCGTCCTGGGTGAAGGTGGCTTTGATGTTCGACAGCAGTTGCGGGGCGTGCGAGAACCACAGGCCGAAGCTGTTGAACAGGTCCTGGGTGCTCTTGGTGGAGGCGATGAGCAGCCAGAACAGCGGGAGCAGGAAGTAGGCCAGGACGGCCAGCATGGCGATGGTGAGCGGGGTGCTGCGGCGGTGCATCGATGAACGGCGCGGCGGGCGGGCCTCGGCGGGCAGCCGTTTCGCCTTCGACGGGGTGGCGGCTGGGGGCGTCACGGTCGTCATGCGGTCCTCCTGCGGTTCGCGGTGAGCAGGAAGGCGTACGACACGATCACGATGACCAAGCCGAGGATGAAGGACACCGTGGCCGCGTAGTTGGTCTGCTGGCTGATGAAGGCGACGGAGTAGGCGTAGACGTTGGCGGTGTACGAGCTGGTGATGACGTCCGGTGCGACCTTCATCAGCAGGTTCGGTTCATTGAAGAGCTGGAAGCTGCCGATCACCGAGAACAGCAGGGTGAGGGTCAGCGCCGGGCGCAGCGCGGGGAGTTTGATGGACCAGGCGATGCGCCAGGCGCCTGCGCCGTCCATGGCGGCCGCCTCGTACAGCTCGGCGGGGATGGTGCGCAGGGCGGCGTACAGGATGATCATGTTGTAGCCGACGAACTCCCAGGTGACGATGTTCGCGAGGCTGCCGAGCATCCAGCTGTCGCTGAGGAAGTGCGGGGCCGGCAGGTGGAGGTCGTGGCTGATCTGGGCGAAGGGGCCGAAGTCGGGGCCGTAGAGGTAGCCCCACATGAGGGTGGCGATCACGCTGGGGACGGCGTACGGGACGAAGATGCCGAGGCGGATCACGCGGGCGAGACGCAGCAGGCCGCTGTCGAGGGCGAGTGCGAAGAACAGGGCCAGCAGCAGCATCACCGGGACCTGGATGACGAAGAACAGGGCGACGCGGCCGATGCCTTTGAGGAGGAGGGGGTCTTTGAGGGCGGTGATGTAGTTGTCGAGGCCGACGAAGGTCGAGCCGCCGATGAGTTTCTCCTGGAAGAGGCTCAGGTAGGCGGCGTAGCCGAGCGGGGCGAGGAAGAGCAGCAGGAACAGCGCCATGAACGGGGCGATGAACAGGGCTCCTGCGGTGCCGTGGCGTCGGCGTGGCGTGGACTTCGTGCGGTTCGTGCGGGCGGGCGACGCGGGGGTGGCCGCTGTGGTGGCCATCGTCAGCCTCCCTTGACCGTGAAGCCCTGGCCCTTGGCGAAGGTCGTGATGCGCGACTGCCACGAGCCGAGGGCGCGGACGGTGTCGGTCTTGTCGGCGAGGGACTTGCCGACGGTCTCGGTCCAGTCCGTGGCGACCCGGTCGAGGAACGGCGGCCACTGGAAGGCGGGGTTGACCTGGGTGCTGATGTCCGCGAAGACCTGGTTGACCTTCTGGCCGCCGTAGAAGGCGGGCGTGTCCCCGAGGAAACTCGCCTCCGCGAGCAGGGTCTTGGTCGCCGGGAAGAAGAACTGTTCGGTGGTGAACATCCTGGCGCTTGCGGGGTCGCTGTTGAGGAACTGGGCGAACACCGCCGCCTGGATGGGGTTCTTGGTGGAGCGGATGACCGCGGTGGTCGAGCCGCCCCAGTTGCCCGCGCTGGGCTTGGCGGCGTCCCACTGCGGCAGCGGGGCCGCGCGCCACTTGCCCGCGGTGGCCTTGGCGGAGCCGGACAGGAAGGCCGGGCCCCAGGCGCCGGTGAGCCAGGTGGCGTACTTGCCCTTGTTGAGGGCGGCGTACCAGGAGTCGGTGAAGTCCGGTTCGACGCCGATCACGCCTTCCTTGGCGAGGGCGCCCCAGTACTGGCCGAGTTTCTTCGAGACCGTGTCGTCGACGCTGATGGTGATGTCGCTCTTGCCGGAGGTCACGTACGGCTTGGCGCCCGCCTGCCAGAGCAGGCCGTGCCAGGCGGCGACCTGGTTGGCGGCGAGGTTGGTGAGGTAGACGTCGGGGTCGGCCTTGTGGAGTGTGCGGGCCGCGGCGGCGAACTCGTCCCAGGTGGTGGGGACTTGGATGCCGTGCCGGTCGAAGATGTCCTTGCGGTAGAGCATGCCCATGGGGCCGGTGTCCTGGGGGATCGCCCAGATCTCGCCGCCGCTGCCGGAGACCTGCCCCCAGGTCCAGTCGACGAAGGTGGACTTGAGCGCGGAGGCGCCGTACGGGCGCAGGTCCAGCAGGCTGCCGGTGATGGTGAACGTCGGGATGGCCTGGTACTCGATCTGCACCATGTCCGGGGCGCCGCTGCCGGCCTTCAGCGCGGTGCGCAGCTTGGTGTACTCCGGTGTGCCCTGACCGGCGTTGACGACCTTGATCTTGACGGCCGGGTACTTCTTCTCGAAGAGCGCGACCTCCTTGTCGATGTTCGGGACCCAGGTCCAGAACGTCAGCTGGGTCGGGGTCTTCATGGCCTTGTCGATGTCGGCCTGGCCGACCGGCTTGGCGGAGGAACCGGCGGTGGAGCCGCCATCGCCGCCGCAGGCGGACAGGGTGGCGGCCAGCGACAGCGCGCCCGTGGCGGCGAGGAAGCCCCGGCGGCTCAGGGGTGACGGGCTGGAGGAGAGGCTCGGGAAGGGGCTGGAGAAGGGTCCGGACATGGTGAACTCCCGCGGAAGGGTGTTGAGGACCGGCACACCGGGCGACGGCGTGCTGAAGCTGGATGCGGTGGTGTCAGGCGCGGTGTGGCGTGACGGGCGGGGCCGGGAGGGCGGGCCTGTCAGAGGTCGCGCCGGGGAGGGCGCGAGAGGAAACGGCGGCCGGTGCCGGGCCTGATCGAGGCCCGGGGAGCGGCGGTGGGTACTGCTGAGGAACTGGGCTGGGCTGAGCTGAGCTGGCTTGGGCTGAGTTGAGTTGGGCGGGGGCTGGGCTGGGGCAACGCCGGCAACGGTGGAAGCGGTGGAAGCGGTGGATGGCTCTGGTGGGGCGGACCTCCGTCGGTGAGGGGGACTGCGGTGGCCCGGCGGCTAGCGGGGCGGCGGGGGTGCTGACGAGGCGCGGACGACGAGTTCGACCGGTGGGTCGGTCATCGGCAGCGGGTCGGCCTGCGGGTTCTCGATGGCGTGCACGAGGAGCTTCAGGCCGTCCTGCGCCATGGCGTCGAACGGCTGACGCACCGTGGTCAGCGGCGGGGTCACGTAGGCGGCGACCGGGATGTCGTCGAAGCCGACCACACTGACGTCCTCCGGCACACGCCGCCCGGCTTCCGTCAGCGCGCGGATCAGGCCGATGGCCATGTCGTCGTTGGCGGCGAACACCGCGGTCACACCGGGGTCGGCGAGAAGTTCACGGCCGGCCGCGTAGCCGGAGGCGGCCGACCAGTCGCCCTCGGCGACCGGCGGCTCGGCCCGGCCGTGCGCGGCGAGCGCCTCGCGCCATCCGTCGAGACGGTCCCGGGCGGAGTACCAGCGCTGTGGACCCGCCAGGTGGTGGACGGTGGTGTGCCCCAGCTCCAGCAGGTGCTCGGTGGCCGCCCGCGCCATCTGGCTGGAGACGATGCCGGCCGTCACCACATGGGGGGCGGCGAAGGGCGGGGGTGCGCCGAGGACGAGGACCGGCACATCGACCCGTGCGGAGAGATCCGCGCCGTCCGCCTCGTCGATCGGCTCGGAGATGACGATGCCGTCCACGCCCTGGTCCAGGAGCGAGTCCACGGCCCCGGCGATGCCCGCCCTCTCGCCTTCCATGGTGTTGACCACACGGAGTGCGTAGCCGGTGTCCCGCACGGCACGCTCGACACCCATGAGCAGCGAGGCCGGACCGTAGAGGGCGGTGCCGAGCGTCACCACACCGATGGACCGGGTGCGTCCGGAGGCCAGGGCGCGGGCCGCGTTGTTCGAGCGGTAACCGAGTTCCTCGGCCGCCGCCAGGACGCGGCGACGCACGTCCGCCGAGACGTACGGCTCGTCGTTCATGACACGGGACACCGTCTTCTGCGACACACCCGCCAGGCGCGCCACGTCCACACTGCGCGGCGCGGCTCCCGCGCCGCGTCCTGCCACTGGTGTCATGGTGTCTCCCGATCTTCGGCAGTCGGATCCTAGTCCAGATCCGTTGTATGACTGCGCTGTCATGACTGCGCTGTCATATCTACGCAACGGGGCGGGGCGCGTCAAGACTTCGCGCAACATCTCTGCCGTCCGGAGGGTGCGGGGCGCGAGTGCCCGCCGGTGCCGCCGGGCGCCGATGCGGCCGGTGTCCGGCATGGCGGTGCGGGGCGCGCGGCTCGCACCGCGTGCCCCGCACCGCCCGGGACGACCTTCTTCAGCCCTGCCCTAGCGGCTGCTATTCATTATTGTTGTTGCCGTTGTTTCCACCGATTTTGATGAACTTGACACTCTTGGTCGTCTTGACGACCTTCTTGATCACGACGCCGTCGGAATTCTTGGTTATTTTGGTCGTCTTGGTGATCTTGGTGATCTTGAGGCCGTTGATGGTCAGTTCCTTCTTGACCGTCGTTTTGGTGGTGGTGGTCGTACTGTTCTTGACCAGCCCGGTGATCTCGGCGGCCCGGTGGCCCTGGTGGCTTGCCGTGACCGCGGCCACGGGCCCGGTGTGTGGCGTCGCCGGGGCGGCGAAAGCGCTGGAGGGTATCAGCGCGCCTCCTGCCGCCAGGGCGGTCGAGGCGGCAAGCATCACAAGGCGCTGAGTACGGGAAGTGCGGGTCATGGGAATTCTCCTCCGTGAGAAATAATCGGGGTTTCCGAACAGTCCTGATAATTCGCGGCCATTCGGTGAGGGCCAGCTGCTGTTGAACCGGCCCGCATCTCTATTAGGCACTGGCGGACAAAAGGAGTCATGCCCCTGGAATGCGTGGCAGGAGAACTCGGGACTTGACGGACGACGGCAGCTCCGCTGCGGACGCACGGCACATCAGGGGCACATCAAGGGGCCCGGAGCGGGGGCGGAGCGGGTGCGGGCTAGCCTGGCAGTTCCGGGCTGGATCACCGGCACCTGACCGCCCGATGCCGGCGGAGCACCCCGCCGCTGTCCACCCGGGCCGGACGAGAACGGAGCAGCCGACGTGAGCGACGCCCAAGCCAGCACCCAGGAAGGAGCCGTGTCACCGGCGGCCGATCTGCTCGAGCGGATACGCCGGCACCGGCGCCACACGCTGGAGCTGCTCACCGTCTGCGCCCTCGGTCTTGTCCCGTGGACTGTCCTGCTGGCGATGACGCTGCCGTCCGTGTACGAGGTCCGCCAGTGGCGCGTGACGTGGGTCGGATTCGACGCCCTGCTCATGGTCGCGATGGCGGCCACGGCACTGCTCGGGTGGCTGCGGCACCGCGCTGTGATCGTGTCGGCGACCGCGACGGCGGTGCTGCTGATCTGCGACGCGTGGTTCGACGTGTCGCTCGCTTTCGGCACCGCGGGGGTGTGGCTGTCGGCGGTGCTCGCGGCGTGTGTCGAACTGCCGCTGGCCTTCTACCTCATCCGCCGGGTGATGGGGATGCTCTCGCTGGCGCAGTGGCCCACCGCCAAGACCGCCGCCGACAGCAGCAGACAGCCGGCCCGCCCGGACGCCTGAACTCGCCCCGCCTTCCCGCGGAGGAGACGACCGGCGACGGTTCCTGACTGCGCTCACCGGGCCGCACCCCGGACGCTGCCGGCGGGGCGGGCCCCTGGGAACGCAGCGCTTCCCGCCCGCCGGACGCCCAGGCGCGGCGCCACTGGTCGACCGACTTCTCGCTCACCCGTAACTCCCGGGCGACGCACGGGACTTTTACGTCCTCCTCGAAGAGGTCAGCGGCCCGCATGCACACCTCTTCGCGGCGCTTGCGCTGCTCGGCGGTCAGGCCGCCCTCGTCCGGATACCGCATACTTCCGGGCTACCAGCCACGACGGACCCGGCCACCAGGTCCGACAAAGATCCAGACGCCATGACGCCACGGTCAGTAGCAGCGCTGCGAGGATGAGCGAGGAGACTTCATGCCAGACATCAGCAGGTTCGCACTGGGTCTACGAGCACGGCTGGCGGGAGGGGTCCGGCAACACCCCGTCCTCTCGATCGCCCTCGCGCTCCAACTGACAACAGCCGTGGCGCTGGGTGCTGTGTGGCAAACCAAGATCCGCCACTCCGGAGACCTCAACGACTACCGCGACCTTCTCGTGGACGACCCCGGCGGATCAAGTGGAGCCACGGTCAAGGTGACCTCATTGGGCACCACCATGATGCTCGTCGACGACGGCACCACGCAGATCCTCATCGACGCTTTCATCACCCCGGCCGGCCTTCTCGATGCCGCGCTCGGTCGACCGGTCTCCACGGACCCCGACTCAGTGGACACCGCACTCGACAAGGTGGGCGCGGACCGCGTACGCGCCATCTTCATCTCTCACTCCCACCACGACCACGCGCTGGACGTCGCCTACATCGCCCACCGCACGGGAGCCACCGTCCACGGATCACCGTCCACGTTGAACATCGCCAGGGGTGGCAACGTCCCCGAGGACCGCTTGGCACTTCTGGACCCGGAGAAATCCGTCACGGTGGGCAGCTTCACGGTGCGCACCATCGCCTCCAAACACTCCCCCAACCCGATGGGCGGTGAGGGTGCGACCATTGACAAGCCGCTCCTGCAGCCCGCCCCCATCAGCGCATACAAGGAGGGCGGCACCTACGACTTCCTCGTGGCGGCACCAGAGACGAGCATGCTGTTCAAAGGCTCAGCCAACTGGATCCCCGGCGCGCTCGCCGGAGTCCACGCTGACGCCCTGTTCCTCGGCATCGGCGGTCTCGGACGCGCCGAACAAAGTTTCAGCAAGGACTTCCTCGACGCGACCATCGGCACCGTTCAGCCTGCCATTGTCATCCCCACCCACTGGAACGACTTCTTCTGCCCGGTTCACGAGGGCCTTCCGCTGCAACGCAAACTGATCGACAACACTCCCGCCGCGTTCGACACCGTGCTCGCCCGCACCAAAGCTGACGGCGTCGACATAGGCCTGCTGGAAGCGTTCGCCAGCATCACGATCCACTAATCGGATTCTCGTGGCGGCGGTCTGAGTGAGGTCAGTGCAGTGGGTCGTACTGCGCCGACGGCGGCCGAGCCGAGCAGTAGTTCGGTCAGGTTATGCGGCTGTGCCTGTTCACTGGTCGGAGCCGCTGCTGCGATCCGGTCCAGCCGGAAACCCCGGCCGGCCCGGCGTGTGCGGCACCAGGCGATGAGGTACCAGCGGCCGTCGGCCGTGAGCAATCCGGCCGGTTCCACGACGCGGTCGCTTTCGTGTCCGGCCGCGTCGGTGTAGGACAGCCGCAGCACCAGGTTGTTGGCGAGGGCCTGCTCCACCGCGGTACGGACCTCGCAGTCGCTGCGCGTCGGCAGGGTAACGATCCGCGCGGCGAGTTCCTGCGCCGCCGCCGAGGCGGGGCCGGTCATCGAGGCCGCAATCTTCTGGGCCGCCGTGCGGGCCGCGCCGACGTAGGGGGTGGAGGCGTCGGCCGCGGCGAGCGCAGTAATCAGTGCCGAGGCTTCGTCGGCGGTGAGGCGGACCGGGGGCAGGGTCATCTCCGGATCGATCGACCAGCCGCCGCCTCGCCCGGGTATGGAGCGCACCGGGACACCGGTCTCCAACAGGGTTTGCAGGTCACGCTGCACCGTGCGTGTGCTGATCTCGAACCGCGTGGCGAGCACCGCGACCGTCAGCGGCCGCGGTGCCACCGCGCGGTCACGCAGTGGCCAGGAAATCCCGCTCGCGCCGCAGTTCCCGCTCGGTGATGGTCAGGGGGAACAGTGTGAAGCCGTGCATCGCGCCGGCGACGACGCCGAGCTGCACAGGCGCGCCCGCCGCCTGCCACCGTTGGGCCAGGAACAGCGAGTCGTCCAGCAGCGGATCCTCGGTGCCGACGACGATCCGGGCAGGCGGCAACCCGGTCAGGTTCGCGAACAGGGGCGACACCTCGGGAGCGCGGCGCTGCTCCTGCCCCATCCCTGGCGTGAACAGCTCATAGCTGCCTCGGATCGCGGCGGTGTTGCTCAGTAGTTGTCGGGGGCCAAACGACCGCTGGCTTGGTGTCATCGACAGGTCGTAGGGGCCGAAGAGCAGGTGGGCCGCCCGGAACGCGCCGGTGATGCCGTGCCGGTCGCGAAGGCGCAACAGCGTCATGACGCTGAGGTGGGCACCGGCCGATTCACCGCCGATCAGCAGCCGTTCGGTACCGAACTCGGCCGCGGCGTGTTTCACCAGCCATCGGGCAGCCGCTTCGCAGTCGTCGGGCCCGGCGGGGAAGGGGTGTTCTGGCGCGAGGCGGTACTCCACGCTCACCACGGCCAGCCGTGCCTGCTCGGCGAGCCGCCAGAGCCGCTCGTCCTGTCCGTCCGCGGACCCGAACGCCCAGCCGCCCCCGTGGATGTGCAGGTACACGCCGTCGGCGTGGTCCGGCACGAAGACCCGTACCTTCACTCCGCCCTCAACAACGCGGTCCCGGCCGTGCGGCAGTCTCACCGGTGGCGTGTCACCGCCGAGCCGGTTGCGCCGAAGGAGCGCCAGCACGGCTGGGCTCGGCGCCTGCCCTCGAGCTGGACGGCTCGCGGCGGCAGCCTCAAAGTGCTCGTTGAACGCCAGGGTCTCGGGGAGACAGTCCTCATCTGTGATCGTCATGCCGTCGACAGTGGCAGCTGCCCGCGACAACGCCCTGTCACCCTTTCCTTGTGAACTACGTCACGGCCTTGCCGTGCTCCTGGTGTGATCGGGCGCGAACACCGGGTCGTACGTTCAGGCGGCGAGTGGTCGTCCGCCCCAGCGGACGCATTTCTCGCTGCGGACGCGGGCGCTCTCGCGTCGCTGGGCGGCCGGGACGTCGAGGTGCCGAGCGTTCCGGTTGCGCCGACGCAGGGAGCGGCGCAACTCCCGCGTCTGGGGAACAGCGGCGGGCATCCCTCAGGCACTTCGAGGTGGCCGGCGCGGCGCATGATCAGGCACGACATGACCAGGCAGGCCCCGACAGGTGTCCCGTCAGGGCCTGAGCTGCACGCCGTGACCGGCTAGCGGTAGCAGTCCAGCACCGGGTCGGTCTCGCTGTAGATCGCGGTGTCCTTCATGAATCCCAGCTGGCCGTTGTCGGCGACGGTCATCAGCCAGCGGGTCGGGTGCGGTCCGCCGACCCAGGCCTGGCCGTCCTCCTTGCAGTAGAACCAGCTCGGGTTGGAGTACATGTAGCCGACGATCTTGCCGGGGTCGGGGTAGGAGTGGTTGTTGCCGATGATGCCGTAGACGGGCGCGCCCGACACGTTGTTGCAGTACCACTTGATGCCGCCGTCGTTGGTCCAGCAGCCCGCGGCGGCATCGGCGGACGGAGCCGCCACCGCGCCGAACCCGACGGCCAGCGCCGCTGTCGCCACCATCGCGCCGATCTTCCTGTGAGCACGCATGTATTCCCCCGCGTTGTCGTGTCACCCAGCGGTGACCGGATCAAGGTGCGTCGAGGCACGGTGTGCTGCGGCCACTATGCCGAGCGCGGGCCGCCCAGGTCGATCACTTCGATCCTGATGGAAGCGTGATCCCCGTGCCGGGCGCGGCCTTGGTCGTCTTCGGGGGAAACGCTCCATGGTTGCGCGTGTGGGAGCGTGCGGTGCCGGAGGCTGGGGCGATGACAGAACCTGTTCATGGACCGGACGGACCGGGAGGAGGGGCGACGTCGTTCGGTGTGGAGCGCGATCCCGCCCGGGTGGTCGCGTTCAGCGACGGTGTCATCGCCATCGCCATCACGCTGCTCGTCCTGGAGATCCGCCCGCCGCACGACACCCGCCACCTGTTGCACGGCCTCGCCGCACTCTGGCCGTCCTACCTGGCCTACGTCCTCACCTTCATGCTGATCGGGCAGGTGTGGGCCAACCATCACATCATGTTCGACCACATCCGCAGCGCCGACCGGGTGGTGCTCTTCCTCAACACCGTGCTGCTGATGGACATCGCGCTCCTGCCGTTCGCCGCCTCCGTGCTGGCCGAGGCGTTCCGGGACGGACACGGGCAGCGCACCGCTGTCGTCTTCCACGGCGCCGCCTTCGCACTCCTGGCCGTCTTGTTCAACGTCATCTGGGGGTACGTCCGCCGTGACCGCCGCCTGCTCAGCACCACCATCGATGCGGCCGGCGTGGCAGCCATCAGCCGGCGCTTCCGGCTCGGACTCATCTGGCTCGCCACCGCGATCCTGCTCGGCGCCCTGGTTCCCGTCCTCGGCGTGGCCGTGATCGCCGCCTTCATCCTCTACTTCTGGCTTCCCATCGCGGGCGAGATCGCCGAAGCGAAGCGCCGGCGCCGGCGTGGACACCGGACGTGACCGCCGGCGGCAGCAACGCAGCGGCGGGTACGAACCGTTCGGCCGCACCCGTCTACCGGTGCTGTCGCCACCGGTTCGGGTCCTCTTCCAGGGCCGCCCGGTCCCAGTCGCCGTGTTCCGCGGCGGCCTCGTAGGTCGTGTGCAGGAAACCGGCCAGTGCCCGGTCAGGGTCGGCCGCAGTGCGCACCGCCTCGTACGGCAGAAGGAACTGGCCGAAGTCAGGGTTGTAGAACGCGTCGGCCGGGGTGACCGGGTGGTCGGCGAAGCCATCCGGTTCGGGATAGGCGTACGAGTAGAAGGCTCCCTCTTCACCGCCGCCGGGCCAGAATCCACAGCTGCTCAACTCGCGGGAGTAGCCCTCCACCATCACCCAGTCACCGCAGTTCGGGGCCCCGCCGGGATGCGGCGGCGCCGCCCGTCCCGAGAACCTCGTGCAGGCCAGGTCCATGGCGCCCCAGAAGAAGTGCACCGGGCTCACCTTGCCGACGAAGTACGAGCGGAACTCCCCCAGCACCCGGTTGGCCTGCAGCAACTGGCGCCAGAAGAGCTGCGCGGCCCTCGGGTCGTAGGAAGTGTGCCGGTCGTCTTCGTCGAAGGGGATCGCCGGGTCCACCTCGTTGGGAGACGCCTGGATCTTTGTCTCGATTCCCAGCTCGCTCAGGGCCCGCATCGTCTCGCGGTAGAAGTCGGCCACCGGCCTCGGCTCCAGGGCCACACTGCGGTGGGCGCCGTCGCTGCCGCGGATACGCAGCTGATGGTCGAGGAAGTCGAACTCGATGTCGAAGACCCCTGAGCGGTAGGGGATCGCCGACGTGGTGAGGCCGCGCGGGCTGACATAGAAGGTGACCTGCCACCAGTGATTGACCAGGGGCGCGTGGGCCAGCCGGATCTTGCCGACGATCTGGGTCCACATGTGCAGTGTGTCCCGGGTCTCGGTCCAGTCGGCGACGCGCAGCCGCGGCCACGCCGTCCGCGACGCCCCATCGGAGATCACGGCCACAGCACACTCCTCCCAGGACAACCGGCAGACACCGACCACGCTGCCCTCAGCCGGGGAATCAGGCAACCCGGCAGGCAAGTCGGCAGGCCCCCGGCGCGCCTCACCGGCCACCGGACCGGAACGCTTGCATGCTCCACGAGCAGCCGTGCGCCCGCACCGCAAGGGGTGATCCAGCGGCTCGGTCCCACCCGCGGCGAGGCCCTCCGGGGCCGATCGACCGGAAGGAGCTTTCCTCATGAATGTCGACCAGTCGGTACTGGTTCTCGGGGCGACCGGGGGACAGGGCGGCGCCGTCGTCAGCGCGTTGCTGTCCCGCGGCGCCGCCGTCCGTGGCCTGGTCCGCAACCCTCGATCCGCCTCGGCCCGGGGCCTGGCCGCGCGCGGCGTCGAGGTGGTGGGCGGGGATCTCATGGACCGCGAGTCCCTGGCCTCAGCCATGCGGGGCGTAGCCGGTGTGTTCGCGATGACCACGCCCTTCGAGTCAGGACCGGCCGCCGAGATCGCACAGGGTCGGACCATTCTCGCCGCCGCCCGTCATGCTCGTGTGCCCCACCTGGTCTTCAGTTCCGTGGCAGGAGCCGACCAGGACACGGGCGTACCGCACTTCGAGACCAAGGCCGTCATCGAGCGGGAGCTGACCGCGGGCGAGGTGCCCTACACGATCCTGGGGCCCACCTACTTCTTCGACAACGCCCTCGGCGGCGAGGACCGGATCCGCCAGGGGGTGCTCGATCTTCCCCTGCCACCGGACCGTCCGTTGCAGCAACTGGCACGCCCCGATCTGGGCGAGTTCACCGCCGCCGTCTTCGCCGCGCCCGACGCGTTCGCCGGGCAGCGCATCGAGCTCGCCGGCGACGCCCCCACGCCCGAGGACATGGCGGCCGCGTTGAGCACGGCGGTCGGTGGGACCGTTCGCCACCACGAGGTGCAGCTCGACGAGATCGGTAGCGCCGACATGCGGGCGATGTGGGCGTTCCTGCGTGGCCCCGGCTACCGCGTCGACCTGTCGGCGCTGCACGCCGCCCATCCCGGTGTGCGCTGGACGTCGTTCGCCGGCTGGGCCGAAAACGCCTTCTCAAGGACACCATGACGCGTTCCTCGGAATGGCTGGCATCAGCTACCGGGTGGCGACAGCGCGGTACTGCTTCCAGTCGCTGACGCACCGCTCGACGGCACTGCGGCGGCAGATCCACGCTCTGCCCGAGGCGTGCGGTCGGGTGTGCCCGGGAAGTCCGCCGTGTTGGAGGTGCGCGGTTCCGGGCGCGCACAGCGGGCCTCCCGGCCACACCCCTCTCCTGCCCCGCTCCCCCACCACCCGCGCATCAACACCGGCATCTTCACGCAAGAGTCACACGCGTGCGGGGCGGCCCCCGGACGCCTGCGTCCGGGACCGCCCCGCACCAAGGGGGTGGGACTGCCGTGCGCTACCAGCGGTACCAACGGCCACGGCTGCCGCCGGTTCCGGCGGAACGCATGACGAAACCGAGCAGCCACACGGCCAGCACGATCACGGCCACGATCCACAGAGCCTTCAGCGCGAAACCCGCACCGAAGAGAACCAGCGCCAGCAGAAGAACGAGAAGCAGGGGAACCATAGTTATCAACCTCCGCAGCAGCGAGTGCCCCGGCACCACCCCGCCATGCACCCGAAGTTTATGGGTTTCCCATCCTTCGACGCGGGAATGCGGAACCGCCCCGAAACCTTCACCCGTCCGGCAGGCGAGCCTGTGAACCTGCGGCTCAGGCCGCGAAACCGATGGCGGTGACGTATTCGTACTGGCCCCACTGGGAACCGAGGTCCACGACAGCCTCGTTGATCCAAGCCTCGTCAAGAGCCCGGCCGTCGGCGGCGGCCCAGACGGCAGGACTGCAGGGCCGCGGCGCCTCCGCAGCCGGCGGAGATCGACCGGGAGCCAGCACTCACGGCGGAGGCTCCAGCTGAACGTCTGCGTGATCGGATCCGCGTGCGCCGGAGAGGTGAGGGCCAAAATGGTGACGGTAGCCAGCGATGGGGCTGCTACCAGGCTGGACAGCCCGCTCGTACGTGATGGTTGCAGGCCTGAATCAATGAACCACGGTCGGATCCGCATCACTACTTGCACTGGCGCAACCTGAGCGCACGCCATCCCGGCGTCCTGGCCGCGCAGCACCGGGAACGAGCCCCGTCAGGGCGTTTCGGGCTTGCGGGCCAGGAGGCAGGCGTGCGGTCTGTTCACCCGTGCGCCGGGCTCCTGTTCCAGTCTCGCGGTGACGACGAGTCCGGCCTGATCCAGCAGGTCGACCATGCGGTCCAGGGGCAGGAGGTACGACTCGTAGGACACCGGACGGCCATAGCCGTGGGTCGGCCGCAGCCGCTCATCGCCGACATAGTCTCCCCAGAGCAGGTAGCCGCCGGGCGCGAGCGTGCGGTGGAACTCGGCGAACACCGCCGGCAGCCACTGCGGGGGTGTGTGATGGGTGGAGTACCAGGCCAGGATGCCGCCGAGCTCGTCGTCCCTCATCTTCAGCGCGGTCATCGAGCCCTCAGTGAACCGCAGGTTCGGATAGGCGTGCCGGGCCAGCCCGATCATCTTCGGCGACAGGTCGACGCCGAGGACGGACACCCCCAGCCCGGCCAGGTGCGCCGTCACGCGTCCGGGGCCGCACCCCAGGTCCGCGACCGGCCCCAGACCAGCCGTCCGCACCAGTTCGGCAAACCCCGCCAGCATCGCGCGTGACAACGGGTCCATCTCGGCTGGACGCGGGACGCGTTCGACGTAATCGGCGGCGACCGTGTCGTACGACTCGCGGACGGCAGTCAGAAAGGAGGGCTCAGCCATGCCGGCGACCCTAGACCAGGCAACTGACAGGCGCCCCGTCGCGCACGTTGCCGATGAAATGGGCATCAACGATCGGCAAGACGTCCCCCAGGACGACCGGATACAGTGCGCGCGTCGACAGTCTGGCTACTTGAGGAGGGGAAGCGTGACCGCCACCAGCGAGGCCCGATCCGCGGACGGTGCAGCGCATGCGCCCCAGCAGAGCCGGCTGCGCCGCCTGATGCGCTACATCCCTTTGATCGCCCCCGTCCTGCTGTGGACCGTGCCCTGCTGGGTGCTGCTGCACGCCGGCCAGCACTGGCCGCTCCCCGTGGCGCTGGGCGGCACCGCCCTGTTCGTCCTCGGTCTGATCGCTATGCCGCTCGCGATGGTGCGCGGCCACGGCCGGCGGCAGCAGGATTGGGCGGCGATCGTCGGGGACACCCTCCTCGGAGCCAGCTGGGTACTGTTCACATGGTCCGTCCTGCTCGGCGTCCTGCTGCGCCTCGCCCTGACCGTGGTCGGCGTAGGCGACGGTCAAAACCGGGCCCGGATCGTCACTTGGGCGGTCCTCGGCGTATCCGCCGTGCTGCTCGCCTGGGGGTACGCCGAGGCCCGCCGGGTACCACGGGTGCGCCGGCTCGACGTACAACTCCCACGCCTGGGAGCCGGATTGGACGGCACCCGCGTCGTCCTCATCACCGACACCCACTACGGCCCGCTCGACCGCGCCCGCTGGTCTGCGCAGGTCTGCGCGAAGGTCAACACCCTGGAGGCCGACCTGGTCTGCCACACCGGCGACATCGCGGACGGCACGGCCGAACGCCGCCGCACCCAGGCCGCCCCGCTCGGCACCGTGCGAGCCACCCGGGCCCGGGTCTACGTCACCGGAAACCACGAGTACTACAGCGAGGCCCAGGGCTGGGTCGACCTGATGGACGAGCTGGGTTGGGAGCCGCTGCGCAACCGTCATCTGCTGATCGAACGCGGCGGCGACACCCTTGTGGTCGCCGGCGTGGACGACGTCACCGCCGAATCCTCCGGCCTGGCCGGCCACCGCGCCCACCTCGCCGGGGCCCTGAACGGCACCGACCCCGACCTGCCCGTCCTGCTCTTGGCCCACCAGCCCAAGTTCATCGACCGGGCCGCAGCAGGCGGCATCGACCTCCAACTCTCGGGCCACACACACGGCGGCCAGATCTGGCCCTTCCACCACCTCGTCCGCATCGACCAGCCCGTCCTCGCCGGCCTCAGCCGCCACGGCACCCGCACCCTCCTCTACACCAGCCGCGGCACCGGCTTCTGGGGCCCGCCGTTCCGCGTCTTCGCCCCCAGCGAGATCACCCTGCTCATACTCCGCTCCCCGCAGCGGCCTCCCACGCGATAGCACGGAGCGGGCCACGGCCAACCTTCCCGGTCAGAGCTCCTCCCCGCGTGCGCCGACACCTGGGCACCGGGGCCGGGCCCGTGAAGGGTGCTGTCCGAGCTGCGGATGCCCCTCGGCTCGTGTCCACGACCACCTCCGGAGCGGATCCCTGGGGGCAGGGCGTGATGAGGACTTTGAGGCACTTGCGGGCTGCCATGTCCTGGTAGCCGGCGGTGCTGAGGCGCGATCCAGATTTTTCGGAGTTCGGCGGACTGAGGATGTCGAGAACGCGACACCGGCTCCGTCCCAGGGACATCAGCGACCACCAGCCGCACGAGGAAGAAGGAGAAACCGGCATGGCGATTCAGCGGATGGACAACGTCGGCATCGTCGTCGAGGACATGGATGCCGCCATCGCGTTCTTCGTGGAACTCGGTATGGAGCTGGAGGGCCGGGCGGAGGTCGAGGGTCTCTTCGCCGACCAGTGCACCGGACTCGACGGCGTCCGCTGTGACATCGCGATGGTCCGGACCCCGGACGGTCACAGCCGACTCGAGCTGGCGAAGTACCGCAGCCCCGCGGTGATCAGCGCCGGGCCGCGCAACCGGCCGCACAACGTTCTGGGCACGCACCGCGTCATGTTCGCCGTCGACGACATCGAGGACACCGTTGCCCGCCTGCGCCCTCACGGCGCCGAACTCGTCGGCGAGATCGCCCGGTTCGAGGACGGCTATCTGCTCTGCTACCTCCGCGGCCCGGAGGGCATCATCGTCGGACTGGCCGAGCAACTGCGCTGAGATGTGGCCACCCTCGCGCACAGGCTCCCGAAACGACGGCACCAGTAGGTGAGACACATCTGAGTGTCTGGAGAACCGTCCACATCGGGCCAGGGTGTCGAACAGTGCCAAGCTCTGGGCCCGCGGCAGCCGCTCATCGTCGCGGCGGCGGCGTGGAAGCCTGCGCCAGGTCCCTACAAGTACCAGAGGTCACCAGGACCCACCGCCACCGCCGCCGTCACCCCCACCGACGTCTCCGCCGCTACCGGACCCTCCGCCGCCACCTCCGCCACCGCTGCCGCTGGAGGGAGGGGCGGCGCTGGACGTCGAGGCGGCGGTGATCAGGCCGAGGGCGAAGCCTGGGGCGAACCCGGCCACGAGGGTCGAGCGGTGCACGGGAGCGGCCGTCGAGTCGGCGATCGCTCCTTCCCACGCGTAGGCCACGTCCAGGGCCACCGCCCACGCCGTGTACAGCTTCAGTCGTATCTCGTCGGGGTGCTCGTCGTGCTGGGAGGAGGGGTCCATGAGGTAGCGCCGGAACGCCTCCGTCCGGAGCCAGAGGGCGGTGCCGCGCGGGGTGCGGGTGTGCAGCTCCCCGGAGCGCAGCCGCAGCGCGAAGCCTGCACCGACGGCGATCAGGCCCACCACGAGGACCGGCCAGCCGGCCGCGTTCCGGTGGCCGCTGAGCCAGGCCCCGACGGCCGTCGTGACGAAGCCGAGCAGGGTGGCGGCGGTGCCGATCGTGCGTCCGATGCGGGCGCGACGCGAGGCGGCCGCGTCCCACAGATCGCTGTCGACCTGCCACTGTGTCAGCCCGCGGTTGAGGCTCTCCCATGCCGACCGGAATTGCGGGTCGCGCAGGCCCAGGGTGACCGAGTCGCGTCCCGAGAAGATGCTGCCGAAGACGACCCTGGCGAGCGGGTCCGCGGGTGCGTCGGCCGGATCGCGGCGCGTGAGGGTGGGATGCCGGTCGGTCCCCTCGATGCCGACGTGTCCGTCGATCGCCGCGCCGAGGAGCCAGGCCACCTGGTGGTGGTTCTCGACCCGTTCATCGAGCAGGATCCCGCCCTGTGCCGGGGTCAATTCCGCTGGGGGCACGGGCGACGGCGTGAGCGAGGCGGCGAGCCGGTCGAGGGCGACGCGCCGCGTCCGGCCGGGCGTGCCGTCGGGTCCTTCCTCGACGATCCGGTCACGGCCGAGGAAACGCAGCAGCAAGAGCGTCACGGCGGCGCAGACCAGCGTGAGACCGAACGCCAGCAGACCCACCCGCAGCGGGCTTTCCACGGTCGTACCGACGGCCTTTCCGGAGGGCGGCGCGGGCAGGGCCACCTTCGCTCCGGTCAGCTTCTGCCCGCGGGAGGCGTAGAGGGTGACGCCCTCGTGCCCCTTCAGCTTGTCGAGGGTGACGTCCAGCCGCCCAGGACCGCTCCCGCGGGCGGCGCAGGTGTCCTCGGAACCGTTGGTGCCGTGCACACAGCGTGCGCCGGTGAGTTCGTACGGGGCCACGACGTGGATCTCCACGTCCGAGCGGTCGACCCGCCAACCGGTGCCGACAGCGTCCCAGGCGATCTTGCCGTTCTTCACAACGTCCGTGAGCGTGTACCGGATGCGGTACCGGTGCACGCCGGTGACCGAGCCGCCGGGGTCGCCCACCTTGATCCGAGTGGCTATCTCCCGCTGGCCGTTCGGCTTCTCGTAGTAGTCCCCGGTGGTGAGTTCCCATGGGACCCGGGCGCCGTCCAAGCTGGCACTGACCTTGGCGTAGTCCGCGTCGTACATCAGGTCCGGCAGGTCGCGGTAGATGCCGTGCCGGGTGCTGTCGGGCTCTCCGAAGTCGTAGTCGATGACCTCGGTGACGCGGATGCTGCCGTCGGCGGCGACCTCGGCGCCCACCCACATCGTGTTGACGCGCTCCACGTTCCCGCCCATCCGGAAGAGCACGACGAGACCGCTGAGCAGCAGGACGAGGAAGAAGATCTTGATCGGGGCGGCGCCCCTGCGTCTCCGGTTCAGGGTCCCCGCCGCTCTCGGTCTCTTGTCCTTCGCGGTGTTCAAGGAGATACCCCCTGTTGTCACGGGGGCCTCCCCTGCCCCCATGAAGTTCGCAACGCTATCCCGGCGGCGGGCCAACAACAAGGGTCTTCGAATTGAGGAGTGCGCCTCCCGTCGGCATCGCCGAGTGGTTGCGCAGCATGAGCGCAGGCGTTGGTTCTCTCGGTTCCTGTCCGTGCCCTTGGACGGTTTCTACGACATGTGCCATGTGGGACCGTCATAGCTCACGACGGATGGCCACCACCGCACGCGGCCACGGCGAGCGGATGATCGCTCTACGTCAGCAGCGTGCGGATTTCGGCGTACGGGGCGGTATCGGCCGATGGCCATGTCACACCAGAGCGCGAGCGGATGCAGTGGGTGGCACCCCCATTGCGCGGATCCGGTATTTGGGTTCCGCCATGGAGACCCGGAGGGACGCCGCCGCGCTCGTCCGAGGTACAGATGTGACGACATCTCCGGCAGCCGTCCGGCTGAACCGCGGCCGGCCGCCGGACCGAGCGACAACCTACTGTGGCGCACCCGGCGCCAAGGGAGGCAGTACATGATCGACGTCGTCTTCGGAGTTGACGTTGGCACCTCCAGCACCAAGGGCGTGGTGGTCGACACTGCCGGCCGCATCCTGGGTGAGGCGGTACGTAGTCACGTGGTCGACCGTCCCCGGCCGGGGCACGTCGAGATGGACGCACATGTGTGGTGGGACGAGTTCGTCTCGCTCGCGGCCGAGTTGCTCGATCGCGACGACGTCACCGTCCGCGCCGTCGGAGTCAGCGGCATGGGCCCGTGCGCCCTTCTGGTCGATGACGCGGGAGAGCCGGTGCGTCCGGCGGTGCTGTACGGGGTGGACACCCGCGCCGAGGAACAGATCGCCCGGCTGAACCGGGAGTTGGGGTCGGAAACCGTCTTCCGCAGGTGCGGTTCGGCGCTGTCGTCCCAGGCCGTCGGGCCGAAACTCGCCTGGATCAGCGAGCGGGAGCCCGGGGTGTGGGCACGCGCCCGCCGCCTCTTCATGCCTGCCTCGTGGCTCGCCCACCGGCTGACCGGCGCCTACGTGCTGGACCTGCATTCCGCCAGCCAGTGCACCCCGCTGTTCGACATCCACGAGCAGCGCTGGATCCCCGAGTGGGCCGAGCACATCGCACCCGGCATCGAACTCCCCCCGCTGCGCTGGCCGGGCGAGGAGGCAGGCCGGGTGAACACGCCCGTCGCGGGCGTCCCGGCCGGGACGCCGGTCATCGTGGGGACGATCGACGCCTGGAGCGAGGCCATCAGCGTCGGCGGCCACGGCGTCGGCGACCTGATGCTGATGTACGGCACCACCATGTTCCTGGTGAACACCGTCGACCGGCTCGTGACCAGCCCGTCGATGTGGTCCACGGTCGGCGCCCTGCCCGGCTCCCGTTGCCTGGCCGGCGGTATGGCCACCTCCGGAGCCGTCACCGACTGGCTCGGGCACCTCTTCGGCGACGTCGACCTC
Organism: Streptomyces sp. RLB3-17; assembly: GCF_007113425.2. Classification (NCBI taxonomy): domain Bacteria; kingdom Bacillati; phylum Actinomycetota; class Actinomycetes; order Kitasatosporales; family Streptomycetaceae; genus Streptomyces; species Streptomyces sp. RLB3-17. The sequence continues at coordinate 9,999,055 of NZ_CP041610.2, read as the reverse complement.
GGCGTGCTGTTCGACGAGGCGGCCGCCTCACCCCCGGGTGCGAACGGCCTGGTGATGCTGCCGTACTTCGCCGGGGAACGGACACCCGTCATGGACCCCGACGCCCGGGGCGTGATCGCGGGCCTGACGCTGGGTCACACCCGGGCCGACCTGATGCGGGCGGCGCTGGAGGCCACCGCCTACGGTGTCCGGCACAACGTCGAGACGATGCTCGCGGCCGGCGCCGACATCCGGCGGATCGTGGCGGTCGGCGGCGGCACCCGGGGCGGACTGTGGCCTCAGATCGTCAGCGATGTCACCGGTCTCGAACAGATCGTCGCCCGCACGACCATCGGTGCCAGCTACGGTGCCGCCTTCCTCGCCGCCGGGCTGATCGGCCGACCGGACATCGCGGCCTGGAATCCGGCGGAATCGGTGGTCCGGCCCGATCCCGCCACCGCGGGTGTCTACGACCGCCGGTTCACCCAGTACCGGGTCCTGTACGAGAGCACCACCGCGGTCACCCACGCCCTGGCCCACGACCAGAACACCGGCCGTGAAGTAGACACCCCGTGACGTCGCCCTACGCCCTGCCCACCCCGTTCCGTTCCGTGTCCGGTCCTGAAGCCGGACGACGAGTACCACACGCCGAACCACCGCTGAGCGCCGTACTCCTCGACCCGCTCCACCTCTGTGAACCGACCTCGCTCAACACTCTGCGGTTCTCGCTCCACGGCCTCCAGCCCGCTCCAAGGTGGTCAGTCGCACCAAGTGCGGCAGGTGACGAAGCGGCCTGTCGCCAAGTCCTTTCGCCTCAGCTCACCTCGTCGGGACCGGCCTCCGCAATCGCCGACACAGGCTGCGATCAAGATCCGGGCCATGGTCGGGCCAGGGTCGACACACCGCTCCTCAATCGCATTCGTGCTGCTCAGAGGCGCGCAGACGATGTATCACCAGCAGACGAAGCACCTCCTGGTGTCCTACTCGGCGCAGCGGCTGGGCTTCTTCCAGTCGCGGAAAAGGGGTGCCTGACCAGGTCAGATGTCCGGCAGACGCCCCTCTTGGTCAGTGCCGGGCACGGCTGCGCCGTGGTGTCGGGGGCATGCGGTCCGGCACGACGGCCGTGTCCTCGGCGCGGACCGGCGCGTTCACCGAGGTGCGGCGGCCGGTCCGCGCTTGCGTGCGAGGTCTAGAACTCCTCGACGAAGTAGGGCTCGACGGTCATCCAGCCGTTGCCCGAGGCGCCGTTCAGTCGGCCCGAGGAATTCTGGGCGAGGGTGTACCAGGACTCCACGTAGTCGGGATCGTCGGTGAACCAGCTGTCGGGGATCGCGCTCAGGACCGCGTTCACCAATGGGATGTAGGTGCCCTGGTCCGTCACGGTGAGCAGCGCCGTGGTGATCGCCTGTGCCAGCGCACGGTAGTTGGTGCCGTCGTCGTCCTCCATCATGACGACGTCGGCCAGGTTGTACTTGTAGTTCGACCAGTTGACCAGGATCTGGTTCGGGTAGTAGACGGTGCCGTCGTAGTCCAGGTAGGGCATGTCCACCGAGTCGACGCGCGCCGTGCCGTCCTGGCCGAAGCCGGTCACCAGGGAGAACATCTCGGCGGCGCCCTTGAACCAGGGCTCCTGGTCGTCGTTCACCTCGACGGCCGTGACCTTGGTCGCCCACCAGCCCGCCGCGCTCGCGGCGTCGGCGCTGTTCGCCGGCTTCGACGGGAGGGAGGTCAGCCCCTTGTCGGCGAAGGCCTTCTGCAGCACCTTCAGGCCGGCCCGGTGAGCCTTGGTGACGTCGATGTCCAAGACGTACAGCGGGCGGTCGGGGACGCGCGCGGTGTCGACGGCGTGGGTGTGGCCCTGACTGTCGTACGCCGTGATGGTCTTGGCGGCGTCGTCGGCCGCGGCGACGGCGATCCAGGGGGTGGCTTCGGCGTTCAGGTGCGACCGCATGGACGGCGCGCCCAGCCGAACGCGGAGCAGCGACCCGGTCGACGCGGGCAGGCCCTTCAGGCCCGCGATGCGACGGTCCGCGGCAGAGACGGAAGCGAACAGGTTCTTGCCCTCCGGAGCGGCGGTCCTGCCCGCCAGCACCTGGAGGTCCACGTCCTCGGTGCCGAGCGCGGCCGCACGGACCTGCTCGCGCCACTGCGGGTCGCGCAGCGAGGCGGACAGCGCCCGCGCGATCTCCTGCTCGGTCGACCGCACCGGAGACTTCCGGAACGGCGTGGCCTGGTCCCCCGCGCCCCGCACCGGCGCGGCGATCGCCGGCTGGACGGTGCCGCCGATGACCGCGGACAGCATCACGCCGATGAGGACGCCGCGTCTCTTGCTTGATCTGCTCACCATGCTCCTTGTGTTGTTGGTCGCCGCCGCGCCCACGGTGAACGGGCGGCCGTCCTAGGGGTGTTGGGCCCGGATTACCTCGGGCACCTGAGGGGTCGCAGCCGCGCACCTGGTCCCACCCCGTCGGGAGTTCACCAGGGCGTCGGCATTGACCTATGCATGACAATGGAGAAACGTGAGATGAACGGGCATCCGTGCGTGATCGGCGCCACTCCGAGGCCGGGCGCTTCGCCGCACGCACCTCGCCTCGCCTCGCCTCGACGGGAGCCGGCGGGCCCGGAGTCTCCGCCGGGAAGCGCGGCTACCGGGGACCGTCGGCGGTCGGCCGCCCGCGAGAACTGCTCAGCGAACCGAGCATGATCTTCTCGGTACCGGCCAGATACGTCTCCGCCGCGCGCCGCGCCTCCCCGCCGTCCCGGTCGACCACGGCCCGTACCACCGGCGCGAGCCGGTCCGTCGCCCGCGCCGCGTCCTCGAACGGCGCCCGCAGCGAGGCCCGTACCGGAAGGTAGGCGTTGAACAGCGTGTTCGTGAGGAGCAGATAGACCCGGTTCCCCGTGGCCCGCGCCAGTTCGCGATGCACTTCCACGTCGGCGAGCTGGACGGCGTCGGCGTCCGGGCCGTCCGCGACCTGACGCAGCAGGTGCTCCAGCCGCCGGGCCTGTCGTTCCGTGCGCCGGTCGGCCGCGCGGCCGGCGATCAGAGTGCCGATCTGCCGCCGCACCTCGAAGACCTCCCGCAGCCACGTGGGGTCCTGTGCGGCCAGCATCGGAAGCAGGTCGGCGCCGCCGACCCGCAGGTAGTCCAGGATGCGCGTGCCGATGCCGTGCCGGGTACTCAGCAGTCCCGCCTGCTCCAACCGGGTCAGCGCGTGCTTCAAGGTCGTACGGGTGACCCCGTACCCGGCGGCCAGCTCCCTCTCGGGGGGCAGCAGGGATCCGGGTTCGTGCGTGCCGCTCAGGATGTCGCCACGCAGCCGTGCTTCAAGCAGGTCGACCACGGTTCGGCGCGGAATGCTTTCGACGGCCACGGAGGATCTCCCAGGCTTCGGTCAATGGTTCAGCGGCTCACTGGTCTAGTGGCCCACTGGTTCAGCGACTTCTTGGTCTAGTGGCTCAGCCACTGCACCAGTGAAGCAGCCCCCCGACCGCCACGTCAATTACCTGATGGCGCAGAGCAGTTGAGCACGGTCCGCGTGGAGAGAACCAGCGCGCGGACGAGCAGTGTGAGCCTGGGCCTCCTCTGGAGCCGGTCCGTCGGCGGGCGCCCGTGCGTCGCCCCGTGGGGCGCAGGGCCCTACGACAGGTCGCACCCCGCGGTTCGGGGAGACGCATCAAGGACACCGGTTGCACTGGCCGTTGAGAGATCGCCTCTCATGGCGAGCATGGGATGTGCCGGCCCTGCAAACAGCTTCGACCGTATCGGCAACTGCCCGTACCGCGGAGCTTCCGGCTGGCGCTCGCAGGTCGCGCCAACGACAAGCAGGTCGGCGTCGGCGCCTGCCACAGCCTGAACCTGCCCTTCGCCTGGACCACCCTGGACCTGGCCGACAGTCAGAAGTTCACCGACGCCCCTTACCGCCTTCGTGGCTCCGCAAGGGGGCTTCCGGCCTCCGGGTCCGGCATGCCTTCCCCCTCCTGTTGTTGATGATCCGGGGGGGGGTGATGTCACCGGGTCCGGAGGCATCGACGGACCACTGAGCAGAGGCTTGAGCACCGGCTTCACCCAGGCCGGAAGAGCTCTCCGTACCGTGGATGTGGCAGCTCAATGCCGTGTCAGGGCCGGACGATAGCGTGATGGAGGGGTGCACGTGATCGACACCGGCGATATCGACGTCGTCCTCGGCCTGGACGTCGGCAAGAGCGAACACCACGCCACCGCCGTCACCCCGGTTGGGGAGTATGCGTGGCGCTGGGGGCCAGTGGGGAGAATCGACTGCGGAACGCGGTACGACCCTGAGAGTCAGGGCTGATGCGTTCTCAGATTTCGAGATCGAGTAGTTGGTGTGCGTGGTCGGCTCGCGACGGGTAGTGCTCGGGGCGCCGTCATTGATGTCACGCGTCGTTGCCAGTCTGGGTCACGTGAGAGACAGAGGGTCCCGTGGCGGTGAGCCAGGCTACGCTCATCGCAACCCGTACGGCCTGGTGAGAGGCAGTGCACCTTGGTGAGCCGTCCGCTCCTCTATTTCGCCTTGGGCGAGCCGTTGAACCCGTGTGATGCGAAGCGAGAGGTGTCGCCCCGAGGGCTGCAAGACCCATCGAATGAAGCCAGGGAGCTGGCTCGCCCACCTTGGAGCACGACCGTGAACCCGAAAAGGCACCAGCGGACCCTGCGCATCATGTTGGCCGTTGCCGTAATGACTGCTCTCGCCATTGCCGTCACTGCATCGATCATGAAGGACCCCAGGCATGGAGAGGGCCTCTTGGGTGAGGTGCTGGTGAGCGGTGACGGCCGCACCATCACCACCCTGAACAGCAGGACCCCATGCCAGCAGGACCCGCCCGAGCTGGTGGCGAGCGAATCCCGAGATTCCGTCACCCTGGTACTGAAGGAAAGCGATATCGATCTCCGGCCTCAGTGCAACACGATCGACGAGCAGATCACCACGACGCTGCAGTCACCGCTAGGGACACGACGGCTGGTAGACCCCGATAACGGCTGGACCATTGCCCCCTTCGCCCAGAATCGGCTGGCCAACCCGCGATATCTCCCGCCAGGCTATGCGCCGACAACCGACGTGAAGTGGAGCGACTCCAGCCAGCATGACCTGCTGTCAGCCTTCTTCATGCGTGACCGGAACTCAGGCCCAGCCTGGACCCGTTTCTACCACCGCGCCCCGGAGAAGGCGTCTTTGAGCATCACGCAAATCTCCGGAAATCTCACAGTGAGTGCCGCAGGAACTCCGGAGTCCATCCACGGGTGGGCCGGTCGGCTCACCCCGGACTCCAACTACACCGTGACATGGACGAACGGGGCCTACACATTCATCGTGAGCACCACGGATCAGCACCTGCACGAAGCCGAACTCCTGAGGATCGCCAAGCAACTCACCCAGTGAAGCCCGAGATCATCAACGCCAACTCTACATCCTTGAACTGAAGTTCGTCAGCTGACAGGAAGAATTTCAAAGTCGGGTTGATCTTTGTAGATGTTCTGGTCGCGGGCGCATGACGATGGCTGGTGGGTGCGTCACCAGGGCTGAGTGGTTCCCGCTTGGCGAGATGGGCTGATCAGGCGCGTGCGTAAAGGCTGTCCCGCAATGATCAACTGACTCGGCAAGGTCAGCATCGACGGTGCCCACCTGGGGTGGTCTATCCGGCGAGCGCGAGGTTGTGCAGTCGGGCTATGCCGAGCATGACGTGGTGAACGCCGTCGTCCTTGAGGCGGCAGTCGCGGAGGATCTTCCAGCTCTTCATGCGGGCGAAGGTGTGTTCGACGCGGGCGCGGACCTTGCGGTGTGGGCGGTTGTGCTCCTCTTTCCAGGCCGGGAGTTCGACCTGGCCTGGTTCACGGTGATGCGGGATCACCAGGCCAGTGCCGCGGTAGCCGCCGTCAGCGATCACCGTGGTGTTGCCGACGACGGCCTTGGCTCCGGACAACTCGCATGCCTTGCAGCCGTTACGGTTGCCAGGTAGAGGCCGGCCAACCGCGACGACCAGCCGTGTATCGGCGTCGATGACGACCTGGTGGCTGGTGGGAGTACCGGTAGTTTTTCGACTGCTCCGCCACCGCAGGGTCACGTGTGGGTACCAGGGTGCCGTCCACGATGAGCACGGTGACCTTGCGGAACCGTCGGCGCGGCCGCAGTGCGAGCAGCGGTGCGATTCGGTTGATGACGCGGTCGGCCGCAGACTTCGAGATTCCGAACAGCGGAGCGAGCTGGCGCAGTGTCAAGTTGGTGCGCCAGTGTGCCGCGACCAGCAGGACGCGGTCCTCCAGGGGCAGGCTCCACGGCCGGCCTCGGCGGACCGAATCCGCTCCCTAGCGGCGCAGGGCGGTCACCAGCCCGCCGAAGCGGCGCGGGCTCAGCCCGGTGAACGGGCCTATCCAGGACGGCTGTGACTTCGTGATCACACCAGCCACGAGAAGATCGCCCCACCGCGCTACGAACCGCCCGAGACGGAGGCACACATGGAGACAGACTTGGTCGGTCGTCTGGAAGAGGCGGCTAATCGTTTCGTGATCCCCCTGCGTATGAACGAGGGGTTCGATGAGCAGGCGCTCCTTCAGCTACAGGAGGAGATCGATCGCTGCGGGACGGCCTGGAGGGAATGCACCCACGTACCGAAGCGCGCGGCGTTGATCCTCGCCGAACTCTTTCCAACGATCGAGGCTTGCGCCTGGCTGTACGACGGGAACATGCACCAGCGGATCCAGGAGGCGGGAGCGATGGTGTCCGAGGCGGTGACCGCTGCTCTGGACTGAGCGCCTTCCTGTAGCCCCAGCGCACCGCCTCTCTCTTGTCACCATCTACGGTCGCCATGAGAACTACCTCCGGATCTGCAGATGAACACACGTCTCGGACTTCGAGTAGCCGTCCGACCGCAACGAAGTCGCCTTGAGTTGCACCGACATGCCGCTCCCGCGATACGCAGGCACTCGCTCCAGGCGTCGAGATGGGCGGCCACCCCGCCGTCATACACCCGAAGAAGACTGCCATCTCCAGAAGACCCGAACTCCGCACCACCAAAGCTGCCGACCGCATCTCCTGGATGACTCCGAAGCCAAAACAGCTATCGGCACGCAACTGACCCCGTTCCGTATGCCTCACAAGACCGGGCCTGCGCGAGGATCGACGCAAGATAAGGCGATCAGCCCTCTCCCCCGCTCACGCACACGGGGACAGCCGGACAAGGCCAGACTCGGCGTCCGCACGGACGCTACCCGAACACCTGACTACTCGTCAGTAGAGTCAGCAAAGGGGCAGCAAAGGAGCAGCAAGTGTCTGGTCCGATCTGGTCACAGACGCCATCACCTGCACGTTGCGCCCCGACCCGAGTCGATCAGCACGAGACGCGGCCCTCCCCCCGGGCCGTTCCTGCCCAGGGGGACGCCAACCACGCCGCACGGATGCCCGACCCAGAGACATAATCGCAGGTCAACGTACCCGGCCCCGTGGCTTCAGCGGGACCGGTGGGAGTTCGGGGGCGGGCAGGGGGGCGCCGTCGTAGCCGTGTACCTCGCCGAAGCGGGTGCCCTCCATCCAGTCCTTGCGGCCCTCTTCGATTTCCTGCTGGGAACGGCCGATGAAGTTCCACCACATGACCAGCTCCTCCTCGAACGGCTCGCCGCCCAGGAGCATGAGGGACGCGTCCGACTCGGCGCGCAGGGGGAGTTCGGTGCGACCGCAGCCGAGGTAGAGCATGGAGCCCGGGAGCATCGGTACGCCGTCGACGTGCGCCTCGCCGGACATGGCCAGGACGGCGTACTCGAAGTCGGGCTCCAGCGGCAGTCGTACGTCGGCGCCGCTCGCGAGGGACAGGTCGGCGCCGACGATCGGGGTGTACGTCGTGCCGGGCGAGGTCGTGCCGTCGACGGTGCCCAGGATGAGCGTGGCCTTGAGGCCGGCGGCCGTGACGAGCGGCAGCTCGGCGTGGTGCTCGAAGTGCGGGTCGGTGTGGCGGTGGCTGTCGGGGAGGGCGACCCACAGTTGCGCGCCGTGCAGGAAGCGGGCGTGCGACTTGGGGCTCTCCTCGGAGTGGCTGATGGCCCTTCCGGACGTCATGAGGCCCAGTTCGCGCGGGCGGATCGTCTGCAGGCTGCCCGTGGAGTCGCGGTGCAGCACCTCGCCCTCGTGGAGCCAGCTGACGGTCTGGAGTCCCATGTGCGGGTGCGGCGGGACCTGCATACCGGGCTCGTCGGCGATGTCGTCGGGCCCGTAGTGATCGACGAAGCACCACGCGCCGATCATGCGGCGGCCCAAGTTGGGCAGCAGGCGGCGGACTTCGGTGGACTCGCCGAGCTTGACCCGACGGGGACTGAGGAGTTCACGCACCGGCTCGGCCACCACGAAACCGCGGCCACCGCACAGCGCGGGAACTGCCTCGCGATCAAGATTGCTCATGGGCCACAACCTAGACCCGTCGGGGACCGTCCGTCAGGCCGTCCTCCCTCCCCTGGGCTCCCCCGGACCCCTCCGGACTCCCCCGGACGGGGGTACTCGGGCCGGAGTCGGTGCGGTCCTAGGGCTACGGGCGGAGGTCGGTAGGGCGTTGGTCGGGGACGGCGCAAAATAGTAGCCATGGACATAGTAGCCATGTATGGTTTTTCTCATGAGTTCGACATCCGAGCACGCGACCCCCGGCTTTCTCGTCTGGCGCCTGTCCACGAAGTGGCGCGTGGCCGTCGATCGGGCGGTCGCGCCGCTGGGCCTGACCCACGCCCAGTACTCGCTGGTCGCGTCGCTGTACGGGATGCACAGGACCGGGCGGCGGCCCAGCCAGCGTCAACTCGCCGATCACACCGGACTCGAACCGCTCTACGTATCGAAGCTGGCCCGCGCCCTGGAGGCGGCCGGTGTCGTCGACCGGACGCGCGATCCCGCCGATCCACGTGCGATCCGACTGTCGCTCACGGAGGACGGACGCGAGGTCGCACGGCGCGCGATCGGGGTGGTCCAGGGGCTGCTGGAGCAGCTCCTGGAACCGCTCGGCGGGCTCGGCGGCGAGCGCACCAAGGCGTTCAGCCGCGAGCTGGCGACCCTGCTCGACGTATCGCTCGACGTGTCACTCGATGCGCCGAGCGACTCGCCGAGCGACTCGCCGATCGATACGTCTCTCGACACACATCTCGATTCACATCCTGACGAGGAGTAGTCATGAGCATTCCCACTCCCCCGGTCGGCGGCCAGGTCCTAGGACTGGCCCACTACGCGAGCCGCGCGGCCCTGGAGGCCGTGCTGGTCCGTATCGGAAGCACCTTCAACCAGTCGGTGGCCCTGCGGGCCGTCGCGGACCAGGGCGGCACCGTCGAGCGCGACCGGCTCGTGGGGCGGCTGACCGGGGCACTGAAGGTCGAGGAGTCGGCGGCCGAGGAGACCGTCGCGGAAATGACGGCCCTCAAGCTGCTGACGGAGACGGACGCCTCCCAGGTGTCGCTCACCGAGCACGGCCGTGAGGTGTTCGAGGAGATCCGCACGGCCGGGAACGAGATCGCGGCCCGGCTCTACGCCGGCATCCCGGCCGAGGACCTGGCGACGGTGGGGCGCGTGCTGACCCTGGTGACGGAGCGGGCCAACGCGGAGCTGGCCGGCGGATGACGCCCACGGGCGAGGTGGTGGAATATTCAACCATCGGGTGAGGTTCTGGCACTCGAAGGAGGTCAGCAGTGGACACGAAGTACTACGACCAGGGGACGGCCGCGGAGCGCTGGGAGCGGGCGCAGCTGTTCTTCGACGCCAAGGACTACGCCGGTGCGGCGCGCGTTCTGGGCGGCCTTGTGGACGAGGTGCCGGAGCAGACCGGACCGCGGCTGCTGCTGGCCCGCGCGTACTACCACTCGGCCCAACTCCGCCGTGCTGAGAACGAGTTGCGCGCGCTCGTCGAGCGTGACCCGGTGGAGCACTACGCCCGGCTGATGCTGGGGCGCACGCTCCAGCGCCAGGGGCGTCACGACGAGGCCGAGTCGCACCTGCGCATCGCCTCCGCGCTCGCGGGAGACTTCGAGCAGGTGTGACCACCCTTGCGGGTGCGACCGCCCTTGGTGTTGCGACCCTCTGGGGCGCGACGGCCCGCTGAGGTCGTGAACGTCTCCCGAGGGCATGAGCGTCGCCCGAGGAGGCGTTCCGAGAGCAGGACGAAGAGGCCGGGTGCCGGAGCGCCGTGGCCGGTCATCGAGGTGACCGGCCACGGCCACGGCACCCGGCCTCTGCCGTGTCACGCCGCGCGCGGCTCCATCAGCCGTGCCAGCAGGTCGTCCAGGCTGACCAGGCCGGTCAGCCGCCCCGTGTCGTCGCGTACGACGGCGAGGGAGGCGCGGTGCAGGCGGAGCTGTTCGACGGCGTGGGCGACCGTGTCGTGCGGTGCCAGCTCCGGGACGGGGCGGGCCAGATCGCGGGCGACCGCGGCCCGGCCCTGTGCGCGGGCGACCAGGGCGTCACGGGCGTGCACCGAGCCGAGGACCGTGACGCCGTCGCGGACCAGCAGGCGGGTGCGGTCACTGTCCCCGGCGACGCCCAGTACGGCGTCGATCGTGGCGTCGGCGGGGACCGAGGTGATCCGGTCGGCCGGGATCTGGAGGTCCCCGACCGGGTGCTGCGGTTCGGTCAGCGAGCTGGTGATCAGCTCGGAGTCCTCCTTGCTGATCAGCCCGAGCCGCTCCGACTCCTCGACGAGGTGGGTGAGTTGCTCGCGGTTGTGGACCGAGGCCAGCTCGTCGCGCGGAGTGACCCGGCAGAGCCGGACCAGCGCGTTGCTCACCTTGTTCAGCCCCACGATCAACGGACGCACCGCCCAGGTCAGGGCCCGGAACGGCGGCGTGAGGAGCATGGCGGAGCGCTCGGGGTGCGCGATGGCCCAGGACTTGGGGGCCATCTCGCCGACCACCATGTGCAGGAAGACGACGACGAACATCGCGAGCGCGAAGGACACTCCGTAGCTCAGGCCGCTGGGCAGGCCCGCCTTGTGGAGCAGCGGGTCGAGTTCGTGCGAGATCGCGGGCTTGGACACCGAGCCCAGGCCCAGCGTGCACACGGTGATGCCCAGTTGGGCGCCCGCCAGCATCAGTGACAGCTCGCGCATTCCGGCCAGCGCGGCCCTGGCGCCGCGTTGCCCGGCCGCCGCGGCCTGTTCCAGCCGGTGCCGCTTGGCGGCGACCAACGCGAACTCGGCGGCCACGAAGAACCCGCTGCCGATCAGGAGCAGTACGGTCACGAAGAGCGCCATCGGGAAACTCATGCCTGCTCCTCCGCACGGTCCACACGGCGCGTACGGTGGACGCGGCCCGTGCCACCCACACCGACCGCACCGTCCACGCCCTCCGTACTCTCCGTACTCTCCGTACTCTCCGTACGGTCCGTCGCCGGCAGACGTTCCAGGCGGACCCGTTCCGGTACGTGGCGGTCCAGGGCCTGTACGTCGATCGAGACGCGGCCTCCGTCGGACAGTTCGACGACGACACGGTCCGCGACGGCGGGGAAGCGACCGAGGCGGTCGACGATCAACCCCGCCACCGTGTCGTAGTCGTCCTCCTCGGGCAGGCCGATGCCGGTCGCCTCGGCGACCTCGTCCAGTCGGCGGCCGGCGTCGACGAGCCACCCCTCCCCGTCGGCGACCGCGATCTCCTTGACGGTGTCGGTCTCGTCCGCGATGTCGCCGACGAGTTCCTCGGCGATGTCCTCGTAGGTGACGACGCCCGCCACACCCCCGTGCTCGTCGAGGACGACGGCGAACTCGTCGTCGTGGGCCCGCATCTGTGCCACGGCCTCGGGCAGCGGCAGGGTGTCGGGCAGCAGCAGCGGTCCGCGGCCGAGCGCGCCGGCCGTCGTGCGGGTGAACCGCTCGGCGGGCAGCCGCATGAGCTCGCGTACGCCCAGGACGGCGGTGATGTCGTCCGGGTGGTCGCCGAGGACAGGGTAGTTCGAGTGTCCGTGCTTGGCGATCAGCTGGACGGCCTCCGTGGCCGTCGCGTCCCTGCGGACGAAGACGGCGTCGGCGCGCGGCACCATCACCTCGTCGAGGGTGCGGTCGGAGAACTCCAGGGCGTGGTCGAGGAGATCGGCGGTCTCGCGCGGCAGCTGCCCGTGCTCGTGCGACTCGCCGATGAGGTGGCCGAGTTCCTCGAGGGTCGCGCCGTGGTGGAGTTCCTCGACGGGCTCGATGCCGACCTTGCGCAGCAGCTTGTTGGCGGCGCCGTCGAAAAGCCGTACGACCGGGCCGACGACCTTCAGATACGCGAGCGTGGAGCTCGCCAGGGCCTTCGCGAGGCGCTCCGGGACGGCCAGGGCCAGGTTCTTGGGGGCCAGTTCGCCCAGCACCATCTGAAGCACGGTCGCGAACACGAAGGCCAGCACCACCGAGATGCCGGTGACCGCGCCGTCCGGGATGCCGATCCCGGTGAGGACGGGCTTGAGCAGGGCGGACACGGACGGCTCGGCGAGGAAACCGACGACCAGACCGGTCACGGTGATCCCGAGCTGGGCGCCCGACAGCATGAAGGACAGCCGCTCCAGCACCTTCAGGGCGCGGGTGGCCCGTCGGTCGCCCGCTGCCGCTTCCCGCGCGAGCGCGAGGCGGTCGGCGGCGACGTACGCGAATTCCTGGGCGACGAAATAGCCGGTGCCGGCGGTCAGGACGAGGACGGCCAGCAGGCCGAGAGCGGCACTCATCGAACACCACCCCACTGTGTGCCGCGATCAAGAGAAATCAGGCGGGGTGGTTCGGGACTGTGTCCCGGGGGGTCCGTCGGTCTGGCGGACAAGGAAGCGCTCCTCTGGAGTCGGTCTGTTCCTGAGAAACGATTCTGTTCGCAAACGAGTTCCCAGCCATCGATGTTCTTTCTACATGGCTGTAGGAACCACGAGGTGGGGTGGCGGAGCAACAGAGGAGCGGTGACCGAGCTGCAGCGGCATGATGGCCGAGCTACAGCGGCGTGGCCGCGTGCAGGATCAGGACCATGGTCACGGCCGAGTTCGCCGACGACATCGCGGAGACGAGCGTGCCGACCGCGGCGCCCCAGGCGGCCAGCCCCACGGACGTGAACACGGACGGCCAGCTGCGGGCCGCCGGCGCGGGGCGCAGCAGGGCGGCGACCCGGCGCGGCACAGGACCCGCGGACGCGAATCCGGCGAAGCCGGTGAACGTGGCGAACGCCGGCGCCGGGCCCCCGCCCGACAGCAGGGCCGCCTTGCCGATCGCCCGCGCCACCACCGTGCGGTTGCCGACCGACCGGGCCGCGTCCTCGTCCGCCCACCGCTCCGTGGTGTAGACGACGGTCGTACGCAGCGGCCGCAGGAACGGATTGGCGCGCGCCGCGAGTCGTACGGCGAGCAGGTGGCGGTGGTGAGCGGCCGTCAGGTGGGCCCGCTCGTGCGCGAACAGGGCACGGCGCTCGCGTGAGGTGAGGCCGCGCAGCAGGGCCGTGGTCACCACCACGCGGTCGCGGCGTCCGCCTGGGAGAGCGTAGGCGTAGGGCTTCTCCTCGGGCAGTACGACCACGGAACGGCTGGGCAGCGCGGCGAGCGCCCGCCGCGCGCGCTGGGCGACCCGGCGGTGGCGCCACAGGGTGCGCGCGCAGACCGCGAGGACCAGGACCAGGGCCGGGATCGCCGCCTTGCCCGCGATCTCGTCGTGCGGGACGGCCGCACGGACCTCCGCGTCGGACCAGCCGTCCGGGAGGGGGTTGCCGGGCAGCTGCGCGGTCCCGACGACCATGAGCAGGGCCAGGCAGAGTGTGCTGCACAGGGCCATGACGGTGGCAACCGCCGTCAGCAGCCGGGTGGCCGTACGCGGATGCAGATGCAGTTCGGCGAGGCGTGCCACCGGCCAGGCACTGAGTGGCAGGACGAGCGGCAGAAAGACGAAGACCCCCATGAGACGTCAGTCTTCCGTACCGTCGGGCACCCCGTCGGCCCCATTCACGACATCGGCCCCTCCCACCTCATCGGCCCCGTCCGTCGCCTCGGCCCCGCCCGTCGCGTGGGCCGTCTCCAGGAGCGCGCGCAGGACCTGTTCGTCGTCCGGCGGCAGCGCGGTGACGAAGCTGGCGAGGACGGCCTCGCGGTCGCTCTCGCCGTCGAGAAGCCGACGCATCTTGAGCGCGGCCAGGCCCGCGACGTCGGCGGTGGGCCGCCACACGAAGGAGCGTCCGCGTCGTTCGCGGGCCACCGCGTCCTTGGCGAGCAGCCGGGTCAGGATGGTGACGACGGTGGTGTAGGCGAGGTCGCCGCCGAGCCGTTCCTGCACCCAGGCGGCGGTCACCGGGGCCTCCGCCTCGCGCAGCGCGCCGAGCACCTGGCTCTCCAACTCGCCCTGCCCGCGGCGCCTGGAAGGCCGGTGCGGGTCCTCGCGGTCGCGCTGCGCCATGTCCGTCTCCTTCCGGCGTTCCCCTACCCGATCACGCTACCTGGCCTCCCTGGGTGCGCTTGCCACGGCGGTACGCGATCTCGCCGAGGACGACGTCCACGGCGACGAACACCGCGAGCGGGATGCCGAGCAGCGGGACGAAGTAGCCGAGCACGGCGACGGCCGCCATGAGCGGGACGAGGATCTGCGGCGGGACCTGCTGCCAGGCGCCGCGCGGGATGGGGCGGCCGAACGCGGAGGCACGGCCGCGCTGCCACCACATGCGGTAGCCCCACACGATCAGCAGGACCAGGCAGAGGGCGAGCGCCATCAGGGCGATCTGGTTGACGAGGCCGAAGAGGACGCCGCTGTGGGCGTCGATGCCCCAGCGCGTCAGTTTGGCGAGCAGCGGGTAGTCGGCGAAGTGGAGTTCGTCGGTGACCTTGCCCGTCGTCGGGTCCACGGCGACGGAGTCCTGCTTCTCGGGCCAGCTGCGCTGGACCTGCTTGACCACGTACGCGGTGGAGGCGTCGGCGGGTACGACGATCTCGACGGGGTCGCCGAGGCCCTCGGCGCGGGCGGCCGCGAGGATCTTGTCGAGGTCCTGGGGCGTGGTCGAGGCCGTGGTGCCGCCGGACCCCGTGCCGGTGTGGCCCGCGTGCTCGCCGCCGGCCGCCACCGACGCGGACACCGAGGGGGTCGCCTGGCCGAGCGAGGTCCTGAGTTCGTCGATGTTGGCGCCGGCGTAGGTCGACCAGGTGAGTCCGGTCGCCGACAGGAAGAAGAACCCGGCCGCCGCCCACACACCGACGGTGCCGTGCAGCCCGAGGGTGCGACGGCGCCCTGACGTGCCCCGCACCTTGCGCTGGGCTCGCCGCCGGCCGAACCACAGCACCAGCCCACCGGCCGCGATGACCCACAGCCAGCTCGCGGCGAGTTCGCTGTAGAGCCGGCCGTTCTCGCCGAGGTGCAGGTCACGGTGGAGCTCGTCGATCCAGGTGCGCAGCGGGAGCGCGCCGGTGGCGCCGTACTGCTCCAGCGATCCGCGCACCTTCGCCGTGTACGGGTCCACGAACACCGCGAGCGTGTGCCCCTCGCCGACGCCGGGGACGCCGGAGAGCAGCACCCTGGTCGTCGCGTCCGCCTCAGGCGACGGTCGTACCGCGGAGACCGCGCCCTGCGGGTGGGCCTTGCGGGCGGCGGCCACCTGCTCGGACAGCGGCAGCTTGCCGTCGCCGACCGGGACGGTCAGCTCATGCGCGTACACGATCTTCTCGGCCTGGTACGAGGCGGCGTACAGGAAGCCGGTCAGGGCCGCGACCAGCAGGAACGGGGCGACGAGTACGCCCGCGTAGAAGTGCAGGCGCAGGATCAGGGGACGCAGGGCCGCCTTTCTGGTGGGGGCCGGGGCGACGGGTTTGGGGGAGTCGTCCGTCGTGGTCGTGGGAGCGGTGGACATGGGCGGGCTTCTCCGGTCGGACGGTGATGGGAATGCGGACAGAAGCGGGGACAGGAGTGGGACAAGGACGGGGCAGGGACGAGGACGGGGACGGGACGGGGACGGGACGGGACAGGGATGGACTCGGGTCGTGGGCCGGGGAGTTGGACTCTTGGCCCGGAGTGGTCCGTGGTGGTCCAGAAGTCGGGGCGCGGGGGCGTCGAGTTCCCGAGGTGCCCTGTGGTCTGAGTCACACGTACAGGCGCATGCGGACCCGGCGGACGCCCCTGGCGCCGCCTCGCTTGGCGCGATCGGTCTTGGCATCCTGGCGCGATGGCATCCGAACGTGACCCCAGCGCCTCCCGCCCCCTGAGCGAGCTGGTCGAGGAACTCCTCGACCATGAAGGCCCGTTGCCCATCGTCGCCGCCGGGGACCCGGTGCTGCGCCGCCCCGCCGAGCCCTTCGCCGACCAGCTCGACCCGGGTCTCCTGACCCGCTTCGTCGCCGCCCTGCGCGCCACCATGCACGCGGCGCCGGGCGTCGGACTCGCGGCACCGCAGGTCGGCGTGCCCCTGCGGATCGCGGTCATCGAGGATCCGGCGCCGGTCTCCGAGGAGGTGCGGGTGGCGCGCGGGCGGGTGCCGCAACCGTTCCGGGCGCTGGTGAATCCGTCGTACGAGGGGGTGGGCGCGGGGCGGGCCGTGTTCTTCGAGGGGTGTCTGAGCGTGCCGGGGTGGCAGGCCGTGGTGGCCCGGCACGCCGAGGTGCGGCTGACGGCTCTGGACGAGCGGGGCCGGGCGATCGACGAGGTGTTCACGGGGTGGCCCGCGCGGATCGTCCAGCACGAGACGGATCATCTGGACGGCGTGCTCTACCTCGACCGTGCCGAGTTGCGCTCGCTGTCCTCCAACCAGGCGATGGCGGAGCGCTGGATGCAGCCGACTCCTGCGGAGGCCGCCGCCGCTCTGGGCTTCGTCCTGCCCGACTGAGGGTGCGCGCCGCGGGCGCCTCCGGCGACGGCTGTGCGGCAGCGAAGGCGACGCGATGCCTCGCCATGCGGGCGGCCCGGCGGTCCGGTCACGACCGAGCCGACTGAGAACGGGACGCCCTCCGAGCCAGGCGCCGGGGGCCGGACCCGGTTCAACCAGCCGGCAGGACCAGGGGCCACGCCCGGCTGAACCCGCCGGTGGGACCAGCGGCCGGACCCGGCCGAACCCGCCGACGGGGCCGGGGACGGGCGGCCCCGGAAAGCCACGAGCCCAACCGACGTCGAGCCCGAGCCGCCGGAACCGTCGGGCTCGGCCGCGCCGCCTCGGACGGCCCGGCCCGGACCCACCGAAGTCCAGACGACCGCCGACGGCCCATCAATTCCCGGGACCGAGACCCCGGGGGAAAAGCCGCCGACGCCCGAACGACCGGCCCCTGCCGGTCGAACCGAGCCGGTCGAACCGAGCCGGTCGAACCGAGCCGGTCGAACCGAGCCGGCCGAACCCGAACCCGCCGGGGACCCAGACCCCGCCAATCCCCCGCCACCCAACGACAAGGCCCGGCCCGTCGATCCCGGACGGCCGAGCCCCAAGGCCACCGGGACCCGAGCAGCGGACGCCGAACGGGTGAACCCGGCCGTCCAGTTCCGCAGGGCCGAAATCCGCGCCCTCGGCGCTCAGGCCGCCGGCGTCCGAGCGGCCGGTCCTGGCCCGTCGATCTCAGGTGGCCGTACCCCAGCGACCGGCTTCGGCTACGCGTCCCGGTACATCTCCAGCAGCCGCAGCCACACCTCGCTCACCGTCGGGTACGACGGGACCGCGTGCCACAGGCGGCTGATCGGAACCTCGCCGGCGATGGCGATGGTCGCCGAGTGGATCAGTTCGCCCACGCCGGGGCCAACCAGGGTGAGGCCCACCAGGATCTCGCGGTTGATGTCGACGACCATGCGGGCCTTGCCACGGTAGCCGTCCGCGTACAGGCCCGCGCCCGCCACGGAGGACATGTCGACGTCGACGGCGCGGACGCGCAGGCCCGCGCGCTCGGCCTCGGCGAGGGAGAGGCCGACGGCCGCGGCCTCCGGGTCGGTGAAGACGACCTGGGGGACGGCTCCGTGGTCGGCGGTCGCCGAGTGCGCGCCCCAGGGGTCGGTCTCCAGGAGGGGCACTCCGGCGGCACGGGCGGCGATGGCGGCGCCCGCGATCCGCGCCTGGTACTTGCCCTGGTGGGTGAGGAGCGCGCGGTGGTTCACGTCGCCGACCGCGTACAGCCAGTCGCTGCCGGTGACTCGCAGGCTGTCGTCGACGTCGAGCCAGGAGCCCGGCTCGAGGCCGATCGTGTCGAGGCCGAGGTCGTCGGTGTGGGGCACACGGCCGGTTGCGAAGAGGATCTCGTCGGCCTCGATGCGGTCGCCGGTGTCGGTGAGGGCCACCACGGTGGAGCCCTCGCGCGTCACCGCGGTCACCGAGGTGCCGGTGCGGACGTCCGCGCCGGCCTCCTTCAGCGACTCGGCGACCAACTCACCGGCGAAGGGCTCCATGCGGGGCAGCAGTCCCTTGCCGCGGACGAGGACGGTGACCTGGGAGCCGAACGCCTGCCAGGCCGTGGCCATCTCGACGGCGACGACACCGCCCCCCACCACGATGAGCCGGCCCGGCACCTCGTGCGCGCTGGTGGCCTCACGGCTGGTCCAGGGCCGGACCTGGTCGAGCCCCGGCAGGTCGGGGAGCAGGGCGCGGGTGCCGGTGCAGACGGCGACCGCGTGCCGGGCCGTGAGCACCTGCCGCTCGCCGTCGGGCCCGTCGACGGTCACCTTGCGCGGCCCGGCGAGGCGCCCGTGTCCGCGGTACAGGACGGCGCCGATGCCGTCCAGCCAGCCGACCTGTCCGTCGTCCTTCCATTGGGAGGTGTAGTAGTCGCGGTGGGCGAGGACCGCGGGGACGTCGAGGGGGCCCTGCACCGCCTGGCTGAGGCCGGGCACGTGGCGGGCGTCGGCGCGGGCGATGACCGGGCGCAGGAGAGCCTTGCTGGGCATGCAGGCCCAGTACGAGCACTCGCCGCCGACCAGTTCGCTCTCCACGACCGCGGTGGAGAGGCCGGCCGCGCGGGCGCGGTCGGCGACGTTCTCCCCCACGGGCCCGGCCCCGAGCACCACGACGTCGTACGCGATGGATTCCGTTTCCGTCATGGGCCCAGTCTGGTTGTTGGTGTGCTCGGAGGCCACACGGGTACGTGCGCGGAATACGCCGCTCAGGGGTGGCGTTGTGCACACCGGCTTCGCCCCGAGGCCCGAGGCCCGACATCAGGAAGAGGTAGTCACGCCATGAGCAGCACGATGGAGCTGACCAAGGAGAACTTCGACCAGACGGTCACGGACAACGAGTTCGTCCTGATCGACTTCTGGGCCTCCTGGTGCGGGCCGTGCCGTCAGTTCGCCCCGGTCTACGAGAAGGCCGCCGAGGCCAACCCGGACCTGGTGTTCGCGAAGGTCGACACGGAGGCGCAGCCCGAGCTGGCCGCCGCCTTCGACATCCAGTCGATCCCGACGCTGATGATCGTCCGCGACCAGGTCGCGATCTTCGCCCAGCCCGGGGCACTGCCCGAGGCCGCCCTGACGGACGTCATCGGACAGGCCCGGAAGCTGGACATG
This sequence comes from Streptomyces sp. RLB3-17, assembly GCF_007113425.2. Taxonomy (NCBI): domain Bacteria; kingdom Bacillati; phylum Actinomycetota; class Actinomycetes; order Kitasatosporales; family Streptomycetaceae; genus Streptomyces; species Streptomyces sp. RLB3-17. The sequence continues at coordinate 9,979,660 of NZ_CP041610.2, read as the reverse complement.
GACGAGGTCCGCAAGTCCATCGCGGAGCAGCAGGCCAAGCAGGCTCCGCAGGGCGAGTAGGTCCACCGGTCCGCACGGCGAACAGGTCCGGCGGGCCGCAGGCCAGCGAGCCCCGCGCCACCCTTCCGTCAGAACGGGTACGGCGCCACATCTCCGCGCACCGTCGTCCAGCGCACGTCGGTGAAGGCCTCCAGGTTGGCCTCACCGCCGAAGCGGGCGCCGGTGCCGGAGGCGGCGATCCCGCCGAAGGGGGCCACGGCCTCGTCATTGACGGTCTGGTCGTTGATGTGGGCGATCCCGGTCGGGATGCGCTCGGCGAGGTCCAAGCCGCGCGCGGTGTCCCGGGTGACGATGCCCAGGGCGAGGCCGTAGGGTCCGGCGGCGGCGAGGGCCGCGGCCTCGTCGGCGTCCGCGAACGATCGTACGGGCGCCACCGGGCCGAAGACCTCCTCGGCGTACGCGGGCGTCGCGTCGTCGACTCCCGCGAGGACCGTCGGACGGTAGAAGAGCCTCTCGTGCGTGCCACCGGCCGCGAGCTTCGCGCCGCGCGCCGTGCTGGACTCCACCAGCCCCTGGATCTTGGCGAGTTGGGCGCTGTCGATGATGGGCCCGAGGTGCACCTGCTCACGGTGCGGGTCGCCGACGGCGAGCGAGTCGGCCTTGGCGGCGAGCCGCTCGACGTACTCCTCGTAGAGGGAGGCGTGGACGAGGTGGCGGCCCGTCGTCATGCAGATCTGGCCCTGGTGGAAGAACGAGCCCCACGCGGCCGTGGAGATCACCGCGTCGATGTCGGCGTCCTCAAGGACGATCAGCGCCGAGTTGCCGCCCAACTCCAGGTGGGCGCGCTTGAGGAGGCGGCCCGCCGCCTCGCCCACCGCGCGTCCGGCGGCGGTCGAGCCGGTGAAGGAGATCACCGGTACGTTCGGGTCGGCGACCAGCGCCTGGCCCGCCTCCGGACCGCCGGGCAGAACGTGCAGCAGACCCTCCGGGAGCCCCGCCTCGGCGAAGACGGCGGCGAGCGCGAGTCCGCCGCAGACGGCGGTGCGCGGGTCCGGCTTCAGGACGACGGCGTTGCCGAGCGCGAGTGCCGGGGCCACCGAGCGGATCGAGAGGATCAGCGGGGCGTTGAAGGGGGAGATCACGCCCACCACACCGACCGGGACGCGTCGGGTGTAGGACAGACGCGGTGCCTCGGAGGGAAGGATCTGGCCGCTGGGGCGGGAGGCGAGGGCGGCGGCCTCGTAGCACTCCTGGGCCGCGACGTGCAGTTCGAAGTCGGCCTTGCCCGGGATCGAGCCGGACTCGCGCACGATCCAGTCGCGCAGTTCGTCGGCGTGGGCGGCGAACAGGTCGCCGGCCCTGCGCAGTACGGCGGCGCGCACGAAGTGCGGTGCCTTCGCCCACTCCGCCTGGGCGGCACGGGCGTCCCGCGCGGCCGTGCCGATGTCCTCGGCGGCGGCGAGCGTGACCGTGGCCAGCGTCTCGCCGGTGGCGGGTTCGGTGACGGCGTACTCACCGCCCGCCAGGGTGCGGGGCTGCCAGGTCTTGGGGTCGAGCAGCGGCATGTCGGCTCTCCGATCGTTCACTGTTCACCACCGGGCCTCACGGTCCCAGCGGCAGTCCCGTGTAGTTCGCGGCCAGTTCGGCGGCCGCGTGGCGGGATGCCGTGATCCGGCGCAGCCGGGCGAGCTGGATCCGGTGGTCGAAGACATCCCCATTTGGTTGAGCGTGCAACATCCTAGTCATGTCGTACGAGAAGCGGGTGGCCTGCCATACCCGCTCGAGACACAAGTCCGAGTACTGGTCGAGAAGTTGGGTCGATCCCGTGCGATGCGACTCGATGAGCCCGCGGGCCAGCACCTGTACGTCGGAGACGGCGAGGTTGAGCCCCTTGGCCCCGGTCGGCGGCACGATGTGCGCGGCGTCCCCGGCGAGGAAGAGCCGGCCGTGACTCATCGGCTCGTGGACGTAACTCCGCATCGGGGTGACCGACTTGGAGGTGATGGGCCCGCGTCCCAGGCGCCAGTCGCCGTCGACCGCGAAGCGCGCGGCGAGTTCGTCCCAGATGCGCTCGTCGGGCCAGTCGGCGACGTCGGTACCGTTCGGGACCTGGAAGTACAGCCGGGACACGGTCGGCGAGCGCATGCTGTGCAGAGCGAAGCCGCCGGCACCGCGCGCGTAGATCAACTCCTCGCCCGAGGGCGGCACATCGGCGAGGATCCCGAGCCAGGAGTACGGGTAGTCGTGCGCGTACGTGCGGCTCCCGTCGGCGGGAAAGGCGTTCCGGGAGATGCCGTGGTAGCCGTCGCAGCCCACCACGTAGGCACAGTTCAGGGCCTGTTCACGGCCCTCGTGCACAAAGCGCACCACCGGCGCGTCGCTCTCCGGGCGCTCGACCGCGAGGGCTTCGGCCTCGAACAACAGCGGTGGCCCGGCGGCGAGTTGGAGGGCGATCAGGTCTCGCACGATCTCCGTCTGGGCATAGATCGTGACGGTACGGCCACCGGTGAGGGCGGGAAAGTCGATGTGGTGGCGCTCGCGGTCGAAGCGCAGCTCGATGCCGTGGTGGATCAGGCCCTCGGCGTCCAGCCGGTCGGCGGCTCCGCACGCGCGCAGGGCGTCGACCGTGCCCTGCTCCAGCATCCCGGCGCGCTGGCGGTGCTCGACGTAGGCGCGCGACCTGCTCTCCAGCACGGCGCAGTCGATGCCCGCGCGGTGCAGCAGCCGGGCCAGCAGCAGCCCGGCGGGGCCACCGCCGATGATGCCGACCGTGGTCCGCATGGCGCGCCTCCCGTACCTGATCGGGCCACATCCGGTCCGAACGGGTCGGATGCGGCCGGGGACCAGCTACAGCGTCTCTCAGGTCGAGTCGCGGTGCACCACCCGCGCGCCCAGTACCTCGTGGCTCTCGGGCGCCGCGCCCGGTTCGCGCACCACCCGGTCGACCAGTTCCGCGAGGTCGCGCCCGGACGGCAGTTCGATGTGGACGGTGCTGAGGCGGGGCCGCAGCAGTCGCCCGAGCATGAGGTCGTCGGCGCCGATGACGGCCGTCTCGTCCGGGATGCCGACGCCCTCCTCCTGAAGGGCGCGCATCAGCAGCATGGCGTACTCGTCGTTGTAGGCGAACACGGCGTCCAGGCCGAGCGAGCGCCAGCGCGCCGCCAGCCGGGCGGCGGCTCCCTCCTCGTACGCGAGCGGCAGCGCGGTCGCCGTGGCGTCGGTGCCGGTCAGGGACCGGCGTACGCCGTCGAGCCGGGACTTGGAGAAGATCTCCAGGCCGGGTTCCTCGGGCACCACGACGCCGATCCGGCGGCGGCCGCGGGCCAGCAGGTGGACGCCCGCGCTGTGGCCGACCTTGTCGTGGTCCATGAGCAGCGCGTGGGCGCCCTCGACGCGCTCGGGGCCGAGCGTGACGACGGCCCGGGCGCCGGAGCGCTTGAGGACGGCCACGCCCTGCGGGCCGAGGTCGCTGCCGGGCACCAGCACGGCGACCGGTCGCAGCTCCGCCCAGGCGCGGGCGGCCTCGTCGCCGTGCAGGCCGACACTGCCGTACTGCACGACCGTGTAATCCAGACGGCCCAGCGCCCACTGAAGTTCGTTGAGGAACTGGCTGTAGAGCGGTCCCACGGGCACGCTCGGCGTGGGCATCAGGACCATACGGCTGTGTCCGGCGCGCAGGGAGCGGGCGGCGGCGTGCGGTACGTACCCGAGTTCCTTGGCCGCCTCGTGGACGCGGCGGCGGGTGGGCTCGCTGATCCGGACGGCGCTGGTGTTGTTCAGTACGTACGAGACGGTGGCCCGGGAGACGCCCGCCAAGCGCGCCACATCGGCACTCGTCGGCACGGGGCGTTGTGCGGGCGTCGGCGGGACGGGCTGCTTCGGTATCTGCACCATGACGTCTCGCATCCTTGCAGAAACCCCGGGCGTTCCTTCGCGCCGGGGGAACCTCGTGGGCCCGACATGCCGGAACACCCGCTTCCGCGAGGGAACTTCCGCATCTCGTGCGGGATGGCCCGTAGTGCCGTTACCGTGCGGTAGACGACGTGCTCCGGAGGTGGTCACGTATGACTCACGACCGTGCCGCAGGTCTGGCGGAGTGTGCGCGCGCCCTCGCCCACGGGGAGGTGAGCGCACGCGAGCTGGTCGAGCGGGCGCTGACCCGTATCGAGGCGACGCAGCACTCCCTGAACGCCTTCCGGGTGGTGCGCGCCGAAGCGGCGCTCGCCGAGGCCGACGCGGCGGACAGGGAACTCGCCGCCGGAGTGCGCAGGCCGCTGCTGGGGGTGCCGGTGGCGGTGAAGGACGACATGGACGTGGCGGGCGAGCCGACCGCGTTCGGCTGCCGGGGAGTGTTCCCGCCCGAGGCCGAGGACGGGGAGGCGGTACGGCGGCTGCGCGCGGCCGGCGCGATCGTCATCGGCAAGACCAACACCTGCGAGCTCGGCCAGTGGCCGTTCACCGAGGGGCCCGCCTTCGGCGCCACCCGCAACCCCTGGCACGCCGAGCACACTCCGGGCGGCTCGTCCGGCGGCTCGGCGGCGGCGGTCGCGGCGGGCCTTGTCCCGGCGGCGCTGGGCTCGGACGGCGCGGGCTCGGTCCGCATCCCGGCCTCCTGGACCCACCTCATCGGCATCAAGCCGCAGCGCGGCCGGATCTCGACCTGGCCGCGCGCGGAGTCCTTCCAGGGCATCACGGTCAACGGCACCCTCGCCCGTACGGTCGCGGACGCGGCCCTGCTCCTGGACGCGGCGAGCGGCAACCACGACGGCGATCTGCACCGCCCGCCCGCGCTGCGGGTGTCCGAGGCGGCGGGCCGCGAGCCGGGCCGGCTGCGGATCGCGCTGTCGCTGAAGCCGCCGTTCACGGCGCTGCCCGCGCGCCTGGACCCCGTCGTACGGGCGCGGGTGGTCGCGCTCGCGGAGCGGCTCGCGACGCTCGGCCACACGGTGGAGGAGGCCGAGCCGCGGTACGGGCAGATCGGGCTCACCTTCATTCCGCGCGCGACGGCCGGGATCGCCGAGCGGGTGCGCGACCTGCCGCACCCGCACCTCCTCGACCGGCGGACCCTGGGCGCGGCCCGGCTCGGCCGACTGCTCGGCGGCGCGCCCCTGCGCGTGGCCCGGCGCGCCGAAGCGACCCTGCACCGGCGGATCGGCGCGCTCTTCGACACGTACGACGTCCTGCTCGCGCCGACCACGGCCGCTCCCCCGCCGCGCATCGGCTCGATGATGAACCTGAACGGGTTCGGCACCGACCGGGCCATGATCGCCGCCTGCCCCTACGCCTGGCCGTGGAACATCCTGGGCTGGCCGGGGGTGAACGTCCCCGCGGGGTTCGTCGACGGCGGCCTGCCGGTCGGCGCCCAGCTCCTCGGTCCGGCGAACAGCGAACCGCTGCTCGTATCCCTGGCCGCCCAGTTGGAGGCCGACCAGCGCTGGCACGAACACTGGCCGCCGCACGGGGCACCCGCGGACTCCCCCGCGGTGTAGACGAGTTGACCGCACGTGCCGGTGGGCGGGTTCGGGGCGCGTGCCGCGACCGAGTTCGCCGCGAAGGCACTGACCAGGGGATTCCGGCCGTACGCTGGGCCCATGGACGATGCGTCGATGGTCGGGTTGATGGGGCGGGTCACCGGCACGGTCGGACCCGGGCTCGTCGGTGAGGTGATCGTCCGGGTCCGCGGCGGCGCCGAGCATTTCCTCGCGTACCCGGCAGCCTCGAAGGAGCGGATCGAGCGCGGCACGGTGGTGATGGTGGTCGAGTACCTGCCGCCGCGCACGGTGTACGTATCGGCCGCGTACGACAGTTGACGGCTCGTCTGTGCACGCTCCGCCCCAGGTGAGAGCGGTGTGCGTCAAGATTGCAACAAGGATCCGTCAGCGTCTGTACCCCGGTCTTGCACAGGAGCACACTCCCTTCGTTCGGTGCCGATAGGGCACCATCCAAAGGGGGCGTATGCCGATGGTTGTCGGCGTCGTGGCGGGGGCGGTTGTCCTCGCACTGGTCTTCATCGTTGTGGTCTTCAAGCTCATGTGGCGTGTCGCGGAGCCCAACGAAGCACTGATCATCTCCGGTTCGAAGCATCGGACCGAAGGCCTTGAAGAGGGCATGGGATTCCGCATCGTGACGGGGCGCGGCACGCTGGTGCTGCCGGGTGTGCAGGCGGTGCGGAAGATCTCGCTCGACCTCAACGAGACCGAGCTGCACGTGGACTGCGTGACCACTCAGGGCATTCCGCTGAAGGTGCGGGGCGTGGTCATCTTCAAGGTGGGCGACGACTTCGTGTCGATCGCCAACGCGGGGCGTCGTTTCCTCGACCAGCAGAAGATGATGTCGGAGCGGGTGCACAACGTGTTCGCCGGTCATCTGCGGTCCATCGTCGGCGGGTTGACCGTCGAGGACATGATCCGCGACCGGGAGAAGCTGACCGGCCAGACCCGGGCCGCGTGCGGTACGGAGATGGAGAAGCTCGGTCTGATCGTCGACTCGCTGCAGATCCACGAGATCGAGGACCCGACCGGGTACATCAAGAACCTCGCGATGCCGCACGCCGCCGCCGTACAGCGGGACGCGCGGATCGCGCAGGCGGAGGCGAATCGTCTCGCCACCGAGGCCGAACAGAAGGCCGCGGCCCGGATGTCGGAGGCGACCCGGGACAGCGAGATCCTCCAGGCCGGCTACCAGGCCGAGCGCGACAAGGCGGCGGCGAAGGCGCGACAGGCAGGACCGCTCGCGGACGCCGCGGCCCGGCAGGACGTCGTCGTGCAGGAGACCCGGATCGCCGAGCTCGACGCCCTCCGTCGTGAGCAGCAGCTCCAGGCGGACGTCCGCAAGCCGGCGGACGCCCAGGCGTACGAGACGCGGGCCCGTGCCGAGGCCGAACGTGACGCGCGTATCTCGGCGGCCGAGGCCAAGGCCAAGGAGACCGAGCTCGCGGCCGCGGCGGAGGCGAACCGGGTCAAGACGGCCGCCAACGCGGAGGCCGAGGCGACGAAGGCCCGGGGTGCGGCCGCCGCGACGGCGACCAGGGCCACGGGTGAGGCCGAGGCCGCGGCGGCTCAGGCCAAGGGTCTCGCGGCGGCCGAGGCGACGCGGGCTCAGGGTCTCGCGGAGGCGGAGACCATCAAGGCGCGGGCCGCGGCCCTCGCCGAGAACCAGGAGGCGGTGGTAGCCCAGCAGCTCGCCGAGAACTGGCCGGAGATCGTCCAGGCGGGCGCCAGCGCGTTCGGGAACGTCGACCACATGGTGCTGCTCAACGGCGCCGACGGTATGTCGGACCTGTTCGCCAAGGCGCTCACCATGGGCGGCACGGGACTCGGCCTCGCCCGTCAGCTGCTCTCGTCGATGAACCAGGACGGGACGGCCGGCAACGGTACGGGGAGCAACGGCGCCGCCGGGCTCAACGGGGCCGTGCCGCCGCGCACGGAGAAGGTGCCGGTGGAGGGGGACGGCAAGGCGTGATGCCGAAGGAGAACGCCGGGGACTGACCCCGGCGGGGCGACGAGGGTGTTCCAGTCCCTCGTCGCCCGCTCCGCGTGGGCGGTTCGGCCCTCCGCCCCGACTGTTCGGCCTACTCGGCCGCGGCGCCGATCAGGCCGTCGAGCCAGGCCTGGTGGCCGTTGAGCATCGGGTCCGGCCGCTCGGAGGCCAACGCGGCTGCGGGCCGACCGATCTGGGTCTCCTGGGTGAGGACGCGGACCCGGCCGCCGGGCAGGTCCTCCACGAGCCAGGCGTGCAGGACGTCGAGCCGCTCCTCGGGCGTGCCCTCCTGCTTCGCCGTCCAGGACAGTCGGCCCGGGGTGTCTTCGGCGGGCGCCTGGAACTCCACGACGTGCGCGTCAAGCGGCGGGAAGCCGAAGGTGCCGAAACTGAAGTGGATGCCGTCCGTCAGCACGGGGCCACCGCCCTGGGGAAAGCCGATGTCGGCGACGTTGTCGTAGTACGACTCCCACCGCGAGGTGTCGACGAGGTGGCGCCAGACGTCGGCGGCGCTCAGTCCCGCCACGACGACCTCGTTGGAGACGAAGTTGTCTCCGGTGCCCGGCAGGTAGCGCTCGGGCCAGGTGATCGCGTTCTGGGTGGTCATGGCAGGTCCCTTTCAGGGTGTACGGCGGGGGTGGCGACAATGCGACGCTAGGCTCGGCCGCCATTCGTTGGCCAATAGGAGAGTCGATTCCTTCCATCGGTACTCCGATGGGAGCCGGGGTTAGGCTGGTCGGCATGAAGAACGCGACGCCCGAGGAGACCGTGTCCCTCTCCGGCCGGGAGAGGACCACGCCGCACGTCGATCTGAACCTGCTGCGGACCTTCCTCGCCGTCTACCGCTCCGGCTCGTTCACCGGCGCGGCCCCGCTGCTCGGCCTCTCCCAGCCGACCGTGACCGCCCAGATCCGCACCCTGGAGCAGCAGACCGGACGCGAGCTGTTCACGCGGCTCCCGCGCGGCGTGGAACCCACGCCCCTCGCTCACGACCTGGCCGACCAGGTGGCGGGCCCTCTCGACGCGCTCGCCGCCCTCGAAGGCCGCAGCGACGTACTCGGCGGACAGGCCGCGCCGGTGCACCTCGCCGGGCCTTCGGAGTTGTTGTGCACCCGGGTGCTGCCCGCGCTCGCGCCGCTCGTCGCCGAGGGCGTACAGCTGCGCGTCACACAGGGGTTGCCCGAACCCCTCATGGACGATCTGCGCGCGGGCCACCACGATCTGCTGATCGCGACCAGGCGGCCGCGCGGGCGCCTCGCGGCACTGCCGCTGGCGGACGAGGAGTACCTCCTGGTCGCCGCTCCGAGCTGGGCGCGGCACGTCGAGGAGCACCCGTCGGCCGAGGACATCTGCACCGCGGTCCGGGACGTCCCCCTGGTCACCTACGCCGAGGATCTGCCCATCGTGCGCCGGTACTGGCGCACCGTCTTCGGCAAACAGCTCGCGGCCCGGGCCGCGGTCACCGTGCCCAACCTGTACGCCGTCGTCTCCGCGGTCACCGCGGGTGCCGGCTACAGCGTGCTGCCCCGCTCCCTGTGCGAGGAGCACCTCGCCGACGGACGCCTCGCGCTGCTCCACGAGCCGGTCGAACCGCCCCTCAACACCCTCTTCCTCGTCCAGCGGCCCGGCTCCGACGCCAACCCGGACGTCGTACGGGTCCGCGACCGCCTCCAACACGCGGCCCGGACCTGGTAGTCCACCATCTCGGCCACCCGCTCGGCGGGTTGGACGGGGCAGGCTCTAACGTGAGCCGCGTGACTGCCTTTACCGATGACACCGCCGAAGACGTTCCCGGCCGTTACGGCCCTTCCGCGACCACCGAGGCCGAACCCCGCGAGGTGGGCCGGGTGCGGACGCAGTACGCGCCCGCGCACGACGGCGACCCCGATCCCGGCGAGATCGTCTGGACATGGGTGCCGTTCGAGGAGAACGACGGGCGGGGCAAGGACCGTCCGGTGCTCGTCGTCGCCCGCGAGGACGCCGGCACGCTGCTCGCCGTCCAGTTGTCGAGCAAGCGGCACGACGGGGACCGGGAGTGGGTGCCGATCGGGAGCGGGCCCTGGGACCGGTCGGGGCGGGACTCGTGGGTGGATGTGGACCGGGTGCTGCGGCTGCACGAGGACGGGATGCGCCGGGAGGCCTGTGCGCTGGATCGGATGCGGTTCAATTCGGTCGTACGCCGCTTGCAGGAGCGGTACGGCTGGCGTTGAGGGCTCGTACGTGGGCGAACGCCTGCTCGAAGGAGCCTCGCGTCGCCTGATCCCTCGTGCGGTCCAGGACGCCGAAGACGACATGGTCGAAAGCACCCTCGAAGCGGCCTTCGACCAGCAGGTCGTGGAACGCGCCCGCCACCTGCGCCGGATCGTTCCGGAAGACGCCGCAGCCCCACGCGCCCAGCACCAGCCGGCGGTAGCCGTGGGCCGCGGCGGTCTCCAGGACGCGCTCGGCGCGTACGGCCAGGGCGGGTCCGAGTTCGGGCGCGCGCTCCGGGACCGTACGCAGGACGACTCCGGCGTTGGGGGCCGCGGCGGTCAGGAATCCGACCGTGTACGGCTCGTCGAGCAGACCTCCGCGGTCGTCGCGGAAGACGGGCACGGCGGGTGAGTGGATGACACGGTCCGTGTAGAACGGATCGCGGTGGGCGCGGTGGTGGTCGTAGAACTCCCGGGCCCGCAGCAGGCACGAGTACAGCGCGGAGGCCCGGCACAGGGCCTCCTCCTGAGCCTGCGCGCCGTTCAGGAAGCCGCCGCCCGGGTTGCGCGCGGAGGCGAAGTTCAGTACGGCCACCGGGTCGGCCGAGCGCCCCGCGTCCTTGCCCACGAGCCGTCGGGCGGCCTCCAGACTGCTCTCGCCCGTCACCTCGAACAGCGTGCTCTCGCGCGGTGCGCTCGCGGGGCCGGCGGCCGGTGCCGGTCCGGGGCCGTACACGCGCGTTCCCGCCTCCGCGGCCTCGACGGCCGCGGCGATCGACACCGCGCGACCGTCGGACGCGCGGTACCCGCCCGCCGCGACGATCTCCTGCGTCTGCTGCGCGAGCGCGCGCAGGCGCGCACTCATGGCGCGACCCCCGTACGCGCCACGAGGACGCCCCTCGCGATCTCCCCCGTCGCTCCCCCCGGCATTTCCCGGGCGGATTCCCCGGCCGATTCCCCCGTCGTGCCCATGAACGCATCGTGAGCGATGCTGGTCCTACGGCGCAACGGAATTTCCCAGCCTCGTAAACAGCGCCTCGCGGCCCGGCAAACAGCGCCTCCGGAAGCCGCGAGCGATGATTTGCACCCTTGTGCGAACCGCCAGGAGGGTCTTGGGTGGGACGAGCGATGCCGGTCCGGCACCACAGACGTCGGGCCGGCGGCATGGTGGAATCTCAGGAGGATCCCGACATGTCCGATTCGGTGAGTGACTGTACGGAGCGCCGCTCCGCCGTCACCGAGGCCGAGGTGGAGGCGCTGGTCCGAGGCATCTGCTTCAAGACCGGACCGCCGCGTACCCTCGGTGTCGAAGTGGAATGGCTCATCCACGAGCTGCGGCAGCCGCAGCTCCCGGCATCACCCGAACGACTCCAAGCGGCGTACGCCGCACTGCGGACCCTGCCCCTGCGTTCGGCGCTCACCGTCGAACCCGGCGGACAGCTGGAGCTGAGCTCCCTTCCCGCCGCCTCCCTGATGGAGTGCATCGGGTCCGTGTCTGCCGACCTCGACGCGGTACGCGCGGTACTGCGCGAGGCGGATCTCGGCCTCAGCGGATACGGCCACGATCCCTGGAACCCCCCGAGCCGCTTTCTCCATGAGCCGCGCTACGACGCCATGGAGCGGTACCTCGACCGGGCGGGCCCGGAGGGGCGGGCCATGATGTGCTCCTCCGCCTCCGTCCAGGTGTGCCTGGACGCCGGGTACGAGGAGCCCGGCCCCCTGGGGCACGGGCGCCGCTGGTGGCTGGCGCACCAGCTGGGCGCGGTCCTGGTCGCCGCGTTCGCGCACTCGCCGGTGGCCGATGGCCGGTACACGGGCTGGCGCTCCACGCGGCAGTCCCTGTGGGCGGCCATGGACCCGGGACGGTCCGCCGCGCCCCCGCTGGGCGGCGATCCGCGCGCCGCCTGGGCCCGGCACGTCCTGGACGCGCCGGTGATGTGCGTCCGGGCGCCGGACGGCCCCTGGGAGGTACCGGAGGGCCTGACCTTCCGGGCGTGGACGAGGTCCGAGACACCACCCGATCGGGCGGATCTCGACTACCACCTGACGACGCTGTTCCCGCCGGTCCGCCCGCGCGGACATCTGGAACTGCGCATGATCGACGCGCAGCCCGGCGACGACGGGTGGATCGTGCCGCTGGCGGTGACGGCGGCGCTGTTCGACGACCCGGAGGCCGCGGAGGTCGCCTACCGGACCGTCAAACCCCTCGCGGAACGCGCCGAGGCACGGCCCGCTCCGTGCAACCCGCTGTGGAACGACGCCGCGCGGTACGGCCTGACCGACCCCGAGTTGCGTGAGGCCGCCGTCACCTGTTTCGCGGCCGCCGCCGAGGCGTTGCCCCGCCTGGGCGCCACCGCCGAGGTGCGGGAGGCCGTCGCGGAGTTCACGGACCGCTATGTGGCCCGGGGCCGCTGCCCCGCCGACGATCTGCTGAACCGCTTCCACCGCCGATTCGATGGCCAGACCCATGATCAGGCCGATGACGAGCAGCACCTTGATCAGGCCGATGGTCACCACGGCCGGTCCCACGGTCAGCTCGACGGGAAGGACATCCGCACATGACCGCCCCCGCTTCACCCACGGATCCGGAGTCGCTCCGGGAGCGCGCGCTCGACGCGCTGACCACGGCCCGCGACCGCACGGCGCTCCTGACCTCCTGCGTGGAGGAGCCCGAACTGACCGCGCAGCACTCACCGTTGATGTCCCCACTGGTCTGGGACCTGGCACACATCGGCAACCAGGAGGAGCTGTGGCTGCTGCGCGCGGTCGCCGGGCGGGACGCGATGCGGCCCGAGATAGACGGGCTGTACGACGCGTTCGAGCATCCGCGCGCCGAGCGGCCCTCGCTGCCGCTGCTGCCGCCCGCCGAGGCCCGTCAGTACGCCGCCGAGGTACGCGGACGGGCGCTGGACGTCCTGGAGAGCACCGCGTTCCGGGGCACGGCGCTGACCGAGGCCGGCTTCGCGTTCGGGATGATCGCTCAGCATGAACAGCAGCACGACGAGACCATGCTGATCACCCATCAGCTCCGCAAGGGGCCCGCCGCCCTCACGGCGCCGAGCCCCGCTCCCGCGCCGCCGTTCACGGGACCCGCCGAAGTCCTGGTCCCCGGCGGCCCGTTCACGATGGGCACGTCCACCGAACCGTGGGCCCTGGACAACGAGCGCCCCGCCCACCGACGCGAGATCCCGCCCTACTTCATCGACACCACTCCGGTGACGAACGCCGCCTACCAGGCCTTCATCGAGGACGGCGGCTACGACACCGAACGCTGGTGGAGCCCGCAGGGCTGGTCCCACATCCGCTCGCACGGCATCGAGGCGCCGCTGTTCTGGCGCCGCGAGGGCGGACAGTGGCTGCGGCGTCACTTCGGCGTCACCGAGGTCGTACCGCCCGACGAACCCGTGCTGCACGTCAGCTGGTACGAGGCCGACGCGTACGCCCGCTGGGCGGGGCGCCGGCTGCCCACCGAGGCCGAGTGGGAGAAGGCGGCCCGCCACGACCCGGAGGCCGACCGCTCCACGCGCTACCCGTGGGGCGACGCCGACCCCACCCCCGAGCACGCCAACCTCGGCCAGCGCCATCTGCGTCCGGCCCCGGCGGGCAGCTATCCGGCGGGGGCCTCACCGCTCGGCGTACGGCAGTTGATCGGTGACGTGTGGGAGTGGACGTCGAGCGACCTGCACCCCTATCCCGGGTTCGCGGCGTTCCCGTACAAGGAGTACTCGGAGGTGTTCTTCGGCCCGGAGTACAAGGTGCTGCGCGGCGGTTCGTTCGCCGTGGACCAGGTGGCCTGCCGGGGGACGTTCCGCAACTGGGACTATCCGATCCGGCGGCAGATCTTCTCCGGGTTCCGCACGGCCCGCGACGGGGCCGCCTGATGTGCCGTCACCTGGCCTACCTGGGACCGCCGGAGCCGCTCGGGCGACTCCTCGTGGAACCGCCGCACAGTCTGTTCCGGCAGTCGTGGGCGCCGCGCCGACAGCGGCACGGGACGGTCAACGCCGATGGCTTCGGAGTGGGTTGGTACGCCGAAGGGGATCCGGTACCCGCGCGGTACCGGCGTCCCGGGCCGATCTGGGGCGACCAGTCGTTCGCGGACCTGGCCCGGGTCGTCAGAAGCACGGCGCTGCTCGGCGCCGTACGGGACGCCACCGTGGCGGGGGCGGACGGGGAGGCCGCGGCGGCGCCGTTCGCCGCGGACCGCTGGCTGTTCAGCCACAACGGCGCCGTACAGGGCTGGCCGGGCTCCCTCGCCCCGCTGGTGACCAGCCTGCCCCCGGCCGAACTGCTGTCCTTGGAGGCCCGCAGCGACTCCGCGCTCGTCTGGGCGCTGCTCCTGCACCGGCTGCGCGCCGGTGACAACGAGGGCCAGGCGCTGGCCGACACCGTTCTGGAGGTCGCCGAGGCGGCCCCCGGGTCCCGGTTGAACCTACTTCTCACCAACGGCGACACGATCACCGCGACGGCCTGGGGCGACACCCTCTGGTACCTCGCCGAGCCCGGCCGCCGCACCGTCGTGGCGTCCGAGCCGTACGACGACGACCCCCACTGGCAGGAGGTGCCGGACCGCACGCTGCTCGCGGCGAGCCGCACCGACGTCCTGCTCACCCCGCTCAAGGACCCGCACGCGCAGGAAGGCGCGCACGACCCCTTGGCATCCGCACGCACCAAGGAGCCCAGCACGTGAGCCCGTTCCTTCTCACCCGCACCCTGCCCGAGGACGCCACGGACGCCGCGCTGCGCGCCGACGTCCTGCACGGCCTCACCCACACCCCCAAGACGCTGCCGCCGAAGTGGTTCTACGACGCCCACGGCAGCGAGCTGTTCGACCGGATCACCGAACTGCCCGAGTACTACCCCACCCGGGCGGAGCGCGAGATCCTCATCGCCCGGGCCCCCGAGATCGCCGCGACGACCGGTGCGCGCACCCTCGTCGAGCTGGGATCCGGTTCGTCCGAGAAGACCCGCCATCTGCTCGACGCGCTGCCGGGGCTGCACACGTACGTGCCGGTCGACGTCAGCGAGAGTGCCCTCACCCAGGCCGGGCAGGCGCTGATCGCCGAGCATCCGGGGCTCGGCGTGCACGCGTTGATCGCCGACTTCACGGGCGGCCTCGCGCTGCCGGGAACGCCCGGGCCGCGGCTGGTGGCGTTCCTCGGCGGCACCATCGGCAATCTCCTGCCCGCCGAGCGGGCGACGTTCCTGGCGTCCGTACGGGCGCTGCTCTCCCCCGGCGACACGCTGCTGCTCGGTACGGACCTCGTCAAGGACGAGTCGGTGCTGGTCGCCGCGTACGACGACGCGGCGGGGGTGACGGCGGAGTTCAACAAGAACGTGCTGCACGTCGTCAACCGCGAGCTCGGCGCCGATTTCGACCCCGACGCGTTCGCCCATGTCGCCCTCTGGGACGACGAGCACGAGTGGATCGAGATGCGGCTGCGGTCGCTGACCGACCAGACGGTGAAGATCCCCGCGCTCGACCTCGCGGTCGAATTCGCCGACGGCGAGGAACTGCGCACCGAGATCTCGGCGAAGTTCCGCGAGGAGGGGATACGTCGCGAACTCGCCGCCGCCGGGCTCGACCTGGCCCATTGGTGGACGGACCGGGAGGGCCGTTTCGCCCTGTCGCTGAGCGTGGTCCGCTGACACCTGCCAGGGTGGCGGGCTGGTCTCCCCCTTACTCTTCGGTGAGGGGGAGCCATCTGTTCGCGCATGCAGAACCTTCGAGTTCCTGTCCGAAGGCGCTGATGAGCCACCGTTAGGTGTGGTCCGGCCGTCAGGTGAAGAGTTCGCCGTCGAAGTCGGGGGACGAGTCGACGCGGCCGTCCGATCCGACGCGGACGTAGGTGAAGCGGTGGATCGCGGCGAGTTGATGGGGTGCGGTGAAGAACAGGGCGGTCGCCAGCGCGTCGGCGACGGCCGCGTCGTCGGCGACGACCCAGGTGGCGAGGACGTCGTTGGTCGGGAGGCCGGTGCGGGCGTCGAGGACGTGGTGGAGGCCCGGTCCCCAGGCGCGCCGGTTGGTGGCGGAGGCGCACACGGCCTGCTGGTGCAGGTGCACCACGCCGATCACACGGCCAGGGGCGAGGGGGTGTTCCAGTCCGATACGGAGGGTGTCTTCGCCGCTGTGGCGCAGGTCGCCGCCGGCGTCGACGACGAACCTGCCGATGGAGGCGTCACGCAGGAGCACCGTCACGAGGTCGACCAGGTGGCCCTTGCCCGCCGCGCCGACGTCGATCACGAGGGGGCGGCGGGTGGTGAGCGTGGTGCCGTCCCGGGCGACGTCGGTGCGCCACGACGGCCGGGTGCGGGCGTGCCGTGCCCGGACAGGGGCGGGTGCCGGGGTGAGGGTGTAGGTGCTGTCGTAGCCGAGGAGTTCGAGGTCACGGCCGACGAGCGGATCGACGGCCCCATCAGTGACTTCGGCGAGCCGGTCGTAGAGACCGAACAGGGAACGGCTGTCCTCGGGGAAGGTGAAACGGCCCCCGGCAGGGGCGGCGGCGACACGTGCGATGAGCGAGTCGGGCCGGAACCGGGAGTACACGGCGTCGAAGTCCTCGATGCGGCGGCACAGCTCGCGGCGCAGGTCCGCGTCGAGGGGGCTGTCCGTTTCGATGCTCCAGCGCGTTCCGATGGCGTCAAAGGTGAACGTCGGACGCCTGCCGTTCCCGAGCGCGGTCGGGTCCGCCTCGCGGTCGGTAGGGATCACGGGTTTCGCCTCCGTCGGATGTGCTGGGGATGCAGCGGCTGGGGCAGGGAGTGTCGGCACTCCCTGCCACCGCGCCTGTCGGCCAGACGGGGATGAGGGCCTTGGGGGCCTTCTCGGCGCCTACACGCCTGCCTGCGGCCGGCTCCATCCGCCCCGGATCCAGCCTGGCCGCCGCACCCACCACCTGGCAGGCCGCGCCGGCGCTACCTACGGGCCCGATGCGCCCAGATGCCCCCCACGGAGGTGGGTCTGCCGCCCGGTGCCGGGCTGCGCCGCACGCCCGGCCCGCGTCGGGAGGAGCCGGCCAGGCCGACCGGGATCAGCATCGACCACTACGCCCGTCTGGATCGCGGCAAGGAACCGCGTCCCAGCTGGAGAGCATGCGGCCCAACCCTGCGGCGGTGGTCAGCCGGACCCATGACGTGCCGGCCTCGAACCCGATGCGCTTCACGGGATACGCGGTTCGTTGCCGCGGGCAGGTCGGGGATCGTTGCACGGTTTCCCGCGCCCCCTTACGCGGCGTGGTTCCGCACCCGACCTCGCCAGGTCCGCCCAGCGCTTCGTCACGGACAGCACAACGCTCAGCCATCAGACCTCGCCTGTCATACTGGAACACATGGCACGCGAGCAGCAGAGCGCCCGCGGCAGCGGGCTGGGGATCTTCCTGCGGACCCGCCGGGCCCAGCTGACGCCCGAGGACGTCGGCCTGGCGGCGGGCGCCGGACTGCGGCGCTCACCCGGACTGCGCCGCGAGGAGCTGGCCACTCTGGCCGGGATCAGCATCGACTACTACGCGCGGCTGGAACGCGGCCAGGAGACCAACCCCAGCCCAGCCGTCGTCGACGCCCTCGCTCGCGCCCTCCTGCTGGACGCCCACACGCACGAGCACCTGCACGACCTCGCCGAGCGTGCCGACAGGAGGGCCGCCTCGCCCGCGCCCCCGGCCACCGCGCCCGAGCGGACCGTACGGCCCGACATCAGGCAGATGCTGGAAAGCCTTCGCCCCAACCCCGCGTACGTGATCAGCCCGACGATGGACATTCTCGCGGGCAACCCTGGCTCGGTCCGCCTGTTCGCGGGGACGGAGGACTGGCCGGCCGAGAAACTCAACGCGTTGCGTTACCTCTTCCTCGACCCTCATGCGCCGAAGCTGTTCGCCGACTGGGACGAACAGGTCCGCACCTGCGTCGGCCGCATACGCGCGCTGGCAGGCACCGAACCCGACACCCCCGGACTGGCCCGGCTCATCGACGAACTCACGCTCGAAAGCCCTCAGTTCGTCCGCCGCTGGACGGACTATGACGTGCAGCCGCACCCGCGCGGCGACAAGACCTTCCACCATCCGGAGGTCGGCGTCCTCACCCTCGGCTACCAGTCCATGCAGCTCGACGGCACCCCCGGCCACCGTCTCGTCGTGTTCTTCGCCGAACCCGGAACCCCCGAACACGACAAGCTGCTCCTCCTGGACAGGACGGACACCGAACCCTCCGCGGACCCCGCCGAGGAGAAGCGGAACTGACGGCGGGCGTCCCCTCTTGCGGAGCCGGAAGAGGGGAAGCCCCGCCTCCGTAGTGATGCGATCAGGGCTTGACGAGGACCTTCAACGCCTCTCGGTCGGCCATCGCGCGGTAGGCGTCCGGGGTGTGGTCCAGATCGACGGTGCGGTCGAAGACGCGGCCCGGCTCGATCTTGCCTTCCAGGATGTCGGGCAGCAGCTCCTCCATGTAGGCGCGGGCCGGGGCCACACCGCCGGTGAGGGTGACGTTCTTCGCGAAGTCCATGAAGCCGAAGGGGATTTCGCCGTACTGCGGTACGCCGACCCGGCTGATCGCGCCGCCGGGGCGCACCACGCCGAGACCCATCTGGAGCGCCGACAGCGCGCCGACACACTCCAGCACGGCGTGGGTGCCCATGCCGCCGGTCAGCTCCCGCACGCGGGCGATGCCTTCCTCGCCGCGCTCGGCGACGACCTCGGTGGCCCCGAACTCGACGCCCAGGTCGGTGCGGTCCTTGTGGCGGCCCATCAGGATGATCCGCTCGGCACCGAGCCGCCTGGCGGCCAGGACGGCGGACAGGCCGACCGCGCCGTCGCCGATCACCGTCACGGTCGTACGCGGGTCGACCCCGGCCTTGATCGCGCTGTGGTGGCCGGTGCACAGCACGTCGGAGAGGCTGAGCAGGGACGGCAGGAGGGCGGAGTCCTCGGCGACCGGCAGCTTGACCAGCGTGCCCTGGGCCTGCGGTACCCGAACGGCCTCGCCTTGTCCGCCGTCCACCCCGTTCGGGCCCCAGTGGCCGCCGTGCGGGCAGGCCACGTGCAGGCCTTCCTTGCAGAAGACACAGGTGTTGTCCGCCCAGAGGAAGGGCGCGACCACCAGGTCACCGGCCTTCACCCCGGACACCTCGGAGCCGGTCTCCTCGACGATGCCGAGGAACTCGTGTCCCATACGCCGGCCCTGCTCCGAGGCCGGCATGACGGCGTACGGCCACAGGTCGCTGCCGCAGACGCAGGCGAGTACCACTCGGACGATGGCGTCGGTGGGGTTCTGGATCTTCGGGTCGGGGACGTCCTCCACGCGGACGTCGCCGGCACCGTACATCACTGTTGCTCGCATGAAACTCTTCCGATCTTCCTTGAATTGAAACGGGGTTACGGGGTTGGTGACGTGTCGACCATGGCCGCGTTGTCGAGCAGGTACTTCAGGGTCTTGGTCCCGGGAATGGGCATGACGTACTCGCCCTGCGAAACCCAGAGGTCCACGTGGTCGGTGCCGAGCCGCCCGAGGCTCTCGTCGATCGAGAGCCGCACGTGTTCCGGGCGGCCGTTGGGGCCGCGGACGGGCCTGCCCTCGGAGTCCCGGGAGAGCACGCCGACCTTCGTGGCCGGCACCGCCCGGTCCCGGCGGTCCTTGAGCGCCCGGCCCACCAGTGCCTCGTTGGTGAGGGGTCCGCGACATCGTCGCGCGGGGCCTGTGTGTCGTCGTCATGGGTCATGCCCATGCAGCCCAGGTCCAGGACGCCGAGCTCGGGGCCGCCGGGCCCCGGTGTGGTGGTGCGCATGACTGTTCCTCGGCCTCCTGCTCAGCCCGTGTTCCGGCCTTCGACGATGTCCTTGAGCTGGGTGACCGCGGTCATCGCGCTCGGCCATCCGGCGTAGAACGCGAGGTGGGTGATCGCCTCGACCAGTTCGTCCTTGGTGAGCCCGTTCGCCAGCGCCAGGCGCAGGTGGTTGCCGAGC
This sequence comes from Streptomyces sp. RLB3-17, assembly GCF_007113425.2. Taxonomy (NCBI): domain Bacteria; kingdom Bacillati; phylum Actinomycetota; class Actinomycetes; order Kitasatosporales; family Streptomycetaceae; genus Streptomyces; species Streptomyces sp. RLB3-17. Next base: position 9,960,039 of record NZ_CP041610.2, on the reverse strand, counting down.
TGCTCCGTGCGGTACAGGGCCGCCAGGGTGGTGACGGTGATGAGGCTGCGGTCGCGCGGGGACAGGCCCGGCCGCTCCCAGACGTCCCCGAACAGCACCTCGTCGGTCAGCTCGACCAGCTTCGGTGCGAAGTCGCCCAGCGCCTTCTGCGCGGGGGTCGGCTCGTCTGCCATGTGTGAGCTCCTTGCATGATGTGCGCCACTTGCGTCGAGGGAGCGCGCCTGCGCTCCTGAAAAAGGGCAGGTCAGAGGTTGATCAGCCGACTCATCTCCGCTTCGAGGCGGTCGCCCGCGGCCGGGGTGAGGTGGTTGAGCTTGTCGAGTTGCCCGGCGGTCAGCTCCACCCCGTCGGCGGCGGTGTTCTCCTCGACGCGGGAGACTCGCTTGGTGCCGGGGATGGGGGCGATGTCGTCTCCTTGCGCCAGCAGCCAGGCCAGGGCCACCTGCGCCGGTGTGGCACCCACCTCCGTGGCCACCGCCTCGACCTCGTCGACGAGGGCCAGGTTGCGCCGGAAGTTGTCCTCGGTGAAGCGGGGGTTGGTCAGGCGCCGGTCGGTGGCGTCGAACTGGTCGGTGGAGCGGATCTTGCCGGTCAGGAAGCCGCGGCCGATCGGGGCCCAGGGCACGAGGCCGATGCCCAGGTCCCGCAGCAAGGGCAGGATCTCCGCCTCGACGTCCCGCGTCCACAGGGAGTACTCCGTCTGCAGGGCGCTGACCGGATGGACGGCATGGGCGCGGCGGATCGTGCCGGGGCCGGCCTCGGACAGTCCGATGTGGCGGACCTTGCCCTCGGCGACCAGCTCGGCGAGGGCGCCGACGGTGTCCTCGATCGGGGTGTTCGGGTCGACCCGGTGCTGGTAGTACAGGTCGATGTAGTCGGTGCCGAGCCGCCTGAGGGAGCCCTCGACCGCGGCGCGGACGTTCGCCGGGCGGCTGTCGGCCACGCCCGGCACGCCGTCGTCACCGTCCGTGTGCGAGACCAGGCCGAACTTCGTCGCCAGTACGACCTTGTCGCGGCGGCCCCTGACAGCCCGGCCGACGAGCTCCTCGTTGGCGAAGGGCCCGTAGATCTCGGCGGTGTCGATGAGGGTGACGCCCAGATCGAGGGCACGGTGGATGGTGCGGATGGACTCGGCGTCGTCCGTGCCGTGGCCGGTGTAGACGCCGCTCATCCCCATCGCGCCCAGACCGATCCGGGAAACGTCGAGGTTGCCCAGTTTGATATGCCTCACGGTTACCGTTCCTTCGTTGATGGGGCGCTCCTGGATGCCTTCAGTGCTCCGCGCCGGTGCTCACGCCCAGGGAATGACCGCCGCCGTCCGTGATCCACGGAGCCTTGCGAACGGGACCCTCCTGGCTCAGGCCCCTCACGCCGAGCGGCCTCGGCCCCTTGCACGGGGAGGTGACCCGCGACATGGCCAACCCTGCCCGCCTGGTGCACGGCGTGGCAGGGCGCGTTGTGCCGGGCACTGGCGTTCCGTGCTGTGACAGGGCACCCCACGCACCTGCCGCGCAGGTCACAGGCCCGGCAGACTGGACGGTATGACACGTGAGCAGCAGCCCGCCCGCGGTGGCACCGAGCTGGGGCGCTACCTGCGGGCCCGACGCGCCCAGGTGACCCCCGCTGAGGCGGGCTTGCCCCCCGGCGCCGGGCTGCGCCGCACCCCGGGGCTGCGTCGCGAGGAGCTGGCCACGCTGGCCGGGGTCAGCATCGACTACTACGCCCGTCTGGAGCGCGGCAAGGAGACCCGCCCCAGCCCTTCGGTCGTCGACGCGCTCGCCCGCGCCCTGCTGCTGACGGAGGACGAACACGAACATCTGCGCAGCCTCGCCAGCCGCGCCGCACGGACGGCTCCCGAACCGCCCAGCGCTCCCAGCAGGGCGCTGCGGCCCGGTGTCACGCTCATGCTGGAAAGCCTCCGCCCGGGCCCCGCCTACATCGCGAGCCGCACCAACGACCTGCTGGCCTGGAACCCCGCCGGGCTGCGCCTCTTCGCCGGTATGGAGGACTGGCCGGTCAAGCAGCGCAACCTCGCACGCTACGCCTTCCTCCACCCCGCCGCCCGCGACCTCTTCGACGACTGGGAGCACACCCTGCGCGGCTGCGTCGCCCGGCTGCGCGCCCTGGCCGGCACCGACCCGGACGCCCCCGACCTGGCCGCGCTCGTCGGCGAACTCCTGCTCAAGAGCCCGGACTTCGCCCGCCTGTGGGAGCGCTACGACGTCAAGGCACACGCGTACGGCCGCAAGACCTATCACCACCCCGACGTCGGCACCTTCACCCTCGGCTACCAGGGGATGCATCTGGAGGGCACCCAAGGTCATCGCCTGGTCACGTACTACGCCGAGCCCGGCACCCCCGCCCATGACGCGCTCGTCCTCCTCGACATGGCCGCGCGCGAGCCGGTCTCGGATGACGCCGGGCCACCGCTGCGCCGACGGTCGGGGACCGCGGCGGACGAGACTTCGATCCCTTCATCCCCGTCTCCCGGACACCACGCACCGGGACAGGAGCGCTGAACACGGTCACTCGGGCGAGGGCGCGGGGGCTGCCGGGGCGGATGAAGCGGCTGCCGGGCAGATACGCGTAACCGTGTACGACGGCGATGTACCGCCCGAGCGACAGGGTCGCTGCGGCCGGATCATCTGAGCCGGCGGGTGACCTCGGCGCGATCGCCGCCGGCATCTCCATGGCGGAGTGCGGATCGTCCCGCGCGTCGCCGATCCGCTCACGGACCTCGTCGCACGCAGATCGCCGTGATGGTGGCTACCCCGTCGGCTCACGACGCCCCTTGTCCTTCCACCGCGCCTTCCGGCCGCGGGTACGGCCGCACTCGATCACGAGAGGGTGCGCCGCCACACTCGCCCTGCCCGGTGTCGACCACATCGGGCGGCGCGGGTGCCGCCCGCGTGCCCCAGGTCTTGTCACGGGTCTGGGACTTCTGTCGGGGAGCCTTACTCGGTCCTCTGTGACGACAGGTGCAGCGGAAGCGTTCCGCCGCTGCCGTCTGTTGCTGGTGTGCCAAGTCGTCCAGCTTTGCAGTTTCTTGACCTCAGAGACAGGTGCGTGAGGTGCCCTGTCACACCACGGAACACCATTGCCTGGCACAACACGGCGTCCCACGCGGCACGCGAAGCCCGCAGGGTGGACACAAGCTGAAGATCTCCCGAGGACGAACGATCCGTCGCCGTCGAGATCTTCGCCCGAAACCCGGCACACCCGGTCGGCCGGGCGGCACTGCGGCCGCCAATCGGCCAACGCTCTCATCGAGTCGGCCGACCGACCATGGGAAGGACGACGACAGACATGACATCTCTGCACAGGAAGTTCGCGACGGCGACGATGGTGGGGATCTCCGTGTCCGTCATGGGATGCTCGGCGACGGACACGGACGGACCGGGGTCGGCATCCGCCTCGAACAGCGGTGTCGCCGCCTCCAGTTCGCCGTTGAGCAGGAATCCCACGTACGAGAACGGCGCCTACAGCGCGACCGGGCAGTACGGGAGCGGTCCGTCGACCATCACCGTGTCCCTCACCCTCGACGACGACGTGATCACCTCGGTCGAGGTCACCCCGCACGCCACGGACCCGACCTCGCGTGACTTTCAGGAACGCTTCGCCGACGCGGTTCCGCGACTCGTCGTCAGCAAGGACATCGACGACGTGCATCTGGACCACGTCGCCGGTTCGAGCCTGACCCCCGACGGGTTCAACGCCGCGCTCCAGAAGATCAAGGACGAAGCCGCCGGCTGACGCGCCGCACGCCACGCGTAGCACCCCATCTTTCCCCCCAGAAGCGAGATCGAGAGAGTGGGCATGTCTACCGAACTTCCCGATGCAACGGTGTCTCCCCCCACCGAGCCCCCGCTCACACCTTCGCGCCGTACCTTCATCGCGACGACCACCGTCGCCGGCGGCGCCGTGGTGGCGGGCAGCCTGTTCATGGCGCCGGACGCACTGGGCGATGAGCCGGCGAACACCGCCGAAGCACCCAGTGGCCGTGTCTCGTTGACCGTCAACGGTGAGCGGCACACGGTCACGGTCGACAACCGGACCTCATTGCTGGACCTGCTGCGCGAGCACCTGAAGTTGACCGGTTCGAAGAAGGGCTGCAACGCCGGTGCGTGCGGGGCATGCACGGTCCTGGTCGACGGGCGGCGGGTCAACTCCTGTCTGACGCTGGCGGTGCGACTGGAGGGCATCGAGGTCACCACGATCGAGGGACTCGCCGACGGCGACGACCTGCACAAGTTGCAGCAGGCGTTCATCGACGAGGACGCGTTCCAGTGCGGCTTCTGCACACCGGGCCAGATCATGTCCGGCGTCGGCTGCATCAAGGAAGGCCACACCGGCTCCGTCGAGGAGATCCGGGAGTGGATGAGCGGGAACATCTGCCGCTGCGGCTGCTACGTCAAGATCGTCCGGGCGGTCGGCCACGCCGCACACGGGAAATGAGGGCCTACCGTCATGCACCCCTTCTCCATCACCAAGGTCGCCCACACCCGCGACGCACTCAACGCCGGACGAAGCGGTGGGCGTTACATCGCCGGCGGCACCACTCTGGTCGACCTGATGCGTGAGACGGTCGAACGCCCCCAGACACTGGTCGACATCAGCGACCTGCCCCTGCGCGGAATCACCGTGACCGGGCGGGGCGACCTGCGCATCGGCGCCCTGGTGCGCATGGCGGAGGCCGCCGGCCACCCCAGGGTGCGCACGACCTTCCCGGTCGTCTCCCAGGCACTGGAGCTGAGCGCGTCGGCCCAGCTGCGCAACATGGCCACCATCGGCGGCAACATCATGCAGCGCACCCGCTGCACCTACTTCCGCGATGTCACAGCCGCCTGCAACAAACGCGAACCCGGCTCCGGCTGCGCCGCACGCGAGGGCATCAACCGCACCCACGCGATCCTCGGCGCCTCCGACTCCTGTATGGCCACCCACCCCTCCGATGTCGCGGTGGCCTTCGCGGCGCTGGAGGCGAGGGTGCACCTGCTGGGCCCGGGCGGAGCGGAGCGGAGCGTCGACTTCGCGGACTTCCTGTTGCGGCCCGGCAGCACCCCCCACCACGAACAGGACCTCCGCAGTGGTGAATTGATAACCGCTGTGGAGATTCCGGCCCATCCGCGCCCCCTCAAGTCGGGCTACCTGAAGGTACGTGACCGGCAGTCCTACGAGTTCGCCCTCACCTCCGCCGCCGTGGCCCTGCATGTGCGGGGCGGGGTCGTCCGGGAAGCGAAGGTCGCCGCCGGAGGAGTCGGAACCGTCCCCTGGAAGCTGCCCGCGGTCGAGCGGCAGCTCATCGGCGAGCGCCCCTCCGACGCCCTGTGGGCCAAGGCCGCCGAGCAGGCGGCGGACGGTGCCCGCCCGCTGGAACACAACCGTTTCAAGGTCGAGTTGCTCAAACGCACCGTCGAACGCCAGCTGCGCATCGTAGGAGGAAGCCGATGAGCCTCCAGCCGAAAGCAGCCGTCGGTGCCCCGCTGTCCCGGGTCGACGGACGTCTGAAAGTCACCGGCGGGGCCGACTACGCCGCCGACCACGACATCGAGGGCGTGGTCCACGCCGTCATCGTCGACGCGAGCATCGGTCGCGGGCGGATCACCGGTATCGACACCGGCGCCGCCGAGGCGCAGCCAGGGGTACTCAAGGTCATCTCCCACCGCAACGCGCCCACATTGGCATACCGTGACAACCCGGGCTCGAACAACCCGCCGGGCGGGCGGCGTCTGCGGGTCTTCCAGGACGACCAGGTCCTCTTCCACGGCCAGCCCGTCGCGGTCGCGGTGGCCACCACACTGGAGGCCGCGCAGCACGCGGCGAGCCTGGTCGAGGTCACCTACGACGCCCAGACGCCGTCGACCGATCTGAGCGACGGCAGCGCTCCTACGAACACCCCCGTCACCTATGCGCGCGGCGATGCTCAGGCGGCGCTGGCTGACGCGGACGTACGCATGGAGATGACGTACCGGCTCGCACGCAACCACCACAACCCGATGGAGCCGCACGCCACCATCGCCCGCTGGGACGGCGACCGGCTGACCGTGTGGGACAAGACCCAGTGGGTCATCGGCGGCACCCAGACGGAACTCGCCGCCGTGTTCGGGATCCCGTTGGCATCGGTGCGGGTCATCTCACCGTTCGTCGGCGGTGCTTTCGGCAGTGGTCTGCGGACCTGGCCGCACGTCACCGTCGCGGCCTTGGCGGCCCGCGAGACCGGCCGTCCGGTCAAGGTCGTACTGAGCCGCAGGCAGCAGTACTTCGGGACGGGTTTCCGGCCCGCGTACGAGTATCAAGTGCGCCTGGGCAGCGCCCGCAACGGGCGCGTGAGCGCCATGATCCACGCCATACGGTCCGAGACCTCGACCTACGAGCCGTACGGCGAGGGCGGGATCCTCCCGGTGGGGCAGCATCTCTACAGCACGCCCAACGTGAGCCAGACGTACCGGACCGTGCGCCTCGACGTGAACACCCCGGTTCCCATGCGCGGCCCGGGCTTCGCCACCGCCTCGTACGCCGTGGAGTCGGCGATGGACGAACTCTCCTATGAGCTCGGCATCGACCCGATCGAGCTGCGGCTGCGCAACGAACCGGAGACCGACCCGGCGAACGGCAACTCGTTCTCCACCCGCAGGCTGCGCGAGTGCTACACCACCGGCGCCCGGGAGTTCGGCTGGGACCGGCGCAACCCGAAGCCCCGTTCGACCCGCGACGGCGACTGGCTGATCGGCACCGGCATGGCGACCGGTGTCTACCACACCCTGCGGGCCCCGGCCCAGGCCCGGATCCGCCTGGACGCCGACGGCACTGCCCTGGTCGAGTCCGCGACCAGCGACATGGGCCCCGGTACCTACACCTCCATGAGCCAGGTCGCCGCCGACGCCCTCGGCCTGCCGATGCGCAGGGTCACCTTCCGGCTCGGCGACTCCCTCATGCCCAACGCCCCACTGCACGGCGGCTCCCTGACCATGGCCAGCGTCGGCTCCGCCGTCCTGGGCGGCGGGGACCAGGTGCGGCGGCAGGCGATCGAACTCGCCGTCGGGGACGAACAGTCGCCGTTGTACGGGGTCGCCGCCGACACCGTCGTCGTACGCAACGGCCGACTGCACGTGCGGGACGATCCGGCGCGCGGGGAGACCTACCAGCAGCTACTGACCCGCAACAACCGCGACAGCCTGGAAGTTGTCGGCTCCTTCACCCCGGCGCAGTCCCGGTTCACCACCCAGGCCTACGCCGCCGTGTTCGCCGAGGTCGCAGTGGACGCCCGGTTGGGGCTCGTACGGGTGCGGCGCATGCTCGGCGTGTACGACGCCGGCCGGATCATCAGTCCGAAACTGGCCGACAGCCAGGCCCTGGGCGGCCTGGTCGGCGGCATCGGCCAGGCCCTGCTGGAGCACACGGTCACCGACCACCGCGACGGCCGGATCGTCAACGCGAACCTGGCCGACTACCTCGTCCCGGTCAACGCCGATATCCCAGTCCTCAAGGCGATCTACCTGGAGAGCGAGGACATGGAGGCCGACCCGCTCGGCGTCAAGGGCATCGGCGAGGTCGTCCTGGTCGGCGTGGCGCCGGCCATCGCCAACGCGGTCCACCACGCCACCGGCCGCCGCGTCCGCGACCTGCCCATCACCGCCGACGCCCTGCTCTGAGCACCTGGGGCGTCTTCCCTTGAACTGTCCGGCGGCCGGCGCCGCCGGACACCAGGGCCGCCGCCGAGCCACCCCCGTCATCGGGCCCGGCAGCGGCCCGCCCAACCCCATCCCCCCTCATGCCTCATGAACAAGCCCTGCTGACAGAGCAACACCGTGCACATCGTGAAGAACAGCCTTCCGTTCCCGTGGATGGTTTACAGATGGGCGCCGAAGAACTCCGTCAGTTTCTCGGACACCTGCGGGGTGTACTCCGGCTTGTGGTACAGGTCGATGTGCGAGGCGCCGGGAATGATGTGGAGTTCCTTCGGCTCCTTCGCCTTGTCGTAGGCGTTCTGACTGAAGTAGAGCGTGTCGGCCTCGGAGCCCGCGATGAGGAGGAGAGGGCGCGGCGAGATCGTGTCGATCTGCTCGAAGGGGAAGAACGCCATCTGCTGGCTGAGGGTGGAGAAGACGAACCGGTCCATCGAGTTGGGGTTCGGCGCCACCTGCGAGTAATAGACGTAGCCCTCGCGGTAGAGCGCGGACGGGTTGTTCAGGGCCTCCTGAGGGTCGTCCGGGACCAGCGAGAAGTAGCGGATCTCCTCACCGCGGGCTTCCCTTGACCGCTGACGGCCGACCTCCTCCAACGTCCTCATCCGGGCCTCGATGGGGATCCCGCCACCGACACCCTCGCGGCGCGCGGACCCGAGGTCGAAGGTGCTGACACCCGCGACCGCCTTGATACGCAGTTCCGTCTGCGCCGCGTTGACCGTGTAGCCACCGCCCGCGCAGATACCGAGGGCCCCGATGCGGCTCTCGTCGACCTGTGGATGGGCGCTGAGGAAGTCGACGGCACAACGGATGTCCTCGACCCGGGCGGCCGGGATCTCCGAGAAGTGGGGCTCGCCGCCGCTCTCGCCCTGGTACGAGGCGTCGAAGGCCAGTGTGATGTAGCCCTGCTCGGTGAGCTTCTCGGCGTAGAGGGTGGAGACCTGCTCCTTGACGGCACCGAAGGGGTGGGTCACGACGATCGCGGGGTAGGTCCTGCCCTCGTCGAAGTCGGTCGGCTTGAACAGGTTGCCGACCACTGCGTTGCCCTTGTTGAGGAAAGTCACTCGGTCCATGTGCGAGTCCTTCTGTTCTGCTGGTTCCAGGCCTACTCGGTTGCATGTGGCGCGGCCGCCGGGACCCGTTCCGAACGCACGCGCCCGGAACGGGTCCCGGTCGCCCGATCGCCCCCTTGAGGAGGCCGACGGACGGCTACCGCTGTGGTCCGCCGTCGATGGACGAAACCCCGCTCGTACAGCGACAGCCTCGTCACTCGGGCCGCCGAGTGGCAGGCCGTACGGTGACGCGCAGCGCCGATCCGCGGTGTGACAGGGCACCCCACGTGCCTTCCTCACAGGTCGGACAGCTGCCACACGGCGGCCCGGCCGTGGACGGCGGCAGGGCATCCGATCCCCCTGGTCGGCCAGGTCAGGAGGAAGGTGACTCGTCCCCGTCCGGGGTGGCGGCCGACGGTCCGCTGCCGGGCGCCGCACCTTCCGAGGCGGGCTCCTGCCCGAGCAGGTCGAGGAGGACGATCGCGTCGTGGTCCGGAGTACCGGGCTCGGCGAAGAACATCAGCACACGGTGGCCTGGCGTGCCTTCCAACCGCATGGACTGGTGGCCGAGGGTGAGGTCGCCGACCTCCGGGTGGTGGAAGGTCTTGAGTCCGCGGGAGTGGCCCTTCACCTCGTAACGCTCCCAAAGGCGGGCGAACTCCCTGCTCTTGAGCAGGAGTTCACCCACGAGCCGGGTCAGGTCGGGGGCGTCGGGATGGGTGCCGGCCAGGGCGCGCAGATGGGCGATGCAACCGCGAATCTGGTTGTCCCAGTCGTCGAAGAGGTCGCGTGCGGCGGGGTGGAGGAAGAGGTAGCGGGCGTAGTTGCGCTGTTTCGCCGGCCAGTCCTCGATCCCGACGAGCAGTCGCGGCCCGGCCGGGTTCCAGGCCAGCACGTCATGGGTGCGGCTGACCACCGCCGCGGGGTTGGGCCGCATGCTCTCCAGCAGCCTGAGCGCTCCGGGCGGCACGGTCCGGCTCGGCGCGGCCGGCGGTCCGGGCGCGGTCCGGCCGACGCGTACGACCAGGCCGTGCAGGTGCTCCCGTTCGTCCTCCTCCAACTGGAGGGCGCGGGCCAGGGCGTCGACGACGGACGGGCTGGGGCGCATCTCCTTGCCGCGCTCCAGCCGGGCGTAGTAGTCGATGCTGACTCCGGCCAGGGTGGCCAGCTCCTCACGGCGCAGCCCGGGGGTACGGCGCAGCCCGGTGCCGGTCGGAAGGCCCACGTCCTTCGGGGCCACCTGGGCGCGCCGGGCTCGCAGGAAGCGCCCCAGCTCGCTGCCCCCGTCGGCATACAACTGCTCAGTCGTCATACCTTCCAGTCTGGGTCCGTCGTGTCCTGGGGGGAGGCCCGTGGGGCGCCCTGTCACAGCACGGAACACCGCTGCCCGGCACAACGCGGCCTGCCACGCGGCGGGCGTGGGAGCCAGGCTGTATCTGTGGAGCGAGTACACGGCTTCACGTACCTGCCCGGCAGCGGCTTCGTCCGGGGCCACGCAGTGGACGTCGACTTCGCGGCGGACACCGCAGGAGCCCGGTGGTGCCGGGCTGCGAGCGGTCCGCCCCACGGAATCGACCTCGACCTGCCCCGGGCAAAGTGTTCGCCGGTCAGCCCGGCGAGGCCGGGACTCTAAGCTTGGGGCGTGACGCTGCGCCAATTCGAGTACGTGATCGCTGTCGCGGAGGAGGGATCCTTCACCGAGGCGGCCAGGCGCCTCGGGGTGACACAGCCCGCCTTGTCGCACCAGATCCGGGATCTCGAGCAGAGCTTGCGAGCGGTGCTGTTCGAGCGCGGCGCGGGAGGAGCGGGGCTGACAGCCGCGGGGGCGGCTTTCCTGGGCCATGCGGCGGCTGCGGTGGCAAGTGCGCGGCAGGCGGACTCGGCGGCGCGGGCCGCCGGGCTCCTGGCAGGGGGCGAGTTGCGCCTCGCGACGCTCCAGTCCGTCACGCTCGGCATCGTTCCCGCAGCCATCACGGTCTGGCGCCGAGCGCACCCTCTGGTGCCGGTACGACTTGAGGAGTACACGCACGCCGAGCTGCTCGCCGAGGCGATGAACCGGGGTGGTGCGGACGTGGCTGTCGGACCTCCGTCCAGTACCTGGAGGGGGCCGGTGCGGACACTCGGGCACGAGGAATTCCTGATCGTGCTGCCCAGTGACGACCCACTGCTCTCCCGCGACTCGGACGTCGTCGCGCTGGGAGAACTCGCCGACCGGCCCTGGGTGCTCTACGCACGGGAGGTCGGCCTGAGCCTGGTGGTGGACGGAGCGTGCGCGACGGCGGGGTTCACTCCCCGGGTGGCGGCCCGCATCCACTACACCGACACGGCGGTGGAGCTCGCCGTCGCGGGGCTCGGGCCCGCGCTTGTTCCCGGGAACATGATCCCGCAGCGGTTCGCGGGACATGCGCGTCGTCCCGATCCGCCCGTGCTGCGGGAACTCGCGGCCTTCACCCGCCCCGATCCGTCACCGGCGGCGCTGGCCTTCATCGAGGTGCTCGCCGAGCACGGCACGCTCTAACGTCCCAACTCCGTGCCGCCGAGAGCCCGTACGAATGCCATGACGTGCGGCGCAGCAGGTCCGCGTGTGTAGGCCGCCAGGTCGCAGCCGACCTCGGGTCGTGGCACGCGCCAGGTGACGGCGACGTCATCGCTCACGGACGCGCGGGGAACCAGTGCCGGCCCCAGCCCGGCGGCGGCGAGCCGAACCGCGGCGGCCGGGTGGTGGGTCGAGACGGCCGCCCGTGGGGTGAACCCCGCGCGTGCGCACGCTCGCAGAACCAGGGATGCCAACGGGTTGCTCTCGGAGTGCAGGACCCAGTCCCGATCCGCCAGCAGCGCGAGGTCCAGGGGGGTGCCGGTGGCGTCGGCACAAACGTCGTCGGCAGGGAGCACCACCACCAGTTCCTCCCGGTACAGGGGGTACACCTCGCCCGGCCAGCCGTCCGGGACCGGACCGACGGCGAGGTCCGCCACACCCCGCAACATCTCCCTGGGCAGCCGGTCACCGTCAAGGAATTCCAGCATGGACACCTCGGCGTCGGGGTGGGCGTCCCGCCAGGCGCGGATGGCGCCGGGCAGGACTCCGGAGGCCAGCGAGGGGAGCACCGCCAGCCGCAGGGAGACCGGCTCGCCGTCGTGGCCCGTCATGATGGCGCGGCGCGCGGCCGCCGCGGACCGTAGTGCGGTGATCGCGTGAGGCAGGTATTCGCGGCCCATCTGGGTCGGCAGAACGCGACCCGGCAGACGTTCCACCAGGGGCTGTCCGACCGCCTCCTCCAAGGCCTTGAGCTGGTGCGACAGCGTGGCCTGGGACACCGAGAGGCGATGGGCGGCACGGGTGAACGACTCCTCTTCGACAACTGCGAGGAGGTACTCCATCTGCCTGAGTGTTCCCATGAATAAATTCTATGACATACATGCCGGTCATCACTTTGACTCATATCATTCGGGTCCTGATGCTGTGCACATGAGTTCGACACAGAGCTACCAGCCCACCGACCAGGAGACAGCGCCGCAGACACCCTTCGGACTCGGCTGGGCACTCTTCGCCCTCGCACTGGGTGGTCTGGGCATCGGCATCGGCGAGTTCACCCCGATGGGCCTGCTGCCCACCATCGCCCAGGGCGTGGACGTGTCGATTCCCCGTGCCGGATGGCTGATCAGCGCCTACGCACTCGGAGTGGTGGTGGGAGCACCGCTGATCGCGGTCTTCGGCGGCGGCATTCCACGGCGCAGACTGCTGCTCGGTCTCATGGCGGTCTTCACTGTCGGCAACCTGCTGAGCGCCCTGGCCTTCGGCTTCCCGACGCTCCTTGCCGCGCGCTTCTTCGCCGGCCTGCCGCACGGTGCCTTCTTCGGTGTCGCCTCACTGGTGGCCGCGGAACTGTCCCCGCCGGACCGCCGGGCCCGCGCCGTCGCACGCATCCTGCTCGGCCTGGCCATCGCCAACGTCGGCGGAGTGCCCCTGGCGACCTGGCTGGGCCAGACCCTGGGCTGGCGCAGTTCCTTCGGCCTGGTGGCCGTCGTGACGGGTGTGACCTTCGCGCTGATCCGGCTGTGCGTCCCCCAGTCCGGCCAGCCGGAACCGACAACGGGCGCCCGGGCCCTGCGGGCCCTGCTGCGGCCCGGCGTCCTCCTGCTGCTGGGCGCGGCCGCGGTCGGCCTCGGCGGCATGTTCGCCGTCTACAGCTACATCACCCCCACCCTCACACACCGCGCGGGCCTTCCCTCCGGTGCCGTGCCCGCGGTACTGGCCGTCTGGGGTCTGGGGATGGTCGTCGGCAACCTCGCCGGCGGATACCTCGCCGACCGCTTTCCCGACAGCGCCCCGTTCGTCATCCTCACCGTCTTCGCCGCCTTCCTGGCCGTGTTCGCCGTGGTCTCCACGTCCCCCGTCGGCGCGGTCGTGGGAGTGTTCACGATCGGCACGAGCTTCGCGATCGTGCCCTGCCTGCAGAGCCGGCTCATGGATGTGGCGGCCGACGCCCAGACGCTCGCCGCCGCCGGCAACCACGCCGCCGGCAACCTGGCCAACGCACTCGGCGCCTGGCTCGGCGGCGTCGCGATCGACCTCGGCGGCGGCTGGGCATCCCCCGCCTGGGTCGGCGTCGCCATGGCTGCGGCCGGTCTGCTGTTCCTTGTCGCCGCACGGACCCAATGGCGGGACGCAGCCTGAGGCGTCGAATGGGCTTGCGCCCGCCGCCACATACGCCTGGGTCACCCACGGTGCCCCGACGTCTCGCGCACCGCCGCGCCGTGAGGCACCGTGGAGTGACGCGTGGCGCACCCGCCACGGCGGAGAGGAGCACCCGCATGTCCGACCACACGTATCGGGTCACCGAGATCGTCGGCACCTCCCACGAGGGCGTCGACCAGGCCATTCGCAACGGGATCTCCCGGGCCTCGCAGACCCTGCGCAACCTGGACTGGTTCGAGATCACCCAGGTCAGGGGGCAGATCGTGGACGGGGAGGTCGAGCACTACCAGGTCGGCCTGAAGGTCGGCTTCCGCCTGGAGGACGGCGCCTGAGCCCCGGGGCCTTCTGAAGCCCGGGAGACCCATGGCCACCTCGCCCAGGGCCCCTCGGAAACGGGGCCCTGGATCCTGTCGTCGCATGGGCGTCGCCGGGCGGACAGGGATGTGACGACAGGGCCTGGGCAGGGCGGCCCATGGGGGAAGCGGCATCTCGGGCGGACCTGAGCCGCCCCCTCAACTCCCCCGACGGACCCCTAGGTCCGTCCCTCCCGCTCCTGTGCGTCCTTCAGTGCCGCGGACGCCGTGGCCCAGCGGGCTCGGACGACCCTGAAGCCGGCCCGTTCCGCCTCGTCGCAGACGAGTTCGTCGTCGTCGACCAGGACGTGGATCTCACGGTCGCGCGCGAGCCGGCGCAGGACGTCCAGTTTGGTGTGACGGGCGGGCCTGCGGTCGTCGTTGCGTCGCATCCAGACGCGCCCCGCGGGCAACCCCTGCGCGGCCAGCCACTCGACGGTGTCGCGGCGGCAGCGCTCGGGACGACCGGTCAGATAGACCACCTCGCACTCCTCCATGCTGCGCAACGCCAGGGTCACCCCCTCCGCGAGCGGCGGATCCTGCGGCGCGGCAGCGAAGAACGCGTCCCAGTCCCGCGGCTTGCGCTCCAGGAACCGCTGCCGGTGCGCGCTGTCCGCGAGCGTGCCGTCGAGGTCGAACACGGCGAGTGGTCTGCTGGTCTTCTGCGTCACGCGGACCACCCTAAACAGCGCCTCTGACACCCGGCACACCACAGCCGCCGCCCGCCCCTGTGAACACGCGGTCCTCTCCCGCCAACTTCCTTCACCACAAGCACTATTCACATCACCCAGCAAGCCCTTACCGTGATGCCTCGCACTGCATGTTGCACAGCATGTCGCACAACATTCGGTATTTCGAACGAGAGCAGGGTGGTGACGGGACACCACCGCCCGGTTCTTCGGCATGCGGAGGTCTTCGTGAACCCCCCACTCGACAGACGCCACTTCCTCGCCGTCACCGGCACGTCCACGGCCGCGATGACCCTGGCCGCGACCGGCGGCGGCACGGCCCACGCCTCGACCGGGACCACCGTCTCGGGCGCCCCGGTCGCCCACGACGCCGCCACACCCGTCCAGCCGTTCCCCCTCGGCTCGGTGACCCTCCTGGACAGCGCGTTCCGGGCCAACCAGCAGCGCAACTCCGCCTATCTGCGCTTCGTGGACATCGACCGGCTGCTCCACACCTTCCGTACGAACGTCGGCCTGCCCAGCACCGCCCAGCCGTGCGGTGGCTGGGAGGGCCCGAGCGTCGAGTTGCGCGGCCACTCGACCGGCCATCTGCTCTCCGGGCTCGCCCTCGCCTACGCCAACACCGGGGAGCGGGCCCTGCGCGACAAGGGCCACCGGCTCGTCGCGGCGCTCGCCGAGTGCCAGGCCGCCTCCCCCGCCGCGGGCTTCGGCGCGGGCTATCTGTCCGCGTTCCCCGAGAGCTTCTTCGACCGCCTCGAAGCCGGGACCGGCGTATGGGCGCCGTACTACACGATCCACAAGATCATGGCCGGGCTGGTCGAGCAGCACCGGCTGACCGGCAGCGGTCAGGCCCTCGACGTCGTGCTGCGCCAGGCCGAGTGGGTCGACCGGCGCACCGAGCCGTTGTCGTACGAGCAGATGCAGCGGGTGCTGGAGACGGAGTTCGGCGGCATGAACGACGTCTTCGCCGATCTGCACGCCCTCACCGGCGACGCCAAGTGGCTCGCCGTGGCCGAACGCTTCACACACGCCCGCGTCTTCGACCCGCTGGCCAGGAACGAGGACAAGCTCGCGGGGCTGCACGCCAACACCCAGATCCCCAAGATGGTCGGCGCCCTGCGCCTGTGGGAGGAGGGTCTGCCCGACCGCTATCGCACGATCGCCGAGAACTTCTGGCAGATCGTCACCGACCACCACACCTACGTGATCGGCGGGAACAGCAACGGCGAGGGATTTCACGAACCGGGCGTCATCGCGGGCCAGTTGTCCAACAACACCTGCGAGAACTGCAACAGCTACAACATGCTGAAGCTGACCCGGCTGCTCCACTTCCGCACACCTCGGCGCACCGATCTGCTCGACTACTACGAGCGCACCCTGTTCAACCAGATGCTCGGTGAGCAGGACCCGGACTCGGCGCACGGCTTCAACATCTACTACACGGGTCTGGGCCCCGGCGCCTACAAGCAGCAGCCGTCCTTCATGGGCACCGACCCGGACGCGTACTCGACCGACTACGACAACTTCTCCTGCGACCACGGCACCGGCATCGAGACACAGGCGAAGTTCGCCGACACGGTCTACTCGCACGACCGGCATCGGCTGCTGGTGAACCTGTTCATCCCGTCGCAGGTCAACTGGCAGGACAGGAACATTACTTGGCGGCAGACCACCTCCTTCCCCGATCGGTCGTCGACCGTGCTGACCGTCACCGCCGGACGGGCCGCGCACCAGTTGCTCGTCCGTATCCCGTCCTGGGCCGCGGACGCCCGCGCGACACTCAACGGCCGAGCTCTGCCCGACCGTCCGGAGCCCGGCAGCTGGCTGACCCTCGACCGGGAGTGGCGCGCCGGGGACCGGGTCGAGGTGTCACTGCCCATGCGCACGGTCGTCGAGCCCACGCCCGACGACCCCGACGTACAGGCGGTACTGCACGGCCCGGTGGTCCTGGCTGGGGCGTACGGGGACCGGGCGACGCCGTGGCTGCCGCGCCTGGACACCGGATCCGTACGGCAGGAGTCGCGGGAGCCGCTGCGGTTCACCGCCCGCGCCGACGGCGAGGACGTCTCACTGCTGCCGATCTCCCGGGTGCACCACCAGCACTACTCCGTGTACTGGCAGACCGGTGAACCGCCGCCCCCGCCACCGGAGTTCGCCGCCTGGCATCGTTTCGACGAGACCTCCGGGAGCACGGCCGCCGACGCCACCGGGAACGGGAAGGCGGCCCAGCTCGTCGGCGGTGCCGCATGGACGGTGGCCGGCGCCGACGGTGGCGCGGTGGCGCTCGACGGCACGGACGGGTACGTACGCCTGGCCGACGACCTCCTCGCGGGCGCCGCCGTCTACACGCTGGCCACCTGGGTGCGGCTGGACGGCCAACCCGGCGTCTGGAGCCGGGTGTTCGACCTCGGCACCGGCGTCACGGCCAACATGTTCCTCACCCCGCTCAGCGGCGACGGCACCCTCCGCTACGCCATCACCGCCGGGGGCGCGGGCGCCGAGCAACGCATCGACTCCGCGCCGCTGCCCACCGACCGCTGGGTGCATGTGGCGGTGACGTACGGCGGCGGGACCGCCGTCCTGTACGTCGACGGGCAGGAGGTCGGACGGAACGCCCAGGTCACGGTGGATCCGCGCTACTTCGGCAATCACATCCGTGCCGGGTACCTCGGCAGGTCGCAGTACGCCGACCCCTTCTTGCGGGGTGCGGTCGACGACTTCCGTGTGTACGGCAAGACCCTCACGGCCGAGGAGGTCGCCGCCCTGGCCCAGGCCTAGGCGACGGCACCTCGACGTGTGCGCAGGACGGGTGGGGACGCGGAGCCGCCGCGCCCCATCCGGATCAACAGAAACAAGGAGAGCCGCAAAAATGATCACCCCCGACCGGAACGCGTCCTCGACGCCGCTCGACCCGTCCCGCCGCAGTCTGCTGCGCGCGATGGTCGCGATACCCGCGACCGCACTCGTGCTGGGCGAACTGCCCGGCCTGCTCGGCTCGGCCGCCGCGGCCACCCCCGCCCACGGCTCGGCCACCCGCTACACCATCGTGCCGTTCCTCAACAGCGACGACGGCACCGTGAACGTGTACCAGTCCGACGACGCGACCGACTTCCGGCTCGTCAAGTCCTCCGCCTACACCCCGCCCAGCAACCGCATCCGCGACGCCAGCGTGTTCAAGCACACCGACGGCTACTACTACCTCACCTACACCACACACACCTGGCAGGACGTCAGCACCACCATCGGCTTCGCCCGCAGCTCCGACCGGGCCAACTGGACCTTCCTGTACGACTACACGGTCCCGCTCACCAGTCTGTCCCGCGCGTGGGCGCCCGAGTGGTTCGTCGACAGCGACGGCAGCGTGAACGTCATCGTGTCCTGCTCGACCACCGACAACGAGTGGATCTTCACGCCGTATGTGATGAAGGCCGCCAACTCCGCGCTCACCGCGTGGAGTTCTCCCGTTGCCCTGTCCGGCATCGGCGCCAACCACATCGACACGTTCATCGTGAAGATCGGCTCCACGTACCACGCGTTCCCGAAGAACGAGACGACGAAGTACATCGAGTACGCGACCGCCTCCAGCCTGACCGGGCCGTACACCATCACCCGCACCGGCGACTGGGCCGGCTGGGGCGGCACCCGTGAGGGTCCCTCGGTGATCCAGCTCGACAACGGCGCCTGGCGGATCTTCTTCGACGGCTACGGCGACGGCAGTTACTACTACAGCGACAGCTACGACACCTTCGCGACCTGGACCGCCCCGAAGAAGCTGCCGGGCATCTCCGGAACGGCCCGCCACTTCACCGTGATCAAGGAGACGGTGTCCGGCGGTGTCGACCTGGCCACGGGCGTGACCCGTTCCTTCCGGTCGGGCAACTACTCCACCCGCTACTGGCAGGAGCAGTCCGCGCTGCTCAACCTGCCCGTGGTCAGCAGTTCCAGCACCACCGCCGAGAAGCAGGCGTCCACCTTCACCGTGCTGCCGGGCCTCGCCGACGCGAACGCGTACTCCTTCCGGGACGCGGCCGGCAACTACCTGCGCCACTGGGACTTCCGGGGCCGCTTCGACGCCAACGACGGTACGTCGACGTTCGCCAAGGACGCCACGTTCGTCATCCGCACCGGCACCCCCGACGGCGCCGTCCGCTTCGAGTCGTACAACTACCCGGGCTACTACCTGCGCCACTACAACTACCAGCTCCGTGTGGACGTGTCGGACGGCACCGACCTCTTCCGCCAGGACAGCTCCTTCGTACCCGTGACGGCCTGGGCATGACCGCCGCAGCCGCATCGACATCCACAGTCACATCCACGGCCTCAGCCTCAGCCGAGGAAGAGAGGGAGATGAACCTGATGAGCGACAGCCCCAGCCCCCTTCAGCCGTCCCGCCGCACCGTGCTGGGGGCGATGGCCGCCCTCACCACCTCCTTCGCGATCGGCGCCCCGTCCGCCCGCGCCGCGACCGGATCCGCGTACGTGATGGGCTACTTCACCGAGTCCCCGAACGGCCTCGGTGACGACTACGGCCTCCACCTCGCCGTCAGCACCGACTCGCTCCAGTGGATGCCGCTGAACCAGAACAACCCGGTCGTGACCCCGACCGGGGGCACCGGCGGCCTGCGCGACCCCTTCATCCTCCGTAAGCAGGACGGCACGTTCGTCGTGCTCGCCACCGACCTCAAGGGCACCGACTGGAGCCTGCAGAGCCAGTACATCCATGTCTGGGACTCCGCCGACCTGCGCTCCTTCACCGGCTACCGGCGGCTGAAGCTGCACGACATGGCCACCCACAGCTGGGCCCCTGAGGCGTACTGGGACGCGGGACGCGGCCAGTACGGGATCATCTACTCGGCCGTCAACTCCACGGGCCACAACGTCATCATGGTGAACTACACCACCGACTTCGCGACCGCGTCGACGGCTCAGGTCTTCTTCGACCCCGGCTACGACATCATCGACGGCGACCTGGCCGTGGGCGTCGGCGGGGTCAACTACCTCTACTTCAAGAAGGACCAGACGCTGGTCGGCGCCAAGTCGACCTCCCTGGACCCGGGCAGCTTCACCGTGTTCAGCACACCGGTCGCACACGGCGGCACCGAGGCCCCGATCCTCGTCAAGTCCCAGACGTCGAGCACCTGGTACCTCTGGGGAGACACCTACACCCCCAACGGTGTCTTCTACGCCTGGCAGACCGGCGACCTGGCCGCGGGCACCTGGACCGCGGTCGACCAGCGGCTCTACACCCAGCCGGTCAACTCCAAGCACGGCACCATCCAGCCGATCACCACCACCGAGTACGACAACCTCGTGGCGGCGTACGGCAAGCCGGGCTGGAATCGCATCAAGTCCTACAACTACCCGGACCGTTACGTCCGTCACGTCAACTACGTCGGCCGGATCGACGCCTACCCGTTCGACCCGTACACCGACGCGGAGTGGAAGCTCGTGCCGGGGCTCGCCGACAGCTCCGGGGTGTCCTTTCAGTCCGTCAGCTATCCCACGCGCTATCTGAGGCATTACAACTACCAGCTGCAACTGGACGTCAACGACAGCACGACGACGTTCGCGCAGGACGCCACGTTCTACCGGACCGCGGGCCTGGCCGACACCTCCTGGTCATCTTTCCGCTCCTTCAACTATCCGGACCGTCACATCCGCCACGCAAACTACGTTCTGCGCATCGATCCCATCTCCACCAGCACCGACAAGGCCGACGCCACGTTCTCGGTCGGCTACTGACGCCCCGTCATCCCTCAGTACCCAGTCACCAGGAGACACCCCCATGTCACCTCTCCGAAGAGTTCTCGCCACACTGGCCGCGGCAGCCGCGGCCCTCGGCGGACTCACGGCGACCGCCCCCGCCGCGGCAGCCGCCGACTCGGGCACCTTCAACGTGCTCAGCTACAACGTCGCCGGACTCCCCGCGGCCCTCTCCAGCGCCCCGACCCCGCGCGACACCAGCACCACGGCGATAGGCCAGCGGCTCGGCCCGTACGACATCGTCCACGTGGAGGAGGACTTCAACTACCACGCCTATCTCTACGCGGGCGACACCACGCACGCCTACCGCACACCCACCAGCGGTGGCGCCGGGATCGGCAGCGGGCTCAACACCCTGTCGAAGATCTCCTACGACAGCGACGACTTCGAGCGGGTGCACTGGAACTCCTGCCAGATCGACTCGGGCGACTGTCTGACCCCCAAGGGCTTCACGTTCATGCGGGAACGGCTGGCCGAGGGCGTCTACGTCGACTTCTACAACCTGCACACCAACGCGGGCACGAACGACGGCGACCTGGCCTCGCGGGCGGACAACCTCAACCAGCTCACGGCCTTCATCCAGAGCCACTCCAAGGGCAACGCCGTGGTGGTCATGGGTGACACCAACACCCGCTACACGCGCGCCGGCGACACGATCGCCGAGTTCGGCGCGGCCAACGGCCTGACCGACGCCTGGGTCAAGCTCATCCGCGGCGGCACCCCGCCCGCCAAGGGCAGCGACGCGCTGGTCTGCGACCAGACCGGCGCCACCGTGCCCAACACCTGCGAGGTCGTGGACAAGATCCTGTACCGCGGCAGCAAGCTGGTCACGCTCAACGCCACGAGCTACAACAACGAGCACGCGAGCTTCCTGACCTCGGACGGGCTGATGCTCTCCGACCACGACCCGATCACCGCCAAGTTCACCTGGTCGCGCAACCCCTCCTTCCAGTTGAGCGACCAGTTCGGCGGCCCGCACGGGGACTACTTCAACGACATCGACAGCGTGCCGGCCGGGGCCAGGGCGACCACCCTCACCCTGCGCAGCGGCTCGCGCGTCGACCAGATGGGCCTGACGCTGAGCAACGGCACGACGCTGACCCACGGCGGCACGGGCGACACCGCCTCCTCGCTCACGCTCGGCAGCGGCGAGTACGTCACCTCGGCGCAGCTGTGCCAGGGCGCGAAGGACGGCAACACCCGGATCTTCTACGCCAAGTTCACCACCAACCTCGGCAACAGCCTGGCGGGCGGTACGACGACCTCGGACTGCGTGACCCGCACGGCGCCGTCGGGCTGGCAGATCGCCGGGTTCCACGGACGCACGGGCGACGAGGTCGACAAGATCGGCTTCATCTACACCCAGCGCTGACCGGACACGACCGAGCCCGTGGCCCCTGGTGTGCGCACACCAGGGGCCACGGGCTCACTTGCTCGAATCGTTCACGAGGCTCGGCTCGCCTACGAGGAAAGCCACTCGGTGGCGTTCAGGGCGAGGGCGGCGTTGGTGGCGCCGGTGTCGTTCCAGCCGTCGTAGAGCGTGTTGCCGGACTGGCCGGTGCCGTCGTCGATCGGCGAACTGTCGCCCCAGAAGGCGACCTTGCCGCTGCCGAAGGTGCTGGTGGCGAAGAAGGCCCCGGTGTTGCCCGAGTAACCGGAGCGGTAGAGCAGGCCCTTGACCGCCGAGTTGTCGGCGGGCTTCAGCGTGGCCGTCGTACCGTTGGCGATGAGGCTCTTGGTGACGGTGCCGAACGAGCCGTGCAGGACGGCGTTGGTGCTGTCGCTGATCGCCGCCGGGTAGCCCGAGGTGATGTTCAGCGAGTCGATGGAGAAGCCGAACGGGTCGGTGGAGTCGACGCTGTTGTTGGTCATCAGGTCGTTGAGGATCTTCACCGCGTCGTAGCCGTCGTTGTTGCGGTCGGCGCCGGTGTGGTCGGAGATCATGAACAGACCGCCGCCGTTCTTCACGAACGTCATGATCGCGGTCTTCTCGGCGGTCGTGAAGAGCGTGTTGGGCTCGGGCAGCACCAGCGTGTCGAAGTTCGACAGGTCGGTGGCCGAGGTACCGCCGTACGTCAGCTTGGAGCCCGAAGGCAGCGTGTCCAGGCTGTAGTCGCCGGTCTTCTGCAGGGCCACACCCCAGGAGGAGAGGGCTCCGGTCCAGTCGGTCTCGGAGGACGGCGAGGAGTCCTCGCTCAGCGGGTTCGGCTGGCTGGTGGAGATGATCCAGTCGGCGTTGCCCGCCGTCTCGGCGTGGCCGTTGTCGAACAGGACGCGATGGGTGGTGGCCGCGTGCGCGGGGGCGGCGGTGGTCGTCTGGAGCGCGGCTCCCGTGAGCAGCACGCCGAGCGCGGTGAGGGCGACGGCGAGTCTGTGGCGGGGCCTTGTGGGGGTGAGCATCCGGCATTCCTCCATGGGTGGGGGCGGGGGAAGGGGCGGTGCGGGGCGCCGATCTGCGCGCGTAGAACGGCCGTTGAACGACTGCCGTTCGACACAACGGTGGACAGTACCGACATGATCAAGGCCGCCGGGAGACCCTGCCGCGACTTATCATCAACCTCTTACCCTGCGCCACAACCGGCTTGGGATTCGGGCCGGTTGACGGCTCGCGCGGTGGTTGACCGCGGCAGGTGGCCGCCGATCCGTCAGGACGCGTCGACCAGCCAGGGCCTGACCTGCCTGCGCGCCTCATGCAGCCGGGACTTGAGCGTGCCGAGCGGAATGCCGACACGCTCGGCGACCTCGGCGTACTCCAGCTGGCAGATGTCCCGGTAGACCAACGGCGCCACCAGATGCGGGTGTTCGCGCTCCAGGCGCTCCAGCGCCTCCAGGAGGTCGATGCGGGATCCGGCGATCACGCTCGTGGTACGCGGGTCGACGTGCTGCGAGGCGTCGATCGCGTCCGGCTGCTCGGCGGCCCGCCGCTTCAGCTCGCGGTACTTCTGACGGGCGCAGTTGGCGACGACCGTGTAGAGCCAGGTACTGAACCGGCTGCGCCCCTCGAATGAGGTGATCTTCCGCGCCACCTGGAGGAGGACGTCCTGCGCAGCCTCCTCGGCGTCCTCGCGGCAGGGCAGGAAGCGCCCGCAGCGCCGTACTACCTCCGGCCGGATCCCCTGGAGCAGCAGATCAAGGGCCGCCGGATCACCCGAGGCCGCGCGCAGCGCGAGCTCCTCGGTCGCCGCCGCGTCCTGCACTGGGTGCTCCCCTCGGTGTCGATCAGAGGCCAGGCATCATAGTTGCACGCACTCGGCGTCGTTCGGCGCGCCCCGGTTGGCTGGGGGCTCCCTCCGTCCTGCTCCGTCGGACAGCCCGGAGGTCGCGCCCCTTCCCGGTTACGCCGGCGAGGCGGGGTGAAAGGTGAAAGGCGATGGCCACCGCCGTCGGCATGCTCCTTCGGGGCCTGCGCGTTCTCCGTCGGGCTTCTCCTGGCAGCCTGCGCCGGGTGGCTTACGAAGTCCGCCATAAAGCCTCCATCTGCGACGACACATGGGATACCGAGGACGAACGCCCTCCACATGGTGCCGCGTGCTCGGCGGCCGACGTGACCGGTAGGCTTCAACAGCCCGACCGTTGCCAGGAGCAGCAACCCCTCTAGGGACAGCGGCCACAGCGCCGTGCTCGTGGCATCCGCCCCGCCCTGGAGAGCAAATGCCCGCTGGTGAACAGATGCCAGGCCATCTCGACCGTGGTCGAACCCACCGGCTCACAGGCGTTGCGACGGGTTGTTCATGGTGAGGGGTCCCCTCGATCGGATCGGTCGCTACCGTCTGGACCGGCGTCTCGGCGCGGGTGGCTTCGGCGTGGTGTGGCTGGCCCACGACGAGGTGCTCGAGGCCGTGGTCGCCCTGAAGGTACTGTCCGACAACTGGGCCGACCACCTCGATGTCCGCGAACGTTTCCTCTCCGAGGCCCGGCTGCTGCGCAAGGCCGACTCGAACCGGGTCGTCCAGGTCTACGACATCGGTGAACTGCCCGACGGCAGGCCCTACTTCGTCATGGAGTACGCCGACGGAGGCACCCTCGACGACCGGATCGAGGCCGGGCCGCTGCCCATCGCCGAGGCATTGCGCCTGACGGCCCTCGCGGCACGGGCCGCGGCCGCGCTGCACGAGGCCGGGATCGTGCACCGCGACATCAAGCCGTCCAACGTACTGCTGCGCACCTCCACCGGCGGCGCCGACCGCGTCCTGCTCGCC
The DNA here is from genome assembly GCF_007113425.2 of Streptomyces sp. RLB3-17. NCBI lineage: Bacteria > Bacillati > Actinomycetota > Actinomycetes > Kitasatosporales > Streptomycetaceae > Streptomyces > Streptomyces sp. RLB3-17. The sequence continues at coordinate 9,935,602 of NZ_CP041610.2, read as the reverse complement.
GACCTCGGGCTCGCCAAGAGCCTGGCGCAGGCCTCCGGGCTGACGATGGCGGCCGGTTCCGCGGGCTACACCCCGCCCGAGCAGGCCCAGCCCGGTTCGGGCATCGACGCGCGGGCCGACGTGTACAGCCTCGGTGCTCTGGGCTACCACCTGGTCACGGGGTCGGTCCCCGGGCCGCCCGGCAAGGTCGTACGACCCGAACGGCTGCGTACGGATCTGGCCCCGGACGTGCAGCGGGCGCTGCTGCGCGCCATGGAACCCGACCGCGAGCGGCGCTGGCCCACGGCGCTGAGCCTGGCCGTGGAGTTGGAACGGCTGGCCGAACAGGTGTCGATGGGGACGGTCCGCGTACCCCGGCGCCGTCGGCGGACCGTGCTGGTGGCCGTGGCCGCCGCGGTCGTGATCGGCGCGGCCGGTGTGACCACCGCGCTCGTGACCCGAGGGTCCGACGCCCCGTCCGTGACGGTCGAGGACGCCTCCGGACAGGTCTCGGTCGAGGTTCCGGGCGGGTGGGGCCGCCAACTGCGCGACTCCGGGTGGAATCCGCGGACCGTGGGCCTGTCGGACACGCACGAACCGGGTCTCGCCGTCACGGACGACCTGGCGAAGTGGCAGGACCTGAGCTCGGGCGTGGACGGGGTGTTCGTCGGCCTGAGCGCACACGGCGACGTGCGCGGCAGGGTCGGGGCGATCGCCCACACCGACTGCCACTACGAGGGCAGCCGCACCTATACGGGCACGCACTGGCACGGGCTGATCCGCACCTGGAACGCCTGTCCGGGCAGCCATGGCTCACTCACGGAGGCGGGGCTCACCGCGGCGGGCGAGAACCAGCAGCCACAGCTGTACGTCCAGATCCGCCAGGCCGCCGGCGACGCCGCGACGACCGACCGCGTACTCGGCTCCATACGGGCCGGAGACTGACCAGCGGGAAACTGACGAGCCGGAGGTTGACCAACGGGACGCTGACCAGCGGGAAACTGACCAGCGACGCCGGGGCCTGCGAGCGCCGGATCACGATCCCCGTTCCGGGACCCGCGGAAATCGCGGGTCCGGTCCGCGAACTTTTTCACGCGCCCGAGCATCGGACACTGATGACGGAGCACAGAGCGCCGTCCGCACGCCGAGTCAGCGCGCGTGCGGTGAATTCCAAGGAGTGTTGACATGGCGACCTTCCGGCCCGGCGACGCGGTTCCCGTCCGCCGCCCGTCCTCCCCCACCCACAGGGCAGCGCTGGTCGCGGGTGTCGCGCTGCTCGGCCTGCTCACGGCCTGCGGCACCGACCACGGCACCGCCAGTCCTCCGCAGAAGCTCTCCGGCACGGCCGAGCCGGCCTCCGGCGACAAGACCACGGACACCACCGGAACGGGCGCCGCCCCGACCGGCTCCCTCACACCATCGGCAGCTGCCTCGAGCTCGTCGTCTAGCTCGAACTCGTCCTCGACCGGGAGCGGCTCGTCCGGCAGTACCCGATGCCACACCTCGGAGCTGCGCGCGACGGTCGGCGCCAACAATCCGGGCGCCGGTCAGGAGAACTTCCCCGTCGTCCTCACCAACACCTCCCACCGCACCTGCACGCTGCGTGGCTTCCCCGGGGCGGCGTTCGTCGACGCGTCGGGCAAGCAGCTCGGGCCCGACCCGAGGCGCTCCGCCGATACGCCGACGACGGTCACGCTGACGCCGGGGCGGAGCGCGTGGGCGGGGCTGACGTTCTCCAATCCGGGCATCAGCGGGGCGAAGACGGCGACGCCCGCCTCGCTGATCGTCACGCCGCCCGACGAGCGGGACCCGCTCAAGGTCACGTGGAAGGGCGGCGAGGTACCCGTGTCGGGGAACGCCTCTTCCGTATCCCTGACCGTCGTCCGTGCCGGCAACGGCGCCTGACCCCGGCCCGCGTCACCGACCCCGCCACCCACCCCGCTCCCCCGCCCCGCCGTCCGCCCCGCGGATCGACGGGGTTTGTCACGGAACAGCAACACGTGCCGATCCCGGCGACCTTTCCCGACGATCCACGCATCACACCGTTTGACGCACCCCGTAGAGCGGCGCGTCACAGGAACGGAAGCTCCCGCCCACGGGCGGGAGCCGGATCGAGAAACTTCGGGGGTTCATCATGACCGGCATCTCACGCAGGCGTCTGCTGACCGCGACGGCAACCGCGGGCGCGCTGGGCGGCCTGGGCGCGCTCACCGCCTGCTCGGCGAACGACTGGTCCGTGGGCAGCAGCGCCGAGGGGGACACGAGCGGCAAGTCCCCCAAGCCGAAACTGATCGGCGACGGCTCCACCGCCGACACCGGGGCCCAGCCCAAGCAGCCGAAGGCCGAACGGCTGAAGCCGGGCGAGCGCCCGCCGCAGTTCGTGGTCTTCTCCTGGGACGGTGCGGGCGAGCTCAGCAACAAGCTGTTCTCCCGCTTCCGCAAGGTCGCCGCCGACCACGGCGCCTCGATGACGTTCTTCCTCAGCGGCATCTACACACTGCCCGAGTCGAAGAAGCACCTCTACAGCCCGCCTCAGCACCCCGTGGGCGCCTCCGCGATCGGCTACCTCTCCGACCGGCACATCCACTCCACGATCCAGCAGATCCGGTCCGCCTGGCTGGAGGGCCACGAGATCGGCACCCACTTCAACGGCCACTTCTGCGGCGCGGACGGGGTGCGGCGCTGGTCCCCCGCCGAGTGGCGCAGCGAGATCGCGCAGGCGAAGAAGTTCGTCACCGAGTGGAAGACCAACACCGGCTTCACCGACCTCGAACCGTTCCCCTTCGACTACGAGAAGGAGCTGATCGGCGGCCGAGCCCCGTGTCTTGAGGGCCAGTCCAACCTGCTGCCGACCGCCGCCTCCCTCGGCTGGAAGTACGACGCCAGCAGCCCCGGCGGCCTGCAGATGTGGCCCGGCAAGGTCCAGGGCGGCAGGATCTGGGACTTCCCGCTGCAGTCCATACCCTTCCCCGGTCACTCCTTCCAGGTCCTGTCGATGGACTACAACCTGATGGCCAACCAGTCCCACGCCAACCCGCTCGGGGACAAGTCCATGTACGACGCCTGGCGTGCCCAGGCCCGCGACAGCTACCTCGCCGGCTTCCGCCGCGCCTACGAGAGCAACCGCGCCCCCTTCTTCATCGGCAACCACTTCGAACGCTGGAACGGGGGGATATACATGGACGCGGTCGAGCAGGCCATCGAGCAGATCGCCGGGCACGACGACGTACGCCTGGTCTCGTTCCGCCAGCTCGTCCAGTGGCTGGAGGCCCAGGACCCGGCCGTACTGCGCAAGCTGCGCACCCTCAACCCGGGACAGTCGCCCCTCGGCGGCTGGTCGGAGTTCCTGGGCACGGCGGCCTCGCAGTCGGCCACGGCGAGTTCCTGACGACTCCGACACCGACCACCACCACGAACACGAACACGACCGCGGCCAGGCGCGCGTGGCCCGGCCGCGGTCGGTGTGACGTACAGGACGGGTCAGCGATGGCCGCCCTGGCCGCCGCCGTGTCCGTAACCGCCGTATCCCCCGTAACCCCCGTACCCATAGCCGCCGTAGCCATCTCCGTAGCCGTACCCGTACCCGGGTGCGCCGTACTGTCCGCCCGGAGGCGCGCAGTAGTAGTACGGGGAGCAGCTGTGGGCGGGTGTCGAGGGCGCGGGTGTCGAGGGCTCGGCCGAGGGCCGGGGCGACGACTTGGGCACGGTCGGCGACGGTGACCTCGACGGCTGGGGAGAGGCCTGACCCGACGATGTCTTCGTCTGCCCGGCGGAGTCCCAGTTGACCGCCTCCATCTGGAGCGAGGGCGACGAGGTGTCCATCGTCCAGTGCTGGTCGGACTCCTCCGCACGGACCTTGAGGACCACGGACGCCTCGCCCTTGGTGGAGGCGGGGGTGAGGGCCAGGTCCTGGTTCCAGCGGGGCACCACCGTGCCCTGGAGGGTGAAGTCGTAGCGCACGTTCTTGGTGCCCGGTTGCGACTCGCCGGTGCAGGGAGCGAGTTGGACCGAGTAGCCGAGGTGGGAGTCGAGGCAGAGGTCGGGGGCGGCCAGGTCGCGCAGCAGTCCGTCGTCCTCGTACGACCACTCCTGGCTCGCCGCCGAGGAGCAGGGCGTGAGCGCGGTCTCCACGCCCTTCGCCGGCTTCTTGCCCACGATGCCGATGCACAGCCCGGTCTCGGTGTTGCGCAGCCGGCCGCGCACGCCGCCCTTCGACGTGTCGCCGGTGCCTATCCAGGACGGGTTCGATCCGGGCGCCTTGGCCGTGCCCGAACTGGGCGAGCCCGAGGGTCCGGCGCCGTCGGCCGTGCCGGGCGCGCCGTCCGAGCTCTGGGTGACCCACAGGACCAGCGGGACCAGGATCATTCCGCTCACGGTCAGCGCGGCCAGCGCGATGTTGTTGCGACGCGGGGCGCGGCGGGAGGAGCGCCGGGGCGCCTTGTGCGTCGGCGGGCGGGAGTCACCGGAAGCGCGGCTGCGCGGCGCGGGGCGCGGGGGCTCGCCCGGAACGAAGGGCGCGTGGCTGGGAAGGGGAGGGATTCTGTGCGCGACCGGGACGGTGCCCGGGACGTCCGTCACTTCCACGATCGCGTCGACGCGTCCGGGGCGGGAGTCGAGGTAGGCCGCGGCGCCCCAGCCGAGCAGGGCCTCGGCCAGGGGCAGCGCGAGGTCGCCGTTGAACCGGCTCAGCTGGTCGGCGGTGTGACGGCAGTGCCGGCAGCGGCCCATGTGCCTGCTCAGGTCGGCGTCGAGGTCGAGGCCGCCGCGGCGCAGGGACACATCGAGCATCCGGTGGAAGCGGCGGCACTCCTCCTCCGGTGCCAGTTCGCGGTGGATTTCCAGGCAGCCCTCGCGCAGGCGTTCCCGGGCCCGCCGCAGTTCCACCAGGGCGTCGTCGTCGCTGATGCCCAACAGCCCGGCGGGTACGGCGAGTTGCTCGGCCTCGACCTCGGTGTGCCACAGCAGACAGCGGGCGGGCTCGGGAAGCCGCTGGAACGCGCGGGACAACTGCCGTCTGTTCTCCGGCGGCAGAAGCCGCGCCATGACCCGGTCACGGCTGTCGGAATCGGCCAGCAATTCGGGATGAAGCATCTCCCGTCGTTGGTCTCCGAGCCATTCGGCGGTCATACGCCGTACGGTGACCAGCAACTGAGGCCGCCAGGCGGCCGTCGGCCCGGTCTGCCGCAGCGATTCACCGAACAGCCGGGTGAAAGCGGCCGTGGTGAGCATTCCGGCGGGACGCACACCGTTGGTGCACAGGCGCGCGTAGGCGAAGACCGCTTCCCAGTGGCGGTCGAGGAGTTCCCCGACGGGATGGTGCGCGGGCGTGTTCCCCGAGCTCTTCTTCAGGTCCGCCGCGAGCCGCTCATCCGAAACCTCGAACAAGCGACCGGGCGTTGGGGAATGAGACACCGCTGCGTCATTCACGTCCGCTTTCCTCCCAAAGGTAACGCAGGAATTAGTCCATACCAATGGGTATGTAGCCCGCCCGCCGAAGCGGAGGGACTACCCATGGGGGGGGTTGTTACCGCAATCGCCCTCTCCGACAGCTCTTTTGAAGCGAGGGGCGCGCGGGCACACCGTGCGCGTACAGAAGGAAGCGAATTGTCTGCACGCCAACAAGGCACACCTTTGCACAGTGCGCCGAGCCGAAACAAGAGATCTCGTCACCTTCCCTTTACCATCACGCGCGGACGGATTGACCAAACGTCAGCCGAGGCCTCCACAAAAGAAATTCAGAATCCCCTACAACCATCGGCGAGCGGTCATACGCGAGCCTCCGACCAGCCCCCCGAAGAGCGGAAAGGCCTTCACCGACCCGTTGACGACCTGGCATGCCCATGCAATGCTCCCTATTGGGAGCGCTCCCATTCCCCGTCGTCCACCTCGCGTGGCCGCGGCCCAGGATTCACCTCACCGCTGGGAGCCGCTCATGTCCGCTTTCCCGTTGCCCCACCGCCGCCAAAGGCACCTGACGACCGCCTTGCTGGCGGGGGCATTACTCGTCGGCGGCCTCGTGACCGCCCCCTCCGCGACGGGGCTCGCCACCGCCGCCACGGCGACAACCGCCGTACGGGTCAACCAAGTCGGCTATCTGCCGGACGGCCCCAAGCGCGCGACCGTCGTCACCTCCGCCGCGGGGCCGCTCCCCTGGCGACTGCGCACCGCCTCGGGCAGGGTGGTCGCCTCGGGGTCGACCGTCGGCCGCGGCACGGACGCGGCCTCCGGGCAGCCGACCCAGGTCGCCGACTTCTCCTCGTACGGACGGACCGGTTCGGGTTACGTCCTGACGGTCGACGGAACGGTCAGCGATCCCTTCGACATTCGCGCGGATCTCTACGACGGGCTGCGCTCCGACGCGCTGGCCTTCTTCTATCACCAGCGCAGCGGGATACCGATCGAAGCCTCCCTGGTGGGTTCCGCCTATGCGCGGCCCGCCGGCCATCTCGGAGTCGCACCCAATCAGGGCGACACGAACGTGCCCTGTCAGTCCGGGGTGTGCGACTACACGCAGGACGTCAGGGGCGGCTGGTACGACGCGGGCGACCAGGGCAAATACGTCGTGAACGGCGGCATTTCCACCTGGCTGCTCGTCAATTCCTTCGAACGGGCGAAGAGAGCGGGCACCGCGTCCGCGCTCGGCGACTCGACGCTGCGCGTTCCCGAGCGCGGCAACGGCGTACCCGACGTCCTGGACGAGGCGCGCTGGGAGCTCGACTTCCTGATGCGGATGCAGGTGCCGGACGGCAGACCGTACGCGGGAATGGCGTTCCACAAAGTCCACGACGCCGCCTGGACCGGGCTGCCGACCCGGCCCGAGCAGGACGCCCAGCCGCGTGAGCTCCACCCGCCGTCCACCGCCGCCACCCTCAACCTGGCGGCGACGGCGGCCCAGTGCGCCCGTGTCTTCCGGCCCTACGACACCGCGTTCGCGAACCGTTGCCTGACCGCCGCCCGCAAGGCCTGGACGGCGGCGCGGGCCAACCCGGCGATGTACGCGCCGGATGCGGACAGCACCGGCGGCGGGGCCTATGGCGACACCCAGGTCACCGACGAGTTCTACTGGGCGGCCGCCGAGTTGTACGCCACGACCGGCGAGCGCGCCTACCGGGACGCGGTGACCTCCTCGCCCTGGCACACCGCCGCGAACGCCTTCACGTCCGGCGGCTTCAGCTGGGCCGACACCGCCGCGCTGGGCAGGCTGACGCTGGCGACCGTACGCACCGGGCTGCCCGCGGCCGACCTCCGGCGGGTGCGCGTCTCGGTGACCGTCGCGGCGGACGGCTATCTGTCCACCATGGCCGGGCAGGGATACGCCGTCCCGCTCCCCGCCACCGGGTACGTCTGGGGCTCCAACAGCGCGGTCACCGACAACGCGATCGTCATGGCCACCGCCCAGGAACTGACCGGGGACCCGCGCTACCGCGCCGGAGTGCTGGAGTCGATGGACTACCTGCTGGGCCGCAACGCCCTGGGCCAGTCGTACGTGACCGGATACGGGGAGCGGTACTCCGACAACCAGCACCACCGCTTCTGGGCGCACCAGTACGACCCCTCGCTGCCGCACCCGCCGGCGGGCTCCCTCGCGGGCGGGCCCAACAGCGGGCTGCAGGACCCGGTCGCACAGGAGCACCTGCCCGGCTGCGCGCCCCAGGCCTGCTACATCGACGACATCGGCTCGTACTCGACCAACGAGGTGGCCATCAACTGGAACGCGCCGCTGGCGTGGCTGGCCGCCTACGCGGCCGAGGACGACTGCGCGGGCGGCCTCCCGGAACGTCTCGGCTGAGCGCGCTCCCCGCCCGCCACCGGCTGACGCGGAAGCCGAGTCGGAGGCCTTCTTCGGCTCGGACGTGCGGGCGCTCACCACGGGTTCGGTGGGCGCCGCGCCGCGCGTCAGTGCCCGCTGATCGCGCGAGGCGTGTACGGCTCCTCCAACTGCTCGGTCTCCTTCTCCGAGAGCTCCACGTCGAGGGCGGCCACCGCGTCGTCGACGTGCCCCACCTTGGTGGCACCGATGATGGGCGCGGTCACGGTGCTCCGGCGCAGCAGCCAGGCGAGGGCGATCCGGGCACGCGGGATGTCGCGCTCGGCGGCGATCCGGGCGACGGCGTCGACGATCTCGCGGTCGCCCGGCTGGTAGAGCCTCTTGCCGTACTCGTCGGTGCGGCTGCGCTCGGTGCTGACGTCCCAGTCACGGGTGAGCCGGCCGCGGGCGAGCGGGCTCCAGGGCAGTACGCCGACGCCCTGGTCCGCGCAGAGCGGCAGCATCTCGCGCTCCTCCTCGCGGTACAGGAGGTTGTAGTGGTTCTGCATGGACACGAACCGCGTCCAGCCGTTCAGCCGGGCCGTGTACTGGGCCTTGGAGAACTGCCACGCGTACATCGAACTCGCCCCGATGTAACGGGCCTTGCCCGCCTTCACCACGTCGTGGAGGGCCTCCATCGTCTCCTCGACGGGAGTGGCGGGGTCGAAGCGGTGGATCTGGTACAGGTCCACGTAGTCGGTGCCCAGACGGCGCAGGCTGTTGTCGATCTCCGTCATGACGGCCTTGCGGGACAGGCCACGCCCGTTGGGGCCGTCGTGCATCGCGCCGTTCACCTTGGTGGCGATGACGATCTCGTCGCGGCGCGCGAACTCCGCCAGCGCGCGGCCGACGATCTCCTCGCTCGTGCCGTCGGAGTACACGTTCGCCGTGTCGAAGAAGGTGATCCCGGCGTCCAGCGCGCGGCGGATCAGGGGGCGGGCACCCTCGGCGTCGAGCGTCCACTCGTGGGGCCCTCGGTCGGGCAGCCCGAAACTCATGCAGCCCAGGCAGATCCGGGACACGTCCAGGCCCGTCGAACCGAGCTTCACGTACTGCATGCTCACTCCTGCTTTCCGTGGGGTGGAAGGGCCCCCGCCGACCCGGCCGCGGCGAGCCGCCGACAAGAGCTCCGGGAAAGCCATTCCCGATCGCCGTTCGCTTAGTCGCGGGGGCGCGGCGCAGTACTTGCCGCCGAGGCGTTCGTACGACAGCCGGCGGGCGCGGGTGGACTGCGTGGCAGCAAGGGTGTGGGCAACGGCCTGACCTGTGGTGATGCCTCAGGCGTATCGCCGGATGCGAAACAGGTCTTGGACCCGGAGCACCTCTCGCGCGCAGGGTGGAGTCACCGCCCCGGTGCCGCACCGGGGTGGACCCTGTTCGTCCTGTCAAAGGATTGCACCATGCGCGTATTCGTCACCGGCGCGACCGGATTCATCGGTTCCGCCGTCGTCCGTGAACTCCTCGAAGCGGGGCATCAGGTCCTCGGCCTCGCCCGCTCGGACACCGCCGCCGCGGCGCTCACGGCGGTCGGCGCCGAGGCGCACCGCGGCTCCCTCGACGATCCGGACCGCCTGCACGAGGGCGCCGCGGCGGCGGACGGCGTCATCCATCTGGCCTTCAACCACGACTTCTCGGACTACGTCGCCAACGGCAAGCTGGACCTGGGTGCCGTCGAGGCTCTCGGAGCGGCGCTCGAAGGAACCGGCAAGCCCCTCGTGGTGACCTCGGGGACCTTGATGCTCACCATGATGGCGCCGGGTCGCCTCGGGACCGAGGAGATCGTGCCCGATCCCGGGTTGGAGGCACCCCGGATCGCTTCGGAGAGCGCGGCCATGGCGCTGGCCGCGCGCGGGGTGCGCGCCTCGGTCGTGCGGCTTTCACCGACCGTGCACGGCGAGGGCGACAAGGGCTTCGTCCCGAGCCTGATCGGCATCGCCCGCGAGACCGGCGTGTCGGCCTTCGTCGGCGACGGATCGAACCGCTGGCCCGCCGTGCACCGGCTCGATGCGGCGCACCTGTTCCGGCTGGCGTTGGAGGCCGCCCCGGCCGGCTCGATCCTGCACGGGGCCGCCGAGGAGGGCGTGCCCTTGCGTGACATCGCCGAGCTCATAGGCCGCCGGCTGAAGCTGCCGGTCGCCGGGATCACCACCGAGGACGCGAGCCGGCACTTCGGCTTCCTCGCCGCCGCCGTGTCCCTCGACAACCCGACCTCGAGCGCCCTGACCCGGAAGCTGCTCGGATGGCGTCCCGAGCACCCCGCACTCGTCCCGGACCTCGAAGCAGGCCACTACTTCAACGACTGAGCGAGCCGTTCGAGCGGTTCGAATCCCGGCGACCTCGTCACCCTTCCGTCCCGGCCCGGAATGCGCCGCCCGGGACCGTCGTGTCCCATGAAGTCAGGATCTTCCCACCGGTGGAACCCCGTCCCCGGCCATTCCCTCTAGCAGGGCGACGAGGAGGTCGGCATGGAAGACGGCCCCCAGACGGTGAGTGGCAGACCCACGCGGCAGTTCGTGCCCGCGTCGCCTGCCGCCTCGCCCGGGGTGTGGCGATGGCGGGGCGAACTGAAGCGGGCGCTGCCGGCGCTGTGGCTGTTCGCCGGCGCGCGACTGGCGGGCGTGCTCATGGTGACCGCCTGGTCGCTGCACCTGGGCCGGCACCCGCGCAACGTGCTCGGTCTGGAATGGGACGGCGGCTGGTACTGGCACATCGCCCGGTACGGCTACGGCACGGTCGTCGCCGCCAAGTCCGGCCACGGGGTCGTCTACAACGACCTGGCGTTCTTCCCGCTCTTCCCCGGACTGATCCACGGCCTGAACACGGTCCTGCCGGTCGGCCCGGTCAACGCGGCGCTCGTCATCTCCTGGATCGCCGCCGCCGTGGCCGCCTGGGGCGTGTACGCGGTCGGCGAGCTGCTGCACGGACGGCGGGTCGGGCTGGCGCTCGCGGCACTGTGGGCGCTGCTGCCGCATGCCGTCGTGCTGACCATGGCGTACACCGAGTCCCTCATGACGGCCTTCGCCGCCTGGGCGCTCTACGCGGCGCTGACCCACCGCTGGCTGACCGCCGGGACGCTGGCCGCGCTGGCAGGGCTGTGCCGCCCCAACGGTTTCACCGTGGCCGCCGCCGTCATCACGGCCGCCGCCGCCCACCTCTGGCAGCGCCGCCGCGAAGGGAGACCCACCGTCCCGCGCGCCTGGGTGGCCATGCTCCTGGCGCCCGTCGGGTGGCTCGGGTACGTCGCCTGGGTGGGGCTGCGCACACACGACCTGACCGGATACTTCCGGGTGCAGAGTCTGTGGGGCTCACGGTTCGACTTCGGTCACTACACCGCGCACATGTTCAAGCACCTGATCGTCGGGCACGACACCCTGGTCGTCTACCTCTCCGCCGGAATCGTCCTCGGCTGCGTCCTGCTGTTCGTCCTCGGCGTCCTGGACCGACAGCCGCTGCCGCTGCTCGTGTACTCGGGGCTTCTCCTCGTCATCGCCCTCGGCGACGCCCACTTCTTCACGAGCAGACCCCGACTGCTGCTGCCCGCCTTCCCCCTGCTGCTGCCGTTCGCCCTCTCCCTGGCCCGCGCCCAGCGACGCACGGTCGTCGTCCTGCTCATCGGCCTGGCCGGTTTCTCCCTCTTCTACGGCACCTATCTGCTGACCGTTTCCCACCAGGCCCTGTGACCGCAGGTGGGGCGAGGTCCGTATCATCCGAAGCGTGACGCGTTTCTCCGTCCTTGACCGCTCGCGCACCCGTGAGGGGCACGACGCCGCCGAGGCCCTGCGCGACACCGTGCGTCTGGCCCAGGAGCTGGAAGGGCTCGGGTACCACCGGATCTGGGTCTCGGAGCACCATGGCGTGCCCGGGGTCGCCGGGTCCGCGCCCACCGTGCTGGCCGCCGCGGTCGCCGCCGCCACCCGGACGATCCGGGTCGGTACCGGCGGGGTGATGCTGCCCAACCACCAGCCCCTGGTCGTGGCCGAGCAGTTCGGTGTGCTGGAGTCCCTGTTCCCCGGGCGGATCGACATGGGGCTCGGGCGCTCGGTCGGCTTCACGGACGGGGTGCGCAGGGCGCTGGGGCGGGACAAGGACGTCGCCGACGACTTCGCGGGGCAGCTCGACGAGCTGCTCGGCTGGTTCCGGGGCCCGTCGTCGGCGGGGGTGCACGCGCGCCCCTCGGAGGGGCTGGCCGTGCCGCCCTTCGTGCTCGCCCTGAACGAGGGCGCCACGATCGCGGCGCGCGCGGGTCTGCCCCTGGTCATCGGGGACATCAGGAACCGGGAGAAGATGCGGCGCGGGATCGACCACTACCGCGCGACGTTCCGCCCCTCGGTGTGGGCGGCGGAGCCGTACGTCGTCGTCTCCGGCGCCGTCGCGGTCGCCGAGACCCCGGACGAGGCGATGCGGCTGCTCCTCCCCGAGGCCTGGTCGATGGCGTACGCCCGCACACACGGCACCTTCCCGCCGCTGCCGCCCGCCGAGCGGGTCGAGGATCTCCCGATGAACGGCAAGGAGCGGCACTTCTACGAGTCGGCGCTCGCGGGGCAGATCGCGGGCACCGAGAAGCAGGTCGAGCACGAGCTGGAGATGTTGATCGAGGAGACCGGCGCGCAGGAGGTGCTGGTCACGACCAGTACGTACGACCGCGGGGCCCTGCTGGACTCCTTCCGCAGGCTCGCCCGGGTCGCGGGACTGACCGCGGCCTAGAATCGTGGGGTTTGCCCCGAGCGCCCCGCCAGGAGTCCCGTCGATGTCCGAACCGCACCGCCGCCACGACGGGTACGTCCGTGTGCGGGGCGCCCGCGAGCACAATCTCCAGGGTGTGGACGTCGACATCCCGCGCGATGTCCTCGTGGTCTTCACCGGGGTCTCGGGCTCGGGCAAGTCCTCGCTGGCGTTCGGCACGATCTACGCGGAGGCCCAGCGCCGCTACTTCGAGTCGGTGGCGCCGTACGCACGACGGCTGATCCACCAGGTCGGGGCGCCGAAGGTCGGGGACATCACCGGGCTGCCGCCCGCGGTCTCGCTCCAGCAGCGCCGCTCGGCACCCACCTCGCGCTCGTCCGTGGGCACGGTCACCAACCTCTCCAACTCCCTGCGGATGCTGTTCTCACGCGCGGGCGACTATCCGCGGGGCGCCGAACGCCTCGACTCGGACGCCTTCTCGCCGAACACGGCCGCCGGGGCCTGCCCGGAGTGTCACGGTCTCGGCCAGGTCCACCGTACGACCGAGGAGTCGCTGGTCCCGGACCCGTCGCTGTCGATCCGCGCGGGCGCGATCGCCGCGTGGCCCGGCGCCTGGCAGGGCAAGAACCTGCGCGACGTCCTCGACGCGCTGGGGTACGACGTGGACCTGCCGTGGCGCGAGCTGCCGGCCGCGCAGCGGGAGTGGATCCTGTTCACGGACGAACAGCCGGTCGTCACCGTGCATCCGGTGCGGGACGCGGACCGGATCCAACGCCCCTACCAGGGCACGTACATGAGCGCCCGGCGCTATGTCATGAAGACGTTCTCCGATTCGAAGAGCCCGACGCTGCGGGCCAGGGCCGAGCGGTTCCTGACCAGCGCCCCGTGCCCGGTGTGCGGCGGCAGCCGGCTGCGTCCCGAGGCGCTGGCGGTGACCTTCGCGGGCCGCACGATCGCCGAACTGGCCGCGCTGCCGCTGTCCGAGCTGGCCGGAACCCTGGAGCCCCGGGGAGAGGCGGCCCGCGTCCTCACCGACGACCTGAGGGCACGGATCGCCCCCGTCGTCGAACTCGGCCTCGGTTACCTCAGCCTCGACCGGGCCACCCCGACCCTCTCCGCGGGCGAGCTGCAACGACTGCGGCTGGCCACACAGTTGCGCTCCGGTCTGTTCGGTGTCGTGTACGTCCTCGACGAACCGTCCGCGGGCCTGCACCCGGCGGACACGGAGGCCCTGCTCACGGTCCTGGACCGACTGAAGGCGGCGGGCAACTCGGTGTTCGTGGTCGAGCACCATCTGGATGTCGTGCGGGGCGCCGACTGGCTCGTCGACGTCGGCCCGCGGGCGGGTGAGCACGGCGGGCTGGTGCTGCACAGCGGTCCGGTGGCGGAGCTGGCCGGGGTGGCGGAGTCGGCCACGGCCCGCTTCCTCTTCGACCGCTCCCCCGCGCCGGAACGCGAGGTCCGTTCTCCGCAAGGGCAGTTGAAGGTGGGGCCGGTGAGCCGCCACAACCTGCGCGGGGTGAGCGCCGCGTTCCCGCTCGGTGTGCTCACCGCCGTCACGGGTGTCTCCGGCTCGGGCAAGTCCACCCTCATCGGCGAGGTGACCGAGGAACTGGAGGGGGTGGGACGGCTCGTCTCCGTCGACCAGAGGCCCATCGGCCGTACCCCGCGCTCGAATCTCGCCACCTACACGGGCCTCTTCGACGTGGTGCGCAAGGTCTTCGCCGGGGCGGAGGAGGCGCGAAGGCGCGGCTACGGGGTGGGGCGCTTCTCCTTCAACGTCGCGGGCGGGCGCTGCGAGACCTGCCAGGGCGAGGGGTTCGTGAGCGTGGAGCTGCTGTTCCTGCCGAGCACCTACGCTCCCTGTCCGGACTGCGACGGGGCACGCTACAACCCCGAGACGCTCGAGGTGACGTACCGCGGAAGGAACATCGCGCAGGTCCTGGACATGACGGTGGAGGCCGCGGCGGAGTTCTTCGCCGACACCGCGCCCGTCGCCCGCAGCCTCGCCACGCTCCTCGACGTGGGTCTTGGCTATCTACGACTCGGCCAGCCCGCCACGGAGTTGTCCGGCGGCGAGGCCCAACGCATCAAACTGGCGAGCGAGTTGCAGCGGGTCCGCCGGGGGCACACCCTCTACGTCCTCGACGAGCCGACGACCGGGCTGCACCCCGCCGATGTCGAGGTGCTGATGCGCCAGTTGCACGGCCTGGTCGACGCGGGACACACCGTCGTGGTCGTCGAGCACGACATGGCGGTGGTCGCGGGCGCGGACTGGGTGATCGACCTGGGTCCCGGCGGCGGGGACGCGGGCGGCCGGATCGTGGCGGCGGGCCCCCCGGCCGAGGTGGCGCGGGCGGAGGGCAGCACGACGGCTCCGTACCTCACCCGGACGCTCGCTCGGGGCCGATAGCCCCCTACCGCCGGCCACCGGCCCCCGTCCCTTCGGGTCGCCTCGTCCTGATACGTCAGCGATGGGCGAGGGCCGACGCGCGTGCGCCCTGGGAATGCAACCCCCCTTGCGCCGCGCGGGCCAGCTCCCGTCGGTCCGGGTGGCTGCCCGGGGCGAGCGCGGGCCGTACCTCGACCTCCGCCACCAGCCCGCGGGCCGAGGCCACCCGCCACAGGGAGGCGAGCAGCGAGTCGTTCCCGACGAAGGCGGGCGCGGTGCTCGCCACTCCCCCGGCGAGCCGGTAGTGGATGTGCACCGGCTGGACCGGCACCCCCGCGTCGAGCGCGGCCTGGAAGACGGCCCGCCGGAAGTGGCCCTGCGCCCTGCCGCACCAGGTGCTGCCCTCCGGGAAGGCCACGACGGCCGCCCCGTCGCGCAGCAGCCCGGCGATCCGCGCCACCGTGTCCGGCAGCGCGCGCAGCCGGTCGCGTTCGATGAACAGGACGCCGCCGCGCGCGGCCAGCGGTCCCGCCACCGGCCACTGCCGGATCTCGGACTTGGCGAGCATCCTGGCCGGCCGGACGGCGGCGAGGAGCGGGATGTCCAGCCAGGAGATGTGGTTGGCGACGATCAGCAGCCCACCGGTGGGGACGGCGGGGCCGGTGATCCGGACGCGGACGCCCGCGGCCCGCACGATCGCCCGGCACCAGCGCCGTACCGGCTCGGCGGGGATCCGCCCGCCGAGCGGCAACAGCACGACCCCGGTGGCGACCACGACCAGGACCGCCGCGAGCCGCAGCACGGCACGCGGTACGGCCGTGGCGGACCCCGTCGCCTCGACGCACGCCCTGGGGGTGCAGGGCGCGCTGGGCAGCCAGACGCTCATCAGGCCGGGACGAGCGAGAGGAAGTGCCGCAGATAGCGCGGGTTGACCCGGCGCATCGACAGCAGCACGAACAGGTCCGCGACCCCGAAGTCCGGGTCGTGCGCGGGTGCGGCGCAGACCCAGGCGCCGAGCCGGAGATAGCCGCGCAGGAGCGGGGGGAGTTCGGTGTGGGGCCGGCGGGTGACACCCTCCGCGGTCCACGGCAGCAGCGGTCGTACCCGGTACTCCTCGGGTGCCAGGTGCTTGGCCTGCACCCGGTCCCAGGTTCCGGCCGCGAGCTCGCCGCCGTCGGCGAGCGGGATCGAGCAGCAGCCCGCGAGCCACTCGTGGCCGCCCTCGACCATGTAACGGGCTATCCCGGCCCAGATGAGGCCGATGACGGCACCGTCACGGTGGTCGGGGTGCACACAGGAGCGCCCGACCTCGACGAGTCCCGGGCGGATCGCGTCGAGCGGGGTCACGTCGAACTCGCCCTCCGAGTAGAGTCGGCCGGCGATCGCGGCGCGCTCCGGGGGCAGCAGGCGGTAGGTGCCGACGACCTGGTCGGTCAGCGTGTCACGGACCAGCAGGTGATCGCAGTAGGCGTCGAAGGCGTCGATGTCGAGCCCCGGCTGCGGCGTGGTCAGCAGGGCGCCCATCTCCCCGGCGAAGACGTCGTGCCGCAGCCGCTGCGCGGCCCGGACGTCGGCCTCGGAACGGGCGAGGGAGACGGTGTAGCGGGTGGGGGCCAGGGGCTGCGGGGGGCTGTCGAGGGTGGAAACGCCGGTCATGGCACTCTCCTGGTCACGGGCCGGTTCGGCACAGCGGCGGCAGACCGGTTCGGTACGGCCCGCGCGCTCCTGTTCTTCCGATGCCGGTTGGCCTGCGCGTGACCTGTGCCAGGAGCCAGGATGTGGGGATGTTGAATGCCAGGAGATTCCCCCGAATGCGAGACGGGACCGGGGATGAGCACCACTCCCGGCCCCGCCCGTCCGCACAGATCCGGCGAACGTCTTCTGAACAATTCAGCTCAGCAGGAGCGCCCCGAAAGGGGCGCGGGGAACTGCGCGATCAGCCCCCACCGACCCGCAGTCGCACCACCGCCTCAGCGACGCCCTGACCTACGAGCGGCCCGCAGCCACTCCTTGTTCATCCCGGTGATGGAAACCAACGGAATCCCCTTGGGGCAAGCGGTGGCGCACTCCCCGGCCAGCGTGCACCCCCCGAACCCCTCCTCGTCCATCTGCGCCACCATGTCCAGCACCCGCGTCTCCCGCTCGGGCGCCCCCTGTGGCAGCACGTTCAGATGGTTGACCTTCGCCGAGGTGAAGAGCATCGCGGCCCCGTTGGGACAGGCGGCCACACACGCGCCGCAGCCGATGCACTCGGCGTGCTCGAACGCGAAGTCGGCGTCCGGCTTCGGCACCGGCGTCGCGTGGGCCTCGGGCGCGGCGCCGGTGGGGGCGGTGATGTACCCGCCGGCCTGGATGATCCGGTCGAAGGCCGAGCGGTCCACCACGAGGTCCTTGACGACCGGGAAGGCGGAGGCGCGCCAGGGCTCGACGTCGATGGTGTCGCCGTCCTGGAAGGACCGCATGTGCAGCTGGCAGGTGGTGGTGCGCTCGGGTCCGTGGGCGTCGCCGTTGATGACCAGGCTGCAGGCGCCGCAGATGCCCTCGCGGCAGTCGTGGTCGAAGGCGACGGGGTCCTCGCCCTTGAGGATGAGTTCCTCGTTGAGGGTGTCGAGCATCTCCAGGAAGGACATGTCGGCCGAGATGTCGTCCACCTCGTACGTGGACATCGCTCCGTCGGCGTCGGCGTTCTTCTGGCGCCAGACGCGCAGGGTGAGCTTCATGCGTAGCTCCGCTGGGTGGGGTGGACGTACTCGAAGACCAGGTCTTCCTTGTGCAGGACGGGCGCGGCGCCGGTGTCGGTGAACTCCCAGGCGGCGGCGTACGAGAACTCCTCGTCCTTGCGGGCGGCCTCGCCGTCCGGGGTCTGGGACTCCTCGCGGAAGTGGCCGCCGCAGGACTCGGACCGGTGCAGCGCGTCGAGGCACATCAGCTCGGCGAGCTCCAGGTAGTCGACGACGCGGTTGGCCTTCTCCAGGGACTGGTTGAACTCCTCGCCGATGCCGGGGACCTTGATGCGCCGCCAGAACTCCTCGCGGATCTGCGGGATGCGCTCCAGGGCCTTGCGCAGACCCGTCTCGGTGCGGGCCATGCCGCAGAACTCCCACATGAGTTCGCCGAGTTCGCGGTGGAAGGAGTCGGGGGTGCGGTCGCCGTCGACGGCCAGCAGCAGCCGCAGCCGGTCCTCGGTCTCGGCCAGCACCTCCTGGACGGCGGGGTGTTCGTCCGTGACCTCGGCGTGGTGCGGGTTGCGGGCGAGATAGTCGTTGATGGTCGACGGCAGCACGAAGTAGCCGTCGGCGAGGCCCTGCATGAGGGCCGAGGCACCCAGGCGGTTGGCGCCGTGGTCGGAGAAGTTGGCCTCGCCGATCGCGAACAGGCCGGGGACGGTGGTCTGGAGGTCGTAGTCGACCCACAGTCCGCCCATCGTGTAGTGCACGGCCGGGTAGATCCGCATCGGCACGGTGTACGGGTCCTCGGCGGTGATCCGGGCGTACATGTCGAAGAGGTTGCCGTACTTCTCCTCGACCTTCGCCCTGCCCATACGCCGGATGGCGTCGGCGAAGTCCAGGTAGACGCCCTGTCCGCCCGGGCCGACCCCGCGGCCCTCGTCGCAGACGTTCTTCGCGGCGCGGGAGGCGATGTCGCGCGGGACCAGGTTGCCGAAGGAGGGGTAGATCCGCTCCAGGTAGTAGTCGCGCTCGTCCTCGGGGATCTCGTTCGGCGGGCGGGTGTCGCCCTGGGCCTTCGGGACCCAGATACGGCCGTCGTTGCGCAGCGACTCGCTCATCAGGGTGAGCTTGGACTGGTGCTCGCCCGTGCGCGGGATGCAGGTGGGGTGGATCTGGGTGAAGCAGGGGTTGGCGAAGTAGGCGCCGCGCCGGTGCGCCCGCCAGACGGCGGTGGCGTTGGAGTTCATGGCGTTCGTCGAGAGGTAGAAGACGTTGCCGTAGCCACCGCTGGCCAGGACGACGGCGTCCGCGTAGTACGTGTCGATCCGGCCGGTGATGAGATCGCGTGCCACGATGCCGCGCGCCCGTCCGTCGACCACGATCAGGTCGAGCATCTCGGTGCGCGGATGCATCTCGATGTTGCCGGCCGCGATCTGCCGCGACAGGGCCTGGTAGGCGCCGAGCAGGAGCTGCTGGCCGGTCTGGCCGCGGGCGTAGAAGGTGCGGGACACCTGGACGCCGCCGAAGGAACGGGTGTCGAGCAGACCCCCGTACTCCCGCGCGAAGGGCACGCCCTGGGCGACGCACTGGTCGATGATCTCGACCGAGATCTGCGCGAGACGGTGGACGTTGGACTCGCGGGCCCGGAAGTCGCCGCCCTTGACGGTGTCGTAGAACAGCCGGTGGACGGAGTCGCCGTCGTTGCGGTAGTTCTTCGCCGCGTTGATGCCGCCCTGGGCGGCGATCGAGTGGGCGCGGCGGGGCGAGTCCTGGTAGCAGAACTGGACGACGTGGTAGCCCTGCTCGGCGAGCGTGGCGCCCGCCGAGCCGCCCGCGAGGCCGGTACCGACCACGATCACCGTGTGCTTGCGACGGTTGGCGGGGTTGACGAGCTTGGCCTCGAAGCGACGGGTGTCCCAACGCTCGTTGACCGGTCCCTCGGGGGCCTTGCTGTCGGCGACGGGCGCACCGGTCGTGTACGCGGCGTATTCAGAGGCTGCGGTCATGTCAGCTCACCAATCCGGTCATGACACCGACGGGTACGGAGATGAAGCCCGCCGTCAGCACCAGCGCGAGGACGTCGGCGATGGTCTTGAGGGCGCGGTCTCGGGTGCGGTTGCCGGCGCCCAGGGTCTGTGCGGCGCTCCAGAACCCGTGCCGGATGTGCAGGCCGAGCGCGAGCATCGCGACGATGTAGATCACGTCGCCGTACCAGGTCGAGAAGGTGTCGATCACGTTCTGGTAGGGGTGTCCGGGCTGGAAGCCGCCGGGGTGCGCGGTGCCGGTCGTCAGGTCGAGGATGTGCCAGACGATGAACAGGCCGAGGATGATCCCGCCCCAGCGCATCGTGCGGGTCGCGTAGCTGGACCTGGGCTTCTTGTGGACGTACTTGTTCGGGCGCGCCCTGATGTCGCGGCGGCTGAGCTGGTACGCGGCGGTGGCGTGGGCGACGACGGCGACGACCAGGACCACGCGGATGATCCACAGGGCCCACTCGTAGTGCAGGAAGGGCTCACCCAGGGTGCGCAGCCAGTGGGCGTAGTGGTTGAAGTCGCCCGAACCGAAGAAGATCTTCAGGTTGCCGAACATGTGTACGACCAGGTACATCAGCATGATCAGGCCGCTGACCGCCATCACGGTCTTCTTCCCGACGGAGCTGTCCCACACGGTGCGCGTCATCGACGGTCGTCGGTCCGTCCGCGTTGCCAGAGCCATGTCTCAGAAAGTAGGGCCGCGGGTGCCGATCGGTCCAAGACATGGTCCAGCTCGTTTCAATAGCTGGAGCCTATGATGGGTGGATGCAGTTCCAGCAGCTCCAGTACTTCGTGGCGGTCGCCGAGACCCGGCACTTCACCCGGGCCGCCGATCTGGTCCATGTCGCCCAGCCGTCCCTGTCCCAGCAGATCAAGGCGCTGGAACGGGAGTTGGGGGCGGACCTCTTCCTCCGCGCGCGGGGCAACATCACGCTGACGGACGCGGGCGAGGCGCTGCTGCCACTGGCCCGGCGCATCCTGGCCGACGCGGACACGGCCCGGCACGAGGTGCAGGAACTGGCCCAGCTGCGCAGCGGCCGGGTCCGCCTGGGCGCGACGCCGAGCGTGTGCACCGGCCTGCTTCCGGACGTCCTGCGCGCCTTTCACGACCGCTATCCGGGTATCCGGCTGCTGATCGAGGAGGGCGGCTCCCACGATCTCGTACGGGAACTCGCGCGCGGCGCGTTGGATCTCGCCCTGGTCGTCCTCCCGCTGCCCACCCCCTCCCCCGCGCTGACGACGGTGGAGCTGCTGCGTGAGGACCTGGTCGTGGTGTCCTCACCGGAGGCGCCCGCGCCGGGGACCGGTCGCACCGTGCGCATCCCCGACCTGGAGGGCGAACGCCTCGTGATGTTCCGGCACGGCTACGACCTGCGGGAACTGACCGTCGCCGCCTGCCGCGCCGAGGGCTTCGAGCCGGATTTCGCCGTCGAGGGCGGCGAGATGGACGCGGTGCTGGGTTTCGTCAGGGCGGGGCTCGGCGTGGCCGTCGTCCCACGCATGGTCGCGACGCGCTCGGGGCGCGGCCTGCGGGTGACACCGCTCGCACGCCCCGGACTCCACCGCGTCATCGCCCTGGCCCACCGCAGCGATGTGGCTCCGCCACGCGCGGCCCGCGAACTCCAGCGGATGCTGCTGGAACGCTGACCGGCGCAGGGGGCTCAGGAGGCCGGTCGGCACGTCACCAGGTCGGGATGAAGCCGCCGTCGATGACGAAGTCGCTGCCGGTGATGTTGCGGGACTGGTCGCCGGCGAGGAAGAGGACCAGGTCGGCGACCTCGGACGGCTGGGAGAAGCGGCCGGTGACCGTGGCACTGGACGCCTGGGCGACCACGTCGTCCGGGGTGATCCCGGCGGCTGCCGAGACCGTGGCCGCCACCCCTTCACCGCCGAGCCACAGCTCGGTCTCCACCGGACCCGGGCTGACGGTGTTGACCCGGATGCCCTGAGGGCCGACCTCCTTGGAGAGCGCCTTGGAGAAGGCGACCAGCGCTGCCTTGCCCGCGCTGTAGTCGATCACCATCGGGTCGGGCAGGGTGGCGTTGACCGAGGCGACCGTCACGACCGAGCCCTGCCCGGCGGACAGCATCAGGGGCAGGGCGGCGCGGGTGACCCGTACGGCCGTGAGGAGGTTCAGATCGACCGTGCGCTGCCAGTCCTCGTCGGTCACCGACAGGAATCCGCCCATACGGGCGGGGGCCGCGCCGACGTTGTTGACCAGGATGTCCAGCCGGCCGTCCGCCGCCGCCACGAGGCGCTCGGCGGCACCGGGTTCGGCCAGGTCCACCGGTACCCAGGAGACACCGCCCTGCTTGACCAGCGCGTCGAGACCCGGCGTCGTGGTGCGCGACCCGGCGATCACCGTCGCCCCCGCGCCGGCCAGCGCCTCGGCGACGGCCAGTCCGATGCCCTTGCTCGCACCGGTGACGACGGCGGTCCTGCCCTGGAGTTCCGTGCCCATCCTTCTCAGCTCCTTCAATCGCTCCACTGGGCAAACAGCCGCACGCCCTCCGTTCCAGGAGACCACGCCGCACCCGAAGCCTCAGCCTGTGGCGTCCACCAGGGCCAGTTCGTGCAGCCGCTCCGGTGGGCCCGGGCGGGCGTAGTACCAGCCCTGGGCCGTGTCGCAGCCCAGTATCCGCAACTGCTCGGCCTGTGCGCCCGTTTCGACGCCCTCCACCGTGACCGCGAGGTCGAGGCTGTGGGCGAGCGAAACGATCCCCTCGACGATCTTGAGGTCGACGGGGTCCGCCGGGAACTGCTGCATGCCCTGGGTGAAGGAGCGGTCCAGCTTGAGGATGCTCACGGGCAGGCGTCGGAGATTGGCGAGGTTGGAGTAACCGGTGCCGAAATCGTCGAGGGCGATGTCGACGCCCATCTCGGCCAGGCGCCGCAGCGGCTTCAGCAGATCGTCGTCGGCGCCGATCAGCGCGGACTCGGTGACCTCCAGACACAGCGCCTCTGCGTCGAGACCTTCACGCTCCAGGATGTCGACCGTGTCCTGGACCAGGCCCGGGTGGGTCAGCTGGCAGGGCGACAGGTTGACGTTGATCCGCAGCGGGCCCGAGTCGGCGTGTCGTTCCTGCCACTGGCAGGCCTGGCGGACCGACTGCTCCAGGACCCACCGGCCCAGCGGCACGATCAGCCCGGTGTGCTCGGCCAGCGGAATGAACCGGTCGGGGCCGAGGACGCCGTGCTGCGGATGCAGCCAGCGCACCAGCGCCTCCGCGCCGTGCACGCTGCCGTCGCCGAGGTGCACGAGCGGCTGGTACTCGATGAAGAACTCGCCCCGGTCCAGGGCCGCGGGCAGCGCCGTGGTGAGCCCGTGACGGGTGATGGCGCGGGCGTCGGCCTCGGGATCGGCGAGCTCGAAGCGGTTGCCGCCCGCGGACTTGGCGCGGTACATCGTGATGTCGGCGCTGCGCAGCACCTCCGCCGGGCCGCGCTCACCCGCAGGCCCCTCGACGATGCCGATGCTGCCGCGGACCGTCAGCTCCCGGCCGTCGATGCGGACCGGGGTGACGAGGGCGTTCATGATGCGGTCGGCGAGCGCGTCCACCTCGCGCTCGGTGTCGGGCCCGGTGGTGAGGGCCACGAATTCGTCGCCGCCGAGCCGGGCGACCATCTCGCCGGGTGCGGTCGCACAGGACTGCAACCGGTCGGCGACCTCGACGAGCAGCCGGTCGCCCGCCGCGTGCCCCAGGCTGTCGTTAATGGTCTTGAAGCCGTCGAGGTCGAGGTAGCACAGGCCGAAGCGCTGGTCGTTGCCCCCGGACACCGCCTTCTCCAGGCGTTCGAAGAACAGGGTCCGGTTGGGCAGACCGGTGAGCGCGTCGTGGGTGGCCTCGTAGCGCAGCCGCAGATTGAGCAGCCGCCGCTCGGTGGTGTCCTCCATCAGCGCGAGCTGGTACTGCGGCCGGCCGTCCGCGTCGCGCAGCAGGGACACCGTCAGGTTGGTCCACAGGGCGGTGCCGTCGGGCCGGTAGAAGGCTTTTTCGACGTGGTAGTGCTCGCGCTCGCCGCGTACCAACTCCTCGTACAGTCGCCAGACTTGGGGCGCGTCCTCGGGATGCGTCCACTCGGGGACCTTGCGGCCGCGCACGCCCTGCTCGGAACCACCGAACATACGCAGCAGGGCTCCATTGACCTGCAGTATGTTGCCTTCGAGGTCGGCGATGCCGATTCCTATGGCCGCGCCCTCGAAGACCGCGCGGAACCGGGCCTCGCTCGCGTGCAGCGCCTCGGCCACCGTGCTGCGCGCGTTCAACGCCGCCTGGGAGATGGCCTCCTGCTCGGCGAGCGTCCGCTCCCGCAGTGCCCCCGCGAAGCCCGCCGCCATGGCGTGCTGCAGACGCGCCGAGCGGGTCCGCAGGGCCTCCTGGGGGCCGTCCTCGCCGCAGTAGAGCACCAGATAGGCGTCGACGCAGTCGAGGCTGCGGCTGAGCGCCTCGGGGTCGGTGCAGTGCGCGGCGACCAGCGCGGCGCCGACCGCCTGGCCCGCGGCCGCGTCGAAGGTCCTCGCCTTCAGCGCGTCACTCAACCGCCGGGCGAGCGGCAGGAGTTGCTGCTCGAGTTCCGGCCGGGTCAGCGACGTGGAGGTGACCGGGAAGACCGCCCGGCTCCAGATCGTCGCGAACCTGCGCAGTCTGTCCTCCGGCCCGTCCGGTTCGCCCGTCACGCCGTGCGCCCCACACCTGCGAACCCCGAGAAGGAATAGGGATCCTCGTCCTCGGGTGCCGTGTCGGGCCGCCAGATCGGCATCGGCACCAGACCGGGTTCCACCATGTCGTACCCCTCGAAGAACCGCGCGATCTCCTCGCGCGAGCGCATGATCAGCGGGTTGCGGATGTCCTTGTACACGTCGACCGCGCCCTCGGCCCGCTCCGGCGGGAGCGGGATTCCCTCGTACGACGCATGCGTGAGCACGAGCAGACTGCCCGGCGCCAGCGCGTCGCGCAGCTCGGCCACCGCACCGTACGGGTCGTCCGCGTCCTCCACGAAGTGCAGTATGGCAACGAGGAGGAGGGCCACCGGACGGTTCAGGTCGATCAACCGCTGCACCTGGGGAGTCGCCAGGATCTCCTGGGGCTTGAGCAGATCGGCCGCGACCACGTCCGCGTCCTCGTTGTCCCGCAGGACGGCCTGGCTGTGCGCGACGGCCACCGGGTCGTGGTCCACGTACACGACGTGCGCGCCGGGCTTGGCCGTCTGGGCGATCTCGTGGACGTTGCCGAAGGTCGGGATGCCGGAGCCGATGTCGAGGAACTGGTCGATGCCCTCGGCGGCCGCGAAACGCACGGCACGGCGCATGAACGCCCTGTTCGCCTGCATGACCTTGGGCAGTCCCGGCATGAACTCCATCGCCTTGCGCGCGGCTTCCCGGTCGACCTCGAAGTTGTGCGAACCGCCCAGGTAGTAGTCATAGATACGGGACACGCTCGGCACCGAGATGTCAATGCTGCGGGGGGCCCAGGCGGGACGCTCCATCTATCTCTCCAAGGCGTAGTCGACGACGTGGGCGATCCGGTGTTCGAGCTGAGGCTACTGATCGTCCGCCAAAGGAGCGAGTCAAAACGGAAATTGACCGTCCGTTCACCGTCACTGCCTCGGGCATGTGCCGAATTGACGCCCGGCGCAGGTCAGTCGAACACGCCGATCCCTGTCACCGCGAAATCGATGCGAAGCATTCCAAAAAGTTCGTGGGAGTTACGAAGCGTCGCGACGGTATCGGGGCGTCGGGTATCCCCGGTGTGGAAAACTCCCGGGCGTTCGTTCGGCAAGTGAACCGTGCGTTGTCCGCGCGCCTCACGTCGTCCGATCCGCGCGCCCGCGCGTTCCGGGTACGCCAAGAGGTCCGCCCCCTCCGTGCGGTGCGGAGGGGGCGGACCCGGGTCGTACGCGTTGTTCCGGGCGAGATCGATCAACCCTGGGGAGGTGATCCTCTACTTCGGCGCGCCGACCGGCTTTCCGTCGGGGGCGACGGCGTACCAAGTGCCGCCCACGCCCTGACCGTTGGTGTCCCCGGCCGCCTTGTCACCGGAGAAGGTGTAGATGGGCCAGCAGTTGACGGTCATCTGCTTGGCGCCGTCCGGGCGGGTGAAGCCCATCAGGCCCTTCTTCTTCACGCCCTTGGTGTCACTGGCGGAGACCGGGGCCACGACGGGCCACTTCTCCAGGCAGGCACCGGTGCAGGCGGACTTCGGGACGGGCCAGGCCTGGTCCTTCAGGAAGCGGTAGACCGTCCGGCCGTTCTTGTCGACGATGATCTCGCCGAGCTTGGGGTCGTTGCGGGTCGACAGGCCCGGCAGGGACGCCAGGGTGGCCTTCTTGCCATCGGGGGCGGAGGCGTACCAAGTGCCGCCGACGCCCTGGCCGTTGGTGTCACCGGCCTTGGTGTCCTTGGCGTACCGGTACATCGGCCAGCCGCCGATCGTCAGCTGCTTGGTGCCGTCCGAGCGGGTGACCTCGCCGAGCAGGGCCTTGTCCACACCGGTGGCGGCCACGGCGCCGTCGGCGGGAACGGGCGGCCAAGCGGTCGCGCAGTCGCCGTCACAGTTCGACTTCGGCGGCTCGGCGGTGTCCTTCTCGAAGCGGTACAGGGTGAATCCGGCGCTGTCGGTCAGCACCTTGCCGAGCGTCGTGCTTTCCGCGACGGCCAGCTGACCTGCGGATTCCGCCTTGGGGGCGGCACTCTGCTGGTCGGCGCCGTAGCCGTTGGGAGAAGTGGTGCTGCTACTGGTGGCCTGACCGTAACCGTTGGCTGCCGCGGCGGCGCCCACGTTCTGGCTCCCCGTCGACTGGGTGCCCGATTCCTGACCGCACGCCGTCGTGAGCGCCAGCACGGCCGCAGCTGTCGCTACGAGTGAGGCGCTCCGCCAGGAGGTCTTCATTGGGTAACTCCCACTGTTCGCGTTAAGGGTTGCAGCGCCCTGCAGCGCCGCGCATGGCCCTAGGTACGGGCGGGAGTGGCGGATGTGTTCAACGGCCGCACAAAAAACTTTCGGAACGCTGTGACACACCCCACGCCGACATGTATCTCGCGCATCTGTTCCCACCCCGGTGGCCGTGTCCCGAGGGGGCGTCAAACCGGTCCGAGCCGGACGTCCTTCGTTCGGGGGCAATACCCGTCGGCTCCGGCGTGCGGGGGCGCCGTACGGCTCATGATCTCGGTCGTGCATGGACCACAGCGGACCCGGTCCGCCCTCGTCATACGGGTGTTGGCGCTGCTGACGCTGACCTGGATCATCGGCGGCGCGCCGGTCTCGGCGGCGGTCGCCGACTCCTGCGCGTACGCCTCCGTCGGCCCGGACGGCACGGACGCGGTGGCGGTGGCCGGCGGCGACCTCTGCACCATCAGCCCGCCGCCCCCGTCGCCCCCGCCCCCACCCATTCCGAAACCGCCGCCCCAACCACCACCGGCGCCTCCACCCAAGCCCAGGCCGAAGCCCCCGCCGCCGGCTCCCCCGCCACCGCCTCCACCCGCCTCTCCGACCCCGCGGCCCCCCGCCGTGGCGCCCCCGCCGAGGCCGGCGCCGAAGCCCACACCGACACCGACGCCCTCGCCCACGCACAAGGCGCGGCCCAAACCGTCGGCGACCCCGGTGAGATATCCGGCCTACCGCGCCCCGACGCGCAAGCACTCGCCCCGCAGTGGACCGTCCCTGGTCTCGCTCACCCTGCTCGTCACCGTGCCCGCGTTGCTCGCCGTCGCGGCGCTGCGTCCGCGCTGACCCCTGGAGGCACCCTTGTCGGAATGGCTTGTTCTCGTCCTCGCGATGGCGGCGGCGTGTGTCGTCGTCCTCGCCGTGTCCCTCGTACGCACCCGCCGGGCCCCCGACGACGAGGATCCGTCCGAGACCCCGGACGTGATCGAATACATGACCATGATGATCGGCGTGGTCTACGCCATCGTCCTGGGACTGGCGATCGCCGGAGTCTGGGAGGCCCGCAGCGCCGCCCAGGACCATGTGCAGGCGGAGGCCCAGGCCCTGCACGAGATCTCGGAGCGGGTCCGCGTCTACCCGCCGGACGTGCGCGACCGTATTCGCGGCGACGTCGACGCGTACGTCGGATACGTCGTCAAAACCGAGTGGAAGACCATGGCCGACCATGATCATGTCACCGCCAAGGGCGGCCGGCTCTTCGAGGTCGTCCGCCAGGACGTCAGCGAATACCGGCCGAGGTCGGACTTCGAGGCCCAGACCTACCAGCCGCTGGTCGACCAGGTGACCGCGGCCGACGCGGCACGCAACGCCCGCGCCGACTCGACGGACGCGACCATGCCGGGCGTGGTGTGGTTCGGGCTGATCACCGGAGCCGTGGTCACCATCGGGATGGTGTTCGCGCTCCAGATCCGGCGCACCAAGCGGGAACTGATCCTCGCCGGGCTCTTCTCCGCTCTGATCGCGTTCCTGCTCTTCCTGATCTGGGACTTCGACGCGCCCTACAGCCGGGGGATCACAGCCTCGGCGGAACCGTTCACGGCACTGTTCCCGCACCTTCCGAAGTGACCGGCCTCCCTTAACGGCCGGCGGATCGGGGGACGGACGCCACACCGCGTCCGTCCCCCGATCGCGCTCCCGCATTCCCCCGTACGGCCCACCCGGTTACCCCATTCGCGCTACTGCGATCGCGCCGACGTGCACGCCTTTCTAGCGTTTCGAACATCGAGGCGCATTTCAGACGCAGGCGGAAGGTCCGCAGCAAGGCTCCTCGGGGACCCGGAGGCTCACCATGCACGCGATACGCGTCGCTTCGGCCGCACTGCTGGGCGCGACCGCCCTCACCCTTTCGGCAACCGCCGCTCTCGCCGGAAACGGCGACGGAAACAGTGACGGCGGCCGTAGCAGTGGCCGTGACAGTGGTCGGGGCAACAACAACATCACCTCGTTCGGCTTCAACGTGCAGCCGCAGAGCATCGCGGCGGGCGGCCGCCTCCGGCTGACCGCGGAGAGCTGCGACTCCGCCGCCAGGGTCTCCTCGGAAGTCTTCGACACGGTCACGATCCCCAGGGGCCAGTCGTCGGCGACGGCCCTGATCGACGCGGACGCCAGAGCGGGCTCGGTGTACCAGGTGACGTTCCAGTGCGGCAACGAGAGCGGCCACACCGAGCTGACCATCGCCCCCGGCCGCTCCGGCAGCAACTACTCCGACCCGGCCCAGGTCCAGGTCCCGGCCTCCGTGCAGCGAGGCGTCAAGGCCGGTGTCGGCGGGAGCTCCGGCGGTGGCTTCGACCTCAAGGAGATCGGCCTGGGAACCGCGCTCATCGCCGGCTGTGTCGGCACCGCGTGGTCCATGACGCGCCGCCGCGTCACGGACGAGGAGTCCTGATCACTCGCCGCTCGGGGCCCTTCTCGCCCCGGATCTCGGCGAGAAGGGCCGGGGCGAAGGCCCCTCACACACGCGCTCCGCGGGGCACTGCCCAGGGTGCCGGCACCGCTCAGTTCCGCCGTTCGGACCTGCGGCGCAGCCAGAACACCCCACCGCCGACGACGCCGGCGGTCATCAGTCCGCCGCCGATCGCCACGTCGGCGGGCGCCGCTCCGCCGACGCTGCCACCCAGACCAGCTCTGACACCGCCGATGACGGCGAAGGCCGCGGGCCGGGTCAGCCTTCGGCCGTCACAGTGGACCGTGACGTCGTACGACCCCCGGCGCGCGTCACGGTCGACGATGACCGTCGCGATGGACGTGTCGCCGCCCACCCGGCGCAGCAGTGTGGTGGGGAAGACCCGCGAGGAGACCGTACTGCCGGGCCTCAGGCACGCTTCGCCCTCCACGGTGATCGACAACTGGCCGCCCCGCGCGATGACACTGGGCCGGACGAGGATGTTCCGCACCTCGAAGCGGCCGTTGTCATTGAACCGACCGTTGTCTTCGAAGCGGCCGTTGTCGTTGAAGCGGCCGTTGTCATTGAACCGACCGTTGTCGTTGAAGCGGCCATTGTCGTTGAACCGGCGATTGTCGTTGAACCGACCGTTGTCACCCAGGCGGCCGCCACCGACCACACCACCGCCGCCGATCACCACGCCACCGCCGCCGACCACCCCACCACCGACCACGCCACCGCCGACCACGCCACCGCCGCCGACCACACCTCCGCCGCCGACCACCCCACCACCGCCGACCACACCACCGGTGCTCTCCAGCCCGGTGCCGTTGCCCGGTCCACCGGGGTTGCCCAGTCGCTCGTTGCCGCTCGGCTCGTTGTTGCTCGGCTCGTTGTTGCCCGACTCATTGCTGCCCGGTTCGTTCGATGCCGTCGCCACCGGGGCGGCGAGCCCCACCGCGGCGACCACGGCGGCAGAGACCGCCAGGGCACGAGTTGTACGCATGTGATCCTCCGCGGAAGACGCCCCGGGAACCGTCCCCGGTCGATCGGCGAGAAAGCGCCTCCCATACAGACCCTCAGATGCGGTGCACGGGGGCGCATTTCGAGAATGGTCCGTCCTGGTGAGAAGACACGCCGAAGGATTTCCACACAATCGGATATTGCCGCAGGTCACGGACCGTCAGAAATTTCCTGCCCTCGGCAACTCGGATGGCTCACCACACGGATGCCCCGACACCCGTTCGCCCGCGCCCCGTCGCCTGCCGGGCATGCTGCACTTAGCGTTCTGGTATGCGCGACGGACGCGGCGACGGTCGCGTCGAGAGGGGATTGCGAATGTTTGCGTCCGAGGTGGTCGAAGAGGAGGAGCGGCAGAGGAAGCGCGCCCCGTGGGGCGTGATAGCGCTTGTTCTGCTGACCGGCCTCGCACTCATTCGGAATGGTTCCGGTGAGTTCGACGTGGGCCCTCCGCAGCCCGCGACGGCGGCGGCAGCGGACAGCAGGACGCCCGTCGCCACCTTCTCCAACGGGCCCGCCGCGTTGCCGTACTCCGTGGTGGACCGGGTCAGGATCCCGGCGATCCAGGTGGATGCCCCGGTCGTGCCGGTGGGTCTCGACTCGGCCGGCTGGGTCGACGCGCCGCCGCCCGACAATGCCAATCTCGCCGGCTGGTTCACCGGTGCGGTGTCGCCCGGCGAGAAGGGCACGGCCGTGATCGTGGGCCATGTGGACAACATGCGGGGACCGGCCGTCTTCTACGGGCTCGGTGCCCTCAAGAAGGGAAACCGGGTCGAGGTTCAGCGAAAGGACGGGAAGACCGCCACTTTCGAGATCTACGGCGTCGACGTATTCGCGAAGAACAACTTCCCCGGTGACCGGGTGTACGGCAGCAAGGGCACCCCGGAATTGCGGGTCATCACCTGCGGAGGCGGTTTCTCCAAGCAGCACGGCTACGAAGGGAACGTCGTCGTGTTCGCCCGCCTGGTCGAGGTCCGCTGAGACTCCCCGCCGACGGGCCCGGGCGCTGTTCCCGGGCTCGTCGGCGGAGGCGGGGGCGACCGCGACCGCCCCCCGCTCCCGCTCAGAGGTCCTCGCGGTGCGGCACCGTGAGGTGGTAGCCGGAGTCGAGGAGAACGGGCAGGTACTCGCGCAGGGCGCGGACGGACTGAGAGCGGTCGCCGCCCGCGTCGTGGGAGAGGACGACGACGCCGGGGGCGGCGCCCTCCTCCACCCGGTCGACGATGGTGGCGGTGCCCGGGGTGGTCCAGTCGAGGCTGTCGACCGTCCAGGCCATCGGTTCCATGCCGAGGTCGGCGCCGATCTGGAAGGTCGCCCGGTTCCAGGCCCCATAGGGCGCGCGGAACCAGACGGGCCGTTCGCCGTAGGCCTCCTCGATGACGTCGCTGGTGCGCGCGATCTCGGAGCGGATCTCGGAGCTCCGGAGCTCGGTCAGCAGCGGGTGCGTCCAGGTGTGGTTGCCGACGACGTGCCCGTCGTCGGCCATCTCCGCCAGCAGGTCCTTGTTGTCGACGGCCATCTCCCCGCAGACGAAGAACATCGCCCGTACGTCGTGCTTGCGCAGGGTGCGCAGAATGCTCGGGGTGTAGCGAGGATCGGGTCCGTCGTCGAAGGTCAGCACCATCGTGCGGCCACGCCCGCTCACCCGCAGGATCGGCTCACGACGGACAGCGGGCTTGCCGGGCGTCCGGCGCGACGGAGCGAATCCGGTCATCGGCTCGAGGCGGTACGCGGAGGGCTTGAGTGCCTGGCGCGCCTGCGGGCCCCCGGCCACGGGTGTGCCCCGCACCGGGTTCCCGGGCGGATCCGCGGTGAGGACGCGGGCCGTGCCCGCCACCCCCAGGACGGCGGTACCGGCGATCAACAGCCGGCGCCGCGTAAGCAGCTGATACTTTTTCATGATTAATCAGACGCCCAATGGGGGCATGTCGCGGCTGAGCAACACCGGTGCGGACTCACGAAAGCGCCCGTTGGGACCAGCTCAGCGCCGACGCACCAGGGGGAACGGCAATGTCTCCCGAATCGTCAGCCCCGTGAGGAACATGACCAGCCGGTCCACGCCGATGCCGAGCCCGCCGGTCGGCGGCATCGCGTACTCCAGCGCGTCGAGGAAGTCCTCGTCGAGTTCCATCGCCTCGGGATCTCCCCCTGCGGCCCGCAGCGACTGCGCGGTCAGCCGCCGCCGCTGCTCCACGGGGTCGGTCAACTCCGAGTAGGCGGTGCCCAGTTCGGTGCCGAAGGCGACGAGGTCCCAGCGCTCGGCGAGGCGCGGGTCGGTGCGGTGCTGCCGGGCGAGCGGGGAGACATCGGTCGGGAAGTCCTTGTAGAACGTGGGCAGCAGGGTTTTCTCCTCGATCAGTCGTTCGTACATCTCCAGTACGACGTCACCCTGTCCGTCGTCCGGCCGATACGGCACTCCCGCACGGTCGCACAGCCGGTGCAGGTCCGCCACGGACGCGCCGGGGTCCACCTCCTCCCCCAGGGCCTCCGAGATCGCGCCGTACACCGTCTTGACCGGCCACGGGCCGGAGATGTCGTACTCGGTGCCGTCCCTGCGGGCGACGGGCGCGCCGAAGGCGGCGGTCGCGGCGCCCTGGATCAGTTCGCGGGTGAGGTCGAGCATCACGTCGTAGTCGGCGAACGCCTGGTAGGCCTCCAGCATGGTGAACTCGGGGTTGTGCTTGTAGGAGACGCCCTCGTTGCGGAAGGTGCGCCCCATCTCGAAGACCTTCTCCAGGCCGCCCACGCACAGCCTCTTGAGGTAGAGCTCGGGGGCGATGCGGAGGTACATGTTCAGGTCGTAGGCGTTGATGTGGGTGGTGAACGGGCGGGCGTTGGCGCCACCGTGGATCTGCTGGAGCATCGGCGTCTCGACCTCGAGATAGCCCCGGTCCAGCAGGCCCTGGCGCAGCGCCTGCACGGCGGTGGAGCGGGCCCGCAGGACCTCGCGGGCGTCGGGGCTGGACACCAGGTCGAGATAGCGGCGGCGCACCTTCGCCTCGGGGTCGGCGAGGCCCCGGCGCTTGTCGGGCAGCGGGCGCAGGCATTTGCCGGTGAGCTGCCAGGAGGAGACGAAGACGGTCGGTTCGCCCAGGTCGCTGACGCCGACGAGGCCCTCGGCGGTGATGAGGTCGCCGATGTCGACGTCCTGGCGGAAGCGCCTGAGCTCGGGTCCGGACTCCAGCCGGGTGAGGGCGAGCTGAAGATCGCCGGACCAGTCGCGCAGGACGGCGAACACGATCCCGCCGAAGTCCCGTACGAGGAGGACGCGCCCGGCGACGGTCACGTGGTGTCCCGCCGGTCCCGCGCGGACCTCGGCGAGGGTGTGGGTGCGGGACGGGACGCCCACCGGATAGGGGTCGACTCCGTCGGCGCGCAGCCGGTCGAGTGAGTGGTGGCGGAGGCGGATCTGTTCGGGCAGGCCCGCGGTCGGATCGGTGGCCGCCGCCTCCTCGCCCTCGTCGAGGCCGAGGGCCGACAGCGAGGGCAGGCCCGCGGTGCTCGCGGGCTGGGGTCCGGTCTTCGGGTGCCCCTTGCCCCAGAGCTTGCGCAGCGAGGGCACGGAGACGAAGCCCTCGGCGATGCCGGACGCCAGGCCGATGCGGGCGAGGGAGCCGGTGTCGCCGTAACAGATGAAGCGGGGGTACCACTCGGGCTGGAACTTGGCGTTGGACCGGTAGAGGGCCTCCAGCTGCCACCACCGGGAGAAGAACAGCAGCAGTCCGCGCCAGAGCCGGAGCACCGGTCCCGCACCGATCCGGGCGCCCTCCTCGAAGACCGACCGGAACACCGCGAAGTTGAGGGAGATGCGCCGTACGCCGAACGTCCCGGCCGCCGCGCACACCTCGGCGACCATGAACTCCATGACGCCGTTCGGGGCGCTGCGGTCGCGGCGCATGAGGTCGAGCGAGATGCCGTCCTTGCCCCAGGGCACGAAGGACAGCAGCGCGAGGAGCTTGCCCTCGGGCGTCAGGGCCTCGACGAGCAGGCAGTCGCCGTCCGCGGGGTCGCCGAGCCGGTCCAGCGCCATGGAGAAGCCGCGCTCGGTCTCGGTGTCGCGCCAGGCGTCCGCCTTGTCGATGAGCTCCTCCATCTCTTCGTCGGTGAGGCTGGAGTGGCGGCGTACCCGGCAGGTGGCGCCGGTGCGCCGTACGCGGTGCACCGCCTGGCGGGTGACACGCATGTCGCGGCCGTCCAGGTCGAAGCCGGCGACGTGCAGGATCGCCTCGTCGCCGAGTTCGAGCGCACCGAGCCCGGCGCGCGCGAAGGCCCTGGCGCCGTCCTCCGAGGTGCCCATGACGGCGGGCGCCCAGGCGTAGCGGCGGGCCAGGTCGAGCCAGGCCTCGATGGCGTGCGGCCAGGCCTCGCGGTCGCCGACGGGGTCGCCGCTGGCGAGGCAGACGCCGGCCTCGACGCGGTAGGTGACGGCGGCCTTGCCGCTGGGTGAGAAGACGACGGCCTTGTCGCGGCGGGTGGCGAAGTAGCCGAGGGAGTCGTCGGCGCCGTACGCCCGCAGGAGGGCGCGGATGCGGGCCTCCTCGTCGCCGCGCAGGGCCGCCTCCAGGCGCTGGGAGCGGAAGAGGGTGGCGACGGCGTTGAGCTGGGCGAGGGCGCCGAGGAGGCCGAGGACGAAGAAGAGCTTGCGAGGCGGGCGCCCGCTGAACGAACTGCTGGGGACCAGCCCGCCGCACACCCGGCTGGCCGCCCACACCAGCCGTTCTTCCGAGGCCAGCGTGCCGGGGAACCACTCGACCAGGCCCCAGCCGATCAGGATCGCCACGGCGAGTCCGACGAGCAGTACGGCCAGGGCGCGCCATACGGCGCCGCGCCGGGAGTCGGCGTAGAACTCGCGGCGCGCCACGATCAGGAGCACCAGCAGCAGTCCGCAGGCGATGAAGGACGGCAGCGACTCGGCGTACAGACCCATCGCCAGGCCGACGATGTCGAAGAAGACCAGCACGCCGAGGTAGACGACGACCAGCCACCAGGCGACCTTCTTGCGGGCGGCGGTCGCGGCGGCGAGCAGGAAGAGGAAGACGGCGTACGCGAGGTTGGCGCTGACCGGCACGATCAACAGGTCGAGGAAGGCCACGACGGGGTACAGCAGACGGCGCACGGGGGCGAAGAAGGCCAGCAGGACACACAGCAGCGAGAGGGCGCCGAAGAAGGCCGCGAAGCCTTCGGGCACCTTGCTGAGGAAGCCGACCCGGGACGGCGGTACGGGACCCGTGACGTCCCTCGGTCCGCGGGCCTCCACGGTGGCGCTCATGATGTCGACTCTAGGAAGCCCCGGCCGCGGGCGCCCGTCGAGCGCCGTGCCGCTCGTCGCCGACGCGGACGGCGGTCGCGGCGGGTCCTGGCGGGCCGTGGCGGCGGACACTTCACCCGTTCCGTCCCATGCGGGACGCCGCGGGGCCGCCCTGCTCCCGACCTGCGGCTTCCGATAGCCTCGGTGGTGTGGCGGAACAGCAACCCTCGCACCAATTCGAGCGTGGCACGGACGGTCCCAAGGTCATCGTCGTCGGCGTGGACGGCTCCGACTCGTCGCTGCGCGCGGCGGCCTACGCCGCCGGGCTGGCCAGGCGGCAGCACGCGCTGCTCGCCCTCGTGTACGTGCAGCCCGTCATGGCCGCGGGAGCGGCGCTCGGGGCGCCGGTCGCCGAGACGACCGACCGGATCGCCGAGGACCTCATCGCGCAGATCCGGGAGGCCACCGAGAAGGTCAAGGACATATTCGCGGTGCGCTGGGAGTTCCACACCTTCCGCGGCGATCCCTACAACGGTCTGGTGACGGCGGCGGACGAGCTCAAGGCGGACGCCGTGGTGGTCGGTGCCTCCGAGCAGGCGGGGCACCGGATCATCGGGTCGGTGGCGATCCGGATGGTGAAGGCGGGCCGCTGGCCGGTCACGGTCGTCCCATAGACCCCGTGGGTCCCATGGAACCCGTGGGACCCATAGACCCCATGGGTTCCATAGACCCCATGGGCTTCGTGAACTCCGTGGGTCCTACTGCCCCATCATCAGACCGTCGTGGGCCGCGCCGCGGCTGAGCACCACGTCACGGATGCGGTCGCGTACGCCGGCCAGGTCGGCGCCCTGGGCCAGAGCCGCGTTGATGTCGACGACCCGCCCGGCGTCGATGTCGAACAGCTGCGGTACGAACTCCGCCTTCGTGACCTCCCAGCGGTCTCCCTTGCGCGCGGGCGGGGCGAAGGTGAAGCGGGCGAGGGTGCTCTCGTTGCCCCGGGAGTCCTGGAGGCCTTGGCGGTTGAACATCTCGCCCGCGACCTGGTCGCCCATCCCGTAGACGACCCACGTGCCGTTGACCTTCTCGTAGGCCTGCGGGACACGCGCGTGCGTGCCGAGGATCAGGTCGATGTCGGGCCGCCCGTCCGTGCGCGAGGCGGTGAGCTCCCGGCTCAGCGTCATCTGCTGGGTGTTGGGCTGTTCCTGCCATTCGGTGCCCCAGTGCAGGGACACGACGACCACGTCGGCGCCCGCCTTCCTGGCGGCCCGGGCGTCCGCGAGGATCCGGTCGCGGTCGATGAGGTTGACGCTCCAGGGCTGCCCCTGGGGCATCGGGAAGCCGTCCGTGCCGTAGGTGTAGGCGAGGTGGGCGACCATCGCGGTGCCCGCGCGCAGGAGGGTGGGCACATACGCCTCCTGCGCCGTGCGCGCCGATCCCGCGTGCCGTACACCGGCGAAGTCGAGGGCGTCCAGGGTGCGCCGTACGCCCGCGGCGCCGTCGTCCAGGGAGTGGTTGGAGGCGGTGGAGCAGGCGTCGTACCCGGTCGCCGCGAGCCCGTCGGCCACCTGCGGTGGAATCTTGAAGGCCGGGTTGCCGGTGTGGTCGCCGTCGGATCCGTACACGGTCCCCATGTGACAGATCGCCAGGTCGGCACCGGACACCAGGGGTTTCACCCCTGCGAACATCGGCAGGAAGTCGTAACCGGTGCCGCCCGCGTCGGCGTTCGCCCGCTCGGTGACCGAGGTGTGCGCCAGCACGTCGCCGGAGGCGACGAGGGTGAAGCGGTGGGGGGTGAGGGGCGCGCCGGGGTGCCCCGTGCTCCGGGCCGACGGCTCCTGGTCGGCCCGGCAGCCGGCGCCCACGACAAGTACGGCCGCGAGAGCGATGGCGGCCAGTCGACTACGTGTGATCATGCCCAGCCTCGATACAGTCATATTTAAGTAGGAAGTGGGTCAAATTCACCCAATCGAAAGAACGGAGTCAAGGAGCGACGCGCATCCGTAGCCCGTCCGGCCCTCGGGGAACCGCCCGTCGGGGGCCACCGGGCCCCGCTGAACCGTTCACCGCGCCGTTCACCGACGGCATCGACCGCCCACCGCAGACCCGTGCCCCGGACCTGTCCCAGCGGAGCGGCACCCGCTGGCATACACGCCATGACGGCCGGAACCACCACCAAGACGACCGCCGAACACGAGTTGGCCGCGCTGCAGCGCGAGCACGGCCGACCCCTCTTCGCCCTGCTCCTGCGGCTCTCCGACGGCGACCGCCAACGCGCCGAGGATCTGCTGCAGGAGACGCTCGTCCGCGCCTGGCAGCACCCCGAGGCGCTGCGCGCCGACGAGTTCGACTCCGTACGTCCCTGGCTGCTCACCGTGGGACGGCGGCTCGCGATCGATGCGCGGCGGGCCCGCCAGGCGCGTCCGCCGGAGGTCGGGGACGCGGTGCTGGAAAGCGCGCGGGTCTGCGCGGATCACGCCGAAAGGTCGGCGGCGACGCTCGATGTGCGGGAGGCTGTGAAGACACTCACTCCTGAGCATCGTGAAGTCCTGGTGCTGGTGTACTTCCAGGGGGCGAGTGTGGCGGAGGCCGCCGCAGCGCTCGGAATTCCGCCCGGTACCGTGAAGTCTCGTGCGTACTACGCGCTGCGCGCCCTGCGCCGGGTTCTTCCGGGATACGCGGCCGACCTGCGGTGAAACCGAAGGCCGAGTCAAACCTCCGTAAAGCGCCTTGCTGAGGACCATGGTTGAGCAATCAGCTGTCCTCATCCGTGTTCCGGATTGGGGGGAAACCCCCAAGGGCTCGGGATCGGGCGACGCGCACGCAAACCGGAGGAAGGCAGGAAGGGATGCTGCACAGAGGCCAAGAGAGCACGGACGGCACCGGCGGTGGGGAACTCACCGTCCCCATGGCGTGGTTGTACGCCGAGTACATCGCCGACGAGCTGCTGCGGACCGGCGACCTGATGCCGCCCACGTCCTTCGAGTTCCGCGCCGGGCGTGACGCCCTGGCACTGACCATCTTCCTCTCCGACACCGACGGCGAGCTCTCGGGCATCCGGGTCGTCTCGCAGTTGGAGACCTGGCTCTCGCTGACGGCGTACGACCAGCCGTGGCAGGACTGGGTGCGCGAGCACATGGCGCGGCGCGCGGCCGAGGCGGTCGAGTCCGGCGGCCCCGCCCCGGACCTGGAACTGGCGACGGCGGCCTGGCGCTGGCTGGAGGAGACCGAACTGCTCGCCCCGGACCTGGACGCCGTGCCCGGCGGCGGGCCGATCCCGGGCGAGGACGACGGTCCGAAGGTCTGGACACCGGCCTGGCGACTGGGTCTGCCCCTGGGGCATCTGGCGATCCATCTCTTCTGATCGCCACGACCGGGCGGACCGCCGGTAACCCCTGTTCAGGACTCCGCACTCCGCCAAACAAGTTTTCCGCACAACTTTTTTCGGGCTCGCACCAATCCGCGAGCCCACCCGCTCCGAATGTCTTGGCCGCGATTCCGAACGAGTCTTGAGTGATTCGACGGTCTGGTGCGTACCCGTGGGCAACAGCAACACCACTCCCACCCCCGCACCATCGCCACGAGGATTCGGTATTCGGTATGAGGTCCCTGGAACGGCATCGCGACGTCGGCGCCTACGCGCTCGGCGTGCTGGACGAGGCGGAGGCGTTCCGCTTCGAGGATCACCTCATGGAGTGCCCCCAGTGCGCGGCGCACGTGAGTGAGTTCAGGCCCGCCACGCGGCAGCTGATGCTGTACCGGCATGCCACCCCGCGCTCCGTGCACCCCTTCGCCGCCCCCGGGCCGCGCCTGATGGACAAACTCCTCAGTGAGGTGGCGACCCGGCACCGGGCCGGGCGCAGGCGCTGGTTGTACGCGGTGGCCGCCGCCGTGGTGCTCGCGGTGGGCGGTCCGTCGATCGCGATGGTCACGTCACACGGTTCCGGGTCACAGACGGCCGCGGTCGCGTCGACGGACGCGCAGACCGGCGTGTGGGCCAAGGTCACCACCGCGGACCGCATCTGGGGCAGCCAGGTCGAGGTCGAGGTCAAGGACACCGGGGGCCCGCGCCCCTGTCAGCTCGTCGCCATCGGCAAGGACGGTTCGCAGCAGACGGTGACGAGTTGGATGGTGCCCGCGCACAACGGCGAGGCGACCACCCTGCAGGGCGGCGCCGCGCTCAAGTCCGACGAGATCAGCCGGTTCGAGGTGCGTACGACGGACGGCAAGCACCTGGTGACCGTCACGCCCCACTGATCCCGGGCCGTTCCCCGCCGCTCCCGGGCTATTTGAGCAGCCGGGACAACCGGCGGTCCGCGAGTGGCTTGCCTCCCGTCTGGCAGGTCGGGCAGTACTGCAGCGAGGAGTCGCTGAAGGAGACCTCGCGGATGATGTCGCCGCACACCGGACAGGGCTCGCCCGCTCTGCCGTGCACCCGCAGCCCGCTCTTCTTCTCCGCCTTGAGGCGCCCCGCGGCCAGACCGTGGGAGCGCTCCACGGCCTCGGTGAGCGTGGAGCGCAGCGCCTCGTAGAGACGGGTCGTCTCCTCGGGGGTCAGTGAGGCGGCCAGCTTGAAGGGGGACATCCTGGCGGCGTGCAGGATCTCGTCGCTGTACGCGTTCCCCACACCGGCGATCAGGCTCTGGTCCCGGAGTGCGCCCTTGAGTTGGCGGCGCTCACCCGTGAGCAGCCGGGCGAACCGTGCCTCGTCGAAGTCGGCGGCGAGCGGGTCGGGGCCGAGGCGTGCCACGCCGGGGATCTCCGCCGGGTCCCGGACGACGTACACCGCGAGTCTCTTCTGTGTGCCGGCCTCGGTGAGGTCGAAGCCCTCGCCGGTCTCCAGGGCGACACGCAGCGCGAGCGGGCCCTTGCCGGGCCGGGGCGGGCCGTCGGGCAGCGTGTCCCTCCAGTGCAGCCAGCCCGCGCGGGCCAGGTGGGTCACGAAGTGCAGTCCGTCGGCCTCGATGTCGAGGAACTTG
Source organism: Streptomyces sp. RLB3-17 (assembly GCF_007113425.2). Classification (NCBI taxonomy): domain Bacteria; kingdom Bacillati; phylum Actinomycetota; class Actinomycetes; order Kitasatosporales; family Streptomycetaceae; genus Streptomyces; species Streptomyces sp. RLB3-17. The sequence continues at coordinate 9,895,468 of NZ_CP041610.2, read as the reverse complement.
CCGTGCCGGCGCACGGCGGTCACCTCACGGCCCTCGAAGGCCGTGACGGGCGGGTCGTAGGTCTTCAGGACGCTGATGGCGACGGGCAGCACGCGCACGACCTCGCGGCCGACGAGATGGTCGGCCAGGAAGTCCTTGAGCGCTTCGACCTCTGGCAGTTCCGGCATGGCTCCAGAGTGCCACCCCCCACCGACAACACCAGCCGAACCGCCCACCTCCTGAGGCAACGGCGGCCGGTCCCCCGCGACACCCGGTCAGCCCCGTTCCGGCACCAGGAACTCGCACCACACGCACTTGCCGCCGCCGCGCGCCTCCACGCCCCAGACGTCGGCGAGGCGGTCGACCAGGAGGAGTCCGCGGCCGGAGACGCCGGACTCGCCCGCCTCACGGCGGCGCGGCAGGGCGCTGGAGGAGTCCTCGACCTCGGCGCGCAGCCGCCGGCCCGGGCCGCTCAGGACCCGCAGGGTGACGATCGCGGCGCCTTCGGTGTGCATGAGGGCGTTGGTGATCAGCTCGTCGGCGACCAGTTCGACCTCGTCGGCGCGCTCTCCCCCGCCCCAGGCGCGGACCGCGGCCCGGATCATGTGCCGGGCCTCGGTGAGCGCCTCGGGGTCGCCGGGCGCGACATGGTGCTGGAGCCGCCCGCCGGACTGCTGGGGCCCGGGGCCCCTGCGGCGCAGCGCCAGCAGGGCCACGTCGTCGTCGCCGCCGCGTTCCTCGGCCACGTCGATGAGCCGGTCGGCGAGGTCGCGTACGTCGTCCGGGCCCGACCGGATCAGCTCCATGAGGGTGTGCATGCCCTCGTCGAGGTCGACGCCGGGCTGCTCGACCAGGCCGTCGGTGCACAGCACCAGGGTCTGTCCGGGGTCCAGTTCGACCGTGTCGACGGGGTATTCGAGGCGCCCGAACAAGGCGGACAGGCCGAGCGGCAGGCCCCCCGCGACGGACTGCCGGCGGCAGGTGCCGTCGTTCTGCCGGATCACCGGGTCGATGTGGCCGGCCCGCACCAGCTGGACGACTCCGGTGGACAGGTCGGCCTCCGCGTACAGGCAGGTCGCGAAGCGGTCGGTGTCCAGTTCGTGCAGGAAGACCGAGGCGCGGGCCATCACGGTGGCGGGCGTGTGCCCCTCCGCGGCGTAGGCCCGCAGCACGATCCGCAACTGGCCCATGACGGCGGCGGCGTGGGTGTCGTGGCCCTGGACGTCCCCGATGACGGCGCCGACGCGACCGCCGGGCAGCGGGATCACGTCGTACCAGTCGCCGCCTATGTCCCTGCCGAGGGAGGCGGAACGGTAGCGGACGGCGATGTCGGCGCCGGGCACGCTGGGTATGGAGCGCGGCAGCATGGCCTGCTGGAGGCCCTGCGCGAGATCCTTCTCCTGCTCGTAGAACATGGCCCGCTGGAGGCTCTGGGCGATGCTGCTGCCGAGCGCGACGAGGACGTTGCGCTCCTCCGACGAGAAGCCGCGCCGGTCGTTGTAGAGCAGTCCCATCGCGCCGATGGGGCGGGCCTGCGCGATGAGCGGCAGGTAGGCGGCCGAGGTGATCTCGAGGTCGGTGATGTGCGGCCACAGCAGCGGATACGAGTCGGCGAAGTCCTCGGGCGACTCGATGAAGCGCGGGGCGAGGGTGCGTACGGCCTCGCTCATCGGGTACTGCTCGTCGATGCGGGTGACCATGGTGCCGGGGACGAAGCTGCCCTCGGGGCCCTCGGCCACCAGCCGTATGCGTCCGGCCTCGACCAGGCCCATGACCAGGCTCGTCGCGCCGAGGTGGGTGAGGCCGTGGGAGTCCTTGAGGACGTCGATGACGTCCTGGACGGTACGGGCGTGGGCGAGGGCGGCCGTGGTGATCTGCACGACGTTCGTCTGCTGGCGCCGCGCCTCGTCCTGGGCCGCCTGTTCGCGGCGCGCCGCGCTCTCGCCGAGCTCCTGCGTGGCGTCGCGGACGATGCCGATGATCCGGCGCGGCCGGCCCGTCCCGTCGCGGCGGATGTAGCCCTGGGTGTGGGTCCAGCGCAGTGAGCCGTCGCGGCAGCGGATGCGGAAGTAGGCGCCGTAGTTCTCGCTGCCGTCCTTGAGGGCGTGCGAGACCAGCGTGTCGAGACGGATCCCCTCGGTCGCGGGCACCCGCAGGGACAGGGTCTCGGGGCGGCCGTCGTACTCCTCGGGACGCACGTCGAAGACTTCGTGGGCCTGGGCGTCCATCTGCATCAGACCGGAGTCCAGGTCCCATTCGAAACTGCCCATGCGGTTGAGCGCCAGGATCGGATCCGGGTGGGCGGGCCAGTCGTCCGGGAGTGACAGGGCGCTCGCTCCCCGATCAACCATGCGCCCACCTTGCCAGCATTCGGCCAATTATTCGACTTCTGGGACGTCCGGAATTCGACTTCGGGAGAGTCCGGATCCGGGCTCTCCCGACCACTTGGCGCTCAGCCGTCGAAGACGTCCGTCGGGGCGTCGAAGACGGTGTCCGCGTCGGGCGACTCGTCGGGGATCAGACCACCGCCGTCGGGCAGGTCGGGGATCTCCGGAACGGTGTCGGGGCCGATCTCCTCCTCCGAGGGGTCCAGCGGGGCGAGGGGGTCCTGCGGGGCGTTCCGGTCGCTCTCCGTGGAGTTGGGTGCGGGGGTCCGCGGCGCCAGGGGCGGCAGGGAGATGCCGGGCCGTGGGGTCGGCGGGACCGTCGGAGAGGCGGTCGGCGGGGCGGTCGTGGTGGGCGGGAGACAGTCCGACACCGCGGCCACCGGAGCCTCCGTCGGCGCGCCGCGGTCCGGCATGCCCGGGGTTCCCGACGGGGTGACGGTCAGAGTGGGCGTCACACAGTCGGACGGCGGCTCGTCCGCGAAGGGGCCCGTCCGCGGGCTCTGCTCCGGGACCGCGCTCGGGCTGGTACCGGGACTCGTACGGGGACTTGTGCCGGGGCTCGTGTCGGTGCGACGGCCTGGGCTCGCGGCCGAGACGGGCGGCCGCAGGACGACGTCCCGGTGGCCGTCGTCCCCGATCCGCCGCGCGATCCACCTGTTGTCGACGATGTCGATGATCGTGATGTTCCTGATCGCGGTGGACGCCGGGGTCACGACGACAACGTTGCCAGGACGGAAACCGGACCAGGGCTGCCCCTGGATCCCCGGGGCCGTCCTGGACACGACGGGCGGGTTCAGCGGGTTGCCGCCGGCGCAGCGCACACGCGGCACGCCCCGGTTGTCGACGAGGACCGCGGTGCCCCGCTGGAGCACCGACTGGAAGCTGGTCGCCCGGCCGTCCCGGAAGCCGTGGTCGGTGACCTGTGTGTCGGCGCGCAGCACGACCGAGGTCAGACCGCGCAGAAAGTCCGGGACGGCCGCTTGCGGGACGCCCGCGGCCTGCGCGAAGGAGCGCGCCTTGCCGGGGTCCGAGGAGAGAAAGCCGATCTGCTTCCCGACGTCACAGCTGCCGACGGCCCTGGTGCCGCCGTAGAGGCCGGGTGTGGAGCCGGGGAAGGAGCGCACGCCCTGCGGGGCGGAGCCACGGTTCGCGGGTGTCGCCGGGTACGGCATTCGGGTGATGAACGGCGAGTCGGCGGCGGTGGACGCGGTGAACGGGTCGCGGCCGCCGCCGGCGACCGGCTGCAGGAAGACCTCACCGCCGTCGGCCCCGGACGCCGCCCTCTCGCCGCCTCGGCCGCCGCACCCGGCGACGAGGAGCACCGCCGAGAGCGCGCAGGCCATGACGAAGGCTCGGGTGGGTATGTGCACCACGCTGTTCTCCTGTCGCACCACGTTCTCCCGTTGCACTGCTTCCTCCCGCTGCACCGCGACCTCCCGGTCACTCAGGGCGTTTCGTCCACTATTGTCTGCGTCGCCCAGTTGGCATACGCAAGCGGAGACGGTCACCCAGCGTCACAATGGAAGACAAGGGAAGAGGAGTGGCTCGCGTGCAGTGGTTCGTCGCCCCCGACTACTGGCTGAGCCGGCTGGTCTTCCAGCGGGCCCTGGCCGTGGTGTACCTCGTCGCCTTCCTGGGCGCGGCACTCCAGTTCCGTGCGCTGATCGGGGAGCGGGGGATGCTTCCCGTGCCACGGTTCCTCGCGCGGGTCGCGTTCCGCGACGCGCCGAGCGTGTTCCACCTGCGCTACTCGGACCGCCTCTTCGCGGCCTGGGCCTGGGCGGGCTGCGCGGTGTCGGTGGCGCTGATCGCCGGCCTGGACCAGCGGCTCCCGCTCTGGGGGGCCATGGTGCTGTGGCTGATGCCCTGGGCGATGTACCTGTCGATCGTCAATGTGGGCCAGACCTGGTACGCGTTCGGCTGGGAGTCCCTGCTCCTGGAGGTCGGTTTCCTCGCCGTGTTCCTCGGCAACGACGAGGTGGCCCCGCCGGTCGTCGTCCTCTTCCTGCTGCGCTGGGTGCTGTTCCGCGTGGAGTTCGGCGCCGGGCTGATCAAGATGCGCGGGGACTCCTGCTGGCGGAAGCTGACCTGCCTCGACTACCACCACGAGACCCAGCCGATGCCGGGACCGCTGAGCTGGTTCTTCCACCACCTCCCCAAGCCCTTCCACCGGGTCGAGGTGGCGGCGAACCACTTCACCCAGCTCGTCGTGCCCGTCCTCCTCTTCACCCCGCAGCCGATCGCGACGGCGGCAGCGTCGCTGATGGCCTTCACCCAGCTCTGGCTGGTCCTGTCCGGCAACTTCTCCTGGCTGAACTGGACCACGATCGTGCTGGCCCTCTCCGCGATCGAGTTCCCCACCACTCCCCCGCACGTGACAGGGCCGCCCCTCTGGTACGAGATCGTGGTCCTCGCGGTCGCGGCGGGCCTGGTGGCCCTCAGCTACCGCCCCGCCCGCAACCTGATCTCCCGGCGCCAGGTCATGAACCGCTCCTTCGACCCGCTGCACCTGGTCAACACCTACGGCGCGTTCGGCAGCGTCAGCCGGGTGCGCCACGAGGTGGTCGTCGAGGGCACGGCGGACCCCGTGCCGCGGGAGGACTCGGAGTGGAAGGAGTACGAGTTCAAGGGCAAACCGGGCGATCCCCGCCACTGGCCGCGCCAGTACGCGCCGTACCATCTGCGGCTCGACTGGCTGATGTGGTTCGCGGCGCTCTCCCCCGCGTACGCCGCCTCCTGGTTCACGGGCCTGGTCGAACGGCTCCTGGAGAACGACCGGGACACGCTACGGCTGTTGCGCCGCTGCCCGTTCCCGGCGGACGCCCCACCCCGGTACGTCCGCGCCCGCCTCTACCGCTACCGCTACACGACGTGGCATGAGCTGCGGGAGACGGGCGCGTGCTGGCACCGGACGTATGTGCGGGAGTTCCTGCCGCCGATGCGGCTGGAGTGGGTGGATCAGAGCCGGTAGATCGGACTCGGCAGATCGGACTCGGCGGAGCGGACCGGTTGATCAGAGCCGGTAGACACGGGTGGCGGTGCCGCCGAAGACCTCGGCGCGTTCCTCCGCGCCAAGTCCCCCGGTCAACTCCTCGGCCACGTCGACCACTTGGCCGTACGACGCCGCCAGCGTGCACACCGGCCAGTCGGAGCCGAACATCAGCCGGCCGGGTCCGAAGGCGTCCAGGACCGTGTCCGCGTAGGGGCGCAGCCCGTCGACCGTCCACTTCGCGTGGTCCGCCTCGGTGACCATGCCGGAGAGTTTGCACACGGTGTTGGGGAGCGCGGCCAGCGCCCGGACGGCCGTCGCCCACGGTCGCAGCGCGCCGGTGGCGATCGGCGGCTTGCCCAAGTGGTCGAGGACGAAGGTGAGTCCGGGGTGGCCGGCGGCGGCCCGGACGCAGGCCGGCAGCTGGTGCGGCAGCACGACCAGGTCGTAGACGAGGCCCGCCTCGGCGACGGCGGCGAGTCCGTCCCGTACGTCCGGACGCAGCAGCCACTCCGGATCGGGCTCGCCCTGTACCTGGTGGCGGATGCCCTTGAGGTGGCGGCCGCCCGGCAGCCCCCGCAGCCGGGCCAGCTCGTCGGCGACGTCCGGCCGGGTCAGGTCGGTCCAGCCGACCACACCCGCGATCAGCTCGCCCTGCTCCGCGAGGGCGAGGAACTCAGGGGTCTCCTCGGGCACGGTGACCGTCTGTACGAGGACCGTGCGGTCGACGCCGGCGGCCCGTGCCTGCGGTGCGAGGTCCGCCACGCCGAAATCACGTCGCAGTGGCCAGAGTTCGGGCCCGGTGATCCAGTCCTGGTCGCGGACCGAGAGGTCCCACACGTGGTGGTGCGCGTCCACCCTCACGGCAGCTCCCACACGACGGGCAGCCCCGCCTCCGCGCCCTCGCTCGAGTAGTCGTGGACGACGTCGAGGAGTTCGGCCATGCGTGCCTGCCAGGCGATGTTGACCGGCAGCTTCTCCAGTTCGGCGAGCAGGTGCCCGTAGTCCTCGCACTCCAGGACGTGGAAGAGGTCGGTGCCGCTGCGCCAGATCGTCCAGGAGGTGGCTCCGGCGGCGCGGATGGCCGCGGTGAGCTCTTCGGGGACCTCCCGGTGGGCGGCCTCGTACGCGGCGACGCGGTCCGCGCGGACCTTGGTGTGCAGAGCGACTCTCATGACGGGTCCTGTGGGGGTACGGGTACGGGGGCGTCCTCGGGCAGCAGCTTCGCCTCGCGCAGTTCCCGCCAGAAGTCCTCCGGCACCGGGGTCGTGAACTGCTCGACACAGTCGCGGACTTCGTGCGCCGAGCGGGCACCGGCCAGGACGCTCGCGACGGCCGGGTGGGCGGCGGGAAACGCCAGCGCGGCGGCGCGCAGGGTGATGCCGTGCCGCTCCGCGATCTCCTTCAGTCGCAGGGCGCGGTCCAGCAACTCCGCCGGTGCGGTCGTGTAGTTGTAGGTCGCTCCGGGCCTCGGGTCGGCCAGCAGGCCCGAGTTGAAGGCGCCGCCGATGACCACCGAGGTGCCGCGCTCCTGGGCGGCCGGCAGCAGCTTGGTCAGCGCCTCGTGGTCGAGCAGGGTGTAGCGGCCCGCGCACAGCACCACGTCCACGTCAGTGTCACGGACGAAGCGGGTGAGCATCTCGGCCTGGTTCATGCCCGCGCCGATCGCGCCGACCACGCCTTCCGCGCGCAGCCGCTCCAGGGCCGGATAGCCCTCGTGGAAGGCCTGCTCGGCGTGGTCGTCCGGGTCGTGGAGGTAGACGATGTCCACGCGGTCCAGGCCCAGGCGTTCGAGGCTGGCCTCGATGCCGCGTCGTACGCCCTCGGCGCTGAAGTCCCAGACGCGGCGGTGCGTGGCGGGCACCGCGAAGCCGTCGGCCAGGTCGTCGCCGCCCGCGTCCGCGCCCGTGGGTTCCAGGAGGCGGCCCACCTTGGTGGAGAGGGTGTACTCGGCGCGGGGGCGATCGCGCAGGGCCGTGCCGAGACGTCGTTCGGAGAGGCCGATGCCGTAGTGCGGGGCGGTGTCGAAGTAGCGGATGCCCCCGGACCAGGCGGCGTCCACGGTCTCGTACGCCTGTTCGTCGCTGACGGCGGTGAACAGGTTGCCGATGCCCGCGCCGCCGAAGGACAGGGCACTGACCTCGACACCGCTGTTCCCGAGCGTGCCTCTTCCGAGCGTGCTCACTGGCCCACCGGCCGCAGTCGCAGTCCCTGCATGCCGCCGTCCACGGCGAGCGCGGTGCCGGTGGTCGCGCCGGACAGCGGGCTCGCCAGGTAGGCGATGGCGCCCGCGACCTCGTCCGCCGAGACGAGCCGCCCGGAAGGCTGGCGGGCCTCCAGGGCGACCCGTTCGGCGGCCGGGTCGGTGGCGGCGTCGAGGAGGCGGCCGACCCAGGGGGTGTCGGCGGTGCCGGGGTTCACACAGTTGACGCGGACGCCCTCGCGGAGGTGGTCGGCGGCCATCGCCAGGGTGAGGGAGAGGACGGCGCCCTTGGTGGCGGAGTACAGGGCGCGCTGCGGGAGCCCGGCGGTCGCGGCGATGGAGCAGGTGTTCACGATCGCCGCGTGTGCGGATTCCCGCAGGTGGGGCAGGGCGGCGCGGGCGGTACGGACCATGCCGACGACATTGACGTCCAGGACCCGGTGCCACTCGTCGTCGGCGTTGTCCTCGACGGTGCCCTGGGCGCCGATCCCGGCGTTGTTGATCAGCACGTCGAGTCCGCCGAGGTCCGTGACGGCCGCGGCCACGGCCTCGCGTACGGAGGCGTCGTCGGTGACGTCGGCGCGGAAACCGAGCAGGGGCTTCTCGACCGTCGAGAGGTCCAGGTCGAGGACGGCGACCCGCGCCCCACGGGCGGCGAGCAGCTCGGCGGTGGCGCGGCCGATGCCGGAGGCGCCACCGGTCACCAGCGCCTTGAGCCCTTCGAAGTCGGCACTCACGCGGCTTCCCCCTTCTGCTTGTCGCTCGGCTGGCTGTCGGACTTCTGGTGGGCGAGGTCGGCGGCCCAGAAGGTGCCGCCGGGGTAGGTGAACTCCGCGATGGACTGCGGCCGCATGGCCGCGGAGAAGCCCGGCGCGGTGGGTGCCGTGTAGTGACCCTGCCTGATCACCACCGGGTCGAGGAAGTGGTCGTGCAGATGGTCGACGTATTCGATGACCCGGTCGTCGGTGGTGCCGGAGAGCGCCACGAAGTCGAACATCGACAGGTGCTGGACGAGTTCGCACAGGCCGACCCCGCCCGCGTGCGGGCAGACCGGCACGCCGAACTTGGCCGCGAGGAGCAGGATGGCGAGGTTCTCGTTGACGCCGGCGACGCGGGCGGCGTCGATCTGCAGGACGTCGATGGCGCCGGCCTGGAGGAGCTGTTTGAAGACGACACGGTTCTGGACGTGTTCGCCGGTGGCGACCTTGACGGGGGCGACGGCCTCGCGGACGGCGGCGTGGCCGAGGACGTCGTCGGGGCTGGTGGGCTCCTCGATCCAGTAGGGCTCGAACTCGGCGAGGGCCTTGGTCCAGGTGATCGCCTCGTCCACGTTCCAGCGCTGGTTGGCGTCGATGGCGATCCGGATGTCGGGGCCGACCACCGAGCGGGCGACCCGGCAGCGGCGTACGTCGTCCGCGAGATCGGCACCCACCTTCAGCTTGATCTGCCGGAACCCGTCGGCGACGGCCTCGGCGGCGAGGCGGGTGAGCTTCTCGTCGCTGTAGCCGAGCCAGCCGGGCGAGGTGGTGTAGGCGGGGAAGCCCTTCTCCCGGAGGGTCGCGGCGCGCTCGGCGGCGCCCTCCCGGCCACGACGCAGCAGTTCGAGCGCCTCCTCGGGGGTGAGGGCGTCCGTGAGGTAGCGGAAGTCGACCTGGCGGACCAGCCACTCCGGTTCGGCGTCGGCGAGCAGCTGCCACAGGGGCTTCCCGGCACGCTTGGCGGCCAGGTCCCACACGGCGTTGACGACGGCGCCGATCGCCATGTGCATCACGCCCTTCTCGGGCCCGAGCCAGCGCAGCTGACTGTCCCCGATCAGGTCCCGGGCGAGGGAGCCCGGGTCCGCGCACAGCTCGTCGACCGAGCGTCCGACCACATGCCCGCGCAGCGCCTCAATCGCGGCGACCTGGACGTCGTTGCCCCGCCCGATGGTGAAGGTGAAGCCGTGCCCCTCGGGACAGTCGGCCGCGTCGCCGCGCAGCACGACGTACGCCGCCGAGTAGTCGGGGTCCGGGTTCATCGCGTCGGAGCCGTCGAGCTCGCGCGAGGTGGGGAAACGGATGTCGTAGGTGTCGACCGCGGTGATACGGGCGGCAGTTGGGGACACGGGAGGCCTTTCGGTCCGGGACAGGGGCGTACGGAGGGGTTCCGTGGATCCGTGGGTCCTTGGATCCGTACGAAGACGAAGGGAGGTCAGTCCTGGGCGCGGCCGGTGGTCACGCGGGCGATCATCAGGGCGACCAGGATGATTCCGCCGTAGATGGCCTGGATCCAGAAGGACGGCACCTGGGCGAGCGTGAGCAGGTTCTGCACCACGCCGAGGAGGAGTACGCCGGTCAGGGCGCCGAACATGGTGCCCTTGCCGCCGTCCAGGCTGATGCCGCCGATGACCGCCGCCGCCATCACCGTGAAGATCATGTTGTTGCCCTGGTTGGCGCTGATCGCGCCGACGTACCCGGTCTGCATGATCCCGCCGACCGAGGCGAGGACGCCGGCGACGACGGAGACGCCGAGCAGCATCCGGTCGACGCGGATACCGGCGGCGCGGGCCGCCTCCGTGTTGCCTCCGATGGCGTACAGGGCGCGCCCGACGCGGTGGTATTTGAGGATCAGTCCGGCGACCCCGAAGGCGACCGCGGCCAGCCACACCGACAGCGGGACCCGCAGGAAGGTGGAGGTGGCCAGCTGGAAGAACGCGTCGGGCATGCCGAACAGTGTCTTGCCCTTGGTGGCGCCGACCAACAGGCCACGCAGGACGATCAGCATCGCGAGGGTGACGATGAAGGCGTTGAGCTTGAACTTCACCACGAGGATGCCGTTGAAGGCGCCGATGACTCCGCCCACGACGAGGATCGCGACGAGGGCGAGCGCGGCCGACCACTCCGTGCCCCAGCCGGACTGCGCGGACGGCAGCACCAGCAGGGCGCCGACGGCGGGCGCGATGCCGACCACCGACTCCAGCGACAGATCGATCTTGCCGGTGATCAGCACCAGGGACTCGGCGAGGACCACCATCGCGAGGGCCGCCGAGGCGCCCAGGATGGAGATCAGGTTCCGTTCGGTGAGGAACGAGTCGTTGACGATCGCGCCGAGCACCAGGAGCACCAACAAGGCGGGCACGAGGGCGAGTTCGCGGGCCCTGCGGAGCAGTACGGTCTTGGCGGCCCGTGCGTCGGGGACGCGCGCGGAGGTGGGCGACGAGGCCGACGGGGCCTTCGTGTCAGCCATGGTCCACTCCTTCGATGGAGGCGATCAGCTCGTGGTCGTGCCAGCCCGCCGGGTGCTCGGCGACGACACGGCCGTGGAAGAGGACGAGGACGCGGTCGCAGCGGCGCAGGTCGTCGAGTTCGTCGGAGACGACGAGCACGGCGGTGCCGTCTTCGCTGGCGCTGTCCATCCGGGACAGCAGTGACTCCTTGGACTTCACGTCGACGCCCGCGGTGGGGTTGATGAGGACGAGGAGGCGGGGGTCGGAGGCGAGGGCGCGGGCCATGACGACCTTCTGGGCGTTGCCGCCGGAGAGGTCGGAGACGGGCTGTTCGGGGCCCTCGGTGTGGATGTCGAGGCGTTCGATCAGCTCGGTGGCGAAGCCCCGCTTGCGGGGGGCGGAGATGAAGCCGTAGCGGCCGAGCCGGTTCAGGACGCTCATGGTGGTGTTGTCGCCGATGGTCATGCCGGAGACGAGACCCTGCTCGTGCCGGTCGCGCGGGACACAGGCGACGCCCGCCTTGAGCGCGGCCTGCACGTCACCGAACGGCAGCCGTTCTCCGTCGAGTTGAGCCGTGCCGCCGGTCGGGGTGTGCAGTCCGGCGAACGACTCGGCAAGCTCGATCTTGCCGCTGCCGCTGGAGCCGGCGAGGCCGAGGACCTCGCCGCGGCGGACGGTGAGGTCGATGTCCTCGTACGCGTCCGAGGTGAGCCCCCGGGCGTCGAGCAGCACCGGGGTGTCCGCGGCGACGGACTGGTGCGTGACGGTCCGCTCGGCGATCGACTCCCCCGCCATGGCCTCCACCAGGGCCGTGCGGGGGAGTTCGGCGACGGGCGCGGTGGTGATCCAGCGGGCGTCGCGCAGCACGGTGACCGTCTGGCACACCTCGTACACCTCCTGGAGGTGGTGCGAGATGAAAAGGAAGGTGACACCGGACTCCTGGAGCGCGCGCATCCGGGTGAAGAGCCGTTCGATCTCCCGGTTGTCGAGCTGCGCGGTCGGCTCGTCGAGGACGATGAACCGGGCGCCGAAGCTGAGCGCCCGGGCGATCTCGACCATCTGGCGGTCCTCGACCTTGAGGTCGGCGGTGCGGGCCTCCGGGTCGACGTGCACGTCCCAGGTGTCCAGGACCTGCGCCGCCTCGGCCCGCAGCCTGCGCCAGCTGATGAAGCCGCCGCGCCCGACCGGCTGCCGGTTGATGAAGAGGTTCTCGGCGACCGTCAGTTCCGGTACGACGGTGGGCTTCTGGTAGACGCAGGCCACCTTGCGGCGCCAGGCGTCGCGGTCGGTGAGCGCGGGCGCGGGCTCACCGTCGAAGCGGACCTCGCCCTCGTCGGGGGCCTGGAGGCCGGTGAGGATGGTGACGAGGGTGGACTTGCCCGCGCCGTTGCGCCCGACGAGGGCGTGGGACTCACCGGGGAGAACGGTGAGCCGGCCGTCTTGGAGGGCGACGGTGGGGCCGTACCGCTTGGCCACCCCCCGCGCCTCCACCAGTGGGGTGCTCATTTGACCGTGTTGCCCCAGAGCTTGGGGTCGTCGACGTTGTCCTTGGTCACCAGCGGCGCGGGCAGCTGGTCCTCCAGGATGCCGCTGGGCAGCTTGACGATCTCGGAGTCGTGGTCGGTCGGGCCGGTCTTGAACGTCTTCCCCTGCATCGCGGCCTTGATGTAGTACATGCCGTACTTGGCGTACGCGTCGGCCGGCTGGGAGACGGTGGCGTCGATCTCGCCCTTGCGGATGGCGTCGAACTCCTGCGGGATGCCGTCGTTCGAGACGATCGTGATGTGGCCCGCCTGGCCGGCCTTCTTCAGCATGCCCTTGGACTTGAGGGTCTGGAGGGTCGGCGCGAGGTAGACGCCGCCCGCCTGCATGTAGATGCCCTTGATGTCGGGGTTGGCGTTCAGCAGGGTGTCGAGCTTGGAGGCCGCGGTGTCGGACTCCCACTTGGCGGGGATCTCCAGGACCTTCAGCTTCGGGTAGTTCTTCTGCACGCAGGTGCGGAAGGCCTCGGAGCGGTCCCGGCCGTTGACCGAGGCCAGGTCGCCCATGATCTGCACGACCTTGCCGGAGGGGATCTGCTTGCCGAGGTACTCGCAGGCCTTCTCGCCGTACGCGACGTTGTTGGCGCGTACGACCATGGCGACCTTGCCCTTCTCGGGCGCCACGTCGACGGCGACCACGGGAACGCCCTTGCGCTCGGCCTGGTCGAGCCCGGCGGCGATCGCGGCGCTGTCCAGGGGGGCCACGACGAGGCCCTTCACGCCCTGGTTGAGCTGGTTGTTGATGTCGGTGATCTGCTGGGACGGGTCGCTGTTGGAGTTGACGGTCTTGAGGGCGTCGACCCCTTCGGACTTCGCCATCTTCGGCACGTAGTCGTTGTAGGACTGCCAGAACGGCGAGGTCAGCAGGGGCAGGATGACGCCGACCTTGCCGGTGCCTCCGCCGCCCGACGACACGGAGTCCTTGGTGCTGCCGCATGCCGCGAGCACGAGGGTCGCGCAGGCGGCCGCAGCCGCCGCACGCACTGCCCGCGACGCAATTCGCGTGTTCCGCACGTTTCTGCCGGCCATCTGACGGCTCCTCGTTGAGCGAGATCGATCGGGGGTGACGGTGCGTGGCCGAGCGTCCCGCTCAACCGGGACGAATATTTATCAGACCACTTCGCCCCCGCAACACCCCCGTGCGCCAAAATTTCCGCGTTATCAGCCGTAGTGGTCCGACCACTCCGGTGGTTAGACTGCGGCGCACCCGGCAACAGGAGGAGACGGCGTGGACGAGTCGGCCCCGCAGAAGGGCACCGTGACGCAGCGCGCCATCGAGCGGATCAAGGCGATGATCGGCGAGGGCCGGCTGGAGCCCGGGCAGCGGCTGCCGACCGAGCGTGATCTCGCCGCCCAGCTGGGCATGTCCCGCAGCTCGATGCGCGAGGCGATCCGCGCGCTCACGGTCCTCGGCGTGCTGGAGGCCCGGCACGGCTCGGGCATCTACGTCACCCAGCTGGAGGCCGGGGACCTGCTGGAGACCTTCGGCGTGGTGGCCGACCTCTCGCGCGGGCCGCGGCTGGTCGAGCTGCTGGAGGTGCGGCGGATCCTGGAGTCGACGGCGACCGCGCTGGCCGCCGCGCGGATCACGGCGGACCAGCTCGCCGAGGTCGAGAAACACCTGCTGGCGATGAACGCGACGGACGACCCGGAGGAGATCCTCGCCCACGATCTGGCCTTCCACCGCGAGATCGCGGCCGCCGCGGGCAACGAGACCATGGCCGCCATCCTGGAGGGCCTGTCCTCGCGCACGTTCCGTGCCCGGGTCTGGCGGGGCTACGAGGAGGAGGGCGCCTTCGAGCGCACACGCCGCGAGCACGCGGCGATCCACCGCGCGCTGGTGGCCCACGACCCGGAGGCGGCCAGGGCTGCCGCCGCCGCGCACGTGGGCGAAGTGGAGCAGTGGCTGCGGACCCAGCTCACGCAGTAGCCGGATCCGCAGCCCGGGAAGGGGTCGGGGACGCGACCGCTCAGGCGCGTGTCAGCCGCAGGGTGACCAGCTCGAAGGGGCGCAGCGACAGGGTGACCCGGTCACCGTCGCGCCGCGGCGCCGCGGTGTCCGCGAGGGGACGCTCCAGCAGGTCGGTGACGGTGACGTCCCCGATCTCGAACCCGGCCGTCAGCGTGGCCCCGGTGCGCCCGCCCCGGGACTCGTGGAAGCGTACGACCACATCCCCGCTGCCGTCGTCGGCGAGCTTGACCGCGGTCACCACGACCGCGTCCTGCGCCACCTCCACCAGGGGCGCGACCTCACGCTCGCCGCTCAGCCGCCGCTCCGGCAGATTGATCCGCCACCCCTCGCGCACCGCGTCCCCGATGCCGGCCCCCGGCACCAGCGCGTGCCGGAAGCGGTGGACGCCCTGGTCGGTCTCGGGGTCGGGGAAGCGCGGGGCGCGCAGCAACGAGACGCGCACGGTCGTGGTCGTACCGGAGTCGCTGTCGCGGACCGTACGGGTCACGTCATGGCCGTACGTCGAGTCGTTGACGAGCGCGACACCCCAGCCCGGCTCCTCCATGTGCACGAACCGGTGGTTGCACGCCTCGAACTTGGCCGCCTCCCAGGACGTGTTGGTGTGCGTCGGCCGGTAGAAGTGCCCGAACTGCGTCTCGGAGGCGTACCGCTCCGCGTGCACGTCGAGCGGGAAGGCGAGCTTCAGGAACTTCTCCGTCTCGTGCCAGTCGACCTCGGTGTCGATGCCGAGGCGCCGCTCCCCCGGCGCGAGCGACAGCACCTGGGTGACCCGCGACGCGCCGAAGGACCGTACGATCCGCACCGACACACCGTCCTCACCCGGCACGACCTCGTCCGCGTCGACCAGGTCGGTGACCGTGTTGCGGTAGAACTCGTCGACGTCCCAGGCGTCCCACATGTTCGGGAAGTCGGGGTGGATCTGGAGCAGGTTCGCGGCGCGTCCCGGGGCGATCGTCTCGCGGTCGGCGTCGATGTCGTACGCGGAGACGACCAGGCCCCGGGCGTCGATCTCGACCCTCAGCAGGCCGTTGTCGAGGACGTGGCCGCCGCCTACGCGCGGCGCGAGCGCCACCTCGCTCGCGACGGCGGCGGGCAGGGCCCCGCCTGCCGGGACCCCGTCCCTGCGGTGCGGGGCGGAGTTGAACACGAGCTCCGTGCCGCCTTCACCCGCCAGCGCGCGCTGCGCCGCGTCGATGATGCCGGTCAGCTCCTCGGCGACCCGCTCGTACGTCCTGCGCGCCTCCCGGTGCACCCAGGCGATGGACGAGCCGGGCAGGATGTCGTGGAACTGGTGGAGCAGGACCGTCTTCCAGATGCGGTCCAACTCCTCGTACGGGTAAGGGAATCCGGTCCGCACGGCGGCGGTCGCGGCCCAGAGTTCGGCCTCGCGCAGGAGGTGTTCGCTGCGCCGGTTGCCCTGCTTGGTCCTCGCCTGGCTGGTGAGCGTGGCGCGGTGCAGTTCGAGGTACAACTCGCCGACCCAGACAGGGGCGTTCGGGTACTCGACCTCGGCCTTCTTGAAGAACTCCGTCGGGGTCTCCCACACCACGGTGGCGGAGCCTTCGAGGTCACGGACCCTGGCCGCCTTGGCCACCATCTCGCGGGTGGTACCGCCGCCTCCGTCACCCCAGCCGGTGGGGGCGAGGGAGTGCCGGGCGACGCCCTTGTCCTTGAAGTTCTTTGCCGCGTGGGCGAGTTCGCTGCCCCGCATGGAGCAGTTGTAGGTGTCGACGGGCGGGAAGTGGGTGAAGATGCGGGTGCCGTCGATGCCCTCCCACTGGAAGGTGTGGTGCGGGAACTTGTTGGTCTGCGACCACGAGATCTTCTGGGTGAGCAGCCACTTGGAGCCCGCCGCCTTGATGATCTGCGGAAGTCCCGCGGCGAAGCCGAAGGTGTCCGGAAGCCAGGCCTCGTCGTTCTCGATGCCGAACTCGTCGAGGAAGAACCGCTTGCCGTGCACGAACTGACGGGCCATCGCCTCCGAGCCCGGCATGTTGGTGTCCGACTCGACCCACATACCGCCCGCGGGCACGAACCGACCCTCCGCGACCGCCTTCTTCACCCGCGCCCACACCTCGGGCCGGTGCTCCTTCACCCAGGCCCACTGCTGGGCCTGGGACATCGCGAAGACGAACTCGGGCTCGTCCTCGATGAGCGCGGTCATGTTGGAGGTGGTCCGCGCCACCTTGCGGACGGTCTCGCGCAGCGGCCACAGCCACGCCGAGTCGATGTGCGCGTGCCCGACGGCGCTGATGCGGTGCGCGGACGGGACGGCGGGCTCGGCGAGCACCCCGGCCAGCCGTTCGCGGGCCGCGGCGGCGGTCGCGCCCACGTCCTGCAGGTCGACCGCGTCGAGCGCCTTCTCCACCGCGCGCAGGATGTCCCAGCGCCGCGCCGACTCCACCGGCAGCTCGGCCATCAGCTCGCCGAGGACCTCCAGGTCGAGCACCAGCTCCCACACGGTCTCGTCGAGGACGGCGAGGTCCATCCGGGTGAGGGTGTACTGCGGCTCGCTGCCCGCGGTCTCCTTGTCGCCCAACTGGGTGGGCAGGAAGGGGTGGTAGTCGAGGATCACCGGGTTGGACGCGGCCTCGACGTGCAGCCGGACCTCCTCGCCGCCCTCGACCGGGGCGCCGATGCGCACCCACTGGTTGCGCGGGTTGAGTCCCTTCACCGGAGAGCCGTCGGGCCGGTAGACGAGCCCCTCGCACTGGAAGCCGGGCATGTTCTCGTCGAAGCCGAGATCCAGCAGGGCCTCGACGGTCTTCCCCGCCCACGCCTCCGGGACGGTCCCGGTGACCCGGAACCAGCTGGTGCCCCACGGAGCGCCCCAGCGCGCACCCACCTCGATCGGCTCGGGTGTGGCCGCGAGCCCCTCGGCGACGGGCACCGGCTCACCGGGAGCGTGCCACACCGCGACGTCCAGCGGCACGGACTCGGGGTACACGGCGGGTCGGATGCGCTCGTCGAGGACGCGCTTGAGACGGGCTTCGACCAGGGTGCGGTCGTCATGCATGGGGTGCTCCGTGGGGTGAAGATGGTGCGGGAAGGTGGTCCTGCTACCAGGTGTGGGTGGTCGTGGCGGCGGTCGAGACGGTGAACAGCTCCCCCACCGCGCGCACTTCGAACCCCCCGGACGACTCGCCCTGCTCGGCGGTGAGACCGCCGACGTAGAACGCGCTCTGGCAGGTGCCGCCGAGGAAGCGGCGCGTGCCGTCGGGGAGCGTCCGGTACAGCTCGTAATGGCGTACTTCGCCGGGGGCGCCCTGCCAGGCGAACCGCAGGTTGCCGCCGTCGGCGCCGGTGACGCGCAGGTCGGTGGGTGCGGCGGGGGTGAGCACGGCATCGCGGACCGCGAGCCCGCCCAGGCGCCAGCGCACCGGACCACTGCTCGCGGTCAGCCGCACGCCCAGCGCGTGCGCGGTCCCGCTCAGTCCGGTCAGCGGCACGGTGGCGGTCTCCCAGCCGTCGCCCGAGGACGTGAGCGGGAAGTACGTGTACGGGGGCGCCCCGCCCGCCGCGCCCGGCTCGGCGGTGGCGACGGCCAGCTCCACGGCCGCGGCGCCCGCGTCCGTGCGGTAGGTGAGCTCGACCACCGTGTCCGCGGTGAGCGGCAGCCTCGTCGCGTACAGGTCCAGCGTGGTGGGCGCGTCGAGGGCGCCGGCGACGAGCAGGCTGCTTCCGCCCCGCCAGGCGTCCGCGAAGTCGAAGGTGACGGCGGGGCGCTGTCCGTCCGTCCGCACGACCCAGCGGCGGGAGGGCAGCCGGTCCTGGAGGCCGAGGTGGTTCCAGGCCGGGTCCGAGGTGACCTCGCCGTCCTCGTACCACTTCAGCCCGTGGCCGGTGTTGAAGACGGTCGCGAACGGGAGCGAGGCGACCGTCGAGCGGTCGGCGACGGAGACGGCCGGGGCGCGCCAGCTCGCGCTCGTGTTGGGCTTGGAGGGGTCGAGGGAGGAGCCGGTCCAGAACAGGTCGTCGGCGGCGTGGAAGTCGCCGGGGGTCCGGCTCGCGGGCAGGTGGTTGCGGGTCCACTCGGGCCGGTAGAAGCCGAGCGAGGTGACATGGGCCTTGGCGCTCGGCACGATGGCGTCCCAATTGACGGACGCGCCGGTCCCGTTGGCCTCGACGTCGACGCCCGCCCACAACTCGTAAGGACTGCGCCCGAGTTGCTGGGCCGTCGTCGCGGAGGAGGCCAGGCTGCTCTGCGACCAGCGGAAGTCGACGAACATGGAGTCGGCGGCCTGGAAGAACGTCTTGTTCTGGTTGTTCAGGGCGCCCTGCCAGCTCACCGAGCCGCTCACGGTCATCGCGTCGTACCAGGTGACACGCTGCCCCTGAGCCGTCCCGAGCGACTTCAGTTCGTTCATGAAGCCGAGCATGGCGGTGGCGAGCGCGGTGTTCCCGCCGCTGGTCTCCGCGTTGATGAACCAGCCGTCGAAGCCGTACGCCGCCGCCACCGCGACGAGCTGCGCGGCGAGCGGGTAGTGCCCGGTGGAGTCCTTCTGCACCAGGTCGCGGGTCCACTGGAGCTGTCCGCCGTAGGCGACGGGCGGCAGGAAGACATTGCCGAGGACGGGCACACCGTGCCGGTGGGCCGCGTCGACGATCGGGGCGTTCGGCGCGAGGATCAGGCCCTCGCCCGCCGAGCCGCCCCAGAAGACGAGTTCGTCCAGGTACGCCCAGTGGGTGAGGGCGTAGTAGTCGGCGGTGGCGGCGCCCTGCGCGGGGTTGCTCGACGTCGGGCCGAAGGAGACGAGGGACTGGATACGGGCCTGGCCGCTACGGGCGGTCGTGTTGGCCGGCGTCGGTGTGAAGCGGGCGGCGAGCGGCACGGTCGACGCGTTGAACGCCAGGTCGGCGTCGGTGGCGGCGCTCCATGCCTTGAGACTGCGCCAGGTGATCCCGGTGCCGGGGGTGCCCGAGGGCAGCGAGTCGGGGTACCAGTAGGAGGCGTACGGCGGCGCCGCGGTCGCGGCGGCCTCGGTCGCCGCGACCGCGGGCAGACCGGGCAGGGCGGGCAGCAGCGCGGCGGCGGCGCCGGCGAGCAGGACGGTGCGTCTGGTGGGGTTCACGAGCGGGTTTCTCCTTGTGGGATGGGGAGTACCTGATCGGGACTGACGACTTCGGTGATGCCGCGCGCGGCGAGGTGTTCCTTGTCGTCCGCGCGCGCGTCGAGGACGGTGGTGGGGCGGGCGCCGTCGGCCGTGAGCCGGAAGAACGCCTCGAAGACGGGGCCGCCCGGGGCGCACAGCGAGCGGACGGCGGGGTCGGCGGGGACGATCAGCGCCGTGGACCGGGGGGCGGGCGTGTGGTGGTGCTCGCGGGCGGCGCGGGCCAGCGTCCGCGCGCTGTCCTTGGGACGCCGGTCGTTGGTCAACAGGCCGAGCCCGTATTCGAGTTCGGGGAAGTCGGCGAGGTCGCGGGAGACGTCGTGGGAGCACCACCAGGTGATGCCCCACAGGTCGGGGCAGTCCAGCGCCGCCGCGACGGTGGCCTCGGTGAAGGCCGCGGCGTGCTCGGGCGGGATCAGGGGGGCGGGTGCGCCGACCTCCTGGAGCCAGACGGGCCGGTGCGGGTCGTCGGCCCAGGCCTTGCTCAGCTCGATCAGATACGCGGCGTGGTGTTCGGTCGGCACGGAGGTACGGCCGTGTCGCTGGGCGGTGCCGTTGAAGACCCAGGAGTGTACGGCCGTGACGGCGCCGCGGCGGGCGGCCTGGCCCGGGGTGAACGGCATGTCGTCCTGGTACCAGGTGGCGTCGTACTCGGCGTGCAGATGCAGCCTGCCGGGGGCGCCCTCCTCGCAGGCGGCGAGCATCCGCTCCAGCCAGTCGTCGATCTGGGCGCTGCTCGCCCGGTCGGGGTCCGGATGGGGCGGGCCCGCCGAGAACTGGTTGACCTCGTTGCCGAGCGTCATGCCGATGAAGTGCGGGCGGTCGGCGAGGGCCGCGGCGAGCGTACGCAGATAGACCGCCTGGCCGTCGAGGACCTCCGGGTCGGTGAACAGGTTGCGCCGGTGCCAGGTCCGCGTCCACGCGGGCAGGAAGTCGAAGCTCGACAGATGCCCCTGCAGACCGTCCACGTTGACGTCGAGCCCCCGCTCTCCGGCCGCGTCGACGAGCTGGAGCAGCTGCTCGACGGCGCGCGGGCGGATCAGCGCGCGGTTGGGCTGGAAGTAGGGCCACAGCGGGAAGACCCGGATGTGGTCGAGGCCCAGCGCGGCGATGGAGTCGAGGTCGGCGCGTACGGAGTCGAGGTCGAAGTCGAGCCAGTGGTGGAACCACCCTTCGCTGGGCGTGTAGTTGACGCCGAAGCGCACGGCAGAAGGCATGCGGGATCCTTGCGAAGCGAATCGGGACAGCGGGAGGTCAGCCCTTGACGGCGCCCTCCCCCACCCCGCGGAAGAAGTACCGCTGCAGGCAGGCGAAGAGGGCGATGAGCGGCGCCACGGCGATGACCGTGCCCGCGGCGACGAGCCGTTCGTCGTTGGCGAAGGTGCCGTGCAGATAGTTGAGGCCGATGGTGAGGGTGAACTTCGAGGGGTCGCTGAGCACGATGAGCGGCCACAGGAAGTCGTCCCAGGCGCCCATGAAGGCGAAGATCGCGACGACGGCGAGCGTGCCCTTCACCGAGGGCAGCGCGATCCGCAGGAACCGCTGCCAGGTGTTCGCGCCGTCCACGAAGGCCGCCTCCTCGATCTCGTACGGCAGGTTCAGGAAGGCGTTGCGCATCAGCAGGACGTTCATCGCGCCGATGCAGCCGGGCAGGACGACCCCGATGAGCGTGTTGTTCAGGCCGAGCTCACGCATGGTGGTGAACTGGGCGATGATGATGCCCTCGACGGGGACCAGCATCGCGAGGATGAACACGAGGGTCGCCACGCGCCTGCCCCGGTAGCGCAGACGGGCCAGGGCATAGCCCGCGAGGGCCGAGCCGACGCAGTTGGTGACGACGTTGGCGCCCGCGACCTTCAGGGAATTGAAGGCGTAGTCCCAGACGGGGATGGTGTCGGCCACCCGCTTGTAGTTGTGCAGCGTGGGATCGCCCGGCAGGAACTTCGGCGGTGAGCTGAAGATGTCCTCGGTCGGTCCCTTGAGCGAGGTGGACAGCTGCCACAGGAACGGGCCGACGGTCAGGGCGAGGACGGCGAGCAGCAGCAGGTAGCGCAGGGCGAGTTCCCAGCCGCGGACACGGCGGCCGTGCTCGTCGGTGATACGGCGGCGACGGGGCCCGCGCTCGGCCGGCGGACGCCGCTCGACGTCGCGCTCCTTCTCCAGCACGCTCACGCGTCCTCCTTCCCGCACGCTCACGCGTCCTCCGTCCGGCGCGCTCACGCGTCCTCCTTGCGGTCGGCGCGCAGCACGAGGAGCATCAGCGCGACGGTGACGACGAAGACGACGACCGAGATGGCGGAGGCGTAGCCGACCCGGCCGGTCAGTCCGGTGCCGGTGCGCTGGACGAGCATGACGAGGGTGGTGTCCTCGCCCGCCGGGCCGCCGTCGGGGCCCGCCATCAGGTACACCTCGGAGAACACCTTGAAGGCGGCGACCGAGGAGAGCGCGGCGACCAGCACCATGGTGGAGCGGACGGCGGGCACGGTGACCGTGAGGAAGCGCCGGACCGCGCCCGCGCCGTCGACCGAAGCGGCCTCGTGCAGCTCGCGTGGCACATTGGCGAGCGCGGCCAGATAGATGATCATGTAGTAGCCGAGGCCCTTCCAGACCGTGACGGCCATGGCGCTCAGCAGGAGCAGCCACTGGTCGCTGAGGAAGCCGACCCTGCCGACGCCGATCGACTCCAACAGCGAGTTCACCAGGCCGCGTTCGTCCAGGAGCCACACCCAGATCAGGCCGACCACGACGATGGACGCGACCACCGGGGTGTAGAAGGCCGACCGGAAGAAGGTGATGCCGGGGATGTTCTTCTGGACCAGCAGGGCGAGCAGCAACGGCAGCAGGACGAGCGCGGGGACGACCCCGAGGACGTACAGCGTGCTGTTGCGCAGCCCGATCCAGAACATGTCGTCGTGCAGCAGCTCGCGGAAGTTGGCGAGGCCAACGAACGTGCCCGGGATCAGGGTGCGGCGGTCGGTGAAG
Source organism: Streptomyces sp. RLB3-17 (assembly GCF_007113425.2). Classification (NCBI taxonomy): domain Bacteria; kingdom Bacillati; phylum Actinomycetota; class Actinomycetes; order Kitasatosporales; family Streptomycetaceae; genus Streptomyces; species Streptomyces sp. RLB3-17. Next base: position 9,873,099 of record NZ_CP041610.2, on the reverse strand, counting down.
GCGTTGACCACGGTCGAGACGAACGGATAGAGGATGAACACGCCCACGACCAGGAGGCCGGGAGCGGCGAACAGCCAGGGGCTGGTCGGCAGTTGGCGCCGTACCCGGGCGGTGCTGGACGAACTCGCCATGGCCCCGCTCAGCCCTGCTGCTTGAGCAGCGTGTCGCAGGCCTTGACAGCGTTGTCAAGAGCCGTCTTGGGGCTCTCCTTGCCCTGCAGGGCCTTCGCGACCTCGTTGCGCAGCGCGGTCTTCATCTGCTCGCTGAAGAGGACCGGCGTGTAGTTGACCGCGTTCTTCAGGGACTTGGCGGCGGCGATCCGCACGCGGGTCTCGTCGGTGCCATCCTCCTTGGTGAAGTACGGGTCGTCGAGCGAGCCCGCGGTGCTCGGGAAGATCGCGACCTTCTTGGCGAAGGACATCTGGTTCTGCGCGTCGGTGACGAAGTGCGCGAAGGCGACCGAGGCGGGAGTGTGCTTGGTGCGCGAGTTGACCATCACGCCCATCACGTACATGTTCACCTTGCCGGTGCTGGTGATCTGGTCCGTGATGCCGATGTTCTTGTAGAGGTTCGGGGCCTGCTTCTTGAAGTTGCCGAGGTCCAGGGCGCTGCCGGGGTTCATGGCGACGGCCTCGGTGAGGAACTTCTTGCCCGAGGACTCCGGGGTCGCGGTCAGCGCCTGCGGGTCGAGCGCCTTCGCGTCGTACAACTCCTTGTACTTGGTGAGGAGTTCGACTCCCTTGGCGTCGTTGAAGGCGAAGGCGGTGCCTTCCTTGTTCATCAGCTCGACGCCGTAGCGGCCGAAGTCCTCGATGGTGGGCACGTTGGCGAGTGTGGCGACCTTGCCGTCGCTCTTCTTCGCCAGTTGCAGGGCGTCGGCGAAGAGTTCGTCGTACGTCGTCGGCGGCTTGGAGGCGTCGAGGCCGGCCTCCTTGAACAGGGACTTGTTGTAGAAGAGCGGGCCGGTGTTGAGGTACCAGGGGAAGGCGTACGTTCCGGTCATGCCCGGTATCTGGTGGCTGGCCCAGGCGCCGTCCAGGTACTCCTTCTTGTACTGCGCGGCGGACTTGTCGAGGTCGAGCGCGAGGCCCGCTTTGACGAGCGGGGCGACGAGGTCCGGCGAGACGTTGACGACGTCGGGCAGGGTGCCGCCGGCCGCGTCCGCGCTGATCTTGTCGGCGTAGCCCTCGGCGGGCTGGTCGACCCACTTCACATGGGTGCCGGGGTACTTCTTCTCGAAGTCGGCGATCACGCCCTCGAAGTACGGCTTGAAGTTGGCCCTCAGGTTCCAGGTCTGGAAGGTGATGTCGCCCTCGACCTTGCCGGAGGCGTCCGTCGAGCCACTGCCGTCACTCCCGGAGCCGCAGGCACTCAGCGGCAGGAGAACGGCGACGGTGGCAGCGGCGGCGAGAGCTCTGCGGGAGATGCGCACGGATGGGGCTCCTCTTGCAGCAGGGGTAACGGTGCCGGGGCAGACCTTGCAGCCAACTCGCCGGGCAAGTCAATGGATTTGGCTCAGCTAAATTCATTAGTGCCACAACATGGCTGGTCACAGACGTTCACCCAGCCTCTTGCAATCGATCACTAATGCGCTTTAGATTGCCTCAGCTCAAGCGCATTAGTACACCAGCTCAGCAGAACGGGGAACAGGGTTGCCAGCCAAGCGGTCACCCGCGCGCCGACCGACGATGAAGGACATCGCACAGCGCGCCGGAGTCTCCGAGAGCGCGGTCTCCTTCGCGCTCAACGACCGGCCCGGAGTCTCCGAGATCACCCGCGACCGGGTCCGTCGCGTGGCCGAACAGCTGGGTTGGCGGCCGAGTACGGCGGCGCGCCAGCTGTCCGGCGAGGGCGCGGCGACGGTGGGTCTCGTGGTGGCCCGTCCCGCCGACACCCTGGGCGTGGACTCGTTCTTCCTGCAGCTGATCTCCGGCATCCAGGAGGTGCTGGCCGAGCGTCATCTCGGCCTGCTCTTCCAGGTGGTGGAGGACGTGGCCGACGAGTGCGCGGTCTATCGGCGCTGGTGGGCCGAGCACCGCGTGGACGGCGTCATGGTCGTCGACCCGCGGACCGACGATCCGCGTCCGGACCTCCTGGAGGAGCTGGGTCTGCCCGCCGTGGTGATCGGCGGCGTACCGGACGCGGGGCACCCGGGGATCTCCACCGTCTGGGCGGACGACGCGGGCGCGATGGCCGCGGTGGTGGACGAGCTGTACGCGCTCGGCCACCGCCGGATCGTGCACATCGCGGGGCTGCCGGGGCTCGCCCACACCGAGCGCCGGATCCGCACCCTGCGCGCGGAGGCCGAGCGGCGGGGTCTGACGGAGGTGCGCTCGGTCCCGACGGACTACTCGGACGCGGAGGGCGCCGCCGTCACCCGCCGCGTCCTGGAGAGCGGCACCCCGCCGACCGCGCTGGTCTACGACAACGACGTGATGGCCGTCGCCGGCGTCGCCGCCGCCACGGAACTGGGCTTCCTGGTGCCGGGCGACGTCTCGGTCGTCGCCTGGGAGGACTCGCCCCTGTGCCGCATGGTCAAACCCTGGCTGTCCGCCCTCTCCCGCGACACCGTCCAGTTCGGCCGCACGGCCGCCCAGGAACTCACCGCACTACTGGACGGCGGTCCGGCCCGGACGGTGCAGGTACCGGTGCCGCGGCTGATCGAACGGGAGAGTACGGGGCCCCGCGGGGCTTGAGAGGGTGAGGGGCGGACGCGCAGCCGAAGACGCCGAGGAGAGGACCCGGAGCCGGAGACGCTGAGGGGTGGACGCCGTGCGGGGCGTCCACCCCCCGTACGCGTCAGATCCGTGAGCGATGCAGGGCGAACTCCGCGATCCGCGCGGTCCGCCGCGACCGCGTCACCCGAAGGCGCCAGCGCCGGGCCCGTACCGGCGCGGAGAGCAGCAGGATCCGGCTCGCTCCGATCGTGCCCGCCCCGGCCACCCGGCTCCAGGCGCCGGCTCCGTACGCCTCGACCACGAAGCTCTCCACCTGCTGGCCGTGCCGGATGTCCTCGGCGAGCCGGATCCGGTCCACCTCGTGTTCCGTACCGAGGTCGACGGTGAAGACCCCTGGGGAGGAGCGGACCACGGCGCCACGCCCCAGGTCCTCCGGCAGCTCCCGGTCCACGCGTTCGCGGAACTCGCGCAGCCGCACCACGTCGGCGGCCGGCAGCAAGCCCTGCGTGTCGGGTGGGATGTTGAGCAGCAGCACCGAGTTGCGGCCGACCGAGCGGAAGTAGATGTCGGTCAACTCGTCCACGCTCTTGGGCTGCTGGTCGGCGTGGTAGAACCAGCCGTCGCGGATGGACACATCGCACTCGGCCGGCCACCACTGCAGGTAGTCGGCCACCGGCCGGGCCGCCACGAGCGCCGCTCGGCTGCCCTCGTCGGGTGCGTCGTAGGCGAGCGCGTAGTCCGTGCGGCCGTTGTCCTTCCGCGTGACCGGTACGACGCTCCACTCGTCCTCGCGGGCGAGCCCGCCCTCGTTGCCGACCCAGCGCACATCGGGCCCGGACACGGCGATCGAGGCGTCGGGGGCGAGGGCCCGGACCAGCGCGTACCAGCTGTCCCAGTCGTACTTCTCCACCTTGTCGGGCGGAATGCGGCCCTGTGCTCCGTCGAACCACACCTCGTCGACGGGTCCGTACTCGGTGAGCACTTCGTAGAGCTGGTTGAGCATATGGGCGCCGTAGTCGGTGGCGTCCAGCGTGAACGTCCTCGGGTTCGTACGGTCGTCGCCGTCGACGAGCGTCGGGATGGTGCGCTCCGTGCGCGCGCTGCCGTTGGCGTAGACGCCGTGCAGGTACTGGTTCTCGTCGGCCGGTGAGATGTAGACGCCGACCTTGATCCCGTGGCGGCGCATCGAGTCGGCGAAGGAGCGCAGCACGTCGCCCCGCCCGCCGCGCCAACTGCTCGACGCCACCGAGTGGTCGGTGTAGCGCGACGGGTGGAGGACGAACCCGTCGTGGTGCTTGACAGTGAGGATGGCGAGCTCGAAGCCGCCGTCGCGCAGGGCGCGGGCCCACTGGTCGGTGTCGAGCCCGACGGGCTGGAAGACGTCCGGGTCCTCGTCACCGGTCCCCCACTCCAGGCCGGTGAAGGTGTTCACGCCGAAGTGCAGGAAGGCGGTGCGTCCGAGGTTCTGCCAGGCGATCTGCCGTGCGGTGGGCCGGACCTGGGAGGCCTTGCGGACCAGGTCGTCCTCGGTGTCGGAGGGGCTGACGGGGATGCGGGAGGGAGCTTCGCCGGGGGCCGCGAGGGCGACGGATGTGCCGGTGGACGCGACGAGGGCGGTGGATGCCAGGACGAAGAGGCGTCTGGAGATGGCCATGGGGTGGGGTCTCCTCACATCAGTGGGTGGTCAACTGCCAGACGGTCGGCGGTTCTTGGTCCGGTGGGTACTGGAGGAGCCGCCCTTCGTCCGTCACGAGCACCGCCATCCGTGTGATCGCGTTGACGAGCCGGTGTCCGCCGCCGCGCACCGGCTCCAGCTCCCAGCGCTGCAAGGTGTCCGCGGCGACGCACGGTGCTTCGGTCACCTCGACACCGGGGTCCAGGGGCACGTTCAGCGTGAGCTTTCCGCCGCTCACCTCCAGACAGCCGCCGCTCGTCGTGGACCGCAGGGTCACATAGCCGTCCGCGGTCCGCCGGACCTGGAGATCGGCGGTCGCGGCCCCGCCGCGGAAGGTGTACGTCCCCTCGGGCACCGGCACGCGGGTCAGGTCCCGCCACCCGGGCGCGTGCCCCACGGCCGCACCGCGCGCGGTGAACTCGGCGTACGTCGGGTCGGGGTGCGCCGAGCCCCAGGTGACCTGGGCGATGTGCCGCAGGGCCGGGTCCATGGCGGTGGCGACCTCGTTCTCGGTCTCCCCGCGCCCGTTGTCCGGCCAGAGGCTGATCTTCGCCCCGGTGACGCCCGCGCGTGAGGCGAGCTTCTCGCCCTCGAAACTGCGCGGGTCCCAGCTCTGGTCGTACAGCGCCTTCGTGTCGGTGTGGAAGCCGCCGCGGACGAGGTAGAGGGAGTAGGCGGCGTTCATCAACGGATAGCCCTGCGCGATGAGTTGACTGGGCTTGGTTGTCACGTTCAGCCAGTGCTCGACCGTCGTACCGGCCGTGACGGGCACCGTGTTGGCGCCGGTGAGACCGTCGTTCCAGATGCGCAGCTTCTTGCCCTTGGCCGCCGCGTAGGCCTGGACACGGTTGACGAAGTCGATGAACGCGTCCTGCGGGGTGGCGTTCGCGCCGTACCTGGCCCGTGCGTAGGCGAGGATCTGCGGGTACTTGGCGAAGTCGGAGCCGAGCATGTACTCGTCGGCGCCCATGTGCCAGGACCCGGACGTGAACACCTGCGCGTACTCGTCGATCAGGCTCGTGTAGTACGTGAAGGCCGCGTCCTGTGTGATGTCGAGCCGGGCGGGCTGCTTCACACCGTCGGCGTCGGTGAGCTGGAGGTCCGGGCGGTTCTGGATCCAGGGGTCCATGTGCCCGGGCGAGTTGATCTCCGGGACGATCTCGACGTGGTACTTCTCGCCGAGGGCCACGAGCCGGCGTATCTCGTCCTTGGTGTAGTAGCCCCAGGCGTTGGCCTCGGGGTGGGCGTCGCTCTTCACCTTCAGTTCGAGCAGCAGCTGGTTGAGCTTGTGATACGCCATGTCGCGTACCAGGTTCTCCAGCCAGGCCGTGGAGATGTGGACGTAGCAGGCGCAGACGCCGACACCGCGTTCCTTGTACTGGGGCACGTCGACCGTGCTCCCGGCGGGCACGCGGTCGCTCTGGGCGAGGAGTTGGAGGAGGGTGCGGGTGCCGTAGAAGGCACCGGTCTCGGCGGCCGCGGTCACCAACAGGCTCTTGCCCGCGCGCAGTTCGTAGCCCTCCGCGCCGAGCCGCGACGCGGAGGGGTCGACGCCGATCACGATGTCACCCGTGTGCGCGCCCTGCCGTACTACGGGAACGGTGCCGTGGCCCGCCGCGCGCAGATCGTCGGCGAGAGTGTCCGCGACCCGGCGCGCCGCGGGGTCTGGCGCGACGATGCGCGATCCGGGGCCGATGGAGTAACTGCCACGTTCCGGTGTCCAGTTGGAGAGGGCGGGGACCGTGACGGGAGGCACCGCGGCCGTCCCCGCCCGCACCGTTCGCGCCAGCGCCGGGGCCGGCGTCGCGAGCGTCAGCAGCAGCGCCACCACGCATCCGACGACCCTCCGCGTCCACCGGCTCCGTACGGACCGTGCGGCGCGTTGGTCAGCCATGCCATTCCACCTTGAACACCCACACGTACTGCCCCGCCTTGCGGGCCGCTTCCGGCACGTCGACGACCAGCGACCCGCCGCTCACCGTCCAGGTCAGCGGCCGGTCATGACCGAGCATCGTCACCTTGTCCCCACCGCGGATCGGCACCGGTGCCTCGACGGTCAGTGTGGCGCCGGGCTCGGTCAGCGAGTGGATGTAGAACGCCTCGTTCTGCCGGACCGTGAACCGCAGGTCCTCGCCGAGCTGCGCCATCCGCGACCAGTACGTGGTGTCGTAGATCGCCTCGCCGTTGGTCCTGAGCCAGCGGCCGGTCTCGCGCAGCCGGGTCTGCATGATGTCCGGGATGGTGCCGTCCGCGCGGGGGCCGATGTCCAGCAGGAAGTTGCCGTTCTTCGACACGATGTCGACCAGGCTGTGGACGACCTCCTCGGCGGTCATGTAGGCGGCGTCGGGCGTCGCCTTGTTGTAGCCGTAGCTGAAGGGGTCGAGTCCCCGGCTCGACTCCCACTTCGCGACGACCGTGTTCTCGTACGTCGTGTACTCGGGCGTGGTGAAGTCGTGGAAGCCGATGCCCGAGCGGTTGTTGACGGTCACCTCGTACGGCTTGGGTCTGTTCTTGCCGTGGTTGAAGTACTCGGCGAGGACGTGGAGGCTGTCGTTCGCGCCGCCGATGTCGCACCAGATGAGCGACGGGTCGTAGCCGTGGATCAGTTCCAGCATCTGCGGGGCCTGATAGTCCTTCACGAAGTCCTTGCCCGCGGTGTATCCGGTGTACGGGAGTGGCTCCAGGGTGTACGGGTTGCGCGGGGCGTGGCCCATCCACGGGTTGTCGGGGTTGAACCACTCGGGCATGGAGAAGTACAGGCCGCGGTGCAACTCGGGCGTGAACTTCTTCGAGGCGTCGAAGAGTTCACGGATCAGATCGCGCTTCGGGCCCATCTTCACGGCGTTGCGGTCGGAGACCTTGGTGTCCCACAGGGCGAAGCCCTCGTGGTGCTTGGAGGTGAGCACGTGGTACTGGGCTCCCGCGTCACGGAAGAGCTCCACCCAGGCCCGGGGGTCGAACCTCTCCGCCGTGAACATCGGGATGAAGTCGTCATAGGCGAAGTTCTCGCCGTAGGTGTCCCGGTGGTAGGCGTACACCGCGTTGTCCGGGCTCTGCAGGTGGTTCCAGTACCACTCGGCGTACTGCTTGCCGACCGGAGACCAGGCGGGCACCGAGTAGACGCCCCAGTGGATGAAGATGCCGAACTTGGCGCGGTGGAACCAGTACGGGGCCTGGTGCCCGGCGAGAGAGCTCTCGGTGGGCTGGTAGTCGGGCACGCCGAGGGTCAGCTCGCGCCCGGCGGAGGTCACCTGCTGCCCGCGTCCGGTGACGGTCACCTTTCCGGGCCGCGCGGTGCCCGGTGCCGTGCCCACGCGGTTGCGGATGCCGACCCGGACGCGCGCCTGCTCGCCGGGGTCGAGGCGGACGACGTGCGCGGGCTCGACGGTGCGGGCGCCCGGCACGTCGACGCCGACCGACACCCGGTCGCCGGCGAGGACGGCGACCGTGCCCGCGTTGACGACCGTGGCCTCCACGCTCTGCGCGCCGCTCGACTCCAGCAGGGAGAAGGTGGAGTGCGCGTCCCGCAGGGCCAACGCCCGGCCCTGCGCGGCCGGTTGGAGGGAGAGGGCGAAGAGGTGGAGGGAGGCCTTGCCGGCCTCGGCGGGGTTGGTGGTCGGCAGGGTGAGGGCGACCGCCTCGCGCTGGGGGTCGATCCAGACCTCGGCCGTGCCGATCCCCACGCCGTGCTCGTCCTTTGTGCCGTCCGGCCGGTAGCGGTACGGGGCCGACAGCGACCCGCCGGTCGCGTACCAGTCCGCGCCGCCGAGCCCGGCGGTGGTCGTCGAGCCGTCGGCGTAGTGCACGGTGGCCCGGCCCGAGGCGTCACCGTAGCTGCCCGCGGTGAGGAAGTGGGCCGAGAGATAGCGTCCGCTCGGCAGGTCGATGCGCTGGCCGAGGGCCACCACGTTGTTCCGGGCGCCCGCGGCGGCGGAGGGGAAGACGAACGCGATGCCGTCCACCTCGACGGGGCCCGCCGGGAGCTCCTCGCCGGGGAACGTGTACCCCGAGCCGTCGAAGCTGCCGCCGGGGGCGGTCGCCGTGTCGATGCCGTCGTTGTCGGTGTACGCGTCGAGCGGCACGGGGATCTGGTCGGGGACGGGAACCCACTGGCCGTGCTGCTCGACCGCCGGTCGCGCTTCGGCCGTGGCCGCGAGGGGAAGAGTGGCCGCGACGGCCACTCCGGCCGCGGCGCCCAGAACCTGACGTCTTGGATACGTGCTCATAGCGGCTCCAATTCATCGGATGTTTGATGATTGAGGCGCCACCAGATCCTGTCAATGGGGCGGGTAGGTGCGAAAGTTGAGCAAGTGATCGGATGATCTGCGACTCTGCGGAGATACCGGACAAGCGTGAGCGCGAAAGTCCAAGAAGACCGATCCGAATGTCCAAGGGCGACGGCTCTCGACGCGGCACCCCGCCGCCGGGCACAGTGCTCCTCGTACTCGCCAGTAATCCCCTGTCCCCGAGGAGCACCCGTGACCAGCTGGGTCGGCCGGACCGCCACCGAGATCGCCGCAGCCGTACGCGAGAAGCGGGCCACGCCCCACGAGGTGGTGGCCGACCACCTCGCGCGGATCGACCGGCTCGACGCGCGCGTGGGTGCCTTCCGTGTCGTACGGTCCGAGGCGGCCCTCGCGGAGGCCGACGAGCTGGCCGGCCGCGCGGACCTGGCCGAACTCCCCCTCGCGGGGGTGCCCGTGGCCGTCAAGGACAACCTCGCGGTGCGCGGCGAGGCGAACCGCAACGGCTCCGCCGCGACCGCGGACACCCCCGCCGATCACGACCATCCGACGGTGGCGCGGCTGCGCGCGGCGGGCGCCGTGGTCGTGGGCCTCACCAACGTGCCCGAGCTCTGTGTCTTCGGCACCTCCGAGGGTGTGCACGGCACGGCCCGCAACCCCTGGGACACCTCACGCACGGCGGGCGGCTCCTCGGGCGGCAGCGCGGCCGCGGTCGCCGCCGGGATGGTGCCGATCGCGCTGGGCAACGACGGGATGGGTTCACTGCGCATCCCGGCCGCCAACTGCGGCATCCTCGGCCTCAAGCCGGGGCATGACACGATCCCGGCGGGCATCGGTCACGGCGACTGGTTCGGCATGTCGGAGAACGGGCCGCTCGCCACCACGGTCGAGGACGCCCGTTTGATGTTCGCGGTCCTGTCGGACACCGAGGCGATACGCCCCTCGGGGAACCTCGTCCGCAAGGTGGCCGTCTCCGTGCGCAGTCCACTGATCGGCGTGGGTGTCGGACGCCCTTACGCGAACGCGGCCCGGGAGGCCGGGGAGTTGCTGGCCGGGGCGGGCCACGAGGTGCGGCCCGCCGACCCGCCGTACCCCTACTGGCTGGGCACCGCCGCGCTGATGCACTGGACGGCGGGCACCGCGGTCGACGCCGAGGACCTCGACCCGCGCCGGCTGGCCCGGCGGACTCGGGTGCACGCCACCGTGGGGCGCCGCTTCGTGGCCGGGGTACGCACGGGTGAGCGCCGCGAGCAGCTGCGCGGGCGCCTGGAGCCGTTCTTCGCGGAGCACGACGTGCTGCTCACCCCGGCACTGGCCCGGCGGGGGCCGGCCGCCGCACCGTGGCACAAGCGGGGCTGGCTGCGCAATGTGCTGGTCAACACCAACTACTCGCCCCTGACACCGCCGTGGAACCTCACCGGGTGGCCCGCGATGGCGGTGCCGTTCGGGACCCTGCCGAGCGGGGCCCCGGCGGCCGTACAGCTGGTCGGACGCCCCGGATCCGAGCTCGAACTCCTGGAGCTGGCAAGCCAGTTGGAGGAACTGCGGCCGTGGCGGCGAACGGCGCCACTGGACTGAGCGGCGCAGTCCTTAGGAGCGCGGGGGCTTCACAGCGCCTTGTACATGATGTGCAGTCCCACCCACCCGTGCCGGGGGTGCTCGTAGGCGTCCGGCACGGTGCCGAGGACCGTGAAGCCGAGCGCGGTCCACAGCTTGACGGCCGGATTGGTCTCCACGACGGCGTTGAAGACCATGCCCCGATAGCCGTCGGCCTTCGCCGCGGCGAGGATGTGCTCGGCGAGCGCGCGCCCGATGCCGAGCCCGGCGCGGTCGGGGTCGACCATGAATCCGGCGCCCGCGACGCGGGCGGCGGGGCCGCCGTAGTTGGGGGTGACGTAGGCCGAGCCGACGACCGCTCCGGTGGCGTCCTCGGCGACGTACACACGCTTGCCCGGTGCCATCCACAGGGCCCGGGCCGCCTCCTCCGAGGTGCCCGGGTCCCAGGTGTAGGTCTCACCCGCGGCGACGATCCGGTGCCAGAAAGGCCAGATCCGCGGCCAGTCGTCGGCCGCGGCTTCTCTGATCAGCATGGACGTGAGTCTGGCACGCCCATGCCGTCAGCGTTCGCGATGACTCCCGCCGCGAGCGGTCAGTCCACGCTGGGCAGGATGTGGGGCTCGGCGAGGTCGTCCTCGTACCCCGCCAGGCGGATCGGGGCGGACCTGGCCCACACGTCGAGGCTGCCGAGCTTCTTCTCGGGCCGGCCTCCACGCTCCGTGCGTTCCTTGGGGCGCTGATCGCGATTCGTCTTCTCCGGTGTCACCGCGCACTCCTTATGTGTCGGGTCACCCTCGGGACGTACAGGGCCAGTCTGCTTCCGGTCGCCTGACATCCCCTCGGGTCTGAGTCGAAGGCAGTTAAGGACGCGGTGGCGCCGGTAACTCGTGTGAGAGCAGTCCGTGGTGACCGGCTGTCCCGGGACGGACCGTGGGTGTGGGTGGAACCCCTGCAGGCTGTCCGTCCGGTACAGGGTAACCAAATGAGCGGGCGCCCGCTCGATGGGGCTGAAAACACGAGGTAACCGTCTTGGGTCGATCAGCGTCCATCGGCCCTCGATCTGGGCCTATTTGATGATGTATCCCCCTCGCATCTCACCCGTTCGGCGTAGCGCCACACCTCCCGTGACCAGGGCGGGAAGGCTCAACCCGGGGCCCGGACAGGGGTGATGGGCCGACCCGCGGAGCCTTGACCCCCCTTTGAGACGGCCCTCCGAAGTCTTTGCGGAACCTTGAACCGGCGTGACCCGCCCGGCCACCACACGGCATCTGATACCCCTAGGGGGTATAGTCCCGTATGAATCGGGGAAGCCGGACGGGAAAGAGCGAGGCCGATGCACGCGATCCTGCACGCACTGTCCATCACCGGGTCGATGACCTGGGAGATCACCTGGGCGCTCATCCTGGGATTCGGCCTCTCCGCCGTCGTCCAGGCCGTGGTGCGTCGCGCGACGATCGTGCGGATACTCGGTGACGACCGGCCGCGGACCCTCACGCTGGCGGCGGGGCTCGGCGCGGCTTCCTCGTCCTGTTCGTACGCGGCCGTCGCGCTGGCGCGCTCGCTGTTCCGCAAGGGCGCGAACTTCACCGCGGCGATGGCGTTCGAGATCGCCTCCACCAATCTGGTCGTCGAACTCGGCGTGATCCTCGCCCTGTTGATGGGCTGGCAGTTCACGGTCGCCGAGTTCGTCGGCGGCCCGATCATGATCGTGGCACTGGCCGTGCTCTTCCGGATCTTTCTGCGCGAACGACTGTTGCGCGAGGCCCGGGAGCAGGCGGAGCGCGGGCTCGCCGGGTCGATGGAAGGGCATGCCGCGATGGACATGTCGATCCGGACGGAGGGCTCGTTCGCGCGGCGGCTGCTCTCGCGTGAGGGCTACACCTCTGTCGCACACGTATTCGTCATGGAGTGGGCGGCGATCCTGCGCGACCTGGTGATCGGTCTGCTGATCGCGGGCGCGATCGCGGCCTGGGTGCCCGACGCGTTCTGGCAGTCCCTCTTCCTGGACGGCCATCCGCTCGCCGCGAAGCTGATCGGCCCTCTGGTCGGCCCGCTCGTGGCGATCGCCTCGTTCGTCTGCTCCATCGGCAACGTGCCGCTGGCCGTCGTGCTGTGGAAGGGCGGGATCAGCTTCGGCGGTGTGGTCGCGTTCATCTTCGCCGACCTGCTGATCCTGCCGATCCTGAACATCTACCGGAAGTACTACGGACTCCGGATGACCGGCTTCCTCCTGGTCACCTTCTACGCCGCCATGGTGCTCGCCGGATACGTCGTGGAGTTCCTCTTCGGCGGCCTCGGGCTCATCCCCGACCAGGCCGACGCGACGATCCCCATGGAGGGCGTCTCCTGGAACTACACGACCTGGCTCAACATCGCCTTCCTGCTGCTGGCGGCGGCCCTGGTGTGGCGGTTCCTGCGCACGGGCGGCCCGGCGATGCTGCGGATGATGGGCGGGGCACCGGAGCCGGACGGCCACGGGCACGGGACTGCCGGGGCGGAAGGACACCACCACGGCGCACCTGCGCCGGAAGGCCACGGGCACGGGACTCCGGGGGCCGAAGGCCACGGGCACCACTGAACACGGCGCGCAGTTCAGGTCCCGTTGGCCGATTCGCAAGGCAGCCATGATCTGCTGGCGTCCGGAAACGGCTTTTTCCCGCGGGAGGACTCGGGAGGACTGACGCATGGAGCTGCGCAGCGTCGAGGAGCTGATGGATCTGCTGCACGCCTGCCGGGGCGCCCGGGACACCCCGGGCCGCTGTGGCGGCCGAGTGGATCTGCACGACCACGCCCTACAGACCGCCGCGCTCCTGCGCCGAAGTCGTCCCGCGGACAAGGAACTACAGGTGGCGGGCCTGGTCCACGCCGTGGGGCAACTGCTGCGGCCCGGCGACACGGCCGGACACGCCGACCTCGCGGCGGACCTGGTCCGGCCGCTGCTCGGCCAGCGGGTCTCCCGGCTCGTCGGTCTGCACGCCGGCGGATGGGCCGACGACGCGGACGCCGACGACGTGCTGAGCCTGCGCCACGCGGACGAGTCGGGCAGGGTCCCCGGTCTCGACGCCGGGGTCCTGGAGGACTGGCGCACGGTGCTGGAGCTGGTGGCGGCGCAGCACTCGCGGCTCGGGGCTGTTGACTGACGGTCCGTCATGAGACGGTACGCGGATGACGACGCCGTACGGGCTTGAGGGCAGGAGCGCCATCGTCACCGGGGCCTCGCGCGGGATCGGTCTCGCCGTCGCCGAGGAGCTCTCCCGGGCGGGGGCGCGGGTGTGTGTGACGGCCCGGGACCCGGACGCGGTGGGCCGGGCCGCCGAACGGCTCGGCGGCGTCGGACTCGCGGGCTCGGTGGCCGATCCGGCGCATCTGCGGGAGCTGACCGAGCTGGCGCTGCGGGAGTTCGGGCGCATCGACGTCGTGGTGAACAACGCCGCGACCAACCAGCCGTACGGCCCGCTCATGGACGCCGATCCGGACCGCTGGCGGGAGGCCTTCACGGTCAACGTGGAGGCCCCGCTGCGGTTGGTGCAGTGTGCCTGGCGGGCCTGGATGGGCGAGCACGGCGGCGCGGTCGTGAACGTGTGCACGGAGGGCGCCGGGCATGTGGGGCCGAACGTGGGGGCGTACGGCACCAGCAAGGCGGCCCTCCTCCACCTCACCCAGCAGCTCGCAGGCGAACTCGCCCCGAAGGTGCGGGTGAACTCCGTCTCCCCGGGACTCGTCCGCACCGAGATGGCCCGGTTCGTCTGGGAGAACGCCGAGGACGAGCTCGGCGCGGGGCTCCCGCTGGGCCGGATCGGCCGGCCCGAGGACATCGCGCGGGCGGTGGTCTGGCTGGCCTCGGACGCGGCCGGGTGGATCACGGGCGCCGATCTGCTGGTCGACGGAGGGACCCGGGTCCGGTCCGCGCACTCCCCCGCCGACACCGTCCACGAACGCCTGCGGACGCGCGCGCCCGACGCATAGCGGCCGTGTCGGCTCCCACCGGCTCCCACCGGCTCCGACCAGCTCGGGCCCGGCTCCCGCCCGACCTCCGCGGGTCTCCGCGGGTCTCCGCAGGTCTCCGCAGGTCTCCGCAGGTCTCCGCGGGTCTCCGCAGGACAAAGCCTGACAGCGCGCGTTCAATGGTGACCATGGGTGTGCGGCGACGGGCGGGACACCACCGATGCGCGGCGCTGATCGCAGCCGCCGCGACCTCCCTGCTCGGCGCGGGCCACACCCCTTCCGCCGTCGCGGCGGCCCCGCCTCCCCAGCCGCCCCCGCAGCTCACCCAGGCCAAGGTGGACGATGCCGTCGGCAAGCTCGACGACATCGTGCGGGACGCCATGAAGAGGACCGGCGTCCCCGGCGTCGCCGTGGCCGTCGTCCACAAGGGCCGCGTGGTCCATCTCAAGGGCTTCGGCGAGCGTCGGGTCGGACGGTCCGGGGCCGTCGACCCGGACACCGTCTTCCAGCTCGCGTCCTTGTCCAAGCCGCTGGCCTCGACCGTCGTCGCGGGGGTCGTCGGCGGCAGGACGCTCGCCTGGGACGACCCCGTCGCGGCGCATCTGCCCGGCTTCGCCCTCAAGGACCCCTGGGTCACGACGCACGTCACATACGCCGACCTCTTCTCCCACCGCAGCGGACTGCCCGACCACTCCGGTGACCTCCTCGAAGACCTCGGCTACGACCGGACCTACATCCTGGACCACCTGAAGTACGAGCCGCTCGGCCCGTTCCGCGCCAGTTACGCCTACACCAACTACGGGGTCACCGCCGCGGCCCAGGCGGTCGCGAACGCGAAGGACACGTCCTGGGACAAGCTCTCCCAGGACACGCTGTACGGCCCCGCAGGCATGAAGAACACCAGTTCCCGCTTCTCCGACTACGACCGGGCCAAGGACAAGGCCGTCACCCATGTGAAGAACGCGGACGGCACCTGGCAGCCGAAGTACGTCCGGGACGCCGACGCCCAGTCGCCCGCGGGCGGCGCGAGCTCCACGGCCCGTGACATGGCCACCTGGATGCGACTGCAACTCGCGAACGGGAAGCTGGACGGCAGGCAGATCATCCCCGCCGCCCCGCTGGAGCGCACCCACCTGCCCGAGATCGTCGCCCAGCCCCCGCAGGCCCCGGCCGGCCGCGCGGGCTTCTACGGCCTCGGCTGGAACGTCGGCTACGACGACCAGGGCCGGCTGCGCCTCAGCCACTCCGGCGCCTTCGAACTCGGCGCCAACACCAATGTGACGATGCTGCCCGGCGAACAGCTCGGCATCACCGTCCTGACCAACGGGGCGCCGGTGGGCCTGGCCGACTCGGTCGCGCTGAACTTCTTCGACATCGCCCAGCACGGGAAGCCCACGACGGACTGGCTGCCCCTGGTCGACCGGGTCTACCGGCAGCAGGAGCAGCAGGGCCGCTCCCCCACCGACTACGCCAGACCGCCGCGGAACGGGGCCGTGGCCCGCGCCGCCGACAGGTACACGGGCACCTACGACAACGCCTACTACGGTCCGCTGACCGTCACGGCCGCGAACGGCGAGCTCAGCATGAGCCTGGGCCCGAAGCACACCACCTTCCGGCTCACCCACTACGACGGCGACACCTTCGCCTTCCGGACCGTCGGCGAGAACGCGACCGGGCTCTCGGGGGTGACCTTCGAGGTCGGTCCGGGTTCACCGGGGTCCGGCGGCTCGAAGGCGTCGCGGGTGACCGTCGAGGCCCGGGACCACGACGGCCTGGGCACCTTCACCCGTCGCTGAGGACGCGGTCACCACTTGCCGGGCGCGTAGTCCTTCATGAAGACGCCGTACAGGTCCTCGCCCTGCTCACCGCGCACGATCGGGTCGTACACCCGGGCCGCGCCGTCGATCAGGTCGAGCGGGGCGTGGAAGCCCGCGTCGGCGAGACGCATCTTGTCGGGGTGCGGGCGCTCGTCGGTGATCCAGCCGGTGTCGACGGCGGTCATCAGGATGCGGTCCTTCTCGAACATCTCCTGGGCGCTGGTGCGCGTGAGCATGTTCAGGGCGGCCTTGGCCATGTTGGTGTGCGGGTGGCCCGCGCCCTTGTAGCCGCGGTTGAAGACGCCCTCCATGGCGGAGACGTTCACGATGTACGTGCGGTCGGCCCCGGAGGCCGCCATCGCCGCGCGCAAGCGGCTGATCAGGATGAAGGGGGCCGTCGAGTTGCAGAGCTGCACCTCGAGGAGCTCGACCGGCGTGACCTCCTCGACCGACTGGATCCAGCTGTTGGTGTCGTGCAGGTCGGGCACGAGGCCGCCCGCGTCGATGGCCGTACCGGCCGCGATCCGCTCCAGGGAGGCCGAGCCGGACACCAGGGCCAGGTCGGTGACGTCCTGCGCGGTCAGCGCGCCGCCCCCGGCGACCGGGAGCGCGGCGACCGCGCCGGAGCCGAAGGTGCCGATGACCTCGGCGGGCGGCAGCTCACCGGCGGGCAGCGGGCCGGACTCGGCGGCGAGGAGCTCGCTGTAGGCGCCCGGGGAACGGCGAACGGTCTGGGCCGCGTTGTTGATCAGGATGTCCAGCGGGCCCTCGGCGGCGACCGAGTCGGCCAGGGCCACGACCTGCGCCGGGTCGCGCAGGTCGATGCCGACGATCTTCAGGCGGCCGATCCACTCGTCGCTGTCGGGCATCGCCTTGAAGCGCCGGATCGCGTCGTTCGGGAAGCGCGTGGTGATGGTGGTGTGCGCGCCGTCGCGCAGCAGCCGCAGCGCGATGTACATGCCGATCTTGGCGCGGCCGCCGGTGAGCAGCGCGCGCTTGCCGGTGAGGTCGGCGCGGGCGTCGCGGCGGGCGCGGTTCTCGGCGGCGCAGTCCTGGCAGAGCTGGTGGTAGAAGTAGTCGACCTCGACGTACCGCTTCTTGCAGATGTAGCAGGAGCGCGGGCGCTGGAGTATCCCCGCGATCTCGCCGGCGTCGGTGACGGACGAGGGCAGGATGCCCTCGGTCTCGTCGTCGATGCGCTGGGCGGAACCGGTCGCGGTGGACTCGGTGACGGCCTTGTCGTGGGCGGTCTTGGCTGCCCTGCGCTCCTGGCGGCGGCGCTGCTTGACCGTCCGGTAGACGCCCGCGGTGGCGCGGCGCACGGCGATGGCGTCCGGGTGGTCGACCTCGATCTTGTCGAGCTCGTCGAGCACGCTGAGGCAGACGGCCAGCCGCTCCGGATCGATGCCCGGCCCGTAGGAGACCGCCTCCCCGTCCACGGCGGAAGCCGCCCGGTCGTCCTCAGCCGTGTCCACGGCGAGAGCCGCCTGGCCGTCCTCTGTCACCGTCATCGCGTGTGCCGTTCCTCGGGTCTCGCGCCGCGCTCGAACCGCGCTCGCTTTCGAAGGCGGAATTTTACGGAGCAAGGGGGCAAGGCGCCAAACCCGAGACGATCAACGGTCCCCGCGGGCCCGCTTCAGGGGCCGCAGGCGATGATCAGTGTCTCCACCTCCTCGGTCAGCGCGCGAGCCAGCCGGTTCAGGTCCGGCACGGCCTGTGCGTCGGCGACGAGCCCGTAGTGGACCCGTCCGCGGTACGTCGACACGGCCACCGCCAGCGCCTGGCCGCGGGCCAGCGGGGCGAGCGGATAGACCTCGGTGAGCGGGCAGCCGCCGAGCTTCAGACCGAGGCTGGGCAGCGGCACGCTGGTGACCAGGATGTCGAAGAGCAGGCGGGCCGCCTGGCCGACGACGGGACCACCGAGGCGGTGACCGAGCGGTGGCACATGGTCGGCGAGCAGCGCGACGGCGCCCGCTCCCCGGTTGGGACCCGCGTCCTTGTTGGCGTCCATCGCCGTACGCACCGAACGGAGTCGGCCGAGCGGGTCCGGGTCGTCGACGGGAAGCCGTATCAGGTAACCGGAGAGCCGGTTGCCCTGCGGGTGCGCGGTGCGCGGGCGGCGCCTGGAGACGGGGATCAGGGCGCGGGGCGCGACTCCCGCGCTGCTGTCGCCGCGTTCGTCGAGCCAGTTGCGCAGGGCGCCGGCGACGACGGCGATCAGGACGTCGTTGACGGTGCCGCCGACGCTCTTGCGGACACGGTGCACATCGTCCAGGTCGAGGGCGACGCCCGCGATCCGGCGGGTGCCGGTGGGCTGCGAGGTGAGGGCGGGCGAGGAGCGGGCACCGAGGGTGGCGCGGGCGACGGAGCTGCCGATGTCGAGGGCGCGGCCCAGGTCGGAGAGGGTTCCGCGGACGAGGTCGGGCAGTTTGCGGACGTCCGGGAGCAGTCCGCGGGGCGGCTCCGCGGGGCGCGGGCGGGGCTCGGGCAGGTCCAGCGGGTCCATGAGGGCGGCGGCGAGCATCAGTGCCCGCAGGCCGTCGGCCAGCGCGTGGTGGAACTTGAAGAACACGGCGAACGAGGTGCCGTCCTCGCCGGGCAGGACGTGCGCCTCCCACGGGGGCCGGCCGCGCTGGAGCGGGCGTTCCATGAGCCGGCCCGCGGTGGCGGGGAAGTCCGCGGTCGGCGCGTGCAGCCGGACGTGGTCGAGGGGTTCGAAGTCGGGCGCGGGTTCCCGGGCCGCGCTCCCGAAGTGGGGCGGGAAGGCGAGGGGCTGCCAGACGTCGCGGATCCGCATGCGCAGCCCGGGCACCCCGGCCGCGCGGACCGCGAGCAGTTCGGCGGCGTGCGCGCCCGCGGTCGGCGAGTGCGCGGAGAAGACACCGAGGGCGCCGAGGTGCATCGGGTGCTGGGCGGACTCGATGTTCCAGAACGCCAGGTCGAGTGGTGCGAGGAGATCAGGAGTCAAAGGCTTGCTCTCGCTTCGACGACAGGGTGAGCAAGCAGTCAAACCCCGACAGGCGATTACGGTCAAGTACGATCAAGCTACGCTCAGTTAACAGCAGATTAAGTCCCGCCCCCCGCGAAAGGGGCGGGACACAAGGGGCACGTGAGGTCGGATCAGGATAGGCGTCCCGAACGCGGCACGCGCGCCGACGCGCGGCCACACGAAGGACCGGAAGCGCCGGGTCGCCCGAGGGACCGCGAAGGCCCTCGAAGGACCGGAGGCGTCAGGTTGCCGGGCAGCCCGTGGGGGTCGCCCGGGACGCGTCGGCGATCAGCGCCTCGTGCGCCGCTCTCAACCTCCCCACGTCCGGCTTCACGACCTTGCGGTCGTAGGTGAGGAGCCCGTTCAGCTCGCCCTCCACGTCCGAGATCTGGGTGTAGACGGCGCCGTTGCTCCCCCGGCACGCGAGTGCCCGTACCTCGGCGAGGCGGGCGAGGTAGTCGTCGGTGTACGTCGACGGGTCCACGTCCACGTACGACTGCTGGACCGACCAGGCGTGCCCGGGCACGGCGAGTCCCAGGCCCCCGTACTCGCCGCTGACGAGCGCGCGTCTGCCGTCGGGAGCCGGTGGCAGCGCGGGGCTCGGATAGCCGTGTTCGTCCATGATGTCGCCGGTGCCGCCGTCGGCCCCCAGGTTCAGCCCCGACATGCCGTTGACGAGCCGGGTCGGATCCCAGGCCTTGGCCTGGTCGGCGATGCGACCCTCGTCGTACTGGCCCCAGCCCTCGTTGAAGGTCACCCACATCACGACCGACGGACTGCTGATGTGCTGGTCGATCATCAGTTTCATCTCGCGCTCGTACTCGACGCGGGCCGCCGCGCTCGGGTTCACCCCGGCGGTCATGGCGGGCATGTCCTGCCACACCAGCAGGCCGAGCCGGTCCGCCCAGTAGAACCAGCGGTCGGGCTCCACCTTGATGTGCTTGCGCACCGCGTTGAAGCCCATCTCCTTGTGCATGCGCAGGTCGTACGCGAGGGCCTCGTCCGTCGGTGCCGTGTACAGGCCGTCGGGCCAGAACCCCTGGTCGAGCGTGGCCATCATGAAGACGGGCTTGCCGTTGAGGACGGTGCGCGGGGTGCCGTCGACCTTCTCGACGGAGATCGAGCGCATCCCGAAGTAACTGCCGACGCGGTCGCGCCCGACGCTCACCCTCAGGTCGTAGAGGAAGGGGTCGTCCGGCGACCAGAGGCGCGGATGGGCGATCTTCAGGGTCAGCGGCTGTCCGGTGCGGCCGGTGACGGTGGCGACCTTCCGCCCTCCCTCGTACGCCGTCGCCGTGACCGGCAGCCCGTCGCGCACGCCCTTCGGTTCCACGGTGAGCCGGCCGCCGGCGACGTCCGGAGTGAGCTCGAGCGAGTCGACGTGGTCCGGGGCGACCGGCTCCATCCACACCGTCTGCCAGATGCCGGAGGTCGGGGTGTACCAGATCCCGCTGGGGTCGAGGCGCTGCTTGCCGAGCGGCGGGTTCTCGCCGGACGCGGCGTCGGTCGGGTCGTACACACCGACGATCAGTTCCTGGCTGCGGCCGGGCTTCAGCGCGTCGGTCACGTCGACGCCGAACTTGTCGTAGCCGCCCCGGTGTTCGGCGACCCTGACCCCGTTGACGTACACCTCGGACTGCCAGTCGACGGCACCGAAGTTGAGCAGGAGCCGCCTGCCCGAGCCGATGTGCCAGTCGGCCGGGACGGTGAAGGTGCGGCGGTACCACATGCGGTCCTCGTGGCGTTCGACGCCGGACAGCTGGGACTCCACGGGGTACGGGACGAGGATGTGTTCTCCGAGCGTCTTCCCGACCGGGGGCTGCTCCCCCGCGGTGGCGGCGGCGAACTGCCAGCGCCCGTTGAGGTTGCGCCAGGCGTCACGTGTGAGCTGGGGGCGGGGGTATTCCGGCAGGGCGTTGTCCGGCCCGACCTCGTCGGCCCACTTCGTGCGCAGTTCGTACGTGGAGTGGTTGGGGCCGCTGCTCCAGAAGGCGCCGATCGCCTTGCCGTCCCCGGCGGCGGCGAGGCCGCCCGTGCCGTCGTAGCGCAGGTCGGCGTTGCCGCGTGCGGTGCCGGTCTTGTCGCCGACGACAGGTTCCTTGAGCGTGACGAGGAGGGATCTGGGGTCGGCGGGGTCCAACTCGGCGGCTCCCAGCGGCCACTTGGCGCCGCCGATCACGGCCTGGAGGTGGTCGACGACGGCGGCCGGGGGCGCGGACAGTTCCCGTGCGAAGTCGAGCCTGAGGGTGCGGCCGTCCGGCTGGACGGTGGTCGCGAGGGCGCCGTCGTAGTCGTAGCCGTCGGGCAGCAGGAACGCCGACTGCGGGATCGTCACCTTGGCGCCGCCGGGTTCGGTCCAGCGCAGATGGAGGTTGGAGCCGCCGTAGTGCTCGAAGTACTCGAGCTTGAAGTCATAGGCGTGGCCCGCCGTCAGATCGATGGGCTCGGAGGTCTGTTCGCGATCCCAGTCGTCCACCCAGTGGTCGATGACGGGTCTGCCGTCGATCCAGAGGCGAAAACCGTTGTCGCCGATGATCGAGAAGGTGGTGGCTCCGCTCTTCTCCGGTACGAGTTTGCCGGTCCAGCGGACACTGACATCGTTGTCCTGGCCCGTCGCGAAGCGCAGCAGGGGTTCCAGGTCGTCGAAGTCGAGTCGCGGGTCGAAGCCGGTGGCCTTGAGTTCGTGGAAGTCGAAGGCGCCGGGGGCGGACTGGGTGTAGTAGTCACCCTTCAGCCCGTGGACCGCGACGGGATCGTCGGCCGCGGCGGGCACGGAGGCGAGTCCCGCGGCGCCGAGGGCCGCGGCGAGCAGTAACGCGAGTCGGTCTCTGAGTCGTCCGAAACGCACGGATCCTCCTCTTTGAGGACGGGTGGGGGGACGGTGGTGAGGACGGTTGCCGGACGGGCCCGGGATGGGCGTGGGGCGGGTGGCGCGGCTCTTGCTCGGACGGAACAACGTTGTCACCAAAAGCAGTTGGCATGACAACACGGGGTTCCACTTTCTGTCCAGGGACATGACAACGGCCCCGGTGAGCACGGACGCACCGGGGCCGTCGTCGGTCACGGGCGGCGGCTACGGCACGATCCGGCCCTTGCCCAGCGCGATCACCCCGCCCTTGGAGACCGTGTAGAGATCCGCGTCCCGCTCGGGGTTGACGCCGATCGTCGCGCCCGGCGGCACCTCGACGTTCTTGTCGAGAACCGCGCCGCGCACCACCGCGCCCCGGCCTATGTGGACGTTGTCGTGCAGGATCGAGCCCTGGACGACGGCTCCCGGGTCGACCACGACACCCGGCGAGAGCACGGACCGCGTGACCTGGCCCCGGATCAGAGAGCCCGCGCTGACGATCGACTCGCTCGCGATGCCCCCGGCGTTGAATCTCGCCGGGGAGAGCTGTCCGGAACTGGTGTAGATGGGCCAGCTGCGGTTGTAGAGGTTGAAGGCGGGGCGTTCGGCGATCAGGTCCATGTGGGCGTCGTAGTAGGCGTCGAGGGTGCCCACGTCACGCCAGTAGCCCTGGTCGCGGGTGGTCTCGCCGGGCACGTGGTTGTCGCTGAAGTCGTAGAGCTGCGCCTCGCCGCGGTCGGTGAGCATGGGCAGTATCGATCCGCCCATGTCGTGCACCGAGTGCACGTCCTCGGCGTCCCGCTGGAGCGCCTCCACCAGAGCCTTGGTGGTGAAGATGTAGTTGCCCATCGAGGCGAAGACGCACTCGGGGTCGTCGGGCAGGCCCGGCGGGTCGGCGGGCTTCTCCAGGAAGCCCTCCACGGTCTGCCCGTCGGAGCCGGGGCTGATGACCCCGAAGGAGGACGACTCGGCGCGCGGCACCCGTATCCCGGCGACGGTCACACCCGCGCCGCCCTCGATGTGCTGGGCGAGCATCTGCCGGGGGTCCATGCGGTAGACGTGGTCGGCGCCGAACACCGCGATGTAGTCGGGTCGTTCGTCGTGCACGAGGTTGAGGGACTGCAGGATCGCGTCCGCGCTGCCCAGGTACCAGCGCGGGCCGAGCCGCTGCTGGGCCGGGACCGGTGTGACGTAGTTGCCGAGCAGGCTCGACATCCGCCAGGTCGTCGTCACATGGCGGTCCAGGGAGTGCGACTTGTACTGCGTCAGGACGCAGATGCGCAGGATGTCGGCGTTGACGAGATTGGAGAGTACGAAGTCCACCAGGCGGTACGTCCCGCCGAAGGTGACCGCGGGTTTCGCGCGGTCCGCGGTGAGGGGCATGAGTCGTTTGCCCTCTCCACCCGCAAGTACGATTCCCAGTACCGAAGGTCCACCGCGCCGCATGCCGCCGCCCCTCTGAGCCCGGTCGAGCCGCGCCCGCTGTGCCGGGCCGGCCCCGTTGCTTGAACTGCACCTGTCCGATGGTTACCCCGGTTTGAGGACTTCCTCGTAAAGCTGGACGGTCCGCCGGGCCACCGCGTCCCATCCGAACTCCCGCACCGCGCGCTCCCGTCCGGCCTCACCCATCCGCCGGGCGGCCCGGGGGTCGGCGAGCACGGAGTCGAGGGCGAGCGCCAGACCCGCCTCGAAGTTCTCCTCGACCGGCACCAGGACACCTGTCACGCCGTCCTCGACCACCTCGGGTATCCCTCCGACCCGCGACGCCACCACGGCCGTTCCGCAGGCCATCGCCTCGAGGTTGACGATGCCGAGCGGCTCGTACACCGAGGGGCAGACGAAGACGGCCGCGTGCGTGAGGAGTTGGACGACGTCCGGGCGGGGCAGCATCTGCGGGATCCAGTGCAGGCCCTGGCGTACGGCACTCAGTTCCTGGAAGAGGTCACGGAACTCCTGGTCGATCTCGGGGGTGTCGGGGGCGCCCGCGCACAGCACCACCTGCACGGCCGGGTCGATGTCCCGTACCGCGCGCAGCAGGTGGGGCACGCCCTTCTGGCGGGTGATGCGGCCGACGAACAGGACGTAGGGGCGGGCGGTGTCGATGCCGATGCGCTCCAGGACGTCCGTGCCGTGGTCCGGCCGGTAGAGGGCGGTGTCGATGCCGTTGTGCACGACACGCACCTTGGCCGGGTCCAGGGCGGGGTAGCAGGTGAGGATGTCCTCGCGCATGGCGCCGGAGACGGCGATGACGGCGTCGGCGGCCTCGACGGCGGTGCGCTCGGCCCAGCTGGACAGGGCGTAGCCGCCGCCGAGCTGCTCGGCCTTCCAGGGGCGCAGCGGCTCCAGGGAGTGGGCGGTCATGACGTGCGGGATGCCGTACAGGAGCTTGCCGAAGTGGCCGGCGAGGTTGGCGTACCAGGTGTGCGAGTGGACGAGTTCGCGGCCTTCGAGGGCGGCGGCCATGGCGAGGTCCACGGAGAAGGTGCGCAGCGCGTCGTTGGCGCCGTCGAGCGAGGACCACGACCGGTGGCGCACGACGCCGCCCGCGGCGCCCTCGCCCCAGCAGTGCACGTCCAGGTCCGTGAGGGTCCGCAACTCCCGGGCGAGGAACTCGACATGGACGCCCGCGCCGCCGTACACGTCCGGCGGGTACTCCCGGGTCAGCAGTCCCACTCGCACGCAGAGCCCCCCGTCGTACCGGATACCGGCTGGTGCCTTTCATGGTCACCCAGAAGGGACGCTTGGGGAAGACCGCGATGCTCAGCGGCGGCCCGGAGTCCCGCCCCGCGTCCGGCCCGGCGGGCGGTCGAAGCAGCAGTCTCCGCAGAGGCCGCCGCCGGGGAGCCGGTAGTAGAGGCAGCAGCTGCGGCGGCGCAGGGTACGGGGGTCGACGGTCGCGGACAGGTCGGGATGCGTGAACAGGTCGACGGCGAGGGCGCGGGCCCGATCGGCCACGTCCGTACGGCCGTTGGCCTCGGCCCAGCGGTGCAGCTGACGCCAGGCACCCGCGAGCGCCGAGCCCGCGTTCCCCCACAACAAGCCCTCCGACATGCGGTGTCGGGTGTGCAGAGCCGCCGCCAGCGGGGCGAGGTGGCCGTCCCGTACGACCTCTCCGATCGCCGCCACCGGCAGGGCGCGTACCTCGGACAGCCACAGGTCGTCCGGAGCGCTGCCGTCCGGATCCCACCGCAGCAGCCCCGGGTCGAGGTCCGGCAGCCGCCCGTACAGCGCGGCGGCGCCGAGCGAGACCGACCACAGACGGGCCGCGAGGCCCTGCTGCGCCACCGAGACCGCGATCCGGGGCTCGGGCGCCCGCAGACTCGCCGCGACTTTCCGCACCCGAAAATTCAGAGGATCCGACCAGACATCTCTGGGATCATCGTCTCGGGGAGACGCGTACGCCTGTGCGAGCGTCGGCAGCGGGGCACGCGGCGGTACGCCGGTGTGTAGTACGAAGAAGCCGCCGAGCGAGCCGAGCGCCACGAGTTCCGGGTCGAGTTCCACGAACAGCAGTAGTACCAAGCCCCCTAGGGGTTCTCACCGGAGGGTCTCCCTCTCATGTCGCCCACCCAGGGGAGGACATGGGGCGAGTAGTACTCCATCGGCAGTACTACTCATTGCCTGCTCAGGTACGACGACGTGAACGGATGCGCGAGGCATCGTAGTGGGTATGAAGGCCGATCGTTCGCCGCGCCGGGCACAGCGTCCCCGCCGCACGCAGAGGAGGGACTCATGAGCGCGCTCGCGCTGTCCGTCCTGCTCTCGTTCGTCTCCGCCGTTGCGTACGCGGGCGGCGCGATCGTCCAGGAGCAGGTCGCCCTGACCTCTCCCGACCAGACGTACGCGCCGTTGCGCCGCCCCGGCTGGTGGGCGGCGGTCGCCCTGAGCGGCGTCGGTGGGGTGCTGCACGTGGTGGCGCTCGCCTACGGCCCGCTGAGCCTGGTGCAGCCGCTGGGCGCGCTGACCATCGTGTTCGCGCTCCCCATGGCGGCCGTCTTCGTCGGCCGCAAGGCCGGGGCGACCGCCTGGCGTGGCGCGATCATGGCCACGGTGGGCCTCGCGGTCCTGCTCGCCCTGGTCGGCTCGGCCGACTCGCAGTCCCTGAGTGACACCCAGATCACGGTGCTGGCCGTGGTGTCGGGCGGCGCGGTGGCGGCCTTCATGGTGGCGGGCCGCGCCGCGCACCGGCACCCGGCCGTGCGCAGCGTGATGCTCGCGGTGGGGTCCGGCATAGCCTTCAGCATGTCCTCGGTGTTCACCAAGACCGTCGCGGTGGACTGGTCGCACCAGGTCTCGCTCGCCGACCTGCCGAGCCTCGTCCTCATAGGCGTCTTCGCGACGGCCGGGATGCTGCTGTCGCAGGCCTCGTACCGGGGCGGCGGTCTCGCGGCGCCGCTGGCCACGCTGACAGTCGTCAACCCCGTCGTGGCGGCCGCCGTCGGCATCACGATGTTCGGCGAGACCTTCCGCTACGGCGAGACGGGCACCGTGCTCGCGCTGGCCTGCGGAGTCGTGGCGGCGGGCGGGCTGATCCTGCTCACGACCGAGCAGATCGGCAGTGCGCGGAACACCGCGGAGGTCGCCGCATCCGCCGTCGTGGAGACCGAGCCCGCGCCGGAAGCGGCCACGTCGGACTCCGCGTTGGAGGCGCTGCTGCTCGCGGCGCTGCCCGAGCAGTCCACGGGACCGGACCCCGAGCACGAGCCGGCCACGGGCCACGGAGAGGCGTTCGGCACGGGGTTCGGGGAGGGACTCGACGCGGGGCTCGGGGAGTCGTTCGACGCCAAGCTCGGAGACGAATTCGACGCGGGGCTCGGGAACGCACTCGACGCCGGGCTCGGGAACGGATTCGACGTCGGGCTCGGAAGCGGACTCGACGCCGGGCTCGGAAGCGGACTCGGAGCCGGGCTCGGGGAGGCGTTCGACGCCGGGCTCGCAAACGGATTCGGAGCCGGACTCGGGAACGCACTCGGCGGGGATCGCGGCGAGGATGTCTTCGTACCGGCTCCGGCGATGGTGGGGGCCGCGGAGAGCGCGCCCGGCCCGGCCGACTCGCCCGAGTCGGCCGAGGAGGACGCGCCGCCCGTGCCGGCCTATTTCGGCCCCCTGTGCGGGCCCTACGTAGTGGCGACGCCTCTGCTGGACCACCACCGCACGCGCGTCAGATCCTGACGCCGCCCGCCCTCAGGTAGGCGACCGGGTCGACGTCCGTGCCGAAACCGGGCCCCGTCCGCACCTCGAAGTGCAGATGCGGGCCCGTGCTGTTGCCCGTGGAACCGGAGCGGCCGATGCGCTGGCCGCCCACCACGCTCTGCCCGTCCTTCACCGAGATCGCCGAGAGATGGGCGTACTGGGTGTAGCGG
This sequence comes from Streptomyces sp. RLB3-17, assembly GCF_007113425.2. Lineage (NCBI taxonomy): Bacteria > Bacillati > Actinomycetota > Actinomycetes > Kitasatosporales > Streptomycetaceae > Streptomyces > Streptomyces sp. RLB3-17. The sequence continues at coordinate 9,845,983 of NZ_CP041610.2, read as the reverse complement.
CCGTCGGCGTGCCGGATCACCACCTGGTAGCCGAACGAGCCGCCCCAGCCCGCGCTGACGACCTGCCCCTCGGCGACCGCCTTCACGGAGGTGCCGGTGGGCACCGGGAAGTCGACGCCCGTGTGGTAGCCCTTCGACCAGGAGGCGCCGGCGGCGCGGTACGGCGTGCCGGTCGCGGCGTGCACGGGGGCGACGAGCGTGTCGGTCTTCTTGGCGGTGTCCGAGGACGTCTTGTGCGAGGAGGGCTGGTGCGGGGACGTCTTGTGCGTGGACGGCTTGTCGGGGGTCTTCTGCTTCTTCGACGCGGACGAGGGGCTCTCGGTGTGCGCCGGGGTCTGGCCCTTGCCCCGCAGGTTCAGCCGCTGGCCCGGGAGGATCAGGTCCGGGTCAGAGCCGACGGTGCTGCGGTTCGCTTCGTACAACCGCTGCCAACCGCCCTGGACGTGGCGGGATCCCGCGATGCCGGAGAGCGTGTCGCCGTGGACGACGGTGTACATCTCGGCGGTGCCGGCCCGCGACTGGGGTGTGGTCTGCGGCTGGACGTCGCGCACGGAGCGCTTGGTGGTCTGGGGCGAGGTACCGGACCTGGTGCCGGTCCGCTCGGCGGCCGGGGTGATGTCGGGGGTGTCCCCGCCCCGGGTGAGACCGGCGCGCACCGAGCAGACCGGCCAGGCACCGGGCCCCTGGCCCTTGAGCACCTTCTCGGCGATGGCGATCTGCTGGTCCTTGGTGGCCTGATCCGCGCGCGGGGCGTAGACCTGCCCCCCGTACGCCTCCCAGGTGGACTGGGTGAACTGCAGCCCGCCGTAGTAGCCGTTGCCGGTGTTGATGCTCCAGTTGTCGGTGGACTCGCAGGCGGCGACCTTGTTCCAGGTGTCCACGTCGGCCGCGTGTGCGACGCCGGTGCCGATCAGCGGGAGTGCCATTCCGGCGCCGCCCGCCGTGACGGTGAGTGAGGCGCGGTTGATCCTGTTCGGCTGATACCGGCGGTGCCGGCCGCGTACGGCCATGTGGGAGCCCCCTCGACATGCGTCAGGAGCGGCAAAAGTAAGCGCTGCGAACAGGCCATGACAAGAGCGCAATCGGCCGTGCTGTGCGCCCCGGGCGCCGCTCCCTCGCTCGGGAAGGCGGCGGGTCGTTCTTCTGCGTACACGTCTCCGACACGTCAGGATGGCCGGAGGAGTACTGATGAACGGGAACGACAGGATCACCGGCAGCGGCGATACCGACTCATACCGACCAATACCAGGACCTCTAACCGGATCTCTTAGGAGCCAACCGTATGAGCAACTCAGCCCAGATCGGCGTCACGGGTCTCGCGGTCATGGGGCGCAATCTCGCCCGTAACTTCGCCCGCAACGGCTACACGGTCGCCCTGCACAACAGGACCGCGGCCCGGACGCACGCGCTGGTGGAGGACTTCGGCCACGAGGGCGACTTCGTGGCGACGGAGACCGCGAAGGAGTTCGTCGAGGCGCTGGAGCGGCCGCGACGCCTGATGATCATGGTGAAGGCCGGTGAGCCGACCGACGCGGTGATCCAGGAGTTCGCCCCGCTCCTTGAGCCCGGCGACATGATCATCGACGGTGGCAACGCGCACTTCGAGGACACTCGGCGCCGGGAGCGCGACCTGCGGGGCCAGGGCATCCACTTCGTCGGCACGGGCGTGTCCGGCGGTGAGGAGGGCGCGCTGAACGGGCCGAGCATCATGCCGGGCGGCTCGAAGGAGTCGTACGCGTCGCTCGGTCCGATGCTGGAGAAGATCTCCGCGAAGGCGCCGGACGGCTCTCCCTGCGTGACCCACTGCGGTCCCGACGGCGCCGGGCACTTCGTGAAGATGGTGCACAACGGCATCGAGTACGCCGACATGCAGCTGATCGGCGAGGCCTACCAGCTGCTGCGCGATGTCGCCGGGTACTCCCCCGCGCAGATCGCCGACATCTTCCGCACCTGGAACACCGGTCGGCTCGACTCCTACCTGATCGAGATCACGGCGGAGGTCCTGTCGCACGTGGACGCGGCGACGGGCAAGCCGTTCGTTGACGTGGTCCAGGACCGCGCGGAGCAGAAGGGCACGGGACGCTGGACCGTGCAGATCGCGCTGGACCTGGGCGTTCCGGTGTCCGGCATCGCGGAGGCGGTCTTCGCCCGCTCGCTGTCCGGGCACGCCGATCTGCGCGCCGCCTCCCGGGAGCTCGTGGGCCCCCAGGCGAAGCCGCTCGGTGAGTCCGAGGCGGCGGCCTTCGCGGACCGCGTGGAGCAGGCGCTGTACGCCTCGAAGATCGTGTCCTACACGCAGGGCTTCCACGAGATCAGCGCGGGCAGCGACCAGTACGACTGGGGCATCGACCTCGGCGCCGTCTCCGCGATCTGGCGCGGCGGCTGCATCATCCGGGCGGCGTTCCTGGACCGGATCCGCGCCGCGTACGACGCCCGGCCCGATCTGCCGAGCCTGCTGTCCGACGAGACGTTCGCGCAGGAGATCGCGGCGGCGCAGGACGACTGGCGTGAGGTCCTGGTGGCCGCCACCCGCCAGGGTGTGCCCGCACCCGGTTTCTCCGCGGCCCTCGCCTACTACGACGCGCTGCGCGCCGACCGACTGCCCGCCGCCCTGACGCAGGGGCAGCGGGACTTCTTCGGGGCGCACACCTACCGGCGCGTCGACCGGGAGGGCTCGTTCCACACGCTGTGGGGCGGCGACCGGTCGGAGGTCGAGGCGTAGGCAGACGTAGGGGTACCAGACGTACGGGTACACGGCGTACAGGTACACGGCGTACGGGTACACCGCGTACGGGTATTCCGCGCCACCGAGGCCGTCACATCCCTGGAACCCGGGGCGTGACGGCCTCTGCCGTTCACCCGTTCACCCGTTCACCCGTCCGCCCGGCTGTTCACGTGAGCGGGGGTCCCGGTTCGGGGTTCGGTACCGGCTCGGGGCCCGGCGGCACCGGGCTCGGGCCGGGCGGCACCGGGCCGGGGCTCGGCGGGGTCGGCTCGGGCCCCGGCGGCGGCTGCGGCACCGGGGTCGGCGGAGGGGTGGGCTTCGGTGGGGGGTGGGGGCCCGGATCCGGGGTCGGGTCCGGGAAGGGGTGGGGGTCCGGGAAGGGCTGCGGGCGGTCGGGGCCCGGCCCGGGCGTGGGACCCGGTTGCACCGGATCGGGGTTCGGATGCGTCATGGCGTCCTCCAGCCAGTCGATACGTCGGCCCTGGACTTGTCCCACGCGTACCCGGCCACCGCTCCCCCAGTCACCCCGTCGCGCAGGGCGTGCGGACCAGTTGGACCAGACGGACCCGGCCGGTCCACCGGTGGCGCGCCCACCCATGGCGCAGCTACCCGTGGAGCGTCTACCCGAGGCGCACCGCGTCCGCGCCGGCCGCGAGCCCCGGGCGGGGGCTGGACAGTACCGGGACCGCGGTCGTGGTCAGCCGCTCGGCCGGGGTCATGGACGCCTGGGCGAGGACGATCGCGTCGGCGTCGGTGACCGAGTCGGCGGCCGTCGCCACGCTGCGGACGTACCCGTCGGTGTCGCCCGCCTCGAAACGCGCCCAGGCCCCGTCGACCAGCAGCGTACGGACCTGTACGGAGCGCCCGGCGGCGCGGGCCTCCTCCTCGACGAGGGCGACCGTCGGCTCCAAGGTGCTCTCCGAGGTCGCGACGACCACCACACGGGGGCCCGTGGCGACCGCGGCGGCGGCCATCGGACGGTCCACCCGGAGCACGGGTACCCCGGCGCCCGCCTCCTCGGCGACGGCACCGATGGTCGAGCAGGTGCACAGCACGGCACGCGCCCCGTCGGTGACGGCCCGGTCGAGGGCCGCCCGCACCTCGCCGGCCACCGCGGCCGGGCCCTCGCGCCGGGCCCGGGCCAACAGTTCCTCGTCCACCATGTGCCGCAGTTCCAGCCCCTGGTGGTCCTCGTCGCGCAGCGCGTCGAAGACGGGGATGTGCAGGGGTGAGGTGTGCAGCAGGGCGAGCGGACCCGATCGGTTCATCAGAAGCGCCCGGGGTGTTTCCCGAGCCACTCCATAGCCGCCCCGAGCAGCTCCGGGTCGGCCGCCGGAGCCTCCTCGGGGTGGCGCGCCGCCCACTTCACGACGTACGGGCACAGGGGCGCGACCACGATGCCCTCGCGCGCGGCGATTCCGTACAGCTCACGGGCGAGGGAGCCCGCGATGCCCTTCCCCTCGTGCTCGGGTTCCACGATGGTGTGCACGGGGACGAGGGCGCGCGCGGGGGCCTCGAGGACGAAGTACTCGATGTGGCCGACCACTTCGCCCCCGGCGATCGCCTCGAGGCGGCCACCCGCACGGTCGTCGCGGATCTCTATGTCGCTCATGGGCAACTCCTCGCGTCCTCGGGTCATCTGCTTGCTCAGCCGCTGCCCCGGGCCCGGGGTTCAGACGCTGACCGCCTGCGGGCTGCGCTCCTGGTCCGAGCCCGGCACCGGTTCGGACGGATCGGCGCCGAGGGCCACGATCCGGTTGTCGTGGTCCACGTGCACGACCCTCGGCCGCAGTGCCCGCGCCTCGGCGTCGGAGACCTGAGCGTAACTGATGATGATCACCAGATCTCCGGGATGCACGAGATGGGCCGCCGCTCCGTTGATCCCGACGACCCCGGAACCGCGCTCGCCCTCGATGACGTACGTCTCCAGGCGGGCGCCGTTGGTGATGTCGACGATGTGCACGAGCTCGCCCGGCAGCAGATCCGCGGCGTCGAGCAGGTCGGCGTCGATCGTGACGGATCCGACGTAGTGCAGGTCGGCCTGGGTGACGGTGGCACGGTGGATCTTGGACTTGAACATGGTGCGCAGCATTTGGGTGCTCCTGCTGTTCGGCTCCCTGCCTGCTTGTGCAGGTCAAGGGCGTTTTTCACTCTACAACGGCCGGCTTCCCACTGATTTCCCGCCCGCTGTTCAGGTATCGACACCGACCGATTACTGCTCCGCTCCGCCCTCGGGGTCGACAGGCGGAACCAGGGTACGGAACGGCACTCCGGAGCGCACTGAGAGCCCCGTCACTGAGCATGAACTGACGAAGGTTCAGAGGGCGGCGCCTTCGAGGGCCCGGTACGGGACGGGCAGGGTCATCGGCGGCGGCGCGGGGCGGACAGCACAGCGGTGAAGTCGCCCAGGGCCGCGAGGTTGTGGGCGCTGACGACGGCGTCGCAGTAGGGCAGTGCCGCGGCCATGCCGGCCACGAGCGGACGGTAGCGCGGGCTCGCCGTGCGCGGGTTGACCCATACGACGCGGTGGGCGACTCGGGACAGCCGTGCCATCTGGGTGGCGAGCTCGGCGGCCGTTCCGGTGTCCCAGCCGTCGGAGATGATGGCGACCACGGCGCCGTGCGCCATGCCGCGCCGGCCGAACCGCTCGTTGAACTCCGCCAGGCACTCCGCTATCCGGGTGCCCCCGGACCAGTCCGGGGCCGCCCGGCCCGCCCGTGCCAGGGCGTCGTCCGGCCCGGCCCGCCGAAGGACGGGCGTGAGGCGTGTGAGGCGGGTGGCGAAGGTGAAGACCTCGGCGTGAGTGGCGCGGGCGGCACAGTAGAGCAGTTGGAGCATCGCGCGGGCGTAGGGCTCCATCGATCCGGAGATGTCGCAGAGCACGATGAGGTCGCGGGGGCGGGCGCGAGGCACGAAGCGGCGTAGCCGCAGCGGGTATCCGCCGGTGCGCCGGCTGACGGAGAGGGTGCGGCGCACGTCGATGCGCGCACCGTGGTGCGCGGTGCGGCGCCGACGGGACGGCCGGGTCGGGGTCCGAAGCACCATGGTGCGCATCACTTCGGAGAGCCGCGCCAGTTCCTCGGCGGACAGCTCCGCGAAGTCGCGGCCGGCGAGACGGTCGAGCGGACTGGCCGCGAGGGGTACGGGAGCCTCCCGCGGCTGTGCGTCGGCCTCCCGGCCACGTCCGTCCCCGGTGGCCTTCCGAGTGCCGGGGACGCGGCCGGGAACGGTGTCCCTGAACGATCGGGCCGGGTCGCCGGGCTGCCCGCGTTGTGCTTCGCGGTCGACCGGGCCGCCGAACACCTCGCGGAAGACCGCGTCGAACGGTTCGATCTGCTCGGGGTCGGACACCAGGGTGGCGAGCGCGCAGTGCCGCAGCTCGCGCGTCGTCGACGGTGCCAGCAGGGTGAGCGCCCGAGCGAAGCTCCGGGTACGGTCGGGGCCCACCGCGATCCCCGCGCCGTGCAGGGCTGCGGTGAACGAGGCGGCCAGTTCCGGCAGGTCAGGCATCGGACCCGGCCTCGGCGTCGACCAGCTCCGCCAATCCGGCCCGGCGCACGGCCTCCAGGTCCTCGGCGTACTTGAGGACCGCCCCCAGGGTGCGGTCGGCGGCGTCGGCGTCGAGAACGGAGAGCCCCAGCGCGTGCAGCGCGCCGGCCCAGTCGATCGCCTCGGCGATGCCGGGCGGCTTGGTGAGCTCCTGCCGGGCACGCAGGCGCGCCACCCCGCGCGCCACCTGCGTGGCCAGCCACTGGGCCGACTCCGGCAGCCGTCTGCGGATGATCGCGGCGACTCGTGCGGTGTCCGGGTAGTCGATCCAGTGGTAGAGGCAGCGGCGTTTGAGGGCGTCGTGCAGGTCCCGAGTGCGGTTGGAGGTCAGTACGGCCACCGGCGGCACCACGGCCGTCCGGGTCCCGAGCTCGGGGATGGTGACCGCGGCATCGGCGAGCAGTTCCAGCAGGAACGCCTCGAACTCGTCGTCGGCGCGATCCACCTCGTCGATGAGCAACACCGCCGGACGCGGCCCCGGATGGCATATCGCGGCGAGCAGCGGCCGTGGCAGCAGATAGTCCTCGGTGAACAGGTCGGCGTCGCGCAGGGGCTCCCCGCGTGACTCGGCCAGCCGGATGGCCAGTAGTTGCCGTGGATAGTTCCACTCGTAGAGGGCCTCGGCCGAGGACAGTCCCTCATAGCACTGCAGCCGGATCAGCGGGGTGTCGAGCACGGCGGCGAGCGCGCGGGCCGCCTCGGTCTTGCCGACGCCGGGCTCGCCCTCCAGCAGGATCGGCTGCCGCATGCGCACGGCCAGCAGCAGCGCCGTGGCCAGGGCGTCGTCGGCCAGGTAGCCGACGGCGCCCAGACGCGAGCGCAGGGCGGCGACATCGGGTACGAGGGCGTCGAGGTCAGGCATGCGCGTACCGGGAGGGGTCGTCGGCGAAGGCGTGCTGGCACCCCGGCCCGCAGAAGTACACCCTGCCGGCGGCCAGGTCGAGTGAGAGGGCGGCGGGCGTGATCGCCACGGTCATGCCGCACACGGGATCCACGTTCTCGGCCACGGCCTGCGGCGCGGCGGATCCGGCCGCGGGGCGTGCGGCTCGGGCCACCTGCGGCCGCAGTGCGATGATCTCGGCGTACACCGACAGCGCGATCTCCGCCGGGGTCCGCGCGCCGATGTCCAGGCCGGCCGGGGTGTGGATGCGCGCGCGTCGTTCCTCGGTGATGTCCAGCCCGGCGAGCACCGCCGCGCCACGCTTGGGACTGGCCACCAGCCCGATGTACGGGACCCCGGATCGTGCGGCCTCGATCAGTACCTTCTCCTCGTCGCGGCCGTGGGTGGCGACGACGACGACGTCCAGATCGGGCGGCAGCGGCTCCCCGGGCGAGGCCGGCCGGGCGTCGAGGCCGAGCACACGACCGACGTCGAGCAGGGCGCGGGCGACGGGGGCGTGACCGTAGACGTAGGCCAACGCCGGGGGGAGGTTGGCCTCCAGGAAGATGTCGAGCGTGCCCCCCGACAGGCAGGGGTTGGCCACCGTGACCAGACCTTCGACGGGATCCCGCGCGCCTTCGCCGCCGGTGTCCGCGGCGGGCGTGATCCTCAGCAGCAGCGACTCTCCGGTCTCCAGCACCCGCAGGCCCTGCAGTTGCACCGTGGTCTCGGCGCAGGTGCCGCCCACGAATCCCTCGACGGTGCCGTCGGGCAGCACCAGCGCGCTGTCCCCGGGCCTGGCGCTCGTGGGCCGTTCCACGTGGACGACGGTGGCCAGGACGAACGGGGTACGGCCGTGCCGGAGCACGTCCGCGCGGTTCAGCAGTTCGGTGTTCGTCATCGCCGGCGCCTCAGGTGATCGCCAGGTCGGTGCGCAGCGGCCGGCCCTGGGCGGCCCGCCATACCGCGGCGGGCGTCAGCGGCATGTCGACATGGCGTACGCCGAGCGGCTTCAGCGCGTCGACCACGGCGTTGACCACCGCGGCAGGTGAGCCCACCGTGGCGGACTCGCCGACGCCCTTGGCTCCGATGGGGTGATGGGGGGAAGGGGTGACGGTCTCGCCGAGCTCCCAGGACGGGCATTCGACCGAGGTGGGCAGGAGGTAGTCCATGAACGACCCGCCGAGACAGTTGCCGTCCTCGTCGAAGGCGATCACCTGCATGAGCGCCATGCCGAGGCCGTCGGCGAGTCCGCCATGCACCTGACCCTCGACGATCATGGGGTTGATCCGGTTGCCGCAGTCGTCCACAGCGATGAACCTGCGGACCTTCACCTGGCCGGTGTCCGCGTCCACGTCGACGACGCAAATGTAGGCGCCGAAGGGGAAGGTGAGGTTCGGCGGGTTGTAGACGCACGTCGCGTCCAGGTGGCCCTCGACGCCCTCGGGCAGCTCCAGGTTGGAGTGTGCGGCGAGCGCGATCTCGGTCATGGTGCGTCCCTGGTCGGGGTCGCCCGTGACATACCAGCGGCCCTTCTCCCACTCCAGGTCGTCCGGGCTCACTTCGAGCATCGCGGAGGCGACGATCTTCGCGCGTTCGCGCACCTTGCGGGCGACCATCGCGGCCGCGGCTCCGGACACCGGCGTCGAGCGGGATCCGTAGGTGCCGAGCCCGAACGGGGTCTGATCGGTGTCCCCGTGCACCACGTCGACGTCCTCGGGCGGGATGCCCAGTTCCTCGGCGACGATCTGCGCGAACGTCGTCTCGTGGCCCTGCCCCTGGGTCTGCACGGAGATCCGCAGGACGGCCTTGCCGGTCGGATGCACGCGCAGCTCGGCGCCGTCGGCCATGCCGAGACCGAGGATGTCCATGTGCCTCCGCGGGCCGGCGCCGACGGCCTCGGTGAAGAAGCTGACCCCGATGCCCATCAGCTCGCCGCGCTCGCGCTTTTCGGCCTGCTCCCGGCGCAGGTCTTCGTAGTGCGCGATGTCCATGGCCAGCCGCAGGGCGCGCGGGTAGTCGCCGGAGTCGTACTCCCACCCCGTCTGCGTCTTGTACGGGAACTGCCCCGGCCGCAGCAGGTTGCGCATCCGCAGCGCCGCCGGGTCCGTGCCGAGCCTGTCCGCGAGCACGTCGACCATCCGCTCGACCAGGTAGACGGCCTCGGTGACGCGGAACGAGCAGGCGTAGGCGACGCCACCGGGGGCCTTGTCGGTGTAGACGCCGGTCACGGTGCAGTGGGCGGCAGCCAGGTCGTACGAGCCGGTGAAGACGCCGAAGAAGCCGGCCGGGAACTGGGTCGGCTGTGCCGTGGCGTTGAACGCGCCGTGATCGGCGATGACATGGACGCGCAGGCCCAGGATCTTCCCGTCGTTCGTCGCCGCGATCTCGCCGTGCATGTGGTAGTCGCGGGCGAAGGAGGTGCTCATCAGGTTCTCCGAGCGGTCCTCCACCCACTTCACCGGCTTGCCGGTGACGATCGAGCCGACGACCGCGCACACGTAACCGGGGTAGATGCCGACCTTGTTGCCGAAGCCGCCCCCGATGTCCGGGGAGATGATCCGGATCTTGTGCTCCGGGATGCCGGCCACCATCGCGTAGATCGTGCGGTGGGCGTGCGGGGCCTGGGTGGTGGACCACACCGTCAGCTTCCCGGTGATGGCGTCCATGTCGGCCACGGTGCCGCAGGTCTCCAGCGGCGCCGGGTGCACCCGCGGGTAGAGCATGTCCTGCTCCACCACGACGTCGGCGGCCGCGAAGACCTCGTCGGTTCGCTCCTTGTCGCCCGCCGACCAGTCGAAGATGTGGTTGTCGCTCTGATGCTCCTTGTCGTCGCGGATCACCGGCGCGTCCGGGTCGAGCGCCCGTCGGGCGTCGACGACCGGCGGCAGCGGTTCGTATTCCACGTCGATCAGCTCGAGGGCGTCCCGGGCGGCGTACCGGTCCTCGGCGACGACGAAGGCGACCTCCTGGCCCTGGAAGCGCACCTTGTCGGTGGCGAGCACCGCCTGCGTGTCGTACGAGAGCGTGGGCATCCAGGCCAGCCCGAGACCGGCCAGGGTCTGCCCGGTGATCACGGCCTTGACCTTCGGGTGCGCCTCGGCGGCGCCGGTGTCGACGGACACGATCCGGGCGTGCGCCAGGGGGCTGCGCAGGATCGCGCCGTACAGCATCCCGGGCAGCCGTACGTCGTCGACGTAGGTCCCGTGGCCGCGGACGAACCGCGCGTCCTCCTTGCGGGGCATCCGTCCGAAGCCGACCGGCCGTTCCTCGGTGGTCGTCATGCCCGCACCTCCTCGCGGCCAGGCGCCGGCTCGGTGTCCGCGGCTGCGTCCGCGGTCTGCGCCCCACCGCCGTGCTCGGCGGCCCAGCGGATGGAGCGCACGATGTTCTCGTAACCGGTGCAGCGGCACATCTGTCCGGAGATGGCCTCGCGGATGTCCTCCTCCGACGGATCCGCGTCGTGGTCGAGCAGCCAGCGTGCCGTCATCATCATCCCCGGCGTGCAGAAGCCGCACTGCAGCCCGTGGCAGGCGATGAATCCCTGTTGCACCGGGTCGAGTTCGGCCCCGTGCGCCAGGCCCTCGACGGTCCGCACCTCGTGGCCGTCGGCCATCACCGCGAGTACGGTGCAGGACTTGACCGGCGTCCCGTCCAGCCAGACGGCGCACACCCCGCAGTTGGAGGTGTCGCAGCCCCAGTGGGTGCCGGTGAGTCCGAGTTCGTCGCGCAGGAAGTGCACGAGCAGCAGCCTGGGTTCCACGTCCCTCGTGCACTGCTCGCCGTTCACGGTCACCGTGATCCGCATGTCACGCCTCCTGCCCCTGGGCACGCGCGGCGGCGGCGCGCAGCGCCCGCGTGGTGAGCTCCCCGGCCAGATGCCGCTTGTAGTCGACCGGGCCGCGCTGGTCGGCCGTCGGCCTGCACTCCTGCGCGGCGATCCGGCCCGCCTCGGCGAAGCCCTCGTCGTCCGGCCGGCCGCCGCGCAGGAAGTCCTCCGCCTGCTCGGCCACGAACCGTCGAGCACCCACCGCGGTCAGTCCGATCCCGGCCTCGGTGATGACCCCGTCGGAGATCTCCAGCACCGCTCCCGCGGCGACGACCGCCCAGTCGCCCACCCTGCGCTCGACCTTGCGGTAGGCGCTGGCGTGCGAACGAATCGGCACTCGGATCTCCACCAGGAGCTCCGCTTCGTTCAGCGCGGTCTCGTACGGCCCGAGGAAGAACTCCCTGATCCCGATGGTGCGCCTGCCTCCCGGGCCCTGGGCGACCAGGGTCGCCCGCAGTGCCGAGAACGCCGCGGACAGGTCCTCCGACGGATCGGCCTGGCACAGCGAGCCGCCCACGGTGCCCCGGTTGCGGACGAGCGGATCGGCGATGACCCGTTCCGCGTCCCTCAGGATGGGGAAGTGTTCGCCGACAACCGGCGAGGCGAGCAGCTCCGCGTGGCGGACCATCGCTCCGACGGCCAGGTCGTGCCCGTCCACCCGGATCAACGCCAGCTCGCCGAGGCCGTTGATGTCGATCAGGGCTTCGGGCTGGGCCAGCCGCAGCTTCATCATCGGCAGCAGGCTGTGTCCGCCCGCCACTACCCGGGCCTCGGGGCCGTACCGGGTGAGCAGCTCGATCGCCTGCTCGAGGCTGGTGGCCCTCTCGTACTGGAATGCAGCCGGTACCTGCATCGGGCCCTCCTCAGACGCCGTGCCCGTTGCTGCATTGATGCTGCGCTCTTCCACACTGGTCACGCAATGGGTGTATAAGCATTCACTTATCGCCCCAAATGAGAGAAAATCGGATAGTGACCGTTACGCAGCTCAGCACCTTCGTGCTGGTTGCCCGGCTCGGTTCGGTGGGCGCCGCGGCGCGGACTCTGAACGTGAGCGAGTCCGCGGTGTCACAGGCGCTCGCCGCGCTGCGCACCCACTTCGGCGATCCGCTCATCCGGCGCACCGGCGGTGGTGGGATGCGTCTGACGCCCGCCGGGGCGAGGCTGCTCCCGGTCGCGTCGCGGATGGTCGCGCTGAGCGCGGATGCCGAGGCGGCGGTGCGGGCGGCCCGGGGTGCGCCCGACGAACTGCGGGTCGTCGCCACGAGCACGCTGGCCGAGTTCGTGCTCCCGTCGCTCGTGGAGGCGTTCGCATGTCGCTCGGGGCGCAGGACCGAGACCTCGTTCGGGGTGGCCGCAGGCAACGAGATACGCGTGCTGGTGGAGAACCGGCTGGCCGACGTCGCGCTCGGGCCGTGTCTTGGCGCCGCCCGCAGGGGCGAACTGGTCAGCGAGCCGCTGTTCCGCACCTGGTTGGTCGTGGTGATCGGCGCCGGGTCACCGCGGCCGCCCGGTCCGCCGCCGCAGTGGTCGTGGCTGGTCGATTCCTCCGGGACCGATCCGGACGCGGACTCCGGGCGGCTGCTGCGTCGGCTCGGAGTGACCGAGGGACACGTGCGGGTGTTCCCCAACCAGGCCGCGACCTGGGCGGCCGCCGCCGAGGGCGCGGGGGTGGCACCAGCGTTGGCTCATCTGGTGTCGCCCCGCATCCGGCGTGACGAGCTGCGCATACTGGAGACCCCTGCCACGCCGTCGGACGCCACGTGGCACGCCACCGTCCTGCAGCCCGAGCATCGTTCCCCGGCCACCGACGCGTTCCTGCGCTTCCTGCACACGCCCGCAGCGACCCGTATCATGCGCGCACCCGGCGCCGGCGTCCCGCCCTCCCGGTTCCGGCCCCCGGTGTACGTCACGCTCTGGGGCACGTGAGAGAGCAGGCTGGCGCAGCCGCAGTCCTTGAAGAAGGACGCCATGCCGCGGGCGGGCTGTCGGGCTGTCTGTCGAAAGCAAGCGGGGACACCGCTACGACGCATGCTGACCCCTTGCTGGCCCGAACGGGCACCGCCATGCCCTTGACCTGCGCAAACATCCAAATACCAGATCTTGGACTTGAACATGGTGCGCAGCATGGAGATACTCCCGGACCTAGGCTCCCTGCCCGCGTTTTTGCAGGTCAAAGGCTGTTATCTGGGTGCGTCACATTCCGCTCACGGTGGTCGTCGGTCTCACGCCTCGGTGACCGGCCGGCCGGCGACGAAGGGATGGTCGCGCGCGATCAGGCCGAGCGGGCCGGCGCCGCCCGGGGAGCCCAGGTCGTCGAAGAACTCGGCGTTGGCCTTGTAGTAGTCCCTCCATTCCCCCGGCACGTCGTCCTCGTAGAAGATCGCCTCGACCGGGCAGACCGGCTCGCAGGCACCGCAGTCGACGCATTCGTCGGGATGGATGTACAAGGACCTCCGGCCCTCGTAGATGCAGTCGACCGGGCACTCGTCGATGCACGCCTTGTCCTTGACGTCGACGCAGGGCTGGGCGATGACATAGGTCATGGATCACTCCGTCTAGAGGGTCGCCTTCTCACTGAACTGTGGCTCCAGCATGTATCCGCGTCCCCATACGGTCCGGATGCTGAGGTTCACCATGGAAATGCGGCGCCGCAGGCGCATGATGTGCAGGTCGAGCGAGTTGCGGGTGGGCGCGGGGACTCGTTTGGCGAGTTGCTGCTCCAACTCGGCGCGGTAGACGACCTCCTCGTAGTGCTCTATGAACTTCTCCATCAGTTCGACCTGGGCGTTGGAGACGGTGACCGTCTTGTTCCGGAAATACAGGACGCCGGTGGAGTCGAGCACTGGAACCTTGCGCCCGTAGGTGCGTTGCTGCAGCGCCCGGACCCGGGCCTGCACGTCCTGGTGGGAGATCGGCGCCCGTATCCAGTCCTCCGACACGTCGGTGCAGATCGGCGGCTGTGCGCCGCCTTCGACGACGAGGAGGCAGGGAATTCCTTCTTTTCGGAGATCGTTGCGGATGCTCGCCTCGGCGGGCCATCGTACGAACTTGACGTGCCGGCCGGAGTTCTCCATGTCAACCCCCAAGCGGATCAGCTCAGTACCTTCAACGCGCGCGTGGCGATCTCCCGTCCGATGGGCAGCGACGCGGTGGCCGCGGGTGACGGGGCGTTCAGGACATGGACGAAAGGACCGGAGCCGGTGAACAGGAAGTCTTCCACGAGGGTTCCGTCCGCCAGGACCGCCTGCGCCCGGACACCCGCCGGCGCCCGCTGAAGATCGTGCCGAGTGACGTCGGGGAGCATGCGGCGCACCGCTGCGGTGAACGCCGCCTTGGACGCCGAGCGCCACAACTCACCGATCTCCTGGCGCCAGTGGCGGCGGGCCATGTGCCACAGCCCCGGCCAGCCGGCGATCTCGACGGCGTCCCGGGCCCGGAAGTCCCGCCACCGGTAGCCCTCCCTGGCCGACGCGGGGACCGCGTTGGGCCCGACGTGGACCCCGCCGTGCACGTCCCGGGTGAGATGGACGCCGAGGAAGGGGAAGGCGGGGTCCGGCACCGGATACACCAGCCCTTGGACCAGGTCGCGGCTCCGCTCCTTCAGCTCGTAGTACTCGCCGCGGAAGGGGATGATGCGGACGCCCGGGTCGTCCCCGGCCATGCGGGCTATCCGGTCGCTGTGCAGGCCGGCGCAGTTGACCAGCATCCGGGCGCGGACGTCTCCAGCGGTGGTGTGCACGATGACGCCGCCCGGCCCGCGGGCGAGGGAGAGCACCTCGCAGCCGGTGTGGACCTCGGCTCCGTCGAGTCGGGCCAGTTCGACGAGCCTGCGCGCGACCGCCGGGTAGTCCGCCACGCCGGTGGTGCCGATGTGCAGGGCGGCCAGGCCCCGTACGTGCGGCTCGTGCTCGGCGATCTCCCCGGGGCCGAGCGTACGTACCGGGACGCCGTGCTGCTCGCCGCGCCGGGCCAGGTCGGCCAGCCGCGGCAGCTCCGATGCATCGGTCGCCACGATCAACTTGCCGGTGACCTCGTGCGCGATGCCGTGCTCGGCGCAGAACTTCACCATCTCCTGGGCGCCTTGCAGGGCGAAGCGCGCCTTGAGCGACCCAGGGCGGTAGTAGATACCGCTGTGGATCACACCGCTGTTGCGACCGCTCTGGTGGCGCGCGACGGCGGGCTCCTTCTCCAGTACGGCCACGGAAGTGCCGGGCGCGGCCCGGGAGATGGCGTACGCGGTGGACAGACCGACGATGCCGCCACCGATCACGATCACGTCGTAGTGGCTCTGCACAGATGTCTCCTCGTTGGTGGGGGACGGGCTCTCGCCCGCCGGACACGGGCAGCCTGCGCCGCCTGTCCTCCAGGGGTCCCGCTACGAGACCGGCCGGGACAGGGCGGTGAGCCGGTCACAGGCCGCGGCGACGTCCGCCCCGGCGGACGGTCCGAGCGTCTGCCGGATCCGCTCGGCCAGGTGTGCGTGCAGCAGCGGCAGGTGCCGCCCGAGCAGCCGCTCGGCCTCGCCGGTGTCGAGCGGTAACCCGTCCTGCCGCCAGGTGGCGGCCGCCGTCACCAGGTGGTGGGCGGGCAAGCCCTGGGCGGCGTACCACGACGCGGCCATGTCGCTGCGCACGACGTCGCCCGTGGCCAGGGTGCGGCAGACGCGGGCGGGCACCAGCACCGCCCGTGTCGCTTCCCGGGCGCCGGCCGCGAGCAGCCGCCGCGGCGACCTCAGCAGCGCCAGGTACGGCTCGGCACCGAACTTGCGCGCGGCGAAGTGGGCGCTCTCGACGACGAGTTCACCATCGTCGGGGCGCGGGCACAGGTGCCGCAGGTCGTGCCCGGTGAGCAGAACACCGTGCTCAAGGAAGTCTGCCCGGTCGACCGCCGGGAGACGTCCCGCGCCCTCTCCCCGGCACAGGTGAGGCCAGTCACTCCAGAAGACCGACAGCCGGTCGGCCAGCGGACGCGCCTCGGCCGGGACCAGGGCGCGGACGTGCTCCGCGAGGGCGGTGACGCGTTCGGCCGCGTCGGCCGGTATCTCGTCGAAGACCAGGGCGATGTCGACGTCGCTCACCTCGGGGGCGAAGCCGCCGTGGGCCATGCTGCCGAGGGCGAAGACGCCGGAGATCCGGCCCAGGAACCACGCGCCTGCCTCGGCGGCGGCGATCCTCAGCAGCTCCCGAGCGGGGCGGTGGGCGTAGGTGAGGCGCGTGCGGGTCATGCGATGCCGACCGGGAAGTCCCCCTCGAAGGCCGGGACCAGCTCCGAGAACCAGGACGCGGCGGGGTCGAACTTCGCGAAGAACGGGCGACCCACCGCGTCGGCGTCGCGGCACTGGATGTAGTGCAGGGCGAACACCTTCTCCCCGGCGACCTCCACGACGCCGTCCACACAGACCTTGCCGGAGGTCGTGGACATGGACGGCCCGCGCACCGTGCGGCACAGGCCGCTCACGTCCCGGTAGGCCCGCCGGAAGATCTCGTAGGCGTCGGCGAGAGGAACCTTGAAGTACTCCTGCGGGCCGGTGTCCCGCTCGATGAACATGTAGTACGGCACCATGCCCATGCTGACCTGCTTGCTCCACATCGTGGACCAGACGGCGGGGTCGTCGTTGATGTACCGCATCAGTGGCGCCTGGGTCCGGATGCTCGCCCCCGCGCTGCGCAGCCGCCGCACCGCCTGCTCGACAGCCGGGGTCTCGAGCTCGCGCGGGTGGGAGAAGTGGGCCATGACCGAGAGGTCCTTGCCGGAGCGTGACACCTCCTCGAAGAGCCGCAGCATGTCGTCGGCGTCCGGATCGGTGGTGAACTTGTAGGGCCAGTAGCTGAGCGCCTTGGTGCCTATGCGGATGGAGTCCAGCTGGTCGAGCTCCAGCAGCGGTTCGACATAGCGGCGCAGTACCCCGGCCCGCATGATCATCGGGTCGCCGCCGGTGAACAGCACGTTGCTCACCTCGGGGTGGTCGGCGAGGTAGCGCTTGAGCTGCTCGATGTCACCGCTGGCCATCTTCAGGTCGGCGTCGCCGATGAACTGGGCCCAGCGGAAGCAGTAGGTGCAGTACGAGTGGCAGGTCTGGCCCTGTTTGGGAAAGAACAGGACCGTCTCGCGGTACTTGTGCTGCACGCCCGGCATCTGCGCGCCCGCGTGGCTGGGGATGTTCAGCTCCAGCTGGCCGGCCGGGTGCGGGTTCAGCCTCCGGCGCACCTCGTTCGCGGCGGCCGTCACCTCCCGGGGTGCGGCTCCTTTGTTCAGCAGGTCGGCGATGCGGGCCACGTCCGCGGGCGGCAGCATGTCCTCCTGCGGGAAGACCAGGCGGTAGATCGGGTCGTCCGGCACCGCGCTCCAGTCGATCAGCTCGTCGACGACGTAGCTGTTCGTCCTGAACGGCAGCACCTCGGCCACGGCTCGTACCGCGGTGACCTGATCGCCCGTGAATCCGGCCCGGCCGACGAGTTCGGCGAGGCGGTTGGAGGTGATGGCGGAGAACACGGGGGCTGCCAGGTCACTCAAGCCCTGCACGACGGTCATGGACGATCCTTTCTTGGGTGGTGGCGGGGCCACCACTGTTTGCGGTGCGGGTGCGCTGGGCGGCGAGGACGACGACGCCCACGGCGAGACCCACGAGTACGGTGGAGGGCCGCAGCGGTTCGTCGAGCAGAACGGCCGCGAAGAGCATGGTGAGTACCGGCTGCAGGAGCTGAATCTGGCCCACCTTGGCCACACCGCCGGTGGACAGGCCCCGGTACCAGGCGATGAACGACAGCAGCGAGCTGCCCAGGGCCAGGTAGACGAAGGCCGCCGCACCGCGCGCGTCCAGGGTCGGCCCCTGCGACGGCCAGGCCAGGACCACCACCAGGGCGGCCACGGGGGTTCCGGCGACCAGGGACCAGGAGGTGACCACCCAGCCCGGCACGTCCCGGGCCAGCACGCCTCCCTCCGCGTAGCCGAGGGAGCAGACGACGACGGCCGCCAGCAGCTCGGCGTCGCCGGTGTGCAGGCCCCCGCCGAAGCCCAGCGACAGGTAGCCGAGGACGATCGCGGTGCCCAGCCCGCAGCACACCCAGAACCTGCCGGAGGGCCGTTCCCGGCCCCGGAGCACGGCCATGACCGCGGTGGTGGCCGGCAACAGGGCGACCACCAGGGCGGCATGACTGGCCGACACCGTGCGCAGGGCGTGCGCGGTCAGCAGCGGGAAGCCGATGACGGTGCCCAGGGCGGTGACGAGCACGGCACGCAGCTGGTGTCTCGGCGGCAGCAGTGGCCGGTGGCACAGGAGCAGTAGGAGTACCGCGGGGATCACGGCGAGCAGGGCGCGCCCGGGGCCCACGAGTTCGGGCGGGAGGGAACCCACCCCCATACGGGTCACAGGCAGGGTGAGGCTGAACCCGAGGACGCCCAGGAAGCCGTAGGAGAAGCCCTGGAGGTCTGCGGAAGGGGTGCGTTTCATCAGGATGAGTGGGTCCGTCCGAGGTGGGGGGTCCGGTCAGGCCAGCTGGGCGCGCAGTTCGTCGGCGCGCACCGGCTGCTCCCAGGGGAAGCCGTCGGCGCGTCCGAAGTGGCCGAAGGTGGCGGTGGGGCGGAAGGGGATGTGGCGCAGGCGGAGCCGGTCGATGGTGGCGTCGACCCGCAGGTCGGTCAGTGAGCGCAGCGCGACCGTGAGCTTCGCCGGGTCGACGCGCTCGGTGCCGAAGCAGTCCACCTCGAACCACACCGGCTCGGGGCGTCCGATCGCGTAGGCCATGCCCACCTGGCACCGCGCGGCGAGGCCGGCCTCGATCGCGGTCAGGGCGAGCTGACGTGCCACGTAGGCACCCGAACGGTCCACCTTGGTGGCGTCCTTGCCGGAGAAGCAGCCGCCGCCGTGGCGGGCGAGGCCCCCGTAGGTGTCGACCATGAGTTTGCGGCCCGTGAGCCCCGCATCGGCCGCGGTGCCTCCGACCACGAACGACCCGGCGGGGTTGACCTGGACCCACTCGACGGGAAGGTCGCGCGTCGCCAGGACGGGCTTGACCACCTGCTCGGCGCAGAACTCCCGTACCGCTTCGAGCGGTTCCGTGGCGGCGTGCTGGACGGAGAGCACGACCCGGCCGTGCGAGGGTCGGTCGCCGGCGACGACCTCCACCTGCACCTTGCCGTCGGGTCCGAGCCCGACCTGCGGTGCCTGGTCGCGCTGTTCGGCGAGTGTCCTGCTCAGCGTATGAGCCAGCACGCAGCTGAGCGGCAGCCGTTCGGGCGTCTCGTCGCAGGCGTACCCGTACACGATGCCGGAGTCTCCGGAGCCGCCCTCGTCGACGCCCGCGCCGATCTCACGCGACTGGTGGTCGAGGACGACCGTGACCGGGCTGCGCGTCGCGTCGATGCCGTGGACAGCCACGTCACGGTAGCCGACGTCGGACAGTACGCCGCGTACCACCGCCTCGACGTCCACCGCCCCGGCGGCGGTCACCTGGCCAGTCACCAGAACGTGGTCCCGGGTCACCATGACCTCGCAGTTGACGCGTGCGTGCGGGTCGGTGGCGAGATACGCGTCGAGTACGGCGTCGGAGACCTGGTCGGCGACCTTGTCGGGATGGCCGGGCGTGACGGACTCGGCTATCTGGGACCAGAGGAGGCTGTTGGAGGGCCTGGAGGAGGGCAACGAGGACAGCGACGACATGGCAGGGCTCACATTCCGCACCCGCGGGTGCATGATCGAGGTGGGGGAACGTTCAGAGAAGGTCGCGCAACAGGCCGAGCACCTCGGCGCGTTGGGTCGGCGGCCCGACCGTGAGGCGTACCAGGTCCGGCCGCCCGGGGATCCGCACCGGCCGGATGTACGTCCCCCGCTGTCGCATGGCGTTCGTCACCTCGCCGGTGCGGCGGGGGTCGCCCGGGATCCGGAAGGTCACGAAGTTCGTCTCGGACGGCAGGGGCCGGCAGCCCAGCGCCGCCAGTTCCGCCTGGTAGTGCGTGCGGCCGGCCGCGGTCAGGGCGACCGTCCGGTCCAGGTGCCGCGCGTCGTCGAGGGCCGCGCGTGCGGCCGTCTCGGCGAGCCGGCCGACCGCGTAGTGCTCCAGGCCGCGGTCGAGGCCGGCCGTCGTGGCGCGGTCGTACAGGCAGTAGCCCACCCGCAGCCCCGCCAGACCATGGGCCTTGGAGAAGGTGCGCAACCACAGCAGGGGGCGCCCCATGACGTCCCGCGCGTCCAGCGGGCGGGTCGCGGCGTACTCGGCGTAGGCCCCGTCGACGACCAGGACGGTGGACTCCGGGAGCCGGTCGGCGAGTCGCAGCACCTCGTCGGCTCCCAGGGCACTGCCCAGCGGGTTGTCGGGTTCGGCGAGGTAGACCAGTGCGGCCCGATGCCGGCGCGCGGCGGTGGCCAGTGCCTCGGCGTCGGCGCGGTCCTGGTGGTAGTCGACGGTGTGGACCACGGCCCCGGCCGCCTCGGCGAAGTGGGCGAAGGTCGGATAGGTGCCCGCGGTGGTGACCACCGGCGAGTCGGGGTGCAGCAGCGAGCGGCACACCTGGGCCAGCAGGCCGTCGATGCCCGTCGCCACCAGGATCGCCTCCTCGCTCACTCCGTGCAGGCGGGCCAGGCTCCGGCGCAGCGAGTGGTGCGCGCAGTCCGGGTAGCGGTGCGCGTCCTGTGCGGCGGCGACCATGGCCTCGACGGCCGAGGGCGCGGGGCCGAACTCGTTCTCGTTGGTGGACAGGCGCCATCGCGCGGGCAGACCGGTGGAACGTTCTTGCATCTCGATCGACGGAAAGGGATTGGATGCGGCGCGGCTCATCTCAGGTCCACCCGGTGACGGCCTGGACCGGCTCGACGTTCAGCAGGCCGGCGAGGAACTCGTTGTAGCGGCGCATGGCGAGCATCCGCAGCGCCGCGCCCTGCGCGAGTTCCATGCCGGCGGCCGGGTCGTGGCGGACGATCGGGGTGACGACATGGCTCAGCCACTCGGGCCCGTGCTCGGCGTCGCCGGAGACGTGGTTCACGAAGAACTGGAATCCGTCGTGGGGGTCGAGCCCCAGCCGCTGAAGACCTCGTACGACGATGTCGTCGCGGTCCACGTCGAACAGCTCGGGCATGGCCAGGCTGCCCAGCGCCTTGAGATGGTGGCGGCGGTTGGTACCGAGCATGAAGTACAGGTTGAAGCCGGCGTAGGGGCGCCAGTCCTCCCAGGGCGGCAGGAGCGGCAGCGAGGTGCCAAGCCGGCGCAAGGCCTGGGTGAACTGGACGGTGTGGGCCGCCGAGTCGTCGCCGGCGCCGCACTCGTCCCACAGGTGGTGGCCGATCTCCTGTTTGACGCCCTCCATGAAGTGGGTCTGCGCCAGCACCAGGGCGTCGAAGAACCGGTAGTTGAGATAGCCGTCGGCCTGGATGAACCGGGTCATCTCCTTCAGGGTCGCCTTGTGTTCGAGGTGGTCCTCCACCGCTCGGTCCAGCGGGCTGCGCTGCTGGGAGGCGGTGAGGAACCACTGCCTCAGGTAGTGCGGTCGGCCGGCCTCGACGGCTGATGGCAGGCTGCCCTCCAGCGACGCGAGGTCGGCCTCCAGGAGGGCGTCCTCGCACATCGCCCGGAACACGTTGAACCACGCGCTGCGCTCGTGCCGCGCGGCCGGGGCGAGGGGGTGCCCGAGCAGGGTCTCGTAGACCGCGTACAGCGAGCGGTGGACGTCCAGCAGGGCGTCGGGGTCCTGGCTCGCGATCCCGGCTTCGAGCCGGTCCTGCGTGGTGCGCAGGAGTGCCCTGCTGTCGTCGCCGCGGCCCTGGAGGTCCGGCGGACCGTCCAGGCAGCGGGCGAGCCGGTGTTCAACCGTGTGCCGCGCCGTCTGCGAGGGGTCTCGCAAAGGCGGCCGCATCGACGGGATCCGTTGTCTGTCGACGACGCTACGGACGGTGTCGCACATGCCTCGTCTCCTGCCGTGGGGGCGGTGTGGTGGTGGGATGCGGCCCGGGGCCGGTCATTCAGGGTCGGGATACGTGACGTGCTCGCCGCGCCAGTTCACGAAGCCGAGCAACCGGACGCCGTCGGGGTCCATTTCGTGCCTGGGGTGTTCGTCCGCGTCGTGCAGCGGCACCGTGTACTTCCCGGTCGGATGCGGCAGGACGTACTCGGGGACGGCGGGGTTCGACACGTGGCGTTTCATGGACCGGACGATCCTGCGGCCCTCGTCCACGGGGACCCAGAACAGCTCGGACTTCGGGCTGCGGGGCATGAAGTGGTACAGGTAGCCGGCGTGCACGCCCAGCCGGTACAGGGACATGGACAGCTCCCGCATCGTCTCGGGGCACGCGTTGACCCCGCGCAGCAGGGGCACGTTGGAGAACACGAGGGGAACCGCGCTCTGCAGCCGGCGCAGGGCCTCGACGAAGGCCGGGGTGATCTCGTTGGGGTGCGTGATGTGCAGGCCCAGCGCCTGCACTTCGTGCGCCCGCAGCGTCTGTGCCAGCGTTTCGGTGATCCGGAACGGGTTGAAGGTGAGGCTGCGGGTGTGGATGCGGACGACCAGATCGGGACGGACCTCCCGGAGGTCCGCCAGCACCCCGGCGAGCTGTTCGTCGCTGTGCATGAACGGCTCGCCGCCGCTGAGGATCACCTCCTCCACCTCGGCGTGGTCCGCGAGGTAGTCCAGCGTCTGGAGCCAGTGGCGCCGCTCGAAGGACGGCTTCGACGAGTTCCGTTCGAGGGTGCGCAGTGCCTCGTAGCAGAACTGGCAGTACGCGTGGCAGATGTTGGAGTACCGGATGATGACCCGGTTGCCGTACTTGTGCTGGGCGACCGGTGTCACCATCTCCTCGTCCAGTTCCCAGTTCTCGCTCTCCCCGTCGTAGCCGTAGGGGTCGGCACGCTCCGGGGCCGAGGGACAGACCTGGCGCCACAGCGGGTCGTCTTCGAGGGGGCGCAGCCGGTCACCATCCGTGCGGATCAGGCTGAGGTAGTAGGGCGTCACCTGGAACCGACGGGTCGAGGCGTGGGCGTCGATCTCCCGGAGCACCTCGGGCGGGCACCCGGGGAAGTACTCCTTGATCGCGCCGGCGGTGCGGACGGCGTGGCGCTGCTGCCACTTCCAGTCCTTCCAGCCGGCCGGGCGGGCCACCGCTTCCTTGGGGGCGAGGGACATAGGGACTCTTCTCTGGGCACGTCGGGACGGGACGTCGGACAGCGACGGCGATCGCGCGCCCGGTCTCACACGATGCGGACGGCCGCGGTCACCGGCTCGTCGCGGAGCGCCTGGGCGGCCGCGCGGGCGGCCCTGCGCCGCAGTTCGGTCATCGACTCGACGGAGTAGAAGGCGGAGTGGGGGGTGAGGAGGGCCCGGGGATGTCCGCGGAGCCAGCCGGCGACACCCGGTTCGTGCTCGGCGACGTCCAGTCCGACGGCCCCCAGCCGGCCGCGGTCCAGGACCTGGCGCAGGGCGTCCTCGTCCACGACCGCGCCGCGTGAGGTGTTGATCAGGACGGCCCCCGGCGCGAGTGCCTCCAGAGCGGCTCGGTCCATCATGTGCTCCGTCTCCGGGCCGAGAGGCACGTGCAGGCTCACGACCTCGCACGAAGCGAGCAGTTCGTGCAGGCTCCAGAAGCGCGTCCAGCCGTGGGCCTTCTCGGTGCCGGGGTGGACGTAGGGATCGTAGAAGCCGATGCGCATGCCGAAGGACGCGGCCCGGCGGGCCACCGCCTGCCCGATGCGTCCGCAGCCCACCAGACCCCAGGCGGCGCCGCGCAGTCGGCGCACTCCCTCGGCCCGCCGCCACTCCCATCCGCCGTCGCGCACATGCGCGTCGAGTTCCCGGACACGGCGTACGGCGTTCAGGGCGAGGGCCAGCGTGTGGTCCGCGACCTCGTCGACGCCGTAGTCGGGTACGTGGTAGACGGCCACTCCGCTCGCCCGGGCGGCCTCGGTGTCCACGTGGTCGTGGCCCACGCTCGCGCAGACGACCACGCGGCAGGAGGAGTTGAGCGCGAAGAACTCGGCCGTGAGGGAGATGCGATGCCACAGGATGATGCACTCCGGGGCCCGGCGCGCCAGTTCGGGCACCTCGCTCTGGGACAGCACCCGCAGCCGGACCTCGATCCCGCTGCCGGCCTCCCGCTGTTCGAGGTCGGCGCTGTCTACATAACCGCCCTCCGGGGCGTCGACGACCGCCACGACCCGGGGTGCGTTCGGCGCGGGTGCCGGTCCCCGCTGTAGATCACGGCTGTCGGTGTGCGATCGGCTCACGTCGTGCCTCCGCTCGTTCGGTCTGCCCTCTTGTGCCTGCCGCCCGCCGTGCGGGAGCGCTTCCGTGGGCGGCGCTCCCGCACTCGGCGCCGGTCAGACCGGGGTGCACCAGTCCGCGTGGCCGGGCAGCCGGCCCGACGTGGCGTCCTCGTACGCCTCGACGACGGTCTTGGTGACCGGCCCGCAGCCCTTGGACGTGGTCGGCCGGTCATCGACGGAGGCCACCGGGACGACGCCGATGGCCGTGCCGGTCAGGAAGATCTCGTCTGCGGTGTACGCCTCCGCCCGCGCGATCCGGCGTTCGACCACCTCCAGGCCCCCTTCGGCGGCCAGCGTCATGACCGTGGAGCGGGTGATGCCGGGCAGGATCCCCTCGCTGACCGGGGGCGTGTGCAGGACACCGTCCTTGACGAGGAAAAAGTTGGCCGCTGAGCACTCGGCGACATGGCCGGTGTCGGTCAACAGCAGCGCGTCGTCGTAGCCGGCCCGCTGGGCGCCGATCTTGGCCATGCAGGAGTTGATGTAGGCGCCGGTCGCCTTCGCCTGCGGCGGGATGGCGTCCTGGTGGTTGCGCCGCCAGCCGCTGGTCATCACCCGGCAGCCCCGCGCCAGCGCCTGCCGGTCCACGTAGTCGGACCAGGGCCAGGTGGCGATGGCCACGCGGGCCGCCGACAGATCCAGCGAGACGCCCATGCTGCCATAGCCGAGGTAGATGTTCGGCCGTATGTAACAGGGCTGCGAGCCGTTCTCCTTGACGAGGGAGACGATCGCCTCGGCGATCTCCTCGTCGGAGTAAGGGACCTCCATCATGTACACCCGTGCCGAGTTGCGCAGCCGGGCTATGTGGTCGTCGATCCGGAAGACCGCCGTGCCGTCGGCCGTGCGATGGGCGCGCATGCCCTCGTAGACAGCCCAGCCGTAGTGCAGGGACGGCGTCAGGAAGTGTATCCGGGCGTCGTCCCAGGGGACGAACTCGCCGTCCATCCAGATGGACTTGGATCGGGAGAGGGTTACCACGCGAATTCTCCTTGCCCGGCGTCAGGCGATGCCGGTGGTGGGCAGCAGGTTGTCCATGCCGTAGTCGGCCGCCAGGTCGTACAGCCTCTGGCCCGTGCGGGGGTCCAGGGGGATGCCGTGGGCGGCGTTGCGGGCCGCCGTGATGCGCTCCGGGTCGCCCGGCACGCGCACCGGTTCGGCGCCCGTGGAGGGGCTGCGCCGCGTGTCGTCCACGAACGTCCGCATACGTTCGTCGAACGCCTCGTCCCCGCCGAAGACGGCCGGGTCCAGGCACATCAGGAAGTGCGCCACCTGGCGGCCCCTGCCGTGGGGGGCGCTCTCGATGTGCTCCAGCTCCCAGTCGAGCGGGGAGCCGGCGAGCACCGCCGTCATCAGGGAGACCACCATGCCCAGTCCCTGGCCCTTGTGCCCGGCGCCGAGGGGCATGAGCGTGGAGACCTGCGCGGCGTCGACCGTGGGGCGTCCCGCGGCGTCCTTGGCCCAGCCCTCCTCCAGCGGTTCGCCCTGACGTCCGCGTTCACGGATCTCCCCCAGGCACACCTGGCTGGTGGCCATGTCCAGGACGAACTCGTGGTCCCCGGCGCCCGCGGCCACGCTGATCGGGTTGGTGCCCAGGTGCGCCTTGCTGCCGTTGAAGGGCGCCACCCGCGGCGAGCAGGAGGTCATGACCCAGCCGATCATCCCGGCCTTCGCCATCTCCCGGCTGTACACGGACGCCGCGCCGAAGTGGTTGGAGTTGCGCACCACCACCACGGAGACGCCGAAACGGCTCGCCCTGCGCACCGCTTCCTCGGTTCCCCGGAGGCCGGCCACGATGCCGAGGGCCGAGTCCGCGTCCAGGACGGCGGTGGGTCCCGTCTCCCTGACCACGGTGCAGACAGGCCGCGGGTTGGCGATGCCGTGCTCGATGTCGCTCAGATACTGCGGAAGCAGGCGCAGGCCGTGGGTGCTGATGCCCCGCAGCGAGGTCTGCACCAGCGCGTCCGCCACGGCGGCACTGTCGGCCGCTGCCACCCCGGCGTCCGTGAGGGCCCGGGCGGCGATGGTCTCGGCGACGTTCGGCGCGATGCCGTACTGGTCGGCCACGGGCATGACCTTGTCCATGTGTTCCCTTTCGGGCGAGTTCCCTTGGCGGCGATTTCCCTGTTCGGCTCCGAACCGACGGCTCACTGGTAGGGGATCTCGCCGGACACCTTGACGCTCGACCAGTCGAACTCGATCTGCTCCAGCACATCGAGGTCCTCGAAGACCCGGTACAGGCCGCTGTAGTCGCGCAGCAGCGCCTTGCGGCCGGCGTCCTGGACGTCCAGCAGCATCTCCTCGCCGCCCTTGACGCCGACCAGCTTCATGACGGTCTGCCACGTGCCGTAGTCGTTCGCCGCGTACGCCTCCAGCGCATCGCACAGGGCCTGCACCAGGAAGCGCTGCTGTTCCTTGTTCAGCTGGGGGTAGAGGACCTTGACCAGTTCACCGTTGATGGATCCGTGGCAGACCTCGTCGTGGCGGTGCAGCCGGGCGAGGGCCAGATTCATGGGCTGGATGCCGGGAGCCTTGGCGATCAGTTCGAGGTAGCCGCCGATGCACAGTTCCGTGATAGTGGCGAAGGAGAGCGTGAGGAGACTGCGCTGCCAGCGCTCCGGGGCGTCCGCACTGAGCTGCATGTGCACCCGGGAGTAGTACGGCAGCGGCAGATCGGAGTCCTTGAACGGCTTGCCGCGCCGCTTGCGCGTGATGCCGCTCGCCATGTGGTGCATGAGGGTGTGGTACTGCTCGTCCACCATCGACTGCATCAGCGAGATCTCCAGCGCCTCACCCCACAGTCCGGGGAACTCTCCCTGGAGAATGAGGCTGAACGCCGGGTTGACCACGCGCTGTTCGGAGAACATCGTGTTCCGGTTCAGCGCGATCATCGCCCAGCTCAGGATCTCCCCCTGCTGCTCGGAAGACAGCTCCTGGTAGGTGTGGTGGTCCTTGAACGGCACGATCGTGTCGGGGTAGTCCGGGAGTTCCGGATCGAAGAGATCGAGCAGGTCGGGGTCGTCCCGCTTGACCGTGGCGCGCTTCTCCCAGTTCAGGGCGAGCCGCTGGATGACCGGGTTGTCCACCGCGTCGAAGAGCACGGTGCCGAAGTTTCCGGTGCTGCCTTCCTGAGGATCGGTGATCACAGGGGTGCTTCCTCTCTGTTGCTGATCCGGGCCGGTGCGGCCCCTGTCCGCCTAGGCGCCCACGAAGAAGCGGGTCAGGTGCCGGCGCTGGTCGGTGTAGGAGCTGCGGCCGTGGAACATCCGGCGGTTGTCCCAGATCAGCAGCGCGTGGTCCGGGACGAGCACCGGCAGGTGGTTGTCGTTGAAGAACCTGGTGCCGTGCTCGGCGAGGGCGATGCCCTCCTCGCCCAGGGGCAGACGGTCGACGAAGACGTCCCGGCCGAGGTCGGGTGTGTAATCTCCGAACGTGAGGTGGGTGTAGCTGAACCGGATCACCTCGGTGCCGTCCACGTCACGCGAAACCATCGGCTTGTGGACCGTCCACTCGGCCTCGCCGTCCTTCCCCTGCGTTCCATAGGCGCCGGGGAAGTCGGTTTCCACGTCGTACATCAATTCCCGCTCGCGGTCGCTGAGATCGGCGAGGAACTTGCGCCCGTCGCAGATCGTCGTGTGGCCGCCGCCGCACCGGGCCTGCGCGTGGCAGTAGAGGGCCAGGTACTGCGGGACGGGGTCCCAGCCCGGCGCCTCGGTGTGGACGTATATCTCCCTCGAGGTCTTGGAGTGCAGCAGATCCTCGAATCCCGGGGTGACCACGATTTCGTGCGACTTGCGGCCGTCGTACTGCGGCAGGATGCTGCCCAGCCCGCTCAGCAACTTCTCGGCGTTCTCGGTGGAACCCACGTTCTCGATGACGATGTATCCGTCCCGGTCGAGCACCGAGCGGAGTTCGTTGATGTCCCGCACGTCGGAAGTGGTCAATCGAATCACTCCTGGTTCACTGTGAATGGCCTTCGAAAAGCCGCACGATGGCGCGCACGGTCGTCGACGACCGCGTTCTGCCCGGTGATCAGGGCGGTGGCAGGCGTACGACGCCGACGTGGGCACACCGACGGGCAGTCGAATCCGGCCGGGGCGGCTGAATTCGGCCTGGATGGCCGGTCATTGAAGAGGCGATCAGGCCAGACCGGGAGGGGCGTCCGGGTGGTTTCCAGAACCGGTCACCACCAACTGCCCGCCACTTTTTGCCAATAGGTCACCCAACGTCCTTGCGATTGCGACGACGGGACCCGTCCAGCCAATTCTGGCCTGCCCCACTGATTGAATTCTGCTCAAAGCCGGGGCGGCTGACCACAGGTGTTCGAGGACTATGTCAGGTCAGTGAAAATCGGCGCCGGTGAGGTCGAGGAGGGGCCGTGCCTTGACGGCCGTCTCCTTGAACTCGGCCATCGGATCCGACAGCGCTATGACGGCTCCGCCGACTCCGTAACGAATACGGCCGGGGGTGACCACGGCCGTGCGTATCACGACGCTCAGATCGGCTGCACCGGTCAGCGAGAAGTAGCCGATGGCGCCGGAGTAGATGCCACGAGGGCCGGCTTCGAGCTTGTCGATGAGCTGCATGGTGCGGATCTTCGGGGCACCGGTCATGGAACCGGGCGGGAAGGCGGCGCGCACCCAGTCCACCGAACTGAGGCCCGCCGAGAGCCTCGCCCGGATCCGGCTCGTCAGCTGGTGCACCGTCGCGTAGGTCTCGACCTGGAAGAGGTCGGCCTCGACCGAACCGATCTCGGCGCACCGGCCGAGGTCGTTGCGCACCAGGTCGACGATCATCAGGTTCTCCGCGCGGTCCTTCTCCTGAGTCCGCAGATCCTCGGCCAGGTCGGCGTCCTGCGCCGGGGTCGCGCCGCGCGGACGCGTCCCTTTGATGGGCCTCGAGTCGGCCGTGCCGTCCGCCGAGATGTGCAGGAAGCGCTCGGGCGAGGTGCTGAGCACAGACAACGGCCCGAAGCTGAGCAGCGCCCCGTAGGGCGCGGGGCTGTTGCGGCGCAGGAAGCGGTAGCCCTGCCAGGGGTCCAGGTCGAGGTTCACCTCGGCCATGTTGGTCAGGCACACCTCGTACGTCTCGCCCGCGGCTATCTCGCGCCGGCAGTCGGCGATGAGCCGGAGGTAGGTGTCGCGGTCGTGCCGCAGCCGCAGTTCGGCGGGCCCGGCCGGAGCCGGTACGTCCTCGGCGGCAGGGCGGGCTGCCAAGGCCGCAAGCTCGTTCTGGGCGAAGCGCAGCCAGGCGCGTGCCGCCGTCTCGTCGCCGTCCGGCGCCAGGGCCAGCAGCTGGACGGTGCCCGCCAGGTGGTCGAAGACCAGCGCGCGGTCGGCGAAGACCATGACGGCGTCGGGCTCCTTCGACCGGTGCGCCGCGTCCCCGCCGCACTCGGCCTTCAGCTCGTAGCCGAGGTAGCCGACCCAGCCGAGGGCGAATCCGCAGTCGAGCGGCGGGACCTCTACGCGGATCGAGCGGAGGTCGCGATCGAGCCATTCCAGGAGCCCGCCCTGGACCACGCGCGTGCCCTCGGCGGACCGGACCGTCACGGTACCCGCGTTCACATCGGCCTGTGCCACTCGGGCGAGCGGGCCGGACGCGTCCCCCATGACGGAGAACCGCCCCGTGTCCATATCGGATCTGCTGCTGTCCAGCCAGAAGGCGTACTCCCCGCCCCGGAAGAGACGGTCGTAGGCGACCTCGGCGTCGCAGGGCGAGGGGAGTTGCTCGGCCAGGACCCGCAGTGAGCGGGGCCGTCGCCGGTCCTGCTCCGGCTCCGCGTCCTGGGCCGCACCGGCACCGGCACCGGCACCGGTGACTGCGTCGGCGGCGGGTCCGGCACCCGCGTCGTGGGCCGCGTCGGCGGCCGGCGGCGCTGGGGCCCGTCCCGAGATCTCCACCCGCTCCGCCGCGCGGCTCGCGCGCCATGTCCGGCTCAGGTGCGTGAAGTTGGCGAGCAGGTCGTGCCCGTGCCGGGTCAGGATCGACTCGGGGTGGAACTGCAGGCCCCACATCGGCCGGTCGCGGTGCTCGATGCCCATCAGGACCCCGTCCGGTGTCCGGGCGACGGCCCTGAGCTCCTCGGGGAGGTCGGTCACGGCCAGCGAGTGGTAGCGCACCACCTCGAACGGCGACGGGAGTCCGGCGAACAGCCCGGTGCCGTCGTGCAGCACGGGCGAGAGACGGCCGTGCCTCGGCTCCGGCGCCCGGGACACGGTGGCGCCGTGCGCCAGGGCAAGTCCCTGGTGGCCGAGACACACACCCAGCAGGGGCAGCCGCGCATGCTCGACGATCTCCCGGCAGATCCCGAAGTCGGCGGCGACCGCCGGATCTCCGGGCCCCGGCGAGAGGACGACGCTGTCGAACGAGTCGAGCATGCCGCGGTGCCAGGAGGGGTCGTCGTTGCGGATCACCACCGGCTCCTGTCCGCTCACCTCCGCCAGGTAGTGGTGAAGGTTGTAGGTGAAGGAGTCATAGTTGTCTACAAGGAGTGTGCGCATGATTCTTTCCGTGACGTCAGTCGGCGACAACTATCTCCAGGAGCAGGTGCTCAATCCTCTCCTCGCCCTCCAGGAAGCTGCGGCCGTCCAGTACACGCAGCGTCCGGCCGCACTCGGCGGCCATGTCGTGGAGCAGGGAGAGGTCGCCGCGGTCGCTGAACTGGAGCAGGGCCGAGCCGCCCTCGGTCAACAGGCCCGGGGCCTCGACCAGGTAGCGCCGGTGCGTCCGGTAGCCCGGATCCACGTACGCCCGCTCGTGCTCGGTCTCGTACCGGTAGTCGTCGGGCGCGAGAACGAAGTTGGAGTGCCAGTAGACGGTGTCGAAGCGCTCCGCGGGGTCCAGTGCCGAGAACAGGTCGCTGTGGACCACTCTCACCCGGTCCGCCATGTCGTGCCGCGCGGCGTTGATCTCCGTGTTGCGCACGGCGTCCGGGTTGATGTCGGTGGCGACCACTCGCTCACAGCCCGCGAGGGCGGCCGACACCGCGATGATCCCGGTTCCGGACCCGATCTCCAGGAACGATCCGTCGCGCCGCCAGAAGTCCGGCTCCTCGTCGCCGACGAGCCCGAGAACCTCCATCGCCACCCTGGTCGTCGCCGAGAACGCGGGCGAGAACACGCCACCCAGTACGTCCCACTCCCTGTTCGCCAGTGCAAACATCTCCGGCCTGTCCGTCCGCGTCAACGCCTGCCGGCTGCGCTCGAGCGACCGCACATAGCTCTTCAGCTCTGCCATCCGTATCCCTTGCGACCATGAGCGCCGTGCGCGCCGTCCGTCCCCGTGATCGACATATTGACCAGCCCTGACACCTGCCGGAAGGTGCTCTTGCCACAACGCTCGGCTGCTGAAGAGGTGGCCCGGGCACCTGTCCCCGCGCCACGCAGGGCCTGCGCGGCTACCGGAGAGTAGGCATCCGAGTTGCTGAATCGCCTACGCGTATGATGGGGAGGTTCGTCGGAAGCCTGTGGTGGGGGGCGCTTGGTGGATTCGGATGACACCTCGGGTGACGCAGGCGCGGAGTCTCCCGCGCTGACCGTTCTCCGGCTCCTCGCCCAGGAAGCCCCGCCCTGGCACTTCGAGGACCTGCTCCGGGAGACCCGCCAGAGCAAGCTGACGGAGCGGCAGCTGGACGGACTGCGGCAGGCCACCCGGCTGGCGCTGGACGTCCGCGCCTCGATGGACAGACAGCGGAAACGGGAAGCCGCCCTCGCGGCGCTGGTCGACGCGGCCCAGGAGATGGCCGACAGCGGCGCCGACATCCTGAAGGCGGTCACCCGCCGCGCACGACTGCTACTGGACTTCGACATGACGTATGCCAGCCTCCAGCAGCCGGACGGCAGTTCGTACGTGCAGCACACCGACGGCGAGACGACGGCGCTCAGCGTCGGCCTCTCCATGGACAAGGGCATGGGCATGGGCCAGCTGGCCCAGCACAGGCATGCCCCCTTCTGGTCCTCCGACTACCTGGCCGACGACCGGTTCCCGCATGCGCCGGACATCGACGAGGTCGTGCGCTCGGAAGGCCTCCGCGGGATCCTCGCCGTCCCGATGACCCACGGCAAGAACACCCTCGGGGCGTTGTACGGCGCCACGCGGGCCGTACGCCATTTCACGCCCGACGAGGTCAGCCTGATGCGGGCCCTGGCCAACCTGTCGGCCTCGGCCATCGCGGCGGCCCGGCATCAGGACCTGGCGGAAGCCCGTGCGACCGAGGCGGAGCGGGAGGCGTCCCGTGCCGAGTCCCTGCGGACGCGGCTGAGTTCCGTCTGCGAGGCACAGACCCGGCTCATGGACATGGTGCTCGACGGCTGCGATCTCGGTGACGTCCTGCATACGGCCGCCGAGGCACTGGACGGCACCCTGTGCGTACGCGACGCCCAAGGTCGCGTCCCGGCCGCCACCGGGCGGTTGCCCGACCTGAGCGAGGAGACGACGGTCAGGGCGCTCGTGGAGGCGCACGCCGGGGACGAGCCCGTGGCCGTCACCGGGAGCGTCTGGGCCACCCGTCTGGGCACCGGAATGGCGGAACCCGCTGTCCTGCTTCTTGAGACGCCCCGCGAACTCGGGTCCACAGAACGGCAGTTGCTGCGCGCGGTCGGCCAGGCCGTCGCCCTGGTCCTGCAACGGCAGAGCATGGCGGCCGCCGCGGGACCCGTACGCGACGAGTACCTGGACGACCTGCTCTCGGCTGCCCCGCAGACCTCGCGCCGCCTGTCCGAACGCGCCCGGCGGCTGAGGATCGACCCCGCCGGCGAGCACATCGTCCTGGTCCTGCGGCCGGAGGGCGGAAAGCCGGGCGAGGCGAGCATCTGGGCCGCCTCGTACGCCCATCGGCACGGGGGGATACGGACCGTTCGCGGTGAGTGCCTGGTGCTGTTCCTGCCCGGCGCGAACGCCTCCGCCGCCGCCCGCTCGGCCGCGGCGGAGCTGTCCGCCGTACTCGGGCACCCCGTGACCGGCGGCGCGGCCGGGCCGACCCGGGATCTGTGCTCGGTCAACGAGGTCTTCGAAGAGGCGCGGCGATGTCTGGACACCCTGACCGCCCTCGGCTGTGCGGGCCGCACCGCGGCGGCGAAGGACCTGGGCTTCCTCGGGCTGCTGCTCTCCGACAAGAACGACGTCGACGGCTTCGTCTCCTCGGCCGTCGGCCCCGTGCTCGACTACGACGCCCGGCGCTCCACCGACCTCGTCGGAACGCTGGAGGCGTACTTCACCTCGGGCGGCAGCCCGACCCGGGCCGCCCAGCTGCTGCACGTCCACACCAACACCGTCATGCGCCGCCTGGACCGGATCGGCGAGCTCCTGGGCCCCTCCTGGCAGGATCCCGCCAACGCGCTCGAGATCCAGCTGGCGTTGCGGCTCCAGCGCGTGAAGGGGTCGGTGCACCGGTAGCCCGGCACACGGCGGGCGCGACCCGCTCACGCCTGCGGCCGTCGGGTCACACCCAGGGCACCGCGAGCTCCGCCAGCTCCGTTGCGGCGTGAGCGGCGGAGGCCAGGGTGATGTGCCGGTGCCAGCCGCGGAAGGAGCGCCCCTCGAAGTCCTTCAGGCCGACATCCTCCCCGGTCCCCGCCTGTGCCTGCCCCGCCCGCTCGGCGAGTTTCGCGATCCGCAGCAGGGAGCCCGCCGCAAGCGAGTCCATGTTGGTGATCCAGCACCCCACAGGCGGGCGCTGCGGGTCCTCCCACTCACCGAGCAGGAGCAGGCTCCCGCCACTGCGGCCGGAGCCCGGCAGGCGCAGCCCCGCGAACCTGCCCGCGGTGTCGACCCGTACGGCGACCGCCCACGAGGCACGGCGGCCGGCGGGGGAACCGGCCGGGCCGGGCCCCTCGACGCGGCGGCGCAGCCCCTTGGCCGAGGCCAGGATCTGCTGGGCGCCGTACACCTTGCCGACGTGGCGGGAGAGCGCGGGGTCGCGCACCGTCAGTCGCCCACCGCCGCCGACGCGGGCGATCACCGGGACGCCCGCCGCGGTGAAGCGACCGACCGTGTCCGCGATCCGGTCGACGCGCGCGTTCAGCACGACCGGCCGGGGAGCCAACCGCCAGTCGGCCATGGGCTCCAGGACCGTGGCGGCGGCGCACTGCTCCCAGGTCTCCTGCGCGACCGCGTCGGGTATCTCGGCCTGACGCCGCCTCGTACGGTCCCGCAGCCACTGATCGGGCAGGAACAGCCGCCAGTTGACCGGCACGCCCAGGGTGTCGGACACGTGCCACAGACCGAAGGCGCGCTGACCGTGGAACGTCTGGTCCGTGCCCGGGTCCACGCCCTCGTGGACGCCCACGGACCGGTCGCCGGCCTTCGGTATCGGCATCGGCCGCACCACCCACACGTGCGGGGCGCCGACCTGCTGAAGGTGCCCGGCCAAGGCCCGCCGCACCGGCATCCAGTCCCAGGTGGAGCTGCTGATGAAGTGGTGCAGGCTCTGCTCCATGGCCGCCCCGCCGACGTGGGCACCGATGTTGCGGATCGTCTTGCGTCCCTCGGCCAACAGCAGACCGCGCAGGTACAGCTCCCCCTTGCGGCGCTGGTCGCGCCGCGGGAAGGAGGCGAACAGCGCGTCGGCCAGCTCCCGCGTCGCCTGCTCCCGCGCCTGGGCGGGACAACCGCCCGGGCCGGACCACCGGCCCGGATCGGACGGCGCGTACTCTGCCGGGGTCGCCTCAATCTGAACACTCACAGTGGTTCCTTCCGTTAGCCATGCCGCTGGCCAGACTGACCTCGCTGAACTGCGCGGACGAGGTCGGCGGGGCACCGGATACGCACCCGGCGAGGGTCGCTCGGCCACCTCCCGGGTCGGGTGGACGAAAGGCACGGGGGCCGTGGGCACGGGCGGGCGCCCGGGGGGAGGTGACGGGACCACACAGCCCGCGCACCCGCACCGGCCCGGTTCCGGGTGTTTGGTACCTTCGTCGCCGTGACAGTGGCGTTGATCGACTCAGGGCTGGGACTCGTGCCCACCACCGGCTGGCTGCGGCACCTCGCCCCGCGGCTCGATCTGCTGCTGCTCATGGACCCCGACGGCGCGCCCTGGGGATCGCGGACGGCGTCGTACGTCACGGACCGCCTCCTCGCCGCGGCCCGGACGGCCGTCGCGCGAGGTGCGCGGGCTCTCGTCGTGCCCTGCAACACGGCGACCGTCACCGCGATCGACCTGCTGCGCCGGGAGTTCGAGCCCGACCTGCCGGTGGTGGGCACCGTCCCTGCGGTGAAGCCGGCCGCGGCGGCCGGCCGGAGTGTCGCGGTGTGGGCGACCGTCCGTACGACGGCGAGTGCCTATCAAGAGCGGCTCATCGCCGACTTCGCGAACGGCACACCGGTAGCGCGAGTCGCCTGCCCGGGTCTCGCCGAGGCGATCGACCACGGCGACAAGGACGCGGCGACCGCTGCGATCGCAGCCGCCGCCGAGCGCACGCCCGCCGACTGTGACTCCGTGGTCCTGGGCTGCACCCACTACCCTCTCGTCGCCCCGCAGATCCTGGAGCGGCTGCCGGCGGGGGTCACCCTGTACGACAGCGCAGAGGCGGTCGCCCGGCAGACTCTGCGGCGCCTGAACGGGGCCGTGGGGGCGGAACCGGCCGAGGGGGCCGGGCAGGCCGTAGGTGCCGTCGATGTGCAGCTCAGTGGCCGGCCCGGAGTGCTCCCGGCGGCGGCCCTCGCCTACCCGGTGGGCCGGGCGCTGGCCTCCGGGACGTGGGTGCCGCGTGCGGCGCTCATGTCCGCCGCGACCCGGCTGCCGGTGACCGCTCAGGCGAACTGAGCCGGCCGGCAGGGGGATCGACCGCGCGCGCGGACAGCAGCGGCCCGGCCATCGCCGTGGTGACGAGAGCCGTGATCACCAGCACGGTGAAGACCGTTCCGTCGAGGACACCCATGCTCACGCCGGCGTTCAACACGACGAGTTCCGTCAGCCCGCGGGTGTTCATCAGGACGCCGAGGTCCCTCGCCTCCGTCCAGGACAGTCCCGACAGCCGTGCCGGGATCATCGTCCCGATCAGCTTGCCCGCGCAGGCGGCCCCCACGGCCGACACCAGCATCAGGTATCCACCCGTCCCCAGGGCACCGAGGTCCACGCCGAGCCCCGTCACGATGAAGAAGACCGGCAGGAAGATCCGGCTGATCTGCTCGACCGGCGTGCGCAGCTTCCGGGCGAGGTCCGGTTCACGCGGCATGACGAAGCCGAAGAGGAAGGCGCCGAAGATGGCGTGGAGACCGATCCACGACGTCACCCACGCGGACAGGAGGACACCCGCGCACACCGCGGTGAGCAGCGCCGGCCGGTCTGCGAGTGCCGCCGGGAGCCGCACCAGCCGGGCCAGCAGCGGGCGGACGGCGAAGAGCATCAGCGCCACGTAGCAGAGGCTGAGGGCCCCGACGCGCAGCAGCGCCAGGTGGTCGCCGTCGGCTTTCACCAGGGCCGACACGAAGGCGAGCAGGCACCAGGCGAGGACATCGTCCACCGCGGCACAGGCCAGGGCGAGGGATCCCACACGG
Source organism: Streptomyces sp. RLB3-17 (assembly GCF_007113425.2). NCBI lineage: Bacteria > Bacillati > Actinomycetota > Actinomycetes > Kitasatosporales > Streptomycetaceae > Streptomyces > Streptomyces sp. RLB3-17. Next base: position 9,809,261 of record NZ_CP041610.2, on the reverse strand, counting down.
GTGGACATCAGCTTCCGGTCCGTGAGGATCCGCGCCAGGACGGGGAACGCGGTGACCGACAGTGCCGTACCCATGAAGAGGGCGAAAGCGCCGAACGGTATCTCGCGGCCGGCGACCGTCGCATGGGCCGGGTGGATCAGGGCAGCGAGGCCGATCCCCATGCCGAAGGCCACCGCCACCGACAGCAGGGACACCTTGACGGCAAGTCCGGCATGCGGCCTGACGAGTTGTTTCTCGAACTCCCAGCCGACGACGAACATGAACAGGACCAGCCCGATCTGGGAGACCGCCGACAGCAGTGGCCGGACGTCGGCGGGAAAGAGGACCTGGGTCGGGTCCCCGGGCAGTCGGCCCAGCAGGCTGGGCCCGAGCACGATCCCCGCGACGATCTCCCCGATGACGACGGGCTGGCGCAGCCACCGCGCCAGCCGGCCGAGCACCAGGCCCGCCACCAGCACGACGGCGATGTCGGCGAGCAGTACCGCCGAACGCGCGTCCTGGGATGCCGTCGTGGTGAGCACTGACTGATACCCCCTTCTGTCGCGGAACGGGTGGGCTGGTACGGGGAGAGACAGGCGGGCCGCTCGGGCGGCCCACGGTCACCCGGCCCGCAGGACCACGGGAAGGCTGCTGTGGCCGTGCAGCAGGCTGGAGTGGATCCTGTTCGGCACGCCGGCCTGCTCCACCGCGCCGACGGACACCATGAGCGCTTCGAGAAGAGCCCGCAGTTCGATGCGGCCGAGGTGCGCGCCCAGACAGAAGTGGCGGCCGTGCCCGAAGGCCACGTGCTTGTTGGGGAAGCGGGCCAGGTCGAAGGACCTCGGCTCGTGGAAGACCCGCTCGTCGTTGTTGGCCGAGATGTTCCACAGGGTGACGATGTCTCCCCCGCGGATGTGCCGGCCGCCCAGGACCAGGTCGTGGTGGGCGGTGCGGGCGAAGTACATCGCGGGCGTGGCCCAGCGCAGGGCTTCCTCCACCGCCGAGTCCAGGGAGACCTGGCCCGTCTTCAACGCCCGCCACTGATGCGGGTGTTCGGCCAGTGCCCGCACCGTGCTGATGGCGGAGACGCGGGACGACTCGTCGCCGCCCAGCATGATGCTGTAGCAGTTCAGGGCGACTTCCTCCAGCGTGAAGGGCTCGTCGTCGACCTTCGCGCAGGCGAGCACACTCACCACGTCGTCGCCCGGGTCGGCCCGTCGTTCCCGCGCCAGGTCCATGAAGTACAGGACGATCTCGTTGCGGGCCTGGAGGGCGTCCAGCGGGTCGGCGCCGGCCGCCTCCGCCGACAGGGTCTTCTTGTTCCACCCCAGCAATCGGCCGCGATCGACCTCGGGAACGGCGAGCAGGTCACAGATGGTGTTCATGGGGATGTGCTCCGCCACCTCGGCGGCGAAGTCGAACGCCCCGGCTCCGGTCACCTCACGCACCAGGCGCTGGGCGCGCGACCGCACCTGCCGGGCGACCGCCTCCAGTGCCCGGGGCGTGAAGGAGCGCCACATCACGGATCGCATGGCGCGATGGCGGGGGCCGTCGGTGACGGCGAGCATCTTCCCGCCCGCCGAGTCGTCTCCCGCGAGCAGGACGTCCAGCACGGTACCGCGAGCGGACCTCAACGCGTCCGCATCGCTGTAGGCCGCGACCACGTCCTCGTATCCGGCGACGACCCAGAACCCGGAGCGCGGTCCGGGCGCCTCGTGCCAGTACACGGGCCGGCCGCGGCGAACCTCGCGGAAGTACGCGTGCGGGTCGTGGTCCACGAAGGTCTCGGCGTCGGTGAGGTCGAGCGAGAGTGCGGCGGCACTGGATGCGCGCGGGGCCATGACCGGACTCCTTCCGGCAGCAGCACGGGACTTGGGGAAATGGGCAGTCGGTGTTCGCTGCCGACGGAAGAGTGGCAGACGCTCAACTGCGCGACGGCGAGACATTGCCGATGTCTTTCACCAAGGACGGGTCATGACGGAGAGACGACAGATCGGTTGGTGACCTCGCGCACCCGTGGGAGGCTCCGCGATGTCACTGCGAGAAGGGTGGGAACACCGTGCAGAAGCCACGAGACACCTGGCTCCGTTTCCTGGGCGGCGACCGACTTCCGGAGCTGCGGCTGATCTGCTTTCCGCATTCGGGGGGATCAGCGACGAGTTTCGCCCCCTGGGCCCGCCAAATGCGCCGCGGCACACAACTGCTGGCCGTCCAGTACCCGGGCCGTGCGGACCGATTCGGTGCGGCACCGGCCGCGTCCATACAGGAAATGGGCGGCGAGGTCGCCCGGGAACTGCTGTCGGAGGACATACCGACCGTGCTGTTCGGGCAGAGCCTCGGTGCACTGGTCGCCTACGAAACCGCCGTCAGAATGCGGGAGACGGGAAGGGAGCCGGAGCTCGTGGCGGTGTCGAGTTCCCTTCCTCCTGCCTGCGCGGGAGGCGGAGACGCTCATCTCGCCTCGGACGACGCACTCTGGGCGGCCGTACGGAGCCTCGGCGGAGTCGAGGCGGAGCTCGCCGCGGACGGTGAGCTGGCGGCCCTCGTCCTGGAGGTTCTCCGCGATGACATCGCGCTGAACGAGAACTACGTACCAACGCGGGACGGGGCGGCCCTCTCCTGCCCGGTCCGCTGCTATCACGGCATCGGCGATCCCTTGGTGGACGCATCCCGTCTGGCCCGATGGGCGGACGTGAGCACGGGGTCGTTCTCGACGCACCGGCGCGAAGGCGGGCACTTCCATGCGTTCGCCGAGTCGCACGCCCTTGTCGACGACCTTCTCAACGCCCCGTAGATGGAGCCGCTCATGACCGCCCTGACATATGACAGCTATCTTCACACGGACACGCTGCTCTCGCTCCAGCGCACCCGGACACCGGACACCGTCGACCGGTCGGTGGCGCTGTCCGAGCAATTCTTCATCGTCGCGCACCAGTCCAGCGAGCTGTGGCTCAAGCAGCTGCTGAGCGACCTCACGGCCGCGGTGGACCGGCTGTCCCCCGTCGGCGGACACCAGGACCTGGAGGAGGGTACCGAACTGCTGCAGCGGGCCGGTGTGTTGTTGCGCGTCCTGCACGACCAGGTCGTCGTACTCGAACGGCTGCCCGTGCGGCACTTCGCACAGTTCCGGCCCCATCTCGGCAGCGCGAGCGGCGCGCAGTCGCGGCAGTTCTCGCTGCTGGCTCGGCTGGTGGAGAACGAATCGGACGACGGCACGCTGTACCGCGCCTTCACGGCGGCGGCCCTGAGCCGGGGCACGTCGGTCCTCGGGATCTGCCGCCAGGGGGTCACCGCCGGGGCGCTGCATCGGATCGCCGAGGAACTCCTCGACATCGGAAACGGGTACTGGCGCTGGAAGGTGGCCCATCTGGGTCTGGTTGCCAAGATGATGGCGGGTCAGAACGGTTCGGGCGGGACGAGCGGTGCGGACCATCTCCTGAGTCGCATCATCATGCCGTTCGCCGAACTGCGCCGGGTGCGCGGTCAGTTGCACGAGACCCTCGCGCCTGCCGTCCCGTGATCGCCCGGTCGTGCGGATCAGTCGGGGGCAGGCGGATCAGTCAGGGGTAGTCGGGTTCGGCCGGCCGCGGATCCGTCCAGGACTCCCCGATGTAGTCCAGACAGGCCTGGCGGTCGCCGGGCGCCGTCACACTTCGCCAGCCGCGCGGAATGTCGCGCACATCGGGCCAGATGGCGTGCCATCCCTGGTCGTTCACCACGACCCGGAATTGGTGCCGTTCGTCGTCGAAGGGGTTTGTGCCCATTGATTGACTCCCACGGGACGGTCTCGATGATGCCCCACCCTGCGCCATCTCGCCTTCCCTCCGCAATCGGCCGGAAAGACCCGTGCAAGATTCCCGCCCGAACACCGCTCCGGGTCCGCGGGGTGCGCCGATCTTTCGCAGATCTTTTTGGATCCGGCCGGCATCCGCAGGGCTTTGCCAATGTGTCGGCAGGCCTTGTGGGTTGATCTGGTGACGTGGGCGACGGAAATGAGGAGATGAGATGGCGAACAATGTCGTGATCGTCGGAGGCGGCACAGCGGGCTGGATGACCGCCACCTATCTGAGGGCGGCCTTCGGGGACGATGTCGGTATCACTCTGGTTGAATCGAAGAACGTTCCCACGATCGGGGTCGGAGAAGCCACGTTCAGCACGGTCCGGCACTTCTTCTCCTATCTCGGCCTGGCCGAACACGAATGGATGCCGGAGTGCCACGCCTCCTACAAACTCGCCATCCGGTTCGAGAACTGGCGGGCCGAAGGGCATCACTTCTACCACCCCTTCGAACGCCCCAGGAACGTCCAGGGGTTCTCGCTGGCCGACTGGTGGCTGCACACGCGCCCAGGCGAGCAGTTCGACCGTGACACCTCCCTGCTCGCCGCGTTGTGCGAGGCGAAGAGTTCCCCCCGGCACCTGGACGGTGCGATGTTCACGTCCGGCTTCGGCGCGGCGGACGAGTCCGCCAAGGCGGCCGAGGACGGCCGGGAGACGCAGTTCCCGTACGCCTACCACTTCGACGCTGCCCTCCTCGCCCGGTTCCTCACCCGCTTCGGCACCGAGCGCGGGGTTCGTCACGTGCTCGACGACGTCCTCGACGTGGTCCTCGACGACCACGGTGACATCTCCCACGTCGTCACCCGCGAACACGGGTCGCTGACGGGCGACTTGTTCATCGACTGCACCGGCTTCCGGGGCATGCTCATCAACAAGGCCCTCGGCGTGCCCTTCGAGTCGTTCCGGGAGAGCCTGCCCAACGACAGCGCCGTCGCCCTGCGCGTACCGGTGAACGGCGAGAAGGCGGGCATGCGGCCCTGCACGACGGCCACCGCCCAGGACGCGGGCTGGATCTGGACGATCCCCCTCTTCGGCCGCATCGGGACGGGTTACGTCTACGCCGGCGACTACTGCACACCGGAGGAAGCCGAACGCACGCTGCGGGAGTTCGTCGGGCCCGCCGCCGACGGTCTGGCCGCCAACCACATCAAGATGCGCATCGGCCGCTGCGCGCAGTCGTGGGTGCGCAACTGCGTGGCCATCGGCCTCTCCAGCGGTTTCGTCGAACCTCTGGAGTCGACGGGAATCTTCTTCATCCACAACGCCGTCGAGCAGCTGGTCAAGCACTTCCCCGGCGGGCGCGACGACGAGCACCGGCGCCGTATCTACAACCGGCAGGTCGCGGCAGTCATGGACGGCGTGCGCGAGTTCCTGGTGCTGCACTACTACGCGGCCGCGCGCGACGACAACGCGTACTGGCGTGACGCCAAGAAGCGGCCACTGCCCGACGGCCTGGCCGAGCGCATCGAGGCCTGGAGCCACCGGCTCCCCGACGCCGAGTCCGTCTTTCCCCGCTTCCACGGCTTCGAGCCCTACTCGTACACGGCCATGCTCCTCGGCCTCGGCGGCCTGCCCGTCCGGCCGCCCGTCGCGCTGTCCCGCATGGACGACACCGCGGCACGCCGGGAGTTCGCGTTGATACGGGACCAGGCCCAGGCTCTCGCACAGCGGCTACCCAGCCAGTACGCCTATCTCGCGCACCAGCAGAACGCCTCGACGGGACGGCCGGCATCAGCCGCCTGACACCGGCGCACCGACGGTCACCGCCCCAGAAAGGTGTGACGCATGACCACGCTCCCTCCCCTCACCCCACGGACGGCCGGTCCCATGGCGCACCGACCGTCCGTGCCGGCCCCCAGCTTCCGGTCGCTGATGGCGCACTTCCCGGCCGGTGTCGCCGTGGTGACCGCCATGGCTGCCGACGGCCGGCCGCGGGGCATGACCTGCACCGCGCTGTCGAGCGTCTCCGACCGGCCGCCGACTCTTCTGGTGTGCGTCCAGCAGTCCAGCCGGACCCTCGCGGCCATCGACGAGAGCAGCACGTTCGCGGTCAACCTGCTGCACCGGCACGCCCGTTGTGCCGCCGAAAGGTTCGCCTCGGACCGTCCCGACCGGTTCGACCAGGTGCCCTGGGAGTACCGGGCGCCGTCCCACGGCGGCCCCCATCTCCTGGGCGACGCCCACACGGTCGCTGACTGCCGGGTGACCGGCATGGTGACGGTGGCCGATCACACGGTGGTCTTCGCCGAGGTCTTCTCCGTCACCGAGCGGACCGACGACCCCACTCCCCTGCTGTACGCGCTGCGCGACTACTGGTCGCTCGACGAGGGCGGCAGCGGCGCTCCCGCCGGGAGCGCGATACGCCAGACCCGACGAACCGACTGAGGAAGACATGACCGAGTACGGAATCTCGCTGCTCCCCGACACCGGCGTCGATGTCCGCAGCCCCCGCGACTACTACGACAACCTGTTGGCTGCGTCCCGGCTGACGGAAGAGCTGGGGTTCGAGTACATCAAGATGACCGAGCACTACATGGACCCGTACGGCGGCTACTGCGCGGACCCGCTGGCGTTCCTGTCCGCCGTGGCGGCGCAGACCAGCCGGGTGCGGCTGATGACCGGCGGCATCCAGGCTTCCTTCCACCACCCGATCCAACTGGCGGCCCGCACCGCGCAGTTGGACGCCCTCAGCCACGGCCGCCTGGAGGTGGGCTTCGCCCGGGCCTTCCTGCCCTACGAGTTCGACGCCTTCGGTGTCGACATGGACACCAGCACCGAGCGCTTCCGCGGCACCGTCGACGCCGTCGTACGGCTCTGGACCGGCCGCCAGGTCTCGGAGGACACCCCCTTCTTCCGCTACAAGGGCGTCACCTCACAGCCGCCGGTCACCCAGCAGCCCCATCCTCCGGTGTGGGCCGCGGCTCTGTTCACGAAGTCCAGCTTCGAGTGGATCGGCGACCGCGGTCACAACCTGCTCATCGCCTCCTCGCCCAGCCGCGAGAAGGCCGGTCAGCTCAAGGAGCTGATCGAGCTCTACCGTGAGCGGTTCCTCGCCGCGCACGGCCACACCGGCCGACGCCCGCGGGTCGCGATCAGCATCGCCCTCCTCCTCGCCGAAAGCGACGAGGAGGCACGCGCCGAGGGCGGGAGGCACCTGCGCCGGCACTGGGACACCTTCGCCGCCGCGGCACGCTCCTGGCAGGGGCGCGGCTCCACCTCGTACGAGGGCTACCGCGAAGCGCTCGTCGACAAGCACTCGGCGGGCAACAGCGAGGACGCCGGCATGGCCGTGTTCGGCGCGCCCGCATCGGCCGCGGAGCAGATCCGGGAGATACGCGACCTGCTGCGCCCGGACGTCATGCTGTGGCAGCTGGACTTCGGCCAGCAGCCGCGGTCCACCATGGAGCGCACGCTGCGGCTGTTCGCCGAGCGTGTCCGTCCCCGCCTCGACGAGACGGAGCGGTCATGAACGCGGCCTCGGCCTCGCGGACCGTGCCGGAGCTGTTCGCGTCCGTCGCCGCCGCGTACCCCGACGCGCCCGCGGTCGTCCACCGGGACACGGCCCTCGAGTACCGGCTCCTCGACCAGCAGTCCAACCGGCTGGCCCGGCAGCTGACCGCCCTGGGCGTCGGGCCGGACACGCTGGTGGCCCTCGCGGTACCCCGCTCGACCGAACTCGTCGTGGCCGTACTGGCCGTCCTCAAGGCGGGCGGGGCGTATCTGCCGCTCGATCCCGACTACCCGCGGGACCGGCTGGCCCACATGGTGTCGGACGCCCGGCCGATGCTGCTTCTGCGCACCTCCTCGGTGGGGCTGCCGGACACGGGGCTGCCGGAGGTCGTCCTCGACAGCCCCGACACGGCGCGGGAGCTGTCCCGCCGCTCCCCCGCCGGTCTCGGCGAGGACGACCTGAGGAGCCCGCTGCGGCCGCACCACCTGATGTACGTGATCTACACCTCCGGGTCCTCCGGCCTGCCGAAAGGCGTGGCCGTGACCCACGAGGGGGTCGCGGACCTCGCCGTCACCCAGGCCACCCGCTTCGGCGTCGCCCCGGGCGAACGCGTCCTGCAGTGGGCATCGGTCAGTTTCGACGCGGCCTTCTGGGACATCGCCCTGGCCCTGCTGTCCGGGGCCACCCTGGTCATGGCCGACGCCGACGACGTCCTGCCGGGTCGGCCGCTGCGGGAGACCCTGCTCAAGCACGACATCACGCACGCGGTGCTGCCGCCCGTCGCGCTCAGTCTCACCGACAGCGAGGGCGTCCTGCTCGGCGGGACCATCATGTCCACCGGAGACGCCTGCACGCCCGCGCTGGTGCGCAAGTGGAGTCCGGGCCGGCGCATGTTCAACGGCTACGGCCCCACCGAGGTGACCGTGGGCGCGACCATCGCCGGGCCCATCGACGACGCGGATCGGTTCGGCATCGGGCAGCCCTGGACCGGCGGCGCGGTCTATGTGCTGGACGAGCGGCTGCGCCCCGTCCCCGACGGCAAGGAGGGCGAGTTGTACCTCGCCGGCAGCGGTCTGGCCCGCGGCTATCTGAACCGGCCGGGCCTGACCGCCGCGACGTTCGTGCCCAACCCCTTCGGGCCGCCGGGAAGCCGCATGTACCGTTCCGGCGACCGCGGCAGACGGGAGAAGGACGGCAGCTTCTCCTTCGCCGGCCGCGCCGACGACCAGGTGAAGGTGCGGGGTTTCCGGATCGAACTGGGCGAGGTGGAGGCGTGCCTCGGCCGGCACCCCGCGGTGGATCTGGCCGTCGCGATGGTGGAGGGCCAACTCGCGGACGCCCGGGTGGTGGCGTACGCGACCGTCCGGCCGGGCGCCACCGTGACCCCGCGCGACCTCCGCTCGGCCGCGGCCGACGCGCTTCCCGAGTGGATGGTGCCGGCTCGCGTGACCGTCCTGGACAGCCTGCCGACCCTTCCCAACGGGAAGATCGACCGGCAGGCGCTGGGGCGGCCGGGCGGCACCCCGACCGCGCCCCGCCGCTCCCTCGACGCGGACGCGTCCGCCGAGGAGGTGCTGTGCGCCGAGGTCGGCGCCCTGCTCGGGCTGCCGTCGGTGGACCCCTCGGACAACCTGTTCGAGATCGGCGCGAACTCTCTGGTGGTCGCCCGGCTCGTCAGCGCGGTCGACAAGGAACTCGGCGTCCGGCTGCCCCTGCGCGCGGTGTTCGAGTCGGCCTCCCTCGCCGAGCTGGCCGGTGTTCTGCGCGAGCTGATGCCATGACACCGCGCGTCGCAGCCTCGCAGAGCCGGGGGATCGTCGTGGTCGGGGCGGGCCTCGTCGGACCGGTCGCGGCCATGTACCTGGCGCGGCGGCACGGCCCGGTCACCGTCCTCGAACAGCGTCCCGACCCGCGCGGCACCTCCACCCGGGCGGACCGCTCCCTCACCGTCATCCTGTCCGCCCGCGGCTGGCGGGTCATGGAGGACCTCGGACTGGCTGAGCGGGTGCGCGGCCTGTGCCTTCCCCTCAAGGGACGCATGGGTCACCTCCCCGACGGCACCACGGACTTCACCCCCTACAGCAGGGACGGCTCGCCCATCTGGGCGGTGGAACGCCGACGGCTTCAGCATCTGCTGCTGGACGCCGCGGCGGCCACGCCCGGGGTGGAGCTGCGCTTCGGGCAACGTGTCCACGCCATCGACCTGGACGGCCCCAGGGTGACGGTCGGCGACGACTCGGGCACCCACCGGCTCTCCTGCACACGGCTGCTGGGATGCGACGGCGCCCGTTCGGCCGTGCGCGCGGCGATGGTGCGCCGCGGGGCACGTGAGCGGGTCGGCACCCTGGAACTGGCCTACCAGGAGATCAACCTGCCGCTGCCCGGCTGCGACCCGGAGATCATGCACTACTGGCCGGCCGGTGACGCCCTGTTCGGTGCCTTCCCGATGCTGTCCGCGGACCTCTTCGCCGGGTCCGTGTTCCTGCGCCGCGAAGGGCCCGCACCCTCCTTCGCCGCGGCGTCCTCCCCTGAGGACCGCGCCCGGCAGTTCCACGACCTCTTCCCGCAGCTCACCGCCCACATCACGGACCTGCGCGACCAACTGGCCGTCAAACCGGTCTCGACCGTCTCGCTCGTACGGTGCGACACCTGGGTCCACGGTGAGAGGGCCGCCCTGCTCGGCGACGCCTGCCACGCCATGGCCCCGTTCATGGGGCAGGGCATGAACTGCGGCTTCGAGGACGCCCGCACCCTCGTACGGCTGCTGGACGAGACAGGCGACTGGGGTGCAGCCCTGGCCCGCTACCAGGACGTCCGCCGGGCCGACGGGGACTCCATCGCCGACATCTCCCACGAGCACTACCGGACGATGTCCCGCCTGCCCGGACAGTCGGAGACCGAGCTGGAGTCGGCGGTGATTCGGCGCCTGCAGGACCTCTTCCCGGGCCGCTTCGTGCCGCTGTACGAGCGCTGCGCCTTCTCCGAGCAGAGCTACGCCTCCGCCTGGGCCGACGAGCAGGCGCTGCGCCGTGTCGCCCACGCCCTGACGCGCAGCCACGGCACGGCCGTGCGCGACCTCACCGACGACCAGCTGCGCCGCCACCGACTGCTCGTCTGACCACTCCCCATCCCTCTCAGAACCCGGCTCCCGCCTTGGAGGCCCAAGTGATTCTCGTCGTGTTCAGGTCCCGCTTCTCAGACGACGTGGACGGCTCGTACGACACCACGGAACGGCATCTCGCCCAGAAGGTCCGCGAACTCGCGGGCGACGACTTGGTCCATCTGAAGAACTACCGGTCCGAGGACGGCGAACGTCTCGCTCTCGTCTGGTGGCGCTCGGCGGAGTCCCTGGAGAAGTGGCGCAACGACACCGAGCACCAGGACGCGCAACGGCGCGGCAAGGAGCGCTGGTACTCGTTCTACGAGCTGAGCGTCGCGGAAGTGACGCGCACGAGCTCCAGCGAGGACGAGGCCGCCTACCCCTCGGAGTGACGGGCGGCCTCTGTGCCCCTGTGCTGTGTCCTCACAGCTCGGCACGGACCGCCGCGGCCGCCTCCCGGGTGGACAGGTCCCCGCCCAGGTCCGGGGTGACGCGTCCCTTGGCGATCGCGGCCGTGACGGCCCGGCGCAGGGCGTCGGCCTCAGCGGTCAGCTCCAGCCGCTCGTAGAGCAGCGCCGCGGTCAGGACGGTCGCCAGCGGGTTGGCGATGCCCTTCCCCGCGATGTCCGGGGCCGTTCCGTGGACCGGCTCGTACAGGCCGAAGCCGGTCTCCGGGTTGAGACTCGCCGAGGCGGCCAGACCGAGACCGCCCGCCAGGGCGGCCGTGAGGTCGCTGAGGATGTCACCGTAGGAGTTGTTCGTCACGACGACCTCGAACTCGGTGGGGTCCGTGACGAGTTTCATCGCGGCGGTGTCCACGTACAGGTGCGAGGCGCGCTTGTCCGGGTGGCGTTCGGCGGCCTCCCGCCAGCAGCGCTGCCACAGGCTGCCGCCCGAGCGGACCGCGTTGGCCTTGTCGACCATGCAGACCTTCTCCGCGGCCACCGAGAAGGCGAAGTCGATGATGCGGGAGACACCGTGGTACGTGCTGATGTCGGCGTCCACCGCCGTCTCCCACGGGGTCGCCGCGCGAAGGACCCCGCCGACGCCGCTGTACAGCCCCTCGGTGTTCTCGCGGACGATCACACAGTCGACGGCCCGCTTCGAGGGGTCGCGCAGGGGACTGAGCCGATCCTGCCACAGTCTGGCGGGGCGGTAGTTGGCGTACAGGTCGAACTCCAGGCGGAGTCTGAGCAGGACACTGCGCACATAGTCGGTGTCCTCCAGCGCCGGATCGCCGAAGGCACCGAGCAGCACCGCGGAGCCCGAGGTGATCCGTGCGAGGTCCCCGTCCGTCAGCGCGTGCCCGCTCCGTCGGTACGCGGACGCGTTCACATGATCCAGCACGTCGAAGGAGAGCGGGGCGTCCAGCGCCTCCAGCGTGCTCAAGGTGGCTTCGACGACCTCGGGACCGATGCCGTCGCCCGGCAGGACCGTCACAACCCTCAAGGGTGACCTCCGCAAAAGATGGCGCCGGCCCGGTTGACCGGCAGGGGGACGCCGCCCGGCTCCGTGAGGGCCCGCCAGGCCGTCCCCGCACGCTAGCCAGCGCGGGACCCCGGTGTGCCGGACCTTGCGCCGATCTTTCAGCTCCGCCCCAGGCCCGTCACGTGCCGGATTCTGTCCTCGTGCCCCTGCTTCAACCCGCGGAGTCTCTGGTCCACAGCCTGCAGACACGGCACGGGCTTCCAACGCTCGGCTCCCCGTGCACCACCGGCCCACTGCCGGTCGATGCGGCGCCCGGGTCATCGCCGCGGCCAAGTCCCGCAGAGGCCTGGGGCGTTCGTGGGTCGCTGTGGTAGCTGCGTTGATCGGAGTGGTCATGCCGGGCCACAGCGAGGACCGTCAGCGGAGCATGTACGGGCGGGCCGGTCATCCTCGACGGCGTCATCGAGATCGGCTTCAGGGACTACGTGTACCGACACGCTCCGGCAGCGCCGCGTCGAAGGGCGTCGGCGTCGCCCCCTACGAGGTGCCCGCCTCCGCATCCGTCAGCGTCGCGAAGGCCGCGTGGGCGAAGTCGAGGACGCCGATCTCGTCGCGCTTCGCCTCCGGCAGGCGGGCATAGGTGAGTCGCAGGGCACGCAGTACGCCCACTCCCGCGCGGGCCAGAACGGACGCCCGCAGCACGCTTTCCGGCGCGGCCGGGTCGGCACCGTCCACCGTCATACGGTCCAGGAACGCCGATGCGACGGCTTCCTCCAGGTCGAACAGGAGGAAGCGTTCGCCGCGCCCTGACGGAGCGGTCGACAGGGGCTGCGGTCCGGCGAGGAGGATCCCGGCGGCCCAGTCGTCGCGACCGGCGAGCTCCAGGACGGCGTTGCGCAGGGCCGCAAGGGGAGTTTCACCCTGTGGGCGGGCCCGGATCGCCTCCTCCAGCAGCGGGATGAAGTCCCGGACGTGCTGCAGGATCAGGCTCTCCTTGGAGGGGAAGTAGCGGAAGAAGGTCCGCTCCCCGACGCCCGCGGCGGCGGCGATGTCCCGCACGGTCGTCGCCTCGTAGCCGTTTTCCTGGAACAGCCGCGCCGCCGCGTGGATCAGCGCCTCATGCGTGCGCCGCTTGTTCTGTTCCCTGCGTCCCGGTTCTGTCGCGCTCTCCACACCCCGAGTATCCCAGCCCCGCGAAAACTTGGCAGTCCTGCCATTTTGTTATTGTGGCAGGACTGCCAGTTTTTGGGACCGCTTTCTCACCATGGAGCGCCATGCCCGCCTTCCTTCACCGCCTCGGGCGCCTCGCCTTCCGCCGCCGACGACGCATGCTGGCCCTGTGGTTGGCGCTGGTCGTGGCCGCCGTGGTCTGCATGACGGCCTTCGGCGGCACCGGCAAGCTCGACAACACCTTCTCGATCCCCGGCTCCGAGTCCCAGCGGGCCCTGGACCGGATGAAGACCGACTTCCCCACCTTCTCCGGCACGAGCGCGCAGATCGTGTTCACCGCGACGGACGGCCAGAAGGTGTCCGACCCGGCCGACAGCGCCCGTATCCGGGCCGCCCTGGGCGCGGCCGCGTCCGCGCCCCAAGTCGCCAAGGTGGTGAGCCCGTTCGACGCTCACACCATCTCCGCCGACGGCACCACCGCCGTCGCACAGGTGCGCTACGAGGTCCCGCAGAGCGCGTTGGAGCCGAACGCGCTGGACGAACTCAAGTCCGCCGTGGCCGGAGCGAACCAGCAGGGCATGCGGGTCGACGTCGGCGGCTCCGCGTTCGGCAACGCCCCGTCGGAGTCCCACCGAAGCGACATCATCGGCGTCGGCGTCGCCCTGGTCATCCTCACTCTGACCTTCGGTTCCCTGCTGACCGCCGGAATCCCCGTCGTCACGGCGCTCTTCGGTGTCGCCACGGCCATCTTCGGTGCACTGTCGCTCACCGGGACCGTCTCGATCTCCTCGACCGCGCAGAGCCTGGCGCTGATGATCGGGCTCGCGGTCGGCATCGACTACGCCCTGTTCATCGTCAGCCGTCACCGGTTCCACCTCGCCCACGGCATGGAGCCGGAGGACTCGGCCGCGCTGGCGGTGGGCACGGCGGGCAGCGCCGTGGTGTTCGCCGGACTGACCGTGGTCATCGCGATGACCGGCCTCACCGTGGTCGGCATCCCCTATCTGACGGCCATGGGACTGGCCGCCGCCGGCGCGGTGCTGATCGCCGTACTGGTCGCGACCACGCTGCTGCCCGCGATCCTCGGCTTCGCCGGTACCCGCCTGACGCCCGGGCCCGGCTCCCGCGCGATGCGCCGTGAGCAGGCCGTCGGCGGTGCGGGCGAGGACGCCGTCGGCGCCACCGGCGACAGCCTCGCGAGCGCCACCGGGGAGAACGTCCTGAGCGGTACAGGCGACAACGTCGCCGGCGGCACCGGGGAGAGCGTCGCGAGCCGTACCGGGGAGATCGTCGCCGGCGGTACCGGCGAGCACGTCGTGAGCCGTACCGGCGAGCACGTCGCGGGCGCGGGCGCCAACGCCGCCGAGCGCTGGTTCCGGCTCGTCACCCGCCGCCCCCTGCTGACCCTGGTCGCGGTGGTGGCCTCCCTCGGCGCGCTGGCCTGGCCCGCCCACGACATGCGCCTCGCCCTGCCCGACAACGGCACCGCGCCCAAATCCTCCTCTCAGCGCATCGCCTTCGACAGGGTCGGCGAGAAACTCGGGCCCGGGTTCAACGGCCCGCTCCTCGTGCTGGCCGACACCAGCCACAGCTCCGACCCCACCACGGCCGCCCAGCGGGTCGCCGCCACCATCGGCGCGCTCCCCGACGTGGCCACCGTCGGCAAACCCGTGGCCAACCCGGCCACCCACACCGCGCTCATCCAGGTGATACCGGACAGCGCGCCCAGCGACCCGGCCACCAAGACGCTGGTCAACTCCATCCGCGACGACCGGGCCGCGATCCTGCGGGACACCGGCGCCACCGTCCAGGTCACCGGCAGCACCGCCGTGAGCGTCGACGTCGCCGCGAAGCTCAACTCGGCGCTGCTCCCCTTCGCCGCCGTCGTGATCGGGCTTTCGCTGCTCCTGCTGCTCCTGGTCTTCCGCTCGCTGGTGGTGCCTCTCAAGGCCGCAGCGGGCTTTCTCCTCTCGATCGCGGCGACCCTCGGCGCGGTGGTCGGCGTCTTCCAACTGGGCCACCTCGGCAGCCTGATCGGTGTGGACACCACCGGACCGGTCAGCAGCTTCCTGCCGATCATCCTGCTGGCCGTGCTGTTCGGCCTCGCGATGGACTACGAGGTCTTCCTCGTCTCGAGGATGCGGGAGTCCTACCTCCGCACCGGGAATCCGCTGGGCGCCGTGCACAGCGGCGCGCGGCACAGCGGGCGGGTCGTGACGGCCGCGGCCCTCATCATGACCTCGGTCTTCGCCGCCTTCCTCACCTCCGACAGCACGATGCTCAAACAGATCGCCTTCGCACTCGCCGCCGGTGTCCTGCTCGACGCGTTCGTCATCCGGATGACCTTCGTCCCGGCCGTCCTGGCACTGACCCGGCACGCCGCCTGGTGGCTGCCGAAGTGGCTGGAGCGGCGCCTGCCCGACCTCGACATCGAGGGCGACCGGCTCGGCCCCGCCCCCGCCGTACCAGAATCCGTAGCCCTCACCCCGTCGACGGCCGACTGACGGCGCCCTCGCTGCCGCCCCGCCCCCCGGATCGGATGATCCGGGGGGGGGGCGGGGCGTCGGCCGACGGCCGACGGCTCTACGGGATCGCCTCCGCCGCGACGGCGACCTCCGCCACGCCGTCCCGGTCCGTGCCGACTTCTCGATCCTTGCCGACTTCCCGGTCCTTCTTGAACTGGGTCCGGTACAGCTCCGCGTACCGGCCCTCCGCCGTGAGCAACTCCTCGTGCGTGCCACGCTCCACGATCCGCCCGGCCTCCACGACGAGGATCACGTCGGCGGTCCGCACGGTGGACAGCCGGTGCGCGATCACCACGGCCGTGCGTCCTTCCAGCGCCTCGGTGAGCGCCTCCTGGACGGCCGCCTCCGAGGTGTTGTCCAGATGGGCGGTGGCCTCGTCGAGGATGACGACACGCTGGCGGGCGAGCAGCAACCGGGCGATGGTCATGCGCTGGCGCTCGCCGCCGGAGAGACGGTAACCGCGCTCGCCGACCACGGTGTCGAGGCCGTCGGGCAGCGAGCGTACGAGGTCTTCGAGGCGGGACCTGCGCAGCACGTCCCACAGATCGTCCTCCGTCGCGGAGGGGCGGGCCAGGAGCAGGTTGTCGCGTACCGAGTCGTGGAAGAGGTGACCGTCCTGGGTGACCATGCCGAGGGTCTCGCGCATCGACTCGGCGCTCAGGTCGCGGACGTCGACGCCGCCGATGCGGACGGTGCCCTCGTCGGTGTCGTACAGGCGCGGCAGCAGTTGGGCGATGGTGGACTTGCCGGCGCCGGAGGAGCCGACGAGGGCGACGGTCTGGCCGGGCTCGGCGCGGAAGGACACGCCGTGCAGGACCTCGGCGCCGCCCCGGGTGTCGAGGGCGGCGACCTCCTCGAGGGAGGCGAGGGAGACCTTGTCGGCGGAGGGGTAGGCGAAGCGGACGTCCTGGAACTCCACGGCCGCCGGGCCTTCCGGGACCGTACGGGCGTCCGACTTCTCCTCGATGAGCGGCTTGAGGTCGAGCACCTCGAAGACGCGCTCGAAGCTCACCAGGGCGCTCATGACCTCGACGCGTGCCCCGGCGAGCGAGGTGAGCGGCGCGTACAGGCGGGTCAGCAACAGCGCCAGTGAGACGACGGCGCCCGGCTCCAGGCTGCCGCGCAGCGCGAACCAGCCGCCGAGCCCGTACACGAGCGCCAGCGCCAGGGCGGAGACCAGCGTGAGGGCCGTGATGAACGCCGACTGCGCCATCGCCGTACGCACCCCGATGTCCCGCACCCGCCGGGCCCGCGCCGCGAACTCCGCGGACTCGTCCTCGGGCCGCCCGAAGAGCTTGATGAGCGTGGCGCCGGGCGCGGAGAACCGCTCGGTCATCCGGGTGCCCATCGACGCGTTCAGGTTCGCCGCCTCCCGTTGCAGGCGTGCCATCCGGCTGCCCGTTCGCCGCGCGGGCACCACGAACACCGGCAGCAGCACCAGCGCGAGCAGGGTGATCTGCCAGGACAGGGTGAGCATGACGGCGAGGGTGAGCAGCAGCGTGACGAGATTGCTGACGACTCCGGACAGCGTGTTGCTGAAGGCGCGCTGGGCGCCGATCACGTCGTTGTTGAGTCGACTGACCAGCGCGCCCGTACGGGTACGTGTGAAGAACGCGACCGGCATGCGCTGCACATGATCGAACACAGCCGTCCGCAGATCGAGGATGAGCCCCTCACCGAGCGTCGCCGACAGCCAGCGGCCGAGGAGTCCGAGCGCCGCCTCGGCGAGCGCGATGAGTGCGATGAGCACGGCAAGGCGGATGACGGTGCTTTCCTGGCCGCCGGACACGATGGCGTCCACGACGCGCCCCGCGAGCACCGGCGTCGCGACGGCCAGCAGCGCGGTCAGCACGCTGAGGACCACGAACTGCCCGATGCGGCGGCGATGTGGACGGGCGAAGGCGGCGATGCGACGCAGGGTCGCGCGGGCGAAGGGACGGCGCTCCTGCTGCGCGTTCATGACGCTGTACAGCTGGGTCCAGGCTGTGCTCTCCATGCTCATGGGAGTGACCGTAGGACCTCAAGCATCGTTGAGGTCAATGATTCCCGGACGAAGTCCAGTGAAGAACACAGGAAGTCCTGTGAAGAACACAGTAAGGAATCCATGACGGTATCCACGACGGCGACGCCCCCTCCCGCACCTTGCCCGGCACGTCAGCCGCCGGACGCGCGCCCGCAACCCCCCGTTGGCGCGGCGTGGAGAACCTCTCCCGATGTGACAGCGGTTCGACTTTCCCAGAAGCTTCCCCAGGGGTTCTCCCAAGGATCCCGACGCTTCCCGCTCAGGTCGGTCCTGTGCGTGATCCCGCTCGCCCTCGTCCTGGTGGTCGCGGTGCGGCATCGGTCCGTCCTCATGGAGGGCTTCGGCCATCTGCGCTCGGCCGAGTGGCCGTGGCTGCTGGCGGCCGCCGTCGCGACCTGCCTGACGTGGGTCGCCGCGGCCTCCGCCCGGCAGGGCGCGGTCATGCAGCGGCTGCCCGCGCGTCGGCTGCTCGCCACCCAGTTCGCCGCGGGCGCGGCCAACCACCTGCTGCCGACCGGTCTCGGCGCCGGCGCGGTCAATCTGCGCTTCATGACCGTGTGCGGCGTCCCGCTCGCGCGCTCCTCCGCCGCGCTCGCGCTCTACATGCTCGCGGAGTCGATCGCCCGGCTGACTCTCCTGGTGGGCCTGCTCATCGCGTTCCCGGGAGCCCTGCACATCGGGTCCCTCCTCCCCTCCGGCGCGATCGGTCCCTTGCTGCTCGCCGCGGGAGTGGTCCTCCTGGCCGCGGTGGCCACGCTTCTTCTCGTACGACGGCTGCGCGGGGCCGTGTTGTCGTTCCTGCGCACCGCGCTCGGCGAGGCCCGCTCCGTGCACACCCGTCCGGCACGCGCGCTCGCCCTGTGGGGCGGATCGCTCGCCTTCCCGCTGCTGCAGGCCGCCGGGCTGACCGCGGTCGGTCAGGCGATGAACCTGGCGGTGCCGCCCCTGCACATGGCTCTGGCGTATCTGGCGGCGACGGCGGCCGTCGCGATGGTGCCCACGCCGGGCGGCATCGGTTCGGTGGAGGCGGCGCTGATCGTCGCGCTCGTGGCGGCGGGCGGCCCGGTGGCCGTGGCGACGGCGGTCGTGCTGGCGTACCGGATCATCACGGTGTGGGTGCCGCTGCTGCCCGGGGCGCTGACCCTGGGGGCGCTGGTCCGTCTGAAGGTGATCTGAGCGGCACGGCTCCGCGTCGCCACCGGAAGCTCCGGAGTAACCTCCCCTTACGCCGCTCAGGAGAAGGCGTACGTGGCCGGGAGAAGGGGACAGCACGATGTCGGTCCGGATCGAACGCCAGGGGTACGTCACCACGGTCGTCCTCTCCCGCCCCGCCGCCCGCAACGCCGTGGACGGGCCGACCGCCGCCGAACTCGCCGACGCTTTCCGGCAGTTCGAGGCGGACGAGACGGCCCGGGTGGCGGTGCTCTGGGGCGAGGGCGGCACGTTCTGCGCCGGCGCGGACCTCAAGGCGATCGGCACCGAGTACGGCAACAGGGTCGCGGAGGACGGTGACGGGCCGATGGGTCCCACCCGGCTGCGGCTGTCCAAGCCGGTCATCGCGGCGGTCGCGGGGCACGCCGTGGCGGGCGGCCTGGAACTGGCGCTCTGGTGCGATCTGCGGGTCGCCGAGCAGGACGCCGTCTTCGGCGTCTTCTGCCGCCGTTGGGGCGTCCCGCTCATCGACGGCGGTACCGTACGGCTCCCCCGCCTCATCGGCGCGAGCCGTGCGATGGACATGATCCTCACCGGCCGCGCGGTCCCGGCCGCCGAGGCGTACGAGATGGGCCTCGCCAACCGGCTCGTCCCGACCGGCCGCGCCCGGGCCGAGGCCGAGGAACTCGCCGCGGCCATCGCCGACTTCCCCCAGTCCTGCCTGCGCAGCGACCGCGCGTCGGTCCTCGACCAGGAGGGCCTGGTCGAGGAGGCGGCCATGCGCGTCGAACTCCGTTACGGCATGGATGTGTTGGCCGAGGGCATGGAGGGCGCCGCCCGCTTCGCGTCGGGAGCCGGGCGGCACGGCTCGTTCACGGCGCGGTAGCGGGCCGGGGCCTGTGCCGTGTCGCGGCTCTCGGCCCGGTCGGGTCGGTCTCGACCGGACCGGCCCCGGCCGAGGCCCTGGTGACGGACCGACAGGAGTGGTCGGCAGGGACGTCGGCAGACGTGGTCGGCAGGTGTGCCGGAAGCGTGCGGGCCCGGTAACGGACGTACCCGTGAGTACGGCAGGATGAGAGGTCGCCCCGGACGACGAACACGCGTCCGGGCGTGATCGTGCATTCCCGGATTCGAGCAGGTGGCAAGTGACGACACAGCACATCCGGCCCACGGGCCTTCCCCTCCGTCACACGGGAGGCGGCCGGTGAAACACTCCCTCACACTGGACGACCTGATGATGGCCGGGATACCCGTGGTGGCGGGACTGCTGGCCGCGTTCCTGCTGCGCATACTGCTGCGCTGGCTCGGCAAGCACGCCTCGCGCACCCGGTGGAGCGGTGACGACTTCATCGTCGACGCGCTGCGTACGCTCGTCCCCTGGGGAGCGATCGCCGCGGGTGTCTCGGCGGCGGGCGCGGTGCTTCCGCTGACGGCTCCGGTCGGACGCAACGTCAACAAGGTCCTGACCGTCGTCCTCATCTTCGTCGCGACCCTGACCGCGGCCCGGGTCATCACCGGTCTCGTGCGGTCGCTGGCCCAGTCCCGCTCGGGTGTCGCGGGTTCGGCCACCATCTTCGTCAACATCACCCGGGTCGTGGTGCTGGCGATGGGCTTCCTCGTCATGCTGCAGACGCTGGGCATCTCCATAGCCCCGCTGCTCACGGCCCTGGGTGTGGGCGGTCTCGCGGTGGCACTCGCCCTCCAGGACACCCTCGCCAACCTCTTCGCGGGCGTCCACATCCTCGCCTCGAAGACCGTCCAGCCCGGCGACTACATACGGCTCAGCAGCGGCGAGGAGGGCTACGTCGTCGACATCAACTGGCGCAACACGACGGTCCGTCAGCTCTCCAACAACCTGGTCATCATCCCCAACGCCCAGCTCGCGGGCACCAACATGACCAACTTCAACCGCCCCGAGCAGCAGATGACCCTCATCGTCCAGGTCGGCGTCGGCTACGACAGCGACCTGGAGCACGTCGAGCGCGTGACCACCGAGGTCGTCACCGAGACGATGACCGAGATCACCGGCGCCGTCCCGGACCACGAGCCCGCCGTCCGCTTCCACACCTTCGGCGACTCCCGCATCAGCTTCAGCGTCATCCTCGGCGTCGGGGAGTTCAGCGACCAGTACCGGATCAAGCACGAATTCATCAAGCGCCTGCACAAGCGGTACCGGGAGGAGGGCATCCGGATTCCGGCGCCCACGCGGACGGTGGCGCTGCAGCCGGGCGGGGCGGAACTGCTCGAGGCGGGCATACCGCACCAGCGCGAGGCCACGTCGGGGAGGTAGAGCCCGGGAAGCCGGGCCGGTCCCGCCCCCGAGACCTCGGAGGCGACGGCGACGCGGTCCTCGGTGCTCGGTGCTCGCGAAGGAGCCCCGGTGACACTCGGCGGAGCACGCGACACGGACGGTCACCCCGGCGTGCTCCGGCAGCGGGCGCGCCGGGGTGACCCGCGACTTTCCGCCCATGTGCGGGTCACGGTGGCGTCGACCGGCGCGGCCGTGGGGGCCTTCACGGCGATGGCGGGCGGACCCCTGTCGAGTCGGGGTCGCTCACGAGATATCTTGATGTCGAGCAATGTTGCAGACGTGGAGCGGAGCACCCGGTGACTGACTCGACCATCATTTACACGCACACTGACGAGGCCCCGGCCCTGGCGACGTATTCGTTCCTGCCGGTGGTCCAGGCGTACGCCTCGCAGGCGGGTGTCACTGTGGAGACCCGTGACATCTCGCTGGCCGGGCGCATCCTCGCGCTCTTCCCCGAGTTCCTCGAGGAGGGGCAGCGCGTTCCCGACGCCCTCGCCGAGCTCGGTGACCTGGCCAAGACGCCCGAGGCCAACATCATCAAGCTGCCGAACGTCTCGGCCTCGATCCCGCAGCTGAAGGCCGCGGTCGCCGAGCTCCAGGAGCAGGGCTACGCGCTCCCGGCCTACCCGGACGACCCGAAGTCGGACGAGGAGCGCGACATCCGCGCCCGTTACGACAAGGTCAAGGGCTCCGCCGTGAACCCGGTCCTGCGCGAGGGCAACTCCGACCGCCGCGCCCCCGCGTCGGTCAAGAACTACGCCAAGACCCACCCGCACCGCATGGGCGCCTGGACCCCCGAGTCCAAGACCAACGTCGCCACCATGGGCGCCGACGACTTCCGCTCCACCGAGAAGTCCACGGTGATCTCCGAGGCGGGCTCGCTCCGCATCGAGCTGGCGGGCGACGACGGCTCCACCACCGTGCTGCGCGAGTCGGTACCCGTCCTCGCGGGCGAGGTCGTCGACGCGTCCGTCATGCACGTCGCGCCGCTGCGCGAGTTCCTCACGGCGCAGATCGCCCGCGCCAAGGCCGAGGACGTGCTGTTCTCCGTGCACCTCAAGGCCACGATGATGAAGGTCTCCGACCCGATCGTCTTCGGCCACGTCGTACGCGCCTTCTTCCCCAAGACGTTCGCGAAGTACGGCGAGACCTTCGCCGCCGCCGGTCTGACCCCGAACGACGGTCTGGGCGGCATCTTCAAGGGCCTGGAGGCGCTGCCCGAGGGCGCCGAGATCAAGGCGTCCTTCGACGCCGAGCTCGCCGAGGGCCCGGCCCTCGCGATGGTCGACTCGGACAAGGGCATCACCAACCTGCACGTCCCCTCCGACGTGATCGTCGACGCCTCCATGCCGGCGATGATCCGCACCTCCGGCCACATGTGGGGCCCGGACGGCCAGGAGGCCGACACCCTCGCCGTCCTCCCGGACAGCAGCTACTCCGGCGTCTACCAGGTCGTCATCGACGACTGCCGCGCCCACGGCGCCTTCGACCCGTCCACCATGGGCTCGGTGCCGAACGTCGGTCTGATGGCCCAGAAGGCCGAGGAGTACGGCAGCCACGACAAGACCTTCGAGATCCCCACCACCGGCACGGTCCGCCTCGTCGACCAGGCCGGCAACGTGGTCCTGGAGCAGGCCGTCGGCGCGGGCGACATCTTCCGCGCCTGCCAGACCAAGGACGACCCGATCAAGGACTGGGTGAAGCTGGCCGTCACCCGCGCCCGCGCCACCGGCGACCCGGCGGTGTTCTGGCTGGACGAGACCCGCGCCCACGACACGCAGCTGATCGAGAAGGTCAACGCGTACCTGCCGGAGCACGACACCGAGGGCCTGGAGATCAAGATCCTGTCCCCGGTCGAGGCGACGAAGTTCTCCCTGGAGCGCATCCGCAAGGGCCTGAACACCATCTCGGTCACCGGCAACGTCCTGCGTGACTACCTGACCGACCTGTTCCCGATCCTGGAGCTGGGCACCAGCGCCAAGATGCTCTCCGTCGTTCCGCTGATGGCGGGTGGCGGCCTCTTCGAGACGGGTGCCGGCGGCTCCGCCCCGAAGCACGTCCAGCAGCTGGTCAAGGAGAACTACCTGCGCTGGGACAGCCTGGGCGAGTTCTTCGCCCTCGCGGCCAGCTTCGAGCACCTCGCGCAGAGCACGGGCAACGCGCGCGCTCAGGTGCTCGCCGACACCCTTGACCGCGCGACGGCGACCTTCCTCAACGAGGACAAGTCGCCGACCCGTCGCGTCGGCGGCATCGACAACCGCGGCAGCCACTTCTACCTGGGCCTGTACTGGGCGCAGGAGTTGGCCAAGCAGACCGACGACGCGGACCTCGCCAAGGCGTTCGCCCCGCTCGCCGAGACGCTGACCGCGCAGGAGCGGACGATCGTCGACGAGCTGCTCGCGGTCCAGGGCAAGCCCGCCGACATCGGCGGCTACTACCAGCCCGACCCGGCCAAGGCCGCGACCGTCATGCGCCCCTCGGCCACCTGGAACGCGACGCTCGCGACCCTCGCCTGACACACCGTCGGCGCCCACGCGTCACCACCGCACCGCCCCGGCCGGGTTCTCCGGCCGGGGCGGTCGCGTGTCCGCCGACGCCGCTGCCTCCGACGGCTCACCCTTACGCGCGCAGGCAGGTGACATCGGCGGTCCACCTGGGTGATCAGCGGTGGCGGGCCGGAACACCCGCTCTTAGCTTCGGCCTATGACGAAACGACAGATGGCCTACCTCGCCTGCACCGCAGCCGTCACGGCGTCGGTGCTGGGTGCCGCCCCGTCGACCGAGCACCCGACGGTGCACTGGGTCAAACCCGGCGGGTCGATCCAGCAGGCCGTGAATTCCGCACACCCGGGGGACACCGTCGTCCTCTCCCCCGGCACCTACCACGAGAGTGTCCGCGTCACGGTGTCGAACCTGACGCTGCGCGGCTACGGTGCGCGCTCCACCGTCATCGTGCCGGGCAAGGCCTCCGGCAGCTGCGCCAGGGCCGGCGACGGGATCTGCGTCACCGGAACGGACAAAAAGCGCGTCAAGGACGTCACCATCAGCTCACTGACTCTCAGAGGCTTCGCCAAGCACGGCCTGTGGGCGTCGGGCACCGACCGGCTGACGGTCCAGGGAGTGGTCGCCGAGAAGAACGGCCAGTGGGGCATCGCCCAGGAGCGCTCCGTGCGCGGGGTGTTCCGCTACAACCTCGCCCGGAACAACGGCGACGCCGGACTGTTCCTGTCCAACACGGTCAGCACCGAGGAGGGCGCCCGGGACACCATGGGGACGGTCGTCAGTCACAACCTTCTGACCGGCAACCGGATCGGCGTCACGGTCCGGCGGCTGCGGAACCTGACCGTCGATCACAACGAGGCGACCGGCAACTGCGCCGCGGTGTTCGTCGTGGGCGACGAGAACAAGCCGCACGTCGGGGCGCTGAGCGTGGTCCGCAACTACGTCCACGCCAACAACAAGTACTGCCCCAAGACCCCCCGTCTGCCCTTCCTGCAGGGCTCCGGGATCGTCCTCACCGGCGCCGAGAGGACACTGGTGGCGGAGAACAGGGTCGAGGACAACGTGGGCACCTCCCCGCTGTCCGGCGGCATCGTTCTGTTCAAGAGCTTCGTGGGCGCCATCAACGAGCACAACGAGATCCGCAACAACCTGGCGCAGCGCAACGGCAAGGCAGACCTCGCCAACCGCGACCGCGCCAAGGGCAAGCGCAACAACTTCCACGACAACACCTGCGCGCACTCCGAGCCCGCCGGACTGTGCTGACCCCTCCCCCCCCACCAGCACGACCCCAGAAGCGAGGCACCACGATGACCACTGTTGATCCGGCTCCCCCGAGCACGGTCGACCCGGCTCCGCCACCGCCGTCCATGCGGCTGCGGGAGCTCGCCTTCGGAGCGGCCTGCGCCGCCGCCGTACGGGCGGCCGCCCGCCTCGGCGTGGCGGACGCCCTGGGCGACACGCCCATGCGCGTGGAGGACCTGGCGGCGACGGTGAAGGCCCAGCCGAAGACCCTGCGGCGGCTGCTGCGCGCGCTGTCCTGCCAGGGGGTCTTCACCGAACTCCCGGACGGCACCTTCGCGCACACGGAGATGTCCCGGCTGCTGCGCGAGGACGACCCGCACAGCCTCCGCTACATCGCCCTGTGGTGCACCGAGCCGTGGACGTGGAACGTCTGGCCGAAGCTCGACGAGGCGGTGCGCTCCGGCCGGAACGTCTTCGAGGACGTGTACGAGCGGGAGTTCTTCGACTACCTCAACGAAGAGGCCCCGGAGTCGGCGTACGTGTTCAACCGGGCCATGACGACGTCCAGCGAGCAGTCGGCGCGGGACGTGGCGAACCTTCTCGATCTGCGCGGCGTGTCCTCGGTCGCGGACATCGGCGGCGGTCAGGGCCAGGTCCTGGTCAGCCTGCTGGAGAAGCACCCCGGGATGCACGGCACGCTGCTCGACCTGCCGGGAGTGGTGGAGAACGCCGATCCCCGGCTGCGCGGCGGCGGTTCGCTGGCCGAGCGGGTGCGCGTCGTGGCCGGGGACTGCCGTGAGGACATCCCGGTCCAGGCGGACCTGTACATCATCAAGAACATCCTGGAGTGGGACGACGACAGCACCCGCAGGGCGCTGGCCAACATCCGCAAGGCGGCGCGGCCCGGTGCCCGCGTCGTCGTCATCGAGAACCTCGTGGACGACACCCCGTCGATGCGGTTCACCACGGCCATGGACCTGCTGCTGCTCCTCAATGTCGGCGGTGCGAAGCACACCCGGCAGAGCATGGTCGACCGGCTGACGGACGCGGGGCTCGTCATCGACGAGTTCCGTCCGGTCAACGCGTATCTGCACGCCTTCGAGTGCACGATCCCCAGCTGATCCGGCCTTCCCGGCGCACCGGGAAAAACCCGAGGCCGCCGGCTCCGCGTCCATCGCGGGGTCGGCGGCCTCGGGTTGTGTCCGGGCGTTCGCCTCAGGAGACGGCGTCCCGCTCCCAGCGGTAGAAGCACTGGGCCATGGCGTCCTTGGGGCTGCGCCACGTCTGCGGGTCGTACGCGCTGACGTACGCCGACAGCTGCTCGCTGACGCTCCGGAACTCGGGGTGCCCGACCACCTTCGCGATGGCGGGCGCCGGGTCCTTGTCGGCTTCGATGAGGTGCATGTACACATCACCGAACTGGAAGAGGCTGCGCCGCTTGACGCCGATCAGGTGCGGGAGTTCACCGCGGTCGGAGGCGGCGAACACATCGGCGATCGCCGGGGCCGAGTCGGGCGCCATGCGCGCGACGATGAGGGCGTGGTGCATCGGTTGTCCTTCCTGAGTTCCGGCTGTCAGCCGGGCATCGGCGCGTTCTGACGGTCGCGGGCGACCTTCTCGATCCGGTCCCGGATGAGCTCCATCTGGACGCGGGAGTTGCGGTTGATGTTGTCCGTCATCCAGGCGTCGTCGACCGGGGCCTCGGGCTTCATCGCGAAGTCCTGCACCCAGTGCATGTGGGTGCCCTCGGGGGTCTCCTCGTACTCCCACCGGATGTTCATGTGGTCGAAGGGGCCCGTCTCGACGCGGCGGGCGCGGACCGTCCGCCTGGCGCGGTCCACGGTCCGCTCCGAGACCCAGCTCCAGACCTTGCCGTTCTCGTCCGGGTGCATGGTCAGGCGGAACTTCGTCGTGTCGCCGTCGCGGGAGAGCACTTCCAGGGACGCGTACTCGCTGAAGAGCTGCGGCCAGTTCTCGATGTCGTTGGTGATGTCCCAGACGAGGTCGAGAGGGGCGTCGATGGTGATGCTGTTCTCGGTGTGTCCTGCCACTTTCAGGCTCCAGCCTTGAGGGTGTTGTTGACGAGGTCGAGGAACTCACGGGGGGTCTTGCAGCGCTCGGCGTCGGGGGGCAGCGGCTGGCTGTACCGGTTCTCCAGCTCACCGACGATGCCGAGCAGGCCGAGCGAGTCGAGGCCGAGGGTGCCGAACGGGGAGTCGGACGACTTCTCGAGGTCCTCGGGGTCGACGGAGACACCGGCCGCCTTCTTCATCAGCGAGGCCAGTTCGATGAGGGTCACTTCGGTGGTGATCATGAGTCTGTTCTCCTTCCCGCCCGGTCCTATCGGGCGGAGTCGCCGCCACGGCGCACTACCAGCGCCGCGTTGGAGCCCATCAGTCCCCTGCTGAGGACCAGGGCCGTGTGCAGCTCGGTGGGACGAGCGCTCGACATCACCAGGTCGAGGTCGTGGCAGATGTCGAACACGTTGGGGGTGGGGGGTACCTGGCCGTTCTCCATGGCGAGCACCGCGGCCGCGGTGTCCAGCACGGGTGCCCCGCAGTAGGCCCGCCCGATGCCCGTCTTGGGCGCCGTGACGGGGACCCGGGTGCCGTGCTTACCGAGGGCGTCGGCAATGGCCAGGGCTTCGGCGCGGTCCGCCTCCGGAACGCCCAGGGCGTCGGCGAACACGACGTCGATCTCCTCCGGAGCGCAGCCGGCCTCGTCGAGGGCGCCACGGATCGCGTGGGCGAGACCCTCTCTGGACCGCTCCCAACGGGAGGCTCCGGTGAACGTGGCTCCATGGCCGGCCACGATGGCCCGGACGGCCGCCCCGCGCTCACGGGCGCGGGTCTCGTCCTCCACGACGAGCATGGCTCCCCCCTCCGCGGGAGCGAAGCCGCGCGCTCCCGCGGTGAAGGGCCGATAGGCCTGACCGGGATCCTCGGCGGTGCTGATCTCGGGGTATCCGAGCTGGCACACCATCGAGTACGGGGCGAGGGGGGCCTCCGCGGATCCGACGACCACCGCGCCGGTGCCGCGCCGTACACCCCGGGCGGCGAGCGCGATGGAGTCCAGGCCACCCGCCTCGTCGCTCGCGACCACTCCACACGGTCCCTTGAAGCCGCCCCGGATGGAGATCTGGCCGGTGCTGGCGGCGTAGAACCAGGCGATGGACTGGTACGGGCCCACGTACCGGGATCCCTGGCCCCACAGCTTCTGGAGCTCGCGCTGTCCGAACTCGCCGCCACCCGATCCGGCGGCGGTGATCACGCCGATGTCGTACGGGTCCGCGGGGTCACCGTGGCCGAGGCCGGCGTCGTCGAGGGCGAGCACGGTCGCCGCCATCGCGAAGTGGCTGAAGCGGTCCGTCTGGACGAGGAACCGCTCCTCGATGAGGGCCGCGGCGTCGAAGGCCCGGACCTCGCCCGCGATACGGAGCGGCAGGTGCTCACATCCCTCGCGGGTGATCCGGTCCAGGACGACGAGGCCTTCTCTGACGGACTTCCAGTACGCGTCGGCGCGCAGTCCGTTGGGCGCGATCACACCGATGCCGGTGATGGCCGCGCGCCGGGGGCGCTGAGTGCGCTGAGTGGTCATCGGTTCCTCCCACCCGGCCCGCTCAGGAGCACCGCGGACTGGAATCCGCCGAATCCGCTGCCCACGGAGAGCACGTTGCTCAGCTTCCGCGGGCGTGCGGTGCGCGGCACGTAGTCCAGGTCGCACTCGGGGTCGGGAGTCTCGTAGTTCGCCGTGGGCGGCACCACTTGGTGCTTCAGGGCGAGGACGCAGGCGACGACCTCTATCGCGCCGATCGCGCCCAGCGAGTGCCCCACCATGGACTTGATGGAGCTCATGGGCGTCTTGTAGGCGTGCT
Organism: Streptomyces sp. RLB3-17; assembly: GCF_007113425.2. Classification (NCBI taxonomy): domain Bacteria; kingdom Bacillati; phylum Actinomycetota; class Actinomycetes; order Kitasatosporales; family Streptomycetaceae; genus Streptomyces; species Streptomyces sp. RLB3-17. The sequence goes on along the minus strand of NZ_CP041610.2, from coordinate 9,780,667 downwards.
CGCCCAGGGACCGCTTGACCGCGGCGGTCTCGTGCCGGTCGTTCTGTCGGGTGCCCGAGCCGTGCGCGTTGACGTAGTCGATCAGGGTGGGGTCGAGGCGGGCCTGGTCGAGCGTGGTGTCGATCGCCCGGGCCATCTCCAGCCCCTCGCTGGTCAGACCGGTCATGTGGTAGGCGTTGCCGTAGGTGGCGTAGCCGCTTATCTCGCAGTAGATGTGCGCGCCGCGGGCTCGGGCGTGCTCGTACTCCTCCAGGACCAGTACCGCGCCGCCCTCGCCCATGACGAAGCCGTTGCGGTGGGCGTCGAAGGGCCGGGAGGCGTGCTCGGGGTCGTCGTTGTCGGGTGAGGTGGCCTTGATGGCGTCGAAGCAGGCCATGGTGATCGGGGATATCGGAGAGTCCGACGCCCCGGCTATGCAGACGTCCGCCCGGCCCTCCTCGATGGTGTGGAAGGCGTAGCCGACCGCGTCGAGTCCGGAGGTGCAGCCGGTGGAGACGGTCTGCACCGGTCCCTGGGCACCGAACTCCTCGGCGACGACCGAGGCCAGCGTGCTGGGCGAGAACGCCAGGTGCAGCTGCGGGTCGGCCGCGCGGTGGTCCACGTCCCACCGCCGGCCCCGTTCGCTGACCTGGACGTAGTCGTGTTCCAGGCGGGTGGTGCCGCCGACGGCGCTGCCCAGGGAGACCGCGACCCGCCAGGGGTCCTCCTTGCCGGTGTCGAGTCCGGAGTCCCGGACGGCTTCCCCGGCCGCGACCACGGCGAACTGGATGTACCGGTCGACGTGTTCGCTCAGCTCCGGGTCGAGGCCGTGCGCGAGCGGGTCGAAGTCGCATTCGGCGGCTATGCGGGAACGCAGGCCCGCCGGGTCGAACAGCGAGATGCCACGGGTCGCGGTGCGGCCGTTGGACAGGAGGTCCCAGAACGCCGTCGCCCCGGTGCCGCCCGGAGCGACCACACCGACACCGGTGACGGCCACCCGCCGGGTCACTTTATGGCCCCACTTCGCTCGGACGGCTGTCCGTGGTCCGGCGCGGACAGGTCCGCCCCGGCGGTGGCGAACTCGGGGCCGGGCGCGGTGTCGTCGGTCACCTCCGTGTCGACGTGGCCGAGGCTCGGACGCGGAGCGAGCGGGCCCAGGTGGAAGACCATGCGGGCTTCCGTGTCGCCGACGTTGCGGAAGCGGTGCCGCATGTTGATCGGGATCAGCAGACCCTGATCGGGCCGCAGGGCGAAGCTGTCGCCGTCCAGGTCCACTTCGAGGGCGCCGTTGACGACGTACACGAACTCCTCGGAGTACGGGTGGTAGTGCTCACCGATGCGCTCGCCGGGCTGGATGAGGGCCAGGCCCATGAAGCCGCTGGTGGACCCGGCCGTGGCGGGCGTGAGCATGGCCCGGATGTCGCCTCCGCGCCTGCGGTTGGGTTCCGTCTCGCTCAGGTCCACGATGCGTGGATGCTTCTTGAACATGCTTGATACCTCCGGGTGGGGCAGTGACGTCCGGGGAGGGAGGGCCGCGGACGGAGCCGCGGCCCTCTGTCAGGAATCCGCCGAGCGGTCGGTGACGGGCATCATGTCGACGTGCGACAGGAGGCGGTTGATGTTGCGTTCCGTCTCCAGGGAGCCCTCGACGCCGATCGCGGCACCGTCGAGGAGACGCTCCAGCTCCGCGGCCTTCTTCGCGCCCTTGACACCGAGCGCGGCGACGGGGTCCGCGTCCAGCTCGCCCGTCACGTCGATGAGACGCACCACGATGTCGTCGCGCTGGAAGACCGTGCTCCGGTACACCGGGCTCTTCGGGTCCTCCGCCGCGGCTTCGTCCTGATGGGCGAGCAACCTGGCCAGCTCCATCCCGCAGCCTGGCTTGGCCGGGTAGTAGAGCGCGTGACGGCGCACGTCCTCGGGTGCCTTGCGGCCGGACGTCACGTGATGCACGGACGGCAGCGCGGCCCGGGTGAAGAAGACCCGCGCCGAGTCGGGGTCCCTCAGGTCCCGGTCCTGCTCCAGGTACGGGTTGATGGCCTCCTCGACCGCCCGTACCTCGGGCTGACGGGCGACGTGACGCAGTGCCGCCATGAGGTCGCCCTCCACCTCCACCGCACGCACGACACGGTTGCCGTGCATGAAGAGGGAGGTGCGCCGCAGCCGCGTGGTGTCGTCGACCTGGGCCTGGGGGGACTCGTACCCGGCGAGGATCTCCGCGACCTTCGACTCGGTACCCGGCTTGACGGTGAAGGTGAGGGCATGGCGTGCCACACCTTCGCCCACCCGGGCCTCGACCTGCATGCCCGCCTTGGCCGACTTCTGGCCGTGCGGCTGGGCGGGACTGGTCTCCCGAAGGATGCTGTAGCGCATCGAGCGGGTGTCCCGGACGCAGTTGTGCATCGGCCGGACCGTCTCGACGTGCTCCTCGCTGTTCACCCAGGCGAGGAAGGGCGGGGCGCTCTCCCATTCGCTGGTGATGAGCCACTGCGAGGGGTTCTCGATCGACTGGCAGAGCTGGTCGCTGAGGTGTCCGGGAACGGACGCGACCTGATTGCGCATGTGCTCGTACGCGTCGAGGAACTGCTCCTGGGCTCCTTCGTACAGGTCGAGCAGCAGGATCACCCGAAGTCTGGAGCCGTCGAACGCCGATTGCGATATACGTCCCGAAGTAGTCATCCGGCACACCTCTTCTCTTCTTCACGGAAGGTCAGGAACGACCGCCGTGTCCCAAAGACCGGGGTCGCCATGTGCCGATCGTTGACGCGACCCCCGAGGCGCGCGAGCCCGCCGGTGCGGACGAGTGAACTGTGTGCCATCCGGGTGCCCGGAGCGCGCGATCCTCTCCGCACAGGGCATGGAAACTGATGGCCGTTCAAAGCGGCCGGCATCCCATCCCTGACTCACCTCGCGGGTGACGCTGGAGGCAATCAATGAACCGATTGGAAGAGGCCGGCGAGGTCGGTCAGCACACGCCGGTCCTCATCGTCGGCGGCTCCCTGGTGGGCCTGTCCACCTCGCTGTTCCTGGGCCGGCTCGGTGTGCCCCACCTGCTGGTCGAACGCCATTCGGGCACCTCGATCCATCCGCGTGGACGCGGCAACAACGTGCGCACGATGGAGCTGTTCCGGGTGGCCGGGGTGCAGCGGCGCATCGAGGAGGCCGCCTCGGTCCTGGCGGAGAACCACGGCATCATGCAGACGCCGACACTGGTGGGCGACGCCGGTGAGTGGCTGTTCAAGGAGATCGACCCTGGCGGCGGGCTCGCCCGCTTCAGCCCCGGCGCGTGGTGCCTGTGCAGCCAGAACGACCTGGAGCCGGTGCTGCTGAAGAGCGCCCGGGAACTGGGCGGGGACCTGCGCTTCTCCACCGAGATGCTGTCGTTCGAGCAGGACGCGCACGGGATCACCGCGCAGCTCAAGAGCCGGGAGACGGGCGAGCACAGCACCGTCCGCGCGGGCTACCTGGTCGCGGCGGACGGCCCACGCAGCCCGATCCGCGAGCGGCTCGCCATCGGACAGAGCGGACCGGGTGACCTCTTCCACAATGTGAGCGTCACATTCACCTCCCGGGGCCTCGCGGATGTCGTCGGCGACCGGCGCTTCATCGTCTGCTACCTGACCAACCCGGAGGCCGACGGAGCGCTCCTGCCGGTCGACAACGAGGAGCACTGGGTCTTCCACGCGCCCTGGCACCCCGAACACGGCGAGACCCTGGAGGAGTTCACCGACGAGCGGTGCGCGGACCACATCCGACGCGCCGTGGGCGTGCCCGATCTCGATGTGCGGATCACCGGCAGGGCCGCCTGGCACGCCGCCGAGCGGGTCGCCGAGCGCTACTCAGACGGCAGGGTGTTCCTGGCCGGCGACTCGGCCCACGAGATGTCCCCCACTGGTGCGTTCGGCTCCAACACCGGAATCCAGGACGGGCACAACCTCGCCTGGAAACTGGCCGCGGTGCTGGGCGGCTGGGCGGGCCCCGGACTGCTGAAGTCCTACGACGCCGAGCGCCGCCCGGTCGCGGAGGCGACCAGCGCCCGCGCCTCGTCGCGTTCGGTCGAGCACAGCCACCCCGGGTACATCCCCGCCCCGGGAGCCGCCGGCCCCGGCGGCAAGAAGGGCGGCATCCTCAACGTGGCGCTGGCCTACCGCTATCCGCGCGGCGCGGTCCTGGGCGCCGACCAGAACGCGCCGATCGTCCCCGACGGCCTGCGCCTGACCGGCGAACCCGGCAGCCGGGCACCGCACATGTGGCTGGACCGCGCCGGCACCCGGGTCTCCACCCTCGACCTGTACGAGCGGTCCATGGTGCTCCTGACCTCGTCGGACAAGTGGCACAGCGCGGCGAAGGACGTCGCCCAGCGGCTGTCCGTCCCGCTCGACGCGTACCGGATCGGCAGCGGCACCGACGCGGAGCTCTCCCCCGCGAGCGACACGGACTGGGCGGAGGTGCACGGCGTCACCGAGGACGGAGCGGTGCTGGTCCGCCCCGACGGATTCGTCGCCTGGCGCTCCGAGGGCCCGTCGGCGAGCCCCGAGACGGCACTGCGGGAGGCCCTCACGGCGATCCTGGACCGGGGCTGACGGCTCCGTTCACACCGTGATTTCGACGTCCGCGTCGGCGCAGCGCGCCGGTACCCGTTCCGGGTGAGCCGAGGGTCTCACCCGGAACGGCCCGACCGCCGCTCCTCCTCGCGTACGCGGCGAGCCTCCTGACCGCCGTCCAGCCATGCCTTCAGACCACGGTGTCCCCGGTACGTCAGGAGATAGTGGTTGGCGCGGACCAGCGGGCGCGTCGTCCCTGCGCACCGCGCCACAACAAGGGTGTGCTGCCGCCCGCAAGAGTGGCATGTGCACCGCGGCGGCGCGGCCGCCGACACCCATCTCCCGGGCTTCACCTGGCACGACGGGTATCCACAACCGAACGGATGAGACTCAGGCCACACAGAGGCGCTGTCACACGCCTTCGGTCACCTCGGTCATTAGTTGTGTATCCACAACACTGCAAGGAGATCACCGTGGAATCGCGTCTCAACTTCTTCGGCAACCCGCTCGCGGGGAAGGTGCTGAAGCACATCAACTCTGCCAACAAGGTGATTGCGGACTCGACGCTCCCGGCCGCGACCCAGGAGCTGGTGAAGATCCGCTCCAGCCAGATCAACGGCTGCGGTTTCTGCACCGACATGCACACCAAGGACGCCACGCACGCCGGGGAGACCCAGCAGCGCCTCAACCTGGTCGCGGCCTGGCGGGAGGCCACGGTCTTCACCGACGCCGAGCGCGCCGCCCTGGAGCTGACCGAGCAGGGCACCCGCATCGCCGACGCGGCCGGCGGGGTCACGGACGAGGCCTGGGCGAACGCCGCCAAGCACTACGACGAGGACCAGCTCGCCGCGCTGGTCTCCCTCATCGCCGTCATCAACGCCTACAACCGCGTGAACGTCATCGTTCAGCAGCCGGCCGGCGACTACCAGCCCGGCCAGTTCGGCTGACCGCCCCCCCCGTCCGGCCCGCACAGTCCGCCGCACGCCCGACCCATGGCGCGGAGACGGACCGCCCCCACCCACGACGGCGGGCGGGCCGTGCGGAGGACTTCGCCACCCCGCAGCCCGGGACGCCACCGGCGGACCCGAACTTCACGAGCCGAGAGGGATCATGCCCCGCACTACCGCCCCACGCTTCGTGGACCGTGTCGCAATCGTCTCAGGGGCGGGATCGGGCATCGGCCGAGCCACCTCGATCGCCCTGGCCGAGTCGGGGGCACGCGTCCTCGGCGTGGGACGCCGCAAGGAAGCCCTGGAACAGACGGCTCACGGCCACTCCACCATCGCGGTCCTGCCGCTGGACATCTGCGAGGAGGGCGCCGCGGACACGGTCGTGGCCACCGCCGTGGAGTGGTGGGGCCGCATCGACGTCCTCGTGAACAACGCCGGTGTCACTGCCGTGATGCCTCTGGCGGACACCGACCGGTCGGTGATCTCCCGCCTGTTCGACCTCAACGTGACGGCCCCGAGCATGCTCGCCCATGCGGCGCTGCCGCACCTCCGCGACTCATCGGGTTCCATCGTCAACGTCTCGAGCACCTACGGTCACCGTCCGCTGGCCGGAGGAGCCCACTACGCCGCCACCAAGAGCGCCATGGAGCAGCTGACGCGGAGCTGGGCACTCGAACTGGCGCCGGAGGGAGTGCGGGTGAACGCGATCGCCCCCGGCCCCACCAGGACGGATGTCCTGGCGGCGGCCGGCCTGCCGCAGGACGCCATCGCCGAGCTGCTCAGCCACGAGCGTGACCGCATCCCCACAGGCCGAATCGGCGACCCGAAAGACGTCGCGGACTGGATCCTGCGTGTCGCCGATCCCTCGGGCCCCTTCATCACCGGTCAAGTGCTGACGCTCGACGGAGGTCTGGAGCTCGTCTGATCTCCACGCAGTCCGGCACCTCCCCGCGCCCCACTTCACTGTGGGCACCTCTCATGCGCGGCGGAAATGACGGGAACAATCCCTGAAAGCAGGCGCTGTGACCGATTCGCCTCTCGCGCGACTGCGGCCGATGCCGACCGACTGGCAACGTGCACTGGCCGTGGTGGCCCATCCTGATGATCTCGAGTACGGGTGCTCGGCCGCTGTCGCGGCCTGGATCCAGGACGGCCGTGAGATCGCCTACGTCCTCGCCACCCGCGGCGAAGCGGGCATCGACACGCTGGCACCGGCCGAGGCCGGACCGCTGAGGGAAAGGGAGCAGCGTGCCAGTGCCGCCGCCGTCGGGGTCTCCGCGGTGGAGTTCCTCGACCACCCGGACGGCACGATCGAGTACGGCCTCTCCCTGCGCCGCGACATCGCCGCTGCCATCCGCCGTCACCGGCCCGAGTTGCTGATCACTCTGAACCATCATGAGACCTGGGGTTCGGGTGTCTGGAACACCCCGGATCACGTGGCCGTCGGGCGCGCCGCCCTCGACGCGGCGGCGGACGCCGGCAACCGCTGGATCTTCCCTGAACTGGCCGAGCAGGAGCTGCGCCCCTGGAACGGCGTGCGATGGGTCGCCGTCGCCAACTCCCCGAACCCCACCCACGCGGTACGTGCGGACCGGGGCCTCGAACAGGCGGTGCAGTCACTGCTTCAGCATCGTACGTACATCGAGGCGTTGAGCGACGAGGACCCCGAGACGTACACGCGCCGCTTCCTGAGGGACAGCACCGGCGAGCACAGTGCGCGGTTCGGCGGGAAGCCGGCGGTCGTCTTCGAATTGTTCAGCCGCTGAGCGCGGCGCGACGGCCGTGGCCCGGGTTCAGTGACTGACCGAGGCGAGATCGGTGATCGCGGCCAGGTGTCAGTCCCTGCGGGAGAAGGGGCCGGGGGTCACTCGGCCGTCAGTGGTGCATGAGCAGCATGATGACCGTGCCCAGGGCCATCGATCCGTGCCAGAAGTGGGTGTACGGCGCTCTGATACCGGTGGAGCTGTCCGCGATGCCCGGAGCTCTGCGCAGCACGGGCATGTCCCGGGTCAACGACCGCAGAGCGCACGCGAGGAGGTACAGCGCCAGCACCCCGGTGACCACGCCGCCGGCCTTCGACCCCGTGGAGTGACCGAGGTGCGTCATCCAGGCCATTGCGGCCATGCCCGCCGCGTACGGCAACCTCCGTGCGACGTCGGTCAGTTCGAACTGCCGTTGACGGCTGACGGCGGTCAGCGGGAACCACAGCGCGGCGGCCGCGAAGAAGATTGTCCGCGCCTCCGGCAGCATGCCGCCCCCGTTCCACGGCATCACCGCCATGGCCAGGGCCATGACGGTGTGCAGAAGGTGGTCGCCTCGGCTGCGCCATCCGGAACTCCGCGAAAGGAGGCCGCACCACAGCGCGTGGACGGCCCCGGCCGCGAACAGCGCTGTCAGCATGCAGCGCACGACATCACTGGCGCTCATGCCGGATCGCGCCCTCCCACAGAGCGCACGGGCTCGGTTCCGAACCGGCCTGTGCGAGCAGCCAGCAGGTCAGTCGGTGGGTCGCGGGGCCCGCAGGTGGGCCCGCTGCTCCGGTTCCTCCTCCTCGACCACTTCGAGCATGGGCTTGCCCGGCGCGCACATCATGGCCACGACGAACCGGGTCCCCGCATCGGCCGGCGCGTTGCCGTCCTGGTAGTGGATCGGGTCACCACCCGGTTCCCAGAACGTCCCGCCGGCCCCGAGTGACGGTGCGGCGGAGTTCCCGGATCTGTGACATGAAAAACCGTATCCGAGCCTCGGGAGGACCGCTCGGCGGACGGAGGTTGTCGAGCGGTGTCACACCGTCGGGACGGCGAGGGTGTCGATGCCACGACCGGGGAGGGCCTCGCCGAGTCGTTGCGCGACGCCGAGCATCACGTACCGCCCACCCGGGGCACGGAACCTTCGCCGAGTGGCCCGCCCGGCGATGAGTCCCTCCGCGGCGGAGTACGGCTTCGCCACACTGCCCGAGCAGCCCGATCCCGCCACGCCGACAGCGCGGCTCGGGCGCCGATACGCGCGACAGCGGTGACCATCGCCCGAGGTCGGCGGCCTCTCCCCCCTCGCTCAAGATCCTCCAGAGGAGGCGCGCACCGCTGCGGCAGCTTGTAGCATGGTGCTGCACTTCTGGAGGACATTTATGCGCGCCCGGGATGACGCAGACTCTCTCGACCAGGCAACGAGGGAATTCATGGCGGCGCGTCCCCACCTCTTCGGCATCGCCTACCGCGTGCTGGGCAGTGTCGTGGAGGCCGAGGACATCGTCCAGGATGCGTGGCTGCGCTGGCAGAACACCAACCGTGCCGACATCGTGGAGCCGACCGCGTTCCTGGCCACGGTCACCTCCCGTCTGGCGATCAACCTGGCCCAGTCGGCACCGAAGCGACGTGAGTCGTACATCGGGCCGTGGCTGCCGGAGCCGGTCGACACACGCATGGATCCGCAGCTCGGTGCGGAACGAGCGGAGGCGCTCGACATGGCGGTTCTTCACCTAATGGAGAAATTGAACCCAGTGGAACGGGCCGCCTACGTTCTGCGGGAGGCCTTCGACTACCCGTACAAGCGGATCGCGGACATGTTGGAGACGAGCGAAGCCAATACACGCCAGTTGGTGAGCCGTGCCCGGAAACGACTTTCGGCGGAACGCAGGGACCCCGTGAGTCCTGCCGCCCACCGGCGGCTGCTGGAGGTGTTCCTCTCCGCGGCGCAGACCGGCAACCTGTCGGTCCTCGAGGACGTTCTCACCGCGGACGTGGTCAGCTACAGCGACGGCGGAGGGATCCGCGGAGCGTCCAAGATTCCGGTCGTCGGACGTTCTCATGTCTCCAAGTACCTCGCCGCCTTCGCCCCACGTTTCTGGCCCCCGACGGAGGTTCGCTGGGTGGAGGCCAACGGCAGGCCGGCCGTCCTTGTCTCGGCCGATGGAAACAGCGTGGCTCTGTTGTCCGTCGATGTGTCGGAGCGAGGCATCGAAAGCATCATGTGGGTCATGAATCCGGCGAAACTGGCACCCTACGTGGCCTCGCTGGACAGCTGAGGCAACTCGGCGAGCGGTGCTGCGCCGGAGCCACCCGCCGGCGTCACAAGAGGAGTGACTTGTCGGTCAACTCGTTGTCCGGGATCTCGGATTCTCTGAGACGCGAAGGTAGATCACAGACATGACGCTTTTCGCAGTTGCTTCTACCCGTTCGTCCGTGTCCTGGACCACTGACGGAGTCGCGCGGTGAACGACCAGTTCCGGTCGCCCGGTCTGTCCACCGACAAGGACTTCGACGGCGATTCCTTTGCGCCCATCTACATCACGACGGTGACGGTGAGCGGTGGGACAGCGGCTCATGGCCGAGCCTCCGGGAGGGCCCGCTCGGACGACGGAGTCCTGGATCTCGACCTGCGCATGCCTGCCGAGCTGGGCGGAGACGGCCGCGGATCGAATCCCGAGCAGTTGTTCGCCGCCGGTTTCGCGGCCTGCTTCCATGGCGCCGTCACTCTCGTGGCACGACAGGCCGCACTCGACCCCACCCCGATCTCCGTCGAGGCGACCGTGGCGTTCGGACGGGATCCGGAAGACGGCGGTTACGTGCTGCATGTCGACCTGGTGGTCACATGGCCGGACATCGATCCCGAGGTCGCCGCTCCAGTTCTCGCGAAGGCGGATTCGCTGTGCCCCTACGTGAGGATGGCACGGCAGGGAACGCCGACCACCATCACGCTGGCTTCCTGATGCGGTCCCGGAGATATGACCAAGAGACCGCCGATGTTGTGACAGCCGCCGCGCGGTCCCATGGGCGACCCTTTCGATGCGACTCGGACGTACCTCTGGACGACGTCCCGCCGTGACACCCCGATGGCGCCGAGCGTGTCACAGATACCTCGGCGGCCCGGTCGTAGTGAGTGACAACCTTGGCGATCGGAGTAAACCGTGGCTATCACCGAACAACGTCTTGCCACCATGGTGCTGGTGATCGGCACCGGAGGGGCCGGGCTGCGAGCGGCGATCGAGCTGGCCGAGGCCGGCGTCGACGTCCTGGCGGTCGGCAAGCGTCCCAGGGAGGACGCCCATACCGCGCTCGCCGCCGGGGGAATCAACGCGGCCCTGGCCACCATGGATCCCGAGGACAGCTGGCAGCAGCACGCCGCCGACACTCTCAAGGAGAGTTATCTGCTGGCCGACCCTCGCACCGTCGAGATCGTCACCCAGGGCGCCGCCCGGGGCATCGACGACCTGGACCGCTACGGCATGGCCTTCGCCCGGGAAGAGGACGGCCGGATCTCCCAGCGCTTCTTCGGCGCGCACAAGTACCGGCGGACCGCCTTCGCCGGTGACTACACCGGTCTGGAGATCCAGCGCACGCTGATCAGGCGGGCGGACCAGCTCGACATTCCGGTGCTCGACGGCGTCTACATCACCCGGCTCCTGGTACACGACGGCGCTGTCTTCGGCGCCTACGGGTTCGACCTCACGAACGGGAAGCGCTACCTGATCCACGCGGACGCGGTCATTCTTGCCGCGGGCGGCCATACGCGTATCTGGCGGCGTACCTCCTCGCGGCGCGACGAGAACACGGGCGATTCCTTCCGCCTGGCGGTGGAGGCCGGGGCACGTCTGCGCGACGCCGAGCTGGTGCAGTTCCATCCTTCCGGGATCATCGAGCCGGAGAACGCGGCCGGAACCCTGGTCAGTGAGGCCGCCCGGGGTGAGGGCGGGATCCTGCGCAACGCGCTCGGGGAACGGTTCATGAGCCGTTATGACCCCGTCCGGATGGAGCTGTCCACCCGCGACCGTGTGGCGCTGGCCTCCTACACGGAGATCAAGGAGGGGCGCGGCACGCCCAACGGAGGCGTGTGGCTCGACGTCTCGCACCTGCCACGGCACACGATCATGACGCGGCTGCCCCGGGTCTACCAGACACTCCTGGACCTGCAGATGCTGGACATCACCCGCGAACCGATCGAGATCGCGCCCACCGCGCACTACTCGATGGGCGGGGTGTGGGTGCGTCCCGAGGACCACAGCACCGATGTGCGTGGCCTGTACGCCATCGGTGAGGCGTCGAGCGGGCTGCACGGCGCCAATCGCCTCGGCGGGAACAGTCTCATCGAGCTGCTGGTCTTCGGCCGCATCACGGGCCGGGCGGCGGCCGCCTACTCGCAGTCGCTGACCGCGCAGCCGCGGTCGGCGTCGGCCGTCGCGGAGGCCCGCGCGGAGATCGACGACCTTCTCGTCGCCGACGGGCCGGAGAACGTCCGGGCCCTGCAGCGCGCCATCCGCAACACCATGACCGAGCATGCGGGGGTCGTACGCGACGAGGAGGGCCTGCGCGCCGGGCTGGCGGAGCTCTCGGTGATCGAGAAGAGGATGGCGGACATCGGCGTCCACCCGGACATCGCCGGCTATCAGGACCTCGCGCACACCTTTGATCTCAAATCCGCCGCCCTGGCGGCCCGGGCCACTCTCGAGTCGGCTCTGGAACGTCGTGAGACGCGTGGCTGTCACAACCGCAGCGACTACCCCGAACCGGATCCCGCCCTGCGGGTCAATCTCGTGTGGTCCCCGACGACGGGCATCACTCGCGAAAGCATTCCGGCCGTCCCGGACGAGATTTCCGCGCTGATGGAGGAGGTCTCGACCGACGGAAAACTCGCCGAATGACCTGCCACGTCCGACCGGGCCGCCGAGGGCAGACGGGAGGAATCCTCTCGATTCCTCCGAGCCGGCTGTCACAAAAAAAGCCATTTCCCTGTCTCTTCTGATGCAGACGAAATTTGTCCAGGAAAACTTCCGAGAGGATCCGTCATGAAGGTCGTAGTGATCGGTGGAACCGGGCTCATCGGCTCGCATCTGGTCGGCAAGCTCGACGCGGACGGGCACGACGCGGTCGCTGCCGCGCCCAGCACCGGCGTCAACACCCTGACGGGCGAGGGTCTGGCCGAGGTCCTGGAGGGCGCCTCGGTCGTCGTCGACGTGTCCAACTCCCCCTCTTTCGAGGACGAGGCCGTCATGGACTTCTTCCGCGCCTCCACGGCCAACCTCCTGAAGGCGGAGGCCGACGCCGGCGTGCAGCACCACGTGGCGCTGTCCGTGGTCGGCACCGAGCGTCTCCAGGGGAGCGGTTACTTCCGTGCCAAGCAGGCCCAGGAAGAACTGATCAAGGCGTCCGGCATGCCGTACTCCATCGTCCACGCCACGCAGTTCTTCGAGTTCGCAAAGGGGCTCGCCGACGGGGTCACCGACGGCGACACCGTGCGTCTGCCCGCCGGGAAGATCCGGCCCATCGTCTCCGACGACGTGGCCGCGGCCGTCGGCCGCACCGCGGTCGGCTCCCCGGTCAACGGCGTGGTGGAGGTCGCGGGCCCGGAGACGTTCGAGCTCGAGGAGTTCATCCGCATGGGACTCGCCGCCAAGAACGACACCCGCAAGATCGTCACTGACCCGAAGGCCACGTACTGGGGTGCCGAGCTGCAGGATGCCACGCTCCTGCCGGGTCCGGACGCGCACATCGCCGAGACCAGGTTCTCCGACTGGCTCGCACAGCAGTAAGTCCCGCGGTGGCCCCTGTCAGCAGACGGGGGCCACCTCTTTTCTTCGGCCACGGGTCACGATCCCGGCTTGCGCGTTCACGACGGGCAACATTTCGCTCGACCGGAATTCTCGGATTCCATCGCAGGGCCACAGCGTGCCGGAATTCAACAGTCGCCGCGGAGGGCGGTACGCGGGGTGTGAACGGCCGCCTCGACCGCGGCAGTTGTGGCCTGCGCGGGCCGGTCGCCCCGACGGCCGGCTCGCGCACAGGACGGTCGTGAGTGCCGGCATTGCCGATGACCCAACCGCCGCCGTGCACGTGGAGGACGACCCGTCACCGCGCCCCTTGGGTTGCCAGACCGTTGCCTGCTGTCATCTCTACGACAAGACACCTTTTGCAGGTGTGACACACACGGTGGCAATCAGTTCCGGCGCCTGCCGGTGAGCTCCTGGTACTCACGCGCGGTCGGCTTGGTGATCTGTGTGCCCTCGCCGTAGAAGCTCCGGCTGAGCACGGCACGTAGGCGGCGCGCAAAGCGGAATCCGCCGTCCGGGCCTTCTCCGTTGGCCGCGGGATCGGGACCGATCGCCTGGTATTGCTCGTGCTGTGTGAGAACGTGGAGTCGGTCTTGGCCGAGCGGCTCGTGCACCTCGATGAACGCGCCGTTCGGCAAGCGCTTGATGATGCCGGTCTCACGGCCGTGCAGCACCTTGTCCCGGTCTTGCCGCTGCAGGCCGAGTGCCCACCGCTTCGTTATGGCATAGGCCGTGGGAGGCACGACGAAAAGGCCGACGCGCACGGCCCACGTCACCGATTCGACCGAGACATGGAAGCGGATGGCGATGATGTCGTTCGCGGCGCCGATCAGAGCCACCAGATAGAAACTGATCCACGAGACACCAAGTGCCGTTCGCACCGGGCGGTTGCGCGGTCTGTCGAGAAGGTGCCGCGCGCGGCCGTCACCCGTCACCCAGGCCTCGACGAACGGGTACACGCCCATGGCGAGGAAGAGACCAACACCCACCGACAGCGGGATCAGGTTGTCCAGAGCCAGGGTGTGGCCCCAGAAGGTGATTTCCCAGCCGGGCATGACCCGCAGTAGTCCGTCCGCGACGCCCACGTACCAGTCGGGCTGCGATCCGGCCGAAACCTGGTCGGCCCGGTAGGGGCCGTAGCGCCAGACGGGGTTGATCTGCGCGACCGCCGCGATGGCGAAGATGACGCCGGCGACCAGGAAGAAGAAGCCCGCCGACTTCACCGCACGCACCTTGAGCGGCAGACCCACGACGTTCTTGTTGCTCCGCCCCGCACCTGGATACTGCGTGTGCCTGTGGTGGAGGGCCGGCATCAGATGAGCGGCAAGCAGTCCCACCATGAGGGCGGGGATGAGCAGAACGTGGATCGTGTTGAAGCGCGCCACCAGGTCCTCCCCCGGGAACTCGCCTCCGAAGAGGAACAGGGAAAGGTAGGTTCCGACGATCGGGATGGAAAGGATCGTTCCGTTCACGACCGCGAGTCCGGTCCCGGACAACAGGTCGTCCGGAAGGTCGTAACCCGTCAGACCACCGAACATCCCGAGGATCAGCAGCAGGAATCCGAAGATCCAGTTGAGTTCGCGAGGCTTGCGGAAGGCACCTGTAAAGAACACGCGCATCAGGTGGGCGAGCACGGCGGCGACAAAGACCAGCGCGGCCCAGTGGTGGGCCTGCCGAATCAGGAGGCCGCCCCGGACATCGAAGGAGATGCGCATCGTCGAATCGAACGCCTCCGACACCATTTGACCGCGCAGCGGTGAGTAGCTGCCGTTGTACTCCACCGCGTTCATGGACGGGTGGAAGAACAGCGTCAGATATATACCCGTGACGATGATGACGACGAAGCTGTAGAGGCTGATCTCTCCCAGCATGAACGACCAGTGGTCCGGAAACGCTCTTCGCGCCTTTGCCCTCACCAGGCTGTAGAGACCCAGGCGCCCATCAGCCCATTCCGCTGTCCGCTCACCTTTATGCCGTGGTCGTACGTCGTCTTCCTGACTCGCGCCACCCACACCCCCACCACCATTCCTTGAACTGTCCGCACGGATGGCCTTGGCCTCGTCGATGAGGTACCGGACGCCGTCACATAAGACCGGACAACCGGCGCGTGTGTGACACGCCGCCGAGTTCGGCGCGTCACGGCAGGGCGTGATCCACAGGGGCGCCATGTCACAAGACCCGTGTGTGCCTGGTCAATCGGAATGAGTCGAGACGACGAAAGGCTCACTCGGCTCGGGTTGCGTGGGAGGAGGGATGACGTATGGACGAGGCTGACGTGGTGTCGATCGCCGAGTTGCTGGACGAGCGTCGATATCTCCTGGATGTGGCTTGCTGGATGTTGGGCAGTGCCGACGAGGCGGAGTGTGTGGTCGATGAGGTCTACCGCCGGTGGTACGGGTTGTCCGGTGCGGTGCGCCGCGAGATCGCGCGGCCCCGGTCCTGGCTCGCGAGGAGTGCGGGCAGGAGTTGCCTGAGCCGGCTTGCTCCGGTCGAGCGGTCTGATGACACCGCTCTTGAGGCGGGGCCCGAGGAGGTTGAGGCGGGGGTGGAGGTGGAGGTGAGTCGGGTTCTGCTGGACGCGCCGGGTTGCCTGTCGCCGGACGAGCGGGCCCGCGCCAGTCTTCGGGTGCGGCGTTCGGATCCCGTAGCGCCGTGGGAGCACGATGCCCTGGTTCGCGCGGTGGGTCGGGCCTGCCTGGACGGGGACGCCGAGCATTTGGTGTCGCTGTTGTGTCCGGACGTCACGGCGTTCTTCGACGGCGGGGGCAAAGTGCGGGCGTTGAGCAGGCCCGTGCACGGGGGCCGACAGGTGGCGCACAGTCTGCTGACGTTGCTCGCCCGCCGGTCGCGCACCGCTCTGACGGCTCAGTCCGTCAACGGTCGTACCGGCCTCGTCGCCCGTTACGGCCGTCAGGTCGCCGCGATCATCAGCCTCGACGTCGCCGACCACCGTGTCATACAGGTGTGGGTCATCCTCAACCCCGACAAACTACGCTCCTGGAACCAACCTTGAGCCATGCGGTCGCCGCACTCACGCGCCACTCGGCGCGGGCCTGAGTGCGGTCGTGGAGCGGGACCGTGAATTGAGGAACGCGGCGATCTTTTTCGGGTTGAACACCCACATCACCCGGTAGATGCCCTCGCTCTCGGCCGCTATCGTCATGAACGTGGAGGGCTCGCCATCTCGGTGGATCATCGCGCCCATACGGCCGTTGGCAGCGACGAACTCGACGCCCACGCTCCCCCAGAACCGCGGATACGCGGTCGCCAGATTGGCCACGCGGGCACGGCCCAGCACCGGAACACGAGCGGCGCCCCGGATACCGTTGCCGTCCGACAGGCTGACGGCATCGGGGGTGAGCAGGGCTTCCAGTGACGCCACGTCCCCCGTTCGAGCCGCTGAGACGAAGGCGTTCAGAAGGCGTCGGTGCTCGTCCGTGTCCACGCTCTCCCGCTGCTCGTCCAACAGATGCTTGCGAGCACGGCTCACGATCTTCCGCGCATTGACGAGACTGAGCCGAAGCATGTGAGCGATCTCCGGATAGCTGTAGTCGAAGGCCTCACGCAGTACGTATGCGGCACGCTCGGTGGGGCTCAGCTTCTCCAACACCAGCAACAGAGCCAGTTCCAGGGCCTCGGCGCGCTGCGCGCCCACCTCCGGGTCCGAACTCGTGTCGATGGGCTCCGGCAGCCACGGTCCGATGTAGGTCTCCCGCCGCACGCGCGCCGACTGCGCGACGTTGATGGCCAGTCGGGTCGCGGTGCTCGACAGGAAGGCCGCCGGGCTGACCACCACGGAGCGCTCGGTCCTCTGCCAACGCAGCCACACTTCCTGGACCACGTCCTCGGCCTCGGCCGCGCTGCCGAGTATGCGGTAGGCGATACCGAAGAGACGGGCCCTGTGCTGCACGAAGACCGAAACAGCCTCGTCAAGGTCACTTGCCGTGGGGGACGGCTCGTCATGCATGATCCTCGGTCTCCGTTCCTCCGTCGGGTCGGGCGCCGCGGGTCATGTGGTCACTGAAGGTCACGACTGCTCCAATCACATCCCCTTCATAGACCGGGGTGGACCCGTCCCTGTGACAGGACCGGGCGGAGAAATACCCGCCGACCGATGTCGGAGGAGACGGCCTCGGGTGGACACACGGTGTTTTCGCGGCCCAGGACACAACCGTGTGATCAAGCCCACGAACTGGAACTCCACCGGAAGAGTGCGGCCGCAGGACGGCGGAACGCAGGGAATTGGCCGCGGTCGTGGCGCATCTCGGCTCGGTGCGGCGGCCCCTCAGTGCCTTTGAGTGGCTGTTGCGTGCCGCAACCCCCTCCGCGGCACCACAGCTCGGAGGACCAGGAGCGGCAAGACCACGGAACGTGCCGCGCGTCCAGCGAACCGGCCGAGGCCTCTATCGCGCTCCGCGTTCCTGAGCGGTGTCCCACGAGTCAGAGCGCAGGGGGGCGGTGGCTGGTCGGGGGTGAGTCGCATGCCGAGCAAGTTGAGGACACGGTGGGTCAGCCCGACGTCCCCAAGATCACGGCGACGCACACCGTGATCATCGCCGCGGTGATCAGGATCATCGCTATCAGCGTTCCCCGCAGCCATCGGCCGAAGCGGAGGTGATGTTGCCCTTCCACCAGGCTGATGCGAGCGGCGATGTGATCAGTCACCATGCCGGCAACGTAGTTCTGCTCTTCGAGATACCACCGCTCGATGTCCCTCTTCTGCCCATCGGTCAGCCCCGCCGTCCGCGCGGTGAAATCCGCCACGCGCCGATGTGCCGCTTCGAGATGCGACTCCCGGTACAGGAAGTCTTCGATGTCGTTCAGGCCGCGTGCGGCCTCCTTGCTCGCATCCATGGTGTACCTCCAGAGAGCGTTGCGAGGACCAGTCACCGCCATACCGAGTCGGGCAGGTGACCCGGATGATCTGGTCCTCTGTGGCGGCGGCCCCTCCTATGGACGGGACAACTCGTCCGTCTGTGACATCCGCCGCCGGGAGCCGACGGCGTTTCGGTGAAGCCGCCGGCCTGTTGTCGCTCATGCAGCCGCGTTGTCACTCGCCCGGCTCTCGCCGGAACGCTCCGGATCCGCGCTCGTGACGAACGCGTCCCGGGGGTGCTGCACGGAGGCGAGGGAGACAAGATCACGGCCGAACACGGCAGCCGTGAGCCAGACCGTGAGAACCCGGACCTTGCGCTCCCAGGAAGGCACGGCCAGGACGTGATAGCCCCGGTGCATCAGCCAGGCGGGAAGTCCCTTGACGACAAGGCTCTTGTACTGGAAGACGCCCTGCCCCAGCCCCAGTGTCGCCACCACTCCGAGGCTGCTGTGGCGGTAGTTCCGGATTCTTCCCCCGCGCAGGTCGGCCGCGATGTTCTTGGCGAGGAGCCTGCCCTGCCGCACGGCATGCTGGGCGTTCGGTACCGTGCGAGCCTGCGGCACAGGCGAAGCCAGGTCGGGAACGGCCGCGTCGTCACCGGCCGCCCACACATCCGGCACAGGCTCGCTGTCGGTGCCGACTCGCAGGTCGGGCCGGACCACGAGCAGGCCCCGCTCGTCGACCGGGAGATCGGTGTGGTTGTGCACGGTGGGGTTCGAGGCGTTGCCGGCAGCCCAGACGATCAGCGCCGAGTCGAACTCCTCTCCGTTGGACAGCACGACGTGCCCGTCCGTGGCGGAGAGGAGTTGTGTGTTCAGGTGGACATGCGCGCCACGGCGTTCCAGGGAGCGCACCACCCAAGCACCGGGCTTGTCGCCCACCTCGGGGAGGATGCGGCCGCGCGCCTCGACCAAGTGGAAGGACAGGTCGTCGATGCTCAGCTCCGGATAGGACCTGAGCATCGCGGTCGCCAGGGACAGCAGTTCACCGAAGCCTTCGACGCCGGAGAACCCGCCGCCCACGAACGTGACGGTGAGCAGCCTCCGTCGCTCGGCGCCGGGCGGCAGTGACGCTGCTTGATCGAATGCCGTCATGAGGCGATCGCGGATGGCCACCGCCTCTTCCACGTGCTTCAGGCCGATCGCCTGCTGTGCAAGCCCGGGGATGGGGAAGGTGCGGGTCACGGCGCCGGCGGTGACCACGAGGATGTCGTAACTCAGTTCGTAGTCGGCTCCGTTCACCGGGCGGACGACGACCCTCCGGTCTGCGTCACGGATCTCGACCGCGCTCCCCGCTACCAGCCGGGTGCGGCGCAGATGCCGCCGCAAGGACACCGCGGCATGACGCGCTTCGACCGATCCGGCCGTCACCTCCGGCAGAAAGGGCTGATAGGTCATGTAGGGACGGGGATCGACAACCGTCACCCGCGCCTCACCCGCGCGCAGCCTCTTCTCCAGGCCCCATGCCGCGTAGAAGCCCGCGTAGCCGCCACCGATGATCACAATCTCACGCATGATTCCCTCTGCCTGTTGGTCGACACCACATAGACAGGACGGGACGGGCTCGTGTGACGGACGACGGCGGCGAAAAGCGGTCCTCGGAGCGGCATGCTCAACCCCGGAGCCGGAACATTCCACGCGAAAAGGGCCCCCGCAGGCTCTCGCCTGCGAAGACCCCTCGCACCGTCGGGACGACAGGATTTGAACCTGCGACCCCTTGACCCCCAGTCAAGTGCGCTACCAAGCTGCGCCACGTCCCGGTGCGTTCACCGCGGTGTTCCGCGTGATCCTGCAGGTAAACCCTACCGCACGTGAGGGGGCGGCCCCGCACACGCGGAGGTACGGCGGGTGCGGGGGCGCTGGTCACGGCACGGCGCGAGCCGCGTCAGCCGGACCTACATCTTGCCGTCGGCGAGCTTCCACTCCCGGTGCAGCGTGCCCAGGGGGATGGCGTGCTGGATGACGGGGGTGCCGAAGATGGCCAGCTGGATCTGGAGGGTGCCGCTCAGATCGAGGCCGCCATAGAGGGCCCAGGAACCACTCGCCGCGACGTCCGACTTGGTTCCGGAGCCGACCGGGGTGGTCGCGGTGACCGTGCCCGCGGCCTCACCGCGCAGGTAGGGGGCCAGGTCGGCGGTGACGCCCACAGCGCCGTACAGGCCGACGGTGGCCTGTGCGCCGAGGGCCGCCTTCACGCTTCCGGCGGTCGTGACGGACGTACGGACCGGAGAGCTGTCCATGTGGGACTCGTTGACCGGTGTCCAGCCGGCCGCCGTGCCGAAGGTGCCGCCCGCCTTGAAGTCGCCCTTGAGGTCCTGTTCGACGTCGACGGTGACGCGGCCGTCGCCGCTGATCTCGAAGTAGCAGGTCAGGTCGAGGTTCACGACGACGGGGATGGGGCCGACCTGGAGAACCGGGTCGGCGTGCAGCTTCGCGAACGGCAGCCGGACCGGCTTGGCGGTGGCGCCGGCGCGCCCCTTGAGCGCCCACTGCGAGGTCCAGTCGCCGGAGATGCCGAGGTAGGCCGCCCCGGGTCCCGAAGCGGTGGAACCGGTGGAGGCGGTCGCGGCGGTGGAGGCGCCGCCTCCGTAGGAGAAGTCCACCTCGGGCTTGACCTGGACGAAGCCGGACACGGATGCGTCCGCCGAGGCCGGTGCCCCCTCGGCCGTGGCGACCTTCGTCGCGACATCGACCCGCAGGCTGCCGAGCGGGACCTTCGTCCCCTCGGGACCGGAGTGGATGTCTCCCGTCTTCGCCCAGGAGACCTTCACGTCGGGCAGCAGCCGCTCGACGTCGAAGGAGGCCGGGTCGACCGGGACGGTGCCCTTCGCGTCGTCTTCGCCCAGCAGCGTGTCCAGGGTCGTCGGCGCGGTCTGGACCTCGGTGCCGTCGGCCGTCTCCCCGATCACCTTGGTGACCTTGGCGAGGAGTCCGTCCGGGGCGCCGGGCGCGGGGGCGCTGGCGATGACGTCGCCGACGGCGGTGCGGCCCGGCGCCGTGGTGCCTGCGGGGGTCGGGGTCCCGGTCGGGGACGGCGATGAAGTCCCCTTGGCGACAGTGGATATGACGGCTCGTCGGGTGTGGCTGTCGTACGACTTCACCTTGAGCGAGGTCTTGCGAGCCTTCCCGCCGGCCGCACCGGGGCGCGCGACGGCGGTCGAGGTGGCCGCCGCCGCGGGGGCGGCGGCGACGGCGAGCGGTTGGTCACTGTTCGCGGTCGAGGTCGCGGACGCGCCGGCGTCCGGGGTCCGTGCGGCGGCGGAGCTCTGGCCGGGGTCCGCGGAGCAGCCGGCGGCAAGGAAGAGGGCGGAGGCGGCGAGCGCGGGCACGAGGGCGCGCGAGGGCCGCTTGCGGATGCGCAAGATCAGTCCTGAGGGGGGTGGGGGTGGCATGTGATTACCAGCGAGTAACTAGATGTGAGCATGCCATGAAGACGTGAAGCCCTGCTTCACGTTTCCACCCCCTCCAGGGTGATGTACGCCACGATCACGCGTCGAGAGCCGCCAATATCGCCACCAACTCACCCGCGTGTCGTGTCATTTGACGGAGCATCACGCATTGGGGTCGAACGGGATGCCGGCCGGCTTCGCCTTCTCCAGGTGGTAGTTGAAGTTGCCGTCCTTGAGGCCGAAGACGGCACTGCCGAAGTTGTAGGCGCTCAACTTGTCGCGCAGACCGGCGGGGTAGCCGTTCCAGCCGACCAGGTCGGGGAACTGCCAGGCGTGGTAGTGGTTCTCCGGCGGTTCGTCGTTCGAGTTCGCGGGACGGAAGCAGTGGGTGCTCAGACCGTCCTTGTGATAGACGACCTTGGGGTGCGTCCCGTCCCAACGGATCTGGTCACGACCGTAGATGTTGAAGTTGCCGTGGGCGGAGGTGGAGACGTACTGGGCCTCGTTGTTCTGCACCCACACCACGACGTGTTCCCAGTCGTTGCGGTGCCCGCCGAGGCCGCTGCCGAGCACGGCCTGGTCCTTCTCGAAGTAGAGGCCGTACATGATGGCGCACCAGCCGTTGTTGCACTTCTCGCGCGAGTAGCCGTTGGTGTTGTCGAGGTCCGAGGCGTCGTGGCACTGGCCGTTGAGGGCGCCGGACGGGTTCAGGCCCGGGTTGATCGTCCCGTCGGGGCCGATGGCGGGGGTGGGGTAGCAGCCGTCCGTGTCGTAGTCGAAGGCCGGCTGGAACGTCTGCTCCAGTCCGTCCGCGTTGGCGGGCAGGGCCTGGGGCGGGGCGGCGAGGGCGCTGCCGGGGAAGGCGACGACCAGGGCGACCGCACTGCCGAGGATGAGCGAGACCTTGCGGATGCGCGAGCTTCTCTTCACTGCGTCCTCCTGATCGACCGCGATGTGGGGGTGGGCCGGGCACACCCGGTCGAGTTGGCATGCCCAGATCACCATTCCCCCTCCCGTCGACAACGCAAGCGTCAGGGGGTGTCTGAGTGATGAATGAAGAAGGGCCAACCAACGGACACGGAGGCGGAGTTGGGCGACGGCTCCCCACCCGGCAGCCGGGACGTGGGACGCGCGAGGATACGGCTACGCCCCGGACGTCACTTCGGCGGAGCCGACGAGGGCAGGCGTTTGAGCCACCGGGTGGCGAGTGAGTGGGCGAGCGTCGCGACCAGGATTCCCGCCAGGGTGGTGACACGGTGCGCGCACTCGGGAAGCAACCGGCTGACGGGTTCGAAGACCAGGACCTGCACGACCACGAAGGCGGCGGTGGCCGCGAAAAGGCCCCCGGCCGACTCCCTGGTCCACCGCTGCCGCTCCGACGTGACGGTGGTGGACCCCGTCTCCGGGGGTGGCGCGAACGGATCGGTCACGCCGCCGTTGTACCGGTCACCGATCGGCACTACGAAGCACACGATCAACGGCACCCCCGAGCGCCGTCGGACGGACGCACGACGGTGGTACGAGCGGCCGTCCGCGCGGCGCGGCCACAGGGGACGGCCGCGGGGGCACCCTCATCCGCGGGTCTCGGGCCCCCAGTACTCCGGGCCCACACCGCGCCAGTCGATGAGGGGGGACACCGCCGCGTTCACGGGGTCCACGTCGAGACCCGCGCGTCGCAGGAATTCGGACAGGTCCTCCAGGTTGTAGGCCAACCCGAGGTTCTCGCCGTGCACTCGGACTCGGCGGCCACCGGTGTCACTCGGCGGAGCCACGATGACAGGCAACGGTTCGGACATGGATCCAGCCTCGCCTCTCCGGTCCCGGCCTGCATCCCGGCCCTGGAAGTGTGGGTACGTCATACCCGAATTCAAGCACGTGTTCGATTTCCAGCGCACGGCCACTCGTCACTCGCGCCGCCGACGGTCACATCCCGGCGTCGGGAGCCTTGATGATCTTGCCGTTCTCGTCGATGGTGTGGGTGCTCCAGTAGGTGTCCCACTTGTCGCCGACGTGCCGCGGGACCTTCCCTTCGGGATAGCGGACGTATCCCTTCGGCGGCTCGTCGCCGTTGGACACGCAGGCGCTGCCGGTGCCGCCCACCGTCATGACCGGGTACTCGCCACCGCCGCAGCTCGCGTCCTCGGTGGAGCAGCCGGTCAGCATCGCGAGGGTCACGCAGGCCAGCGCGAGGCCCAGGGCGGACCGCGCCGGGCCCCCGCTGATCACGGACGACGGTCGGTGAACTCGGCTTGTCATACGCACGATGGCTCCCCCTGGACGGCTTGTGGGACCAGCCTGCGCGAGACAAGGAAATCGACCATGAGTACGCGTACTCGGATGCGGTGGGCCGTCGTACCCGATTCCACGTAGGCACGGGGGAAGCGGCCGACCCCACCCAGCCGAGCCACCCTCAGCCCGCATCGGCGATTCGGTTGAGCCATTCCTCCATGAGGCCGCGTTCCGGCGCCGTCAGGGCGTCGGTCTGCGGGAGTACGGCCCGGAGGGTGACGGCGGCCACCACGGGCCCGGGTGCGGGCGCGACAGGGGCCTCCGTGGCGATCGCCGCGACGACCGCCTCGCGGGCGGTGCGGGACAGCTCCGGGTCCCGGCGGTCCTCGGGGGTGGCGATGAGCGTGAGCGTCGTACCGCAGCCGGCCGCGTGGACGAGGTCCGCGGCGCGGTCCTCGGGGACGCGCAGCCGACCCGCCTCGGCGATGCGCCGGATGTGCTCGGCGAGGACCTCGAAGGCGGCGAGCGCCGCGGGCGAGGGCGCACCGGGGCGGTACCGGCCGTACATCAGGGTGTACAGCGCCGGGTTGGCCAGGCCGAGGCCTACGTGCAGATCCCAGCCGGCTCGAAGGTCCTCGACCGGGTCATCGGTGGGCTTCCGGGCGGTCTTGCTGGTCAGGTACGCGGTGAAGCCGTCGGCGACGACCGCGTCGAGCAGGCCCTCTTTGTCGCCGAAGAGCCGGTAGATGGTCGGCGGCTGCACGCCCGCCGCGGCGCTCACCGCCCGGGTCGAGACCGCGTCCGGCCCGCCTTCGGCCAGCAGCCGGGCGGCGGCCGCGACGATGCGTTCACGGTGCCCGTCCGCCGCGGTGACGTCCTCGCTCTCCATGATTCCGACGATAACAGAATTCTGTTACCGCCGAGAATTTCCAGTGATACCGTCATTGCGTTATCGATGGAAACAGGAAGAGGTTGTCATGATCATCATCACCGGAGCCAACGGCGGACTCGGCCGGCTGATCACCGAGCGGCTGCTGGAGCGCGTCCCCTCCCAGCGGATCGGCGTCAGTGTGCGCGACCCGGAGAAGGCACGAGAGCTCGAAGACCGGGGCGTGCGCGTCCGCCGGGGCGACTTCGGTGACCCCGCGAGCCTCGCGGACGCCTTCGAGGGCGCCCGGCAGGTCCTCGTCGTGTCGACGGACAGCACCGGCGCGGACGCCGTGCACCATCACCGCACCGCCGTCGAGGCCGCGGCGGCAGCCGGAGCCGAGCGCATCCTCTACACCAGCCACATGGGCTCGAACCCGTCCTCTCCCTTCGCTCCGATGCGCGACCACGCCGCGACCGAGGCGGCGCTCCGGGAGTCCGGGGTCCCCTTCACCTCACTGCGCAACGGCTTCTACGCCTCCTCAGCCGCGATGCTGCTGGGCCACGCGCTCGAGACGGGCGAACTGGCCGCGCCGGAGGACGGACCGGTCGCCTGGACGGCCCACGCCGACCTCGCCGAGGCGGCGGCGCTCGCGCTCACCGGCGAGGGCCTCGACGGGACGACACCGGCGCTCACCGGCCCCGAGGCGCTCGACCTGGCCGACATCGCGGCGATCGCCACGCGGCTCACGGGCCGCGAAGTCCGCCGGGTGGTCGTCTCCGACGCCGACTACCGCGCGAGCCTGCTCGCCCGCGGTCTGCCCGCGGCCGGCGCCGACCTGCTCCTCGGCCTGTTCGCCGCGAGCCGGCAGGGACAGTTCACGCCGGTCGACCCCACGCTGGGCCGCCTGCTCGGCCGACCCACCACGGCTCTGGCGGAATTCCTGAGGACAACGATTACGCCGACCGGCTGACGTCGGACCTTCAGGCGCGCGTCCGCCAGCCGTGGTCGACCGGTCCGAGGCCCGCGCCCAGGGCGAATCCCGCGGCGATCGCGCCGGTGACGTACTCCTTCGCCAGCCGCACCGCCTCCGGCACCGCCCGCCCCTGCGCCAGCCCCACCGCGATGGCCGAGGCCAGGGTGCAACCGGTGCCGTGCGTATGGCGGTTGTCGTGGCGCGGGGCCCGGAACCAGTGTTGTTCGGTGCCGTCGGTCAGCAGGTCGACGGCCTCGCCGGGCAGGTGGCCGCCCTTCACCAGGACCCAGCGGGGCCCGTACGACAGCAACTGTTCCGCGGCCCGGCACATGTCACGCTCGCCGGTGGCCTTGATCCCGGTCAGCTCGGCGGTCTCGTCGAGATTCGGGGTGGCGACCGTCGCGAGCGGCAGCAGGGCGGTCCGTACGGCGTCCAGCGCGTCGTCCGCCAGCAGCCGGTCGCCGTGCTTGGAGACGCTCACCGGGTCCACCACCACGGGCGCGCCGACGTCCGAGAGCAGTTCGGCGACGGTCTCGACGAGCAGGGGCGAGGCGAGCATGCCGGTCTTCACGGCCTGCACACCGATGTCGTCCACGACACTGCGGTACTGCGCGCGCACCGCCTCGGCGGGAAGCTCCCAGGCTCCCTGCACGCCGAGGGAGTTCTGCGCGGTGACGGCGGTGAGCACGCTCATCCCGTGCGCGCCCAGCGCGAGCATGGTCTTCAGGTCGGCCTGGATGCCGGCGCCGCCCCCGGAGTCCGATCCGGCGATGGTCAGGACACGGGGCGGGGTGGTCGGCGTGTTCGCGGACATGGTGGGTGTCACTCCGTACGAAGGGGGTGAGAGGGGGGCGGGGTCAGCGGCGCAGGCGCAGCGGGGCGTAGACCAGCAGGGCCGCGAGGAACGCCACGCCGTAGGCGGTGTCGGCGCCGTGCAGGGCGTGCGCGACCGGGCCGACGTACAGGCTGGTGCTCATGAACGGCACCGCGGCGGCGAACGCGGCGGCGAACGCCACGAGCGCGGGCCACCACGGACGCGGGCGGGCGCTCTCGGCGGCCAGGTCGACGGGTGCGCCGCCGCGGGCCCTGGCCCGGGCGAGCCAGTCGACGGCGACGATCGCGACGAACCCGGGAATCCAGTAGCCGACGAACAGCAGGACGTTCTGGAAGCGGGCCGTGGTGTCGGCGGCGTGCATCCACAGCACGAGCGGGAAGCCGAGGAGGGCGGCCAGCGCGGCGGCGGCCGGGCGCGGCAGCCGTACGCCCATGGTCTGCAGGGCGAGCGAGCCGCTGTAGTCGTTCATGGCGTTGCTGCTCAGCGCGGCGAGCGCCACGGCGAGCAGGCCGAACGCGCCGAGGGCGCCGCCGCCGAGCAGGGTGTCGACGCCGCGGGCGGTCTGGTCGGTGAAGACGGCCGCGCCCCACAGTCCGAGGGCCTGGACGGCCACGAAGGACACGCCGATGCCGGCCAGGGTGTACCAGAACATGCGCGGGCGGGACGCCGTACGCGGCAGATAGCGGCTGAAGTCGCTCGCGTACGGCGCCCATGACAGCGCGAGGCTGAGCGCGATCGTGCAGGTCAGGACGAAGGCCCCGGCCCGGTCGGCGCCGTGCGCGGTGGCGGCGGGGGTGGTGTGGGCGCCGCTCAGGAGCTTCACGGTCAGGGCCACGAACGCGGCGGCGAGAGCGAAGGTCATCACGGTCTGGAGCCGGTGGATCACCTCGTAGCCGAGGACGCCGAGCGCCCCCTGCGCCGCCATCATGACGAGCACGCCCAGCCAGAACGGCCAGCCGCACAGCTGGGCCAGCGCGTCTCCGCCGAAGAGGCCGATCAGCGCGTCCCAGGCGATGGACGACAGCCACTGCAGGGCACCGGGGACGACCACCGCCCGGCCGAACGCGAGGCGGGCGAGCGGCAGTTGTCCGGCGCCGGTCTGGCTCCCCCAGGTGCCGAGGTACGCGGTCGGTACCGCCCCCAGGAGGGTGCCCAGCACGACGGCGACGAGCGCGGTGGAGAAGTCCAGGCCGAGCGCGATGCCGACGGTGCCGGTGAACACGCCGGTCATGGTCAGGTTGGGGGCGAACCACACGGTGAACAGGCGGCCGGGGCCGCCGTAGCGGTGGTCCTCCGGGACCGGGGCGATTCCGCGCGCCTCGACGTGCAGGTCCCCCGGGGCGGTGGGCATCCGCCCGTCGAATACGCCCTGCGGGCCTCCGACGGCCACCTCACCGCGAGCGTTACGGGCATACGGCAACGACATGAGACATCCCTCCGCCAGTCCTAACTGGTTCAGGTTCGACGGGTGTGATCTCAGCCCTCGTGCGGGGCACCCCGTGTCCGGTTCGGCGCTCAGGATAGCCCGGCGGGCGTGGTCTGCCCCAGGGGGAGGGGGTCCGCGCGGGCCGTACGGCCCGTGGCTACGCGTCGACGCTCGGTTCCCGGCCCTGGTACGCCGCAGTCAGCAGGGCCAGTACACCGTCCACGGTGACCTCGCGCGGGTTCGGATACGGCTGCCCGGCGGCCTGCTCGGCGGCCACCGCCAGGTCGGTCTCCTTGAGGCCGAGTTCGGCGAGGCCCCGGGGGGCGCCGAGGCTTCCGGCCAGGGCCCACAGGGCATGGGGGACGTCGTCGGCGCCGCCCAGGGCGCGCGAGAGCGCCGTGACGGCCCGGGGCGCGGCGGGGGCGTTGTAGGCGAGGGCGTACGGGAGGACCACCGTGTGCGTCTCGGCGTGCGGCAGGCCGAAGGTCCCGCCGAGGACGTGGCACAGCTTGTGGTGCAGGCCCATGGTGGTGGCGCCGAGACAGGCGCCGCAGAGCCAGGCGCCGTAGAGGGCCCGGCCGCGCGCGTCGAGGTCGTCGGGGGCGGCGGCCACCAGCGGCAGGGCCTGCGTCATCGCCCGTACGCCCTCCTCGGCCATGAGCGAGACGAGGGGCGAGGCGTCGGGCGCGTAGAGGGCCTCGACGGCGTGGGCGAGCGCGTTGACGCCGCTGGTGACGGTGAGGGGGACGGGGAGCGAGAGGGTGAGTTCGGGGTCGTAGACGACGCTGCGGGGCTGGACGGCGGGGTCGCGTCCGGTGCGCTTGGCGCCGTGCTCGGTGAGTCCCCAGACCGGGGTCATCTCGGATCCGGAGTAGGTGGAGGGCACGGCGATCAGGGGCAGGCCGGTGCGCAGCGCGATCGCCTTGCCCAGGCCGATCGCCGAGCCGCCGCCGACCGCGACACACCCGTCGGCGCCGGCCGCGCGCGCCGCCTCGACGGCCCGGTCGGCGACCTCGACGGGTACGTGCATCCGGGCCCCGGCGTACAGCCCCGCGCAGGCCCCGCCCAGGGCGTCCGCGACCGCGCGTGCCGTGCCCTCCCCCCTGCTGCCGCAGACCACCAGCACCCTGCGCAGCCCGAGCCTGGCGGCCTCGTCGGGGGTCGCGGAGACGGCGGCGCCGGGCCGGAAGACGATCCGCGCGGGCTGGGTCTCGTACGAGAAGTCGAGCGGGGTGTTCCTGTCGGTCATGGTGCTCATTCCGGTTCGAGTACGAGGTCGAAGCGGGCGTGGCGGAACGGGTTCGGGACGCCGAACTCCCGTGCCAGGGACGGGTCGTCGGTCTCCGTGAAGTCCTGTACCAGGGTCTTCTTGACCGCGAACACCGCGTCGGAGTCCAGGTAGTCGCTGCCCGCGACGAAGATGTGTGTGGTGACCGGGGCGTGGCCCTCGGCCGAGGCGATGAAGTGGATGTGGGCGGGGCGGTAGGGGTGCCGGGCCGTGGCGCGCAGCAGTTCGCCGACCGGGCCGTCGGTGGGGATCGGGTACGGGCTCGGTACGCAGGTGCGGAACCAGAAGCGGCCCTCGGCGTCGGCCGTGAACAGTCCCCGCCCGTTGCCGGCCGGCTGGACGTCCGGCTGCTGTACGTCGTAGTAGCCCTCGGAGTCGGCCTGCCACACGTCGAGGACCGCGCCCGGCAGCGGGGTGCCGCCCTTGCCCAGTACCCGGCCGCTGACCACGCACGGCTCGCCCCTGCTCACCAGGTCGATGTTCGCGCCGAGTGCGCGGATGGGCGATCTGGTCAGGTGGAACGGGCCGAGGACCGTCGACTCGGTGGCACCCGGGTCGCGGTGGCCGCCCAGCGTCTCCACGAGCATGGAGACGCCGAGCACGTCCGACAGCAGGATGAACTCCTGACGGGTGTCGGTGCACTGTTGCCCGGTCGCGGTCAGGAATCCGATCGCGCGTTCCCATTCCGCCATCGTCGGCTCCGTCTCGCGCACGAAGTCGTGCAGATGACGGGTGAGCGCGGTGAGCAGTTCTCGCAGCCGCGGATCGGCCGTGCCCCGCAGGCTGTCGACGACGGCGTCGGTGATGCCGTGCGCGAAGTCGGTCGTGGCATCGGTCGTGGCATCGGTCGCCGTCGAACGGTTCGGTTCGTCTGTCATGCCGCTCCTCGTGGTGCTATCGGGACTGGTCGCCGTCGGTGCCCGGGTCCACGAAGTGGAAGCCGGGCTCGGGAAACCTGGCGAACGCCCGGTGGGGCACGGACGAGGTGTAGGCACCCGCGAGGGAGAACACCACACGGTCGCCGGCCCGCAGCCCGGGCGCCCGCACGTCCCGGACCAGGATGTCCCTGGAGGTGCTCAACTGGCCGGTGAGCGTGACCCGTTCGCGGCGCACCACGGGCCGCGGCCAGGAGTAGGGCCACACGTCCACCTCGAGTACGGACCAGGGCTGGTCGGGCCACGGCTGGTCGGGCCTCCTGGACTCCGAGGTGCGCAGGTTCACCCCGCCACCGCGGACGACGGCGAAGTCCTCGCTCGCGCCGTGCTCGACGTCCAGCACCTCGCTCGCGTACCAGCCGCAGTAAGCGGTCAGCGCGCGACCGGGCTCGATGCTCAGGGTCAGTTCCGGGTGCGCGGCGACGAGTCGGGCGAGTCCCTCGCCGTACGACTGCCAGTCGAAACGGCGTTCGGGGTGCTCGTAGTCCACCGCCATGCCGCCCCCGACGTTCACCTCGGTGAGGCGCAGGCCGTGGCGCGCGGCGAGTTCCGCCGTCCAGGCGACGACGCTCTCGGCCACCGCGAGGTGTTCGGTGGCGTGCAGGCCGTTGGCCAAGTGGGCGTAGACGCCGCACAGTTCGAGGTTCGGGTAGCTGCCGTCGGTGAGCAGGCCGACGATCGTGTCCGCCTGCGCCGGGTCGAGGCCGGAGGTCCTGCGGCCACGGCCGCCGTCGGTGAGCAGGCGGTCGGCCACCGGGAGGTCGAAGCGCGGCAGGACCGCCACCCGGCCGTCCGGAGCGTGCCGCTGGGCCAGCCCTGCCAGCATGTACAGCTCGTACTCGCTCTCCACGAGGAAGCGTGTCACGCCCCGCTCCAGCGCGTCCAGGAGCTCCGTCGGGGTCTTGTCCCGGCCGCCGAAGGCCAGAGGGTGGTCCGGCGCCGCCCGGGTGACGTGGTCCAGTTCGCTGTCGGTGGAGACCTTGTAGCCGTCGACGTACGGGGCGAGCGCGGTCAGGATCTTCGGCTCCTGATTGGCCTGGGTCGCGTAGTACAGCTCGACACGCTCGGGCAGCGCGGCCCGCACCGACGCGGCGTGTGCGCGCAGTGCCGCCAAGTCGTACACATAAGCGGGAAGTTCCGTGGGCGGCAGGGTCAGGATGCGATCGCGCACCGCGAGTGAGGGTGTGTTCATGGGGCACTCCGGGTCGTGTGGCGCAGGATACAGTCGGCACGCGACGAAGGTGGCGCACGGGGACCGGAGTGACGGCCCTGCGGACGCAGGTGGTCGGGGACATGACACGTGCCACGGCAGCCGCCGAAATCGACGGGGACGAGCGTCCGGTTCGGCACTGCGGCCGGGAACCGGGAGACCGGCGGCGCCGTGCTCCCGCACGCCGACGCCTCCGCTCGCAGGGCCCGCGCCCTGTGGCATCCCACCATCATGCTGATCCGCGACTCCATACCCGAGGCCCCACACGATCTCTACCCGGTGGGAGATCCTTCGGCACCTCGAGCGGTCGGCGGTGTACCTGAACGCGACGCGGTGCCCGACCCCGGGTCGGGGTCGGGCACCGCGTCCGGGTCGGTCAGCAGGTGGCGGAGGCCGGAAGGCCGCCGTACTGGTCGCCCTTGAGGTAGACGGCGCTCACATAGCCTTCGGCCAGTCGCACCCAGACGTCGTTGACGTAGCCGTTGTCGCGGATGGTCTCGCCGTGGGTCCAGCAGGAGGCGCCGCGCGGCTGCCCGGCGGCGACGTGCCCGGTGATGTCGGTGGTGGTCGAGGGCCCGGAGCGGACGTTGACGTTCACATACGGCGTGACGGCGTACGGCAGTCCCGCCGCCGCGGCCTGCGCCCCGGCCGCGCCGGTCAGCAGCAGTCCGGTGGCCAGCGCGCCGACCCCCGCCGTGGCGAACGCCTTGGTCCTCATCCTCATGGTCATACGGTCCTTCCCCGTGGTGGAGTCCGGGCGAGTTCCCGGGCCGGGCCGTGCGGCCCACCCGGTCACGCCCGAGCCCACCCTGCCGGGTCGACGCCCGGGGGCGGAACTGCTTTCGACGACGCTCGAAACGTCCGGCCGCGAGGGACTGGTACGCGCCCGGTGGCCCGGAGTTCGAAGCCGTGCCCTGTGTTCATCAGACGCCGAAGACCTGGAACTCCGAGACCTGCCCGGCCGGCCAGCCGTTGTTGGCGGTGAAGGTGAGTCGCACGTGGCGGGTGGTGACGGTGGAGGGGAGCGTGAGGGTCGCGGTGTTGCCGGTCACCGGGTCGAAGGTGTAGCCCGCGGAGGCGAGCAGCTGGGTGAAGGTGCTGCCGTCGGTGCTGCCCTGGACGGAGATGGTCTGGGTACGGGTGGCCCAGGCGGTCGCCGGGGGGAGGTTGAGGACGATCCGTTTGATGCCTGTGGCGGCGCCCAGATCGACCTGGACCCACTGGGGGAAGGCGTTGTTGGCGGACTCCCAGTAGGTGTTGGTGTCGCCGTCGGTCGCGTTGCCCGAGGCGTAGATCTGGGTGTGGCTGCTCTCCGAAGTGGGGCGGTGGAGGGCGAGGTTGGTGGTGCCGGAAGGGGGGTCGGTGGTGACGGTGACCTGGTTGGAGGGCTGCGACACGTTTCCCGCCGCGTCGAGGGCGACGACGTCGAAGGTGTACGCGGTGGACGCGCCGAGCCCGGTGACGGTGAAGGAGGCGGCGCTGGTGGTGCCCACCTGTGTGCTGGTCGAGCCGGACACCCGCAGGACGCGGTAACCGGTCACGCCGACGTTGTCGGTCGACGGGTTCCAGGCCAGCGAGACGGAGTCGCCGGTGTGCCCGGTGACGGTCAGGGCACCCGGCGCGGCGGGCGGTGTGGTGTCACCGCCGGCGGTGACGGTCGGCTGGGTGGGGCGCGTTGCGGTCAGCGCGATCTGGCCCTTGAGCATGCGGCCGCCGTCGCCGGTCAGGCGCAGGTAGTAGTCGGCGGAGCAGGCGGTGCCGTCCTCGTCGAGGGCGAGGAATCCGGAGTTGGTGGGCACCCAGTCCTGGGTCTCGGCGGTCTTGGCGATCTGGTTGCCCTCGTTGTACTCGTCGAACATCGAGATGTAGATGCCCTGCACCCCGGCCCGCACCATGTTGTAGAACTGCCGCCACATGAAGTCGCCGTGCGCGCGCTGGCGTCCTGAGACGTCGCCGGGCAGGACGCAGGGCTGGTAGTCGATGCCGTTGGCGTTGCAGTCGGCCTGGTCGCCGACGGTGTACGTGGTGTAGGCGTTGTCGGCCTCGGTCACATTCCCGATGGCACCGACCATCCACGGCGAGATCATGTTGAAGGCGTGGTAGACGCCCAGAAAGCCGGGCCGTGAGCCCCCGGTGCCCGTCCGCCATTCACGCGGGACGCCGCCGATGACGTAACAGCCCTGACCCTTGAACCAGTTGACGACGTCGAGGCAGGCGTCGGCGGTGAAGGGGTGGTTGGGGTCGTTGAAGCCGAAGCCCCAGATGCAGACGACCGGCCTGCCGTTCTGCTTCGCGTACGCCGAGGACGCGGTGTGCGCGGACATCTTGGTCGTCCAGTCCGTCTTGATCTCGGACTGCATGTTCGTCCAGTTGGAGACGTCGTACATGATGTAGAACTTCCGGCCGTACGACTCGGCGGCGCTGCGCACCTTGGTCGCCATGGCGTCGCGGGTGGGCCCCTCGCCGCCGGTGGGGTTGAAGCGTTGCAGGGCTGCCGTGTCGATGCTGTTCTGCTGCATCCACAGGAAGTGGGTGTTCACCGTCTGCTGGTCGTACGAGGAGAACAACGTGGCGGGCCGGCCGTTGCCGAGGGCGGCGTACGACGTCTGGTACGTGTTGGTGTACTCACGCACATCGGGCCAGCATGTGATGTTGGTGTTGTTCGGGGACGGCGACCGTCCCCAGTCCTGGCTCCAGTGCCACCAGCCGTTGATGGGCGCGCCGTCGCCGACGCAGGCGAACCAGCCCTGGTAGCCGACGCTGATCCTGCCGACCACGTCACCCGGCGAGCTCGCCGCTGAAGCGGTCGGGGCGAGTACGGTCCCGGTCGCTCCCACGGTTCCCACCGCGGTGGCCGCGATCGCGGCCCTCAAGAAGACTCTGCGTGTGACACCCATCTCGACTCCTTTCGGTGGTCGGTGCCGCCGAGCGCGCCCGCGCTCGGCGGCACCATCGGGTCAGGTCAGGTGTTCCAGACCTGGAACTCGGAGATCTGACCGGCCGGCCAGCCGTTGTTCGCCGTGATGTTCACCCGGACGTACCGCTGGGTGGTCGCGGTGAACGCGATGGTCACCGTGTTGTTGGTGGTGGGGTCGAAGGTGTACGTGGCCGACGGCTTGATCGTGGTGAAGGAGGAGCCGTCGGTGCTGCCCGACAGGGACAGCGTCTGGTTGCGGGCGCCCCAGCCCGCGGGGAGCTGGAGGACGACGCTGCTCGCACTCTGCGCGGAGCCGAGGTCCACCTGGACCCACTGGGGGAAGGCGTTGTTGGCGCTCTCCCAGTAGGTGCCCTGGTTGCCGTCGGTCACGTTGGACGACGGGTACACGTCGGTGTGGCTGGACTCGGTGGTGGCCGCGCCCGCTGCCAGGTTCCTGCTCACCGTGCCGGCTCCGGTGCCGGTCAGCGCGACCGTGGTCGTGCCGTTCGACGCGTTGCTGGCGATGCTGAGATCGCCGGTGCGGGTGCCGGACGCGGTGGGCCTGAACGTGACGTTCACCGTGCAGGAGGCGTTCGCCGCGATCGACGTCCCGCAGTTGTTGGTCTGCGAGAAGTCGCCCGTGACGGTGATGCCGGAGACGGTCGCGGCCGCGGTACCGGTGTTGGTGATCGTGACCGGCTGCGCACCGCTGGTGGTGTTGAGCGCCTGGGTGGGATACGACAGCGACGTCGGGCTGGTCGACAAGGTGGCGTTCGAGGAGCCGCCGTCGCTGGGGAACACCTCGAAGTCCGACAACTGGGCCGCGTTCCAGCCGGTGTTGGCGGAGATGTTCACCCGTACGTATCTCGCCGTGGCGGCGCTGAACGTGATGGTCACCGTGTTGTTGTTGGCGTTCGGGTCGAAGGTGTACCCGGCCGATGCCTTGATCGTCGAGAAGCTCGAACCGTCCGTGGAGCCCTGCACCGACAGGGTCTGCGTACGAGCCGACCACGCCGTCGCCGGCGGGAGCTTGAGCACGACCTTGCCGACGCCGTAGTTCTGGCCGAGGTCGACCTGGGCCCACTGCGGGAACGAACCGTTCGTGCCCTCCCAGTACGTCGACGCGTCCGGGTCGGTGAGGTTCGACGCGACGTACGGGCTGCTGCTCGAACTCGCCGACGCCGGCCGCCCGGCGGCGACATTGGTGGTGCTGTCGATGCCGCTGCCGGTCAGGGCGACCACGGTCGGGCTGTTGTTGGCGTTGCTGGTGACGGTCAGGTTCCCGCTACGGGATCCGCCCGTGGTGGGCTTGAAGCCGACGGTCACCGTGCAGGAGGCGCCGACCGCGAGGGTGGAGCAGTTGTTGGTCTGGCTGAAGTCACCGGTCGCCGCGACGCCCGAGACGGACGCCGAGGCGGTGCCCGAGTTCGTCACCGTCACCGTCTGCGCGGTGGCCGACGAGCCGACCACCGTGGCGGGGAAGGACAGGCTCGCCGGGTCGGTGTTCAGCACCGGGCCGGGCGCGGTGCCGGTACCGGAGAGGCTGACCGTGCTGGTGGTCCCGCCCGCGTTGACGGTCAGGGATCCGTTACGGCCGCCGGTCGCGGTCGGCGCGAACTTCACGCTGACGGTGCACGAGCCGTTCGCCGCGATGGACGAGCCGCACGTGTTGGTCTGGGAGTAGTCGCCGCTGGTGGAGATCGACGAGACGGACGCGGCGGTGTTGGTCGGGTTGGAGACCGTCACGGTCTGCGCGGCGCTCGTCGAGCCGGTCGCGACCGAACCGAAGTTGAGCGCGCCGGGGGTGGCCGTCACCCCTTCGGACGGGTAGGGCGGGTAGACCGGAGCGGGCCAACCGCCGCAGTACGGCGTGCCGCTGATGCCGGAGTTGCCGCCGCCGTCGGTGACGACGAAGTTGCCGCCCGAGCAGTTGTACACCGGGGACGAGTAACCGACGCCGGTCGCCGTGACGTTGGTGAACTTGGCGGCCCCGCCGGTCTGTTCCTGCAGGGCGAAGGTTCCGGTGCCGGCGATGGTCACGTTGTTGAGATTGACCCCGCTGATGGTTCCCTCGACCCACTGGACGGCCTCGTACGGACTCTGCTGGATCAGCGCGTTGGTCACGTTGATGGGGCCGGTGATCGCGCCCTGGCTGCCGTCGAACCACAACGCGCCCACGCCGAACTGCCAGTTGGGGTCGAGGCTGCCGGCCCGGATCATGGTGTTGTCGGAGATCGTGGTGGTGCCGACCGGCGTGGACGTGAAGCGCTGCCCCACGTGGATGCCGCCGCCCTGGGCGAGGCCGGTGTCCACCACGCGGTTGCCGCTGACGGTGTTGTCGTGGCCGCCGTAGATCGCGATGGCGTTGGCGAGGATCTGCAGCGACACGGTGTTGTTGGAGATCGTGTCGTTGGCGTCGGCGCCGATACCGGAGTCCGCCCAGGTGGCGATGCCGTCGTCGCCGGTGTTGCGGATGTCGCTGTTGGTCACCTTGGAGTTGGTGACGCCGCCGTGGAAGTTGATGCCGTCCGCGGTGGTGTCACGGATGCGCATGCCGGTGAACGTCAGCCCGTCCATCGGCCCGTCCATCCAGGCGCCGACCTTCATGTGGTCGATCCACAGGTTGGAGACGGTCGAGTCGCTCATCGCGCCGCCGATGCCGTTGACCTGGGCGCTGTCGTCGCGTTCCTGCACATTGCCGAAGATCGCGAAGTTCTGGAGACGCACGTTGGTGCTGGCCGAGGGCGCGGAGTTGCCGTAGAAGCCGGGTGCCGTGCCGGTGACGGTGGAGTACCACATGCCGGCGCCGGCGATCGTGACGTTGTTGACGCCGATGTGGCCGGGGATGTTGTAGGTGCCCGGCGGGATCCACACGGTGCCGCCGGGGCCGGCCGCGCTGATCGCGGCGTTGAACGCGCTGGTCGCGTCGGCCACACCGGTCGAGTCTGCGCCCTTGCTGGTCACCGACACCGACCCCGAGGGTGCGGTCAGGGCGGCGCCGACCTGCTCGAAGTCGGCGAAGTCGATCGTGTACGAGGAGGCGGTGTCCTCCGCGTCGACCTGCAACTTGAAGGTCGTACCCGCCGGATAGGTAGTGGAGAACAGGCGGTGGGCCTCGTCGTAGAAGTGGTGCGGGTTGGTGCCCGGCGAGTTGGTGAAGGGGTAGCTGCCGTAGTACCAGCTGTAGGCGTTGGTCAGGGTGAAGTTCGGCTGCTTGACGCCGTTGACGTACAGAGACAGCGGGGCGGTGTAGACCGAGCCGCTCGAGGTGTCGGGGATGCTGTACCGGAAGTTGATCGAGTTGGTCGCCACCGGTGTGGTGAACGTGACGTACTTGCCGGTGCCCTGCAGCGTCGTCGCCTTGCGGTACGACGCCTCGTCGGCCAACTGGCCCTGGGTGTAACTCGGTCCGATGGACGTGCCGTTGGTGGCGGAGTTCTCCGCCTGCACCTCGACGTACGGCAGGCTCGCGCCGCTGCCGCCGGTGGCGGTGGACGCCGCCCAGGCGGGTTGGACGGCCAGCGCGACGACGCCGACCGCAGCCAGCATCGCGGTGCTGACCGCCCAGACGAGGGCGCGTCTCAGATCTCGGATGGAATGGAACACTTGACACTCCTTTCATCACGAAATGCCGGAACTGTGCCGCTGACGCCGCCGGGGAGGGAGGGACGGGACTCAAAGGGAGAGGGGGGAGGCAGGGGGCGGTAACGACGCGTGGGGGACCGTAATATCGTCGACATGGACACGCAAGAACTAGACAGAACATTGCAACAATAAAAATTCAGCCCGCAAGATCTAATGTGCCGTCCTGAGGCTGCGCCCAGCACCGGGCCGCGCGCACGGCGGTGCCGCCGGACGGGGTGTCCGGCGGCACCATGGGGAGGGTGGGGTCAGGAGGTCCAGATCTGGAACTCGGACACCTGGCCCGCGGGCCAGCCGCTGTTGGCGGTGATGGTGACGCGGAAGTAGCGCTGGGTGGCGGCGGGGAAGGTGAGCGTGACGGTGTTCCTGGTGCTCGGGTCGAAGGTGTGGACGGCCGAGGACTTCAGGGTGGTGAAGGTGGTGCCGTCGGTGCTGCCGCCGAGGGTCAGGGTCTGGGTGCGGGCGCCCCAGCCGGCGGGCAGTTGCAGGAGGCCTGGTCGATGCAGTTCTGGATGGCGGCCCGGCTGTCCACCAACCGGCTGTCGGCCGCGCCGTTGGTCGGGGTGTCGTCCGCCACCGCACCGCAACTCGTGATCGAGATCGAGTTCGCCGGCTGGGTGAGCGGCGCCGGTGGGTTCTCCACGTCGACGGAGTCCACGTCGTAGAAGGACGCGCTGTTGTCGGAGTCCTTCCGCAGCGAGAACGTGGCGCCCGCCGGGATCGGGGACCCGGTGACGAAGGTGTGCGACTCGTCCCAGAAGACCCTCGGGTCGCCGTCGGCCGGGTTCTGGTTGTCGCTCGTGTTGTAGTTGCCGTTGCCCTCGTACACCCAGCTCTGCCGCGAGTTGAGGTTCAGCGCCTGCCGGAACACCCCGTCGACGTACAGGTTCAGCGTTCCGGTGGCACCACCGCCGGACGCCGAATCCGGGATGCTCGCACGGACGTTGAGAAAGGAGATCGGCTGCCCGGTGGTGTTCGTCCACCGCACCGACTGGCCCGTGCCGTCCAGGTGGACATAGGAATGGCCCGAAGCCTCCAGGGCGGCGCTCGAGTACTGCGTCGTCGGGGCCGAGGTCAGCGACCTGACGGCCGCGCCCCCGCCCGGTGTTCCCGCCTCGGCCTCGTAGACCGAGAACGGCGTCGTCGCACCCACCGCCGCGCTCGCTGCCGCCTGCGCCTGCCGGGGAGCGGGGGCCGTCGGACCGGCCCGGAGCGCCTTGGACGGCGGCGCCCCCTGTGTGGCGGCGGCCGGTAAGACGGACACGCACATCGCGCCGACCGCGGCCACCGCCAGTCGGCGCCCGGCGCGACGGATGCCGTTCCCGGGTCTGGGGGTCGTCAGCATGTGATCCTCCTTCAAGGAGTGCGGGAAACCGGCGCCCCGACCGTGCAGAGCCCTCATCCACTCCGCTAGATTCTGACGAAGCAAAGAATGAATCATGCAAGTCACTGCAAGTTTCTCGCCAAAGTCCGCAAATCCCGGATGGAGCGTGGCACGGTCCCTCGACACCTTGCCGGTCCAGAAACTCCCGTCCAAGGTCCGCACCCGCAGAAGGTCGCGAACGGCCGGTGATCGCGGGGTGGGCGTGTCGGGCTGGTGGACCGTGCTGTTGCGATCGCCCTGCCTCACCGCGTCGAGCGCGTTCGGTTCCGGCCTGCGCCAGTGGGCTGGTCCCCAACTGGTCCCCAAGAACGATCAAAAGGCCGTTTCAGATCTCTCTGAAACGGCCTCTGACCTGCGACTTCGAAAAGTCGGGACGACAGGATTTGAACCTGCGACCCCTTGACCCCCAGTCAAGTGCGCTACCAAGCTGCGCCACGTCCCGGTGCGTTCACCCGCGGTGTTCCGCGTGATCGCGCGAACAGAACTTTACCCCACGTCGGGGGCTGCTCCGAAGGGGGCGCGGGGCGCGCGACAATCGGGGCATGAACGC
The DNA here is from genome assembly GCF_007113425.2 of Streptomyces sp. RLB3-17. Classification (NCBI taxonomy): domain Bacteria; kingdom Bacillati; phylum Actinomycetota; class Actinomycetes; order Kitasatosporales; family Streptomycetaceae; genus Streptomyces; species Streptomyces sp. RLB3-17. The sequence continues at coordinate 9,741,127 of NZ_CP041610.2, read as the reverse complement.
AACATCCGGAGGTCGGCGGGGCAACGGGCGGGATCGGGACACGACGGGGCGGGCGCGGAACGCCCGGCCCCGGGACGGACTGGGACGGCCGCTGCCGTACGACGCCGACGGCGTGGAGCGGCAACCGGAGGGCGTCGTCCGCAGCCCCGAGGAGACGGTCACCGAGGCGCAGGCGCTGTTGGACGGGGGGAAGCCGTTCCACGCGCACGAGGTCTTCGAGGACGCCTGGAAGTCGGGCCCCGAGGGAGAGCGCACGCTCTGGCGGGGGCTGGCACAGCTCGCGGTGGGGCTCACCCACGCGGCCCGCGGGAACACGACGGGCGGCGCCCGGCTGCTGCGGCGCGGGGCCGGGGCGGTCGAGGAGTGGGCGGCGGGGGCGGCCGGCCGGGCCCGTCCGCATGAACTGGACCTCGCCGAACTCGCCTCCTGGGCACGCGAGCTGGCGACGGTCGTGGAGCGTGAGGGCGCCGCGATCAGCGCGGTGACCTGGGCACCCCGGCTGCGGGGGCGCCGGGGCTGACGGGTGCCGAGCCGCCGGGACCGGTGAGTGCGGGAGCGCCGGATTTACGGGGGCGGCGGCGCCGATCGGCGCGCGGTGCGTGCGGCGTCACCCGGGTGCGGTGCGTCCGCTGTCAGTGGCGTGCGGCAGACTCGGGGGGTGCGAAAGATTCATGTCATCGGCATCGGCGCGGGCGACCCCGACCAGCTCACCTTGCAGGCGGTCAAGGCGCTGAGGAGCACGGACGTGTTCTTCATCCTGGACAAGGGCGAGGTGAAGTCGGACCTCGTCCAGCTCCGCCGTGACATCCTCGACGCGCACATACCGCAGGGGGCCTACCGCCTGGTCGAGGCGCGCGACCCGGACCGCGACCGGGCCGCCGGTGGCACCGCCTACTCCCCCGCCGTCGGCGACTGGCGCAGTGCCCGCGCCGACATCTACCAGCGGCTGATCGCGCAGGAGCTGGGCGAGGACGAGAGCGGCGCGTTCCTGGTCTGGGGGGATCCCGCGCTGTACGACAGCACGCTCGGGATCCTGGAGGAGATCCTGGAGCGGGGCGCGGTGGCGTTCACGTACGAGGTCGTGCCCGGCATCAGCAGCGTCTCCGCGCTGGTCGCCCGCCATCGGACCGGGCTGAACCGGGTGGCCCGTCCCGTCCAGATCACCACGGGGCGGCGGCTCGCGGAGGGCTTCCCCGAGGGGGTCGACGACGTGGTCGTGATGCTCGACGCCCATCAGACCTTCCGGCAGTACGCCGACGAGGACATCGACATCTACTGGGGCGCCTACATCGGTACGCCCGACGAGATCCTGGCCTCCGGTCCGATCGCCGAGACGGCCCCGCGCATCGAGCGGCTGCGGGCCGAGGCACGGGATCGCAAGGGCTGGATCATGGACACGTACCTGCTGCGCAGACATCCGCGCGGCTAGGGCCTGTCCGGCGGATCATGCCGGAGACGCGGGGTCTGGCACGCCCATCTGCGGCGTTGTCGTCACTCGCCGACGCTCCGCGTCGACTCCCTCCTCCGCCTTGCAGCTGCACGCACCAGACCCCGCTCACCTGCGCTGATGAGGCGCCGTTACTTCCCTCCGACCTGATCCGCCGGACAGGCCCTAGGCCCTGTCGTCACCGAGGGCCGAGATCCAGCAGGGCCAGGGCCGACGGCACGTCCGGCGCGGTGGTCACGTCCGCCGGGAGCGGGGGGCGGCGTACGACGACGACGGGGAGGGCGAGATCGCGTGCGGCGGTCAGTTTGGCGGCCGTCGCCTCTCCTCCGCTGTCCTTGGTCACCAGCACGTCGACCCGGTGTGCGCGCAGCAGGGTCTGCTCTTCGTCCGGTGTGAAGGGTCCCCGGGTGAGCAGCACTTCCATGTCCTGGGGCATCGGCGGTTCGGGTGGCTCCACCGTACGGACGAGGAAGTGGAGCTCGGAGAGGTGGGCGAAGGCCGCAAGGCCCAGGCGGCCCGTGGTGAGGAAGACACGGCGGCCCAGGGACGGGAGGAGCGCGGCGGCCTCGGGGAGGGAGCCGGCCCAGTGCCAGCGGTCGTCGGGGCCGGGGGTCCAGCCGGGGCGGCGCAGCACCACGGCCGGAATCCCCGTGGCCGTGGCGGCGCGCGCCGCGTTCGCCGTGATGGCGGCGGCGAAGGGGTGGGTGGCGTCGACCACGGCGTCCACCCGGTGCTCGCGCAGCCACCGCGCCAGCCCGTCCGCCCCGCCGAAGCCCCCGACGCGGACGTCCCCGTCGAGCGCCCCCGGCCGGGAGACGCGTCCCGCCAGGGAGGTCGTCACGCGGACACCGGGGCGCGCCGCCAGTTCGGCGGCGAGTCGGCGTGCCTCGGTGGTGCCGCCGAGGACCAGGACGTGAGGGGACATGGCGTCGAGCCTACGAGGTGGTCAGCGCAGCAGGAGCTGCACCCCGCCCACCACCGTCGCCGCGATGACCAGCCGCTCGAACAGGATCTGGTTGATGCGGTGCACGGCCCATTTCCCGAGGAGCGCCCCCGGTACGACGAAGATCGCGAGTGCCGCGTCCAGGAGCAGCGAATGCCAGTCGATGAGACCGAGGCCCACGCTGAAGGGCACCTTGGAGACGTTCACGATCAGGAAGAAGAAGGCCGAGGTGCCCAGGAAGCCGAGTTTGCGGAAGCCGGCCGACAGGAGGTACATCGACATCACCGGGCCGCCCGCGTTGGCGACCATCGTGGTGAAGCCGCCGAGGACGCCGTACGAGCGGGCCTTGACCCGGCCGGCCCGGGTCGAGACCGAGTCGGGTTCCTCGTCCTGGGCGGCGGCGCGGCGGCGCCACATCGTCACCGCCGCCATCAGCAGCAGGATCGCGCCGATCGAGGTCCGTACGATGCCGTCGTCGGCCCACACCAAGAACAGCGTGCCGAACACGACGCCCGCGGCGACCGCCGGGAACAGCCGCCACAGCGTGGGCCAGTGGGCGTGCCGCCGGTAGGTGAGCACGGCGAGCACGTCCCCGACGATGAGGAGGGGCAGGAGCACGCCGGTCGAGGCGCGGGCGGGCAGCACGGCGGCGAAAATCGCCAGGCTGACCGTGTTGGCGCCGCTCACGGCGGTCTTCGAGAAGCCGACGAGCAGGGCCGCGGCGGCGAGCGCGGCGAACTCCCAGATGGATATGTGCCAGAGCGTCATCGTGTTCATGCGGGAACCGATGCTAGGCGCACGCATGTCCCGGCGTAAGGACCGTCTCGCCAGGTGACCCCTGCGGCGGCGGGTGACCCGTGGGTCGGGGCCCCGGAGAACGCCCCCGCCCGGTCCAACTCCCGTGGCAGACTGCTCGAACATCAACACGAGCGTGAGCAGAGGAGCGCCGCATGACCGCGACCGGGCCTTCCGCCCAGCGGATCGACACCAGCAGGCCGCACCCGGCGCGGATGTACGACTGGTTCCTCGGCGGCAAGGACAACTACCCGGTCGACGAGGAGCTCGGGCGGCGGATCATGTCCACGGACCCGAGCGCCCCCCGCTCGGCCCGTAGCAACCGCTGGTTCATGCAGCGCGCCACCCGCTGGCTGGTCCGGGAGACCGGCATCCGCCAGTTCCTCGACATCGGCACCGGCATCCCCACGGAGCCGAACCTCCACCAGATCGCCCAGGCCGCCGCCCCGGACGCGCGGGTCGTCTACGTGGACAACGACCCGATCGTCCTCGCCCACGCCGAGGCCCTGTTGCGCGGCACCCCCGAGGGTGTGACGGAGTACATCCAGGCCGACGCGCGGGAGCCGGGGAAGATACTCGAACAGGCCGCCCAGGTCCTCGACTTCGACCGGCCCGTCGCGCTGTCGCTGATCGCGCTGATGCACTTCATCGCCGAGGAGGACGGCGCGTACGACCTGGTGGACACCCTGGTCGACGCGCTGGCGCCGGGCAGTTGTCTGGTCCTGTCCGCGTTGACCGGTGAATACGACCCCGTGACGGTCGCGACCGGGATCGCGGCGTACGCGGCGGGCGGCGTGACCCTCGTGGCACGCTCGCACACCGAGGTCAGCCGCTTCTTCCGGGGACTCGACCTCGTCGACCCCGGGGTGGTGTCGGTGTCGAAGTGGCATCCCGAGCTCGCGCTGGACGAGGACGAGATCGGCGACGCGCCCGTCCCGCTGTACGGCGCGGTCGGTTTCAAGTCCCCCCGTTCCTGAGGCACTCGGCCACCGCGCCCCGGCCCGGCCGAAGCCGTGATCGTCGACGGTGACGGTTCCGCCCTTCGCCAGTTGTGCCCGGCCGTGACGCGTCACCGCCTGCTCCGCCCATCCCGGTAGACCGCCGATGACCTTGAGCTTGTACCGTGCGGGCGGTGGCGACCGGGGAAGCGGGAGGCGGGCTGTGGGAGCGGATCACCGTGTGGGGGATGTCCTGTTGGTCTCGTGCCCGTACACCGACGCACGGGTCACCCGTCTCACCCGACGGGAAGTGGTCGTCGAGTGGCCGTGGTGGGAGGTGGACCCGGAGTGCGACTGGATCGAGTGGAACGGCCAGGTGGCCCTGGCCGGCGATCCGGCCTCGTACGACTGGGACCTGGAGCTGTTCCGCACCGAGCCGCCGCCCCGGCACCTCGAGGTCGGCGCGGTGTGCAAGGTCGGCATCCCTCCCACGGTGGTGCATGTGATGAGCGTCGAACGGATGGATCCACCGCTGGAGACAGGGCGGCTCCCTCGTATGGGGACGCAGGTGATGGTGCTGCGCACGGGGCAGTCGCACGATCTCGACCTGGAGTGGCAGGGCTACGGGATCGACCCCGACGACGGGATCCCGATCGCCCTCGACCTGCTGTTCCGCCCGTACGCCTGCCTCGTGGCGGGTGACGAGGTCGCGGACGCCGCGGGGCGCGCCTGGCGGTTCGACGCGCCGTGGGACTGGCATCCGTTCGACGGTCAGGAGCCCTCCGAACCCGCCTGGCCGCTCAGTCTCCTGACCCGCGACGGCCACCCCGACGACGCGGCGGCGACCGTCGTGGCGCGGGCGACGCGCAGCGGTTCGCACGAGCAGGAGCTCGCCCGCTGGGTGGAACTGACCCAGGCCAGACCCACCCGCCTCGTCGTCGTACGGGACTCGGTCCGGCAGCCGAACCGCTGACCGTCGATCGTTCCAACATCCCTTTTGCCCCGAGGGGTTCCGCCGGTTCGCGCGTAAACAGAAACGACGCTGCCGGCGACACCTGAGGATCAAGGAGCAGGGGACGACATGAGATTCCTGGAGCGTGAGCGCGCGGCCCTCGCCAAACTGCTGCCCGGTCTCGACGAGAGTCTGAGGGCCGTACCGCTGATGACACTGGAGGGACCGAAGAGCCCCGGCATCGGGTTGTTCCGGGAGGCGGGCGGGCCGGGTCTGCTGGCCCCGACCGCCTTGCAGGGCCGGGGGGCCACCGCGTTGGAGACCCTGCGGGTGCAGCGCGCGCTGGGCAGTCGTTCGCCCTCGCTCGCGGTGGCGACGACGATGCACCACTTCTCGATGGCCACGCTGGTCGGGCTGAGCGACTCCGGCGAGGGGCTGGAGTGGATGCTCGTGCAGGGCGTCGCGTCCGAGAACCGGCTGATGGCCTCCGGCTTCGCCGAGGGACGCAGCGGCACCGGCATCCTGTCGCCCTCCATGTCCGCCACGGTGACGCCCGAAGGGGTGCGGATCACCGGCGTGAAACGGCCGTGCAGCCTCGCCCGTTCCATGGACCTGCTCACCGCCAGCGTGATGGTGCCGTGCGAGGAGGGCGAAGGGGAGGAACTGGCCGTGGCGCTGGTGCCCGCCGAGAGCGCGGGGCTGAGCGTCAGCGGCTTCTGGTCGAGCACCTTCCTGGCGGGCGCCGAGAGCGACCAGGTGACGTTGGACAACGTACTGGTCCCGAAGGAACTCCTGGTGCGCACGGCCTCGCCGGCCGGGGCCCGCCTCGACGAGGTGCAGACCGCCGGTCTTGTCTGGTTCGAGCTGCTGATGACCGGCAGCTACCTGGGCGCCGCGAGCGCCCTCGTCGAGCGGGTGCTGCTCAACGACCGGGTGCCCGACGCCGAACGGGTCCGGCTGCTGGTGGAGATCGAGGGCGCGACGGCGGCGGTCGAGGGCCTCGCCCGCCGCGTGGACGAGGGCGCGCCCGACGAGTCCGCGCTCGCCGACTCGCTCTACGCGCGCTACACCGTGCAGGACGCCCTCGCCCGGCTCGTGCCCCGGTCCGTCGAACTGCTCGGCGGGCTCAACTTCATGACCTCGGACGAGGTCGGATACCTCGCCGCCTGCGCCAACGGCCTCTCCCTGCACCCGCCGTCGCGCTCACGGATGACCGGCCCGCTGTCCGCGTACCTCGCCGACGAGCCGCTGACCATCGCGTAACCCCGGCCGGCCAGAGCGCCCCGAAGGGGGCGCGAGGAACGGCGCGACCAGCCACGAACACCCCGCAGTCGCCGTCGAACAACAAGAACCGAGCTCACAGGCGCCCGGCGCGCGCAGTACCCCAGCACCCGAACACCCACCCGCCCGGACACCCGCCCGCCCGTCCGGCAGGACCTACGCTCACTCGACCGAGGGGATCACCGCCATGCCTCTGTCCCGGCCCCGGCCCAGCGCTCCGACCAGCCCGCAACCGCCCGCGAAACGCCCCACGATTCTGCTCACCGGCGGCGCCGGGGTACTCGGCAGAGCCCTGATCGAGGAACTGTCGCCCGATTTCACCATCGTCTGCCTGCGTCATCGCACGCCGGTGAACGACCACCGGGTCCGTGAGGTCCGCGCCGATCTGCTGGAACCCGGACTCGGCCTGACCCAGGCGGACTTCACCCGGCTCGTCGCCGAAGTGGACCTGGTGGTGCACTCCGCCGCCGCCACCAACTGGAAGGCGGAGCCGGACCGGATCCGGCGGGCCAACCTCGACGGCACGATCGCGATGCTCGACCTCGCCGCCCGTGCCGAGGCTCCGTTCTTCCACATGAGCACCGCCTTCGTCGCCAACCCGCTGGCGCCGGAGGAGCAGGAGCGCTTCCCGGGTGCCGCCGCGTACCTCGCCTCCAAGACGGCGGCCGAACAGGTCGTGCGCGACACCCCGGTGCCGGGCGTGATCATGCGCCCGTCGGTGGTGATGGGTGACTCCGTCACCGGCCGGATCGCCGGGATGCAGGGGCTGACACGGGCCCTGGGCGCCATCGTGAAGGGGCAGGTGCCGGTGCTGCCGGGAGCGCCGGACGCACGGATCGACATGGTGCCCCAGGACATCGTCGCGCACGCGGTGGGTGACCTGGTGCGGGCCGGTGTCACGGGCGGCGAGTACTGGCTGACGGCCGGCACCGAGGCGCTGCTCCAGCGTGAAGTGGTGGACACCTGCCTGGAGTTCGCCGACCAGTGGGGACCGAGGCCGCATCCGCCGCGGCTCATCCCGCTGGAGTCGGTGCACCGGCTGCTGCTGCCGCTGATCGAGGGCCCCACGTTCCCGGAGTCGCTGCGGCGCCGCTTCCAGACGTACGCGGAACTGCTGCTGGTCTTCCAACGGGCCCTCCCCTTCGAATCGTCCCTCGGGTCGCCGCACTGCGGCACGGCCCTTTCGAAGGACGATCTCCGACGGGCGCTCGTCCGCAACCTGGCCGCCTGGTCCACCGGGCGCGGCGGTATGCGCACCCGCCTGCGTACGGGGCCCGCGCAGGACACGGCGGCGAGGTCCCAGTCCTCGGGGGCCACCCACACCCAGGAACTGGCCTCATGACCGCGGCCCCCGCCCCCGTCGAGACGCCGGACACCGGAACCGTGACACCGGCCGAGGGATCCTCGGCGCCCGCCACCGGATCCGTGACACCGGTCGCCGACCCCGCCACGGACCGTGCGCACATCGCCCGGCTCTACCGCGAGCACCTCTCCTCCGGCCGCTCCGTCCTCGGCACGGTGCTCGGCGGCATGCTGGAGACGGCGTCCGACGGCGCGTGGGTGTTCACCGAGGACGGCCGCCGCTACCTCGACTTCGGCGGTTACGGGGTCTTCATCCTCGGTCACCGGCATCCCCACGTGACCGCGGCCGTGCACCGCCAGGTCGACACCCATCCGCTGGCCGGGCGGGTCTTCCTGGAGCCCGTCGCGGCCCTCGCCGCCGAGGCACTGGCCGCACGGACCCCACCCGGCCTCGACCACGTCCACTTCGTGAACTCCGGCGCCGAGGCCACCGAGGCCGGTATGAAACTGGCCCGGGCGCACGGCCACACCGCCCTCGTCTCCACCCTCGGCGGCTACCACGGCAAGACCCTGGGCGCGCTGACCGCCACCGCCAACCCCAAGTACCAACAGCCCTTCCAGCCGCTTCTGCCGGACAGCACGGCGATCCCGTACGGGGACACGGCCGCACTGGAAGCCACGCTCGCCGAACTCGGCCGCCGGGCCTGCGTGATCGTCGAGCCGGTGCAGGGCGAGGGAGGCGTACGCATTCCACCGCCGGGCCATCTGGCGGAGGTGAGCCGGCTGTGCCGGACGTACGGGGCCTTCCTGATCGTCGACGAGATCCAGACGGGCCTGGGCCGACTGGGCTCGTGGTGGGGCATGGACGCCGACGCCGCGAGCGGCCCGCCCCCACAGCCCGACGTACTGCTCGTCGGAAAGGGACTCAGCGGAGGTGTCGTGCCCGTCGCGGCGATGGTCGCTACCGCGGCGGCCTACGGGCCGTTCTCCCGCGACCCCTATCTGCACACCTCCACCTTCGCGGCCTCCCCGATCGCCTGCGCCGCCGCGCTCGCCGCGATCGAGGCCCTGGACCGGGAGGGCGTCGTCCCGCGTGCCAAGGCCCTGGGCGAGCGGCTGCTCGCGGGCGTCCGGGCCGCCTGCGCCCCGTACACCGGCGGCCTCGTGCGCGAGGTCCGCGGGCGGGGGCTGCTGATCGGCCTGGAGTTCACCGAGGAGCAGGCCGTGGGTGAACTGATCCTCGAGCTGGTCGGGCGCGGCGTCCTCGTGAACCACTCCCTCAACGCCACCCGGGTGCTGCGGCTGACACCGCCCGCGATCGTCGGCGAGGAGGAGGTACGGCTGTTCCTCACCGCCCTGACCGAGGCACTGCGCGTCGTCGCGACCCATGTCGGCTGACCCGTCCACCTACCGCCGACCCGTCCCTACCGTGGAAAGGCCACACCTCCCATGCGTCACGTGACCGTACGGCTGACCGCCCACGACGTCGACCCCGAGACCGCCTACCAGCGAATCCGTGATTTCCGCCGGTATCCCGAAGTCACCGAGACCGTCCGCGAGGTCGTGGTCCATCCACCCCATGACGACGGCACGGTGGTGTCGGACTGGACCGTGCGCTTCAGGAACGGTCTGATGCGCTGGTCGGAGCGGGACGCGTTCTTCCCGAAGACGCGGACCATCGGTTTCACCCAGCTCACGGGCGACTTCGAGCTGTTCGAGGGCACCTGGCGGTGCGCGTCCGGCGAGGACGGTACGGCGGTGACCTTCGACGCCGTCTTCGACCTGGGGATCCCCACCCTGGCGGAACTCCTCGACCCCGTCGCCGACTCGACGCTGCGCAGCAATATCGAACGCATCCTGCGCGGGCTGCTCGGCAGGGTCACGCCCGCCCCGGCCCAGCTCGCCGACAGCGTCGCCCCCGCGCATGGCTGACCTCACCCTCGTGCCCCGCCGGCTCCGTCCCGACGGCCCGGCCGCCGCCGGCTGGGACACCCTGCGGGACGAGCCCGGCCCCGACACGGTCCGCTGTCTCGGTCTCTACGCCAAGCTGACGGCCGGCGTCACGGTCGTCACGGCGCTGGACGGGGCGGGCCCGACCGGGATGACGGTCTCCGCGCTGACCTCCGTGTCGGCGCGGCCGCCGCTGATCCTCGCGTGTCTGCGCGGCAGTTCGCGCACACTCACCGCCCTGCGTGAGCAAGGTGCCTTCGCCGTGAGCCTGTTGACGGAACATCAGAGACCGGTCGCGGAACTCTTCGCCGACGCCTCCGTGCCGCCCGCCAGGCGGTTCGAGGGCAGCCCGGTGCGCCGGGTGCTCGGCCTGCCGGTGCTCGCCGACGCCCTCGCGTGGTCGGTGTGCCTCGTCGAGGACGTACGGCCGTACGGGGATCACCACGCCGTCGTCGGACGGGTGATGGCGGTGGAGGTGAACGGCGGACGGCCGCTGCTCTGGCACGACCGGGCGTTCCACGCGCTGCCCGCGGCGACCACCGACTGAGCCCACCAGAAGTCAGGACGGAGGCCCGGCCGGGGTTCGCCCCGGCCGGGCCTCCCTCGTATCCACGACCACTCCGTACCCACAACCGAGGCCAAGGAGGCCCCATGTCCCTGCCCCGCATTCCCGGCGTGAACTCCGAGAGCGCCGCGGCCGAACTGCTCAGCACGCCCGAGCGGCTGGCCGGCAACACCCGGTCCGCCGCGCACCGGCTGGTCGCCGGACTCGACGGCGACCCCGAGACGGACGACTGGGGCCTGCCCCCGACGCCGGAGCGTCCTCACCCGGTCGTCCTCGTGCACGGCACGCTCGGCGACCGGGAGTCCGTCTGGCGGAAGCTGGCGCCCGCGCTCCGAACGGCCGGACACCGCATCTTCCGCCTCAACTACGGTGAACTGCCCACGCTCCCCCGCCTGTACGGTCTCGGCGACATGCGGAAGTCCTCCCAGGAGCTCGCGGACTTCGTGGACCGGGTGCTGGTGGACACCAAGGCGTCGAAGGTGGACCTCGTGGGCCACTCGCAGGGCGGGATGCTCCCGCACTACTACCTCAAGTACCTCGGCGGGACCGGGAAGGTGCGCCGTGTCGTCGGGATCGCGCCCAGCAACCACGGGGTCGAGGTGGCGGGCCTGACGAAGCTGGTCCGCCAGGTCCCCGGCGTCCAGGCGGTCGTGGAGGACAAGGTGCTCTTCCGGATCAGCCCGGCCTTCACCCAGCTGCTGCACGACTCGGAGTTCGTGGGTGAGCTGGTGGCACCGGGCGACACGGTGGACGGGGTCGACTACACCGTCATCTGGTCGACCCGGGACGAACTGGTCCAGCCTCCGGAGGCCCAGCAGCTGAAGCCCGCCCGGCCGGAACACCCGGTCACCAACACCTGCCTTCAGCTCCTCGCCCCGAAGAACCGGACCACCCACCTGGCCATGCCGTACGACCCGATCGTGGTGCGGGAGACGCTCAAGGCGCTGGCCGACTGAGTCCCGTACGGCGGCGAAGCACCCGTACGACGACGGAGAGCACGTAAGGAAGGGGGTGGTGCGGGCCCGGTCGGCCCGCACCACCCCCTCCTTCGCGCGGTCGGCTCAGAACGCCGTGCAGCGGCCCTTCTCACCCGGCCAGAAGCAGACCTGGCCGATGACGTCGAAGCCCGCGACCCCGTCCGGGGTGATCTTGTCGAACCGGGGGGTGGGGATCTGCAGCCCGTTGATTCCGTCGCCGGCGAGCGGGCCGCTCGTCACGGTGCGCTCCGGCACGGGGCTGCCCTGCTTGAGGTCTCCCTTGAAGTAGAGACTGCCGACCTCACCCGTGTTCCAGGTGCCCACGCCGTTGCCCTCCACGGAGAAGGTCGGCGGGAACACACCGAATCTTCCGGTGCCGTCGACACCGAAGACGATGTCGGTCAGCTCCGGCGCCGCTCCGCTGGGCGAGCGGCAGTCCAGGTAACCGATGTGCCCGGTCACCTTGGCCTCCTTGACCCGCACACTGAGCGGCGGGCTGAAGTTCACCTCGGCGTCGAGGCGGCACACGAGGTCGGGGACCGGTGCGGCCCGCTCCGCGGCCGGTGCGGCCTGGGCCACGGGGGCGGCCAGGGCCGTGCCCGCGAGGAGGGCGGCGGCCAGCACCGACCTCCTGCCGAGGCGGGACAGCGGGGACACCTTCGATTTCGCCTTGGCTGAGAACGTCATTGCGTCCGGTTTCCTTTCCTTCAGGCCGTGGCCGTGGTGCCACGGAGAACTTCGCTCGCGGAGCCGAGATGCTCGGCGAGGTCGCGGTACGACTCCAGGACACCCGTCTCGACGTACGGGATCTCCCGCTCGACGCAGAACTGCTTGACGAGCGGATAGGCGCGGCGCAGCGCCGCCCTGGGCATGCCGGGGAAGAGGTGGTGCTCGATCTGGTAGTTGAGGCCGCCGTAGAAGAAGTCGCCGATGTATCCGGTGGGCAGGGTGCGCGAGGTGAGGACCTGGCGCTCCAGCCAGCTCCACTCCTTGCCCACGCGGGTCGGCAGGCCCTTGTGGTTGACGGCGAAGGCGAGGCCGAGCAGATAGCCGAGGAGGACCTGGTGGACGGCGAGGAAGAGCAGGACGGACGTCCAGGGCAGGAGCACGAACAGCGCGCCGAAGAACAGCACCGCGTGCAGCACCATCAGGCCGCCCTCCAGGAGGGGCTTGCGCAGCGCCCGGCGGCGCAGGGCGATGACGCCGGCGATACGCAGCACCAGCGCTTCGAGGCCCAGCAGCGGGAAGAACAGATAGCGCTGGTTTGCGGCGAGGAAGCGGGCGAATCCCTTGCGGTCCTGGGCCTGTTCGGGCGCGAAGATGGCCACGCGCCGCAGGATGTCGGGGTCGAGCTCCAGGTGGTTGGGGTGGTTGTGGTGCCGGTTGTGGTGCTGCACCCACCAGCCGAAGCAGACCCCGAGCATCAGGTTGCCGTGGACCAGGCCGAGGGCCTGGATGAACTTGCGGGACCGGGTGATCTGACGGTGTCCCGCGTCGTGCACGAGGAAGGCGAGCTGCTCGTGCCAGACGGCGAGCCAGACCGCGGCCAGGACCACCTTCCACCAGGTGCCGCCGGAGAAGGCCAGCGCCGCCCAGCCGAGGGCGTTCATCAACCAGACCACCGCGATCCCGGTCACGTACTGGCCCGTGCGGGGCCGCATGAGCCCGGCGGCCTGGACGCGCCGGGTCAGTTCGCGGAAGTCCTCGTCCTGCGCGGCCGGTTCATACGGTGAGGAGTTGACTGCCGGGCTGTCGGTCATCGGTGTGCCACCGACCCTTCCGTTGTTGGACGCCCGCGATGCGGGCGGGTGTGCGCGGCCTGTTCACGAGGTCAGGCCCATGTCGGTGAGGCGCGCTTCCTGGGTGACGCGCGACCATTCCGCGGCGGCGAGCATCCGTTCCTCGGCGGTGGTGTCGACCAGGCGGCGGCCGGGCCACAGCTCGTAGTCGCCGACGAGGTCGCGGTGCTGGTCCAGCCCCTGCTGGTAGAGCTGTTCGCGGCGGAAGGTCATCTGCTGCACCGGGAGCTCGGACCACAACCGCATCCCGCGCGCGACGAGTTCGCCGATCCGCTCCAGGTCCTCGGGGTGTTGCCGGACGTGGCGGCGGACGATGGTGGTGCCCACGGACAGATGCCGGATCTCGTCGATGCCCGCGGCGCGTTCGATCTCGGCGGCGGGCGCGTCGAAGGGCCGCCATTTGCGCTCGCTCAGCTCGGCGGTGGGCGCGAGGACCCCTTCCACCAGGACGGTGAGGGTGATCACGCCGCCGATGTAGTCGCGTTCCTTCTCCATGACGGCGAGCCCGAACTCCTCCAGGGGGTTGAGGACGGCGTCCCGGTCGACCCCGGCGAGCGACTCCATGGTGGCTGCCAACTCGCCCTGTGGTACGCCCAGTTCGAGCAGGTGACCACGGAAGGCGTAGGCGTGGCGGGCCTCGTCCATCAGCTGGGAGGTGTAGAAGTCCATCCCGGCGAGGTCGGGGGCGTACGCGACGAGGAAGGAGATGGCGCGGGCCGCCTTCTCCTCCGCCATCGAGCGGAAGGCGAGCTCCTGCATGACGGCCTGGCGCAGCGGCCCGTCCACCATCATGTGGTCCGGCACCGGCACGTCCGGGGAGCGGCCCAGGGGATCACCGCCGAGGGTGCCTTCCGGCACGGCCCGGAACCAGTAGCCGAGGTCGCAGCCCTCCGGTGTCAGTTCGGTGCGCAGCGCGCCTTCCAGGAGCCCCGGGGCGCGGTGGCGGTCGGCCTCCACAGGGAACTTCTCGATGGATGTGGTCATTTCAGCCTTTCTGAGTCATGGGGACGGCCGGGACCCTGGAGCGGGTCAGACCGACTTGGTGAGGCGCATCAGCTGCCAGACGGCGCCGGGGCTCACCCGGCCCTGGAAGGCCAGGTACTCCGGTTCGATCAGCTGTGGGCGCCATTTGAGCTTGAAGGACTCCTGGGCGGCCGCCGGATAGATGGCGCGCCCCTTGGTCGCCAGCACCTCCACGCAGCGGTGCAGGAAGGTGCTGGTCGGGCCGGGCGCGGCCGTGTCCGGCCCGAGCTGGACGAACGGGGTGAAGCCGAGGTGCAGCCAGCCGCAGCCCTCGTCCTGGAACTGGCGCAGGGCGGTGGCGAACAGCAGTTCCACCGTGCCGGGCGGTGCGTCCGGGAGCCGCCGTGTGAGGTCGTACAGCCAGCCGGCGTGTTCGCCGAAGACCGGTGAGTACGACACGTAGCCGACGGTCCGTCCCGCGTGGACGGCGGTGAACAGGCGCCGGTGCGGTGCGCCGGGGCCGCCGCGTTCGCCGATCAGGAACTCGAGTTCCTTGACGTGCCGGCCCTTGGCGCGCAGCCAGGCGGCGTCCACGGCGTCGAGGGCCGCGGTGACCTTCGCGCCGTCCCGCTCCTCGGCGGGCACCTCGGCGACCGAGACCCCTTCCCTGCGGGCCCGGTTGACCATGTTGCGCACCTTGACCATGCGCTGTCCGCCGAGGCTGTACCCGTCGAGGGCGATGCTGAAGGAGGCGCCGAACTGGTTGACGACGAAGCCGTGTCCGGCGTGCAGTTCGGCCTGCGGGCGGGAGAGCTGGACGGCGGCGACCCGGCGTCGCTCACCGCCGGCCCGTGCGAGCAGCGCGGTCAGCAGGCTCGGGCCGTCCTCCACCGCGCATACGGGTCCGCCCAGTTGGAACAGGTGTCGTCGGCCGGCCTCCCGGTACGGGACGAAGCCGTCGACACCGTCCGTGTGGAAGCGGCGGTTCCCGCTGTTCATCGCGAGGAAGGCGCTGCTGTGGCTGCCGTACCGGCGCAGCATCTCGTACGCCTCCGTGTCGGCCGGCGCCTGTGCGGCGCTCACCGCACCGCCGCCTCGTGCCAGGGGACGGTGGCGAAGTCCCGCAGCGGTCCTTGCACGGCGGGGTGCGGAACCGGCTCGAAGGACACGGTGAACGACTTGGCGAAGTTGCCGAACAGCGCCCGGTCCCCGAAGAGATGGATGGGCAGGACCAGCAGCGCCCACTCCCAGCCGTGGGCCAAGACCCAGGCGCCGAGGACCGCGCCCTGCACGCTCAGGCTGTGCATGGTGTTGTAGAGCACGTAGTAGACGCGGGAGACCTGCTGGTCGGGACTGCGGTGGTAGGCGAGCGCGCCCGGCAGATAGCCGATGACGTCGACGTAGACGAACAGGACGACGGCGACCCACCAGCGCACCTCGGCCAGGTGCGCGAGGAAGAATCCCGCGGCCACCA
The DNA here is from genome assembly GCF_007113425.2 of Streptomyces sp. RLB3-17. Lineage (NCBI taxonomy): Bacteria > Bacillati > Actinomycetota > Actinomycetes > Kitasatosporales > Streptomycetaceae > Streptomyces > Streptomyces sp. RLB3-17. Next base: position 9,725,741 of record NZ_CP041610.2, on the reverse strand, counting down.
GGAGCCCGAGCAGGTATTCGAGGCGCAGCAGCCGGTAGGTGGTGGGGGTCTGGCAGAGATTGTGGCCGTCCACGGTCACCGCCCGCCGACCGGGCTCGTTCCGTCGTCCGGGGTCGCCCCGCTGTCCGGGGTCGTCGCGGTGACCAGGATCATGCTGTCCTTCTCGACCCCCGAGAACGCGGCCAGATGCGGGGCGAACCGCTCGACGGCGTACGGCAGTGCCAGCAGGTCCGCGACGCGCGCCTGCCAGCCGTAGCCGCCCCACCAGCGCTCCGCGTCCGCGAGGTGCCACACCCACGGTGTCCCCGAGCCGGACAGGGCCTCCAGCCAGGGCTTCACGAAGGGCGAGTCGGCGGTGTCGGCGTTGAGGCACTCGGCGCCGAGGCTGCTGCCCGGTGCGGAGAGCGTGCTCACCGTGCCGATCAGACGCTCCACCGCCTCGGGTGCCAGGTAGAAGAGCAGCCCCTCGCACAGCCAGGCGGTGGGCCGGCCGGGGTCGAACCCGGCGGCGAGCAGCGCGCCGCGCCAGTCGCCCAGCAGGTCGGCGGCGACCGTGGTGCGCCGCGCGGTGTCCGGCGTACGTCCGTCGACGACCCGTGCCTTGAAGGTGTGTACGGCCGGCAGGTCGACCTCGAAGACATGGGTTCCGGCGGGCCAGTCGAGCCGGAAGGCACGGGTGTCGAGTCCCGCTCCCAGCAGGACGACCTGCGTGCGTCCCTCCCGCGTCGTGGCGAGCAGGTGGTCGTCGAAGAAGCGGGTGCGGACGGCCAGCCAGTCGGGCAGCACCTTCTGCAGGACGCCGGCTCCCGGCGGGGCGCCCGCCACCCCGGCGGCGTTCAGGAACTCGCCCGCGAGCCGGTCGTCGAAGAGGGCGTCCGCCCGCGCGGATTCATGGGCCCGCATGCGGACGGTCCACAGGGCCGTCTCCGAGACCCCGTCCAGGGCGCCGGGGGCCGCTTCGCGCTGAGCGTCGTGTTGCTGCATGGGCATGGGTCATTCCTTTGTGCGTGCGGTTGACATGGGCGGTGGATGGGGCGGTTGTCGAGGGTGGATCGAATGGCGGGGTGGGTCAGCGGGGCGTGCGGCGGCGGTCGAGGAACAGGGCCGCGGCGCCCAGCGCCATGAGCCCGCGCGAGGGTGACCAGGGCCGCTGTCCGCCCATGGACGAGGGCGTGTGCGGCTCGTGGAGCTGGAGCGCGAACTGACGGTTGGCCGCGTCGGAGAGCAGCCCGCGCCACTGTTCGGGGGCGGACGCGGCGGCTGAGAGGAGGTCCATCGTGTTGCGGGCGACCTGGTCCACGGAGAAGTACTCGCGGATCAGGGCCAGGATGATCCCGCGCGCCTCCGCCTTGAAGACCTCCGCGAGGGCGATGTCCGGCGCGAGACAGCGCACCGAACCCTCCAGGTTCGCGAAGGACTTGCCGAGCAGGGAGATGGCGGGCGCCGAGCCGATGCCCCGCCGGGTCGCCTTCTCCAGGACGGTGGTCAGGGACACCCCGAAGTTGATGTCCTCCAGGGACGCGGTGGCGACCTTGGGGACCAGCGCGGCCATGTCGGCGGCGAACGCGGGCAGGTTCGACCAGGCGGTGACCCGGCCCATGTCGGCCCACGCGTGGGCGAGACCGTGGCCGTCGTTCTGCGCGATGGCCATGAGCAGGGGCAGCAGTTGGAGGCTGGTGCGTCGGTCGAGGCGGCCGACCATGCCCCAGTCGATGAGGGTGGCCGGGCCGCCGGGCAGTGCGAAGACGTTGCCCGCGTGCGGGTCGGCGTGGAACATCCGGTCGACGAAGTACCCGCGGTACATGAAGCGCAGCAGGTCCTTGCCGATGTCCGTGCGCTCCCGGTCGCTGAACGAGCGGCGGTCGAGATGGCGTACGGAGGCGCCGGGTGCCAGTGACTGGATCAGCACCTTGGGGGTGGCGTGGACGACCCGGGGCACGGAGAGCGAGGGGTAGCGGCGGATGTTCTCGCGGGCCTCGTCCATGTTGCGGGCCTCGCCGGTGAAGTCCAGCTCGGGTTCCATCGCGTCGAAGATGGAGCCGAGCATCGCCTCGACGTCGATGACCTCGTTGAAGCGGGGTGCGGTACGGGCGACGATCCGGGACGCCTTGCGCATCAGGGCCATGTCCGCGCGGACGGTGTCCCGGATCCCGGGCCGCTGGATCTTCACCACGGCGGGCCGGCCGCCGGGCAGCGTCACCCGGTAGACCTGGGCCAGTGAGGCCGCCCCGAGCGGGCGGACCGTCTCGATGTCGTCGAAGCGGCGCTTCCAGTCCAGTCCCAGCTCCTCCTGGAGCACGGGCTCGAAGAGGTCGAAGGGCTGGACGTCGACCTGGTCGTGGAGGTTCTGCAGTTCGCCGATCATGGAGGCGGGCACCATGTCGGGCCGGGTGGAGAGGATCTGGCCGAGCTTCACATAGAACGGGCCGAGGCTCTCCAGGGCGTGCCGCACCGCCTTCGCACGGCGTGCCCCGTCCACGGAGTTGGTCCCGTCCCCGGCGGAGGCCTCGCCTTCCGCCGGGGAGTCCGGGTCCTGCCGGGACCGCCGGCGCTCCCGCGTCACCTGGCCGACCTCGTCGGCGACGAGGCTTCCCAGCACCTTCACAACCAGCCGGAGCCGACTGCCGAGCATGGCACCCATGTGTCACAACCTCCTGCGCCTGACGAGTTCCGTCGGTCATCCGTGCGATCGCCCACGCACGTGGGTCATGCGGCGCGATCACTCACCCGAGGTGAGGCGGTACGCGCCCGGTGAGCCCCGGATCAGCGGCGGATCAGCCGCTCTTCCTCGCCGCCGGTGCCCGCCCGGCGCCCGCCATGGCGCCGGCCACCCCCTGGACGCCCTCCAGCACGTTCACCAGGGAGGCGACGAGCTCGGAGAGCTGGGCGATCTGCCGGGGCAGCGCGGCCAGGCCCTCCGCCATGTCGGCCGCGCCCGAGACGGCCGAGGCCGCCCCGCCGGCGACCTGTCCGAGCGCGCCCAGCGGATTGGCACCGCCGAGGGCGCCGAGCGGGTTCGCGCCGCCGCCCGTGAGGGCCGCGAGTGGATTGGGCGCCCCACCGCCCAGTGCGGCCAGCGGGTTGGGGGCCGCACCGGCGAGAGCGGCCAGCGGGTTGGCGGCGCCGAGGCCGGCCGCGGCGTTGGCGGCGTTGGCGAGTGCGGCCACGGGGTTGGCCACGCCGCCGAGGGCGGACAGCGCGCTGACCGTCCTCAGCACATCGCCGGGAAGCCCGTTCAGCGCCTGATACGGATTCCCCGGGGTGAGCCAGTCCGCGGAATGCGAATCATCGCCCTTCCGGTCGAGGATTTCATCGAATGCCTTCTTGGTGCTGTCGGCGATATCGCCGATGAAATCCTTGATGGTGTCCTGGGTGTTATTCTTGCTCACGGTCACTACCCTTTCCATCTCATCCGCACTCCCGGAATTCGGGAGCCGTTTTCGTCCCCACCCCCGGCCTGCGCCGGACGCGGGAGAAAGGCGGAAATCCGTTATGCCGCGGCGCCGTCGAGGGCCCTGGCGCAGAGCAGCCGCAGCCGAGCCCGCCCCCGGGTGAACGCGCCTTCGGCCGCCTTGACCGAGATCTGGTGCATGCGGGCGAATTCCAGCGTGGAGATGCCATGGGCACGGGCGAGGACCACCTGCCGCTCCCGGCCCCGCAGCAGGTGCACCTGGCCGAGCAGCCAGCGTCCGAAGTCCTGGTCGCACACGCCTTCGTCCGGCAGCTCGGGCCCGCCCACGTCCGCCGCGCGGCGCAACAGCCGCCGTCTCCGCTCCAGTTCGCGGTAGTGGTCCACACAAAGACGCAGGGCGACCGAGGTCAGAAAGGGACCGATCCGGTCCTGGTCGAGATTGCCGTGGGCCGCCGCTCTGAGCATCGCTTCCTGAACGCAGTCCTCCGCGTCCTGAGCATTCGGCAGCCGGCGGCGGACCAGCCTCATCAGTCGCTCCCGGTGGCTGGCGATCACATCCCAGGAGAACTCGCGCCGCACCTCTTCCTGGGATTCGCGGCTCGCTCGATCAATCCCTCGATCGACGATTCCGCACTCATCTAAGTGGTCTAGCAATTCCCTGTGATTCATGGCCCCGAGCTTGATTCCCTGGTGCGAATCGGAATATTCGCACGGCCTATCCCCACCCGTCGCGAAGGTTCTTTTCCGAGTCAACGCACCAACAAACCAGGGGGAATACGTACCACTCATCCGCATGGAAAACGGAGGACTGCGTTCCGGCGCACCCCATACCGTGCTACACATTTCATGCATGCACGTGCGGCACCTCACGTCTGCGGAAACGTCACGCCATGAGCGGTGCCGCACCAAAAGGGGGCCGAAATCACATCCGCCTCAGCGGCGCCTGGGGCGATCACGCCAAATTCCTCGACGGCGGACGGGCACCCGGGGACCGACCTCGGACCACGGCGAGGGCCAGGGAACGGGCCGGGCCGCCACGAGGGGCCACCGCCACCCCGAAAGTCGTCGCGGCCGCCTGGCTCGTTCTCGCCGCCGGGCTCGGCTCCCTCACCCCCTCGGCGCCCTCCCCGCGACGGTCGCCCGGGCGAACCGGCCGGCCGACGATCCCGCGATAAAGAAGGTCATCGGACCGGACGGGCGGACCGGTGGAGGCGATCGGACAGCCGCTCCAGTGATACCCCAGGGGGTAAACTGAACAGCACCACCCCGAGGAGGAGCCACCCCATGGCCATGTCCGTCGACGAGGAAGCCAGTACCGCGATCCTCAACCGCCTGCGCCGCGCCCAGGGGCAGCTCGCCGGCGTCATCGCCATGATCGAGGCCGGCCGCGACTGCAAGGACGTGGTCACCCAACTCGCCGCCGTCTCCCGCGCCCTCGACCGCGCCGGATTCAAGATCGTCGCCAGCGGGATGCGTCAGTGCATGACCGCGGCCGACGACGAGACGCCCCCGATGTCCGAGGCCGAACTCGAGAAGCTCTTCCTCGCCCTCGCCTGAGCCGGCACGAGAACGACGACTTCGCAGGAACGACGACTTCCCGGGAACCACGGACATCACGGGAACGACGACACACCGACGCGACGTGGGCCACCCTGGCGGGTGACCCACGTCGCGGCTGTTGCCGGGGAGGCGTCAGACGGTGTCGATCGGATCGATCAGCTGGTCGTGACGGCGGTGTCGTCGACGACGAAGCTGGTCTGGAGCGAGGAGTCCTCGACCCCGCTGAACTTCAGGGCGACGGTGGTACCGGCGAACGAGGACAGGTCGAAGGTCTTCTGTGTGTACCCCGTGGCCTTGTTGAGGTTGGAGTACGACGCCAGCGTGGTGGTACCCGCGGTGACCGTCAGCTTGTCGTACGCGGTGCTGGTGGTCGTCTCCGCGGTGTCGATGTGCAGGTAGAAGGTGAAGCTGGCCTTGCAGCCGGACGGGATCGTCACCGACTGGGAGAGCGTGTCGGTGTGCGTCGAGCCGTAGCCGTCCAGCCACGCCTTGTACGAACCGGCGTGCGCCGCCTGGCTGCTGGAGTTGGTGATCACGCCGCTGCTCGCGGTCCAGGTGGCGTTGCCCGACTCGAAGCCCGGGTTGCCGAGCAGCTGGGTCGAGGTGCAGGTGCCGCCGCCCCCGGAGGAGCTGACGGTCCAGGTGAAGGACGCCGTTCCGGTGGCTCCGGTGCTGTCGGTGACGGTGACCGTGGTGCTGTACGTCCCGGCGGTGGTCGGCGTCCCGGTGATCGCTCCGGTCGAGCTGTTGATCGACAGCCCGGTGGGCAGCCCGGTCGCGGCGTAGCTCAGCGAGCCGGTGTTGGTGCTGCTAGCCAAGATCTGCAGGCTCACCGCGGTGCCGACGGTGGAGGACTGGCTGCCCGGGTTGGTGACGGTCACCCCGCTCGACGGCGGTGTGACATGACTGCCGACGTTGATGCCCGCGAAGGCGTTCGCCACCCCCGCGTACTGGGTGGAACTGGCGCCGTACAGGGCGGTGGCCGCGTTCAGGGCGGCGGTGCGGGCGCCCGCGTAGTTGGTGCTGGACGTCATGTACGACGTCAGCGCCTTGTACCAGATCTGCAGGGCCGCGGCCCGGCCGATGCCCGCGACGGCGACTCCGTCGGAGGTCGTGCTGTTGTACGTGACGCCGTTGATGACCTTGGTGCCGCTGCCCTCGGAGAGCAGGTAGAACATGTGGTTCGCCGGGCCCGAGGAGTAGTGGACGTCCAGGTTGCCGACGCCGGAGTACCAACTGTCCGCGGAGCCGCCGTCCTTGCTCGGCTTGTCCATGTAACGCAGCGGCGTGCCGTCGCCGTTGATGTCGATCTTCTCGCCGATGAGGTAGTCACCGGGGTCGGAGGCGTTGTTGGCGTAGAACTCCACGCCGGTGCCGAAGATGTCGGAGGTCGCCTCGTTGAGGCCGCCGGACTCACCGCTGTAGTCCAGGCCCGCCGTGTTGGAGGTGACGCCGTGGCTCATCTCGTGCCCTGCCACGTCGAGCGAGGTGAGCGCGTGGGTGCCGCCCGAGCCGTCGCCGTAGGTCATGCAGAAGCAGCTGTCGTCCCAGAAGGCGTTGACGTACGCCGAGCTGTAGTGGACGCGCGAGTAGGCCGCGACCCCGTCGTTCTTGATGCCGCTGCGGCCGAAGGTGTTCTTGTAGAAGTCCCAGGTCTCCTGGGCGCCGTAGGCGGCGTCCGCGCCGGCGGTCTGGGTGTTCGAGCCGGCTCCGGTGCCCCACGTGTCGTCGGAGTCGGTCATCAACGTGCCCGTTCCCGACGTGCCGTTGTTGAGGCTGTAGGTCTTGTGGCCGCCGCGCGTGGTGTCGTACAGCTGGTACGTCGATCCGGACAGCGTGGTGTTCAGCGTGACCGTGCCGCTGTACTGCGTGTTGCCCGTGCCGGTCTTGATGCCCTGGTAGCGGTAGAGCTCCTGGCCGGTGGTGGCGTCGGTGATGACGTGCAGCTGGCTCGGGGTGCCGTCGTCCTGGAGGCCGCCGATCACGGTCTCCCAGGCAAGCTTCGGGGTGCCGCTGCCGGCCCAGATCACCTTGCGGGCACTGTCGGTGGTGGGCTTCTCGGCGGCCAGGGACTTGGCGGCCTTCAGCGCCTTGCTCGCGGCGGCGGACTTGGTGAAGGTCGCGGTGGTGGAGGCGACCTTGATGGTCCGCTTGTTGTTGAAGGTGCTGCTCACCGTGCCGGCGGCGAGGGAGGCCGGCGGAGTGTGGACGATCACGTCGCCGCCCAGCACCGGCAGGCCGGCGTAGGTGCGCTCGTAGCGGGTGTGGAGCGTGCCGTCCTGGTCCTTGACGACGTCCTTGACGACCAGCTTCTCCTTGGCCCCGAGGCCCAGGGTGCCGGCGGTCGCCGTGGTCTTCTGTGCCGCGCTCTTCAGCAGTGCCGAGTGCTGGGCAGGGGTGAGCGTGGCCTCCAGGCCTCCGGCGCGCAGCGGACTGGGGTGGGGGGCGGCAGGCTTGGCGGCCGCGGGGACCGTCTGTATGCCGACGGCCAGGAACGCGGCGGTGGCCGCCAGCGCTCCGGCCGCGACCGCCTGACGGGGGATTCGTCTCACTCGTACTCCTACTGCTGCGGCCGCGCGTCGACGGCCGGTGACAGACCCGGGCAGACGGGATGTGCTGGCCGGGACGAGCTGAGCAGTGCGGGGCCCCTGCGCGGACCGTGTGAGGCCTGTCCGGCAGGTGAGGAAGAAGAATGGCAGCTTGACCCAGACATGTCATTCGGGTCGGGGGCAATCGAGGGTTAACCCTCGACGACGCTCACGTGGGGCGCACGGACGAGGTTCACCCGGGGCGCACGGGAGTCCGCCTTCACTCAAATGGCGGCGCCCGGCGAAGTCGCGGCCGCCTCGGGCGCGTCCACCTCAGCGGCCGCGACTTCGCCGGTGGCACGGCGACGGAGTACGCGAAGACGGAATGGGGATAAGCCCGGAGAGCACGGCTCGCGCCGGACCGTGCCCCAGGGTCGGCATCCCCCCTTGGTAGTACGACCGGGTCGCGCGTCTGCTCCTCAGGGAGAGGTACGGGTGACCCGTGAGCACGACGCGCGTGAGCGCGGCGGCGTGGAAGCTGGTCGTACGAGTCCGAGGAGGCCGCCATGAACCGCCAGATCCGCATTCGCCCCAGCCGTCGCCCCGCCACCGGGCGCGAGGTGACGATCGACCGCAGGACACCGTCGGGTCGCCTGCTGCCCTACTGACGCGACGGCTGCCCTCCTGGCCCGACGGCCGCCCTGCCCATCCGGCGGCTTTCCCCAACGATCCGGGCGGTCGGCGTATCCGTTGCACCGCGCGCACGTTGTGGGTGGTGATGACAATGGCCACCAGACACCACGGCGAGCACTGCGCGCGGATCCGGAAGGGTTGAAAGTATGATCACCCAATGTCTGACATGACCGAGACCACGCCGGGCTGGCTGACGCCCGACGAACTCGAGAGCGCGCGCGCACGCATGCCGATCCTGTACGTCGAGGCCGTGCCGGTCCGCGTCGACGACAACGGCGAAGTCACCAGCATCGGACTGCTGCTGCGCATAGGGCCGGACGGGACGGTCAGCCGCACCGTCGTCTCGGGCCGGGTGCTGCACCACGAGCGGGTCAGGGACGCCCTCCTGCGCCACCTGGAGAAGGACCTCGGCCCGGTGGCGCTCCCCCGCATCCCGACCTCGCTCCAGCCCTTCACCGTCGCCGAGTACTTCCCCACGGTGGGTGTCACGCCGTTCCACGACCCCCGCCAGCACGCGGTGTCGCTCGCCTACATCGTCCCGGTGACCGGCGACTGCCGCCCCCGGCAGGACGCCCTCGACCTGGTCTGGTTCAGCCCCGAGGAGGCCTCGTCGCCCGCGGTCCTGGGCGAGATGCCGGGCGGCCACGGAGCCCTCCTCAAGCAGGCCCTGGCCCATGTGGGCCGGCTGTCCTGACGTGGGCCTCCGCTAGAGTCGGCGCGGTCCCCGGTCAGACGTGCTGCCGCGGGGGTGGTCCTGCGCTGGGGGATGACGGGCACGATGCGGTTCGAACGGATGCAACTGGCCGGGTACGAGATCCAGGAGGTCCTGGGCCAGGGCGGGTTCGCCACGGTGTACCGGGCGCGGCAACTGGCCGTGGGCCGCGAGGTGGCGCTCAAGGTGGACAGCAGGGTGCTCGACTCGCCCCGCGACCGGCAGCGGTTCATGCGGGAGGTCACCGCCGCCGGGCAGCTGTCCGGGCATCCGCACGTGGTCCCGGTGTACGACGCCGGGGTGTTCGGCGACAACCGCCCGTACATGGTGCTCGAACTGTGTCCCGGCGGTTCCCTGGGTGAACGTCTGCACCACCAGGGCCCGCTGTCCGTGAAGGAGGCCCGCGACATCGGCGTGGGCATAGCCGACGCGGTGGCCGCGGCGCACACCGCCGGGGTGCTGCACCGGGACATCAAACCCGGCAACATCCTGATCAACCGGTACGGCGGTGTCGCGCTCGCCGACTTCGGCCTCGCGGCCATGCCCCGGCCGGACCGGGAACTGTCGGTCACCCGGGAGGCGTTGACCCCCGCGTACGCTCCGCCCGAGGCGTTCCACCTGGCCGAACCGACCCCGGCCGGCGATGTGTACTCGCTCGCCGCCACGGTCTACGCACTGCTGCGGGGCCGCCCGCCGCACTTCCCCGAGGACGGCACGCAGCTCAGTCTCGCGGAACTCATCGTGCGGCACACCTGGCCCTACCCCGACCTGCCGGGAGTGCCGACGGCGCTCAACGAGGTGCTCGGGCGGGCCCTGGTGGCGGACCCGGCGCGCCGGCTGTCCGACGCCGGGGCCCTGCGTGACGCGCTCGCCGCCGTCGACGTGGACAGCGCCGACCGGGCCGGCTTCGGTCCCGTACCCGGCGGCCGGACCACCACCGTCCCCGCGCGGCGGGACACCACCCCGCCGCCCGAACCCGGTCGGCCGGGCACGACCACCGCCCCGGCGCCGCAGGACCGGCAGAAGACGAGGCGGCGCCCCCAACTGATCGCCGCGGTGGCGGCGGTGGCGGTCTCGGTGGGCGTCTCGATCACCGTGATCAGCTACCGGGGTGGGGGGTCCGACACCCCCACGTCCCCCTCGACCTCGTCCCGGCCGTCCGTCACCACGTCCGCCGCGAACACGGGGTTCGGTGGGGTGTCGACCACCGCCCGGGACTGCCCCGCCGCCGCGGTCGACGGCGCGGGCGGCCGGTGCGTCACGACCCCCGAGTGCTGGAGCGGCATCACCGACATCTCGGGGACGATCACCGTCAGCCTCGCGGACTGCCGGGTGAAGCACGTGTGGGAGACCTTCGCCATCGCCCCGCTGCCCGAGGACGGGATGACGAACAACGCCCGGGACCTGATCAAGCACCCCACCGTCAAGGCGCTGTGCTCCCAGGAGGTCATGCTGAAGTCCAGGACGGCCACCGGACGGGCCGTCGCCGGCCGGTGGAGCACGGACATCCTGCCGCCGACCGCCCAGCAGTGGTCCGACGGACTCCGCGCCTTCCGCTGTGTCGCCCACGCGGACACGGAGGACGGGGAGATCACCGACAGCCACTTCGGATAGGAGCGGCCGAGCGCCGACGAACCGCTGCCCGGTCACGTCGTTGACGACGTGACCGGGCAGCGGCCTCAGGACGGCGTTTCCCCGCCCGCTAGACGGTCACCGGCTGGAGCTTGGCGCGGAAGTGCCGCAGGATCGGGGACTGTTCCACGATCCGGTAGCCGTGCACGGACTCCGCGTTCTTGGCGATGGTCTCCAGGGTTCTGCCGACGTGGTCGTAGTGGCTGCGCGTGTAGACGCGCCGCGGCAACGCCAGCCTCACCAGCTCGTACGGCGGGCTCTTGACCGGGTTTCCGTCCTCGTCCTCCTCGCCGAGGTACAGCGACCCCAGTTCGGCCGACCGGATGCCGCCCTCCAGGTAGAGCCGGCAGGCGAGAGCGTGGCCGGGGTACTGGTGGGGCGGTATGTGGGGCAGCAGCCGGCCCGCGTTGAGATAGATGGCGTGCAGACCGGGCGGCTCCAGTATGTCCACGCCGGCGGCGCGGACCCGCTGGGCCAGGTGGTCGGCGCTCTCCGCCCGCTCCGCGAGGTAGGAAGGTTCGGTCACCTCCTGGAGACCCTGGGCGATCATGTCGAGGTCGCGTCCGGCCAGACCCCCGTAGGTGGGGAACCCCTCGGTGGCGATGAGGAGGAGCTCGCACTTCTGGGCGAGTTCCGAATCGTTCAGTCCGATGAAGCCGCCGATGTGGACGATGCCGTCCTTCTTGGCGCTCATCACACAGCCGTCGGCCAGACGGAACGCTTCTTCGGCGACCTGGCGCGGGGTGCGGTCCTTGTAGGCCGCCTCGTGCCGGGTGACCAGCCAGGCGTTCTCGGCGAACCGGGCGGCGTCCAGGATCAGGGGGACACCGTGCCGGCGGCAGAGTTCGGACGTTCGCTTCAGGTTCTCCATGGAGACGGGCTGACCGCCACCGCCGTTGTTGGTGATGGTCATGACCACCGCGGCGACACGCGAGCCGGTCGTCTCGGTCAGCCCCCGCTCCAGGGCCTCGAGGTCGATGTTCCCCTTGAAGGGCTCCGAGCTGTCCAGGTTCCGCGCCTCGGCGCAGGGCAGGTCGCGGGCCACACAGCCCGCCAGCTCCACATTGGCGCGGGTGGTGTCGAAGTGCGTGTTGGACAGGACGGTGTCGCCGGGCTTGAGGAGGTTGGAGAACAGGAGTCGTTCCGCCGCACGCCCCTGGTGGGCCGGCAGGATGTGGCTGAAGCCGGTCAGTTCCGCCACCGTGTCCCGGAAACGGTAGAAGGATCGCGAGCCCGCGTAGGACTCGTCACCGGCCATGCCCACGGCGAGCTGCGCCGAGGACAGCGCACCGGTCCCCGAGTCGCTCAGCAGATCGATGGTCACCTCTTCCGCGCGCAGATCGAACAGGTTGTAGTGCACTCGTTCGAGTGCCGCCTTGCGCTGCTGGGGGGTCGTGAGCGGGATGGGTTCGACGACCTTGATCCGGTACGGCTCCATTCTGATTTCTGCTCCTGCCTTTCCGTTTCCTACTGAGTGGAGGGTCTCGCGCGGCTCGGTACCCGCCGCGCGATGGGGGGAGAACGTCTGATGGGACGGCTGGGCCGGCAGCGGCGGCCGTACCGCGTACGCCTCCGAGGAGATGTACGCGGTCACACGGGGCGGTCTGCCACGCTCGTACACCAGCGCCAGATAGGCGATGAGCCCCACGCCGTCGTGCAGCAGCCGTGAGGTGACGGTGGCAAGCGACCGGTCGAGCGCCGCGGTGTCCATGCCGTGTCGGCGCAGCACGGCCACCGCTCGCGCATAGGCCTCCCCGTCGTGCCGGACGTAGTCCCTGACCGGTACGTGGAGGGTGAAGCCGCTCGGCAGGCCGGTCCCGGACTCCGTGAAGGAGTGGCAGGAGAGCACGGGGCGCCCCTCCAGCCGTACGCCGTTCCCGGCGCCGGAGTGCCGCGGCGAGCTGTCGAGACCCGCCGCGACCCGCAGGAACTCCCGTACGGTCTCGGGCCGTGGCCCGGGGTCCGTGCGGGGCAGTTCACCCACGTCGGCGGCGGCCAGGTTCCGATGGGTGACGTAGACCTTCACCCGGGGTGTCTCCCAGTCCCCGAGGTCGAGGGCGAGGAACGGATAGCCGTCGGCCCGGGGCAGCGCGGCGAACGCCTGCCGGTGGCCGAGCCTGTCCAGTGCCTCACGCACCGTCTCGGCGGCCCGGTCCGCCCCGGACGCCGCCGGGTTCAGATAGACCTTGACCTTGGGGACTCCGCCGGGCCGCAACTCCAGGGCCAGCCACAGCGCCAGCGGGCCCTCGGGGTCCGGCGGGAAGAACAGGTCCTCCAGCCGGTCGAGTTGGTCGGTGGCGAAGCCCCAGCGCTCGGCCATGGCCCGGACCACACCCAGTCCGACGCGCCCGTTCTCCGCCAGGCCTTCGGCGCCGTACCCCGGTTCCAGCAGCACGCGCAGGGTCGGTGGCCCGTCCGGCACGAAGGCGAGTGAGTACTCCACCGGCGTGTGGTCGTCGGACAGGAAACTCGGGTAGGACGGCGGTTCGTCCAACGGACGCTCCGCGACAGGACCGAGACAGTCGGTCAGGACACGCGCGTAGATCTCGCCGTCGGACGGTTCGAGACCCATGGCTTGGCACAGTCGGAGTAACTGGTCGGAAACGTAACCGCCGAGCGGTTGCGTGGCCGTGACCGGTCCACCCCCTGTACGGGAGGTGATCATCGGCCCTCCCGGCGGGTGGGCCCGGGAAGGAGGGCAAAAAGATACCCGCCTGAGGGGGCGGGTATCTCGCCATCCGGCACGTGTGGCGCGACGGGTATGGCGCGGGGGTCGAAACTCCCTTGGGAGGTCTGTCGTCGGGGGCGGAGCATGGCTGCGGAGTGCTGTGCTGAAGTGGCGTCGGTGGTCGAGGGCTCCACGACACCTCCTTAACTTGTGATCAACACGATTGCCGCGCTCTTCCCTACCCCTCCGGTTGAATATTGATGCAGTGCGAGGATGTTGGCGGCTGTTGCGTATCTCACGCCTTCCACCAGGACAGGAACGAACTCCACAGCCCGCCGCGCTCCTGCCGGCCCTGCGCACCTCCCTGGTCGCTGCGCGCCGTGGTCTCCGGGCGGTGCTGCGGGTCGGGCTGCCGGGCGGCCCGTACGGGGGTGAAACGGGCCGGAAGCGCGGCCAGCGCCCGGTTGAAGGGACCCGGACGCCAGGTCAGACTGTCCTCGGGTACGGCCAGTTCGACGTCGGGCAGCCGGTTGAAGAGGTTCTCGATGGCCGTCACGGTGATGAGCCGGGCGGGGTCCTTGGCCGGGCAGGCGTGCGGTCCCGCGCTCCACGCCAGGTGGGAGCGGTTGCTCGAGGCGTGCCGGGACGCCGCGAGCGCCGGGTCGGTGTTGGCGGCCGCGAAGCTGACCAGCACGAGGTCGCCCGCCGCCAGCTTCTGTCCCCCGAACTCCATGTCGGCCGCCGGGTAGTGCGGCGCGTAGTTCGCCATGGGCGGGTTCTTCCACAGCGTGGTGTCGATGGCCTCTTCGATCAACCCGCCCGCCGCGTAACGGTCGTTGGTCAGCAGCAGGTGCAGGGTGTTGGAGATGAGGTTGCGCAGCGGCTCCGCGCCGGCGCCCAGGAGCAGGACGAGCTGGTGGGCCATCTCCTCGTTGGTCAGGCGCGCCTGATGCTGCATCAGCCAGGAGGTGACGTCGTCGCCGGGCCGGGACCGCTTGAGGGCCACCAGCTCGCCCACGGCCTGACCCAGTACCTCGTTCGCCTTCTCGGCATTCACACCGTCGAAAATGCCGGATATACCGAAGAGGACCCGGTCGCCGATCTCCGCGGGGCAGCCGAAGAGTTCGTTGAACACGAAAAGCGGCAGCAGCTTGGCGTAGTCGTTGAGCAGATCGGCCGAGCCACGGGTGTGGAACTGGGCGATGAGGTAATTGGAGACCCGCTCGGCGCTCTGGCTCAGCCAATGCGAATCGACACGCGCGAAGCTGTCCGTGATGGCCTGCCGCAGCCGCATGTGGTCGGCCCCGTCACTGAACATGGCGTTGGGCCGGTACACCAGAAGCGGAAGCACCGGACTGTCCGGACTGATCTCACCTTCGTTGAAATCCCGCCAGCGGCGCGAGTCCTTCCGGAAGGCACCCGCGTTCTGCAGCAGTTGGAGCGCCGCCGAGTAATCCGTGACCAGGGTCGCTTCGACACCGGGGGCGAGTTCGACCGGAGCGGTCGGCCCGTAGTGACGCATGTACTCGTAATAGGCTTGCGGATCGGCCGCGAACTCCGCCCCGTGCAACGGCACCGGCTCACCCGTGGCATGAGCCGGGCAGCCGGGTGGTGGCACGGGGGCGGTGGATTCAGTGTTCATGCTTGCTCCTAGCGGGCACGGTCCTGCAAATAGTGAACGAGGGTGATCAGGGCGCTTGCTGATGAGTTCTCGTCGCGAGCGTCGCAGGTGACGACCGGGGTGTCGGGGAGCAGGTCCAGCGCCTCACGCAGCGCCTCCTCGCCACGAATGGGCGTGCCGTCGAAGTGGTTCACGGCAATGGCGTAGGCGAGTCCGTACTGCTCGATCAGGTCGATGACGGCGAAGGAGTCCGCCAGCCGCTCGGGGTCGACCAGCACGAGCGCCCCGAGAGCGCCGCGCGCCATGTCCTCCCACATCTGCACGAACCGCTGCTGGCCCGGCGTACCGAACAGGTACAGCACGACGTGATCACTGATCGTGAGGCGTCCGAAGTCCATGGCCACCGTGGTGGTGGTCTTGCCGCGGACGCCCTTGAGGTCGTCGATCTCCTCGCCGGCCTGTGTCATCGTCTCCTCCGTGGACAGCGGAGGAATCTCCGACATCGTCCCGACGAAGGTGGTCTTGCCCACCGCGAAGTGCCCGACGATCAGGATCTTCACGGCGGTCTGCGCCGCTCCACCGCGGACGTACGCCTTCTCATCCAAAACGGGCCCGGAGACCATCCAGCACCTCCTGAAGAATCTGCTCGTCGACCAGGCGGGCGCGCGCCACCGGCGCGCGCGTGATGAGGTAACCGCCTTCGGCGAGGGCATTGAGAAGGATCTTCACCACGCCCATGGGCAGGCGCAGGTGTCCCGCGATCTCGGCGACCGAGAGGTAGCCGCCGGAGCACATCTCCAGCAGGCTCTGTTCCTCCGGGGAGAGCCGGGCCGGCCGCTGCTGATGGTCGGCGGCCGCCGTGACCAGCGTGATCAGGGAGAACTGGTCGCCGTCGGGGAGGTCCCGGCCATTGGTGATGACGTACGGCCGCACTAACTCCGCGGCCTCGGGCTCCTGCCGCTCGGAATCGGTCACTGGCGTGCGCCGATGTTCTCGCGCGGCGGAGTCGTCAGCGCCTTGCCCAGCTGGCCGACGAGCTGCTGCATGCGGAAGGTGATCTCCCCCATCTCGACGTCGGGAGAGGCCGAGACCGCGAGGTACGCGCCGTCACCGGCGGAGATCAGGAAGACCCAGCCACCGTCGAACTCGACGAGCGTCTGCCGCCACTTCAGATCGGACCCGTCGCAGAAGAACCCGATCGAGCGGCTCAGTGACTGCACACCGCTCATCGCGGCGGCGACGGTGTCCGCGTGGTCCCTTCCGACGCCCTTCGAGGACGCCATCAAGAGCCCGTCGGCGGAGACCAGGACCGCGTGCAGAGCCCCGGGAATCTCCAGGACGCCGTCAAGCATCCATGACAGATCGTTGTTCACGAAACCTCATGCCCTTCGCTGCTTGCGTCATGTGCGTTGCTCGTGCGGCCCGCAGGCTCCGGGAGCGCGGCTCGACCGGACTGCGTGCCGCGCTGGAAGGCACCCATGATCGAGGCGGTCTCCTCTTCGGAGCGGATCGGGGTGCCCGTGGTCATGGGGGCGCCCGTGGTTTCGGTCGGCGGCACGATGGCCATGGCCCGCCTGCGGCGGCGCTTGGGAAGACCGTCGGCGGTCGTGGACACGGCCGCGGCGGGTTCCGGGCCGCTCGGGTTCAGCGAGGGAACAGTGCTCACAGTCTGTGCTCGCTCCTTTGGTTGCGGCATGCTGGTGAGCAGCTCGTCCGGCAGCAGGACCACCGCTCGCACGCCCCCGTAGGGAGACGTCGAGTCGACGGACACCGTGAAGCCGTAGCGCTCACAGAGCACACCGATCACGGCGAATCCGAACTGCGGAGGATTGCCGAGCCCGGAGACACCCGAGGCCCGCTCACTCGAAAGGAGTTTCGCCGCTCGGGCCTTCTCCTCCTCGTTCATGCCGACACCGGCGTCGTCGACGACGATGCAGATGCCCTTGGGTACGGCACGGACATTGATCTCGACACTGGTTTCCGGTGCCGAGTAGCTCGTGGCGTTGTCGAGCAGTTCGGCAAGGGCCAGCGCCACCGGTTCGACAGCCCGGTTGGTGACCGCGAAATCGACCTGCGAAAGAATTTCGACCCGCTGGAAGTGCCGGATCCTGCCCTGCGCGCTGCGGACCACGTCGTACACCGACGCGACGTCACGCTGCCGTCCCAGCCAGCCTTCGCAGAGCACCGCGATGGACTGGGCGCGCCGCCCGAACTGCGAGTTCATGTGGTCGATTTCCAGGAGGTCCTGGAGAATCACCGACTCGCCATACTTGCTCTGCAGTTTGGAAATGGCCAACTGCTGTTCGGCGGCGAGACCCTGAAGCGTCCGCATCGCCGATTTGAGCGCGGTTCTCGTTGCTTCTTCGGCTTGCTCCTGAGCCTTCTTCACCGAGGCCGAATATTGATTCTCAAGCTCAGCGTAGTGATCCCTGAGTTCTTGATTTCCCTGCCTTAAACTCCGCGCAGACCGCTTTCCGCGAATAATGGCGGTAGCTGCAAGCGGAGTACCAGCGATAAGAGCCCAGAGAGCCGGGTCCTGCATGTATTGCGTCATAAGACTCTCTTCAAGCGACTGACAGCCAGCTACTGAATTCCGTCAGCGCGGCGGGCCGGCAGCCCACTGCGCAGGGTTTACCGTCCGGGCCGCACAGGTGGCCAGAAGAGTCGTTTGGCCGGAAGAGTCGTTTTGTGCCCATAGCCCGCTCGGCAAGTGCGGCGATCGTATCATCGCCCCAACTCATGACGGACCGTCAATATGAGGAGTACTTGCGAACATTGATGAGTAGTCAGACTCTCAACGACATCCGAAAAGGGGGCTCTGCGGCTTTCGTCAATCGGTGCCCGGAGTGGACATCGGGGAGCGGGTCCCGCCGAGCGGGCGCGGGGGGACCCGACGCTCGCCGGGTTCGCGTTCAGTGCAGGTCGGCCGGCTCCTCGCTGTCGTCGAGGAAACCGCCCGATTGGTGCTGCCACAGCTTCGCGTAGGCGCCTTCCGACGCGAGCAGTTCCTGATGCGTGCCCTGCTCGATGATGCGTCCGCGGTCGAGGACGACGAGCCGGTCCATGGTGGCGACCGTGCTCAGTCGGTGCGCCACGACGAGCGCCGTCCGGCCCTCCATGAGCCGCCACAGCGCCTCTTGTACGAGGATCTCGCTCTCGGAGTCCAGCGCGCTGGTCGCCTCGTCGAGCAGCAGGATCGGTGCGTCGCGCAGGATCGCCCTGGCGAGTGCGACCCGCTGGCGCTGCCCGCCGGACAGCTTGACCCCGCGCTCGCCCACCATGGTGTCGAAGCCGTCCGGCAGCGCGTCGGCGAACTCCGTGACATGCGCCGCCTCGGCCGCGCGGCGGATCTCGGCCTCGGTGGCGTCCGGCCGGGCGAAGGCGATGTTGTCCCGCAGTGTGCGGTGGAACATCGCCGGGTCCTGCGGCACGTAGGCCATCAGTCCGCGCAGGTCTGCCTGGCGCAGCCTGCTGATGTCCTGCCCTCCGATCAGGATGCGGCCGGAGTCGATGTCCGTCATCCTCAGCAGCAGCCGGGCCAGCGTGGTCTTGCCCCCGCCGGACCGGCCGACGAGACCGATCTTCGCCCCGCTGGGCACCGCCAGGTCGAGTCCCTCGAAGAGCGGCCGCGCGCCCGCGTGGGCGAAGGTCACCTGTTCGAAGCGGACGTCGGCGGCCCGGGACAGCAGCGCTTCCGGCGTCTTCGGGTCGAGCACGGTCGGCGGCTTCAGCAGCAGTTCGGTGAACTGCGCGGCCTCCGTCATCGAGCTCTCCAGGCGGCGGTAGATCTGGTTGAACTCGAACATGATCCGCGTCGCGTTGCTGTAGTACGTGAAGGCGACCACGACCGCCTCCACGCCGTGGCTGCCTCCGCCGAGCGCGACCGCGAGCAGCAGGCCCAGCGCGTTGGTCAGCACGGACATCGGCGCGACCAGTGTGTCGATGCGCAGGTTGCCGTAGTCCCACGACCTCAGCATGAGCCGCCGCGAGGCCGCGACACGGGACCGGTGCTCGGCGGCCTCACGCTCCTCGGCGGCGAACGCCCGGACCGTGTCCATGTTCATCAGACTGTCGGCGACATGGCCCGACACCCGGGCGATCGCCTCCTCGCGCTGATCGACGAGCGCCTGACGGCGGCGGATGAGGGGCAACACGCACAGCGCCGTCAACGCGATCATCGCCAGGAGCCCGACGACGAGCAGCGGTTCGTAGCGCCACAGCACCACCGCCCCGAACACCAGCGGCACGAAGCTGCCCACGACCTGGAACGTCATCGTGTCGACGAACTCCTCGAAGCGGGAGGCGAAGCTCAGCACCCGCTTGGTCAGGGACCCGGCGAAGTTGTCGTGGAAGAACGCGGCGTCCTTGGCGAACAGCTCGTCCATGCCGATGACGTACAACTGCTCGATACCGAGGGCGTCGAGACGGTTCAGGCAGTGCAGGCCGAGGCGCCACAGCATCTCCGCGAGCAGCAGGACGCCGGCGAAGCCGAGGACGTACGGCAGCGTCGAGCCGATGGAGATACCGGCGTCGCCGGCGATCCGGCCGACGAGCTTCGCGACGATCAGAGGCGCGATGTAGTTGATGCCGATGTTGCCGAGCGCCGGCAGCAGCATCGCGGGGGCGGTCAGCCGTCGGAGCCGGGCCAACTCCCGTCCGTAATAGCGAAGGGCGAGGAGCACCGAGCCCTTGCTCGGTGAACCCTCGCGCGATTCAGGCGATCCCATCCCAACCCTGTGTGGTCGTGCGGCAGCCTGCCGCGTGCTTCTCCGGGGAGATTCCGTTGCCTCAGTGGCCGTGTGGAACTGCGGTTTCGAGTGAGCGCGTTCGCTCGGGTCGTCCTCCGACGGGCGGGGTACGACGACGGGCCCGCGGCGACACCCACGTGCGAGTTCGGCGGGCCAGGAATCGCAGTGTCCCGCGACGGCTCCCGCCCGGTCCAAGCGTTTTTATCGGCCAACGGCGCACGTCGCACGCCTGCGCGACCCGACCGAACAGGCGTGTGCCCCTGAGTCGAGCGGCCCGATCACCCCGGCCTCGATGGGCCCGGGCGTCTCTTCCACGCGGTCTTTTTCTGCGCAGCTCATTGATTGTACCGACCGTTAGGTCTATTTTACCGGTCGCCGCTCTCGCACTGGACGTCCCCCACGCCGCCCGGCCCAGAGCCACTCTCCGGATCTCCGCTCACCCCTGGAAGGCCGCAGATGTCCCAGACCCGAACCTCTCCCCCGCAGGCCCACGAGAGATCCCGCTCCACCACGCGCAACGTGCTCGTCGTCGTCGCGCTCGTGTGGACCGTCCAACTGGTCGCGCTCGTCGCCGCGTTGTCCGGCGTCGCACAGGCCGACATCGCGATCCACTTCCGGACCACGGACATCGCCTGGTTCACCCTGATGACCCTGCTGACCGGGACCTTCTTCCTGCCCTTCGCGGTCAAGGCCGCGGCCCTCTTCGGCAAGAAGCGCGTCCTGCTCGTCGCCACCGGTCTCGGCTTCGTCGGCGACCTGGTCGCCGCCTTCGCCACCGACTACCGCACGCTGCTGATCGGGCGCGGCATCGCGGGCGTCTACGCGGCAACCGCCCCGATCGCCTACGCGATCACCCGGGACGTGTTCCCCCGCCGCTGGGTGGGACTCGCCAGCGGGCTCCTGGCCGGCGGGGTCGGCCTCGTCGCCTTCGGCGGGCCGTTCCTGGCCGGCTGGCTCCTGGACGGTTACGGATTCCGCGGCGTGCTGTGGTTCATGGCCATCAGTACCGCCGCGAGCTTCGTGCTGGTGGCCGCCTTCGTACCGGAGAGCCCGGTCCGTGAGGCGGGCGGACGGATGGACTGGATCGGCGGACTCCTTCTCGGCGGAGGGATCACGGCGATCGTCTACGCCGTCGGCCAGGGATCGCAGTGGG
This sequence comes from Streptomyces sp. RLB3-17, assembly GCF_007113425.2. Taxonomy (NCBI): domain Bacteria; kingdom Bacillati; phylum Actinomycetota; class Actinomycetes; order Kitasatosporales; family Streptomycetaceae; genus Streptomyces; species Streptomyces sp. RLB3-17. The sequence continues at coordinate 9,705,014 of NZ_CP041610.2, read as the reverse complement.
GCTGGGGCAGCGCCGAGTTCGCCGCCTACATCGCCGGGGCGCTGATCACGCTGGTCGCCTTCGTACTCGTCGAGCGCCGGGTCGCCGACCCCCTGTTCCCGCCGTCCATGACACGGCGTCGTCCGGTGTGGACCGTCCTGCTGGCCACCTCCGTGGCAGCCGGCTCACTCAGCGCCGTGGGCGTGGTGATGCAGATGCTGGTACTGATGCCGAAGATCCCCACCATCTCCGAGGGCCTGGGCTGGTCCGGGACCCGGAACGCCGTGGTCACCAGCCCGATCAGCGCCATGATCATCGTGGCGGCCGTCGGCACCGGTCTGCTCGTCCGCCGGGTGGACGCACGGATTCTCCTGGGTACCGGCTCCGCGCTCACGGTGCTCGGTTACGGCATCGGCACCCACCTGCACCACAACGCCGCGCAGATCGTGGAGATGGGCCTGATCGCGGGGCTGGGCACGGGCATGGTCGTCGCCGTCGTGCCCATCATGATCATCGAGGTGGTCACCCCCGAGGAACAGGCGTTGGCCAACGGCGTCCAGACCCTCGGACAGGGCGTCGCGCAGATCGTCGTCTCCCAACTGGCCTTCGTCGTGATGGCGCAGCACGGGAGGATCCTCAAGGGCACCCAGTTCTACCTCGACACCGGCTTCACGAACGGGCTCTGGCTGGTCGTCGGATGCTGCGCCCTGGGCGCGCTGCTCGTTCTCCTGATCCCCAGGACCAAGCGCCTCGACGAGGCCGAGGTCGGTCAGGCGGCCTGACCTGGCGGGCGAGCACGGGGGCCGCGCGGGACGGGACGGGGTATTTCACAGTCCGGATCAGAGCGCGCCCCCATTCGGTTCGCGCTATCAAGTAGACCGACCGGTTGATAAATCAGGGCTAATTCATTACGCCCCCCAGGCCGGCCGAGTCAACCCGCTCCCACGCACTTCGTCCGTGCGGCCGACCTCATGGACATAGCGTCGACAAACCCTCCCAACCGGACTGCCACAAACGGAACATCAGTAGCGAACCACCCGTCGCGCGAGCTTCGCACCGAACAAAGTCGACGTCGAGAGCATTGATTGTACCGATCGGTCGAAGTATGGTTCCGGCAAGCATCGGCGTGGTGCACCACATCGGGCTGGAGGAATCGCGCGGCTCTTTCACCGCCCGCGAAGAAGACGAGAGGATTGAGGCACCGTGACCGAGAACGTGGCCGGCACCGAGACGGCCGAGGCAACCCCGGAGTACCCGTCGCCCCGATCGGCCCAGTGCCCCTTCGCGCCGCCGCCGGGACTGCTCGACCTGCACGACTCGGGCAAGTCCGTCGTTCGTGCGAGGACATGGGACGGCAGCACCCCATGGGTCGTCACCCGCCATGCCGCGCTGCGCGAGATCCTCGCCGACCCGCGGGTGAGCGCCGACATCGGCGGGCCGGGATACCCGCACACCACGGAGGCCATGAAGGCGCACGCCGCCGAGATGCAGCCGTCGATCAACAACACCGACGGCGCCGAACACTCCCGGTGGCGCCGGATGCTGACGAGCTCGTTCACCCGCCACCGCATGGAGAAGCTCCGCCCGGCGATCCAGCAGATCACCGACGACCTCATCGACAAGATGCTGGCGGGGCCCAACCCCACCGACCTCAACACGGCCCTGTCCCTGCCTCTGCCGTCACTGATGATCTGTGAGCTGCTCGGAGTGCCCTACGAGGACCACGAGTTCTTCCAGGAGCACGCAGGCGTCACCAACGCGCGGTTCAAGTCGCCCCAAGAGGCCGCCGAGACGACGAGGGAGCTGCGCCGCTACATCTCCGGGCTCATCGAGGCCAAGATGGACGACCCCGCCGAGGACGTCCTGTCCGACCTCGGCGCGCGCGTCAAGGAGGGCGATCTCAGCCTGGCGGAGGCCGCTCCCCTGGGGCACATCCTGCTCGTCGCCGGCCACGACACCAGCGCCAACATGATCACTCTGGGCACAGCCCTGCTGCTCCAGAACCCCGACCAGCTCGCGGCCCTGCGCGAGAACTGCGACGACCCGAAGTTCGTGGCGAACGCCGTCGAGGAACTGTTGCGCTACCTCACCATCCCGCACCTGCTCGCACGACGAGCCGTTGTCGAGGACATCGAGATCGACGGCGAGACCATCCGCGCCGGCGAGGGCGTCATCGCGGCCCTGCCGGCCGCCAACTGGGATCCACTGGCGTTCCCCGAGCCCGAGAAGCTCGACCTCGCCCGCCGGGCGGCGCACCATGTCGCCTTCAGCTGGGGCCCGCACCAGTGCATCGGGCAACAGCTGGCCCGTATCGAACTCCACATCGTGTTCAGCACGCTGTTCCGTCGGGTGCCGACCCTGCGGCTCGCGGTCGACGTCTCGGAGCTGAAGTTCAAGGAGGACTCACAGGCGTACGGCATCTACGAGCTGCCCGTCACCTGGTAACTCCTGGAGGTCCGTGAAGCAGCGGATACGACAAAGCCGTCTTCTCATCGCCGAGAAGACGGCCTCCGACCTGCTGTGAAGCTGGTCGGGACGACAGGATTTGAACCTGCGACCCCTTGACCCCCAGTCAAGTGCGCTACCAAGCTGCGCCACGTCCCGTTGCCCGCCTGACCTGGGGTTTCCCCTGGCCGAACGCGCACGGAAACAATACCGCACTCTGGGCGATGGTCGCGCATCCGTTTATTCGGGGCCGACCGGGGCGCCGGGGGGGGACAGGGCCACGCGGGAGAAGACTTCGAGACGGCGCTTGACCTGAAGTTTGATTGAGGTTGCACGATCGTCGGCATGACGATCATCGAGGCGGAACGCCACCACCGGTACCAGGACCTGCCCCGCCTGATGGGGCTGATGACCGGCGACGAGAAGCACGGACCCGCGGCGACGTCCACGCTGGACGCGCTGTGGGTGCTCTACGACCGGGTGCTGCGGGTCGGGCCCGAGCGGATGGACGATCCGGAGCGGGACCGGTTCCTGCTCTCCAAGGGGCACGGGCCCATGGCGTACTACGCGGTGCTCGCGGCCAAGGGCTTCGTGCCCGTGGACTGGCTGCCGGACTTCGGCGCGTACGACTCACCGCTCGGACACCACCCGGACCGGGTGCTGGTACCCGGCGCCGAGATCGGCAGCGGGTCGCTGGGGCACGGGCTGCCGATCGCTGTCGGCACCGCGCTGGGCCTGCGCGCGCAGGGGCTGGGCGAGCCCCGGGTGTGGGTGCTGATCGGCGACGCGGAGCTGGACGAGGGCAGCAACCACGAGGCGATCGCGTACGCCGGGCCGGCCGGTCTCGACCGGCTGCACACCGTGGTGATCGACAACTCCTCCGCCAGCCATGCCCGGCCCGGCGGTATCGCCGCCCGGTTCGAGGCCGCGGGCTGGTCCGCCCTGACGGTCGACGGCCGTGACCACGAGGCGCTGTACGCCGCCTTCACCGCGCCCCACCCGGGTCGCCCGCACGTGGTGGTCGCCCGGGTCGAGCCCAAGTCCGCCTGAGACACCCGAGGCGCCTGAGGCGCCTAAGGCGTCTGCGGCTCCGGACGCTCCCCTCTCCTCATCCCGTACCCCCCGAAAGGCCCCCCTTCCATGGACACCATGCGTGATCGTTTCGCCCCCGTCATGACGCGGCTGCTCGACGAGGACCCTCGGGTCGCGGTCGTCCTCGCCGAGATCGGCAAGGACGGTTTCACGGAAGCCCGACGCAGGCATCCCGATCGGGTGATCAACGTCGGTATCCGCGAACAGCTCCTGGTCGGGGCGGGCGCGGGCCTGGCGCTGACCGGTCTGCGACCCGTCGTGCACACCTTCGCCAGCTTCCTCGTCGAGCGGCCGTTCGAACAGGTCAAGCTGGACCTCGGACACCAGGACGTGGGCGCGGTGCTGGTGAGCGCGGCCGCGTCCTTCGACTGGCCCGCCGGAGGCTTCACTCACATGGCACCCGGCGACGTGGCCCTGCTCGACACGCTGGACGGCTGGACCGTGCACGTTCCCGGCCATCCGGACGAGGCCGAGCAGCTGCTGCGACAGGCCGTCGCCGCCGGGGACGACAAGGTGTACGTGCGGTTGTCCGTGCAGTCCAACGCGCAGGGCCTGCCGGTCGACGGGGCCCGCTTCCGTACCGTCCGGGAGGGGCACGCAGGGGTCGTCGTCGCCGTCGGGCCGATGCTCGACGCCGCACTCGCCGCCACGGAGGGACTCGACGTCACCGTCCTGTACGCGGCCACCGTGAGGCCCTTCGACGGGCAGACCCTGCGCCGCGCGACGGAGGCGGCGGGCACCGACGTCGTCCTCGTCGAGCCGTATCTGGCCGGTACGTCCACGACCGCCGCGGGCGACGCGCTCGCCGACGTACCCCACCGTGTCCTCGGCCTCGGCGTCCGTCGGCGTGAGCTGCGCCGGTACGGAACCCTCGACGAGCACCTGACCGCGCACGGCCTCGACGCGGGATCCCTGCGGGAGCGGATCGGCGGCTTCCTGAGCGCCTCGGACCGACCGCGCCCCTGAGTCCGCCCCCGCCCGTGCGGCCCCGCGTGTCAGTCGGCCTTCGGAAGTCCCAGCTCCGGGTGGGCGTCGAGCAACCGGGGCGGAGCCGCCTGGCGCCAGGAGTCGGCCAGGATGTCGCGGAGTTCGTCGCCGTCCTCCAGGGCGGCGAGCCGGACCCTGACCCAGGCGAAGCCCGCCTCGTGGTCGGCGATCCAGAACTTGCCGGGCTCCGCCAGGACGAGTTCGTCGCGCTCCTCCTTCGGGCAGCGCACCGCGATGGACGTCTCCTCCTCGGGCAGCGTGGCGAACATCTTCCCCGCGACCCGGAAGGTGGGCATGCTCCAGGCGATCTTCTCCGTGGTGTCCGGTAGGGAGAGGGCGGTACGGCGTACGTCGTCGGCATCCGGCATGAGAGGCACGGTAGCCAAAGGCACTGACATCGACAGCGGTCGGCGGGTTCGGTCACTCCCGGCCCCCGCCCGAGATGGTCGATGATTGAACCAGCTGCGATCGGATCGATACTGACCGTAATATTTTTCGAGCACCGGCTGCACGTTCGGGTCGCCCCGGACGCTTCATGGGTGGAGGCGGATGGTGCCTCTGGTGCCGGGGTGGGGACACGGCATCTTCGATCAGCACAGGTACAGGGGAGGACCCCGTGCAGCAGAGCGCTGCCGCGTGGTTGTTCGAGATCGCGCTTGGCATGAGGGTGTTCGGCCCGGACGTCGTCCGTGGCTGCCGTCGGCTCCTGACGGCCGGCGTACGGATCGGCATCACCGGACTGACCGGCACCCGCGCCCCGTCCCGCTCCGCCGAGTCGACCCGGGACGTCCCGTGAACGGCGACGGCGGGCCGGAGGAGACCGGCGGGGCCGTCGGCGCACCGCGGGCGGTACCCATCGACCAGTGGGACCCCACCGTGCAGATGGCGTACTGGGGTTTCCACCATCAGCGCCGCCAGGACTACATGCGCTACGCCTATCTCCAGCTCGGCTCCGACGCCGACGCGGAGGAGGCCGTGGACCTGACCTTCGACCAGGTCATGGACCGCTGGCCGCGAATGCTGCGGATGGAGAACCTGGAGGGCTACGCCTGGACGATCCTCAAGCGCCGCATCATCGACATGCACCGCAAGCGCCGGCGCCGCCCGGAGCTGATGGAGATCGCCGCCTTCGAGGCGGCGCTCGCCGATCCGGCCGGGGATCCGTACGACACGCTGACCGACGCCATCGCCCTGTACGTCGCGGTCGGCTCCCTGAGCGAGCGGCAGCGGGACGCGATCCTCCTCTACTACGGCATAGGTTTCACGGCCGCCGAAGCCGCCGTACTCATGGGCAACGAGGAGGCCACCGTCCGCTCCCAGCTCCGTACCGGTCGGCGGCGCCTCGCCACCCTGCTCAAACTCCGCTGCCCGGAGCACTCCGACGGGAAGAACCCCTGATGAGCACCCTGCCGTCCGACCGCCGCACCATCGACGAACTGTTGGCCAAAGCGCGTACGCAGGATCGTTACGCCGACTACGACCTCGCGGCCGCCGAAGCCCGTCTGCGCAGCCGTCAGGCGGCCCGGCACCGCCCGCGCAACCCCGATGCCGCGTTCGTGCGAGCCGTGTGGACCACCCCCGAGGACGACCGCACCCCGGACGCGGACCGCGCCTGGTGGGACCTGAACGCCGTGAGCCTGCTGGTGTTGTTCGGGCCGGACGCCGACCGTCATCTGAGCGAGTTCATCGACAGCCAGTACGCGGACAAGACCGGCGCCCTGGTCTTCGCGTGTCTGCTGCACGTGGCGGGCGACAGCAGCGGGGCGCGCTTCTGGTGGCGTTTCGCGGCCGGGGTCGGCCACCAGGTCGCCGAGTACTGCCTGTTCCTCGAACACGCCCACAGCGGTGAGTACCACGACGCCGACCACTGGCGCACCCAACTGGTGCGCGAGCACTTCGAACCCACCTACATGTGCGGCGCCCGCGTCACCGCGCCGGTGGTCAATCCGGCGTTCATCGACCACGTCCACCCGCACATCGCCCGCCCGCACCACCCGGAGATCGGCATCGTCCCGCTCCCCCGGCCGCCTCTCGTGAAGGAGTTGCGCCACCTGACCTCCCTGCTGTAGCCGCGGCCGGGAGCGGCGGCTCCTCACGAGCCGGGGACCGTCGCTCCCACCCGCTTGTAGAAGATCGTCGTCGGGCGCAGCTCGCCCGACGGCGTCGCCGCGTAGTCGGGTATCGCCCCGAGCCGGGTCCAGCCGGCGGAGCGGTAGAGGGACTCGGCGGGGCTGTCGGTCTCGGTGTCCAGGTGCAGGAGGGTGATTCCGGCGGTGACGGCCGCGTGCTCTGCGGTGGTCAAAAGGCCCCGGCCGAGGCCCTGTCCGCGGCCGTCGCGGTGCACCATCAGTTTCACCAGCTCGGCGCGGTGGCGGCTGTTGGGTTTGTCGGGGAAGACGAGGCTGACGGTGCCCAGGATCCGGTCCGCGGTGTGCGCCACCCACACAGCGAGGCGTCCGGCCGACACCGCGTCCACGCGCTCCTCCCACCAGGCGACGGCGGTCGCCCGCTCCAACGGGGCGAGGAAGCCGATCGAGGCCCCGCCGTCCACGGTGTCGATCAGCAGCTCGGCCAGCTCGCCCACCGAGGCGCGAAGTCGCCGGGCGTCCAGCCGGGAGACGGTGGTCACGGCAGCACCACCGCCAGCGCGTACCGTACGTCCTCGGGGCCGGGACACCGGAAGCGGGTGGGCCCCCACACCCGCAGCCGCAGACAGTCCCCGGCGTCGAGCCGGTGTTCGACGTCCTGCGCGGTCACCTCCAGCGTTCCGTCGAGGACCCAGATGTGCTGCTCCAGGCCGGGCACGGGCGGCCGGTCGTAGGCGAGGTCGGCGCCGGCCCCGAGCCGCCCCTCGACCAGTTCGCCGCGCAGCCCGGCGTGCGGCGGTGACACCGATCGTCGTACGAATCCGGAGGCCTCGTCGGCCCAGACCGTCTGGTCGGCCGCCCGCACCACCGGAACGGGCTCCGCCTCGACCTCGCTGAGCAACTGCGACATGGTGCGTCCGTACACGGCGCACAGCCGGTTCAGGAGTGAGGCCGTGGGGCTGATCTCGGCCCGCTCGGCACGGGAAAGCGTGGAGCGGCTGACCCCGCTGCGCTCCGCCAACTCCCCCAGGGACCAGCCACGTTCGGAGCGCAGCTCGGCCAGCCGGGCCCCGAGCCGGACATCGACGACATCGAGCTCCCCATCGTTTCCCATATTCGGGATGTTATCCCAGATATGGAACCAGGATGCCCCGCCGACCACTCCCGTCCGCCCACTCCCCTCAGTCCACCGTCGCGGCCTCCGCCAGCGCATCCAGCACCGGACGGATCAGCGGATGTCCCTCCGCGCCCCGGCGTACGGCCGCGAAGACCCGGCGCGTGGGCGCGACGCCGTCGACCGGTCGGACCTGCACGCCCGTGAGGTCCATGCCGCGCAGGGCGGAGCGGGGCACCAGGGCCACACCCGCGTCGGCCGAGGCGAGGGCGACGACGGCCCGGAAGTCGTCGGAGGAGTGTTCGAGACGGGGTTGGAATCCGGCGTTCTCGCAGGCCAGGACGACCACGTCGTGGCAGGGGTTGCCGGGGTACGGGCCGATCCACGGGTCCTTGGCCAGCTCGGCGAGCGGGACCTCGGCGGCGTCGGCGAGCCGGTGGCCGAGCGGGACGACCGCGTCGAAGGGCTCGGCGTACAGGGCTACGGGGGTCAGGCGCGGATCGTCCGCGTCCGGGGCGCCCCGGTACTCGACGGCGACCGCGATGTCGACCAGCCGGTCGAGCACCATCGGCAGACTGGCGTCGCCCTCGGCGTCCTGGACACGGACGTGGATGCCGGGTGCCGTGCGGGCGAGCCGGGCTAGCGCGGGGGCCACCACCAGGCCGATGCCGGTCGCGAAGGAGGCGACGGTGACCGTGCCCGCCGAGCCCGCGCTGTACGCGGCCAACTCCGCCTCGGCACGCTCCAGTTGGGCCAGCACCTCGTTGGTGTGGCTGAGCAGGATCTCGCCGGCCGGAGTCAGCCGTACGCCCTTGGCGCCGCGCTCGACGAGCCGGTGGCCGGTCTCCTGCTCCAGCGCGGTCAGCTGCTGGGAGACGGCCGAGGGGGTGAGATAGAGCGCGGCGGCCGCCGCCGTGACCGTGCGGTGGTCGGCCACCGCACGGAGGATGTGGAGCCGCCGCGCTTCGATCATGCGACCGATTCTCTCAGGTCACAGGCGTCTTTCAGCCCTCGAGCTCCGCGCGGGCCGACACGAACGCGTCGACCGCCCGGTTCACGTCCTGCGTCGAGTGCGCGGCCGAGAGCTGGACCCGGATCCGGGCCTGGCCCTGCGGGACGACCGGGTAGGAGAAGCCGATCACGTAGACGCCGCGCTCCAGGAGGAGCTCGGCCATGCGCCCGGCGACGGACGCGTCGCCGATCATGACGGGGGCGATCGCGTGGTCGCCGGGGAGGATGTCGAAGCCCTCCGCGGTCATCCGGGAACGGAACAGCGCGGTGTTCTCGGCGAGGCGGATGCGCAGGTCGTCGGCCGACTCCAGCAGGTCGAGCACCTTCAGGGAGGCCGCCGCGATCACCGGGGCGAGCGTGTTCGAGAAGAGGTACGGGCGCGAGCGCTGGCGCAGCAGCGCCACGATCTCGGCGCGGGCGGCGACATAGCCGCCGGAGGCGCCGCCGAGTGCCTTGCCGAGGGTGCCGGTGATGATGTCGACGCGGTCCATGACACCGTGCAGCTCGGGGGTGCCGCGGCCGCCGGGGCCGACGAAGCCGACGGCGTGCGAGTCGTCGACCATGACCATCGCGTCGTAGCGGTCGGCGAGGTCGCAGATCTCCTTCAGGGGCGCGACATAGCCGTCCATCGAGAAGACGCCGTCGGTGACGATCAGCCGGCGGCGCGCGTCGGACGCCTCCTTGAGCTGGGCCTCCAGGTCGGCCATGTCACGGTTGGCGTACCGGAAGCGGCGCGCCTTGGAGAGGCGGATGCCGTCGATGATCGAGGCGTGGTTGAGGGCGTCGGAGATGACCGCGTCCTCGGCGCCGAGGAGGGTCTCGAAGACGCCGCCGTTGGCGTCGAAGCAGGAGGAGTAGAGGATCGTGTCCTCCTGGCCGAGGAACGCGGACAGACGCGCCTCCAGCTCCTTGTGCACCTCCTGCGTACCGCAGATGAAGCGGACGGACGCCATGCCGTAGCCCCAGCGGTCGAGGGCCGCGTGGGCGGCGGCGACGACCTCGGGGTGGTCGGCGAGGCCGAGGTAGTTGTTCGCGCAGAAGTTGAGGACCTCGCCGGGCCGGCCGCCCGCGGTGACGCTCACGGTCGCGGACTGCGGGGTGCCGATGACGCGCTCGGGCTTGTGCAGACCGGCGGCGCGGATCTCGTCGAGGGTGGCGCGGAGGTCGTCGCGCACGGAGTCGAACATGGAGGGGCTCCTAGGGGGTTACGCGGTTCGGAGTGGCTCTTGCGGACGCTCACGCGCTCCAGTCGAGGATGACCTTGCCGCCGCGGCCGCTCGCGGCGTCCGCGAAGGCCGCCTCGTAGTCGCGGTAGCCGTAGCGGCCGGTGATGACCGGCGCGAGGTCGAGGCCGCCTTCGAGGAGGACGGACATCGCGTACCAGGTCTCGAACATCTCACGGCCGTAGATGCCCTTGATCGTGATCATGGAGGTGACGATCCGGGACCAGTCGACCGGGAACTCCTCGGCGGGCAGGCCGAGCATCGCGATCCGGCCGCCGTGCGTCATGTTGGCGATCATGTCGCGCATCGCCTCGGGGCGGCCGGACATCTCCAGGCCGATGTCGAAGCCCTCGCGCAGGCCGAGGGCGCGCTGCCCGTCGGCGATGGTCGACTCCGCGACGTTCAGCGCGAGGCTGGCGCCGATCTTGCGGGCGAGGTCGAGGCGCTCCTCGCTGACGTCGGTGATGACGACGTTGCGGGCACCCGCGTGCCGGGCCACGGCCGCGGCCATCAGACCGATCGGGCCCGCGCCCGTGATGAGGACGTCCTCGCCGACCAGGGGGAAGGACAGCGCCGTGTGCACGGCGTTGCCGAACGGGTCGAAGATCGCGGCGACGTCGAGGTCGACCGGGACCCGGTGCACCCACACGTTGGCGGCGGGCAGGGCCACGTACTCGGCGAACGCGCCGTCGCGGCCGACGCCCAGGCCGACCGTGGCGCGGCACAGGTGGCGGCGTCCGGCCAGGCAGTTGCGGCACTTGCCGCACACGAGGTGCCCCTCGCCGCTCACGCGGTCGCCCGCCTTGATGTCGGCGACGTCGCGGCCGGTCTCGACGACCTCTCCGACGAACTCGTGGCCGAGGACGAGCGGCGTGCGGATGGCCTGCTGCGCCCAGCCGTCCCAGTTGCGGATGTGCAGGTCGGTGCCGCAGATCCCGGTCCTGAGGACCTTGATCAGTACGTCGCCCGGGCCGATCTCCGGTTCCGGGACGTCCGTCAGCCAGAGCCCGGGCTCCGCCTTCTCCTTGACCAGCGCCTTCAAGGTGTGGCTCCCGTGGTGAGATCCCGGAGCAGGGCACGCCGAAGACGCCCGTACCGGGGAGAGGGGTGATTTCCCGGAGAAATCTGCCGCACGGGTGCGCCGTTGGTCCATCGAGGATTTCTTAAGCGCGGCCGCAGCTTTCCTTCACGCCTCCGGCCGCGCGCGTCAGATCCCCCCGGTGTCCGCCCTGCGCTCGATCTGCTCGACCAGTTCCGCCGCCATCGACTTGATGGTCTCCAGGCCGGCCTTCCCCCACGGGCGCGGTTCGAGGTCGACGACGCAGATCGTGCCGAGGGCGATGCCCGTGCGGTCGATGAGCGGGGCCCCCAGGTAGGAACGGACGCCGATCTCGTCGACGACCGGATTGCCGGCGAAACGCGGGTAGTCGCAGACGTCTTCCAGGACCAGCGCCCTGCGGCGGACCACCACGTGGGGGCAGAACCCGTAGTCGCGGGTCATGTAGCGCCCGACGACCTTCGCGGTGCCGTCCGGGGCGGCCGGGAGCGGCCGGGTGACCGCGACGTTTCCGTCCGGGGTGTGCAGGCCCGCGAAGAACTGCCGGTTCTCGTCGATGAAGTTGACCATCGAGTACGGCACCGCGGCGACCTCGGCGAGCCGGTCCGCGAAGGCGTCGAAGGCGGGTTCCGTGTGCTCTCCCAGGCCCAGTCGGCGCAGCCGGCTGACCCTGGCGGGGGCGTCCTTGTCCTCCGGGGTCAGCAGCAGACGACCGGCCGGGCGCGGCGGGTCGTAACTCATCTACGGGCTCCCTGGTGTGGGGCGGGCGTCATGGTGTGGGCTCCGTGGCGGGGGACGTGGGTCGGGTGCCGGCTCAGCGGTCGAAGGCGTACGCCGGGTGCGGGCTCAGCGGATGGGTGCGTGCGTCGGCGCGTGGGCGAGGAGGTGGCGGACCAGGGTGAGCAGGGTCTGCACGCCCGAACTGGAGATCCGGGCGTCACAGCGCACGATGGGGATCTCGGGGTCGAGGTCGATGGCCGCGCGCACCTCCTCGGGGTCGTAGCGGTAGGCACCGTCGAACTCGTTGACGGCGACGATGAAGCCGAGACCGCGCTGCTCGAAGAAGTCGACGGCCGCGAAACAGTCCTCCAGGCGACGGGTGTCGGCGAGGATCACCGCGCCGAGCGCGCCCTCGGACAGCTCGTCCCACATGAACCAGAACCGCTGCTGCCCGGGTGTGCCGAACAGGTACAGGACGTGTTCCGGATCGAGGGTGATGCGGCCGAAGTCCATCGCCACGGTGGTCTCGACCTTGTTCTCGACGCCGTCGAGATTGTCGGTCGCGGCGCTGACCGTGGTGAGCAGCTCCTCCGTGCTGAGCGGCGCGATCTCGCTCACCGCGCCCACGAAGGTCGTCTTGCCGACCCCGAACCCTCCGGCCACCAGGATCTTCAGCGCGGTGGGGAAGGGGTCAGAGCTGTCGTCGTAGTCCATCGAGCACTGCCTCCAGAAGAGACCGGTCAGTGGGGTTGTGGTGGAACTCGGGCGGCTTGGTGGTCAGTGCCCCGCAGTCGACGAGGTCGGAGAGCAGCACCTTGGTGACCGCCGCGGGCAGCTTCAGGTGTGCGGCGATCTCCGCGACCGAGACGGGCGCCCGGCACAGTTCGAGTGCCTGGGTGTGCTCGGGGCCCAGGTAGCCCAGAGGTGTTGCCCCGGTGGCCATCACCTGCGACAGCAGGTCGAGGGCGGTGGTCGGCCGGGTCCGGCCGTTGCTGACCGTGTAGGGGCGCACCAGCCGTCCGGCCGCGTCGTCGAGCCAGGGCCCGTCGCCGGCCGCGGCCACGCTCAAGGCCTCATCGCAGGCGGTTCCACGGCGGCCTGCCGGGGCGCGGTCATCAGATACGGACGGACGCTCTTGACCAGCATCGCCATCTCGTAGCCGAGCACCGCCGCGTCGGCCTCCCGTCCGGCGAGCACGGCGAGACAGGTGCCGGAGCCCGCGGTGGAGACGAACAGCAGGGTCGAGTCGAGTTCGACGACGACCTGGCGTACGTCACCGCCGTCGCCGAAGCGCACGCCCGCGCTGCGGCCGAGCGAGTAGAGGCCGGAGGCGAGCGCCGCCATGTGGTCGGCGCTGTCCGGGTCGAGTCCGTGGACCGACTTCACGAGTCCGTCGCAGGAGAGGAGTACCGCGCTGGTCGTGTGCGGTACGCGCTGTACGAGGCCGCTCATCAGCCAGTCGAGATCGGATACATGGGCGTGGGCGGTCGGCGCGTCGCTCGCCATGGTGGATCGACTCCTTGAAGTACGCAGGTCTGCCGCAGCGGAGGGTGTGGGGGTGTGGGAGGGCGTGCGGGTGGGGGTCGTCAGGGGGGTGGTCATCCGGCCGTTGTGCTCCCGTCGTGCCGGGCCGTGTGGTCGTGTCCGGGCGCGGGTGCGTTGTCGCGGGTCCCGTGCGCCTCGTGCTGGGCGGGCGCGTGCGCCGTGTGGGTCTCGGATATGCGGGGCGCGCCGCCCGTGGACGTCCGGTCGACGCGCATCACATCGAGCGGCGGCAACGGGGCCAGGTGCAGCGGATCCGGGTGCGGCGGGTCCCGGTGCAGCGGGTCCGGATGCAGCAGGTCGGAGTGCGGCAGATCGGGGTGCGGCCGCTCCAGGTGCGCTGCTCCGCTGTGCGGTGCCTCCGGGCGCCGTTCCTCGGCGTGCTGGGCCTCCGCGAGCCCGATCCCCCGCTGGAACGCCGCCATCAGACAGGGGTCGTGGCCGACGACCTGCTCCGGATCCTGGCGGGGCAACGGCCCGTCGCGCAGTTGGGGTGCGATGTGCTCCTGGGCCCGCCGTTTGGGCAGTTGGGGCTTGCCCATGGTGCCGCGCACCGCGCCGTTGCGAGGGGTGGGCGGCATGGCCGCGTTCTCCGCGACCACGGGCCGGTCGTCGGGCCGGATGCCGGGCAGGGCGTCGGCCGGGTTGGGCCGCTCCGCGCGGGCGCCGCGCACGGGGAGCGGCGCCGGGCCGCTGCCGCCCGTGCCGGGCGCGGCGGGCTGCATCTGGTCCCGCTGTCCCTGTCGCGGCACGGAGGCCACCGTCGCGCCGGCGGACGACACGGGCGCGGTCGGCCCCGCCTGTGGCCCGGCGGTCGGACGCGGGCCGCCGGCCTTGAGCTGCTGCGTCTGCTGTGTCTGCTGTGTCTGCTGTGTCTGCTGGGACTGTGCTTGCGATACGTCGCCGATGGCGCCCGGCGGCGCGCCCAACAGCGCCTGCGGTACGACGAGTACGGCCTGGACACCGCCGTAGATGTTGGTCTGGAGCCGTACGTGGATGCCGTGCCGCCGGGCGAGCTGGGACACCACGAACAGACCGATCCGGCCGTCCTGGAGGAGGCTGGCCACATTCACCTGATCGGGGTCGGTGAGCAGCGCGTTCATCTTGTTCTGTTCGCCCAGGGGCATGCCCAGGCCTCGGTCCTCGACCTCGACCGCGAGGCCGGAGGTGACGAGGTTGACGCGCAGCAGGACTTGGGTGTGCGGGGCGGAGAACACCGTGGCGTTCTCGACGAGTTCGGCCAGCAGGTGGATGACGTCGGCGACGGCGTGCCCGCGCAGGGTGCCGTCGATCGGGGGCACCAGTTTGACCCGCGAGTACTGCTCGACCTCGGCGATCGCGGACCGCAGCACCTCGGTCATGGAGACGGGGTTGCTCCACTGGCGGCGCGAGACGGCGCCGCCGAGCACGGCGAGGTTCTCGGCGTGCCGGCGGATGCGGGTGGCGAGGTGGTCGACGTGGAAGAGGCCCTTCAGCAGGTCCGGGTCCTCGATCTCGTTCTCCAGCTCGTCGAGGATCGAGATCTCGCGGTGCACGAGGGACTGAAGCCGCCGCGCGAGATTGACGAAGACCTCGACCTTCTGCTCGCTGCCCGCCTGGCTGGAGAGTTGGGCCGCCTGCACGACGGCGGTGACGGCGCCGTCGTGCGCGCGGGAGAGGTCGGCGGCGAGCAGCTCGAACTCGTCGGCGTCCGGCTTGGGCCGTTGGCGCGGCTTGGGCGTGGGAGGGCTCTCGCCCCGGCGCAGGCCCTCGACGACGGCGCGGAGGTCGGCCTCGGTACGGGCGCTGCCGCGGCGCAGGGCGCCGATGCGTTCCCGCACGGACGTGGCGGCCCGGTCGGCGCCCACGGCGGCGATCAGGATGCCCGCGAGGGCCACGGACCCGGCGCCGGCGAGCACCGCCCACAGGACTACGCCGGGGCGTGCGCCGGTGGAGCGGACCGTGAACAGCACGGCCGCACAGCCGCTGAGCGCCACCGCGATCGGCGGCAGGACCGCCAGGCGCAGTAACTGGGGCCGTAGGCGGGTCTCGGGTTGCGGGTGGACCGTGCGGGCGACCGGCCGCCCGTGCCGCCCGCCCTCACGGCGGTCTGCGCGTGCGGCCGGTGCGCGGAGGTGAGACATCTGCGTCCTCGTACTGGTGCGTCGGGGGCCACGGGGGCTCCCGCGGGTCTGCGCGGCTCGGGCGTGCGCCATCGCGATGCCGGTCGAGAGAGCCGAAAAAATCGGCCCCGCGTCGCCCGACGGCAACTGACAGTAGTCGCCAAGGCATCATGTGCGGTGGGCAGTTGACAAACTCCCCCGGAAGGCGTCCCGCTCTGGTATGAGGCCTCGCACGGCAGACCGATATCCCTTTCGGACGCACGTTCCCTTGCGTCACCGATCCGATCAGAGCTGGTCAGAACCGGTCGCGAACAAACGGCGAGGGTCGGGGGGCAGCTCGCTCCCCGACCCTCGCCGTCAATCGGACATTCAGGAAATTCAGCTCGCGGGCACGGTCTCCGGCTCTCCGGTGCCTTCGGAAGCCTGGCCCACGACATCACCCGGAGTGTCGGAAACGGAGGCGTCCGCTCCAGACTTCTCGACGGCGGGCCAGCCACCCCTCGGCGGCATGGCCACACCACGCCACCAGGGCTCTGCCGGGACGGTCTCGGCGGTGGGCTCGAAGGGCTGCCCGGGGCGGGGCAGCGCGACACGGGCGCCCACCGCGTGCGCGGCTGCCATCGTGCCCTCGCCGGGCTCCACCCACGGGTGGGTCGCCAGGTTGAACGTGGCCCAGTGGATGGGCAGCATCACGCCGGTGGGGCGCCCGCCCTGGAGGTCCAGGTGGGTGCGCATGCCCTCCTCGGGCGTCATGTGGATGTCGGGCCAGAACTCGCTGTACGCCCCGATCTGGATCATCGTGATGTCGAACGGGCCGTGCTCGGCGCCGATGTCCTTGAAGCCCTCGAAGTAGCCGGTGTCCCCGCTGTGGTAGATCCGGTGCTCGTCGCCCGTCACCACCCAGGAGGCCCAGAGCGTGTGCTGGGTGTTGCGCAGACCGCGGCCGCAGAAGTGCCGGGCGGGTGTCGCGGTCAGGGAGATGCCGCCGACCTTGGTGCTCTCGTTCCAGTCCAGCTCGCGCACGCGGTCGGGCGAGACGCCCCAGTGCTCCAGGTGGGCGCCGACGCCGAGCGGCACCGCGAAGACCGTGTCCGTGTCGGCCAGGGCCTTGATGGTGGGCAGGTCGAGGTGGTCGTAGTGGTCGTGCGAGATGACGACGACGTCGACCGGGCCGAGCGCGGCCAGCGGCAGGGGCACCGGGTGCAGCCGCTTGGGCCCGACGAAGTTGAAGGGGGAACAGCGCTCGCCCCATACGGGGTCGAACAGCACTCGGTGCCCGTCTATCTCGGCGAGCACACTGGAGTGCCCCATCCAGGTGATCCGCAACCCGCTCGCCGCGGGCTTGGCGAGGTCGGCGAGCGTGGTCGGGTACACCGGCACCGTGCCCGCCGGGGCGCGGTGGGCGCGCTCCTCCTTGCGGAAGAAGACCTTCGCGAACTCGAGCATGGAGCCGTCGGGGCGGGTCCGGGCACTCACCGGGTTCTGGAAGACACCGTCCGCGAAATTCGGCGATCTGCGGATGCGCTCCATGCGCTCACCGCCGGGGTCCGCGCCGAAGGCGGCGGGCTGCAACGCGCGGAGCCCGGAGCTCAACGTACGGAAACCGGTCACGGTACCTCCAAGTGGAGTCGGTCAGGCCTCCCATTATGGTCGGCCCCTCTGACAGCGCCGGGTCGACGGTGTCACAGCGCGATGTCCCCGGTACACACCGCGAGGTCCGGACCCTGGTGCGACCCGCCTGGGGACACGCCTGGGGCCCGAAATCACATCAGGTGGCCCCCATGGCCCGCGTTTCCCCAACCCCGCGGCGCACGGTCTTCTTCCGCCTCATGGGGTGGTGCTCGAAGCGCGCCTACGGAAAGGTCCTCGACCCCGGCCGGGCACTCGCCCGCAATCCACGCGTCCCGCGGTCCGATCCGGCCTTCGCCGGGCGGTGCGCCTCAGTCCCACTACTGATGATCCGTTCAGTAAATTGACAGACTTCGGAGTCGCTCCCGATACTGAATGGCGATTCAGTAAAGACACCGGTGGGTCTTCGGTCGCGCCGCTCGTCCCGCACCTGGAGGCACCATGGAGGCCGACCCGCGCACCGACGCGCGCACCGGTGTGCTCACCGGTGGCGAGGCGCTCGTCCGGGCGCTCGCCGCGCATGACGTGACGCAGGCGTTCGGCATTCCCGGCACGCACAACCTGGAGATCTACCGGCACCTGGCGGCGTACGGCGTACGGCACGCGACCCCGCGCCACGAACAGGGAGCCGGGTACGCCGCCGACGGGTACGCGCGCGTGACGGGGCGCCCCGGTGTCGTGATCACGACCACCGGTCCCGCGCTCCTCAACGTCACGGCCGCCGTCGGGCAGGCCTACTCGGACAGCGTGCCCCTGCTGGTCGTCTCCCCCGGTATGCCGCTGCGCCACCCCCGGCTGTCGACCGGGCTGCTGCACGAGATGCGCAGCCAGACCGAGGCGCTGCGGGGCGTCGCCGCGTTCAGCCACCGGGTCTCCTCGGTGGCCGAGATCGGCGCCGCCGTGGCACGCGCGTTCACCCTCTTCCGTACGCGGCGACCGCGGCCGGTGCACATCGAGGTGCCGCTGGACCTGCTGACGGCGGCCGAGACCGCCGGGCCGGTGCGGCTCGCCCCGGCCTCCGCGCCGACCCTGCCGGACGCCGAGGCCGTACGACGCGCCGCGCGCGCCCTGCGGGAGGCGCGGCGGCCCGCACTGGTGCTCGGCGGTGGCGCGCGTGGCGCCGCGACCGCCTGTCTCGCTCTCGCGGAGGCGTGCGGCGCGCCCGTCGTGACGACCGCCAACGGCAAGGGCGTCGTACCCGAGCGGCATCCGCTCTCGCTCGGCGTCTCGCTGCACACTGAGTCGGTGCAGAAGTGGCTGGCGGGTCGCGATGTCGTCCTCGCCGTGGGCACGGAGCTGGCCGAGTCCGATTTCTGGTCGCCGCCGACCGCCCTCGGGGGCACGCTCGTGCGGGCCGACCTCGACCCGGACCAGATGCACTCCGGGCTGCCCACGGACATCGCGCTCGTCGGCGACGCGCGGGCCTCCCTGGAGGGGCTGTTGTCGGACATGGGCCTCCACGCGCGCGTGCGACACGACATCCCCGACCCACGAGGCAGCATCGACGTCGACGAGGTCGCCGTGGTGCGGGCCGCGCGGTTCTCCGGGAGTGCCGCGCGCGACGCGCGCTGGATCCCGTACCTACGGGCGATCCGCGCCGTCCTGGCCGACGACGCGGTCATCACCTCGGACAGTGCCCAGTGCTGCTACTACGGCGCGCTGCCGCATCTCCCGCTGGGCCCGTCGGGACGCTATCTTCACCCGACCGGCTTCGGCACGCTCGGCTACGCGCTGCCCGCGGCGCTCGGCGCCAAGGTGGCGTGCCCGGAGCGCCAGGTGGTGGCGCTGAGCGGGGACGGCGGCCTCCAGTTCACGGTGCAGGAACTGGCGACCGCCGCTCAGCTGCGACTCCCGCTGCCCGTCGTGGTGTTCGACAACGGTGGCTACGGAGAGATCCGCGACGAGATGGCCGCCCGCGGCGACCGCCCGACCGCGGTGGACCTCGCTCCGGTCGATCTGCCCGCCCTGGCCCGCGCCTACGGAGGACAGGGCACACGCGTGTGCCACCCCGACGAGCTGGCCCTCGCCCTCACCGAGGCGCTGCGCACGCCTGGTCCCACCCTGATCGCCGTCCCCGAGGAGACCCCATGACCACGCCCCCGACCGCACCGTCGGCCGCGCCGCCCACCCCGCCTTCGACCGCGCCTCTGATCACGCTCACCTGGACCGACCACGTCACGGGCAGACCGGGCTATCTCGTGGTCGACCGGCTCGTCCGGGGCGTCTCCAGCGGCGGCCTGCGGATGCGCGCCGGCTGCACCCTGGACGAGGTCGCCGGGCTCGCCCGCGGGATGACGATGAAGGAGGCCCTGCACTACAACCCCGAGGGCCGCTACATCCCGCTGGGCGGCGCCAAGGGCGGCATCGACTGCGATCCCCAGGACCCGGCGGCGTACGGCCTGCTGGTGCGTTATCTGCGCGCCATGCGCCCCTACATCGAGAGCTTCTGGACCACGGGTGAGGACCTCGGGCTCACCCAGGACCTGGTCGACCGGGCCGCCGAGGAGGCGGGGCTCGTCTCGTCCATCCAGGCCGTGTACCCGCTGCTCGACGACGAGACGGCGGCCCGTCGGCGGCTCGCGGACGCCTTCGCGGTCGACGTGGACGGGATCGGGCTCGACGAACTGGTCGGCGGCTGCGGTGTCGCCGAGTCGGTGCTCGCGGCCCTGGACCGGGCCGGGGTGGCACACGCGGGGACGCGTGTGGCCGTGCAGGGCCTGGGCACCATGGGCGGAGCCACGGCCCGCTTCCTCTCCCGCGCGGGCCTCGCCATCGTCGCCGTCGCGGACGTCAAGGGCACGATCGCGAACCCGGACGGGCTCGACATCGACGCGCTGCTCGCGGCGCGGGACGCCTACGGGACGGTCGACCGCGGCGCGCTGCGCCCGGCCGACCAGGAACTCCCCGGCGACGCCTGGCTGTCCATGGACGCGGAGGTACTGGTTCCCGCGGCGGTCTCGTACGCCATCGACACCGAGAACCAGCGGCAGATCGGCGCCCGCTGGATCGTCGAGGCGGCCAACATGCCCGTACTGCCCGAGGCGGAGGAGCTGCTCGCCGCGCGCGGGGTCGTCGTGCTGCCGGACGTCGTGGTCAACTCCGGGACGAACGCCTGGTGGTGGTGGACGCTCTTCGGCGACATCGGCGCGGACGCGGACGAGGCGTTCGCGTACACCCGGCGCTCCATGCGCGACCTCATCGACCGGATGCTGGCCCGCGCGGAGGCCGACGGGACGACACCGCGGGCCGCGGCGCACGCCATCGTCGCCGACCGGCTGCCGGTGATCGCGGAGCGGTTCGGCTGGTACCGCTGACGGGCACCCGTCTTTCGGCCCTGCCGTCATTCCCCCCGGGGAATTGAGGCGCGGGGCCGGTGACAGCAGAGTCGGTGGAGCGAGGGCGCGCGAGCGCGAGTGACCGCCCCTCCCCACACGAAGTCCGACTCGTAACGGGAGTATCCATGCCCACCATCGACCCGCAGGACCTGATCGAGCGCTACATCGGCGTCTGGAACGAGCCCGATCCCGAGATCCGCCGCAAGACCGTGGACGAACTCTGGGCTCAGGACGGTCTGCACGTCCTCCAGCCGCCCCAGCAGATGCGGGACACCGCGGTGGGCCTCGGCTTCACCACCGCCGTCCTGGAGGCCCGTGGCCACGACGAACTGCACACGCGCGTGACCCGCGCCCACGACGAATTCGTCGCCCCGGGGACCTATGTCTTCCGGATCCAGGAACCCGCCCAACAGCTGCGGGACGTCATCACGTTCCGCTGGGAGTCCTTCCACACCGGGGAGGGACGGGCCACGGGCGGTGGCCGGGAGTTCCTGGTCCTCGACGAGGACGGCCGCATCCGGTTTGACTACCAGTTCGTCGACTGACCCCGTCGAGCATTAGGGTGACCGCGTGGCGAGGGTGCGGTTGAGCGTGGCGGAACGGCGCGAGGAGTTGCTGCGCGCCGCCATCGAGCAGATCGAGGCGCGGGGCGTGGCGGCGGTGCGGATCGCCGACGTGGCCTCGGTGCTCGGGGTGAGCAACGCGTTGGTGCTGTACCACTTCTCCACCAAGGAGAAGCTGGTCGCCGCCGCGTTCACCTACGCGGCCGAGGACGACCTCGCCCATCTGCGCAAGCTGCTCGGCCGTCGTACGTCGGCGCTGCGCAGGCTGCGCGCCGCCGTGCGCTGGTACGCGCCGACCGGCCAGGCCAAGGGCTGGCGACTGTGGATCGAGGGCTGGGCGGCCGCCCTGCGCGAGCCCGCGCTTCAGGAGGTCACGCGTGATCTCGACAAGCAGTGGAAGGCCGCGATCACCGAGGTGATCGCGGAGGGAGTGGCGGCCGGCGAGTTCACGTGCCCGGATCCCACGGGTTCCGCCCTGCGACTGACGGCGCTGCTCGACGGGCTCGCCGTGCAGATGACCGCCTACACCGGAGCGGTGTCGCGGGCGCGGGCCCAGGAGTGGGTGGACGAAGCGCTCGCCCGGGAACTGGGGCTCGCGCGGGAGGCGTTGACGGCCGCGGTGCGCTGAGGAGCGCGCCGGGGCACATGCCCGGTCGGCTCGGTTCGGCCGTCGCCGCCCCACCGCCCACCCAGCAGGTCGGTGCGGCTGCTGCCGGCCCGCCGCCGGGCCGTCCATCTCGTCGGCTGTCGGCTCACTGCCACCCGATGCGGCTCCGCCCACCGCCGAACCAATGGGGAGGCGTATACGGGGCACGCCCGGCCCGACCCGGCGACGGCCGCCGCGCCGCAAGGCCGCAGGCGCGGCGGCGAGTTCGGCCCGGGTCCGCCTGGCGGCACCCCGTCGAGGCGGGGGCGTCCAAGCCACCGGCACGTCGGAGGCCCGTCGTTCAGGCCACGGACTCGATCCGCATCTTGATGTCGTCCGGCGAGAGGCTGCCCTTGGCGGCCACGTGGTCACCGGAGGACTCCCCGCGCAGTCGGCGCCCGATCCACGGGACGAGGTACTCGCGCGCCCAGTGGATGTCGTCGCGCCGGACCTCGAGCGTGCCGCGGGGCGGCAGCGGAGGCCAGGGCTGGTCGGGATCCGCGGGCACTTCGAGGCCGAGGACCTGACCGGCGCGCAGCGCGACCCGGGTGTGGCCCTCGGGCGAGAGGTGCAGGCGGTCACCGTCCCATGCGCGGCGGTCCTGGATCGTCTTCAGGGACCACAGGTCGAGGACCGGACAGCCGTACCGGTCCGCGATGGCCCTTACGTGCCCGTTGTACGTGGCGATCTTGCCGCGCAGATGCTTCAGCACGGGGACGGTACGGGTGTCGAAGCCGGTCGTCACCAGGACGGTGCCGACGACGGAGGTGAGGTCGGCGACCGCGCGCTCGAAGCGCTCGGCGACCTCGTCGGGGTCGGTACCTGGCCGGATGATGTCGTTGCCGCCCGCGCAGAAGGAGACCAGGTCGGGGGCGAGTTCCTTGGCGTCCCGGAGCTGGTCCCCGACGATCTGGTCGAGCAGCTTTCCGCGTACGGCGAGATTGGTGTAGGTGAAGGAGCCTTCGGGCCGCCGGTCGGCGAGGAGCACCGCGAACCGGTCGGCCCACCCGACGAAGGCCCCGTCGGGGCCGGGGTCGCCGACGCCTTCGGTGAAGCTGTCCCCCACCGCCACGTACGACCCGATCACTGATCTGTTGTCACTCTTCGAATCGTCTGCCACATCGGCCCATGATTCACCTTTCGATGTGAGCTACGCGACCGTAGGAAGGGGTTGACGGGTGGTGAGATAAGCCACTCGTAAAGTGTGATCGAACCCGGAATAAGCCTCTTTCAGGAGTGGTTGAACAGCCGCCACACCTGGAAGCCCTCGATCCGGAAGTGGCTCCATGTGGTCCGGAACGCGAAGTGCCCGCTCGTGTACGGCTGCGGGTCGCCGTAGTCGAAAACGAGCCGTCCGTTGTTCCACCAGCGGACCGTGGAGCCGTCCGAGACGATCCGGACACGGTTCGGCTCGTTGGCCGTGAGCAGCGGCTCCGTGTAGTCGTAGACGAGCGGGCGGACGCCCGGCTCCCCCACGTACCGGCGCAGCCGCGTGGTCGTGTTGGTGTTGGCGCCGTATCCGACGTAGTACGTCTTCAGGTAGTCGTATTCGGCCAGGGCGCCGCCCCGGGGCAAGGCGAAGAGGTCGTCCGGGGAGCGGACGTCGACGGCGTTCCAGAAGTTGTTGAGGTCGGAGACCCGGTCGTTGACGCCGCCCTCGGAGACCGGTGTGGCGGTGTACTCGATGACGTAGGGCCCTTCGAGCCGCTGCTTGAACCAGACCGTCGCACCGCTCGGTACGTCGATCTCCAGGATGCCGTGCGAGGCGGTGACCGTGCCGCCGTCCTGCAGTTCGGTGACCCACTGGCCGAGGCCTCGGCGGAAGCCGTCGTGGGCGATGAGCCGGCCGCGACGGTGGCGCGGCGAGGCGCTCGCGGTGGTGGCCGGGACGAGCGTCGACAGCGCGGCACCGGCGGCGAGGGTCGCGAAGGCTCTGCGGGTGGTCATGAGGTTCCTTCCGTGCGTGCGGTGGTGGTGATGGCGGGCTTCGGCACCCGCCGGGTCTCGGTGCCCAGGCAGTAGTCCGTGTGCGTCGACTGGAGACGGCCGCGCACGGTCCAGCCGAGGCGGTGGGCGGGGTTCCGGGCGAGCCTGTAGATACGGTTCTTCGTCGGTTCGGTGGTGGTGTGCAGGCGCAGCGCGGTGTGGTCACCGGTCTCGGCGAGGACCTCCTCGCGCCAGTCACCGAGGAGGTCGCCGTAGAACGGGGTCGCGTTGCGGGGGCCGGAGGTCCAGTACTCGTAGCGGGGGTGGCGGGGGTCGATGTCGGCGGCGCTGCCCCGGCCGACGTCGAGGTCGGATGCGCTCGTCGGTTCGGCCGGGTGCTCGCCGGTCACCAGGCGCTGACCGGTGTCGGCGTCGTAGTGGTACCAGGGCAACCTCGATACGCCGCCCGGTTCGGACCGCTCCGGCGGAATCTCGGCGTAGCCCCGCGCGAAGTCGAGCGCCGCCGAACTCGGCTCCCGCTCATGGCCGTTGACGAGGGCACGCACGGTGTGGGTGCCGGTGCCCCGGCCGTCGTCCTGGTACGTGGTCGACCGCGTGACCGGCGCCCCGTTGAGCCGCCGTCCGCCCTTGTACACGTTGAACGCGATCGCGTCCCCGGTGGGGGTACCCCCTGTTCGAGCGGGGCCGAGAACTTGGGGGAGGGCGTACTCCGTGCCGAGTAACCGCCGGCTCAGGAAGGTGCCCTCGCCCGAGGGGACGGCGACCGGGCCGCGGTCCAGGTTCTCCACGATCCGGCGCGGCGGCGGACGCCGTTCGGTGGCGTGCGAGGGCGCGGCGACCGGACCGGCCGGCAGCGCGGCGGTGGTGACGACGCCGAGTCTTCGAGGTCTCACGATGGCGTGCTCCTTGCGGTGGCGACGACGGCCGCGATGCCGTCGCCGAAGACGCAGAAAGCGCTTACGGAGATCACTGTGGAGCCACTCGCGCACCGTGTCGAGACCTCGTGCGCCGGTGCCACAAGACCGCAATGTGCCGATCATGAAAGGACCGCGCCGGGACGCGTGGAGAAGAACCGAGGGCCGGACCCCGCGATCGCGGGGTCCGGCCCTCCAAGACGTGAGAGGCGCGGCGGCGTCAGCCGACGGCGACACCGTGCGCGCGCAGGTACGCGACCGGGTCCACGTCCGAGCCGTAGTTCGGGGTGGTGCGGATCTCGAAGTGCAGGTGCGGACCGGTGACGTTGCCGGTCGCACCGGAGAGGCCGATCTGCTGGCTCTCGGTCACGGTCTGGCCGGCCGAGACGGACAGGGCGGACAGGTGGGCGTACTGCGAGTACCGGCCGTCGGCGTGCTGGATGACGACCTGGTTGCCGTACGCGCCGCCCCAACCGGCCGACACGACGGTGCCGGCGGCGACGGCCTTGACGGTGGTGCCGGTCGGGACCACGAAGTCCACGCCGGTGTGGTAGCCGCTGGACCACATGCTGCCGGCGACCTTGTAGCCGGTGCCGATGGTGGCGCCCTCCACCGGCAGGGTGTAACCGGTGTTGGTGGCGGCGCCGGTGGCCCGGGGTGCGGCGGCCTGGGACTTGGGCGCGTCCGCCGCGCCGGACGACCCGGTGGCCGACCGCGCCGACGATCGCGTGGACGTCTTGGCGGACGACTGCGTGAACGACTCGGTCGACGGCTTGGCGTCGTCGGTCGACACGGCCCTCTCGCCGATCGTGAGCTTCAGGCCGGGGTGGATCAGCGAGGGGTCGCTGCCGATGGCCTGGCGGTTGTCGGAGTAGAGCTTCTGCCAGCCGCCGCTGAGGTGCTGCCGCTCGGCGATCCTGGCGAGCCAGTCGCCGACCTTCACCGAATAGGTCTTCACCGAGGCCGTGGAGGTTGTCGCGGTCTTTTCCGAAACCGTCGCGGACTTTTGAGAAACCGTCGCGGCGGAAATCGTCGCGGTCTTTTCCGGAGTGGACGAAATCGCGGCCGTAGGCGTCATGGCATGGGCACCGGCGGCCCCCATCAGCGGCAGCGCGAGGGCGGCGCCACCGGTTCCGGCCACGGCGATCGAGCGGGAGAAGCGCTGGGACTTGGGTCGGCGATGCTTACCCTTCGCGGGCATGAAGAATTCCTCTCCGGCGCCTGCGAGGTGAGCTGTCGGGTGCGGGCTGGAGATGCCCGGCCACGCGGCTGCGCGGCTATACCCCTAGCCGTTCCGGAGACCGGAACAGGCGTGGTACCTGTGGGTCCCCCGCTCCTGCCGGTTACCGGTGGGTGTGCGGATACCGGGCGGCGGCAGGATTGGGCGTCCGTCCGGATTGAGGGCGAACGTAGGCGAGATGGGGGCGCATCGCCAACCATGTGGCTTTTCAGTGCGCGTGCCTTTCTTGATCCATGCCGGAATTCCGGTCACCCTCCGTGGACAATGATCTCCCCCGCCTCTCAACCCGCCTGGAAATTCAGGCGGATCGAGAAAGCGGGCCCGCAACGCATCGTCACGAATATGACGCTGCTCACGCACGCCACACCACGGTCCCTTATTCCAGGTCCAGTTGGAATTAAGGCATTAATAAGGACAGAACGCTCACATGCGACGCAGTCGGATAACTGCCGCATCGAAGTCCCCGCGCAGCCCCGTCCGCAACCCGTGATGCAACAGCACCGCACCTCGGTGCACTTCACCCGTTTCACGGCATTCGTACGCCGCGCTCGGATCGAGCCCGCGCAACCGGAGCGGGGCGACCGGCTCGCCGTGACGCTGGGCCTGGAGCAGGGCGAGGACGACGGTCTCGTCGCCGTGGACGTACTGCACCGCACTCAGCCCGCCCTCCGGAGGCCGCAGTCGGTAGAGGTCGCCGCGCTGCACGACCGGCCGGATCTCCTTGTAGAGGTCCACCCACTCCCGCGCCTCGACGAGCTCCGCCTCGCTCCAGTCGGCCAGGTCGCCGCCGACCCCGAGTACCCCGGCCATGGCGCTCACGAACCGGAAGCGCAGCGAGCTGATCCGACCGTTGAGCTGCGCGTTCGGACTGTCCGTGACCCAGGCGGCCATGATCCGGGCCGGGTGGATCTGGCTGAAGCCGTGCTGGATGGCGAGCCGGTCGAGCGGGTCGGTGTTGTCGGAGGTCCACACCTGGTCCGTACGCGCCATGACGCCGAGGTCGATCCGGCCGCCACCGCCCGAGCAGGACTCGAAGGCGACCCCGGGATGCTCCGCACGCAGCCGGTCCAGGAGCCCGTACAGAGCCTCCACGTGCTCGACCCACAGCTTCTGGGGGTACGGCTCACCGGGCCAACCGGCGTCCGTGAAGCAGCGGTTGAAGTCCCACTTCACATAGTCGATCGGAGCGCTCGAGAGCAGACTGTCGAGCTGCTCCCACAGGTACTCCTGGACATCCGGGCGGGCGAGGTTGAGTACGAGTTGGTTGCGGAACTCCGTCCTGGTCCGCCCCGGCTGGAACTGCACCCAGTCGGGGTGCGCGCGGTACAGCTCACTGTCCGGATTCACCATCTCCGGCTCGACCCAGATCCCGAACTGCATGCCGAGCGCGTGCACGTCGTCGGCGAGCGGCTTCAGCCCCTGCGGGAAGCGGTCCGGATTGGGGGTCCAGTCGCCGAGCCCGGCGCGGTCGCTCGTCCGCGCACCGAACCAGCCGTCGTCGACGACGAAGAGCTCGACGCCCATCTCCGCGGCCCGCCGGGCCAGCTCCCGCTGCCGTTCCTCGGAGATGTCGAAGTGGGTGGCCTCCCAGGAGTTGAAGAGCACCGGCCGGTCCTGGTCCGCGTCCGGGATCACGAACGCCCGCTGGTACGCGTGCCAGGTCCGGCTCGCCGCGCCGAAGCCGCCGTCGCTCCACAGCCCCGCGAAGACGGGGGTGGTGAACGACTCCCCCGGCTCCAGACGCAACAGTCCGGAGTCGTCGTACCCCGCGCCGCCGGAGATCTGCACGCGCGCGTCGGGGAGTTGGGCCACGCAGATGCGCCACGAGCCCGACCAGCCGAGCGCGCACGCGTAGACCTCGCCGCTCTCCTCACTCGCCCCGCTGTCCAGCGCGACCCACGGCAGGTGCTGGTGACCGGTGTGCCCGCGGCGGCTGCCGATGACCTTCTCACCGTAGGTGAGGGGGGAGCGCGCGAGCCGGGACTCGGCCGCCCACCGCCCGTGCAGCTGGGAGAGGCGCCATCCGTCGCGCTCGGGCAGCGTCCAGGTCGCGGAGTCCGCGCGCAGCAGCTCCAGGGAAGGTCCTTCGTTGGCCAGGGTCACCCAGCGCTCGACGACGTCGCCGCGCATCCGGTAGTGCAAGGTGATGCCGAGCCCGTCGTCCGCGAAGCGCAGCCGCAGTTCGTCGCCGTCGGCCTCGTACGCCCCGAAACGCCATTCGGTGCCGCGCCGCTCCCGCGTCCGCACGGACAGCGCCGGACGTACGAAGCGGGGGCCGCCCTCGACGGGATACTCCTCGCGCCCGTCGAGCCGGGACTCGAAGGGCCGGTACGGCGGGCCGGGCAGGGCGGCCAGCGATTCGGCGTCCGCGAGGGTGATCCGTGGCCCCCAGTGGAGATGGAGCAGTTCGTCGGGGTCGGTCAGCCGTAGTGCGTAGCTGCTCGTGGGACCCGAGAGAAGCCACGTACGACCATCTTCGCCGATTTCGATCATCAAACCCTCACAGATTCGAACATCCGCACTCAATCACCAACATCATCAACGGCGTCTCACCCGGGAGGCAACGGCTGTGGACAACTTCATTGCCTGAGGAACCCATGTCGTATCGTCGAAAGCGCGATTCCCGTCGGCGAGCGTCGCCGAGCAGCGCCGGCGGTCCAATGGGAGGAGCCCCCGTGACGCAGCAGGTCCCGTCGACCGAGCCGGAACTGGCCGGAGTGCGCAACTTCCGAGACGTGGGCGGCCTGCCCACCGTGGACGGTCGGCGAGTGCGCTACGGACGGCTGTTCCGCAGTGGCCATCTCGCGCACGCCACTGAGGAGGACGCCGCGTTCCTCTCCTCTCTCGGACTGCACACGATCTTCGACTTCCGCAATGCCGCGGACCAGAAGCTGGAGGGGCCGGACGTCGAGCTGCCGGGTGTACGGAACGTGAATCTTCCGCTCACCGACCCCGCCGACGGCAGCGAGTTCTGGAAGATGGTCCGCGACGGCGACGTCGAACAGTTGCGCGGGCACCTCGGCGACGGCAAGGCGGCGAACCGGATGATCGGTTCCTACCGCACGATCGTCAAGGAGCGCACGGCCGAGCACTCGCACGTGCTGCACGCCCTGGCCGAGGACAGCGTGCCCGCGCTGATGCACTGCGCGGCGGGCAAGGACCGCGCGGGCCTCTCCATAGCCGTGACGCTCCTCGCCCTCGACGTTGAGCGCGACGCGATCGTGGCCGACTACCTGGAGTCGAACGCGACCCACCGCCGCTACAAGGTGCGCCGCAACGGCTCCTCGGAAGCGGCCCGCTCCCCCGAGGTCATGGAGCTGCTCAGCCCGCTGTTCGACGCCCGCGCCGAGTATCTGACCGCGGCCTTCGAGACGATCGAGGAGACCTGGGGCGGCATCGACGCCTACCTGGAGCGGGGACTGGGAGTCACGCCCGAGCAGCGGGAGCGGCTGCGCGAGCGCCTGCTGGACTGAACCCTGGCGGCCTGAAGCCTGGGCTCCTGAACCCTGTGGGTTACTGGTTCTGCCCGCCCAGCTCGAACAGCAGATAGATGAAGGCCGCGAAGAGGTGGCCGACGGCGATGTAGATGAAGAGGCGTACCCACAGGGCGCGCGGGAACTTCTCGACCATGCGCCGCCGAGTGGCGGGGTCGGCGGATTCCGTCGGCTCCGGGGGTTGCGTGGATTCCGTCATGACAGCTCTCCCATGGTCGGGTGTCCTGCCGCCGGGCCGAGGCACAGCGCGGCGGTGGGGCTCTGCAGCAGGGTGTGTACGAAGAGGAGTTCGGCCCCCGACTGATCGGCGGCCGCGATGCGGTGCGGGGTCAGCGAGTCGAAGTGCGCGCTGTCCCCGGGCGCGAGCACCTGGGCGGTGTCCCCGAGGCGCAGCCGCAGCCGCCCCTGGAGGACGTAGAGCCACTCCTCGCCGGGGTGGACGCGCACGATGTCGCCCTGCGAGCCGTAGGGGACGTGCACCCGCAGGGCCTGCATTCCGCGGCCCGGGGCACCGGCCTGCCAGTAGGTCCAGCCGCCCGCCTTGGTCGGCTCCATGTCGGCGGCCCGGACGATCGCGTCCCGTTCGGCGACCGTCTCGCCCAGCAGCTCCGAGACCGTCGTACCGTAGATACGAGCGAGTGCGAGCAGCATCGGCAGCGAGGGCTGGCGCTGTCCCGTCTCCAGGCGGGAGAGGTGGGCGGCCGAAAGGCCGGCGGCGCGGGCCGCGGCCTCCAGGGTCAGCGAGGCCCGGCGGCGCAGCGCACGCAGCTGCGGTGCGACGGCGGGCAGCGCCTCGGCTGCTGCGGACTCGGGCGGCGTGGCGGCCGCCCCCGACTCGACAGGGCTCATGCCCTCCATTGAGCCGCACCATTGCCTCTCGGGCAAATTTCTTGCCCCAGAGGCAAAACCACCGGCCCTGGCCGAGGCGGGCCCTTGCTCCGAGCCCGTCCCGATCCAGGAGGGCCCTTGCTCCGAGCCCGCGCCGCCTCTTCGTGCCGCAGGGCTAGCGGTTCGCGACCGCCTGCTTGACCAGGGTTTTTCCGAAGTCCCACATCAGGCCGCCGCCGCTGTGCGCGTCGTCCATCACGGCGGTGAAGGCCTCCACGAACCGGTCCACGTCCCGTTCGCCGATGATCAGCGGCGGGATCAGCTTGATCACCTCCAGGTGGTCGCCGGAGACCTGGGTGAGGATGCGGTGCCGCTGGAGCAGCGGGACGACGACCATCTGCGCGAACAGGCCCTTGCGCGCGGCCTGCAGCATGGTCCAACGACTGCGCAGCTTGAGCGACTTGGGCCGACCGAACTCGATGCCGATCATCAGGCCCCGGCCGCGTACGTCGCTCAGCAGCTCGTACTTGTCGATGAGCGCCGCGAGCCGGGACCTGAGTTGTTCTCCCGTGGCCCGGGCGTTCGCGACGATCTGTTCGTTCTCCATCACGGAGAGCACGGCGAGGCCCGCCGCCATGGCCTGCGCGTTCGAGCCGAAGCTCGCCGAGTGCACGAGGACCCGGTCCATGGACGAGTAGACCTTCTTGAAGATCCAGTCCCTGCCGAGCGTCGCGCCGACCGGCACATAGCCGCCGGACAGCGCCTTCGCCACGCACACCAGGTCCGGTTCGACGCCCTCCTCGTGCTGGTAGGCGTAGAAGTCCCCGGTCCGCCCGAGGCCCGTCTGCACCTCGTCCGCGATGAGCAGCGCCTTGTGCCGGTGCAGCAGCTCCTGCGCGGCACGCAGATATCCGGGTGGGGCCTCGTGCACGCCCTTGCCCTGGATGGGCTCGACGATCAGCCCGGCGACATCCCCCTTCTTCAGCTCCCGGGCCAGAGCGTCCAGGTCACCGAGCGGAACGGCGGTGTCGGGCAGCAGCGGGGCGAAGCCGTCGCGGAAGCCGTCCTCGCCGTTGACGGACAGCGAGCCGGTGGTCAGCCCGTGGAAGGCGTGGGAGCAGTAGAGGATCCTCGGCCTCCCGGTCGCGTACCGGGCGAACTTGAGCGCGGTCTCCACCGCCTCCGTACCGCTGTTGCCGAAGAACACCCGCTCCAGGTGGGGACTGTGGGCGAGCAGCCTCTCGGCGAGGAGCCCGGGCAGCGGCTGGCAGTCGAAGCGGGTGAGGTCGGCGAGTGAGGCGTCCAGGACGTCGTGCAGCGCCTTGCGGACGACGGGGTGGTGGCGGCCCAGGCCCATCACCCCGAACCCGGCGAGCATGTCCAGGTAGTCGTTGCCGTCCGCGTCCCAGAAGTGCGCGCCCTCGGCCCGCTCGTACACCTTGTCGAAGCCGATGGTGTGCAGCATGCGCGGGAGCTGGTGGTTCAGGTACTTGGTGTGCAGCTCGTAGCGCTCGGCTCCGCGCTCGGCGAGGAGCGCGCCGAGGTCGAACTCCCCCTTCTCCGCAGGGTCGGTCATTCCTGTTTCTCCTTGGACAACTCATCCTCGAACGGCGCGTCCTTCGACAGCGCGTCCTTGACGGCCAGACCGGCGCTGATCCGCCCGGCGATCTCGACGGGCGTGAGACCTATGTCGGCCAGCACCTCCCCGCGCTTGGCGTGCGCGAGGAACTGCTCGGGGATGCCGAAGCGCCGTACGGGCACGTCGACCTCGGCGTCCCCGAGCGCCAGCGCGACCGCCGCGCCGACGCCGGCCGCCCGGCTGTTGTCCTCGACGACCGCGACGAGCCGGTGCTCGGCGGCGAGGCCGGGCAGCGCCGGGTCGACGGGTTTGACCCAGCGCGGGTCGACGACCGTGCAGCCGACCCCACGGGCCTCCAGCAGCTCGGCCGCCTGGAGGCAGACCGGCGCCATCACGCCGACGGCCACCAGGAGGACCTGCGGGGTGTCGTCGGAGCGGTGCAGGACGTCGAGCCCGCCCAGGTGGTCGACCGCCGGGATCGCGGGGCCCACCGACTCCTTCGGGAAGCGGATCAGCGTCGGCGCGTCGTCGACGGCGACCGCCTCCCGCAGCTGGGCCCGCAGCTGGTCGGCGTCGCGCGGCGCGGCGATCCTCAGGCCCGGCACGACCTGGAGGATCGACATGTCCCACATGCCGTTGTGCGAGGCCCCGTCGACGCCGGTGACCCCCGCCCGGTCGAGCACGAAGGTCACTCCGCAGCGGTGCAGCGCGACGTCCATGAGGAGCTGGTCGAAGGCCCGGTTGAGGAAGGTCGCGTAGACGGCGACGACCGGATGGAGACCGCCGGTGGCGAGCCCGGCCGCCGACACCGTGGCGTGCTGTTCGGCGATCCCGACGTCCCACACCCGGTCGGGGAACCGTTCGGCGAACTTCCCGAGCCCCACCGGGTGCAGCATGGCCGCCGTGATCGCCACGACGTCGTCCCGCTCCTCGCCGATCCGGAGGATCTCGTCCCCGAACACCGAGGTCCAGGACGGCCCGCCCGAGGGCGCGAGCGGCTCGCACGTCAGCGGATCCATCACACCGACCGTGTGGAAGTGGTCCTCCTCGTGCGCGAGCGCGGGCTCGTAACCGCGCCCCTTCTCGGTCAGGCAGTGCACCAGCACCGGCCCGTGGAACCGTTTCGCCCGGCGCAGCGCGGACTCCACGGCCCCGACGTCGTGCCCGTCGATCGGCCCGACGTACTTGAGCCCGAGGTCCTCGAACATGCCCTGCGGCGCGAAGGCGTCCTTGAACCCCTTCTTCGCGCCGTGCAGCGACTCGTAGAGGGTGTGTCCGACGACGGGGGTGCGCAGCAGTACGTCCTTGCCCCAGGCGAGGACCTTCTCGTAACTGTCGGTCGTCCGCAGGGTCGCGAGGTGGTTGGCGAGACCACCGATGGTCGGCGCGTACGAGCGTTCGTTGTCGTTGACGACGATGATCAGCGGGCGGTCCTTGGCGGCGGCGATGTTGTTCAGCGCCTCCCACGCCATGCCGCCGGTCAGCGCGCCGTCGCCGATGACCGCGACGACATGGCCCTTCTCGCCCTGCACCTGACGGGCCTTGGCGAGCCCGTCCGCCCAGCCGAGCGCCGTGGAGGCGTGGCTGTTCTCGATGATGTCGTGCTCGGACTCCTCGCGCGAGGGATAGCCGGACAGGCCGCCCTTTCCGCGCAGCTTGGAGAAGTCCTGGCGTCCCGTCAGCAGCTTGTGTACGTAGCTCTGGTGGCCGGTGTCCCACAGGATGCGGTCGACGGGTGACTCGAAGACCCGGTGGAGCGCGATGGAGAGTTCCACCACCCCCAGATTGGGTCCGAGGTGACCGCCGGTCCTGGCCACCGCGTGCACCAGGAACTCCCTGATCTCTTCCGCCAGTTCACCGACGTCCACCTCGGACAGCGCCTTCAGGTCGCGTGGTCCCCGGATGCTCTCCAGAATCGTCACGCTCGGGCCCCCTCTCGGTCCGTGCTGATCAGCTCACGGTGACGGCGGGTTCGCCGGAGGCGACGCCGTCCTTCTCCATCTGCTCGGCGATCTTCATCGCTTCCTCGATGAGGGTCTCGACGATCTTCGACTCGGGCACGGTCTTGATGACCTCGCCCTTGACGAAGATCTGCCCCTTGCCGTTGCCGGAGGCGACCCCCAGGTCCGCCTCCCGCGCCTCGCCGGGGCCGTTGACGACGCAGCCCATGACCGCGACGCGCAACGGGACCTCCATCCCCTCCAGACCGGCCGTGACCTCGTCGGCCAGCTTGTAGACGTCCACCTGGGCGCGTCCGCAGGACGGACACGAGACGATCTCCAGGCGGCGCTGCTTCAGGTTCAGCGACTCCAGGATCTGGAGTCCGACCTTGACCTCCTCGGCGGGCGGGGCGCTCAGGGAGACCCGGATGGTGTCCCCGATGCCCTCACTGAGCAGCGCCCCGAAGGCGACGGCGGACTTGATCGTGCCCTGGAACGCCGGGCCGGCCTCCGTCACACCGAGGTGCAGCGGGTAGTCGCACTGGGCGGCGAGCTGCCGGTAGGCGTTGACCATCACCACCGGGTCGTTGTGCTTCACCGAGATCTTGATGTCCCGGAACCCGTGCTCCTCGAAGAGGGACGCCTCCCACAGCGCCGACTCGACCAGCGCCTCGGGGGTCGCCTTGCCGTACTTCTGCAGCAGCCGCCGGTCGAGCGACCCGGCGTTGACCCCGATCCGGATCGGGGTCCCGGCGTCCGAGGCGGCCCGTGCGATCTCGCGGACCTTGTCGTCGAACTGCTTGATGTTGCCCGGGTTCACCCGCACCGCCGCACAGCCCGCGTCGATGGCCGCGAACACGTACTTGGGCTGGAAGTGGATGTCCGCGATCACCGGGATCTGGGACTTGCGGGCGATGGTCGCGAGGGCGTCCGCGTCGTCCTGCGTGGGGCAGGCGACGCGCACGATCTGGCAGCCGGACGCGGTGAGTTCCGCGATCTGTTGCAGGGTGGCGCCGATGTCCGACGTACGCGTCGTCGTCATCGACTGCACCGAAACGGGTGCTCCGCCCCCGACCGCCACCGTTCCGACCTGGATCCGCCGCGACACACGGCGTTCGGCGATCGGTCGGACCGGCACCTCGGGGAGGCCCAAGGAAACGGCGGTCATGTCGTCACCCGCGGCTTTCCGTGAAGGTCTCGCGGGCGGCGCGCAGCGACTCCTTGAGGGAGCCCATCGTGGCGAGGACGGCGGTCGGCTCGTAGCCGCAGTGCGCCATGCAGTTCGCGCACCGCTCGTCCTTGCCGCGCCCGTAGGAGTCCCAGTCGGTTTCCTCCAGGAGCTGCTTGTACGTCTGCACGTACCCGTCGCTCATCAGGTAGCAGGGCCGCTGCCAGCCGAAGAGCGAGTAGCTGGGGATCGCCCACGCGGTGCACGGGAAGTCGACCTTGCCTTCCAGGAAGTCCAGGAAGAGCGGGCTCTGGTTGAGCCGCCAGCGGCGCCGGTTGCCGCCCGCGAAGGCCTTCTTGAACAGCTCCCGGGTCTGCTGGACGCCCAGGAAGTGCTCCTGGTCGGGCGCCTTCTCGTAGGCGTAGGCGGGCGAGAGCATCATCTCGTCCACCTTCAGGTCGTCATTGAGGAAGTTGAGGACCTCGATGACGGTCTGCGGGGTGTCGGTGTTGAAGAAGGTCGAGTTGGTGGTGACCCGGAAGCCGCGCCGCTTGGCCTCCTTGATGGCCGCGACCGCCTCGTCGAAGGTGCCCTCCTTGGCCACCGACTCGTCGTGCCGCTCGCGCAGCCCGTCGATGTGCACGGCCCAGGCGAAATACGGCGAGGGCTTGAACTTGTCCATCTTCTTGCGCATCAACAGCGCGTTCGTGCACAGGAAGACGAATTTCTTCTTGGCCACCAACTGCCGCACGATCTCGTCGATCTGCGGGTGCATCAGCGGCTCGCCGCCGGCGATGGAGACCATCGGCGCGCCGGATTCGAGGACCGCTCCCACGGCTTGGGCAACGGGCATGCGCTGCTTGAGCACCCCCGCCGGGTGCTGGATCTTGCCGCAGCCCTCGCATTTGAGGTTGCAGGCGAAGAGGGGTTCCAACTCGACCAGCAGCGCGAACTTGTCCCGCTTCCTGAGCTTCTGTTCAAACAGGTACGCAGCGACCTTCATGGACTGCCGAAGCGGCATGGCCATCTGGCTCACCTCCGGGGGAGCAACAAAGAACGGTGCCATTCAAAGAAAGCGGGAAGGACGGCACGAAGAACACGGAAAGCTGATATTCCACCGCGTACTGTGCCGATTCGGACGAGTTCATGTTCTGGAGCGTCCACGACCACCCGTACGGCCGCAACCGGGCGTACGCCCGTACGCACGGCGCTGTGGAGCGTTGCCGCGGATTCCATGTCGACCGCGATCGCGCCGGTCGCGAGCAGCTCCGACCGCTCGTGACCTCGGACGACGTGATCGGATCCGGTGAGTGGCCCGGTGTGGACGGTGCGCCCGGGCACGGTGCGCACGAGTTCCTTGACGAGTAGTTCGGTGCCCACGCACGGGGTGCTGCCGCGTGGGTCCCGGGTCTCCTCGGCGACCACCAGGTCACCGGGGTGCATGCCCGGGGCGAGCCCCGCGCAGAAGCCCGTGGCCAGGACGGCGGCCTCGCTCAGCGCCGGGTCGGCCAGGATCCGGGTGAGCGAGCGTTCGGCGGCCTTGGGCCCCATGCCGGTGCGCAGCACGGTGACGGGCCCGTCGGCCCCGGTGCGGTCGCCGCTGCGCAGGGCGAGGTGCTCGATGCCGAGCGCGCAGGCGATCAGCAGCGGGGCCGGATCGGGCTTTGTGCTCATCAACCCCCCTTGACCTCGGCGAACGACTCGCCGTGGACGAAGCTCGGTTCGCCGTGGACATAGCGGCCGAGCGCGGTGAGCGGGAAGACCTGCCGGTAGAGGTGGTAGTTGATCGAGAAGTCCCACGGGAACCCGGTGCCGGTGAAGTACGGCTCGTCCCAGGAGCCGTCCGCCAGCTGGGTCTCCGCGAGCCAGGCGATCCCGCGTTCCACCGCCTTGGAGCCCCGCTCCCCCGCGGCCAGCAGGGCGAGCAGCGCCCAGCCGGTCTGGGAGGCGGTCGAGGCGCCGCGTCCGCTCCACTCGGCGACCTCGTGGTAGGAGCGCAGGTCCTCGCCCCAGCCGCCGTCGTCGTTCTGGACGGTTTCCAGCCAGGCGACGGCCCGGCGGATCGCCGGATGCGAGGCGGGCAGTCCGGCGGCCACGAGCGCCGGGAGCACCGACCCCGTTCCGTAGACGTAGTTGACGCCCCAGCGCCCGAACCACGAGCCGTCCGGCTCCTGGTGGGCGAGCAGCCACTCGATGCCCCGGCGGGTGCGCGGGTCGTGCGAGAGCCCCTCGACCGCGAGCATCTCCACCACATGGGCGGTGACGTCGGCGGACGGCGGGTCGATGACCTCCCCGAAGTCGCAGAACGGGAGCCGGTTGGGGAAAGCGCTGGTGTTGTCGACGTCGAAGGCGCCCCAGCCGCCGTCCTTGGACTGCATACCGAGGTTCCAGCGCACCCCGCGCCCGATGGCGTGCTCGACGCGCTCCGGGTCGTGGTGGCGGACGCGGCGCAGCGCGAGGGCGACCTCGGCGGTGTCGTCGATGTCGGGGTAGTTGTCGTTGTGGAACTCGAAGGCCCAACCCCCGGGCGGAAGGTGGGGCCGCTTCACCGCCCAGTCGCCGGGCCGCACGATCTCCTCGCCGAGCATCCAGTCCGCGGCCTTCACCAGCTGCGGATGGTCGGCGGGCAGGCCCGCGTCGGCGAGCGCGATGGTGGCGAGGCAGGTGTCCCAGACCGGTGACTGACAGGCCTCGATCATCCGGGCGCCGTCCTCGCGCCAGACGGCGAACCGGTCCAGCGACGCCAACCCCTCACGCATCACGGGGTGTTGGAGGTCGTAGCCGAGCAGGTGGAGCGCGATGACCGAGTACACCGCGGGTGGCTGGATGCCGCCCCAGCAGCCGTCGTTCTCCTGCCGTTCGATGATCCAGCGCGCCGCCGTGTTCATCGCGGCCCGGCGCAGCCTGCGCGGGACGACCTTGCGGTACTGGTGCAGGGCCTTGTCGAGACGCTGGAAGACCCCGTCCCAACTCGCCGCGGGAGCGAGGGGTTTGACCGGGTTGGGGTCGCCCGCGTCGGTGTGCAGCTCGTCGAGCGGGAACGGCGCGGGCCGCACCGGGCGCTTCGCCGAGACGATGGTCAGCGGCACGATCGTCTGCCGCGCCCAGCAGCCGAAGTCGTAGATGTTGAGCGGCATCCACTTCGGGAAGTAGATGAGCTCCGGCGGGAGTTCGGGCAGGTCGTCCCACTTCCACCAGCCGAACAGGGCGAGCCAGATCCGGGTGAAGACGCGGGCCGAGGCGATGCCGCCCCGCTCGCGGATCCAGGCGGCCGCCCTTGCCATGTGCGGGTCGTCCGGGGCGTCCCCGGCCAGCCGCAGGGCGACGTACGCCTCGATGGTGGTGGACAGTTCCCCGGGGCCGCCGTAGAAGGTGGCCCAGGTGCCGTCCTCGCGCTGCTCGCCGCGGATGAACAGCCCGGCGGCGCGCGTGGTCGTCTCGTCGCGGATTCCCAGGAACTGACGGAGGAGCAGGTCCTCGGCGTCCATCGTGACGTTCGTCTCGAGGTCGCCCTTCCACCAGCCCTCCGCGTCCTGCCGTGAGAGCAGGAAATCGGTGGCGCGCTGTATGGCGTGCGTGGCGACGTCTCGGGTCTCGACTGTCCCGGCCGCCACGGGAGTCGTCTCTGGGTGGATTTCGCTGGCCGCGGCAGCGCGGGGCGGCAGTGCCCCGGTGCTTCCGTCGGTCGTCGCTGTCATGGCTTCCCCTTCGTGCAGTGGTACGACTCTGCTGGGTCCGCCGTCGGCCGGTGCGTGTGTCTCCCGCGGCACCGGCCGGCGACTACGCGAGGTTTATTCGACCGATAGTGATCATCTCTTCCGTACGACGACGAAGTCGGCGAGCGCCACGAGCTGGGCCCGCACCTGGTCGGGCATCTCCACGGCGTCCAGGGCTTCGATGGCGATGGTGTGCTGGCGGCGTGCCTCCTGGGCGGTCCACTCGCGGCCGCCCGCCTCCTCGATGAGCGCGGCGCGCACGGCGAACTCCTCCTCGGAGAAGTTCTCGAAGTCGCTGGCCTTGGCGTCCTCGGCGAGCAGTTCACCGAGCCGCTCCGAGGCGGGCCCGCCCGCGGCGAGCGCCGCCACGACCGGCAGGGACTTCTTGCGCTGGCGCAGATCGCTCCAGGTCTGCTTGCCGGTGGCCTCCGGGTCGCCCCAGATGCCGAGGAGGTCGTCGACGGCCTGGAAGGCCAGGCCGAGGTGGTAGCCGTACTTCTCCAGCGTGTCCGCGGTGCGGTCGTCCGCGCCGCCGAGGACCGCACCGATGGAGCAGGCGCAGGCGAGCAGGGCGCCCGTCTTGTTGCCCTCCATCTCCAGGCACTCCTCGACGCTGACGCGGTCGCGGTGCTCGTAGGAGATGTCCTGGGCCTGGCCGTCGATGAGGGCACGGGTGGCGCTGGTCAGCCGGCGGGTGGCGCGGCCGGCCTCGACGGTGCCGAGTTCGAGGAGGATCTCGTTGGCCAGCGCGAACAGGGCGTCGCCGACGAGGATCGCCTGGGCGGGGCCGTGCACCTTCCAGACGGTGTCGCGGTGGCGGCGCTGTTCGTCGCCGTCCATCAGGTCGTCGTGCAACAGGGAGAAGTTGTGCACCAGCTCGACCGCGACCGCGCCGGGCACGCCGACCTCGGGGGCGGCACCGGCGGCCTGCGCGGACAGCACGGCCAGCGCGGGGCGTACGGCCTTGCCGCCGTCGCCGTCCGCGGGGTTGCCCTGGGCGTCGATCCAGCCGAAGTGGTAGGCGGCGACGGTGTCCATGGGCGACGCCAGGCGGTCGACGGCCGCCTTCAGCACCGGTGTGGCCAGGGTCCGGCCGCGCTCCAGGAGCGCGGTCACGTCCACCGCGTCGGCAGCCTTGTCGGCCGGGGGCACAGTGGGCACAGTCTCTCCTCTTGTTGCGGTACCGGGGGTGCGGGGGTCTGCCGCGCGCTCGTCGAGCATCAGGCCGCCTCCTCGAACGCGAGGAGGTGGTCGCGGGGCCGGCCCAGGGCGCCCAGTGCGGCTCGCGCCGCACCGGCGCCGCTGCGGACCGCACTCTCCATGGTCGCGGGCCACCCGGTGGCGGTCCACGCGCCGGCCAGATACAGGCCGGGGGCTCTGGTGCGAGCGCCGGGCCGCAGCCGCCCGACGCCTGGGGTGGGGGCGAACGTCGCGGTGCGCTCCCTGGTCACGAAGAAGTCCTTCACCTCCGCGCCGCGCGCGATGGGCAGCAGCCGCTCCAGCTCCGGCAGATAGCGCTCGCGCAGAACGGCGACGGGTTCGTCGATCTCGTCCTGGGCGGCCGACTGCGACAGGGCGAGGTACTGCCCTTCCCGCAGTCCGGACGCGTCGGTGCGGTCGAAGACCCACTGCACCGGGGAGCCGAGGGCGGCGAAGAACGGTCGCGCGAGCACCTTCCGGTCGTAGACGACGTGGACGTTGAGGATCGGTGCGGTGCCGATCTCCAGCAGCCGTTCGGGGGCGTCGAGCGCTCCCGCGGGCAGCAGATCGTGGGCCTCGCGCTGGGGTACGGCGAGGACGACGGTGTCGGCGTCGAGCGTCTCGCCGGGAACCTGAACGCTCCAACGCCCGTTCTCGTTAAGGGAGATGGAGGTGACGCGTGTACGGACTTCGGTACGCACGCCCGCGGAGTCGAGCGCCTTGCGGGCCAGGGTGTCGTGCAGTTCGCCCAGCGGGACGCGTGCCCAGCCGATGTCGGCCGCGCCCGGGTCGGACAGCAGACCGGTCTTGAACACCATCGCGGCGAGCCCGAGCGAGGAGTCGCCGGCCACCGCGTTGAGGGTGGCGACCCCCACCAGGTCCCACAGTGCCTCGACGGCACGCTCCGACTGACCGTGCTCGGCGAGCCATTGGCCGAAGTTCTGGTCGTCGAGGGCGGGATCGTCGAGATCGAGCGCTTTGAGCGCCAGTGCGGCACGGCCGACCTTGGCGCGCTCCGCGAGCGACAGATGCTGATAGGTCGCCAGGCTGCGCGCGAGATGCAGAGGTACGGGCAGCGCGCTGCGGCCGATTCTGCCGAGCCGCCGCCCGGGTTTCGCCTCGGCGTCGAGAACGGGCACGTCGAGACGATCCTGCAGGGGCGCGAGCGAGGCCCCCTCGATGCGGTCGAGGAACCACCGGTAGGCGGTGCAGCAGCGCAGATACACATGCTGTCCGTTGTCCACGGTGAGTTCGCCGCGCTGGAAGGAGAAGGCGAGCCCGCCGAGCCGCGGCCGGCCTTCGAGCAGGGTGACACGCACCCCGGCGTCGGCCAGTGCGAGCGCGGCGGTGATTCCGGCCAGGCCACCGCCGACCACTACGGCGCCGGCCCCTTCCGGGCGGCCCGAAGCCCCCGTGGGCTGCGTGTCCTCGCTCATCGTGCACCCTCCCCAGCGGCCGTGCCGCGGTGATTGAACGGTGCACGGCAGGCCATCGCAGTCAGGGACGCCACCCGGTGCCGGAGGGTTGCGTGCCGCTTTTCGCCGGTGGAATCACCTTGGCCCATATTGTCCATCAGGTACGCCTCCTGACGGTACGCCGGGAGACATGCCGGGCGTCCAGACCGGAGAGGCCGCGCACGGCGACGTACGCCTTCTCGCGCCCCGGCAGCGAGACGCGGCCACGCAGCACGGCCTCCGGCTCGCGCTCGATGCGGTCGAGAAGCCGCCGGTAGATGCCGGCCATGGCCGCGACACAGGCGCCGCTGCGCCGGTCGAGCATGGGCAGCAGCCGGTAGCCCTCGGCGAAAAGGGTGCGGGCCCGTCGCACTTCGAAGTGGACGAGGCCCGCGAAGTCGGAGCCCTCGGGCGGGGTCGGGCCGTTGAACCCGGCCGAGCAGCCGAACTTCGCGAGGTCGTCGGCGGGCAGATAGGTACGCCCGCCCGCGGCGTCCTCCCGTACGTCCCTGAGGATGTTGGTGAGCTGGAGCGCGAGCCCGAGCGTGTCCGCATACTCCGGCGCGCGCTCGGCGCCGCGCGCCCCCGGTTCCGTACCGAACACGCCGAGCGAGAGCCGCCCGATCGCCCC
This sequence comes from Streptomyces sp. RLB3-17, assembly GCF_007113425.2. Taxonomy (NCBI): domain Bacteria; kingdom Bacillati; phylum Actinomycetota; class Actinomycetes; order Kitasatosporales; family Streptomycetaceae; genus Streptomyces; species Streptomyces sp. RLB3-17. The sequence goes on along the minus strand of NZ_CP041610.2, from coordinate 9,663,371 downwards.
GGCCACGCACCGGCAGTACACCTTCAGGTCGTCCCAGGTCTCGTACGTCTCACCGCGTACGTCCATCAGGACGCCGTCGATGAGTTCGTCGAGGCCGCCCAGCGGCACCGGGAAGTACGCGGCGGTGTGGCTGAGGGCGACCGCGACCGGGTCGGTGTCGTCCTCGTCGACCCGGCCCTCGCGGATCCGGGCGAGCAGAGCCCGGGTGTCCTCGAGCCGTGCCGCCTTCACATCCGTTGCCAGCGCGCCGTCGCCGATGTCGTCGACACGCCGTGAGAACGCGTAGAGCGCCGACATCGCACGACGCTTGGGCGTCGGCAGAAGTCTGATGCCATAGGCGAAATTACGAGCCTGCTGACCGGTCACTGCCTCGCAGTAGCTGTAAGCGGCGAGTACCGGTGCGGACACGTGTTGTTCCGACTCCACGGTCCGGATCACCCCTCTCCTCGCAGAGTCACTCCCACCTCGCGCAGCAACTGGAGCTTGCCGGGCTTGGGCGGGCCGGGAAGTACGTCGTATTCGGCGGCGGCGATCGCGCGGATCGCCGCCCTTCCCCCTGCCACGAACCCCGCGAGCAGCAGCTTCAACCTGCCGTGGACGCTACCCACGAGGGGGGTGCCTTCATTCAGGAGGTGGAGCGCGCGTTCTGCTTCGTATGCAACCAGCGCGCGCACCGATGCGCCCGCTGTGGCCGTGGCGAGATCCGCCTCCTGGACATGGAAGCGCTTCATGTCCTCGGCCGGCAGGTAGATGCGGTCGCGGCCGAGGTCCTCGGCGACGTCCTGGAGGTGCTCGACGATCTGCAGCGCCGTGCACACCGAGTCCGAGCGGCGGATCCGCTCGGGCGTGGAGGTGCCGGTGACGGACAGCACCAGGCGGCCGACGGGATTGGCGGACAGCTCGCAGTAGGCCACGAGATCGTCATAGGTCTCGTAGCGCCTGATCAGCTGGTCCTGGCGGTTGGCGGCGATCAGCCCGAGGAAGGGTTCGGGGGTGAGGTCCGCGCGGCGGACCGTGGGCTGCAGGCGGCGCAGCAGCGGGTGGTGCGGCGTCGAGTCGAACACGCGGCGCAGGTCGGCTTCGAAGGCGTCCAGGAGTACGAGACGGTCCTCGGCCTCTTCGGGCGACACGCCGAGCAGCCTGGCGTCCGCGCCGCCCGGGGCGAGGTCGCCGTCGCCGATGTCGTCGACGAGGCGGGCGAAGCCGTAGACGGCCATCAGGTCGTCGCGCCAGGCCTGGGGCAGGAAGAAGGGTGCCACGGGGAAGTTCTCGCCCGCGGCCTTGTCGAGCGTTCCGCGCTCCGTATCACCAGTGCGCGCCGTACCGGCTTGGGTCACCGCTCGCCGCCCGGCGCGGGGACGGCACACGCGTCGCGGAGCTGGAGAGTTTCCGTAGCCATTGCCGTCACATCTCCCGTTCTACACTGCCGACCCAATAGTGCCCTTTTCGGACACGCCGCCCGGGACTCCGCGCGGCGCGCCGGTGCCGGGTGTCGCGCAGTATCGCCCCACTTGCCGCGATTCAGCACCGGTACAGCTTACGTTGTACAACGCAGCAAGGTTCGTCGGGGTGTCCTGCACATCACAACAACACACCGATTGGTGTCAAGATTCCTAAGGCCAGCAGGAGTTGGCGTTTCCTTTGCAGACGCAGGGCCCCGCCGAATCGTTGCGGCGGGGCCCTGCGTACTGCGAGCTACTTGCCCGTGAACTTCTCGTACTCCTTGAGGACCTCTTCGGTCGGACCGTCCATCCGCAGCTCACCGCGCTCCAGCCAGAGCACGCGGTCGCAGGTGTCCCGGATCGACTTGTTGTTGTGGCTGACCAGAAACACCGTGCCCGCGCTCTTGCGCAGCTCCCGAATCCGCTCCTCGGAGCGCTTCTGGAAGGAGCGGTCTCCGGTGGCGAGAGCCTCGTCGATCATGAGGACGTCGTGGTCCTTGGCGGCCGCGATGGAGAAGCGCAGCCGCGCCGCCATCCCGGAGGAGTAGGTGCGCATCGGCAGGGTGATGAAGTCGCCCTTCTCGTTGATGCCCGAGAAGTCGACGATCTCCTGGTAGCGCTCCCTGATCTGCTCGCGGGACATGCCCATCGCGAGCCCGCCCAATATGACGTTGCGTTCGCCCGTGAGGTCGTTCATCAGGGCCGCGTTCACGCCGAGCAGCGAGGGCTGGCCGTCGGTGTAGACCTTGCCCTTCTCGGCGGGCAGCAGACCGGCGATGGCACGCAGGAGCGTGGACTTGCCGGATCCGTTGGAGCCGATCAGGCCGATGGCCTCGCCGCGGTAGGCGGTGAAGGAGACGCCCTTGACGGCGTGCACCTTGCGTACGCCCCGCTCCTCGCCGCGCTTGATGATGCGGCTGAGGGCGGCGGTGGCGCTGCCCTTGCCGGTCTTGGCGCCGTTCACGCGGTAGACGATGTGCAGCTCGTCCGCGATCACGGTCGGGATGTGGGATGTCTGCTCAGCCACGGCCGTACCTCTCTTCCGCCTTCCAGAAGTACACGAACCCGCCGGCGGCGACGACCACGGCCCAGAAGGTGGCGATGACCCACACATGGGGCGGCAGGTGCGAGGCGCCGTAGCCGTCGATGAGGGCGAAGCGCATCAGGTCCATGTAGATCGCGGCCGGGTTCACCTGGAGCGCGCGGATGAACCACTCGGGCCGTCCGACGAGCATGTTGCTGATGGAGAACATGACGCCCGAGGTGTACATCCAGGTGCGCAGGATGAACGGCATCAGCTGGGCGAGGTCCGGCGTCTTGGCGCCCATGCGCGCCACGATCAGCGCGAGGCCGGTGTTGAAGAGGAACTGCAGCACCAGCACCGGGACGATCAGCAGCCAGGACAGAGCCGGCGCGCTGCCGAAACCGATCACCACGACGAAGAGCACGATCATCGAGAACAGCAGCTGCTGGAGCTGCTGGAGCGCGAAGGAGATGGGCAGCGAGGCGCGCGGGAAGTGCAGCGCGCGCACCAGCCCCAGGTTGCCCGAGATCGCTCGGACGCCCGCCATGATCGAGCTCTGCGTGAAGGTGAAGACGAACACACCGGTCACCAGGAACGGGATGTAGGTGTCGTGCGACATGCCCCGGCTGGCCTTGAGGATCACGCCGAAGATGAAGTAGTACACGGCCGCGTTCAGCAGCGGCGTCGCCACCTGCCACAGCTGGCCGAGCTTGGCCTGGCTGTACTGCGCGGTGAGTTTCGCCTGCGAGAAGGCGAGGATGAAGTGCCGCCGCCCCCACAGCTGACGCACGTACTCGACGAGTCCGGGCCGCGCGCCGCTGACCGCGAGCCCGTACTTGGCGGCGATGTCGGCCGCGGAGAGCCCGTCATCGGGGGACGGCCGGTCGCTCACTGCGACAGCTCCGTCATGCGTTGTCTCACTCACAAATGGAAACTTTCGTCTTCATGATGCGCACGGCCTGGTCGGGCGGGGGCTGAGGGCACGGGACACCGGAGTACGGCGAACGTGCTCCCGGGAACGAGCTTGTCAGATGGCGTAGCCGCTTGTCAGATGACAGGAGGACGACCTAGGCGGCTCAGCCGCCACACCGTACGCCACTTCATGGGACGCCGGGGTCCGCAGGGACTGGTCCAGCCCTCCTTGAAACCGCCGAACCACGCCTTCAGGGCAGGTCCCGAGGGGCGACGGGCCAGGGTCAGGAGCATCCAGACCCCGAGGTAGACGGGGACGAGCGGCGCGGGAAGGTTTCGGCGCGCGAGCCAGACGCGGTTGCGGGCCACCATGCGGTGGTACACCGCGTGCCGCGAAGGGGCGGTCGTGGGGTGGTACAGCACCATGTCGGACCGGTAGTCGATCATCCAGCCCGCGTCGAGGGCCCGCCATGCCAGGTCGGTTTCCTCGTGGGCGTAGAAGAACTCGTCCGGAAGTCCGCCGACCTCGGCGAAGACCTTCGTACGGACCGCGTTGGCGCCACCGAGGAAGGTGGTGACGCGCGAGGAGCGCATCGGGTCTGAGGCGCGCAGCCGCGGTACGTGGCGGCGCTGGGTCTCCTTGGTCTCGGGGTCCGCGATCCGGAAGCTGATGATGCCGAGCTCGGGGTCGGCGGCGAAGGCCCGGCGGCACAGCTCGGCGGTGTCGTGGTTGGCGAGGAGGCCGTCGTCGTCGAGGAAGAGCAGGATGTCGACGTCCGTGCCACCGGGGCCGAACGCCTCGATGCCCACGTTGCGGCCGCCGGGAATGCCGAGGTTCTCGGGCAGCTCTACGGTGCGCACGCCGTCGGGGACGTCCGGGACGGGCGAGCCGTTGCCGACCACGACCACCTCGACCCGGTCGCCGTCCTGCTTGGCGACGGAGTCCAGCAGGGCTCGGAGCTCGTCGGGGCGGTTGCCCATGGTGATGATGACCGCGCCGACCTTCATCGCCGTACTCACTTCAGCCTGCTGGAGGCGAGGATGGACACGAGGTGCAGCACGGTCTGGAGGAGGGCGATGCCGGCCAGGACCGCGACGCCGAGGCGGGTGAAGAACAGGTCGCCGCGCACCGCGTCCACGATGGCCAGCACCAGGATCAGCAGGGACGCCTCGATACCGAGCACGAGCCGGTGGAACTTCAGCGCGGCGGCGGCCCTGCGGGCCAGTGCCATGCCGGACGAGCGCGGCTCGGACGCCGACTCCTTGACCGGCGGCAGGCCGCCCTGGTGGCGGGCGACGCCGACGAGGTCGGTCTCGGCCTTGATCAGGATCGCGCCGAGGGCCGCCAGGGTGCCGAGGAAGGCCCAGAGCCAGTCGATCCGCCCGGAACCCCAGGGATCGGCGGCGCGCAGGCCGAAGCCCACGAGCACCGCGGCGTCGGTCAGATAGGCACCGACCCGGTCCAGGTAGACCCCGCCGAGCGAGAACTGCTTCTTCCAGCGCGCTATCTCACCGTCGACACAGTCGAGCAGCAGGTAGAGCTGGACCATGAGCACGCCGAGCACGGCGCCCGGGATCCCCGGCACCAGCAGGGCCGGGGCGGCGAGCACGCCGAAGACAGTCATCAGGTACGTGAGCTGGTTGGGCGTGATCCTGGTGTTCACCAGGTAGCGGTCGCAGCGCAGCGAGACCTCTCGCATGTACAGGCGTCCCGCCCAATGCTCACCGCTGCGCCGGTCCTTCACCCCTGCGGGATGAACGACGGGGCGGAGTTCAGCTACTGATGGCCTTGGCATAGTCGGAGTAGATGTCCTTGATCTGGTTGGGTTTCAGGTCGAGGTGTTCGAGGATCGTGTAGCGGCCCGGCCGGGTCTGCGGAGCGAACTCCACGACCTGCACGAACTCGTCCACGGTGAACCCGATCTCCTCGGGCAGTACCGGCAGCCCGTGCCGGCGCAGCACCTCGGCCGTGTACGCCGACTCCTCGTGCGCCCCCCGCAGGTACATCGCGAAGGCCGCGCCCAGGCCGCACTGCTCGCCGTGGCTCGCCGCGCGCTTGGGGAAGAGGAGGTCGAAGGCGTGGTTGATCTCGTGGCAGGAGCCCGAGGCGGGCCGTGAGTCGCCCGAGATCGACATCGCGATGCCGGTGAGGACCAGCGCCTCGGCCAGCACCTGGAGGAAGTCGTTGTCCCCGATGCCGCCCGGGTGCCGCAGCACCGCCTCGCCAGCCTGGCGGGCCATCGCGGAGGCGAGGCCGTCGATCTTCTCGCCGTTGACGCGGTTGGAGAGTTCCCAGTCCGCGATCGAGTTGATGTTGGAGATCGCGTCGCCGATGCCGGCGCGCACGAAGCGCGCCGGTGCCTCGCGGATCACATCGAGGTCGATGACGACCGCGATCGGGTTCGGCACACCGTAGGAGCCACGGCCCGCGTCGTTGTCGAGGGTCGCGACGGGCGAGCACAGGCCGTCGTGCGCGAGGTTGGTGGGCACGGCGACCAGCGGGAGACCGACGCGCGCCGCGGCGAACTTCGCACAGTCGATGATCTTGCCGCCGCCCAGGCCCACGACCGCGTCGTAGTGGCCGGCCTTGATGGCACCGGCCAGCCGGATCGCGTCGTCGAGGGCGCCGCCGCCGACCTCGTACCAGGTGGCGCCGGGCAGGGCCGGGGCGATCCGCTCGCGCAGCTTCGCGCCGGAGCCGTTGCTCACGGCGACGGCCAGCTTCCCGGAGTGCGAGATCCGCTGGTCGGAGAGCACGCTCGCCAGGTCGTCCAGGGCGCCCGGACGGATGTCGACGACGACCGGGGAGGGGATGAGCCTTGTCAGTACTGGCACGCGATCTCCCGTCCCTTGGCGAGGTCGTCGTGGTTGTCGATCTCGACCCACTTGACGTCACCGATCGGCGCCACGTCGATCGTGAAGCCGCGGTTGACCAGCTCCTGGTAGCCGTGCTCGTAGAACTGCTGCGGGTCCGTCTCCCACACCGTCTTCAGGGCGTCGGCCAGGTCGGCCGCGGCGTCGCCCTCGATGAGGGTGACGCCGATGTACTCGCCGGTGGCCTCGGCGGGCTCCATCAGCTTGGTGATCTTCCGGACGCCCTTGTCGGGGTCCACGACGACCTTCATCTCCTCGTCGGCGAGCTTCTTCACCGTGTCGAGGGCGAGGATGATCCGCTTGCCGTCGCCGCGGGCGGCCAGCAGCGTCTTCTCGACGGAGACCGGGTGCACGGTGTCGCCGTTGGCGAGGATCACACCGTCCTTGAGGGCGTCACGGCCGCACCACAGGGAGTAGGCGTTGTTCCACTCCTCGGCCTTGTCGTTGTCGATGAGGGTGATCTTGAGGCCGTACTTGGCCTCCAGGGCGTCCTTGCGGTCGTACACGGCTTCCTTGCGGTAGCCGACGATGATCCCGACCTCGGTCAGACCGATCTCGGCGAAGTTGCCGAGGGTCAGGTCCAGGACCGTGATGCTGTCCTCCATGCCCTCGGGTCCCACCGGCACGAGAGCCTTTGGGAGGCTGTCGGTGTAGGGACGCAGACGCCGTCCGGCGCCGGCCGCCAGCACGAGGCCGATCATGCGGGTTCTCCTTCATCGTGTACGGCGGGGGCCCCGGAGGACACCCAGAAGCGGATGCTCTCCACGAGCACCAGCAGCGCCACGGCCACGGCGAGCGCCGTGAGCGCGACCTTGAACTGTGCGGCGGTGAGCAGCGCGGCCAGGACGGTGACCAGCAGCGTCCTGCCTTCGTGCCCGCCGATCGCCCGCACCAGCCAGTGCGGGGGGGCTCCGGCGTTGCCGCGGATGCGGTACACCGTGTCGTAGTGATGGTAGGCGACGGCGGCCACCAGGCCGAAAGCCGCGGGTAGCACTCCGTTCACATCGGCTTTGGCCGCCAGTACCAGAACGGTGAGGTATTCGGCGGCGCGGAAGAAGGGGGGCACCAGCCAGTCGAGGGCGCCCTTGAGGGGGCGGACGACGGCGAGGGCGGACAGGAGCACGTAGCCGACGGCGCACAGGACGGTCTGCCAGCCCGCGCCCCAGAGCAGGGCCGAGGTCACCACGAGGACGCCGCCGACGGCGGCACTGACGGGCGCCGCGACACGGACCGTGCCGCGCGCGAGGCGCGCCAGCGGTTCGACGAGCGGTCCGCTGTCCGCGAGATCCGCCAGCGCCTGCGCCGCCCGGTCCGTGCGCCGGGCCTTGCGGGTGAGCGAGCGCAGTACGCGGCCCGCAGTGGTGTACGTCGCGGCGAACGCGCAGCCGACGAGCAGCACGTAGAAGGTGATGCGGGGGGTCGTCAGCGCCGTGAGGACGGCGATCATCGCCCATCGTTCGCCGATGGGCAGGACTATCATCCGGCGCACCCAGACCGTCCAGCCGACGCTGTCGAGCTTGTCCGAGAGTGCGGCGGTGGGGCTGGTGTTGGCGGTGGCGTCGTGGTTCGCCTCGTTGAAGGAGAAGTCCACGACGTGCCGGCAGGTCTGGAGGATCATCGCGCCGAGCGCCAGGGCCCATACGTCGTCGCCGCCGCGGGCGGCTCCGAGGGCGAGGCCCGCGTAGTAGGCGTACTCCTTGGCGCGGTCGAAGGTCGCGTCCAGCCAGGCGCCGAGTGTCGAGTACTGGAGCGAGTAGCGGGCGAGCTGCCCGTCCGTGCAGTCCAGGACGAAGGAGAACAGGAGCAGCAGCCCGGCCGCGACGAATCCGGCGCGGGTGCCGGTGGCGGCGCAGCCCGCGGCGATCAGCGCGGTGAGCAGGGAGGCGGTGGTGACCTGGTTCGGGGTCAGGCCGCGACGGGCGCACCAGCGGGCGATGTAGCGCGAGTACGGGCTGATGCAGTACGTGGTGAAGAAGCCGTCGCGGGCCTTGACGGCGCTGCGCAGGCGTACGGCCTCGTCGTCCACGGCGGACACGGCCTGCCGGGCCTCGTTGCGCTCCTGCGGGTCGGTGGGGACCGCGGCGACGAGCGTGCCGAGTTCGGGGCGGAACACGGCGACGCCGTCCGCGTCGAGGGCCGCGGTGAGCCGCTCGGCGAGGTTGTCGGTGGCGACGGCGAGGCCGCCGGCGGCGGAGCTCTCACGGGCCACGGCACGGGTCAGCGCCCGGCGGGCCTCGGGCTGTACCGATACCGCGCCGGGCACTGCGGAGGCCGCGAACCGTGGGTCCGTGAGGCCGAGGCGCAGTGCGTGCAGGTGCCCCACGAAGCGGGCGTCGACGACGGCGACCCGCTGGTCCGCCGGTACGGCGGCCAGCAGCGTCTCGGCGTCACCGGCTTCGCCGGCGAGCCGCACGTCGAAGCCGAGCGACCGCAGATCGCTCTCGAGCGACGATCCGGGGACCGGCTGGCCGGTGAGGATGGCGGTCGACAGCGAACTCACTCCCTGGGTGCCGACGCGGCCTTGCGCCGGGCGTGTACGTGGTGGGAAGGCCCCGGCCCCAGGCCCGAGGGGGCTCAGGCCGCTGGGCGGCATGTCGGCAGAGGCTATCGGATGATGAGAAGCAGGCGTTCATCGCCCGTTCACTGCGCGATCAACCACATCTGCGTACCGCCTCCGCCGCGATCATCATCGGTGATCCGGGGGCCGTGTCACAAACCCGCACTCGCAGAACGCATTATTCACGTCATTGATCCCGAAGCCCTACGGACCGTTCCGTAGTGGGGCAGGAGGGTCGGATCGGTGGCCGGCGCCGGAGCCACCGGCGGCAGACCGACATAGGGTGGTCGTCCATGACATGGCTGATCACAGGCGGGGCCGGATACATCGGGGCACACGTGGCGCGGGCGATGGCGGAGGCCGGGGAGCGCGTCGTCGCCCTCGACGACCTCTCGGCCGGGGTTCCGAACCGGCTTCCGGAGAGCATTCCTCTGGTGCAGGGCTCGTCGCTGGACGGGGATCTGCTCAAGCGGGTCCTCGCGGAGCACGCGGTGACGGGTGTGGTGCATCTCGCCGCGCGCAAACAGGTCGGCGAGTCCGTGGCCCAGCCGACGCGTTACTACCAGGAGAACGTGGGCGGGCTCGCGACGCTCCTGGAGGCGGTCGCCGGGGCCGGCGTCGAGCGCTTCGTCTTCTCCTCGTCCGCCGCCGTCTACGGCAACCCGGATGTGGACCTCATCACGGAGGACACCCCCTGCGTGCCGATGAGCCCGTACGGCGAGACGAAGCTCGCCGGGGAGTGGCTGGTCCGCGCGGCGGGCCGGGCCCACGGCATCGCGACCGTGTGCCTGCGCTACTTCAACGTGGCGGGTGCGGCCACGCCCGAGCTGGCCGACACCGGCGTGTTCAACGTGATCCCGATGGTCTTCGACCGCCTCACCCGCGACGAGGCCCCGCGGATCTTCGGCGACGACTACCCGACGCCGGACGGCACCTGCGTCCGTGACTACATCCACGTCGCCGACCTCGCCGAGGCGCACCTCGCGGCGGCCCGGCGGCTGGCCGGCGGCGCGACGGGCGACCTCACGGCGAACATCGGCCGCGGCGAAGGGGTCTCGGTACGTGAACTGCTCACGCTGATCGGCGAGGTCAGCGGGGACACCCGGCGACCGGTCGTCGAGCCGCGCCGGCCCGGGGACGCGCCGCGCGCGGTCGCCTCGGCCGACCTGGCCGGGCGGGAACTCGACTGGAGCGCGCGGCGCGGGGTCCGGGAGATGGTGGAGTCGGCGTGGCAGGGGTGGATGCTGCATCACCCCGGGGCACTGGATCAACGATCTTGACCATGCTCTGACCTGCGGATCGTTTCCGCAGGTCAGAGCATATGACAACGGTGTTCAGTGCCGCGTTGCCCGATACCCCCCACCCGTAGTTCACTGTGATCCCGGGCAGAGCACAGGAGGCGGCTTCCATGGGGGCTGGACACGATCACGGGCACGCCCACGGCGCGCCCACCACCGGCACGGCGGCAGCCGCGTACCGCGGGAGGCTGCGGGTCGCGCTGTCGATCACGCTCACCGTGATGGTGGTCGAGTTCGTCGGCGGACTCATGGCCGATTCCCTCGCCCTCGTCGCCGACGCGGCGCACATGGCGACGGACGCGGTGGGGCTGGGCATGGCGCTCCTCGCGATCCACTTCGCCAACCGGCCGCCCAGCGGCAACCGCACGTTCGGCTACGCGCGGGCCGAGATCCTCGCCGCGCTCGCCAACTGTCTGCTGCTGCTCGGTGTCGGCGGCTACGTCCTGTACGAGGCGATCCACCGCTTCGTGACACCCGCGGAGACCGAGGGCGGTCTGACCATCGTCTTCGGTCTGATCGGTCTCGTCGCGAACACGATCTCGCTCACGCTGCTGCTGCGCGGCCAGAAGGACAGCCTGAACGTGCGTGGCGCCTTCCTGGAGGTGGTCGCGGACGCACTGGGTTCGGTGGCGGTGATCATCTCCGCCGTGGTGATCATGTCCACCGGCTGGCAGGCGGCCGACCCGATCGCCTCGATCCTCATCAGCATCATGATCGTCCCGCGCACCTGGAAGCTGCTCCACGAGACGCTCGACGTGCTCCTGGAGGCTGCGCCCAAGAACGTCGACATGGCGGACGTGCGCGCCCACATCCTGGCCCTGCCCGGCGTCGAGGACGTGCACGACCTGCACGCCTGGACCATCACGTCGGGCATGCCGGTCCTCTCCGCCCATGTGGTCGTCAGCTCCGACGTCCTGAACGCCATCGGCCACGAGAAGATGCTCCACGAGCTCCAGGGCTGTCTGGGCCACCACTTCGACGTGGAGCACTGCACCTTCCAGCTGGAACCGAGCGGGCACGCGGAGCACGAGGCGAAGCTCTGCCACTGAGAGGCTCCATCGGGACGCTCTTGTATCCAGCGGGCTCTCGAGAGGCTCCTGATCCAGCGGGCTCTTAATTCGCGGGTGCGGTCGGCGCCTGCGGTGCTAGCGTGGCCGCGGATTCGAGGAAGAGGTGGGTTGGTGACTGTCGCGTTCGGTGCCGCTGCGCGCGGCGACAGGTGCGTCCCCATCCTCCGGGTCCACGGCTGACCCACGCCGAGCGGCGTGCGCGGCGGCCCGGGCCCCCGCAACCAAAGGTTTCCCACGTTGTCCGAGCATCACGACTCGTCCGACCGCGACGCCCGCCACGAGGCCTTCTTCACCCTGCGCCACCGACTGCCCCGGCAGAGCCCCGGCTCCGACGCCACCACCCGTCACCTCCTCTCCCTCGCGGGCCCGCTGCCCGCCCGTCCCCGCGTGCTCGACCTGGGCTGCGGCCCCGGCCGCTCGGCGCTGTTCCTGGCCGCCGAGGCCGCGGCCGAGGTGACGGCCGTCGACCTGCACGAACCGTTCCTCGACGAACTGCGGACGGCCGCCGAGGCCCGAGGTCTCACCGCCTCGATCGACACCGTCAACGGGGACATGGGAGATCTCACCCACCCCGACGGCTCGTTCGACCTGGTCTGGGCCGAGGGCTCGGCCTATCTGATCGGTTTCGACACCGCCCTGCGCCACTGGCGGCGACTGCTCGCCCCCGGCGGCACGCTGGTCCTCACCCACTGTGTGTGGACCACCGACACGCCGTCCGACCAGGCTCGCGCGTTCTGGGAGGACGACTCGTTGCGCACGACCGACCAGGACACCCGGGTCGCGCGCGACGCCGGGTACTCCGTACTGGGGGTGTACCTCCAGCCGGAGTCCGACTGGGACGAGTACTACGACGCTCTCGGCGTCCACGCCGACGTGGCCGATGTCACCAGGCCCGGCATGGCCGAGGCGGTGGCGGGCGCCCGGGCGGAGATCGCCATGCGCCGCGAGCACGGGAGGGAGTACGGCTACGTGGGCTATGTCCTGCGTCCGGTCACCGTCGGCGCCTGACGCGTCCCGTCCCGCCCGGTGCCCGGGTCGGCGCCTGCGTCCGTCGCCGTACGGCGGGTGCGCCGCGCACCGGGGTGAACCCGCCGCGGACTACGGCGTCCGGCCCGGGTTAGACGGGCCGGACGAGCACCGGCTCCAGGGGTCCGGGAGAACATCTGATGGCCCCTGTCCTGGACGGTTCCCCGTCCGTGGCACCGGGCACGATCAAGTGTCCGGCCGCTTTCGGTGACCGACGGACGTCGGCCGCGTGTCCCGCTCCGGGCTCCCGGAGCGGGACATGCGGGGAGCCGCGAAGTGCCGGGAGTGCCGGTTTCGTACGGCAGACTTGGGGCTCGAAGACCGATGCGAAGGATGGGTATGCCGATCACACCTGCCACCGCGACGCACAGTTCGTCGAACGGCACCGTTGAAGCGATCTTGCTCGAGCTGGTCGACGAGGACGGCAACACGATCGGCACGGCGGAGAAGCTCGCCGCCCATCAGCCACCGGGACAGCTGCACCGGGCCTTCTCCGTGTTCCTCTTCGACGAGCACGGCAGGCTGCTGCTCCAGCAGCGCGCCCTGGGCAAGTACCACTCCCCCGGTGTCTGGTCCAACACCTGCTGCGGCCACCCCTACCCCGCCGAGGCGCCCTTCGCGGCCGCGGCCCGGCGGACGTACGAGGAGCTCGGCGTCTCGCCCTCGCTGCTCGCGGAGGCGGGCACGGTCCGCTACAACCACCCGGACCCGGAGTCGGGCCTGGTGGAGCAGGAGTACAACCACCTCTTCGTCGGCATGGTGCAGTCGTCGCTGCACCCCGATCCGGAGGAGGTCGGGGACACCGCGTTCGTGACCGCCGCCGAGCTCATGGAGCGGCATGCGAAGGACCCCTTCTCGGCGTGGTTCATGACGGTCCTGGACGCGGCCCGTCCGGCGATCAGGGAGCTGACGGGCCCGTCCGCCGGCTGGTGACGGACCCGACCTCGCGAAAACTCCTCGAGAGCGCCAGGCCCTAGACGATGCTCGGAGTGAGCGGCAGGGCGGCCCAGATCACCTTGCCGCCACTCGTCGTGTGCTCGACGTCGCACACCCCGCCCGACTCCCTGGCGACCTCCCGCACCAGCAGCAACCCACGGCCGCCGGTCTGGCCGTGGTCGGCCTCCAGGGCGGTGGGACGGTAGGGGTGGTTGTCCTCCACCGAGACCCGCACCCACTCGGCTCCCACGGCCACCTCCACGGCGAGCATCGGGGACAGCAGTGCCGCGTGCCGCACCGCGTTCGTGACCAGTTCGGAGACGATCAGCAAAAGCCCGTGAACGAGGTCGTCCGAGACGGGCACTTGTTGACGGAAGAGCAGGTCACGAACGGCGTGTCGTGCCTGCGGAACCGAGGCGTCGATGGCGGGAGCGGTGAACCGCCACACCCCCTCGTACGGCAGCGGACCCGGCGGTCTCCGATCAGGAGGCACATCCCCGGCGCCTTCAGGGCGGGAGTCGAACCCCCGCCCGTGGTTCTCCATCGTCCGGTCGCCACCCTTGCGCTCGATTGTCACCACACGTCGAGTGTTGGTAACGCGCTGGTCCGGACCGCATCCCTGAACAGAAGTCAGCGACTATCGACGGCTTCTGACCGTTGACGCACGGCACGGTCGGCCGCGCGACCACTCCTGTCCGTGTGGTGTCTGCTTCGAGAACTATTCGGGTTGTACGGGTTGGGCGCCGGGCTCGCCCGTTTTCGTCCGTCACCGGTCGCGCCCCGAGACCAGATGCACGATGCGCCGCCCGCCGAAGCCGGTGGCGATCAGGCCCAGCCCGTCGAAGAGCAGCGCGAGCGAGAAGAAGCAGCCGATGACGTACTTGCTGCTGCTCGGCCAGTTGTCCAGCACCAGGATGCCGAGGAGCAGGTCGAAGACGCCCTGCAGGAGCGTCCAGCCGAACTGCGCACCGCGCACCACGAGGCTGCCGACCACCCGGAACACCCCGCCGGTCAGGAACAGCAGGGCCGCGAACATGGTGAGCGCCTCGGCCGCCGCGTCCGGGCGGCGGATCACCACCACTCCGGCCGCGATGTTCAGGGCCGCGACCACCACCCCGAGCCAGAAGAAGTTGGTGCCGCGGGCCTGGACGGCGTGCAGCAGTCCGACCGCGCCGCCGATCAGCAGCAGCCAGCCGAACAGGATCATCGAGGTCAGGGTCGCCACGCCGGTGTAGACGAGCCCGACGAGCCCCGCGATCACCAGGATCACGCCGAACGCGGCGGTCCAGCTGAAGCCGCGGGTCAGTTTCGTGCTCGCGTCGCTCGCCGCCCTGTCCTTGGTCCTGACCATCAGCGCCTCCTCGCGCCCGGCCCCTTCTTGATCGTACGTTCGAGGGTTGCGGATAGCATCCGGCGTATGGAGCCGCAGCTGCTGCACAGCGTGGGCGACGGGGTCGCCACCGTCGTCATTCACCACCCGGCCAAGCGCAACGCCATGACGGCCGACATGTGGAGGGCGCTGCCGCCCCTGCTCGACGGGCTCGCCGCCGACCCGGACGTCCGCGTCCTCGTGCTCACCGGCGAGGGCGGCACCTTCTGCGCGGGGGCCGACATCTCGACGCTGCGGGGCTCCTCGGACGAGGCGCAGGGGCTCGCCGTGCACGCCGAGGAGGCGCTCGCCGCGTTCCCCAAACCGACGCTCGCGGCGATCCGCGGGTACTGCGTCGGCGGCGGGTCCCAGCTCGCGGCGGCCTGCGATCTGCGGTTCGCGGAGGAGGGCGCGCGGTTCGGAGTGACGCCGGCGAAGCTGGGGATCGTCTACGCGGCCTCGGCCACCCGGCGGCTGGTGTCGCTGGTGGGTCCGGCGACCGCCAAGTACCTGCTGTTCTCCGGCGAGCTGATCGACACCGAACGGGCGCTGCGCACGGGTCTGGTGGACGAGGTGCTCCCCGAGGGCGAACTCGACAAGCGGGTCGGGGAGTTCACCCGCGTGCTGGCCGCGCGGTCGTTGCTGACGCAGGCGTCCGCCAAGGAATTCGCCCATGGGCGGACCGACCGGGACGCGTACTGGGCCGAGCAGGCGCGCGGGAGCGACGACACCGCGGAGGGCGTCGCCGCGTTCCTGGAGCGCCGGCCGCCGCGCTTCACCTGGACCACGCCGGCGTCCACCGCGACCACTAAGGCGTCCACCGCGACCGCTCCGCCGTCCACCGCGACTACTCCATGATGAAGCGGCTCTTCGCCCGGAACTCCGCCACCAGATGTGCGGGAGCCTTCTGGGGCGACCCGGCGTCGTAGGGCGGCTGCGGGTCGTACTCCGTCAGCAGCTGTACGGCCTGTGCGTGTTCGTCGCCCGCGATCCGTCCGAGCAGGGCGAGCCCCATGTCGATGCCGGACGACACGCCGGCCGCGGTGACGTACTTCCCGTCGAACACCACCCGCTCTCCGGTCGGCTCGGCACCGAACCGCTTGAGGTGGTCGAGGGCCAGCCAGTGCGAGGTGGCCCGGCGGCCCTCGAGCAGCCCCGCGGCGGCCAGCAGCAGGGAGCCGGTGCACACGGAGGTCGTCCAGGTGCTCGTGGCGTCGGCGGCGCGCAGCCAGTCCAGCAGGACCCGGTTGTCCATCTGCGGGGTCTGGCCCGGTCCGCCGGGGACCACGACGATGTCCGGGCGCGGCACCTCGGCCAGGGTCCTGTCGGCGGTCAGGGCCAGGTTGCCGCTCTCGTTGCGGACGGCGCCGGTGTGCTCGGCGACGAAGACGGTCTCCGCGTCGGGCAGGCGGCCGAGGGTCTCGTAGGGTCCCACGGCGTCCAGGGCGGTGAAGCGGTCGAAGAGGACGATGGCGATCTGCATCGGGTTCCTTTCCACGGGTGAGTGGGCCAGGGTCGTCAGGTGCGGGCCGGTCAACGGGTGGGGGCGGGGCGGAAGCGGCGCCGGTACTCCGCCGGTGCCGTGCCGAGCGTCTTCACGAAGGCACGGCGCATCGCCTCGGGGGTGCCGTAGCCGCAGGCGCGGGAGATCCCCTCGACTCCGTCGGCGGTGTCCTCCAGGAGGCGCCGGGCGTGTTCGAGGCGCACACGGTCGACGTACCGGCCCGGGGTCATGCCCGTCTCGGTCTGGAAGGCGCGGGCGAAGTGCCGGGGCGAGAGCCGGGCGCGGACGGCGAGCGACTCGACGGACAGGTCGTCGCCCGGGTGCTCGGTGATCCACTGCTGGACCTCGCGGAGCGGTTCGCGCCGTGCCGTCTGCGCGGCCAGCTGGGCGCTGAACTGGGCCTGGTTGCCCGGGCGCCGCAGGAAGACGACGAGATGACGGGCGACCGTCAGGGCGGCCTCCCGGCCGAGGTCCTCCTCCACGAGCGCGAGGGCGAGGTCGATGCCGGAGGTGACGCCGGCCGAGGTGGACACCTGTCCGTCCCGCACGTAGATGGGGTCGGGGTCGACCTCGACGGCCGGGTGGTCACGGGCGAGCTTGTCGCAGTACGCCCAGTGGGTCGTCGCGCGCCGGCCGTCCAGGAGGCCCGCCTCGGCGAGCGGGATGGCGCCGGTGCAGACGGAGACCAGGCGCTCGGCGCGCGGCCCGTGCGCGCGCAGCCAGTCGGTCAGCCGGGGGTCGGGACGCCGGGTGCCCCGGCCGCCCGGGACCAGCAGGGTGTGCGGGGCGGGCGCGTCGGCGAGGGTGTGGTCCGGGACGAGGGTGAGGCCGCTGGTGGTACGCACGGGTGCGCCGTCCAGGGAGGCGGTGTGGATGCGGTACGAGCCGGCGCGGAAGGCCTCGGCGCCCGCGAAGACCTCCACGGGGCCCGTGACGTCGAGGCTCTGCACATCGTCGAAGAGGACCACCAGGACGGTTCGCATGGTCTCGATTCTTGGCGGGCGGGGTGATGGCCGCAATGACGAGTACCCCACCTTTCCTGCCATCGCCCCTCCCGCCTTCCCCGCGTACCGACCAGTCGGTAACCTTCGGGCATGACCACACCTCTGCCGGAGCGCGCCGGGCGGCGCTGCCACAACGTCCTCAACCCGCTGCACTCGACGCACTACTTCTCACCGGATCTGGGACGGGAGCTGGCCGACGTCGGGATCGACGACAGCAACGGCGCGTACTTCGCCGTGCGTGCCGCCGCCATGGGGGCGGTGGGTCCCGGCACGGTGACGGCGACGTTCTACAACTTCCGCCACGAGCTGGTGGCCCGGCATGTGCCCGCGGTGTGGGAGAAGGCCTCCCCGAAGACCGTCCTCGCGGCACGCGCGCGTGCCGTCGACGCGACCTGGCGCCGGCTCCTCGGCGAGGACGTCCTCACCTCCAAGGAGGTCGCCGAGGCGGCGGAGCTCGCCCTGCGGGCCGCGGAGGCCTGCACCAGGACCGCGCGTCCGCTGTACGCGGCACACGCCGACCTGCCCGTGCCCGACGCGCCGCACCTGGCCCTCTGGCACGGCGCCACGCTCCTGCGCGAGCACCGGGGCGACGGTCACCTCGCGGCGCTGCTCGACGCGGAACTCGACCCGGTCGAGGCCCTGGTGAGCCACACCGCGACCGGCAAGGGCATGGCCCCGAAGTGGGCACTGGGCACGCGCGGTTGGTCGCGGACGCACTGGGACGCGGCGGTCGAACGGCTGCGCGAGCGCGGACTGCTCGACTCGGAGGGCGAGTTGACCGAGGCGGGGGTGGACCTGCGCAAGGAGATCGAGGACCGCACGGACCGGCTGGACCGTGCCCCGTACCAGCATCTGGGCGCCGCCGGCGTGGAGCGACTCACCGAGCTGGCCCGGGGCATCCTGATGCGGGCGCTGGCGGCCGGCGCGTTCCCCGAGGGCATGACCGGCAAGGGCTGACAGCGCCGATCGGCGCCCTGATCCCCCGTTGTCGGTGTCACCTGCCACAATTGCCGCGCAACCTCAGTGGAGAAGGCGGTACGGGATCGTGACGACACCCCTCGTAGGGTCCATCGAAGGCAGGATCGCCGAGGAGCTCGGCGTACGGGAGCGGCAGGTCAAGGCCGCCGTCGACTTGCTCGACGGCGGGTCGACGGTGCCCTTCATCGCCCGCTACCGCAAGGAAGCGACCGAGATGCTCGACGATGCGCAGCTGCGCACCCTCGAGGAGCGGCTGCGCTATCTGCGGGAGCTGGAGGAGCGGCGCACGGCGATCCTCGAATCGGTGCGCGACCAGGGCAAGCTCACCGAGGAGGTCGAGGCGCAGATCCGGGGCGCCGAGACGAAGGCGCGGCTCGAGGACATCTATCTGCCGTTCAAGCCGAAGCGGCGCACGAAGGCGCAGATCGCGCGCGAGGCGGGCCTGGAGCCGCTGGCCGAGGGCCTGCTCGGCGACCCGTCGGTCGACCCCCTCGCCGCGGCGACGGCGTTCGTCGACGCGGACAAGGGCGTCGCCGACCCGCAGGCCGCGCTGGACGGCGCCCGGTCGATCCTCACGGAGCGGTTCTCGGAGGACGCCGACCTGATCGGCGAGCTGCGCGAGCGCATGTGGGTGCGCGGGCGTCTGGCCGCCAAGGTGCGGGAGGGCAAGGAGGAGGCGGGCGCCAAGTTCGCCGACTACTTCGACTTCGCCGAGCCCTTCAAGGACCTGCCCTCGCACCGCGTCCTCGCCATGCTGCGCGGTGAGAAGGAGGAGGTCCTCGACCTCGTCCTGGAGCCCGAGGAGCCCTCCGAGCAGCCCGGTCCCTCCTCGTACGAGGGAATCGTCGCCCACCACTTCCAGATCGCCGACCGCGGCCGCCCCGGCGACAAGTGGCTCACGGACACCGTCCGCTGGGCCTGGCGCACCCGCATCCTCGTGCACCTCGGCATCGACCTGCGCCTTCGGCTGCGCACGGCCGCCGAGGACGAGGCGGTGAACGTCTTCGCGGCGAACCTGCGGGACCTGCTGCTCGCCGCCCCGGCGGGCACCCGCGCGACGCTGGGCCTCGACCCCGGTTTCCGTACGGGTGTCAAGGTCGCCGTGGTCGACGCGACCGGCAAGGTCGTGGCGACGGACGTCATCTACCCGCACGTCCCGGCCAACAAGTGGGACGAGGCCATCGCCAAGCTCGCCCGCCTCGCCAAGGAGCACGCGGTCGAGCTGATCGCGATCGGCAACGGCACGGCGTCCCGCGAGACCGACAAGCTCGCCGGTGAACTCATCACCAAGCACCCGGAGTTGAACCTCACCAAGGTGATGGTGTCCGAGGCGGGGGCTTCGGTGTACTCGGCGTCGGCGTTCGCCTCGCAGGAGCTGCCCGACATGGACGTGTCGCTGCGCGGCGCCGTCTCCATCGCGCGCCGCCTCCAGGACCCGCTGGCCGAGCTGGTGAAGATCGACCCGAAGTCCATCGGCGTCGGGCAGTACCAGCACGACCTGTCCGAGGTGAAGCTCTCCCGGTCCCTGGACGCGGTGGTCGAGGACTGTGTGAACGGCGTGGGCGTGGACGTGAACACGGCCTCCGCCCCGCTGCTCTCCCGCGTCTCCGGCATCACCTCCGGGCTCGCGGAGAACATCGTGGCGCACCGCGACGCCAACGGCCCCTTCACCTCCCGTACCACCCTCAAGAACGTGGCCAGGCTCGGCCCGAAGGCGTACGAGCAGTGCGCGGGCTTCCTGCGCATCCGGGGCGGGGACGACCCGCTGGACGCGTCCAGCGTGCACCCGGAGGCGTACCCCGTGGTGCGGCGGATGGTGAAGACGGCGGGCAGCGAGGTCGCCTCCCTGATCGGCAACACCGGTGTGCTGCGCTCGCTCAGGCCGACCGACTTCGTGGACGAGACGTTCGGTCTGCCGACCGTCACGGACATCCTGAAGGAGCTGGAGAAGCCCGGGCGCGACCCGCGGCCCGCTTTCAAGACGGCCACCTTCAAGGAGGGTGTCGAGAAGATCTCCGACCTGGCCTCCGGGATGGTGCTCGAAGGGGTCGTCACGAACGTGGCCGCGTTCGGGGCCTTCGTGGACATCGGCGTCCACCAGGACGGTCTGGTGCATGTCTCGGCGATGTCGAAGACGTTCGTGAAGGACCCGCGCGATGTGGTGAAGCCGGGCGACATCGTCAAGGTGAAGGTGCTCGAGATCGACATCCCGCGCAAGCGGATCTCTCTCACGCTGCGGCTCGACGACGAGGCGACTCCGTCGGATCAGCAGGGCGGGGGTGGACGTCCGCAGCGGGGCGGGCGGCCTCCGCAGCAGCGCCAGCAGCAGCGTCAGCCGCGGGGCGGGGCGGGCGGAGGCGGTGGTGGCGGCGGTTCGCGGCAGGCCGCTCCGCCGCCGGCCAACAGTGCGATGGCCGACGCGCTGCGGCGCGCGGGGCTTGTCGATCCCAAGAAGGGCAGGCGCTGAGCCACTGAGGGTGCAGGGGTGACTGCGGGTGATCAGTGGCTGAGCGCGCAGTTCCCCGCGCCCCTGACGGGGCGCTTGCACGAGCCCCGCTCCTTAAAGTGACCGTATGGCCGACTCGCGTGTCATTACCTGGGAAGTCACGGAGAGCAACGGGTTCGAGACCTCTTGGATCATGTCCGGTGCCCGCTCTCTGCGGGCGCGCGGGCGTGCTGTCGGGACGGTTCCCGAGCCGTACTGGATCTCTTACGAGCTCGACACCGTGGACGGGTTCGTGACCCGGCGGCTGTGTGTGAGCGCCGAGACGGCCTGGGGCACCCGCTCGCTGGACCTGCGGCACGACGGTGAGGGGCACTGGACGGCGGACGGGGACTGGCTGCCCGACCTCGGTGGCGCCCTCGACTGCGACCTGGGCCTGTGCCCGCTCACCAACACGATGCCGGTGCTGCGCCACGGGCTGCATCTCGGGCCGGGTGAGCGGGAGTTCCTGATGGCCTGGGTGTCGGTGCCGGACCTGGCCGTGCGGGCGTCGCAGCAGACGTACACGCATCTCGGGCGCACCGGGGACGGCGGGCGCGTGCGTTTCTCGTCCGGTGACGACCGCAGCGATCTGGAGTTCGACGCGGAGGGGTACGTCGTGGACTACCCCACGATGGCGCGGCGGCTGGCCACGGCCTAGATCAGCGCTCCGTCACCTTGCCCGCCGCCACTTCCAGCCGGCGCGTGGTGTGGACCGCGTCGAGCATGCGGCGGTCGTGGGTCACGAGCAGCAGGGTGCCCTCGTACGTGTCGAGCGCCGCCTCCAGCTGTTCGATCACGGGGAGGTCGAGGTGGTTGGTCGGCTCGTCGAGGACGAGGAGGTTGACGCCACGGCCCTGGAGGAGGGCGAGGGCCGAGCGGGTGCGCTCGCCCGGAGAGAGGGTGCCCGCCGGGCGCAGGACGTGTTCCGCCTTGAGGCCGAACTTGGCCAGCAGGGTGCGGACCTCGGCCGGTTCGGTGTCGGGGACGGCGGCGCCGAACGCGTCGAGCAGGGACTCGGAGCCGTGGAAGAGTTTGCGGGCCTGGTCGACCTCGCCGACGACGACGCCGGAGCCGAGCGTCGCGTGACCGGCGTCCAGCGGGACCCGCCCGAGCAGGGCGCCGAGCAGGGTCGACTTGCCCGCGCCGTTGGCGCCCGTCACGGCGACCCGGTCCGCCCAGTCGATCTGGAGGGTCGCGGGGCCGAAGGTGAAGTCGCCGCGCCGCACCTCGGCGTCACGCAGGGTGGCGACGACGGCGCCGGAGCGCGGTGCGGCCGCGATCTCCATCCGCAGCTCCCACTCCTTGCGCGGCTCGTCGACGACGTCCAGGCGCTCGATCATGCGCTGGGTCTGCCGGGCCTTGGACGCCTGCTTCTCGCTGGCCTCGCTGCGGAACTTGCGGCCGATCTTGTCGTTGTCGTTGTTCGCCTTGCGCCGGGCGTTCTTCACGCCCTTGTCCATCCAGGAGCGCTGCATCTGGGCGCGGCCTTCGAGGGCGGAGCGCTTGTCGGCGTACTCCTCGTAGTCGTCGCGGGCGTGCCGGCGGGCGGTGTCGCGCTCCTCCAGGTAGGCCTCGTAGCCGCCGCCGTAGAGGGTGATCTGCTGCTGGGCGAGGTCGAGTTCGAGCACCTTGGTGACCGTGCGGGTCAGGAACTCGCGGTCGTGGCTGACGACGACGGTGCCCGCGCGCAGCCCGGAGACGAAGCGTTCGAGCCGCTCCAGGCCCTCCAGGTCCAGGTCGTTGGTGGGCTCGTCGAGGAGGAAGACGTCGTAGCGGGACAGGAGCAGGGAGGCGAGTCCGGCGCGGGCCGCCTGGCCGCCGGACAGGGACGTCATCGGCTGGTCGAGGTCGACGCCGAGCCCGAGGGTGTCGGCGACCTCCTCGGCGCGCTCGTCGAGGTCGGCGCCGCCCAGGTCGAGCCAGCGCTCCAGGCTCTCCGCGTACGCGTCGTCCGCGCCCGGCGCGCCGTCGACGAGTGCCTGCGTCGCCTCGTCCATCACGCGCTGGGCCTCGGCCACGCCGGTGCGCCGGGCCAGGAACTCCCGGACGCTCTCGCCCTCCCGCCGCTCCGGCTCCTGCGGCAGATGGCCGACGCTCGCCGACGGCGGGGACAGCCGCAGCTCCCCCTCCTCGGGCGTGAGCAGTCCGGCGAGCATCCGCAGCAGGGTGGACTTGCCCGCGCCGTTGGCACCGACGAGTCCGATCACATCGCCCGGCGCGACCACGAGGTCGAGCCCGGAGAAGAGCGAGCGGTCGCCGTGTCCGGCGGCGAGGTTCTTGGCGACGAGAGTGGCAGTCATCAGGAGGCCGATCCTAACGGCCCGGCCGCCCAGGCTGCGCCGCCGTTTCCGTGCGGGGCCACGTCCCGGTTTCCGTGCGGGGCCGCACCTCCGTGTCCTTGCGCCCGCTCAGTGGGCCATCGCCTCCACCAGCACGCTCCCCGAGGTCCGCGCCACGAGGAAGGACTCCCCCTTCACGGCCTTGGCGTCCAGGGCGATCCGGTGTCTGCCCGCCTCCAGAATCCCGTCGAAGACCTCCTGCGTGTGCGTGCGGTACAGCCGGTCGAGGCGGTACGCGGTGATCTGGACCCGACAGGTGGAGGTGACCTCGATGCCCGCCTCGCCGTCGGCGGCGACCAGGCGGGTGAGGCGGCGCAGCTCGTGGGGACTGCGGTCCAGGGCGTGCTCGATCTGAGCGACGAGGAGCGGGACGACGGGGGCCAGGCCGTCGACATAGGCGACCTCGACCCCGGCCCGTTCGAAGGACCCCCGTACGGCCGCGCGCTCCTGTTCGCCGACGGCGCGCCCGAAGGCCACCGCGCCGTACCCGCGGAGTTCCTCGGCCGGGACGTCGGTGGCGTCGCGGGTGATGTCGGCGCCGATGCCGATGGTGCGCAGGGCGGCGGCGAGCTTGGCGAGCACGGCGACCCGGGCGCCGATGAGCAGGACCCTGCGGCGCGCCCCGGGGTCGCCGAGGAGCAGCGAGTTCAGGGCGCTGCGGTACTCGGCGCCCTGGAAGCGGAACGGCCCTATCCCGTGGTAGCCGTTGAGCTCCAGATCGGCGTGTTCGCCGGTCTGCCAGGCGAAGTCGCGCCACACGTAGTCGTCGCGGGAGTCGTCCTTCTCGATGACGGCGGTCACGGCACCGCATTCGATGCCCTCGCACTCGGGACAGCCGTAGATCACGTAACGGCCGTCTTCGAGCGGGGCCTCGGCCTCCAGGAGGAGGCTTCGGACCTGGGCGGTGAAGATGGCGGGTGGTACGTCGGAGGCGAGCGGGGACACCGCGTCGAGGTCGGAGAGCTGGTACAGCAGCGGGCGGCCGTCGACGATGAAGTCGACGAAGTCCCGGTGCACTTGGTAGTCACCGTTGGCGAGGACTCCACCGGCACGCATCGCCGGTGCCAGGCCGAAGGTCGCGTACTCGGCAGACATGCTGTGAGTATCCCCAGACTGGGAGTGATGTGAGCACGGCATGACATATTCCGCTAACGTCTCGCCATGGACAACGCGCCCAGCGGTGACGTGATCGTGGTCGGAAGCGGTGTCGTCGGGTTGACGACGGCGATCGTCCTGGCCGAGCGCGGCCGGCGGGTACGGGTGTGGGCGCGGGAGTCCGGAGAGCTGACCACCTCGGCCGTTGCCGGCGCGTTGTGGTGGCCGTATCGCATCCGGCCGAAGGCGCTCGCGGGTGAATGGGCCCTGCGATCACTCTCCGTGTACGAGGAGTTGGCGGCCCGGCCGGATGAGACGGGCGTACGCGTGGTCGAGGGCGTACAGGGCGAGACGCGATTGGACGCTCTGGAGCCGTGGGCCGCCCGGGTGCCGGGGCTGCGGGCGACGACGGCCGAGGAGTACGCGGGTACGGGGCTGTGGGCGCGGCTGCCGCTGATCGACATGCCGGTGCATCTGCGGTGGCTGCGCGAGCGGTTCCTGCGGGCGGGCGGGACGATCGAGACACGGACGGTGACGGATCTCGCGGAGGTCGAGGCGCCGGTCGTCGTCAACTGCACGGGTCTTGGCGCCCACGCGCTCGTACCGGATGCGGCCGTACGGCCCGTGCGCGGTCAGCTCGTGATCGTGGAGAACCCCGGGGTCCGTACCTGGCTCGTGTCGACGGACAGGGACGCCGGGACGACCACCTATGTCTTCCCGCACCCGGACCGGCTCGTGCTGGGTGGCACGACCGACGACGATGACTGGTCGCTCACGCCGGATCCGGCGGCGGCCGCAGCGATCGTCGAACGGTGTGTGGCGCTGCGGCCGGAGATCGCCGGGGCGCGCGTGCTGGGCCATCGGGTGGGGCTGCGGCCGGTGCGTGACACGGTCCGGCTGGAGCGTGAAGTACTGCCCGACGCGCGGGTGTTGGTGCATAACTACGGTCACGGCGGCGCGGGCGTCACGGTGGCCTGGGGCTGTGCGCGGGAGGCGGCCGGGCTCGCGCTGGGCGAGGAACCGGCCGCCGTGCGCCCTTGAGGGGGTCAGCGGATCAGCGGGTCTCCCCCGGGACCCGGAGGGCACTGCTCGGATCGCGTACGCCGTCGAGGCCGGCCGTGCTCGCGGCTGCGGCGGATCCCGCGGTCGCCTTGGCGAAGGCCTCGGCGCCGCCGACGAACGGCACGCGGGCCGACGTACGGGACAGGTCCAGCGTGAGGGTCGGAGTGGTCGACGGCGGGTCGATGAGGTCCTTGTCGGTGCCCGCGACGATCAGAGCGAGCCGGTGGCCCGCCGGGACGACGTGGTCGGTGGCGGCCAGGTCGAGCGTGATCGTGTACGCCTTGCCCGGGGTGAGCGGGACGCCCTTGAGGTCGGAGGCGTAGTTGCCGAGGTCGGCCCAGCCGCGGCTGAAGACCGTGGCGGCCACGTCGGTCTTCTTCGCCTGGGTGACCTTGTAGCAGGAGCTGTCGCCGGTCGTGCTCGGACCCCAGCAGGTGCGGTCGGTGAGGGTGGTGATGCCCTCGCCGCCGTCGGCGTAGTCACGGATGGTGTCCGGGCCCAGGTCGACCAGGACCGCGGAGAGGTGGGCGGTCGAGGTGGTCGGCGTGGCGGTGACGGTCACCTTGGAGGAGCCGGACAGCCGCAGGTCCCGGGTCAGCGGCTTGGTGACGAATCCGGCCTTCTCGGGGCTGGACCGGTCGATGTGGGCGGCCCAGTCGGTCTCGCTGAGCTGCGGGTCGTCGGTGAAGGTCTCGCTTCCGGAGCCCGTACGCAGGCCGAGGGTGCCGACGCCCGCCTGGGTGCCCGTGCCGGGGCGGAGTGTCGTCGTCTGCGTCCCGCGGGGCGGCCAGACGCTGGAGGTGGCCCACTGGTCGGGGTGGCGCTCGATGTCGGCCATGGGCTCGTGGTCGATGCCGTTGTCGTAGCCGAGGAGTTCGTGGTCGAACCAGCGGTGCAGGGTGTCGACCCAGGCGCCGCGGCGGAAGTCGAAGGGGTCGACATGGCCGGTCTGGGACAGCCAGATCTTGCGCTCGACGCCGTTCTTGGCGAGGGCGCTCCACCACTGGCCGAAGTTCTTGGTGCGGACGTTGAGGTCCTGCATGCCGTGCACCAGGAAGACGCTCGCCCTGACCTTGCTCGCGTCCTTCACGTAGTCGCGCTCGGACCAGAACTTGGTCCAGTCACCGGTGCGCGGCGCCCCGTCGACGAGCTTCTGCTGCACGGCGGCGCACTTGGCGGTGGCCTCGGGGCTGTCGACGTAGCCGGAGAGCCAGTCCGGGCCCGAGTCGTACAGCGGGGCGCCCTTGGCGAAGTAGTAGTCGTACCAGGAGGAGATGGCGCTGATCGGCACGATGGTCTTCAGGCCCTTGACGCCGGTCGCGGCGACACCGTTGGCGATGGTGCCGTCCCAGCTCTTGCCGATCATGCCCGTTCTGCCGTTGGTCCAGGTCGCCTTGGCCCGGTCGGCGCCGGTACGCGTCGTGTAGCCCTTGGCCCGGCCGTTGAGCCAGTCGACCACAGCCTTCGCGGACTGGATGTCGGAGCGGCCGCCGACGTCCACACAGCCGTCGGAGCGATTGGTTCCGGCCAGGTCGACGCCGACGAAGGCGTAGCCGCGCGGCACGAAGTAGTTGTCGTAGAACAGCGGCATCTGGACGACGTCGCCGTTCGCGTCGTACGTCTTGAGCTGGCTCTCGTTTCCGCGCCCGCAGCAGGAGTAGTACGGGCTGGCGTCCATGATCACGGGAACCTTGCGGCCCTGCTGGGCGAGTTCACGGGGCCGGACGATGTCGACGGCGACGCGGTCGGTCTTCCCGTCGCCGTCGCCGTCGAGGCCGGTGTCCACCCAGACGGATTCGCGGATCGCGTTCTCGTACGAGTAGACCGGGGTGCTCTCCCGGGGCGCGCCGTGTGCGGCGGCGGGGGCGAGGAAGACGGCCATCAGGGCGGCGGTGGCCGCCGTCGCGAGCGATCTCCAGGTCGTGAAGCGCATACGGCGCGCTGGTTTCGGCATGCGCGGAAGGTACCCCGGTCAACTCCGGTACAAAAGAGGGTCCGTGGAGGCAGCCGGGCCCGAATCGGTCATGACGGCCGAATGGCGATCGTGTGACAGGAGGGGCGATGGACAGGGTGACGGCACAGGGAGTCAATAGGCTCCGAACCGTCCTCGTTCCCCCACGACTTGGAGCTCTCCGTGCACCGCAGACTCATCGCCCCGGGCGCGCTCGCCGCCTCCCTGCTGCTGGCGATCCCGGCATCGGCGGCGGACTACACCCCCGGGGCGCCCGGTATCGGCGACCCCTACTACCCGGCCTACGGCAACGGCGGATACGACGTCTCGCACTACGACCTGCGGCTCCAGTACCAGCCGGCCACCGACGAGTTGCAGGGAACGGCGACCCTCCTGGCCACCACCACGCAGGACCTCTCACGCTTCGACCTCGACTTCCTGCTCGATGTGAGCGAGGTGCGGGTCAACGGGGCGAAGGCCTCGTTCACCACCTCGGGCCAGCACGAGCTGGAGATCACCCCGGCGACTCCGCTGCCGAAGGGCACGCCCGTCACGGTCGTCGTCCGTTACAGCGGGGTGCCCTCGACGAAGAGCGCGTACGGCTTCTCGACCTGGCACCGCACTCCGGACGGGGCCGTCGCGGCGGACGAGCCCGAGTCGGCCTGGTGGTGGTTCCCCAGCAACGACCATCCGAGTGACAAGGCCACGTACGACGTCTCGGTGGCCGTGCCGGACGGTACGCAGGCGATTTCCAACGGCACGCTCCAGTCGACGAGTTCACGGCTCGGCTGGACCCGCTACAGCTGGCGGTCCAACAAGCCGCAGGCGACCTATCTCGCCACGCTCGCCATCGGAAAGTTCGACATCACGACGGGCACGACGGCCGCCGGTGTCCCGGTCGTCAACGCGTACAGCAAGGACCTCGGCGACAACGACGGGGCCGCGCGGGCGAGCGTCGAGCGGACCGGGGAGATCGTCGACTGGCTGACCGGCTACTTCGGCCCGTACCCCTTCAGCTCGGTGGGCGGATACGTGCCGAACACCACCACCGGGTACGCGCTGGAGACCCAGACCCGCGTCTACTACAGCCCCCGGCAGTTCGCGAACGGCTCCAACACCTCCGTGGTCGTCCATGAGCTGGCGCACCAGTGGTACGGCGACGACGTGTCCCTGAAGGGCTGGAAGGACATCTGGATCAACGAGGGCTTCGCGCGGTACGCGCAGTGGCTGTGGTCCGAGCACGAGGGTGAGGGGACGGCGCAGGAGCTCGCGGACTACGTGTACGCCTCGCATCCGGCGGACGACGCCTTCTGGAAGGTCGCGCCGGGTGACCCCGGTCCGGACAACCAGTTCGACACCGCGGTCTACGACCGGGGGGCGGTGGCGGTGCAGGCGCTGCGCAACGAGGTCGGGGACGACACGTTCTTCGCCATCCTGAAGGGGTGGCCGCGGGAGCACGCGTACGGGAACGCGTCGGTCGGGGACTTCCAGAAGTACGCGGAGAAGGTGTCGGGCAAGTCGCTCGCCACGCTCTTCGACACCTGGCTGTTCGAGCCGTCGAAGCCGGCGGCGCCCGCGGCGCGGGGTGCGTCGATCGCGGTGGCCCCGGCCACGGCGGGGGCCCCGGCGCAACCCAGGTCGTGGAAGAAGATCGCGGCGACCGATTCCGTCCACTCCGGCTGAACCGGCACCCCGGGCCCCTCAGCGGGGCCTTCGCCCACTCGCCCGCCCCTCCGTCTCTCGGGGCGGGCGAGTGGGGGCCGTTCGCGTACGGGCGTCAGTTGCCCTGCTCCACCGGGGCCGCGATCCGCTCGCCCACGATGCGGCTCGCCAACTCCGAGGCCAACTCCGATACGGACATGCGGAGTTCGGCGTCGGCCGCCGCGCACTCGGACTCGATGCGGGCGCGGCCGTCGGCCACCACGGCGTCACGTTCGCGCTGCCCGTCCGCGCGGGCCTCGGCGATCAGGGCGTAGCCCTGTTCGAGGGCCTGCTGGCGGATGCGGGCGGCTTCATGGCGGGCCTCGGCCAACAGGGCCTCGGTTCCCAGACGCTCACTCTCGGCGCGGGCGCGCACGGCTTCGGCGCGCTCCTTGGCGCCGTTGATCGCGTCGTCCCGCAGTTCGAGCGCCCGGTTCATCCGCGGGAGCACGCGGGCGACGAACACGTAGATGAAGGCGAACAGCGCCAGGGCGTAGCCCAGGTCCTGCACCTTCGGGTTGAGTGGACCTATCGGGTAGGGGATGAGTTCCATGGCCGTGACTTACCCGCTCATGCGTGCGAACCAACGCGCATCTGCGCCAGAGTTGACCGAAAACAGCCCCTCCGGCCGACCCCGGTGGCCCGTCATCGATGCGAGCAATCGCGCGCCCAGCCTTCGGGCCCCGCTCACTCCCCGTGGTCGTACACCGTCACCGCCACCCCCCGCTCCACCAGCCGCCGCAAGATGAGCGGTTCCACCCGGGACCAGTCACCGCCGGCCAGACCGCAGCCGATACGGGGCATGTGGACGGACGCGTCGAGTTCGGCGGCCTTGATCGCCACGTGGGCGAGGCCCGCACCGATCGCCTCGTAGCGAACGGGGACGCCCTCAACGGCGCACGACCTGCTACTTCGTCAGCTCGCTCAGTTCCTGGTCCGTGGTCTTCGAGACCCGGTGGCGGATCGCGAACCAGCCGCCGACCAGCAGGGCCGCGATCACCGGGATGAGGAGCAGGGTCTTGCGGCCGACCTCGGGGTCGTTCCCCATCAGGCCGAGCACGGCCAGCAGGAAGGCGATGGTGACGATCTCGGTCACGGGGCTGCCGGGGAGCCGGAAGGACGGGCGGGTCACCAGGCCCTCCTTGGCGCGGCGGACGAACACCAGGTGACAGACCATGATGATCACCCAGGTGCTGATGATGCCCAGGGACGCCACGTTCAGGACGATCTCGAAGGCCTGGCTGGGCATGAGGTAGTTCAGGCCGACGCCGAGCACGCACACCGCGCAGGTGAGCAGGATGCCGCCGTACGGGACCTGGCTGCGGTTCATCTTCGCGGTGAACCGGGGCGCGGAGCCCGCCATCGCCATGGAGCGCAGGATGCGGCCGGTGGAGTACAGGCCGGAGTTCAGGGACGACATGGCCGCGGTGAGGACGACCAGGTTCATGACGTCACCGGCGCCCTGGACGCCGATCTTCGACAGGACGGTGACGAAGGGGCTCTCGTCGGCCGAGTAGACCGAACCGGGCAGCAGCAGCGCGAGCAGCACGACCGAGCCGACGTAGAACAGGCCCACGCGCCACATGATCGAGTTCACCGCGCGCGGGACGACCTTCTCCGGCTCGGCGGTCTCGCCCGCGGCGACACCGACCAGCTCCAGGGCCGCGTACGCGAAGATCACGCCCTGCATCACCAGGACGACCGGCATGATCCCGTGCGGGAGCAGACCGCCGTGGTCCGTGATGACGTTCAGGCCGGGCTTCTGGCCGCCCACGTCGTGGTGCGTGGCCAGCAGGAAGATGCCGACCAGCATGAAGGAGACGAGGGTGGCGACCTTGACGATCGCGAACCAGAACTCCATCTCGCCGAAGATCTTCACCGAGATCAGGTTGACGGCCAGGACCACCGCGAGGGCGATCAGCGCCAGCACCCACTGCGGGATGTCGGTGAAGAAGCTCCAGTAGTGCGTGTACAGCGCGATCGCGGTGATGTCGGCGATGCCGGTCGTCGACCAGTTGAGGAAGTACATCCACCCGGCGACGTACGCGCCCTTCTCGCCGAGGAACTCGCGCGCGTACGACACGAAGGACCCGGAGGACGGCCGGTAGAGGACCAGCTCGCCGAGCGCGCGCACGACGAAGAAGGCGAAGACTCCGCAGACGAGGTAGGCGATCGCCAGCGCGGGTCCCGCGGTGTGGAGGCGACCGCCGGCGCCGAGGAAGAGCCCGGTGCCGATCGCGCCGCCGATGGCGATCATGTTGACGTGGCGGGCCTTGAGGTCCTTGCTGTAACCGGCGTCGCCCGCGTCCGCGGGCGTGCGGGCCGCGTCGATGCGGGATGCGGCCTTGGCCGTGTCTACGGCGTCCTTGCTCACGCGTGGATCTACTCTCTGGTGCGCCCACGCACCGAGTACGCGGGTTTCCGGATGTGCCTCGGCCCGCACCACCCCTGACGCGGCGCAGACCAAGGAGCCACCTTCCCCGAGGCGTCCCCCCGGATGCGATGGCACAGCTCACACCGCGGAACATCTCACATGGTGATCAAAGGGTGCAGAACTCGTCGACAGCGCTTTCACAGGACCGGTGAGACAGCAATACTGTTGCACCTGATCGCTGCACCATCGAAGAGGCGAGGACCTGCCATGACGACGGACACCGAGGAGCCGACGCTCACGGTCGACGAGCTGGCCGCACGCGCGGGCGTCACGGTCCGTACGGTCCGCTTCTACAGCTCCAAGGGACTGCTCCCGCCGCCCGTGATCGGACCCCGGCGGGTGGGGCACTACAGCCAGGAGCACCTGGCCCGGCTCGCGCTCATCGAGGAGTTGCAGCGCCAGGGCATGACGCTGGCCGCGATCGAGCGCCATCTTCAGCAGCTGCCCGCCGACCTGAGCGCCCAGGATCTCGCCCTTCACCGTGCCGTGGTCGCCTCCTGGGCGCCGGACGCGGCGGAGGACGCGACACGCGAGGAACTGGAACGGCGGGCCGGCCGCCCCCTGGGCGAGGAGGACCTGGAGCGGCTGGTCGCGATGAACATCATCGAGCGGGCCGAGGGCACCTCGGGCACCGCGCACTCCTCGGGCTCCCCGGCCGCCCCGGACTCCTCGGGCTCCCTGGCCGCCTCGGACTCCTTCCGCGTGGACCCGGCGCTGCTGGCGCTCGGCGTCCAGCTCCTCGACGTACCGCTCGCGCACGAGTCGATCCTCGCCGCGCGCGGCGTCCTGCTGGAGCACTCCCGCGCCGCGGCACGCGAGCTGTCCGCGTTGCTGCGCGAGGCGGTGGGCGAGCACGAGTCGGTGGCGGCGGTGAAGTCCCTGTCGGCCCACATGCAGCCGCTGGTGGTGCAGGCGCTGCTGACCACGTTCCAGCGCTCCCTGAAGGCGGAGCTGCGGGAGTGGCTCAAGGAGTCCTGAGCCGCTGAGGACTCCTGAGCCACACCCGCGCGCCTCCTGCTCGGCGATCCGTCAGCTGTCGCTGAACCTCTCGCCGTTCTCCGCCTTCTCGACGAGCAGCGCGGGCGGCGCGAACCGCTCCCCGTAGCGCTCGGCGAGTTCACGCGCGCGTGCCACGAATCCGGCCGGACCTCCGTCGTAGCCGTTGATGTACTGGAGCACGCCGCCGGTCCAGCCCGGGAAGCCGATCCCGAAGATGGACCCGATGTTGGCGTCCGCGACGGACGTCAGCACGCCCTCCTCCAGGAGCCGGACGGTGTCCAGCGCCTCGGAGAAGAGCATGCGCTCCTGCATGTCCTTGAACGGGATCTCGTGGCCGGGCTTGGTGTAGTGCTCCCGCAGGCCGGGCCAGAGCTTGCCGCGCTTGCCGTCCGCGCCGTACTCGTAGAAGCCCGCGCCGCCGCTGCGCCCGGTGCGGCCGAACTCGTCGACCATGCGGTCGATGACCGCCTCCGCCGGGTGCGTCTGCCAGGTGCCGCCCGCCTCCTCGACGGCCTGCCTGGACTCCTTGCGGATCTTGCGCGGCAGGGTGAGCGTCAGCTCGTCCATCAGGGAGAGGACCTTGGCCGGGTAGCCCGCCTGGGCCGCCGCCTGCTCGACGGAGGCGGGCTCGATGCCCTCGCCGACCATCGCGACGCCCTCGTTGATGAAGTGGCCGATGACGCGGGAGGTGAAGAAGCCGCGCGAGTCGTTGACGACGATCGGGGTCTTCTTGATCTGCCGTACGAGGTCGAAGGCGCGCGCCAGTGCCTCGTCGCCGGTCCGCTCGCCCTTGATGATCTCGACGAGCGGCATCTTGTCGACGGGCGAGAAGAAGTGCAGTCCGATGAAGTCGTCCTGCCGCTCCACGCCCTCGGCGAGCACGGTGATCGGCAGGGTCGAGGTGTTGGAGCACAGCAGCGCGTCGGGCTCGACGACGTTCTGGATCTCCTGGAACACCTTGTGCTTGAGGGCCGTGTCCTCGAAGACGGCCTCGATCACGGCGTCGCAGCCGGCCAGGTCGTTCGGGTCGGCGGTGGGCGTGATGCGGGCGAGCAGCTCGTCGGCCTTCTCCTGGGTCGTACGGCCCCGGGAGACGGCCTTCGCGCAGAGCTTCTCGGAGTAGGCCTTGCCCTTGGCCGCCGCGTCCGCCGACACGTCCTTCAGGACGACGTCGATGCCCGCGCGGGCGCACGAGTAGGCGATGCCGGCGCCCATCATCCCGGCGCCGAGGACGGCGACCCTGCGGACCTGGCGCGGCGCGATGCCCTGGGGGCGGTTGGCGCCGGAGTTGACCGCCTGGAGGTCGAAGAAGAACGCCTGGATCATGTTCTTCGAGGTCTGCCCGGTGACCAGCTCGGTGAAGTAGCGGGCCTCGATGACCAGCGCGGTCTCGAAGTCGACCTGGGAGCCCTCGACGGCGGCCGCCATGATGTTGCGCGGTGCCGGGTAGGGGGCGCCGTTGAGCTGCTTCCTCAGGTTGGCCGGGAAGGCGGGCAGGTTGGCGGCGAACTTCGGGTTCGACGGCGTGCCGCCCGGGATCTTGTAGCCGGGCTTGTCCCAGGGCTGGTGCGACTCGGGGTTGGCATCGATGAAGGCGCGCGCCTTGGCGAGCATCTCCTCGGAATTGGCCGCCACTTCGTGGACGAGCCCGTTCTCCAGGGCCCGCTGCGGGGAGTACTGGGTGCCCTGGAGGAGCACCTTCAGCAGCGCGTCGGTGATGCCCATGAGGCGGACGGTGCGGGTGACGCCGCCGCCCGCGGGCAGCAGGCCGAGGGTCACCTCGGGC
Organism: Streptomyces sp. RLB3-17; assembly: GCF_007113425.2. Lineage (NCBI taxonomy): Bacteria > Bacillati > Actinomycetota > Actinomycetes > Kitasatosporales > Streptomycetaceae > Streptomyces > Streptomyces sp. RLB3-17. The sequence goes on along the minus strand of NZ_CP041610.2, from coordinate 9,629,525 downwards.
AGGCCGATCTTGGAGCCGGGGGCGTCGAGGGCGACGCGGTGGTGGGAGGCGAGGGCGATCTCGTAGCCGCCGCCGAGGGCCGCGCCGTTGATGGCGGCGACGACCGGCTTGCCCAGGGTCTCGATGCGGCGCAGGGAGGACTTGATGGCCGTGCCGGTGTCGAAGGCCTCCTGGGCGTTCTCCGGCCCTGCCTTGATCATGTCCTTGAGGTCGCCGCCCGCGAAGAAGGTCTTCTTGGCGGAGGTGTAGATGATGCCCCGGATGGAGTCCTTCTCGGCCTCGGCGCGTTCGGCGATCGCCGCGATCGAGTCCTTGAAGGCCTGGTTCATGGTGTTGGCGGACTGGTTGGGGTCGTCGAGGACGAGGGTGACGACACCGGTCTCGTCCTGTTCCCAGCGGATGGTGGTGCTCTCGGTCATGAGGAGGGTCTCCGTAGAAGCCGTTTAAGCCGTGGAAGTCTGGGGGTCCCGCCGGGGGTTACAGGCGCTCGACGATGGTCGCGATGCCCATGCCGCCGCCCACGCACAGCGTGGCCAGGCCGTAGCGCTTGTCCTGGCGCTCCAGTTCGTCGACGAGGCTGCCGAGGATCATCGCGCCGGTGGCGCCGAGCGGGTGGCCGAGCGCGATCGCGCCGCCGTTGACGTTGACCTTGTCGAGCGACAGGCCCATGTCCTTCACGAAGCGCAGGACGACGGCGGCGAAGGCCTCGTTGATCTCCACGAGGTCGATGTCGTCGATGGTCAGGCCGGCCTTGGCGAGCGCCTTGCGGGTCGCGGGCGCGGGGCCGGTGAGCATGATGGTGGGCTCGGAGCCGGAGACGGCGGCGGCGACGATCCGCGCGCGCGGGGTGAGGCCGTGGCGCTCGCCGACCTCCTTGGAGCCGATGGCGACCAGGGAGGCTCCGTCGACGATGCCGGAGGAGTTGCCCGCGTGGTGGACGTGGTCGATCTCCTCGACCCAGTGGTACTTCTGCAGCGCCACGGCGTCGAAGCCGCCCAGCTCGCCGATGTCCGCGAACGAGGGCTTCAGCTTGCCGAGCGAGTCGGCGGTGGTGCCGGGGCGCATGTGCTCGTCGTGGTCGAGGACGACGAGCCCGCTGCGGTCCTTCACGGGGACGACGGACTTCTCGAAGCGGCCGTCCTTCCAGGCGGCGGCCGCGCGCTCCTGGGAGAGGGCCGCGTACTCGTCGACGTCCCGCCGTGAGAAGCCCTCGATGGTGGCGATGAGGTCGGCGCCGATGCCCTGCGGCACGAAGTTGGTGGCGATGTTGGTCATCGGGTCGGCGAACCAGGCGCCGCCGTCCGAGGCCATGGGCACACGGGACATCGACTCGACGCCGCCCGCGAGCACCAGGTCCTCCCAGCCGGAGCGGACCTTCATCGCGGCCAGGTTGACGGCTTCCAGGCCCGAGGCACAGAAGCGGTTCTCCTGGACGCCGGCGACCGTGTCGGGCAGTCCGGCGGCGATCGCGGCGATCCGCGCGATGTCGGAGCCCTGGTCGCCGACCGGGCCCACGACCCCGAGCACGATGTCGTCGATCGCGGCCGGGTCCAGGCCCGGCAAGCGGCGCTGGATCTCGTGGATGAGGCCGACGACCAGGTCGATGGGCTTGGTGCCGTGCAGGGCGCCGTTCGCCTTGCCGCGCCCGCGCGGGGTGCGGATCGCGTCGTACACGTACGCTTCGGTGCTCACTGATAAGCCTTTCGGGGAGGGTGCGGAGGATCAGCCGAGCAGGGAGCGGCCGATGATCTCCTTCATGATCTCTGTGGTCCCGCCGTAGATGGTCTGGATGCGGCCGTCGGTGAAGGCCCTGGCGACGCGGTACTCCGTCATGTAGCCGTAGCCGCCGTGCAGCTGGAGGCAGCGGTCCGCGACGCGCTTTTGCAGCTCGGTGGCCCACCACTTGGCCATCGAGGCGTGCACGGCGTCGAGTTCGCCGTTCGTGTGATCGACGACGCAGCGGTCGAGGAACGTACGGGTGACGGCGCACTCGGTCGCCATCTCGGCTATCTCGAAGCGGATGTGCTGGAGCTTGGACAGCGGCCGTCCGAAGGCCTCGCGCTCCTTGACGTACTGCGTGGTGATCTCCAGCAGGTGCTCGGCCGCCGCGATCCCGGCGACGGCGATGCCCATGCGTTCCTGCGCGAGGTTCGTCATGAGGTGCCCGAAGGCGCCGTTGAGCTCCCCGAGCAGGTTCTCCTTGGGGACGCGTACGTCGTGGAAGAACAGCTCGGCCGTGTCCTGCGCCTTCTGCCCGATCTTGTCGAGATTGCGGCCACGCTCGAAGCCTGCCATGCCACGCTCGACGACGAGCAGAGACAGACCGTGGGCGCCGCCCTCCGGGGTCGTCTTCGCGACGACGATCACCAGGTCGGCGAGGATCCCGTTCGAGATGAAGGTCTTGGAGCCGTTGAGCAGCCAGTGGTCGCCCCGGTCCTCGGCGTGCGTCCTGATGCCCTGGAGGTCGGATCCGGCGCCGGGCTCGGTCATCGCGATCGCTGTGATGAGTGAACCGTCGCAGAACCCGGGCAGCCAGCGCCGCTTCTGCTCCTCGGTGGCCAGGTCCGTCAGATACGGCCCGATGATGTCGTTGTGCAGCCCGAGGGCGAGACCGGCGGCCCCCGCGCGCGTGAACTCCTCGGCGAGTACGGCGCTGTAGCGGAAGTCGGCGTTGCCGCCGCCTCCGTACTCCTCCGGTACGGCGAGGCCGAGCAGCCCCTGTTTCCCGGCGGCGCGCCAGGCCTCGCGCGAGACGATGCCGTCCTTCTCCCACTGTTCGTAGTACGGCGTCACCTCCTTGGCGAGGAAGGTGCGCACGGTCTCCCGGAACGCGTCGTGCTCGGCGCCGAAAATCTGCCGCTTCATGCGCGAATGCCCTCCTAGAGCCAGCTCTTGACGGTCTCGACCAGGCGGGCCGGCTCCGGCCCCACGGGAGTGATGTTGAGCATGTCGACCCCGGCCTCCCGGAAGGCCTCGACACGCTCGCGCACATAGCTCTCCGGCCCGCACAGCGAGATCAGCTCGCAGAACTCGGCAGGTACGGCGGCCTCGGCCTCCTTCTTCCGACCGGAGAGGTACAGCTCCTGGATGAGCCGGGCCTCCTTCTCGTAGCCGTAGGCCACCGCGAGGTCGTTGTAGAAGTTCTTGCCGGGGGCACCCATGCCGCCTACGTAGAGGGCGATTTTGGGTCGCGCGAGTTCCCGTACGGCCGCCGCGTCCTCGCCGATGGCGAGCAGGCCGCCCGCGACGGTCCGCAGCGGGCCGAGCGCCGGGTCCCGCAGTGCGGCGCCCTCCGCGAGGGGGCCGCCCCACACCTGGTGGGCCTTCTCCGGGATGAAGAGGGTGGGCAGCCAGCCGTCGGCGACTTCGGCGGTCATCCGGACGTTGGCGGGGCCCAGGGACGCCACGTACAGCGGGATGTCGGGGCGCACCGGCTTGGTGAGGAGCTTCAGGGGCTTGCCCAGGCCGCCGGGGCGGGGCATGTCGGTGATGCCGTGGTGGTCGATGACCTCGCGACGCAGGATGCGGCGGGTCAGTTCGATGGCCTCGCGGGTGCGGCCCAGTGGCTTGTCGTACGCCTTCCCGTGCCAGCCCTCGACGACCTGCGGGCCCGAGGCACCGAGCCCCAGCATGGCGCGGCCGCCCGAGAGCGCGTCGAGTCCGGCGGCGGTCTGCGCGAGGAGCGCCGGGGTGCGCGAGTAGACGTTGAGGATCCCGGAGCCGATCTTCATGCGCTCGGTGCGGGCGGCCAGATAGCCCATGATCGTGGGCGCGTCGAAGCCGTAGGCCTCCGCGACCCAGACGGCGTCCAGACCCGCGGACTCCAGGGCGGCGACCTCGTCGGCGGCCTGCCGGGGGTCGCCGGCGTAGTCGAGCGGGAGGGAGAGCTCCATCAGTCGCCGTCCTTCATCGAGTCGTCCGTCATGAGGTCGTGCCCCGTCAGCCGTGGTACGTCCCAGTCGCGGGCCACGTCCGCGGTGTCGGCGCCGGGCAGGGCGGGGCCGGTGCGGACGGAGGTGCGGGTCAGGGAGAAGCGGGGTGCGGGGGCGGGCTGGGTGATGCCGCCGTGGTCGGTGAAGGTGCCGCGGGCGGCGAGGTGGGGATGGGCCGGGGCCTCCCGCAGCGACAGGACGGGGGCCACGCAGGCGTCGGAGCCCTCGAAGACCGCGGTCCACTCGTCCCTGGTGCGGGTCTTGAAGCGAGCCGCGACCACCTCGCGCAGCTCGCCCCAGCGGGCCAGGTCCTTGCGGGCGTCGGCGTACTCCTCGATGCCGAGCAGTTCCACGAACTCGGCGTAGAACTGCTGCTCCAGGGCGCCCACCGCCATGTACTTCCCGTCGGCCGTCTCGTACGTGCCGTAGTACGGGCAGCCGCCGTCCAGGAGGTTGGCGCCGCGCCGGTCCTGCCAGCCGCCCGCGGCGAGCATGCCGTGGATCATCGAGGCCAGGTGCGCGGCGCCGTCGACGATCGCCGTGTCCACGACCTGCCCGGCGCCGGTGGCGCGCGCGTGGTGGAGCGCGGCGAGGACGCCGACGACGAGGTAGAGCGAGCCGCCCGCGTAGTCGCCGACGAGGTTCGCGGGGACCGCGGGCGGCTCGTCCGGCCTGCCGATCATGCCGAGGGTGCCGGTGAGGGCGATGTACGCGATGTCGTGCCCGGCACGCGGGGCGAGCGGGCCCTGCTGGCCCCAGCCGGTCATCCGGCCGTAGACGAGCCGCGGGTTGCGGGCGTGGCAGGTCTCGGGGCCGACGCCGAGGCGCTCGGCGACGCCGGGGCGGAAGCCCTCGACGAGGATGTCCGCGCGTTCGACCAGATCGAGGACGCGGGCGGGGCCGTCCTCGGCCTTGAGGTCGATCACGACCGACCGTTTGTTTCGGTTGGTGATGTCGTACTCCGGGTTGACGGCGAGCCCCGTGCCGCCGGGCCGGTCCACGCGGACGACGTCCGCGCCGAGGTCGGCCAGGAGCATGGCGGCGAACGGGCCGGGGCCGATGCCCGCCAGCTCCACCACGCGCACTCCCGCCAGCGGGCCGTACGCCGGCGTCCCTGCCACTGCCATCGAGCCCCCAGCACTGTGACACCACTGATGTGACATCAGAGATGTTAAGAACGTGTTCCACGCCGGGCAAGCCCCCAGCGAGCAAGCGCTTAGTTAAATCCCGGGTGGCGGATCATGCCGAAAGGTCATGAAACAGGGCGCGTCAGCGGCGTATGCCGCCGCACGGCCGGCGCGCGTTCCCCTGTACGGCCACGGCCACCTCCGACCTCTGTGTCGACCTCATCGTTCGGCTGCTCGTACCTCACGCTAGCCTCAGCCACCGACAACGGCGCTTCGCGCACGACAGATGGGGTGTCATGAGCAGGCTGAACGGGATGGCTCGCACGTACGACATCGTGCTCTTCGGAGCCACCGGGTTCGTCGGAGCCCTCACCGCGGAGTACCTCGCCGCCCACGCGCCCGAAGGGCTGCGCTGGGCGATCGCGGGCCGCGACGAGGAGAAGCTGGCACGGCTGCGGGAGCGGCTGTCCGGCGCCCCCGACGTGCTGGTGGCGGATGTCGCCGATCCGGCGTCGCTGCGCGAACTCGCCCGCGGCGCGCGCGTGGTGGCGACGACCGTCGGGCCCTACATACTGCACGGCGAGGAGCTGGTCGCCGCCTGCGCCGACGCGGGCACCGACTATTTGGACCTCACCGGCGAGCCCGAGTTCGTGGATCTGATGTACGTCCGGCACGACACACGCGCGCGGGAGACGGGGGCCCGCCTGGTGCACGCCTGCGGTTTCGACTCGATTCCGCACGACCTGGGCGCCTATTTCACGGTGCGGCAGCTGCCCGAGGACGTGCCGTTGCGGGTCGACGGTTTCGTCCGCGCACAGGCGATGTTCTCGGGCGGCACGTTCGCCTCCGCGCTCACCCAGTTCGCGCGCGGGCGGCACATCCTGGCCGCGGCGCGGGATCGCGGGCGGCACGAACCACGGCTGGTCGGACGGCGGGCACACGCGCCGCTGAGCACACCGCGGTTCGCCAAGGAGGTCGGGGCATGGGCGCTGCCGCTGCCCACTATCGACGCCCAGATCGTGCAGCGTTCGGCGCGGGTGCTGGAGCGCTACGGGCCCGACTTCCGCTACCGCCACTACGCGGCCGTCGAACGGCTGCCGGTCGCGCTGGGCGGGGTCACGGCCGTCGGCGCGGTGTTCGCGGCGGCCCAGGTGCCGCCCGCGCGGCGCTGGCTGTCCGACCGGATCAAGCCGGGCGAGGGGCCCAGTGCCTCGCGGCGGGCGAAGAGCTGGTTCTCGGTGCGGTTCGTGGGCGAGGGCGGCGGACGCCGCGTGTTCACGGAGGTCGCGGGCGGCGACCCCGGCTACGGCGAGACCGCCAAGATGTTCGCGGAGTCCGCGCTGTCGCTCGCCTTCGACGACCTGCCGGAGACGGCCGGACAGGTCACGACGGCGGTGGCGATGGGCGACGCGCTCATCGAGCGGCTGCGCGGGGCGGGGATCACCTTCAGGGTCGCCGCGTCCCGGTAGGACCGTCCGGAAGGTGCTCTCTAGAGCGGCCAGCCCAGCACCGTGTAGATCATCCCGCCGATCCAGCCGACCCCGGCGAGGACGGAGAGGACCAGCGCGGCCATCACGGTGCGCTCGACGGGCTGGGTGGCGCCGGTGGCGGGCTTCGGGGAACGGTGCGTCGTCATGCGCGAAAGCCTGCCGATCATGACGGCGCCGCCGCATCCGTACAGATACTCAGAACACGTACTCAGGGCACGTACTCAGTCAACGGGTGAGGCTCCTGAGGGAGTTGTCTCCTTCAGGGCCCGTCGGCACAGGGAGTCCGCTCTTCGGGTGGTCTCCGGGAGGCGGTATCGCGGGGTGAGCGCGAGGGTGTGCGCGCAGGCGTTGTCGAGGCTCACCCGGTGGCCGACCGAGACGAAGACCGGCTTGACGCCGTCCTGGGTGCGCAGTGCGCGACCGACCTCCTCCGGGCCCGTCGGTTCGCCCGCGAGCAGCGGGGAGGCGCTGCCGCGCCGGGCGCCGGGCTCCTCGTAGGAGAAGGTGAACGGGTTCTTGGCCACCCCGATCGTGGGGAGCCCGGTGAGGACGCCGAGGTGGCTGGCGAGGCCGAAACGGCGGGGGTGGGCGAGACCGTAGCCGTCGCAGACCACGAGACCCGGCGGGCACGGCAACGCGTCGAGCACGGCCAGCACGGTCGGGATCTCGCGGAAGGCCAGCAACCCGGCGACGTAGGGGAAGGAGACCTGTCCGACGGCGGTGGCCTCGGCGACGACGGTGAGGCTCGCCGCGTCGAGCACGACGGCCGCGGCCACGACGACGTCCCGCTCGTCGTCGTACGCCACGTCGACGCCCGTCACTCTGCCGGTGCCGGGCGGCGGCCCGGGCTCGTCGAGCACCACGCGCCCCCGCAGTTCGTCCTGCACGGCGCGGGCCTGCTCCTCGGTCGCGGGCCAACCCGCGGGAATCGGTACGGTGTTCAACGAGGTGTTCATGGTGCCGACGAGCCTAAGCCCACAGCACCGGACGAGGCCGTGGGGCGGTCACTTGTCGCCCAGCGCGCGCCTCAGCTCCTCCTTGTTCATGTCCGACCGGCCATGGATGTCACGCCGCTTGGCCTCCTCGTACAGCTGGTCGTACGTGGGTCCCTGGGCGCCCTGGTGGGAGCGCAGGCCGCCGCGCCTGCCGGAGGAGATGTCCTCGGTGGACGTGCGGCTCGCGGTCTTCGACTCGCCGGCCCGGGCGCGCTCCTTGTTGACGGTGCGCGCGGCGATCTCCTCGGCGCGCTCCCTGCCCTCTCCCCGGTCGAGAGCGCTCTCCTTGATGTGCTCGTACTGGCGTTCGCGCTTGGGGCTGGAGCCACGGGGCATGGCGGCTCACTTCCTTCCGTGTCGCCGATCGCTTGCTTGCGCGTCGGCGACACGGGTACCCAGCTCGCCACGGGGCACGCGGCGGTCAGCGCTCCAGACGTGCCACCCGGCCCTTCTCCCCGGATGCCCAGCAGCCCAGGTCGGGGGTGCAGTCCACGGTGTCGTACGAGCCGGTGTCCAGGGTGCGCCAGGTGCGGCCGCCGTCGGTCGTGAGGTCGGTGCCGGTCGGGCCGACCGCGAGCGCGGAGGTGCGGCTGTGCGGGAGCCAGGCGACACCGGAGCGGTAGGCGGGCGGCGGCTGGGCGGCGGGGGTCCAGGTGCGGCCGCCGTCGGGGGTGAGGGCGGCCACCTGGGGCGATGCCTGGTCGGCGCGGTAGTCGCCGCCGACCGCGAGGCCGTGGGCGCGGTCCCGGAAGGCGAGGGCGAAGACGCCACGCGCCGGGTCGCCCGCCGGGATCGGCGTATCGGCCGCCTTCCAGGTCAGTCCCCGGTCGGTGGAATGCAGCACACGCGCGTGTGCGCCCCCGCCGGTGGCCAGCCAGGCATCGTGCGATCCCGCGCTCACGAGGCACTGTCCACTGGCGGCGAAGCCCGCCTCGCCGTCCTGCGCGGCGGGCATGCCGTCACTGGGCAGCACCTTCCAGGACCGTCCGCCGTCGCTGGTGGACAGGATGCGGAACCTGCCGTCCACGGGGTCGCTCATCGCGAGGCCGTGGCGCCGGTCGAAGAAGGTCAGACAGTCGTAGAAGGCCTTCGCGTCGGTGTTGCGGAAGGACTCGGTCCAGGTCGCGCCGCCGTCGTCGGTCCTGAAGACCCGGGAGGCCTCGCCCTCACCGATGGCGAGGACCACCGCGCGCCGCGCGTCGAACGCCTCGATGTCGCGGAACTCCAGGTCGGCGGCGCCGGGCGGCGAGACGTTCCGCCAGCTCGCGCCGCCGTCGGTGGTGCGCAGGACGGTGCCCTTGGCGCCGGCCACCCAGGCGGTGTCGCGGTTGACGGCCGACAGTCCGCGGAAACGCACGTCGCTGCCGCTGTCCTTGAGCGCCCAGTGGGCCGCCTTCCCCGCCTCGTGTGCCTGCGCGGGCGCCGCCGTCAGCGCGGCGGCGAACGCCGCCGCGCACAGTCCCACGGTGACCGCCCGACTCGTACGTCTCGACTTCCCCAAGCCCCTCATGGCGGGCGAAGCTAGCCCACTCCCCGGGCGCCGTCCAGATGCCCTCGGCGGGAACCCGGGGGCTCCGGTTGGTGTCCTCTCCGGTATCGCGGGCATGTCGGAACGAGAAATGGATCACTACGTGTCACCGAGGTGAATGAACTCGGTGACAGAGGTCACTTGCGTTTCAGGTGCACTGAATGGCTCATTCCGTCGTCTCATACATTGCCCGGCCTCATCCGCCCGGAGTTCGTCCAGCCGTCACAAGGGAGCAAGGCGTTGTCCACCGTCATCGAGCAGCCCGTAGAGGCCCGCCTCGTCGCCGCCGCCCCGCGGATGCCGAGCATTCCCGCAACGCTCCACTACGACCGCAGCGACCCCTTCGCCGTCCGTATGACCTTCCCCGCCCCGGCCACGCTGGAGGGCGTGGAGGTCTGCTGGACGTTCGCGCGCGAGCTGCTCACGTCCGGCATGGAGGACTCCGTGGGGTACGGCGACGTACGGGTGCGGCCGTACGGCTACGACCGGACCGTTCTGGAGTTCCACGCCCCCGAGGGCACCGCCGTGGTGCACGTGCGCTCGGGCGAGGTGCGGAAGTTCCTCCAGCTCACGACCGAACTGGTGCCCGTCGGACTCGAGCATCTCCAGGTCGACCTGGACCACGACCTGGAGGAGCTGATGCGGGGCACCTGCTGAGCGGCGCCCCCGCCCTCAACGAGCCCCGCCCAGCAGGGTGTTGAGCTCGACGTAGTCGAGTCCTCCGGTCAGCGAGTCGTAGGTCCCCGCGCTCAGCAGCTCCCGCGCGGCACGGCGGACCACGGCGTGCGCGGCCTGCGCGATGCTCGAGCCCGTGCTGATCCGGGCGACCCCGAGCGCGGCCAGCTCGGCGACGGACGGCGCGCCGGGACCGGCCAGCACATTGAGCGGGCCCTCGACACCCGCCACGAGCGACTTCACCGTCCCCGGGTCGACGACCCCGGGAACGAAGATCCCGTCGGCTCCGGCGGCGAGGAAGGCGGCGGCTCGCTCCAAGGTCTCCTCGACCCCTCCCGCGCCCCTCAGAACGGTGTCGATGCGTGCGTTGATGAACAGCGGGACACCCGCCGCATCGGCTGCGGCACGGGCCGCGGCGATACGCTCCGCCTGCTCGGCGACCGGACGCAGCGGGCCACGGCCGCCGTCGCCGGCATCCTCGCCGTCGTCACCTTCGCCGCCGCCTTCCCTGCCGTACAGCGCGTCCTCGATGTTCACGCCCACGGCGCCCGCCGCGAGCACCGCGCGGATCGTGTCCCCGACGCCCGCGGCGTCCTTCGCGTAGCCGCTCTCGATGTCCGCGCTCACCGGGACCCGGACCGCGGCGGCGACGCGCGCGACCGCGCCGAGGGCCCGGTCCCTGTCCAGCCGGTCCCCGTCGGCCGTTCCCAGGTCCCAGGCGAGCCCCGCGCTGGTCGTCGCCACGGCGGCGGCGCCCGCCTCCTCGACCAGGCGCGCGCTCGCCGTGTCCCAGGCGTTCGGGAGGACGAGTGGGCGGCCGGGGATGTGCAGGGCGCGGAAGGCGAGGGCGGTTTCGTGGGTGGGGTTCTGGTTCGTCATGGGGACGATCCCATCACCGGGGGCGGGGCGGGGGCTGGCAGGAATGCGACGTGTGCGTGGGGGGGAAGCATGGGCGGGTGCGGGTCGCCGGGGGTTGCTCGCGCGGTCCCCCGCGTCCCTTCCCGCGCCCCTTCCCAGATGCCTTCCCGGGTGCCTCAGCCCCCCGTTGCCGCGCCCGAGGTCGAGGCCGCCGTGGCCGCCACGACGATCGCGGTGCGCACCTCCTGGATGACCTTCTTCAGCGCCGGAGCAGCCGCTCCGCTGCGATCGGTCAGCTCCTCGATGCGCTGCTTGTACAGCTTGCGGTCCTTGCCGGACGCCAGCGTGCGCAGTTCGGCCGCGGCGGCTAGGGCGACGAGGGCCGCGTCGCGGTCGGAGACCTCCTCGACGGGCACGGGCCCCCGCAACACGGTCCGTGCCTCCTCCCGCAGCGCCTCCACCGCGGACACCCGCTCCAGCTCGTACTCCACGGACGGGAAGAGCCCGAGCACCCGCTTCTTCTCGGCCCGCAGATATCCCTCGGCGGCGAGCTGCGCGCGGACCGCGTCCAGGGTGACACGCGCCCGCAGGGTCACCCACGCCTTCCACTTCCGGGGCCGGGACTCCTCCACCAGTTCCAGGAGCCCGTCGAGGACGAGGTCCCCCGTAAGGGCGTCGGCGTCGACCGGTGTGGCGATGCCGTCCACGTCGGCGAGCAGTCCGCGCTGGGCGAGTTCCGTGAGGGCGCCGGCGCGCACCAGATGGTGGAGGTGGGTCGCCCCCGTGACCTTGAGCCTCGTGGTGTCCCAGGCCAGCAGATAGAGCCGGGCGGGCAGCGACAGCGAGCCGTTGGGCACGGCGTCTCCTTCGGGGTCGAGGTCGGGGCCACGTTAATGCGTTGACAGCGTTCGGAGCCGTTCCTACGGTGTACAGCGGTCCTGTTGTCGTCGATTGGAGAAGGACGTTGCTCGTCTGAGGTCTGAGACACCGCGTCACACAGTGGGCTTTCGTCGCCCCCGTGTGCGCAGCGTGCGACCTCGGCGTATGAGCCGTCCTCCGGTTTACGGGGCCTTCTTTCCGCCCTCCTGACCGGATCGTCGTCACCTCGCGGTGTCCCGAACGCGTGCCCCTGACCGCACCCAGTAATCGCGAGGCCCTCATGTCTTCTTTCCCCACCTCCCTCAGCTGCACCTCCCTCTCCTTCGCCTGGCCGGACGGAACCACCGTCTTCGACGACCTTCAGGTCGCCTTCGGCCCCGGCAGGACCGGGCTCGTCGGCGTCAACGGATCAGGGAAGTCCACCCTGTTGAAGCTGATCGCGGGCGAACTGCCCCCGGCCGACGGCACGATCCGCGTCACCGGCGAAGTCGGTCATCTGCCGCAGAACGTCACGCTCGACACCGCCCTGCGGGTCGACGAGGCGCTCGGCATCGCCGCCACGCGTGCCGCGCTGCACGCCATCGAGGCGGGCGACGCGGCCGAGGAGCACTTCGACGTCGTCGGCGACGACTGGGACGTCGAGGAGCGGGCGCTCGCCATGCTCGGCGAACTCGGACTCGGGCACGTCGAGCTGGACCGCACCATCGGCGAGGTCTCGGGCGGCGAGTCGGTACTGCTGCGCCTGGCCGCGCTGCTGCTGCGCCGGCCGGACATCCTGCTGCTGGACGAGCCCACCAACAACCTCGACCTGTACGCGCGCAGGCGGCTGTACGCGGCCGTCGAGGCCTGGTCCGGGGTCATGGTCGTGGTCAGCCACGACCGCGAACTGCTGGACCTGGTCGACCAGATCGCCGATCTGCGCTCGGGCGAGGTCACCTGGTACGGGGGCAACTTCTCCGCGTACGAGGAGGTCCTCGCCGGCGAGCAGGAGGCGGCGGAGCGCATGGTGCGCGTCGCCGAGGCCGATCTGAAGAAGCAGAAGCGCGAGCTGGTCGACGCGCAGGTCAAGCTCGCCCGTCGTAAGCGCTACGGGCAGAAGATGTTCGAGCAGAAGCGCGAGCCGAAGATCGTGATGGGTGCGCGCAAACGGGCCGCCCAGGAGTCGGCGGGCAAGCACCGCATCATGCACGAGGAGAAGCTCGCCGAGGCGAAGGACCGGCTCGACGACGCGGTGGAGGCCGTACGGGACGACGACGAGATCCGTGTCGACCTGCCGTACACGGCCGTACCGCCGGGCCGCACCGTGCTCACGCTGGAGAACCTGGAGCTGAGGTACGGCGCTCGCGTGGACGGCGTGTTCGATCTGCGCGGACCCGAGCGGATCGCGCTGATCGGGCGCAACGGCGCGGGCAAGACGACGCTGCTGCGGACGATCGCCGGGGAGCTGGAGGCGGTGTCCGGCCAGGCGCTGGCCCATGTGCCGCTTCGGTTCCTGCCTCAGCGGCTCGATGTGCTCGACGGGGAGCTGACCGTGGCCGAGAACGTGGCCCGCTTCGCGCCCGCCGCCACCATCAACCGGGTCCGGGCGCGACTCGCCCGCTTCCTGTTCAAGGGGGCGAAGGCCGACCAGCGGGCGGCGACGCTCTCCGGCGGCGAACGCTTCCGGGCGACGCTCGCGGCGCTGATGCTCGCCGAACCCGCGCCGCAGCTCCTGATGCTCGACGAGCCGACCAACAACCTCGACCTGGCGAGCGTCCGCCAGCTCACCACGGCGCTCGAGTCCTACGAGGGCGCGCTGATCGTCGCCAGCCACGACCTGCCGTTCCTGGAGTCGATCGGAATCACACGCCGGCTGCTGCTGGAAGGAGGAGAACTGAAAGAAACCACGGCGGAAGCTGTCGGGTATCCGACATAGCGCCGGGCCCGGAGGCTGACTAACGTCGCTTCCGGGCACCGCCCCGCGTCACGTTCGGACGCGGGTCCGCCCGCCGTCCGGTCCGGGGGTGCCGAGTCGGGGGCTGTTGTGCGCGCGAACGGCGCTGCATGATGTGCGCCGATGCACCCTGCCGATTCGGAGACCGCTCGTGCCCAGCCAGAAAGCCCTCATCCGCAGGCCCAGTCCCCGTCTCGCCGAGGGACTGGTGACGCACATCGAGCGCGAGAAGGTGGACGTCGACCTGGCCGTCGAGCAGTGGGAGGCGTACGCCGAGGCGCTGCGCACGCACGGTTGGGAGACCGTCGAGGTCGATCCGGCCGACGACTGCCCCGACTCGGTGTTCGTCGAGGACGCCGTGGTCGTCTTCCGCAATGTCGCGCTGATCTCCCGCCCCGGCGCCGAGTCCCGCCGCGCCGAGACCGCCGGGGTCGAGGAAGCCGTGGCCCGGCTGGGCTGTTCGGTGAACTGGATCTGGGAGCCGGGCACCCTGGACGGCGGCGACGTCCTGAAGGTAGGCGACACGGTGTACGTGGGCCGCGGCGGGCGCACCAACGCGGCCGGGGTCCAGCAGCTGCGGGCGGCCTTCGAACCGCTCGGGGCGCGGGTCGTGGCCGTACCCGTGAACAAGGTGCTGCATCTGAAGTCGGCGGTCACCGCGCTGCCCGACGGGACGGTGATCGGCCATGAGCCCCTGGTGGACATGCCTTCGCTGTTCCCGCGCTTCCTGCCGGTACCGGAGGAGTCCGGGGCGCATGTCGTGCTGCTCGGCGGCGGGAAGCTGCTGATGGCGGCGAGCGCCCCGAAGACGGCGGAGCTGCTCGCGGGCCTCGGTCACGAACCGGTTCTCGTGGACATCAGCGAGTTCGAGAAGCTCGAGGGGTGTGTGACATGCCTCTCGGTACGGCTTCGGGAGCTGTACGTCTGAACACGCCCGCTCCCCCGCTGGGACCCCCACTGATCAGGCACTCTTTACAGCAAACTTAACCTACGGTTTCGTAACCTACGGATACGTAGCCTACGATGCCGTAGGTTACGTCTCCGCTCGGTAACCCGCCGAGCAACTCGCTCGGCTGCACGCCCGGCAACACGCTCAGTAACTCGCTCAGCAATTTCACGTCCCCCTGGAGCACCCGTGACGATCACTTCTCCCCACCTTGGCAGCCCGTCCACCGACTGGACCGACGCTCGGCTGCTCTACGCGTTGGAAGAAGTGGTCGAGACCGAGCTCAACCGCCACCTCAAGGTGGCCAAGGACTGGATGCCGCACGAGTACGTGCCGTTCGGCGACGCCCGGAACTTCCCCGGCTTCTTCGAGGACGGCGAGGCCTGGGACAAGAAGCAGTCCAAGGTCACGGAGATCGGCCGGATCGCGCTGGTCGTCAACCTGCTCACCGAGGACAACCTGCCGAGCTACCACCACGAGATCGCCGCGCTCTTCGGCCGTGACGGCGCCTGGGGCACCTGGGTGCACCGCTGGACCGCCGAGGAGGGCCGACACGGCATCGTGATGCGCGACTACCTGCTCGCCTCGCGCGCCGTGGACCCCGACAAGCTCGAGGCGTCCCGTATGGCGCACATGAACGAGGGCTTCGAGTCGGACAACCGCCACTCGATGCTGCACACGGTCGCGTACGTCGCCTTCCAGGAGCTCGCGACCCGCGTCTCGCACCGCAACACCGGTCACCAGTCGGGCGACCCGGTCTGCGACCGCATGCTGGCGCGCATCGCGACCGACGAGAACCTGCACATGGTCTTCTACCGCAACCTGCTCAAGGCCGCGTTCGAGCTGGCCCCCGACCTGACCATGCAGTCCGTCCGCGACGTCATCGTCAACTTCCGGATGCCCGGACACGGCATGCCCGGCTTCGAGCGCGCCGCCGCGCAGATGGCCATCGGCGAGGTCTACAACATGCGCATCCACCACGACGACGTGCTGCAGCCGGTGCTGCGCCACCTGAAGGTCCTGGAGATGGACGGCCTCGGCCCCGAGGGCCTGCAGGCCCAGGAGGAGCTCGGCTTCTTCATGGGCGGCCTGGACGCGGAGGCCTCGAAGTTCGACGAGAAGCTCGCGGCCCGCAAGGCGCGGATGGCCGCGCGCGCCGCCGGCTGACCCTCTCCGGTCGAAGCCGCCTCACTCGTACGCCGTCACCTGGTCCAGCGCCGCGTCCCGCACGTCGGCCACCGGGTGGCGGCGCAGTGCTCTCAGCCGCTCCCGCCAGGGGGCGGCCCAGCCCGTGCGGGCGCCGATCGCCCCGGTGACGGCCGCCGCGAGCAGCCCCTCGCCGTGTCCGCCGTGCGCGCCCAGCCGCCGCACCACCTCCAGCAGGACGTCGGGATCCCCCTCCTGCGCCTGCCGTCGCAGTCGCTCCCCGAACTCCCGGGCCGTCCGTGCGGCCAGCGCCGGACGTCCCTCGGTGAGGGCGGCCAGGCGCTCCAGGTCCCCCGGGTCCCCGTCCAGGTCCAGGTGGAACGCCGTGATCGCGGCCGCCTGCGGTACGAAGGCGTCGTACCCGGCGAGCAGCTCGCCGGCGGCGAGGGCCGCGGGACGGATGGGTCCCGGGGCCGTCCTGGCCTGCTGGGCGAGGCGCACGACAAGGTGGTCGACGCGCCGCCTGGCCGGTCGGTCGCGCCGCTCGTCGGCATCGGCGCGGCCGATCTCCTCCGTCGCCGCGGCCGTCTCCGCCTCCGCCAACGCCCGCAGCGCCTGTTGAAGGCCCCGGCCGCCGCGTGGTGAGCCCGCGGCCGCGGTCACCAGACCATTGGCCGCCGCGCGCCAGCTGATGCGCCCCGTCAGATCGGTGACGGCGTCGGCGAGGACCCTCGGCGACTCGGGGGACCAGGGCGCCCAGCGGGCCAGGGCGTCGAAGGCCAGGGTGGCGGTCTCGGGATCGTCGGTGGACGACACCTCGCGGACCAGTCCGGCGTACCGCTCGCGGTGGGGCTCGGGCAGGTCCAACGGGGTGACCCGCAGGATCGCGGTGCGCAGCACCGGCTCGGCGCCCGCGGCATCCCGCAGCAGTCCCCAGACCTGTTCCTCGGCGAGCAGGCCGCCAGCGAAGGCCACGATGGCGGCGCGGACGTCGACGTGGGTGCCCGGCGCCTCGTACGCCTCGGTCAGCAGCGCGGCCGCCCGTGGCATCGGGAGCCGTACGGCGGCGAGCCGGGCGGCCTCCTTGCGGCTGGTCACCTTGGCGCGCGGCGCGAAGAGCACCGTGCGCAGCTGCGCGGCAAGGAGCGAGGGCGCCGCGTACCGGGAGGCCTGCGTGGCCGCGTAGACGGCGACCCGCGCCCGCTCGCCGTCCGCGTGCGCCAGGAGTTCGGGCAGCGCGTCGGCGGGCCGGTCCGTACGGGCGAGTGCGGCGAGCGCCGCCTCGGCGAGCAGCACGTCCGGGGAACCGGTCCAGTGGCGTACGAGATCGGTGCCGCTGCCCGGGACGAGGGCGTGCTGCGCGACGGCGGCGGCCCGCTCGAAGAGCGGCAGCGCGGCGTCCTCGGCCCGGTCCGCCAACTGTCGTGCCACCGCGCGCTGTTGGCGTGGCACCCAGCGCCGTATGTCGCGGCTCACCGGTACGGTCCAGGGGGTGCCCTTGGTCAGAAAGCGGCCGTACGGAGGGGTCTCGGCGAGCAGCGGGTCGAGCAGGTCGGTGCGGCGCCGGGTGACGATGCCCAGGACCGGCCACAGCGCGCCCGCGGACGGTTCGAACGCGAGGACGCGGGCCACCCGCTCGTCGCGGGTCGCGGGCGGCTCGAGCCACAGTTCGACCGCGTGGCGCAGGGTCGCGTCATTGCCGTACCGGATGGCCTGCCAGAGGAGTTCCTGCAGTTCGGGCATGCCGGCGGCGCGCCGCCCGACCGCGCGGGCGAGCGTGAAGGCGAGGCTGTAGTCGGCCTTTTCGGCGCCCGCCTCGATCCAGGGGCGCAGGGCCTCGTACACCTGGTGCTCCTGGCCGCGCCGCAGGGTCGTGTCGAGACGGCCGAGGTCGGCGCCACCGGTGTTGCCGGAGATCCGGACCAGGGTGCGCAGGGCCCAGTTCACCAGCTCGCGCCGGCCGCCCGCCGCGTGCTCGCGCAGGACGGACAGGGCGAGGTCGCTGAGGTTGTGCCGGGTGGCGGGCGAGGAGTCGCGGGCCTCGACGGCGTCCGCGGTGATGCGGTCGAGGTGCGGCTCGGCGTCCTCGGTGAACAGCGCGGGCCGCACCCTGGACAGCGCGTCGAGCGCGGCCGAGCGCACCGGGTCCTGTTCGTTGCGCAGCCGGCCCATCTCCTCCAGGACGGAGGTGACGGCCGCGTGGTCGCCGGAGCGGGCGGCGTTGCGGATGAGCAACGGCCATGCCTCGGCGCGGTCTTCGGCGGCCGGGCGGCGGGTGGCCTCGACGAGCCGTTCGCGTGCTTCCTCGACGGGGAGGAAGGACTCGGCGAGCAGCAGGGAGCTCCAGTGGGCGCCGTGCTCGCGTGCGACGGCCGCCATGCGTCGGGCCTCTTCGGCGACACAGCTGCGTGGCAGCACCGCGAGGATGATCGCGTCGATGGTGCCGTGTCCGGCGCCTCGGCCTTCCTGCGCGGCCCGGTAGAAGGCGTGGCGTCGCGCCGGCGGCAGCGCCTTCACGAGCGGCGCGAGATCACCCCAGTCGGCCAAGGCCCTGCTGAACGCCGGGAGTTCGGGCGCGTCGGAACGGGCCAGCCTGCGCAGCACGGCGGGGCTCAGGGACCGGTAGCGGCGCGCGGCGAATCCGGTGGGGGTGAGCAGCAGCCGCAGCAGCCGGCTCGGGTCGGCCGCCGCGAACCGCGGGAAGTGGTCGTGCAGCGGGAGGGGGAGGGTGGCGGGCCCGAAGCGTTCGAGAAGGTCGAGCACGCGCAGGGGCTGCGTCGCGACCGTGGCGGCCACGCCCGGGGTGTACCGGCCCCACCAGGTGTCCCGCAGGGCCTCGGGGAGCGCCGCCAGCTCGCTTTCGGCGACGTCGAGGAGGGTGCCGGGATGCCGCTTGGCGAGGGTCTTCCAGCCGGTGACGGCGTGGAAGAGTTCGGGCAGCAGCCGGGCGACCGTCTCCGGCGCGCAGCCCGGCAGCAGACGGGCCGCCTCCGCGTCGCCCCAGTCCCGCCGCAGCCCCGGCAGCAGCCGGTCGGCCAGTGCCGTGCGCCGTCCCGCGACGATCGCGCGCAACAGCTCCCTGCGGACCGCCTCCGGGGCGTCGTCGAGCGCCGACTCGTAGGCGGAGTCGGGCACTTGGAGGCTGTCCGCGACCCGGAGGGCATGTCCGCGCACGAAGGTGTCCGGGTCGGCGATGCGGTCCGCGATCCACTCGGCGTCGCGGCCGACGGCGGCCGCGACGACGGCGATCCCCCGTTCGTACGGTCCGCGGGATTCGAGTTCTTCCAGTACCGGCCGCAGCGGGGTCCGCTCCTTCACCCGCAGGGCGAGTTCGCGCATGCGCTGGGGGAAGGGCAGCGGGTCGAGGGCGTTGAGCAGACTTTCGGCGTGCCGCTGCGGGGTGCGATCCATGCGGGGATTGTGCCTGCTGAAGCGCGCGCGGCGTACGGGTTTCCCGGTGCACGGCGGTGGGCCGGGGCCATCGCCGGAAACCCTGTGGGGAAGGGGGGCGGGGCGGCTGGATTCGAACCAGCGTGTTCCGGTTTTGGAGACCAGGTGCGCCTGCCTCTGCGCTACGGCCCCGCCCTTGAGTCCGAGCGTAGCGGCGCCACGCGGTGGACGCTGCGTACGGCGGCGACGTCGGCCGGGACCGACGGCATCGGGAGGTGCGCGCTGAGCGCGTCCAGGCGCCGCTTCACACTGGTCGCGATGGACTGCCCCAGCACGAACCGGGTCGCGGTCGCGGCGCGCGGGGCGGTGTCGAGGAGACGGTGGGCCTCGCGGCTGCGCATGCCGGTGTGCGCGAGGACGAGGTGGGTGAGGCGGTGTTCGGCGCTCGCGAGGGTGTGCGCGATGTCGGTGGCCGCCGCGAGGTCGAGGCGGTTGTCTGCGGCGCCGAGCACCGCGGCCGCCCGCACCCGGCCGAGGTCGAGCAGGGTGACCCCCGCCGCGGTCGCCGCCGCCACCAGCCGGGCGGCGGCGCTCGGCCCGATGCCGTTGCTGGCGACGGAGAGCCGGGTGAGCCGTCCGTGCGGTGCCCGCGCCAGCGCGTCGGCGAGGCGCAGCGCCCCCGCGTCGCCCAACTCTGCCGCGGATACGTAGAGTTCGTCGACCGCGCCCTCGGCGATGAGCGCGGCCAGCGGCACCGCGCCCGCCGCGCCGAGCGGATTGCCGCCCACGAACAGCCGCTCGATGCGGCGGCCGTTCTCCGTCGCGGTGAGGAGGGCGTCGACGAGGACGACGGCGCCCGTCGCGTCGAGCCCGGTCTGCACGAGGTCCAGCGTGCGCAACGACTTTGCGGCCTCGACGAGTTCGGCCGCGGCCCGCCCTCCCCCGCTGCCCAGCGGGTTGCGTTTGAGCCAGACGCCCGTGACGACCCGCGGCGAGGCGCGCAGGTTGTCGGCGATGCGGCAGGCGCCGCCCGCGGTGATCCCGTTGCAGCCGAGGTACAGCGTCTCGACCTCGGCACGCGCGGCGACCGCGACCGCGCCCTCGTCGCCGAGCCCGTCGGTGCCGAGCAGCAAATGCCGTACGGGAGAGGGCCTGTCCGAGACGCCGGACATCTCGGAGAGGGCTTCGGCGACCAGCGCCGCGCCCCGCGCTCCGAGTCCCTGCTTGCACAGGTCGAGGCGTCCGTCGGGCAGCGCCGTACCGGCCGTGAAGTCCAGCCGCTCGCCGGCCGGACGGCCGTCGCGCAACCAGTCGAGCAGCGGGGCGAGTTCGGTCAGAGGGCGCGGTACGACCGCCGGTACGCCCGCGAACCGCGGGTCCGGCTTGCGCTGCGGCCCGGTCACCATTCCGCCTCCCGGTAGTCCTTGAGGAACACCCCGGACACGGGTGCGCCCGACTCGCCCCGCACGATCGGGTCGTACACCCGCGCCGCTCCGTCCACGATGTCGAGGGGGGTGCGGAACCCCGCGCCCGCCATCCGCTCCTTCTTGGGAGCGGGGTTCTCGTCGGTGATCCAGCCGGTGTCGACGGCGCACATGTGCACGCCCTGTTCGGCGAGTTCGGCGGCGCTGGTGCGCGTGAGCATGTTGAGGGCGGCCTTGGCCATGTTGGTGTGCGGATGGCCGGCCATCTTGTTGCGTACGGCGAAGCGGCCCTCGACGGCGGTCACGTTGACGACATATCGCCGCGGGTGGGGCGAGGCGAGCAGCAGGGGCAGCAGTCGGTCGCAGAGCAGTGCCGGGGCGAGCGCGTTGACCAACTGGGTCTCCAGGACCTCGGCCGGGTCGAGTGCGCCCAGCCGGGCCGACCAGGAGTTCTCCGGGGAGGGGTCGGGCAGCAGCCCTGCCTCGTCGGCCTCCCGCAGCGCCGCGGGGAGCGCCGCGGGGCCACCACCGGCCAGCGCCCGCATCGGTGTGAACCCCGGTGCCTCCCGGGCCCCTTCGGGCAGTCCGGCGCGCTCCCCGGCGGCCAGCAGCGCGTACGAGGCGGCGGGCCGCCGTACCGTCTGCGCGGCGTTGTTGACCAGGATGTCGAGGGGCTCGCCCTCCTGCCTCAACTGCTCGCAGATCCCCAGCACCTGGCGCGGATCACGGAGATCCACCGCCAGCACCGTCAGCCGGTCCAGCCATTTCGCGCTGCCCGGTTCGGCGCGGAAGCGACGCATGGTGTCGTGCGGAAAGCGGCTGGTGACGAGGAGTTCGGCGCCGTCGCGCAGCATCATCAGGGCCAGCTGGAAGCCGATCTTGACCCGGCTTCCGGTGAGCAGCGCTCGACGGCCGCTCAGGTCGGTGGTGAGCGCACGCCGGGCGGTGTTGTCGGCGGCGCAGTCCGGGCACAGCCGGTGGTAGAAGGCGTCGACCTGTCGATAGGGCGTCTTGCAGACATAGCAGGAGCGGGGCTTCACGAAGACGCCGCCGCCGCCGGGACGGGCGAGCGGTGCGTCCTCCCGCCGGTCGAGCGCTCCCGTCGCGGTCGCGGCCATCACGGCCGCGTCGGCGGCGGAGAGTTCGGCGCCGCGCACCTTGCGCCTGCGCACCCGCCCGTCTCTCGCGAAGGACGCGGCGACCTGTTCGGCGCGCAGCCTCACCGGGTCGTCGACGGGCAGTGCCCGCAGCTTGCCGACCGTACGGTGGAACGCCGCCAGTTCGTCCTGTGTGATCGCGCCGCCGTCACCCATCTGTCCCCGCCCCGCGTGTGCGCCGCCGTGGTCCTGACCGGATTCGAACCGGCGTATCCGCCTTGAGAGGGCGGCGAGTCTGCCTCTGCTCTACAGGACCCCGCTGTCCCCGGCCGCGAGGTCCACCCGGCCGGACGCAGCCCGGACGACCGGATTCGAACCGGCGTATCCGCCTTGCCAAGGCGGCGAGTCTGCCTCTGCTCTACGCCCGGGTGCGCCACGCCGATCCTAGCCAGCGCCACCGGATCGCCCCACCGAATTACGACGGGGCCCGGCGTCGCAGGGGCCGGTTTCGGCGTCGTCGGGGTCAGTTCTGGTCCGCTCGCCGGAGGCTGAGCCGTTCCTTCTCGGACAGGCCGCCCCAGACGCCGAAGCGTTCGTCGTTGTTCAGCGCGTACTCGAGGCAGGCGGAGCGCATCTCGCACATCCCGCAGATGCGCTTTGCCTCACGCACCGAGCTGCCCGGCTCGGGAAAGAAGAAGTCGGCCCCGGTCTGCGCGCACAACGCCTGCTCCTGCCAGGCGGAGTCGGCCGGGGTCATGGTGTCGGTGTGCATGACGAGGATCGTGCCGCGCGGCGAAAAACGTTCGATCAACGTGGGATCAACGCCTTGTTCCGAGATACCAGGCGGCTCGCCGCAAAGTATGAAAACAAAACAAACACAACCGATCACCCAGGGTAATCATCATGGTCTCTCCTGCCCGCGGCGGGAGTCCTGGCCGCGATTGTCAGTGGGCGGTGCCAGACTCGGCGGTACAGGCAACGGGACCCTTCAGAGGAGGGCACAACATGCTCACCACCCGCTTTGTCACGGGCGCTCCGAACTGGCTCGACGTCGGCACCCCCGACATCGAAGGCGCCTCATCCTTCTATGGCGGCCTCTTCGGCTGGCAGTTCCAGTCGGCAGGGCCCGACGCCGGCGGCTACGGTTTCTTCCAGCTCGCCGGAAAGACCGCCGCGGGCGGCATGCAGACCACCGAGGAACAAGGACCGCCCTCCTGGACGGTGTACTTCCAGACTCCCGACGCGCAGGCCACGGCCAAGGCGGTCGAGCAGGCCGGGGGCAGTGTGATCGTCCAGCCCATGGATGTCATGGGCCAGGGCCACATGGCGATTCTCGGGGACGAGGCGGGTGTGCCCTTCGGCATCTGGCAACCGGCCCTGACCAAGGGCATCGACGTGGCGGGTGACCCGGGTTCGCTGTGCTGGGTCGAGCTCTACACCCCGGACGAGCCGGCGGCCGCCGCGTTCTACAACTCCGTGTTCGGCTGGGAGACCTCGGCCGCTGCGTTCCCCGGCGGCACGTACACCTGTATCAACCCGGCCGGGGCGGAGGAGTCGGACATGTTCGGCGGCGTCGTCCCGCTGGCCGACGACCCGACTGAGGCCCAGTCGGGCGCGTACTGGCTGCCGTACTTCGAGGTCACCGACACGGACGCCACCGTGAGCAAGGCCCAGGAGCTGGGCGGCACGGTCCGCATGCCCGCCACGGACCTGGAGGGCGTCGGCCGCATGGCGAAGCTCGCCGACCCGTACGGGGCGCGCTTCGCGGTCATCAAGAGCGCGACACGAGAGGGCTGAGCGTACGAGCGAGGCCGGTGGGACTCCTGACACGCGCGTCCCACCGGCCCCCTCTTCAGTCCTGCCCCGCCCGGGAATTCAGTTCTGCCCCGCCCCGCTCCGTCCGGAAAACGGGGATCACTCCCCAGTTCTCGATTCGACGCTACCATCAGTTCCGGGGAGTACTCCCCGGAACTTCCGAGAGGCGACATGATGAAGGTCGACGTGAACGGGCCCGATCCGGTGCGGCGGCGCGACGCACGGCGCAACCGAGAGCTGCTGGTCGAGGCGGCTCGCGAGGTGTTCGCCGCGCAGGGCCTGGACGCGCCGCTCGATGTGATCGCACGCCGGGCCGGTGTCGGAAACGCCACGCTGTACCGGCACTTCCCCAGCCGCGCCGCGCTGGTCGACGCGGTCTTCCGCGACTCGCTCTCGCAGACCATGGACGCCGGAGACCGGGCCCGGATCGCCGAGGACGCCTGGGCGGGTCTGCTGGGATACGTCGAAGAGGTCTTCGAGGGCCTCGCCGCCGACCGCGGTGCCAACGATCTGATGACCACCCATCTGGCGGGCGTCCGCTCCCTCGACTCCGTGCACGCCCACAACCGGGAGACGGTGGAGGTGCTGCTGCGCCGCGGCCGCGAACAGGGCACGGTCCGCGACGATCTCACCACCGAGGACCTCCTCGTCGCGCTGGCCGTACTCGGCCGCGCCGTCCCGGCCCTCACGAGCACCGCCCCGGACGCCTGGCGCCGTCCCCTCGCCCTCCTCCTCGACGGACTGCGCGCCTCCCCCACCGCCGCCCCGCTACCCGAGCCGTCGCTCACCCCGCCCCAACTCGGCACGTTCCTCGGCAACTTGGGGCCGCACCGGGACTGAAGGAAGCAGACGGAAGCGAACGGAGGCGAACCGGAGCGGGCGGACGCACCACGGGGACGGTCCTACGCGGAAACCCGCCGCACCAACGTCGTCGGCAGCACCACGCCGGCCGGGCCATCGTCCGCCCCCTGCTTGCCCGCCCGGCGATCGAGGTCCCGCAGCAGCAGTCGGGCCATCAACCGGCCCATTTCCTCTATGTCCTGACGGACCGTCGTGAGCGGTGGGTCCGTCTGTTCGGCGACCGGCAGCATGTCGTCGAACCCGATCACCGCGACGTCGTCCGGCACCCGCCGCCCCCGCTCGCGCAGCACCCGCAGGGCTCCCGAGGCCGTCAGGTCGTTCGCCGCGAACACCGCGTCGACATCCGGGCAGCGCTCCAGCAACTCCCGCATCGCACGTTCGCCGCCCGCGGGCGTGAAGTCGCCCTCGACGACGAGGCCCGGATCGGCGTCGCCCATGACGTCCCGGAAGCCGTCGAGCCGGTCGACGGCGGAGGTCTGGTCGAGGGCGCCGGTGATGTGCGCGACGCGGGTGCGGCCGAGTCCGACGAGATGGCGTACGGCCTCGCGGGCGCCGCCCCGGTTGTCGCTGTCGACGTAGACGGCCCGCCGCGCGCCGTCGCCCCAGCCGGGTCGCCCACCGAACACGGTCGGCACGCCCGCGCCGTGGATCAGCTCCGGCAGCGGGTCGTCGAGGTGCAGGGAGAAGACGAGCGCGCCGTCGACATGGCCGCCGGCGAGATACCGGCCGACACGCGCGTGGTCGTCGCGGCCCTCGGTGAGCAGCAGGACGAGCTGCGAGTCGTGCGCGGTCAGCTCCTTGCTGATGCCGCGGAGCTGGAGGGCGAAGAAGGGGTCGGCGAAGACCCTTGTCTCCGGTTCGGCGATGACGACGGCGACGGCGTCGTGGCGCCGGGTGACCAGGCTTCGGGCGGCCTGGTTGGGGACGTAACCGAGCTCCTCGACGGCCCGCCTTACCCGCTCGACGAGCGGTTCGCGCACTCCGTCACCGCCGTTGACGACACGCGAGGCGGTGGCCCGTGAGACCCCGGCTCGCGCGGCCACGGCCTCCAGCGTGGGGCGCGACGCTGTCTCGGTCACCTCAGGGCTCCTCCTCGGCGGTTGCCAAGAAGGATAGCCCTGGGCAGCACGCGTTGAGAGCGCTCCCCTGACGACGTCCACCGCGGCACCGCGGGACTGCCTACCGACGTCCACCGCGCCGCCGCGGGACCGCCGACTTGATCCGCCGGACAGGCCCTAGCCGTCCTCGCGCTTGGCTCGGCTCGGTTGTACCCGTTTGGGCTCGCCCGGCATCTTCGGGTACTCCGGGGGATACGGCAGGTCCCCGAGACCGTGGTCGTGTTCGTCGCGGCTGGCCAGCTCCAGGAGCGCTTCGAGGGAGAAGGCGTGGTCGTCCATGTCGGCGTGCACATCGCCGAGTTCGGCGAAGCGCTTGGGCATGGTCGCCAGGTCGAAGTCCCGAGGACGCGCTTCGGCCACCTCGTCCCAGCGCAGGGGCGCGGAGACGGGGGCGTGCGGGCGGGGCCGTACCGAATAGGCGGAGGCGATCGTGCGGTCCCGCGCGGTCTGGTTGTAGTCGACGAAGATCTTCTCGCCGCGTTCCTCCTTCCACCAGGCGGTGGTCACCTGGTCGGGCATCCGGCGTTCGAGTTCGCGCCCGGCGGCGATCGCGGCCCGGCGGACCTGGGTGAAGGTCCAGCGCGGCGCGATCGGGACGAAGACATGCAGCCCTCGGCCGCCGGACGTCTTGGGCCAGCCGCGCAGATCGCCGTACTCGTGCAGGACCTCGCGCAGCTCATGGGCGGCGCGCACGGCGTCGTCGTAGTCCGTGCCGGGCTGTGGGTCGAGGTCGATGCGGAGCTCGTCGGGGTGGTCGACGTCGTCGCGGCGCACCGGCCACGGGTGGAAGGTGAGGGTGCCGTACTGCGCGGCCCACACCACGGCCGCGACCTCGGTGGGGCACATCTCGTCGGCGGTGCGCCCGCTGGGGAAGGTGATGTGCGCGGTCGGGATCCACTCGGGCATGTTCTTGGGCGCCCGCTTCTGGAAGAAGCTCTCGCCCGTGACGCCCTCCGGGTACCGCTCCAGGGTGGTGGGGCGGTTGCGCAGGGCACGCAGGATGCCCTCGCCGACGGACAGGTAGTACTGGGCGAGGTCCAGCTTCGTGAAGCCGCGCTCCGGGAAGAAGATCCTGCCCGGGCTGGACAGACGTACGGTCCTCCCGGCTGCGTCGAGTTCCACCGCATCGGCCATGCGAGCCACGGTAGGCCCAGCCCGCACAGCTCGCACACCGGGCGAAAGGCGTCGTGTCGCCGCAGAATCGAAACGCTCCTCATCCAGCCTTACAACAAGGTCGCGGACCTCAAGGGGTCGAAGGGCGTCTCCGACCCGTGGGTGAAGTCGCACGAGGCGACGATCAAGCACCTGGAGGCGTACGCGAAACGCGAGGACGAGGCGCTCCGCGGCCTCGCGGCAACGCGGGACTCCGCCGCGACGAAGCTCAAGGCGGCGCAGAAGAACCTCGCCGCATACTGCACCAAAGCCGCGTACGCGAGCGACAACCCTGGATACAACGCTGACGCCTCACCCGCAGCGCCTCTCAAGAAGGTGCAGCTCGCGGTTGGTCGCCTGCTGAGGTCGTCCGTGATCGAGACCGACACGGTGGCCGCGGGGCCTGCCACGTACTGTCCTGCCGACGCTGTGGCTGATCAGGCACGGCCGTGAGAGACAGGGGGCGCGTGAGCCCGTGCACGACTGCAACGACCAAGGGGCCCCGTCGAACACCCCGAGGAACCCGTCGCAGCGTGACGCACCTCAACCGACCTGCGACTCCCGACAGTCGCTCATGGGCCCAGCGCCGGTGGCGCTACGCTGCTGTGCCGTGCAGGAGACGCGTCTCGACACTGCCCGGATCCGTGCGGCCCGCCGGGTGATCGACCCGGTCTTTCTCGACACTCCGCTGTACCGCTGCGAGGCGCTGGAGCCCGGCCTCGGGTGCACGGTGAGCATCAAGCTCGAAACGGCGAACCCGGTCCGCAGCTTCAAGGCCCGCGGCACCGAGGTAGTCGCGAGCCTGCTGGCCGACCATGCCTCGCGGGCCGTGGTGTGTGCGAGTGCGGGCAACCTCGGCCAAGCCCTCGCGTGGTCCGGTCGCGGCCGGGGGCTCGACGTCACCGTCGTGGCATCCCGCTTCGCGACCCGGGCCAAGCTTGATCGCATCCGCGCATTGGGTGCCGGGTTGGAGCTGGTGGACGGCGACCACGAGCTGGCTCGCGAGCGGGCGGCGGCCATCGCACGGTACGACGGCATCCGGCTGGTCGAAGACAGCCTGGACATCGAGACCTGCGAGGGCGCGGCGACCATCGGCCTGGAACTGGTGGGCACCGCACCGTCGTTCGACACCGTCCTGATTGCTCTCGGCGGTGGGGCGCTGGCCACCGGCGTGGGTCATGTGGTGAAGGCACTGGCACCCGAAGTCGAGGTGATCTGTGTCCAGCCGCTGGGCGCGCCGGCGATGACACACTCGTGGCGCAGGCGGCGTGTCGTCACCACCGATTCGACCGACACCATCGCTGACGGCGTCGCCGGCCGGCATCCCATCCCGGCCGTCCTGGACGACCTCCTCCTTGTCGCCGACGACGCCGTCCTGGTCCAGGAGGCGTCGATCATCGCCGGTATGCGGATGCTCCTCGACCACGCCGGCCTCGTCGTCGAACCTTCGGCCGCGCTCGGCATCGCGGCGATCCTCGAGGACCGCGACCGCTTCGCCGGCCGACACGTCGTCACCATCGTGTGCGGCAGCAACGTCGACGTAGACGCCTACCACCGCTGGGTCGGCGCGGCTCCCCTCCACGCGTCTTGACAATTGCACTGCGGCGTTCACGGGGATGGGGGGAAGTCGAGGCGGGTGTCGTCGGGGAAGCCGACGGTTGCCGCGACGAGCGGGGCAGCTACGGCGGCTCTCCGTGCGTGCATGACCCCAAGGACGTGCTGTTGCTGAGGGGGCGTCATGCGCGGTGCCGGGGCCGCGTGTACGCGGTGTGGGTGTCACGTGACACGTGGGGGGATGTCCGCCGCGGCGGACGAGGAGGCGCACGCCCTCGGAGGGTGACGCCGACTGCCGGGCGGCCTGCTGGGCGGTGAGGTTGCCGTGGCGGGTGATCTGCGACTCCATGCCCTCCACGATGCGGCAGGGACCCGTTGGGGGAGTCGAGGTGCTGGACGGTACTGCTGACGCTGGCATGCGGCAAGTTGCAAGGTCCATCAGGGTGATTAGAGTAGTAATGACCGCATTTGGCCTATGTGACTGAGGGGTAAGGCCGTGAACGCCAGTCATTGGAAGCGATCCGTCGTCTTGAGCTCGACCCTCATTCTCGCCCTCGCTCCGGTTGGCCTGCAGCAGGCTTCGGCGGCCACGCCGAGCGAGACCCACGCGAGTGCGCCTACAGCCGTTTCAAATCAGAGTGAGTACCGCCGGGGCTACAGGGACGGCTTCCGGGATGGCTATAACGATGCCAGACACGACTGCCACAAGGACCGCGGCGGGTATGGATACGGCCGCTCCAACGGCGACTACTACCGCGGCTACAGCGATGGCTTCGGCGACGGGTTCTCCCGGGCCGAACGGCAGTACTGCCACCACTAAGTGGGTGGAGCTGTGGCGGGCGCCAGAAGACTCTTCCTGGGGGTCCATGGCCGTAGAGACCCCCCTCTTGATCCACTCGCTGGGTAGGGGTGGCCAGGAGAAGGGGGTCTCGTAGCGGGGGTTGTGGAGTCCTCCCCCTCTACCGGGCGTTGAGGAGCTCGGCGGTCATGGCGGCTTCGAGGTCCTCGCGACGGTATCCGGTGAGGTTCTTGCCGCCGCCGGTGACGAGGACGCCGAGACTCACGGTTCTGCTGGCAGGCGGCGACAAAAGTCCAGGCCAGCGGGACCCCGGCGGTCAAACGGCGCAGCGTGCGGACACCATGGACGACTCGTAGAGTCGAAGCATGGATCTGCCGGTGATGCCGCCCGTGAAGCCGATGCTCGCCAAGTCCGTGGCGAAGATCCCGCCGGACATGCAGTACGAGGCGAAGTGGGACGGGTTCCGCGCGATCGTGTTCCGCGACGGCGACGAGGTCGAGCTCGGCAGTCGTACCGGCAAGACGCTGACCAGGTACTTCCCCGAGCTGGTGGCGGCGTTGCGGGAGCGGCTGCCGGAGCGCTGTGTGATGGACGGCGAGATCGTGATCGCCAGGGAGGGCCGGCTCGACTTCGACGCGCTCACCGAGCGCATCCATCCCGCGGACTCCCGGGTGCGGATGCTGGCGGAGAAGACTCCCGCCTCCTTCGTGGCCTTCGACCTGCTGGCACTGGCCGACGAGTCGCTGCTCGACGTGGCCCTCGGCGACCGGCGGGCCCTGCTGACGATGGCGCTGTCCGGGGTGACG